>NZ_CP093969.1:0-101829 GCF_022699605.1 Acinetobacter sp. LUNF3 | reverse complement strand
TTAAAAACCTTCAATTGATTGCTGATGCCGATATCCCTAACCCAAGTTAGCGAATACGCACACGCTTTTTGTCACCCACAATTTTTTTCAATTCAGCTTTGAGTGCGTCTACAAACTGATCCACTGATTCTTCTGTTTCCAGGTAAACACTACTTGAACTTTTGCTGTAAATGCTGGCGACATCGACTTCGACAACAGGTTTCGGTGGCACTACGGCTGTCGCAGGCTGTACCGGACTCGCAGCAGGTGTTGATGTAACTGGGCTGGAGGTGGTTGCAGTGTTGGTTACACTCTCTGCTTTGCTCTGAGCCAGTTGTGCCGCTTTGGCCTGACGCTGGATTTCCGTCTGAACTTCGCTTTCCAACTCATACAAGGCTTCATCAAAACGCTCCACGGCGGTTTGAGTTTGCAACATATAGATGGTGGACAGGCTAGTTTCCACTTCAATATCCGTTTTCAGCAGTTGTAGTGGGCGTAATAGCTTGTTACTCAGCTCAGCGGTAGCGATGCCACTGTTTTTAATCTCGGCTTCTAACTGTTTGATCTTGTCATCAATGTGTTCTATCGCCTGATTGCGCTTCTCACTCAACAGTCGCTCATTGACGCTTTCCACAGTGCGAACCAAATCAGCGATTTTATTGAGTAAACCATATGGTGATTCAAGGGTCGAAATGCGATGTAATTCAGAGAGGGCTTTTTTTGCCACCTCATCACTGCCCAGCGCCTGTTTGTTTTTCTCAAAATGACGTAAGGCCTGTTGCAGTTGCTGCCAGCTCGGCATCTGGTTAGTGAAGAACTCATGAATATCACGATAATCTTCTTCCAGATCCAGATAGTCGTCCTTGTTCTCAACCACGGCCTTAAAGAAATCGAAGCTGTCGCTATTCGCCAGCAAGCGCTCCAAAGTCAGAATCGACTTTTCAATCACTTTCTTGCCCGGGAACTGCCCAACATCAGTTTTACTCTTATACGATTTAAAGTTGGCTAACCAAGTCTTAAAATGCTGCAAATAGAATTCAAACAGCTCTTTCTCAGTCGCTGGTCCCATGGCCGAGAATAGGTCTTGGGTCAGTTGGCGTGCCTGTTTCAACACCTGATCATCAGTCTGGCGCTTTTTAATAATGGAAACATCACGGCGACGGCGGCTGTTTTGTAAAGGCTCAAAGGCATCTTTTAACTGTAAGCTGCCGCCATTTAACTGCAGAGAAATCCGCCCCATCGCAGCCAGCTGACCCACCAATAGTAAAATCTCGGCATCCGGCCAGCCATAAGGACGTTTGGCAAAACGATCTACCACATCTGAGACTAGAATACGCTCTGTACCGGTGGCCCGTAGTGCAATGTACTGCTCCACTTCCTGTAGGGCTTTGGGATTGCTCTGACCGCCATCCAGAGACAATCCGAGTTGCGCCATATCATCCACAGTCAAGACGGCGTTCAGTTCACGCCAAGCATCCTGCTGATAGACCTGCAGATAGCTCAGTTTGGTATAAGTGTTTTCCAGCAAATAACGACAAGCCTCATCCAGCTTGGTGGTTGGACTTGAAGATGAAAGTTGTAGATGTTGACCCAAGGCATAACTTTCCGCGTCCAGCAACATTTCTTCGACCCGGACACGCAGGCGTTTTTTACGTTCTTGGTTCTCACGGCCACGGTCTGCCAGAATACGGGAAATATCGGACTGAGTGCCATCATCATTTAAGCGGATGAATTTATTGGTTTTCAGCCAGGTGCGCAGTTCATTAAAGAACTGTTTATCGTCTGCCAGTTTAAACAGTATCTGCCCTTCGGCCTGAGTACTTTTACCAATACAGTAAGCTTCAGTGTAGAGGTTATATTCCGTATCTAGTGGAGAAATGATTTCAACTTTCAAATCGCTCTCATACTTGCCATCCAGGCTATGACCATCCAGAAAACGTCCAATCTGATAGTCCATCTTGTTGGCTTGATGGCGGTATTTGTTCTGATCGCGCAGTAAATCTTTAAAGATCAGATTGGCTAACTCTTTATTTTCTTCTGAAGCTGCTAAGTCAGTGGCTTTAATTTTGCGAGTGATATCACGTTCTTCATTGGTCAGGAACAGGAACTCATCGCCATTCCTCGTAATCAGGCTCTCTTTTTCCAGACGCTGCAGGCTCTCTTCAATCCGCTTGCGCAATGCCAGCTTATCTTCATCAATTTTCTCAATCGACAAAGTCACCAGGTTATCCAGCGTACCTTTGATGATATCGACATAGCGGATCATGAACAGGGTACGCAGCATCTGCACATCAAAACCATCCAGGGTCTTATTCTGCCCTGCCTGGTCGATGGTACGCTTCACTGCTGTATCCAGAAATCCTTCCACTGAAGTATAGAAGCGGTGGAAAGGAACCAGGGCACCGACTTCATCTGTGGCAATCGCATTCGCGGCCATCTGGAACGCATCCAACATGGACCGTTCACCATAGGCCAGGTGTGCACCGGTCGCACCGACCTTACGGATTTCTTCAAATACTTTTTGCACCAGCTGGAAATGGTACGGCGCAAAAGGATAGTTATTGATAAAGCTGTCTGGACCCTCATAGTTCTTGAGTGTTGGGCCTGAACGGTCAAAGGTGATCTGGTTTTTTAAGATATCGCCCTTTTGCTCAAACACCGATCTGAGCAATGCTTCTGCTTCTGGGGTTTTACGTAATAAACGTTTCTGGATGACTTCATCGGTATTGGAACTGGACAGTGATAACCGGGTTTTAAAACGACCAGCAATCTTGGAGAAGTCATTGGCTTTGGAAGAAGACATCTCACCTAAAACAGCATCGATGTCTGCCTGTGAGGTGACAATAATCCAAGCGCGGCCTTTACAGATCGTACCTAGGTTTTCAGTAATGGTTTGCAATGTCAGCATCAAGCGAGTATCGCTGCCAATAAACTGCCCCACTTCATCGACCAAGAACAACATGCGTTGCTGGGGTCCTTTGCTGTCCAGGTATTCTTTCACCCACTGACAGAAGTTTTCCACCGAAACACTAAAGGTCTGCTCAGAATCCTCAAACCATTTATGCGCTGCTTCTGCTGATAGATTCAGTGCCTGAGAAATCGCAGTTTCGACATCATCCTGATAGAACTGGTAGCCATCACGCTCCCCTAGCCAGGACATGCCGCTGGATTCCTCAAACGCCTGTTTAAAGCGCTCATAGACCCCTTTCTGGCTCAGATGACGTTCCATATGGGCAATATGTGGATGGTCAGCACTAAAACCCTGATACTCGTTAAACACGCGTAAAAACACATTCAGAATCGGATTGCCATCATCATTGGAGCTGGCTTTACTGTCGATGTTAAATAGGATGACATCGGCATGATGACTAACGGCCTTGCCAATATCAGCACGGATAAACGCATCACGGATTTTGCTTTCATCAAAGAATTCTGCAGCACTGCGTTCGTTACCTTCCGCGTCACGTGCCACTTTATTGGCCAGAATATACGACAAGGTTTTCAGGAAATGTGATTTACCTGAACCAAAGAAGCCAGAAATCCACACGCCGACACGATTGGCAATCGAAGGGTCGCTCAGGTCTGTACCATAGGACTGGAAAAAGTCACGAAAATGCTTTTCCAGCTCATTGGTGACCACGTACTCATCCAGCTCCTGGTAAACCGTGGCATTATCATCCTGGTCTGCTTTTACGACCCCGTTAATCGCACGATCTAATGGCTTGTAAAAAAGTTCTTTAATGTTCATCTCAATCCATTCCCCCGAATTCTTATTTCTATTTGCCCTGTTTAAGGCACTAATCTGAATGCTCTGTAGTAATTGTTGCTTGGAATTTTTCCAAATAAACTCATCGCTTGACCGTCGTAATAGCCTGGGTAAAACAGCACCACTGGCTTATGCCCCAGTAACGAATGCAAACTGTTCAATAAGTGATGGGCACGTAACAGTGGCCAAACCGACCCAACCCCAGTCATCAACACAATATCTTGCGCATTGGTGGCATATTTACTCACCAGATACGGCGCGAACTTATCCATATGCAGTGGGCCCTTTAAGGCTTTGAGCAGCGCTTCATCGCCTTTGGCTTTTTGCATTTGAATGGCTTTATCGATGAAGTTACGCTCAGCCAGATAATCCACCACGGCTTGCAGCAGGTTGATATTCACCACCTTCAGCTGACTGTGTTTTTTCTCCAGCATCCCTTCGAGAAAATGCAAATATTCGCGCACTTTCAACTCATCTTCAGGCGCATAATCAAAAATCCAGAAGCCAATTTCATTGCCCAATCCTTGTCCAGTGAGAAACTCAGTGGAAAGAATTCGCTCTGGAATCTGGTTCAGACGCTCATGTATTGTTTGACTCATTGCTGCCCCTCTACAACTACCGCGTCCATAGCGACACTTCCATAGATCTTTTAATGCGTTGTTTATAATGTTCTTCCAACAGGCTACGCAGCTCTGCTCTGACGATCACGCGCTGCAACTCCAGCTTACGGGTACTTTTTAAGTAACCGGCTTCTGCCAGCATGCGAAACACCACCTGCCCCATTTTTTTCTTGCTGGACTCTTTCCATTCGCAGATATCCGGATCGCGTTGTGAGCGCTCATCCAGAAAGTCTGACCAGATATAACTGTCCAAGTATTGCGCCTGGGAGATATAGGCATCCCTCATCACCGTTTCCATAAACTCAAGCAGCAACAGGTTGCGTTCCAGTGCCCCACAAAAAGCCACCTGGGTCGCCAGCTCATCATCCCCATCACGCAAAGCTTTCCAGAAATCAGGCTCTAAGCGCTCAAGACGCTTACGAATGGCAGTGGCGTTACGTTGGGCTGAAGCAGGCGTTCTTTTTTGCAGAATATTGTCAATCTGAATGGCCTGATGCCATTGTTCTGGAGTCGCTTCTCGTAATAACAGATCCGCGATCAGCCGGCTTTCACGCACCATCAGTGAACCACCAATCAGGTCACTGTCATAATGAAATTGTTCTAACATGGCCAATCTCCTATGAGGCCTGATCAAACAGGTAAGACGACAGCTTTTCGATATCTGAGCGTTGTAGTACCAAGGGATATTTCAAGGCATCATCCGCCTCAGCCAGCGTGATCGCGGCCTGATATCGCTGCAAAGTATAGTGAGCCAGGGCTTTTTTCACCGGAATCTGTAATCTGCCATCAGGCATGCCGAAGTCTTTTTCGACCAGCGCTTGTTGTGATGAGTTCAATTTTGGATTAGGGATCAGCGTCAGTACAATTTCTTCATGCCATTGCTGATCCTGAGCAGGGTCTACTGACTCAATCGCCACCACAACAGGTGTGCGATCAATCCTGGAGAGTAAAAAGTCCTTAAACTGCTTGCTCTGATGGCAATAGGCACGAACATGCCAGCGAAAACCGGTATACACCAGGGTGTGTGGGGAAATGATGCGCTCATGCCACTGCGGATTCTGCATCGAGGCATAAATCATTTTTAAAGTGTTTTGGTTTCGGCAGGCACGCAAAACTTCCCGAATCACTTCAGGACGTACACTGCGATCAGGTAATTGAACTGCTGCAAGATTCGGTTCTGGTGTCGCAATCAGGGCATGTGATTCACTGACCAAGCCCGAAAGCATGTTGAGATACTCATTGATATGCGCTGTAGTCAGTACCGGTTGAAAACTGGCTTTAGGCACATAGCCTTTTACTGATGGATCATGAATCAAGGCATCGGGGTTATACAGCGTATTATAGCGTTTGATATCAGTAGAAGCCTGCTGTCGACTGAGCCCAAACCAGCTCATTAAACGATTGGTGACCAAACGACCTTCCCAGTAAGCAAGCAGCTCGATCGCTCGCATTCGTAGCAGGACTTCATGCTTATCTGTCGTCATATACCAATCAGTCAATAAATAGCAGCTTTAAGATTACCCTACAGCAAATATACAGTAAACATTTTTGACGGTATTTTTAAAGCAATTGGATTTTTAGTCTAATCTCAGGGGAGCCATAATTTATTTGCTATTTGCACCCATCCACATCAAATAATTATTTTCTTTCCCTTGAGCATATGACCACTCCGCCACTTTATGTGACCGCTCTTTATCTGTTAAAAAACCGAGCACTGATATCTGATCTACAATAATCAAATCCTGCTCTTCATTCCGCTCGTACCACTTATGCAAAAATTCATCAGATGCCAGTAAATTACTTTTCTTAGAATTACAGCTTGAATCTGCCAATACGAAGTTATGAGCTGTATCTGATGGATACATAGACCATGAAATGAAATGATCAACGGCGTAATTGCCATTACACATCGGTTTATTGCAGTAGAAGCATTTACAGTCCCAAATATTCCAAAGAAATCCAACACATTTTCGAACAATCATTATATGGATTGGCACTTATATAAATTCAGACACTTTGTTGAGAATATATTCGCAAGACTCAAGCAATTTAGAAGAATTTCAACACGCTATGACAAGCTAAAGCAGAACTATGAAAATTCAGTTGCTTTAGCTTGTATATTTATTTGATTACCATTATGAAATGTCAACAGACCTAATTTTAAATAAAAATATATAGCTTAGGCTATTTCCCATAAATAATCGTTTTTTATAGCCTCTAACATCAAACCAAACACAACACATAGCGTAATATTTTTCTCATTTCCGTCACGAAAACTCACCTTAATTTCACGGCTTTTCTGCTTAATATTCACTGGATAATTATCCGTTTTCAACTTGACGTTATCTGGTAAAAGTTGCTGAATGCCGATGATAAAATCCCCCATAATCCATTTCATTTTTGGTTTGTTATTCTCATCAAAACGATATTGAAAATGAATATAGTTTTTTCTTAGCTTGGTATGTTGAATTAAGATTGCTAAAGCAGACAAGGCTTTAGCTTTTAAAGGTTGCTCTAGTTCTGTGAATAGAACCAGTGTTTTTGGATCAAAATTTCTTTTAAGAGCATCATCGTAAAATTCAAGTAAATATTGCTCATCCATCGATTCTGTACTGTTTTGCTCCCACTTAAGTTTACTAAGTTTGGGTGACTTCCATTTCGCAGCTAACCAGATACAACGCTGAAGCCAAATATGCTCTTTATATTCTGAACGTTCAATGTAACAACGTATAATTTCATATGATGATGCCGTCATATCTGACTGGGTTTTAATTATAGGGAATGGTTGTAACTTCTTTAATGCTAAAGACTGGTGATAGAAGTCAAAGCCCTTATTATTTTGAATATACTGACGCAGATCTATCTCATCTTTAGTCTGTTGCTCCCCTAGTAATGTATTTACTAAAGAGTGATGGACTAGACACGGCGTATTGTAAATCCGATCAATCGCTAGCAGATCAAGCGTATGTAAATAGTGAGATGCTGTTTGTTCAATTGAGCTATGCCCCATCCAATCTGCTAACAGACGCCACTTATGTTGAATCACACCCTCATGTTCTATTGCACATTCTCCAAATAAATATTTACGCATCAATTTGGCATGATTCCAAGTATAGTCCGTATAAGTCATAACCATTTCCTTTGAACCACACCATGCGATAGCTAAATGATTTGCAGCACTATGGCGGAAACTATGAAAGCTATAATTGTGATCTTTACCTATAATTTCATTAAAGAGTATTTGTGTCATTTGAGTTATATATAACTCGCTAAGAATTTCTCCTTTACTCGAAAAAACGAGCCGCTTATCAATCGGCTGAATTAGATTGATATGCGAAAAATAAGTATTTAGATATTGTTTAATAAATTCCATTTCGTCTTTGAGTAAGACCGCATTGAGGTCCAATTGACGATTTGCATTTTGGCTTTTTAGTCTTCGATATACATTATTTTTTAAGGTGATCCGAATTTGTATATCTTGATTATGCTGTGAATTTTTCCAGATGAGCTCAGGGCAGATAATTTCTGCGAATGTAAGTCCTCGAATTTCATTGAGACGAAGTCCCAGTCTGTAAGCCAATAAATACATCAGTTGCAGCTGCTGCATATACTCTTGCTCTTGTAACGTTGAACAGGCGTTGATTTTCAACATCAATTTTTGTTTCAATTGATTAAAAATTTGTGGACTGACTAACTTTGCGTGACACAACTGTACTCGCTGAAAAGTATTGTATTTAAAGTTACTCACTTGTGGAGTTCCATATTTTTGTATACAGAATGTATGAAATGACTTGAGCCGTCCAAATGCATACTGAGCGCGACCTTGACGCATGTTCGGTTTCGATGTGCGTTGAATTTCATCACGATCGTCGATACCATTTAGGATGGATTCATACAGCTCTTCATAGTCTTGAGTATTCATTGTTTCAATCGCGTCTTCATACATATATATATGAAATAAATAATCTTTCGCCATGCTACTGAGATAACGCTCGATTGAACTCACTTTATTATTTTTCTCTTTTAAATCAAAAATCCAACCTAACAATCTCAGCTGGGCCTCAATAAGATTTTGTTCTTTGCTATGCACTGCTGTTTTTTTCTTTTGTAAACTTTTTTGGATATGCTTCCAACGCATCAATTTAATACTTTCGCTTTTACGTTGTCGCTTCTTGTTCTGTTTTGATTTTTCTTCATCACGTTCAAATAACATTAGTTCAAACGGAATTTCCTTAAGTTGTTGATGTGCCGTGATCATTTCTAACTGAGCCACTTCAGTTTGTAATGAGGGTCTTTGAGATGATGAAGTAAACGCATCATCTTTTGTTAAGGCCTGTTCCTTAAACCAAGCGGCCTTTTGATCTTGCGGTGTTAGTGACACGGTCTTAAGACGATTTTGCAAGACCTCACTTAAACACATATCCAAGCTTAAATCTGGATGAATTTCTAAACCTAGATTTACATGTTTGAATGTTTTTAAAGCTCCCATATCTATAAGTGCTTGATCGGAACATCGTAATATTTTTTTTAATTCTTGTATTTGTTCAGATACATCGACTTGTACACTGATCACATCAAATACAGCAATAATGGCTTCAATGACACAACGCGGATTTTGTGCTAGTACTCCCTGCCGTTTAATTCCCTCCATAAACATTTGTGCATAAGGATTGAACCACACGTGACGCCACTGATAAATGTTCTTTTCTTCAATTTGGTTGCCGTAATACCGATGTTGGGTGCGGTAATGTAGAACAAGAGGATTAGTAATCTTTTTATAGTCTGCGCGGTATAATTTCGAGCACAATGACGTTCTCGACTGCTGCATCTCATCAATCAAAGTATTACCAATTGCCGTCAGCTGACTCAAATCATTACAACCAGAGCAGTAGATTAAGCTTAGATAAAAATTCCCCCATAACTGTTGCGGTGTTTTCGTATCTACAGTTCTGCTCCGCCAATAAGTTTTAAGCTCTGCATTAATGTGAAAATGCAGTCGTCCCAATTTAATTCGCTCCTCTGTGGTTAATATCTGACGCTGTGGCGGGTCAATAAATTGAGTTTTCGGGCGAAGTTTGATTAGGTACGCATTTTCGGTGTTCCTTTCGTAATTCTCACGGTGTTTTAAGAAACATTTTTCACTATGTTGGATATATGGTTTTCTAAGTACATTTCTATTCAATTTCTTTTGATCTAAGAAGCAAATTAATCCATCATAAAAATCTGTCCAAATTTCTTTAATCTTTGCATCTACTACCCTCGGCTCTTGTCTAGATTGGTTAATAAGATTCAATATTTCATCAAAGATAAATCCTACTTGTTGCGTAATTTCATCGTAAATAGCATCACTCTTTTTCATCATTATCTATCCTTTATTGAATGGTGCTCTATCACGATAAATGTTCGATATTAAGGGCTTTGATCATGTCATCAATACCATGAGTCACCTGAACCATGTACTGATGTACAGAAGCTGAGGAATAACGATAAAATAACTCTTGATCACGTTGATCATGGCCATACAGTGCTTGAATAACATTAAATGTAACGCCTTTTTCCACTAACATATTCATATCAAAATGACGATGCCAATTGTTATAAAAACAATGAGAGAGATAACGGTTAACCCAACTGCGATCAAGTGAACATATTTTTATTTTCTTGCTTGCCCATTCTTGAGCCGTCACTGGCAATTCTTTAGGATAAACAATTACCTGGCCAAAGAGATCCTCAAGCAAGATACTTTTACTGAATACAAATTTTAATAAATCCGCATAGTTGTCGACAACACTTTGTAAAAAATTGATATAACGGTTGAATGCTTGAATAAAAAACTTTGGTAAAGGAATAAAGCGACCATCCTTTCGAGAATTACTATTTTTCTTATCGTTTACATACAATAATTTCAATTTGAGATCATAGTCACTCAATTGACCAAGTAAGTTAGCTATCGGGCGTCGTGTTAAGCATAGTAAACTGACATGCCACATCCAAGCACTATATGCATTGACTCGCTCTATCACATGCTGATGTAATTGTATTTTCTCATCACAAAATTGTTTTAACTGAACAAAGAAATCGGTAACGAAACGAGGGTTAAGTGCCAATTGACTACCAAAACGTGCATCTTCAGATAGAGCATATGTTTTGAATTGTTGTTGTACGTCTTGCATCTCTGCAGCAATATCTGGCGTGGTGAGTGTTTTTAAATAAATTAAATAATGCTCATTGATAAGATGCTGTGCGACACCATTATAAAAACTGCTTGGCAAGTCATGATGACTATCTTTTCCCGACAGCACGTGTGCAATATACTCATTAAATGTGCGATGAAAAACATGAAAATACAACTGTGCTTGTAATTTTTCAACTGTGATTGAACCTATCTGCTGTTTTGAACTCCACTTTTTCAAGTATCTATTCACGTGATGGACAGTAATTACCTCACGGTTAACACGTAAGTTTAAATAGTCAAACCAGCTGCTAGAAAGATGAAGATCGTGTGAGACCGTATGATTAAGCTGATGTTGTTTTAAAATTTCAATCTTCTGTTTGGTGATATCTAAGTGTAGCCTGAGACGATACTCTGGCTTCTTAGAATTCTTATTTTTAATAAGCACACCCTCTTCAATCAATTGTGAATAATCAAGTAGTGCAACTGGCGAAAGACCTGTGGTGAGGCTTAGTAAACACGCTGCAGCAATTGCTGCTTCATTCGAATGGCCATTATTCAACTCAAGATTTAAAATATAAACCAAATGCCGAATCACATCTTCGCTCATATAATGAGCATTGGTCACAAACGGTTGTAGTCGACGCTGGCGGTGTCGCAGTAAATGCTCTACATGTTGATCAAGTACTTGATTAAACCGCGCAGTACTTAGATCTGTTGTATGTATTGTAATGCTGGAGTCTAATACATCCAGATCTCCTTCTTCATCTAATACAGTTTCTTGTGTAGCTATAATTTCAGCTGGATAATCGACTAAAACTTGTTGCCCTTTCTTCTTTCGGCGATAGCTGATGAGTTGTTTTTTAGACGGCCAGTCTTTCGTATGCTTTTTCTTTTTACGTTGTCTATGCACAATTTTTTTCTGTGTGAGTCTTTTCAAAATGATCGACAGTGCACGTAAATGTTTTAAAACTTTTTTCTCTTTAAAATTTCTACTCTCAATGTACTTGCCCCAGGCACGATAAACATCTTTATCAAAATCTGCTTGATTGAGCATAAAACTTAAATACAACTGTAATAATAATTCACTTTCTTCTACTAATTGCTGATCTTGATCTTGCTCGAGAATGGGTTTGGCAATATACCGCAATAAATCACAAATCTCTTTTTGCTTTGCGTGAGAACCAGACAACTGAGCCATGGCTTTATAATGTGCGTAAAAGAAATAACTTACTTTTAATACAAGATATTGTGTTTCGCGAAGCTCTGAAGATAAGTAAACACTGAAGTATGTGAATGCAGCATATAGATAATCGGCTCCAATTTGGCGTGATTCAACAATATTTTGATAGATCTTAGCTGCGCCACTTTTAAGCAAATTAATTTGCTTTAAATCATCCTCACTTAATCCAGCAAATTCTTTCAACATAGCAGTTTGCTGGAATTTCAAATAATCTTCTAAAAAGTTTTCTTTCATGTTTTATTAATCTCAGCTCAAATTTTCTGCTTCATCAAAGTGTTGAAGAAAAGATTATGATCGATATTTGAAAATTTCTAAGACTTGTTTTTTGATATCTTCATTACGAAAATCAAAGAAAATTATAAAAAAATGAGCATTTAATATTTTGTCGTCACCAAAAATTTCTTGATGGAATAGTGGATCGATAAATGTATCAAGTCTTAGGATTAACTGTAGCTGTGGGACATAATTCACACTTGCACGTACTTCTCGCTCATTTTTTAAAATAACTAAAATTTGCTTCCAGATCTTTATGTAGAGTTTTTTGAAACTGGACTGCTTACTTTTACTATTTCGCGGTTGAAGATTTTTTAAGCGCTTAAGCTGCGCTTTCACAGTAGTCAACTTGTCAATTTTAGCAGCGAATGGAAACATAAATTGATAAAGAAACACAGTTGTATTTGTTGCAAGCTGATCAAAAATCATACTCAAATAAATCTAAAATCATATACAAACTTTTATACCATTTTTTTTATTTAATTTTCTAAAACTTTAAATAAATTGAAAAATAAATCTCAAATTATTAATATTAAACATATTATTTTTTTTATTAATTAAAAATTCTTCCAAAAAAGTGGTGTTTATCGTTATTCCAACTGTATAACGCCCTTTCCCTTCAAGGGCATCTGAATGGAATCTTACGAAAATCCCATAAATATCACCAATAGCTATGCTTATTGCCCTTCTGCTTCTTCAAACACATCTTTTTTGTTTAAAAGCATATGTTTGATCGGCCGACCAGTTAACTGAGCAATATCCAACAGATCACAAACCATCTGTTGTCCTAGCTGTTCACGTCGAGCAGCTTCAACGATTTCCTGCATGTTTTTAAATTCTTCAAAGCTTAGAACAACAGCTTCGGGCGTATTGTTCGTACAAACAAAAACAGGTTTATGGCTATCTTTGACAACTTGAACAATTTTACTCCAAGATTTGCGAACATCCGTCGTAGAAACAGTCGCACCATCAATAAAAGTTAATCCCTTCATATCTAAGACCTCATACTATATGGTAAGAATTGCATCATATTTGCCCTATAATTTGACCATATTTCAAGCATGCAATATCAATTTAACTATGTAATTTAATTCTTGATCGGCTACTTGGAACAAGAATGACAGGTAGGGTGCAAATAGGAATAGTTCGTAGGCTTACACAGGAATAGGCTATTTCGGCAAATCCGCTGAAAGTAACTTTTCATACTCCTCAAGTGACAACTGATCTTTGATCGCTTTGATGATCTTATCATCCACAACATTTGGTCCTAAATAATACAGCGCTGAGATCGCCATACCGACCTTTTGCAAAGGGTATTGAAGCAGTCGTTGATCATCTGTGTGATTCAGCACCACATCTACACCCGCCAGTTTGAATCGTCTTGAACGGCCATTTGTATGCAAGACATGATATAGCGGGACTTGAGTACTTAGCCCTAAACGATTGGCACAATAGCCACCATCATATTGAAATATCTCGCCTGTTAATCGGGTCATCGCAGCCAATACTTCAAAGATATCAGGCGGCAATGCTCTCGGCGGATTAAAAAGATTTGAGAATTTAACTTTATAGTAAATATTAGGGATAACCTGACTGACCTCCCCTTGATCCAGATTGGGAGATAAAAAGCTTAAAAGCTGCTTCTTAGAAAGAGCAACACTAAACTCTTGAATAGAAAACACGGAACCCGCTGCTAAGTTTTTCAATTCAGCTTCTACTAAAAGTCTTTTAATATTGTCATCCATAGGCGCAATCCATCATCGTGATATCTTTATTTCCGACCAAATCGTTCCAATTCAGCTTCGTTAAAATCCTCATTAAACATCTGCTTCACCCGATGCTTTCTTTTTAACGTTGCGACAGTAGCGAAAAAACATGCCTCACATAAATACAGTTGATACTGTTCTCCATCATGTTTGGATTCCTTACCCCAATTGGTAGACAGGACAGCATGGTTCAGTTTCGTGGATTCCATACAAACATCACATAAAATATCTGCGAGTTGTTCTAGGTCTTTATCTTGTTCTAAATCTTTGTGTTCTTTGCTTTTCACATTGGTCTCCTCACTTTTTGATGCTTGTGAGATTTATGTCAGTGCCAGATCCAAAGCAATCAGGATCTCACCCTCTTGGCATTCACTGGGTGAAGGTAAAGTCCGACCCTCTTCACGATAAAAGTCCACACTGGTGAACAGCGCATCTTTGGCCATTTGTAAGGCATCGTCCCAGTCATCACCACAAGTGATTGCCTCGGGAATATCCCGAAAAGAGACGTTGTACGCTTGCCCTTCTTGTTCAAATTTTGCTGGATAAAATACTGGACGACATAACATGATCGAATTCCTATAAATACTGATTGAATCATTCATTTCTTGTTTTAAAGGCCCCTGCCTCAGCAAGGGCTCGTCTTGATCACTATTGCAATCTGGTTATCTAAAATAATAACCCAGCGTATCGTCTTTTGAGTCTCCCCACCCTGTCCAGATCTCTGTCAGCTGTACATAATCCTGATTGACGCTTTTGACTTTATATAAAAAGCTACGGGGTGGAGAGGTCTCATTGAGGCGTACTTTTTCAATTAAGATAAAGGTCTTGTCATCCAACCATCTGACCCTAAGATGTAGGGGATCCTGACACTGCCCCAGTTCTGCATACATCGCCGCATCTTTGCCATTTTTGGAGAAGGACAAGCCGGCACATTGAACCTCAGGGATGTCCATCACCAAACGTTTTCCGATCAGGCTTTCTTTGGCGCCCGCACAGGCTAAGGTTGAAAGGCTGAGACATAAGCCCGCTAAAAATATTTTTTTCATGATGCTACTCTTTATTTATTCAGTTGAAGCGGTTTAAAACATATTGTCAATAAAGCCACACTGTAATATGTGCTGTGATGGATCTATTGGATGGTCATACAGACTGATATAGGCAATCATGTCGGTCAGATCAGAAACATCCCGTTTATAGTGCTGGGTATAGATGTAAATCTGTTTAGGGCTGTAACGCTTTCCATTTTGAAAGACCTCCCCGTTAAACACCTTTAAATGCGGATACTGTTGAAAGACCTGATGGGTCTTAGTACGTTTCTCATTGTCATGTGCTGAGGCTTGATCCCACTGCTGTTTAAAGCGTTTAAATTGCTGCCCGCTATAGTGACTGAACTGAATCTTTAAACCCGCTTCAATTTTTTCTTTGGTTTGGGCCATGTCATCATTGCGATAAATCGAGGTACTTGCCCCAGCTACACTGACCTGCATCAAAGCCTCGATGCGTTGAATCGGATTGCGTTTATCTTTGGGCAAATAGACTTCTATTTCAGGACAATCCTCACAGTAGTTTTCATCGTCTGGATCATCTACCACGCTTGATTTTTGCTGGGTGTATTGCTGCTTAAATTGTTGTTGCAGCGTTGTTCGCTTAGAGGCTGCGGTATGCGTCCATTCTCCTGTGGCCAATTGATTGCTAAACGACTGTTCTTGCTTGGCCCAATCCAAACAGTTTAAGCCTTGCTCTAAAGTCACTGGCTGTGCCACTGCAGTCTGTAAAACCAACAGTGAAGCATTAGCAAGTAAAAATGGTCTCAGCTTAAATGCCATTGGAGGATTCTCCTGCTGAGCGTTTTTCTCCTGATAAGTGCTGTTCATCAGACTGATCATCGACTTTAAACCAGTAGGCATAATCCTCAGCTTTTCCATCCACCAATACGTTTTGCACCTGAACGTCATAGATCACGTTGTATTGCATTGCGTTAAAATGAAATTGCAGGTTATTGGCCACTAAACCATAGCTGATATTGTCATACTGGATGTTGCTGATCGTTTGGATGTGCTGATTGTCTCGTCTAGTCACTATGAGCTTCGCCTGTGAAAAATCCACCGTATTGTTGGCATAGGCATTTTGAGTATTGACTAAAATCGACAAGGATAAAGGTTCAGTTTTTGCAAAGAATTTCTTCGGATACACATGATACGGATAGGCAATCACCCCTTTCGGCATCGTAGTGCCTAGGGTTTGTGATGCATAGGGATAGACCACCTTCATGGCAGCCCCTAAGATGGTCGCTACGCTTTTAGCCTCGGTATTGGAGACTTCACCATAGGCGGTTTTAGTCAGGAAGGGACTCAAGATATGACGTCGATGTCCAATGCTGGCCGAGTTTTTTTCAATCAACCAATTGATCACATGGGTATCAGCACCGTAGCTGGCTAAAGGTTGATAGGCTTGAACAAAGTTCAAGTTCGATGTTGAAGCCCCTTGATAGCCAATATCACTAAAACAACGCCATGTTCCATCTGGATAATGTGAGGTCTTTTCATTCACCGCCAGTAACATAGAGGCTTGCATCATTTGGTCTTCATAAGCCTGGTCATAGCGAACTTTCGGCAGATTATGTAAGGCACGAATCTCATTCAATGTATTGATAAACAGCTGACGCTCCGCCTCACTGGGTCTTCCTGCATGACAGGCATTCAGATCTTTATGCTCCTCTGCTTGCGCCTCAATGACATCCACCATCATTGTGCTATTCACAGGCAGAAGCTGTGATATTCCTGCCTGTGTCAGTGTTAAAGTACATTTGCCCACACCAAGGGCTTTGAGCTCGCCTAGTTCGAAGTCACAAATATTGGGACTCTCACTGCTAAAACTGAGGGTCAGATCTTGATCCGTCTTCAGGTTTAACTGATAGGCCTGACCTTTGAGAAAGCGCTGGAGCTGTAAAGGTTCAAAGCTTTGTGCTGTCTTGTTTTTACAGATCCCTTCTTGGAGATATTGCGTTTCAGAACACGTGACAGGCTGAGGTGAAGTACCGCCATTATTTGAGTCCTCTGCTCCACTAGCACTTCCACTAGAACTTGAACCGCCACCACCACCGCCACATCCGGCCATCGCCATACTGATGGCCAGCATTAAGGTGCTGGTTCTAATGGATTGCATCCCCGATTTTGAATGTTTCATCATTTTATTACCCTCTCTTATTCTTGGTTATTATTGGTAATGATCAGCTGATAGTAGTTGGCGGATTTCACTGGCCATTTTGGGGCTACGCCAAGGAAACAACACTTTGAGGCGGTAATGCGGTTTGAATTGATCGCGTGTTCCAATATTGACTTGGTATTCTCTTTTGACTGGGCTGCGATGTTCGTGATAGCGGATATGCGTTCCCGTCATCGGATTGCTAGTAATTGTGCTTGTATAAGACACTTTGTCTTCAACTAAGTTGAAGTGACCGACCGAAGTAATATAATCAAATGGGTATTTCACTAAACGCTGTTCGGGTTCATCAAACAGGATGATGGTTTTATGCTGACTGTTAATCCAGACCCCACGATTGTGATAATTAAACTGTTCACCTTGACGGGTCAGTTGCTCCGTCATACCTGCAAAGTAGGTATTGCCATATGTATAGAAGTAATAGGTGATCACAAACCATAACAGCCAGATGCCAAAGAATAGGTAGCCAAACCAGCCAAAGGAAAAGACTTTAGCAATAATTAAAAAAATGACGATCGGCACCACGATGCACTTTACAAAGACCTTGGATTTTTGTGGGCGATTTTCGATTGAAATGATTTTTGGTTGAGTGAATTCAGACATCATTGTTCCCCGCATGTTCAATGCAATTGACAATCACAAGGGGATATAAAAATAAGTATTTTTTATAGGCGTGATTGAGCCATCCACCTTAGAGATTGTTCGTGTAAAAATGTTTTATTAATACAGCTTAAAAATTAAAATCAGTGCTGTATGCCCTGTTGAAGGACACAACAAGGTTGAACGAGTGCGGAGGTACAGGGAAGAATAAATAGAAATGACATAAGAAATTCCTTTGTTTAGAACAAGAAATTCTGCCAGTTACTGCTAAATAATGGTGGCAGAACGAAAGAGGGTTAGCAGACTGGTAAACAAAGAAACCAGCACGTACAAAGACGTCCCCCTTCCGCCCTACCATAGAGAAAAGGGGGACGAGTGGGTACAGCAGAATATAAAGTCAAACTTTATATTCCTTCTTTGTTTACAGGGTCTGCTAAAACCCACTGGCAATGTAGGCCAGCGAGCTCATATTAGATTTATCCAGCGCTTTAGTCAATTTCGAAATACGATAAAATTCACATTATTCGATTAAATGAATTTAGTTGAGTTGCTGACTTCAGCGATAAACCCAAAATTAATACAATCCATTAAATGCTTTTGATATTCATATATTTTTTTCATTTCTTCTTGGGTAGTTATAAATATTACCGAAATCATGATCCATTCTTATAGATTAATTGTACCACACTCGACACACTATAACTTGATGATGGAGAAAACATACTAATCTTCGAATTCTCACCTAGAAAATGGTGATAGCCTTCGCCTACTAATGAATATAAAGCACTAGTACTCAATGTTTAAGGTGTCTTAATAAATGCAAATTATAACTAAAAAGTACCAATCTAAATATCATCTCCAAGTTATAGGGGATTTGAAACAACACTCTTTAATCATAATAATGTGAAATTAAAAGCTTTCAAAATCAAAAGAAATGAATCACATGAAATTCATAAAAAATTCTTGGGAAGATCTATTTATAAAATATTCACTCTATCACCATCTCAAGAGGATTAAAGCTAAGTGTCATAGAATTAAATCATTTGTGATAAAGTTAAAACAAAGAACATTTGGAATCGAGTCAATCAAGTGCATACTCATATATCCCTTCTTAATAAACTTACAGAATGAACCAGTCCTTCCACTCAAGTTTATTTAGATAGAGTAACCCGAATTATCGTATTGATGAAAAAGTGTAGCAAATTGCTACACTTTTTCATTTCTCTCTACCAGCTCTTTCAATAAAATTTCAAGTTTATCTAGACTAGCATTGTCAATACTCGAAATATTTAGAGAAACCTTTAACTGCTTATCATTGAACTTGATATTACCAGCGACTTTTCCAGCGTACTCAATTTTTTTTACCACCGATGTTGATGCTGTTTCTTGATTACCCTGTGTAAGTATTTTTTCTGCATGAGATACGGCTTTCGTTTGTTCAAGCTTCCCAAGCTTAACTTTATTCCAAGCATTAATTAAAGCTTCTTCTGCCAATTCTTTTAAGTCTGCATGATCAGATAAAAATTTTTTAAACGCTGTAGCTGCAGTTCGACCAAGCAGTTGCGGATCTTGAGCTAAATCCCCCAGAACTACCTCAGGCAATTTTTCAAATGCCAAATATTTATACATATCTTCACGATTTAGGCCTAAAGATTTGGCTAAACGTTGCTTATTCTTTTTTAAACTCTCATCCAAGCCATTCAGTCCGATATAAATTTCAAAATCGGTTAAATCTTGGCGTTTTAAATTTTCTGCTAATGTTAGCAAAGATGCTTCTTCGTCATTAGCATCTATGATAATCGCTTCAATTGTCGATTTTTTCAAAAGTTCATGAGCGCGTAATCGACGTTCACCAGCAATCAGTTCAAATTTTAAATTTTCAAGCTTTCTGACTGTAATAGGCTGGAGTAATCCAACTTCATCAATAGACTCAGATAGTTCTTTAATCTCCTGCGGATCAAATTTTTTTCGTGGCTGGTACGGACTCCGTGAAATGTCTTCTATAGGGACATTTCTTCTGAATTCCTTCAACTCTTTAATATTATCTTTTTGAGCTAGCTGATGTTTTTGAGTATTTTGTTTTAGCTTTTGAGCTAAAAGTTCTTTTGCAGTGGCCATAAATATCCCAATCAGTTAACTTTTTTTAATATTTCTTCTGCTAAACGTTCGAAAGCTTTGCGAACTTTCCCGCTTTTATCTAGTTTTAGAAGTGATTGTTGCATAATAGCTGCTTGATTCACTTTTGTGCTTTGTGGAATTGTTGTTTCCAGTATATGACCTACTTGTTTATATGCTTCATCACGGATCAACTTACAAACATTTTGGCGTTCATCATGTTTAATTAGTAAAGCTCCTAAAAGTTTAAGTTCAGGATTAATGCGTTTGATTTTTTCCAAATGATTTAACAGGTCGGTAACACCGTATAATCCATACTGTGATCCAGATTCAATTGGAATAACTACATGAGTAGATGATGCCAAAGCATTACTAGTCAAAAGTTTTAAACTTGGAGGACAATCAATTAAGATAAAATCATAAAGATCTTTTAAAAACTCAAGTTTAGTTGCTAATTCTTCTGAAGGTCTTGGCGCATCTTCTTTAAGTTGATCTTCCGTTTTACCTAAATTAAGTGAACCATAAATAAGTGATACATTTTCAAAATTTGTATCTTCTTCAAGGGCATCGGTAAGTAATGAAACATCACCTATTAATAGTTCCGCAGTTGTAACACCAACTTCACTTGGATGACGTAATCCTATATGCAAACTAGCATTAGCTTGAGGATCTAGATCTATAACTAATACTTTTTTACCAAAGTTTGCCAGTTCAGAAGCTAAATGAACAACTGTTGTTGTTTTACCACAGCCGCCTTTGTGATTTGCAACAGCAATAATTTTTGCAGACATACTTGTCAAGTCATTCTATATTTCAATAACTAACTAATATAAATAACTTTGCCCTAAGTTACTATACCTTTTGAATTTATAAAATTTGATTGTATGTATGCAATACAATTTTTAAATTTAAAATTTTACATAGCTAGCTTATTAATAATTAAAGTTAATTTATAATTAAGTTAATTTATAATTAGAGTATTTTTTATTATTATATTTCAATTGGTTATATCTGTAAAGGTGGAGGTTTTGTCATTGATAAGTGGAATACATGTCACTAATAAGTGGAGTATTAGTCATTGATAAGTGGAATACTTGTCACTAATAAGTGGAAACAAAATCACCTAAAAGTGCGGTGTATGTCACCACAGTGGAATACTTGTCACATATTTTTATTAATTTGCATAATTTTCATATTAACTTACAGTAATTCAATATTTTATTTTATGGATATTTTTTAAAATTCAGTCTTTATAGTGGAATATTTGTCACTTTGTAATATTTATCTGTGGGTAAAAAGAAGTGTTATTTAATTGTAAGATTCAGTTTTATTGGCTATTAGGGAAAAACGTGGAAAACTTATCATCTATGCTTATAACCTTGTCTAAAATTTAAGCTAAACAATTAAGTTTATTATCAATACTAAATTTCTAACATATTTAAAGGTGGAAAACTTGTCATACTATCGAACTTTAAGTGAATAATAAAAAATCATCTAGCAATCCTAGTGATTAAACTTTACCTAATTTGAAATCCTAAATCTATTAAAAGTGGAATGTTTGTCACTATCAGTATAATAAAATGACATTATGGTGGAATGGTATATATATTTTCCACTTTATGGTGACGATTATTCCACTTTAAAGTTTTAAGGTGAAAGTGTTGAAAATTTTTCCACTTTTGTATATAAAATTACCCATACACATTAAAACCGCTATTTTGATAGCGAATATGCTCTATGACTGAAGTACATCAAATCAATGAACAATTGGATTCAATCCCATATTGCATAGGCAATATTCGTCAAAACGGTGTTGTAAGCACAAGTAATCGCTTGATAAGGCCTATTGAGCTTTCAGCAAATGAATACAAAGCATTGCTTTATGCAATGGCTGTTGCAAATTATGGGGAAAAAAATAATGCGGATAAAGAAATCACTGAACAAACATATATCTATTTATATAAAGATGATTTAGCAGATCTATTAGGTTTGAGTAAGCGGAATTCTATAAATGTCGCAATTGACCGTATTTATAAAGAATTATCCTCAAGAGTAGCGCACTTCGTTATTGAGGAGCCCGTTGATGATGGGCGAAAAAAAACAAAAAAAGTGCATTCCGTTGTTCCAATAATACGCGAACTTCGATGGGAGGATGATTCTAAGAATGCACTTCAGATTCGATTCACAAGTGAGGTGCTTCCATACTTTACCCAACTGGCTGGAGGAAACTTTACAACATATCAGTTGAAGCATTTGTTTGCACTTGATTCTGTTGCTAGCATGAGTCTTTATACTTACTTTATTAAAAACGAATTTAAATTTAATACTCAGGAAACATACGAAGTGCCACTCCTCTTAGAAAATCTTAAGGCACTTATTGATATTAATGAAACTAAGTATGATCGCTGGGTAGACTTCAGAAGATATGTATTAGATAAAATTGTTGCAGAAATTAATGAAAATACTGACCTACAGTTGGAATATGAAACAGTAAAAAAAGGACGACCAATTGTAGGTGTTAAATTTAAACTGCATCATAGAGGTTTTGATAAGAGTGAAATTGAAGATAAGAAGACAGAAAAGCTTAAAATTTATTTAGATGTACCTTTCGAAGATAATGCAGAAGTTAAAGAATTAGGTGCTAAGTTTGATACTACGGTTCGTTCCTGGTATATCTCAAATGATGATGCTAACTGTATGCAATTAAAAAAATGGTTCAAAGCTATAGGCTGTTTAACGGACTCTCAAGCAAATGTTGTAATAAATGATTCATTATTTCAAATGGATTTTGCGGAAGTTGGTATGAGCTTGGCTGATTTCAAGCGAAAGATGAAACATAAGCTTAAAACAGATCGTATATTTGTTGAAAGTATCAAAGAACGTTTAAATGAAATCTTTGGTAAAAATGTTATTTGAAAGTGTAGCAAGTTGCTACACTTCTTTATGTTCAGGTTTATTGCAATATTTGGTGTAATGTGAAAAAAGGGGTTCCATTTATACTAGATTCACTGCACTATCGTATGAAATATTTATAATTGAGCATAAAGAAGTATATATTTTATTGAAAACTGAATAAGTACACTAACAGATAAAATGAATAGTTCTTTAAGATATGAACGGTCTAAGTTTTTTAATTTACTAAATCAAGGTAAGTTCAAGCACTTATCGCTAAATTTTAATTTGCATTTTCGAAGGTACAATATATGAGCGTATTATCTTTTTTACAGTCCAATTTTTTGTAAAGGTAGGGTACTACACCTAAAGATGGATAAAAATTTTTAAGAACTCTAATTAACCCGAATAGTGGATAAGAAATGGACTTGAAAAACAGAAGGACTAGAGCCATCAGTTGAGTTACCACACAAAACTCACAACTCTAGTTCTGATGTTCAATAGTACCGAATTATTCTGTGTAATTGATGATTTCTTTCTTAAATTTGAAGCAACTTATTGGAAATTTCTCAAGCAAAACAATCACTGCTTAAGAATCCGAAAAGTGCAATTGAGTATCTCTGAAATCCTCTTTATCGCCATTTGGTATAAGTGTTCTCACTTCAATAATTTCAAAGCATTTTTTTCATGGCTGAAACAGCATAAAAGTCATTTATTTAAGAGCTTACCTTGTTATCAACGCATGATTCACCTGATTAATATGCATCAATTAGCACTACATGCTTTACATGTAGTTGTAATGAAAGCTCAACATAGCCAATATTTATGGATTGATTCAACGACTCTACCTGCCTGTAAAAATCAGCATATTCAGCGTCATAAATCATTAGCCAAGATCGCATCTCGAGGTAAAAGTTCAATGGGGTGGTTTTATGGCTTTAAAGTACATATCGTGATGAATCAATTCGGAGAGATCGTTAGCTCAGGCTTATCCAATGGGCATGTTGCTGACATTAAAATGGTTGAACAATTAGCTGAATGTTTACAGGCGAAACTCTATGCCGGCCGTGGCTACATCAGTCAATAATTAAAAAGAAGATTAAAAGAACAAGGTATTGATTTAATTACCTATCATGGAAAGAACATGACGTCTATTAAATTATCTGTATCAGATGAATATCACTTAAAGCAGGGCAATAAAATAGAAACGTTATTCAGCTTATTGAAAGGACACTACAATTTAGTGACGAGTAGAGCACGTAGTGCTTGTGGATTTCTAGGAGGGATTTATGCTTCATTGTGCGCATATCAATTGAGCCACCGAAATAAGCCAACCATTCGAGTAATCGAATCATTGGCTTAAACAGGATTCGGGTTAATTTATATACCCAATACCTCTATGTTGGGCAGTTTTTCGTTTAATGAAAAATGAATAACAGGTATAAAATTAATATTCAGCTTGTAACTAGATAATTCATTGTAAGTAAAATAAATAACTGGAAGTCTTATCGCATAAGGGCTACATTTAATTAATAAGGATAAGATTCTTACAATAATTAACATATAATTACTGAAAAATATACGTTATTTCTCCATATTGAATTTACTGATAGCAATTTAGATTTTAATGATTGTGTCCTTCAAACTAATCATTAATCAAGTATTCTAAATTGGTGTTGGATTATAATAATAAATGTTACATGAACCGCTACTTTTCTCACGAAAAGCTCCACCTCCTTAGGGAGGTTTTTTTTGAATAATTTCATAATTTTAATTATAGTATGGAATTTAACACGTATTTAACTAATTTTGAGGATTACGTAGCATTTTGTGTAATTTTCTACTTACAATCTTTACTTGATTGTTCTTCTATATAACGCATACCCTCTATGGTTTACTTTGTGTAAGTATACAATTGATTACATTAGGAGCATATGAAGTAAGGAAGTACATTATGCCACAATATCTTACATTGGCTGAAAACGTCATCGAGAGTATTAAAAAAGAGGGTGAGGGTGAGTGTGATCGAAAGATTTTTTTTACATTAATTATTTTACATGTTAGAAAACAATTAAAGACGTCTCACCTAAAATTTAATCAAGAAGTATGTAATTCAATTTTTGATGATGAAAATCATATTGCTGACGTGTCAACAGTAGATTTGAGCTTGATCCCTCGGATCGATAATGGTGGTGAATTTTTATTATGGTTGGCTGGTTTTATTCAGCAAATAACTATTGATGAGAATAAAGAAGAGCAATTACCTTTATCTACTATTATGATACAAAGTGTGAAATCCAGATCAGTTATATCTGCTGGAAATCTAGCTACCGATGTGGATTATGGACAGGAAATTAAAAACTACTTTTTAGAATCCACAAAAAACATAGAACGAGGAGATTGAATAATATTTTGAGTGTTTTGTAAGAATATATGTGAGTTATAATAAAAATCACTTAATTGTTTTTATTTGAGTGAACCTGTTTTTATTAGTTTTTCAAAACAATATTAATTTAAATTATATTAAACGTTAAAGTAAATATGAGAATATGGGTCTATGAATAATAAATTTGAATTACATGTGCTTAGCCAGATTTATGATTTTTTGATCGAAAGAGTAGGATTTAACAAGCAGTCTCTTCACCTCAAAGTATTGTATTTATTTCGAGAAATACATGTTGGTGAAAAAATTGACTTTAATGTTTTATCTTCAAATAAGATATCTGGAAATTTTGGTGATGTATCATTGATAAATTTATTGAATGTCCCTCATTTTAATGAAAAAGACAAATTTATTAATTGGGTTTACAAATCTATTAATTTGTCGTAATTAATTTGGTGAAATTTATGAAAATTTTTGCAACAGTTAGTCTAGTATTTATACTCGGTTTATCTGCCTGTCAGTAGAGAGATACTGACACTTATGATCAGGATAAAACAACAACTCCACACTCTAAGGATAGAGACCAATAAAGACAAGGTCTTTTAATCGTGCGCTTTTATTTTGTGTTAATTTATTGGTATTATTAAATTTAGATGATATCAATTGAGAGGTGTTGAGTGATCAAATTATTGAAGTGCTTATTTGGTCTACATAGTAAGACGGAAGTCCAATATTTTAAAGATGGTGAGCTTGAAGTGTGTCAAATCTGCCTTAAAGTTAAATATATCAAATAGATAAATTTGCGTAACTAAGTCTATAAAAACCTGCTAAAGAATATTTTTGGTGGGTTGAGCTTACTTGTGAAACGTATAAAATACCTATCATGAAAAGACCTCCTAAATGTAAAGTAGTTCAAAAGTCCACCTGGACTACAGAACAAGATATTTACCTGATTGAAAATAGTTTGCAAAGTATAGATGAGTTATTAAAACATCTACCCTATTCTGAAGATGAAATTCTTGATCGAAAGAAAACTCTAGGCTTAATTAAACGTGAATGGCAGTTGAGAAAATTTATATAAATTTTTACTTAATCTTTTTCTCTTTATTTTAAAGATCATTTATTTTAATTAATATCAATTTTTTATAGATATTAACGGCTTTGTTGCACAAACCTATCTCTATAGGCTTATTCCACAATATAATTCTCAAATTAATAAGCCCACCCCTAAAATCTATCGTACAACCAATTGGTCTTCTTATAACAGTGCATTAATAAATCGAGGAAATCTCTCAATTTGGTTTGATCCCAAGACTCAATGGTACGCTCAACCCAAAGGTAAACATGGTCGAAATCAAACTTATTCAAATACAGCCATCCAATGCTGTTTAATGATCAAATCCTTATTTCATCTTTCTTTACGCATGGTCACTGGCTTTGTGCAAAGTCTCATTCATCTTTGTAGATTAGATTGGACAGCACCAGACTATTCCACCATCTGCAGAAGACAAAAGCATATTGATATTGCAATTAACTATCAAAAAAGCAGTAATGGTCTCCAGCTACTCGTCGATTCTACTGGCTTAAAGTTTCTAGGCGAAGGTGAATGGAAACGTAAGAAACACCAACCTGAATATCGTCGCCAATGGCGTAAACTTCATATTGGTATAGATGCTGAAACCCTTCAAATACGCTCTATTCAACTCACTACAAATAATGTGAGTGATTTACAAGTGCTTGGTGATTTACTCGATCAGATTCCACAAGATGAGCAGATTGACTCTGTCTATACTGATGGGGCTTATGACACCAAGCAATGCCATCAAGTAATTGCAGATCGGCAAGCACATGCGGTGATTCCGCCAAGAAAAAATGCGAAACCTTGGAAAGATACAAAGACCAGCTCGCTAGAGCGAAATGAATTACTTCGAACAGTTAAACGTTTAGGAAGAACAATATGGAAAAATTGGTCAGGCTATCATCGCAGAAGTCTGATAGAAAACAAGATGCATTACATCAAATTATTAGGCGATAAACTCCGTGCGAGAAACTTTCAAAGCCAAGTCAATGAGATTCATGCACGTGTGGCCGTATTAAATAAATTTACAGATTTAGACCGACCTCACACCCAAGTTGCCACTTAAATTTAGATAACTTGGAAGAAGTTTAGCTTTTGAATATTTGTGCAACAAAGCCGTTACAAGGTAAAAGTTATTCATGATGCTTGTGCAACGCTAGACCAAGAATTTAATGGCATCAAAGTATCTGCTGGTCATGTCCATGCAACATTAATGGCTGCTTTTGAATTTGCATATGCTCAAGTTATATCAACTGAAGATTATGTTAGCTAAAGATTAAGATTTTAATATTGTACTTTATTTATAACTTTTATTATAATAATCAATATCATAAATCAAATCATGATAGAGTTAAGCGCTCTATCATGGTTTTTTGTTACTTTGACTCACCTAAAACAAGTTGCCTAACTTTAACTGCTTTCTCGAAGTGATCTAATTTGTGTTTCATAATCCACCACTGAGCAGCCTCCATCAATAGTTCTGGGTTATCGTTTTTGTTCTTGAAGAAAGCGTAAAATGATAGACCAACATTTTCCCCTTTCTTCTCAATTTTCTCGTTGCATCCACGAATAAAAATTTCTTTTAATTCATCTCTCATTCCCGATGTATCCTAATTTTTCAATATCTTTAAAAACCGCTTAACGCCAGATCGATTTAGTTCACCGTTCCCAACACTGGAATCATTCTAGGTCCAGCCTGTCTCGCCTTACCAATAATTTCCACCAGTTCATCATAAGTCAGCTCAAACTTATCCTCACTGTCAAAAACATAGACCATATTCTTGTCTTTGAATTCTTCAGGTGTAGGCGGTACAAAACGCTTTGGAATTAAAATCTGCGCCAATTGTTCATTTGAAAGTTTATAAATATGCATTGTCTTATCTCACTCTAACGAGTTCATTCCATTCGGTTAAGTAGTTCGGGGATTTGCGTTCTTGATTCATTTGCCAGTGCTCATCTTTGCGCCCGCATAAACCCAAGGACAGCGTGTTCTTGCCATACTTGTGGGTGATGTGATTTAAGGCGTCGGAGAGCTTGGCTCGCTTAATCTGTAGCGAATAATCGGTAAATAGGTCAGGGGAGAATTTTGCTTTCGGGACAATCTCCATCAGGATGATTCCCGCCTTTTTATACTTAAAGCCGGGTTTGAATATTTCATCAATGGCCCGCATGGCTATACGGGTAATCTCTAAAACATCGTCGGAGTGCTCGGGCAGCTGCATAATCACGTAAGGTGTGTATTTTGCACATTTATCAAAGCGACCTGTCTGAATAAACACCCCAATCATCTTGCATAAGGACATATCATCACGAAGTCTTGAGACAGCTCTCTGCACGTATAAGCGCACTGAAGATTTGATGTTTTCAATGTCGTAAATGGGTTGGCCATAAGATTGGCTGCTGATGATTTGCTTTTTAGCAGGTGAATCGCTCTCTATATCGATGCATGAGATCCCATTCAATTCGCGTACGGTCTTTTCCATGATAATGCTGAACTGCATTTTAATTTCTGCCGGGTGCGCTTGAACTAAATCCAAAACTGTACGGATATTCATTGCATTAAGCTTTTTACAGTTCTGACGCCCAACACCCCAAACCTCGCCAACGTCGATCTGTGCAAGCATGGCCTCAGTAGAGCAAGGATCCATATCGACTAGATTGCATACCCCATTAAAAAACTTATTCTTCTTGGCTAGATGGTTGGCAATTTTTGCTTCAGTTTTTGAGCGTCCAATGCCCACACAGCAGGGTAAAGTGAGCCACTGCCAAGCAGTTTTACGAATGTCTTGGGCATAGTCGGTTAAATCAAATAAATGCTCATAGCTGGTGAGATCCAAGAAGCATTCATCAACTGAATAAATCTCTTGTTCTCCTGGTGCAACATACATCCCCAGTAAAGTCATAAAACGACGAGACATGGCTCCATAAAGGGCAAAGTTGCTGGAGAACACCTGAACATCATGCTTCTTGATGATGTCTTGAATTTGGAATACTGGCACACCCATTTTAATGCCAATATCTTTGGCTTCTTGGGAGCGTGCCACGGCACAACCATCATTACTCGAGAGAACAATGACCGGACGATTATTAAGGGACGGATTAAAAATACGCTCACAACTGACGTAGCAGTTATTCACGTCAACTAACGCGAATATACGATTTTCAGCTTTCATTTTTTATACTTCTTATTTGCTGGTAGAGCGTCTATAAAATTGCTTGAGGTTGAAGGTCACAACCCCTTGGATGGAGATAGACTGACTGTCTTTCGGAATTATATGCTCGTAAGCTGGGTTTTCAGCTCTTAGCCAAATAGGGGGAAGTTCATAGTCTTCATCCCCAAACATTTCTTTGATTTCTTGTTTTGACATCTTAGCGGTCATCATTAACCGCTTAAGTGTTATTTCACGCTCATCGATGAGGGCTAAAACGATATCTCTATGCTGTGCTGTAATGCTCTTATCGACCAAGAAAGGGTCATCAATTTCAAAGCCAGCGTAAAGCATAGACTCACTATCGACCCGCCCCATGAACGTCGATATTGGGTTAAAAATAAGGAAGTCATTTAAGTCGATCGACTTATCGATATGGTCTTTGGTACCAAAAGCAGGACCAGCAGAAAAACGTTCAAGTGCAGACGGAATTTCGAGGCGGGTTTTGACTGAAATTTCTTTAAGATCAAACTTAGAACCTAGCTCATGCTCTTTTTGTATTTTTTCAAATACAGTATTGACTGTAGGACTTGGAGCGCCATCTGGGCCCATAAGTGTTTGAAGGAATGACCAGACGTCATCCGAGAAATAGATCGGTAGTTTCTTTGACATGTTTGACTCCTACGCTACGAGGCGTGTTTGGAACTGAACTCTTTTTTTAGGATAGTCGGTGGCAAATTAAATTTCAAATTTAAAAGCTGTGGATAATCAATGCACCTTCAAATTAAATTAGGTTGAGCACCATTTTCGGATAAGCGGGATTTAGGGAAGGAGATGTACTCATCCTGCATTTCAAAGAAGAATTCATGCGCCTCTTTAAAGCTGCAATTCAGCCATTCTTTGCGGTATTCATCAGGGATTACGATGATCGAACGCTTCTCATCTTTAGGCTTATGGAATTGCTTCATGAAAGGGTGTTTATCAGCATTGATAGTGAGCATACTCATCGATCGGATTTGCTCTCCATTGATGACAGCATTCTCGTATATGGCCGCCACTGTAAAGGGCATGCCATCTTCACGAGCAATCCCATACCAGTGAGATTTCCCGTCAATATATTTAGGTTCAAAGATGGTTTCGACTGGAATCAAGCCAAACTGAGACTTATGCCAAGCTTCCCTAAAACTGGGTTTCTCAGCGACCGTCTCAGTCCGGGCATTGTATGTGTACTTGCCGAAATTCTTTTCCTTGGCCCATTTGGGAATCATTCCAAAATTAACTGATCTCCATTCGATCTTGCCGTCATTGGAAAAGATCAAAGGTGAAGGATAGTTCGGGAAAATGTCTTCAGGGAACTCCAACTGATCAGGCTCAGGGAGATCTAGGAGAAATGCACGATTCTTTCTGATCGCTTCGAAATTTGCGCACATAGACTTATCCCTGTTTATTCTTTATGATCGTCGATCAAATAATAGCCCAAATAGAAATAAAAATTACTTTTAAAAAAAATCGTTAAAACAATATAGTAGCGGAAGTTTCAAAATTATTTTCTTATTGAAAAATACAGAGGAAAATGAAGAAGTTTTTAGAGGTATCTATTTGATGTGGTCACTGAAGAACAGCTTAATTAATTCATAATAAACTTAAAGTGCTAATTACTATAAAGGTAGGATTGCGTAACATATCTATTATTGATAGATAGAGCCTGATGTCATATCTATTATTATAGTATTTCACGTGATGGAACCGACATGCTTAATAAGCAAAATCCAGAATCAAAACCTCAAAAAGAATCAAACGATGACAAGGGTGATCAGAAAACCTATCAGAATCCAGATCCTCAGAAAAAACCAAATGAAGAGCCTGAGAATCCACTTAAAGAGCAAAAGTAGATCAAAAAGCCCTCGTCCAGGGCTTTTTGAAATCAAATGCTTACACTACTTTTAATCTCAAATAAATTCATGCTGGAATAGCTGCGACAACTTTTTCTCTATCCCACAAACGGTGATTTTGAATAGCTTGTTTGAATTGATCTTGGATCTCTTTAAAATTTTGAGTAGAGAATAGAGCTGCATCCTTAGTGAGCTGAAACTCATCTATTAAAGCGCATTTATCACCCAGGAAAACAATGGGCTTGAGATGTTTATATGTCTCTAATACATAATGTTTAGAAACTCCATCAGCCTTAAATACTTCTAAATTATTCCCATCAATCACGATTACGGCATCATAAGTCACTGAAGGCTCGCCATTTTGTCTTCCATCTACTGGTATTTCATTGCCATCACTAGATTTAACAGGGGCTGCGTTCGGTGCTAAAGTTTCCACAATAGCTTTTTCTGCTTCAGCCCATATTTTAATATCATCTATTGATGACGCATTTACACCGTTATGAACGAGCAAGGCAATTTTTCGCTGTTTAATATCAGATGCAGGAAAAGATGAGGTACTTAATCTTTTCGAAGATGCAATTACGGGTTGGTGCAGACTATCTTGCTGTTTAGGGGGAGTTTTAATACCTAACTCTTTCGCAACATATTCAGCTAAGTCCAAGTCAATATTAGCTAAGACAGCGTAAACTACACGTCTGCGGATATCTTCCGATTTAACCTTAGATAATTCAAAAGAATATGCATCCTTAATATGCTGTTGTTCATGTTTTTCCAAACTATGGTAGTGCATTGTGGCTTGCGAGAAATGATCAGCGAAACTTTCTGGTCGAACTCTTAGTTTGCTGCCTTGTACTTCTTCAGTATGTGTCTTGAAGGCACCACTGTCATTCGGTGATTCTCTTGGCCAATTTTCATCAACAGAATTAGGTTCATAATTTGCCTTTCCTTTATAAACTTCGTGATTAGCATAACCACCTCGTCTATTCGTATGAAAAGGACAAACGGGTTTGTTAATTGGAATTTGATTAAAATTTACCGTACCTAGTCTGTGTAAGTGAGTATCCGTATAGCTAAACAGCCGTCCTTGTAAAAGGGGATCGTTACTAAAATCTATACCTGAGACAATATTTGCAGGACTAAAAGCAACTTGTTCTGTTTCTGCGAAAAAATCATCTGTATTTTTGTTTAAAACAAATTTACCTAGTGGAGTGACTGGTACAAGTTCTTCTGGGATTAATTTTGTAGCATCTAAGACATCAAAGTCCCATTGTTTTGCATCTTCTTCAGAGAAAATTTGTGCGCCTAATTCCCATTCCGGGTAATTGCCACGCTCAATAGCATCCCACAGATCACGTCTGTGAAAATCGGGATCTTTGCCATTAATTTTTAAGGCTTCATCCCAGACGACTTGAGCTACCCCTTGCTTTGGAGTCCAATGGAATTTCACTAAGAATGCTTCATTATTCTTATTAATCAATCTAAATGTATGAACACCAAAACCTTGTATAGAGCGTAGATTTCTTGGAATTGCTCTATCAGACATTATCCAAGTAGTCATATGTGATGCTTCGGTGTTTAAAGAAATAAAATCCCAGAAAGTATCATGGGCAGATTGACCAGTTGGAACTTCATTGGCATCTTCTGGTTTTACTGCATGAACAAAGTCCGGAAATTTAATAGCATCCTGAATGAAGAAGACAGGGATATTATTCCCCACCAAATCATAATTTCCTTCTTCAGTATAAAATTTTATAGAAAAACCTCGTACATCTCGAACGACATCAGCCGAACCTCGCCCACCTTGAACTGTAGAAATACGGACAAAGATAGGAGTCCGATTATTTGTGTCCGTTAGGAACTTAGCTTTAGTCCATTTTTCATTACCGGTATAAGCTTGAAAGTAACCATGAGCACCGACCCCTCGAGCATGTACAACACGTTCTGGAATACGCTCACGATCAAAATGAATAAGTTTATCCCTTAGAAGAAAGTCCTCGAGAAGAGTAGGGCCTTTCTCATTAATTTTTAGACTATTTTGATTATCAGCTACGGGAACACCTAAAGAAGAGGTAAGGGTTTTACCTATAGGATCCACGTATGCTTCCTCAGAAAGTTGGTCAATTTTTGGTGTATTTGATTCTTTCATATCACATTCTCTTATACATTTGCTTTATAACGTTTTATGAAAATAAGTATTTATTTTCACGTAAGTTAATGGCTTATTTGTTGACGGATATTTTGTGCTTATACAATTTAATAGGTTATCTACAATCGAATATGAGTTACTTGCAAGAAAACTCTTTTTTGGATCAAAGATACCCATATAAACTTTAAGTATTTACGCTTTGAGTAAGGTAAAGAAATGTGTATTTTTTGTTCGCTTAAACTATTCATTTTAAATAATATTGAATTAATCTAAGTCAAAACAAAAGCTTATTAATTTTGATATTCCTCACAATACAAACAGGATTTAGCCCATTTTGTATTTTGACAGCGAGGGCATTCTTCATTTAAATGATTTAAACGTTGGGTTTGACCACACAACATACAAGAATAAAAGTGATCTACATTGTGATGATCTGCGATTTGGTATTCATCGGGAAACAGAGGAAGGCCCCATTTTATATTTTCTTTAGAATATGGGATCACGCTTAGGCAGCCATCAGTCTCAAGCAGTGCTATTTTAACTTGTCCGAGATGCTCTATTTTCTTTTGGCGCATTTCAGCAAAGAACTCATCATATGAATACTTTTCTTGCTTAATATCCTCAACAATCAGTAAACCATTTTTGACGATGTATATAGGTCGACCTTCCAATACGGTCTCAATAGCATCGGATTTCATCATTAAATAAGTTGTTAAGCGATATAAAGCCATAATTACTGCAAAAACGATGACAGCATGAATGATAGGAACTTCTTCATAGAACATAGCATCGCCAGCAGCAGATCCTAAACTAAGAATAATTGCGATTTCAAAGATGGAAAGTTGCCTAACACCACGTTTACCAGAAAATCTTAAAACTAAGATAATCAGGAAGTACATCAAGACACTACGAAGTACAATTTCTGCTGCAAAAGTAAATGTAGTATCAGCTAATAGTATTTTTATAAAGTCCATTTTACACCTATTTAATTATTATTTAGATGTGCTGATAATGAGCCTAAAAGGCTCATTATCATTATATTGGCTTACATTTTGTCCCATGCATCTTTAATCGCATGTTTGGCTTGTTCCCACTTTAAGCGTGATTCAGCCTTTAGTTCTTCCCATTTTACTTTCAAATCACTTTCGGAATCTTCAAATCGTGCATCAGTACCACGCTCATTACGGGCATGCTGACCTAGTTCATAGGCTGAACGAAGATCACGGTCATAATCCACATCGGGAAGTTCTCTTTGGATATCGCCGTAATATGGGCGGTTTGAATAATCTGTACGCCAATCATGCTTGATTGGGTTTTCGTCTTGATGGTCATTGATAGTCATAATGAACTCCAACTCTATTAAACTAATGAAAGAATTCTAGTATTTTTGCTTTATTATTAACCTAACTACTATTTTCGCTGTTGGTTTTGCTTGTCATCTTGCTGGTTTTGCTGACGTTGCTTGTCGCCCTGCTGATTTTGCTGACTTTGCTTGTCGTCCTGCTGGTTTTGCTTGTCATCTTGCTGTTTTTCCTGACGTTGATTAGCATTCTGCTGATTTTGATTAGTCATTTTATTGAACCTCCTAAGATTAGAATTAATCTACATTAACTAATTGGTAGATGTATTATTAATATCATAATTGCATTGTTGTGGAACCTTAAAGGTGTTACATTTTATTTTTTTGTTAAGTTTTGTTTTATTTGGAGTGTTTGGTATTGATAATTAATAAATATATATATTTTATTTATTAAAAATAGTTAACATTAATATTTTTATTAATTTTTAAAGACATTAACACATAGATAAAAACTAATATTTAATTTTTTGATTCGTTAATCGTTTTATAAGGGGGGAATTTTTTATAGTATATTACATAGACAAATGTGCCAAAAAATGTTTTTCTTGGCTTTAGATCCAAGTTTATTAATCAAGCCTGCATTCCTTATATAAGAATTTGATTTAATAGGTTTTTATTTTTCACATTAGTGTTGAGGTTATTTTTTATTACTCTAGACAGTACTTTCTGATTGATTTATTTTGAATATTTATTAATTAAAATTTAGAAATGATGTTATGGGTATCACACATATTAAAATTTTACTTATTTTTAAAAATTATAAATATTTAATTAAGGTGTTGAATTGTGTTGTTAAATAAATTATTACGTTACATTTATTAACGTTTCTTTTCAATTTTGTTAATTAATTGATTGTAAGAGTCAATTATGTTGGTATAAGTTATTTACCGCGAGAGAATTATCATGCCTACTGCAGTAAAAGAGAGAGTTTTAAATTTAATAACAGATGCCCATCAGAAATATTTTGAAATAACACAATTTTTCTTAGATCAATCAGTGTCGCGTTCTGCAAAAGAGTTGAAAGCTTTTCATTTCCTAGAAAACGAAATACATCATTTGGATAGTGATTTCTCTGATTTTCCTACTAATGTTGATCAATTGGCAGTCTGGATGCAGCAACAAAATAAAACACAATGCTTGCATTACAAAGAGTACTTAGAAAGGCGCGAAAATGGGGGTGCTAGGGAGTATTTTGGAACTACAAGTAAAGCTTATGAATTTTTATACAAAGTAGCACCGACCAAACGTGTAGACGGGGCTTGGCTTTATAGCTTTACACAGTACTGGAATGATCCAGCTTTTAGAGACTTTATACAGATATATGTTGAGGAGTTGGGGTTAGGTTCCAGTCAAAGTAACCATGTAAAACTTTTCAATAAATTACTTCTATCACTTGGTCTTCATCAATTTTCAATGAATTTGCCTGATGAATATTATCACCAGTCAGCAATACAATTGGCTTTAGCTTATGCTCCATCAGATTTTATACCCGAGATTGCAGGTTTTAATTTTGGATACGAACAACTACCACTTCATTTACTGATTACAAATTATGAACTTAAAGAGTTAGGTATTGATTCCAAATATTTTAACCTACACATTACAATTGATAACTTTGATAATGGACATGCTCAATTAGCTACAAATGCGATTAAATGTTTAGCCAAACGCTACCCAAATCAATCCGAATTTATTCGTAAATTAAAGATAGGCTTTTTATTGAATAATCGGGGAGTTAGCTCAGTTCAAATAATAAAGAACCTAAATACTGAGCGAGTGGTTCTGGACATTTTCAAGAGCAAAGCTTTGGTTGGAAAGCACATGCATAATGAGAAATGCAAGTTTAATAATAAGTCTGTAAATTCATGGCTATCAGAAGAAGATCAGGTTGAGGAATTCATTATTGAGCTAATAAAAATAGGATGGATTAAGCTTAACGAAGATCCGGAACATAGCCGATTTTGGAAGCTGATCAATGAAGAAGATGGGAAAATGTTTGGAGTTTTCTCTGCTGCAGAAAAAACTTTTATTTATGATTGGATTGCTGGTGCTAATTTAAGTAGACGCATTAATCCAGTAAATTCAGAATATATAAAAAACTTTATAGAACTAAATGATTTTAGTTATTTGTCAGAAAAAGAATTATCGCTGTTACAGCAGCAAATTCAGATATCTACAAATACTGGGCATAAACTTAGTAAGTTGATGCCATATTTAGCTCCACATCAACATCACCAAGAGATTGGTTTATGGGCTACGCAAAAAGTGGTCGAGTATATTTTCCCATTTTTAGGCAGTAATTTTAAATAAGAGTAGGCTAACTTGTTAATTTATAGAGAATAGATGTAGTCTATGACAAATAGATTGCATCTCGCTATTTTTTACATGTATGAAATGAAACACCTATGATTCAAACAGGCATTGCGAAGGATTAGGGCTTTTTTGAAATTACTTACAAAGAAATAAAGAGTACGATCAAAGTCTAGCCGTACTCTTTATTTTACGATAATTTAAATAGCTTGCCATTGTTGCTTAACTTCTTCTGAATTTTTAATCAGAACTACTTTGTCATCTTTGACCTCACCAATCCATGCCGTTGGGATCAGATGATGCTGATCATTTTCATCACGCGTCAGTTTGAGTTGGCTATCACCTTCGAGATGATCAACTGTTCCGACTTTGGTACCACAAGAAGCAATTACATCTGAATGTTTTTTAATATCTTGAATATTTAAAGTACTCATTTCTTAAACCTCTTTTATAAACATTACAACACAGAAGCCTTTAAGCTACTGCTTATTTCCTCATAATTGTTGGATTTTAAATAATCCTTACATGATGATTTTATAGATTCACTTAAACATACTATTTAGTTAACAATGAAACAAAACGAAATAAATAGTTAAATAAGTATGAATAATTATCTTTTCATTACAATTTATCTATTTAACTAAACGGATTGTTTCAATTATTATTTAAATAAACTCATTTGAATTAACATTTTAAGAATGAATAGCAAAATATTTATAAAAGGCTCAACTTTAGACATATTAAATCGCTTTGAGCAGTACTCAGCTGAAGAAAAATTAAGTCAACGTCCAATTGTGTTGAAACAGTTGATTCATTCTGTTGGACGATTGCCTGAACCTGCTTCGGGACAAACCTATCAACGCTGGCAAATTTTTGCTCAGATAGCTGGCTTTGACCTAAGTTTAGCCAAGCTTTTTGAGTCCCATTTTGATGCTTTAAGTATTTTGCATGAACTCGGTTATCAACATGAAATCGATGAGGAGACATGGGCTGTTTGGGCTGCCGATGGTGGACCCGTGCCGTTACAGGTCGAAAATGGGCTTTGTCATGGAATTAAGCCGTGGTGTTCAGGCGCTGAATTTATTCATAAAGCATTAATCAGTTTTAAAGATCAACAGGGGCAATCTCAGCTCTGCATTATTGACCTCAACCAATCCTTGATCACCATTGATCTGGCTCACTGGCAAGCTATAGGCATGCAGGGAACACAGACCGCAAGAGTCAATTTTCAGGAGATAGCAGTCAAACTCATTGGTCATCCCAATGATTACCTTGATCGGGTTGGTTTTTGGCATGGTGCTGCGGGTGTTGCAGCTTGCTGGTACGGTGCCGCGGTGCGGTTAGTGGATGAGCTACAACAAAGTTGCCTTAAAACCCCTAATCCTTTTAAGAAAATGTATTTAGGTCAGTTGGCAACTCGACTTGCTGTAACCCGACAATATTTCCAATATATCGCGCAACTGATTGATAGCCAACCCAAGCTTAGCCATGAACGGGATGTACGGATCTTGCGTGCGCAGGCAGAACAAAGCTGTTTGGAGGTTATTGAAGGGGTAGGAAAAGCGCTTGGAGCAAGGCCTTTTTGTGAACAAGCAACTTTTGCCAGCCTAATGGCTGATTTACCTGTATTTATTCGGCAAAGTCATGCGGCATTCGATGATGAGCAAATTGCTGAACGATGTTTACAGGAGCAAATATCATGGCAGCTCTAAAACATCCTTTAGTCGAAGATCGTATTATTGAAGGGCAAGGGACCTCCCGAGAACAATGGCTGCATGCATTTGAGCAGCAGCCGCTTTCTCTACTCAATTTTAAAAAATTTCAATCTAAAAGAATCTTGATTGTCGCACCCCATCCAGATGATGAGATACTGGGGTGTGGCGGCTTGATGCAACAATTAATTATGTTGAATTGTCAGTTAGTGATCGTTGCCGTCAGTAATGGGACACAAAGCCATCCACATTCAACCAAATACAGCCCAGATCAATTAGATCAAATTCGCCCACAAGAAAGCTTGGCGGCTTTACAGTGTCTAGATATTTCTGAATATGTTCAACGTATTGCATTAAATTTACTAGACGGGCAGATTCATTTGCACAGGGAACATCTGTGGCAAGAATTAGACAAGTTGGTTAAAGCGGAAGATATTTTAATTTGTAGCTATGCACAGGATGGGCATCCAGATCATGAAGCGGTAGGAAAAACTGTACAGGCATTTGCTCTAGCTCATGACATGTCATATTTACACGTGCTGATCTGGGCTTGGCATTGGGCGCGACCACTAGATCCGCGTATCAACTGGCAAAAGGCTAGAGCTTATAACTTAACTCAGGCCCAATTAATCAAAAAACGTCAGGCCATCATGCAGTTTAAGAGTCAGATTGAAACTGATGAAAGTACAGGCAATGCTGCGATTTTATCTCCAGCAATCATCGAACGTTTGTTAATGCCTTGGGAGGTTTATCTTTGTGAATGATTCTAGTCAATATTTCGAAGCCTTATATCATCACAATAATGACCCTTGGGGCTATGATTTACATTGGTATGAAGCTCGTAAAAGGCAGATTTGTTTGGCATTGCTTACTCAACAGCGTTATTCATCAGTGTTGGAAATCGGCTGTTCCAATGGCCATTTAAGTGTACATTTAGCCAAACGCGCTGATCAGCTTTTATGTCTAGATTTTTCTGAACATGCTGTTCATTGGGCCGCTAAACGTTTACAGAATTTGAAGCATGTGAGCGTTCAACACCACAAAATTCCTGAATATTTTCCTGAACAGAAATTTGATCTGATTGTCATCAGTGAAGTGGCCTATTACTTATCACGCACTGAACTGCATGAACTGATCGATCAGCTCAAAAACAGTTTAACGCCACAAGGTGAAATCCTGTGTTGTCACTGGCGTTACGCCATTCAGGATTTTGAACTAGATGCTTCTCAAGTCCATCATCATTTAAAACAATCTTTGTTGTTCACTCATTATTTAAGTCTGAATGATCCAGATTTCATCATTGATATCTGGACGGTAAATCCTTCATCTTTGGCAAAACAACAGGGCTTAATATGAAAATAGGTATTGTTATCCCAGCCCATAATGAAGAACAGAATTTATCCGCTTGTTTGCAGTCAATTGAACTAGCTATACAGTATATAGGTCACGGTCAGGTCAAGATTTTAGTGGTTTTAGACAGTTGTACTGACCAGTCCCTCATGATTGTAAAGTCACATCAGATGAACTGGATTGAATGTAATTTTGCTTGTGTGGGCAAGGCCAGAGACCTTGGCATTAGGCAGCTAATCGATCAAGGTGTTACATGGGTTGCTTGCACGGATGCTGATACAATTGTAGATCCAGATTGGTTACTATGCCAAATGCGACATCAGCCAACAGATGCCATTTGTGGAATCGTTATACTGGATGATCTTAGCCACTTATCAATACAACAACAGCAAAAATATCTGACGCATTATCAGGACATGATGGATCATCAACATATACATGGGGCGAATTTAAGCTTTAGTGCCGAAGCCTATATTCAGGCAGGAGGCTTTGAACCTATTCCTTGTCATGAGGATGTCTCATTAATTGAAAAATTTATTAAGCAATGTTGCAAAATCACTTGGAGTAATTTGGTTCGGGTCACCACTAGCAGTCGATTAAATGGACGTGCACCTGAAGGTTTATCGTACTTTTTAAAACATTTATAAAATTGACCTAATCCGAGAGAGAAAGTTAATCCACAGCTTTAGCGGGTGACATATATTATTCAGCTTTATAAATGAGCTATTTAATTCTGTCATCCTTACAAAATTTAAGTAAATTCATATCTTTGCCTAATAAAATTGAAAAGCTAAGAGGAAAAAGTGTTAAAAATAAATGCTTTAATTTTATTTGAATAAAAAATAATAAGTTGTTGATATATATATAGATTTAATTTTTGTAAAAAATACTGTTTCTAGCTTGGTTTTGTGTATAATTTCGTCATAAAAGCCTCTGTGGATTTATAGAACTTCTCTATAGATTAGCAGGGGTTTTTCTATGGTGATTTATCCGAGATGGACGCTCTGAGTTAATTTGTGTGGATGGTATTAAATGATCCTTTTTTCCAGAACTGCTCTTATTGATCCTGAAATTCAATTAAGTGCTCAACGTCTTTCAACTCGTTTTAGCTTTTTCGGTCTGGGTTTCGCCACGGCTGCATGGGCGCCGCTGATTCCTTTTGCCCAGCAACGTTTGCATTTTAATCATGCCGATTTTGGTTTGTTGCTATTATGCGGCGGCTTAGGTGCAATGCTAGCTATGCCTGCAACAGGTAAAATTGTTCAGCGTATTGGTTGTCGTGTGCCGATCGGTTTCGCTTTACTTTTGCTTGCCGTTTTATTGCCAAGCCTAAGCTTATTGAACACGCCGTTAATGATGGCGATCACCTTATTCTTATTTGGTACAGCAGCAGGAAGTCTGGGCGTTGCTCTCAATATTCAGGCCGTAGTGGTTGAGAAAAATAGCTTAAAATCATTGATGTCTGGCTTTCATGGTATGGCGAGTCTAGGCGGATTAGCTGGGGTACTGACGATTACTGCATTGCTTGCTTTAAGTATTTCGTCTGTTATGAGCGCATTTGCTGTGAGTTTACTGTTGGTAATTATTATTTTTCTTTCAGTGCCATACAGCATAAAATCTGTAGAAAACACCAGTCTTGAAGCATCCTCGAAAGTGAAAAACTCGATACGCCAGCGCCTGCCACAACCTTTGATTATATTAATTGGTATTGCCTGCTTCATCATTTTCATGACGGAAGGCGCTGCGATGGACTGGAGTGGTATTTATTTAACGCAACAATATGGAGTTAATACCGCTTTTGCGGGATTGGCGTATACCTTCTTCGCGATTGCCATGACCACAGGACGTTTTACGGGCCATTATCTGATCCGTTATTTTGGTGAAAAAAAGCTTTTAACCTATAGCGCGATTTGTGCAACTTTAGGTTTAGCTTTGGTCAGTATCGCGCCTCATTGGTGGCTGGTTTTAGTGGGTTATACACTGGTTGGGACAGGTTGTTCTAACATCGTCCCGATCATGTTTTCCCGTGCTGGACGTCAGACGGTGATGCCGAGCGCAGTTGCACTGTCCTGTGTTTCGACTTTGGCTTATACAGGTATTCTGGTTGGACCTGCTTTCATTGGAATGATTGGTGAGCTGATTGGTCTAAAGACAGTATTTATGGCGTTATCTGGTCTATTATTATTGATTGTGGCTTTAAATCGGTTTACTTATGTGAAATAAGCATCATAGTAAATTGAACTGGCAATACTGGATATTATTGCCAGTTCCTTACAAATCGAAGTACTATAAATTTTGATAAATAGGGTTAACGTTACGCATTCCCAGGAATCTGAAATCCTGCATAGCGGTTTTGTTCTGTAAGTCGTTAAGAAATGCATTGCGCCAGTCATTAATATCAAAATTTTTTAAACCTTTCATTAGTTGTTTGTAGCGTGAAATACGTTCATGTCGTGGCATTTCCAGTGCTTTTTTTAAGGCATTGACCATCGCCATTTTGTCGGTGGGATCAACCAGAAGTGCTTCTGACATATGCTCTGCAGCACCTGCATATTTGGATAGAATAAGTACACCAGGATTGGATGGATTTTGCGCGGCAATATATTCTTTCGCGACCAGATTCATCCCGTCTCGTATTGAACTGATCCAGCACACATCGGCTTGACGATAGATTTGCATCAAATGATGATGTTTTATTGCATCATAAATACATTCCACGGGTTGCCACTCTTCCTGTGCAAATTCCTGATTAATCATCTCGATCTTAATCTTGAAACGCTCAAATAAACGTTGATAAGCTGGAACTTCCAAACGACATGGGCAAGCAATTTGTAAATGTTGAATATGCTGCTGATACTCAGGATATTTCTCTAAGAACTCTGCATAGGACAAAAAGCGTTCCAGTAAACCTTTTGAATAATCAATCCGATCTACGCCGATAATAGTTTTTGCAGCATTCAGCTCTACTGGACGGGTAAGGAAGTCTTGTACATCAATAAACTTATGGGCCGCTTTTTGAATCGCTGTTGGATTTACACCAATTGGGTAGCATTTAATTATGGTTAAACGTTGATGGTAGCTTAACAAAGTTTGTTGAATTTTCTGTGCGTTCAATAAAGATGTGCATACTTGCATACACACTTTTTGATCTTTATCTGTTTGTAGCCCCACCACATCGTATTGGCATAGATCCTCAATCAATTGTTGAGCACATGGAATTTTTTGCCAGATAAATAAAGGTGCAAAAGGAATGTGCAGGAAAAATCCAATTTTATTCTGCATACCGAGTTCACGGCAATATTTCGCCACACTTAAAAAATGATAATCATGAACCCAAATGGTATCGTCTGGATCTGCAATTTCGGCAAGTTTTTGAGCGAATAAAGAATTTACTTTTTGATATCCTTCGTATTCTGATGTTTTAAACTCAATCAGGTCTGAACGATAATGCATGGCAGGCCAAAGTGAATTATTGGCAAACCCTGCATAATAATCTGAATATTGAGAATTTGTTAAAGGGCAGGTGACGTATTCAACTTTATCCTTCCGAAGAATATTAAAATGTACTTCCTCTTGCTTATGAACTCGTTCGCCATTCCATCCGAGCCATATACCACCAATATCATCTAATGCATCTTGTATAGCGACTGCAAGCCCACCTGCTGTAGTTTTTTGCCCATTGGGAATACTGACTCGATTCGATAAAATAATTAATTTAGACATGTTTTCTCTCCATCTAAGTTGTTGTTACCCTTAACATTATGGTCATAGTTTCGAATGTGTTCTAAAAATAATTCCAAAAAATTATGTACTTGCTTTGTGTCTTTAAGCTGGTATTTGGCATAGGTAAGCCCTTGACCGACTTTGATTGAGATGCCATCTTCCACCTGATTCACAAAATAAAAACCATCTTCGTCCGTGACGTCATCGCCAATGAAAATTGGTGTGTAAACCTCATACTGGTTTAAATGAGCTAAAACTTCCTTGATTGCTAAGCCTTTATTGGCTTGAGCGGGTATTAATTCATAAACGAATTTCCCTTGAATTAATCTTAGGTTGGGGAATACCTTTTGACCTTCTAATATTATTTTTTTTGCTATATCTTCTAGCTCTGGAGCTTTCCTATAATGCAATGCAATTGATGATTTCTTGTTTTCAATCAGTAAACTCGGATAGGCGATACATGCTCGAGCTAAAATTTTGTAAATATTTGAAATTTCTAAGAAACTCTTTGGTGTATGTAATTTTTTTTCATTTCCTATATATATTTCTAATCCATGCAATGCGGCAATTGGAAGATCAATGGATTCAAATAATTTACGTGCAGAATCAATATCTCGTCCAGTCACAGCTATAACAGGAATCTTCTTTGAAATAATTTGTCTTAAAATATTTAAAGTCTTAGTCGGAATATAACTATCGATAGGATTTAATTGAAAATCAGATAAAGTGCCATCTATATCTAAAAATAGACATGGCTTATTGTAATTTGAGCTAAGCTTATCTCTTAATAAAGAGTTCAAGTATTCTAATTGTGAAATTGATTTATCTATTATGTCTCTCAATTTTTAATATCTCATATTGCGATTATATTTTATTATAGATCGATATTTTTTTTATAATACTTAAGTTGTCAATAAGCAAACACAAGCAGAACGTAATTTACATTATTAATGCTTATAATACATCGTAAACCTTTCTTACATGTTTAATAAGAATTCATTTTTTTATATTTATTATGGCTTTGTTACACAAAGATGTATAAGTTGAAGTCGCTTTATTGCATAAATTTCTTCTTGAATATTTTTCAACAATATAAATTCCAAATGAAGAAGCCTGTACCTAAAATCTATCGTACAGTGAATTGGTCCACCAATAACCGAGCTTTAATAAATCGAGGAAATATCTCGATTGGTTTTGATCTTACAACTTAATGGTAGACTCCTCCCAAAGGCAAACATGGTTGAAATTAAACTTATTCGAACACATCCATCCAAATTATTAACTTATTATTCCTTAAATGTCTCATTCAAAGCTTGTTGTACAGCATCAACACGTGTTTTACAGGCTTTGTATGCCACCATAGACTCTTCAACGATTTTCATTAAATTGTCGATGTCTGGCTCTTCGTGTGACTCCAATAGCTCGGCATTCTTTTTAAGGACTCCATAACCTTCCTTGAAAGAGAGTTCTTTTTTACTCATTACCAATTACCTTCGTTACATTTGCTTGAATGGTACCATCCTGTAATTCGACCTGGATGTTATCACCTGAAATCTGTTGAATAGAGCGAATAGCTTTCCCTTCACTACGAACTATTCCATAGCCTTTAGCCATCACGTTTCGCGGATTCTGGATTAGGGTTTCACGCATCAGCGATTCGACTTGATTCGTTGCCAGTTTGATCTGTTGCTGGGCTAAGTAATGTAGGGTGCTTCGCATCAAATCTACGCTCTTATTTGCTTCATTAATTTGCCCATGCGCAAGCGTCTTAATCACTCTCATGTATTGATCATTTTGGCTTTGGTACGTCGTGATTTGATGTTGGGATAATAGCTTAATGGTTTGGAATGAATCTAAGACACCCTGAGTCCGTTCAGCGATAAGATTACGAATACCACCAATTACCTTACTTGGTGTGTCAAATGAACGGTTTGCAACTTCATCCAATATCGTACGGTCTTTCTCGTGACCAATACCGACCCAAATCGGAACGGTTCGTTTGGCCAACAATGCTGCCAGTTCGAAATCATTTAAATAGGCAAGGTCGTTCACAGCACCGCCACCACGGATAATCACGATGAGATCGGGTGGCGTATTGAAATCAGTAGCCCATTGTCTCAGACCATTACTTAGAGAAGTGATGATACTCTGTGCTGCCGTGTTCCCTTGAAATGTGGCTGAATAGTATTTGAAATGACATACACCAGATTTTTCTAAAGCATCAGCATCTTTTTTGAAGTCACCTAAACCTGCCGCATTCTCAGGAGCAATTACCAGGACATTCTGAATATCAAACGGAGTAGGAATGAGCTTATTTTTATTTAACAGACCTTCAGTGGTTAGTCTTTCTAATATTTGTTGATAACGCCGTGCAATGTCTCCAAGGGTATAGCTTGAATCAATATCTTCAACATTAACTGAAAAGCCATACTGTGGATCAAACTTGGCTCTGACTTTTACCAGGACATTTAAATCTTTTGAAAGCTCTACACCGCTTTCCCTTTCAAACTTAAGCACCATTTTCTGAGCTGTAAATTTCCAGATGGTTCCTTTACAACTCGCTATAACTTTGTCGGTACTTTCATCCTTTTCAGCTAACTCAAGATAGTAATGTCCGCCCTTAATATTTAGATTACGGATCTCAGCTTTCACCCATACAGGCTCATTGAAAGTAATTTGAATTACTTCCTGTACGGTTGATAGATAATCACTGAGAGAAAACTGAGGTTCAGACATTAGATCAATTATTTGAAGTGCTTAGATGAATAGTATTAAAGCAAAGCCAGAAGTGCAAATTGAGAATATGCTCACTTGACCCTGATCAAGGTATATGGCATATTTCTGCTATAGTGGACGTACATATGGAAATTCACTTAATTACCGTAAAAAGCTCATCATTTGATGGGCTTTTTTTGTTGCTAGAGGCTTTGTTGCACAAACCTATCTGTAAAGGGTTTTTCAGCGATATAATTTTCAAATGAAGAAGCCTACACACAAAATCTACCGCACAACCAATTGGCCCGCATATAACCGAGCACTCATGAGTCGCGGAAATATTGCCATTTGATTTGATCCTGCTACGCAATGGTATGCGCCATCAAAAGGCAAACAAGGGCGAAATCAAACCTACTCCGACGCAGCCATCCAATGCTGCTTAATGATTAAATCCTTATTCCGTCTGTCTTTACGTATGGTCACTGGCTTTGTGCAAAGTCTGATTAAACTTTGCGGATTAAATTGGATAGCTCCAGATTACACCACGCTTTGTAGAAGACAAAAGCATATTGATATTGTAATCAGCTACCAAAAAAGTAGAGATGGGCTGCATCTACTCATGGACTCTACAGGCATGAAGTTTCTAGGTGAGGGCGAATGGAAACGCAAGAAACATGGACCTGAATATCGTCGCCAATGGCGTAAACTTCATATTGGTATAGATGCTAAAACCCTACAAATACGAGCAGTTCAGCTTACAACCAATAATGTCAGTGATTCACAGGTGCTTGGTGATTTACTTAATCAGATTCCACAAGATGAGCGGATTGACTCTGTTTATACCGATGGAGCTTATGACACCAAGCAATGCCGTCAGGTCATTGCAGATCGGCAAGGGCATGCGGTGATTCCACCTAGAAAAAATGCGAAACAATGGAAAGATACAAAGAGTAGCTCGCTAGAGCGAAATGAATTACTTCGAACAATTAAACGTTTAGGCAGGACACTATGGAAAAAATGGTCAGGCTATCATCGGCGAAGTTTGGTTGAAACTAAGATGCATTGCATCAAATTATTAGGAGATAAACTCAGTGCAAGGAGTTTTGATAGCCAAGTGAATGAAATCCATGCACGTGTAGCAGTCCTTAACAGATTTACGGAATTAGGTCGACCACTTACCCAAGTTACGCCTTAAATTTGGCTCAATTAGGGGCGCTTTGCATTTCCAATCTTTGTGCAACAAAGCCGTTGCTAGATAATTTGGAATAAAATGTGAATGAGGTCTCAATATAAACCAAGTATATTAGTTGGTATTAAGTTCTCCATGATAGTTAATATCAGTTTATACCTGCACCTTCCCCAAGTTGCAGGTTTTTTTTCTTCATTTTTTATTCGATTAATGATTTAATTATTTTGTTGTAAATAAAAACAACGATTCCTTGTTTCGGCGCAAAAGACCAAGGGGAAAGCCTTACAGAAATGTAGGGCTTTTTTAATAGGAGCTTAACTTAAATCGTATTGGTATAAATTTTAATTTTTTATCAGATGCTTAGTCGATAAAGTGCGTTCAAATAATTGCGCTTTTTTGTTGTGATATATTTTAATCATTACTTACAACAAGAAGAATAGAAATGAATATTTATATCGGTGGTGATTTAGATGGCAGGGTAATAGTGCTTGATAAACCATGTTTTAATGCTAAAAAAGTAAACAAGACAAAAGCAGCAAACTACATTAAGCAAATGTATGTCATACATGGTGACGTCTATTATTTTTGGCGTGATGCTGAGCTTAAATTATTGGAAGTTACTCAACGTATAGAGATCTTACTGGCAAAGACTAAGCGAAAATCTATTTAACTGTCCCTGATAGTAAGTTTTTTATTGTCTTTATCCGTAAAAGAAATTAGTTTAAATTGAACCAATTGTTAAAATAATTATGAGAACGGAAAAAATGAATAGAAAATTTGAACTACATGTGATTAGCCAGATCTATGACTTTTTAGTTGAGAGAGAGGGTTTTACCTCACTAAACCTTGATCGGAAGGTTACGGAGTTTTTTCGAGAAGTACATGTAGGGCAAGAAGAAGATTTTACAATTCTTGAATCAAATAAAATCTCAGGAAACTTTGGTGAAGTTTCCTACATCAATTTATTGAATGTTCCGCATTTCAACGATAAAGATAAATTTCTGAGATGGGCCCATAAAGCTTTAAATCTATAAGTTGTAATAATTCAGTGTAATCTGAGAGGAATTGTTTCATTATTTAATAAATTCAATTACATAAATAATAATGTGGTTACATTATGAACAGTAATTCATCAGAAGGCGGTTAGATAGATACAAATCAGAGTGATATGTTTGAATCAAAAGTTCTACATGGATGGAATTAAAGATGAAATTATTAACTTTGGTGAGCATAGGTGCGGTAGCAAGTTTCTGTTTATTGTCAAAGCGTCACACTACTGAAAATTCATTTCATTCAAACTTCGATAAAGTTGTTCGAAATGCTGTCTTACAGGGATTCATATAAATATAGATGCCTAAGATATATAGCTTTTAAGTAGTTAAAGGAGGAATAAGATGATCAGATTATTAATGTGTATATTTGGCCTTCATGGTGCTAGAGAGATTGATTACACCAATGACCAAAAAGAAATTTGTGTATGCCGAGAGTGCTTGAAGAAAGTCAAGAGTCCTCATGATTAGGTATAATTTCTTTTTATGAAAAGACAGTCTAAAAAATCTGAGCATATAACCTCAAATTGGACAACCGAGCAAGATAGTTTCTTAATTGAAAATAGTGTTATGGGGATTGAGAAGCTTATCAATCATCTGCCTTTTACTGAAGATGAAATTATTAAGCGTAAAGAGGTACTAGGTCTCACTAGAAGACATAGACAGATGCGTAAATTTTTAAGCAATCCATCTTAAGAGAGTTCTAAGCCTCTATTTTTTTAAAACGGATCAGACATAAAAGACCCCGTTCGATATCTATTATTCGCGGAGGTTTTTTTCTCTTATGGATGTTGTTATACAACTTTATACACTTAATTAACGTCACAGTTACTTTTATAAAATCTCTTACAAGTCAATCCCTAAAATTTGTGATAATCGTTTGCATTTAGAGTCAAATGCCTTCTTAATGATTAGAGGATTAAATAGAACAATTGAAGGAGATGGATATGACCTCGCAAGAAGTACTCGTATTTTCAGCCTCAGCATTTGGTCTCACATTACTCATTTATGAGTTTGGACAGATGTCCATGATGTTTAGTTAAACCACCTTCGGGTGGTTTTTTATTGCAAGATATAACTACATCACAATATGGATAGAATATGTAAACTGGTTAAATTTTAGTGTAATTATGAATTTACAATATTTACTGGAAGTTTCGTTTACGTAACAAACGAGTAATTAATTATTGATTATTTATTCACATAATAGTTTAGGTATGATTTATATAAAGGAAATTATCATGCCACAATATCTAGCTCTGGCTGAAAAAGTCATAAAAGACATTAAGGAAGAGGTTGGTATTGAAAGGGATCAAAAAGGCCTTTTCACATTGATAATCCTCAAAGTTAGAGAGTATACCCACTCAAGTAATTTAAAAGTTGATCATGAAATTTGTGCGACCATTTTTGATGATGAGAATAAAATTGAGGGTATTAAAAGGTTGGATTTAACCCTAATTCCTCGAATCTCAAATGAAGATGAGTTTCTGTTATGGTTAGCAGGTTTCATACAACATATTACTATTGATGAGAGTAAGAAAGACCAGATTCCTCTATCCATTGTTATGAAACAAAGGGCTTTGTTGCACAAAGATTAGAGCTCCTTAATTGATTCAAATTTAGGATAAAATTTTAATAATTCATTGTTTTTATAGAACCTCTTTGCTTGTTGATCTGAAATCACTTATCGGCAGTAATTTTGTATTATAAGCCTCATTAGGATAAACAGAGTTAATCAACTCATCCAATAAAGAGGTACTTCACATGGATGAAGCTACAATCAAAAGTATGACAGCTGAATTAGCTAAAGGTTTAAAAACTCCTGAAGATTTAAACCAAATGACAGCCATATTTAAATGTATTAGTTTAGCAATGAATTGTTTTACGATTCAGTTCGATGATCGATTAAAAGATCATATATAAAAAATGGGACTTACACAAAATAATTTACAGGCTCGTAGAAACATGAAAATACATTCTTTTGGTGAACACAATAACATTACTTTATCTAATAATTGTATTGAAGTTCGAGGTGCACGTGAGCATAACCTTAAGGATGTAGATGTTTCTATCCCAAGAAATGCACTTGTTGTTTTCTCAGGTGTATCGGGTTCAGGAAAATCATCACTTGCTTTTGGAACTATTTTTGCTGAAGCACAAAGAAGATATTTCGAATCTGTTGCACCTTATGCAAGACGCTTAATAGATCAGGCCGGAGTACCAGATGTTGATGCTATTGATGGTCTACCACCAGCAGTAGCATTGCAACAACAACGTGGTGCAAGTAATACCCGTTCTTCTGTTGGAAGTGTAACAACTTTATCAAGTCTCGTGCGAATGATTTATTCGCGTGCTGGTGCATATCCTGCCGATCAGCCAATGTTATATGCCGAGGACTTTTCACCGAACACTCCTCAAGGTGCTTGTCCTACATGTCATGGTTTAGGTCACATTTATGAAGTTACAGAATCGACAATGGTTCCTGACCCAACACTCAGTATTCGTGAGAGAGCTATCGCATCATGGCCACCTGCTTGGCACGGGCAAAACTTACGCGATATCCTAGTAACCCTAGGATATGATGTTGATCGACCATGGAAAGATTTACCGCAATCGGATAGAGACTGGATTTTATTTACTGAAGAAACCCCAACAGTTCCTGTCTATGCTGGTTTAAGCCCCGCTGAGACTCAATCTGCACTTAAACGTAAACTAGAACCCAGCTATATGGGCACTTTCACTGGTGCTCGTCGCTATGTCCTTCATACTTTTGCTAATACCCAAAGTACGTTGATGAAAAAACGTGTTTCACGTTTTATGGAAGGTAAATTGTGTCCATCCTGCCATGGCAAACGCCTTAAGCCAGAAGCCTTATCTATTACCTTTGCAGGAGTAGATATTGGTGAGTTTATGCAACTTTCTTTGGATAAATTAACTTGTTTGCTTGAACCTATAGTTCTTGGCGATTTCGACGCTCATGATGCTGGAGAAAAGACTAATAATAAAGTAACCCAACTTGATAGAGCTGAACGAGCAACAACAGGTAGAGCAGTGCATTCTGTATCTCCAGATGTAAGACGTACGTCAGCACTTTCAGATGAAAAGAAAATTGCTGCTCAGCGTTTAGCAAGTGGTGTAATGGGCCGTTTAAATCAATTACGCCAGTTAGGTCTTGGTTATCTAACATTAGATAGAGCCACGCCAACTCTTTCAGCGGGAGAGTTGCAACGTTTGCGTTTAGCAACACAATTAAGTTCTATGCTATTTGGTGTAGTTTACGTACTGGATGAACCGTCTGCTGGATTACATCCTTCAGATAGTCAGTCATTATATGATTCTCTCGATAAATTAAGAGACGCTGGAAACTCCGTATTTGTTGTAGAGCATGATTTAGAGCTCATGCGTCGTGCTCAATGGTTAGTGGATGTTGGACCAGATGCAGGAGAGCAAGGTGGTAATATTTTATATAGTGGAGTACCTCAGGGTTTAAGTGAGATTTCAGCTTCACGTACTGCAAGTTATTTATTTAATAAAATCCCAGTTACTCAAAGTTATGGACGTACACCCTCTGGTTGGCTTGAACTTAACAATATTTACCGACATAACCTGCATAATATTGATGCTCGTATACCTCTTGGTGTACTTACAGCAGTTACAGGTATTTCAGGTTCAGGTAAATCTAGTCTCGTTTCTCAAGCTTTACCCGAGTTAGTACTTTCATATTTAGGCAATGAATCTGAAACTGAAAACAATAATGAAAATAATCCTTTAAATGAAGGAATGTTGGTTACCGAGGTTACACAGGGTTCTCTGGCTGGTGATGTGGAGGCTATACAGCGTCTGGTACAGGTTGATCAAAAACCAATTGGCCGTACTCCACGTTCTAATCTGGCAACTTATACGGGTTTATTTGATCATGTTAGAAAGTTATTTGCTGGGACTCCTGAAGCTCGCCAAGCTCATTATGATGCTGGACGTTTTTCGTTTAATGTGGCTAAAGGGCGATGTGAAACTTGTGAAGGTGAAGGCTTTGTCAGTGTAGAATTATTGTTTATGCCAAGTGTATATGCCCCTTGTCCGACATGTCATGGTGCTCGATATAATGATGACACTCTGAAAATTCGCTGGAATGGACGTAATATTGCTGAAGTATTAGGAATGACCGTCAATGAAGCACGTGATTTTTTTGATGGAGAGGTCTCGATTGCTCGTTCACTACAATTATTAAAGGAAATTGGCCTTGGTTATTTACGTTTAGGGCAACCAGCGACTGAACTATCTGGTGGAGAAGCGCAACGTATTAAATTGGCGACCGAGCTGCAACGCAATCAGCGTGGAAATACACTGTATATACTTGATGAGCCAACTACAGGTTTGCATCCATCAGATGTAGATCGATTGTTAGTTCAATTGCAGCGATTAGTCGATGCGGGTAATACCGTGGTTATGATTGAGCATGATATGCGTGCCGTTGCACAAGCAGATTGGGTGATTGATGTGGGACCAGGTGCTGGAAATGCTGGTGGGAATATTGTTGTGGCAGGAACACCAAAACAAATAACAGAAAATCAAGATAGCCGTACTGCTCCATATTTAGTTAATGAGTTAGTGAGTCGTGATACTAAACTTTGATATTGCGAGTGGGTAGAATAAAACCTTAAATTAAAAGCCTGTAAAATCAATCAGATATTTTTTGTTTTAGGTGGTGTGTGAGCATGAAATCTAAAAGTTTTTTTCAACTAAGGGCTTTGTTGCACAAACCTATCTGTAAAGGGTTTTTCAGCGATATAATTTTCAAATGAAGAAGCCTACACACAAAATCTACCGCACAACCAATTGGCCCGCATATAACCGAGCACTCATGAGTCGCGGAAATATTGCCATTTGGTTTGATCCTGCTACGCAATGGTATGCTCCATCAAAAGGCAAACAAGGACGAAATCAAACCTACTCCGATGCAGCTATCCAATGCTGCTTAATGATTAAATCCTTATTCCGCCTATCTTTAGATATGGTCACTGGCTTTGTGCAAAGTCTGATTAAACTTTGCGGATGAGCAGCCCCGAATATCAGTGATATTCGTACAGTACGCTTTGTAGAAGACAAAAGCATATTGATATTGCAATCAGCTACCAAAAAAGTAGCGATGGGCTGCATCTACTCATGGACTCTACAGGCATGAAGTTTCTAGGTGAGAGCGAATGGAAACGCAAGAAACATGGACCTGAATATCGTCGCCAATGGCGTAAACTTCATATTGGCATAGATTCTAAAACCCTACAAATACGAGCAGTTCAGCTTACAACCAATAATGTCAGTAATTCACAGGTGCTTGGTGATTTACTTAATCAGATTCCACAAGATGAGCGGATTGACTCTGTTTATACCGATGGAGCTTATGACACCAAGCAATGCCGTCAGGTCATTGCAGATCGGCAAGCGCATGCGGTGATTCCACCTAGAAAAAATGCGAAACCATGGAAAGATACAAAGAGTAGCTCGCTAGAGCGAAATGAATTACTTCGAACAGTTAAGCGTTTAGGCAGGACACTATGGAAAAAATGGTCAGGCTATCATCGGCGAAGTTTGGTTGAAACTAAGATGAACTGCATTAAATTATTAGGAGATAAACTCAGTGCAAGGAGTTTTGATAGCCAAGTGAATGAGATCCATGCACGTGTAGCAGTCCTTAACAGATTTACGGAATTAGGTCGACCACTTACCCAAGTTACGCCTTAAATTTGGCTCAATTAGGGGCGCTTTGCATTTCAAATCTTTGTGCAACAAAGCCCTTAAAAACAAGAAAAAGAGGATTGATAAAATGATGATAAAAAATAAAAAAGCGCCTGACGGCGCTTTCCTTTAATCATATTTATGGCGTCAGAATCACTTTACGACAATCTTCTTCTTTTTTATCAAAAATACGGTAACCTTCCGCAGCATCTTCCAGTTTCATGCGATGGGTAATAATCAGATCTGGAGACAGATCTCCATTTTCAATATGTTCTAGCAACTGCGGCAAGTAATTATGCACATGAGTTTGTCCCATTTTAAAGGTTAAACCTTTGTCAAAGGCATCACCAAACAGGAAGCCATGAATTGGACCGGCATAAACTCCAGGTACACTCACCACACCGCCGCGGCGGACCGCTGCAATACATTGTCTTAACGCTGAACCACTCGAACCTTCTAATTTCAGGTTAGTCATTACGGTTTCCAGCATGCTGCCTTTGGCTTCAAAACCGACCGCATCAATGACGGCATCGACTCCACGATAACCCGTGGTATTTTGAATGATAAATTCAGCGGCATCGACTTCATCAAAATTGACCGGAATCACCCCATAGGTTTGATGTGCGAAACTCAGACGATAAGGATGGTGATCGACCATAAAAATCTGCTCGGCACCGAGCATCCGTGCACAGGCAGCAGCCAGCAGACCAACTGGGCCAGCACCATAAATCGCCACACTGGAACCTCGACCAACTTGGGCATTGTTCACTGCTTGCCAGGCGGTTGGTAGAATATCGGTCAGGAATAATACTTTTTCATCAGGCAGGGAGCCTGGTACTTTAAATGGTCCGACATTGCCCTTGGGGATCCGCACATATTCAGCTTGACCACCTGGTATACCACCATATAGATGGCTAAAGCCAAATAAAGCTGCCCCTGGTGGAATCTGTTTTTTATTGAGAATTGCACCACGGCCGGTATTGGTATTTTCACAGGCAGCCATTAGTTCATGTTCACAGAAAAAACAGTGACCACATGCAATCACGAAAGGAATAATTACCCGGTCGCCTTTTTTGACTTCTGTGACTTCAGGGCCGACTTCTTCTACAATTCCCATAAATTCATGGCCGAAAATATCGCCATCTTCAGTGGCCGGAATTTTACCCCGGTATAGGTGCAGATCTGAGCCACAGATGGCGGTGGCTGTCACCCTTAAAATAACGTCATCTGGTTCCTGAATCACTGGATCTGGAACAGATTCAACTCGTACATCCCGAGCACCATGATAGGTAAGAGCACGCATGCGGATTTCCTCTTTCTAGTTCAACATTAAACAGACTCGTAGCAAGGCTGCCAAGAATTAAAAAACACTTGTATTAGAGCCTTAGGATGAAACGGCACGCTGTAAATTAATGTATGAAATAAGGTATTCAACTGTTTAAAAAATAAACTTATATAGGGTTTACGTAATTCGTGACCTTATGTGTCGAATGAATAGAAAAGAACAGAATTAAAGAAAAATCTAGTAATTTCTATAACTTATAGATTATTAATTCTGTGCTATCTATTATTTTTAGAAATAAATGTCCCTAACATAATCATAGAGGTACTAACTCCCCCTATTACTAAACTCATGAGTATTATTTCTATACGGCTTTGTTGCACAAAGCTGTTCTTAAGGACTCCTTCGGCAATATAATTTCCAAATGAAGAAACCTACACACAAAATCTACCGCACAACCAATTGGCCCGCATATAACCGAGCTCTCATTAATCGTGGGAATATTGCCATTTGGTTCGATCCAAAAACACAATGGTATGCAGAACCTCAAGGCAAACAAGGTCGAAGTCAAACCTACTCCGACATAGCGATTCAATGCTGTTTGATGATTAAATCTCTATTTAGACTCACTTTACGCATGGTTACTGGTTTTGTTCAAAGCTTAATTAAACTTTGCGGATTAGATTGGACAGCACCAGACTTCACGACGCTTTGTAGAAGACAAAAGTATATTGATATTCAAATTAGCTACCAGAAAAGTCGTGATGGGTTACACCTACTCGTCGACTCTACGGGTTTAAAATTTTTAGGTGAAGGCGAATGGAAGCGTAAGAAGCATCAGCCTGAATACCGTCGGCAATGGCGTAAACTGCATATTGGTATAGATGCTGAAACACTGCAAATACGTGCCGTTCAGCTTACGACAAATAATGTCAGTGATTCACAAGTACTTGGTGATTTACTCGATCAGATTCCTCAAGATGAGCATATTGACTCCGTTTATACCGATGGTGCTTATGACACAAAGCGGTGTCGCCAGTTGATCACAGATCGAAATGCCCATGCGATTATTCCACCCAGAAAAAATGCGAAGCCTTGGAAAGGTACAAAAGTTCATTCGCTAGAGCGAAATGAATTACTTCGCACTGTTAAACGTTTAGGCAGGACACTATGGAAAAAATGGTCGGGCTACCATCAGCGAAGTCTGGTAGAAACCAAGATGCACTGCATCAAATTATTAGGCGATAAGCTCAGAGCCCGGAATTTTGATAGCCAAGTCAACGAGATGCATGCACGTGTGGCCATCTTAAATAAGTTTACGGAGCTCGGCCGACCCCACACCCAAGTTGTCACTTAAATTTGAGATGCTTAGAGAACTCTATCTTTAAGAGCTTTATGCAACAAAGCCTACTTAAACAACAAAATGACGATAATAATTAGGTAATCCTCCAATAAATAACCGAAGTTAAAAGTTAAAAATAAAATCCCCCCCTTATTATATTTTTAATTAATGAATTTTTAATTTTCTTTAATAACACATCAAAATAAAGCACCTGTTTGCTCCGACATTAATAATTCTGAAGTTCTTTTAATTCTGATTCCAATGCTACTATCCGACTAACTAACTTTTTATTTTCTTCTTGCATCAGTCTCGTTTCCTGATGCTCATTTTTATTTTGTACATTCAAAGGGCTTTGTTGCATAAAGCCTTTGACGGCAGAGTTTTCCTAAGTTGCTAAAATTTAAGTGACAACTTGGGTATGAGGTCTGCCTAATTCTGTAAATTTATTTAACACGGCTGCGCGTGCATGGATTTCATTGACCTGACTATCAAAACTCCTTGCACTGAGTTTATCGCCTAATAACTTGATGCAATGCATCTTGGTTTCGACCTAACTTCGGCGATGATAGCCTGCCCATTTTTTCCATAGTGTCCTGCCGAAACGTTTAACTGTTCGTAGTAATTCATTTTGCTCTAGCGAACTGGTCTTTGTATCTTTCCAAGGCTTCGCATTTTGTCTAGGAGGAATCACTGCATGTGCTTGCCGATCTGCAATGACCTGACGGCATTATTTTGTATCATAAGCCCCATCTGTATAGACTGAATCAATTTATTCATTCAACGGAATTTGATCTAGTAAATCAACAAGGACTTGCGAATCACTCACGTTATTGGTTGTAAGCTGAACTGCTCGTATTTGTAGGGTTTTAGAATCTATCCCAATATGTAGTTTACGCCATTGGCGACGATATTCAGGTTGATGTTTCTTACGTTTCCATTCACCTTCACCTAAGAACTTCAAGCCAGTGGAATCGACGAGTAGATGCAGTCTATTGCAACTCTTTTCATAGCTAATTTGAATATCAATATGCTTTTGTCTTCTACAAATGGTTGAATAATCCGGTGCTGTCCAATCTAATCCGTAAAGTTTAATGATACTTTGAACAAAGCCTGTGACCATGCGTAAAGACAATCGAAATAGAGATTTAATCATTAAGCAGCATTGGATGGCTGCGTCAGAATAAGTTTGATTTCGACCATGCTTGCCTTCTGGTTGCGCATACCATTGAGTCTTAGTATCAAACCAAATTGAGAGATTTCCTCGATTTATTAATGCACTGTTATAAGAAGACCAATTGGTTGTACGATAAATTTTGGGTGTAGGCTTATTCATTTGCAAATTATATTGCCGAATAAGCCTTTATAGATAGGTTTGTGCAACAAAGCCTAATAGATCTAATAATATTGCTGGCATTAAAATTATATCCAAACACAGAAATCACCCTCTTCAACTTTTCACCTAACATCATATAAACATATTGTACACTTTATAAACATTTGATTTACTATGAATATTAGCGATCAATGTATTAGAACAAAGAGTATAAATTTAAGGGAGTGCATTTCCTTGCAGTTACAAAGTCTTCGTCTATCAAATTTTCAATCTTTTGGTGAAAGTTCCACAGAACTCTCGCTTGAACAAATTACATATCTAATTGGTCCAAATGGCTCTGGAAAGACAGCTTTATTACAAGCTTTATGCCGGCTATTTGCATTTGACCCTTCTTTACGTCGTATTATTCGATCAGATTTTCACGTTCCGCATGATGAAGAAACTCCACCAGATGAAAGAAAATTATGGATTGAAGCAAACTTTACTTTTCCAGAACTAGTAAATGATACAGATAACTTTACAGTTGCGCCTCACTTTGGGCATATGCGTCTAGATGATCAAAATGGTATTCCTCGAGTTCGCTTTCGATTAAATGCAACAATGGGGATTGATGGAGACATTGAGGAAGAGTTTGTATATGTACTTGATATTAACCCAGATGGTACACCTCTCAATACCTCAACAGTTCCTAGAACCGAACGTAACCATATTCACGTTCACTATTTACCAGCTCAAAGGGATCCAGCTGATCATATTGCTTATAGTACCAATGCTTTATTAGGTCGCATGCTACGAGCTATTAATTGGGAAAATGAACGAAACACAATTAGGGATTTAACCAATCAAATAAGCGATAACCTCAAAGCTAATTTATCTATTGATGCATTCAGTACCAATTTAAAAAAGATATGGGAAAAACTGCATAAAGGTAACTTCTTTACCGACCCGAAAATTACATTCGTAGCATCTGAGATTGAAGCACTTCTAAGACATATGTCCATCTCATTCTCTCCTGGCCATGACGAAAACCTTGTCGACTTTTCAAGACTGAGCGATGGTCAGAAATCGATGCTTTATTTGTCACTAGTATTGTCATCTCAATCTATTGGCCGTTCAGTATTGGCAGAGGAAGATAAATCCTTTAATGCTATTAAACTTCGCCCCCCTGCTTTTACATTGATTGCTTTGGAAGAACCTGAAAATAGTCTATCTCCTCACTATCTTGGTAGGATTGTAAATGCCATCAATTCAGTCCTTGGTAAAGGAGATGCTCAAGCCCTAATTGCTACACATGCACCTTCTATGATCAAACGCATTCCCCCAGAATATATCCGCTATTTACGACTTTCAGCTAATCGTTGTACCAAAATCACAAATATTATCCTTCCAGAATGTTTAGATGAAGGACATAAATTTGTACGGGAAGCAGTACAAGCTTTTCCTGAAATATATTTCTCTAGATTAGTCTTGCTTGTTGAAGGTGACAGTGAAGAAATTGTACTACCACGTATTCTTCAAGCCAAAGAAGCATCGGTTGATGAATCTGCAGTGACTATTGCACCTTTAGGAGGGAGACATGTTAACCACTTTTGGCGGTTACTCTCAGCACTTGAAATTCCATACCTAACTTTGCTTGATCTTGATGTAGCTCGCTATGGAGCTGGATGGGGCCGTATTAAATATGTTAATGATCAACTTATAAAATTTGAACCTACAAAAGCACTTCCAAGTGAGTGGCCTCTTCCTAAATGGAATACGACTGATACACCCATCCGCACCCATCATTTCTATCAGGAAATAGATCTTTTTGCAGAGTTAGAAAATCGAGGAATATTTTTTTCAAACCCAATGGACTTGGATTTCTCCATGCTAAAAGCTTATCCAAATGCATATGAAGTTGAAGAAGAATATCCAGATGAAGGAACGATTAAATCTGTCCTTGGTAAAAGCCATGTCAATTCACAACAATATTCTGAGAATGAACTAAAACTGTTTAGTACTTACCATAGATGCTTCAAACTTGGTAGTAAACCAGCTGCCCATATTAATGCATTAGCCCAATTAGATAACATAACCTTATTAGGAAGAATACCTGAGTCTTTTGGCCGATTAGCCGATGCTGTTATTAGCAAACTTGAGGAGCTTCCTGAGTGATATCTATCGACATATGGAAACCTTCAGATGGCTTAATACTTGAACCCAATGCTTTAAGAGCGGCAAAAGAGTTAGAAAGATGTCTCGCCTTAACTGCTGGGCCTGGAGCAGGAAAAACAGAAATGCTTGCTCAAAAAGCAGACTTCTTGTTGAGAACAAATTCATGTCCTTATCCTAAACGCATTCTAGCAATCTCATTCAAAGTTGATGCCAGTAAAAATCTCAAAGAACGAGTTTATCGTCGATGTGGTACTGACCTATCATCTAGATTTGATAGTTATACTTTTCATTCTTTTGCTAAACGAATTATTGATAAATTTCGAGCAGTTTTAACAGGCGAAGATACGTTAGATGCAGGATACAAAATTAGTGAACGCAAGAATGGGCGTACTCGAAACCAAATCAGCTATGAAGATCTAGTTCCATTAGCCATACAAATTTTGAATCAGTCGCATATTGCCCGAAATGCCATTCGACAAACATATAGCGACGTCTTTTTAGATGAATTTCAAGATTGTACTGATAAACAATATGAGCTTGTTAAACTAGCTTTCCAGAATACTTGTATACGCCTAACAGCGGTTGGAGACATCAAGCAAAAAATTATGGGATGGGCAGGTGCATTAGACGGCATCTTCGCAACTTTTGCTCTGGACTTTAATGCTATTTCACTTAACTTATATCTAAACTTTCGATCAAAACCACTTCTTCTTAGAATGCAAAATGAAATTATCCGTGTACTTGATCCTCCATCTGTAATGCCTGATAACCAACTTGCAGGTGATGAAGGAGAGGCTCTAGATTTTCGATTTGATAATAGCCGAGAGGAAGCTGAGTATTTAACTGACTTAATCACAACTTGGATAAATAGCGAACAAATACCTCCAGCCGAAATTGCAATACTCATTTCAAAACAACCTGAATATTATGGACATCATTTAATGGACCTTTTCGCAGAGAGAGGTATTCCATATAGAAATGAACAACAAATGCAGGATATTTCGGTGGAACCTGCCGCAAGACTTATTGTGGACTATTTATCTTGTCTATATAACCAATGTAAACCTAAAGCATGGGTTCGATTGATAAATCTATTAATTCCATTTGAAGAAGAGGATATTCAACTAAATATTAGAACCGACATTGATCAGCTCATTAAACGACACAGAAAAGATATAGCAAAACAATCATCTGAAGATCCTCACTCAAGATGGTGGCACTTTATAACTGAATTCATTGAACAAATTGGGAAAGAAACTATAATAGCTTTATCTCCAGAATATGAATCCATAGATCGGTTAAAAGAAATTTTACGGAATACAAAATCTCGAATAGAAGAACTTCTTAAAATAGATTCTAATTTAGTGAATGCACTAGAACGTTTCTCGGATGATCAGACCATTCGTATCCTAACAATCCATAAAAGCAAAGGCTTAGAATTTGATACCGTAATTTTACTAGGTGTTGAAGATCAAACATTTTGGGGAAAAGCGGATGAAGAACGTTGCTCTTTCTTTGTTGGAGTCTCTAGAGCTAAACGTCGTCTAATTATGACATCTTGTGCAGAACGAGAACGCCCACCCTCTTATACTAACCGATGGGACATTCAACGAGCATCTCACTCAGAATTTTTGAGTTATTTACCAAAAGCTTAGTCTTTAATATACAAGCTTGGAGGTTCGTTTTCAGAAAATGACATCTGTCATGTCGTTGAAAGGTGTCATCGAATGTCGTTAAGCATACTAAAGTATAGATTAATCGTTTAGGAAAATGACAACTGATGTGTCGTTCAACGATAGAGGCTATGTCAATTGATGCATTTGCTGAACGTAATAATTTGCAGACTTTATCGTAATTTTCAAATACGAATCCTTTCTCTTTAATTATGCGAATCAGTGATTGACTATTTGCTAATAAAAAAATCCCACCCTATATAGAGAACGGGCTGAATAAGAGAAACCTACAGCTTTGATTTCACATAGAATTATCCAGAGTTATTACTTAATAAACTCTTTTTATAGGATAATTCATTGTATTACTAAAGGAATTTCTATAATTCCTAGTTTGTGTCTAGTCCCATTTGAGAGATCGCCAATATTTTCATAAATCCAATCAACTAGCTCATCTCCCACCATGACTCTAATGTTGTGATCCTCTGCATATTGGATTGAAGACTCAGATAAATTCCCCGTAGTTATGAACCACTTTTCATGTTCTATATCATCGGTGTCAACATAAGCAATAAGCTGTTCTAATCCATGCTTGCTAGAGATATTACAGTGATGTTTAACCTGAAAAAATAAATTTGATTCTGAAAACCTATCAATTTTGCTAGCTTTTATGTCAATATCTGAAATATCAGAACTTTGGTTTTTAGCCTGTTTTTTAGCTGTATATCCCTCTATTTTTAAAAGCTCAAGGATAAGAAGTTCAAGCCCTTCACCGCCTGCTGCTAACCAAGTTGTCCCTGTTGTCAAAGATTTAAGTAGATTCTCCTTAAAACTAGCCTCAGCCTCTGCTATTTTTTCCAATAGATAACTTTCTTGTTTATATGTACCATTAGATGCTATTGATTCAATAATTCTTTCAATTTCATCTTTGAACTCTTTTAAGTTTGTATTATGTGCTTGTATTTTTAGCCTACTCTCTAATCCATGTGTAAGAGACTTTCTTGGGATTCGTAGAATATGACCTTCATTCGTTCTGAAGAAATTTACGTTAATAAGGTTACAGGCTTTTTTATCTGTCAGACTCAAGTCAAAAGTTTTTTTCCCACTTACTATTCCTATAGCAATTGATTTTGCTAAGGGAACGATCACGATATCACCTTCGGTCAGATTAAAAAATCTTTTAATACGATTAGTGCTTCTACCTATGCCTTTAACATATTGTTGTTTAATTTCTTTAATTACTTCAGGTAAAGTCGAAAAATTTGAAAAGTTTACTTTAGACCAACCATAACCAACTCTATCAGTCTCGATAATTGAGATATGGCTTCTAACTAGGGTGTGTTGACACTTTTAGCTTAAAAAATAGCGAAGTAGTAAAATCAAATCGCCAAACCCAATTTTACTATTCGCTATGCCTCGTACCATGCTGACAGATCAACACTGGCAAAAGTTGAAAACTATTTTGCGTAATTTATCTATTCATCACAACTCAAATTTACGTAATTTTATTGAAGCTATTCTCTATAGAATTAGAACAGGCTGTCCGTGGCGAGATATTCCTTCCTATTTCGGTCAATCAAACTCTATTTTCAAACGTTTTAATCGTTGGTCAAGCAGTGGTAAGTTGCTTAGATTATTCAAATTATTAGCATCATGCCCCGATATGGAGTGGATTTTTATTGATGGCTCTCACGTACGTGCTCATCAACATTCTGCCGGTATAGCGAATCAATCTATTTCTAAAAGTGTAGGAGGAAACTCCTCAAAAATACATTTGATTGTTGATGCAAATGGCAATCCTGTTGATTTCATGATTACCGATGGAACCACACATGACGTCAAAGTTGCACCTGATTTAATATCAACATTAGACTTAAAAGAGACAAAAGTGGTCTGCGCAGATAAAGGCTATGATTCAGAACCACTGCGTGAACAGATCAGAAAAACAGGGACAAAAGCGAATATACCAAAGAAAATAAATAGCCAATCGAACAATGATCATATGGACTGGTATTTATATAAAATCAGGCATTTAGTTGAAAATATGTTTTGTAGATTAAAGCAATTTAGAGGAATAGCTACTCGATATGACAAGCTCAAAAGAAATTATCAAAGTGCTGTTGCCTTAGCCTGTATATTTTTATGGCTACCTTTATAGGTTTAATTATGAACAGTAAATGTCAACAGACCCTAATAATATATTCATCATTTTTAATACAAGTATTTGTTTTGGCTAGTATCTTATAAATCAAGAATTTTATTTTTTCTAGCTTTTAAGGCGGGCATTTCATAAAGATTAGGACGTCAATCTCATGTGATTAAGTGTGATCGTCTGTTATAATTCAGCAACTTATGAGGGGTAAGTCATGTTTAAAAAATTATTATTAGGGTTAATCATTGCTGTTCCTGTTATAGCTCAAGCTGATTGGATGGAATGGAGTAAAGATGATGAATTTGTTACTTATATAGACCCAGACCGTACGGTAAAGACTTATGAAACACTGGAACAAGCGGAAGTTTGGCTAAAGATGGTTGTTCATACAGACTTATCTAAAGATGGTTTGAGTATTGGTGATCACAGATTATTAAAATATGGAGTTAAATGTAAGACGAATGAACTAGGACTTCTCGCTTACTATTCTTATAAAAAGACTAAGTTAATAGATTCTCAAATCTTCCGTTCACCTCAATACGAACCTGTAATACCTGACTCAAAAGGCGAGAATATTTTGTATGCTGTGTGCTCTGCTTTGTATGGCCAAGGTAATTCATAACACCAAAAAGCCCTTACATTGTTGAGTAAGGGCTTGATTGCTCAGTAGTGAAACCGACACTGAACGATGCTAATCCGTTCATCCGTAACTTCATAAACCAACCTATGCTTTTCATCTATCCTTCGACTCCAAAAGCCTGAAAGGTTCGCCTTAAGTGGTTCGGGCTTTCCTGTTCCTTCAAATGGTGTTCGTAGGCACTCTTTGATTAAAGCATTTATACGCTTGAGTACCTTTTTATCCTGCGTTTGCCAGTAGATATAATCATCCCAAGCGTTATCTGTAAACTCAATTGTCCGATTCATCTTCGATGAGATCCCTTTCAGTAGTACGGGATGCACGTAATTGGGCAATTGACTCATTTAAACGAGCAGCATTATTAGGAGATGAAAGAAGATATAAAGTTTCCATTAAGCTGTCATAGTGTTCTTGCCCCATAACAACGGCATGACTACCTTCTTTCCTAGTAATTACTGCTACATCTGCATCATCAATAACCTTATCTAAAACGGATTTTAGATTGTTACGTGCATCTGTATATGTAAATACTTGCATGTTTTGCACTTCCTAATTAAATATTTAGCCTTAAACAATATATATATGGTCACTTCACTGATCTAGCATTAGTTGGTTGGCACATTGGCTCATAAATTCGCTATAGATACTTTATATGGACACTTAAATTAAAAATTGGCTGTTTGAGTTCATGTTTGCAAAAACATAGTTTTGTACAATATTCTGTACAATTAAAATGTACAATATTCTGTACAAGATGTAAAGCTGGAAGAATAAGAAAATCGCAATTTTTACGCGCTATACAATAAGTGTTCTTTTAGTTTTCTAAGGCATAAATGCTATGAAAAAAATGAACGATACTTCCGTTAATCAGCAGTTTTGTGAAATGGAAATTCTATTTTTATCAGATGTAAATACAACTTTGAACGGCAAAATTAGGCCTATTTCGAAGATTAACGATTTAGATGCCAATCAATGGTTTGATATTGCAAACCTGTTGCTTAGGTACAATATTGTCTTATCGCACTATGCTAAACAGATCGGTATTGAGATGGCACAAAAACAATGCCACTAGCAGCATATATGTGCTAAGGGCTGTTGTTTTACTTAGGATACTTGTTAGTGTGGAGCATCTTTAAATCACCGCCCCATTTAATCGGTATTTTGATTTCTGTAGCTGCTTGTTTCATATTTTGCGATGACTAGGAATGTTTCCAATCCCATGAAACTGTACCTTTACCATCTACAATGACCCATGCAGCTAGGTCTACAGCATTGCCAGTTAAGTGACGGCTATGTAGAGTTAAGAGTTATTGTCTTTTTTTCTTTTAATAGTTGAGCTTGACGTTCTTTAGTCCTTAATCGGTCGATTACTGTGAAATCTATTTGAGTTAATTCAATTGCCCTATTGACCACTTTAACAAGATCAGGATGGACACCTTCTAAACTAGACAAGCTCCTTTTAGGGGTATTTCCATAAGCAGATAGAGCTGAAGATGCAGTATTCAATATCCACGTTACTCTAGCTTCTTCAGCCCATTCTTTAAAAGCGGTGATGAGAAGATATGCTGTTCTACTCTACATTCAGGTCTAACAAATAAGCAATAATCAAAAGCCATCTCATTTCAGGTGCCTTAAAACGTACAGCAGCATCTGATACGATTTCCATTTTTAAAAGATTAAAACAAATTACTTTAACAGTAATCTTTACAACTACACGAAACTTTTCCATCCAAAAGAACCTTTCTATCTCTGCTTAAAAGGCAACTCTCAATGACCCAACTACAAAATTCTGTACGTTTGGGACTCATTACTGTTAACTCTCACTCGTGCAGCCAAAATTCAACTCTTATTGGAGTTTATAAAAATGGCAAAGCGCCGAAAGAATCGAAAGCCAAATAACAGTAATGTCAAAAATTTGAAAAAATCGATAGTAGCTCCTCCTAGCTCAGTTGAACGAGACATTGAAAAATTTAAATTTTATTCAGTTTTTGTTCATACCCTAGGGACCCTGATTATTAACTTCAAAGATCAAATTCTGAAGTTGATCAATTAAGTTGCTATAACATTCTGTTTTAGAACCATTGAACGCAATGGATGGGGTATAAGAATACTGCTCCATCTGTTGCTTATATTTTACTTCCATGTCATAAACGGCTTCTGCTGCTCCAGGTAGGTCTAGTAGGATCTCCCATTCGTATAGCATGGCTTTAACTGTGCCATATAGAGTACACATATGATTCATAGTTATCCCAAGTTTATAAAAGGTTTCTTCTTTGTCTCAACATATAATTAAGTAGAAGATAGCTTGAGAAAGGAAAGATTTTCGTTTGCATCCTTTAATTTTCATTTTGTTATGATCTATTTAAAGACCAGTAAATAGGTCTTGTAATTGGTTTTTTAATTGTTTAGTATGAATGAAAGTTATGTAGCATTTGATTAATTGTAAATAAGAGGAGCCGATCTGTTAGCTACAAATAGGTCTAATATATTAATTATGGTGAGAAAAAACTCATGAATAACATTATCCTTAGTCGATTTGTTTCTAGTGTTTCTGAATTAAAAAAGAATCCAATGGAAGTCGTACAAAATGGTTTCGGTGAAGCTGTAGCTATCTTGAATAGGAATAACCCTGCGTTTTACTGTGTCCCTGCTGATATGTACGAAAGAATGATGGATTTAATTGAGGATCAGGAACTTTTAAAGCTAGTTGAACAAGTCGATACTGACAAAACTGTGAAGGTATCTATAGATGAGTTACGAACTAGAGTTCGAGGAAAAAGCGCTTAAAAAGTTTGATAAATTAAATCGTCAAATAGCTGAACAATTTATTAATAAGTTGGAAGCAATACTGGAAAATCCAAAGATACCGAGTAAAAAACTTAGAGGATCTAGTGATCTATACAAAATTAAGCTTAGGTCCGCAGGATATAGATTGGTGTATCATGTTATTGATGAAAGAGTAGTAATCATCGTCATTGATGTAGATAAGCGAGATACTATCTATAAAAACATGTAAGATAAATTAGCCCTCAGTCTTTGTTGTTGGGCTTCTTTAGTACATAGTTTAGATAATTTATTAACTGCTAAATTGCACTGAAGTCATTAGTAATTAATTATATTGTAATTTTCACTTCGCAGAACTTACCTCTAATTGCTGTACAATGTAGAGGTAAATACATACTCCATTTTCTTTTAAAAAAGTCTCATTCTTCAAATTAATTCAATATAAAGAATATGATGAATAGATATTTTTGGGGTTATTTAATCGAAACTAGATTAAATCTTAGTGAGGACCTTTTTAAACTCATTACAATTAATCTTTGTCTTCTATATATTCAAACAACTCATTCATCGTGCAGTTAAAGTATTTACATAATTTATCTGCAACAGGTAACTCAATGCGTACAGCACGGTCATAATACATATTTGTGAGTGTATTACGATTAATACCTGTTGCATGCACAACATCACTTAATTTTAAAATTTTTCGATCGCCCATTAGGCTAGACAACTTACAAGTAATCATATATCAATTTAGTTACAAAAAATAACCTGCTGTAAGTTATTATTCTATTGTTGAATGGAGGATACTTTGCTAAATTAACCTACAGCAGGTTAAAATGACTTTTAGAAAGTATCATTCATCTATTTTCAATTAAATTATAACTTTTTACATATGAAGTTTGAACCTGCAGCTAATTATTTTGTGGAGACTTCATATCGTGATGCCAAATGAGTTATTGATCAGCCAACAAGCACGAGACTTAGGAAATCAATTAATTAAAGAAATGAATATCAACAAAGGTTATGGAATGGCTAATTTTCTAGGTGTCAATTTCTGCTATGATAACCATCAGGCAGTTCTTATTTGGACATTTCAACAGATTGAAAAGCAACCTGCTTTAAATGATTTTGGAGAAATAAAAAAATATTTTCTTTTATTCTTTCCGGATAGTGTTTATGAAATAGCCTAAGCATTATAGAATAAGAAAAGTAGATCTCTAATAGAGGTCTATTTCAAATTTCATTATTAAAAGTTAATTTTATTTAGTAAAATCATTATTTTTCAATTACTAAAGTAGAGTCAATATTTTTTTGATGTTAGTGCTCAACCTAATATTTATACACCTCTCATATAATTCAAACTAGAACTAAGTGCGTTAATTATTTAGTAGCACTTAAGTAATTACCCCACCATTGCATCATTTCAGTTCGTTGGGCTAAATATTCAGCATGATTATAGCTTGCACGTGTACGATTCTTATCAATATGCGAAAGTTGTGACTCAATCCAATTATCTTGGAACAAACCAGAGTCATTCAAAATAGTGCTGAAAGTAGAGCGTAATCCATGAGAAGATAATTGGTGTTTATCATAGCCCATCTTACGTATGGCCATATTTAATGTATTGAAATGTATTGGTTGATTGTGTTTTCGTGGACTAGCAAAAATGTATTTTTCCCCTAATGACCATTGCATTACATCTTTTAAAATTTCTAAAGCCTGATCTGAAAGTGGAACTAAAAAATCTGGAATTTCATGGCCTAATATAACTTTACGTCGGAACTGCTTAATATGTAAAGCTGGAATTCTCCAAATTTTATCTTTTAAATCAAAATGATGAGGTTCAGCTAATAACAATTCAGCCCCTCGCACGCCCGTATGCAATTTGAACATCAGTGCTTTTTTAATGATAGGATGGGTGTCTAACTTTTGTACTTTATGCATAAAATCAGATATATCTTCAGCTCTTAAATAAGGGTAATTCTTCTTGATTTTGTTATTGACGGCAATTTTATTTAAACTATGGGCTATATTGTATTCGCAATAACCCATTGCTACAGCGTAGTCATAAATTTGGTTCAAATAACTACAAGCTTTCTTGACAGGTTCTTTTACTTGGCGTGTCTCAATCTTTCTAATTATCGCGACGAGGTCATAACGTTTAACTTTTTGAAAAGGTATCTCTTGAAGTTCTGGGTAAATATCATTTTGTAGACATTTTTCTGCTAGCTCTAGAACACCACAGCGAGGTAAGTCATTGAATGCATTCTTAAGTTTGAACTGAAGCCACTCATCTCCAACCTTACGAAAGGTAATTATTTCTGAAATAGCATCTTCTTCAAAACAAAAATTATTGTCTCTAAAATCATCTCTTATCTGACGTGCTTTTTTTAAAGTTATATCTGGATATGACCCCAATTGAATACGCCGACGTTTTTTTGCTTTTGGGTCTGTATAGCGATAGCACCAGTATTTTCTTCCATTTGGTTCAACCTTTAAACTGAGCCCATCTTCATCAGATAAAAAATAGATTTTATCTTTGTAGTTAGCTTGGCGAACTTTGATTTCAGTAAGACTCATGAATTTTAATGAAACCTATCAGAGGGTTGGTTTGCTAAATTATATCAAAATTTAAGAACTTTTATATGATGCGTATGTTACGCATCATATAAAATTGTAAAATATTGTTTTATATGCTTATTATTAAAAATCCTATGGTTTTAGTAACCATCTCAAGTACCACCTCAAGTTTAAGTTCCCAACACCCCTTTTTCTTTAGTCAGTTTTAAATAAGCCTTATTCAGTCCATTGTAAAAAAATTTAGGATGACCTTTCTTGATGTTACCCTTTAGCTAAACTAGTTTATTATCTTCAATAGAATTCAAATAAACAGTTAATTCTGAAATTAGCCGTAAAGAGCAGGAACTTTCTAGATATCAAATCAAGGTTGCTGAGCTTCAAAAAAAGAAAACAGCAATTCATACCAAGCCGCTTAAAGAAAATCAGAACTTATCAAAAGTAGAAGAACTTGAAAGAAAAAAATTGGAGGCTCTAGTTAAGAAGTAGCAAAAAGAAGAAATTGAACATCAGAAAAAGTTAAAACGGGAAATCGATGCAATTAAGGTATCAACACAACACATCACTCATGTTACAGCATATCTTTATCTCGATTCGGTACCAGAAGTCGAAGTTGAATACGACCTATTTATTTCACATGCTTCAGAAGACAAGGAAGATTTTGTCTGACCTCTTGCTGAGTGTACTAGCTCAAACCTGATCTGACAGTTACACATTTTTTAGTTAATTTTGAGCTAAATTCTTCTCAGCCCAAATCCGTTTTCCATCAAGTAAAGTTTCAAGTGGTGTACGACCACAGCACATTTTTCCTTGATGAGTCCGTTCAGTATTATAGAATTTCAGCCAATCTTGGGAGCAATTGCTGTGATTGCAGCTCAATTCGATGAATAATCTTTTTCGGATTCAATCAATTATTGAACCGCTCTGTCCCTGATTTCAGGTGTATATTTAGGTTTTTCACCGAAACACTACGCTTCGCTACGTCTTGCGAAATAATGCTCTCATCTCAGGACAGTTAATTTCCAACAAATCCGGCACGGTTGCGGTTGCTGTTCCTTAGAGTTTCTTTTCAGTTGTTAAAACAAGAAAGAATTAAGAAGAAAATATATAGCAAGAACTGAAGCTAGGTCTAATATCTTTGAATATATTGAGGTGTTCTGCAGTTCAAATGCGGCCTGGTTCCAACGGTCAACGTTCTTCATTAGATTATGAGAGGGTCCATCAAAAGATGGTTATGTGTGTATAGAATTTTGGTGACTATTCACATTTCTGTTCCATGATTCATGGTTAATTATTACTTATGTTACTATGTCAGGGGCGATACAAGAATTAAGGAAACCTTATGAAAATAGCGAATATGAAATTACTAGTTGGTGCTTTTATGGCCCTAACTTTAGCTATGCTTAGCCCTGCCGTACTTGCAAATGATAACAATGATATACGAAAGGCTGTTGTAGTTAAGTTTGCAAAAAAAGCTTACTCTGCAAATTATTACGGAAGGATAGATGGATACAAGTATGATTCCTACAAATTTTATGCTAAAAAAGGGCAAAAGTTAAAAGTGACGTTGACTGGAGGAAATGTTGAAACTTACTTATGGGGTAATCAATTAAAAGACTCTATCAATCTTGGAGAATATTCTCCAGAGCTTGATGATAATGGTGTTTATATTTTACCTGCTTCAGGTGAGTATGAAATTAGAGTATTACAACCTAGATCACAGGCAAGAAAAGATAAAAAACCTCAATACTGGATGAGTATTAACATTAAATAAAGACTTGCTAGATTCGTTTAAACTTTTATACAAGGGTTCAAAAACTATTGCCAGTTAAGCGGGGCATGATTTTTACGTATATGTATTTATGTTATTAAAATGATATAGATTACTTGTTTAATACCCCGAGGAATAATTTAATCTTGCTGTGCGTTAGTCACTTTTCTTTCAAAAGTTGATTATATCTTTCAACGTAACCTTCGTGATATTCAAGCCCTTTTGATAGGAATTTGCAGTGGAAGAACAGGCGCAACTTGTCTTAAATAATGGTAATTCCTTATCTTTAAAATAGAGAACGCCCGATGAAATTCATTAGGCGTTTAATTTAAATAAGTGTCAGCTTATTTTATAACCAGATGTACTTGTCAATCATGATTCTTTTTCTAAATTGCCTTAAAAAAACAATCTTGCTATTTTTGTCCTTTCACACCATTTTGTTCAATTTGTACTGCGGCTTGCCAGCTAGGTAGTTGGCTTAAACCTGCTACATAACGTTGGATATGCGGATAATTTTCACCTTGTCCCATATGATAAACTAAAGCATGTAGTCCAAAGCCCATCATAAAGTCAGCACCGGTTAAACGGTCTGCCACTAGAAATTCTTTATCTTTTAAATATTCATTTAAATGGCCAAATACTTTATCGAACTCAACTTGAGTATAATTTTCTAGAAATACCAACTTCGTACCCTGCTTGGTTTCTATCGCATTAAACGTTTTTAACAAAAATGGCAGCATGGCCGAGCTTTCTGAGAAATGAATCCACTGTAGATAATCGACATAGGTAGATTCATCCATATCTGGTGCTAAATGCGGCGCAAGTTTCTGAATTAATAACTCAACGATCGCACCCGACTCTGCAATAACTTTGCCATCCCATTCCAATACTGGAGATTTCCCTAAAGGGTGAATGGTTTTTAAAGAGTCAGGGGCCAAATGCGTGCTTGAGTCACGATAATAGCGTTTCAGCTCATAGGGCTGCTTGATTTCTTCAAGTAACCACAAAATGCGAAAAGAACGTGATTGATCTAAATGATGTAGTGTGATCATGATAATTCCTATTTTTTTAAAGTTTTACAACCACTTTGCCAAAGTTTTCGCCTTTTAACATGCCATTAAAAGCATTGATCGTATTATCCAAGCCTTGCACCATATGCTCTTTATATTTGATTTTTCCGTCTTTCAACCATTCAGACATTTGCTGATTGAATTCCGGATACTGACTGCCATAATCATCAAAAATAATAAAGCCTTGCATGCGAATACGCTTTCTTAAAAGGGTAGAGATAAAGCCCGGTAAACGGTCTGGCCCTTGTGCTTGCTCGGTGGCGTTATACTGGGAAACCACACCACACACCGGTATACGTGCCGCAGAGTTAAGCAATGGCCATACCGCATCAAACACTTTCCCCCCCACATTCTCATAATAAATATCAATACCGTTGGGAACTGCTTGTTGTAATTGCTCTGCAAAATTTTCATCATGGTGATTAATACAGGCATCAAAGCCGAGTTCTTCTATCGCATAACGGCATTTTTCAGCCCCGCCTGCGACGCCAACCACGCGACAACCTTTAATTTTACCAATCTGTCCAACCGTAGCACCAACAGGTCCCGTTGCAGCTGCAACCACTAAAGTTTCACCGGCTTTAGGCTGACCAATGTCCAACAACCCCATATAAGCAGTAAAGCCAGGCATCCCCAAAATACCTAATGCCCAAGATGGATATTCAGGCTGCATACCTAAGCTTTGACATGCAGTCCCATCAGAAATGGCGTAACCCTGCCAACCATTCCCAGAAAGAACCCACTCGCCTTCTTTGAATTTTGGGTTTTTAGAGGCCACCACTTGACTGACTGTTCCACCGACCATCACTTCGCCAATTTCAACCGGTGCTGCATATGAGGGAGCATCACTCATGCGACCACGCATATAAGGGTCGAGTGACAAGTAAATGGTTTTTAACAACATTTCGCCTTGTTTAAGTTGAGAAAGCTCAACTTGCTCAATTCGAAAATCGCTGTGTTTTGGCTCACCGACTGGCCGTTCAGCTAAAACGATGCGTTGGTTATTAATTGTTCTCACCTGTATAACTCCATGTTTTATATAGAAGTATTTCTATTGATAATCAAAACTGTCGATTAAAACGTCTTTACATCAATTGTAGATGAGTTATAATGAAAAGCAATACGACTGGTCTATTTTTTTACAATAGAGTACACAATTAATATGAAGCCTACCCCTATTAAGAAGTCTGAAGCGAAGCGCTTACACATTCTTAACACCAGTTCAGACCTAATTTTGCATAAAGGTTTTACCGGTGTAGGATTACAAGAAATTTTACAAAGCTGCGAGATCCCTAAAGGCTCATTTTATCATTACTTCCAATCCAAGGAGTCTTTCGGCTGTGAATTGGTACAGTATTATGTGGATAATTACCAAGTCCGTTTAAATGAAGTATGGAGTAGTGATCAATCCTCTTATCAAAAGCTGATCGGGTATTTTAAGTTATGGATTGAAGATCCTGAAACACAGTGTGGTTGGGCAGATAGCTGTTTAATTGTGAAACTTGCCGCAGAAGTTGCCGACCTATCTGAAGATATGCGCTCCATTATGTCCGCTGGTGTCGATGATGTAATCCAACGGATTGCTGGGTTAATTGTTTTGGGAAAACAAGATCAGTCTATCCAAGCAGACACTGATGCTTCTACGTTGGCACAAGTGATTTACCAAATGTGGTTGGGTGCAGCATTACTGAGTAAGTTGCAAAAAGATAAAACACCATTACATCAAGCCCTGAGAGCGACTGAGTTTCTATTAAAAAGTGCAGAGTCTTAAAAACTTATATTCAATATCAATTAGATAAGTAAAAAGTTGTGATAGCAGCCAAATGATTACTTATTAATGTGCTGCTATTACATCAACTTAGTATCAATGAGTATAGCGCACAATGAATTCTCCTTCTAAAGCCCTCCTGACTCGTATTTTAGTCGGATATTTAGGCTTATATCCCACACTATTACTGGTACTGACTTTATTAAAGCCAATTACTCAGCATCAAAGTTTCCCGATCATGGTGTTCATTGAAGTCATAGTATTAGTGCCCGTGACGCAACTCATTTCCTTTCCACTGGCGGGTTGGCTCATTACACAGCTAAAAAATCTTAAGAATTTGTTTTAAGAAGAAATTTTGCTAGCAACAGCAATCCTAAGTCCTTATTTTGCCAACCACAAAGGTTGGCAAAATAACTCACTTAGTCAATATTAATCTGCGTAAGCTGGGTAATCAATATAGCCTTTTTCCGTCCCACCATACATACTGCTTGCATCTACTGCATTCAATGGCCAGCCATGGGCGAGACGATTGGGTAAATCTGGATTCGCAATAAATGGCCGTCCAAATGCAATTAAATCGGCCAGTCCTGCCTCTAAAATTCGAGTCCCTCTTTCTGCCGTATATCGACCTGCATAAATAATGCGACCACTGAAAGTGTCTCTGACATCTCGACGAAAATCATGAGGAAGTTCTGGTGCATTGTCCCAATCAGCTTCTGCAATCGATAAATAGGCAATCCCAACTTCTTCAAGTATCTTTATGGCCTCAATATAAGTCGCATGTGGATCTTCTTCAACCAACCCCATGTAAACACGATCTTCCTCTGTACTTTCAAATAGCGGGGCAAAACGCACTCCTAAACGATCTGCACCAACCACCTCGGCAACCGCCTGTACTACTTCACGTAAAAAACGCAAACGGTTGTTTAGTGATCCACCATATTCATCTTCACGGTGGTTACTATGTGCAGAGATAAATTGATTCACCAAATAACCATTTGCACAATGAATTTCAACCCCATCAAAACCGGCAGCCAAGGCATTGCGTGCAGCTTGAGCATAGAGTTGCACTAACTCTTTAACTTCTGCATTACTTAAAGCACGTGGCATGGAGGGATCAGCCAAGGTCCCTGCATTGGGCCCCGTCTCAATAAAGACTTTAACATTGCTATCAGCCACAATAGCCGAGGGTGCGACCGGTGCTGCATGATTGGGTTGCAAAGATGTATGTGAAACACGCCCAACATGCCAAAGTTGCGCAAAAATAATGCCTCCTTTGGCATGCACTGCTTCCGTCACTTTACGCCATCCAGCAATCTGTTCAGGGCTGTAAATACCGGGAGTCCAAGCATAGCCTTGACCACGTGGCTCGATTTGCGTACCTTCGGTGACCATAAATCCTGCCCCGGCACGCTGTTGATAATAGGTTGCCATCAGTTCATTTGGAATATTCCCTGGCTGAGTACTACGCGACCGCGTTAATGGTGGCAATACAATACGGTTTTGCAAAGCATAAGAGCCTAAGCTCAGGTTTTGAAAAAATTTGCTGGCTTTCATTTCATTGTTTCCAAGTGATCATGACCATAATTGATCTAAATTTAGAAAAAAATACCCCTCCTTCCTGCAACAGAAAAAATAAAGGGGTAAAAGAGTATTAGAGATTAGGCTTTGGTTTTACTATCAGTAACATAAATCAGTTTATGATTAATAAATTCTTTGATACCAAGACCGATAAGTTCACGCCCATAACCAGAACGTTTGATTCCTCCAAAGGGAAGGTTTGCATTGGAAAAAGCAGGTCGATTAACGAATACCATTCCACTCGAAATACGCTTAGCTACTTCAGCACCATGTTTTGTATCTTCTGTAAAGACCGACCCACCCAGACCAAAAGGCGAATCATTAGCTATATCAATTGCATCTGGTTCATCTTTAGCACGTAAAATCATTGAAACAGGGCCAAAAAACTCCCAATAATACGCTGGATTTTCAGGGGTTAGATTAGTCAGGATAGTTGGTTGCACAAAAGCTCCTTGACTCGGCACTCTAGCTCCTACTTCAGTAGCAATAGCACCATGTATAACTGCTTGACGAATTTTCTCACGTACTTCTTCAGCAGCTGCCTGTGAGGATAGAGGTGCCAATGTAGTTTCTACATCAAAAGGATTCCCTGCTTTTAGTTGTGCAACACCTTCTGTATAGAGTGTTAAAAATTCATCATAAATTTCATCTACAACGATTATTCTTTTAGATGAAATACATACTTGACCTGCATTTGAATGACGGCCTTTTACTGCCCATTTTACAGTTTCTTTTAATACCGCATCACGCAGAACCACCAATGCATCTGCGCCTCCTAATTCCAATGTGGATTTTTTTAATGCCTGCCCTGCTTGGGAAGCAACAACAGAGCCTGCACCTTCTGAACCTGTTAACGCGACTCCATGTACGCGTGGATCATTCAAGATAGTCTTAATTTGCTGTCTTGTTGCAAAGATATTACTGAAATTACCTACAGGAAGACCTGCATCTAACATCAATTTTTCAAAAGCTAAAGCACATTGTGGGACATTGGATGCATGTTTGAGAATCAATGTATTACCAGCTGCTAATTGCGGCGCCAAAATGCGTGCAATTTGATAATAAGGAAAGTTCCAAGGCTCAATAGCCAATATAATACCCAAGGGCTCATGAACCAGTGTTGCTTGCCCTTCATTAGGATCAAATGGTAACTGCTCATCAGCCAGTAAAGACTCTGCATTCTGAACGTAATATTCGAAAATACGTGCAGAAATTTCAACTTCTGCCAATGCTTCACTGGTGATTTTACCCATTTCAAGAGTAAGCAAACTTGCGTATCTATTCGCATCTACACGCAGGAGATCAGCGGCATGTTGCAAAATCACACAACGCTCAGAAACCGATCGATCTTTCCAAGCCAAGAATGCTTGATGAGCGTTTGTGAGGATTTGTTCTACTTCTGTATCACTTGCAACAGGAAAGGTTTTTAGTACTTCACCGTTATAAGGATTAATAGATGCATAAGCCATATTATTTCCCAGATTTTGTAATCAAAAACATACTCTGATTAATTTTGTTACCACCCTATTAGAGTGCTTCTTCGATACCTTCGATCATAAAAACACGATAACTCGCCCCTTTCAGACGATGTTTTAATGCTTCTTGATAGGCAGGACTGTGATACCAGTCTCGCGCTGCCGCCATATCAGGAAAGCGTAGAATGACAGCTCCTTCAATTTCATTGCCTTCGAGCACTTCTAATTGACCATAAAAAGCTAATGCTGTTAACTCACGACCTTCACGAGCAAGTGGGGCTTTTTCTGCATATTGCACCAGTTGCTCAGAATCAGAAGTTTGCTCGCGGGTAAATACTACATATGCAGACATTGACTACTCCTTATTTTAACAATTGAAGTAATGCTGTGGCGGTTGCAGCAGAAGATGCAGGATTTTGTCCAGTAACCAGTAAGCCATCTACTTGGACATGCACTTGCCAATCACCAGCTTTAGAATAATGACCACCATTTTCTTTGAGCATGTCTTCAACTAAAAATGGTACAATTTCAGTCAAACCTACAGCGGCTTCCTCAGTATTAGTAAAACCCGTCACAGATTTACCGCTAACTAAAGGCTTGCCATCACTGGTTTTTACATGACGAAGAACACCTGGAGCATGACACACTGCTGCAACAGGTTTGCCCGACTGAATCGCCTGTTCAATCAGAGAAATTGAAATCGGATCTTCTGCTAAATCCCACAATGGGCCATGCCCGCCTGGATAAAACACTGCATCATAATCAGCTACAGAGATTTCGCTAAGTTTATGCGTCTGTGCCAATGCTTGCATTGCAGTTGGATCAGCTTCAAAACGATGAGTGGTTTCAGTTTGAGCATCGGCTAAATTACTTTTCGGATCTAGTGGTGGCTGCCCACCTTGAGGCGACGCCAGCGTAACTTCAGCACCAGAGTCAATAAAGGTGTAATAGGGTGCAGCAAGTTCTTCTAGCCAGAAACCTGTTTTCTTACCAGTATTGCCAAGTTGATTATGTGAGGTTAAAACGATTAAAATTTTCATGTTATTTCTCCGATAATTTTCATGATTGAGGAGCATTGTTACAGGGTCAGAGCATGCCAGATACGCGCATTTAGCTTAGATGCTCATCTCGAGAATTTGGCGACTGATCTCTAATGAAACATTTTTATGTTCGCCTAGCTGTGTAAGATTATGTGATTTAAGTTGCGTAATGATGATCTCAATATCTGTCTCCCCCAGTCCATAATCGCTAAGACGAGTCGGCAATCCAAGTTGCTCAAAGAAGGCTCGAGTACGAGCAATAGCAGTATCAATACGTTGTTCTTCATCACCTTCGACAATCTGCCAGACACGGGCTGCATACTGTAGTAATTTTTCTCGCTTCTCTTGACGACGTACTTGTAGATTGGCCGGCAACACAATGGCCAAGGTACGAGCATGATCAATACCATGTAAAGCCGTGAGCTCATGCCCAATCAAATGGGTTGACCAATCTTGTGGTACACCAGCTCCAATTAGCCCATTCAGTGCCATGCTAGCAGACCACATCAAGTTGGCACGCGTGTCATAGTCTGCCGAATCTTCCAAGATTTTCGGTCCAATCTCAATCAGAGTTTGCAATAGACCTTCGGCAAAACGATCTTGTACTTGTGCATTCACAGGGTAAGTTAAGTACTGTTCCATGACATGAATAAATGCATCGACCACGCCATTAGCCAACTGGCGCGTCGGCAAGCTAAAAGTTTTATTCGGATCTAGTACGGAAAATTGCGGAAAAACATAGGGACTGCTAAATGACAATTTGGCTTGGGTCGATTTTCTGGTTACTACCCCACCGCTATTCATTTCTGAACCAGTTGCTGGAAGGGTGAGTACACTCGCAAAAGGTAAAGCTTGGGTAATTTTAGTACCATGGGTTTCTAAAATCTCCCATGTATCCCCTGTATAATTGACTGCTGCTGCAATAAATTTAGTACCATCAATTACCGACCCACCACCGACAGCCATCAAGAAATCAATCTTTTGTTCACGAATCAGCTCTACAGCTTTCATGAGGGTTTCATAACTCGGATTCGGCTCAATTCCGCCAAATTCATGAATTTCTCTTGCACCTAATGCTTCACGCACTTCAGCTAAAGTACCATTCTTACGTGCACTTTCACCACCAAACAACATTAATACTTTTGCTTCTGTAGGCACATAGTCATTGATTTTAGCTATTGTATCGCCACCAAAAATAATGCGGGTCGGATTATAAAAGTTAAAATTCAGCATATTTTTATCCTAGGATGATCAGTTAATTGATTTGAAAAACCACCGTTATTCATCAAATAAACTTTAAAAAAATTGGACAACACTGCGGCTTTTGACTACACCATGTGGTGACTATACATAAAAATAGACCAGTCGTCTATTTTTATAAAAATTATTTCAGCTTGCAACTTTAGTGATGGTTAAAAAAATTCAGGCTTGTTCTATACCGCTTTTATTATTGATGTATTTTCACGAGCGCTTGTTGGATGAAAGGTATCAACACGAATGACTACTGACATGGTCGTGAACGCATTGGCTAAAACAGTGAATGGCTTATACAAAACAGAGGTGATTGAATATTTAAAAGCAGATTGGCACGGTTTAACAGATGTACAAATGCGACACTAAATTAGATAGATTGGTTCAACATAAAGCATGTACATAGGTGCATTCGTTTATTTACCCTGTTTTGATATTGACCCATGTAAATGATGAGATTAAGCCATTAAATAAAGTAGCCCAACTTGAATAAAAAGCCTCCGACAAACCTCAAAGGGTTGAAGTGCTGCCTTTCATTCGAAATTTCAGGCAGCACTTTCATACATTTAGGCGTCAGTATGAGCTGGTAGTTTACTAGGGCTTTGTTGCACAAAGATTGGAAATGCAAAGCGCCCCTAATTGAGCCAAATTTAAGGCGTAACTTGGGTAAGTGGTCGACCTAATTCCGTAAATCTGTTAAGGACTGCTACACGTGCATGGATTTCATTCACTTGGCTATCAAAACTCCTTGCACTGAGTTTATCTCCTAATAATTTGATGCAATGCATCTTAGTTTCAACCAAACTTCGCCGATGATAGCCTGACCATTTTTTCCATAGTGTCCTGCCTAAACGTTTAATTGTTCGAAGTAATTCATTTCGCTCTAGCGAGCTACTCTTTGTATCTTTCCATTGTTTCGCATTTTTTCTAGGTGGAATCACCGCATGCCCTTGCCGATCTGCAATGACCTGACGGCATTGCTTGGTGTCATAAGCTCCATCGGTATAAACAGAGTCAATCCGCTCATCTTGTGGAATCTGATTAAGTAAATCACCAAGCACCTGTGAATCACTGACATTATTGGTTGTAAGCTGAACTGCTCGTATTTGTAGGGTTTTAGCATCTATACCAATATGAAGTTTACGCCATTGGCGACGATATTCAGGTCCATGTTTCTTGCGTTTCCATTCGCCCTCACCTAGAAACTTCATGCCTGTAGAGTCCATGAGTAGATGCAGCCCATCTCTACTTTTTTGGTAGCTGATTACAATATCAATATGCTTTTGTCTTCTACAAAGCGTGGTGTAATCTGGAGCTATCCAATTTAATCCGCAAAGTTTAATCAGACTTTGCACAAAGCCAGTGACCATACGTAAAGACAGACGGAATAAGGATTTAATCATTAAGCAGCATTGGATGGCTGCGTCGGAGTAGGTTTGATTTCGCCCTTGTTTGCCTTTTGATGGCGCATACCATTGCGTAGCAGGATCAAATCAAATGGCAATATTTCCGCGACTCATGAGTGCTCGGTTATATGCGGGCCAATTGGTTGTGCGGTAGATTTTGTGTGTAGGCTTCTTCATTTGAAAATTATATCGCTGAAAAACCCTTTACAGATAGGTTTGTGCAACAAAGCCACTCACACGAGCCTATAGCTGCAATCGCCCGGAAATTAGGTGTGGGTTATTCAACTTTAGATAAATGGATTCGTGAAGTAAGCGTCCGCTGAATCCCATACCAATTTTTAATTCGATTTAGGTTTCCAGCAGTGCGGCAGCAATTCTTCAATTTGGGTCACTTTGTGTGTCGGCAGCTTTTGCAGCACATCACTTAAATAACGACAACTCGGTATTTCCATGAAAACCTTATCAAATTGATACAAGAAAGCAAAGGTTGGGACATTAGCAGGAACACAACAATTTTTGCCCGATCTCGTTGCTCTACTCGAAGAAAACAAGAAATTCAAACAACAACTAAAAATTGCTGAAATGGAAAAAGAATTTCTAAAAAAAGCGGCAACTGATGTGTCCTGTTTTTTCAGCACGCCTCAATAATACAGTGTCGTGGAATGCTAATCTGCCCAATTATATAAACAATATTCTTCAGTGGCTTGAGCCAGCCTTCTTACCCCCTCATCAATTTTATCTGCACTGATTGACCCAAACCCTAAACGAAGGAAATGTTTGTGTTTGTGATCATCTAAAAAGAAAGAGTGCCCCGATTCAATGAATACGCCTAAATTTGCGGCATAATGAGACAAAACCGTAGCATCAATATCTGCTGCGGTATCAATCCAACATGCTGAACCACCATTCAAAGCATAAGGTTTCCATGTTGGAAGATATTGTTTTAATGCCTTGTTGAGTATTTCACCTCGTTGTCGGTGTAACTGGTACTGACGGCGAAGCATGCTATGGTAATAGCCTTTATCGATAAACAAAGCAAAGACACGTTGATTGAATACATTTGGATGTCGTAACATCAGACGGCGTAAATGTCGAAGTTCTTGTATTAATTCTGGTGCGGCAACGATATATCCCAGACGTAACCCAGGTGCCAATGGCTTAGATAGACTTCCAAGATAAATGACTCGTCCATGTCGATCTAAACTTTTTAGCGCGGGGATCGTCGTATTTTGCACTAACACTTGAGCATCATATTCATCTTCAATAATAATGCTGTCGTTTTGTTCTGCTAACTGCAATAAATTTTGTCGGCGTTGTGGAGACATGGTTACTCCTGTTGGACATTGTCGCCCTGGTGTAACAAATAAATAATCACACTCATTTGCCCGAGTTAAAATCACCCCATCATGATCAACGGCTAAAGGCACAATATGCTGTGTCTGTAGCAAAAATATATTACGTGCATCTGGATAACCAGGTTCTTCGACACCAATCACATGATTCTGCCGCATTAATAACGTCGCCAACATATATAATCCATGCTGACTCCCTACGGTTAACAAGATTTCGTTCTCTTGAGCCATGATGCCTCGCGTGGGCAAAATATGCTGACGGATTGCATTTATGAGATAAGCGTCGTCCCCCTGTTGAGTAATATCTTGTGACCATATTGAGGCATCTTTTGCAGATAAGGCACGTAATGCACATTCCCTCCAAGCTGAAGCAGGAAAGCTTTCCGCATCTGGCTGACCATAAATAAAAGGATAGGAATAATTCATCCAATCACTTGGTTTAGTTAAATGCCTTTGTGCTGAAGGTCGTATACAAAAGCGAGCACCCCAGGTCGTCGCTTTTGATGTAGTCCGAATGGTTTTACTCTCACTACTATCAATCTGGAAATTTAAACAGACAAAATGTCCACTCCGCTGTTTAGATTCCAAAATTCGCTCAGCAACCAATTGTTGATACGCAATGGTGACCGTATTTCTACCAACACCCAGTTGTTCAGCTAAATCTCGGCTAGAAGGTACCGCCATACCTGGTTTTAAATAACCTTGTACTAAAGCCGAAAACATCATACGGCAGATTCTGCCTTGTAAATTCAAACCACTCTGTGCCGTATTAGAAAATAATGCCTGCCAAACTGTAGCTGAAATTGCTGAACTCACTAATTAATCCTTATATCTGTGCATTGCTGCGATCCATTTTGATGCTTGCCTACTCAAACTGGTGCAAAGCTCATGGTTTCAGTCCATCTTTAAGCTAAAACTGGACTTACTTGATATAAAGCAAAAGGCATTCCACTACTATCAATTTAAACTATTTATTTAAAAACAACAGCTTAATAATATTAATTACTGGCTCCATCAAAACTCTAAATCTGGTACTACGCCATATTTCAGTATTTCCGTACATTCATTTCATCAGTTTATAAAACCTAATTTTGGAGCAATACAAATGCAGCAAGCACAATTAATCCAACTTCTTACCGATTTTTCAACAGCTTGGAATCAACATGATATTGAACAACTCATGGCATGCATGCATCCAGATTGTCGTTTTGAAACTGTGGCTGGAGATGATGTTTTTGGAACCAGAATTGAGGGCTTAGATGCAGTTCGTCAAGCATTTAGTAATACCTTTCAAAGTTTTCCAGATGCTCAGTGGCGTAACGGTAAACACTGGATCAGTGATAACGCTGAATTTGGTATTTCAGAAACAACCTTTACTGCGACAACTGCTGATGGTGGCTGGATTGAAGCCAACATGGTTGATGTCTTTACATTTAAAGATGGAAAAATTCTCGTCAAAAATGCATTCCGTAAAAATAGACCTGTTCAAGCAATCGCGTAAGGAGTCATTCAATGAATCAATCTGTCCAACATGCAAGTTCATTTCGCGAACACTTAGAACTGCATAAATCTATACCGTCACATAGTTTTAAAAGTTACAACGCACAGTTTGACCCATTAACCTCTCCTGTCCTACAGGGAAATGAAAATTATGCACCAACTTATTGGGTCGGCACAGCAGGTACACCACCTGAAGATGATGGTCCATTAATGGGTGACACCGAAGCGGACATCGTGATTATTGGTGGAGGATTCACTGGGTTATCTACAGCACTAACACTAGCTGAACAATTTGGTGCTGCCCCACTTGTCCTTGAAGCAAACCGTACAGCGTGGGGCTGTACTAGCCGTAACGGTGGGCAAGGTCAAAATGCCTCAGGTCGTTTGTACCGATCCCAATGGATTGAAAAATGGGGATTAGACACCGCCAAACGTCTTGATGCTGAAATTCGGGAAGGTTTTGATTACTTCAAAGACCTTGTGAGCGGCATTGAATGTGATGCTCAAGATGGTGGACATCTTTATATTGCTCATCGCGCAAAAAAAATGGCTTTCCTCGAAAATGAAGGCCGAGTCATGAAAGAAGTGTTTGGCTATCAAACTCGTATGTTGAGCCGTGAACAACTACATAAGGAATATGTTGCGGATCAGGAAGCTGCAGGTGCTTTGTTGGAACCCGATGGAGTTGGCGTACACCCATTAAAATTAGCTTTTGGCTATTTAAAACGTGCCCGTGTTGCTGGTGCTAAAGTACACACTTCAAGTCCGGTACTTGGATGGGAAACGCACAATGGCATCCATTATTTACGTACTCCAAATGGTATTGTCAAAGCAAAACGTGTGGCGGTTGCAACAGGTGGCTATACGCCTAACGGCTTACACCCTCATCTTTCTGGAAAAATCATGCCGATTTTATCCAACTCTATTGTGACCCGCCCTTTAACAGAAGCGGAACGTGCTGAGGCAGGCTTACACAGCACCACATTTATTACGGATACTCGAACTTTACGTCACTATTACCGCCTACTCCCTGATGGATCCATGCAATGTGGCAGTAGAAGTTCCTTAACCGGTGCAGATGCAGATAATCCAGTCCATCTCGAACGTTTAAAAGAAGGGCTTTATCGCAAATTTCCAAGCCTACGTGGCATACCTATTGCTTATTCTTGGTGGGGTTGGGTCGATGTGAGTCATGACATGATGCCTCGTATCGTACAACCCAACCCTGAGGAAAGCATTTATTACGCTATTGGTTATGGTGGTAATGGTGTGTCTTTCTCCGCGATGGCAGGACTCCGTCTTGCAGAACGAGTGATGGGAATACACCGCCCTCAATTTGAGCTTCCGATTTATCAATCCCCTTTGCCTTCACATCTGTTTCGACCATTCCGTCGACTCGGACAAGCATTGTTATATCGCTGGTACCACTTAAGAGATGAAGTGCTTTAAGCGCACATTCAGTCATCTGTAATGATTCGGTTATAAAAATATAAGAGGGAATCCATCATGTATGATTCAGATTCAAATCAAAGTTTAAAAAGTGCTTTAAAACCTCGTCATGTCCAAATGATGGCACTCGGCGGTGTTATTGGAATGGGACTATTTGTAGGTAGTTCTGTAGTGATTCAAGCTGCAGGTCCAGCCGCAATTTTGTCCTTTCTGATTACGGGTGTGTTGATTATTTTAGTGATGCGAATGCTTGGTGAACTTGCAACCGCCTCTCCTGTATCAGGCTCCTTCTATGCATATGCACGCCATGCTTTCCAAGATTCGCCTTATTTATCTCGACTCGCAGGCTTCATGACGGGATGGATGTATTGGTATTTCTGGGTCATCGTGATTGCATTAGAAGCGATTGTCGGTGCAAAACTCTTTGCTTATTGGTTACCTGATACACCACAATGGATCGTCAGTCTGGTTTTACTCGCCCTATTAACAGCAACGAACTTATTCTCAGTCAAATCCTTTGGTGAATTCGAGTTTTGGTTCTCATCTATTAAAGTTGCTGCGATTGGTCTTTTCATTTTCCTTTGCACTTTATATATGTTCGGACTTTGGCCAAACCATCAAGCTGCTGGATTTGGTGAATTGTTAAATCATGGTGGTTTTATGCCAAATGGTTGGGGACCAGTCTTATCGGGTGCTGTTGCCGCAACTGGATTTTACTTTGGTGCTGAGATCGTTACGATTGCTGCTGCAGAAACCAAAGACCCCGAAAAATCTGTTGCCAAAGCAACTCAATCTGTAATTTCACGTGTACTTATTTTCTATGTTTGCTCAATTTTATTAGTAGTATGTATCGTCCCTTGGAATAGTCCAGAAATTGCGACGCCTTATGTAAGTGCATTAAAAGTTCTTAATATTCCGTTTGTTGCAGACATTATGAATGTCGTAATTCTCGTAGCGGTACTTAGTTGTTTAAATTCTGGTGTTTATGCTGCGAGCCGTATGTTGTTTGCGTTAACCCAAAATGGTGATGCACCTCGTAGCTTAACTAAACTTTCAAAAAATGGTGTTCCAATTCGTGCCATCCTATTCAGCACATTGTTTGGTTATCTATCAATTCTAGCTTCATACTTCTCACCAGATGCTGTTTTCCCTTTCTTGGTCGAATCTTATGGAACTGTAGCCTTATTTGTCTATATCGTGATTGCATTCTCGCAAATCCGTTTGCGTCGCCACTTAGAGCGTGTAGCACCTGAATGTTTAAAAGTTCGTATGTGGTGTTTCCCATACCTCAGTTATTTTGCAATCATCGGCATGCTTTCCATCTTTACTGCCATGGCTTTTATTCCTGGTCTTCAAAAAGCGTTCTGGTTCGGTATCGCAAGTGCAGGCATCCTGTTCTGTATCTTCATTATTCGTGATTACATAGAGCTAATTAAATTACGTCATCAAAGTACACAACTGAATACGCTCATCCCTGCCAAACAAACCAAAATTTAATCCTCAAACACAATGACCTGTACCAAGTACAGGTCATCCACGTCTTTAGGAAATTACATATGCTTTTAAAAGATAAACTTGCTGCCTTCGCAGTCGTGTTCATCTGGGGTATTAACTTTTATTTTATGAAAGTTGGCGTCAGTGAGATACACCCTATGCTCCTCGGATGTTTACGCTATCTACTGGTTTTATTGCCTGCCCTCTTTTTCATTCGTATTCCAAGCATCGGGTGGAAATGGTTATTACTTTATGGCTTTATTAGTAACTTTTCTCAATTTGCATTTATGTTCAGTGCAATTGCGACTGGAATGCCTACAGGTTTAGTCGCTTTGGTGGTTCAATCCCAAGCATTTTTTACTGTCATGATTGCAGCATTTTTATTACGTGAACAAGCCTTCTGGAACCAGTGGTTGGCCATAGCGATTGCCTTTATGGGCTTAATGCTAATTGCATTCGGTCAACAACATAGTCATGTGCCATTAATGGGGCTGGCATTGGTTTTATGCTCTGCAATTTCATGGGCCTGTGGTAATATCGTAGTCAAAAAAATGGGGCCTGTTAACCCAATTGGTCTGGTCGTATGGGGCAATATTCTTACCCCTTTATGGTTTTTACTTTTAGCAGTACAAAATATTGGCTGGCAAGGCGTGATAGCCGATTGGCATGCGCTGACATGGAAAGGATTTGGTGCTGCAGCATTTCTCGCTTACTTTGCCACTATTGTCGGATATGGCTTATGGATCTACCTACTGACACGTTATCCTGCTGCTAAAATTAGCCCATTGTCACTCTGGGTGCCTGTTATAAGTATGATTTTTGCCTATTTATTTTTAGATGAACAATTAAATACTTTGCAGTGGCTGGGTTCTTGTATTGTTATGCTGGGTTTAATGGTGCATTTATTGGGGCAAAAAATTCAATCACACATCACTTCACGTAAACTTGTCCGAACAACATAAAATAATTAAATAAGAGGCTTAGGAAGTTAAGCATATAAAAAAGTATGGTAACTTCCTTAGGCTTTATTGCATAAATATTTTGAAAGTTACTGATTTTTAATGTTTTTGTTGAATTTCAATAAAAATAAACATAATAAAATTATAGTGTTAGGTATTTGTGCAACAAAGCCATGTAGAGCATTAAATTGAAATTGATTTTTTCTATAGTTTCTTTAAAAATGAATGTATAAAAAATATATGAACTAAAGATTACTACTGTAATCTTTAGTTCCGTAAGTGTCCGCTAGCGAATCCATTTAAATACAAGCTAGTACAATTAAACAATTAACAAATCTTTCTCGATGTCACTTTCCGCACTCATTTCAGATTCGTCATCTACCCACACCTTGTGTTCTATATCTTGAATTAAGCTACTCATTCCATGTGTAGGTTTTATACCCATTACATCAAGTTTTTCCTTTAATGACATAATCATATTTTCACGTTCAATGGACCAACTCGATGCAAAGCATCTCCAGAATGTCCATCCTGCGCGTTCTAAAGCACGTTGACGAGTCATGTCATCATGCCATTGTTCTGGCCCATGATAGCTATCACCATCACATTCAACAGCCAAACGCTGATCACCATCTGACTCAACGACTAAATCGATTCGATAGCTTCCAACCTTAACCTGTGGAGTAACTGTGTAACCCATTTCATGGAGTGTCGTAAATACAGATTTTTCAAACTCCGATTCACACAAGTCTAATTTTGCTTCAAATGATGCTTTTTGATCTTCTTGCAAATCATAAAAATGATTGAGTAAATTCAGCCTTAGATCTTTTGGAGATATATGATCACGATTCACGGAGTGGACAAGATACATCCTTTCACGAGCACGGCTTGCAGCCACGTTAAATCTCTGTTCATGATCAGATCGACTCAAAGCATGACAATTCTCAGGATCTGCTACCATAGATAAGAAAATAATATCTCTTTCTGCACCCTGAAATGCTGAAGCATCTCCACAAGCAAATTGAACCTGAGTAAGAGTTCCTGCGCCAAACTCATTCAAAGCTTCTGATTGAATGAACTCAGCCTGTGCTGGACCTAGCAACGAGATCACGCCAATTGATCTATTCGTATATCGTTCATCTTTAATAAGTAGCTTCATTTCCTCAATAATTGCTTTCGCTTCTATTCGATTAATATGTTTGCTGTTTTTAGATTCTCTATACCCCTGCGGTGTATAAATTGCGACTAAAGCTGGGCTTAACTGCTCAGACTTCTTCGATAGTCGCATTGGCTTAATACGGTTACCATAAAAGTTTTTATTACTATAACTAATGATTGCAGGATGACAGCGGAAATGCTCTAGAAGCATCACACTTGACTCATAGATAGAAGAAGCCATGTCGTATAAAGACATATCTGGTGTTAAATATGCAGCATGCGGCTGACCATGTAGATAACGATTCCTTAATACATCAATTTGAGCACTTGCTAGGCCGACATTACTCGGAGAAACCTGCTTATTATCCCCCACAACTAATAACTTTTTAGCACGCATTAAAACGGGTAATACGTCAATTGATGATTGTGATGCCTCATCCACAATCACTAAGTCAAAGAGACCTAATTCAGCAGGCATAGATTCAGATACCTGAAGGTGTGACATGACCCAGCAAGGAATAGCTGCTGTTGCCTCTTTAAGGGCTACTTGAGCATCTTTTCTATAACGTGGAGCATTCTTACCTGTCCCTTTTCCATAGTGTTGTACAGCAATTTTATAACGCTGTAATGCAACTAAAATTTTATCTGAGGCATTTTCCTTTAATGCCAGCCATGTCTTGTTTGCTGCCAATTGAGCATAATTTTGTGATAGATTCTTCTCGTGAATACGACGGCGCTCATACAAATTTTCAATTTGACCTGTATTACTAATGGCCATTACAAAAATCTCAAGACGTTTCCATTCCCAAGCCTCTAGCAATGTATTACGTAATACAGGATCCTCAATTTCTTCAGCGTACGGAATTCCAAGAATGTCTTTACTAACAATCAAAGCATTTGTTTTACTCAATCTAATACTGGCGGATTTAACTCTTTCAAAATCTTCAGTTAGATCTTTTAAATGTGATAATTTTTTTAATAGATCAGCATACTCTCCAAGTTCACTTTCATGTAATGAATTGGAATCAATCTGAGATACTATTTTTTGTAACTGATTTGATATCTTATTACCAAACTCTGATAAATAAAGGATTTGATCAGCCAGTTGTTGTTGATAGACTTCTAAATTAAATATTTTTAACTTCTGCCCTAACAATTGAATCAAGTCATCAATATTTTTAGGTAATCCGTAGAAATCAAAAAATTTAGCTCTCTTAAAAACTTTTAGATAATTCGCATTAAATAGATCCAAATATTTATTTTTTAAATCTAGGCATTTTTGGGTTCTACTGATGAGCTGCGTGAACTCTTTTAATATTTCATCGATATTACGATTATTTAACTCAATTAAAGGAATGTCTAATTGTGCGGCAATACTATTCCATTTGCTCATAAAGATGTTAAGAGTCTGCTTTCTATCAAGATATTCTTTAAGTCTTTTCCATTCATCTGATGTATCAGGATATTTTCCAGAAACTTTAATTGACTTAAAAAGGTCTTGTAATTCAGCAGTACCAAAATGATACCAATTAAATGGCTTACCTGTATCAACAGCACGTTGAACAGCTTGATATTCTTTTGAGTTTGGTTGTATCTCAAAATTCAGCTCTATGGGATCAATTAGTAGCGTTTTTCTGTATTCCAATAAAGGCTGAACTTCTTGAATAAGGTTGCTATAGATATCCAGCTCCATAGCCTTATCTTCTGAATTTATCTTTTTGAAATAGCTCAATAACCATGGTTCTGCATGATCAAGAACAAGGTTAAGATCTTCTAGATAAATCTTTAACCAATCTCTTAGCTCATTAATTTCTGATTCAGAAATAGTTTCCTTGAAATGATGTAGGTCATTTTGCTTTAAGAATTCCTCAATCTCATCTTTTTCTTTTAAGAACTCACTTAATTTCTTCAGACTCGCCGAATCTAACAGCTTTTCAGGAGCTGGCAGAGGACCATAATTTATGTATGGTAAATCTGTACCGATTTTCTTTCTTGAGTCTCTCAATTGAATCAACTCAATCTGGGAAAAAGGAAACTGGTCTTTTTCCTCCAAAGTTAATTGGTCGGTAAACCATTCGTAAGATACCCTACTTTCTAATACCGTTTTCACGATATCCATAGGTAATTTTTTATTACCATCTACCTCAATATTCTGATAATGCTTTTCTGCAAAGTTATATATTTCTCGATCAATCAAAGCCATTTCATGATGGTTATGATCTATTTGATGTTTTAGAACTTCGATCGTTTTTCGAACTTCTGCAACATTCATCTGGGTAATTTTTTGCACAATCAAATCGATTGAAGATTCAAGCTGATTTTTACTTTCTTTGCTTGAACCAATGCGACTGACTACTAAAGGCTTTAATTCATCAGGAATCTTTTCATGTACTGTTTTAAGAACATGCGACTGCTGTGCAGTTACTAGTACTTTTTTACCATTCGCCAAATAGTGACAGATAATATTGGCAATACTATGTGTTTTACCTGTACCTGGTGGACCTTGCACAACTACACCACTGCTGGTTAGCAGATTCTGAACAATCGTAATTTGTTCTTTATTATAAGGCAGCGGGAAATAAAGCTCTTCAACTTTTGATCCGAATCCTTCGGTACCAGAACGCCCCCTAAAACTGTAAGTTTCTTTTTGATTAATATCGCTTTTTAATTCTGTCACTAACGATAAAGGTTGTTCAGGTATAGCCACTGAAGGATCATTAAGTTTAGTTTTCAATAACTCAATGTCATCACTTAAAATAGAATTTCTTTTAGGACGACTAAACAATACAGAGGTTAATGTCACCGCTAGATTTTTAGATGGTATAGCCCTATTTTCTGCCTGAACAATTACTCCTCTTGAAAAAATATTCGCAACGAAAGCGTCAACTAGATCAGAGTAAGTCTCCCCTTCAAATAGTTGTAATGAACGACCATTATTTAAGTTTTCTTTTAAAGCTAATTTTACTTGTCCTGAAGTAGGCAGATCATCCTCTAATAAGATGGCATCCATTTCTATATTGGCACGTGTATCTTTGGCACCTACACGTATTAATCCATTTTTTTCTATCTCCATTTCTAACGGGATAGTAATAAGAGGATATGAGTAAGATTTTTGAGTCGTTGGAAGTACCCAGTCAACTAAGCCAAAGCCTGCAACAATTTCTTCACCATCGCCTGTTCCACCTAAATTAATCGCTGTATTCCATGAGAATAATTTGTCATAAACAACAATAGATTTTTTAATCTCATCGTTATTTTGTTTCCAATCTTCCCAAATATTTTGATAGCTTTCGAATTCATTGAACAGCTTCTGAAGTATGTCAATTTTAGGAATCAAATCACATGCCACACTACTGTAGGGCAAGCGGAATTGATGAGCTTTTTTAAAAAATACAATCTTATTTAAACTAGAAAAATTAACAGTGGGTTCTTTTTCGGCATCAAAATGAATATAGGAAGAGAGTATTTCAGATGGTTTCGGCATCGATTGAAGCTGTAATCGTTCAATTTGAAACCACCAATCGTCATCATTCAGAATTTTTAAGCCACGAAGTTTTTCTAGATCATGAGAATAAAATCTATTACCACTCATTTCATATTGAATTTTTTGAGTATCCTCAGCTTGATGAGATACATAATCCAACAATTGAATCAGTTTATTTTTAACAATATCATTTAATTCAAGTTCAGAGTTCATCATTGGTCTTTCTAATTTTTTAACTGACGGGTTTATAGCTAAAGACCAGCAAAAGGCTTCATCTTGTGAAAATATATCTTGATTTTGATATAAAAAAGCATTCACTTCTTTCTTTTCAATACCAAGAGTTTTGGCAATTTCTCTAGCAGTAAGTTTGGACTGTTTAACCAAAATAGCTGTTATTAAATCCTTCATGTGATTCATATTTCCTAATCATTTTAAAAGCTTTTCTCTTTAATTGATTTATACAGAATCAACTTAATCCACTCCCAGCCCCTTAAACACAGCATCCACCGGATCTGCATAGAAACTGGTCTGGAACTTGGTAAACAGTTCCACAGGAATCGTAGGGATATCTGCCGCACTACTCATTGGCAAAGCAACCTTCTTGGCACCAGCATCAAAAGCAACTTGCAGACATTCGGCAATACTTTCCACCGGAGTCACAGAGCCACCCAAGCTCATATCACCCAGTACCACCATCTGACTCTGTACCGATCGTCCTAACAGGCCAGAAGCGAAAGCCACTAAACTTGGCAAGGCAAGATGGCTGAGCGGCCCGGTATTCTGTAATTCCACCACATGTAAGTGGAAATCATGTTCCAGCACCTTACTGCCCCCCGAGATCCGGGATGCATTGGCCTTGAAGTAATCAAAAGCAATCTTGACCTGTTCTTTGGCACTGCTTGAATTCCATAAGCCGGATGTCGCCAACTTTCCTGAACCTTTAGTGACTTGAAGTTCTAAGCGGTATAAGCCTGGCATGCCCTTATTACTGAGGCCAATGGTATACAGAAAACCTGGCTTGGCTGGACCTTCGGGAATCAGTCCGCCACCACCCTGCTCTTTGACTGAGACAAAATGTTCTTCTAAGGTATCATTATCGATGTAGCTGAAATGAACATCATAGAATTCCATACCACCAATTTTCTTCAGCTGTTCTTTGACCCGACGGCGCACCTGCAGTGCATATTCCAGGCATTGCCGTACATCTTCTTTGTTAAATTGACCATGTGGGTAGAGCAGCTTCATCAATCCAGAAACCGTCTTGCGAACGGCGATCACATCACGCTGATTCAGGTTATTCCCTAGCTTGAAGTACTTCTCAATGGCATCCGCAAAACTACGCTTACGCATTTCCCGGAAGAATTCAGCCAGATAATCAACGATTAGACCATAACGGTTGGTAAAGAATTCCGGACGCATTTTTGGAATTTCCCAACCTGGAATATAGGCATGAAAACGATCGAAGAATGCCGAATCGATCATGGCTTCAGGGAAAGGTGCCAAGAGATGGCTGGTTTTTACCAACGATTCGACGCTTTGGTTAATATTACCCACAAAAACCATTGAAGCAGATGCTTCCATCTGTTCCCGGCCACGGGCAAAAGATCCCGATGCCATGTAGTCTTTCATGATCTGAACGCCATCTTTGTCCTTAAAGGAAATACCGGCAACTTCATCAAAGGCCACCACATCCCACAACCCCACCAGACCAATACGGCGGCTACTCATGTTATAGAACAGATTGGCGACAGTCGTTTGCCCACCCGAGACTAAAATACTGTTCGGTGAACACTCTTTGTAAATATGGCTTTTCCCGGTACCGCGTGGTCCAAGTTCACAGACGTTATAGTTATTTTCAACGAACGGAACCATACGCGCTAATAGGTGCCATTGCACATCCTCTTTTAGCGAAGCCGGTTCCATGCCGATCGAACGGATTAAACTCTCGCGCCACTGATCCGTGCTTAATGCTGCTCTGCCACTGAAAAGTTCATCCATATTCATATTCGGCATTTGAATCGGCTTGAGTAAACTCACCCCAAATGGAGAATTGGTTTGTCCTTCTTCAAAATAGTAACTGAGCGTAGCAATGACCCAGATACCACCCACCAGTAATTTTTCATACTCTTTGACGATGCCTGCCGAGATTTCGGCATCTTTGATGCCCAGATTACTAAATGATGCTTCGTATTTGTCCTTACGCTCATTCAGCTTTACGGTCACCCGATCAATGACTTTATAACTGCCCCGCTCACGAACCAGGGATTTCACCTTCTCGGCTTCATCCGGGCGGACATAATTCTCTGCCAACACGGTCTTTACGTTACGCAGACCTTGTTCAATGATCTCAGGGTCATCCGAGGCACAGTACATCCCCAGCAGGTACTCAAGTACATAGACAGGGACATTGGCCCCTTCTTTGATCAGTTTAGTCAGATCCTTACGTACCACCCGCCCAGCAAAGTGTTCATTCAGCAGCTGATCCAGTTCTTTATCGTTAGCAGATTCCATGTAGGCTACGCTCTATCGTTAATTCGTTATCAGAAGAAGTCATCGGTAAATGCCAGATCAATGGTGACCTTATAGCGTTGCATCTCGATATTCAGGTCTTTGTCCTTCAGTACCAGGAAGTAATCTTTCTTACGGTCAAAATCAGTGCCAGACAATGACAGCCTGACCTGCTTGACCCGATCGGCAACAGAGTCGGTACTGCTATCAAAAGTCAAAGTTTCTTCACTGGAAACTTTAAGATCCCCATCATAAATGGCAATGGATAAAGTCACTGGCATGACCAGCTCACTGACAGCTTCAGTTTGCATCAAATCAAACTTCTGGATGTTATTGACCATCTTCAGCGTGGATTTGGTAGAAATGACCTCAACTTTACGCTTGGTTCGTTGCCCAGCTTTTTCACCACGTAGTTGTTTCACGGTCAGTACCGGCACCACAATTTCCTGAGGCATGGCTCCGCCATGCACGAAACGTGAGCCTCCTACAAAATGGAAACGGTTCGCCCCTTTTGGAATCCAAAAATCAGTCGCAGATAATGTGCCTGCCGTAGCTTGGGTTGAGCCTTTCCAGGCTTCCTTGCTCTCTGGTAAATCATGCCCAATCACATAGCGTTTTTTGCTCTTCAATGTATTGGCAGGTTTTTCAGTCAAGCTTGAACGATCCGCAGATTCCAGTTTACTTTGCTGGAACAAGAAGCCATGGTCGGCTGTAATCAACAGGGTGGAAATATTGAAGTGCATTAAAATTTTACGGCTGAGTTCAGTCAGTTCTTCAATAGCATGTTCCACCGCCATAAAGGTTTCTGATTCTGTCGAGGCACTGTCTCCACGAGCATCAATCACGTTGTGATAAACGTAAATCAGCTCATGGTCTTTCAGCGCTTCACGGCCTTCATCACGCGACCAGCCTTTTACCATTTCAGCGGTTACTGCCAATCCATTATAGGCAGCCAGAATTTTGGATCGTGCTGCAGTCCCTTTGCTGGACTGCCCATCTACTAAAACATCATCCCCTGCGGCCTCTTTGTACTCCAAAGTCTGATGCGGCAATAACGAGGCCATGCCAAGTGTGGTGTAACTTGGTACAACACCCAGCTGTGAAGACAAGGTCGCTTCAGAATAACGCTTTTCATTAATACGATCACGCAACTCTACCGCAGCTTCATAGCGAAAAGCATCACTGATAATTACCACAATACGGCGTTTCGTTGCAGAATTGAGTAAGGGTCTGACATGGGTATCATAGAAGTTCTGCTGATTTGGGATATCTGCCACTTTCCAGACATTCAAGCGTTGCTCAGCTTCAATCCGCTCTCCCCAGTTGCGTGCCAAGTGGTCAATAAACCAGTAGGCATAGCAATTTTCGACTTCTTCATCGAGTTTTTTCAGGATATCGACATGCGCTCGCTGAGAGGCTGCACTGTAGTGGCGATATGCCATATCAAAGCGATACAACTCCTGCTCGTAGGCTTTATACAAGGCTTCGCTGGATTCGAAATAGAACCCAGAATCAAACAGCAGTCGCAGACTGAACAGCTCAATCGCTGCCTGCAACGCTGTATAGACGGTACGGTATTTACGGCGGGTTGCATCGTCCTTATGTTTGGACGCCCAATAGCCATCCAGACGGGTAGAAATAACCGTTCTGAAATGTTCCAGTTCAGCTTTGGCTGCTGCAGGGATATGACTGGCCAAATCAACAATGATCTTTTGTTCAATCACTTCAAAGGTCATGACATCGAGCAGCTGCTCCAGATCAAAAGCCCCGACCTTTTCTTGGATCCGCAGTGCATTGGCCACGCTCTGGGAGAGTGTATCGAAGGTTGGGTAGTATTTGGAACTGTCTCTCCAGCGCGACAAGAAGGCTCTAGCCGTCGCACGTGAACTGACAGATGACATCACCAGTTCCTGAGCCCATAGCGGTATATCGCCCAGGCTTTCACAGAAACCTGTGCTCATCAAACGGATAAAGAACGTACCGAGCTTGAATGGTGCTTCCCCATTCAATTCTTCAACCGATGCTGGATAACCAATTTCCGCCTGTAATGCGGTCACCAAAGCCGGCACCAGTTGGAATTTTTCCAGTTCAGCAAAGGATTCTGGATTGACTTCCAGAGCCAGGTTCTGCTGTACCATTTCATCTGCCAACGCCAGGACAATATGCATCAGCTCGGCACTGTCAGCCTTGACCACAGCTGCAATCATGGCCATATCCAGATCCTGTGCATCTGCATCAGGCTGGATATAGCGTTTTAAGGTGCTCAGACGCGCTTTGGCTTTGAGGAACTCTTCACGTTTGGCCAGATGTTCTCTTAAACTTTGTTGTTGTAAACCGAGCTCATTGAAAATAATCGAGAAACGATCGGCATAGAAGCTGCGTGAATACAGCTTGATGTCCAGTAACCAGTCTTTTTCAGTTTCAGGCTCTGGACTTGGGAAATACAGCAAGTATTTGCCCTGTTGGTCTTGTAGTTCCAGTTTAAGCTTAATAGCAAGGCTGGATTCTTCTGCCATATTCAAAATATGGACATCATTAAGCTCTAGGGCTTTGATTTCTTCAGTAAATGACTGTTCAGCATCGTACCAAAAGACAATTCGATGCTGTTCAGTATAAAAGGCTTGTTCCAGGCCTTGTTGAAGTTGACTTAAGTTCATGCAACCACCTCTGCATGATCTAGTGTGGAAGAAAAGCTATTCATTATTTCTCCCCCGTCACTGCTTTCACTTCAGCCAACAAGTCCCCAAACTTGCCATAGTTCACTTTCACCCCATCATCTAGATCCAGTGATATACGCTGATCGGCATAATGGCGCAGTTTTTCTTCAAAGCTACTCAGTTCAGCCTGTTGCTTATGCAGATTTTGTAGTTCTTTTTCTTTACGTTTGATTTCAGCAGCAGAATCACTGTTTTCGATTTCACTTTGCAAAGAGTTAACCATCGCTGTCATTTTGGAAATCAGTGGCATCACGTATTCAGTACGCATACGCGCCAAGGTACTTTCGTTATAACGATGCAAGTACACCAACGCCTGGAAAGCCCCCTGTTTACCACTACTGAATAACCAGTAGATCGGACGCTTTTTATAGGTTTGCATGTGGTCTTTATAGAACTTGCTGGCTAGGTAACGGCGAATGGTATCTTCCGCTGTTTCACTGGCTTTTTTGTCCAAGCTTTCTGCCAACCACAGCATATTAGCGTCTAATTTGTCTTTACCCCAAACCGCAGTTAAGAACTCTTGGATACGATGTGTTGCGTCATCTTCAAACCAGTGCATTTCGGTCAGTGGAATAATGCCATCTGCATCGGCTGGGAATGTTTGATAACGACTGGCATCAAAGTCTTGATTGCCTGCATGGGCATAGATCAAACCTGGTTCGTCCAAGCTATAACGCCCCATCATGCAACCCAGTGCATAAGACACTAAACGCTGGCTGTCTTTTTCACGGTCGGCTCGGGTTAAAGTAATCTGCTCATCTGGTACATCTGGGGTGAGTTCATCCTGTAAACCATAAGCGTCAATAAACAGCTTGTTGTTTTCTTCTTCCAGACGTTTCATTTCCGCCACGGCGTCAGCATTTTGCTGTTGCCATAAACTAAAGGCTTGCTCTAGATTTGGTTGATTAGCACGAATAATTGGATTTTCAGTAAAGTCCCATGATGTTTCATAAGAGTCCCAATCTTTTTTAGCTATATTTACTAAGTTTTCACAATTAGATTCTACATTTTCTTGAATAAGATTAGTGTCCTTATGAATTGGCAAAGCTAAAATATTCTCAACTTGAAAATTCATTGTAGGATTTGATACGTTTAGGATCTTTTTACCTAACTTTGAACACATCAACCCCAGAATCAAGCTTTCATATTTTTCTTCTGATGGAAATGCACTCGAACCAGCAACATCCCATACAAATCCAGCAAAGCATTTTCGTGCAGCAAAAAAGGAAGAACTGATGAAGGTCCAAGTAACGCACGGTTTCAAATAATAATTTTTATTTTGTGTTCTTGCTCGAACTAAATCTTTTCCCTTGTTTTTCCAATTAAGAACGTACTCATTATTACCATACCATTTTCTTAGATCTCCTCCCTTATTATAAGGTATCCAATACTCATCTTTAATGTCTCTCATACTTGATTTATCTATTGCTATAACATTTTTTTTAACTTCAAACCATAATCTCAAAAATTTATTGTTATCACCTGTTATCATACCTTGTAAAGAATGAGCAATATTACTTAATAAAGTGCTAGAACTATAAATATCTAAAAAACTTCTACTAATCCAATAAGCTACAGGGCTTCCCGGAATTTTCTTAAAATCATCTGGTTTTGCTGTTTTTAGTCGTTCATTTTGTACAGGGAATTGTTTGGGGATGCCAAATTCATTTACATCATCATTTTCACAATAAGAAAAACTACCTGCATAATTACTAATATGGTTATTTAGCATGACAGTAGCAGCCGTACCAAAGGCAATTCCCATCACCCCATTACCCATATGCACCATACAAGACAAGGTTCTATCCTGTAGCAGTTTTTCACGCATTGCTTCATATGACGATAAGAACATCCAGCTTTGCATGGTCACCATGCTATTAAAACCGCTGTCCTTACACCAATCGAAACCACGTTCAATAAACATGGCAAACAGGTCTGACTTGCTGTCTGGGAATTGCTTTTTGGCAAAATCTTTCAGTGCTGCATTCATGCCTTTACCACCCATATACGGCGGATTCGCAATCACAGCATCATATTTTTTAGCTAAGATTTTTGCTTGCTGTACTAGTGGTAATAGCTCTTGTGCTGACTGCTGTGCAAAAATATCCCCTGACTCTAATGCTATATTGAGTTTGGTTTCTAAGTCAGGTAGTTTCTTAGCAAATGCTGCTGGAATTTGAATCAAAGAACCAAAAGTCGAAGCATGTTCAAATAGATCCAGCAATTCCTTTAAATCTGTCTGTGCAATACCAGTACTTGCCAAATCCTGACTGAATGCATCCAAACGTTCTGGCTGACTGTCTTGTAGCGCAATAATATTCAGCTTCGGTGGATTGCTAAATAAACGGCGGTCATCCTCACGTGCTTTCATCAGCAGTGCAAAGCTAGCGAGCTGTGCTGCACGGGTATCAATATCAATGCCGTACAAGTTATTTTCCAGAATCAAACGTGGAATATCACGGCTACGGTAACCACGTTCTAAGTAAATCGCTTTTAAGCAGTCGTAGGCTTCCACCAGAATATGCCCCGAACCACAGGCAGGATCGAGTACCGTAATGCTTTCAGGGTTTAAGGTATCGCCATCTTCACTGATCCGCACATCAATCAGCTGTTTTAACTGTGCATTGACTTCATTGCTTTGCTCAGCCGGCTGAATATAGTATTCCCACTCACTGGCAAGCATACTTTCTGGCTGTGCCATCATCCATAGACGACCAACACTGTTCTGTACTAGATATTTCACAATCCAGTTTGGGGTGAATAACTGTGTCGCTGCAGGAATGTCCTCACTCTTGACGACTTTACCAATCACCTGATCTTTCTTTTCAGAAATATAGAACTGATACAGCCAGCCAATAATCTGCACATCCGACCAGTCTTCTTCCGGAATACTGCTCACCAAATCACGGATCAAGGAGTCGGTTTTAGTCAGGTTATCCGGTAATAACAGTTCTGACTCATCAGACACCTGTTCGAACAAGAGTGGCATGACTTGATTCAACGCATGACATTGGGCCAGTAACAGTTCACGATAGAGTTCTTCGTCTTTATTGCCATCCAGTTTGAGTTCAGCCACACGGCTGGCATCTAAACCTGGTAGGTCAATATCCAGACATTCTTCCAGAATCTGCGGCAAGCCTGCACTGCCATCGGCACTACTGAGTACACGGCGACCATGATCCAGTAAGCCTTTGCATTCCATGTAGCGAATCGCACAGAGACGGTTAAACCAGCTATAAGCGATATAATCAATCGTCTGCTCAAAATTGCTGGTTTGAATGCGTTTGATCAGCTTGTCACGTGGTTTCATGACGGATAGCGGAAAAACCTGATCGCCAATCAGCAGCAAGTCGCCTTTCTGTTCTGCCGGTAAAATGCGGTCTGCGGTGATGCCATATTTGGCCGCCTGCTTGCGCATGGCTGCGATAAAATCATTGCGTGCTTGCGGTGCGTATTTTTTAATATTACTGGTATTCAT
>NZ_CP093968.1:0-3317686 GCF_022699605.1 Acinetobacter sp. LUNF3 | reverse complement strand
GTGAAACCCCTATTCATTCCATCGATAATTAATAAAAACACTATGTACCCACCGAAGCGGGTCGCCATTCTAACCAAGTTATCCACATCTGTCATGGAAAATTCTGCAGAAATTGCTCAAAAAGCCTGCTTATGAAAATAAATTTAAATTCAAATACTGGTGTGGATAAGTTTATCCGCAAACTGTGGATAGAATATATCACAAAGTTATCCACAAACTATTAATTTTATAAAAACAATCTTATCCACACCATATTTTATTGTTTTATAATTAAAAAAGTGTCATTTCCACAGAAAAAGACCTCCCTAATAGTAATAAATTTAAATTTATAAATTTGAATTTATTTATAAGAGACCTGTTTTCTGGGGATAACTGGAGATCCAAAATGAATTTAAATTTAAAAACATGTACAGCAAGTGAATTTAAAGACTTGTGGATAATTGTGTGGGTAATCTTGTTGGTAACTTATATCACTTTAATAAACAATAATCTAGGTTGTGTATAAGAAAAAAGTGCAGTTGTTTAAATGTTATCGAGAAAAGAGCAAGCTCAAGCTGCTGTTACAAATAAAAAGGCTTAATTTCACAAGAAAATCGGTTTTCCATTGACAGCTCAAGCAATGAACACTAAACTCGCGAACCTTCATTGAATGATCATTTTTGGAGTTTCGATATGAAACGTACATTCCAACCATCTGAATTAAAGCGTAAGCGCGTTCATGGTTTCCGTGCTCGTATGGCTACTAAAGCTGGTCGCCAAGTATTAGCTCGTCGTCGTGCAAAAGGTCGTCACAGCTTAACTGTTTAATCAATAGTTAACGCTTAAACGATTTTGGGTGTTATGACTACACTTTATGGCTTCAGCACAGAGGTTCGTATTCGCTGTGCTGCCGATTATAAGAGTGTCTTCGATGGTGCGCTTTTTAAAGTGCATCAGCCCCATTTCTTATTTCTAGCAAAACTGACCGAACAACCTCAAAGTCGTTTGGGTATTGTTGTTGCTAAAAAGAAAGTGCGTCGTGCACACGAAAGAAATAGAGTAAAACGTTTGGCTCGCGAAAGTTTTCGCTTGCATCAACAGCAATTAACTTTAGATATTGTGGTTATGCCTAAAATGGGGATAGAAGCAGTGCCTAATGCAGAGTTGCACCAGCAATTACAATTTGCTTGGCAAAAATTACAACGTCTTGCCAAAAAGCATCAAAAAATAGCTCCCTCCCTGCAAAAGTAGAGATGGCCAATGGTCCGGTTACTGCATTGGTTAATTCGATTTTATCAAATTGCGATTAGTCCTTTACTTGGACCGCGTTGTCGTTATATCCCTACATGTTCTCAATATTCATTGGAAGCAGTCCATACACATGGTGCTGTGCGTGGTGTGTGGTTGGCTACTAAACGTATTTGCCGTTGTCATCCTTGGGGTGGATCGGGGTATGACCCTGTTCCAAACAAAAGGATTCGTTTTATCTCTTTTCAGCAAATAGATTCTCAAAAGCATCTGGTTGCTGTACCCTTTCGTGATTGTTTCTTGAACCAAAATCACTCTAACCACTTGGGGTAATCGATATGCAACAATGGGCCAGGTTTGCCATTCTCGGGGCCATGTTTGTTGTCGCTTATTTGCTCATTTTGGCTTGGCAAAAAGATTATGGACATGCTGAGACTCAGCCACAGCCACAACAGGCTGCAGCAGTTTCACATGAAGTATCTGCAGATTTGCCAAATGCTCAAACGGCTTCAGCAGCGTCTGATATGCCACAAGCAAATATCGCGACTCAGCAACCAGCTACAGAAGCAAAAGCATCTGTAAATCAACAGCTTATTTCAGTACAAACTGACCTTTATCATCTTTGGATTAATCCTAAAGGTGGTGATATTGTTCGTATTGAATTGTTAAACCATGACAAGAGCAAAGACAGTAACGAAGCATTTGTCATGCTTGAAAGTGATGCAAAACGTATTTATGTGGCGCAGTCTGGTTTAATTGGTCTTAATGGTCCAGACAGTAACCGTAGCGGTCGCCCAATGTATGAGATTGAAAAATCTGCTTATACATTGAATGATGCCAAAGCGGTTCAAACCGAAGATGGAAAAAGCATCAAAGTGTTAACCGTACCGATGGTACTGAAAACAGCTGATGGTGTGGAAATCATTAAAACCTTTACCTTTAAGCAAGGTGAATATCCTGTTGTTGTGAACCATAAAGTGGTGAACCGCAGTGGTCAAAACTGGCATGGTCAAATGTTTGGTCAACTCAAACGTGACAACTCTGATGATCCAGGCAAATCGGATCAAGGTATTTTCACGCTGGGCACTTTCTTAGGTGGTGCTTGGGGTTCGCCTGAAGAACATTATAACAAGCTTAAATTTGCTAACTTCAATGAAGAAAAATTGAATGTTGAAGCGAAAGGCGGCTGGGTTGCTATGGTTCAGCACTACTTTGTGAGTGCTTGGATTCCTGGTGACTTAAAATTGACGCAAGCCAATGGTCAACCTTATGTTGCGAAATTAGAGTCGCGTAAGTCAACGGATGATATGAATATCATTGGTTTTACTTCGCCGACGATTACTGTGCCTGCTGGTACAGTGGCTGAGATTGACGCGACCTTCTATTCAGGTCCTAAAGTTCAATCTGAGTTAAAAGAGCTCGCAACAGGTTTAAACCAAACTGTTGATTATGGTTGGTTATGGCCAATTGCGAAATTATTGTTCTTGGGTCTTGAGTTCTTCCACGGTTTAGTGGGCAACTGGGGCTGGGCAATTATTTTGTTAACGGTCTTGGTGAAACTGATTCTTTGGCCATTGTCGTCTAAGAGCTATCGCTCAATGGCGAAAATGCGTGTCATTGCACCTGAAATGCAGCGTATGAAAGAAGAGTTCGGTGAAGACCGCATGCGCTTCTCTCAAGAAATGATGGCACTGTATAAACGTGAACAAGTCAATCCGCTTGCGGGTTGTTTGCCATTGTTATTACAAATGCCAATCTTCCTTGCGTTGTACTGGGTGTTGATGGAGTCAGTTGAGCTTCGTCATGCGCCATGGTTACTTTGGATTCAAGATTTGTCAGCGATGGATCCGTGGTTTATTTTACCGCTGTTAATGGGCGCAACGATGTTCATTCAGCAGTCTTTAAACCCCCAACCTGCTGATCCAATGCAAGCGAAAGTTTTCAAAATCATGCCGATTGTTTTCACAGTCTTTATGTTGTTCTTCCCTGCGGGTCTCGTGTTGTACTGGATTGTCAACAACAGTATCACGATTATTCAGCAGACCTTGATCAACAAATCTGTTGAAAAAGACCGCTTGAATAAGGAAAGTGCGTCGAGTTAATCGAGGCAACTTTTCGCGAAAAGCTGAATAAATCCGCTTAAGATGGTAATCTTAGGCGGATTTTTCATTGTGTGACTTTTAAGATTTTAGGTGAATGTTATGTACAACCGAACCACGATTGCTGCCATTGCAACACCACCTGGGCGTGGTGGTGTGGGGGTCATTCGCCTATCTGGTCCCAAGTCTTATGAGATTGCACAGGCCTTGATTCAAAAAGAATTACCGAAAGCGCGTTTTGCTGGTTTTCGCCAGTTTTATGATGCCTCTGGCGAAGTGATGGATGAGGGCTTAGCGATTTGTTTTCCGAACCCGAACTCGTTTACTGGTGAAGATGTGGTTGAGTTGCAAGGTCATGGTGGCCCTGTCATTCAAAATGCTTTACTGGGGCGTTTGTTGGAGCTCGGTGCGATTGCAGCAAAAGCCGGTGAGTTTTCCATGCGTGCTTTTGAAAATGGCAAGCTGGATTTGGTACAGGCTGAAGCGATCGCCGATTTGATTGATGCGACGTCTCAAGCCGCTGCACGTTCTGCGGTACGCTCATTACAAGGCGCATTTTCAACTAAAGTAAATCGCGTGTTGGAGCAATTGATTCATCTACGTTTGCATGTGGAAGCTGCGATTGATTTTCCTGAAGAAGAAATTGATTTTCTTGCGGATGGGAAAATTTTAAATCTTTTAGATGGTGTTACAGCTGCTGTGAACCAAGTGCAACAATCGGCTCGTCAAGGACAGTTGCTGCGTGAAGGTTTACAAGTGGTGATTGCAGGAAAACCGAATGCGGGTAAGTCATCACTGCTCAATGCATTAGCGGGCATTGAACGCGCCATTGTGACGGATATTGCAGGTACGACGCGGGATGTATTACATGAAAAAATTACCCTGAATGGTTTACCCATTACCTTAACTGATACCGCGGGTTTACGTGAAACCGGCGATATTGTCGAAAAAGAAGGGATTCGTCGTGCCATTAAAGAAATTGAGCAAGCCGACCTGTTACTTTTAGTCTATGACTTAAGCCAAGGCGAAGACCCACTCAAACTGGCGCAAGAATATTTTGCTGAGCATATTGAACCGAAACGTTTAATGCTGATTGGTAATAAGTGTGATTTGATGGAAACAACATCGCATATCGAAGATTTTAATGGCTTCCGTCATATTATGGTTTCGGCAAAGCAAGAAACTGGCGTTCAAGCACTCATAGAAGCGATTACAGCGCATGCAGGCTTCCAGCCAGAAGAAGATACCTTTATTGCGCGTACACGCCATTTAGACGCAATGAAACGTACTCAGCTTTACCTTGCTGAAGCTCGTGAACAATTGGTGGTGTATAACGCAGGTGAGTTGGTCGCAGAGTCGCTACGTTTGGCGCAAAATGCCCTCGGTGAAATTACAGGGGACTTTAGTGCGGATGATTTGCTTGGGAAAATTTTTGGATCATTCTGTATTGGAAAATAACACTGCTTTTGATGAAAAAGCCCTCTGATCAGGGCTTTTGATCTTTAAGCCAGACGTATACTGCCCTTATGCGCAAACCACAGATAAAAACACAATAAAGCGATGACAATGCAAAAGCTAATGACCCCGAAGCTTAATCCAAAGTGATCTGCCAAATAACCCACAGCTACAATGGGTACAATCGTACCCAAATAACCAATAAAAAGATAAGTCGACATCACTGCAGCACGATTCTCTAAGGTGGTCATGGCATGAATGAGACCAAAGGAACCAATCAAGGTCAGGCCATGTCCGACACCAACGAGAAAATCACTGATAAAGAAAAATGCACTCAGTTGAAATAGTATACACAGCGCCAAAATGCCTAAGCTTGCAATCAAGGTGATTAAGCCATAGTTAAGGCACTTATAAGCAGGAATACTTCTGGCAAAATACTGCACCACGGCAGAGACAATGAGAATGCAGGTAATGGCTGAACCGCTAATGAGAGGGCCGTGCCACGGCAAAATATCCCGCACAAATGACGGGGATAAGGATGCAAATAAACTAAACGCGGCAAAGGCACTAAATGCGGTAAATCCAACGATCAAAAACAACTGATGATATTGCACTTCTGGTCGGAGTAGCTTTGGGGCAATACTAAAGGGCTGTGCGGTAAACGTGGGAGATTGAACCCAAAATAAACCAAAGAAACACAGTACAGCGCCAAGAATAACGGGTAGATAAGGACTGACCAAAGGGTATTCTGAAAATTGAGCAATCAGGCCGCCAATCAGTGGGCCTAAGCCAAAGCCTACTGCGGTAATAATTGAACTCAGTTGTGGTGCAATCTGTTGATGGCTTTTGGGCACGGTATACATCAGTCCCAGTAAGGCTGAAGTGGTCATCAAACCAGATGCAATACCAATAATAAAACGCCCCAAAGATAAAATGAGAGCATCAGAAGCATAAGCGGAAATCACCAACCCGATGCTGATAAACACCAACCCTACTTGTAAGGTGCGTAAATAGCCAATGCTATTACTGGTCCGGCCAAGAAACAGTAAAGTAGCGAGACAACCAAACATATAAGCCACAAAAATATAGGTGATTTGACTCGGCACCAGATGCCATAAGGCTTGATACAGTGGGTAAAGTGGACTGGCTAAAGCAGTCCCCATCGTTCCCATCATTAAGGCGAGGCTGACCATACAAAATGGACGCCAAGAAGTGGTTGTTGTCATGCAAATGCCATGCGGCTCTCTCAGTCAAAACAAGAATATTTTGATGCCCAAGAGAAAAAGGATAGAGAGCAACAGTGTATCGGTTTGTGGAAAAAATGGTCAACTAAAAACTTGAAAAAGAACGCAATAAAACTTAGCCATAGCGTTTCAGCAGTTTTAAGAACTCAGCCAACTCTTCTTCATTGACCTGTTCAGCTTGTGCTAATACATGATGGCGTAAGTGTGCTTCAACCAGTTCATTCATCAGCCCATTTACCGCACCTTTAATAGCAGCGACTTGTTGTAAAACGTCGATACAACTGGCATCGGGATGTGTGATCGAGAGTTCAACGGCCTTGACCTGTCCTTGTAAGCGTTTCACACGGTTTAAAATTTTTTTATCTTCATGCAAATGACTCAACACATTGCTCCAAAAATAAATATACTAAGGGGGAGTATATTGGTGAATGATTTAAAATGCAAAATACCCCATCACGTCAGCATACGCATCATTTTGATGACGGTAATCCACTGGCACAAAAACGGATTTTAATGGCGACAATTTTAACGGCAGTCATGATGTTATTAGAAGTGATTGGTGGATGGATTTTCCAATCAATGGCTTTGCTGGCGGATGGTTGGCATATGAGTTCGCATATGTTGGCACTGGGTTTGGCTTATTTTGCTTATCGTGCTGCACGGCATTATGCCCATGATCAGCGCTTTAGTTTCGGCACATGGAAAATTGAAATTCTTGCAGGTTACAGCAGTGCTATTTTGCTGATGGTAGTAGCAGGTTTTATGGCTTTTCACTCGATTCAGCGTCTATTCTCGCCTGTACAAATTCATTATAACGAAGCGATTCCAATTGCGATTTTAGGCTTATTGGTGAATTTAATCTGTGCATGGTTGCTGCACGATGGTCACCATCACCATCACCATCACCATCACCATCACCATCACGCTCATGATCATGTAGTAGAAGTACATAGCCATCATCATGATTTAAATCAGAAAGCTGCATTTATGCATGTAGTGGCAGATGCTGTGACGTCTATTTTTGCCATTATTGCGCTGATTTTTGGTAAATATTTGGGCTGGGATTTTCTCGATGCTGCCCTTGGAATCGTGGGATCAATACTGGTAGCCAAATGGGCATTGAGCTTAATGCAAGAAACGGGAAAAACCTTGTTAGATGCTGAAATGGATCATCATGTGGTGGATGAAATTCGCGAAGTGTTGGCAGAACTACCGCAGACGACCTTGACCGATTTACATGTTTGGAAAGTAGGCAAAGGCAAGTTTTCCTGCATTTTGGCCTTAGAAACGACGGTAGACTTAACTGCGGATCGCGTGCGGGCAATGCTCTCGATTCATGAGGAAATTGTTCATGTCTCGGTAGAAATTAATAGCAAGGCTCTCACTGTTCCACGTGAAACTTTGGCCAGTTCATAAGCATGGCGTGTTGGGTTTCGGTAAAGCCGTGGAAAAAATGATTCAATGCTTGAATAATACGCTCTACACTAGCGCTGTGGTTCTCCGATTGAAAGAGCAAAAAGTGATGATAAAAAAACTGGGTTTGGCACTACTCACAAGTGCAATTGCAAGCATGAGTATGGCCAGTGTAGAAAGTGTTCAAGCTAACTTAAAAAAGAATTATCCAAATATTAATGTTCAAAATATTCAAAAAACAGAAATGTCGGGCATTTATAGCGGATCTTTAGATGGCGAAATTGTGTATTTAGGCGAAGCGGCTGAGCATGTGATTGCAGGTTCGATGGTGCGTTTAAAAGATCAGAAAAATTTAAGTGCTGCCTTATATGTGCAACAAAACTCGCTCGATTGGAATAAGCTGCCGCTAAAAGATGCCATTAAAAGCGTTAAAGGCAACGGCAAACGCCAATTGGCGGTTTTTTCAGACCCAAACTGTCCTTACTGTAAGCAGTTAGAGGCTGAACTGAATAAACTGAATGATGTGACCATCTACACATTTATTTATGCTATTAAGGCGCAATCGATTGCACCGTCGAAACAAGTGTTTTGTGAAGCAGACCCTGCCCTCGCATGGAAAAATTTGATTGCGAAAGGGACCCAACCGACGTCGAAAAAACCGTGTGCCAATCCAATTGAGCGCAACATTGAACTCGGTCGTAGTCTGGATTTACAAGGGACGCCTGTAGTTATTTTCTCAAATGGCTTTAAAGTGAATGGTGCTGTGCCTTCAACCACCATTGAAAATATGTGGCGTGAACTGGGCTTATAAGAGTTCAAAGATATAGATAAAAAAGCACCTGCAATGGTGCTTTTTTTAATGGATGAGTTTAGCTTTTTTTGGTGACCATGTTGTAGATGAATAAAATAATAATGGCACCAATAACTGACGCAATAAAGCCTGCGGTAGAACCTTCACTATATAGACCGAGTAAACGACCACCATAAGTGGCTACGAGAGAACCTGCAATCCCCAGTAAAGTGGTGACAATAAATCCCGCTTTGTCATCGCCAGGATGGATAGCGCGTGCGATGAGACCTGCAATAAAACCAATCACGATTGCAACAATAAGTGACCACATGAGCCAGCTCCTTTTTTATCATGTCTTTGTTTTTACATCATTTGCAAAAATATCATCGGGCATAATGCGACTGTGCAGTAGAGCGAATCTGCTAAAAACTGTATGTTTTATGTACTTAGCTAATAGTAAAAATAAAAAAAGTGGCCTTCGGCCACTCTTTTATCGATTGCTCTTAAAGACCAATTTCACCAATAAATGGCAAATGACGGTACTTTTGGTCGTAGTCTAGGCCATAACCCACAATGAATCGATCTTCGACACTAAAGCCTAAAAACTTCACATCGAGTTCAATTTCACGGCGTGAAGGTTTGCTGACTAAGGTACAAAGTTCAATTGAGTTGGGAGAGCGTGTTTCTAAAATTTCGAGTACTTTGCTCAAGGTGTTGCCTGAGTCGATGATGTCTTCAATGACCAAAACATCTTTACCGCGAATTTCACCGTCTAAATCTTTTAAAATTTTTACATCACGTGAAGATACCGTACCGCTGCCGTAGCTCGAAACCGTCATGAAATCGAGTTCATGGGGTTTTGAAATGCTACGACATAAGTCTGCCATGAAAATGACTGAACCACGTAATAAACCAATCAGTACGAGTTCCTTATCACTGTTTGCATAATGCGCATCGATTTGTGCACCAAGCTCTTTTACTTTCGCTTGAATCTCTTCAGTAGAAATCATTACGCTCATTTGAACGGTCATGGGTAGATACCTAAAAATTAAAAAAATCAAAAATAAAAAAGGCGTTGACCTGCAACACCTCTATATATGCATTAATTTTAATATATCTCTAAACGAGATGCACCCCCTTTTGCCCGCTGAAAATGTAATCATTTCATTGCAGACGGGATGCAGCTTGGCTTAGAGGCGAAAATCAAAGTTGTTTCAAAATTCGATTAGCTGCTTAAATTTTAGCTATTTGCTACTTGGTTTTGCACATAGGCTTTCTGACCAAAAATATAAGTCGCATGAATATTACGGTCATCACCCATGGTCATTAGGGCAAATAACGCATCTTCAATCCCTTTTGCACGCTGCAGACGTAATGCTTGCAGCGCGGTTGCTTTGAGGTCGAGCACTACAAAGTCGGCTTCTTTGCCCAAATTAAAGTTACCGAGTTTATCATCCAAGCTCAGTGCTTTGGCACCGCCCAGTGTAGCGTGGTAGAGCGATTCAAACGCGGACAGTTTATCGCCCTGAAGCTGCTGCACTTTATAGGCTTCATTCAGAGTTTGTAGTTGGTTAAAAGAGGTCCCTGCACCAATGTCTGTACCCAGCCCAACTTTTACTTGCTTTTCCCAAGTCTTATTCAATGGAAATAAACCACTGCCTAAAAATAGGTTGGAGGTCGGACAGAAAGCAATGGCTGAATCCGTCTGATGCATGCAGTCCCACTCAGCCTCTTCTAAGTGCACGCAGTGGGCAAAGACCGAATGTGAACCGGTTAAACCAAAGTGATGATAAACATCGAGATAACCTTGCTGCTCAGGGAATAAGTCTTTCACCCAAGCGATTTCATTTTTATTTTCACTTAAATGCGTATGCACATACACATCTGGGTATTCAGCTTTGAGCTGCCCTGCTTTAGCCAATTGCTCTGGTGTTGAGGTTGGAGCAAAACGTGGCGTAATCGCATACAGGTTACGGCCCTTGCCATGCCATTTCTCAATCAGTGCTTTAGAGTCCGCATAAGCACTGTCAGGTGTGTCGCACAGATCTTCAGGTGCATGACGGTCCATCATGACTTTACCTGCGATCAGACGCATCTGGTGCTGTCCTGCTGCTTCAAATAAAGCATCGACTGATTCGGTATGCACAGTACAGAAGACCAAGGCTGTGGTGGTGCCATTTTTTAGCAGTTCTTGCACAAAGAATTGGGCAATCTGGTCGGCATAGGCTTTATCGGAAAATTGCAATTCAGTTGGGAAGGTATAGGTATTGAGCCATTCGAGTAGCTGTTCACCATAGGCCCCCACCATTTCTGTTTGTGGAAAATGAATGTGGGTGTCGATAAAACCCGGCACAATCAATTGTTCAGGATAGTGCTGAACCTCGACGCCAACAGGAAGGTGCTGTTGCCCCTCCTGCCAAGATCCAAACCATTGAATTTTGCCATTTTGGCTAATCAGTAAACCATCTTCTACGTAACGCACTTGGTCGTGAATTTCACGCGCTTGGGCAACCGTATTCTGAATATCTAGGAAGCGACCGCGAACCGCCGTCGTTGCAACTATAGAAGACATTTTAAACCTGCGTTTTGACTTTTTTTCGATTGATTGTACCGTAAACTGGATTTTTTTCACGGCTATTTACTGAAGTTTTTATGTGTGTTGTGAACGCTAGATTTTAAATGGAAGACTGGAGCAGTATTTTCTAAAAAATTGAACTGTTTTGAGGCCAGTCATGTACCTGTGCCATCGATAAGATCATGATTTTTTATGCAATACATAAGCACAAGCTTTGAGCTTAAATGATTCAATCTATTCGCAAAATTTTGTTGAGAAAGTCTTTATCTTTAAATGCTGAGTCAGTACAGTGTCGGCATTGATAAAATAAGAGACAATGACCGGCATGTATTTTTGGAATACCAAAGCATTAGCACATGAATTATCTAGTAATACCCTCGATAAAAAGCATTATAAAAATTACTACTTAGTCACAGCGTTGCTGGTTTCAGTGGTGTATTACTACGGCATGTATTCGCCCTATGGTGATGTCCGTGTGATTGGTATCGAGGGACTTCTGACTTTATTGATTATGTTTATCGGGATTCAAAGCGCTTACAAAGCCAATGGCGGTGATGAGGGTGAGCATTTCTTAGGTCGAATCACAGCGTTGTCTTTTCCCATTTTGGTACAAACCACTGTGGCTGGTGTTGTATTTGGTGCAGTGTTATTGGGGCTTTATTTTGCATTTAATCTAGAAGGCACGGCGTTTGACGATTGGTATGAATGGACTATTTCGCTGTTTACCATCTTCCTGCAAATCTTGTTTTTCACGCGTTTAGTGTCTTATATGAAGCGGGTTAAAGCGCATACCATTTAAGCTTGAAAAAAATATTGTCTTCGAATGTATGCCTGCCAGTTTTAGAGTTGACAGGCATTTTCTTTTTCAATCTAAACTTTATTTGATACACGGAAGCGTCATCCGCAACCTGCGTAGTGTTTGGAATAGATTGTTTTTGCAACACAAATTTTTTAATTATAGAAAGTGAATAGGTTTTGCGGAGGACAAATGCGTTCCTTACGAAGCTTCGCTTCTCATTTGGCGAAACAAAAGAATAATTGAGCTCCCAGTATCGAACTTAAAAAAGATAAGACTCTGTCGTGAATAACCTAAAAGTGATGGTGCTCCTACTAAAACGCCTGAACAGACCCGCATTAATCATTGGACACTTAGTTTAAATAGGTGATTTAGAGCGCCACTTTATTCCACAAAATAATGCGCAGCAAAATGCGCATCATTGCCGATCACATCAAATACATCTTCACGCAGTGACATCCCCGCACATTCATCCCCGACCATCCAAAGTCCCAAGGTGGGCAGCATGCCTTCATGCAACGGAGTTTTTACCCAGCGCTGCATGACATAACCATATTTGTCGTAGTCATCGAAGTAAAAACTACCTGAGGCTGCGCCGCAATCGACATTGTTTTGTAAGATATGAATATTTGCGCCTTCGCGCGCTAAGATTGGTTTACGCACCCATTTCCCTGCGTAGTGGGCGTGCGCATCATAAGCATGGGTTTCTAACAACAATGGATGATTTGGAAAGCGTTTCCATAGCTCGATCAACAGGGCTTTATTGGAGAGTAGCATTTTCCAACACGGTTCAATCCATTCAGTTTCGGGTTTGAGAAACTGCGAAAAACTTTCTTCCCAAATCCATTCCCACGGATATAGCTTAAATAAATGCTGAATCTCTTGCTGATGCAAATCGACAAAGGCTGTGCCATTCCAACCGATGTTTTCCATCGACAGTTCGCTGACATTTAAGCCTGCCTGAAAAGCAGTATCCATGAGGTATTCTAAATTGCCCCAATCTTCACGTCCTGCTTCTTGGCAGGCCGCGAAATGGACACGGCTACGTGTAGGATAAAGCTGTTTCCAACGCTCAATCAACTTTTCATGAATGCTGTTGAACTGATCACGGTTTGCAATATTTTCGACTTGTTCAATCCAATGCCACTGTGCAACAGACGCTTCGAGTAAACCTGTTGGCGTATCGGCATTGTATTCCAGCATTTTGATGGCTTGACCATCATAGGCAAAATCGAAACGGCCATACAGCATTGGTGCTTGGTTTTTCCATGAGTGCTCAATCAGAGGAATCGCTGCTGGGGGAATTTGAAAATATTCGGGATAATGACCGCGTTGAATCATATCCCCTGCCACTTCAAGGCACATCTGGTGTAATTCGTTCGAGGCATCTTCTAGCTGTTCAATTTGCTTGAGGCTAAACTCATAGGCGACCCCTTCTGACCAATACATTGAACCATCCCGCGACGGCAAGTTGTAGTAGTCAAAACCAACCTCTTGATGGGTTTGTTGCCAGTTTGCACGCTCAGGCAGTAGAACTCGTTTCATGTATTAACCTCCAAACGAGCCTCCGCCACGGCCAAAACCACCACGAATGGGTTGGGATTTGGCATGGCTAAAAACGTGAGTCGAGATTCTAGGTGTGCCCGTCGAATGACGTCCGCGAGCTTTCAAGACTTGGCCCAAGTAACGGACTTTACGGTTATTTTTATAATATTGAGGGCCGATATAAACCCCAGTAGAGCCACTATAGCTCGATTCACTATTTTCGTTAGCAGGTTCGCACAGTTCAAAATGCCAGTCTTGGTAGCAGTTGTATTGGTTATTGTAAACATCCTGTTGTAGGGTTTTAGAACCGCTACATGCCGTGAGCAAAACTGGCACCACAACAAGAGTTAATTTTTTGGTACGCATGGATGAGCAACCTTCGGGTTGTTTTATTTTTACAGGTAAAACCAAGGGTTTTAAGCCCGCTTATCATAGGGAGCTGTTTGCATAAAGTACAGTGCATTTGCACCGAAAATCATAGGATTAAGTCTTGTACAATTTAAGATTTAGCCATCAAAAAAGCCTTCACAGTGGAAGGCTTTTTTAAAATATTAGAGGGTGGTTTGATGATGTTTCTTACTGTATCGAATCGATAAGATTGCAGTAATGGTCAGCACCAATACAATAAAGCCCAGTGAAATCCAAATTGGCATGTGGAACACATCCAGCATGAGCATCTTAAAGCCGATGAATACCAAGATAATACCTAAACCATACGGGAGATAATGCATCTTGGTTGCTGCACCAGACAACAAGAAGAACATCGCACGTAGACCCAAAATTGCCATTAAGTTTGCAGTCAACACGATAAACGGATCAGAGGTCACCGCGAAAATTGCAGGAATGGAGTCCACCGCGAAAATTACATCCGACGCTTCAACTAGAATTAACACCAAGAACAGCGGCGTTGCCCACAGCATCCCATTTTGACGCACAAAGAACTTATTGCCATGCATTTGCGGGGTAATCCGCATATGTTTACGTAGCCATTTTAAGATCGCCATGTCTTCGATATTGGTTTCTTCTTCATTTTGCCCTTTGAAGAATTTGAAGCCCGTATACACCAAAAACGCACCGAAGATATACAGAATCCATGAGAACTCTTGTACAAACCACGCGCCAATAAAAATAAAGATGGTACGTAGAATAATCGCGCCCAATACACCATACAGCAGTAATTGGCGTTGTAGTGCAGGTGGGATAGCAAAAGCAGCAAAGATCATCAGCCAGACAAAGACGTTGTCGACGGCTAAAGATTTTTCAAGTAAATAACCTGCGAAATACTCCATGACCTTGGTATTGGCCACAGTGACACCTGCAGTTTGTTGTAAATACAGCCAGAGACCTGCACCAAAGAGTGATGCGACGGAAACCCACGCAATACTCCATAACGCGGCTGTTTTGATTTTAACTTCTTGGCCTTCTTTTTGTTTAAAGCCTAAAAAGTCGATCAGTAGCATCACGGTAACAATGCCGAAAAAAGCAAGGTATAGCCATAAATTGCCGATAGATTCCATGAAATCCTCCACATCCAGCAATCGGCCACAAAAAAACCTTGACCTGCTGCCAGATGAAATAAAACATCTGTGACAACATGATCAAGGTCTTGCCTACATTTTAGCGTATGTATTTTGTGCGCTAAAATGCTCAGATACCGACTTTTTGCAAAGTGTAATGACGATAATCTGACACGTGAAAGTTATGCATAGCATTGATTTTTCACGTTTGGAGGAGGCTACTCCCCTTGTTCAACATAAATTTGGTTTTGGATTTGATCCAAAAGTGAGCTAAGCATCGCATATTTTTATGGTTTGAGCAAATATTAAAGAAAATTGTAGATGAAATATAAATGAGACAAAATTTTGCTTCAATTTGTGGCAAGCTAAAAAAAACAGTAAACCAAAGAGGAATAATAATGAAAATTCAACATCAAGAAACAGGTAGTAAAGGCGAAGTTTTTGTTGAGCAAGAAAACGAGCGTGTGGCGGAAATGACTTATAGTTGGGCTGGGGACGATAAATTTATCATTGATCACACTTGGGTCAGTGAGTTGCTCCGTGGGCAACATGTGGGGCGTCAGTTATTGGATGTTTTGGTTAACTTTGCACGTGATAAGGGCGTGAAAATTTTACCCTTGTGCCCTTTTTCCAAATCGGTATTCGACAAAGATCCATCTATTCATGATGTTTTATTCCATTAAGATAGAGAACGATAAATCAATCCATTCAACGAGTATGCTATGCAATTTCAACATGTAGATCGCGATCAAAAAGGTGAGTTTTTTTTAAATAATGCAGAAGGTCAGCGCATTGCTGAAATTAGCTATATTTGGCGGGACGAGACAACCATTGATGCCAACCATACTTGGGTCGATGATTCACTGCGGGGTCAAGGTGTGGCGCGTTTGCTGTTGGATACTCTGGTTGATTTTTCACGTGAGAAAAACCTGAAGATTATCCCGACCTGCTCTTATGTCGATGTGATGTTTCGCCGAGAGAAAAGTTTTGAAGATGTCGCGGCTTAATTGTTCACAACATTCATCGCGGTTCTAAGCGTTAAACTAAAATGAGATCGATATAGCTGCCATTACAGTTCTATTTTGTGTTTTGCAGCGCTGAATGATGGTGAAATTAAAGTATATGAAGACGCTTTTATCTATTGCCCTATTCTGTTCAGTTGCCCCTTTATTGCATGCTGAAGATTGTGTAAAACTTGAGGAAAAGGCAGAACAAAAAGAAGTTCAGATTATTCCACGTTGGGGCATGAAAGTGACTGCTCCAACCAGAGTGTATTTTCATTCAGCACCGAGCAATGCTTGTAAAATCAAAGATCTGTTTATGATTAAAAATGACCATATCACAGCTTATAGCACCTATGATGATGGCCAAGAACAGTGGGTTTCGATCATGTATTTTAGTAAACGCTTGGGAGACACGGTTCAAGGTTGGTCAAAACTAAAAGACTTTGAATATACGGGTACGATGTCTGGTTTTTAATTAGATACGCTTGTAAAAAAACCCGCCATATGCGGGTTTTTTCTTCTAATGGGACAACTTATTCTGCGTTTAAGGCACTGATCAATTTTTGGTGTAAACCACCAAAGCCACCATTGGACATGATCACGACAGCATCGCCCTCGCCTGCTTCACTGACGATGGTATGGATAATGTCATCTAATGTACGTGCGACCACGGCCTTGTTGGGTGCAGCTGCAATGACAGGTTGCAAGTCCCAGTCCAAACCTTCTGGTTGATACCAAATCACTTCATCGGCCAAACGTGCAGAGTGTGCGAGTCCATCTTTATGGCTTCCCATGCGCATGGTATTTGAACGAGGTTCAATAATTGCCCACAACTTACGCTCGCCTAAACGCTTACGTGCGCCTTCTAGCGTAGTATCAATTGCGGTTGGGTGATGGGCAAAGTCATCATACACTTCAACACCACGCACCGTGCCTAAAAGCTCCATACGGCGCTTCACGCCGCCAAAGTTAGACAGTGCTTCGCACGCTGTTTCAATGCTTACGCCAACATGTTCAGCCGCAGCGATAGTCGCCAAAGCGTTGGCTACGCTGTGCTGCCCTGTCATGTTCCATTGCACGATGCCTTTCACCACGCCGTGTTGGAGTACTTTAAAGTGCGAACCATCAGCACTGAGTTGTTCGGCATACAATTCAGACTTGCCGTGGGCCTCTAAAGAGGTACGAACCACAGGCGTCCAACAGCCCTGTTCTAAAACTTCATCAATATTACTTTCAGTAATTGGAGCAATGATACGACCCTCACTTGGAATGGTACGAACCAAGTGATGGAATTGTTTTTGAATCGCTGCTAGATCATCAAAAATGTCGGCATGGTCAAATTCAAGGTTATTTAAAATGGCGGTTTTAGGATGGTAATGTACGAACTTGGAGCGTTTATCAAAAAACGCAGAGTCGTATTCATCGGCTTCGACACAGAAATACTTGCCTGCACCCAAACGTGCACTTTCACTAAAGCCTAAAGGAACGCCGCCAATTAAAAAGCCCGGTTCTAAGCCTGCCTGATCCAATACCCAAGCCAACATGGTGGTGGTGGTGGTTTTGCCGTGCGTGCCTGCAACGCCCAGTACGTGTTTGCCTTGCAAGACATGATCGGCCAAAAATTGCGGGCCAGAAATATACGGTAAACCTGCATTCAGCATGTATTCAACCGCATCAATCCCACGTTTCATGGCATTGCCCACAATCACTAAATCTGGATGCGGTTGTAAATGGCTGCGGTCATAACCTTGCATTAAGGTAATGCCTGCATTTTCCAGTTGAGTCGACATCGGTGGATAGACGTTTTGGTCTGAACCTGTGACGGTATGTCCTAAATCGCGGGCCAAAAGTGCCAATGAGCCCATAAATGTGCCACAAATACCCAAAATATGCAGATGCATTCCGCCTTACTCCACTGCTTTTATAGACACATCACGTATTTTTGTGCTGTTGTCGTGATTAACTTGATTTGAAGCAACGATAGCAAGGGTTTTGGCGAAAAGATAGTGATTCTTGTATCTCATTTCAGGGATTTTTCAGCGCTGAATCTGCGCCAAACGATGTAAAAAATTGCTGCTCTTGCATTTTTCATGGCAAATAGCTCGTAAAATAAAACTGAATTTTTAAGATAGTACGACACAATGTCTTCAGCACTTTTACTTTTGGTGATTGCAAACTGTTTTATGACCTTGGCGTGGTATGGTCATCTCAAGTTTTTACCACATGATGCGCCGCTGTGGCAGGCTATTTTATTCAGTTGGGTGATTGCCCTGTTTGAATACAGTTTGATGATTCCTGCCACCCGTTTGCTGGCGCAGCATGGTTGGGCGGTAGGTCAAATGAAAATTACCCAAGAAGTTGTGACTTTATTGGTGTTTGTCCCGTTTATGATTTTTTTGTTTAAGCAACCTTTTAAACTGGATTATTTATGGGCAGCCTTATGTTTATGTGGTTGCGTGTATTTTGTATTTCGTGCGCCTTAAAGACGAGTTTTAGCTCGCTTGAATAGCTTTAGGTTCCCCTATTTTGTTTGACTGTTTTCAATTCTTTAAAAATAACCCGATAAAGATAATCAAAAAAGTCGGTTGAGTCGCCGTGTTCAATTTTAACAAGTCGAAAAATCAGTCTATAATGTGGAGTTCTTATTCAAGCTTGGCTTTCTCGCCTGAATTTCTCTTTCCTTAGTTTCGTTTCTGGAATATTTTTAATGAACGCGGCCGCTGCACAAGACGCTCCTCTCGTTGGAATTATCATGGGTTCTCAATCAGATTGGGCCACTCTCGAACACACTGCCAATATGCTTAAGCAACTTGGTGTCCCATTTGAAGCGGAAGTTGTGTCTGCGCACCGTACGCCAGATCGTCTTTTTGAATATGCTGAGCAAGCACGTGACCGTGGTATCCAAGTGATTATTGCGGGTGCAGGCGGTGCGGCGCATTTACCAGGAATGTGTGCGGCGAAAACTGATTTGCCTGTACTGGGTGTACCAGTGAAGTCTTCGATTTTAAACGGTGTCGACTCATTGTTGTCCATTGTGCAAATGCCAGCAGGTATTGCAGTGGGTACCTTAGCGATTGGTCCAGCAGGTGCAACCAATGCCGCGATTATGGCAGCGCAAATTTTAGGTCTGACACGTCCTGAAATTGCAAAAAATGTAGCCGATTTCCGTGCTGCACAAACCGACAAAGTCGCAAGCAACAACATTCCAGGCCAAGCTTAATACGGGGCATTCCTCATGAATAAAACCATCGGTATTTTTGGTGGTGGGCAGCTGGGTCGCATGATGGCGCAAGCGGCTTTGCCACTGAATATTCAATGTACGTTCTTTGATGTGAGTACAGACTGCCCTTCAGCGGCTTTAGGAACTGTGATTTCAAGCAAAACTGAAAACGGTTTACAAGACTTTATTGCCAGTGCAGATGTCTTCAGCCTTGAGTTTGAAAATACGCCTTTGTCTGATGTTGATGTTTTGACCAAGCAAAAAGATATGCATCCGCCGCGTCAGGCTTTAGCCATTGCACAGCATCGCTTATCTGAAAAAGCGTTATTTGATGAGCTTGAGATTCCTGTTGCGCCTTATAAAGCGGTAGATTCCCTAGAAAGTTTAAGTGCTGCGGTTGCTGAGCTGGGTTTACCGATTGTGCTGAAGACAGCCACAGGTGGCTATGATGGCAAAGGTCAGTTTGTATTGCGCTCTGAACAACAAATTGAACAAGCATGGGCTGAATTAGGCCCTGCTGGTAGTTTAATTGCAGAAAGCTTTGTGACCTTCTCGCGTGAAGTTTCAATCATTGCGGTACGTGGTCAAAATGGCGATGTGAAAACGTGGCCATTGGCTGAAAACCATCACCATCATGGTATTTTGTCGCACTCGATTGTCCCTGCACCGAATAGTGCGGACTTACAACCCGTTGCACAAGACTATATCACTCGCCTATTGAATCATTTGAATTATGTTGGCGTATTGACCTTAGAACTGTTTGTCACAGAAAAAGGTTTGTATGCCAATGAAATGGCGCCACGTGTGCATAATTCAGGACACTGGTCGATTGAAGGCGCAGTATGCTCTCAGTTTGAAAACCATATTCGTGCAGTCGCAGGCTTACCCTTGGGTTCAACTGAAGTGGTTCGCCCTACGGTCATGATCAATATTATTGGTCAGTATCCACAGTCTGAACAAGTCTTGGCCTTAGAAGGTGTTCATCTACATCTTTATAATAAGGAAGAACGTGAAGGTCGTAAGATTGGTCACCTGACTTTAATGCCGAATGATCCAGCTCAACTCACGATGCTATGTCGCCAGTTGGCTAAAATCTTACCAAATCCCTTGGCACTGAGCGAAGATATGACCATCTAAAGCTTCAGTTGTTGTTAAAAAAAGCGATCACAAGAGTGGTCGCTTTTTTATTTGGATTCATTCAGGCATGATTGCGCCTCTTCGAAAAAAGTGACCGTTAATCGGATCAAAATTAAAATAAATTGCGTGTTTTTTATCCATTTAGATAAAATTAGCGCATAGGAAAATAAACTGAAAGCAAAATAAAGCGAGTTTTGTGTGGAAAAGCACGTTTAAAACAGAGCCCACAATTGAATGTGACACAGATGTTTACCTAAAAAATGCTGAAATAGCAGGGATCTCTATCAACTTGGGTGTGTGGATATCTTTTAAGTTTGCTTTGAATTTAAAAAATAGAAGTAAAATTTTGAATTCAAAAGTGAGTTTTAAATTTAAATCGAGCGTTTAAATTTAAAAGTTTTGATGCTGTTTGAATTTAAATTCAAAACAATAAATTTAAAGTCTGTGGAATGAATTTAAAGTTTTGAATTTAAAAATATTGAGCTTGGGTTTTGAAGTTTAATTCTTTGTATATTGTTGATTATGAATGTTAAATAAAATTTGTGGATAAATAAATTTAAAACAAGATGATTGAATTTAAAGTACCTACTGAATCAGAGATTGTTTTTGAATTCAAAAGTTGAGATGTGGGGCGCTGTGGATAAGTGGTTTTTAAATTTAAAAGATGGTTTTGAATTTAAACCAGAATGAATATTCATTTACGTTTTGATTCAGAAAAGTGAAATCGAAAGTGTTAAGGTAAAAAGCATAATTTAGAGATAAAGAATCATTAGGGATTTTATGCACCGTTTTGCTTTTCTTTTAGGTTCATTTTTTTTAGCGGCGACTCAGGCGAATGCTGAGCTCATTATTAATGGTCAAAAAGTTACAGGCAGTTCAAATGTCGTAACTTCTGATTATAGTCCTCAGAATTCATTTCAAAGCTGTATTGCCAACTTAAAAAGCCAAGCGATGGCGAATGGTGTGTCTGCGTCTACTTATGATCACTACACGCAAAATTTAGCGCCTGATTATTCTGTGATTGAAAAATTAAATTACCAACCTGAATTTTCCACGCCGATTTGGGATTATTTGTCAGGATTGGTGGATGATGAGCGTGTTGCAGTGGGTCGGCAAAAATTGGCGCAGCATCGTGAAGTGCTAAATCGCGTTGCGGCAGCGTATGGTGTGCCTGCGGAGACCGTGGTTGCTGTGTGGGGCGTGGAAAGTAATTTTGGTGATATTTCAGGTAAATATCCATTATTACAAGCGCTGGGCACATTGAGCTGTGAGGGGCGCCGCCAAAGCTATTTCCGTGGTGAGTTTTTTGCCGCTATGCGCATTTTACAGCGTGGTGATTTAACTGAATCACAACTGAAAGGCTCTTGGGCAGGCGCATTTGGCCATACCCAGTTTATGCCATCGACGTATGAAGAGTTAGCCGTCGATTTTGATGGCGATGGACGCCGTGATTTGGTGTCGAGTACCACAGATGCTTTGGCATCAACAGCCAATTTCCTCAAAAAACGCGGTTGGCAAACTGGGCAGGCTTGGGGCTTTGAAGTAAAAAACCCGCAAGCGATCTCTCTGAGTGGTGAAAGTCGTCGCAATAAGAAGTCCTTATCTTACTGGATGCAAAATGGCTTGGTACGCGCAGATGGTTCAGCGTTAATTCAAGGCAATTTATCTTCTAGCTCGCAAGCGGGGTTGATGGCACCTGCTGGTGAAAATGGTCCACTGTTTTTAGTGTTTAAAAACTTTGATGCAATCTATAGTTATAACGCAGCAGAAAGTTATGCATTGGCGATTGCGCATTTGTCAGACCGCTTACAAGGGCAAGGTGGGTTTAGTACAACTTGGCCAACCGATGATGCAGGCACTTCGCGTTCCGAACGTCGTGAAATTCAGCAGTTTTTACTGAATCGTGGCTATGATATTGGCGCAGTAGATGGTTTGATTGGTGATAAAACTCGTCAAGCCATACGACAGGAGCAAATCCGCTTAGGTTTAAGCCCGACGGGACGAGCAGGACAGCAAATATTAAAAGCCTTCCGGCAGGAAAATGCCAAGTTGATGATGCGTTAACATTAACAGCAAAAAAAATTGCTGATATAGATAAAAAGCCAGTCGGTTATTCACCAGACTGGCTTTTTTGATTTGCACTGGTTGCGACTAAAAGGTCAGAAGCACTGTGATGTTTAAACTGCGGTAATTGTCCCGAGAATACGGTCGCCCCGTGCACCTGTCACTGTCGGTAAGTTGCCACTGAGTTGCTGGATAAAACGCATAGCCAACCAAGCAAAGGCGGTTGCTTCCACCCACGTTGGGGCTAAGCCAATTGCGGAGGTGGTTTGTACAGACCAATTGTGCTTACGTAAGCGCCAACGTAATTGTTCTAAAAGGTGTGAATTATAGGCACCACCGCCACAGACGTAGACTTCACCCGTATCCATATCGGAGCGATAGATGGCTTTTTTAATGGCGCGCGTGGTGAGCTTCATTAAGGTGGCTTGAACATTTTCTGGACTATCTTCAAGCTCGTCATATTCAAGGTCATTGCGCCAGTCGGCAATTTGTTCATCTAACCATTCGAGGTTAAAGTCTTCACGGCCAGTGCTTTTCGGTGGTTCTTTAGAAAAATACTCATGAGATTGGAGCCGATCAAGCAAGCTACGAATTGGATGGCCATAAGCTGCCCAATTGCCATTTTCATCATAGGGCTGTCCAGTAAAGCGTTCACACCAAGCGTCCATTAAAATGTTGGCTGGGCCTGTATCAAAACCGTATACCTGATCAGGTTGGCCTGCGGGTAACATGCTGACATTGGCGATGCCGCCTAGGTTTAAGATGACGCGATGAATGCTTTCATGTTGGAACATATCTTGGTGAAACGCAGGAACCAGCGGGGCACCTTGGCCACCTGCGGCCATATCACGACGTCGAAAGTCTGAAATCACCGGAATTTGGGTGATTTCAGTGATGATGTTTGGGTCACCAATTTGCAGGGTAAAGCCGTGCTCTGGCCGATGGCGAATGGTTTGTCCATGTGAGCCAATCGCTTTGATTTGACTACGATCTAAATGACTTTGCTCAATCAGCTGATTGATGCCTTCGCCAATCATCTTTGCTAAAGCCACATCTGCCTTGCCCATACGGTCGATTTCGTTGTCACCGGGCAAAGTGAGTGCCATCAGTTCATCGCGTAAATCTGGGTCGAAAGAAAGAGTGAGGGTGGCGTGAAGCTGCAATGGATCAAAAGAAGCAGCAACAATATCAACACCATCCATGCTGGTGCCGGTCATTACCCCAATATAGATCGCTGTCATGATTATTCTAAAGCCTGCAATGTGCTGAAAAAGTGTTAGTATATCGCACAAATTGAATAACTGATGTGTTTGGGTTTTGTGATGTCAAATTTCCTGCCGGCTGAAGAACAACTTGCTCTCATTCAACGAGGCACGCATGAAATTATTTCTGAAGAAGATCTTCTGAAGAAATTAAAAGAAAATCGTCCTTTAAAAATTAAAGCGGGCTTTGACCCGACTGCGCCTGACTTGCACTTGGGGCATACGGTTTTAATTAATAAATTGAAAACTTTCCAAGACTTGGGTCATGACGTGACCTTCTTGATTGGGGATTATACCGCGATGATCGGTGACCCGACTGGAAAAAGTGCAACACGTCCACCATTGTCGCGTGAGCAAGTGCTTGAAAATGCAAAAACGTATCAAGAACAAGTGTTTAAAATTCTTGATCCGAATAAAACCAAAGTGCGCTTCAACTCTGAATGGTTTGCCGATAAAACGGCTGCTGACCTGATTCAATTGGCTTCACAGCAAACGGTTGCTCGTATGCTTGAGCGTGATGACTTCACCAAGCGTTATAACAACCATCAACCAATCGCAATTCATGAGTTTTTATATCCATTGGTTCAAGGCTATGACTCGATTGCCCTTGAGGCAGATGTTGAGTTAGGCGGTACGGACCAAACCTTTAACTTATTGATGGGGCGTACACTTCAAGGTCGTTATGATCAAGAAGCGCAAGTCTGCATTACAGTGCCAATCCTTGAAGGTTTAGACGGTGTGAACAAAATGTCTAAGTCTTTGGGTAATTATATTGGGGTATTTGATGCACCAGGGGCGATGTATCAGAAAGTCCTTTCGATGCCAGATGCATTAATTGAACGCTATTTCGATTTACTCAGCTTTAAATCCGTTGATGATATTAAAGTCCTGCTAAACGAAATTGCTGAAGGGCGTAATCCACAAGAGGTGAAAAAGATTCTTGCGCTTGAGTTGGTAGAGCGTTTCCATGGTGCAGAAGCGGCAGAAAATGCACATAAAGGTGCAGGCAACCTGATTACTGAGGGTGAACTACCCGAAGGGACACCAGAAGTGACGATTTCACGCGCTGAATTTGGTGGCGAGTTGTTTATTGCAACGATTCTTCGCGTAGCGGGCTTAAACCCAAATGCTGCAGCAGCAAAAGATGCTGTTGGTCGTGGTGCGGTCAAAGTTGATTGGAACGTGGTCGATATGAGTTTCTCTGTTAAAGAAAATGTCACTTTAATTATCCAGTCGGGTAAAAAAGCCATTGCGAAAGTCACTTTTACAGACTAAGTCGGTGCATATATGTTTTAAGTTGTTGATATAAAAGCAGGCTTTGGCCTGCTTTTTATTTTTTAATCTTTATAAAAAAATCAAATAAGTAAATTCAAAAAAAACCTTATAAAAACAATGCTTAATTTTTTCCAAAAATATTGCAATTTAAAATGAGTGTGTATAAGATTTCAACGTCTAGTCGATGTTTTTAACATCGCTAGAAGGGTCAATAAGAATAACTCTCCACAGTTTTCAAGTCTCTTCCCCAAGGGACTTTTTTAAGATAACTATAATAATGACATCTATGGATCAGATAACGATCTAACTCCGAGGAAGAGGTTTTGGGAGAGATCTCTTCCTTTTTTATTGGCAAAAATTTAGTTTTTAAAATCAGTTTCTCGTAGACAAATAACGAGCTGTCATAAAAGTTAGGTGCAACAGACTTTTAAATAAAGCTGGTCATCAGCTATATAGCACTGCGTTTTCTACTTATATCCAGATGCTTCGTATCATCAAGCTTTATCGTGGCTGTTATTTCAGCTCTGTCTTGAATTATCTTGGCCATGGTATAGATAGAAGAGGGCTTTGCTATTACGCGAATGAAATAAAAACAGACTAAGCATTCCATTCTTACTAAATCTTAGGTGTTTTTATAGCGATGTGGCAGTTTTTCAGCTTAAGCGTGTATTAAATATAAAAGAACTACGTCTTTAGAAAGATGATTTATCAAAAATACAGAGATGAAAGGAATGCAGGGTGATTTTAAGTCTGAAAACCTTGCCAGAAGATTGATAAGAATCATCCTAAAGAAAAAATAAATGCTAAGGATTAAATTTTAAGCTTAAAAAGGCTTTTAAAGATTGGAAATGAAATGCTCATGTTGAAAGAAATAAGAGAAAAAATTATAAATATGATCAAAAAATAGATGAAAAATACGGTTTTTCTTAAGTTTTGTAGAAAAAACCAACACCCGTTTCAAATAAGTGAATTTGGGGGTTGCAAAGCTTTAGAAATCCTCTAGAATGCACCCCATACCGACGAGATAGACGGAAACGAACGAAGCACGAAGTGCTGAGTTGTTAAGTATATTGAGTCCAGCTTCTAGCACTGACGAGGTGTTAGAAAGATCATTAAGAGATTATGAAGAACAACTTGTGTGGATTTTTACTGATTGATCGATCGAAAATATTTCATTGATTGAAGGTAAAAATTACTCGAAGTTTATTTGAGAAATATTTGTCAGAAAATTGATGAGCCAAGATTTGTAGCCATAAGCTACTAATGATTTTTAACTGAAGAGTTTGATCATGGCTCAGATTGAACGCTGGCGGCAGGCTTAACACATGCAAGTCGAGCGGGGAAGGGTAGCTTGCTACCTAACCTAGCGGCGGACGGGTGAGTAATGCTTAGGAATCTGCCTATTAGTGGGGGACAACATTCCGAAAGGAATGCTAATACCGCATACGCCCTACGGGGGAAAGCAGGGGATCTTCGGACCTTGCGCTAATAGATGAGCCTAAGTCAGATTAGCTAGTTGGTGGGGTAAAGGCCTACCAAGGCGACGATCTGTAGCGGGTCTGAGAGGATGATCCGCCACACTGGGACTGAGACACGGCCCAGACTCCTACGGGAGGCAGCAGTGGGGAATATTGGACAATGGGCGGAAGCCTGATCCAGCCATGCCGCGTGTGTGAAGAAGGCCTTTTGGTTGTAAAGCACTTTAAGCGAGGAGGAGGCTACTTGGATTAATACTCTAGGATAGTGGACGTTACTCGCAGAATAAGCACCGGCTAACTCTGTGCCAGCAGCCGCGGTAATACAGAGGGTGCGAGCGTTAATCGGATTTACTGGGCGTAAAGCGTGCGTAGGCGGCTTCTTAAGTCGGATGTGAAATCCCTGAGCTTAACTTAGGAATTGCATTCGATACTGGGAAGCTAGAGTATGGGAGAGGATGGTAGAATTCCAGGTGTAGCGGTGAAATGCGTAGAGATCTGGAGGAATACCGATGGCGAAGGCAGCCATCTGGCCTAATACTGACGCTGAGGTACGAAAGCATGGGGAGCAAACAGGATTAGATACCCTGGTAGTCCATGCCGTAAACGATGTCTACTAGCCGTTGGGGCCTTTGAGGCTTTAGTGGCGCAGCTAACGCGATAAGTAGACCGCCTGGGGAGTACGGTCGCAAGACTAAAACTCAAATGAATTGACGGGGGCCCGCACAAGCGGTGGAGCATGTGGTTTAATTCGATGCAACGCGAAGAACCTTACCTGGTCTTGACATAGTAAGAACTTTCCAGAGATGGATTGGTGCCTTCGGGAACTTACATACAGGTGCTGCATGGCTGTCGTCAGCTCGTGTCGTGAGATGTTGGGTTAAGTCCCGCAACGAGCGCAACCCTTTTCCTTATTTGCCAGCGAGTAATGTCGGGAACTTTAAGGATACTGCCAGTGACAAACTGGAGGAAGGCGGGGACGACGTCAAGTCATCATGGCCCTTACGACCAGGGCTACACACGTGCTACAATGGTCGGTACAAAGGGTTGCTACCTAGCGATAGGATGCTAATCTCAAAAAGCCGATCGTAGTCCGGATTGGAGTCTGCAACTCGACTCCATGAAGTCGGAATCGCTAGTAATCGCGGATCAGAATGCCGCGGTGAATACGTTCCCGGGCCTTGTACACACCGCCCGTCACACCATGGGAATTTGTTGCACCAGAAGTAGGTAGTCTAACCGCAAGGAGGACGCTTACCACGGTGTGGCCGATGACTGGGGTGAAGTCGTAACAAGGTAGCCGTAGGGGAACCTGCGGCTGGATCACCTCCTTAACGAAAGATTGACGATTGGTAAGAATCCACAACAAGTTGTTCTTCATGACGATGTATCTGAGGGTCTGTAGCTCAGTTGGTTAGAGCACACGCTTGATAAGCGTGGGGTCACAAGTTCAAGTCTTGTCAGACCCACCAAATCTGACTAACAAGCATTGTTAAATGCTGAATACAGAAAAACAGAGACATTGACTTATTGATAAGCTGGGGACTTAGCTTAGTTGGTAGAGCGCCTGCTTTGCACGCAGGAGGTCAGGAGTTCGACTCTCCTAGTCTCCACCAAATTCGAGGAAAAACAAAGCAGCGCTTTGTCCGAGAATTTAAGCAAACAGCTATGCTGTGCGCAGGCACACATAGAACGAAGCTTAATCTAAGAAGTTGGATTACAGAAATTAGTAAGTAGATAACTTATTAACTTCTGTGATTTATCGCAGTTTCCTGACCTGACGAAGGCTGGAAAAATCATTAACAGAATATATTTGAGTTGAAATAATTTGTTCATACTCGTTTTTAAGATCGACATTAACAGTGATTTATTACTGATTGATGAAGATTAAAGAAATGAGTTACTAGCGAAATTAACTGAATCAAGCGTTTTGGTATGTGAATTGAATTGAAGCTGTACAGTGTTTAAGTACACAGAACAACAAACTGTAAGGAAGTGATGAGAAATCATCATAGACTGTCTTAATCCTACTTGTAGGGATTAACGACTGTTTGGGGTTGTATAGTCAAGTAATTAAGTGCATGTGGTGGATGCCTTGGCAGTCAGAGGCGATGAAAGACGTAATAGCCTGCGATAAGCTCCGGGGAGGCGGCAAATATCCTGTGATCCGGAGATTTCTGAATGGGGAAACCCACCTGTCATAAGGCAGGTATCGTATGATGAATACATAGTCATACGAGGCGAACGAGGGGAAGTGAAACATCTCAGTACCCTTAGGAAAAGAAATCAATTGAGATTCCCTCAGTAGCGGCGAGCGAACGGGGAAAAGCCCATTAAGTCATATAAGTTCTAGTGGAATGCTCTGGGAAGTGCAACCATAGTGGGTGATAGTCCTGTACACGAAAGGGCTTATATGATGATGTCGAGTAGGGCGGGGCACGTGAAACCTTGTCTGAATATGGGGGGACCATCCTCCAAGGCTAAATACTCCTGACTGACCGATAGTGAACCAGTACCGTGAGGGAAAGGCGAAAAGAACCCCTGTGAGGGGAGTGAAATAGATCCTGAAACCGCATGCATACAAGCAGTGGGAGCCGACTTGTTCGGTGACTGCGTACCTTTTGTATAATGGGTCAGCGACTTACATTCAGTAGCAAGGTTAACCGCATAGGGGAGCCGTAGAGAAATCGAGTCTTAATAGGGCGTTTAGTTGCTGGGTGTAGACCCGAAACCGGGTGATCTATCCATGAGCAGGTTGAAGGTTGGGTAACACTAACTGGAGGACCGAACCCACTGTCGTTGAAAAGCCAGGGGATGACTTGTGGATAGGGGTGAAAGGCTAATCAAACTCGGTGATAGCTGGTTCTCCCCGAAAGCTATTTAGGTAGCGCCTCGGACGAATACCATTGGGGGTAGAGCACTGTTTCGGCTAGGGGGTCATCCCGACTTACCAAACCGATGCAAACTCCGAATACCAATGAGTACTATCCGGGAGACAGACTGCGGGTGCTAACGTCCGTAGTCAAGAGGAAAACAATCCAGACCGCCAGCTAAGGCCCCAAAATTATAGTTAAGTGGGAAACGATGTGGGAAGGCATAGACAGCTAGGAGGTTGGCTTAGAAGCAGCCACCCTTTAAAGAAAGCGTAATAGCTCACTAGTCGAGTCGGCCTGCGCGGAAGATGTAACGGGGCTAAAACTATATGCCGAAGCTGCGGATTTGCAATTTATTGCAAGTGGTAGGGGAGCGTTCTGTAAGCCGATGAAGGTGTATTGAGAAGTATGCTGGAGGTATCAGAAGTGCGAATGCTGACGTGAGTAACGACAATGCGAGTGAAAAACTCGCACGCTGAAAGACCAAGGGTTCCAGTCCAACGTTAATCGGGGCTGGGTGAGTCGACCCCTAAGGCGAGGCCGAGAGGCGTAGTCGATGGGAAATTGGTTAATATTCCAATACTTCTATGTAATGCGATGAGAGGACGGAGAAGGTTAAGTCAGCCTGGCGTTGGTTGTCCAGGTGGAAGGTTGTAGGCATGTATCTTAGGCAAATCCGGGGTACTCTATGCTGAGAACTGATAGCAAGCTGTACTTGTACAGTGAAGTGGCTGATACCATGCTTCCAGGAAAAGTCTCTAAGCTTCAGTTACATAGGAATCGTACCCGAAACCGACACAGGTGGTCAGGTCGAGTAGACCAAAGCGCTTGAGAGAACTCTGCTGAAGGAACTAGGCAAAATGGTACCGTAACTTCGGGAGAAGGTACGCTGCCGACGGTGATAGGATTTACTCCTTGAGCTATTGGCAGCCACAGAAACCAGGCCCCTGCAACTGTTTATTAAAAACATAGCACTCTGCAAACACGAAAGTGGACGTATAGGGTGTGATGCCTGCCCGGTGCTGGAAGGTTAATTGATGGGGTTAGCGTAAGCGAAGCTCTTGATCGAAGCCCCAGTAAACGGCGGCCGTAACTATAACGGTCCTAAGGTAGCGAAATTCCTTGTCGGGTAAGTTCCGACCTGCACGAATGGCATAATGATGGGGGCGCTGTCTCCAGCAGAGACTCAGTGAAATCGAATTCGCCGTGAAGATGCGGTGTACCCGCGGCTAGACGGAAAGACCCCGTGAACCTTTACTGCAGCTTGACATTGAACTTTGATCTTACTTGTGTAGGATAGGTGGGAGGCTTTGAAACCGAGACGCTAGTTTCGGTGGAGCCAATCTTGAAATACCACCCTGGTAATATTGAGGTTCTAACTCTGTCCCGTTATCCGGGACGAGGACCATGTCTGGTGGGTAGTTTGACTGGGGCGGTCTCCTCCTAAAGAGTAACGGAGGAGTACGAAGGTGCGCTCAGCGTGGTCGGAAATCACGCGTAGAGTATAAAGGCAAAAGCGCGCTTAACTGCGAGACCCACAAGTCGAGCAGGTACGAAAGTAGGTCTTAGTGATCCGGTGGTTCTGTATGGAAGGGCCATCGCTCAACGGATAAAAGGTACTCTGGGGATAACAGGCTGATACCGCCCAAGAGTTCATATCGACGGCGGTGTTTGGCACCTCGATGTCGGCTCATCTCATCCTGGGGCTGAAGCAGGTCCCAAGGGTATGGCTGTTCGCCATTTAAAGAGGTACGCGAGCTGGGTTTAGAACGTCGTGAGACAGTTCGGTCCCTATCTACCGTGGGCGTTGGAAATTTGAGAGGATCTGCTCCTAGTACGAGAGGACCAGAGTGGACGAACCTCTGGTGTACCGGTTGTGACGCCAGTCGCATCGCCGGGTAGCTATGTTCGGAAGGGATAACCGCTGAAAGCATCTAAGCGGGAAGCCTACCTCAAGATAAGATTTCCCTAGGACTTTATGTCCTCTAAAGAGCCGTTGAAGACTACGACGTTGATAGGTTGGATGTGGAAGCATAGTGATATGTGAAGCTGACCAATACTAATTGCTCGTGAGGCTTGACTATACAACACCCAAACAGTTGGTGTTGTGGTTCAAATCACTGCAAACAACTTGATTTAGTTATAAAGCTAGATAAAATATCCAACTCAAATATACCTGTTAATAACTCATTTGATGAAAGTTAGGCACGAAGAGCACTGCTCTGAGGTTAGACCCAACGAATAGTCATAAACAGTTGTGCTGGCGACAATAGCAAGAGTGAACCACCTGATCCCTTCCCGAACTCAGAAGTGAAACCTCTTAGCGCTGATGGTAGTGTGGAGTTATCCATGTGAGAGTAAGTCATCGCCAGCTCATTAATTCTAAATCCCCCTCCGCTTAAGGCTGAGGGGGATTTTTTTTATGCTGAATATATTAAATAATAAACGAAAAGCGAAATATTAAGTGGGAATGAAGAGAATTAGAGCGGAGAATACACGCTAAATTATACATAAATACATTTATATAAATTAAAATTATGTGAAACATCTACTATTTATCAAAGAATTCGATGGAGTGCAAATTATTTTGCGTAATTTTTATACAACTTTAGTCTAGTTTTTCCAAAAAAAGCTGTTTCAATTGTTTTATTTATAGACAAAAACTGAATTATGATTCATTTTATTTAAAAGTGAATTTGGATTCACTTTTTATAATAAAGCTCACAATTGGAGGTGAGGGAAAAATGACAGCGACAACAATGAATGTAAATGCTGTAATCGATCAGGCTAAGTTTAAGCCTTTTCATTTAACGGTTGTTTTGTGGTGCTTATTCGTCGTCTTGTTTGATGGTTATGATTTAGCAATTAACGGTGTGGCTTTACCGCTTTTAATGAAAGAGTGGAGTATGACGGCTGTTCAAGCGGGAATGCTAGCCAGTACTGCCCTAGCAGGTATGATGTTTGGTGCAATGCTATTTGGGATGCTGGCCGATAAAATTGGCCGTAAAAAAGTCATTATTATCTGTGTTACGTTGTTCAGTGGGTTCACTTTTGCGGGTGGCTTTGCATCAAACCCGACTGAATTTGGTATTTTACGCTTTATCGCAGGTCTTGGAATTGGTGGTGTATTACCGAACTTGGTCGCTTTAACTTCGGAATATGCGCCTCAGAAGTTTCGTAGTACTTTGGTGACCGCGATGTTTAGTGGCTATGCAATGGGTGGGATTATGGCAGCACTACTAGGTGTTGCGTTTACGCCAACCTTTGGCTGGAAGATCATGTTTTTCATTGCGGGTATTCCATTACTGTTTATTCCGATTTTATGGAAATTCTTACCTGAATCAGTCACTTTTTTAGTGAAAGACCAGCAAACAGAAAAGGCTCGCAGCATTATTCAACGTCTGGTCCCTGAAGAGACTGTAACTTCAGATACTGTTCTAGTGCTGAACGAAGCTAAAGTCCCTGATGCATCTGTCGCTGCCTTGTTTAAAAATGGTCGTGGTATGGGTACAGTTTTATTTTGGTGCTGCTTCTTCATGTGCTTATTGATGGTTTATGCCTTAGGAAGCTGGTTACCAAAACTGATGATGGCTGCGGGTTATTCGATGGGCAGCAGTTTAATGTTCCTCCTTTCCTTGAACATTGGTGCGGTGATTGGCACTGCTGGTGGTGGTGTGCTCGCGGATCGTTTCCACTTGAAACCTGTCATTATTAGCATGTTGACTGTCGGGGCATTTGCATTGGTGGGTTTAGGCTTTAATTCGCCGCAACCTGTAATTTATTTATTGGTTGCACTTGCAGGAGCCGCTTCGATCGGTTGTAGTATTTTACTATATAGCTATGTGGCGCAATATTATCCGCTAGCTGTTCGTTCAACTGGGTTAGGTTGGGCATCTGGCATTGGCCGTGTGGGTGCAATCGTGGGTCCAATTGTCATCGGGGTATTGTTGGGCATGGAATTACCACATAAGTTGAATTTTATTGCTGTGGCGATTCCTGCGGTGCTTGCTGCGATAGCGGTTTCTTTTATCCGTTTAAATAGTGCTGAAGAAGCAGTTAAAACTCAGGTGAAAGTTTCGAGTTCAATCAAAGCATCTTCTTAATCAAACCCTAAAAATAAAGGCTCTCATTTTGAGGGCCTTTATTTTTGCAAAATGGGTGTACCTTTGGGTGATATTTGGTCGTGTTTGAAGGAGAGTGCTATGCTAAAGGTAGCATTAAATAGGGCAATACAATAACAATGATTAAACAGCAGAAAAAACTCGAACCTGAGCAAACTAAACATTTATTCAATACCTTAGAACAACGGTTTCAACAGCATACTGAACGTCGTATGCAAATTAGTTGGGCATTTGTCCGAGAAAAACTTTTGCAGTCTCCGGAAAAATTATACGCCTTACAACAAATGGAAATGAGCGGTGGTGAGCCCGATGTCGTGGCTTTACCGAATACACAAGATGTGTATTTTTTTGATTGTTCAATTGAGTCCCCAAAAGGGCGACGGAGCATGTGTTATGACCGAGAGGCACTATTGAGTCGTAAAAACCATCCGCCTGAAAATACAGTACTCGATTGGGTACAGGCTTATGACTTAAGCTTAATGACGGAACAACAATATTATCTTTTACAGCAGATTTTTAATTTTGACTTGAAAACATCCAGTTGGGTTGAAACTCCAGCTGAATTACGTCAGCAAGGCGGGGCAATTTTTTGTGATCAGCGCTATGGTCGTACGTTTACCTATCATAATGGCGCTGCTTCGTACTATGCGAGTCGAGGATTTCGGACCTATATTCAGCTTTAACTGTGGAATAGAGATAAAAAGAAACCCCGACATCCTGTCGAGGTTTCTTTGTATTTCAGTGCTTAGATACAACTCCTGTCATATCTCACATCCTGATGCTCAAACTGATTATTGTTGTTTTAAGTTTGGGAAACGTCCTGTTTCCTGATGATTTAAATATACAGGGCGGTGGCTGTTGTTCATACAGCATTTTAACCACGCTATTTGTAAGTCTAAGCTGACAACAGTGAATAGCTTATATATTTTTGCTTAGTGCTTTAAATCGGCATCGTTTAAATAGCCTGATTAATGCTGGATTGATCTAGTGAAACTGATGATGCCCTACGTAATGCCTGGCTGTGATGGTTTCTCTTCTAAATATATTGCATCACTGGTCTATCGAATTTGTAAATTCGACTGCGCTGTAAGTACAGAATAAAATTAAAAAGCCGTATTCATGCATGTGATGTTCATCAGAAATATGGCCAATGTTCCTTGATGGGGTGAATATTTGAATAAAAATGTGAAAAGTAATGTTTTTGTGCAAGGAGTTGATCACTTTAGTGTTCTTTGCATTGATTTTTTCAGTAGGTTGAGCATCGATGCCCGATCTTCAAATTCTGTGCAGGAAAATAGGTACAATAAATCATTCCAAAAAGTTTGTTAATTTATAACTAATTTTGTACAATAAATAAGCTGATTAATTGAACGGTTGAATCAGCACACATTATAAAAATGGAATATTTGAAGCAGAAATTACAGAATATTTTTATAAAAGTGAGTATTGTTGAACCATATAAAAGGGAAGTTTAATCGACACACTTTAACCAAGGTTTTGTGAAAACTCCTCTGTTTGTCATTTAGAACCTTGTACCCAAAAGGTCGAAGCTAAATCAAACACTCAAGATTAATATTAAATGGTTCTTTTTTGTTGCGAGATAACCAAATAAAAAGCAATTAAAAGGGACCTAGGTTTAGGTGTTTTATGTCAGGAACTCGTGAAAACTGGACATCACGATCTGGTTTTATTATTGCAGCTGTAGGTTCGGCTGTAGGTTTAGGTAATATTTGGCGTTTCCCTTATGTTGCTTATGAAAATGGTGGCGGTGCCTTTCTTATTCCTTATTTATTGGCGTTAATTACCGCTGGTTTACCTCTGTTATTTTTAGATTATGCAACGGGACACCGTAGTTCGGGGTCACCACCTAAAGCCTATCGGGCTTTGTTTAAAGGCGGTGAAACGCTAGGTTGGTGGCAAGTCTGTGTGTGTATCATCATTGGTTTGTACTATGCCAGCGTACTGACGTGGGCGGGAAGTTATGTTTACTTCTCGATTGGTCAGGCTTGGGGTAGCGACCCTGAAAGTTTCTTCTTTAATACCTACTTACAAACGTCGAAAGCAACAGGTTTCGATTTACAGTTTGTAAGCCATTTATTTTGGCCAATCGTGGGAATTTGGGCACTGACCTTAATTATTCTGTTTGGCGGGGTTAAAAAAGGTGTTGAATTATCGAATAAGATTTTCATGCCTTTATTGTTCGTTTTATTTACCATTTTAGTGGTGCAATCACTTCGTTTACCCGGTGCAGCAGAAGGCTTAAATGCATTCTTTACACCGAACTGGTCTGCGATGATGGACTATAAAGTGTGGTTGGCGGCATATGGTCATACCTTCTTCTCGCTTTCCGTGGGTTTCGGGATCATGGTGACTTATGCATCTTACCTAAAGCCAAAGACCAACTTGACTGGTTCGGGGCTGATCGTTGGTTTTGCCAATGCTTCAACTGAAATTTTGGCGGGTATTGGTATTTTTGCTGCATTGGGCTTTATGGCGCATACCGCAGGCAAAGAAGTTCAAGATGTAGTGAGTGGCGGTATTGGTCTGGCATTTATTGCTTTCCCAAAAATCATTTCAAGTCTTGGAGCGGGTGCTGATTTATTCGGTCTATTGTTCTTCTCATCATTATTTGTTGCCGGTATTTCTTCCATGGTCAGTATTTTGGAAGTGCCAATTGCAGCGATGCAGGATAAGTTAAAATGGAGCCGTAAAAAAGCCGTTACCATTATTGGTGGTGGTAGTGCACTGGTTTCAGTGATCTTATTCTCCAGTGTGAATGCGATTAAACTGGTAGACATCGTGGATCACTTTATCAATAACATTGGGATTATCGGTGGTGCATTATTGTCGATTATCAGTGTGGCGTGGTTTAAGCGTTCTGCATTGATTGAGCTTCGTGATCACGTGAACCGTATTTCAACGGTTCAATTGGGCAAAGGCTGGGCATTTACTTTAACGGTAATCACCTCATTGATCTTGTTAACGACCTTGAGCATGACCATATTTAACTTACTGAAAAATGGTTACGATAGTTATAGTATGAGTCTGCAGGGTGTATTCGGATGGGGCAGCGTGATTTTCTGTGGTGTCGTTGCAATCGTACTCAGCAAAATGAAAGATCGCTAGGAGAGCATAAATGAATACTTCAGCAATCGTGATGATGATCATTTCAATGGTGTTTTTATGGGGCGGACTTGTATTGTCTATTCTCCACTTGATGAAAAACCCTGAAGAACTCGATGAGGTTCTTGAAGAAGTGAAAGACCAGCATACGTTGTAATACTTGATTTAAAGTTTAGTAGCCCTGAAATAGTATCTACTTATTAAAAAACGCCCGATGAGCTCATTGGGCGTTTTTTTAACGAGGGTGTAGTGAGCTATCGCACATCAGCGCCATACAACAATGCTTCGATAAGTTTTTTTGATGAGTTGATTTGGAGCTTAGTGTTCACGTCAATTTGGCTTGAAATAAGTAAGAATTCATACGGCCAGAAAGAACAAAAAGTATGCTGTACAAATTTCATCTAATAAATATGCAATCACAATAACAACTATGATACAAAATAGTATAGAATTGTGACACAGTTTGTACTTTTGCTGGCTAATTCATATGAAAATTAACAAAAAGAAATTTTCTGCTTTGTCGTTTTTATTTTTTTTTTCATTAGAAGCACATGCATTTCCACAACCGGGAAGCTATATTTCTAACGTTGCATCTGGGGACTATACCGATGAGATGGGGAATGTTTTATTGGTCAATTCCAATCCCGTGGCATTGGAAGTGCAAAAAACGTACTCACTGACTTTAGTACAAAATCAAAACCAATATGGTGTGGTCGGTGGGGCGGTGAATCTGCCACATGTCTTAACCAATACAGGTAATACTGCTGATCGATATACATTGGGTTTAGTACAAAGTAGTACGGATAATTTTGATTTAAGTAATGTGAAGGTCTATGCAGACCGCGATCAAAATGGTTTACCAGATAATACTGAAGACTTATTGGTAGGTTCAATTGAGCTCAATGCGGGTCAATCTTTAGCAGTTGTGATTGTGGGTAGTATCCCGACCAATGTTTCTTTTAATCAGCTCAGTAGTTTAGACCTCAAAGCTGTGAGCCAGCAAAATGCTACGCTTTCTGCACAAGTCACAGATACGATTCGCGTTGTCGATGATGCTGTGATTTCTCTCGTTAAAGCGCAAAGTACAAGTGAAGGCAATATTGGTGATTTGATTACCTATACTTTGACCTATCGGAATACAGGGACAGCAACACGTCGTGTCGTGCTGCAAGATGTGTTGGATGATTCTTTAGAATACGTATCCGGGTCGGCAGTTTGGAATCAGAATAGCACTGCACTCACCGATGCAAATGATACAGAAGGATCTGCGAATACAGGAATAGCCTATCAACTTAAACCTGATGGGAAGAGTCTAGAAGCCAGTATTACGGCTGTTGCACCACTCACATCAGGCACATTGGCTTTTAAAGCCAAAGTGAAACAAGGTGCGACCAATAAAATTCCAAACACGGCAGGTTTTGTACAATACGATACAGATAGTACCACGGTAAAACTGAGCAGTTTCTCCAATACCGTCATTTACAACTTAGCTGCTGTCTATGGGGTGGTTTTAAATAATAAATCCAGTTCAGCAACGAACCTTGGTAACCCGAATGGCAGTCCCGATAACCTAGTGGTTCAAGCCAGTTTGAAACCAGGGCAAGAAGTTTTCTTTAATAACTATGTTTGGAACATCGGCAATACCACAGATACTTATAATTTAAGTTATAGCTCAAACAATTTGCCTAGCTGTGCCAAAGTTAATTTTTACACGCAGGACGGAAAAACTTTACTTACGGATACCAATGGTGACGGTAAAGTCGACACAGGTTCGATTTCAAATGCGGCGGTAAAACAAATTCAGGTTGGAGTATCGGCCTCTACAGGCTGTAGCAGCAATGTCAGCAATATCAATATTGATGTGGTTGCGACATCCATTGCTTCAAGTACAGTCTCTGACCCGATTCGTAACCAAATTACAGCTTTAACTGCTGCATCCAGCAGTAGTGATTTATATAATGCTGACCAATCGGGTTTAGGCGTGGGGATCGTGGATAATGCCGGTCAACCCTTACGTACGGTTAAAGTTACTTCGGGTAAAGCGGTTTTTCCTTTGGTGGCAAAGAATAATTCAACCCAAGCCAATAACTATAATTTGTATGCATCCTTTAGCGCGATTGATGTCGCCAATATTATGCCTACCACTAAAACAGGTTTTAGCGTCAAATTTTATGAAGGTGATGCCAGCTGTCAAACGGTGGGTAAGCAAATTACCAATACGGGAACCTTAGGTGCAGGAGCAAGCAAGGCATATTGTGCAGTGATTGATGTTGACGTAAGCCAACAGAATTTTACAGCGCCGATTTGGTTTGCGATTCAATCACCAGTTAATCAACAAGCGGACTCGATTAAGAACCAAATTGAAAGTAATGTCGCACGCTTACTCACCCTGACCAATGATCAGCAAGGTCAGGTAAGTGTGGGCGGCACGATTGTCTACGCGCATACTTTAAAGAATTTGGGCAATATGGCAGAAGGTGCAAACGCAGGTTCTCAAGTGAATTTGAAAATTGTACCACTTAGAAATGATGGCTTTGTTTATACCCTTTATTATGATGCAAATAAAAATGGTCAGATTGATAGTGCAGACCAAATTATTAGCGCAACAACCAGTTTAAATCAGCTTTTGGGTAGTGCGGGCTTATTGGCGCAGGCTGATATTCAACTTTTACTTAAAGTTCAGGCGGCCCCTTCTGCAACAGAAGGTGTGGTGAGTCAGGCGGATATCGTGGTTGAAGTTTCTGATTTTAATGGCATTCATTTAGATAACTTAAAAAATACAGATGTGACCACGGTTGCAACGGGGCATTTACAGTTAGTTAAAACACAAGCAGCGAATAGTAGTTGTACCACTACTAATTTAGCATCTTTGAGCTATTCCACCCAGTTGGTTTCAGTCAAGCCAAATCAATGTGTGGTGTATAAGCTGACACTTAAAAATGATGGTGGTTCAGTGGTGAAGAATGTGCAGTTTAATGATGTTGTTCCAGCTTATACCAGCCTAGTAGGAACGCCTGTCATTGTTCCGTCAGGTACAAATTTATCTTCTGGTGACAAAGTTTCTGCTTTGGTGAGTAGTTTAGATCCAAGCCAAGAAGCCAATTTCTACTTTGTTATTCGTGTTAACCCTTAAGAGTAGGCTCGGAAAATGTTTGCAGAAAAGAAAATGATTCGAAATATGCGTATTGCCATGCTGAGCTTATTGGGGGCAACAGCATCGACTTGGGTTTTTGCTGATGCTCTGGTCATCAGTAACATGGCTGTGGGTGAATACAAGGAAGAAGGTTCTACGGTTGTTCAAGTGGCGCGTTCCAATTTGGTTCAAACCACTGTTATTCCTGTGTATAACCTCAGTTTGAAAGATAACCGAACGGAATATGTGCGTCCAGGGCAGGCGGTCTATTATCACCATGTTCTAACCAATACTGGGAACGAACGCGATCTTTATAATTTGTTGGGCAGTCAAATTGCAGGGGGGAGTTTTACCCATAGCAATATTGAAATTTATTTAGATGCCGATCGCAATGGTGTTGCAGACAATAATACGCCAATGAGCCAATATAGCTTAAATGCTGGAGAGACGGTTGCACTGATTATTAAAGCCATTATTCCTTCATCAGCAGCCGTAAATAGCTCCAGTCAGATTCAACTCACAGCGACCTCTACACAACAACCTAGTCTGACTCAAAATAACATTGATACATCTCGCATCACGGATCAGGCAGTTTTAAATTTAACCAAGAGTTTTGATAAAACAACCGTTGTGAATGGGGATATCGCGACCGTCCGTTTAACCTATTTCAATAATGGTAATAACAGCGGTGTAGTGAATATTAGTGACTTGTTGGATACCACGCAGTTGACGTATGTCACGGGTAATGAAAACTGGAATGGGCAAGCACTGAATTCTGCGACAGGCAGTAATGATCCAACAGGCATTAATTATTACCTTGATACGGATGGTAAAACTATTCGTGCGCAAATCACCAATGTCCCTGCGAATGCGCAAGGCTATATTGAGTTCCGTGTTCGGGTTGCTCGTACTGCACCCGGTGAGATTCCCAACTTTGCAAATATGGACTATGACCATGATAGTTCGACTACCACGCCTAACTTAGTCACCCAGTCTAACACTGCTGTGTTAAGCATTAAGCCGATTTATGGGGTGGTCATTAATGCGGATGCGAATAGTGTAAGTGGTAGTGATTTGTTAGAAAAATTAGGGGCGAGTAGTGGTGGAACCGTTGTCTTTGAAAACTATGTGTGGAATACAGGAACGGTAGCAGATCGGTTCAATTTAACTTTTAACAGTCATAATTTACCGATAGGGAGTGTATTGGAATTCTATCGTGCAGATGGCGTCACTCCACTGTTTGATAGTAATAATGACGGTATTGTTGATACGGGAACGCTAGATGCAGGCGCTAAACTTCCGATAATTGTGAAAGTTACGTTCCCTGCAGACTATATAGATACAGCCAATACCATATATAACATTGCGCCTAAAGCACAATCGATTACTGACAGTACCAAAACAGATATGGTACAAGATCGTACCTCACTGATTCAAAGTACAGCCTCTCGGTTGGTTGACCTGATCAATAGCCCTGAAACTACGGTAAATGGGACAGGAAATGGCAATGTGTCGAATGGTGGTTCGCCGTGGAAAATTTTAGCTGGGGTGAATAATCAAACGGTGGTGTTCCCACTCACTGTACGTCATACAGGTCAAGCGACGGCATATAGTTTTAGTGCCGATGCCGATAATAATTTTGCGACGGTTGCATTGCCAAGCGATATCAGTTCGGTGCGCTATTTTGCTTCATCAACCACAGACTGCTCGGTGCTTGGAGCAGAAATTACTTCAACGCGTTTGCTGAATAATGGGGAGTCTCAGCTCTATTGTGCGGTTGTGGAAATTCGAGCAGACGCAAAAAGTACAACCCAGCCGATTCCAATTTATTTTAAAGTGGCTTCTTCTAGTTTGCCTACCTCAGCACCAAACAGTGGCTATGATGTAATTCAGAATGCCATTACGATTAGCTCAAATGCAAGCCAAGGTGGGGTGAGTTTAGAGCCTGATTTACGTGGGCAAATTGCCCCAGGAGGCAGTATTGTTTATACCCACACCTTAAAACCGTGGGGAACGTCTGTATTGTCAGCAACGGATAATTTCAGCGTTGCCAATGATCGAACTGGCTTTACCACAACACTTTATTATGATGCCAATAATGATGGGCAGTTAGATGCATCTGACCCGATTATTCAAAACTTATCTATTGTGAATGCTGCTATTCTCAGCAGTAAATCACCGATTCGTATTTTTAATAAAGTTGAAAATACCGCATATAACACGGTTGGAGTGGCGAATGCCTCTGTGATTAGCCTAAAAAATAGTGCGGGTACGATATTAGACACAGCAACAGATATTACGACTATCACTAGTGCACCCGTACGTTTGAGCAAGTTACAAGCCAAAGATAATAATTGTGATGGCGTGGCAGATGGCGTGTATACCTCAAATATCTTGCCGATTACACGTAATTCAGATGGGTCTGGGCAATGTGTTCTGTATCAATTAACCGTGAATAATTTGGGAGCTTCGGCCATTGGTCGATTTAATTTTTATGATTATACGCCTGAAGCGATGGTGATGAGTAAAGCACCAACGTGTACAAGCTGTGAGTCTGGCTCGCTTAGTGCGCCTGCATTGGGACAAACAGGTGCAATTAAAGCTTCTGTTGCAGCAATAAATAGTAATGAAAGCCATAGCTTAGAGTTTGGGGTGAAGTATGTGGGGAACTAAAATGAAATGCATCCAGAAAAAAATCATGCTTTCTGTTGTGCTTTCCACAATAGGGATTTCCTTGACGCATGCCTTGACTCCACTCAATGATAATCCAATCGCCATTGCGCGTTTTGAAGTTACTAGTGCGAACACGCCTACTATTGTACAAGGTGATGTGGGCACACAAACGATTACCATTAAAAATTTTGGACCATCCGCTGCGACAGCGACAAAAGTTGAAGTCAGGGCTACGCTCACTACGGGTGTTAGCATCAGTCAGGTACGGACAGCATCTAATACGTGTACATTGGCCAACTCAATTTATACTTGTAATATTGGGGACGTCGCAAATGCTGGCACGTTTGATATTTATGTTGATTATTCTGTCGCTTCGACGGCTCCTATATCAAGTGCTACACAACAAACTACCGTTGCGATTTCGAGTAATGAGGTAAACCCTGGCAGTGGGGTCGGTGAAAGTATTCATCGAGTTTGGGGGCAACCAGGAAATACCCAAGCAACTAATCCACAGCCGTATGATGCTTTTTGGGCGGGTCGTAATACAACTCAAGCAGTATGTAGCGGTTCTACATGTGGAACTTATGCGGAGGAAACAAGTGCTATTTTAGGTGCATGGCCTGCAAGTGATAAAAATCCTATTGGTCAATATCTATCAGCCTCTGTGCCTGGTAGTAATAGTGGAGATAGATATTATACTAATCAGGTCGTATCCCCAAACCCGACATTTGTTGAAGCAGTCACGAATTTAACGACCTATCAATATAGAAGTGTTTTATTGCCAACGGTGAGTGCAACGAATAGTCGTGTGAATAACTTGCGTGCGTGGGAATTTGAAACTTATGTTTATATTCCTGCATCCACCAGTAGTGTGAGTGCTTGTGTTGGAAATTCTGGGGCGGAAGTGGATGATGGAGCATATATTTCAATAACACCTCCATCTGGTACAGTAGCCGTTATTCAGACGCCAAGAGACAGTTATCAGTCTGGTATTCGTTATGAAGTATCTACAACCATTTCAACAGGCGGTTATTATAAAGTTAACTATCGAATGCTTAACCAAAATACTTCAAATAAGTATTCGCAAGGACAGTATGGCCCCATTGGAATGTCCTTTTCAGGTGGAACGTGTAGTAATACGGAATTACAACGTTTAACTGAAACTGGTTTTGGCACAGCGATTACAGTAGCTAAACGTAGTGATGATTTGGTTATTAGTAAAACGGTAGATAAAACTGTTGCTCAGGTTGGAGATATCGTTACCTATACATTAAAAGTCTGGAATCAGGGTGAAAAAGCGATTTCAAATGTGGTCATATCAGATTTAATTCCTGACAATCTTGCAGGTTTATATCGCTATTGTGTGGCGAGTAGTGCTTCGGTAACGTGTCCGACAGTATCTAATCCGGAGGATTCCAATCAACTGAGTGCTACGATCAATACATTGCCTGTAGATAAAACAGGGAATACCAACTTTCTGAATTTTATTGTTTCAGGTTTAGTGTATAAAGAGCCAGTATCATCCAATCAAATTACCAATACGGCAACTGTTAACTCAACTGAAGCGAAAGAAATTGATTTAACAAATAATACAAGTGCCGTGAGTATAACGGTAAGTAAAAATACTCCAGTAACCAGCGGTAGTTCACAAAACCAATGCTTATCTGGTCAATCGGCGAATTTGGTTTCAGACACAACTTTTAAACCATATTTGGTGGATAATACGAGCACTGCTTATGATAATGCTTTAAAAACGGCGGGAACCAACCCGACTATTGTGCCAAATTCAGTTATGTACGGTACGGGTGCAAATGGTGCATTGCAGTTAAAAGGGCGTTTAAATTGGTCAAATGGTAGTCCTAAAGCAAATACCAGTGGAGCAACTTTAAAAATTATAGTTGATGGCGTTGTCTATGCCACGCTTGTCACGCCTGCCAAAAGTTCAAATACTCGAGCTTCATTTACGGCGTTTAATGGCGCGCAAGTGGATACTGCGGATTATGCCATTGGCTCGTATGGCACCGACCCAGTGGCTATTAATTTTACGATTACTTTGCCTACAACAGTAACAATGGCCAAAATAGTACGGACCGAATTCCAAAATGTTCGGCCAAATACCAGCACTTATGTGGGGGATGATATTGGAATTGGGTTTAATGAACTTAATGTTTGTCTTAAGCCGACTTTTGAAATGAATAAAGTGTCCGAGGGGGGCGTTGATAGTTTCAACTTTAGTTCTTTTTCAAATTTGAGCAATGCCAATGCTGAAACCATTACTAGTGGAGAAGTGGTAACAACTGTTGTTGGGACTGCACAGTCTGTACGCTTAAAGAAAAGTACCTCTCCTGTTGAGCAAGGTTCTTTATTGGCTTATGCGACACCGAATACCGCCATTAGTTTTGCTGAATCTGCCTCAACGTTATATTCGCTCAAGACGGTAGAGTGTACGGATACGAATACAGCTGTTTCGGGCAATAGTACAGGTAATTTGGGTAGTTTAAGTGGATTGACTCAAACGATTCCAGCAGCGAATGTGAAATTTGCATCCAAGTTTGTTTGTCGTGTGACCAACAGCAAAAATGCTGGCTATGTATTCTCTGGTCGAGTGTTTAATGATAACAGTGGTACGACAATGGTAGATAGCAATGCTTACAATGGCATAGAGGATATTGGGGAGTTAGGAATCGCGGGTAGTGTCGTAGAACTTCAAGATTGTTCAACGCAGGCAGTGTTAGCATCGGCTACAACGGATAAAAACGGGGACTTCAGAATACAAACTTTGCAAGATGTATTCTCGAGTCGCAGCAAAGTTTGTCTAGTACAGCGTAATGTAAATGGTTATGACTCTGTAAGTGCGAAACAAAAAGGTAGTGTGCTTGAGAAAACAACAAATGATCTTTTTGAAATTCCTAAGGTTCAATCTGTCACCAGTTATGAAGGCTTCTTATTTGGAGATGCCGAGTTGCAATTGGTCTTAAGCCAAAATGGACAAAAAACCATTGCGGCTGGGGATGTAGTGGATTATCCGCATGAATTAATGGCTAAAAGTGTGATGAATGTGCTCAATGTAACGGAAAGCAAAGAACAGCAACCTGCAAATAATCAGCCTTGGCAGAGTTTAGTTTACGTGGACAGCAACTGTAATGCGCAGTTAGATCAAGGTGAGAGTTTACTGACGAGTCGCACTATCAAAGCCAATGAAAAAGTCTGTTTGATTCAGCGAGTGGTTTCACCAACCACAGGGCAAGGTGGCGATCGGTTTATTGCGAGTTTTAAAGTCAATGGAAAAGGAACTTATAGCACTGCCACAGCGAAAGAAAGTAATAGTGTGAATGACATTACGACGATTGGGACTGCAGGTTTAAACATCACTAAGTTGGTTCGAAAAACATCTACATGTCCTGCACCTAGCAATAATTCCACGCCATTTACTGTGTCAAACCAAGCTGCGAAAGGGGATTATTTGGAATATCAAATGACCTATACCAATAATTCAAACAAAAACTTAGTTGATGTTGTTTTAAAAGATAGTGTTCCCATTGGTACTGTATATGGAGCAATGTCGTGTACAGCTACAGGTTGTCAAACTGAAGCAAATGCAGGGCAGTTGAAATGGACAATTCCTGGTGTGTTGGCACCTAAACAAAATGGGCAAGTGGGTTTCTGTGTACGCATTCCCGATTAATTAATTTTTGATATGGCAAGCCCCTTCTGGGATCTACAGGAAGGGGCTTTTTATTGCTCATTTTTATAAAAGGGAGATGTAGTTTATTTATTTACTTGAAAAATATATTAAATAATAAGCGTGGGTTGAGTAATTTAAAGACAGTTATAGCGTCTATTTTGTTCAGATGGTTCTCTCAGAAAAATAACATTTAGGACTCTTACAGAGCATTAAAATTTTTACTAGCATCTGTCATTTTTTGTATCTTTTACAAATGTTTCACTATGTAATTTGGTTTTAAAATAAAAATATAATAAATATCAGTAACTTGATTGTTATTTTTGATTTTTTGTATTCACTAAAAAAAACACAAGGTGAACTGGTTAACATTTTTTTTAAATAATGTATGGTTGTTTGTGTGATTTTTGTTTAACATTGCTTTGGAATTTGTTGCATTAATTTATAAAAAAGTGATTAGTGTCACAAAAATTTCGCATTGGTTCTCAGTGGATAAAATCATGTTAAACAAAAACTCTATGCTGAAAAAAATGACAATTAGTTTGATGTTTGTTGGGGTTGCTGCCAGTGCGATGGTGGCAACTGCAGCGACCAATAATGAGCCTGTCTCTGTTCAGCTTAAAGCGTTTAAAAAAGTTGTAGACAATAAGGGGAATGCACAATTTAAAGCTGCAGACTCAATTAAACCGCAGGATGTGATTGAGTATCGTGCGACTTATACCAACAACACGACAGGTAATATCAAAAGCTTAAAGGCGACATTACCTATTCCAGCAGATACTCAATATTTGGGTGCAAGTCTGCCTTCAGGTGCACTCGCGAGCACGGATGGTGTCAACTTTGCAGCAATGCCATTAAAGAAAAAAGTAGATGGCAAATTGGTCAATATTCCACTGAAAGAATACCGCGCTTTACAGTGGCAGATTGCAGAGTTACCAGCGAAAAAGTCTGTAACGGTTAGTGCACAAGCCAAAGTAAATACTTCAAACGATTAATTTCTAAATTTTACACACATCATTCCGATGGAGTCGGGGGACTTTCATGTCTATGAATTTGAAAACAACAAAGCGAAATAACCTTTATTTGTCAATTGCGACAGTCTTAGGTGGGTTTGCTTTCTTTGCTACAGGCACCACATATGCAGCTGCACCAGCTGCGGGTACGAACATTAGTAACATTGCAACGGCATCGTATGTGGATGGTACGTCGACTACACGTACCGTTACATCAAATGAAGTCAAAACGACTGTTTTACAAGTCGGAAGCTTTACTTTGGTTCAGGACCGTACAACAACAGCAAATCCAAATAGTGCTGTGGCTTTATCGCATGTATTAACCAATACGGGTAATGGTACAGACGAGTTTACGTTAGGTTTGGCTAACGTGTCTGGTGATGCATTCGATTTCTCAAATATTGCAATTTATTTAGATGCCAACAAAGATGGTGTACCTGATAATAATACAAATTTAATGGGGCAAAAAGTTTCGTTGAATGCTGGTGAGTCAATTGGTTTAGTGGTTGTGGGGACAACATCTACAACAGCGAAATTAGATGAACTCGGTAAGCTGGAACTTTCTGCAACTAGTAAAGAAGTTGATGCAAGTGCTACTGGTAAAACAATTAAAAATACAGATTCAGTCAAAATTGTTACAGGTGCAAGCTTTGCTGTCACAAAAAGTGCAAGCGTGAGTGTAGTTGATACGCGTAATACTGCTCAGGCTGTGACTTATCAATTAAATTATGTGAATAAAGGGAATTCAACTGATACCCTAATTATTGAAGATACACTAGATTCTAATTTAGCTTTTGATCCTACACGCCATCAGATTACGGTATCTGGAACTGTATTGGGTACCAATTCAACGGCTAATGCATATTATGCATGGGATTCCTTAACCAAAAAACTCACGATTACGATTAAGAATGTTGCAGCCAATACCAGTGGTATCGTTAAGTTTGAAGCTGAAGTGAAAAAGGGAACAGCAGCAGGTGTTGTCCCGAACACTGCAATGTTTGATGCAGATGGCCCAAATACAAATGGTTCTATACCAGACCAACCAACCAACCGTACAGATATTACGGTGCAGTCGTTCTATACGGGTGTAATTAACGATAGTAGTACCAAAGCAACGGCACTTGGTGAAGATGACGTTATTACTATTGCAACAGCAAGCCAAGGAGCTCAGGTCCGTTTTGGTACAGGCACACCAGAGAGTGAAGTTATTTATGTTCACAATACAGGGAACGTAACAGATACCTTTAAGGTTGTGACTGCTGCTGGAACAAATCTACCACCAGGTGCTATCGTCAGCTTATTTAAATCAGATGGTGTAACACCACTTACTTCTTCAATTGGGTCTGATAAAGATACAGGTCCAATTGCCGCTGGTGGAAAATACCAAATTGTTGCAGTGGTGAGCTTACCAACTGGGTTCACAGGAATCAGCTATAATGACAACCCAATTCAAGTAGTCTTAAAAACAACTGCATCTCAAAATGCCTCTGCAACCGATACTATTACTTTAAAAATTAGTGAGGTAACAGCGCTTAAGGTGGACTTAAGTAATGGTGGAACAGGTGGTATTGGTCCAGATAATGGCAATGTAGTGGATAAAAAATCTACTCAACCAGGAAAACCAATTACTTTTGACTTAGCCATTAAAAATGAGGGAACTCAGCCAGATAATTATAATCTAGGTATTTCTTCTACTTTACCAAATGGTTGGACGGTCGAATTTTTTGCTCAAAATGCTGATGGTAGCTGTAGTGCTAGCAAGCTGACGAATTCGGGTACGATTCAACCAGGTGCGACTGTTAAATATTGTGCAGTTGTTACTCCATCAGTCAATGCTGTGCCAACAGATAGTCGTGATATCGTCTTCACAATTAACTCTCCTGCGACTGGTTTAACTGATAGCTTAAAAGATCATTTGGATATTGAAGCTGCACGTAAAATTACTTTTGTCGCAGATCAGACTGGTCAAGTAGCGCCAGGTGGTTCTATTATCTATAAGCATACCTTAACCAACAACGGTAATGTGATAGAGGGACTTGCTGGTAATACTTTACCTGTTGAGATTACTCAGAACTCTGTAAATTCTGGATTTGTAACTTCAATTTACGTTGACCAAAATAATAATGGTATTGCTGAGGCAAGTGAATTAGTTACAGGAAATGATCTAACAGCTTGGTTAGAAAAAACGGGTGGAACAACATCTGCGTTTGATGGACTTTCTCCAAATGAAACTGTCAATATTTTTGTGAAAGTTGAAGCACCAAGTAGTGCTACAGCTGGTCAAAGTAACCTATCAATTATCAAGATTGCTCCTGGTGGTGCAAATGCTCCTACTGCAGTGACGGTTACTGATAAGACTACAGTGAATATTGGTCAAGTCCGTCTGGAAAAAACACAAGCGCTAGATGCTGATTGTAGTAATGGTGCAGATGGTGCATTTGGTACATCCCCGATTGGAGCTAAGCCTGGTGCTTGTATCGTTTATCGTATTAAAGCGACGAATGAGGGGAATGGCCCAGTCTCCAAAGTTGTGATTACTGACGTCGTGCCGAACTATACTACACTTGGCACATCACCAGCTCCAAAGTTAGATCCAGGTACTACTGCAGACGTTACAACAACGAATGGGCAATTGAAATCAAAAGAATTTGATTTAACCCCATTAGAGTCTGTAACGATGGAGTTCAGCGTTAAGGTCGATGAACAATAATTAAGACATAACATTAATAACTATTTTTGTGGATAGGCATTGTCAAAATGCCTATCCCTTAACCTTGTTTTACTTGGTATTGGGGTATTTTCGTGATTAAACGAGTTCAGCCGCTATATAATCATAAGATCAAGCTCATTTTCTCAAGCTTAGCGACCGCTATGGCTTTGGTAAATCATGCTTATGCTGTGATGCCTGCTGCTGGGCAAAATATCACCAATACTGCGTATGCAATTTTTGTACAAAAGGACGGTTTGATTGGTCAGGCCGTTTCCAATACTGTTCAAGTGACGATTAATCCCCAATATGTCATTAGTCTAACTTCACCAGCTCGTCAAGAGATTAATGCGGGTGCAAAAGTCATTTGGTTAAACACTCTAACCAATCACAGTAATACACAAGCCGATATTTCAATTGATAAAAATTCGGTTCCAGAATTATCCAATATAAAAATTTATGTCGACAGTAACCAAAATGGTGAGTTTGATCGTTCAGACTTATTGGTGACGGGGCATTTGAGTTTAGAAAGTGGTCAACAAGTTGACCTATGGGTCGTGGCTGATTCATCGAGCTCTTTAAATGATAGTCAACAAGTTGATTTACCGCTGCGTGCATATGTCATTCAAGATCCAACAGCTATTGCAGATGCTGTTAACGGCTTAATTAGTTTTTTACCTCAGTTAACGGCAACCAAAGCTGTCGATAAAAGTAGTTTCGAACCAAAAGCGGGTCAGTCTTACGATTTAACTTATACCTTAAACGTAAAAAATACCTCTACGCGTAATTCGGGTACTAAGCCGATTGAGGTCGATGGTCAAACCATTAATGCTGTGGTGTTATTGGACGAGTTACCAGCAAACACCACGTTTAAATCAGCAAAAGCAAATAACTCAAAAGCTTTGGTGTTATATCCATTAGGTCAAGATAAATTTACCCAGCAGATCCCGAATGATAAATCACTCATCAATACTTTAGTGGTGGCTTATCCGCAAGCGCTAGCAGCCAATGCGACTGAAACGGTCGAACTGGTTGTGACGATGAATTCTAATATTAGTCGTACATCGATTTCGAACATCTTTAGTGTTGAGCATGGCCTAGTCTCAAGTATTAAAAAGACTCTGTCGAATGAAGTGGTCACCACAGTGGGTGGAAGCTCTTCCATCACCAATAACAGCAAAGATTATTCTAATATTTTAGCGACTGGCAGTTTAACTAAGCCGTTGTATATTGCTGCAAATAGTGCCATGTGTAATGCCACGCGTAGCAGTGTAGACAAAGTTAAAATCAAAGTTCAATCGACGAAAACTGGTGATATTGAATATGTACAGGGTGTTGAAACAGGCATCAACACAGGCATATTCCGGTTTTCATTACCTACGCAGGAGTCTGCGACAGCACAGCAGAATGATCAAATTCTACAAACGGTTAAGCGTGATCAAGTGGTTGTTAGCTTAACGGATTGCTTGGATGAAAATGGTAACTCCACAAACAGTATTAGTGATGTAGATACCAATGTACTCATTGATCCATATGGTGTGGTTTTTGATGCCAAAACCAATCAACCTGTTGCGGGTGCAACCGTTACTTTATTGGATGCGAATGGCAAACCTGCTGAAAATGTTGCTTATAAACTAGATGAAACGACAGGGGACAAAGTTGCTATTCCTGCAAAGCAGGTAACCAATAGTGATGGTGAGTTTATTTACCCTTATGTTGAAAATGGTACTTATAGCTTATATATCGACACCTCAACGATTGCGGGTGGAACCCACTATAAATTTACCAGTGACAAAACCATTTATAATAATTTTGATCAGCGTGTGGTCGACGCATCATGGTCTTATGGCGGAAACTTCACTTTAAAAACAGGTGATGCTGCACTCAATATTGATATCCCAATCGACCCAGTTGATATTGTGACGCCAATTAATGACAAATTGGTCATTAAAAAAGAAGTGGTGGGCGATAAAACAGCTGAGATTGGTGACTTTAAAGATTATATGGTGACGGTTGCCAATATGGGTGACTCAACATTGTATGACGTCAATATGAAAGATACTTTGCCACGTGGTTTTGTGTATGTATCAGGCACTACGCGTGTTAATGGTCAAAAGAGTAATGACCCTCAGGGTGGTAAAGGTCCTTATTTAACTTTAGGTTTAGGGACACTGACACCGAAACAAGAAGCGAAAGTTCAATACCGTGTGTATGTCGGGCCAAATGCTTTAAGTGGCGATGGGATTAACCGTGTTTATGCACAGGACAATAAAAATACCACCTCAAATGAAGCACAAGCGGCAGTCAAAGTGACACCAGGAGTATTTAGTCCAGATGGTTTCGTGGTGGGTAAAGTATTTACTGACTGTAACCGTAATGGGGTGCAAGATGTGGGCGAGCTTGGTGTTCCAGGTGTTCGTATTTATATGGAAGATGGTAACTTTGTGGTCACTGACCGTGAAGGGAAATATAACTTCTATGGCATTAAACCGATTACCCATGTTCTTAAAGTCGACAACACCACTTTACCGAATAATGCTGAGTTGGTACTGATCAGTAACCGTCAAGCGGGTGATCCAGCCAGCCGATTTGTGGACCTAAAACGCGGTGAATTGCACCGTGCCGATTTCGCGATTGCAGATACCGCAGGCGAATGTAGTCAGGCATTGGCCGCACAAATTGAAGCCCGTCGTAGCAAAATTGATGCGCAACTTGATGCACTTGAGCAAACCTTACGCCAAGATTTAAACGTAGATGCACAGAGCAGTTATGTGACTGATGTTCAAGGTCAGCCTGCAAGTGGTTGTATTAGTGCTTCAGGGGCTTCGGCAAACTGTAATATTGAATATAAAAAAGAACAGATTAAAGACGTTAAAACGGTTCAAGTTGAACCCGTTAAAACACCAATGATTTTAGATTTAGAGCAAGAGCTACAACGTTCTGAGTCGAACCAACTTGCAATTTTGAATTTAAATGAACAGCAAGTGCTATCTGCTCAACAAGCAACCATTCAGGTGAAGGGTGCTTTAGGAACCGACATTCGTTTATTTGTGAATGATGAGCAAATTTCTGAAAAACGTATTGGTAAAAAAGCAGCTTATCAAGAGCATGGTGTTGCTGGTTTAGACTTTATTGGTGTGCCGCTGCTTGCAGGCAAAAACACAGTTGCAGTTCGCCAGTACGATAGCTTTGGCAATTTACGTGACCAACAGCAAGTGACAGTAATCGCACCAGATGCGATGAGTCAACTGGCTGCGCAGCCTGCAGAACAAGTGGTTTATGCCAATGGCAAAGACGTTTATCAAGTTGTTGTTAAGGTGCTTGATCGCAATGGCACGGCTGTTGCAACACGTACCCCAATTACGATAGAAACATCGGTGGGAACGGTTCAACTCAAAGATTTAGATCCAGATAAACCGGGTATTCAAGTTTTTGCTGAAGGTGGCTCACTGGTGATCCCAGTCCTTGCGCCATTAGAAGCAGGTTCAGGTGTGCTGCGTATTCGTAGTGGTATTTATGAGCAGACTGTTCCAGTTCGCTTTTTAGCAGAATTACGCCCAATGTTGGTTGCGGGGATTATCGAAGGTTCATTTGCATTGAACAAATTCGACCCAAAAAATTTATCGCAAAGCTCAACACAAGATGGCTTCGAAGAAGAACTGAATGATTTATCCAGTTCAGGGGATGGTGAAACCGCCATTCGTGGTCGTGCGGCTTTATTCTTGAAAGGGAAGGTGCGCGGAGATTATTTACTGACTTTGGCTTATGACTCGAGCAAAGAAAATAATCAGCGTCTATTCCGTGATATTCGCCCAGATGAATATTACCCCGTGTATGGTGATGCATCGGCAAAAGGGTTTGATGCGCAGTCCACCAGTAAACTGTATGTCCGTGTGGATAAGGGACGTTCTTATGCCATGTATGGGGACTATGTTACACGTACTGAAAATGACGAAGGGCTTTCACTGGGGCAATACAGCCGTTCATTGACAGGTCTGAAGTCAACTGTTGAAGGGGATCGTTACCAAGTTTCGGGCTTCGCGGCACGAACCAATGCAACGCAAATCGTGAATGAATTACGTGCAATGGGGGTTTCTGGTCCATATTCTTTAGGAATTGATACCGACGATATTTTAGAAAATAGTGAAAAGGTGGAAGTGATTGTTCGTGATCGTAACAATCCAGGTTTGATTATTGCGCAGCGTACTTTAAATCGCTTCAGCGACTACCAAGTAGATACCTATACCAACAGTATTTACCTGACTTCACCGTTAAGTAGTATTGATGAAAACCTGAATCCTGTTTATCTACGGATTACTGTAGAGTCGGATCAAGGGGGGCAGGAATATACCGTTGCTGGTGTGAATGGTCGTTATAAGCTCAATGATAAAGTGACGGTGGGTGGCTCTTATATTCAAAATGATGATCCTATGGATCAAGAGAAAATTGCCAGTGCCAATACCGTCATTCATTGGAATGATAAGACCAAACTGATTGCGGAATATGCATATTCTGACCACGATGCCCTAAACCTTGACCAATTGACAGATGTGAATGCGTCAAATAGTACAGACACATCTGGGGATGGCACAGCGGCACGCGTTGAATTGGAATACAAAAATGACAAGGTCGATTTACGTGCTTACCATCAACAAGCAGATGAAGGTTTCCGTAATGCGGCGTCTTCAATCAGTTCAGGGCGCAAAGAAAGTGCAGTCAAACTTAATGCACGTTTAGATCAGTTTGGTATTTTACGTGTTGAAGCGGTAAGAACTGAAGATAGCGTGAATGAAGGTGTTCGCCATGGCGTGAGCGCTTCGATTGAGAAAGCGATTAACCGTATTGTAAGTTTAGAGTTGGGTGCACGTTATTATAATGAGTCGGTCAATGCAGCCAGTGCTTCGACCCAAAATGTTGAAACACCATATGACGGTACCACCGTGCGTGCTAAATTAAAAACAGCACTCCCTTTTGATGGTTCAAGTGCTTTCCTAGAATATGAGCAAGACATCGCGGATAGTGACCGCCGTGTATTTGCTGTGGGCGGTGATGCACAAGTTTATAAAAATATTCATGCCTATGCGCGCCATGAGTTCATTTCAAGTATAGGCGGATTATACGAACTCAATGACACGCAAAAACGTAATACCACCGTTTTTGGTTTAGACAGTGAATATATGCGTGATGGCTCTGTGTTTAGTGAATATCGTGTACGTGATGGTATGAGCGCACGTGAAGCTGAAGCCGCGATGGGTGTGCGTAATCGTTGGCAGCTTAAAGAAGGGCTATTCTTTAATACCAGTTTTGAAAAAGTAAAAGTCTTTGAAGGTGAAAATAAAGATTCACTAGAGTCCACTGCAGCGACTTTGGGCTTTGAACACCTTTCCAATCCACGCTGGAAAAATGTGGCACGTATAGAAGGGCGCTGGTCTAATCAAAGTGATAGCTATTTAAATACTTTAGGTACAGCGTATAAGTATTCAGACGAAGTGACTTTATTGGCTAAAAATGTCTTGAATATTACTGACAATAAGTCTGCAGATTCTGGCGATCGCGTGATTGACCGTGTTCAGGTCGGTGCTGCATATCGTGATTTGGCAACCAATCGTTTTGACTCATTGAGCAAAATTGAATATCGCTACGAGAAAAATGAAACAACGCTGAATGATCCATATGAGCGCAATGTTTATATTATGTCTCATCATATGAATTATCATCCAACACGTTCGGTACATGTATCAGGGCAATATGCGGTTAAATATTTGGATGAAACTTATGATCTACTGCAAACCAGTGGTATGACTCAAATGCTCAACAGCCGGTTTATGTATGACATTAATGAGCGTTGGGATGCAGGGGTGAATGCTGGCGTGATGTGGAACAGTGTTTCGGATGGAACCAAGTTGATGGCAGGGGTTGAAGTGGGTTATCTACTAGCGTCGAACCTTTGGGTTTCAGGTGGATATAACTTTGTGGGCTATCAAGATAAAGATCTGATTGATAGTGATACAACGATGGATGGTGCATATTTCCGTTTCCGCTTCAAATTTGACGAAAACTTATTTAACAAAAATAAGCCTTCAGTCAATAAAGCCTTGGAGCCTAAATAATGTTGAAACACCATGCTAAACATGTGTTGTGGCTTTTAGCTTTGGGTACTGTGGTGGCGCATGCTGCAGAGGTCCCTGTCAGCTCAAATTATCCAGTTTCGCAGCAACATGTGCATGAGCAATTGCACACTGCAATTGAGCAAGCGATGGACGTACGAGACAAGTACCAGTTAGAAAAAGCACGAACATGGCTGAGTTATGCTGACCATGAATATAGTGAAAAAGCGAAGCGTCAAAATATTGATCTGATCTATCAGCAGGTCTTAGACATTGTATATGCAGATCAGCGTGCAACGTTAAGTATAGAAACACCAATGCTACCATTTTCCCAACTGATGCGCCGTGATTTATGGACGCGTGCCACAACCATAAAAACACAGACTGGATTTCAGTGTGCTTATAAAGAACTTGCACAAGCTGAAGTGAATTTGGTTTGGGCGGCTGCTGAGTACCGTGAATTAGGTTGGCATCATTCGCGTGAGATTTTTGCTTCTGCAGAACGGTTGATGGATCAAGCCACATATTTATCTGAAAACTGTGGCACACTTTAACTTAAAGCAGTTCGCTTTTTAGAAAAATTGCAGTAACTGCAATCAGTACACACATGAAAAAAGGAGCCTTTCAGCTCCTTTTAATTTTAAATTTTTTCAATGCGACAATAATAAAAACCATCGCCACGCCCTACTTGTGGGAGTAGTTGGCGACCATGAATCTGCTCAACGCCCCAATCGGCATCAATTTTAATTTCTTTCGCATCCGTATGTTCAGCAAAGAAGTCGACCATTTGCTGTTCATTTTCAGCTTTCAAAATCGAGCAGGTGATGTATAGCAATGAGCCACCTACTTTGAGTTGTTGCCACATATTTTCAAGAATTTGCTTTTGCAGCTGTACCGTTTTAGCAATATCGCCCGACTGACGCAGTAAACGAATATCGGGATGGCGACGGATTACTCCAATGGCAGAACAGGGTGCATCGAGAACGATACAATCCGCCAGTTCAGGCGATGTCCATTTCACTGCATCGGCAGTGATAATGTCGACATACTTTTCATTTAAAGCCAAACGCTCTAAGTTTTCAGAGACACGTTTTAAGCGCTTTTCATCTTGGTCGAGTGCAATCAGTTTTTTCGGCTGATACATCTCTAAAATATGCGCTGTCTTGCCGCCAGGTGCTGCACAGGCATCAATTACAAATTTGCCATTTAAGTCTGGCAACAAGGTTGCACAAAGTTGCGCATGTTCATCTTGTACTGAAAAACCACCTACTTCAAAACCCGGTAGGCTTGGGATATGCAGACTGTCATCCAACACAATACCGACATTCGAAAGTTCACAGGCGTGTGCTTCAATGCCTTCATCTTCTAAAATTTCAAGATATTCGTCACGGCTGACTTGTAAGGTGTTCACTCTTAAGGTTAAGGGTGCAACTTGTTTCAGCTCATAGCTGATTTCAGCCAGTTGCTCGCCCCAGTCCTTTTTCAAACGCTTTGCTAACCAACTTGGCAGATTCGAGGCTTGTTCCAAAACATCGTAGAACTGTTCCGTTTCACGTGTTGCACGGCGCAAAATAGCATTCACCACACCGCTTAAGCTTTCCATACCCAATTGTTTGGCTGCTTCTACCGTTTCAGAAATCGCGGCATGCGCTGCAACGCGGGTACACAGCAATTGGTATAAACCCACATATAAACAGGTTTCAACGACTTGGTTTTCCAGTGGCTTAGTCAACAACGGTAAAGTCACTTGTTTAAGCGCATGCCATTGGCGTAAACAGCCAAGAACTAACTCATGGTACAAGGCACGGTCTTTGTCAGACACAATTGCCATGTGTTGCTGAAGTACCGATGCCAGTGATTGACCATTTTGGACAGCCAATAACGTTTTAACAACCTGAGCACGTAAGTTTAGGGTCTTACCTGAGGCGTGAGGAGATTGTTTCATTATAAAATTTGTCCAATATTCAGTTTTTGGGTTTGTAAAATTTGTACGGCATTTAGGGGTTTACCGCCCGGCCATTGCAGAGAGCTTAAACACACCGCGTGTTCATCGCCACAAGCGACATGAACACCGTGTTTATCAATAGCTAAAATGGTGCCTGCAGCTTGAGCTTGGGCATTTTCTTGGGACAACATCGAACCCCAAACGCGCAGATTATTGCTTTCATCCAGTGCGATAAATGCGACAGGCCATGGGTTAAATGCGCGAATATTACGGTCGATTTGCACCGCTGTTGAAGTCCAATCAATTTGCGCTTCAGCCTTAGAGAGTTTGTGTGCATAGACTGTCAAAGCTTCATCTTGCACTTCGCGGTTGTCTAAATAGTGCTGCAATGTGCTTTCAGAGGCTAAAACTTTGACCGTCGCCTCGGCCCCTTGTTGTGCCAATTTGTCATGCAAACTTGCAGAGGTATCTGTAGCTTCAATCGGGCAGTAGGTTTTATACATCATATCGCCAGTATCCAAACCCGCAGCCATTTTCATAATGGTGATCCCAGTTTCGGTATCTCCAGTAGAAATTGCGCGTTGAATAGGCGCTGCACCCCGCCAGCGGGGCAACAGTGAACCGTGAATGTTCAAACAGCCATATTTAGGCGTATCCAAAACCACTTGGGGCAAGATCAGGCCATAAGCAGCCACCACCATCACATCTGCATTTAAGGCCTTGAGTTCAGCTTGAGCAGCCAGACCTTCTTCAGTTGAAGACTTAAAATGCAGTGGTTGATACACAGGAATATCATGTGCTAAAGCCAACTGCTTCACGGCTGAAGCGGTAAGTTTCTGCCCACGACCTGCTTTACGGTCAGGTTGCGTATAGACGGCTACAATTTCGTGTTCTGTTTTTAGGAGAGCGTCTAATGCCACAGCCGCAAATTCGGGCGTGCCTGCAAAGATGATTTTCAAGAAATACTCGGAAAAAAGGAGAAGATTAAAACAATTATAGCAAAACTCGAGCAGCTACAGATTTATCCTGTATAAAAAGCCGATAGAGCGGTTCTAACTATATGATGTACGATAGTTTTATTCTAAGAATAGAGAAAGGACTCTTGATAGCGTATCGCTCAAAATTTGTATTTCATATAAATAAAACTCATGCAAAATTTAAAAATTATTCATAGAAGTTTTGTATTGCAAGACGATTGAACGGGTTATAGTAGTTTCCATATGCAATTGAATGTCAGCTCATCGGTTAAAATGTAGCGCGCAAACTTACTGTTGTCGGTAATTTAGGTCGAGATGCCTAAAAACGAGATTTACGCAGAATGCGAATATGCTATGTTTAAATTTTTGACAGTTTGACACTCTCAGAACTCAGATTTTAGCCAGAGTGAATGTGGACATTCATCTCAAGCACAACTATGTTGGAAAAGTACAATGCCTGACTATCGTTCAAAAACATCAACACACGGAAGAAATATGGCGGGTGCGCGTGGCTTATGGCGCGCTACGGGGATGAAAGATGAAGACTTTGGTAAGCCGATTATTGCGGTAGTCAACTCATTCACTCAATTTGTACCGGGTCACGTTCATTTAAAAGACTTAGGTCAACTTGTGGCACGTCAAATTGAGGCGGCAGGCGGCGTAGCTAAAGAATTTAATACCATTGCGGTCGATGATGGGATCGCGATGGGACACGATGGCATGCTGTATTCATTGCCTTCACGTGACTTGATTGCGGACTCAGTGGAATACATGGTCAATGCGCACTGTGCTGATGCGATGGTGTGTATTTCGAACTGTGACAAAATCACTCCTGGCATGTTGATGGCGTCTATGCGTCTGAACATTCCTGTGGTATTCGTTTCTGGTGGGCCGATGGAAGCGGGTAAAGTGAAAATCCGTGGTAATGAACACGCGATTGACTTGGTCGATGCCATGATTGTCGCAGCAGATGACAGTTTCACTGATGAAGAAGTGGCGGAATACGAACGTTCAGCTTGTCCAACCTGTGGTTCATGTTCAGGCATGTTTACTGCAAACTCAATGAACTGTTTAACCGAAGCTTTGGGACTATCGCTTCCGGGCAATGGTTCAACCTTAGCGACCCATGCCAATCGTAAAAAACTATTCGAACGCGCTGGTCAGTTGATTGTTGAAATTACCAAGCGTCATTACGAACAAAATGATCACAGCTTGTTGCCACGTTCAATTGCCACTAAAGCGGCTTTTGAAAATGCCATGACCCTTGATATTTCAATGGGCGGTTCAACAAATACCGTTTTACACTTGTTGGCAGCGGCGCATGAAGCGGAAGTTGACTTTACCATGACCGACATTGACCGTTTGTCACGTAAAGTGCCTGTGCTGTGTAAAGTTGCCCCTGCAAAGCAAGATGTCCACATGGAAGACGTACATCGTGCAGGTGGTATTATGTCGATCTTGGGTGAATTAGACCGTGCAGGCTTGTTGGATACTTCTGTACCGACTGTGCATGAAAAAACCTTAAAAGATGCCTTGGACAAGTGGGACATCATCCGTACTGAAGATGAAGAAGTGTATCAATTCTTCCGTTCAGCACCGGGTGGTGTGCCGACGCAAACCGCATTCTCACAAGACCGTTACTACTCTCGTTTAGATGGTGACCGTGACAACGGCGTGATTCGTAATGCTGCACATGTCTTCTCTCAAGATGGTGGTTTGGCTGTGCTGTACGGCAACATCGCATTAGAAGGCTGTATTGTGAAAACTGCGGGTGTAGATGATTCCATCTTGAAATTCAATGGCACCGCACGTGTGTTTGAAAGTCAAGATGCAGCGGTAGAAGCGATTTTAGGTGGCAAAATCACTGCTGGTGATGTGGTGGTGATTCGTTACGAAGGTCCGCGTGGTGGTCCGGGTATGCAAGAAATGTTGTATCCAACCAGTTATTTAAAATCGAAAGGCCTTGGTAAAGACTGTGCTTTACTCACCGATGGGCGTTTCTCGGGCGGTTCATCAGGTCTGTCTATTGGTCACGTGTCTCCTGAAGCGGCTGAAGGTGGTGCGATTGGTTTGGTTGAAGATGGTGACCGTATTGAAATCGATATTCCAAACCGTAGTATTCACTTGGCCGTGGATGAAGCAACCATGGCTGCGCGCCGTGAAGCACAAGAAGCCAAAGGCTGGCAACCTGCTGAGCAGCGTCCACGTAAAGTGTCTAAAGCCTTAAAGGCTTATGCAATGCATACCACCAGTGCGTCTAAAGGCGCAGTACGTGAAATTTAATCGGTAGGTTTTACGGATAAGAAAGAGCACTCCTTTGGGGGTGCTTTTTTATTGATTAATGAAAATAGCACAGTCACATTTTACAGTACGGTTTGTACTGTTATTGCGTAGATGAGATTTTACTTTTGACGACACAAAAGTAATAAAATGCCTTTGCTCCCCTGATATGGCATCCCTGTCATACAGTGAAACAGCGACATCCATATTGCTTCATCATGTGATCTGATTTGGTAGAAAAAACAATAAATGGGTTCATGTAATACCCAGCGAGTCGCTTTCATGTCTAGCCTGCTTTCTATACAATAAAAACAGAAAAAATTGCCAAGACTGTAGAGCAATACGCAGCCATCGCTAAGGACAAATACAATGAGTAAAGACAATATCCGCGAACATTCAGCCCCAGTTTATGAAGGCATTGAAAATGCGCCTGCACGTTCCATGATGCGTGCCACAGGCTTTAAAGATTCAGACTTTACTCGTCCCTTTGTTGGTATTGCGTCTACTTGGGCTAATGTCACGCCATGTAATATGCATATCAATGAACTGGCACGTGAGGCCGAAAAAGGGGTCAATCAAGCTGGTGGTAAAGGCATTATTTTTAATACCATCACCATTTCAGATGGTATTTCTAACGGCACCGAAGGTATGAAGTATTCATTGCTGAGCCGTGAAATTATTGCGGATTCGATAGAAGCGGTGGTGGGATGCCAAGCCTATGATGGCGTGATCGCGATCGGTGGTTGTGACAAAAATATGCCGGGTTGCATCATGGGCTTAGCCCGTTTAAACCGTCCAGGTTTGTTTGTTTATGGCGGTACAATTAAGCCTGGCGCAGGACATACCGACATGATTTCCGTCTTTGAAGCTGTGGGTCAGCACGCCAAAGGTGAAATCAGTGCCATTCAAGTCAAACAGATTGAAGAAGTGGCACTGCCGGGGCCGGGTTCATGTGGTGGCATGTACACTGCAAATTCGATGGCCTCTGCGATTGAAGCCTTGGGCATGAGTTTGCCGGGCTCCTCTGCACAAGAAGCGGTTTCTGATGACAAGCGGATCGACTGTCAAAAAGCAGGTGAAGCGGTGATGAATTTACTGCGCTTAGACCTGAAACCACGCGATATTATGACCAAAGCTGCATTTGAAAACTCAATTAAAGTGCTGATTGCCTTGGGTGGTTCGACCAATGGTGTGCTGCACTTACTGGCAATGGCACATACTGCTGGGGTTGAGCTGAGTTTGGATGATTTCGTCCGTATCGGGCAAGATATTCCCGTAGTGGCCGATGTGCGTCCATCTGGCAAATATTTGATGTCTGAGCTGATCGCGATTGGGGGCATTCAACCGCTGATGAAGCGAATGCTTGATGCTGGCATGCTCGATGGTTCATGTTTAACCGTAACTGGAAAGACCTTGGCGGAAAATTTGGCTGAGGTCGAAGACTATCCAGAAGGTCAGCAGATTATTTTACCGTTCGACGCGCCAATTAAAAAAGACTCTCACTTAGTGGTGCTTAAAGGTAATCTGTCTCCAACAGGTGCTGTGGCTAAAATTACCGGCAAAGAAGGCCTGTACTTTGAGGGGCCTGCACGTGTCTTTGAAGGTGAAATCGGCGCGATGCGTGGCATTTTAGATGGCGAAGTTCAAGCGGGTGAAGTGGTGGTGATTCGTGGTGAAGGGCCTAAAGGTGGACCGGGCATGCCTGAAATGCTGAAACCGACCTCAGCGATTATTGGTAAAGGTTTGGGCAAATCAGTAGCGCTGATCACCGATGGTCGTTTCTCAGGCGGCAGTCATGGTTTTGTGATTGGTCATGTGACCCCAGAAGCCTATGAAGGTGGGCCAATTGGTTTAGTGCAAAATGGCGATAAAATCTCGATTAATGCAGAAACTCGCGAAATGACGTGGCATGTTTCGGCAGAAGAGATCGCAGCGCGTCAAGCCGCGTGGGTGAAACCGCAACCGAATTATCGTTATGGGGCTTTGGCCAAGTTTGCAAAACTGACCACTGGTGCGGAAAAAGGCGCGGTAACTGATCTAAATTTAGATGTCTAATTGATCATTTTGCTGTGAATTGATATAAACCCTTGTAGTACTTTCAAGGGTTTAATTTAGAGGCTTTGCTCATGTCACTGTTGCGTCGATGGTTCGATCCGATTCGATCGCGTTGGTTTTACCAAAAACCGATTCGTCAAACGGTCGTCTCTACAGAACAAGGCTTGAGTATTCATTTACGCCTCGACGATGTATATAGCTATTTAGCGGTTCAGCAGTTACCACAAATTGAAGAAATTTTAGCGGACGAACTGAAACCATTGAAGGTGGTCATTTCCAGTCAGGCCGCTGAACCTCCGAACCAAATGTCGGCTTTGGAGTGGCAAACTTATTGTTTAAATGATGCCAAAATTCTGTCGCGTCAGCATCGTTTTAGCTTTCATGAAACGCCAGAACAACCCAGTCCTGAGGCGCTGAGCCAAGCGGAAACCATCTTGCGGCATACGCCGCTGCGAGGGCAGGACTTTTTGTATTTGCTGGAAGATGTGTTTCACATGCTGTGGCAAAAACAAGAAGGTAAGCTGCGCACCTTATATGCGATGGCCAGCCGTCACCATCAAGAGCAAAACTTTCCAGAACGTATTTTTAATGATGATGCGGTACTGGCCAGTTACTTCCAACTCGGTGACCGTCAGTATCATGCGGTCGATGATCTGCTACGTTTAACGCGCCGGTTAAAACAACAAAAATTATTTACCGATAACCCAATTTTCTTGATCAATCATATTGATTGGCGTGAGCATTTGATTAGCGATGCTGAAGAGTTAAATGAAATTCAGGCGCTCGATCCAGAGTTAGATCTATACGTTGCGCTAGAAGATCCAATTTCATGGTTGTTATTGGCCTATATTAAAGAAGAACTGGCCGATTATTATAATATTCAGCTCAATGTCTATCCGCTCAGTTATCACGGTCGAGATGGGTTTGATTGGAGTTTGGCAACGCGCTTATCCAAACGGACAGAAATCAAATTCACACCGTTTTGCCGTCCGACGCAAGCAGCCACTTTGGCGATGGCGCAGTTATTTTATAGCGTGCCTGAAGAGCAGCGTATTGATGCCATGTATCGGATTTTGAAAGCCGTTTGGACCCAAGGCAAAGATTTATCCTTTAAATCGCATTTTGATCAACTGATGCAAGAATTGGAAATCACAGCATTGATCACCGAAGATGTGGAAGCCAAGCTTCAAGAAAATGACATGCTCTGTGAAATGAAGTCCCAGCCTGATTTCCCCGTGATTGAACTGCGTGTGGATGGGCAGAGCTATGTCTTTAATAGTTTGTATCGCGTCTGGATGATTGAAAGTATTTTCAGTAATGTGCTGGAAGATCAATATAAAACCGACCCTGTGGATGAAAGCGAAGGCTGAGTTTTGTATACCTCTTATTGATCAAAACAGTCCAATAACACATGAAACCTAAAGCCGATGGTGTTTTTAGGCTGAGTTATTAAAGTGCTTATTAATAATGTTAATGAGGTTTAACAATTAAATTCATTGTTAAATTTTATTAATAAATAGGCTTCCAAATGAAAATGATTATAATTGGCATTCTTTCTGTCTGTTGATCGATGTTATGCGTTTTCATATTTCTTCTTTGAGCTTATCCATTCTGGCCATGATGACTACAGCAGCGTTTGCTCAGGGCGAGACACTGGAAACAGCATCATCCCAAGTTTTACCGACTTTGCAATTTGAAGCCCAAGATGCAGATGACAAAGCGGCATATGCAGCAAAAACTGCATCAGCTGTTTTGCGTTCAGATGCACCGCTGTTTGAAACTGCGCAATCGATCAGCGTGATTAGTGAAAAACAACTCGAACAAAAACAAGCAAAAACACTGTCTGAAGCCTTGCAGGGTGTAGCGGGGGTCACCGCAGGACAGTATGGTCGCCGTGGTTGGGATGACTTTATTATTCGTGGTCAGGTTTCCAGCGCACAGACCTATGTCGATGGCTTGCGTATTCAAACTTCTGATAATGCCCTACGTTCAGAAGACATCAGTGGTTTACAGTCGATTGAAGTGGTGAAAGGGCCAACATCGACCGGTTTTGGCTTTGCCTTACCGGGTGGTTTAGTCAATTTAACCACGAAGCGTCCTGAGGCAAAGACTTCTTATCGTGGCAGTGTGAGCTATGGCAGCAATGCTTTGGTTGATGGAACATTTGACATTAACTATGCACCAAATGACAGTGAAAAGGGTGCGTTTCGTGTGGTGGGTCATGCTTCTGATCAGGATGATCCAACAGATTATGTTTATTATAAAAATTATTATATTGCGCCCTCTTATAATTTTGATTTAGGTGAAAAAGATGAGTTGTCTGTGATAGCGAGCTATCAACATCGTGATTTTATTCGTCAGCAAGGGATTCCTTATAGTAATGGTGCTTATAAAAATTACTCACAGAGTTTGTTTTTTGGCGCGCCGAATTTAAGCAATACGTTCGATGTTTTGCGCTTAGGTTCGAACTATGCACATTATTTTGATAATGGTTGGACTTTTAAACAAAACTTTGCTGTGACTAAAACCGATGCAGATAATAATCCTGTATTGGCGGGGAGTAATAACACCTTACCGACCATCAAACGGACGGTGGAAAGACAGATTAAAGATGATGTAAATTTTGCATTAGATAATAATGTGTCACGTCATTTCGACTGGGGCAAAACCCAATATGATTTAATGATTGGTTTAGATATGATGCATGAGCGTAGTGACTATGAACGCCGTCGCAATAGTTTGTCATCTTTTAATGCCAATAATCCTGTTTACACTGCAATTCCAAAAGCAACAACAACAATTGCTCACCAAATTACCGACACCCAATATATGGGTGTATATCTACGTAATAATTTTAAAATTGATGATCATTGGATCTTAGGCTTATCAGGTCGTCATGATTGGACACAGATCGAAGTTGAAGATATCTTCAAGAATAAGTTGTTGAAAAATTCAGATAATGCCTTTACGGGTAATGCATCTTTGATGTATCAGATTAATGATATGTTTGCCCCTTACATGAGTTATGCAACCTCTTTCTTTCCTGTGAGTGATGCAGGTAAAGATAGTTCACTTTTAAACCCTGAAGAAGGGGAGCAATATGAAGTCGGTGTGAAGTTCCAAGGGCTGAATCAAAGACTACAAGGTTATGTGGCGTATTATGATTTAACCCGTCAGAATGTCACAGAACCAGATCCCACAAATACTTATTCTGTACAAATTGGTGAACAAAAGACCAAGGGCTTTGAAACTGAATTATCCGCGGCTTTAACTGATCAATGGAACCTGACCGCAACCTATAGTTATATTCCTACAGCCAAAATTACTGAAAGTGAAACCAGTAGTGATATTGGTAAGCGGATTAACCATGTGCCTAAAAATGCGGCTTCTTTATCAACTCAATATTTCTTTGCTGGTGATCAACTGGGTTGGAATGTTGGTGCAGCTGCAACTTATCAAGGTGAGCGTACAGCACAAAGAGATAGCTATTATGTACCGTTATCGAGTTATACACTCTACGATGTCAGTGCCGGTTATGAAGCGAAAAATTGGGGCGCAAAATTCAGCGTAAAAAACCTGTTTGATAAAGAATATTTAGTCGGAACCACGCCAAATGCACAATTGGTGAGCTGGGGCGATCCACGTACTTTCTGCTTCAGCCTAAATTTCAAATACTAAGCAGAATCGCACTGCATCACATTTGGATTCAATAACAGTTGGATCCAGACCATTCTTTCCAGTAAGCCTCAATATTTGATTGAGGCTTACTTCTAAAAACAGTGATATGAGCACAGATTTAAATTTTATAGCATGGCGCTAAGTGTTTAGAGAGAAGCATCATGCTTGCTTTTGTTATTTTTGTTTTTGCTGTCGCAGGCATGATTAAGGGTACCATTGGTCTGGGTTTGCCCGCCGTGTCGATGGGACTTTTATCTTTGGTGATTAGTCCATTTCAAGCGGCAACTTTGCTGATTATCCCTTCCATGGTCACGAACTTTTGGCAATTGTTTGCAGAAGGGCGTGTACTGCGACTGGTACAGCGCTTTTGGCCGTTGCTGGTGGGCATGATCATTGGTTCAGTTTGGAGTGTTTTTCCTACGCTCGGACATGGCGAATTTCAAAGTGAAGCGCTGTTGGGCGGGATGTTGGCCATTTATGGTCTATATGGTTTGTTTGCCAAAAACATGCCCAACTTAGCCCCGTATGAAAAATATTTATCACCGATCATGGGCTATTTGGGCGGTGCTTTGACGGTGGCGACAGGGGTGGTGGTGATTCCCGTAGTGCCATATTTGCAGTCCTTGCATTTGAAACGGGATGATTTGGTACAATCGCTCGGCCTTGCCTTTACCGTTTCAACCTTGTGTCTGGCCACGTATTTACATCTGAATCCTGTTGAAGACACTCCCATTGACTATCAACTGTCGTTGATCGCTCTGCTTCCTGCATTGCTCGGAATGTGGTTGGGCACTAAAATTCGTTATCGCATCCCTGAGCAAGCCTTTCGTAAGGTGTTTTTTGTGGGCCTAGTCTTATTTGGCAGTTATATGGTTTTACATCAACTGGGCTGGCTTTAATGCGCAATGAGCTGGTCATGTTGGCTCAAGAGGAATTGACTAAAGCGTTGGTAATCTACTGGGAGCTGATCAAAACACCGTGCTGCTAATAGCAACTTGCGGTTGGCCCATTTGCCTAAGAGTTCAATTTGCTGAAAATCATACTGTGCTTTTAAACGCAGAGCTGCCCGTTTGGGAATAATCGCAATGCCGACGCCATTGGCAACGACTTGGGCAATCGCGGCAAAGTTCGGCACCCGTAGACGATAGTGGATGTCACAGCCTAAGCATTTGGCTTGCGCTTCTATTGACTGTTGTAAGGAGTGATATTGCATGAGGCCCACAAACGGATGTTGCAATAATTCACCCAGTTCTAGTTGAGCTGCAGTTGCAAGTGGATGCTGGCTTGGGCAGATCAGTACCAAAGGGTCTTCAGCAAATTCTTGGGTTTCAAGTTGTCCCGCATCAAAAAAACCAGAGATCAATCCCAACTGCGCCGTACCTGTACTAAGGGCCTGAATGATGTCATTGGTTTCGGCTTCTTTTAATTCAATATGAATCTTCGGATTTTCCATTAAATACTGCGGCAATAAATGCGGTAAGTACTCACTCTGTGCCGATGAGTTGCACCACAATATAATGTTGCTCGTTGCACTGTGGGCAAAGGGCAACATGGCCTGTTGTAATTGCTGCTGTTGTTGCAGTAAGTGCTGCGCATGTTCCGCAAAGGTTTGCCCAGCAAGGGTCGCTTTCACCCCGGTTGCATGGCGGGTAAATAAACTGACTTCAAAATGCTGTTCTAATTTTTTAATTCGCTCACTGGCGGCCTGTAAAGAAATGGCGGAGCGTTCTGCGCCCTTGGTCAGACTGCCTGTACTCAGGATATTGATAAACAATTGCAGATCAAAAAAATCAAGGCGCATGGCAGGGTCAAAGCGGAAAATGTTGCTTTATCTTAGTCCTTTTTGTGTTTTGAGACATCCCTTTAGGTGTAATAGGAGTCAGAGCATTAGACCAAAAAAAGCAGCCCGAAGGCTGCGATCAACAATGGATAATTAAAATATCAGGCAGATTAATCTTTTTGTCCTAAGCTGAAGAACCAGTTTAAGAACAATGCTGCAAACGTAGCAGTACCAATACCACCCAAGTTAAAGTTGCCAATTTGTAAGGCAAAATCACCTGTACCTAAAATGATGGTGACTGCAGCGACCATCAGGTTTTTGTTCTGTGAAAAATCGACTTTGTTTTCAATCCAGATTTTTGCACCTGCGATGGTAATCAAACCAAACACCACAATCGACGCACCGGTTAAAATCGCGGTCGGAATGGTATGGATGATGGCACCAAATTTCGGAGACAGACCTAAGAAAATGGCAAACACACCTGCAATGGCAAAAATGATAGTCGAGTAAACTCGTGTGACTGCCATGACCCCAATGTTTTCACCATAGGTGGTCATGCCTGGAGCGCCGACACCACCGGCTAACGTCGTTGCTACACCATCGGCAACAAATGCTTTACCAATGTGTGGATCTAGGTTTTCACCAGTCATCGCACTCACGGCTTTGATGTGACCGAGGTTCTCTGCCACCAAAATTAATGCGATCGGTGCAATGATCATCATGGCATTGGCATTAAATTCAGGTGCATGAAAAGTCGGTAAACCAAACCAAGCGGCTTGTTGAATCGGGGCAAAATTAATCGCTGTGCCATAGCCCATAACATTGGTCACGATGAAATAGACCAAGTAAGACAGTAACAAACCAATTAATAATAAGAGACGTTGCAATAAACCACGAGTAAAGACGGCAATCGAGCCCATACATAATACGGTAACCAGTGCCATCCACATATTAAAGGAATTGCCCGCAACGCCTTTGACCGTCACTGGGGCAAGGTTGAGACCAATAATCATCACCACAGCACCTGTCACCACAGGCGGCATCAGTTTTTCAATCCACTTGGTGCCCGTTGCCATGACCATAAAACCAAACAAGGTATAGAGCACGCCGCAGGCAATAATACCGCCGCCCGCCATAGCTAAGTTTGGATTGAGTGCGCCTGTGCCCGATGCGGTATAGCCCGTTGCTGCAATCACGACCCCAATAAAGGCAAAACTTGAACCTAAATAACTTGGAACACGTCCACCCGTCATAATAAAGAACAAGATGGTACAAATCCCGGACATTAAAATGGCAAGGTTGGGATCGAAGCCCATCAAGAAAGGTGCAAGAACCGTTGCTCCAAACATGGCAAAGGCATGCTGCACACCTAAAATTGCACTTTGTGAAGCAGGGAGATATTCACTTGTGCCAACAGGACGTGCATCGATATTGCCTTCGTACGAGCGCCATTTGGGAAACCAATTGGACATTTTTTGAGCACTCTAAAGATAAATTGTGCACATCATACTCTTGTTTTTTAGAAGATTTAATCAGTGATACAAAAAATTGTTCAAACTAATCTTATGACTTTTCAGAACTTTTTACCGCATGGTAAAAATTTATATTTTTAAAAATAATGATAAATCAAGGTTTAATTGGTAAATTTAGCCAATCGCTCATTCATAAATATTTATGATTGGATTGATAAAAAAAATTATAAAAGGTTTGACTATGCGTTCAATAAAAAAGCACATCATAGTGATGTGCTTTAAATGGAGCGGGCTTAAAACTTTATCCTGTGTTACGAAGACCCGCTGCAATGCCGGCGATACTTACCATAAGTGCATGATCTACAGGTGTATTTGTTTCCTGACGCTCTTCTAGGTAGCGGCGACGACGTTTCATTAACTCTGCTTGGAGTAAATGCAGAGGCAATAAATACGGTTTGCGCACTCTCATCGACTGATCTAAAACTTCGTTACTGCTGAGGAGTTTAGACTCACCTTTAAGCGCTAACAGGGTTTGCACCGCATACTTTAAGCGCTGACGCAGATGTTCACCGAGCACTTTCAAGTCCTCATCATCAGTCAGGTGCGACTCATAATACAGCGCTACATGAGCATCAGATTTTGAGAGTACCATTTCCAACATATCAATCAGGGTTTGGAAATACGGCCATGCCACCAGCATTTCATCTAAGGTAGCCTTATGTCCTTGATCAATCACTTGGTTAATTGCCGCGCCTGTACCCAACCAAGCGGGTAGCATCAAACGAATCTGAGTCCACGCAAATACCCAAGGAATGGCACGTAGGGACTCAATGCCGCCAGTGACTTTACGTTTTGCAGGGCGTGAGCCAAGCGGTAACATTTGCAGTTCAAGCTCTGGCGTGACTGTACGTAAGTACTTTACGAAGTGCGGGTTTTCTCGCACAGTCTGACGATACACTTGTACCGACAAATCGGTCATGCTGTGCATCAACTCGCGCCACTCAGGTTTTGGGACGGGCGGTGGAAGTAAAGTGGCTTCTAAAGTAGCAGCGGTATAAATCTCTAAGTTTTGTAGCGCAATGCCTTCTAAGCCAAACTTGAAGCGAATCATTTCACCTTGTTCAGTGACTCGAATTGCACCTGAAATCGAGCCAGGTGGCTGTGAAAATAGGGCTTGTTGCGTTGGCGCACCGCCGCGGCTGATGGAACCGCCACGACCATGAAATAGCGTAAGTTGTACGCCATGCGTTTTCGCAATTGCGGTTAACTCTTCTTGCGCACGGTACTGTGCCCAATTGGCTGACATAAAACCTGCATCTTTTGCTGAGTCCGAATAGCCAATCATCACTTCATGTTTGCCCTGAATATGCTGTTTATACCAATGCATATTGAATAGGGTATTCATGGTGGCTGCCGCGCCATCTAAGTCTTTCAATGTTTCAAACAATGGCACCACACGTAGTGGATGTTGGATGCCTGCTTCTTTTTGCAAAAGCAGTACCGCCAGCACATCACTTGGATATTCAGCCATCGAAATAATGTAGGCACCTAAACTTTCTTGAGGCTGCGCTGCCAAAGTACGCATGGTGGCAAACACTTCTTGTACTTCAGGTTGTTCAATTAAACTTTGCGCAGGTTCATTTAAATGCTTGGGCAACAGTGGACGTTTGCTTTGTAGCTCTTGCAATAAGAAGTTTTGACGTGCTTGTTCGGTCCACGTTTCAAAATTCCCCAGACCCAAATATTCAGTAATGGCTGAAATCGCTTGGCGATGACGGCCTGACTCTTGGCGAATATCCAGTTTTAGCAGTTCAATCCCGAAACAGTTCACTCGATGGATAAAGTCTAGCAATTTGCCATTGGCAATTTCAGGCAGGTTGCTGGCAATTAAAGAGCGATAACACAGCAGTAAAGGCTGTAGCAGCTCCTCTTTGGCTTTAATCACCAAGCTGTCATCGGCATCGGCACCGCGCAGTTTTTCTGCGAGCCAATGGCGCGTAGCTTTCAGCCGTTCGCGGGTATGACGTAAATATTCACGGTAGGGTTCAGGATGGTCTTGACCCAAGGCTTTACGCAGTTCATCGCTACAGCTTTGAATTGACAGTTCCCAACGCAAGGCTTCAATGTCACGTAAATAAAGATCAGCCGCTTTCCAACGCGATAGCCACAGGACTTCTTGCGTAATGTTGTGTGTCACATTCGGGTTGCCGTCACGGTCACCCCCCATCCATGAAGCGAAACGTACAGGTGCGACATGGAGAGGCAAACGTTGCCCACAGTGCTCAATCACCATGTCGTCTAGTTCACGCATGAACTTCGGCACGGCATTCCATAAGGTTTGCTCAATAGTAGTAAAGCCCCATTTTGCTTCATCGACTGGGGTTGGACGGTGTTGACGAATTTCATCGGTCTGCCACGCCGAACAGATCAGTTGTTTTAAGTCTTCAAGGACTGTTTGGCGCTCACGAGGGGTCAGTTTTTGCTGATCCATTTTAAATAAGGCATCGTTAATACCATCATATTTTTGGATCAGGGTACGACGGCTGACTTCAGTGGGGTGAGCGGTCAGAACCAGTTCAATATTTAAATCACAGATTTGCTGGAACAGCCTATCGGTTGAAATGTCGTTATTTTTAAATTTAGCAAAGAGGTGGTCGAGCGGATTTGGAGAGGGTGCGGTCTCATCAAATTCACTTTGACGACGGCTACGCACCACATGATATTGTTCCGCAATATTGGCAAAGTTCAAAAAGTGGGTAAAGGCACGCGTCAGCGGCAAAATTTCATCGTCTTCAAGGCTGAAAAACAATTGTTCCAGCTGCTTTTCGGCTTCAACTTGACCGTCCCGTGCCCCTTTGGATAAGGCCCGAATTTGCTCGACCTGATTAAACAAATCTTGTCCTGCATGCTCCTTGAGGGTTTCACCCAATAGGTTGCCGAGTAATCGGACATCTTCACGTAGTGGAGCATCAATTTGTTGAATCATGATTATTATTCCCTCGTTGTTCTTAATTTGACTATACCCCGATTCGATGACAATCCAAGTAGGGGCAGACAAAAGTAGGGGATTAATTGCTGATTTTAGAATCAAATGAACCACTTAGGGCAAGCAATTGTTTTAAAATAAAGATGGTTTTAATCCCAAGTATTTGAATTAATTATAAAAAATATAAATTTGATTAGCCGAATCTTACGGTTTTTGTATGGGGTATTTTAATAAAAAAATCGCAATGGCTTCTCGAATCAGTTGCTCGCGTTGTTCGGCATTGGGCACTTCATTCATCCCCAACAACATTTCTTGGTGACGGTATCCAAACAGCAGAGACATTAATAAGGTGATGACCTCGTTGACCTGTTCAAACTGAAGCACGCCTAAGGTTTGGGCTTGGTCAAAGAACTGTTCCCAAATCGCCCGCATTTTGAGGTGGGAGGCTTTATAGAAGTTCTCTAGCAAAGGATTTTGTTCAGCGGCCAGCTGTAATAGTAAGTGCTCCAGCTTGATGGCCTCAGGCAGGTTAATAATATGCATCGATAGCGCACAAATCTGTTCGAGCATGGGCACAAAGTCTTCGGCACGTTGCAATTGAAAAGAACGACCCAGCATCAGCTTTTCACAGGTTTCCTCAATCGCACAACTGAACAGATTGGCTTTGTCTTGAAAATGGTTTTACACCGTGAGTTTGGTGACGTGCGCTTCCTTGGCAATATGGTCCATGCTGGAGCCGTGGTAGCCATGTTGTAAAAACAACTGACGTGCCACCTCCAAAATACGTTGCCGTTTTTCTAAATCCTTGGGACGTCCTGCTGAAGTTTGCACACATTTTCCTAAAAAAAGTTCAAAAAGTCATTTACATCTGAGCATATCTTTAATTAGTGTACTACACAGTATATTAATTAAAAAATAACCAAGTTAAGTCTGGATATTGTGCCTGATTAATTGGTGGTTATGGAAGAAGAGCAGACTTCATGAGCAAAATTCAGACCCTTGTGGCAAGTATGATGGTGGTGTGTAGTATCACCTTGTGGGGATGTAGCAAAGACACGACCGAACCAGAGTCGGTGCCTTTGGTAATGGTGAGCCAACCGAATACCACGCATCTAGAACAAAAAAGCTATGCAGGCGAAGTGCAAGCCCGCCAACAAACTGCACTGTCCTTTCGTGTTGGGGGACAAGTCACGGAGCGTCTGGTCGATGTGGGAGACCAAGTCAAAGTCGGACAAGTTTTAGCACGCTTAGATGTACAAGATGCCCAGTTAGAACTCAATGCAGCAAAAGCACAGTTAGAGAGTGCCCAAGCGGCTGAAAAAAATGCGCAGGATGAACTCAAACGCTTTAAGCAATTATTACCGAGTAATGCAGTGAGTCGTTCACAGTACGACAGCGTTGAAAATCAATATAAAGCCGCACTGTCGAGCTTGAAACAAGCACAAGCCAATTATAACGTTACGCAAAACCAAACCAGTTATAACCAACTGATTGCCAATAAAAACGGTGTGATTACCGAGCGAAATATTGAAATTGGACAGGTGATTTCAGCAGGGCAACCCGCGTTTCAACTGGCCATTTCAGGTGATCGTGAGGTGGTGATTGGTGTGCCTGAACAAGCCATTGCTCAGATTAAAGTTGGACAAGATGCCATAGTCACTTTGTGGTCCAAACCCGATGAACGTTTTGCCGCCTACGTCCGTGAAATTTCGCCTGCCGCAGATCAGTCACGTACTTTTAGTGTCAAAGTGGCTTTGCGTGAAGGACAAAATATGATTCAACTGGGACAGAGTGCACGGGTGTTTTTCAGCTCAACTGAAAGCAATGTGTTGAGTGTACCGTTAGCCAGTGTTTCCGCTGCGGGTAAAAATGCTTATGTCTGGGTGGTGAATGCTGACAACAGCATTCGTAAAGTCCCTGTCAGCGTGGGGGAGTATGGTCGAGACACCGTTACCATTCGTTCAGGTTTACAGCCAAAGGACTATGTCGTGGTGGGTGGGGTGCATTTACTGCGTGAAAAACAAAAAATTCAACCGATTAGCCGTGACAATAAAACGGTCAAGATTGCGACAGGAGGTTAAGCATGAACTATAACCTGTCGGAATGGGCCTTAAAAAATAAGGGCTTGGTCCTTTATTTGATGTTGTTACTGGGCATCGTGGGTGTGGTGTCTTATTCTAAACTTGCACAAAGCGAAGACCCACCTTTTACCTTTAAAGTGATGGTGGTACAGACCTATTGGCCGGGTGCAACGGCGCGCGAGGTGTCTGAACAAGTGACCGACCGTATTGAAAAAGAGCTGATGACCACGGGTAAGTATGAGCGCATTATGGCCTACTCCAGACCCGGCGAGTCGATGGTGACTTTTGTGGCACGAGATGCCATGCGCTCCAGTGAGATACCTGATGTGTGGTATGACGTACGCAAGAAGGTTGGAGACATCAAACATCAGCTGCCCAATGGGGTACAAGGACCATTCTTTAATGATGAGTTTGGCGATACTTTCGGCAACATTTATGTGCTGACTGGTAAAGACTTTGATTATGCGGTGATGAAAGAATATGCCGACCGTTTACAGTTACAACTGCAACGTGTCAAAGATGTCGCCAAAGTCAATTTGGTCGGGCTGCAAGATCAAAAGATTTGGATTGAAATTTCCAACACCAAGTCGGCGCAGTTAGGCATTCCTGTGACAGCGGTACAACAAGCCCTGCAACAGCAAAATACCATGGCCAGTGCAGGCTTTTTTGAAACAGAATCGGATCGTATTCAACTCCGAGTCACAGGGCAAATTAAGAGCGTTGAAGAACTGCAACGTATGCCTTTATTGGTCAATGGGAAAACCATCCAGCTGAGCGATGTTGCCGACGTCTATCGTGGCTTTAGTGAACCCGCTCAACCCCGTATGCGCTTTATGGGGGAAAATGGCATTGGCATTGCGGTGTCGATGCGTAAAGGTGGCGACATCTTGGCTTTGGGTAAAAACTTAGAAACTGAGTTTTCCAAGCTGCAAAAAACTTTGCCTTTAGGTATGGAGCTGAAGAAAGTTTCAGACCAGCCTGTCGCGGTGAAGCGTAGTGTCAACGAGTTCATGAAAGTTTTGGCTGAAGCGGTGATTATTGTCTTGCTGGTTAGCTTTTTCTCGCTGGGTTTCCGTACTGGACTGGTGGTGGCATTCTCCATTCCATTGGTCCTAGCCATGACCTTTGCAGGCATGAATATTTTTGATGTCGGTCTGCATAAAATTTCCTTAGGTGCGCTGATTTTGGCGCTGGGACTCTTGGTCGATGACGCTATTATTGCTGTGGAAATGATGGCAATCAAAATGGAGCAAGGCTACAGTCGACTACAAGCAGCGGGGCATGCATGGCGAACCACTGCCTTTCCGATGTTGACGGGAACTTTGATTACCGCTGCGGGCTTTTTACCGATTGCCACGGCAGCGTCCAGCACAGGCGAATACACTCGCTCTATTTTCCAAGTGGTGACCATTGCCTTAATTGTGTCGTGGTTTGCAGCGGTGCTTTTTGTACCCTATTTGGGTGACAAACTCCTGCCCGATTTTAATAAAGAGCTGATTCAAAAAGCGCCGTGGTATAGCCGTTTGTGGGCACGTTTGCGCAAACAGCCAGAACCTCAGCCGATGGTGCATCATGCAGGTGAGCAACACGATCCTTATCAAACCAAGTTCTATCAAGGTTTTCGCCGTTGGGTCGATCTGTGTGTGATCTATCGCAAAACGGTCATTGCGACGACGGTGGCTATTTTTGTGCTCTCGGTGTTGATGTTTAAGTTAGTACCACAGCAGTTTTTCCCGCCTTCGAATCGTGCCGAAATTTTGGTCGACTTAAAGCTTGAAGAAGGTGCATCTTTAACGGCAACTGAAAATGCGGTGAAAAAAGTTGAACAGTTCCTGTCGAAGCAGGAAGGCATAGATAATTATGTGGCATATGTGGGCACAGGCTCGCCACGTTTTTATTTACCGCTCGATCAGCAGCTACCACAAGCCAGCTTTGCTCAGTTTGTGGTCTTGGCTTCTTCACTGGATGATCGCAATGAAATTCGTAAATCCTTAGATACCCAAATCCGCCAGTTATTGCCCGATGTGCGTACTCGCGTCTCTTTACTTGAAAATGGCCCACCTGTCGGTTATCCACTTCAATATCGCGTGTCGGGTGAAGACTTGACCCAAGTGCGTGCTTGGGCGGATAAAGTCGCGGCGATGCTGAGTGCTAACCCCAACACCACCAATGTGCATTTGGACTGGGGTGAACCAAGCAAGATGATCAATTTAGAGATTGATCAAGACCGTGCCCGCCAAATGGGGGTGTCGAGTTTAGATTTGGCCAATTTCTTGAACAGCTCAATTTCAGGTGCCACCATTAACCAGTACCGTGAGAAACGAGAACTGATTGAAATCCGTTTACGTGGCGATCAAGCTGAGCGGGTTGAAGTAGCATCACTGGCGAGCCTTGCCGTTCCAACCTCAAATGGCGGAACAGTACCGTTGGCACAAATTGCCAAAATTGATTATAGCTTTGAAGAAGGTTTGATTTGGCATCGGAACCGTCTACCGACCATTACGGTACGTGCGGATATTCGGACCAAGTTACAACCGGCCACTGTGGTGGATGAAATGGCGGAGCAGATGAATCAGCTGCGTGCGGAACTGCCGAATGGCTATTTGGTTGAAGTTGGCGGTACAGTGGAAGAGTCTGCACGTGGGGGTAAATCGGTTGCAGCAGGCATGCCTTTATTCTTGGCCGTGGTCATGACTTTACTGATGATTCAACTGCGCAGTATGTCTCGTGCTACGATTGTCTTGCTCACTGCGCCTTTAGGTTTGATTGGCGTGGTGTTGTTCCTGCTGTTGTTCAATAAACCTTTTGGTTTTGTTGCAATGTTGGGCACCATTGCCTTGTCAGGCATGATCATGCGCAATTCACTGATCTTGATTGATCAGATTGAGCAAGATATTCAAGCAGGGCATGAATCATGGGATGCGATCATTGATGCGACGGTGCGACGTTGTCGTCCAATTGTGCTGACGGCATTGGCAGCTGTTCTGGCGATGATCCCATTGTCTAGAAGTATTTTCTTTGGACCTATGGCCGTTGCGATCATGGGCGGACTGATTGTGGCGACGCTATTAACCCTGTTCTTTTTACCTGCCTTGTACGCGCAGTGGTTTAAAGTAAAAAAAATTAGCCATAAGCTGTAAATTTATGCCAATATCAGGTGCGAAACGTTGAAAATTTCAATATAGTAGCACCTGAAATTTATGGCATTTTTATAAAGCAGTTTTTTGCTACACATTAAAAAACCAACGATGTGGCAAATGGGGTTAAACGCATGATGCAAGACAATGTAACCAAGTATCGCCGCTCTATCGCGATTTCTTATGTCTTCATGTTTTTGGCTTTGTTTACTGTGATTAGTGGCGCATTTTCCTATTGGTATGCCCGAAAAGTCACGCAAATTGATCATGCCGAAGTGTGGTTACAAGCGCAAGCACTCTGGGTCATGCGCAATATTGTGATTTATAGCATTTTGGCTTTATTTGCAGCACTGTGGTTTATTCCTCTTATTTTCTTCACTTGGGACAGCGCATTGTGGGTGACTGCATGCACGGTTGCAGGTGTGGTTTTTAGCTGTATTGCATTTCTCTTCCTTCTAAATGCGTGGTTTAAAGGCCTGTCTAAATTTTTGAAAAATAAAGCAGTTTTCTAATTCTGCTGATTTTTTTTCAAACATCCCCTTGTAAAACTTGGTTTGAACCCAATTTCAGACCACAGTTGAGTATTAAATAAATTCCGTAAGGAGCATCGCCAGACATGGCTAAACGTGATTATTATGAGGTTTTAGGTGTTGCTAAAACCGCTAGTGATGATGAAATTAAAAAAGCCTACCGTAAGTTGGCGATGAAATATCATCCGGACCGCAACCCTGACAATGCTGAAGCTGAAGAGAAATTTAAAGAAGCTGCTGAAGCTTATGAAATTTTATCGGATAGCGAAAAGCGCAGCATGTATGACCGTATGGGGCATCAAGCCTTTGAAGGTGGTATGGGCGGCGGAGGCGGCTTCGGTGGTGGTTTCAGCGCAGAAGACATTTTCAGTCAATTCGGTGACATTTTCGGTGGTGCATTTGGTGGCGGCGGTGGCCGTGGTCAACAGCGTGCACGTCGTGGTTCTGACTTACGTTATGTGATGGAACTGACGTTGGAAGAAGCTGTAAGAGGGGTGAAAAAAACCATTACTTTTACTGCACCAGCGCCATGTGAAACTTGTGATGGTAAAGGCTCTAAAAACCCGAACGATGTTGAAACCTGTAAAACTTGTCATGGTGCAGGTCAGGTTCGCATGCAGCAAGGTTTCTTCTCTGTACAGCAGACCTGTAGTACCTGTCGCGGTCAGGGTAAGATCATTAAGAACCCATGTAATACCTGTCATGGTTCGGGCGTTAAAGACCGTCAACAAACCTTAGAAGTGACGATTCCTGCGGGCGTCGACAACGGTGACCGCGTTCGTTTAACGGGTAAAGGCGAAGCGATTCGTGATGGTCAGTCAGGCGACTTGTACGTAGAAGTAGTAGTGCGTGAGCACGAAATCTTCCAACGTGATGGTGCAGACCTGTATATGGATGTGCCTGTGAGCATTGCCGATGCTGCTTTGGGTAAAGAAATTGAAATCCCGACACTCGAAGGTCGTGTGAGTTTGAAAATTCCTGAAGGCACACAAACGGGTAAAATGTTCCGTTTACGTGGCAAAGGGGTTAAACCTGTACGCACCAGCATGCAAGGTGACTTACTCTGCCGTATCGTGATTGAAACGCCAGTCAACTTAACAGCACGTCAACGTGAATTGTTGAAAGAGTTGCAAGAAACTTTAGATGGAGATGATCACAAATCATCACCAAAGAAGAAGTCTTTCTTTGACCGACTGTTTGATTAATTGAATACGGTACGTCTGAATTGGTGTTGAAAAGAGCGGGAATATTTTCCCGCTTTTTTTATGTTATTGCGCTTCTGCGGGCAGCTCAGGTTGATCGATCTCTTCAACCGACACCATTTCTTCAGCCATAGGTGCAGCGGCTTGTACTTGTTGTTCGGCCTGTACTTTAGGGTGTGTGCTGGTGGTGATCTTTACCTGTGACAAACTTTCTAAGGTATCGCCCGCTTGAACAGCGGGTTCAGCCTGAACCTGTGCCCAACTGCCCCCAAACGCCATCGCTAGAAAAAGTACCTTTGCTTTCATTCTATTTTCCTCATTTTAAAGTTGTTTTTAAACGCGAACCTAGTCTGCGTAAGATTGATTGCAAATTTGTGAAAAGCTGGAGAAATCATGTTTGAAAATAAAGCGATTTTTTCGATGAAAATGGCCAACAAACTTTAGTCTGGGCAATCAGTTTTGCTATAGTAAGAGCAATTTTGAAGCTAGATTAGGAATATGTTATGTCAGCAGCTCCACGCATTGGTGTCTTAGGTGCCGGCGGTCGTATGGGTCGCATCCTTATTCAAGCGGTACACGAAGCAGGCTATCAACTGGCTGCGGCAGTGGAACGCCCTGAAAGCTCACTGGTTGGTACAGATGCAGGTGAGCTTGCAGGTATTGGCAGCCTTGGCGTGAAGGTGGTGGGTAGTCTGGAAGCGGTAGTGAAAGATTGTGATGTGATCATTGACTTCACTGCACCAGTAGCGACCGTTCAGCATTTAAAAATTTGTCGTGAAGCTGGGGTGGCCATTGTCATTGGCACCACGGGCATGAATGACGAACAAAAAGCTTATTTGGATGACTCTGCGACTCAAACACCTGTGGTCTATGCAGCCAACTATTCTGTGGGGGTCAATGTTTCGATTAAACTGTTGGAATTGGCGTCTAAAGTCTTTGGCGACACAGTGGATATTGAAGTGATTGAAGCGCATCATCGTCATAAAGTCGATGCACCATCAGGCACAGCGTTGATGATGGGTGAGGCCATTGCGGGTGCTTTAGGTCGTGACTTGAAAACCGATGCAGTGTATTGCCGTGAAGGTCATACAGGGCCTCGTGAGCGTCAAAGTATTGGTTTCCAAACTATTCGTGGCGGCGATATTGTCGGTGAACATACAGCTATGTTTATTGCCGATGGTGAGCGCGTTGAAATTACTCATAAAGCGACCAACCGGATGAACTTTGCTTCGGGTGCGGTACGTGCTGCGGCTTGGGTGGTAGGACGTGAAGCACGTAAATATGACATGAAAGATGTACTGGGTTTTAACGACATTCAAGTTTAAAAACCTGCTTCATTCGCCATAAAAACAAGATAAAAAACTAAAATAAGACGAAGAATAGAATGAAAAAAGTCATATATATGGCTTGTGTTGTTGCCGTGATGACGACAGCACAGGCCAAACCTATGGATCAAGCCAAACTCAGTATTCATAAAAATAATATTAAAGTTTGAACCTATCAAAATGCACAAAACCCAGTTTTTTTATATAAGGCTGAAACCACGTTTGATGTGCCGATTGAAAAAGCAGTGTCATTGATCTTAGATGTTGACCATGCGGTGAAATGGGTGCCGTATATGGGCAGTGTGAAAGTCTTGTCGCGCGATGATAAAAAAGGCGAGTTTCAACTGTATATGGTGCTGGATTTCCCTTTTCCTTTAAAAGACCGCGACTTGGTGGTGTAGGGAAAAATGACCAAGGACAGTCAGGACATTATTAGCATTAAAAATAAAGCGATTGATAAAAACATCCTTAAAAATCCAGATTATGTGCGCCTAAATCATTATGAGGGCGATTGGACCTTTCAGAAACTGGGACCAAATAAAGTCAAGGTTTCGACCTCAGGTTATGCTAACCCTGAGGGGTCGATACCACTGAAGTTTGTGAATATGTTTGTCCAACAACAACCCTATCAAATGCTGCAAAAAATGAAAAATCAATTGCTGGAACAAGAAGACACTCCTGCCCATTTACCAGTTGCCTTACGTTAATTTTAAAGATGAAGAAGCCTGCAATGCAGGCTTTTTTATGTTTTAAAACTTAAGGCTGTTGATAGGCGCTCAGCATCTCTAAGGTTGAAGCCTTAGGCAGGTCTAACTGGATTAAACTGAGCATGGCATCTCCTTCACCAGCGAGCGAGATCTTGAAGTTTTCAGCACTGCTTTGGTCACATTGGAACTGTAAATTTTTCTGGTGGGGCAAGTTCATCTGCATTTCACGTTCATTGTTCAACCGATATTGATAGGTTCGTTGGGTCGAGGTTTCAGTCAAGCTCGGCGCTAAACTTAAAAACTGATAATCAGTTAAATTTTGCGTTTTCAGAAACCCTTCAATCAGTGCTTTACAAATAAAATGTTGCTGTTGTACCTGCTGTGAAACATGTGGCGGTTGGCAAGCCGATAAGCTCAATAAGCAAAAGAGAGATATGATTATTTTTTTCATAAAAGTGCCTATTTATGGTTGTGAACGAATGACAGAAGCATAATTCTGTTGGCATAATGGATACAGATACATAAAAGTTAAAAAAATAGGTACAGATGAATGGCATTCCAGTATCAAAGCTTGGCTGCACAGTTGCTTGAAAAAATTCAAAATGCTGAATTACCCGCAGGGCAAAAGCTGTTGTCGTTACGCCAGTTTGCCAACTTACAAAAGGTCAGTTTGAATACTGCTAAGAGCTGTTATGAACTACTCGAGTCGCAGGGGTATATTCATGTGAAAAATAAGTCGGGCTATTTTGTCAGTTATCAGAAAAATACCAGCCCATCTATTCCTGTACCGCAGCATCCTGATTTTCAGTCTCAAGCCCGTGATATTTCTAATTTAGAGCTACAGCTGGAAATTCAACAGTCTTCCATTAATAGCCGTCTCATCCATTTGGGAGCGATTCAGCTTTCTCCAAAACATGTGCCTGTAGAAGCGCTCCGCCGCTCCATTCAACGCGCCTTAAAACACAGCCAACCTGAAGATTTTTTATATAGCGATAAGCAGGGTCATATTCGCTTGCGGCAGGCTTTGTCTGAGCATTGGGCTGAAGATGGCTTCTATATTTCGCAGGATGATATCTACATCAGCAATGGCTGTATGCCTGCGTTGTCGGTGATGATCCAACACCTCAGCAAGGAAGGCGACAGCGTAATTGTACCGACCCCAAATTTTAATGGTCAGTTGCAAATGCTGGCGGGGTTAAAGCGAAAAATTATTGAAATTCCAGCCGATACTCAAGGCTTTGATCTTGAACGTTTAGAGCAGGTCATGCAAAGTTCAGGCGCAAAAGCGTGCTTACTCACGGCCAATTATCAAAATCCCTTGGGGTTTTGTTTAAGTAATGCAGAAAAAGAAAAAATTGCACAACTGGCTGCGCGCTATCAGTGCTATGTGATTGAAGATGATATTTATGGTGAATGTAGTTTCAGCTCAAGTCGTCCGCTGCCGATTAAGTATTGGGATCAGCAGGGTTATGTGATTTTCTGTGGTTCAGTTTCCAAGTCCCTTTCAACTGCGTATCGCGTAGGTTGGTTCTGTATTCCGCAGCGCTTAGCGCATTTGAAGGCTACGTTGCTGATGCAAAATATCACAGTGAATACACCCTTGCAGTTGGCACTGGCCGATCTCATTTATAGCCGTGCTTATCGGGAGCATTTACAGCAGTTAAAGCCGATTTTGAAACAGCAAGTTGAGCAATACCGACACATGATTCAGCATGCCTTTAACGGAGTTGAGTTACGTATCAATCAACCCTTAGGTGGTTATGCGCTGTGGTTACAGCTACCCGAGTGTATCGATGGTTTAGATATGTACTATTTTGCTCAGCAGCACGGTATTAATATTGTGCCAGGCGAAGTCTTTGGTGAAGGGCAGCGTTATAAAAACTGTATCCGCCTCAATGCAGGTCATGAAATTTCAACAGATATTCGCGCAGCGGTCACCTTGTTGGCCGATTGGGTGAAAGCGCAACTCAGCAGTTCGACGTTGGTCAAACAAGCGGTATAAAAAAAGCGCCTGTTTTGAGGCGCTTATCGATTAAAAGTCAGCTTTGAGGACGATCCGATAACGGGCTTTTCCAGAATGTAACCGTTCCAGTGCTTCATTCAACTGTGACATAGGATACAGTTCAATTTGTGGCGCAATGTTTTTACGTGCAGCGAATTTGAGTAGCTGACGTAATGCCGCAGGTGAGCCAGTGGGTGAACCCGTGATAGACTTTGCTCCACCAATCAGACTACCTGCATTTAATTTGATGGGCTCTAGAGGCAAGCCTAGCAGATGGATCGTGCCATTTGGTGCCAGTGTACTGATATAGGCAGGCCAATTGAGCGTGACATTCACGGTGCTGAGGATGAGATCAAATTTGCCCCGCTGGGTTTTAAGCGCATCCACATCACGGCTATTCACCACATGATCTGCACCCATGGCCTTGAGTTCTTCCGTTTTGTCGAGGTTCGAGGTGAATGCCGTGATTTCACAGCCCCATCCTCGAAGTAGCTTAATGGCCATATGCCCTAAACCACCGATGCCAATTACCCCGACATGGTGAATGGCTTGAATGCGGTGTTTTAAAATCGGATCAAAAACGGTAATACCGCCGCACAATAAAGGACCTGCTGACTCAGGATCCAGCTCTTCAGGTAAAGGAATAATCCACTGCCAACCTGCGCGAACTTTGTCGGCAAAGCCGCCTGCATGACCGACGATGGTTGCTGTCGGTCCTCCTGTACAGAGCACTTGTTGGCCCGACACACAGGGGTCACAGTGTTGGCAGCTTTCTGCCGTCCAGCCAATACCGACGCGCTGTCCAAGTTTAAGCCCTTTGGCTTCGGAGCCTAAGCGACTGATGGTGCCAATAATTTCATGACCAGCGACAACGGGATAGACCGAAGAGTTCCATTCATTGTTAATGACTGAAACATCGGAATGGCACAATCCACAATATTCGACTTGGACTTCGACCTGATGTGGTTGCAGTTCACCCGCATCGAATTGATAGGGTTGTAGTGCTGCACCTGCTTGCATTGCCGCATAGGCACGAATGGTGTTATCCGTCATATTTTATATCCTTATTTTCCGGTTTTTTATGTACTTTTATTTAAAATGACAGCTATTTTCATGGTCGTTGACCATGCCGACTGCTTGCATAAAGGCATAGCAGGTGGTGGGTCCGACAAATTTAAAGCCGTGTTTTTTTAGGGTTTTAGACATATTTTGGCTTTGAGGTGTCTGTGCAGGTGCTGTGCGGTAGTCCGGGACATCATTGTTGATTGCGTGTTGCTCGACAAAGTTCCAGAGCCACTCAACGGGGTTAATGCCTTCTTGCTTTAGGGCTTGCCATGCAATCGCATTGTCACGAATGGCAGTCAGCTTCCCGATATGGCGAATTAAGCCGATATCTTGGACTTTTTCGGCTAAATCTGTATCACTTAAAGCCGCAATCTGTTCAATGGAATATTGAAAAAACTGGCGATGATAATGTTCACGTTTTTTCAGGACGGTAATCCATGAAAGCCCCGCTTGTTGACCTTCGAGGCAGAGCATTGTAAATAATTGCTTTTCATCATGTAGTGGTTTACCCCACTCATGATCATGGTAGTCGATGTAAAGTGGGTCTGAGGAGCACCATCCGCAGCGTTGAGTGGTCATGAACATGCTCCTGATCTTTTTATAGGGTAAAAGGTGCCCATTGGTCGTGTTGATTGTCCCAATAAAACAATTGTGCGTGTTCGAGGTCGGAAAAGTTAATCCAGACATCGTTTCCTGTTTTTTCAGCAAATCCAGTGCTGATTAAAAGTGCATCTTCGGTAATTTCCATGATCCAACCTTGGTGGTTTTGTCCAGCCAAGATGATTTTTTGTTGATTGCCTGATTCAGCAAATTCGACCAGACGGTTGATCAACGTTTCTGACATGAAAAATTCCTAAAGTTAACGTAAATAAGGATAGGGATTTACTGCACCACGGCCTTTACCTTGTAAATAAAGTCCATAATGCAAATGTGGGGCGGTGTGCCGTGCATTGCCTGTATTGCCGACATAGCCGATCAGGTCGCCTTTTTTGACATAGTCGCCGACACTTAAGCCACGTTTATGGTCATCAAGATGAGCATAGTAATGCCAAGTGCCTGCTGGCCCCATAATCCAAACCACTTTACCACCCAAATTGTTATTGCGTAAGTCTGCAACGAGACCTTCTGTGGCAGAAAAAACTTTTGTTCCACGTGGAGCCAGAATATCGATGCCTTCATGCGTCCGTCCGCTACTGCGGGACGCTCCCCAAGTATCTGTGAGCCCTTGACGTTTAATGCCTTGAACGGGTACAGGCAGCTGCTGAGCTAAACGCATGTTTTTCAGCTGTTGGACTTGTGAGGCAGGTAATTGGCTTCCACTCGGCGCAGGCGGCGTGGTGCGGCAAGCTGCAAGTAACAGAATCACAAAACTTAAACTGGCAAGCGCAGAAAGGCTGGGCAAACAATTACGCACGAAAAATCCTTTATTATTTCAGTGATCTAATTTTAAAGTGTCAGGGTGAACCCAATGGATCACCCAACTATGTCACAGTTGAATTGCCGAGATCAATTTTTTCATCGCGGTTGGGATGCCCATTTCTGTGACGTTTTGTATGTCTAGCCATGTGCTGGCCAATTCTATACTTAAATGTTCGAGCTGGTCGGCATCGACCTCAAAGCAGAGCGCTTTTAGTTGCCAAGTGAAATGGGTGAAACTATGCGAAATGTCAGCGCGTTGCGAGACTTGTTTTAGTCCTAGACTTTGGCACAGTTGCGAGAACTCATCACGATTTTCAAAAATAGGTAAACACCATAAACCGCCCCACAGTCCACTATTGGGACGCTGCTGCCACAGCCATTGATTGTGATGACGCAGCACCAAAACTTGGGCAGACTTTACAGGTACAGCTTTCTTGGGCTTTTTAAAAGGCAATTCAGTTTCTAGACCTTGTGCATGGGCTTTACAGTGTTGCTGCATTGGGCAGTATAAACACAGTGGTTTTTTAGGGGTACAGACGGTTGCCCCCAAATCCATGATGGCTTGGGTATAGTCGTGGTTACGTTCAGTTGGACAGAGTTTAGTGGCCAGTTGCCACATGCTGCGTTCATGCACAGGTTTGCTTAGATCATCCTCAATGGCAAAAAAACGCGCGAGCACGCGTTTTACATTGCCATCCATAATGACGCCGTACTGACGTAAACCCAAAGACATCAGCGCCCCTGCGGTAGATGGACCAATGCCTGGCAGTTCAATCCAGTCCTCTAAAGTTTGAGGAAAGTGTCCCTGACGTGCCACAACCCCTGCGGCTTTATGCAGATTACGTGCACGGGCATAGTAGCCCAGACCTGCCCAGTAAGGTGCGACCTCATCCCATGATGCTGTCCCTAAAGCTGCAACCGTTGGGAAGCGTTCGATAAAACGCTCGAAGTATTGCAGCACGGTTTTGACTTGGGTCTGTTGCAGCATAATTTCAGACACCCAGACTTTGTAGGGATCATCGGCTACTTGCCATGGCAGATCATGTCGACCATGAACATCGAACCAAGTCAGTAACGCATCTGAAAAAGAGAAAGGAGACATCTGAGGCACAAGGAAGAAATTCGGCTTAGTATAACTGAATGTCTTTTCTGAGCCTGATTTTTTGCGCATAAAAAATGGCGCTTACGCGCCATTTAAAACCATAAAAGCTTAGTCTTTTGCCATGCCCCAACGTGCATCAAGTTTTAGCTCTTGGTCTTTGTAGCGTGGAATAATATGGATATGTAAGTGTTCAGACACATTCCCAAATATTTCACCGTCATTAAAACCAATATGAAAGCCTGAAGGTTGATGACGTAATTGGAGTTCATTACGTGCCAGTTCCAGTAAAGACATTAAGCTTTTACGTTCTTTGTCGGTAATGTCAAAAAATGAGCTCACATGACGTAGAGGGATAATGACACAGTGACCTTTAGACAATGCATTGGGTTCGGGCAAAATCACCCCAAAGTCATTTTTATCAAGCACGTCATATTCATCAAAATTACAATATTGGCAGTGGGTCTCAGTCATTGTTATCTCCTCTAAAATCTAATTATGTATCCTGTTGGATCTGAAAAATCAAATAGTTGAATTCTCAGCTCTAGTTAAGCACTGAGATTGCGTTCTAGCAAGTCATACATTGCATCTAGCCCTTGTCTTTCTGCTTCTAGGTTATAGCCCAAGTCTACGCCATTGGCTTTGGCACGCTCATCGGCCAATGGATTGCTAAAACCATGCTTCGCATCTTCAAAAATGATGACTTCATGGTCCACTTTTGCCGCATGCATTTCTTCACGGAAGCTAGCAACATCATCCAAAGTAACCATGCTGTCTAACTCACCATGTAAAACTAAAATTTCACCTTGAATTTGACCTTCGACCGCAGGGGCTTTCGGTGCCAATGTTGCATGGAAAGTCGCCACAGCTTTAAGTGGTGCGCCTGAGCGCGCTAAGTCTAAAACCACTTTACCGCCATAACAAAAACCAATCGCCGCCAGTTGATCTGCATTCACTTCAGGCTGGGCAGCAAGCGTATCTAAACCTGCTTTAGCCCGGTTGACGATGGTGTCTGCATCGGCAAAAGTTTGCATCATCCATTCATAGGCTTGTTTCGCATCTGTGGTGACATTTTTATCACCATACATATCAATCGCCAGTGCGGCATAACCGTGTTCAGCCAGTTCGCGAGCACGTTGTTCAGTATATTCATTTCGGCCCCACCATTCGGGTGCAACGATGATACCTGCATGCGGTGTTTGAGAGCTTGGTGCTGCAAAATAACCGACTAAGCGTTGTCCATCGGCTGCGTTATATTGAATTTCTCGAGTTTGAATACTGATTGTCATGCTCAAATCCTGATAGATGATCTGCTCTGATTAAAGCATAAAAACTTTTACAAGGATTTGAAAAATATTCCGATGTACATGAGAAGTGTGAGAAATTATTTTTAAAGGCACATATAAAAAAAGAAGGATCTGAATCCTTCTTTTTAGTGATTAAGCGTAATGTGCTTTAGACTTTGCCACGGGATAAAAATCCGACAATAGCAAGAATCACAGCAATCACTAATAAAATAATGGCAAAGTCTTTGGATAAACCTGCTACACCGCCAAAACCAAGTAAACTTGCAATCAGTGCAATCACTGCGAAGATAATCGCCCAACGAAACATAATTTTTCTCCATAGATGTTCTTATTTATTACTCTATTAGTATAGAAAGAAGGCTCGGACACACTGTGTTGCTTTTGTTTAAAAAGTGTTCTGTTTGTATTTAAGTTTATGAATATGATGTAAATATTGACACTTTAGATAGCTCTGAAAGCCATGTGACTATAGGTTATAATAGTGCATTCAGTTTTATTGGCAGTGGTTATGTCCAACGAATTAAGACCAGAGTTTTGGAAGCATTATGCGCTCACTGAGCTACGTTCAGCAGAGTGGGAAGCGTTGTGTGATGGTTGTGGTCTATGCTGTCTGGTGAAACTTGAAGATGAGGAAAGCCAAGAAGTCGCCTATACCAAAGTGGCCTGCAAACTGTTGGACTGTCAAACGGCCAGTTGTCGGGATTATCCGAACCGAAAGCAGCATGTGCCCGATTGTATCCAGCTCACGCCCGAACTTTTAGACACGATTCATTGGTTACCATCGAGCTGTGCTTACCGTCGTCTGCATGAAGGTAAAAATTTGCCCAGATGGCACTATCTGAACACGGGTTCACGGCAAAGTATTCTGAAAGCGAAAAAGTCTGCGGCAGGACGCTGTATTTCTGAAGAAAAGATTCAGGATGACGACATCGAAGACTATATTGTGCGTTGGGTTCGCTAGTCGATAAAAGCACAATCAAATTGCATGAAAAGCTTGTGTCATTCGCCTGAATTTGCCATAACATAAGCATTCGATGAACGCATGATAAGTCCTAGCCCTATGTCCGATAGCAATATTCCACTGCCTGAACGTTTACGCCCGCGTGATTTATCTGAAATTATTGGGCAGGATCACTTATTGGGTGAGCAGGCACCGCTCCGCCAAATGATCGATCAAGGGCATTTGCCATCGATCATTTTTTGGGGGCCGCCAGGCGTGGGGAAAACCACCATTGCTTTACTGTTGGCGCAAGCGATTGATCGACCTTTTGTCAGTTTATCTGCACTCAATACGGGGGTTAAAGAGCTCCGTGAGATCATTGCCGATGGTGGAGATTTAATGCCACCTGTAGTGTTTATTGACGAAATTCATCGTTTTAACAAATCACAGCAAGATGCCTTACTGAATGCTGTGGAGAAAGGCAAAATTACCCTCATTGGTGCCACTACCGAGAATCCTTCTTTTGAAGTCAACAGTGCATTGTTGTCACGTTGTCAGGTCTATACCTTAAATGCGCTTGATGCCGATGCGATTCAAACTTTATTATTACAAGCGATTAAGAACGATCCGTTTTTAAAAGAACGTTATATTCAAATTGAAGAATTTGAAGCACTGGTGCAGTTTGCCGCAGGTGATGCCCGTAAAGCCTTGAATTTAATTGAACTGATTGCGGGCACCTTCGAACCTGACGTTGAAAATATCGTGACCAATGCAATGGTGGTCAAAGTTGCACAGCAAAATATTGCCCGTTATGACAAATCGGGTGAACAGCATTATGATTTGGTGTCGGCCTTTATTAAGTCGATTCGGGGGAGTGATCCTGATGCTACTTTGTATTGGATGGCACGTATGCTCAAAGGTGGTGAAGATCCTGTTTTTATTGCCCGTCGGATGTTGATTGCAGCCTCTGAGGACATTGGCAATTCAAACCCCAATGCACTGCTGCTTGCTGGAGAATGCTTCCGTTCTGTTCAAGTGGTGGGCATGCCAGAGTGTCGAATTATTCTTGGACAGTGTGCAGTGTATTTGGCGACCAGTGCCAAAAGTAACAGTACTTATCTTGCGATCAACAAAGCGTTGGATTTGGCTGAAAAAACAGCGAATTTACCTGTGCCGCTGCATTTAAGAAATGCTCCGACCAAGTTGATGAAAGAACAGGGCTATGGCGTCGACTACTTGTATCCGCACAACTATCCAGAGCATTTTGTGATGCAAGAATATTTACCCCCTGAGCTCAAAGGAACCAAACTATATGAGTCGGCACGCAATAAGCGTGAGGTTGAAGGAGAACGCTTACAACAGCGACGTTGGCAACAAGAACAGCAACAGCAGCAGTAATAAAAAAGCCTGATTTGTTAATCAGGCTTTTTTGTTTTTGGGGCTTAGGATTTAGTCATATCGCTTGACTGCTATAGTCAAACTACTTTATTATTCATACAAGATTCGAAAAAAACTCGAAATAACTCATCGACTGAGTCGATCAACCATTCTTTACGCTTACGTTTAACCCATGCCCACATGTGTTCTATAGGATTTAAATCAGGGCTGTATGCAGGAAGCCAAAGAATTTTATGCCCTTGTTGTTCCAATAACTCCTGAATATCTGCTCTTTTATGAAATGCTGCATTATCCATAACCACTACACTATTTTCTGGTAATGCTGGTATGAGGAATTGCTCAATCCAAAAATGAAAAACATCTGAATTGATTTTGCAGTCAAATAAACCGACTGAAAATAACTTACCCTCATGGATTGCTCCAATGGCATTGGTCTGATTCTTTAATTGCCAATTATATTGCCATAAACAGGGTACTCCTTTTCGTGAGTAGCCATGAGGTCTATAATCATGTGACTTAAAACCACTTTCATCCAGATAAATAATCGGATGGTTTTTTTCTAATTCATTCACTTGCAGAATAAATTTATCCCTAAGCTTTGTATCTGCTTTAGGATGGCTTAACGTCTTTTTTTAACTGTAATATTTAAGCGCTTTAATGCAGCACCAATAGATGAAACACCACAATTAAAACGTGCAGCACGTTCATATTGATAAGCATCAGGATACTTTTCAACATCTTCACGTAAAGCATCATCGTTAATTTTAGAAGGTTTACGTACACGAGTTTTTTTAATCTCTATACGTTTCTTCCATTCAACAATGGTATTTTTATTAATTTCAAATTGTGCAGCTACCGCTCGAATAGAATAACCTTCCTCAAGCTTAGCTAAAATTTTACGTCTAAAATGTTCTGAATAACTCATTGCACCATTGTATTGGTTTTATAATGATTTGACTATATTTTCTTTAAGCGCTGTAGCGTTTTATGTTCCGATGTGCGTATTCGTCAATTTTAATGCCGCAGGTAACACAGCGACCAATAAGGCGATTGCCATCGTGATGTTAAAGCTCAAGGCAAAGCGTGGTTTCATCAGATATTGGCGTAAGAAAAGACCACCGACAGCCCAAACCCCGACACATGGAATGGAAACCACCATTAAAATTAGGGCTGCATAAAGAATATCGCTGACATGATGGTTTAAAGCAAAATAAGTGGCAATGGTGCTGATGGAGATGATCCACGCTTTGGGATTGACCCACTGAAAAAGAGCCCCTTGTAGAAAACCCATCGATGGTTTTTGTTCTAATTCGATGTTGAGTGGCCCACTGGACGCGATTTTCCATGCGAGCCACAGAATATAAGCAGTGCCGATCAAACCTAAAATAAATTGGAGCTGGGGCAGGGCCAGAAACACCTGATTTAAGCCGATGCCAATGGCGAAGAGTTGCACGGCCACACCAAAGGCAATGCCTAAAACCAGAGGTAGGGTTTTACTGATGCCAAATCGTGCACCAGACAGCATGACCAGTGCATTATTGGGTCCAGGTGTGCAGGTCATCACGACACAGAACAGCAGATAAGAGACAAACAGTGACGCATTCATAAAGGGGATGGCGTAATCAAATAAATATCATTTTATTGTTGATCTAGCACAATTTGGTTGTATATTGATCGTTAATACTGAGTTTTATGCAACAAATGATTGAATTAGATCGATTAGACCGAAAAATATTGTGTGAGCTTGAACGCGATGCACATTTAACCAATATTAAACTGGCAGAACGCGTGGGTTTGTCACCCTCGGCCTGTTTACGACGCGTGCAAGAGTTAGAAAGAATTGGTGTGATCCGAGGCTATAAAGCGGTGATTGACCGTTCGCTTTTGGGTGTTGGTTTAACGGTTTATGTGACTATTGGGCTGTCTTGTCACTCAAAAGAAAGCTTGAGTCAGTTTGAGGATGTGATCACTGCAACGGATGAAGTTACTGAGTGTCATACCATTACAGGCTCGGTCGAGTATTTGCTCAGGGTTGAAGTGGCAGACATCAAGTCTTATAAAAAGTTTCATACTGATGTTTTAGGAACGATTCCATCCATTAGCTCGATCACCAGTTTTTTGGTGATGGATACCACTAAAAATCGATACACCAATCTATAAAAACTTAGGTGGAAAGATAAAAAAACCGAGCGAAACTGCTCGGTTTTTTATCTGAATGCATATAGTTTCGCGGGATCAGATCAAACGAGGCGCTTTATCTTTTCAACAGAGCATTGAATGTTGAATCATTGCTGAGACAAGCTCTTGAAAGCTATTCAATTATTTAAAGTTACCCTCTAAAAACTGTTGCAGGCGTTCACTTTTGGGGTGAATCAAAACTTCTTTTGGATCACCTTGTTCTTCAATTTTGCCTTGATCTAAGAAAATGACATGATTGGACACATGGCGTGCGAAGCCCATTTCATGGGTGACCACAATCATGGTTCGGCCTTCTTCAGCCAAACTTTGCATCACTTTCAACACCTCACCCACCAGTTCAGGATCTAGAGCACTGGTTGGCTCATCAAACAACATCACTTCCGGCTCCATTGCTAAGGCACGGGCAATTGCGACACGCTGTTGCTGTCCTCCTGACAAAAAAGACGGATATTTCTTTTCGACACTTTCTGCGAGCCCAACTTTTCTTAAATATTTTCGTGCACGCTCTTCCGCCTCACTTCGCTTTAGTCCCAAGACATGAATGGGTCCTTCAATAATATTTTCTAATACCGTCATATGCGACCACAAATTGAAATGTTGAAACACCATCATCAGTTGGGTGCGCATTTTTTGTAGTTGTTTGGGATTTTTTGCTTTGAGATTGCCATTTTTATCCAAGCTAGTCTCTAACTGCTCACCATTGAGTTGAATGCTACCTTGGCTCGGTTGCTCTAGAAAATTGATGCAACGAAGAAAGGTACTTTTACCTGAACCTGAGGAACCAATAATACTAATCACATCACCTGCATGTGCCTCAAGGGAAACCCCTTTTAAGACTTCATGATCGCCAAAACTTTTACAAAGGTCTCGAATCACCAGTTTTGCTGAATTTTCCATTGTTTCTCCTAATGATTCGATGGTTTTAAAAACGCAAGCCAGCGTTGTTCCAATTTACGAAAGATCCAAATGAGGATAAATGCCAGACAGGCATACAGCACAGCGGCAATGCCAAAGGCATCAAACGTGGCATAAGTGGCAGCATTGACATCCCGTGCAATTTTGAGAATATCAGGCACGGTTGCAGTGAAGGCAATGGTGGTTGCGTGCAGCATCAAAATGACTTCATTGCCATAAAACGGCAATGCTCGGCGTAGCATCGACGGAATAATAATGCGGGTATAGCGTTTCCAAGGCGACATTCCAAAGGCTTTTGCTGCCTCAATTTCGCCGTAGGGAATCGAACGTATCGCCCCTGCAAAAATTTCAGTGGTATAAGCTGCTGTATTGAGTGCAAACGCTAAAATGGTGCAATTAAGCCCTTCTCTAAAAAACTCATCGAGCCGTTCATGGGCATGCACAAATTCAAGGCTATAAATTCCAGTATAGATAATCAGTAGCTGCACATATAAGGGGGTACCACGGAAAATATAAGTAAAAAACCAAACAGGTCCACGTACAAAAGTATGCTCAGAAACTCGAGCAATTGACAAAGGCACAGCCAGAACAAAACCAATCGCAATCGATAAGACCAGTAGCCACGCGGTCATGGCGACCCCAGTCATTTGAAAACCATCGGTCCACAGATAGGACTGCCAGTATTGTTGAATAATTTCAATCATAGTTGTCCCTTTTTCACACCAGCAGAATAACGACGTTCCAGCCACATGAGAATCAAATTCGAAAGGGTGGTGATGGCCAGATAAATGACGGCTGCAACAATACTGAAATAGAACACTTGCATGCTGCTTCGACCTGCATCTTGGGTAATTTTGACGATGTCGGTCAAACCAATTAAGGACACCAAGGCAGTGGCTTTGATGAGGACTTGCCAGTTATTGCCAATCCCCGGTAAGGCAAAACGCATCATTTGTGGAAAGAGGACACGTCTGAAGACTTGAAATGGGGTCATGCCATAGGCATATGCAGCTTCAAGTTGACCTTTGGGGACGGCTTGAAATGCGCCACGGAAGGTTTCCGTAAAATAGGCCCCATAAATAAAGGCTAAAGTAATCACCCCTGCCACAAAGGGATTGATGTCAATTTGCTCCATATGGATCGATTCGGTAATCGAGTTCAATCCAAGTTGCAGGCTATAGAACAGCAACAACATGATCACCAGATCAGGAACACTACGAATGAGCGTGGTATAGAAGGTTGCAACATGACGTAAGATTTTAATACGAGAGAGTTTGGCACTTGCCCCAAACAATCCAATAATGATCGAAAGTAGCAGTGATAACAAAGCAAGCTGAATGGTCATCCAAGTGCCACTGAGTAATACGGGACCATAGCCAGACAGAAACATACTCAGTTTCTCCGAGTAAAAATATAATATTTTATAAATCAGCAGTATATAAAAAGTGTCGGTGTTGAACCGACACTCTATAAATTAATAAATGCTGAAGGAGAAGTATTTTTTCTCGAGTTTCTTATAGGTGCCGTCGGCAATAATTTCAGCTAACGCTTTATCAATATTCTTTTTCAGATCGACATCTTCTTTACGTAAGCCGATTGCAGCGCCTACACCGAGTGTTTTGGCATCGACCACATTATTGCCTGCAAAAGCAAAGCCTTTACCTTTCGCCGATTTTAGGAAACCTGCATCGACCATAATCGCATCTTGTAATGTTGCATCTAGACGTCCCGAAACCATGTCTTGGTAAAGTACGTCTTGGTTTGGATAAGGAACTACATTCACACCTTTAGGCGCCCAATAGGCTTTTGCATAGCCTTCTTGAATCGTACCTTGTTGTACACCCACACGTTTGCCTTTTAGGGATGCAGGCGTAGGGAGTAAAGGAGAGCTTTTCTTTGCAACCATGCGGGTAGGCGTGTTGTAAATTTTATTGCTAAATGCGATTTGTTTTGCGCGATCTGTAGTAACTGTCATTGAAGACAGAATGCCGTCGAATTTCTTCGCTTTGAGCGCAGGAATCATTCCATCAAAGGAGTTTTCTACCCACACGCATTTGGCTTTTAATTTGGCACAAATGGCATTACCTAAGTCGATGTCAAAACCGACCAACTTATTGTCTGGTGTTTTATATTCAAAAGGCGCATACGCAGATTCTGTGCCAAAACGAATGGTTTTCCATTCTTTTGCTTGCACAGTACTGCTTAGTGCTACGGCTGCGAATGTAGTGGAAAGTAGTAATTTTTTTTGCCAGTTTTTCATTTTAAATATAGCCATCCGTAAAAATCAAATCTAAGAAATAAGACGAAGATAGAACTTACCCTACTGAGTACTTTTGAATAAAAGCAACATCTATACCAGCTTTCTGCTCTTAGGGGATCGATGGATCTTGTCGCCATGAGAGATGAGGAAATGAGGGTATTTTTTCGGTTAGAATAATTTTTATCTGAGAACATCCTGTTCATATGTTTTTATCATATTAAAAAATGAAGTTGAGACATAGCTGAAATATACCTGAAGTCTTGTGCGCTATGACGTACAGGATTGTTGATTTTTTAACAGTGGCTCAGTGTTTTACAAGACTATTTTTCAGTGTTGAATAGCTCATAAATAAACTGAAGTACTGTAATAGCTATGGAGCTGAAAAACAAAAAAACCGAGCGTTTAAGCTCGGTTTTCTTGAATCTGTAACTGATTAGATATCAGAAAGGTCGATACCTAAACGTGCAGCAACTTCTTCATAAGCTTCAACCACACCGCCTAAACCTTGACGGAAACGGTCTTTGTCGAGTTTTTTCTTGGTTTCTTTGTCCCATAGACGACAACCGTCTGGAGAGAACTCATCACCAAGAACAATACGATCGTGGAATACGCCAAACTCAAGTTTGAAGTCCACAAGTAGCATGCCACCTTGGTCAAATAAGTTTTTAAGCACTTCGTTCACTTGGTAAGTGAGGACTTTCATTTGCTCAAGTTGCTCAGCAGTTGCCCAACCTAAAGCAATCGCTTGAGACTCATTGACCATTGGGTCGCCAAGCGCATCATCTTTGAAGAATAATTCGAAAGTCGGCGGGGTTAATTCTTTGCCTTCTTCTACACCTAAGCGACGGCATAAAGAACCTGCTGCATAATTACGAATTACACATTCAACAGGGATCATGCTGAGTTTTTTCACTAGAACTTCTGTTGGAGAAAGAAGTTTTTCAAAGTGAGTCTCAATGCCAGCCGCAGCCAATTTATCCATGATAAAGGCGTTAAAACGGTTGTTCACCTTACCTTTACGATCTAGTTGTTCGATCTTTTCACCATTGAATGCCGAAGCATCATCACGAAAGACTAAAATCAGGTGGTCTGCACTGTCTGTTTCATAGACAGATTTCGCTTTACCAGTATAGAGCAAGGTTTGTTTTAACATGAGGGAACCTTTTTCAAAAAAAAATGCCTAGTACGACTAGGCTGGCCAATTTTGGTAAATCTGGGTTAACAATTCTGTGGCTTTTTCAGGCGCTGCAAAACTGTTATCGGCATTGAACACAGCGAGGTTGTTGCTGCTGCCGACCGCGGTCAGTCTTAACACATAGACCTGTTGATCGATTTTAATGGTTGCTTCATAACCATTTTTGCTTTGACCAACGATTTGATGGTTGAGGCTGCTGAGGGTGGCAAGCGTATATTGCCAAATTGTAGCAGAATTTCCCTCAATTTTGAGCAGTGGATTCTTATTTCCGTCAATAATCAATTGAGGGCGACTCACAGCTGTATCAACTGTTTCCGTTGATTCTGCATTCGACATGACTTGAGCAGCTTGAGGGCGCGGCATTGCAAAACGGTTTCCGCGTTTGTTTTCAAGTACAGGTGCATGTTCAAGAGCGAGCGCTTCAACCGTTGGAGCTGGATACAACGGCGTTGCAGGTCGAACCATAGAGCCTTCAGGGTACTTAAGAGGTTCTAAGGTTGCGGTTTCTTTATAGTCCAAACTACCGTTATTGACTGCAAGGGAACTACAACCCGCTAAACTGACAACTGAAAGTGCGAGAGTAAGACCTAAACGTAATTGCATATTGATGTGCTCTTTATTTAATGACACCCGCCGTTGTGAGTGCTTCACGGAGCGGTGTGCGATATTGTTCTGCAAGTGGTGTTAATGGTAAACGAATACCCGTTTCGATTAACTCCATTTCATGAAGTGCCCATTTCACAGGAATTGGGTTTGATTCGCAAAATAGAATTTCGTGTAAATTTGCAACTTGGGTATTTAGGTTTTCTGCTTTTTCAGCTTCGCCTGCCAGTGCTGCCGCGCAAACATCGCTCATTTCTTTTGGTGCAACGTTTGCAGTCACAGAAATATTACCTTTTGCACCTGACAGAATCAGTTGATAAGCCGTTGCATCATCACCGGAATAGACGATCATCGCTTTGCCAGCAAGACCTTCGAGCAGTGCTTGACCACGCGGGACATCACCTGTGGCATCTTTGATGCCCACAATTTGTGGAATATCAGCCAAACGAATGACCGTTTCATTCGCCATATCGACACCTGTACGACCAGGTACGTTATACAGAATTTGAGGAAGATCAACAGCTTCAGCAATAGCTTTATAGTGTTGATATAGGCCTTCTTGGGTCGGTTTATTATAATAAGGGGTAACCAGAAGAGCAGCATCTGCACCGAGTTCTTTGGCTTCTTTAGTCAACTCGATGGCTTCACGCGTTGAATTCGCGCCAGTACCCGCAATAATAGGGATGCGTTTGTTTGCGACACGAATGATTTCTTTAATCACTTGTGTATGCTCTTTCATGCTTAGAGTAGACGCTTCACCCGTTGTACCGACAGCAACAATGCTATTTGTGCCTTGTGCGATGTGCCACTCAACGAGCTTCTCTAGACCCTTCCAATCTACGCTGCCATCTTCAAACATAGGGGTGACGATTGCGACAATTGAGCCTTGGATGGTCTGTGCTTGCTGAGTCATTTTAAAAAAATATCCTATTTGTCCATCCAGTTAGGCCAGAAAAACATAAGATTGGATGGGTGCGTATTTTAATTTATAGCATTTTCAAAGCGCTGATGCATTGAATAATGCTTATGCAAATTATGAACGAACACAACATGAAGAACAATATGCTTTAGTCAAAGTGTATAAAAACTTTATCTTTCACTACAAAAATACAGCTTGTTTAAATGGTGTACAAAGAAATGCTTTTCATTTTGTATCTGAAAAGGGCGTTTTGCATAACCTATGGCCGCGGATTGAGGTATTTAAAGAAAGGATCTCTTCATCTCAATCGAGCATTAGAAGTCGATCAAACTGAATATTGGGTTATAAACTTTTATAAACGTCAGGATTTTGCATGATTATGTGAGTTCTCTAAGTATGTGTGGCATCGTCTTTTTAACGTCATAGATCAATGTCCAACATTTTGTTCTATATTTTATTTTTGCTTCAATTTGCCACAATACCCATTGCACTCATGGCTGCGGTCATTTAATTTTGACCCGCAAGGATGAATACTATTTTATAAATTAAGCTAAGCTTGGCCTTCGAGCGCAGAACAAAAAGGACAGAGAAGAATGCAGAAGAATATGGCATTGATTGTGGTGGATGTACAAAATGGTTTTACGCCTGGTGGAAATTTGGCGGTAGCAGGATCAGATCAAATTATTCCTAAAATTAATCAGCTTGGCGATTATTTTGACAATATTGTACTCACCCAAGATTGGCATCCTGAAAATCACGTTTCTTTTGCAGACAACCATCCCGATCAACAAGCTTTTCAAACAATTGAATTGGACTATGGCACACAAGTGCTCTGGCCACGTCACTGTGTACAAGGCACACAGGATGCGGAATTGCATCCCGATCTCGATCTTGCCAAAGCGCAGTTGATCATTCGTAAAGGATGTCATGCGCACATTGATAGTTATTCTGCTTTTTTAGAAGCGGATCATAAAACCCAGACGGGACTCGCAGGTTATTTAAGAGAGCGTGGGATTGATACCGTGTTTGTTGTTGGGATTGCAACTGACTTTTGTGTGGCATGGACGGCAATAGATGCCTGTAAACTCGGTTTTCAAACCTATGTGATTGCCGATGCCACCAAAGGTATTGATCTACATGGTTCTTTACAACATGCATGGCAAGAGATGCTGGCCCATGGAGTGAAACGTCTTTATTGCAAAGATATTGTGCCAACAATATGCCGTGAACTGATGAGCTGAACCAATCGGCTCACTTCAATTACCAATATCGACATTATAAAAACATGCAGTAGGGAAAGGTCATGGGCACTTTTTTTAAATTTACCGCTTGGATTCAAAAAACCTTTGCTCTGTGGGTGGTGTTATTTGCAGGCATTGCGCTCCTGAGCCCTGAAACTTTTGTTTGGTTGAAAGCTTATATCACGTGGATGTTAGGGCTGATCATGTTTGGTATGGGCATGACCATGACACTGGAAGATTTTAAAGGTGTGATGCAAAGTCCTAAAGCGGTTGCAATTGGGGTGGCGGCTCAGTTTGTGGTGATGCCAAGCGTGGCTTATCTGCTGTGTTTATTATTTCGCTTGCCGACTGAAATTGCGATCGGGGTGATTTTGGTGGGTTGCTGTCCGGGCGGCACTGCATCCAATGTGATTACTTATATGGCGAAAGGCAATACGGCTTTGTCTGTCGCATGTACTACGGTATCGACCTTATTGGCACCAGTGTTGACTCCCGCGATTTTCTATCTGTTGGCCAGCCAATGGATTGAAATTAATGCATGGTCGATGCTGAGTTCAATTTTGCAAGTGGTCCTGTTCCCGATTATTTTAGGGCTGGTGGTACGCGCCGTGCTAAAACATAAAGTCGAAAGCTATATTTCGGTGATGCCCTTAATTTCTGTAGTGGCGATTGTGCTGATTGTGGCGGCGATTATTGGCGGCTCAAAAGCACAAATTTTAGAATCAGGCTTATTGATTTTAGCTGTGGTGGCATTACATAACGCGATTGGTTATTTACTTGGCTTTGCAGCAGCACGGATGTTTCACTTGCCACATGCTGACTGTAAAGCGGTTTCGATTGAGGTCGGTATGCAAAACTCAGGACTAGGCGTGGCTTTGGCTGCTGTGCATTTTGCTGCTTCGCCAATTACGGCGGTACCCAGTGCGATCTTTAGTTTGTGGCATAACATTTCAGGGCCAATTTTAGCCAGCTATTGGGCCGCGAAAGCAGACGCTACAGCCAAGGAAAAAAGTGAAAAGGAACATATGTCGGTTTGAATACTGTACGCTGTTGCAGCTTTAAGCATAAAGTCAGGATGAATTTTCTATTTGGTATGAGGTTGTAACTAAACTGTCATAAAGACTACCTAACATCCCTGTCAAACACTTCATAACAGACTGTTGCAAACAGCATTGAGAGGGTATGGATAATTTTCAGCATTCATCGGCGACGTATTTTAACCGAGAGTTATCGTTATTTGAGTTTCATCAGCGGGTTTTAGCACAAGCATTAGACCCGAGTTTGCCTGTGCTGGAGCGCTTAACTTTTTTAATTATTTTTTCACGTAATTTAGATGAGTTTTTTGAAATTCGTATTGCAGGCTTGATGAAACAACGTGATATGAATGTGATAGCACGAACCCCTGATGCTGTTCCCACTGAAGTGATATTAGAAGGCCTGTCCCAATCCATTCATCGTGCCGTCAAAAAACAATTTGAAATTTTAAATCATTCGATTTTGCCTGAGTTACAAGCACAAGGCATTCAGTTCATCCAGTTCCAAGATATTTTAGAAAAACATAAAGCGTGGATTGCAGAATATTTCGCCAGAGAAATTCAACCGGTTTTGACCCCAATCAGCTTAGATCCGTCACACCCTTTTCCTCGCCTCGTGAATAAAAGCCTGAATTTCATTGTGAGTTTACAAGGTAAAGATGCTTTTGGACGAAGCATTGAAATGGCGATTGTCCCAGCGCCGCGCTCATTACCGCGTTTAATTCAGATGCCGAAAAACGTGGCAGGCAATATCGACACGCAGATTTTTTTAACCGCAATGATTCAGCAGCACATCAGCGATCTGTTTCCAGGGATGAAAGCCACGGGTTGTTATGCTTTTCGTGTGACGCGTAATGCCGATCTGATTTTGTCGGAAGATGTTGATGATTTGGCGGTTGCACTCAAAGATGAGTTGTCTTCACGCCGTTTTGGTCGTGCGGTGCGTTTAGAAATCGAAGATGACTGCCCCGAAGCGGTGATTGATTATTTGCTCAAGGAATTTGATTTAACTGAGCAGGAGCTTTATCGCATTGATGGGCCAATCAATCTTTCACGTCTCAGTACCAGTTGTGACCGACCTGAATTAAAGCATCCAGTTTTTATTCCAGTCATTCCTAAAGTTTTGCGTAAACAAAAAAGTACCTTTGATACCTTAAAAGCACAGGATGTGTTGTTGCATCATCCTTTTGATTCTTTTCAGCCTGTGATTGGTTTATTAAAAGAAGCAGCGAAAGACCCAAATGTGCTGGCGATTAAACAAACCCTTTACCGCAGTGGACCTGACTCTGAAATTGTACAGGTCTTGGCAGAAGCAGCACGAAATGGCAAGGAAGTCACAGCCGTGATTGAGTTGCGGGCGCGTTTTGATGAAGAGTCGAATATTACCGTGGCCAATATTTTGCAAGAAGCGGGCGCGGTGGTGGTGTATGGCATTGTCGGTTATAAAACCCATGCCAAAATGATTTTGATCGTACGCCGTGAAAATGCCCAGTTGATCCGTTATGCCCATCTGGGCACAGGCAATTATCATGCGGGCAATGCCCGTATGTATACTGATTATGGGTTGATGACCACACAGCCTGATATTTGTGAAGATGTACACCGTATGTTCCAAGAACTGACGGGAATGGGCAAAATGGCCAAGTTGAAGGCGTTGTTACATGCGCCTTTTACGTTACACAGTGAACTGTTAAAACTGATTGAGCAAGAAATTCAGTTTGCGCAAGCCGGTCAAAAGGCGCGTATCATCATTAAAGTCAATGCTTTAACGGAACCTCAGTTAATTGCCGCACTGTATCGTGCGTCACAAGCGGGGGTACAGGTCGATCTGATTATCCGTTCGATCTGTTGTTTGATTCCACAGGTCCAAGGCATGTCTGAGAATATTCGTGTGCGTTCGATTGTGGGCCGTTTTCTGGAACATACCCGCGTGTATTGTTTTGAGCATGGCGGTGAGAAAAAGTTGTACTGTGCCAGCGCAGACTGGATGGGGCGTAATTTATTTTCGCGTGTGGAAACTTGCTTTCCAATATTAGATCGCGTTTTGAAAAAGCAGATTTATAAAGACGGATTAATCAGTTACTTAAATGATTGTTTGAATGCTTGGGAGCTACAAGCCGATGGTCATTGGCTTAAAGTGGCCTGTACCGATCCAGAGCAAAGGTATAGTGCACAGCAACATTTGATTGCGCAGAAGCAACTTAAAATTTAACAATTGCCATAAAAAAGCCTGACATATGTCAGGCTTTTTTATGGTTGGACTTAGTTAAGAGGCTTTAGATTGTTTTGCTTTTAAAATTTCCGTTCTTAAGCTTTGTGCCAACTCTGCAGACTCCGCACCCATGCCATTGACCATAAAGGCATGGCGGGTCAAGACATTGGTTGGATTAGGTAAATTCACCAGTTGGTAACTTTCAGAAATGTCTTTCAATAATTCGTTGCTTAAATGTATGGCACTTTCTTTGGCAGACAACTGTTGGACCAAACGCTCAGCAGCTTGATTTGCAGACAGTTGCATTGCATCGACTGCGGTTGAAATGCCACAACGCGTTTGTAAAACAAAGCGCTTTTCTTCGCGGTAACGTTTATACAAAACCTCAGATAGCAGTTGAAACACACTACTGATCATCATTAAACATGGCACTGCATTCGGTGTGTCTGTCGACATGCTGAGGGTGGCACCATGTTCATTAAAGGATTGAACTGTACTGATGTCCGTGCTGTTGAGTTTGTAGTGTTTTAGACAAAGTTCTGTGCTTTTATTGAGGAAAATTTGACACAAATTAAAGTATGGAATCGACACGGTTTTATTCACTGAGTCCATCAACTGTTTCGGGTCATAAAATTGAATATTGAGCGCAACCGAATGATTATCCACGATTACGGGTTTCTGCTCTTTAGGCTTCGCACTGGTTTTGATTTGTTGTTGTGCTTGGGCAATCGCGACCGCTGTATGGTGTTTTTCCTGTTCAAGGGTTTGGGTTAAAACTTGAATTTCGTGTTTTAAGCGGGATTCATTATTGATCCGTGCCAAATATTCGGTACGGCTTGGGCGCGCAATGGCGCGATAAGCCAGCCACAATAAACCATGAATCGCTAAGGACAATAAAATCGCTAACCACTGAGTACGTAAAATCTCACCCATACTTGGTTTAATGAGCGTGATTTCAATGCTACCCACTTTCTTTTCATTTTGCAGCGCATCACGGACAAACACTTCGCCATCACGAGTTCGAACTTGGCCACCTGTCGCTAGTACTTGATTATTGGCATCCAAAATCCGAATGGAAGCTACGCTTGGATTGGTCGCATAGCGATCGACCAAAAGCGCAAGTGAAACCGTGTTGGCAGGTTCCAGCTCTGCAAGACTGTCTGTAACCAATTGAGAGGTCATCAGTTGGCCTTGGTTGGCACGGTTTTCATTCAGTTGATGAGTCGTTGCCAATACCAATAAAAAGGTATGTAAAGCAAAACTTACAATTAATAGGCTAGCAAATAGCCCTTGTCTAGGCGCATTCAACGTAAACTTCCAAAGAAAATATATTCAATTTCGATTATGATTCTAACAATAGTCGTAGCTCAGACCCGAGTCAATTCATGCGAGAAATCATTCTTATTTCATTTTTAGGACCAGACCAGCCGAATCAGTTCACTCGATTAATGCAGGTATTGTCCACTCATTCATTACAAATTTTAGATGTCGGACAAGCAGTTATTCATAACCAATTGACCTTAGGTATTGTTATTTCTTCAGACGACCAAACCGCAACAGCTTTGGCGATGAAGGAAATTCTAATTTTAGCACATGATATTGGTTTAACTGTACGTTTTAAACCAATCACTACAACTGAATATGACCAGTGGGTGAGTGAAGGTGGGCGGACGCGTTATATCGTCACGGCTTTGGCACCAGAGCTTGAGGCGTCTCACTTACAAGCAGTTACAAATATTGTATCCAACCAAGGTTTCAACATCGAAACCGTGACCCGTCTGTCTGGTCGTCCAGTCTTAAATGGCGAATTGGATGGGCCAAAGCGCGCTTGTGTCCAATTTGGTTTAAGCGGACAAATGCTGGATGCTGCAGCGATGCGTGCGGCTTGCTTACGCTTATCACATGAGTTGAATGTCGATGTCGCGGTTCAAGAAGACAATGCCTACCGCCGTAACCGACGTTTGGTCTGTTTTGATATGGACTCGACCTTAATCGAGCAAGAAGTGATTGATGAGTTGGCGATTGAAGCGGGTGTCGGCGCACAAGTCGCTGAAATTACGGAACGTGCAATGCAGGGTGAGCTAGATTTTCAACAAAGCTTCCGTGCACGTGTCGCACTACTCAAAGGGATGGACGCCTCTGTCCTACCTAAAATTGCAGAACGTCTGACCGTTACAGAAGGTGCTGAACGCTTAATTTCGACTTTAAAAGCGTTGGGCTACCGCACGGCTATTTTGTCGGGTGGTTTCCAGTACTTTGCAGAGTATCTACAAGCCAAACTTGGCATCGATGAAGTTCATGCCAATGTCTTAGACGTTGAAAATGGCGTGGTGACGGGCGAAGTTAAAGGTCACATCGTCGATGGTGCACGTAAGGCATTATTATTACGTGAGTTAGCCGATAAGATGGGCATTTCTCTTGAGCAAGCGATTGCGGTGGGCGATGGTGCGAACGATTTACCGATGCTGTCGATTGCTGGCTTAGGTGTAGCTTTCCGTGCGAAACCGCTGGTGAGACAAAACGCCAATCAAGCCATTTCAAGTGTCGGCTTAGATGGGGTGTTGTATTTATTGGGTGTGCACGATAAAGATTTAAATCGTGCTTAAAGCATCTCGGTGTTATCAAAAACGCAGCCTTTGAGCTGCGTTTTTTTGTTGCAAATTTAAGCGAAAAACGATGAGCGGTCAGTGAAAAATGTCGATAAAAACAACGATCAACAGAATTGGAAAAAATATTTTTAAGCGCTGAAAATACGGGTTTTATTTTGTAATGACACGCCAAGACTGAGCGCGTCTTTGTTTTGGAAAAGTTCAAATCTAAAAAAATGTAATGACAATATAATATGGCGACAAGGTATGTCGCATTCTAAAAATACAAGCCTTTTTTTCTTTTCAAAACTGCTCATAATGCATGCATAGAGTTTGAAAGCTACACAATCCATTAATTTTAAACGGTATCGGGGATGAGTTCAGTACAGTGTACCAGTTGCCTGAATTTATCTTAGACGGAGGTTTTTATGGTAACAGCGAATTTAGCAACCATCGTTGGCTTAAGTTTAGTCGCCGCTGCGTTAATTGCTGTTTTCTTTTCGCCTTATCGTCGCTGGTTGAGTTTTATGGTGGCGGGTATGGTGTTTTGGGGAATCTTGGAAGTCATTCGCCTAGGTGTGCAAGCAGTGTTTGAAATGCCGATCACTTATAGCTACTTAACTGCTTTAACTTCAGCGATGCTTATTGTGACGATGTTGCTTCTACGTGAAGACCGTCGCGCAGAACGTGCACTGGCGCAGCGCCGTTGTATTGAACATACACCTGTATATGAAGATGACCAACAGCAGTGTTCTAGCCGCTAAGTCATAACCTCATACCGTAAAAGAAGATGCCTAGAGCATCTTTTTTACGTTCTTACATGATTGTTATACAAAGCCTAGCGGTAAAAATGGCAACTTGTGGTAGCATTGAAAACAGTCAATTTATCAACAATTACAATAGGCTTTCATGTCATGAAACTATCTTCAATTCCTGTGGTTAAACTTCCATTGGTTGATGTCAGCACGGATCCGCTGGATTTAATGGTTACTGGTTTGGCACTTCGTATGAAACAGCTGGCGCGTACCAGTCCAAAATTTATTGAATTAGTTCATGAACGTCAGTTCCGTATTCAAATTGGTACGGATCTGGGTATGGCACGCCAAATTATTGTGAATAATGGTCAGATTGATACCGTTTCAGGTGATGCTGAAAAAGCCGATTTTATTTTACAGTTTGCGGACAGTGAGCAGGGCGTGAAAACTTTAATTAAAGGTGACCCAACCGCATTTATGACGGGCATGCAAAGCGGCAGCATTAAAATGGAAGGAGATTTTGGTCTCTTGGTTTGGTTTAACCAAGTTGCAAAATTGGTTCCACCAAAGTTACCAAAGCCTGTGAAAGCAAAAATTAAAGCCGCTCATGCATTTTTGAAAGAAAAAACCGGTAAGTAAAAAGATTTTTTAAACTTCTCGATTCCGTCTCCTTTATAAAAGGAAGATTGAGCGCGATGAAATCGAAAAAGCCCTCTATCGAGGGCTTTTTTATGCATGGTGTTTTTATTCGACTTCTAAATTGAAAGTCACGGGTCCATCATTGACCAAATGTACTTTCATATCGGCAGCAAAAATACCGGTTTGCACATGCTCAAACTGGGTCTGGGCATACTCAACCAGTTGTTCGTATAAGGCCTCGGCATCATCCGGTGGCATGGCCGGTCCAAAGTCAGGGCGTAAGCCTTTTTGGGTTTGCGCCATTAAGGTGAACTGAGAAACCAGAAGAATACTCCCACCAGCTTGACTGACATTCCAGCCCATTTTGCCTTGTTCGTCGTCAAAAAAACGATACTTTAAAATTTTATCGATCAGTTTTTTGCCTTTGTCTAAAGTGTCTTCTTTCCCAAGACCTAAGAAAACCAAGATACCGTGTTGAATTTCGCCTGTGGTTTCACCATCGACCACCACTTTGGCTTCGAGAACGCGTTGTAATAAGGCCCGCATGACTGATTTTATCTACCATTTGATTGTGCAGACTGAAATTGTAGCAAACCAAGTGCAGCACAGGAGAGATATCGATTGAAAAAACAAGGTCGTTGCGTTGATATTTACAGCAATGTTTGAGGAAAAGAGCATAAGCCAAGCGCGATAGCAACAAAGACATCAACACTTGAATTCTGAATATAGAGAAACAAGAGATGTACTGAGTAATTGGTCGAATAGCAAGACCGAATTACCAAAACATGGCTATGCAGTTTAAAAAAATGTGCTTTAATGCAATAAGCTGCTAAAAACCGAAAATGATATGTCTGCCATCATCCAATCCTTATTAGATACTGATCTGTACAAATTTACGATGCTACAGGTGGTCCTGCATAAGTTTCCCCAAGCGCATAGTGTGTACCAGTTCCGTTGTCGCAATTTGGATGACACGGTCTATCCTTTGGTCGACATTCTCGATGATTTAAATCACCAATTAGATTTGCTCTGCCAATTACGTTTTCAAGACGATGAGCTGCAATACCTGCGTGGTTTGCGCTTTATCAAAAGTGATTTTGTCGATTATTTAGAGTTATTTCAGCTCAAACGCCGTTTTATTGTGGCCAGTATCGATCACCAAGGCCGTTTAGACATTCGAATTGAAGGGCCGATGGTTCAAGCCATGATGTTTGAGATCTTTGTGCTTGCCATCGTCAATGAGTTGTATTTCCGTCGTATTCGAACTGATGAGGTGATGGCTGAAGGTGAACGTCGACTACAGGCCAAAGTGGCCTTATTAAAACACTATGAAACATCGCAAACGCCAAATGATCCCCCATTTTTAGTTTCTGATTTTGGTACGCGCCGCCGCTATAGTTTGGCGTGGCAAAAACATGTGATTGAGGTGTTTAATCAAGCTGCACCGCATATTTTCCGTGGTACCAGTAATGTTTTAATTGCGAAGCAATTGGGTCTAACCCCGATTGGGACCATGGCGCATGAATTCCTACAAGCATTCCAAGCGTTGGATGTACGTTTACGTAATTTCCAAAAATCAGCACTGGAAACTTGGGTACAAGAGTACCGTGGTGATTTAGGTATTGCTTTGACGGATGTGGTGGGGATGGATGCATTCCTGCGTGATTTTGACTTGTACTTTGCCAAATTGTTCGATGGCTTGCGCCATGACAGTGGTGACCCGTATGAATGGGGCGATAAGGCCTATGCTCACTATAAAAAGTTGAAAATTGACAGTAAAACCAAAATGCTCACGTTTAGTGATGGACTGAATTTAGAGAAAGCGTGGGATCTGCACAACTATTTCAAAGACCGTTTCCAAGTCAGTTTCGGAATTGGTACCAATTTGACCAATGATATGGGGCAAACGCCATTAAATATTGTGCTTAAACTGGTCGAGTGTAATGGCCAGTCGGTTGCGAAAATCTCGGACAGTCCGGGTAAAACGATGACGGATAACGACACCTTTTTAGCGTATTTACGTCAGGTTTTTGAGATTGCTGAAGCAGAAGCCAATTAATCCAAAATATATACCATGCCAGAATCCGTTCTGGCATGGTTGTATTAAAAAATTGATGAATAGTGATATCTATAATTCTGCTAAAAGAATGCAAAAAATCAGAATAATTGTAAAAATGAGTTGTGCTAAGATCAAAGCATAATCTGAAAATATACGAAATAATATGACACATTCTGCCTTTGATTTTGGTTTGTTGATAGACGCAGAGCAGTTGGTTCCGCATTTAGGTAATGACAAATTACGCATCGTCGATTTAAGTCGAGCTTCAGTCTATGACCAATTGCATATTCCACATGCTTTACATTTAAAGCCAAAATTTTTGGTGCGCCAAGATGAACAAGCCACCGGCCTACTTCCTGATGTAGAAGGTTTACAAGAGCTGATTCGTTATTTGAATATTTCACCCGAGCATCATGTCGTGGTCTATGATGATGAAGGTGGCGCTTGGGCGGGGCGTTTGATTTGGAATTTACACTGCTTAGGTTTTGAAAATACCAGTCTGCTGAATGGTGGAATTCATGCATGGCTTGCAGCAGGACTTCCAACCACTTCTGAAGTGGAACAGTTTGAACCTGTCAGCGCCTTGGTACAGGTCGACCAAGCCAAAATACAGCAGTATCGAATTGAATATGCTGAGTTATTAGAGAAAGTTCAAAGCAGCCAAGTCCAACTCTGGGACTGCCGCACAGAAGACGAATATACCGGCCTGCGTCTTGCAGCGCGACGCGGCGGTCACATTCCAAATGCACTACATTTTGAATGGAGTACTGCCCTTAACCGTGAAAATCATTTAAGATTGCACCCTTTAGAACGCACGCAGCAACGCTTAGAACAATTGGGTTTTAACTTAAATGAACCTGTGGTGGTGTACTGTCAGTCACATCACCGTTCAGGACTGGCTTATATTTTAGGTCGTTTATTGGGTTGGAATATTCAGGCGTATGACGGTGCGTGGAGTGAATGGGGCAACCGCCTCGACAGTCCTATCATTACCGGAGAGATGCCGTCTTGAGCCTCACATCACGCTTAAAAAAACAAATTTTCATTCAAGCTCAACGTGTTGTACCCCAACATCAGTTATCACGTGTCGTGGGCAGAGTCGCAGCCAGCGAAAATCCGATTGTGAAAAATGCGGTCATCACTGCGTTTAAAGCGCAGTACGGCATTGATATGTCGATTGCTGAGCAGAGTAATGCACTGAAATTCAAGTCCTTTAATGAATTCTTTACCCGTGCATTAAAAGAGGGTGTGCGTGATATTGATACCGATGCGACCAGTATTGTATCGCCTGCGGACGGTGCGATTTCACAGTTGGGTCCCATTGTGGAAGGGGATATTTTCCAAGCCAAAGGGCAAAAATTCACCGTTGATAATTTAATTGCAGATCCGCAGTTGGCTGAACCGTTTAAAAATGGTCAGTTTGCAACGGTGTATTTATCGCCTAAAGATTATCACCGTGTGCATATGCCATTTGCAGGCACATTGACGGAAACCTTATATGTGCCGGGTGAATTGTTCTCGGTCAATCAAACCACTGCTGAAAACATTCCAGGCCTGTTTGCCCGCAATGAACGTATGGTTTGTTTATTTGATACGGAAATCGGCCGTATGGCCGTGGTTCTCGTTGGCGCCATGATTGTGGCGGGGATTGAAACTGTTGCGACAGGAAAAGTGAAGCCTACTGGCCGTTTAGAGCTAAATCAGCATGACTTGTTCTTGGACAAAGGTGCTGAACTCGGTCGTTTCTACCTAGGCTCAACCGCTGTGGTACTGTTTGAAAAAGACAAAATGACGTGGGATGCAGCCTTTAAAGCCAACTCGACTGTGGTGATGGGTGAAGCGATGGGACATACAGTTTAATCGTGTCAGCTCTAGGTCACCGTCCTTGTTAAACGGACGGTGAGAGACAAAAAAAGCACCGATATCGGTGCTTTTTTCATGCTTTTGAAGAAAGAGGCTTATTCAGGATTATAGGTGCGTTCTTTGGGGAAAATCACTTTAAAAATAGAGCCTTGATTTTCTTTGGATTCAATTTCTAAATGAGCTTGGTGTTGCATTAACACATGTTTCACAATTGCTAACCCTAAGCCTGTGCCACCCGTTTGTCGACTGCGCGCGCTGTCAACACGGTAGAAGCGTTCGGTTAAACGGGGCAAGTGCTTAGGATCAATACCGATACCAGTATCTTCCACGGTAAAATAAGCCTGTTCACCATTGTCATGCCAACCCATGGTCACCGTTCCGCCTTTCGGCGTGTATTTGATGGCATTGGTAATCAGGTTACTAAAAGCACTGGCTAATTCCATATCTGAACCGATTAAGTCGCAGTGACTGTCAATGTCGAGATTGAGCGTATGCCCATAATCAATATTATAGGCATGTGCATCGTCATAAAGTTGGTTCATTAAGCTAGGCATGTCAATGATTTGATTTTTAGCAATTTGCTTGTCATTTTCTAGGCGTGACAGTAAGAGCAAATCATTCACCAAGGCATTCATGCGTTTGGCCTGTGCTTGCATTTGGTCAAAGGCCCGCTTCCAACGTGGGTTGAGGTCTTCTTGGTCTGTAAAGGTTTCAATATAACCACTGAGTACCGTCAGTGGTGTACGTAGTTCATGTGAAATATTATCAACAAAGTCTTTACGCATTTGTTCGAGATTATGCATACGGGTCACGTCATAGGCGACCAGTAAGCGACTTTCTCCACCAAATCGGGTCATTTTGACTTGAACATAATGTTCATCAAAACTGGATGACTTCATTTTTAAGCCATCTGGTGCCGCATCAATATTATTGTAATAATCCACAAAACTCGGTTGGCGTAATAAAGTCAAAATATTACGGCCACGGTCATTTTGTTCGATGCCTAATAACCGTTCTGCGGCAGGGTTCCACCATTCAATTTGTTGCATGTCATCGATCAGCACCACGGCTTCTTGCAAAGCGACCAATGATGACTGCGCCCGATCAATCAACCCGACCATTTCCGCTTGTACAATCCGTTCTTGGCGCTGTGCCCGATAGACATTGAACAATAATGCTCCCCAAATGCCCCCAAGGTTGGGTGGAACTTCGTAGGGACGATTGGAAATCCAGTCATTGACCAAATACAAAGAGCGCATTTGCAGAATGAAAAAAACGGCAAAAGCAAAGGAGATACACGTCCAAAAATAACCGACGCCAAAGCCAATCAAGCTTGCAATCAGCAAGAAAAAGGCAAGGAGACGTAAGTCCTGTTTGGCAAAGCCCCATAAACTGCTGTATCGCGTTTTTTTATGCTCGCGCGCAAGTTCAGGGACCGGGTAGGGTTCATACATAAAACAAAATTAACCTAGGGCGATATCCGCACGTGTAGAGAATCGATAGCCTGTACCCCGAACTGTTTGCACAAAGCGATCCGCAGCATAAGGCTCAAGCACTTTACGTAAACGGCGAATATGCACGTCGATGGTACGGTCTTCAATATACACGTTTCCGCCCCAGACTTGGTCAAGAAGTTGTGCACGGGTGTAGGCACGTTCAGGATGAGTCATGAAGAAGGCCAGTAAACGATACTCAGTTGGCCCCATGTCGAGGAAATTATTGCCAAAGCTTACCCGTTGGCTGACAGGGTCTAAGATTAAGCCATTGGCATCAATTGATTTTTCACCACTGAGTGCGTTAGCGCGGCGTAAAACGGCTTTAATGCGTGAAACCAATTCACGGGTCGAAAACGGTTTGGTCATGTAGTCATCTGCACCAGCGTCCAGACCTTGTACTTTATGGTCTTCTTCACCACGTGCCGTGAGCATAATCACTGGAATTTCAGAGAGATTTTCATCGCGCTTGAGACGGCGACATAAGTCTACACCACTCACACCACCGGGCATCATCCAGTCGAGCAAGATCAAAGCAGGACGCTGATCCACAATCATTTGGTGGGCTTGTTTTGCATCTTCTGCTTGTAAGCATTGAAAGCCTGCCATATCCAACGAGGTGTGAATCATTTCTCGAATGGGAAGTTCATCATCGACGATTAAAATGTAGTCATCTTTCACAACGCAATATCCTATTGTAGGTAACGGCAGGCCGTTTTAATTTTATGACAGGCTTATTACAAAGATTAATTATGACAGTATCATTGCAAAAAACAGACGATTGATGAAATTTGCAAAAAAATGTGACAAAAAATCGTCATATTAGGATTCAAAATTAATGGAAGTTTAATCTAAATTGCATTCGGAAATGCCGATTGCATCCAACTGAAAAGCCTTAGACATCCAATTTTAACCGTGTATTCGGGTCTGAAAAGGTTTCTAGGAGTGAAATAAACACAATACGGCTGGAGGTTAACACTTCTTCAAAGGATTGTTTAAACCCACTGACCACCCAACGGATCGCAATTTGCGTAACATAGCCATTGAGGCCTGTGGCGACCAGCGAAATTTCTCGTTCGGAGCGGTTAATTTGCGGCATCATTAGCATCACAAAGGCTTGAATCATCCGGTCAAAACGGGTCATGGTTTCATGAATAGTGGCTTGGTTATGTAATTCTTGGACCAACATCGCATCGATATAAATAATACGCGCCATGCGGGGATTGTCTTTTAGTGTGGTGAGTAAAGCACGTAGTCCAGCATCAATCATTTTATGTGGATCAGATGAGGCTTGCATGATGGCTTGCATGACATTGTGCTGTAACTCATCGATCAGCTTTAAAAAAATGGTTTGAAACAGTTGCTCACTTTTTTTAAACGACTCATAAAAATAACGTTCAGTAAGTTTGGCTTCATTACAAATATCTTTCACCGTCACGGCAAAAAAGCCGTGAGTGCCGTAGGCTTCAATTCCTGCTTCAATCAGTTTTTCACGACGCAGCTGTTTACGCTCAGAAAGCGATAAGCCCTTGAATTGTCTTTCTTTGGTTTTATTGTTATCGCTGTTTTGTTGTACTGCTTCAGATGCCGTCATTAGATTTCATCGCCTTATTTGAAAGCCAAGGTTTTGCATAGTTTAGCAATAAACCACGACTCTACCTATGCGTAGGCTTTAATCTCTAGCTGGTTTTCATAGACTTTACACTTTTGGCTATTAAATTTATGACAATTGATATTGTCAATTATAAAAAAAGCATCTACAGTCGATGTACAAAGATAAAGGACAACCACAATCTCATGAAGAATTTTAAAAATAAAGTTGCGGCAATTACAGGTGCAGGATCGGGTATTGGCCAACAATTGGCACTTTTATTGGTCAAGGCGGGCTGTCATGTGTCATTGAGTGATGTCAATGAACAAGGGTTGGCGAAAACAGTTGAACTGCTACAAGGCACCAATGTACGTGTCACCACGAAAAAATTAGACGTCTCAGACCGTTTAGCAATGCAAACATGGGCTGAAGAAACCGTACAAAATCATGGTTCTGTGAATATGATTTTTAATAATGCTGGCGTTGCTTTGGGTTCAACCGTAGAAGGTGCATCCTATGAAGAGCTGGAATGGATCGTGGGGATTAATTTCTGGGGTGTGGTCTATGGCACCAAAGAGTTTTTGCCTTATATTAAAAAGACAGGCGATGGACATATCATCAATATTTCCAGTCTATTTGGTCTGACCGCTCAACCGACTCAATCTGCTTACAATGCCACTAAGTTTGCGGTGCGTGGCTTTACCGAGTCATTACGCCAAGAGTTAGATATGGAAAACTCTGGCGTGAGCGCATTGTGCGTGCATCCGGGTGGGATTCGAACCAATATTGCCAATGCTGCCAAAGTGAATGACAGCTTGCGTAGCATCGGGATGAACCCTGAGAAGTCTGCGCAAACCTTTGATAAATTATTACGCTGTCCACCTGAAGAAGCAGCGCGTCAAATTTTAGAGGCGGTACAAAAAGACAAGCGTCGTTTATTGATTGGCAATGATGCTAAAACGCTAGATTTGATTCAGCGCATCTTACCAACGGGCTACCAAAAAGTGACGGCTTTTGCGACCAAATTAAGCCAAAGAAAGTCTTAATGTCGTGATGTAAAAAAACCGCCTTGGCGGGTTTTTTTATGCTTAATTTTAAAGAGTGTTGTGATCAAAAACGTCTTCTATCAAATATCTATTTAGCTTTAAATGAGCGTTTCAATGGTCTTTTTCTTCCAAACAAATTGATAATAAAGTCCTTGCATGATGCATAAGCTGACAAAGGCCAGAGCATAAGCATACCAAATCCCTTGCAGTCCCCACCATTCACTAAATAAGTAGGCACAGGGCACTTCAATCGCAATAATCGCAATGATATTGATGATCATGGGCATGGTGACTGTACCACTGGCCCGCATAATGGAGGCAAAAATGGCACTGGCACCAAAGAATAAAATGGACCACAGCACAATAAATAACAGCTGCTGCCCCAGCTCAACGACTGCATGGTCCGTGATAAAAAGTGCCATGAGGTATTTGGAGAAGAGGTAGGCCAAAACCACCAAAGAGCCCGTAATGATAATGTTCATGCCGAGCGCGGTACGTGTGACTTTGGCCAATAACTCGGACTTGCCTGCGCCAATGGCTTGTGCACCAAAAATCGATGCAGCAATGGCAATCGACAGGGCGGGGAATTGAATATAATTCAGAACCTGATTGACCGCACCATAGGCTGCGGTCGCATCGGCCCCATGGCGGTTGACTAGGCCCACAATCACAAGACCCGCAACCGAGGTGGTGATCATTTGAATGCCTGTTGGAACCCCTAAGCGCAGAATGATTTTACTCAGCTGGCGGTCAAAGCGAATATGACGTAGCAGTTGTGCATCGAGTCTGAGTGGGTGCTGTTTATAGTTCAAATAGAAATACAAAAAGGTCAGCACGGAAACAAAGCCTAAAATGGTCGCAATAGCAGGCGCAACAATCCCCAGTTTTGGAAAGCCGAAATAACCAGCAATCAGAACTGGCGTGACACAGAATCCAATTAAGATGGTCATGCCAGAGGCAATCAGTGGTGTCGTGCTGTCTCCGACACCGCGTAAAATTGAGGTATAAATAATATATACAAACAGTAAAGGGCTACCTGCCAACATCCATTGCACATAAGGTAACGAGAGATGCATGACGTCTTCATCGATACCTAAAGCCGATAAAATTGGTCGCGCAAAAATCACCCCTAAAAATGCAATAAAGCTGCCACCAATGAGGGTCATAAAAATAGTGGAGCCGACTACCGCACGGACTTTTTCAATATTTTGTGCGCCCCATGCTTGACCAACCAAGACGGTAGAACCCGCAGATAGCCCAATTACGAAGGCCATTAAGCAAAATAGGATGGGGAAGAACACTGCAACCGCTGCAATCGCCTGCACACCCATCATCTGTCCGACAAAGATGGTATTAATTGTACCCGACAGATTTTGCAGAATATTGGTGGCAATCAAAGGCATCAGGAAAATAAAAAAGGCTTTCCATAGCTTTTGTTGTTGCACCAATGGGGCATGTGCTGACATAAGTCATCCTGAGGTTATTTTTATTACATTTCTAAGGCTTACCCTAGCATAGTTCAGTGTTGAAAAGCCGATGTATTTCAGTAAGCGAAGCCTGTTCTTGTGCAAAAGCAAAGCTGAAAAAAATTTATACGCTTTGCAAAATTTCAGCTGCCTGAGCCAAGGTTTGATCGGTCTTGGCAAAGCAAAAACGAATCATGCGTAGTGCTTCTGGCACCTGCTGATAAAACACCGAAACAGGAATGCCAACAATGCCATGCTGCTCTGCCAGAAAGCGGCAAAATTCAACATCGTTTAAATCGGGACGAATGTGGCTGTAGTCGACATTTTGAAAGTAAGTGCCTTGCGAAGGCAACCATTGAAAGCGTGAACCAGTTAAACCCTCAATAAAACGATCGCGTTTTGCTTGATAAAAGCCCGCTAAGTTTTGAATATGCTCAGGATGTTGCTGCATATAATTGGCTAACGCCAGTTGTACAGGGGTCACTCCGCAGAAGTTGGCAAACTGATAGACCTGACGGAACAGTTGCATCAGCGCAGGTGTAGCAACGCAGTAGCCCGTTTTCCAGCCCGTCACATGAAAAGTTTTGCCAAAGGAACCCACCACCACACTGCGTTCACGCAGTTCAGGAAAAGACAGCGCGGAATAGTGACGTTGGCCATCAAATACCAGATGTTCATAGACTTCATCAGACAGGACTAAAATATTGCTGTCGCGAATCAGTTCAATCAGGGTGAGCCAATCTTGCTTGCTCCAAATGGCACCACTCGGGTTATGTGGCGTGTTGATAATGATCAGTTTGGTTTTGGCCGTGATGGCTGATTTGACCTGCTCCCAATCGACCGAAAAATGCGGTGCTTGGAGCGCAATATGAATGGCTTTGCCCCCAACCAAAGCCACACTTGGCGCATAGCTGTCATAACTGGGGTCGAAAATGATGACTTCATCATCCGCATGGACTACGGCTTGAATGGTGGCAAAAAGGCCAATCGTTGCACCTGGGGTGATGGTAATTTCAGTCATCGGGTCAAGCTGAATCTGATCGCGTTGTGCAAATTGCTGCGCCAGTTGCTCGCGTAACAACCAGACCCCATCGCCCGGAGCATACTGATTGAAACCACTTTGAGTTGCCTGTGCTAAAGCTTCCAGCAGTTCAGCAGGAGCTTCGAAGTCTGGAAAACCTTGGGATAGATTTAGGGCATTTAAGCGCTGTGCCATGGCAGTCATGGTACTGAAAATAGTGACGCCTTGTGCAGGCAGTTTAGATGAAGGCAACTGAATCATGAATGCTTAAAAGTGTCTAAATATCAGCCCAAAATAGCATATTCATCCCCTTTTACTTATGCAAATTTTGCATGTAGGGCAGGGGTGAAGCATGCATTTTTGTGGATTGCTTTTATAAGAGTTGTTCAACTGCCGCGCGAATAATCCCCAGTGCTAAGCCAATAAATGCACCGACCACCACACCATTGACCCGAATCATATGCAAGTCGCCACCGACTTCATTTTCGATCTTGTCAATCATCACACTGGAGTCCCATTCGTGAATACGTTCGCTGATAAAACGAATGACTTTTTCACTGTATTGGTCACTGAGATTGACCGCAATGCCGCTGAGGCGTTGATTAAGCAAGTCTCTGACGGCTTGATTCGAGATGATGTTTTCCCCGATTTGTTGAATGGATACACGGATGTTGTGAGCAATGCCAGAGTCTGGTTTTTGTAGGTCTTGTTTAATGGCATCACATAAAATGACCACTGCACCGCTAATAAAATTCAGCACTTGTGGGCTATCTAGCAGGGCATCTTTGGTTTGGTTTAAACGCTGGCTGGCTTTACTGTCTGTGTCTGCCAGTTCGAGCATGAGCGCGTGCCCTATCGCTTCAATCTTTTGACGCCACGGATGCTCAGGATCGGCCAACATCGATTCGACCCGTTGAATGAGTGAGTCGATGGTTCTTTGCTGCACATCGATGCCAATCCAACTGGCCCCTTTGGCCAGTTTCCAAACCCCGAGTTCTTTGAACAAGGTTCGGGTCAACTCACGACTTTGTTCAGGATGTTGGGTCATCCAATCATGCGCCAAGTCGAGTCCGCGTTGTAATACATCTTGATGGAAATCATTTTCTAGTACTGCACGCAGCATTTCACTGGCCAAATGATTGACTTGAGTGTTGCGCACCCACTGCACGCTGTTACTTTGAATAAAGCGTCCGATTTGTTCTTGGCCCACAAATTCAAAGACTTTAGGCACCGTTTGTTGAATGACTTGGGTGACTTGCAGATTGTTTTGTGGGTTGGCAAGCCATTGGCCAACCGCCAAAGACAGGTCGGTACTTTGCAGGCTTTTTTCCACCACTTGTGGAGAAAGAAAATTCTCTTGTACAAAGCGGCCCATAGACTCTGCAATACGGTCTTTGTTACGGGGAATAATTTCGGTGTGATCGCGTAAAAACTTTGGAATTGGCATTTTCCCAAAGGGATTACGGAACAGCACAGTAATGGCATACCAGTCAGCCAAGCCGCCGACTACACCTGCTTCGGCGGATAACATTAAAATATGAATGATCCAAACCTTGTCTGTGGGGACAAACTTGGCAACGACCATCAGCAGCAGCCATGTCACGACTGCCGTGATTAGGGCAATGGTGGCAAAACGTTTGCTGCGTTTCAGACTCGATGGGACGGCTTGAGGTTCATTCATAGGCAGGCTCTATGCTTTATTTACTGGTCGACGCTGGACTGCTCGGTTCAGGCGGTGGGAGCACTTCACCGGTTGGACTCAAACCGTATTTTCCACCCAGCGATTTTAAAATCAGCGTGGCATCAAAGGCATCGCTTGGTGCCGATTTTTGGTCTTTAAAGCATTGAATGCTGTATGACACTTGCACGGGGTCAATGTCGACTACACGTGGGACATCATAGAACGGATCAGGCCAAAAGGCAGGATGGCGAGAATAATAACCATATGGGTAATAAGGCATTGGGTTTGAATACACCACGGCCTGCCTTGGTGGTTGGTTTTGGTTGCTCGGGTCATTCAGTACTTTAAAGAAGCGATAACCATTTTGCACTGTGGTTTGCGCAGCTTTGACCAGCGTAATTTCTTCAGCCGTGCCATAGCTCATATTTGGGCGAGCTTGGAAGCTGATGCGATAAGTCGAGGTGTTTAAAGGCGTATTAGTAAACCGACCTAACTGGTCGAAGGTTAAGGGCTTTGAGGGGGTAGAGGCACAACCTACTAAACTCAGACCCGTCGCCAGTGCACAGGCGATTAAAATTTTCTTCATGAGATAGACTCCTTAGCACAGAGGGAGAAGCCGAACAGTTAAAAATGGCTGTTGGGCCGAGTCAAAAAATCCAGTTCTTCTTGGCTTGAATTGCGGCCAAGGACTTGGTTCCGATGCGGATAGCGTCCAAAACGCTCGATAATCACTTTGTGACGCTGTTCAAAATCGAGGTTAATCGGATTGCCTAAGTCTTCGAATAATTTTAAAGCATATTGATGAATAAGTTTTGATTCACTATGCATAAAGGGCATATATAAAAAACTACGTTGTATGGGTGGCAGCGCTGCATCCAGTTGTAGCGTGATGGCTTCTTGCGACAAAGCTAAGGCCAAGGCATCTTGAGCAAAGGCCAAAGGACTGTTCCGATACAGGTTTCTCGACAGTTGGTCGAGCACAATAATTTCAGCCAAACGCCCTTCAGCACTACTGCGCCAAGACCATAGCTCAGCATACGCCGCTTGTTGATGAATTGTCTTAAATTTTTCTTCGATGAGTTTATCGAATGCATCATTTTGGCTAAACCACCAGTTTTGGTTTTTGGGATCGAACCAAAAATCTAAAATTTCGTGATAATTCATAAAGTTTACAATTCTTTAGCATTTATTCTTCAATACAATCACACTTTTGACATGTCTAATAGCGTAACTTTGTGATAAATATTTTCCGAAAAAATAGAACAGATGGTTTACTTGAAAATAGGACTGGGTGTAATGTGCCGAATTAAAATCACGTTATACTGATATAAACTGATGATTTTATTTTATTCGTCGTTGTAATTGTTTCTTCCAAAAAGTGAGATTGTAATGGGTCAACCCGCATCTAAATCTACAGCTGTGTTACCGACTTGGGTCAATTCATCACTTTTGCAAGGGATGTTACGCGGGATTGAGCGTGAAAGTCTGCGCATGCAAAGTGATGGTTTTTTATCACAAGCCGATCACCCTCAAGCTTTGGGTTCTGCGCTGACTCATCCACATATCACGACGGATTATTCAGAAGCTTTATTAGAGTTTATTACGCCACCCCAGCCCAGCATTAGCGAGGCGTTGCATTATTTAAAAGACATTCATAGCGTGGCGCATCGTCATCTGGAAAATGGTGAAAAGCTCTGGCCGCTGTCGATGCCATGTATGTTGGATGACAATGACGATAAAATTCGCTTAGCCCAATATGGCAGCTCAAATATCGGGAAGTTCAAGACCTTATACCGTCATGGTTTAGGGGTACGTTATGGTCGTCGTATGCAAACCATTTCAGGTTTACACTATAACTTGTCTTTTCCAGATCAACTGTTTGAACAATTACAACAACATGAAACAGATGAAGCACTAAAAGCCTTATCTGCACAAGACTATCGTAGTCACCGCTATTTTGGTTTGATCCGCAATTTTATTCGTCTCACACCGTTGGTGATGTTTTTGGTCGGAGCAAGCCCATCGGTCTGCCAGTGTTTTATGACAGGGCGTGAACATCATCTGTTGCCATTGCTACGCGGGACCTTGTATTTACCGTATGCGACTGCTTTGCGCATGGGACGTTTTGGTTATCAAAACTCAGCACAAAAGCAGCTCGGAATTCATTACAACAATATCGACGGTTATCTCGAAGGCCTACAAAAGGCAGTCAAAACCGCTTATGCACCGTTTAGTCGCTTAGGCCTCAATGATGCGCAGGGCGAACCGATTCAAATTAATGATCATGTATTGCAAATTGAAAATGAGTACTACAGTTTGGTGCGTCCAAAGCAAGTGCCGCTAGCAGGTGAAACGCCATCACAAGCGCTGAGCAATCGTGGTGTCGGTTATGTGGAACTGCGTGCGGTGGATGTGAACCCGTATAGCCCAATTGGGATCAATGAAGATACCGCAGGTTTCTTAGAAGTATTGGCGCTGTATTGCTTACTGCTGGATAGCCCAGATTTATTACCTGCAGAGCAAGATCAAATCGAGAAAAACCAAGCGGAAGTGGTCAATCGTGGTCGTGCACCGAATGCTGCAATTGTTGTGGGTGAGCAATCGTTCCCGATTGAAGCATGGAGTCAGTCTCATTTAGAGGCGATGCAAGAACTGGTTGTGCTGTTAGATCAGTGCTATGACACCACACTGTATAGTAAAGCGATGACAGTCATGCAACAGAGAGTCGCTGAAGTTGATGATACTTTGTCGGCGCAGATGATCGAAGATACTCTGGAAGCGGGTGGGACATGGGGCTTTGGTAGCCAAATGGCTGCACAACATGCATCGAGTTATGAGCGTCATCAGTTGAGTGCAGAGACATGGGCTTATTTTGACGATTTAGCTACGCAATCACTGCAACAACAACAGCAATTAGAGCAAGACAGTCAACTGAGTTTTGAACAGTATCTCGCGCAATTTAGATAAAAAATTAAGAGGATTGACCATGCAATGGAGTTATCGCTTCGTGAGTGGTGTTTTGGTTTTAGCCAGTATCATTGGGATGGCCTTTGCCTTGTATTTAGAGCATGGCCCGCTACAATTAAACCCATGTCCACTCTGTGTGTTCCAACGTGTGGGGCTGATTGGACTGGGGATTATTTCGCTGATTGCCTTTTTGCATAACCCAGCATCGAATGGTTTTAAACGCTTTTATGCATTTTTAGGCAGCCTCTCGATCTTATGGTCGGCCGGTGTGGCAGCACGTCACGTTTGGTTACAGAGCTTACCGCCTGATCAAGTGCCGAGCTGTGGCCCAGGCTTGGATTATTGGTTAGATACGTTGCCGCTGCGTGCTGTGTTTGAACAAGTCTTAACAGGTTCAGGTGAATGTGCGCTGGTAGACTGGACTTTCTTGGGTCAGTCTTTACCTGTGTGGTCTTTGGTGTTTTTTGTGGCACTGGCGTTGATTAGTCTGTGGCAACTGTTGCGTAAATATCCAAGCCACGCGAAGAAAAAATAATAAAGATAAAAAAAGCCAACGTCATGTTGGCTTTTTTATTGGATGTATCAGTGGTTTAGGTGAGTGCAATGCCTTCTAAGTCATCCAGCCCGATCATGTATTCATGCACTTGACCATATTCCGTTTCGGTTGGATTTGGATAGAACCAATTGACGATTTGTTCGGCAACACTGGCATGGGTGTGTAGCTCAAAATGGTTTAAGCCGTAGAAAATGGCTTTATGTGAATCGGGGACTTTCAGTTGAAAGCGTGGATTCATATGCTCGCCTAAGGCACTTTTCACACTGACCAAGTAATCCCCAATCACATTGAGCGCACGATATTTGCGATGTTCAAACTCAATCGTACCTGCCACTAAGAAGGTATTGATATGGGAGGGCAAAGGGGCTGGCTTACGGTTGTCATCAACATGACCAATACGCGCTTCATTATGTTCCCAGTCATCGTCTCGCACACTGCCATGACGTAAGTCTAAAATGCCATTACTGCGAATGTTGACGATATGCCCAATAATTTTGACAAAAGGGAAACGTCCCAGTTTGTCCTGCAAATGAAAGCCAAAACGTTCTAAAGCCGCACCATGATGGGGAGAACCAATACAGACTATGTTTTCCACCACATGAATCCAGCTTTGCATATTTTGTTTGCCGTAGAACAGCGCACTGCGTGAAACCAGTCCACCCATACTGTGTCCAATTAGATCGATTGAGCTAATCCGTGGGTTACGGTTGAGTAAATCTTGTAGTGAGTTGGCAAAGCTACGCCCATTGGCTGAAATACGACGACCCGTGTTGTAGTTGAGATATAGCATGGTATTTTGTGCACGTTGCGCCAGCAGTTTTTCCCCTATACCGCCATAACGCGCCGTGCTCCAGTACAAATGGTTCATGCATAGACCGTGGACCATAATCACCACGCGCCCAGACAACTCGCCTTGCTGGATAGCACCGTAATGATCATAAAATACCATCGGTAGCGCCACAGGGTTGTGATATTTCAGTAAATAGTCGCCCAAAACGCCGTTGATTGCACCGACTAAATAATGCATGGTTGGTGTTAAGGGTTTGCGATGCAAATTTGGAAATTTTTCAATGATATGACGCAAACTTGGCGCCAATAAATAGCTACCGTAGTTTTGCAGGGTATTGAAGGAAAATTGGTAAATTTTTTCAATTGACCGTGTCGACAGAAACTTCTTGGAACTGGTTTCATTCATTCCAAATAAACTGATTAAAATTTCACGTTGAATGGCCTGAATTAAATCATGGACGACATCGCCTAAGCGGTTTGTCACCAACTGAGCAATCCCTTCAAGCAGGTCGGCTTGGCTGGGAGGAGTACGGTCCCATTTACAATAGGTTTCGTGCAGAGGCGTTAAACTTGGCATTTTTTCTACCCTTGAGTTGCTGTGTCGGCAGGGACTTTATTTTTTTCAACGATCACGGTATAAATTCTTAGCACTCTAGCTTATCTAATTCATCTCGAACAACTTTTACAATAGCGATGAATACACAGATGACCTTATTTTTTTGTCTGACAATTTTTATATCCATACAAAATAATACAGTCAGCTGATGCCATCTCTTTTGAGTTCAATAAAAATGATGTAGAAGAGTAAATGTACAGCATGAATATTATTTATTTACATGGCTTTCAAAGCAGTTCTTTATCGATTAAAGGTCAATTGCTGAAACGCTATTGCGAATCTCGTCCACAGTGGAACGTGCATTTGCCAGATTTGAACATGCCGCCATATTTGGCCTTAGAAAAATTGGCCGCCTTGATTCAGGAGTTGGATCAGGTGGTGCTGGTAGGCAGTAGCTTAGGTGGGTTTTATGCGACACAACTGGTCGCGAAGCTGGCAGTACCGGCTGTGCTGATCAATCCAGCTATGCAACCATGGCATTTGTTCCGAGATATATTTGGTGCGACGCAACTGCCCTATAGAGTCAATGAACATTGGACGCTCGATGATGCGCAATTGGACTATTTAGAACAGATTGAACTGCCATTTGTGCAAGATGCAGACAAAATTTTAGTGTTATTGCAACAAGGCGATGAAGTTTTGGATTATCGTGAAGCACAGCGCTATTATAATGGCGCAGCGCTCGTGATCTCGGAAACGCAAGGCAATCATGCGATGGAAGATTTCGCAGACAAAATACCGATGGCATTACAGTTTTTATCGGACTGCTTAAAATAAGGAAACAGTACAACGTGTCTCAATATACGGCTCAATCGCTTGAAGTATTATCTGGTTTAGATCCGGTACGTCGTCGTCCCGGCATGTATACCGATACCACACGCCCAAACCATTTGGCGCAAGAGGTTATTGATAATGCAGTCGATGAGGCACTGGCTGGTCATGCCAACAAAATTACCGTCACCGTTTATAAAGATGGTTCGCTTTCAGTCGAAGACAATGGTCGTGGTATGCCTGTCGATATTCATCCTGAATATGGTCAAAGCGGGATCGAGATCATCCTGACCAAACTGCATGCAGGTGGTAAATTCAGTACCGACAACTACCAGTTCTCAGGTGGTTTGCATGGCGTAGGCATTTCCGTGGTAAATGCCTTATCTAGCCGAGTCGAAGTAGAGGTTCAACGTCAAGGCAACCTCTATCAAATGGCCTTTGAGCAGGGCGAACCGACTGCGCCCTTGACGGTGTTAGAAGGCAAAGCTCCGAAGCGTGCGACAGGAACCACCGTTCACTTTTGGCCTGAAGCTAAATATTTTGATTCACCGAAATTTGCCTTGAAAGCGCTGAAGCACAACTTAAAAGCCAAAGCCGTTTTGGCGGCAGGTTTGCAAATCAATTATGTTGACCAAATCAATGACGAAAAAATCGTTTGGCAATTTGAAAATGGCCTCGTCGATTATTTGATGGATGAAATTGAGGATCGTGAGATTCTGCCTCATCCAGCCTTTGTGGCAACAGGAGATGCCGAGCGTGCCAGTGCCGAATTTGCCATTTGTTGGAATGTCGATGGCGGAGAGTTGGTCCAAGAAAGCTATGTGAACTTGATTCCAACGGCGCAGGGCGGGACTCATGTGAATGGCCTACGCTCAGGTGTAACCGATGCGATGCGTGAGTTTTGTGAACTGCGTAACTTGCTGCCACGCAATATGAAGCTGTCGGCTGAAGACGTTTGGGATGGTGTGAACTATATTTTATCGTTGAAGTTCCAAGAGCCACAGTTTTCAGGCCAAACCAAAGAGCGTTTATCCAGTCGTGAAGCATCGAGTATTGTCCAAAACATTGCCAAAGATGCTTTTGCGCTGTGGTTGAACCAAAACTCCGATATTGCCATGCAGTTGGCGGAAATGGCGATCTCGAAAGCAGGTCGTCGTCTGAAAGCTGCGAAAAAAGTTGAACGTAAGAAAATTGTGGCAGGGCCGACTTTACCCGGAAAATTGTCAGACTGTGTTGGACATACCCTAGAAGAGTCTGAACTGTTCATTGTGGAAGGTGATTCTGCGGGTGGTTCAGCCAAGCAGGCGCGGGATAAAAACTTCCAAGCGATCATGCCTATTCGTGGAAAAATCTTAAATACGTGGGAAGTCTCTTCTGATGAAGTCTTGGCTTCGCAAGAAGTGCATAACATTGCCATTGCGATCGGGGTCGATCCGGGGTCGGATGACTTATCCGAATTACGTTATGGCAAGATCTGTATTTTGGCTGATGCTGACTCAGATGGTCTACACATTGCGACGTTGCTGTGTGCTTTGTTTGTGAAACATTTTCCGATTTTGGTTGAAGAAGGACATCTGTATGTGGCGATGCCACCGCTGTATCGAATTGATGATGCAAAAGATGTGCACTATGCCTTGGACGATGACGAGCTTGAAAGCATGTTGAAAAAATGCAAAACCAAGAACCCGCAAATTACTCGATTTAAAGGTTTGGGTGAAATGAATGCCAGCCAACTGCGTGAAACCACGCTGGATCCAAACACACGCCGTTTGGTGCAGTTAGATTTGGATGACAGTCATTTTACTGCAGGTTTATTGGATAAATTGCTGGCAAAAAAACGTTCGAGTGACCGTAAAGAATGGTTAGAGCAGAAAGGTAACTTGGCCGAGTTGGTGGTTTAATATATTGATAAGCCTGCGTAAAGTGGGCTTATCTATTATGATGACTAAAAACTAAATTGGCTTTAAGAGAATAAAAATGGAATATCAAGAAAAACATTTAGCGGAAAATATACGAAATGATATGGGCATGAATGAAGAAGAATTACAGGAAATGCGTGAAGCTGATGTGGATGATGAAACACTACATGCCTTAAGCTTAGCAGGGCGTGTCGAATGGAAAAAAAGAATTTTGTATTATGCCAATTTATTAAATTCTCAGATGAAAAAAATTTTAGACAATGAGTTAGCACTAGGTAATCGAATCAGTGATGCACATTGTGATTATCCTGAACAAGGCTCAATACACGTTACCCTTGCTGAAAAGTTTAAAGGAAATTATAAAGAACAAAATGTTAAATATACGAAAGGTAATGATCCACATTATTGGTTTGAAGATTACACATCACTAAATCAACCTAGGCATATGATTCTGCATTAAATGAATAAATTGTGTTATTTGAACACTTTTAATCTAAAAATAAAAAGCCCGTACATTGCGGGCTTTTTGCTGCGCAGATGGGCAATAAAATTGCGCTTAATCTGTGCACAATTTTTCAGATCAATCGATTGAATTAGGCGAAATGAATTGATTTGGAACACATGATGTATACAAGTTTGTATGCAGAAAAGTAGCCATTTGGGCGCAAATCCACCTAAAATGCAGTGCATTTAAAAATTAATAAGTAATTGATAAATATTAAAATAATTAAAATTTTTACAATGATTTTTACATCATAAAACCCTGCTTGGCATAGAAATTGAATTGGCACTCATAGCGCGAATAACAATCATGCATTGCAAAATGCACCCTAAGTTTCAAGTTTGGAGAAAATCAAGATGTTCCAACAAAAATTACTCACGAAAACATTCCTTGCAACTGCAATGATGGGGACTATTACTTTGACAGGTTGTTCAAAACCTGCGGAGAAAGCGGAAACAGCAACGTCTGAGCCAGCAGCGGCAGTGAGCAGTGGTGACACTATCAAAGTCGGAATTTTGCACTCGCTCTCAGGCACCATGGCAATTTCTGAAACCTCACTCAAAGATACGGCCTTGATGACCATCAATGAAATTAATGCCAATGGTGGGGTGCTGGGTAAAAAATTAGAACCTGTAGTAGTGGACCCAGCATCTGATTGGCCTTTATTTGCTGAAAAAGCACGACAACTCATTACCCAAGATAAAGTGGCAGTAATTTTTGGCGCATGGACATCGGTATCGCGTAAGTCAGTGTTACCTGTGGTAGAAGAGTTGAATGGTTTATTGTTCTATCCCGTGCAGTATGAAGGGCAGGAGCAGTCGAAAAATATTTTCTATACAGGCGCCGCACCGAACCAACAGGCGATTCCTGCGGTGGAATATTTGATGAGCGAAGAGGGCGGTAAAGCAGAGCGCTTTGTTCTACTCGGTACGGATTATGTCTACCCACGTACCACCAATAAAATCTTACGTGCGTTTTTGAAGTCCAAAGGTGTGGCCGATGCTGACATCATGGAAGAGTACACGCCCTTTGGTCATAGTAACTATCAAACCATTGTTGGTAATGTGAAGAAATTTGCTGCAGGTAAGAAAACCGCGGTCATTTCAACCATCAATGGTGATTCTAACGTACCGTTCTATCGTGAGCTAGGCAACCAAGGCATTAAAGCTTCGGATATTCCAGTCATGGCTTTCTCTGTGGGTGAAGAAGAACTCCGTGGTATTGATACCAAACCATTGGTTGGACATTTGGCTGCTTGGAACTATTTCATGTCGGTGAAAAACCCGACCAATACTGAATTTGTCAATAAAATGAAGCAGTATGCAGTGGAATATAAACTGCCGAATGCTGACAAAATCGTGACCAATGACCCGATGGAAGCCACCTATGTGGGCATTAATATGTGGAAGCAAGCGGTTGAAAAGGCAGGCAGTACTGATGTTGATAAAGTTCGCGTTGCGATGGCTGGTCAAGAGTTCAAAGCACCATCAGGCTATACCTTAAAAATGGATGCTGAAAATCATCATCTACAAAAACCAGTGATGATTGGTGAAATTCGAGGTGATGGTCAGTTTGACGTGGTCTATAAAACACCAAATGTGATTAAGGCGGAACCTTGGAGTCCGTACATTCCTAAATAATTGTCTTAAGCGTTGAGCCTGCTGCGATTGCTGTGGGCTTTTCAGTAAGCACATCCCGATGGGGGGATGTTTTAAGCAAGCTTAAGGAAGTCATATTATGAATCTTAAATTTTTTTGTGCTGCACTGCTGTGCGCAATGGCACAGCTCGTGAGTAGCAGTATTTGGGCTGAAGAGGCGCAACTTTCTGCTCAGACCCAAAGCGTATCAGCATCAAATGATACGATTCAACGTTTTGTCAAAGCTGAGTTTGCTGAGCGCCGTGCCATGCTCAACCAATGGCCGGGGACGATTGAAGAATTTGATCGATTGGTGGCACTGATCGACAGTGATGAGCTGTATCGGGATAGTGCAGGCACGACGTATATCTTAAAAAATAATGAAAAATTATTGCGTTATCCCGATGAGCAAGTGATTGAAACTTGGCCGGGGGATTTGTCTCAGGTCACTTTGGTCAACACTTTACGTAAAGCCTTAAACTTTGGGCAGGCACAGGCCAAATTAAAATCTGAAGAATCTGCCCAACGTTTAGCAGCCATTGATATTTTAGAAAATAATCTGTCTGAACTGAATGTTGCGCAGATTAATCAGCTCTATCTGCATGAACAAAATAATAAAGTTAAACAGCGCTTGGCACAGCTTAAAGCACGCCTCGACTTTGAAAGTCCAGATGTTTTAGTCCAAATTCAGGCTGCTAAAGTCCTTACCGATTCCAATCGTCCCGAGGTGCTGGCACTGGTTGAGCAAGCTTTAACTCAATCAAATTTGAACCCAGAACTTAAAGCCGTGTTGGTGGATGCCAAAAGTCAGATTAAAACACGGATTCAGGTCAGTGAATGGGCAGGGCATGTATTTTCTGGTTTCAGTACAGCCAGTATTTTACTGCTAGCAGCGCTCGGTTTAGCCATCACTTATGGCCTGCTTGGTGTGATTAATATGGCGCATGGTGAGTTGATTATGATTGGGGCCTATACCACCTATGTGGTGCAAAGCCTGTTTAAGACTTATTTAGGTAGTTATGTCGATTGGTATTTAATTGCAGCTATTCCTGCAGCCTTTTTGGTGAGCGCCTTAATTGGCATGTTGATTGAACGGACGGTGATTCGTCCACTGTACGGTCGTCAGCTTGAAACCTTGTTGGCCACTTTTGGGGTCAGTCTGATTTTGATGCAATTGGTGCGGATGATTTTTGGCGCACAAAATGTTGAAGTCTCGAATATTTCTTGGTTATCGGGGGGGATAGCGCTGAGTCCAAGTTTGATGCTGCCGTATAACCGGATTGCCATTATTGTGTTTACGGTTGCGGTGCTACTGCTGTTGGTTTACCTACTCAATAAAACCCGCTTTGGTCTGTTTGTACGTGCCGTAACACAAAACCGTCAAATGGCACGTGCTGTCGGTATTCGCTCTAGCCGTATCGATATGTTGGCCTTTGGGCTGGGTTCTGGGCTGGCTGGTCTAGCAGGCTGTGCCTTAGCACAGGTGGGCAATGTTGGGCCTGATTTGGGTCAGAACTACATTATCGATGCTTTCTTGGTTGTTGTTGTGGGTGGTGTTGGACAAGTTTGGGGAGCTGTGCTGGCGGCACTTGGTTTAGGGATCAGCGGTACGGTCCTTGAAATTGGGATGGGGGCTGTTCTTGCAAAAATTATTCTACTGGTTCTTGTGATTTTGTTTATTCAAAAACGTCCACAAGGTTTGTTTGCCATCAAAGGCCGTTTTGTGGAGTAAGCGCATGAAAATCACTTCTTTATTTTCCGATAAACCTTATAGTGCGCTCGCTATTGCGGTCTGCTTTGCGGTGATGTTGATCCTGCCTTGGTTACATTTACTACCAGTCGATTCAGCCTTTCATCTCTCTGCGTATTGGGTCACCTTGATTGGCAAAATCATGTGCTTGGCTTTGGTGGCTTTGGCGTTGGACTTGGTTTGGGGTTATGCAGGCATTTTAAGCCTAGGCCATGGCTTGTACTTTGCCCTTGGTGGCTACGCGTTTGGTATGTATCTGATGCGTCAGACAGCGGGTGACAGCCTGCCTGACTTTATGCGGTTTTTAAGCTGGACTGAACTGCCGTGGTATTGGGTGGGTAGCAATCATTTCTTATGGGCTTTGGCCTTGGTGGTGTTGGTGCCCGGTGTGGTGGCCTTCATCTTTGGTTTCTTTGCCTTTCGCTCCAAAATTAAAGGCGTGTATTTTTCGATTATTACGCAGGCCATGACATTTGCTGCGGCACTATTGTTTTTCCGCAATGAAACAGGCTTTGGCGGAAACAATGGGTTTACTGGCTTTAAGACCATTTTAGGCATGGACATCACTTCTGCACCCATGCGTGCCACCTTATGTTCCTTAACGGCTTTGGTGTTGATGCTGTGCTTTGTGGGTCTGCGTCATTTAATGAATAAACCCTACGGTCGTGTGCTGGGGGCAATTCGGGATAGTGAAAACCGCTTGCAGTACTTGGGTTACCGCACGTTGTGGTACAAGCTTTCTGCATGGGTGCTGTCCGCAGTGATTGCAGGGATTGCAGGAGCCTTGTATGTGCCTCAGGCTGGCATTATTAACCCGAGTGAAATGAACCCCGTCAATTCGATTGAAATGGCGGTATGGGTGGCTGCGGGTGGGCGTGGGACTTTGATTGGCCCAATTTTGGGTGCAGGGTTAATTAATGGCGTAAAAACCTATTTCACCGTGGCTTATCCAGAAGCATGGTTATTGATCTTGGGTGCTTTATTTATTGTGGTCACCATTTTCTTACCCAAAGGTGTCATTGGTCTATTTGACCGTTTTAAAAAGGAGCGTAGCGAATGAGTGAAATGATCCAACCTCATGGTGGCCATGCTTCAGACGGCTATGGACGTCCCAAAGAACAAGGCGCTGACTTCAGTCATGGGATTGCACTGTACTTGGAAAAAGTTAGTGTTTGGTTTGATGCTTTTCGTGCCTTAAATGATTTATCGCTATACATCCAAGAAGGGGAGCTACGCTGCATCATTGGGCCCAATGGGGCAGGTAAAACCACACTAATGGATGTGATTACGGGAAAAACCCGACCGACAGAAGGCTCTGCTTTTTTTGGGCAAAACTATGATTTGGCCAAGATGAGTACCGAGCAAATTGCGGAAGCAGGCATTGGCCGTAAATTTCAAAAACCAACGGTATTTGAAAACTTTACAGTGATGGAAAACCTACTACTAGCTGCACCCAAAGATAAGCGGGTGAAGAAAAGCTTTTTTAGCAAACTTGATCCAGATGCGCAGTTGGCTTTGGACGAGTCCTTAGCGCAAATTCGCCTAGAAGAATGGGTACATAAACCAGCGGGACTGTTGTCACATGGACAAAAACAATGGTTGGAAATCGGCATGTTGCTTATGCAACGTCCTAAGCTGATCCTACTCGATGAACCCGTGGCCGGTATGACCGATGCCGAAACGGAACGAACAGCTGAGCTATGTTTAGAGTTAAAGAAAAATCACACCTTGGTGGTGGTTGAACATGATATGAGCTTTATCGACACCATCAGTGAAAAAGTGACGGTACTGGCTCAAGGGGCGATCTTAGCCGAAGGTACATTGGCTGAGGTACAGGCCAATGAGGATGTGATTGAGAAATATTTAGGACGTTAAGGAGCCGACCATGTTAGAAGTCAAAGACGTCAATCAATTTTACGGTGGCAGTCATATTTTAAGAGATGTTTCATTTCAGGCCCCTGTGGGAGAGTGCTCCGTGGTGCTGGGGCGGAATGGCGTAGGGAAAACCACTTTACTGAAATGTTTAATGGGGATTTTACCGATCAAGTCCGGACAGATTTTACTTGATGGCAAGGACATTTCGAAAATGAGTCCCGAGCAACGCGTGCATGTAGGTTTGGCTTATGTGCCGCAAGGGCGTGATATTTTTTCAACCTTAACTGTCGAAGAAAATATCCTGATTGGCATGGCCAAGTTTAAGGGGGCGAAAACCCGAAAAGTACCTGAGCATTTGTATGAAATTTTCCCAATTTTAGATGAAATGAAGCACCGCCGAGGTGGGGATTTATCGGGTGGGCAGCAGCAGCAACTGGCGATTGCGCGTGCTTTAGCATCAGAGCCTCGGGTATTGATTTTGGATGAGCCTACAGAAGGCATTCAACCTTCTATTATCAAAGACATTGGTCGAGTGATTCGTAAACTGGCGGATGGCGGCGACATGGCGGTGGTTTTGGTCGAGCAGTTTTATGATTTTGCCGAGGAGCTGGCCGATGCATATACCGTCATGGCCCGTGGACAAGTGATTGCGCAAGGGGCAGGCTGTGAAATGCCTGCAAAAGGTATTCGAGAATTGGTAGCGATTTAAGCTTTTTTATTCTCCCCCTCTTCCAAAGGGAGAGGGGGAAGCCTCCCTTTTAAAAGGGAGGTTTGGAGGGATTTATTGTTTTTAAATCTCAGTATTTTCATCCCATAAAAAATAAATACCATACTGACCAGTTCGGAACTCACCACCAATAGCTTTTCCTGAATCGGTAAGAAAATGTTTTCCATTTTCTGTAAGGTTTAAATAGCCTTTATTGACTAATTTTTCTAATAAGTCTGGGGTTTTAATTCCAACTTTTGCTGCGAGTTTTGCAGTCGTTAGTTTGGTAAAAATTATTTCTTCTTCGCTTTCTTTCATCTCTGAAACTGGAGAAGCTTCAGCTTTTACTTCATCTAGAGTAATACGTACTTCATCACTAATACGGATAATCCTTTGAGCTTCCTCATAAGCATCTTTGAAGACTTCATTATCTTCATACTTACGGACTAAGATCCCCATTTCATTGTTATTGACTTGGCTGAACTCATAAAGGTTTAGACTTGAAATAATACATTCACTTTCATTGATATAGCATTTTGCATGTAAGTTTTTGCAAAAGCTAACGCGAACATAATCCAATTTTTGCATCCATTTAATTTCGTCTGGGTGTAAATCACTTTTTCCATAGACAATACGAATGTCAATTTTGAGACGATCTTTATCTTCGAGTAATTCCTTAATTCGGTCATTTAAACGGAGATAAGGACTAATTAAAATAAGGCGTTCTTTTGCATTTTTGATGAGTTCTTCAAGAAAAAAATTAGTACCACTTGTATTTAAAAATTTTGCCATTTATCCCTCTGATTATTTTGAATAATTAAATGAGATATTAACGCATAAATACTTGGTTAGGGATGATCTAGACGTGTAATTTGAATTTTTTCATCAAGCTGAAAAATATCACAATGATGTTCTGTCCTCTCCAATCAAAACCGAAAACTCCCTTGAGGGATTCGATTGTTTGAGTCTCAATATATACATTTGCTAGGAGGGGTAAATTATAGTCTGTGTTGGCCGGCCTTTGGGTTGGAAGTAAAGGTTGGTCGTCTTTAACTTTGTATGAAAAATTACTCATACAAATTGTTTGAGCAGTGTGCTTTTAGACGCGTTAAGCTAATGCAAAGCAACAACAATAAGAGCAGCCATATGGACACATTATTATTAAGTATTCCGCCCAATGCTTTGGAAACGTTGATTTTAGAATCTATTTCTGTCGACGATGTGCTGAATTCGGAGCACATCGAGTCACATCTGCTTTTAGGTAAAAACTGGAAAATCTTACAGACCTTATTGCAAGGCAGTTTTAAGTCTGGCACTTCATTACTAGCTTTGAGTGTACAAGCCGAGCATCACTTGGCAGAGCGCCAAAAACAACTTACAGAGGTACGTTATAACACCGCGGTGCGTGTGGTTGAAGTTCAAGAGGCTTTAGAAAAACTGGATATCGATGACTTTAAAAAACATATGCAAACCACGTGTTTGAAACGCTTAGAACAGGAACATGGCATCCAGACTGAATCGATTGAATTGCAATTTGCCGAGTTGAGTTTAGTCTTTGCTCAGCTGAGAAACTTTTATGAACATGCGGCCAAGCATACCTATGCCGTAATTAGCGTAACCAGTGACAATTTAGTCCCGGCCTCACTGATTTAACAGTAGTTGCATCAACACCAGATCACGCCATTGCCCAAACTTCTGTCCGACTTGGGGCATATAGCCAGTTTGTACAAAGCCAAACTTTTCATGTAAAGCAATTGAAGCCAGATTGGCGTGGTCAATTCCTGCAACCATGACATGCATGTGCTGCATTTTTGCTTGTTCAATCAAATAGGCTAAAAGCTGTTGACCTAAGCCCTGACGTGCATAGTTGGGTGAAATATAAATCGAGTGCTCAACGGTATAACGATAGCCTGAAAAATTACGGAAGGTGGCATAGTCTGCAAAGCCTGCAATGGCCTGCGTTTCTTGGTCTTCCACCACGCAAAATGGAAATTGGTTTTGTTGAAAGTGTAGTAGTTGTTTTTGGAAATGCGCTAAATCATAGGCATGTTCATTCCAAGTGGCCATGCCATGTAAAACTTCTGCATTATAAATATTTTGGATCTCGGGTAGATCATGTTCAGTGGCTGAACGAATGAGAAAAGACATGAAGGCAAGGTTGTATGCGTTGGGAGGGTTATCATGCTGCTTTTGCATAAAAAAAAGCAAGACAGAAGTCTTGCTTTTGGATATTCACAAAAGTGAATTAGAAGTGGTATTTGATTAATGCACTTACGTCATTTTGGTCTAAACCTTTGATGGCGTATTTGTTGTTCCAAACTGAGTGCTCAACACCCACATAAAGACGTGTATCTGGAGAAATGTGTTTACCTACATTCCATTTCCATTGAGTTGTCCAGTTTAACTCACTTGCATGAGTTGCATTTTCACCTGTTGACCAGTCAAGGAAGCCGTCAATAAGAAAATCTTCTGAGCCAAGTTTAACTGGGATACCGTAGGCAGCAGTCATTTGGTAGTCATCAGTAGTCCCTTTTTCATTGTCTGCTTTGTAGAAGTTAAGCTGAGCATATTGGAAATAAGGAATAGCAAGATCAAAACCAATACCATAGAGGTAGTTATTGAAGTCTGCACCTGGGTAGTTAGAGCTGTTCGCTTCCCATGTTCCTGCAATTAAAATATCTTTGATCGGACCAGCTTCTAATTTAGTCCCTGTCACTTCGCTTAAGCTTAAACGAGGAGAAAGCTCGAAATATGTGCTGTTTTCAAAGTCATTGTGAGCACGGTCAGCAAAGCCGAAAAAATCACCATATTTTAACTTAGCAGTATATTCTACAGTTGCAGTCGTTTGCTGGTTGTTGTCATCCATATTTACAGGATGAGCATAGTTTTCACCATATAAACCAGTGATGCTAAAGTCTTGCCAAATCGGCGCAGCTTGAGAAATTGCCGCAGCAGAAGATAATGCTACGAAAGCAGCAATTTGAGTCAGTTTCATGAATATTTCCCCAAAAAATCGGATACAGGATACCGATTATTAAGCAAAAATAAAGCCAAATTTGACGAACGTCATGGAAAATAGATATCAAAATGAGCCATTTTTTATACTTTTTTTACCAAATGGTTTAATGTTGCCTTTCAGGCATGACACTTAATTTGATATGGACCTTCTTGGAAAAAATGTTAGGTGATTGAATAATAAATTTAGCAATATCGACATGATACAGCTCGGGAAAATCCTAGAATGGAACAGGGTTTGCACTTATTTGGGGATGTTTGCAAAGAATGAATGATCGATGTTTGCGGTCATTCCTGCCGTAATTGAAGTTGTCATAATCATCAGGTTTTTTTGTTCATTCTAGCCAATGAAGTTATGTGAATAGCGAGAAGATGGAATCGAATCCATCTGTTTTTAGCCATGCAAGTAAGGGCTTGTCACAATAAGTATCCTTTTCATATTTTTTTAAAAATATCACTTGCATAATTTTCAGTTAGGCCCGATATTCAAAGGAGAAGGACACAGATCTGCAGACTCAAAAGTGTTCATCATTCAATCGATGGAGGTTACATTCCAAAGCAATTGAAGATGGTCGAATACTGTTAAAACAGTAAGTTACAAGTGTGCCAAGAGATAAAAATCTTCGTACAAAAAAGAGTCGAATAAAGAAAGAGAGAGGATGTTATTTTATGAACATAGAAATCCGTACAGATAAAAACATTCAAAATAGTGACCGTTTAATTAGTTATATACGCGAAGAGCTGAATCAAGAATTTCAACGTCACAGTGAGCGCATTACCCACTTTTCAGTGCATCTAAGTGATGCCAATAGCCATAAAGGCGGAGATGACGACATTCAATGTATGATTGAAGCGCGTCCAGCAGGTTTAAAACCCGTGGTTGTAAATCATAAAGGTCATAATGTCGATACTGCGATTCATGGTGCGATCGATCGCCTTAAACGTAGTTTAGAACATACCTTTGAAAAAAATGATAAACCACGTGCTGGCCAACCTGTATATGCAGATCAGGATGATGGCCTAGTTGATGATGAGGAAGATTAAACCTCACCGAATTTAAAAAAAGCCCCTCAATCAGGGGCTTTTTTAATGCTGGGCACTCACTTTTATCCAACATTACGGATAACAAATGTCCCGTTTATTCGGCATAATAGAATAAACTGAATTGAAGAGCGTCATCTCCATGTTAACCGCGCAACAACAAGCTTTCGTGCAAGCACTTGAAGAATTAGATCTTCAACAAGTTCAACGTCTATTGACCGATGGGTTAAGTCTCAATTTTATCGACCCTGAAAAAGGACCTGTGATTTCTGTTTGGTCAGATGGCTTATTCAAATGGTGGGAAGCGATTTGCGAAGCGTATGAAGCAGGTGCACCACTGTCAGAACAAGAAAAACAACAGACTCTAGCGGTACATTTAGACATTTTAGAACAACTGATTCATGGCAAAGCAAACTTGCATTTGTGGGATACAGAAGAAATTTATGGCCCACTTTGGGATGCTGCAAGTGCTGCATGTGCGCCCGCGGTCAAACGTTTATTGGATGAAAAAGTTGATCCAAACACCAAAGATGAAGATGGCTTAACTATTTTATCTTCAATTAGCGATTTATTCTTTGATTGTGAGTTTGACGAAATTAATTGGGCCGAAGCATTGGCTGAAGAAAAGCAAACTTTAGAGTTGCTTCGTCAGCATGGTGCAAAAATGACAAAAGAATTAGCTTAAACAGCGAGATCATCATGATGCAATTAAAACATTTAGGTTTATGTGTAGCCGCTGGGTTCAGTATGAATGTGATGGCTGCAGATTTTTCCTTTGACCGCCCAGGTTCGGGCATAGGGACAGGGATTACGCCTGTGGGGCGGTTGGCTTGGGAGCAGGGCTTGGCCAATGCGCACTATGCTGAATCGACCACGGCTGATGGTGAAAAAGTCAAAACCACCAGCTTAAATGCAGATATGTTATTGCGCACAGGTTTAGCTGAAAACATCGAATTGCAATTGGGTTGGGCTGGGCCCTCTTGGCAACAAATGAAAGTGGCAGGCAATAAGTCTGAAACAGATGGTTTGGGTGATGTCAGTGTGGGTGTGAAAGCGGCGATTCCTTTGGATGATGAACGCTTGACTATGGCGGTACTGGCTGAAGCGATTATTGCCACAGGTAATGATGGTTTCACCAATGAAGATGATATTTATAGTCTGTCATCTGTGGTGGCATACGATTATAGCGACCTCGTGTCGACATCCATCACTATGCGTTATGAAGTGCAAAATAGTGATTGGGCCATTTCTGCAATTCCGACTTTAGAATATCAATTTACCGATAAACTCAGCGGTTTTTCTGAATTGGTTTATCGTAAAGCAGAAAGTCAAGACAATGAATATGCGCTCGGTACAGGTGTCATGTATGCGGTGAATAATCGGATGCAGTTAGACGCAAGTATTGGTGTTGACTTAAATGGTTCAGATAAAAGTTATTATTCAGGACTTGGCGTTTCATACTTATTTTAATTAGAAAAAAGAACATATTATGAAAAAGCATCTTCATCTGAAAAAGGGGATGAGCGGCAAAACGTGGTATCTGGCACTGTCAGTATTGATCATCAATCTGTGTATCTGGGCCAGTATCCTAAACGTTCATGCGGAAACTCCACTTCTTTCAGCTGAAGATGCTTTTCCATTTACAGTGGAATCTACGACTGAACATACGGCTCAACTGCACTGGAATATTCCTGAACAGTATTATCTGTATCAGCACAAATTTGAAGTACAACAGGCAGGTCAGCCGCTCAAGCTTGAGCTACCTCCTGCGCATGATCTGTATGATGAAAACTATGGACACACCCAAGTTTATTATCAACAAGTGCAATTTGACTTAGACACGCAGGCTTCACAAACCTATAAGGTGACTTGGCAAGGCTGTGCCAAAGATCGCATTTGCTATCCGCCGCAAAGCATTGAGTTTAAAACGGATGTTAATGGCTTAGTCAGCCTACAAGACCAAGCAGGTGGATCAAAACGACTGTTAGATTTAGCCGCGCAATCGAATCCGCAATTTGAGCCGATCAACCCCACAGTCACTGCTGAACCCGCCGCAACAGCTTCCGATGCGATTGCTGCGCAAGACCAAATTTGGTCTGAAGAGTTAGCCAAAAGCTCATTGGCTTATGGTTTATTACTGTTCTTTGGCCTTGGGATATTACTCGCGTTTACGCCGTGTTCTTTACCGATGTTGCCGATTTTAACCTCTTTAATTATTCGCGATAGCAAAGGCCTGAAAGCATGGATGATTGCCTTGGTCTTTGTGTGCAGTATGGCCATGGTCTATGCCATTTTGGGCTTGGTGGCCTCATCAGCAGGTTTGAACTTCCAGCGTTGGTTACAACAGCCATCCACCCTGATTGCTTTTAGCATTCTTTTTGTTTTATTCGCGCTCAATCTATTTGGTTTGTTTGAACTTAAACTGCCGCAAGCCGTAGTGAATAAACTTGATCATATCCAGTCTATGCAAAAGGGTGGAAGCCTGATCAGTGCTGCGATTATGGGCATGATCTCTGCGCTGTTGGTTGGACCGTGTATGACTGCGCCTTTGGCAGGCGCTTTACTGTTTATTTCACAGACACAAAGCCAGTGGCAAGGGGCCATTTTGCTGTTCACCTTAGGCTTTGGTATGGGTACACCGCTGTTACTGGCAAGCGTACTGGGCGCTAAGGTATTGCCTCGTGCTGGGCTGTGGATGAATCAGGTTCGGGTATTCTTTGCTTTCATCATGTTGGCTTTGGCGTTGTATTTTGTACGTCCTTTGCTTTCTGAAACATGGATGCAAGCCCTGAGTCTGCTGCTAGGGTTAAGCTTTATCATCTATGTGTTGTATCGTTTGATGTGGTATAAAACTCAGTTGCGTATGCTGTATATCGTGGCTTTAGTTATTGGCGGGACGTACATTGCTTATAGCCAATATCAGCAGAGTCAGCGTTTCTTTGAAGCACCAGTGGCTTCATCTGCGCGTTGGCATGTGGCAGCGACGGCAGCGGAGTTTAAGCAGCTCTTGGCACAAGCACCAAAAGGTCAAAAGATCATTATCGATGTCTATGCGGATTGGTGTGTTGCTTGTCAGCCGATTGAACACCGTATATTAAAGTCTGCAACGGTACAGCAAGCGCTTGCGCCATATTATTTGATTAAATTGGATTTGAGTCATTACGATGCAACCCATCAAGTGCTTTTAAACCAGTGGGATATTTTAGGACCACCGACCTATTTATTCTTAGATGCCTCACAACAAGAAATTCGTGGTTTACGTTTAACCGGTGCATTTACTGAGGCTGAACTTTTAGCTCAATTACAACGTTTTTAACCTGAGGGAGAAGGGTGATGCAACGTTTATATATTGCCAATAAAAATTACTCCAGTTGGTCAATGCGAGCGTGGTTGGTCTTGACCGCATTTAACATCGATTTTGAAGAGGCACTGGTTCGCTTTGATGCGACAAACCCCAGTTTTAAAGAGCAACTGTCCCACATTCATGCCAATCCTAAAGTGCCCGTATTGGACGTGGGTGAATTTAAAATTTGGGACTCTTTAGCCATCTGTGAATATTTGGCCGAGCAAAATCCAGATTTAGCGCTGTGGCCTAAACTGGCTCATTTGAGAGCACAAGCACGTAGTATCAGTTGTGAAATGCACAGTAGTTTTATGGCACTACGCCAATTGTGCCCGATGAATATTCAAGCGCAGTACAGCATAGCTGAGGGGCAAGCTCTGTGGGCGCAGCATGCTGAATTAAGAGCAGATGTCGAACGAATTGAACAAATTTGGGCACATCGTGCAGATGAACATCCCTTTCTATTTGGTGATTTTTCTATAGCCGATGCCTTCTATGCCCCTGTAGTGATGCGCTTTAAGAGTTATGCACTGCCTGTATCTGAACGTAGCCAGCAGTATATGCAACACATTATGCAGCATCCTGCGGTCATAAAATGGGTTGACGCGGCACGGGCAGAAGCAGTTTAGTTGGATGAGATGTGCTGTGTGTCTGCACATGCGGCGCTATATTTGAGCTCACAGGAATTGATTTCCAGATAGCATTTGATTTGATTGCGTCCACTGGCTTTAGCGGCATAGAGTGCTTTGTCTGCTTGATCCAAAAGCTGTTGCGGTTTCAATTTATCCGTCGCTAGGGCAATGCCGAAACTGGCAGTAATGCGAATTGCACGTCCATCTTCATTTTGAATCACTAAATCTTCAATGGCTGCACGGCAACGTTCCGCAATTTGACGAGCTTTAAGGGCAGAAGACTGCTTTAAAATGAGTATAAATTCTTCACCCCCAAAACGGCCGACTACATCACTTTCACGCAAATGAAGGCCCAATTTTTGACTTACGGCAATCAGAACCGTATCTCCCATATGATGTCCAAATTGATCATTGATATTTTTAAAGTGGTCGAGGTCTAAAAGCACGATGGCATAGGGGCAATCTTTATCATGATGCAACTCATTTAAGCTTTGGTTAATACTGCGGCGGTTCAAGGCGTTGGTGAGTTGGTCGGTCTAACTTAAATGTTGAATCAGTCGCTCACGATGCCGCCATTGGCTGAGTAAGATTTCAAATAAAATCAGACAAGTGACAAGAATAGGGGTAATGAAATACAGCATTGAAAATAACCAAAACCCATTATAAAACAGCTTGCCGTTAATGGTGAAAAGTGGAGAGTAGGGCATGACATCTATAAAACTGAGATAGCCTGAGAAGACCAAAAAGCTGGTTGCTGGAATCAGCATGATATAAATGATTTTGCGTTTAAACAGGACTAAGCCCACGGTCAGCAAACAAATGTAGGCAATCATAGTCATTGGGCTTAATACGCCAACGAAATAACTGTCTTGGCAAAGAGAAATGACAAAAATGCCGATTGCGACATAGGGTAAAAAACGCTGCACCCAGACGCGATCATGTAGGGCATAGCAGGGATAAATCAGTCCTGACAAGGTCAGTAAAAAGATAGAGTTCAGTACAAATTGGATGCGTACAATATCGAGATTGACCACCTGCCAATATTGCGGGTTCAGTAGGATAAAGCTATCCCAACCGAGCCAAGCAACATGAATAATGCAAGCCAAAACCAACATCAGAATGCACTTTTTCAAGGTACTCCAATTCATGATGACTTCCTCTTCAAGTAGATAATGAGAAAGTTTGCTGTTGCTTAGCTGTTTAGATATTGAGAACCATGAACTCATTCAATCGTTTCATCCTTGATATATCCGCTTTATTTTTTAAATAATGTGATTGATTTCTTATACATTACTTTTAACATATCACAATCTTATAAAAAGACGGTATCAAAGGTGACGAACTGAGTATGTAGCTCAGAAGGGAAAGACCATTCTATTTTTAGAACATAGTGTTTTGAATAGGCCTATTATTCTAAGGATAATCTTATTTTAAAATGCAACTATTCAATAAAGATTATGTTGGAACATCCCATGAAAGTTTTACATATTGATTCAAGTATTATGGCGGATGCTTCTGTGTCTCGTCAGTTGAGCCAAGCCATTGTTTCGCAACTTAGCGAAAAGCATGCGCAAGTTGAGGTTGAATATTTGGATTTGGCAACGCAACCGATTCCACATTTAGACGCAGAAATTTTAATGGGTCAAAATGCAGAACAATCGGCTCTGGGCGAACGTATTATTCAACAGTACTTAGATGCGGACGTTGTTGTGATTGGTGCAGCGATGTATAACTTCGGGATTACGTCGACTTTAAAAGCATGGATTGACCGCATTAGTGTTGCAGGTCGTACTTTCAAATATACTGAAAATGGCCCTGTCGGTTTGGCTGGTGACAAGAAAGCCTATATTGCCAGTAGTCGCGGTGGTGTCTATGGTGAAAATAGTCCTGTTGACTTCCAAGAAAGCTTCTTAAAAACTGTCTTTAATTTTACTGGTGTGACCGATGTTGAAATCATTCGTGCTGAAGGCGTGAATATGGGTCCAGAGCTGAAAGACAAAGCCATTGAAGCAGCTTTAGCGCAGGTACAAGCAATCTAATAACAATAACTGTAGTTCCATGATTCCTCATTTGGTCAGCGTTCAGCTGACCTTTTTTTATGTGGAATGTGTCTAGTCTTGGTCGAGCGCTTGAGCAAACGTTGCTATGTCATGCAACGCCATTTTAGCTTCTGGAAACCATGCATTAAACATTTGAAAGTTATGCCACATGCCTGTGTATAGTTTAAATGTCACATCTACACCTGCCTTGGTCGCTTTATCTCTAAACCGCTGGGCATCGTCCAAGAGAATTTCTTTCGAACCGACTTGTACAAGGGTAGGCGGGAGGTCTGCTAAATCATCAAATAAGGGTGAAACGAGTGGGTCGGCGGGGTCGATTTGCTCTGGAACATAATAGTCGATGCCTGTTTCAAGGGCTTCGATGGATAAAAGTGCATCGAGCTTGCTGTTATAGCGAATAGATTCACTGGTTAAGCTTAAATCCAAAAATGGCGAAAGCAGAATCAGCCCACTGACTTGAGGGCGTTGCTCATCACGAATGCGCAGCGCCAAGGCTAGCGCTAAATTTGCACCACATGAATCCCCTGATAAAATAATATCTTTGGCTTGTATCCCTTGCTCCAATAACAGCAGATAAACATCAAACAGCGCATCAATGGCTTCAGGATAGGGGTGTTCGGGTGACAAAGGATAGTCAAGGTGAATGACTTGCATTTGTGTACTGGCTGCAAGGTCTGAGACAAACGCACGGTGGGTATTCATTGAACCTAAAAAGAAAGCTCCACCATGAATATGCAAAATGAGCTGAGTGGCTTCAGTTTCAGGTTTTAACTCTTCCGCACGCAGGCCTGCAAGACGTAGAGGACGAATCTGGATCGACTTATTGAGCGGAAAGGCACGACACATTTGTTCAAGAAGAAAACGCTGACTACTGGGTGGGAGACTAAAGCGACTTGGGGTTCGAATCGTGGTTTTTAAAAACTGCTCTGTAATGATTTGTTTCCATGGATCGGCAATCTTCATAGTTATTCCATTTTGTTATTTGTTTTACCTTGAGTTTGTGTATTTACCAACATAATTTACAAGGTTACACTAATTGGTCACATTGAAAAATTGAAAAATTGTTGTGACTTTTTAATAATGATAGTCGTCTATACTAGACTAGGGAAATGACAAAAATGAAAAAAATTGCACTTGCGTTAAGCGTACTAGGATTAACCGCTCTAGCTCATGCAGCAGATCCGCTGAATGGCACTGTTTGGAAAACGATTGATGACAAAACTAAACAAGCGAAAGCATTGGTTAAATTTACTGAGCAAAAAAATGGAACTTTAACTGCGAGTATTCAAGGTATTTTGACACCAGGTGAAGAAAATGCCTGTACCAAGTGTGAAGGCCCATACAAAAACAAATCGTTGAAAGGTTTAACGATTGTACATGGTCTGAAAAATGTGGGTGGTACAAGCTATGACGGTGGATCAATTTTAGATCCACAAACCGGTAAAACCTATAAATTAAAAGGCAACATTGCTGCTGGTGGTAAAAAACTAGAGCTTCGTGGTTATATTGGCGTGGCTGCACTTGGCCGTAACCAAACTTGGATTCGCGCGAACTAATCCCATCCAACAAAAAAAGCCGAGCAATTGCTCGGCTTTTTTTGTTTTGTTATGCCTTTAGGGCACGAATTGCATCTTCATTGAAACCCACAATAAAACCCTTCGGGGTTGCAATCACGGGGCGCTTGATGAGGCTGTGATGGGTTGTGAGGGCATCAATCAGTCCTTGCTCTGAAGCTAAAGCAGTGTCTTGTTCTGCTTCAGTCAGCTTACGCCAAGTGGTACCTTTCTTATTCAGGACCACATCTGCCCCAATCTGATCGAGCCATGTTTTGACAGTCGTAGCATCAATGCCTTGTTTTTTATAATCATGAAACTCGTACGCTAAACCTAACTCATTCAGTAGGTCGAATGCTTTTTTCATTGAATTACAATTTTTAATGCCATACACGTTTAACATGGAAAACCCTTCTGAATTTTAAGCTGGGTTTAGAGTAACGGAAAAAGCAGAGCAGCTCTAGTGTCGCGATTTAAGCCAATAGCGTCATCGTCTTGTCATAAAAGCGTTTTAGAATTAAATCAAAGAAAAATAGAATAAAAAAATAAAAAATATTAAAAAGTAGAGACTAAAAAAGAGAAAACCCGCATTTAATCATCCTGATCATGCGGGTCTCATTACAACGTCCATTGTCACATCCTTGAAAACCAACTATATCCATAGTTCGTTTTAATTTCATCCTACGGCGTCCTGTCCTTGTGCTGTCATCCTGACATCGTCCCTTTGCCGTGGAAACATAATGCACTGATTGATTGATCAGAAAAAGACTCAAAAAACGGCAGATAATGTAGGTTAAAAACTCATATCCAGTAAACAGTTGTTCACTGGATATGAGCTAAATATTTACATTTATCTAGATTTTGTAGTCAATAATGACAGGTGCATGGTCGCTAAACCATGTTTCTTTATAGACCCAAGCATTGACTGTACGGGCTTTCCAGTCAGGTGAGCACGCTTGATAGTCAATGCGCCAGCCCACGTTCTTCGCACGGGCTTGTCCACGGTTTGACCACCACGAATAAAGCTCAGCTTCTGGACGTACTTCACGGAAAGTATCGACATAGCCAAGTTCATCATAAATATGATCGAGCCAAGCGCGTTCGTGCGGTAAGCAGCCTGAGGCTTTTTGATTGCCTGACCAGTTTTTAATGTCGATGCGTTTATGCACGATGTTGTAGTCACCACAGACAATCACGGATTTATTTTCATCGCGCCATTGTTTCAAAATTTGTTTGTATTCTTCTAAGAAGTGGTCTTTACGTACTTGTGCCTCTTCACCAGAAGAACCCGATGGTAAATAGAGTGAACAAATATGCACGTTTTGGTCTAAGCCTAAGTCAAACTCAGCCGAAATAAAGCGGCCTTGAGAATCGGCTAATTCAAAACCAAGTCCATCAGTAACTGAAACAAATGGTAAACGGCTATAAATAGCAGTGCCAGCATACCCTGGACGTTCAGCAGGGAACAGGTGAGTATGCCAGCCTTCAGGTTTAAATTTATCGGTCCATTGTTCGTGGGTGATGCGAGATTCTTGCATGCAAATCACATCAGCATCTGATGTGGCAATCCAATCAAAAATCCCTTTTTTTTCTGCAGAACGTAGACCATTTACGTTAATTGAAACCACACGTAAAATTTTTTGATCACTTGGATAGCTACTCTTTGGTATCATGCGCAAGTCTTACCTCAATTTGAAAATACGGAGCACCGCATGACAACGCAAGCGACATTTAACCCTCAAGCTTTTATCGAACTCGCATTATCACGTGGCGTGCTTAAATTTGGTGAGTTTACTTTAAAATCGGGTCGTGTGAGTCCTTATTTTTTTAATGCAGGTCTACTCAATGACGGTGAAGCCTTGTCATTACTGGCATCTGGCTATGCAGCCAAACTGACAGAATGCAACAATGTTGAGGTGGTCTTTGGTCCTGCGTACAAAGGGATTCCTTTTGTTGCTGCAACAGCGGTGGCCTTGTCACAAAATCATGGGGTGAGTGTGCCTTGGGGTTTCAACCGTAAAGAAGCCAAAGATCATGGTGAAGGCGGGGTCTTGGTTGGTGCGTCCGTTGCAGGCAAAAAAGTCTGGATTATTGATGACGTGATTACTGCGGGTACAGCGATCCGTGAAGTGGTCACCATTTTGAAAAATGCAGGTGCGCAGATTGCAGGTGTGTTGGTTGCATTAGACCGTCAAGAAAAAGGTCAAGGTGAACTGTCTGCGATTCAAGAAGTCCAAAAAGAATTGGAAATTCCTGTGCATGCACTGGTGACCATGAAAGATTTGATGAATTATTTAGAGGCTAAAGGTGAAACAGAAGCTTTAGCAAAAATGGAAGCCTATCGCGTGAAATATGGCGTCTAAACATTGAAACAAAAAAAGGAAGCTTTGGCTTCCTTTTTTATTCGCTCTCTCACTCGGTTGGCGTTTGGCTATGCGCCCCTTCCCAGCCAATCATCGCAGTTTTACGTGTCGGCCCCCACATATAGCCGCCACGTTGCCCTGAAGACTGAATGACCCGATGGCAGGGAATTAAAAAGGCAACGGGATTGCTGCCAATTGCTGTTCCGACCGCTCGTGAGGCACGCTTTTGCCCAATCTCTTGAGCAATATGTGCATAACTGCTGAGCTGTCCCATGGGAATTTTGAGCAGACTTTGCCAGACCTTGAGCTGAAAGTCGGTGCCTTTCAGATGCAGTTTAATCTCTGATAAGCTGTTTTGATCTTGCTGAAAAATCGCGAGTGCTTTGCGTTGTAATTCATCCTGATCTTCAATAAATGTCGCACGTGGGAACTGTTTTTTCAGATAGACCAATGCATCCCGATCTACTTCGGTAAAGGCCATATGACAAATCCCTTTAGGGGTCGAGGCAATAATGACGGAGCCAAAAATGGTTTCGGCAAAACTATAGTGAATGTGGAGTGCTTCACCGCCCTGTTTATATTCTGCGGGCGTCATACCTTCGATTTGGACAAATAAATCATGCAATCGGCTGGTACTGGAAAGGCCAGTGTCAAAAGTTGCTGCAAAAATATTATTTTCTGTGTGATTTTTCAAAACCGACTTTGCATATTCCACACTAATATATTGTAGAAATTTCTTCGGGCTAATGCCTGCCCATTCGCTAAAGATACGCTGAAAATGTGTAGGACTTAAATGAACGTGTTCTGCAATCTCAGCCAAACTGGGTTGCTGTTTGAAGTTTTGTTCAATGTATTCAATTGCCTTTGCCACACGTGCGTAATTGCTATGTTCTGTCATGATTACTCGCGGAAATCATTTAACTTAAGAAAACACTAACAAATCCAGCGAGGCCTGAAAATCCGTTTCTTGCGCTTTATAACAAAAGGTTCGAAGCGTTTATTGATTGGCTTAGTCATCCATTGCTAAGCATAAAAAAGCGGAACAGTGACCTGTTCCGCTGGAGATGGCGTTTTAACTGAAAGGGTTTAGAACTGGTAGTTCAAACGCATGAGGAAGCTACGTGGTGTACCTGGCATAGAGTCTGAACGCCAGTATTCTTTATTGGTCAAGTTACTGACAGCTAAAGTCACGTTCCATGGATCAGCACTATAACCAATGGCAGCATCGACACGATTGAAACCATCCATTTTGGTCAAGTTATTGATGTTTGGATAGTAAGAGCCGACATAAGTCACGCCAACTTCACCATAGAGTTTTTCTGTAGGTAAGTAGCGCACAAACAGGTTGCCTGTATTTTTAGAGGCATTTGCTAATGCATTCCCTACATTCTCTGGTTTTTCCTTATCCTTTTTCACTTCAGTATCGGTATAACCATAACCACCACGGACAAATACGTTGTCCAGTACACGACCGATAAAACTAAACTCTAAACCTTTGGCTTGATGCTCACCACCTACAGACCAAAGGAAGGGCTGCTCTTTGGCATCAGGTTGATAACGAATATTCTTTTTACGAATGTCATATACTGAAAGTTGAGTATTTAGGCGTTGGTCTAACCAATCACTCTTAACTCCAATTTCATATTGTTCATTGTATTGCGGTTCAGCATCATACAGGCTTGGATCAGTATTGACATCAACAGAAATATTGCCACGACCTCCATAAGGGGCGAAGCTTTTATTGTATGAAGTATAAAAACTGTGTTGTTCTGATGGTTGCCATACAAAGCCAATATTAGGGCTGAAGGTCGTATCATCATATTGTTTTGAAAGGTTCTGGATATGATTGGTCGATTTGAAATTGTACTGATCATAGCGCATACCTAACATCATTTTAAGTTTAGGTGTCAGGCTAATTAAATCTTGAGCAAAGAACCCCATTGACTCACCTACGTGATGATTATCAGAGGTTACAGGGAGACGTTCTGAGCTTGGTAACGTATTATATTGGTCTGCTGGATTGTAAGGGTTAATAAAACCATAGTAGCGAGGAACACCTTTACCACTTGAGTAATTTCCTAGTTTTGGTGAACGGTCTTCACGGCTGACATCTGCACCGACGAGGAGCTGATGTTCTATAGCTCCAGTTTTGAATGAGCCAGAAATATCAAAAGTATTGGTAATGGTCTTATTCATGGTTTCTTGCCATGCATAGCTTTGACGTACGTAACCATTCCAAGTACATGCTTTCGGCGTTGTTTCTAAAGTGAGATTATTGTTGCAATAGGTACCACCAAAGAAGTTGTCAAAGTTCTGATAAGCTTGGCGATAACTGAGCGCCCAGTGGAAATTCCAATTTGGCGCATATTGATATTTCACATCAGTACGAATAACTTGTAATTCATCTTCAATAAAATCGCCTTCTTGAGCAAAGCCAGTCTTGATTGAAACACCCGCGGGTAAGTTACTATAAGAAGGCCCGCGGTCAGGGGTTCGATTTAATTTGTCATAAGTATATTGTGTGGTCCACGTGAGGGTTTCATCATCATTTTTATAAGTGAAACTTGGCGAGATCATTTCAATTTTACTATCAATGCCTGAACGGAAACTATCCGCTTCACCGTATTCACCTGTTAAACGGACAGCCCAATTGTCATTCAACACTTGGTTAATATCTGCTGTTGCACCGTAGTTATCATATGAGCCTACGTAAGTACTGACGGAACTTTTCGAGTCAAAGTTGGCGTATTTACTCACCATATTGATCACACCACCGCCAGCACTACGACCGTAAAGTACCGAGGCAGGGCCTTTTAAAATTTCGATCCGTTCAATGTTGGATGTGCTGCGACGTACTTGGCCACTTTCACGAATACCATCACGGTAAATATCACCCGAGTCGGCAGAGAAACCACGGAGGGTGATGCCATCACCACGCGTATCGTAGCTGGTGGATACTCCCGGTGTGCCTTGTAGCATCACACTGAGGTCGTTAGAGCCATAGATTTTATATTTCTGTACATCGATGGTATCGATGGTTTGAGGAATATCTTTTTTCTTTAACCCATTTCGTGTGACATTGGCCTGATCATAATCGACATAGCTTTTGATTGGATCAAGTTCACTCATTGCCTCAATTTTCAAGGTAGGCAGAACTGCTGTTGTGTTCGATTTGTTTGTCGTCGCTTGAGAGGAGGGGTTCTCATTATTTTGTAGTGTCGCTTCATCCGCATAGGCTGCATGCGCATTTAAAATCATAAAGCTGAGAAGGCTATATTTGAATAGGTTAGAACCACAAAGCGGCTGTGGTGAAAATTTCATCATGATTTAAGGCTCGGAGAGACTGAATTACTAATAAAAATGAGAAGTATAATCATTTACTAAAAATGAACAAGACTTACGGTAATATTCATTTTTTCTACATACTTTTACTTGGTTGAAAAGTACAGCTGCACAGGCTTTTTAATCTTTATAAGAAGTTGATAAATAATAATTAAAATTTTGAAAAAAATGCAAAAGAATTATTTTTGTGCATTTTCCACGCATTTTTTACAGTTTAAAAGAACGCCTATTTTTTCTTGGCGTCCTTGCTCAGTTTGTACCCAAGGACGGTTTTGCCATGGTGGCGTATGGCGGACATGCTGTGTGTGGCCACAAGCAAGCTCAGCCACCCAATGCTGTTCAGCATCGAGATGAAAACCGACAATCGCTTGTTGCACTTAAGTATCTCGACTGACGTGTTGAGGCTGTTCTAAGCCGTTTAAAAAACGCTGACACAGTTGATGGATGGCTACCAAATCATCGGGATCTAGACCTAAAGAACACGCCAGCTCAAATGGAATGGCCATAATTTTATCTTTGGCTAAGAGTGCTTTTTCCAGCAGAACGACTTTTTTCATACGTTCATCTTCTTTGACAGCAACACGCTTTAAAAACTGTTTTTCTTCTAGTTTTTTAATAATCGGGGTTAAGGTGCCTGAGTCAAAAAAAGTTTTTTGTCCAATCTCGGTCAGCGTCACATTGTCCTGCTCGTATAAAGCCAACAAAACAATAAATTGCGGATAGGTCAGATCGTAAACCTGTAAGCGTGGACGGTATTGACGAACCATGGCATTGGTTGCGGAATACATGGCAAAACACACGCGGTTTTCTAAAAGTGGGGTGTCCGCCATATTGCATGTCCTTGGGTGTTAATGTCTGTAAAGCAGTATAAATGAAATAGGGATGAAAGTATATTGCGCATAATAATATTGTGCGCAAGTTAATTGTGTGCGATATTATTTTGCGGATGAAGTCGGTTCAGTGCTTGAAGCGACTTTAATTAATGACATTTTGATAAATGGAAGAGATGTAATGAACACAATTTATGATTTTCAGGCTGAACTGTTAGAAGGCGAGCAAAAAAATCTGGCCGATTATCAGGGCAAGGTTTTATTGGTGGTGAATACCGCCAGCCAATGTGGTTTAACCCCGCAATTTGAAGGCTTGGAAAAGTTATATCAGGACTATCAACAGCAAGGTCTGTTGGTTTTAGGCTTTCCCTGCAACCAATTTGCGCAGCAAGACCCTGCGAGTAATGAAGAGATCGGCAGCTTTTGTCAGCGTAACTATGGAGTCTCTTTCCCAATGTTTGCCAAAGTTGACGTGAATGGGCCTACAGCGCATCCGCTGTATCAGTATTTAACCACTGAAGCTAAAGGCATTTTAGGTAGCCAAAGCATCAAATGGAATTTCACTAAGTTTCTCATTAACCAAAAAGGGCAGGTGGTGAAACGCTATGCGCCAATTGTTAAACCTGAAAAAATTGCCAAGGATATTCAACGTCTTTTGGCTTAATAGAGAAGGTGTGGAAAGGAGCTGTCGCTTGGTAATAGATGCATACTTTCCTTTGTTGCATCGCGCAGTTAGCAACTAAGTGGTTGCTGAAATATGTTGTAGTTATTTGAATAAAATAGATTTTTTAATCTTTAATTATTACACAACTTGTTGCACCCAAACCTGAAAACTTCGCTATACTTTTCGCCAAGTTTAAAAAATATGAGCGTGAGAATTATGCGTGTACTGGTAGTGATGGACCCGATTGAAACGGTGAATCTGAAAAAAGATTCCACCATGGCCATGTTATGGGCAGCAAACCGTCGCGGACATGAGCTGGGTTATGCATTACAACACGATTTATATATCGATCAAGGCAAAGCCTTTGGTCTGATTTCTCCCTTAAAAGTGTTTGAAGACTACGATCATTATTTTGAGTTGGGTGAACAGCAAAAAGAGTCCTTGGCCGATTACGATGTGATCTTGATGCGTAAAGATCCACCGTTCGACATGAACTTTGTCTACACCACCTATATCTTGGAACAAGCGGAACGTGAAGGCGCGTGGATTATCAATAAACCACAGTCCTTACGTGACTGTAATGAAAAACTGTTTGCCACGCAGTTCCCAGAACTCCAAGTCCCTACATTGGTGACTTCACAACAAAGCCTGATCCGTGAATTTATCAAAGAACATGGTGATGTGATTGTGAAGCCTCTCGATGGGATGGGTGGCATGGGAATTTTCCGTTTATATCAAGATGGTGTAAACATTGGCTCAACTTTGGAAATGTTGACGGAAATGGGCACACGTCCGATTATGGCGCAGCGTTATATTCCTGAAATTGTGGAAGGGGATAAACGTATTTTGCTGGTCAATGGCGAACCGATTCCGTACTGCTTGGCGCGTATTCCACAAAACGGTGAAGTGCGTGGGAATTTGGCCGCAGGTGGTTTGGGTCAAGCACGTCCGTTGACTGAAAACGACAAGGCCATTGCTGCAAAAGTGGGACCCTTCTTACGTGAAAAAGGTTTGGTTTTTGTCGGACTTGATGTGATTGGCAATTATGTGACCGAGATTAATGTCACTAGTCCAACCTGTATTCGTGAGATTGATGCACAATTTGGTACTTCGATTGCCGATACTTTATTTGATGTCTTGGAAGCAGGTAAAGCCAGCTAAATCGACAGAAAGAGGAACCTGAAAAGGTTCCTTTTTTATTTCAATGAATAGGGAAGTTTTGAAATAAGGACATGGCTTACCGCAAAGTGTATCAATTGGGTTGAAGATAAATCACACAGTGCTACATGGCATTACAAATTTTCATTCTGTTCAAATGTTTCAGCTCAGAGGGTATTTCTATTTGCTAAAAATGAGGTTCCCATTCTTTTAGAGTTATATTAAATAATTGATTAAAATCATCTTCAATGTTTTATTTTTAAATCTAACCAATTGCGCTGTCGAGCCTGATTGTGTGCTGTAGTTTGAGTAAAAATGCACATCTGATAACAAATCTAGTTTAAACTTGAAAATCAGTAGAAAAAAACAATCAAATGCCTGTTGAAAAAAAGTAAATAATCTTTCGCGACTATGCGTTTGTGATTACAATTGATCGCTTAAAATTGAATTTTGTTTCCATATTTTTAGAATTGAAGAATTAGACTGTGACCGAAGCAACACAAACAAAGCCGAAACATGTAATGATGATGGCTGCCGGAACGGGCGGGCATGTTTTTCCAGCACTTGCTGTGGCTAAGGAATTACAGCAACAAGGCTGCCAAGTCTCGTGGCTTGCTACGCCTACAGGTATGGAAAATCGCCTGCTTAAAAATCATGATATCCCAATTTATCAAATTGATATTCAAGGTGTGCGCGGCAATGGCTTAGTCCGCAAAGTATTGGCACCCTTTAAAATTTTAAAAGCCACTTTAAGTGCAATGCGTTACATGAAGCAGCTCAAAGTCGATGCCGTCGCGGGCTTTGGGGGGTATGTCGCTGGGCCTGGTGGATTGGCTGCGCGCGCACTGGGTATTCCTGTGATTATTCATGAGCAGAATGCGATTGCGGGTTTTACCAATACGCAGTTATCACGTATTGCCAAAACAGTGTGTCAGGCTTTTCCAAACACCTTTGCGACACAAGATAAAATTGTGACCACTGGTAATCCCGTCCGCAAAGAGATTACGGAAATTTTAAATCCGTCTTGGCGTTATCAAGAACGTGAAAAAGCTGGAGCTACGCTTCGAGTTTTAATTGTGGGTGGCTCGTTGGGTGCACAAGCGTTAAATGAGCGTGTTCCTGAAGCATTGAAGCAATTGAATGTGCCGTTAAGCGTTTACCATCAGTGTGGTCAAAACCATGCAGATGCGACCCAAGCGCGTTATGCCGATGCCCCTGAACAGCTTCAGGTTGAAGTTCACCCTTTTATTGAAGATATGGCCCAAGCTTATAGCGATGCCGATTTAATTATTTGCCGTGCTGGGGCGTTAACCGTGACCGAGATTGCGACTGCTGGTGTGGCTGCGGTTTTTGTTCCGCTGCCAAGTGCAGTGGATGATCACCAAACGGCCAATGCAAAGTTTTTAGCCAATATCGGTGCAGCCAAAATTTGCCCGCAAGCAAGCATGACGCCCGAGAGTTTAAAAGCATTATTATTACCCTTGATGAACCGTCAGTTATTGTCTGAAATGGCAGTGAAAGCACGTCAGCAAGCACAACCCGATGCAACCCAACATGTGGTTCGTTTAATTCAAGCATTGTAAACCGAGTATTTTATGTCGCCATCTACGCCTGCTGATCAAGCAAAAAAGTTAATTAAAGTGCCAGAAATGCGCCGTATTAAGCACATCCATTTTATTGGGATTGGTGGTGCAGGTATGTGTGGTATTGCTGAAGTGCTCAAGAACCAAGGTTATAAAGTCTCAGGTTCAGATATCAAGGCATCAAAAACTACGGCTCAGCTTGAAGAAAACGGCATCAAAGTCTATATCGGGCATACGGCTGAAAATATTCAAGGGGCAAACGTGATTGTGGTGTCGACTGCAATTGATGCAGAAAACCCAGAAATTAAAGCGGCTATTGAAACGCGTACACCTGTGGTGCGCCGTGCAGAAATGCTGGGTGAGCTGATGCGCTACCGTCATGGGATTGCAGTTGCGGGAACACATGGTAAAACCACGACCACAAGTCTAGTCACGTGCATGTTGGCAGAAGAAAATCTCGATCCAACTTATGTGATTGGTGGGTTGCTGAACCGTACCGGTGTGAATGCTGCGCTGGGTGCGAGTCGTTTTATCGTGGCAGAGGCAGATGAGTCAGATGCATCATTCCTGCATTTGCAACCGATGGCTACCATCGTGACCAATATTGATGCAGACCACATGGACACCTATGGTGGTAGTTTCGATGTCTTAAAAGATACCTTTGTGCAGTTCTTACAAAAACTACCGTTTTACGGCTTGGCTGTGGTATGTGGAGATGATGCTAACATTCGTGAAATCATGCCGCGCATTGGTCGTCCATTGATCACGTATGGTTTTAACGAAGACAATGACATTCGTGCAGTGGATATTGAACAAGAAGGTATGCAGTCGCACTTTACCGTATTGCGTAAAGATAGTGAGCCTTTGCGTTTAACCATCAATTTGCCAGGTTTACATAATATTTTAAATGCACTTGCGGCGATTGGTATTGCAACCGATGAAGGGGTATCTGATGCTGCGATTGCTCGTGCGTTAGAAAGTTTCAGCGGTGTAGGTCGTCGTTTCCAAGTACAGGGCGAATTTGACATCGAAGGTGGTAATGTGAAATTGGTGGATGACTATGGTCACCATCCAAAAGAAGTTGAAGCGACCATTAAAGCTGCACGAGCAAGCCATCCAGACCGTCGTTTAGTGATGATGTTCCAGCCGCACCGTTTTAGCCGTACCCGTGACTGTTTCGATGACTTTGTGGATGTATTGTCACATGTCGATCAGTTGTTGCTGCTCGAAGTCTATCCTGCGGGCGAAAAGCCGATTGTGGGGGCAGACAGTCGTTCATTGGCACGTAGTATTCGTTTACGTGGCGATGTAGAGCCGATTTTGATCGATCCAGTCGAAGGTAATTTGCAGCATGCGTTGAAAAAAGTGTTACAAGCGGATGACTTGTTATTGACGCAAGGCGCAGGTAATGTGGGGGCTATCTCGGTTGAGCTTGCAAGCAATCATTTATATTTAAAATAATCACGTTTTGTGATTACTCAATGAATAAAACAGTCATAAAGTTTAAGGATATCAACGTGTCAAATGCTTCAAAATTCGGCAAAGTAGCGGTGTTGCTTGGTGGTAAGTCTGCTGAGCGTGAGGTTTCTCTAGATAGTGGTGCAGCTGTACTTGAAGCATTGGTTCGTTCTGGTGTAAATGCAGAAGCTTTTGACCCGAAAGAGCGTAGTGTGACCGAATTGGTCGGTTATGACCGTGCGTTTATTGTGTTGCATGGTCGTGGTGGAGAAGACGGTCAAATCCAAGGGGTCTTGGAGTGGCTCAACATCCCGTATACCGGAACAGGCGTACAGGGTTCTGCCATTGGTATGGATAAAGTTAAAACCAAGCAAATTTGGCAGGGTTCAGGCTTACCAACAGCACCCTATCGTATCATTGGCCAAGAGTCAGATTTGGCTGAAGTGGTAGCGAATTTGGGTCTTCCACTGATTATCAAGCCAGTACACGAAGGTTCAAGTGTCGGCATGAGTAAAGTCGAAAAAGCAGAAGATTTGGCAGCGGCAATTGCCAAAGCGACCCAACACGATGCTGTGGTGATGGCTGAAAAATGGATTACGGGACGTGAATTCACGATTTCATTTTTAAATGGTGAACCGCTACCTGTGATTCGCCTACAACCGCCTGCAGATGTGGCTTTTTATGATTATGAAGCGAAATATCAACGTAATGATGTGGAATACGGAATTCCGTGTGGCTTAAGTACTGAAGAAGAGCAAAAGTTGCAAGCGCTTTGCCTCCGTGCATTCCAAGCGGTGGGTGCAAGTGGTTGGGGCCGTATAGATGCGATGCAAGATGAGCAAGGCAATTTCTGGTTGCTAGAGGTGAACACCGTACCTGGGATGACCAGTCACTCTTTGGTACCAAAAGCAGCAAATGCAGTGGGTTATAGCTTTGATGCGCTTTGTGTCCAAATTTTAGAGCAAACACTGACAGGTGCGGCTCACTAAATGGCGCAATTACCCGCTTCTATGCGCCGTAAACGCGCAGCGATTACTTCGATACATGATAAACCACCGACGCGTAAGGAAAAGCTTGCCAACTTCGGTGGTTGGGTGATGTTGGTCGTTGCCGTGGCGGTGCTGTTGGTTGGTATTTATGGCTTATATCAAGTCATGACAGATGCACGTGTGGCCGAACTTGATGTGGTAGGCGTACGTTCTGAGGCAGAAAAAAATCAGGTGATGGGACATGTTTCACCAGCCATTACTCATAATTATTTCACCTCAGATTTAGAAGAAATTCGTGATCGCACTTTAGAGCTGGCTTGGGTCGATCGTGTGGTGGTTTCGCGCGCATGGCCGAATGCGATTCGCGTTCGCGTCATGCCTCGGCATGCAATCGCACGTTGGGGGACAGGGCGTCTCTTAAGTGACAGTGGTGACGTATTTAGCGAAGTGACACCGAAAAATAATCAGAATTTGCCTTTATTACATGGCCCAATCAGTCAATCTAAAATGATGATGCGCCGTTATAATGAAATTAATCAATTATTCCAGCCAGTCAATCTCCGTTTAAAAGAATTATATTTAACAGAGCGTATGACTTGGTTTATGCAGTTCGATTCGGGTTTACGTGTTATCGTAGATCAGGATCAAACCATGAGTAAGCTGCAACGTTTGAGTTATTTGGCTCAAAGTGATTTGAAGCCAGTTTGGGCCAAAGTATCTGCCATTGATTTGCGTTATCGGAATGGCTTGGCCATCCAATGGAAGAATGCTGCCGCACCAAAGATAGCAAATGGTCATTTTGTTGTAACGATTGATGACACAAGCATTGCAGGTGGAGCAGCAGCAAAGCCATAATACTTGGCTTTAAAACAGAGGCATAAAGCCATAAATTAAACAAACATGTGATGGTAGTAGTAAATAATGAATGAAGCGGTTCCCTCAGTTGTTGCGATTGACATTGGGACGCACAAAGTTTCAGTTTTGATTGGTAAGGTACATGCGCCAGATAATATCCAAGTGATAGGAATGGCAACTGCTCGTAACCGAGGCATGAATAAAGGAAAAATTGTAAGTCTTGATAAAGTCATTACAGCGATAAAAAATGCCGTGCAAGAAGCAGAAGATATGGCTGAATGCCGTGTCCATTCCGCGTGGGTCTCAATCCCAAGTGCCGAGTTAAAAAGCTTTTATGCATCAGGACGAACGCCAGTTGAAAATACTGACCATACAATTACAACAAGTGAAGTGGTTCGTGCATTAGAGTTGGCCAAAGCCAGCCACATGACCTCGGATCATTATTTGGTTAGTGCTGTTCCACTGGGCTTTGAGCTGGATGACTCCACTGAGTGGGTACAAAACCCAATACGAATGTCTGCCCACAGCATGATTGGTCATTATCAGTTGATGATGTTACCGATTAGCACCATGCAAAACCTTGATCGGGCCTTAAAAGGTGCGAACATCGGGGTGGAGAAACTGGTGGTGTCTTGTCTGGCAACGGCAGAAGCGAGCCTACTCAAAGATGAAAAAGAGTATGGCGTTTGTTTAGTCGATATTGGTGCAGGTACCACCAACATTGCGGTGTATTTGGATGGTCGTTTGGCGTTGACACATACTTTGCAGCGTGGTGGCGAACATGTCACCCGTGATATTGCTGCTGTGTTACAAACCACCACTGAAGAAGCAGAGCGAATTAAATTACTCTATGGGTGTGTCGACATTAAGTCGGTTAAACCGGACCATATGATTCAGATCCAAGGGATTGATGGTCCGCAAACGATTAGTCGTATTGAGCTGACTGAAATCGTGATTGCGCGTTATGAAGAAATCTTAGGCCAAGTTCGCCAAGAGCTAGAGCGTAATGGTGCGATTCATGGTTTGTATCATGGTGTGGTGTTAACTGGTGATGCCAGTCAAATCGAAGGTATGGTGACGTTGACCCGTCGTATGTTGGGTGTGTCTGCGCATTTGGGTAATCCACCTGTGCAAGTGACAGCAGATGAGCAGAATATTGCCGCACTGCGTCGCTCTCAGTATGCCACTGCCGCAGGTTTGTTGATGTTTAGTCAGAGCGAAACACAAGACACCATAGTGGAACCAGAAGATACAGAAAAACTGTCTCTGATTAAACGCGTTGGACGTGCTTGGTCTGGACTCAATGAAAAGCTGAAATCTGTTTTTTAAGTTGAATTTTTTTGGAATATTGTTAAGAAGTTGTACAACGCATCGCTTAAACTTGACAAGCTATGGCTTGCACAGCATGCTTAAAAGCAATTTTGTTTATTAAGATCAAGGCAGTATACGGGCTTAAGTGACTGCCAATAACGAATTAGGAAATCTATAGGTCATGGCCTCATTTGAATTTTTAGAAGATGATCAAACCGATAGCAACGGTCAAGCCCGTTTTACTGTGTTTGGTGTTGGTGGTGCAGGTGGTAACGCCGTACAACACATGCTTGAGTCAGATATTCAAGGTGTAAAATTTGTATGTGCCAATACGGACAAGCAAGCGCTAGACCGTATGAATGCACAATTCAAAATCCAGTTGGGTGAGCAAAGTACCCGTGGCTTGGGTGCAGGTGCCAATCCAAATGTCGGTCAAGCAGCGGCTGAAGAAAGTCGTGACTTGATTCGTCAACACCTTGAAGGCACTGACATGGTGTTTGTCACTGCCGGTATGGGTGGTGGTACAGGTACAGGTGCTGCGCCGGTAGTTGCTGAAATTGCTAAAGAAATGGGCATTTTAACTGTAGGCGTGGTAACGACACCGTTTAATTTTGAAGGTAAACGTCGTCTTCAGTCTGCGGAGCAGGGCATTGAAGCATTAGAAGCGCATGTTGATTCGTTAATCATCATTCCAAACCAACGCTTGTTAAAAGTTTTCCGTGACATCTCAATGAAAGATGCCTACAAAAAAGCAGATGATGTCTTGTTAAATGCGGTGCGTAGTATTTTTGATTTGGTGGTACGCCCAGGTCATATTAACCTTGACTTTGCTGACTTAAAAACTGCGATGAGCACACGTGGTTATGCCATGATGGGTGCGGGTTTAGGTCGTGGTGAAAACCGTGCACGCCAAGCAGCTGAACAAGCGATCCGTAGTCCATTGCTAGATAATGTCACCATTATGAATGCCAAAGGGATTCTGATTAATGTGACGGGTGGTGATGACGTTACGTTTGGCGAAATCGAAGAAATTACCGACGTTGTGAACCAAATTGTCGATCTAGATGAAGGCCAAGTCTTCTATGGCACCGTATTTGATCCAGATGCGCGCGATGAAATCAGTGTCACTGTCATTGCAACAGGTTTGACTCGAAATTCAGCAGATTCTGCTGAGCCAGTGAAGCGTCCAAATGCACATGTGCAGGTAGCACAACATGGGCATGCAACGCAAGCGGTTGTTGAAGATGATGATGTGCCTGCAATCCAGCGTCAGAACCAAGACGTGGCTGCTGCAGCGAGTTCTGCATCGACAGTGAGTGCTGCACGTCCAACACCTATGAGTATTCAAGATTACTTGAAAAATCAACAACGTAAGTAGTATTTGTCTATGTGGTTTAACTACATGTGATGAAGAAAAGGTAGTCTCTGACTACCTTTTTGTTTTTTATCAATGGCTAAATATGCTAACGTATAGCGGTTTAGTGGTGAGATGATATGAAACATGTTGAAACAAAGAACTCTACAACGTGTCGTTAAAGCAAGCGGCATTGGTTTGCATAGTGGTCAAAAAGTCTTAATTAACTTTGTGCCACATCATGCGGACGGAGGAATTGTTTTTCGTCGTATCGATCTCAATCCACCCGTCGACATTCGTGCAAATGCGATGTTGATCCAAGAAGCCTTCATGTGTTCAAACCTAGTTCAAGAAGATGCCAAAGTCGGTACGATTGAACATGTTATGAGTGCAATTGCAGGTCTGGGTATTGATAATTTGATCATTGAAGTGTCTGCCTCTGAAGTGCCGATTATGGATGGCAGTGCGGGTCCGTTTATTTACTTACTGATGCAAGGTGGCCTCAAAGAACTGGATGCCCCTAAAAAATTTATTAAAATACTCAAACCTGTTGAAGCTCTCATCGACGACAAACGCGCCATTTTCCGCCCGCATGAGGGTTTCCAACTCAACTTCACCATTGACTTCGATCATCCCGCTTTTAAGAAAGAATATCAGTCTGCTACTATCGATTTTTCAACCGAAACCTTTGTTTATGAAGTCAGCGAAGCCCGTACTTTTGGTTTCATGAAAGATTTGGATTATCTTAAAGCCAATAATCTCGCTTTGGGGGCAAGTTTAGACAATGCCATTGGCGTTGATGAAACCGGGGTGGTAAATGAAGAAGGTTTACGCTTCTCAGATGAGTTTGTTCGTCACAAAATATTAGATGCGGTGGGGGATCTTTACTTGCTCGGCCACCAAATTATTGCCAAATTTGATGGATATAAGTCTGGGCATGCTTTGAATAATCAATTATTGCGCAATGTCCAAAGTGATCCAAGCAGCTATGAAATTGTAACATTTGATGACGAAGATCAGTGTCCAATTCCTTATGTGAGTGTGACTTAAGTCATTGTCTTTATTATGTGATGTTATATTGTAACAAGTATAAATGTGATGAATTTATCATTTTAAAAATGCAATTCTGAAGCTAGTCGAGACGAGGTTACTTTTTTTTGCTTGCCAAACGGCGCATTGCTTGGCTAAGCTTAGGGTCGCTCACAAAGTCAGCAGCACCTCGAATTAAGTCTTGAGTTTCTGTGCTTAACGATCTTGAAATAGATTGTATCTTTGCGGGTGTTTGAGAGGGGATTCTCAAACGAACTTGGAGTTTTTGTAGGTCTTTAAACTCATCAAGTTCCGACAGTTGTGCAATATATTGTTTTTGAAGGTAACCAAGTTGACTAATCATCGCTTGATTTTCGCCGGTAATCGTCAAAATACCATATTGATAACAAACAACCTGCCACTGCTCTGGTTGCGGTAGGATAGGTTGAATCAGTTTTGTAAGTTTCTGCCATGCAGTTACTTGCTTTGAGAGAAACGTTAAGTTTCCTGTTTTTATGTGTTTTCTGGTTTGTTGAAAGAGATTCACTGGTTCGGACATACATATTTCCTTCATGTTAATGTCTTAATCTTATGCGCTTCTTTCGGTAGATATCAAGGACGAGATCACGCAAGAAACATTCGTAAGAACAGTTTTAAGAGGTTTTTTATGCATATGCGACGTATTTTGTTGGCTTTTTCTTTTGCGGCATCGGCTGCTTCAGTAGCCTTCGCTGATTTGGTAGAACTCAATACAAATAATGCATCTTCGGATCGAATTGAGCAATTGACACGCACTTTATCAGAAGGCGCTTATACTGAATCAAATGATATTGATGTTCCTGCCGAAACGAAAATGACCGTTCAGCTCCGTGAAAAGACGGTTGAACTCAACAACGCTTCACTGGCGAAAAAATACGGTTCGGAATCCTCTGCAAAAAGTTTTTCAAATAATCCATATTCGTGGTTAGTGATACACCCACTTCCAAGCGCACGTGTTAGCTCAAGTTATGGCGGCCGTACCATGAATGGTCGTGCTGAGCGTCACTCAGGTCTAGATCTTGCTGCGCCAAGCGGTACACCGATTTATGCGACAGGTCCAGGGATTGTGACCAAGTCAGGTTGGGGTACGGGCTATGGTCAATACGTTGAAATTAACCATGGCAATGGTTACATCACGCGCTATGCCCATGCATCACGTTTAATTGCTCGTGTTGGCGACCGTGTAGACGCGGGTGAACATATTGCTAATGTTGGTTGTACAGGTCGTTGTACTGGCCCACATTTACACTATGAAGTAGTTAAAGATGGTCAACGCAAAAACCCATCGACTTATCTAGCAATGTTGCCTTAATCCGATTTGATCGGATGATCCGAACTTACCATTGGTCTGATGCTTGAAAAAGGAATACAGCTCTGACGGAATCTAAGTTAGCATCAAAAAACAGCATTAAATGTATAAAAAACCGCCTAAATTGGCGGTTTTTTGTTATTTTGGGTAACGAATAGTCAATGACTATTTAGTTGCTAAATAGTAGGGCTCAGCCATATTCAGCTGTAGCGATACTCTTATAGGACGAAAGTATGATACATATTAGCGTATAAGATTAGGATATCGAAATAGGTGAATTATGGCGTTTTATGGTGATACTGACGCGCAAGAAACGCAAGAATGGCAAGATGCGTTTGACTCCGTTTTACAACACATGGGGACTGAGCGTGCAGCTTTTCTACTAGAAAAACTGTATCAACAAGCAATCGCTAAACATGTCCCTATTCAGCGTTTAAACACGCCTTATTTAAATACAATTTCAGTGGCTGAAGAACCTGCAATGCCAGGCGATCAAGACATGGAGCGTCGTATCCGTGCGTTGATTCGTTGGAACGCCTTAGCGATGGTACTCCGTGCCAATAAAACGGGTGATGACTTAGGTGGTCACTTGGCAAGTTTTGCATCTTCAGCAACATTATATGATGTGGGTTTTAACCATTTCTTCCGTGCGAATAGTGATAGCTTTGGCGGTGACATGATCTATTATCAAGGTCACTGTGCGCCAGGAATCTATGCGCGTTCATTTCTTGAAGGTCGTTTGACTGAAGAGCATCTAAACAATTTCCGTCGCGAAGTGGACGGTGTTGGCTTACCTTCTTATCCGCATCCATACTTAATGCCTGATTATTGGCAGTTCCCAACCGTATCGATGGGTCTTGGCCCAATCATGTCGATTTACCAAGCACATATTCAAAAATATTTGATGAATCGTGGTTTGATTAAAGAAGAAAATCGCAAAGTTTGGGCATACCTTGGTGATGGCGAGATGGATGAGCCAGAAAGCACAGGTGCAATTTCACTTGCGGGTCGTGAAAAATTAGACAATCTCATTTGGGTTGTAAACTGTAACTTACAGCGTCTAGACGGTCCAGTACGTGGTAACGGTAAAATTATTCAAGAATTAGAATCTTTATTCCGTGGTGCGGGCTGGCGTGTCATTAAAGTGGTTTGGGGCCGTCATTGGGACCCACTACTGGCTAAAGACAAAACTGGTGCTTTAAAGTCGGTTATGGAAGAAACACTGGATGGCGAATACCAACGCTTACAAGTGAAGGGCGGTGCATATGCACGCGAAAAGTTCTTTGGTAAATACCCAGAAGCGGCTGAGTTGATTAAAGACTTAAGCGATGAAGATATTGATAATCTAAATCGTGGTGGTCATGACCCGTACAAAGTTTTTGCAGCCTATGCAGAAGCATGTACAGCCAAAGGTCAACCAACTGTAATCTTAGCGAAAACTGTTAAAGGTTATGGCTTGTCTGATGAAATTGAAGCAGTAAACAAAACGCATCAAATCAAAAAGATGCAAATCGAATCTTTAAAATATGTACGTGATCGCTTCAATTTGCCATTTAACGATGAGCAATTAGAAGAAGTGCCTTTCTATCGTCCAAGCGAAAACTCACCTGAATTGAAATATATGAAGGCACGTCGTGAAGCACTAGGTGGTTACTTACCTGCACGTCGTAAAGAAAGTGAACAGTTGGCTATTCCAGAACTTTCTGTCTTTGATGCAGTCTTAAAAGGCTCACAAGGCAAAGAACAATCAACCACCATGGTGATGGTTCGTTTAATCGCTGCATTGTTAAAAGAAAAAGCCATTAAAGACCGTGTTGTTCCTATTGTTCCAGATGAAGCACGTACTTTTGGTTTAGAAGGTATGTTCCGTCAATTGGGTATTTATGCAGCCAATGGTCAGCATTACACGCCTGAAGACCAAGAACAGTTGATGCATTACCGTGAAGCAAAAGATGGTCATATGCTTCAAGAAGGCATTAACGAAGCAGGTGCAATGAGCGCTTGGGCAGCGTTGGCAACCAGTTATTCAACCAATAACTTACCAATGATTCCAATGTACATGTACTACTCTATGTTTGGTTTCCAACGTATTGGCGACATTGCATGGGCTGCAGGTGATGCACAAGCACAAGGTTTCTTATTGGGTGCAACAGCAGGCCGTACCACGCTAAATGGCGAAGGCTTACAACACCAAGATGGTCACTCACATATTCTTGCAAATACAATTCCGAACTGTGTGTCGTATGACCCATGTTTTGGTTATGAATTAGCAGTTATTGTGCATGATGGTTTACAACGCATGTATGTGAACCAAGAGCGTATTTTCTATTACTTAACGGTAATGAACGAAAACTACGAGCATCCTGAAATGCCACAAGGTGCTGAAGAAGGCATTAAACGTGGTATGTACTTACTTCAAAAAGATGAAAAAGCCACTGTTCAGTTGATGGGTTCAGGTGTAATTCTGCGTGAAGTCATTAAAGCTGCTCAAATCTTACGTGATGAATACCAAATCCATTCAAATGTATTTAGCGTAACAAGTTTCAATGAACTTGCACGTGATGGTATGGCATGTGAAGAATATAACCGCTTGCATCCAATGAGCGAGAATGTGAAAGAAGCTTGGGTGACTGAGCAACTGCGCGGCACAGAAGGGATCGTAGTTTCTGCAACAGATCATATGCGTGCTTATAGCGAACAAATTCGTGCATATCTTCCAGACAACCGTCCATTCGTAGCATTGGGTACAGATGGTTATGGTCGTTCAGATTCACGTGCTAAATTACGTAGCTACTTTGGTGTAGATGCAGCGCACATTGTTGTTGCTACACTGAAAAAATTGGCTGATGAAGGTGAAGTGGATGCACGCTTAGTGAAAGATGCCATCTCTACATTTGAATTAGATACGGATCGTCCAGTGGCATGGGCGCCACAAGCAACGCCATCTGTACACGCTGTAGCTGACTACAAAGAGGAGAAATAAGTATGCAAATTACAACTCCTGATATTGGTGTAGATAAAGCCGTTGTTGCTGAAATTTTGGTCAAAGTTGGCGACACCATTGCGGTTGATGACAGTGTCGTTCTATTAGAATCAGACAAAGCATCTGTTGAAGTGCCTAGCACTTCAGCAGGCGTTGTTAAAAGCATTTTAGTAAACTTAGGTGACTCGGTTGCTGAAGGTGCAGCGCTGATTGAGCTGGAAGCCGAGGGACAAACTGAAGCGCCAGCAGTACAAGCTCAGGTTGACGTTGTACAAGCTGAAGAAAAGACTGCACCCGCTGCTGTTGCTGAAACGGTTGCACCCGCTGCGACTACAGCATCACAAGTGATTGATGTGCAAGTACCAGACATTGGTGTGGAAAAAGCAACCGTTGGTGAAATTTTGGTGTCGGTTGGCGATCAAATTGACGTCGATCAAAGCATCCTTGTGGTTGAGTCAGACAAAGCGACTGTGGAAGTACCGAGTACGATTTCAGGCACAGTGCAATCAATTAGCGTTCAAGTTGGTGACAGTGTTAAAGAAGGCGTAGTGATTCTGACTGTAAAAACAGCAGCTTCAGTTGCACCAGTGACTGCTGAGCCTACGCAAGTTGCAGCACCTCAAGCCACTGAAACTCAGCCTGCTGAAGCGGCGCCACAAGTTGCTGCTGCGCCTGCAGGTGCGGTTGAAATTGCAGTGCCTGACTTGGGTGTAGACAAAGCGGCTGTTGCTGAAATTTTGGTGTCAGTAGGTGATACGGTTGAAAAAGACCAAAGTATCATCGTGGTTGAATCAGACAAAGCAACGGTTGAAGTACCAAGTACAACAGCAGGTGTGATTAAAGCCATTCATGTTGCATTGGGACAAAATGTATCGGAAGGTGTGGCTTTGGTGACCATTGAAGGTGAATCTTCATTAGCACCTGCGGCGGCTTCTGCTCCAGCGCCTAAAGCTGAAGTTAAAGCGCAGCCTGCGCCAGCAGCACAGTCAGTTGCGGCTCCTGTGTCAGAACAGGGTGCAGACAAGCTGACGAAAGCGCAGAATGACGCCAATGCGAAAGTCTATGCAGGCCCAGCTGTACGCAAGCTGGCGCGTGAATTAGGCGTCGTATTGTCTGAAGTAAGCGCATCTGGCCCGCATGCGCGTGTCATGAAGGAAGACCTGAAAGCATTTGTCAAAGCGCGTTTAACTGCGCCTCAGGCTGCTCCAGCCGCTCAGGCTGCTGCTCAAGTTTCTGGCTTGCCAAAGCTTCCGGATTTCACAGCGTTTGGTGGTGTAGAAGAGAAAGTGCTGACACGTCTGCAACAAGTCTCTATTCCGCAGTTGTCTTTAAACAACTATATTCCGCAAGTAACTCAGTTTGATTTGGCGGATATTACTGAGCTTGAAGCTTGGCGTAATGACCTTAAAGGTAACTTTAAGAAAGATGGTATTAGTTTGACCATTATGGCTTTCATTATTAAAGCTGTTGCGCATTTGCTGAAAGAAGAGCGTGATTTTGCCAGTCACTTGGCTGATGATGGCAAGTCTGTGCTCTTGCGGAACGAAATCCATATGGGCATTGCTGTAGCAACACCAGATGGTTTAACCGTTCCTGTACTCCGTAATCCAGACCAGAAATCGATTAAAGACATTGCGGTGGAGCTCGGTGTATTGGGTCAGAAAGCACGTGATAAGAAGCTTTCGCCGAAAGATCTACAAGGTGCAAACTTCACGATTTCAAGCTTAGGTGCAATTGGTGGTACGGCATTTACACCATTGGTGAACTGGCCACAAGTCGCGATTTTGGGGATTTCTCCAGCGACGATGCAACCAGTATGGAATGGTCAAGGTTTTGATCCGAAACTGATGTTACCGTTGTCACTGTCTTATGATCACCGTGTGATCAATGGGGCCGATGCTGCGCGCTTTACCAATAAGCTGACCAAGTTGCTGAAAGACATCCGTACTTTGCTGATCTGATGATCTGGTTTTTTGGCCTGTAGGTTTCTCTTCTCAAAAGAGAAAAATAGCGGCTGGAAGCACTGCAAAAATACTTCAATAAAGACTCTGCTTCGGCAGGGTCTTTTGTATTTAGAGATTGCCAAAAAACGTATTTTCGCCTAACATTGTGTTACTTCATTGGGGAGTAGCCGCTGTTCCTAAGAACAGGTGATGATCAACATATTTGCTCTAAAACGAGCATGGTCATCATAGCAAAGAACCAAATGAGCTTCTAAAGAGCTTTCTTTTGTTGGCAAGACCTTTGATTTACCACTCTGCAGATTTTGGCTAGCAGGAGAGGTGAGTCATTGGTATTTGTTATGCTAGCCAGAGAAAGACATCATGTATGAATTCCTCCTCTCCACAGCCATCGTGGCTTTAGCTGAAATGGGCGATAAGACCCAACTGCTTGCATTGTTACTTGCTGCACGTTTCCGTAAACCCGTCCCAATTCTATTGGCTATTTTGCTGGCAACCATTATTAACCATGGCGTCTCTGCCGTTTTAGGTCAATGGATCACCACAGTTTTAAGTCCTGATGCGCTGATCTGGATTCTCTCGATTGGTTTCATTGCTATGGCGGGTTGGATGTTGATTCCTGATCAGTTGGATGATGAGTCAGGCAGCATTAAGAAATGGCAGAAACTAGGGGTATTTGGCGCAACGTTTGTGTTGTTCTTTTTGGCCGAAATTGGTGATAAAACCCAAATTGCGACAGTGGCTTTAGCGGCACGTTTTGACAGTATAGTTTGGGTGATGTTGGGTACGACTTTAGGGATGATGTTGGCTAATGCGCCAGCGGTCTTTATTGGTGATAAGTTGGCGACCAAGTTGCCAATTGCCTTAATTCATAAAATTGGTGCGGCCATTTTCTTGGTCATTGGTGTTGCAACACTTGTACAGCATTATTTCTTCTAATTTACCGTAAAAAATAGGAATCCCGACTTAAAAAATCGGGATTTTTTATTGAAAAATGATTTTCAATTTATTGATATATCAAATGATATTGGTCGCAAATGCATTGTAAGTTTGTGTAAATCCATATATGTTGTAGGTATTAAAAAGTCTTTTAAGAAAAACAGCATTTTGAGGGGATGGGCATGGCATTTGACCGTACAACGTCACAGGTTTTATATGATGATGGCACACATAAGTGTATTAGCTTTACCAGCTTGGTCAAAGGCGAGGGTGTACAGGCAAATCAGTTTTTAATTATTGATCATGAGCGTGCAGCGGTCTTAGATCCCGGTGGTGATTTAACTTATGTACCGTTGACCATGGAGTTGAATAAATATACCCGTTTGACCAATCTTGATTTTGTGATGGCCTCACATCAAGACCCTGACATTATTACCTCAATGCCGCGTTGGTTGGTCTATACCGAAGCGAAAGTGGTGGCTTCTAAACTTTGGGCACGCTTTTTACCTCACTTGAACTCTGCCTTTATGAGTGAGCGGATGAAAGGCAACTGGTTGGACCGATTGGTGGAATTACCTGATCACGGTCAAGTCATCACTTTGGGACAATCCTCCATTATTGCTGTGCCTGCCCATTTTCTACATTCGGTAGGCAATTTTCAGTTTTATGACCCAATTGCCAAGATTCTATTTTCAGGCGATATGGGAGCATCGATGGTGGATGATGCCTCAAAACCTTTGGAAAACTTTGCTGCGCATATTCCTAAAATGAAAGGGTTTCACCAGCGCTATATGTGCAATAACAAAGTGATTCGTTTATGGGTCAATATGGTCCGCACGATGGATGTTGAAATGATTGTACCGCAGCATGGGACACCGTTTATTGGGCAAGAGCAGATTCATCAATTTTTAGACTGGATTGAGACTTTGGAGTGCGGTACAGACTTGATGGATGAGAGTGTTTTTACCTGCCCAACTTGAGTGACAAAATAGTCGTAAATTTTGCTTGTTTGGCAACCACAATTTTTTTAATATTTTCTTCCAAAAAAAGTTTTTGAAAATGAGAATATAAAGGATGTTGTCTCAAGTTCCAACGGAAGATGCCTGTTTAAGCTGCGGGGCATGTTGTGCCTTTTTTAGAGTCTCATTTTACTGGGCTGAAGGCATATCCATGCCTGAACATTACACAGAGCCAGTGACGGCTGTGTATTCATGCATGGCTGGAACCAATCAAGCCAGCCCACGCTGTATTGCACTGCAAGGTACCATTGGTGAGCAAGTTAGTTGTGGGATGTATGAACAGCGTAGCTCTTCATGTAAAGAAGTTCAAATCGCTGATGATCAATGCAACAAAGCGCGACGTGCGCACAATATGATTCCATTTGTGCAATTGGAAGCGAGCATTGCCGTCAACGATGAAGGTTTTGATCAAGTCTGTTAATCGTTAGAAGCAGAGTTAAGGCTCTGCTTTTTTGAGTTTTTTTAAAGTAAATAAAATCCATCTCAAAACAAGAAATAAAAAAATAAAGGTGAAAATGAAGAGTTCAAATAAAATATAGGTTTTATCACTTTATTTTCTAAGATAAAAAAATAAATTTTCAATTGAAATGAAATTTAAGTTCATATTTGTTTATAATAGCGCACGGAAATTACCAGTGAGACTGCCATGTTGACCATCGTTCAAGACGCGTTAACTTTTGATGATGTCCTATTACTCCCTGCCTATTCTACTGTTCTCCCAAAAGATGTCTCATTAAAGACACGATTCACGCGCGGCATTAATTTAAATATCCCCCTTGTTTCAGCAGCAATGGATACGGTGACTGAATCACGTATGGCGATTGCGATGGCGCAAAACGGTGGTATTGGTATTTTGCACAAGAACATGGATATTGCTGCACAAGCTGCAGAAGTCCGTCGTGTGAAAAAATTTGAAGCAGGGATGGTGAAAGATCCAATTACTGTGACACCTGAAACTACAGTGCGCGAATTGATCTCGATTACTCAAGCCAACAACATCAGCGGTGTACCTGTTGTGAAAGATGGCAAAGTGGTCGGTATTGTCACAGGTCGTGATACACGCTTTGAAACCAATCTTGAGCAACCTGTAAGCAACATCATGACCGGCCAAGACCGCCTTGTGACTGTTCGTGAAGGTGAATCGAAAGAAAATATTCAAGCATTGCTACAAAAGCATCGCATTGAAAAAGTTTTGGTCGTTGGTGAACACAACGAACTCAAAGGTTTAATTACAGTCACTGACTTCCGTAAAGCGGAAAGCTATCCAAGTAGCTGTAAAGATGATCTTGGTCGCTTACGCGTGGGTGCTGCCGTCGGTACAGGTGTGGAAACACCAAGCCGTGTAGAAGCTTTGGTTGAAGCGGGTGTTGATGCAATTGTCGTGGATACGGCGCATGGTCACTCTGCGGGTGTGATCGAGCGTGTACGTTGGGTGAAAGCGAATTACCCACAGGTCCAAGTGATTGGCGGTAACATTGCAACTGGTGATGCCGCATTGGCACTCCTTGATGCAGGTGCAGATGCGGTCAAAGTCGGTATCGGCCCAGGTTCAATTTGTACCACGCGTATTGTGGCGGGTATTGGTATGCCGCAGATTTCTGCGATTGACAGTGTGGCTAATGCACTGAAAGATCAAATTCCATTGATCGCCGATGGTGGTATTCGTTTCTCTGGCGATATGGCGAAAGCGATTGGCGCGGGTGCGAGTACGATTATGGTCGGTTCACTCCTTGCCGGGACTGAAGAAGCGCCAGGTGAAGTGGAATTCTTCCAAGGTCGTTACTATAAAGCGTATCGTGGTATGGGGTCATTGGGCGCGATGGCAGGAGCAACAGGTTCTGCGGATCGTTATTTCCAAGACTCTAAAGCAGGTGCTGAGAAACTTGTTCCTGAAGGGATCGAAGGTCGTGTGCCATACAAAGGGCCAATGGGTAACATTGTGCACCAAATGATGGGCGGTTTACGTTCTTCTATGGGTTATACGGGTTCATCTGTGATTGAAGATCTTCGTCAAAATGCGAAGTTTGTGAAAATTACTTCGGCAGGTATGTCTGAGTCACATGTTCATGACGTAACGATTACCAAAGAAGCGCCGAACTATCGCGTGGGCTAATTCAGCTATACCAATTGTTCAAAGTAAAAGCCGTCATTTTTATGACGGCTTTTTCGTTTTGGTGTAAAGTGATGTCAGTAAAAAGTGATGATTTAGATCACCATTAAGAAGTGAGTAAAATATGAGTTATTTTGGTACCGATGGTATTCGCGGTAAGTTTGGCGTCCTCCCTATTACCCCTGAATTTGCCCTTAAGTTAGGCTTTGCCGCAGGGAAAGTTTTAAAACGCCACAGTAAAAAATCAAAACCATTGGTGGTACTCGGTAAAGACACACGTTTATCGGGTTATATTTTAGAGTCAGCATTACAAGCGGGTTTAAACGCAGCAGGGGTGTATGTACATTTACTAGGCCCATTGCCAACCCCAGCGATTGCACATTTGACCCGTGCTTTACATGCAAGTTTGGGTATTGTGATTTCAGCATCACATAATCCTTATTTTGATAATGGGATAAAGTTCTTTTCCAGTGAAGGTAAGAAACTACCAGATGCTATTCAAGAAGAAATTAATCAAGAACTTGAAAAAGAATTAGTGATTGAAGACACGGCAAACTTGGGTAAAAGTGTCCGCGTAAAAGATGCCAATGGGCGTTACATCGAGTTTTGTAAATCCACATTTCCATACCATTTAGACTTGAATGATTTAACCATTGTGGTGGATTGTGCAAATGGTGCTGCATATAACGTGGGTCCATCGGTCTTTCGTGAGCTCGGCGCCAAGGTCATTGCCATTCATAATGAGCCTAACGGTGTAAATATCAATGAGCAATGTGGTTCAACACACCCTGAAAGTTTGCAACAAGCTGTGGTTGAAAATGGTGCAGATTTGGGCATCGCTTTTGATGGGGATGCAGACCGCGTTATTTTGGTGGATAAAGATGGCAAGCTGATTGATGGCGACCATATTTTATATATCTTGGCGACACAGAGCGCTAAAAAGCCTGCTGGAATAGTCGGTACCTTAATGTCAAACATGGCTTTGGAACTGGCTTTGGAAAAATCGGGTGTGGCGTTATTACGTGCCAAAGTGGGTGATCGTTATGTCCTACAAGGTCTCGAAGAAAGAGGTTGGGTCATTGGCGGTGAGCCATCAGGACACATCTTAACCTTGGATAAAAGTACCACGGGTGATGCCATTATTGCGGCCCTACAAGTGCTTACCGTGATGGTCGAGCAGAAGAAAGCGCTGCATGAATTGGTTGCTGACTTTAAGCTTTTACCGAATGTGTTGGTGAATGTACGTTTAGAGGCGATGTTTGACCCTTATACGGTGCCTGCTTTGGTGGCTGAATTTGATAAAGCCGAGCAACAACTTAAAGGTCGTGGTCGTTTGTTGATTCGTAAATCAGGTACTGAGCCTGTGATTCGTGTCATGGTGGAAGGGGATGACCTCGATGAAGTCAGCAGTTTAGCCCATACATTGGCTGATGCTGTACGTGCGAATGCAGCTTAATAGGGAGTGAAGAAATGAGTGATTTAATTAAAGATCTCAGCGAACTTCGTTTAAGTTACCAAAAAGGCGAGCTGCGTGAAGATCAAGTGGAAGCCAATCCACATGCTCAGTTCTTGCTTTGGTTTAATCATGCCCTAGAAGCACAACTACACGAACCTTATGCTATGTCATTGGCGACAGCAAGTGCGCAGGGTCGCCCACATGTGCGAACAGTATTGCTACGCGGTGCAACCGAAGTAGGGTATGATTTTTATACCAATTATGACAGCCAAAAAGGCAATGATTTGGCAGAAAACCCATATGCAGAGTTACTGTTCTATTGGCAAGAGCAGGAACGTCAGATTCGCATTGGCGGTAAAGTAGTCAAAATTTCTGAAGCAGAATCGACTGACTACTATCATAAGCGTCCACGAGATAGTCAAATTGCAGCACATATCAGTACACCACAAAGTGGCATTATTGAAAGTCGTGAATTGTTGCAACAACGCTTTCAGGACTTGCAAAAACGTTCTGCCGAGCAAGCGCAATTGGCTAAACCTGAGTTTTGGGGGGGGTATCGCCTAGAAGCGGATTATTATGAGTTTTGGCAGGGTCGACCCAACCGATTGCATGATCGTTTGCGTTATGAAAAACAGGATGGACGTTGGACGATTCAACGCTTGATGCCTTAAATGATCAATATTCAAATTCAGTAAAGATTTTTTCCACGACACGAAACGTCGTGGGTGGTTCTGTTTTGGATTGTAATTTAGCTATAATAGTTAGATTATTAAGTTAGTTTTCAACTATAAGTATTGGCGCGTGAAAGAATGGCTATTTTTCTAAAAATAGAAAAAATTTTGTAAAATCTATTATTTAGTTGGTTTTTAAAATGGAAGAAATTTGTTTTCAAAATATTAATTATCCAATAAGAGAAATTACCTTGCCTAAAGTAGGTAATGTGCTTATTTCCACTACAGCTTTAAATAAAGTTTTAATGATAAATGGTGGTAGGTATCGTTCTATTGAAGCTTCGAATATTGATGAGAAAATTTATTACTTTGTCGAAGAACGTGAGATGGTCTTATCAGACTCAGAATTATCAAATTTGGTTTTGATGCAAACACTATGATTAGATTTCAATTTTTTCCAAGATCTCAAGGAATAGTTAAACCAATACAAGATATCATTTCTTGTTTTGAGGTAGAGGTTGATAATATAAAATCGCCAGATTTTAATTATTCGAGCAATGAAGTTTTAGATATTGTCCGCCCACACTTAGAAAAAATAAATTTCATATGTGAAACTGGGAAGTCAAAAGAAAAGAAAATTAGGGCTTGTTGAGAATTAACAAAGGCTACTGATTAATTTATAATAGTACTATGGATAGATACATACTTACTGATGCCCAATGGGCAAAAATGGAACCTTTTTGCCTAGGTAAAGTGACCGATCGAGGTCGTAGTGGAAAAGATAATCGATTATTTTTAGAAGCAGTCCTATGGATTGCCCGTACAGGCAGTCCATGGCGTGATCTACCTGCTCATTTTGGTAAATGGAATACCGTCTTTAAAAGATACCGTGATTGGGTGAAAGCTGGTGTATTTGAAACTATTTTTGCATCTGTAAATGAAGATGTTGATTTGGAATACGCCATGATTGATGGAACGATTGTTAAAGTTCATCGACATGGCCAAGGTGCAAAAGGGGGACCTTCAAACAGTCTATAGGTAAATCTCGAGGTGGAATGACTTGTAAAATTCTTGCCTTAGTGGATAGTCTAGGCAACCTCATTAAGTTTCGATTAATGCCTGGTCAATATCACGATTTAGTAGAAACCAAACCTTTAATTGAAGATGTTGATTTTCAAGCATTACTAGCGGATAAAGCATTTGATGCAGATTGGCTCATCCAAGAACTCAATGAACGTAAAGTGAAAGTGGTGATCCCACCCAAATCTAATCGAAAAGTAATGAGAGCCTTTGATACGATTATGTATAAATGGCGTCATCTCATTGAAAACTATTTCTGTAAGTTAAAAGAATTTAAACGTATAGCGATGCGTAGTTGTAAAACAGATACGAGTTTTGAAGCCATGATTCAATTGTGCGCGAGTTTAATTAACTCTCGGTAATTCTCAACAGACCCTAGTGTACCCGTTCTATTCGGATATGATAATAAAATTGACAAATGTTTTAATGCCGATGCTGTAAGTAGTGATGGAAAGATAGTCATTGAAATAGAAGCTGGAAGGGCGACAGAAAATAACCAATTTTTAAAAGATATCTTTCAAGCTTGTATGATGTTTGAAGTAGAATATCTTGTTATTGCTGTGAGAAATATTTATAGAGGTCATAAGGATTTTGAAATCATCTATACTTTCTTAGAAACCCTTTATATTTCTAATCGGCTACATTTGCCATTAAAGGGAATTTTATTAATTGGATATTAAAATAAGAAATTTTCTAATGGTTATGAACCCCACTAAAATTTGATATTAATTTAGTTTCCGCACCTCATTCGCTTCATGTGAGTCAATTTTTTGTCAGTTAAAGGTTATTCATTTTATAAATGACTGCTATTCAAATTCAACAACGACCCTTACTGACCCGTCCTGAATTATTTCAGGACGTTCCTGCGTTTATTGCAGAAATTTTAGCCCGTCGTGGTGTAGCGTCAGCACAAGAACTGGAATTAAAGCTTAAGCATCTACTAGCACCTAATATGAAAGGCTTAAACGAAGCGATTCAGTTGATAGATACTGCAATGGATCAGCATCATAAAATCGTCATTGTCGGCGATTATGATGCAGATGGTGCAACCAGTACGGCCTTGATGGTCTTGGCTTTGCGTGAGATGGGGGCACAGGTAGAGTATCTGGTTCCAGACCGCTTTAAATATGGTTATGGCTTAACCCCAGCGATTGCAGATTTGGCATTTACCACCTTTACACCTGATTTATTGATTACGGTTGATAATGGTATTTCCAGCCATGACGGTGTGAAACAAGCGCAAGATCATGGTATGCAAGTGATTATTACCGATCATCACTTGACCACTAAACCCACACCGAATGCTGAAGCGGTAGTCAATCCAAACCAGTTGGGCTGTGATTTTCCAAGTAAAGCTTTGGCTGGTGTGGGGGTTGCCTTTTATGTTTTAGCCAACTTATCGAGCTATCGTAAAAAACTAAATAAGTCTTCGGCACTCATGAGTCAGTATTTGGATTTGGTGGCCTTAGGCACTTATGCCGATGTTGCCAGTCTTGACTATAACAATCGCATCTTGGTCGATGTTGGCCTGAAGCGCATTCAACAGCATTTATGCCGCCCTGGTATCAGTGCTCTACTGGAGATTGCAGGTCGAGAGGCTGCAACTTTAAAAGCGCAAGATTTGGGGTTTGTACTGGGACCACGTATTAATGCGGCAGGTCGCATGGAAACCATGGATATCGGGATTGAATGTCTATTGGCACAGGACTTTGCCTCTGCCTATCCATTGGCAGAACAACTGAATCAGTTGAATGTGGAACGTCGTCAGGTTGAAGCGACGATGAAACAAGAGGCTTTAATAGCCTTGGATCAAATTCAACTGGATGATACGGTCTTACCTGCGGCTTTAATTATGTTCGAGCCGCATTGGCATCAAGGTGTGATTGGCATTGTTGCGGGACGCTTAAAAGAACAGTTTCATCGTCCGAGTATTGTGTTTGCTGCAGATGAAGATGGGGTACATATCAAAGGTTCTGCCCGTTCGATTGAAGGAGTGCATATCCGCGATGCCATTGAGTGCGTTGCTGAGCAATATCCACATTTGGTCAGCCACTTTGGTGGGCATGCTGCGGCAGCGGGTTTAACCATTCAAAAAGCTCATTTTGAAGAGTTTAAGCAGGCCTTTGAAGCACTGATGGCAGCTCAGGATGAAGGTTTATTTACGGCGACTTTATGGACCGATGGTGAGTTAGCAGCAGAAAATATTCAGGTTGAAACGGTTGATCTACTGCAGCAGATTAGTCCATGGGGGCAAAAGTTTCCAGCGCCTATTTTTGAAGGAAACTTTCAAATTTTAGATTTCCGCTGGCTGAAAGAAGTGCATTTAAAATTACGTATAGCTTTAGACAATGGACAGGTCGTGGATGCCATCGCTTTTAATGCAGCAGACAAATACCAGTTCAATGAGATGAACCATCAAATTCGTTTGGTCTATGAGCTGGATAAAAATGAATTTCGTGGCAATGTAAGCGTACAACTTCGCATTTTGCATTTAGAACAACACTAAAAAAACCGCTCTATAGAGCGGTTTTTTTACTTTTAATGCAAGGGATTAGAAGCGGAATGTACCATTGATGCCGTAAGAGTCCGCACCATCAGTTGTTGTGTAATTAACACCTACAGCAAATGCTGGGGTAAAGAATTTTTGAGTACGAACACTAAAAATAGTATCTGATTCATCAGCAGTAGAGTCAGCAAAAGAAACACCAACGCTAAGTGTAGGATCAATATAAAGATCAGCAGCTAAACGATAAGCAGTTTCATCACCGAAATATGTTACTCCCTCGAAATTAGTAAAATGATTACCAATTTGAGTCACATATTTAGCTCGCAAAGAAACAGCGGTGTCTTCACCTACAGCTACACCGTAACCAAGGGTGCTAGCAAATCCAATTTTAGAAGCAAGCATAGGATCTACACTTTCTTTAGCAACTCCTAGAGCCAACAATAACCCATTAACTGGTAAGTAACCAGCTTCTAAAGAATAGCCAGTAGTGTCATCAGATTCATCATAAGTAAACCCAGGAGCACGTGCGCTAGCTGTATAATCCACTTGGTTTAAACTACCAGAAATATAAAATTGAGAGTTAGGAATAAAGAATTCACCATTAACACCAATAATCTCAAACTCTTCTTCTGCATTAATACCAGCTGATCCTAGACAGTATCGTGGACAACCAGCCCCTCTAAACTTTTAATATATTTCTGTTCAAAGGCTTCTGGACTTAACCAGCCGTTTGCAGAATGTCTTCTGACCCGATTGTAATAAATTTCAATATAGTCAAACAAGACAGCATTCGCTTCTTTTCGAGTCGAAAACACACTGCCATGTACCACATGACCTTTTAATGTATGAAAGAAGCTTTCAGTCACTGCATTATCCCAACAGTTTCCACGTCTAGACATACTCTGAGTACAATCATTTTTCAGTAACAGCGCTCTAAAATCACGACTACAGTACTGTGAGCCTTGGTCCGAATGAACCATAACACCAGTTGGATAACCCTGACGAGCCATTGCATAGTTAAACGTATCACACACCAACTGGCGGTCTATTCGATGGCTGGTTTGCCACCCCACGATACGACGGCTAAATAAATCTAGCATCACACATAAATACAACCAACCTTCTTTAGTGCGGATATAGGTAATGTCTGTTGTCCAGACTTTATTAGGCTGAGTAACTGTAAATTGGCGATCCAACAAGTTGGGTGCTGTAGGCAAACGATGGGTTGAATCAGTCGTATGCTTGTATTTACGTGCAATCCTGCTACGTAAACCAAGCTTTTTTAGCATCCTTCCAATAGTACGTTCGCTCATGTTGTAACCTAAATCATGCATGTCATGTACTAATGAAGGTGCACCCAATCGTGCATGATGCTGCCAATATACGGCTTTTAAGTCATTATATTTCTGTGCCGTATTGGCTTGACGTTTTCGCCAGGCATAATAGCCTGAAGTGCTGACACCTAGGTATTTACAGGCAGAAGATACGGTGACTTCATTCATATCTAGATCTTGAATTACCGTGTACTTTTCTTGGCATGATCTGTTAGAAAGTACACATGCGCTTTTTTTAAGATGTCATTGGCTTCCTTGAGCTGTTTGACTTCTTTCTCTAATTCCACGATCCGCTGTTGTTCTGGTGAAAGTTGACGTTTGCTTGAACCTGCCGGATTGGTTTCACGAATCCATTTATCTAATGTTGAATAACCCACACCTAATTTCTGGGCGATTGCAGCTACAGACTCGTGTGAGTTTGAAAGTGCATAATCAATCGCTTGCTGTTTAAATTCGGGACTAAAACGTTTAGCCATTTCTTGAATCTCCAAAGATTAAAGTTACGTTATCTTTAGAGGGACGTGCTGTCCATTATTTTGTCTAGGATCAAGCTTCGCTCAATTCATTTTGAGCATTAACGTATCCTAAACCAATATTACTAGCTTTATTTAAAAAGGCAGCTTCAGCTAGAGGAGCATTTTTAGTATTTACGGTATTTAAGTAGTATTTACCGTTAACAAAAAATAAATCCCCATCAGAGTCAAGTTCAAATCCATCTAGATTATTTTCAAAGTCAGTATTTTCATAGCCCCCATTGATTTCAAATTGATACGCATGAGCAGTACTTAAACCAGCAAGAAGAGCAGTTGCAAGCGCGAGTTTTTTAAACATTATTGAGATTCCCTCTGTTGTAGAAATATAACTGTTTTGTTACAGTTATTGCTGATTGTACGGAAAACAAACATACAGTCAATGCACTATTTCTACCTAACTGCTTTATTTTAGGGTATAAAAAAGCACCCTTCCGAAGAAGGGTGCTATTTGAGTAAGGAATTAGACTTAAGCTTAGAAGCGATATTTCGCAGCGACACCAAAGCGGTTGTAGTCAGCATTACCAACTTCACCAAAGCCTACACGACCTTCCAAACTGACTTGCGGGGTAAAGAATTTACGTGCATTGATACCAAATTCGTTAGTATCACCATAGTCACGGTCTTTACTGTAGTAGTCTACACCTAGGCTTAAGGTTTTATCGATGAAGTAATCTGCAGCAAGATTGTATTCATCGAGATCACCAAAAGCAGCACCTGCTTCAAGGTTGATGTCTTTACCATTCGAAAGTGTAGTTACATATTTGGCACGTAAAGTCGGGTCTACACCATCATCACGGTCATTATCCCAACCTTTAAGACCTGCGGCAATTAACAAGCCTGGCGCTGGTAAATAACCCACTTCTGCACCATAGGTGGTTAAATCATTGTTTAGGTCATCATTATCTTTCAAGTCATGACCGCTCACATTACCACTTAAATAAAAGTCTGAGTTCGGTACAAAGTACTCTGCACCTACGCCATAAGTATGCGCTTCATTGTCGCCAACTTCGTCATATTGGTATTTGGCATTTACGTTGCTAGCACGATCAAGGAACGCTGCTTCTGCCAAAGGTGCATTACGGGTTTGTACAGGGTTAAAGTAATAAGTGCCATCTACGCCAAAAGAGCCGCTTGAACTACCGTTGTCTGGATCAATTAGGCCAGCTGAAGCACCCACCTCTGCTTGGTATGCATGTGCAGTACCTGTGATCGCTAGAGCGGAAAGTAATGCTGAAGCAATTGCTAATTTTTTCATGGTATGTACCCCTCGTAAGTGGAACTGTATTTCATTAATTTTTTGTTACAAGTTCAGTCTAGGGCAAAATAAAAAAGCGTCAACCAAAGGAAAGTTAATGCTCTGTATCTAAGGTTACATCGTGTAATTTTTTAAATTTAAATGATTGATAATAAATTATAAATTTATAATGTTTTGTTTTATTAAAATTGTGTAGATTATGTGGATTTCATAATTTTTGACGCCATTTTAACCAATTTTAACTCAAAATGTTTAGTCCGTTCGTCTGTTGAGAAAGCTTCTCAGACGTATTTTTTTTGGATGGTTCGCATTTGTATGCAGCTTGATTTTGGATCAAGTGAATACTTTTTGGGAGGCTAAAAAATTTTAAGCTCTAGGAAGAAGGGTGTGATTTTGTCGAATTTGAGATGAATAATCCCAGCCGTCGACTGTGATATAATCAGCGGCTATTTTTCGCTTTATTGATTGAGAGTAATTCACGTGGAAATTAATCCGTATCTAAACCAATTAAAAGACTTAAACGACCGTGGTCTCACATTACGGGGGTATCTTTGACTACGATCTGAAAAAAGAGCGTTTAGAAGAGGTTCTCCGTGAATTAGAAGATCCAGCGATTTGGAATGATCAAAGCCGTGCACAAGCCATGGCCAAAGAAAAAGGCGAACTTGAAAACGTCTTAAATGTGTTAGATGGTTTGGCAACGCAGCTTGAAGATGCGCAAGCGATGCTTGATTTGGCAGTCGAAGCAGATGATGAAAGTCTGTTGGCTGATGTCCAAGCTGAATTGACTTCTGCAGAAGAAGAGTTAGCGAAGCTTGAATTCCGCCGTATGTTCAGTAACCCAATGGACCCAAATCCATGTTATGTGGAAATTCAAGCCGGTTCAGGTGGGACAGAAGCACAAGACTGGGCTTCAATGCTACTGCGTATGTATATGCGCTGGATTGAACGTCATGGTTTTAAAGCTGAATTGATGGAAGAGTCAGACGGCGATGTGGCTGGGATTAAGTCAGCAACGATTCGTGTGGAAGGTGAGTATGCCTATGGCTGGTTGCGTACCGAATCGGGTGTGCATCGCTTAGTGCGTAAATCGCCATTTGACTCGGGTAACCGCCGTCATACCTCATTCTCTGCTGTGTTTGTCTCGCCAGAAGTCGATGACAACATTGAAATTGATATCAACCCATCTGACGTGCGTACCGATACCTATCGTGCTTCTGGTGCAGGTGGTCAGCACATTAACAAAACAGACTCTGCGGTACGTTTAACCCACGCGCCAACAGGCATTGTGGTGGCATGTCAGAACCAACGTTCACAACATGCCAACCGTGACCATGCGTGGAAACAGTTACGTGCGAAGTTGTATGAGTTGGAAATGAGCAAACGTAACGAAGCAGCGCAAGCACTTGAAGACTCGAAGTCGGATATTGGTTGGGGCAGTCAGATTCGTTCTTATGTATTGGATGACTCGCGTATTAAAGACTTACGTACGGGTGTTGAAAACTCCAACACCGGTGCAGTACTAGATGGTGACCTTGATAAGTTTATTGAAGCAAGCTTAAAACAAGGTTTGTAATTTAAATGATGAATGAAAGCAAAGGGTTATCAGTTATTTTACAATATATCTAAAAAAATCGATATTAAAATCGAAAAAATGCGATATATTAAGTAAAACAAGCTGACAACGCTTTGCTGCCCATTAAACGTGTCTTGAGTATGGATATAGATTTAATTTTTAAAGCCTTGGCTAATCCAACGCGTCGCCAAATTTTGGAATGGTTAAAAAAACCGGAACAATTTTTATCGAGTGACGAATGTGGTGACTTTAGACGGGGCGTATGTGCAGGTCATATCGAACGGTTGGGAAATGTATCGCAATCGACGATGTCGAACCATTTGTCTGTGTTACAGCAGGCTGGTTTAATTCAAGTCGAAAAATATGGACAATGGTCTTATTTTTCTCGCAATGAAGCGTTGATTCAGCAATATATCGAACATTTGCAACGTTCACTTTAATTGAAAAAAGTGGCGATCGAGGCGACTATGGCTGAACTGAATACTCCTTTAACTTTAGGTGATCTACACTTAAAAAACCGTGTCATTATGGCTCCTTTAACACGAAGTCGTGCAACGGCAGACCGTGTGCCAACAGCCATGATGGCGGAGTATTATGCACAACGTGCAAGTGCAGGTTTGATCATTTCTGAAGCGACCGTGATTTCTGAAGAAGCCAATGGCTATTTGAATACACCAGGGCTATTTAATGAAGCTCAAGTTGAAGGCTGGAAACAGGTCACTCAAGCTGTACATGACCAAGCGGGCTTAATTGTGGCGCAGTTATGGCATGTCGGTCGTGTATCGCATCCGGATCTGTTAAATGGTGAAACACCAGTCTCTGCAAGTGCAGTACAACAGGCGGGTCATGTCAGCTTACTACGTCCAAAACGTCCTTATGTATTGCCACGTGCTTTAGAAATTGCAGAAATCCACGCCATTACTGAGCAATATAAACAAGCCGCGATCCGTGCCAAAGAGGCAGGATTTGACGGAGTAGAGTTGCATGCGGCCAATGGTTATTTGATTGACCAGTTTTTACAAAGCTCAACCAATCTACGTGAAGACCAATACGGTGGCAGTGTAGAAAACCGTGCGCGTTTATTGCTTGAAGTGGTGGATGTGCTGATTGAAGTCTGGGGTGCAGGTCGTGTTGGGGTGCATTTAGCTCCACGTGGTGATGAGCATGACATGGGCGATGATGATCCACGTGAAACCTTTGGTTATGCCATGGAGCAGCTGGGTCAGCGTCAGATTGCGTTCTTCTTTACCCGTGAATATCTGGCTGAAGACAGTATTTCTGAATATATGAAAGAGCGTTCTGGTGGAGTGCCTTATATTGCCAATATGCAACTGAGTCGTGAAGATGCGATTCAGCTGTTGGCATCAGGCAAGGCTGATGCGGTGTCTTTTGGTAAGGCGTATATTGCCAATCCAGACTTGTATGAGCGTTTACTGCAAGATGCACCACTGAATGAACTGAAACTAGAAAATATGATTGGAACGGATGTCGCGGCCGGCTATGTGGACTATCCGACTTTAGCTGAAATGGAAACTGCTGCGGTTTAAATTGCTTTTCCGTTAAATTCGCGACAAGATAACAGCGCAATTCATGGGATAATATGAGTTGCGCTGTTTTATTTTTGCATTGATTTTTGGAGCACGTATTTGGCTACTCCTTTTTGGTATAACGCAGCACTTGCGCTGATCAAACCGCTGTATAAGTCTAAAATAAAAAAACGTGCAGAGAGTACAGAACAATTTCAACAAGAATGTCTCGAACGTTTCGGACCGTTTCAACCGGTTAAAAATCACCAAGCGATTTGGTTCCATGTGGTGTCGGTGGGTGAAACCAATGCAGCGCAGCCGTTAATCGAGTATTATTTAAAAGCGGGTCATCCAGTCTTGGTGACCAACACCACCAAAACGGGTCAGGCGCGGGCCAAATCCCTATTTTTAAAAGCACCTTATTTAGACCTGTTCCAAGCTGTATATTTACCTGCAGATCAAAAGCCTTTAGTTCGTCAGTTTTTTGCATTGTATCAGCCCAAACTTTTGGCTTTGGTTGAAACGGAACTCTGGCCGAATTTAATTGCCCAAGCGGGGCAGAGTCAGGTGCCATGTATCTTGATTAATGCGCGCCTCTCTGAAAAATCAGCCAAAGGCTATGCCAAAGTGTCTAGCCTGACGCAGCCGATGTTACACGGACTAGATCAGCTCTTGGCACAAGATCAGGCAACTGCAGAACGCTTTATTCAGCTCGGTGCAGCGCCATCAGTAACACAGGTGGTGGGAAGTATTAAGTTTGATATTCATGCGCCAGAATCGGCTGTCAAACAGGCAGCTCAGCTCAAGCAAGAATGGTCACTCGCTGGGCGTAAGATCATCACCATTGCCAGTACTCATGCACCCGAAGAACAAAAACTGTTAAGCGCGTTTAAGCCATATTTGGATGCACAACCTGAATTGTTGTGCATTGTTGTACCACGTCATCCAGAGCGTTTTGATGAGGTCTTTGCTGTTGCACAAAGTTTAAATTTAAATACCACTCGCAGAAGTACGGGACAAAGCATACAGGCGGATACCCAACTCTATTTAGCCGATTCGATGGGGGAGATGTGGTTATGGTATGCCTTGAGTCAGGCGTGTTATGTCGGCGGCTCGCTGAATGAACCGGGTGGCGGGCATAATATTTTAGAGCCGATTGCGTTAAATGTGCCGACGGTTTTGGGCAAAAACTATTTTAATTTCCAAACCATTGTCGATGAATTTGTACAGGCCGATGCAGTGAAAGTTGTTGAGGATGCTGAACAAGCTGCCGCGGTGTTGATGACACTGTTAGAGGATACTGAGCAGGCGAATACACTGAATCAAGCGGCACAAAAGATTATGCAGTTAAATACGGGCTCTTTGAAAAAGCATATTCAAGTGATTGATGCTTATTTATAAAACTTGAGTGAGTTTGTCATTACTACAAATACTGTAGATTTTATGGATGGCTTTGCGTAGGTGGTTCTTACTTTTCAAAGATGAAAAGTAACAAAATCTTTTGCTGTGCTGAAGGTACATCCTGTAGCTCAGCACAGCAGGCGACATCCTTGTTGCCTTTCACGATGACATGTGCTGATTAGGCCTCCACTGTTTGGATTTTTTCTATTTATTATGAATATCGTTCTCTTAGATCCGCGCCAAACTGAATCTGAACTCTGGTCCATTAGTGCCAAGCGCCAGCTTGAACATTTGCATCGTCATTTAGAGCTGAAAGCCGGTGATACTTTAAAAGTCGGGATACAAAACGGAAAGCGTCATCTTACGCAAGTGGTTGAGGTTTCCGAAACAGCTGTACGCATAAAACCCTTATATGAAGAACCTGTACCAGCCAAACTACCAGTGACTTTAATTGTCGCGATGCCACGCCCTAAAGTTCTGCGTCGTTTGATTATGGATGCGGTGACTTTAGGGGTTGAAAAAATCATTTTGCTGCACAGCTATCGGGTCGATAAAAGTTATTGGCAAACCCCGTTCTTACAACAGTTGGACCAATATGTGACTTTAGGGCTAGAGCAGGCAGGCGATACGGTTGCACCGAAACTTGAAATTTATAAACGCTTTAAGCCTTTTGTTGAAGATCAATTGCCAAGCCTGATTTCAGCCGGCTATCCTGCCTATGTGGCACATCCCTATAGCGATGCCAAAATGCCTTTTGCGATTCAGCATCCCTGTACGGTTGTGATTGGACCGGAAGGTGGATTTATCCCTTACGAAGTTGAATTACTTGTAAAAAACGGCTGCCAAGCGGTGAGCTTAGGCAACCGTATTATTCGGACTGAAACCGTGATCCCTTATGTTTTAGGACGCTTATTTAGCGGTTGAAGTTTCTGTCGGGTAGCTGTCATTTTTTGCGACGCGAACTTCTTGGACTGGGTAAGGAATAGAAATCCCTTGCTCAGCAAAGGCCTGAACCACATATTCTTGTACTGAGCTGATCGAGCCAGATACCGTGGTTTCAGTAGTGTTGACCCACCATTGAACTTTAAGATTTACTGAAAAATCTGCAAGTGCAGCGACGTTCACGCTAAAACCTGGTTGACTTAAAATGGTCGTATCTCGGTCTAAAATACCTAAAATAATATCTTTGGCTTTTTTGATGTCATCTTCATAACCAATACCGACCAAGAACTCGCAGCGACGACGTGGATAGGCGGTGTTGACAGTGACCGCACTGGTATACACAGTCGCATTCGGGATCACGATACGGCGACCATCTGGCGCACGTAAGTAAGTGGCACGAATTTGAATATCTTCAACGTTGCCTTCCATACCCGAGACAATAATGTCATCGCCAATCTTAAACGGTTCACCCAGTAAAATCAGGATCCCTGAAAGTAGGTTTTGGAAGATATCTTTAAATGCAAAACCAATGGCAACCGAGCCAATCCCTAAAGCACTCATCAGCTGACCGGGTGTGAAACCCGGAATCGCAATCACCATGGCAATCAGGAAGCCAATAAAGACGATGGCCGAACTGCCGACACGGTTCAGGACAAGGACAAGGTTTTGCTTGGTATAAGAACGATCAGACAGTGCTTTACGAACAAAAAGTTTAAACAGTTTGGAGAGCAAATAAAAAATGACGAAGGTAATCAGCGCAATACAAAAATAAGGCATACGCTCCCAAAAACTATCGACAAATTTGTCGATGGTGGAATAGGCGTCATTATATTTTGCCGTATGTGCAATTACACTTTGCGTGGTTTTCGCTGTCGCGTCATGTAGCATCTCTGACGTACCTTGAGCAACCTCGCTCAAGGTATTGGTTTGTTCTGACACTGGTGCTCCAATCGCTGAAAATTTGGCATATTTTGCCTGAAAATTGTGTGTATTTAATAGAGAAAAGCGTATGAAATTATCGCATTCTGGGTGATTGATAGACGGATAAAAATCTATCTCTCTGTTTTTTAAATGCTTGAGTTTTGGAATGAAGGCGCTGAGTCATGCTCCTATGTATGAAATAGCGCAGCCTGAAGTGTAACAATATGCTTTAAAAAGCCTAACTGGAGCGACTTTACTGAGTTCAGCTTTGTTCATGTTACGGATTAAACACAGGATCTCATTGAAAGATCACTATAAAATGTGTTTTAAATTGTAGAAATAATATACGACCAAAGCCGTGTTGATCTGTTTAAAAAACAATCGTCATACTGTGGTTATGCAGTCCAATAATAAACCAATAACTGTGGCATGAACTCTCGCGATGAGAGTCAGAATATAAGGAAGTATGATATGAAAGAAGTCTATCCTGTACCTGCTGAATTTGAGAAAACTGCGCGCACCAATGAACAAGAATATTTTGAACGTTATCAAAAATCGATAGAACAACCTGACGAATATTGGGCTGAACAAGCTTTGAAGCTAGATTGGATCAAGCCTTTTAGCCAAGTCAAAAACACCAGTTATGATAAAGATAATTTTAAAATTGAATGGTTTGCAGATGGTCAGTTAAACCTAAGTGCCAACTGCCTTGACCGACACTTAAAAGAGCATCCGTATAAACCCGCCATTATTTGGGAAGGTGACCATCCCTCACGCCATAAAATCATTTCCTTCGCTGAACTGTATGATGAAGTGTGTCGTTTTGCCAATGTCCTGAAAAAGCATGGTGTGGTGAAGGGTGATCGTGTGGTGCTATATATGCCAATGATTTCAGAAGCAGCCATTTCGATGTTGGCCTGTGCCCGAATCGGTGCCGTGCATTGTGTGGTGTTTGGTGGCTTTTCACCTGATTCATTGGCGAGCCGAATTGATGACAGTCAAGCCAAAATTGTGATTACCGCAGACTCAGGAATGCGCGGGGGGAAACCGATTCCGCTGAAAGAAAATGTAGACGCGGCATTGAATCTACCTGGGACAGACTCGGTACAAAACGTGATTGTGGTGCACCGGACAGGCAATCCGATTACGCTGAAAGAAGGGCGTGATTTGTGGTATCACATGGAAATCATGACGGTCAACGAGATTTGTCCACCTGAACCGATGAATGCCGAAGACCCCCTATTTATTTTATATACCTCAGGTTCAACCGGTAAGCCCAAAGGTGTGCTGCATACCACAGGCGGTTATTTAACTTATGTGAATAGTACCTTCCGTGAAGTGTTCGACTTAAAACAAGATGATGTGTTTTGGTGTACCGCAGATGTAGGCTGGATTACGGGACATTCTTATGTGCTGTATGGCCCCTTGTCGAATGGAACCACAACGGTGATGTTTGAGGGGATTCCACAGTATCCAAGTTGGGCACGTACAGGACATATTGTCGACAAACACAATGTGACGATTTTATACACTGCCCCGACAGCGATCCGCGCCATGATGCGTGAAGGGGATGCCTTTGTCCGTGAGAGTGATCGTAGCAGTTTGCGTTTAATTGGTTCCGTCGGAGAGCCGATCAATCCTGAAGCATGGAATTGGTATTACACGGTAGTGGGAGAAAGCCGTTGCCCAGTGGTGGATACTTGGTGGCAAACCGAAACAGGCGGGATTTTGATTTCTCCACTTCCCGGTGCGACACCACTTAAACCCGGGTCTGCAACGCGTCCTTTATTTGGGATTCAACCCGCTTTGGTTGATGCTGAAGGCAAAGAGTTAGAAGGTGAGGCCGAAGGCAATCTGGTGATTAAGGATTCATGGCCGGGACAAATGCGAACCATTTGGGGGGATCCTGAGCGGTTTATCGAAGCGTACTTTGCAACTTATCCGGGAACGTATTTCACGGGCGATGGTGCACGCCGTGATAAAGATGGTTATTACTGGATCACAGGTCGGGTGGATGATGTACTGAATGTGTCAGGGCACCGCTTAGGCACGGCTGAAGTGGAAAGTGCTTTGGTGGCACATGAGGCGGTTGCTGAGGCTGCAGTAGTAGGAATGCCACATGAAATCAAAGGGCAGGGAATTTGTTCTTTTGTTACTTTACAAGCGGGCACAGCGCAAACGGAAGAACTCCGTGCAGAGCTGATTCAGTGGGTAAGAAAGGTACTCGGTCCTGTGGCGACACCAGATGCCTTACATTGGGCACCATCTTTACCGAAAACACGTTCAGGTAAAATTATGCGCCGTATTTTAAGAAAAATTGCGGCGAACGAGTTAGATAGTTTGGGTGATACATCGACGCTGGCTGAACCACAAGTGGTCGAAGTGTTGATTAAAGAAGTTTATCCAAACGGCTAAAATTGGTCTAAAAAATACCGTCTTAAGCAGACGGTATTTTTATTTGAGGGAAAGTCTTGATGCATGCATGAGGCTAGAGAGTTATGTATGATAGGAAGCACAAAAATCAAACCATCTTAACGTTGATGGATGCTTTCTAAGGTATCCACCATCGTCCGTGTCATCTGATCAATTTCATAATTGACGGCATCGCCGACTTGTACCGATGCCCACGTGGTCAGACGCAAAGTTTCAGGAATCAAATCAACTGAAATTTCATGGCTGTTACGATCAACACGGTTGACGGTGAGGCTACAACCATTCAGACCAATAAAACCTTTTAAGAAAAAGTATTTGATATTGCCTTCTGGAATGTGAAGATCCACATGCAGAGTCTCGCCGTGATGGCTCAGATGCTTTACTGTAGCCGTTCCTTCGATATGTCCATACAAGTTATGCCCCCCATTTTCCATCCCGACTTTGGCTGAACGTTCTATATTCACCTCATCACCTGCCTGTAAAGTGCCTAAAGTGGTCAGGCGTCGAGTCAAATCTGAGACATCAAAATGGACTTGATTGGCGGTCAGATCGATGCGCGTTGCAGTTAAGCAGGTGCCATTGATGGCTACACTTGCACCGATGAAGACATCGTGAAAAAAAGTTGTGTGTATTTGAAACCACAAGGGTGCTAAAACCGTCGCCTTGACGGACATCTAGAATTTTCTCTAAGCCTTGTACGATACCTGTGTACATTAGAAGTCTTCCTAATTCGGGGGGGATGTTTAATGTAAATGATCTATCACTCGATGTGGCATTATTTTGAGTTGAGATGTGCTAAAGCTGTACCTTTGATTGGATTTCGACGCCAATAATAGGGTCGCAAAAATCGGAGCAACAGACGTAAGGGCGTCATCCATACGATTCGGGTATGGCGACGCTTATTCTCTAAAATACGTTGAGCCAAATAGCGACAGACCACTTCGGGAGGATCGATAATAAACAAAAAAAGCCGTTTCATTTTGTTCCAGTGCTGAATATTGCCATTTTGCCAAGAGGATACCAGTAGGTCGGTTGCCACCATTCCAGGGCTGAGTGTGCCGACTTGAATGTGGGTCTGTTTGGTTTCTTTAAACAGGGCTAGACTAAAGTAACCTACGGCACGTTTGGTGGTGGCATAGGCGGTCATGCCTGCACTCCATTCGCCTCGAGTACCCCAACCTTCCATATTGAAAATTTGACCATAGCCTTGTGCTAGCATGCCATTTAAGGCCACTTGTGAGCCGAACATACTGCCTAGAATATTGGTTTGAACTACAGTTTGTATGTCTGCTGCTGTGAGATCTTTAAAGTCTAGTGTCGCTGTACAACTGCCTGCATTATTAATCCAAATCTGAACAGCACCAAATTGTTGAATGGCTTCATCCCAAAGCGTTTGTACTTCATGGATTTGCGTGACATCACAAGTGACAGCATGAATCAGCGCAGCGGGAAAGCGATGCCGTAGCTGTTGCAGGGCGCTGTGCAAATCTGTGCTGTTTCGCCCAGAAATCACGACAGCTTGTTGTTGTTCCAAGAAGGCTTGAGCTAAACCCAAGCCGATACCTTTAGAACTGCCTGTAATGACGATGCAACCTGATTTTGAATTCATATGGATCCTTTACTTTGTGAACTAAAGGACGTCGCTTCTTGGTTGTGAAGCATGCAATAACAAATGGATAGACTGATCATTGCAAGGTTCATGACCACAGGATTAAAAGCACGAATGAGACTGTCTGGTATTAGAAAAGCGACCAGTGTGAATAAAAACACTAAGCTAAAGATACTGAGGTAATGCAGATATTTACTGGAGCTAAATAGGAACAATAAAGCAAAAACACACTCAAGCACACCTGAGCCCTGACCTGCCAGTTGGGCCTGTGCATAGGAAAGTCCAAAAGTTTGCCAAATGGTAATCTCATCGGGATTGATAAAGAGGATTTTAGGAATTAGACCTTGATAGCCCCATAAAAAGGCCAAAGAAAGATTAATGAATTTAGAGGGTTGGCTGTTGTTCATATAAAATGGTTATTTTTTACTTTGTGCGGATTATACACCAATAAAAAAACCCTCAAGCCGAGCCCTGAGGGAAGAATAGAGTCACCTATCATTATTATTTTTTAGTTCGTGTCTGTTGCTTACCGAGCTAAGCAGATTTGGCAGTCTCAACGGATTGCTGTTGAGCTTCCAACTCACGAACCAATGGCAACACTTTGGCACCGAAGTATTCAACCTCTTCGATAAAATGTAAAAAACCTGAAAGGATTAAATCCACACCAACGGCTTTTAATTCCACAATACGTTCAGCAATTTGGCGTGGTGTACCAATCAAATTGGTTTTAAAGCCATCATTGTATTGAACCAAATCTTCAAAGCTCGATTTGGCCCAATTGCCTTCACCTTCCAGTGTTGCTGCACCCGCTTCACGGGTGGCCTCGCCAAAGGCATGAACCGCTTGAATATTGGCTTTATGAATAATTTCTTGCAGAACCGTTTTCGCTTCTTCCTCGGTATCTCGGGCAATGATAAAAGCATTCACCCCAATTTTGACCTGATGGCCATTCTGTTGAGCTTTTGCACGAATATCATCAATCTGTTTTTTGAGTTCATCAGGGGTATTGCCATTGGTAAAATACCAGTCTGAAACCCGTGATGCCATATCTCGTGCAGCGCGCGAACTGCCGCCTTGGAAAATTTCAATATGCGGCTTTTGCACAGGTTTGGGGGACAAGGTGTAGTCTTTGAACTGGTAGTATTTTCCATCAAAACTATAGTTGTCTTGGGTCCAAACACCTTTTAATGCACGAATAAATTCTTCTGAGCGAGCATAGCGTTGGTCATGTTCAGGCCATGCTTCACCAATGGCATCAAATTCGCCGCGAAACCAACCACTAACCACATTAATCGCAATACGTCCTTGGGTTAAGTGGTCGATGGTTGCAAGCTGTTTTGCGGCAAGCACGGGTTTCCACGGGCCAGGTAAAATAGCGGCAATCACTTTGAGTTTGCTGGTTTTGGCTAAGATACCGTGACTAAAGCTGACCGACTCATGTTGGTTTTCTGCGTTATAACCCGCAGTAAAACGAATCTGAGTTAAAGCATAGTCAAAGCCATTTTTTTCCGCAGCCTGTGCTAAACGGACGTTATAGTCATAACTCCAGTCTGTGCGCTGCTCAATATTACTCACCACTAAGCCACCGCTGACATTGGGTACCCAATAAGCAAACGTAATATTTTTATTCTGTTGTGACATGTGAAAACCCTCTCAATGCTTTTGCGTTAAGCGACTTGTGGTTTGGCTTTTTTCTGATGCAAGCGAGACTCGGCTGCATCTAAATTTGGAACTGCCGCTGAAGGCAGTACATCGTCTTGTTCAATTTGCGTGTTGATACCCAAGTTCTGATTCGCAAGTTGGGTCTTTTCTTTCACCACTTCTGCACGCTGACCTTTCGCAGGTGCCCATTCTAGGATGGGTAAAGCACGAGCTACCGCAAGAGTAATCCGATCTCGTAATAATTCACTTTGGATGGTATACGCGGGTGTAAAGTCTTTGTCTGTGGCATAGACTCCAATAGGTAAAGTTTGCGCTTGGAAGAAACTAAATAGTGGGCGAAGTTGATGCTCCAGTACCAACGCATGACGCTCACTGCCGCCTGAGGCTGCAAGTAGTACCGGTACATCGACCAGCGCCGTTTGCTCAACAAAGTCGAAAAAGTGTTTGAATAAACCAGTAAATGAAGCACGGTAAACTGGTGTTCCAACAATCAACGCATCGGCAGCTTCGACCGCTGCTAAGTCATCTTGCACACGTTGTGGCAGTTGGTTGCGGTAAATCGCGCCACCGAGTAAATGGCCAATTTCGCTAAATTTAATGAAATGTACATTGATTGGGGTTGCATCGCCCAGTTCATTTAATATTTCTTGTACCAATGCCTCAGTTTTAGACGGGGTATTTAAACCGCCTGACACAGCGACAATATTGAGTGGTTTTTGCAGTAAAGTAGACATAAGGAAAGCCCTAAAGTGTTGTATCTCGGAATGGGCTTATTTATCTAATATCTGAATGAAGGCTGTAAAATAAAGAAATAGAGTTAAGTTATCTGATTTTCAGATATATCTGTTGATGCTGAAAAAGACTATCTAAATTTTTATTAAATGGTTGTATTTTTTATATATATTTAAATTAAATAACCTTTTTCGATGTGCTGATAAATTTTATATCAAAATGTGATTAGTTATTTATATTTCAAGATCGACTTGGAATTGAGGCTATTTTTCTGAATAAAGCGTGATAAAGTGAAAAAAAGTTAGACTTTGCATATCCTTATCGGCACTTGTATGGTTAGAATAGTCAAGACTAGTGCACTCGAAATCTCTCGTTGCTTATGAATATATTAATCGTTGATGACCATCCGCTGTTTCGCCATGCGTTAATCCAAGCTGTTCGTTATAGCTTACCGCAAGCTCAAATTCATGAAACAGCCGCAGTAAACGAGTTTTATGAACGCCTTGAAAAAGGTCCTGAACCTGATTTGGTGCTATTGGACTTAAACTTACCAGGTGCTTCAGGTTTTTCTGCATTGGTACACGTTCGTGCCCAGTATCCATCATTACCGATCATTGTCGTTTCAGCGCATGAAGAGACGTCGATCATTCAGCGTTCAATTGCGCATGGAGCGATGGGGTATATTCCAAAGTCGGCACATCCAAGTCATATTGGCGAAGCAATTCGCGAAGTCTTAGATGGTGAAATTTGGTTGCCACCAAATTTACCCGCTAACATGAACTTTGACCCACGTGCTGCCGATGAAACTGCACTGGCTGAGCGAATTCAATCCTTAACACCGCAGCAGTTCCGTGTTTTGATGATGGTGGCAGAAGGTTTGCTGAATAAGCAGATTGCTTATGAACTTGATGTTTCAGAAGCGACGATTAAAGCGCACGTGACTGCGATTTTCCGTAAGCTTGGAGTACAGAACCGAACTCAAGCGGTCCTTGCGATCAATGCTTTAAATATTGAAGAAAAACGCATGTAAGCTGATCTATTGAATTAAAAAAAGCGCTGAATCATCAGCGCTTTTTTTCGGTCTTAAGTTTAAGCCAAGCAGTTTTGTTTGCTGGTGACATCGGTACAAAATAAAGGATTTAAAGCGCATTGCAAGTCATCAATTTGCTCTTCAGAGACATAGCCCTGTTGTTTCAAATAAGCGGCAACGCGGTCATCGCGCAGACTTAAAAAAGCTGCGTCATACACGCCAAGATCGACAAATAAAGCCGCCGTTTCCAAGCTGTTGAAACGGTCTAAGTAGATTTCGTTGTCATACATGAGGAAAATATGGTCTTGTGTTCCTTGCGCATCAATACTTAAGCGATCCGCCAAGACTTGCGGTGGTGTTTTAATAAAGAGCAGATCCGACAATTGGTCAAACTGGGTGGTGTCGAGTTGATCCTGATCGGTTTTGACTTTACCGAGCCATGCTTTAAACACCAAAACTGCACCGCCGCGAAGGAGCATGCTCCAAATTTGATGGCGCACATCTGCACTGAGTCCGCTGGATTCGGCTTCCAATGCCAGCAAGAACGGGTCTTCTTGTTGCTGAAGTTTTTCAAATAGACCTAAACCTTGCGGTTGGTAAGCCGCGGGGCGAAACACATCAAAGTCGAGTTGTTCAAACACTTGTAATGCGAGGGGAATAGCGGTGTGATACAGCGTATCTAAGGCCTGAACATGAGTCTCTTTGAGTCTACTTTGTTTAAAGAGTTCGACCCAGTCAATACTGGGTAAAAAGGCATTGGCACTATACTGGCGCAAAAATTGTTGTGATTGATCTGAGCCATGTGGCATTGCTTTAGAAATGTTCATCATAAAACTCCAAGAGAAGGATGATCAGTTTCTTCAGCGAAGGAAGAGGTATATAGGTAGAAAAACTGATCTTTTCTTAGTCCTAGTTATCTGCCAATCCCCTGTGGAGATGAATACGACTAAAGTCGTATTTTGTGTTTTTATGCATATTTAGTTTAAATAAAACAAATACTTGAAAAATTGTAACTAAGTATACAAGTGTTCACTAATGTAAGTGGTGTATTTTGCCATAGTAAAAATGGATGTGTAATTTTTAGTCAATATTATTGGGCTTCAAAGAGCTGAAAATGAGCACTTTGGTCGAAACCTTTAAAACTTTAGTCAGTTTGCCGTATATACAGGGCCTAAAAAAGACAAAAACCCAAGTCATATGGCTTGGGTTTTGTGAGTAAATGTAGTGAATTTATTCAGGATTTGAAATTTTTAAACCCGATAACCATGCTCGTAAAGAAGCAGGTTTTAATGGTTTTTTCAAAAGCACGATATTCATATCTTTGACCCGTTGTGGCAGTTCAGGATCTGAGTCTGCGGTAATCAAAGCGACGGGGACATTTTCTTGACGATTGGCTAAAATAAAGTCCAAGCCAATTTTGTCATGGTTTAAGTGCTGATCAACCAACCAAACCTGAATATTTTCTTGTTGAATCATCTCAAAAGCCTGTTCAGGTTCAGTTGCCTTAAACACTTGATAGCCCCATTTGGTCAGTAAAGTCGACATCCCTTCTAAAATGGTTTCGTCATTGTCCAAGCACAAAATTTTATAGGCTTTGGTTTTGAGTGGAACCGCTTGTACAGGCGCTGCCACGACTTTTGGTGGGTCAATGATTGGTACTTCAATCATAAAGCATGACCCTTTGCCATACTCTGAATAGACATGCACTGGGTAGTCGAGCAGGCTGGTCATCCGTTGTACGATGGCTAAGCCTAAGCCAAGCCCTTGCTCACCCCACGGTGAGGTATGGCCACAGCGCTCAAACTCTTGGAATAGTTTGATTCGTTGTTCTTCTGCAATCCCGGGTCCTGTATCCCACACTCCAATTCGAATATGGCGTGGTTTGTCCGTGGAGCGGAGTACGCCCACCACCACTTTGCCTTTGGCAGTGTAGCGTAGGGCATTACTGACAAAGTTCTGAATAATACGGCGAATCCATTGTGGGTCGGTATCTATCCAGAACTGAGCATCATGTACGCTAAAACGAATACCGCGCTGTGCGGCAATGGATTTAAACTGCAATTCGAGGTCACTGAGTAAATCATGCAGCGGATAAGCCTGACGGTTGGGTTGAATGGTGCCACCTTCAAGACGGGCAATATCCAACAGGGCAGACAACATACTTTCTGCACCGTGTAAGGCACGATCAAGCTGTTGTAAGGTTTTACGGTCTTCTTCACTTTGTACGCTTTGTTCTAAAGCTGTACTGAACAGACGCGCAGCATGCATCGGTTGCAATAAGTCATGACTGGCCGCGGCAATAAAGCGGCTTTTCGACATATTGGCTTTATCGGCTTGTTCACGTGCCAGTTGTTGTTCAGTCAATGCATCTGCTAACTGTTGAGTTCGGTCTTGGACACGCGCCTCCAGCATGGCTTCATTTTCACGGAAGGCGGTAATGTCGGCGAAGGTGGTGACAAAGCCGCCGCCTTCAATTGGATTGCCACGCATTTGAATGACACGACCATCTTTACGAATGCGTTCAAACTCGTGCGCACTACCGACTTGCATCCAGTGCATCCGTTTCCGTACATGTTCTTCGACCGAACCCGGGCCACATTCGCCGCGCTCTGCGTTATACCGAATCAAATCCGAAATCGGACAACCGACATAGACAATGTCTTTTGGATAATCAAACAGTTTTAAATATTGGTTATTCCATGCCACCAAACACATATTTTCATCGACCACACTCACCCCTTGGGTCATGTGGTCAATCATGGTCATGATCAGGTTTTGATTAAAACGTTGCCACTGTGAGGCTTGGTCTAGAATGTTTGCCACTTGCCCCAAAGCGAGGCCATTGTTGACCATTGCGGTGGTGAGCAGGGTACGCGCCGATGCAGCACCAATAGTGCCTGCCAAATATTGTTCGGTAAAACGCCACCACATGCCGTTGGCATTGCTGTTTTCATTCAGCACTACATTGTTCTGGGCACAGAACTGTTGGAAAGCGCGCATAGTTGCACCATCACCAGTAATCCGTTTGGCTAAGGTGATTAAATCACCAACTTTTAAACGTGCAACATCGTGATGAATGTAGTTGATGTCTGTAGACGTGCTCTGTGTCGGCAGTGGCTTAGTTTCATAATAGAAAAAGCTTTCTGCTTGAATTTGTTCGGCCACGCTGGGGCGGAAAACGCGGGAAATCCAAATGTATAAAATAATATTCAGACCGAGTGCCCATACCACCCCATGAGTGAGTGCGGCAAAGGATTCAAAACCGAGCAGGGCTTCAGGACGTAACCAGTTAATGCCCATGGGCCCGACATTAAGAAAACTTTCGGTAAAGTGTGAATATTCAGTAGGCAAACTGCGCAGCACAGTCGGTAACAACAGTGTGTAGGCCCACATGCCAAAACCAGCCAATAAACCTGCATAGACGCCTTGTTTACTGCCGCCACGCCAGTATAGACCACCAATGAGGGCAGGTGAGAACTGAGCCACCGCACTAAAGGCCAACAAGCCAAAGACTGAAAGTTGGTCAATGTCATTAAAAAAATGGAAGAACAAAAAGCCCAGTAGCATGACGGCTAAAATACAGACCCGGCGGGTAAATTTAAGCACCAAGGGTAAGCGTTTATCATGGCGGGACAGTAAATTGGTACGCCATAAGGCAGGCATGATCAAGTCATTACTGAGCATGATCGACAGGGCCACTGAAGACACCAACAGCATACCCGTAGAGGCAGAGAAGCCGCCTAAAAAGGCCAATAGGGTTAACCAGTCTTGGCCATAACTTAAAGGCAAAGACAAAACCGCGACATCGGGGATCGCTAAGTAACCTGGCGTTGCATGCAGTGCCCAACTGGCAATCGGGATAATAGCAATGATGGTTAAAACTAAATAAACTGCGAACCAGCGCCGTGCCCCACGAATATGTTTTTCATCACGTAATTCGACCACAGCGACGTGGAACTGACGCGGTAAGCAAATGATCGCAAGTCCAGCCAACAAGGTTTGAATCCAAAATGTATCGGGTACACCAATGAGTTGTACTTGATGGAAAGTCTCTGCAACATCCTTAGAGATTTGATGGATGTTTTCAGGTGCAGCAAACACGAAAAAGAGCGCGACACACAGCAAAGCAAACAGTTTGACAAAAGACTCGAAGGCAACCGCCAACATCAGACCGCCATGCTGTTCTGTATTGGCAATCTGTCTGGTCCCGAAAATCATGGCTAAAATGGCCAAAATACCAGTGAGGAATAGCACGCCGTTGGTGGTTGAGGCGATGCTGCCTGCGGTAGGTTCTAAAATCACCGCGGCACTGAGTGCAATGGCACGTAGCTGCAGGGCTAAGTAAGGAATAATCGCAATGACGGCGAGGATAGTCACCATTGAGGCCAAAGGCCCACTTTTACCATAGCGTGCAGCGACAAAATCGGCAATCGATGAAATAGCATGGTGCTGACGGACGCGGCCTAAACGACGCCAAATGTCATAGCCCAGTGCGACGAAAAGTAGTGGGCCAAGGTAGATCGGCAGAAAGATAATGCCTTCACGAACTGCTGCACCTGTTGCGCCATAAAAGGTCCAAGATGAACAGTAGACCCCTAAAGTTAAACTAAACAATAGCATGCGCCCACGCGTGCTCAGGCGGCTGGCGTGTTTCTCACCAAAAAAGGCGCAGATAAAGAGTAAGACGATATAGAGGGCCAATACCCCGATAATGAGCCAGCTGTTCATTTTACCTAAAGTTTTTCCATCATCTCGGCCATCATAGCGCATCTGGGATAGAGGCTGCTGAGCTTGTTTAAAATTTACAGACCAAAGTCTAAATTACAACCCATACAGAAGCTTGCTACTTTAGCAAATGTAATAATTCGAATTAAAAAATTGTATCTACGGTTGGATACGCACAGGAGTATGGTTATGGATGAGAGACAAGTAGAACAGATTCTACAAAATCCCAAATTCAAGGAAATGGTTAGTCGTAAAAGTAAACTGAGCTGGACACTGACAACTATTATGTTGGTTGTATACGTTGGTTTCATGTTGTTGGTCGGCTACAACAAAGAATTTTTAATGACTTCAGTCAGTGGTGGGGTGACCACGATTGGCATGCCATTGGGTCTAAGCATTATTGTATTGTCTTTCCTTTTATGTGGTGTGTATTCGTATATCTCGAATAACAAACTCGACGCATTAAATGAAGAAGCAATGCGTGAAGTCGAAGCCATTGCGCAAGAGAAAGGACAGCACTAATGAAATGGAATTCATTGAAAGCGCTTACAGTCGCTGCTACAGCACTGTTGGCTTCGAGCCTAGCACTTGCAGGCCCAGATTTGGGTGAGGCTCAACAACAAGCGACAAACTGGCATGCCATTATCATGTTTGGTATCTTTGTCGGATTTACTTTGCTCATCACCAAATGGGCAGCAAAACAAACCACCAACACTGCTGACTTCTACACAGCAGGTGGCGGGATTTCAGGTTTCCAAAATGGTTTAGCGATTGCGGGTGACTATATGTCCGCAGCGTCATTCTTGGGAATTTCCGCAATGGTTTTCAGTTCAGGCTTCGACGGCTTGCTGTATTCATTGGGTTTCATGGTTGGTTGGCCAATCGTATTGTTCTTGGTGGCTGAACGTCTACGTAACTTAGGTAAGTTCAACTTATCTGACGTAGTGTCATTCCGTTTAGCGGAAAAACCAGTACGTACGCTTGCAGCAGTAAGTTCATTGGTTGTCGTTGCATTCTATCTGATCGCTCAGATGGTGGGTGCAGGTCAGCTGATCAAACTGTTATTTGGTTTGAACTACAACATTGCTGTAGTAATTGTTGGTCTTCTGATGATGGCTTACGTGATCTTCGGTGGAATGTTGGCAACGACTTGGGTACAGATTATTAAAGCTGTAATGCTTTTGTCTGGCGCGACATTCATGGCTTTCATGGTGATGAAAGGCGTGGGCTTCAGCTTCTCTGAAATGTTCACGCAGTCAATTCAAGTTTTCTCTAAAGTACATGACATTTCTTTAGCCGAAGCGGGCAATATCATGGGCCCAGGTAAACTTGCAGCGAACCCAATTGATGCCATTTCTTTAGGTTTGGCATTAATGTTCGGTACAGCGGGTTTACCACACATCTTAATGCGTTTCTTTACCGTTAAAGATGCTAAAGAAGCACGTAAATCAGTGGTTGTTGCAACAGGTTTCATTGGTTACTTCTACCTTTTAACTTTCATCATTGGTTTTGGTGCGATCCTTTATGTATCGAATAACCCACAGTTCATTGATGTCGCGAAAATGGCAGTAACTGGCAAGCTAGAGCTTGTTGGTGGTAACAACATGGCAGCGGTTCACTTGTCTGATGCATTGGGCGGTGACTTGTTCATGGGCTTCATTTCAGCAGTGGCGTTCGCAACGATTCTTGCTGTTGTTGCAGGTCTGACCTTGTCAGGTGCTTCAGCAATCTCGCATGACTTGTACGCAAACGTATTCAAGAAAGGTCAAACGACTCCTGAATCTGAACTTCGTATGTCTAAAATCGCGACTTTAGGTCTTGCTATTTTTGCAATGATTTTAGGGATTCTGTTCGAGAAACAAAATGTTGCCTTCATGGTCGGTTTAGCATTCTCTGTAGCAGCATGTGCGAACTTCCCAGTACTTGTACTGTCAATGTTCTGGAAAGGTTTAACCACACGTGGTGCGGTGATTGGTGGTGTGATTGGTCTAACGACTGCGGTGGTACTCATTATCTTATCTAAAGCCGTTTGGGTCGATACATTGGGTATTTCTGAAACCCCAGTGAATCCATTCAATGGTCCAGCAATCTTTGCAATGCCATTGGCGTTCTTCTGCTGCTGGTTGTTCTCTGTGACTGATAACTCAGCACGTGCACAAGCAGAACGTAAAGCATTTGATGCGCAGTATGTACGTTCGCAAACAGGTATTGGTATCTCAGGTGCTTCAGATCACTAATCTGAACCTGAAATAAAAAAAGCCCCTTCATCGGGGCTTTTTTTTATGGTGTTGACGCTCTTAACTGTGTTGGCTTTGAATGCTGAAAGACCTAGATTGTGCTATTTAGTACTCAAGCAGTACTCAAATTTTTGGGCAAAATGAATCGACTGACACGAATAAAAAGCATCGGTTTCAGTGGCCATTTATGCTAAGTTAAAAAAGCTAGAACAAGAACCAATCAAACTTGGCTTTAAAAACAACAGGCTGCATATGCAAGTATTTGTCGAATTTTGGAAAGGCTTCCGTCTACTGCCTTCAGCATGGTTACTGCTGTTGCAATTTATTATGCTGATTTTGGCGCTGTTGAGCGGCCATAGCCTGTCCTTACGTGTATTGGTTTGGGGCTTAGGTGTTTTGGTCCTGTTGCTCATTGCCAAGGTCATTCGCCAAACCCCCGTGTTCACCATTCTCGGCTTGAGTTTTGTTGGTGGGGCATTGTTCTTTTCCTTACTGATTTTGCTGGGTGCGCGAGATCCAATGCTGTTGGTGATTAGTCATGCCTTTGAGGCGATGGCCTATTTTATTGCGGCCTATGGCTTGCTGCGCTATATGTTTGCAGACCGTTATTTGACTAAGGATGAGCTATTTGCTGCCGGGGCAGTGTTTACGCTTATTGCATGGGGTTTTGCCTTTTTATATAGCATTTGTCAGATTTTAGAACCCAATAGCTTTTTAAATCCTAATGTGGCAGGCGCACAGTCATGGCTCGATTTATTATTTTTAAGCTTTAGTTTGCAGTCGGCGACAGGTTTGTCCGATTTAATGCCACTGACACCGCTGGCCCGTATGATTGCAATGTTGCAGATGTTTTGTGGGGTGATGTATTTGGCTTTAGTCGTCTCACGCTTGATTGCCTTGCAGTATATTCAGCACCGACCCAATGATCATAAAGAAAATTAAACTGTTACAGGATTCGCACTGCCTTATTTTTAAACATAAATTATGATGGAACAGAATCGTTAAATTTTAAGCTATTCATTCTTCACTCTTTATTAGACTCGTCTAATTAACCATTTTGGTTATATCTTTGTACTAAAAATAATTTTCTGGGGGAATTATGCCTTCCATAAAGCCATCGCTGTTTGCAAACATCAAACAGAATGTATTTCTCAGCACTGTCGTGATTCTGGTGCTTTTTCTGGCCTTGATTCTTTTTGACCCAAGTGGTTTTGAGGCTTTAACCAAACATTTAAATCAATGGATTATTGACTCATTTAGCTGGTTTTACGTTTTATCTGTCGCGTTATTTCTGATCTTACTGATCTTTATTGCACTCTCCGATATGGGTAAAATCAAACTCGGCCCTGATCATAGTCTGCCTGAATATAGCAGTGGTTCTTGGTTCGCCATGCTGTTTACCGCAGGGATGGGGATTGGTTTGATGTTCTTCGGTGTCGCTGAACCCGTGATGCATTATGTCAACCCGCCAACAGGGGAAGGGCAAACCTTAGATGCCGCACAACAAGCGATGCGGATCACCTTTTTCCACTGGGGATTACATGCATGGGCCATTTATGCACTTGTGGGCTTGTCACTCGCCTATTTCTCTTTCCGACATAATTTGCCTTTAAAGGTTCGCTCCGCTTTATATCCTTTGGTGGGCAAAAAAATCTATGGTGCAACGGGAGATGCGGTTGATACCTTTGCAACCTTAGGCACCATTTTCGGGGTTGCGACCACACTTGGTTTTGGGGTGACCCAAATTAATTCGGGACTGAATTATCTTTTTGGCATTCAGCAAAGTATTGGTATTCAGGTCGGGCTGATTATTTTTGTCACTTTTCTAGCTTCGCTCTCAGTCGGGTTTGGTTTGGACAAAGGTATTAAACGGCTGTCTGAATTGAACTTAGTGCTGGCAGTGGTTTTACTGTTATTTGTGTTTTTTGCTAGTTCTTCTATTTATATTTTACAAACCAGCATTCAAAACGCAGGGCAATACGTATCCAATCTGTTCACGATGACTTTCAACCTCTATGCCTATCAACCCAATGGTTGGATTGGTGGTTGGACCATTATGTATTGGGCCTGGTGGATTTCGTGGTCGCCTTTTGTTGGAATGTTTATTGCCCGAGTGTCTAAAGGTCGAACCATTCGCGAGTTCATTGTCGGGGTGTTGTTCATTCCAACAGGTTTTACCCTGATTTGGATGGGCTTCATGGGGAATGCAGCGCTGTTGAGTATTATTCAAGATGGGCACACTTCTTTAATCTCAGCGGTACAACAAGATTCATCCGTCGCACTGTTTGAATTTTTGACCCATTTACCTTTCTCTCAAATATCGAGCCTGATTGCGACCGTTCTGGTGGTGCTATTCTTTGTGACTTCAGCCGACTCAGGCTCATTGGTGATTGATTACTTAACCGCAGAAACAGAAAACTCACCTTTGTGGCAACGGCTATTTTGGACCATTTTGATTGCGTTACTGTCGATTATCTTACTGATGGCAGGCGGACTTTCAGCCTTGCAATCGGCCACAATTATGAGTGCCTTGCCCTTTACTCTGATTATGTTACTGGTCTGTTGGGGCTTACTGAAAGCATTGCGTTTGGATGTCACCAAAATGCGTGCACTACAAGATGCGCGAATCACGCCACGTGCGATTCAAAATCCACGCAGTTGGCAACAGCGTCTAGGTCTGATTATGCATTATCCGCATACCCAGTCTGAGGTCGAAGAGTTCATTGGCCAGCAGGTACAACATGCTTTTTCAGCAGTACAAAAGGAATTTCAGCGCCGTCAGCTAGACGTGACTATTCAACCGATTGAGCATGGCTTGCAGTTACGCGTGGATCACCATAATGAAATTAACTTCATCTATCAGGTGGTTGCCCGTGAAACCCAGCCACCCAGTTTTATGGCGGATCGACTCGAAGAACAGCAGTTTTATCAAGCTGAAGTTTTCTTAAGAGAAGGTGGACAGAATTATGATGTGATGGATTGGACTTTAGATGATCTCTTGCAAGATATTATTGACCAATATGAGCGTCATTTACATTTCTTAAATTTAGTCAGAGCCACAAACTAAAAAAAGGACGCTTAAAAGCGTCCTTTTTTATATTCAGTTTCTAAATGAAATTAGAAGCGGAATTTAGCGTTTACGCCAACAGTTTGAGTATCAAGATTCTCAGTATTGTCTTTAGCGTTAGCATTTACATAGCTTGCGCCTACAGCAACTGCTGGAGTGATGAAGTAGTTAACGTTTGCACCCCAAGCTGAATCTGGAGTACCAGCAAAGCTTGATTCAACATAAGAAGCGCCAACACTTAACGCAGGAGTTAAGTAAAGGTCAGTTTTAAGTTGGTAAGCGGTGTCTTCACCGTAAACAAGACCAGCTTCTAAGCCGAGCGCCATGTTTGTACCGTCGATGTTACCTACGTATTTAGTACGTGCAGTAACCGCGTCTTGATCTTCACCGATCGTAGCAGCTTCACCAACAGCTTTAACAACACCATTGCCCATTACGTTGAACGCATCAAGAGCAAATTGGTCAGCAACGCTAGTATAACCTACAGCAACCAAGAAGTTCGGAGCAGCTAAAGCACCCACTTCAAGTGCATAACGGTCGCCATTGTCATCAGGCGTTTCGCTGTTTTTACCATCCAAATGTGTGTGGCTATAAGACGCACTTGCATATGCTGGAACGAATTTAGTAGGAATATACGCTTCTGCTTTAGCGCCGTAGTTGTGTGCGATGAAATCAGTACCGTCAGTGCCTAATTCAGCATAGTTATATGCCAAAGAAACATTTGAAGCTTGGTTTAAAAAAGCAGCTTCAGCTAAAGGACCTTTAGATGAATCAACATCTTTAAAGTAGAAAGTACCTTGTAAACCGCCAGTAAAATCTTTGTCATTTGCATCAGATGCATCGATGTATTCAGATTGACCTTGTACTTCGAATTGGTATGCTTGAGCACCGGTCATGGCTAATAATAAAGCAGTTGCTAAACCGAGTTTTTTCATGATATTTACCAGATTGTTAACATTGGATTAAACTAAGGCTATTCTATTGTAACAATTTATTAAGTCAATGAGCTCTAATGGTATTATATTATTGAGTAATTACTCTAGTTGTGTTATGGGTTAAAAATTACTCAATTGAGTGTATCCATGTCAACCAAAAAAAACTTACAGCAGAACAATAGGGTATACCTATTTAGAAAACAGAGAATGCAGGAAAATGAATTGTACTGAACTTGATTTTTAATTGGTAAATTAGATTGAATATATTGATATAAACGGTAAAAAAGTTAAATAAGGTACCTCAAATATAGGCGTTTTTGTGTCCTAAATCTAAAAAACGCCTAAAATTAGCGCAAAAAGCTTGTTTTTTGCTTGCATAATGTACATATCCTCTGAGTATTTGTGATAATTTTCACGCTAATTATAGCGTTGTGTTAATCCATAGTGCTTTAGTTGGCTTTACAAGTGAACGGATTTATTTCATAATGATTTTAGCGAATCATTTAACAATATTGTTGTTTTCTGAGAAGCTAATTCTCCTCAAACAGTTTTTGTTTATCTGCCCAACTTTCCCCAAGGTTGGGCTTTTTTTTATTTAAATTTTCGAGATCTTCTTTTTTCTAATAAAAATCTATTGGAATTTAATGCATTATAATGGTGCAATTATGAATATGCATTTTCATTAAAAACTTTTATTTGGTCAAAAAAAAACCAACTTCTAAAAGAAGTTGGTTTTTTCCGCCAAATCTTTTGGGAAAATTAGAATATCTGCTGAGGATATACTCTAATTCGCCCCAATAATGTGCATTATGCACCTAAATGTTGCATATGTAAATATAGGTACTTTAAAAAATGGGAAAACTAGAAAATATTGAATGAAATTCACACTAAACATGAATATTATTAAGGATGGATTGGCTCAGCTTTCATAGGTGAGTGAAAGTTTAGCTGTGATTATTTGGGGCTGATGAAATCTTAAAATGATGCAAAACAAAGAATTAATCACTTAAATACACGATATACTATTCATATAATGAACAGTTAATTTGGTTTTCTTTTATTTTGGAATGGGGGCGTGGTTGAAGTATGCGAGAAATACGCTCTGAGTATTTGAGTCAAAAGTTGTACATTGCAATGAGCATTATTATTTTGTCATTGTGCAGCTTATCCATTCCGTTGATGGTCAAAAGTTATCGCGATTACATCAAAACCAACCAAGCTTTAACTGAAATACAAGCCCTACAAGCTGTTGCAGACTTGGCCAATAAGATTTCACGAGAGCGTGCGCCAGCCAACAAGCTCATGTCGAGTAATCAGCAAGACTTTGCCAAACATGTGCTTGAATTAAAACTGTATCGACTCACGGTAGATGAGCAGATGCAAAAGACCTTAGAGGTTTTAAAGCATTCGAACCTCCCAAATTTAGATTTAAGTTTATTTGACCGTTTAGATGAAGCTTTAATGCAAGGCAGACAACAGGTAGATGCCTATGCAGCTCTACCACGTGAGCAACGTAATGCCGAGACCATGGATCAAGCCATCCTAAAAATGTTTAGTGCTTGGGATCGTAGTCATGATGTTTTAAAAGATGTGATCGCTGTATCTGAAGGCAAAGACACCGCTGTTTCAAACTTCTATGTCCAAATTTTATTATTGGCTGACTTACGCGATCAGGCTGGTCGTGCTGCATCCAATGTGATGGCGCATGTAGCTTTTAAACAACCGATTCCTGAAACCAATTTAGCGCGTTCTTTACAGACTCGGAAGCAAGTGATGTATTTGTGGGAACTCATTGATACCTTACAGCCCGAGCGTGATAAAACCGAAGAATTTAAAGTGCTGCATCAAGCGGTTTATAACGAGTTTTTAGCCAAAGGGCTATTGATTGTTGAGCGCTTGATGAATGAAAGTATTTACCATCGACCGTACTATTTAACGGGGACGCAGTTAACTGAAGCAATCGTTGATAAATTTTCGACCGTGGTGGAATTGCAAAATTATTTACTCAAATATAGCGTTGAAAAAGCCATCATTGAAAAGCATAAAGCACAAAATATTTTGCTCACAACGGTGGGTATTTCACTCATTTCAATTTTTGCGGCACTGTTTACCATGATCTATGCGCGTAAGAGAGTGTTTAGTCCACTCATTCAAGCGCGTGAAATTTTGTTTGATTTATCCCATTCCAGTATTCGCCCCAACCCGATGGATACCAAAGATCAACCAGCCAATATGTATTCTTTATTTACAGCAATTCAGCAGTTAAAACAGACGCTTCAGCAGCGAGATGCGTTGGAGTTTCGACTCAAGAATATTGCGCATTTGGATTCATTAACCGGGGTTGCAAACCGTTATGCGTTGAATGAATACATTAAACTTTTGGAAAATCAGCCGACTCAGTTTTCGGAGACTTGTTTAATGGTGATCGACATTGATCATTTTAAACAGGTCAACGATGTGTATGGGCACCTGATGGGGGATCAGGTGATTCAGTTTGTGGCTGAAAAATTAAAAGAAAATATTCGGACATCTGACTTGTTGGTACGTTACGGTGGCGATGAATTTATAGTACTGATTGAAAATGTTGGAATGGAGCGCGCTTTAAAAATTGCGGAAAAGATTCGCTCTGAGATTTATGAAGCGAAGTCGGTTGATAGCATACGTTGCCCTGATTTGAAAGTCAGTATTAGTATTGGGGTGGTAATTGGTGCGACCAGTTGGATGGCACTGTTAGAAAAAGCCGATCGTGCTTTGTTTCAAGCCAAAGAGCAGGGGAAAAATAAGGTGGCGAGTTGATGTGTTTGGGATTTTTACATCTCAATGATCGGGAAAAATCTAAATAATTGACTCATATTGCTAATTTATAAAAATCTAAATTCTTTGTTTTTTGCACGTTTTAATATTTTTTCATTGAGTAGGCGTTGCCTCACTTTTGACTGGGCAAAAGTGACAAAACCCACTTGTTTGACTGATGCTCAGTCCCTTGTGCACAGTCAAACGGGCGACATCCATGTCGCCTGTCATGTGATCGGATTTCAGTTTTGGTCTGTGGTTTTTTCAATTAAATAATTAATGAAATTGGTACATGCTACCAACATAAATTTGGCATCGATATAACTTAAATTAGATTCTTCGAGCATAGCATGGCGGATACCATCACCATTTGATGTATAGCCATAAAATTTGACAAATCCTTCTTTTAAGCTTTTATGCAAATCATATTTATTTTGAATAATAGCTAGGGTTTCTTGAAATCCAGCATTTTCTTTATTTGCGATAATTTTGCAAATACCTTCTAAGGCTGAAATAGATTCTTTTATTGAATTTCGATAGTCAGGATTCTGCCGATCTGACATCAATTTTAGAGCTTGATTTAAATGCTGTTGTACACCTGAATATGGATTAGTGTTTTCTATTGCTTGTTCTATAGATTGGATTTCTTGTTCTGATGTGATTGGAGTAATTTGATAATTAATTACTCTATAAGCAGAGTTCTCAATTTCCAAGCAATCATTCAAGAGAATGATAAAATCCTCTTTTTTTTCATCAAAAGGAAAATATTCTATACAGGCCTCAATAAAATTATAAATTTCATACCATTTGTATGTTTTAAAAAATAAAGTGTCAATTTCAGCAATAGTAGATTCTATCGAATATGGGATTTGGTCAATTCTTTTCTTGAAAAAACTATGAAATAGTAATTGAAAAAAAGATTCTAAATTACTTCCAATAATAGGACGACTTCGGGCACCAAAATGGTAAGAATACTTGTTAAAAATACATACTATAATTGCATTCCACAAAGCATTTTTTAAATCTGTATTTATTGAATTCTTCTGAATTATTTCACGAATAGATTGATAACCATATCTTTCTGAGAAGCGCATTTTATCCCCGACAAATCCAATTTTACTCATGATTTTTAATCTCCCCTAACCCCTCTTTGATAAAGAGGGGAACACCATTTGATTAGTAATGGGAACTCCCTCCTTTTCCAAAGGAGGGTTGGGGTGGATTAAATCCTACTTCAACAACGGTTTCAAAAACTTCGCAGTATGTGAAACTTTTGATTTCACCACATGCTCAGGTGTACCTTCCGCAATAATCATCCCGCCACCTGCACCACCTTCAGGGCCTAAATCAATCACCCAGTCAGCAGTTTTAATTACATCCAAATTATGCTCAATCACGACAATGGTATTGCCCTTATTGCGTAGCTCATGAAGAATATCTAAAAGTTTTGCAATATCATGGAAATGTAGACCTGTAGTGGGTTCATCCAAGATATACAACGTTTTACCCGTATCACGTTTCGCAAGTTCACGTGCCAATTTCACACGTTGCGCTTCACCACCTGACAGTGTCGTTGCAGACTGACCTAAACGAATATAGCCCAAGCCCACTTGATTCAGTGTTTCCAAACGACGATGAATCACAGGAATCGCATCAAAGAAATGCATGGCATCTTCAACAGTCATATTGAGAACATCGGAAATATTCTTACCTTTATAACCCACTTCTAAAGTTTCACGGTTATAACGTTCACCATGACAGTTATCACAAGGCACATACATATCAGGTAAGAAGTGCATTGCCACTTTGATCATGCCGTCACCTTCACAGGCTTCACAACGACCACCTTTCACGTTAAACGAGAAACGTCCCGCAGCATAACCACGTGCTTTGGCTTCAGGCGTTTGCGCAAACAATTCACGAATCGGAGTAAACAAACCCGTATACGTTGCAGGGTTGGAGCGAGGTGTACGTCCAATCGGGCTTTGATCAATATCAACAACTTTATCAAGGAATTGCAGACCATCAATCGAGTCAAATTTTTCAGCTGTTAAAGTGGTTGCACCATTAAGCTGTGTCGCTGCCAAAGGCAATAAAGTACGGTTAATCAGCGTAGATTTACCTGAACCAGACACACCAGTCACGCAGGTCATCACACCCAAAGGAATGGTTAAATCCACATTTTGTAGGTTATGACCCGCAGCACCCATCAATTTAATTTGTTCTTCAGGCTTTGGTGGTTCAGTACGTTTTTTCGGTACTTCAATTTTTAGTTTGCCTGATAAATACTGACCCGTGAGAGATTCACTATTCGCAAGAATTTCATCATAAGTCCCTTCAGCAATCACATGACCACCATGAATACCAGCACCAGGGCCAATATCGATAATATGATCTGCTGCACGAATCGCATCTTCATCATGCTCAACGACTAAAACGGTATTCCCCAAATCACGTAAGCGGACTAAGGTTTCCAATAGGCGATCATTATCACGTTGATGCAGACCAATCGACGGTTCATCGAGGACATACATCACTCCCATCAAACCTGCGCCGATTTGCGAAGCCAAACGAATACGTTGCGCTTCACCACCAGACAATGTTTCTGCTGAACGAGAAAGACTTAAATAATTCAAACCCACTGAAACTAAGAAATGTAAACGCTCACGAATTTCTTTAAAGATTTTATCGGCAATTTCGCCTTTTGCACCATCAAGATTTAAATCTTGATAATAACTTTCAGCATCACCAATCGACATTTTGGTAATTTGGGCGATGGTTTTATCTTTTACTCGAACATGACGTGAAATTTCATTTAGACGTGATCCACCGCAAGCATCACAGGCCGCATTAGACAGGTACTGTGCCAAATCATCACGAACATAGTTTGACTCTGTTTCACGATAGCGACGTTCTAAATGTGGCAAAATTCCTTCAAAAGGTTGTACACGATTATGTTTACGACCCCGTTCGTCGATATAACTTAAATCAACTTTTTCTTTGCCTGTGCCGTAGAGAAATTTCTTTTTGGTGTCGGCATCCAGTTCATTCCAAGGCGTATCCAAAGAAAAGCTAAAATGCTCAGCCACTTTTTCAATCATGCTGTAGTAGTACGGACGTTGTCTGTCCCAACCACGAATAGCGCCTTGGCTAATCGACACATCAGGACTTGGAATGAGTTTTTCGGCACTAAAATGGCTACGTGTACCTAAACCATCACAGGTTGGGCAGGCACCAAAGGGATTGTTAAATGAAAATAAACGCGGCTCAAGTTCCGCAACAGCACGGTCACATTCAGGACATGAATGTTTAGCCGAAAAAACCCGATCAGGATGTTCACCGTTCATCCAAGACAAAACAGCAATATCACCACCTAAGCGCAGTGCCGTTTCAAAAGATTCTGCAATGCGGTTGCCGAGGTCATCACGGACTTTAAAACGATCCACCACCACTTCAATGGTGTGTTTTTTCTTTTTATCGAGTTCTGGAATTGGGTCGAGATCAACAATCTCACCATCGACGCGCGCCCGTACAAAACCTTGACTTTGTAGCTGTTCAAACAGGTTGGAATATTCGCCTTTACGCTCACGCACCACAGGTGCAAGCAGCATCAGCGCTGTTCCTTCATCCAATCCTTTTACTGCATCGACCATTTCTGATACGGTCTGTGCCACCATTGGCAAATCATGCTCTGGGCAAAATGGCGTGCCGACACGTGCGTAAAGTAGACGTAAATAGTCATAAATTTCGGTAATGGTACCCACCGTAGAACGTGGGTTATGGCTGGTTGACTTCTGTTCAATTGCAATGGCAGGGCTTAAACCTTCAATTGAGTCAACTTCAGGTTTTTCCATTTGTGACAAGAACTGGCGCGCATAGGCCGAAAGCGATTCGACATAACGACGCTGACCTTCGGCATAGAGTGTATCAAATGCAAGCGATGACTTACCTGAACCAGAAAGTCCCGTGATCACCACGAATTTGTCGCGGGGAATATCAAGGTTCACATTTTTTAAGTTATGGGTACGTGCGCCTCGAATACGGATATGACTTTGGCTCATAAAACTATCTCGAAATTGTGCAGATGAAGGAGGTATATGATAACGACTTATGCTTTATTCAAGTGTTAAACATGATTTTATAGCGACAAATCATGTCGGCCAAAAGAAAAGTGATGCTGCTAGACTGTAGCTAGATTTCAGTGTTGAAACAAGTCTCAAGCTATCGATATTGGCTGCGACTGAAGATAGAAAGATGTTTACGTATTGCGTAAAAAAGAGTGGATCTCCCATTCGGCGCAGCGCAAAAGTTGCATCATGACTGTGCTATTTTTGGTTTGCCGTACGCGTTCAGGGATATAGTCCGCACGCCAAAAAACCAATACAATACCGATATGAGTTATCCAATACATTTTAGAAAGAAAATATTAGCCAAGCTTGAAGAAGGTCAATCTATCCGAGCGGTTGCTCAGCACTTCGAAATTAATAAAAATACAATTGTCGAATGGAAAAAGCGAATCGAAATAAAAAGAACTCGACCAAGAAAACCATCTAAAGTTGATGATGATGCCTTACGTGCAGATGTTGAGCAATATCCCGATGATTATCAATATGAACGCGCTGCTCGTTTTGGTTGTGCTACTTCTACAATTGGAGATGCGCTCAAGCGTCTAAATATTACAGTTAAAAAAAGACCTTACGGCACCCGAAAGCAAAAACAGAACTCAGAGAGCAGTATTTAAAAGATTTAAACCGATTAAGGTATCAACACCCGATCATCTATCTTGATGAAAGTGGATTTAAATCTCATGAACATAGACCTCATGGTTATTCAAAACAGGGAACTCCTTGTTATGGAACATATAATTGGCAATTAAAAAATCAAACCAATGCAATAGGAGCAATCCATGAGGGTAAGTTATTTGCAGTGGGTTTATTTGATAGCAAAGTAAATTCGGATGTATTTTATTTTTGGGTAGATCAGTTTTTATTACCAGAACTACCCTCGAATAGTGTAATTGTCATGGACAATGCAGCCTTCCATAAACGACCAGATATACAAGATCTATTAAGCCAACATGGGCATCAAATACTTTGGTTACCACCTTATAGTCCTGACCTTAATCCTATTGAAAAAATGTGGGCATGGGTGAAAGCAAAAAGGAAAAAATGGTTGGTTAACTCAATAGATAAGCTTTTTAGTCGTTTCTTTAACGAGTGTATGGGTAATTAAGCGGTTTGACTATAGAGTATTGTTGTGGTTGCAGCATTTAGCATGCTAGTGCATAAGGACGTTCAAAGATTGAATCGACCGTCTCAAAAGCAAAGGGACGGATAATGTCATGATGGAGACGGGCATAGAAATTGACTTCGTGCTCAAGAGTTTGCAAGAAGGCGTCGTAGTCATCTTCAAAGTCTGGTAGGTCGAGTAAGTCTTGTTCTCGACTTAAAACGCAATGATATTTTTTAATAAAAGCCAACATCAATTTTTGAATATGTGGATTGGTATAATAAATGAGATAGGTCGCGGCAGAACCGCAGTGTAAACAGCCTTTTTCAAGGTAAATTTCTTCGTTATTCAGCCAGCAACATTGTACGGTAAAAAATGCACGAATGGCTTCAGTACCAAGAGTATCCGGATGCATGAGAAAGGCCCTCGAAAGTTAATTATGTAAATGATAATTATTATCATTATTATAGTTTAGTTTTAAATGCTTAAAATAGCAATCGCGCCTTCTGAAAAAATACGATATTCGGTCAATAAAAAGCCCTGAAGGGTTCAGGGCTTTTTGGATCATTTTCGCTTTTAAGCGTGGTCTAAACCGAGCCATTGCTGCTGTTTATAAGCGCTGTCCCAGAACAACCATTCCAGTTCAGCCCCTTTACGGTAGGCTTTATGCATTTTCTCAATAGTGTCTGCATCGCAGCGTGCAGCCACTTTATCGATGGTTGCAATTACATTACGTACCGCTTGGTTGAATTCTTCACCTGCGTAAGTATCGATCCACGCTTGGTAGGGGTTGTTGGCGATAGAGTTACCCACAATGTCTTTACCGACTTCAGCATAAATCCAAAAACAAGGTAAGAGTGCCGCTAACACCACTGGGTAGCTTTCAGACCATGCTGTTGCCGTTAGAAATGAAGTGTAATGGTGACATGCCAAAGTCAGCGGGGTTTCTTCAAACTGCTGTTTTGAAATATCAAAATTTTTCATAAAGCCATCATGCAAACTGCGTTCCACCACAATCGCTTCTTTAGCCCCTTGGCTAAACTGAATAATGTCGTCGGCCTCATACGCTTTGGCACCACACACCGCTAAAGCACGACCATAAGCCACCAAGTAGTGCGCATCTTGAATCACATAATGACAAAATGCTTCTTTATTAAGTGTGCCTGAAGCTAATTCTTGGTTAAAAGGTAAAGCCAGTGTTTTTTGATATAAGTCGACATTACGTTGCCAAACGTCTTGAGAAAAAGCCATGATTAGATCCTGAGGGAAGCCAAAATATGGGCAAGACTATAACAACAGTTTGCGCGGAACAACAATCCATCTCCGTACATCTGTGAGATAAGTAAAAATTAACGAAGATGTTTTGGTTTCAGGCGCAAAAAGCGTCATAATTGCGGCCATAAAACTCAACCTGTTTTTTTAGTTTTCGTTCATCTCCAAATTTTTTATAGGTCGATCTGTCATGATGAAACATTTTGGTTTCTCTATCATTTTTACGATCGTGTGTCTTGCGTTGTCTGCGTACTGGGGTTTTACCCATGGACCAGAAGCGGGCTTAAAGACCATGTTTACTGCTTTGACCATTACTGCAATTTTAGCGGTGATGGAGGTCTCGTTATCTTTTGATAATGCCGTTGTCAATGCATCTGTGTTACGAGGTTGGGATCATTTCTGGAAAACGTTGTTCCTGACTGTGGGTATTTTAGTCGCTGTATTTGGTATGCGTTTAATCTTCCCTGTCGCAATTGTGGCTGTAACTGCAGATATGGGCTTTGTTGAAGTCGTACAACTGGCTTTGAATGATCCAAAAACCTACTCACAACGTCTGATGGATCACCACCCTGAAATTGCTGCGTTTGGTGGAGCATTCTTGTTACTTGTGTTCTTAAACTTCTTCTTAGATGAAGAGAAAGACACGCACTGGTTCCGCTGGTTAGAACGCCGTTTGACTAACTTAGCCAATGTTCCTGCAATGTCGGTCTTCCTTGCACTGATTGCACTTTTGGTGATGGCTGCCAATGTCGACGAAGCCAAACGTCTGGTGGTGACCATGGCGGGAATCTGGGGCATCGTGGTTTATATTGGCGTACAAGTCTTGAGTCATTTGTTGGGTGGTGAACCTGAAGTTGATGAAGACGGCAATGCAGTTACGCATGATGCCAATGGCGCAACCACAGGTGTGGTCAAAGCAGGTATTGGTGGTTTCTTATACCTAGAAGTACTTGATGCATCGTTCAGTTTTGATGGCGTAATTGGCGCGTTTGCCATTACTTCCGATGTCGTGATTATTATGTTGGGTCTCGCGATTGGTGCGATTTTCGTGCGTTCGATGACGATTTACTTGGTCGAAAAAGGGACTTTGGATGCCTATGTCTTCCTTGAGCATGGTGCACACTACGCAATTGGTGCTTTAGCATTCATTATGCTGGCAAGTGGCACAGGTCTACATGTACCAGAAGTTGTCACGGGTTTAATTGGTGTGGCCTTTATTGTTTGGGCTGTTATTGCTTCTATTCAATACAAAAAACATCAAGCCGCTTAAAGCAGATTGCTTTAAACCGTGGAAAAGCGCAGCTCAGGCTGCGCTTTTTGTTTTTCAGATCAGGAAGGCTTTTATTAAACATAAAATTCATGCCGCTAGTCGGATTGAATAGCCTATAATCTTGATCCAAGATTAATTCAATACAGTCTGTCCTTGTTTATGATGAATGCTTTAGAACGTCGTTCAACTTTTGCCTTAAGCAGTATTTTTGCCTTACGCATGTTGGGTTTGTTCATGATCATCCCTGTATTTTCTGTGGCAGGGCAGACCTATGAATATGCAACGCCTGCGTTGCTCGGTTTGGCTGTGGGGATTTATGGCTTAACACAGGCCATTTTACAGATTCCTTTTAGCTTGATTGCCGACCGTTATAGCCGTAAGCCTTTGGTGGTTTTTGGGCTGCTTCTGTTTGCTTTGGGTGGTGCAATTGCAGCGATGTCAGACACCATTTATGGGGTGATTATTGGTCGTGCCATTGCGGGTGGTGGAGCAGTGTCTGCCGTGGTGATGGCACTACTGGCGGATGTGACCCGTGAAGAAAACCGTATGAAAGCCATGGCAACCATGGGCATGAGTATCGGGGTTTCTTTTGCTGTGGCTTTTAGTTTGGGGCCGTGGCTTACCGGTTTAGTAGGAATTTCAGGATTATTTTGGGTGACCACCATCATGGGTTTGGCGGCCATTTCGATGTTGTTTTTGGTGCCCAAAGTCACCCGCCATCATCGTAATTATCAGCAAGGTTATTTGGCTCAGCTCAAACAAGTCTTAAAAATGGGCGATCTGAACCGTCTGCATGTATCGGTGTTTAGCTTACATTTATTGCTGACGGCAATGTTTATTTATGTCCCATCGCAACTCATCGACTTTGCAAAAATTCCACTAAATTCGCATGGCTGGGTGTATTTACCGCTGTTGGTGATTAGCCTATTTTTTGCCTTTCCAAGTATTGTGTTGGCTGAAAAATATCGCAAAATGCGAGGCATCTTTTTAACGGCTATTGGCGGCATTATTTTAGGTTTAGGCATCCTAATTTTTGGCTTTGAGTCGAAGTATATTTTGCTGACAGGTTTGGGCTTATTCTTTATTGCTTTTAACGTCATGGAAGCGTTGCTGCCGTCATGGTTATCGAAAGCTGCGCCAATTCAGTCTAAAGCCACCGCGATGGGCGTAAATGCCAGCAGCCAGTTTTTAGGCGCATTCTTTGGTGGTGTCACAGGCGGTCAGTTGCTGCTGTTAAACAATACAGCCTTGGGCTGGAGCATCCTGACTGGACTTGCGATTGTTTGGTTATTGATTAGTTTTGGCTTGGCACAACCGCGCTATTTGTCTTCGATGATATTGCGTTTACCTGAACATAAACAAACGGACGAATGGACTTCACAGCTTTTAGCGATTCGTGGTATTGAAGAGGTCGTGGTGATGTCTGATCAGCAAGTAGCGTATGTAAAAGTCGATAAGCAGCAAATAGATGATGCTACGCGACAAGATTTAACGCAGTTGTTGGGGAAAGAGGTAGCCATTTAAGCATAACTCTTATAAAGTAAATAATAGAAATAGATAGGAAGTAAACATCAGATGCGCGGTGTAAATAAAGTTATTTTAGTGGGCACATTAGGCCGAGATCCAGAGACGAAAACTTTCCCAAACGGTGGTTCGTTGACCCAGTTTTCAATTGCAACGAGCGACTCTTGGACAGACAAAAGCACCGGTGAGCGTAAAGAGCAAACCGAATGGCACCGTATTGTGTTACACAACCGTCTAGGTGAAATTGCGCAACAATACCTACGTAAAGGTTCGAAAGTTTATATTGAGGGTTCACTGCGTACTCGTCAGTGGACAGATCAAAATGGTCAAGAACGCTACACCACAGAAATTCGTGGTGAGCAAATGCAGATGCTCGACAACAACCGTCAGCAAGGCGAGCAAATGCAAGGCGGAAATGATGGTTATGCACAACCACGTTTCAACAATAACCAAGGTGGTGGTTATAACAATAACAACAACCAAGGCGGTTATGCCGGTAATCCAGCAGCGGGTAATAGCAACAACCAACAAAGTGGTTATGCGAACAATAACCCAAGCGGTTTTGCACCAAAGGCGGCTCCTCAGTCAGCGCCTGCGGCAGCACCAGCAGATATGGATGATGATCTTCCATTCTGAGACACACTAGAGATATATTTTTGTAAAGTTTATAAAATTTATCTTTATATTTAGTAGGTTACAGAGAAAGTTTACAGATACTAAAATAGTTCTGTAAACTTTTTTTTATTATGATTTAATATATTTAATACTTAGACTTTTTGTAAAATTTATGCTTTCAGTTAAAAGATTTGTCATGAATAGTGGGGAAAGATTTGCTGTCTTAATTGATAGTAATGGTCTCCCTCTAACATACCCAAATCTTTATACGATGATTTATTTGAGAAACAGAGGGCATTCGGTTAACACAATTGTTGCGGTACTTGAAGATATTGAACTGCTTTACCATATTTTTCATAAATGGCTTTGTTGCACAAACCTATCTGTAAAGGGTTTTTCAGCGATATAATTTTCAAATGAAGAAGCCTGCACACAAAATCTACCGCACAACCAATTGGCCCGCATATAACCGAGCACTCATGAGTCGCGGAAATATTGCCATTTGGTTTGATCCTGCTACGCAATGGTATGCGCCATCAAAAGGCAAACAAGGGCGAAATCAAACCTACTCCGACGCAGCCATCCAATGCTGCTTAATGATTAAATCCTTATTCCGTCTGTCTTTACGTATGGTCACTGGCTTTGTGCAAAGTCTGATTAAACTTTGCGGATTAAATTGGATAGCTCCAGATTACACCACGCTTTGTAGAAGACAAAAGCATATTGATATTGTAATCAGCTACCAAAAAAGTAGCGATGGGCTGCATCTACTCATGGACTCTACAGGCATGAAGTTTCTAGGTGAGGGCGAATGGAAATGCAAGAAACATGGACCTAAATATCGTCGCCAATGGCGTAAACTTCATATTGGTATAGATGCTAAAACCCTGCAAATACGAGCAGTTCAGCTTACAACCAATAATGTCAGTGATTCACAGGTGCTTGGTGATTTACTTAATCAGATTCCACAAGATGAGCGGATTGACTCTGTTTATACCGATGGAGCTTATGACACCAAGCAATGCCGTCAGGTCATTGCAGATCGGCAAGGGCATGCGGTGATTCCACCTAGAAAAAATGCGAAACCATCGAAAGATACAAAGAGTAGCTCGCTAGAGCGAAATGAATTACTTCGAACAATTAAACGTTTAGGCAGGACACTATGGAAAAAATGGTCAGGCTATCATCGGCGAAGTTTGGTTGAAACTAAGATGCATTGCATCAAATTATTAGGAGATAAACTCAGTGCAAGGAGTTTTGATAGCCAAGTGAATGAGATCCATGCACGTGTAGCAGTCCTTAACAGATTTACGGAATTAGGTCGCCCACTTACCCAAGTTACGCCTTAAATTTAGCTCAATTAGGGGCGCTTTGCATTTCAAATCTTTGTGCAAAAAGCCTATCGCTGAAAAACCCTTTACAGATAGGTTTGTGCAACAAAGCCAAACAAGTTTAAATTTATCTTGATAATTTTTCGCTACTTTATCTGCGGCTAGAAATAAACCTGGAAAGTCTTCCTCTTTCATACTCACTCTCAATATCCAAGTTGTTGATAAATAGAATCTGGGTAATACCAGTTTCCACTTGGCTGCTTAACCCAATACTGTAGAGCATAGGCTACGATCTCTGCTGAAAAAGGAACAAATACTGCACCAATATCTTGTAAAAAAGTTGGACAAGTAGAGAAATTTAATTGGCGTGATCCATCTAAATTTACAGCAATGATTCGGCAGTTTTTTTCTAAGGCAACTTCAACTTCCCACTTAACAAATGTATTTTTCAAATAAGTATCTTTTCCTACTAGTACAATTAATGTACCAGCCATATTGATACGTTCTCTGCATAATCTTTTTATATAAGCTTCATTTACCGATTGTATAGCAGTATGTAATTGGCAATCAGTAAAATTAAAATTTATGTGCTTATTGGCTTTCCATGCCTGCATTAATCTGTAGTAATGAATATCAGTACTACTGAAGCTAACAAAAGTTCGAGGTAACCCCATAATTTTATGAGCCTTGATGATTAGAAAATGATTAAAATCTTAACAAAATTTTCATACAAATAGTTTAAGAGTTTTAAAAGTGAATTAAGACGACAAAAAAATTAACATTATTGTATTAAGTGCATAAAAGAGTTAGAAAAAGTGGGGCTCAGCGGACGCTTCCGTTCTAGATCATATACCCAAGTAATTTGTTAAGTTGTTTAAAGGTTTATTGTTTTAAATTCATTTAAATTCAGTTTCTTAAACAGTAAAATAGCTCCTTTTATTTTGTAAATAAGAGGAGCTATTTTTTTTAAACTTTAAAAATGTTAAGTTAAAAGTGCATATATAATTTATTTTGTGTAAGCGTCCGCTGAGCCCCACTTTTTCTAACTTCTACAAATCTGATTGTTGTTCACTTCCAGTGTGTTTTTTAGATTGGAAATATCTAGATTTATCTAAAAATATCTGAAATTTATCACTTGTGTGGTAATCCTCCCATAAATAACCGAAGTTAAAAGTAGAGGTTAAGCAGCCATTAGAGGTGGCTTTCCTTTGTTAGCTTGATGTGGTCTTTCATGGTTGTAATGCCACAACCAGTTTGTTGCATAATCTTGTACTTCATCCAAAGTATCAAATAAATGCTTGCTCAGCCAACTATAACGTATGGTCCGATTATAGCGTTCAATATACGCATTCTGCTGTGGCTTACCCGGTTGAATATATTCAATACGAATACCGTGCTCAGTAGCCCAGCGCACAAATTCGTGACTGATAAATTCGGGACCATTATCGCATCGGATCACTAACGGTTTTTCTCTCCACTCCAGCAATTGATTCAACGTACGAATAACCCTGATTGTGGGCAATGAGAACCCTGCTTCAATGGCTAGGCCTTCGCGGCGGTAATCATCAATCACATTCAATAATCGAAACTTGCGACCATCGGAAAGCTGATCATGCATAAAATCTAATGACCAAACCTGATTTTCTCGGATTGGTTCTTTCAATGGTTCAGGCGCATGCCGTTTTAGTCTTCTTCTCGGTTTAATACGCAGATTCAGTGCCAACTCACAGTAAATGCGGTAAACCCGCTTGTGATTCCAGCAGCAACTCTCAACATGCCGTAAATACGAGAGGCACAAACCAAAGCCCCAATCGGAATTTTCCTCAGTGAGTTCAATGAGCTGTTCAGCAATGAGTGCATTGTCATCGCTGAGTTTGGCTTGATAGCGGTAGCAGGTTTCACTAATGCCAAATGCTTTACAAGCCAAACGAATACTAATGGCATGCTGGGCAACTGCCTGTTGTGCCATCTTACGCCGGCAAGATGGCTTTACCCTTGCGCAGCAGTGCTGCTCATTGCCATCGCTTCCTGGATGATTTCGGCCTTTAATCGCTCTTCCGCATACATCTTTTTAAGTCTGGTATTTTCGGCTTCTAGCTCTTTCAGTCGAGCCATTAATGATGTATCCATACCACCATATTTGGCACGCCATTTATAAAAGGTAGCATTACTCATGCCGTGTTCACGGCAAAGGGTCGCTACAGGTGTGCCAGATTCTGCCTGTTTCAAGATGGACATGATCTGACTGTCAGTAAATTTAGATGTTTTCATGCAGAATCTCCTGCTCGTATCTTAAGAGAAAATTCTACTTTTAGATCCTATTATTTTTAGGGGGGATTACCCTTTAAAAAAGCTTTCTTGCAATATATAAGCAGCTGCTTTAGCGATATCACGCTCAGATGTTGGTTTTTTAGTTGGCATATCAAAAACTCTCATAAGTGATAATTTTAAGCATGTTTTTAACCACTGCATAAAAATAGACCAAAAATTAAGCTTTTTTAGTTTTACAGATTCGAAAATAAATAGTAATAATTCATGAATAGTAGCCGAAGCTACCATTCATGAATCCAAATCATACTATTTTAAAAAACTAATTCGATGCCTGCACCATATTTCCATCCCTTTTCAGACTCTGTTGCCTCTTGCATAGAAGTGGCTTTCTGTCCTTTTTCATATTGGTAAGCAACATCAATGAAAGGTTTAATTCGCTTAGTAATCTCATATCGGGTTTTGATACCAGTTTTTAGTTCTGATAAACCTGATTTTGCAGCATAGTTAGAATCATCGCTAAATATTACATCTGCTTCGATATAAGGTTGAGTAATAAGTTTCTGAGTTAAAAGCAAATCACGTTCTAATTCAAAACTTGCTCCCCAAAAATTATTCTCACCGCCATAAAGATATGCTTGTGTTTCAAAGAAATAAGGAGCTAGACCTAATATACCAATAACCCCATCCACTCGATCGCTGCTGCTGTTATTTTTATCTTCACTATATCTTACCCCAGCTTGTACATCCCAAAATGGGGCTACGTTACGGCTATAAAGTGCTGATACAGCATATTTTGGATCATTACTTTCTGACTTTTCCGAATTGGCTTCAATAAATAGACGATTTTCATCTGTTCCAATTAAAGTTTCAAACTTTGTTCCTAGGTTGCCCTTACCGTCTTCATCAACCATCCATTCATTTTCAAGTTTTGTTGCTTGATAAATTTGTCCGCCATGTTCTTTAAGATGATCATCATGAGATGGGGCTGATCTCTTTCTTGCGGTCAGAATAATATTATCTCCCCCATTTGCATTTTCCATTGAATAATATTCTGGATACAATTCTTGGGGGCTATATCTTAAGCCACCAGACTCCTGTAATAAGACTCTCATACCATTTGTAATATTACTGTCTTGTACAGGAGTTTCATTTTTAGCGAACGTTAGATTTGATAATCCAAATAGCGCAATCATCAAAGTTGTTTTTGAAAACAAATTATTAGTGATGTGCATGTGGATTTACTCCCTTCTCATTTACTTGGGACTGAGGAACAGTCTTTGTAGAATTACCATCTTCCACTTGAGCTACAATGAGTTTATTCATCATTCCTGCACTCATATGGTAAAGCAGGTGACAATGAATAGCCCACTCACCTAACTCATCAGCTGTGAGTAGAGTGGTTATCGTTTTCCCAGGTGGAACAATTACCGTATGTTTGTTTGGCATATTGCTTGGATCCTGACCATTCTCAAGCTGCATAAACATGCCATGTAAGTGCATTGGGTGAGCCATCATACTGTCATTGACAAATTTTAAGCGAATACGTTCACCATACTTCACCACTAGTGGGTCGGCTTCATTAAATTTTTTACCATTTATTGTCCAAATATAACGCTCCATGTTTCCACCAAGACGGATCTCTATTTCACGTTCAGCTGCACGAGTGTCTTTTTGAGGATCTAACGATTGCAAATCACTATATTGCAATGCTTTATTACCTTCAGGTGTTGAAGCATTTGCCCATCCAAATACGGTATTATCATTCTTGTCTGAAGCCGCCTTAACAGTAGCGCTATTCATCGGCATATCATGATCCATACCTTTCATAGAAGACATATCGTGATTCATGCCTTTCATAGAAGACATATCGTGATTCATGCCTTTCATAGAAGACATATCATGATTCATATCTTTCATTGAAGACATATCATGATCCATACCTTTCATAGAAGACATATCGTGATTCATGCCTTTCATAGAAGACATATCATGATCCATACCTTTCATTGAAGACATATCATGATTCATACCTTTCATAGAAGACATATCGTGATTCATGCCTTTCATAGAAGACATATCGTGATTCATGCCTTTCATAGAAGACATATCATGATTCATATCTTTCATTGAAGACATATCATGATCCATACCTTTCATAGAAGACATATCGTGATTCATGCCTTTCATAGAAGACATATCATGATCCATACCTTTCATTGAAGACATATCATGATTCATACCTTGCATTGAAGACATGTCATGATCCATCCCCATATCTTCCATAGTCAATAAAGAGCGAGGGCGAGATTTAGGCATCTCAATTTGTTTGACTGCTGGGCTGCTTTCTTCATGTAATGTTCCCACTGAAAAACCGGTACGATCAATAGATTCAGCTTCAATTTGGTAATGTGCTTGTTTTGGTTCCACAATGACATCATAGGTTTCAGCAGTACCAATACGGAACTCATCTACAGGAACGGGCTTTACAGGTTGACCATCAGCACTGACTACAGTCATTTTTAGGTTTGGAATGCGTACATCAAAGAATGACATAGCGGAAGCATTAATAAAACGAAGGCGAACTTTTTCACCAGCTTTGAAGTTACCGGTCCAGTTTTGCTGAGGTGTTTTGCCATTCATTAAAAATGTATAACCAGTCACATCGGACATATCTGTCTTAAGCATTCGCATCTGATTCCACATAGAGCGGTCTTGCCAAGTTGCCTTTAATCCATCACGTTTAACTTGTTTTAATACATCGAATACTGTTTCGCGACGGTTCTGATAGTAATCTGCTTCTTTTTTAAGATTTTTCATAATTTGATCACTTGTTGAATTATGAAAATCAGAAAGCAAAACAACGTAATCTTTATCGGTTTTTTCAGCAGCTGTTAGTGGAGTTTTATCTTTAGGATAAATAACAAAAGCACCATATAAACCGTCTTGTTCTTGTCCTTTACTATGTGAATGATACCAATAAGTACCATTTTGGCGGACTTTAAACTTATATTCATAAGTTTTATTAGGGGCAATGCCATTAAATTTGTTAAATCCAGGTACACCATCCATAATTCCAGGTAATAATAAGCCATGCCAATGGATTGAAGAGTCCTGATTTTTTAACTTATTGTGAACACGGATAACGGCATCATCTCCCTCTTCAAATTCAAGAAGAGGGGCAACGAATTTACCATTAACGGTAATTCTCTTTAGCGGTTTTCCTGTAATATTTACAGTCTGTTCCGCGATCGTTAAATCATATTCTTTAACTGCCGCCATTACCCAAGTTGATGAAAATAAACCAACTCCAATTAAGAGTATATGACTTAACTTTTTTGACATTCTATCTCACCTTTAGAAAGATCAAGATTGAAGTAATAAAGCAAATATTTAGTATAAACTTTAATACTTCTTTCTCGCTATTTATAAAATTATTTATTGCTACTAGGCATATTCATCTTTGAATGATCCATTTTAGAATGGTCCATATTCATCATAGAATGATCCATTTTTGACATGTCAGATGAGTTAGGAGACTGATGTTGACTATGATCTTGCTGAGTCTTGTCATCTTTTTCCATTTTACAAGGTTTTGTACAAGGTTCCTGTGCTTTTACCGTTTTAGTGGCACTTGAGGTTGATACATCTTTTGCCCAAGATTGAGTACCAGCAATTAAAGTTCCAGCACACATTAAAATTGTTAGACTACGACGCACTACAGTTTTCATAAGTTTCTCTAAAAGTTAATTTCTTGCTACTACAATAAAGTGAAGCACTGAACATCTAAGTGACTTGAAAATGACATTTTTGTAATCTATCTCGATCAGATGTTTTATAACGTTATTATAGTTTTAATGAATGACTTAGGATTCGGAAATGAGAATACTATTAGTTGAAGATGAACAAAAAACTGGTGATTATCTCAAGCAAGGTTTATCCGAAGCTGGCTATATTACGGACTGGGTTACAGATGGGTTAACGGGTAAACATCAAGCTCTTTCTGAAGAGTATGACTTAATTATTTTAGACGTGATGTTACCTGGACTAAATGGTTGGAATATTATCAATGATATTCGTAGCAGCGGTAAAACAATGCCCATTCTTTTTCTTACCGCCCGAGATCAAATCGAAGATCGAGTAAAAGGATTAGAGCTAGGCGCTGATGATTATTTAGTTAAGCCTTTTGCTTTTGCAGAGCTTCTAGCTCGAATAAAAACGCTCCTTAGACGAGGGCAACAAAGAGAAGATAATAATATTATTAAGATTGCTGATTTAGAACTTGATTTGAGAAAACGTCGGGTAACACGAGCAGGTCAACGCATTGATTTAACGGCTAAAGAATTTGCTCTTATGGAGCTTTTTATGCGTAGAAGAGGTGAAATTCTACCAAGAGCACTTATTGCATCTCAAATTTGGGATATGAACTTTGATAGTGATACAAATGTAGTTGAAGTCGCTATTAAACGATTAAGAAATAAAGTAGATAGTAATTTTACCCCTAAGTTAATTCAAAATATTAGAGGAATGGGGTATGTATTAGAGGTAGAAGATGAATAATAAATTATTCAAATCTATCAGTTTTCGGATCGGTATTATTTTCTCATTATCGACTATATGTATTCTCATTATGATGGGGTTTTTCATCCATAAATTAGTGATGCATCATTTTGAAACGCAAGATCGTACCCAATTAGAAGGTAAAATCCAGCTTATTCAGAATCTTCTCCAACAGCATCCTAAAAATTCTCCAGAACTTGATCTATATTTGAAAGATGCTTTAGTTGGACACCATGATCTTATGGTCCAAATAGAACGACCGGCAGGTCAGATTTTATTTAGTTCAACACCTTCAATCATTAATACTCAACAGTTAATCAAGTCAGCAAATAACCCTTGGATTAAATGGAAAATTAAGAATAAGACCTATCGTGGCATGATCTACAACACGGATATAAACAAAAATACTGAAATACAATCTGTACGCATTATTGTGGGGATCGATACATCTGAACATCTACATTTTTTAAATGATTTTAAGCGTCAACTTTTTTACATTGGTTTAGCCGGTACGATTTGTTTAATGTTTTTAGGCTGGTTTGCAACCTGGAGAGGTTTAAGACCCGTGCAAAAAATGGCTAAGGTCGCAGAAGGCATTTCTGCCCAACATCTTTCAGAACGTTTAGAAGTTGAGCACACACCAACAGAACTAAAATCATTAGCAATTGCCTTCAATGATATGCTCGACAGACTAGAATCAGCTTTAGAAAGGCTTTCCGATTTTTCATCTGATTTAGCGCATGAAATTAGAACACCGATTAATAACTTAATGACTCAAACTCAAGTATGTCTTGCCCGTAAACGAGATACCAGTACCTATCAAGAAGTACTATTTTCTAATTTAGAAGAATTAGAACGTTTGGCTCGAATGGTATCCGATATGCTTTTCTTGGCAAAAGCAGAACATGGCCTAAAATTACAGAACTTACAGAATATTGACCTGGTTAAAGAAGTTACAGCCTTATTTGATTTCTATGATGCGCTAGCTGCCGAAAAAAATATGACGCTTCAACAAACAGGATCTGGAAATGTCAAAGGTGATCCTGCTATGTTACGTCGAGCACTCAGCAATCTATTATCTAATGCAGTTAAATATGGAAATAAGAATTCTACAATACGCATAAAACTTCAACAGAATTTAGATAACACAATATTTTCAATTGAAAATGAAGGCTCTGAACTCTCTCCTGAACAACTATCCAGATTATTTGATCGTTTTTATCGAACAGATGCGTCTAGACAAAGAACAGAAGAAGGAACCGGCTTAGGGCTCGCGATAACAAAATCTATTCTTGATATGCTTGGGGCGACCATCCAGGCTGAATCCCTCAATGGTCGAATCATTTTTACCATTGTTTTTCAAAGTGAATCCATGCAAGGGGAATCATTTTAACTCATTTTTTGAACATCTTCCATTTACCCGAGTTGACCTTACATAAAGCTCAAACTGAGAGCCAGAGCTACGCCAGCACCTATCATGGCAATTGTGTAGCCAAATATGATAGCTCGGCCAAACTGTGCCCCCCCTGTCATCCATGCAATTGTCGCTTTGCTTAACATGTTGCTCAGTGTGGCCAGCCCTAGCGCGACAGCAGCCACATTTGTTGTTAAGCCTTCAGTACTATGCAGGCGGGCAAGTGAGACTAAAATAGCATCTACGTCTGCTAGCCCAGAAATAGTCGATAATACGAAGATGCCGCTGGTGCCCAACCATTGTTTTGCTGCCGGGACCAAGACTGCCATGACAGCCAGGAAAGCAGCGAAGCTGAATGCTGTCCCAAGATCAAAAGGAGCCATTGCTTCTATTGTTCGATCGTTGTTTTCAGCGCTGGTAATTTGGCGTTGTCTCCACAATGCCATACCCAGCAGAAGGATTCCCGCAATCATCATTGCACCACCAAAAGTGCTTAGCAATGCTGGCTCAATGACGCCTATCAGCACAACCATACGAAAAAACATGATGCCACAGGCAGCCAATGTTCCAGAAATAGCAGCACTGACCATGACGGGGTGCTGGCGTGTATAGCGTGCCAGTGCGACAGTTGCAGCTGTAGAAGATGCCAAACCACCCAATAGACCTGTCCAGAATATGCCTCTTTCTGAACCGGTAAGCCGCATGGCAAAATGACCTGCCAGAGAGAGTCCGGCAATCAGGATCACTGCCCACCATAACTGGTAAGGATTTAATGCAGCAAAAGGTCCCAGACCCGTATTGGGTAAGTAGGGTAATATAACGACAGAAAGTACCAGCAACTGCAGGGATGCGGTTAATTCACGATGCTCTATCAAGCGTAGCCAACCGTGTAAGGTTGGCTTGAGATCCAAAAATACAGCGACGATTACAGCCGCGGTTAATGCTAAAGTAACATTACCATGGGATGCATATGCACCTAAAACTAATGTCAACAGCATCGCGATCGTCGTGGTAGCGCTTAGATTACCGGAAAGTTTTGCGGTACGCGCGTAGGACACTGTTAATAATAAGGAAAGCCCTAATACGGCCGCGACCAGCGGCCAAGGCCCGAAGTTTGGTTGTAAATGACCGAGCACTCCTCCGAGCAATCCTGTCAATGTGAAGGTACGTAGGCCTGCTACTCGGCTGCCCTCGGGCAATTCACGATCGTGCCATCCTCGTTCTAAACCAATGAGCAGGCCGATGGCAAGTGCTGCAATAAGACCTGGTACATCTGGTGGAAGAAAAGAACTCTCTATCATAACTTTTTATTTCGCAGGCGAAGGGCATTCGTGATGACTGAAGCTGAACTAAAACTCATCGCCAAGGCCGCAATCATGGGTGACAATAACCAACCGGTAAATGGATAGAGTACGCCAGCTGCGATTGGGATACCCAAGGCATTGTAAAGGAAAGCAAACATGAGGTTCTGTTTCATGTTGCCAACAGTAGCTTCCGAAAGGGAACGGGCAACCGCGATACCGCGTAAATCCCCCTTGACCAGCGTAACTTGAGCACTATTCATTGCGACATCAGTCCCGGTGCCCATAGCGATACCGACATCAGCTTTAGCCAAGGCTGGTGCATCATTGATGCCATCACCAGCCATAGCCACGATGCGACCTTCCTTCTGCAATTTGCTGACCAGTTCTAGTTTATCTGCGGGTTTGACTTCGCCATGTACCTCATCAATGCGGCTTTGTTGCACAAAGATTTCATAACTATATGATTTTAAAAGTTTTGATTATTTTTTGATCCAAAATTAAATCTATTTAAATCAGATGCTTACATATTTATGCAACAAAGCCAATAGCTACTATTTTCTTAGACAAAATGATTACTACATTTCATAAATCAACCACCTACATAATTTGTTTGTTAAATGATCATTATTTTTCAATAAGATTATTTTAATAGTTAAAGATTTTAAATTTTAAAAATGACAAAAATGTAATTTTGAAGTCATCGCTCTGTTTCTGTCTCTCACTAATAATTGAAATATAAGAGGAGATGATGTGGTCTCATTAAATATAGATTTTATAAAGTCATCTCTAATGAACTAACGAATCAAGAGGAAACGTAAATGAAATTATTTCAAAATAAAATGACTGCTCTACGTAATGTTGTAGTAGCTGCAACGATGATTGTGGCTACTACAACTACGTTCGCTCATGTGAGTTTAGTGAGTGCGATTCCTGCGGAAAATGCATCTATCCTTAGTCAACCAAAGAACTTGACCCTTAACTTTGGTGCAGAGGTTATGTTGATGAATATTAAGTTACTGGATGCTCAGCGAAGAGATGTTCCTTTAAAATATAAAGTTACTCATGACTTAAAGAAATCCTTTGATGTCGCTCTTCCGAAACTGAAAAAAGGTAAATATACCGTTGTCTGGACAACAATGGGGAAAGATGGTCACAACATGAATGGTGAATATAGTTTCACTATCAAATCAACTAAATAAGAATTGATTACCTTTCAACATGTCAGTGAGGTGCTGGCATGTTGTTCTAGAATGGACAAAAATAATGATTTCTGAATATTGGATGTGGGCCACTTGGTTAACTAAGGTTATTTTATATTTAAGTGTAGCTTTTGTCGTTGGTGGAGCCTTTTGCTATTTTTTACTTAGACAATATCTTGAACTAAAAGAATCGATTCTTAAATATATTACAATTGGCGCTGGATTAGGCCTAATTTCCAGTACCTTGGGATTTTTTATTCTGATTGGTAGTTTTGCCAATACTGGTATTACAGGGATGGTGGACCCCACGTATATTAATATATTGGTTAATACTCCGACGGGGTATATATACGTTCTTCGTTCTATTAGTTTTGCTCTTTTACTTCTTCTCATGGTGGTTAAACTTAACAGGAACAAAGGTCAGTTTTCTATAATTGAAAGTTCAATATTTTGTGTTTTACTTCTCCCGATTATTTTTAGTTTTTCCCAGCTCGGACATGTCGCTAATTTAACCTTACTTGCTCAAATTTTATTATCAATCCATATTCTAGTTATGTCGTTATGGATGGGGTCTTTATATCCGTTATGGAAAACCAGCCGGGAAATAAGTGGTTTACCTTTAAAAGATCGCATGCATGTATTTGGACGTATTGCTGCTTTCATTGTTGGGATATTAATCGCCTGTGGCGCTAGTGTAGCTCTTCTTTTAATTAAAGATTTTAATACCTTAATCAATACTGCATATGGCTATGGTTTCATGGTTAAAATGTTTTTTGTTATAGGTATTCTACTTTTAGCTGCCTTCAACAAATGGTATTTCACCCCGCGTCTTCAACATCCTAAATTCGCTAAACACCTTAGTCATGCCATTTTATTTGAGATGTTATTAGGTCTATCAATTCTATTAACAACAGGCTATATAACCACTGTCGTGGGTATTGAATAAGAGAATTTCAAAATAAGGGAATTGAGGAAATTTAACATTACTGCATTTATCTTTTGTAGCTGAGCAATAAAGTTTCTACTGGACTGCCAACTTACGACAATCAGAACAGTAAAATCGCATCATGAGGCATTATACATAAAGGTAGTCACCGGTTTTTAGCTTATCTTCAACCCATAACGGTCTCATCTATTCAGTTCACTACCATTGATTGAAATAACTAATCTTATAAATTTCAGAGTGATCGTAGATGATAAAAATGTCATTTTAAAGTCACATTAATGTTGGTTAAGTACTTTTACTGTAGTCATTAGAACACTCTTCTTTGGAATACTCTGAAGAAAACTGTAAGGTTGTAAACAGACCAAGTTACAGCGAGTAACTGATTCAGAAAAAGGCTGGTTGTATGGTGAAAGTTTAGAGTTACTGTTCTAATGTTTTAAACAAATGTTTTGTTAAAAAGGAGCAACATATGAAATTTCACATCGCTAATATGACTTGTGGTGGTTGTGCACGCGGCATTACTACCGCAATTAAAGAGCTCGACTCGAATGCCTCACTCGATATTGATTTACAAAACCGTATTGTTGAAATCAACACAACGGTGAGTCAGGATCAAGTCATTGCCACTCTCAGTGAGCGTGGATTTACAGCTGATCCTGCTTAATCTCTGTTAGAGTAACAGTGGGAATTCCTTACCACTTTTACTCTCTCTTATTTTCCTCATCGTACAGATTAAACCTGTACTTGCTTGAAATAAAAGTAATCCCTGAATTCCCCCTAATCTTGGTTGGCACTGTTGCAAATAGAGATTTGAGTCGATGATGTTTCCTTTAAAAAGTACTTAGAGACCGAAAACCCTGTTGATTAGACACACTTCACCCTGAGGCTGACCATAATAAAATGACGATGCTTGTCCTTTACGTAGTGCACGCATGACTTCAATACCTTTAATTGTGGCATAAGCCGTCTTCATAGATTTGAATCCTAATGTGGCCCTGATGATCCGCTTTAGCTTGCCATGATCACATTCAATCACGTTATTTTTATACTTAATCTGCCTGTGCTCAAGGTCTGGTGGACATTTACCTTCCCGTTTTAACCGTGATAAAGCACGTCCATATGTGGGTGCTTTATCCGTGTTGATCACTTGTGGAATTTGCCACTTCTTCACATTATTTAAAATTTTTCCAAGAAAACAATATGCTGATTTGGTATTACGTCTAGAAGAAAGATAAAAATCAATGGTATCGCCACGTTGATCGACTGCACGATACAGATAAGACCATCGTCCATTCACTTTTACATAGGTTTCATCAATATGCCACGAGCTCAGATCTGTAGGATTACGCCAATACCAGCGTAAACGTTTTTCTATTTCAGGAGCATAACGTTGAACCCAACGGTAAATAGTCGTGTGATCAACATTCACACCCCGTTCGGCCAGCATTTCCTGCAGTTCACGATAGCTAATGCCATATTTACAATACCAGCGCACAGCCCAAAGAATGATTTCGCCCTGAAAATGCCGACCATGGAAAGGATTCATATGCTGCACCTTTAGCTAAAACAGTCTTCAGCTTACCATTCGTGGTTATTTGCAACAGTGCCGTTTAACGACTGTAATACAGGCACACATTGCTTGATAATTTGGGAATAACGCAGCAAACCTAAAACCCTGTTCTGACCTGCTACAATCACGAAAGCTTTCATTTTTTGGGACTGAATTAGGCATTTTAATTTCAGCTTGCAAGTGCAGTAAAGCAGAAATCATGGCTTGTTAACTACCAAACGCACACAGGGTTCTTCAGCACCGTATTCACGGTGATATAAGAACCATATAATAATTGCTGAGGCCACAATACAAATAAAATATCCTTTTACAGTGATAATAATTCTTACCTCATGTGCAACGCACCAACTTGTCCAAGGTGCAATAAAAACCGAAAATCAGACCGTCAGTAAAAGGGAGGCATACTCTAAAATAACATAAAAGGGTATTTTATATGTTTTGCACTTGTGACGTCAGGTGACACAAGATTTGTCATTGAACGACACATAATGTTATTCCCGTCTAATTGCGATGCGGCATTTATAGCTAAAGCTTTGGGAACTATCGCAAAGGTCAAAGGGATGACTCAATTGTCTGAAGATACTGGTCTAGGTGAGAAAGCCTTTATAAAGTTCTTTCTCGTGAGGTTAACCCTAGTTTCGATACTATGATCAAAGTTGTAAAAGCATTTAATTTACGGCTAGCAATTTAACAGTGAATATTTAATAACAACGGGAACTAGACTCCCGTTGTTATTATTTTGGTAATTAAAGATTACTAGCAACTTGATATGTGATGAATGAAAAGATGTAGGCTAATGCAAACAAATAAGTTGCCATAATGATGGGCTGTTTCCAGCTGCCAGTTTCTCGTCTAATTGTTGCTAACGTAGCAAGACAATGGGGAGCAAAAATAAACCATACCAATAATGATAAACCTGTGGCTAACCCCCATCCATCCGGGCCTGAAATTTGACTTAACAGACTTTGAGTTACTGTATCTTCATCACCTGACATCGCATAAATCACCCCAAGAGCAGCAATTACAACTTCCCTTGCTGCCATAGCAGGAATGAGTGCAATACATATTTCCCATGTAAACCCAATAGGCGCAAATATAGGATGAATTAAATGCCCTAACTGACCAGCTAAACTATAGTTAATGGCCGGCATGGTTGCATTATCTGGTGGTTGAGGGAACGTGACTAGCACCCATAACAAGATAGACAGCGCAACGATAATGCCACCAACTCGTTTTAAGAAAATAGTTGCCCTATCATATAAGCCTAATGCAATATTTCTAATATCTGGAATTCGGTATGTGGGAAGTTCAAAAATAAAAATACTTTCAGTTTTATCTTTTCGAACCAATTTCAGAAACACTGAAACTAATAACGCTGAGACTATTCCCGACATATAAAGACCAAAAAGGACTAATCCTTGCAGACTTAACCAGCCGTAGATTAATTGGTTGGGAATAAATGCCGCGATCAATAAAGCATATACTGGCAATCTTGCTGAACAGGTCATCAAGGGTGCAATCATAATTGTCGCTAATCGATCCCGTTCAGAGCTAATGCTTCTGGTTGCCATAATTCCGGGAATAGCGCAGGCAAAGCTAGATAGCAAAGGAATAAATGAACGCCCACTAAGGCCTGCTTTAGACATTAATTTATCTAACAGAAATGCTGCCCGTGGCAAGTAGCCTGATTCTTCGAGCATTAAAATGAAGAAGAATAAAATCAAAATCTGAGGCATATATGCAAGCACGCTACCTGTGCCAGCAATTACCCCATCGACTACCAAGCTTTTTAATAGAGGATGTTGGATTAGTGGTCCAATAAAATCACTGAGCCATACGATAAAATTTTCAATGAATTCTATAAAAGGTGTTGCCCATATAAATACCGCTTGGAACATCACAAACATGGTTAAAGTTAAGATTACTAAACCTAATACAGGATGTAGAAAAATTTTATCTAGAAATGCGGTTCTTTTATCACCATTGTCATTATTTAAAATAACTTGTTTGGTGATTTGTTTGACCTGTTCAAAATGACTTAATTCAGAATGATAAGGAGTAATAAAAAGATTTTTTTGATCTAATTGATTAATTAAATCTTGAATTCCTTTTGTTTTAACTGCGACAGCTTCAACTACAGGGATACCTAACAGTTGAGACAGTTTATCCTTATCAATGGAAATACCACGCTTTTTGACCTCATCCATCATATTTAATACAAGAATCATAGGGCGATTTAAAGCACGAACTTCGAGAACCAAGCTCAAATGTAAGCTTAAATTTGTGGCATCTACGACGCATATAAAAATGTCGGGTAGAATTTCACCTTTTAGCTCGCCCAAACAAACTGCCCTGGTGACTTCTTCATCTAAACTACTAGGTTTTAAACTGTAAGTTCCGGGTAAGTCCAATACTCGTATTGCATCACCAGAAGGTAAGTTAAAAGAACCTTCTTTTCTTTCTACGGTAACCCCAGCATAGTTGGCAACTTTTTGTCGCGTACCAGTAAGTGTATTAAATAAAGAGGTTTTTCCGCAATTTGGATTACCGACTAATGCAATATTCTTAATCTTCATTGGATACTAACTCTACAAAAATTCTTTCAGCTTCATTCTTTCTTAATGCGAATCTTGAAGTTTCAATCTGAACTAAAACAGGATCTCCGCCAAAAACACCTTTAGCGAGTACTTGTAGAGTTTCACCCTCTCTAAAACCTAATAGTTGGAGCCGTTCCAATACGGGATCAGTGGTATGACTGTATTGATTACCTTTTTTGAGATCTCTAATTTTGACGATCTGATTTTGTTTAACTTGAAATAGATTCATTTTCGATACTCTTACTTCAAAGCCAAAATCTTTCGAGCACCATTAAGCACGAATAAAGAAACCAGGATGCCAATGATTAAGTCTGGATAAGCTGATCCCGTCCACGCCACGAGTACACCGGCAAATATAACGCCCATATTTACGACAACGTCATTCGCCGAGAAAATCCAACTGGCTTTCATATGTGCGCCATCTTCTCGATGACCAGAAATAAGATATAAGCATGTCACGTTAGCTATAAGTGCGAGCAGGCCAATAACAATCATGAGCGTTGATTCTGGCTCGCTTCCAAACATGAATCGTCTAATGACATCAATAATCACGATGACAGCAAGTAATAACTGAATCCAACCTGCGAAATGGGCTGCTTTCACTTGATATTTCGCAGCTTTTCCGACGGCATATAGCGCAATACCATAAACGGCTGCATCGGCAAACATATCTAGAGAATCAGCAATCAATCCTGTAGACGCAGCAATAATTCCGCTGATGAATTCTATAAAGAACAGTAGAGCATTAATGCCTAATAACAGTTTAAGTACTTTAGCTTGTCTCACAGGATCAGGTTCATTAGGTATATCGCCTGTAGAAAGCTGTGTTTCATCAAGTTTCGCCCCAAAACCCAGTCCTTCGAGTTTAGCCGTAATTTGCTGAATCCCTTCATTATGGAAGACTTTCAGTTTTCGATTGGGAAGATCAAAAGTAAGACCTTTAACTGCTTCAATATCTGCAAGAGCCATACGGACCATTTGCTCTTCAGCAGAGCAATCCATTTTAGGAATGGTATAGGTACTTGTTTGCTTAGCCTGTTGATTGCTTATATAAGTTTCAGTCTTCACAAGCTTTGCACCAAAACCCAAAGCTTCAAGTTTGGTAGTTATATTTTCATCTTTTTGATTATGTAGAACCTTTAAAGACCGGTTAGGTAAATCAAAGATGAGTTTTTGAACACCATCAATTGAAGATAGCGCCATACGAACCATCTGTTCTTCCGCAGAACAATCCATTTTGGGAACTAAGTATTCACTCATGTAGTGCGAATCTTTTAAAACGTTTTCAGTGCTTAAATTTTCTTTGGGATCAGAACCACAACAGGATTGAGCGGTATCTTCACAACTGTTTGAAGTGTTACAGCAAGGAGATGAAGATTTTTCTTCTTCCTCTTCACCACAACAGCTAGGCGTATTATCACAATTCTTTGAATTGCTTGCTTCTGCAATTGATGGATGATTTTCTTGTTGAGATTTCTTATCTTCGCATGGTGTTTCTTTACTACATCCACAGCCACTCATAGTTATACCCATTAAAAAAATTTATAAACTTTGAATATTAGAATCCCTATAGTTACTATAGAGTCAAGATTTTTTGGAAATACCAACTCAATGCATTTAAAAATTGGTGAACTCTCTAAAAAAACCTCATGTTCAGTATTAACAATTAGGTTTTATGAAAAGGAAGGTTTAATTCCGGAACCCGAAAGAACGGAAGGAAATTACCGCCTTTACGATATAGGCTATGTTGAGCGAATTAAGTTTATTTTGAATTGCCGAACTTTAAATATGAGTTTGAATGAAATTCGTCAATTACTCACCTATAAAGATAATCCCAAGAAAAATTGTTCAGATGTGAATGAATTAATTGACTTACATGTCAGTGCTATCAGAGAAAATATAATCAAGCAACAAAAGCTTATTGAACAATTATCTGATTTAAGAGGTACTTGTGATGGCTTATGTACAATTGACCAATGTGGAGTTCTAAAAAATCTAGCTTGATTATCTAGACCTATGCTTTTTTCAAAAATTCTGTATATCTTTACTTAAGGCTGCAAAAAGTTTAAGGTTACTCAAATTCTGTGATCAGATCTTTGATAGATCTGGACAGCTTCTTATTGGTGTTTTAAATACAGATTTGTGTATGAAGAGAAAAACATTTCTAATCCAGATATTGGTACTCTTATTCACATTCCAGAATATTTGGAGTGTGGCAGAGGCTGCGTGTCTGCATGAAATGCCAAACATACCCAATTCAATACTCTCTAATCCAATCGATTTAGACGAAAAGAGTGATAGTCCTCGTCAAGCACTTTATTCCCTAGAAAACTATAAAGAAATCTATGACTATTGTCAGAAGGTTTGTTTTAACGAAAAGTGCAGTCATTTCTCAAATACAATCGTGATTCAGATTGACCCACCCGATGATCTGAAGCTTAAAGCTAATTTTGAGACCGGCATTACCCCAACTTATTTGGGAATAACTTTTTATAAACCCCCTTATCTGGATCAATTAACCCCGCCTCCCGATTTGCCCCTACTATTGGTGGGGTAGTCTTATAAAAGCCCACCACTCCTAATTTCATTATGCGTGGGGCATTTTCATGTCAAAAAACAAATTACATCAGGATACCTCCATCCTGAATTTATCCTGGTCAGCCTTAGGTAGCGGTATCTTGCTATCTGCAATGATCAGCTTCAGTACTTCCGTAGTCGCCAGTACTCAAGATTTAACGCTGCAGCAAGCTATTGAGCAGGTTAACCAATATCAAGCGTCCCAAAATTTCTGGGAAACGCAAAACAGCATTAATGCCACGAATCTTCAGCAAAGTAAGCTGTTTAAAAATCCTGAACTGTCAGTTGAACAAACGGGATTTGGTTCAAATAATGAAAAAGAGCTTACCATTGGCATATCACAACCCTTGGATATTTTTGGTGAGCGAAGAGCAAACCAAAAATTAGCCAGTCTCTCTACAGATAAAACAGCGCTGAAACAGAAGATTTATCAAGCACAAATTGAGCTTGCAGTGAAATATGTATGGTCACAACTGGCCATTGCTGAACTTGAAAAAAACATTGTCAATGAACAACTTCGGGTGAGCCAAGAAAACCTTCAAGCAATCGAAAAGCGCTTTAATGCAGGCAGTATTGCCCAAGTAGATGTAAATCGCGCACGTTTAAGCCATGCTGAAAATATCCGTCTTTTTAGACAGGCAGACTTACAGGTACAAGTGGCCACCCAACAATTATCAAATTTATGGGGTACGTCTGATAAGTCATTGCAGGTAAACCTCTCTTCACAAAAGCTCTGGCCAAAATCGACTCATGAACAGGTTCAAGAATATTTAGCGGAAAACTACGTTGAGAAATATCGAGCTTTACTGGTATTAGAGTCTCAAGCAACGGTTGATCAACTAAGGGCAAAGGCACGTCCTAACCCCACTTTAAACCTAGGTGTCAACCGCACCCAATCCTTGGAAAACTCCACACAAAATCAATTAGTAGTCGGAGTCAGTGTACCGCTTAATATTTTCGATCGTCAGCAAAATGGCATAAAAATCGCGCAAGAAAAAATGAACTTATTAGAGCGTCAGAAAGAGTTTTATCTGAAGCAAAATGCGCTGCAAATAGGCACAATTTTAACCGAGTTGCAGGGTTTAGAGCTGCAATTCAAAGTCGTTGACGAGACTCAAATTCCTTTGGCGACTCAAGTTCAAAGTAAGACGCTACAAGGTTTCTTGGCAGGCAAGTTTGCTTTAACCGATGTTCAGCAAGCCACGCTTCAATTACAAGACATCCGTCTGCGTAAAGTCCAGTTGTTACGGGATGGCTGGCAAAAGGCCATTGAAGCAGAAAGTTTGAGCTTAGGCATTAGCCCAAGTGAAGTCATGTCGAAAGATGCTATTGCACAAATCAATCAAAACTTATGGCAAGACATACAGGCCATGCCTGTCATTGGTGGGGGAAATTAACATGTTCGATCTTAAAAACAGCTTAAAAAAACAGAGCGGAAAAATCTCTCAACCTCTACTGATTAGTTTGGTTATCGGCGCTACCGTACTCCTCAGTATTTTTTTGATCTTAACTGGTAAGAATAAATCGGAAACATCAGATGAACATGCAGAGGAAGAAAGCGGAGAAGAACATGGCGGTGAAACCGAAGAGCATGCAGAAGGTGTGAGCCTGACTGCCAAGCAACTGGTGGAACAGGGCATACAATTATCAGCGGTCGATCAAGGCCCGGTGGTTAAATTAAGTTCTTATCCTGCCAAACTGAATGTGAATACTGACCAGCAAGCGCACGTCTCACCGAGTTTTAGTGGTCATGTAGAAAATGTCTATGTAGAACTCGGTCAAAAAGTTCAGAAAGGACAGCCTTTGGCTGCGTTGCTTGTTCCTGATCTAGTTGATCAGCAGGCCAATCTTAAAATTGAACAAACCAACCTTGAACTGGCGAAACAAGACTATGATCGTGAGCGTCAGCTTTGGTCACAGGGCATTTCAGCAAAACAGGACTATCAACGTGCTTATAACAGCTATAAACGGGCACAAATTCAGGTTCAAGCGGCCCAATCACGTTTAAGTGCATTTGGTGCAGTGAATGCCAGTAACGGACGCTATATTTTGAAAGCTCCCATTTCTGGCGTGATCAGTAAAAAGGATTTGGTTCTCGGGGAAAATGTTCAGTTAGCCGATCAACTCTTTACGATAGACCGGTTAGATCAACTCTGGCTTGAGTTTATTGTTCCAAATTCTGAAATTATGGGCTTAGCCCCGAATCAAAAGATCGAATTTAAATCCTTGCAAACAGAAAAGGTTTATCAAGCTGTTATTCAGACTTTAAATACTGAAGCGGATATTCAAACAGGTCGTCTTCAGGTGCGAGCAAAAGTTGAATCGAATGCAACCGAATTACGTCCAAACTTGATGGTGAACGTACAGTTGCAACAACGGAGTGAAAGTACCGCATTACGGGTACTTAAGTCCGCAGTTCAGAATGTCGATGGAAAAGATGTGGTTTTTGTCGCCACTCAGCATGGACAAAAAGTTGAATTCAGTCCGCAACCTGTGAAATTCGGGCAATCATCTGGGGAGAGCCAATGGATTGAAGTGGTGAGTGGGCTTAGTCAGGGACAAAAATATGCCGCTCAAGGCAGTTTTTTACTGAAATCCGAGCTGGAAAAAGGAGAGGCTTCACATGAGCACTGAAACTCCTCAAATTCCAGACCACGAATCGGTAAAACCTGAAGGACTGTTTGATCGACTGATCCAGTTTTCTATCCATAACGCAATCTGGGTCATGCTGTTTATTGCGGCTTGGATTGCTATTGGTATTTATAGTTATCAAAAGTTACCGATTGATGCTGTACCAGATATTACCAATACTCAGGTGCAGATTAACACTTCAGCCAATGGTTTTACGGCTTTAGAAATGGAACAGCGGATTACATATCCCATTGAGAATGCCATGTCAGGCATGCCGAAAATGGAACAAACCCGTTCGATTTCACGCTACGGCTTATCGCAAGTGACCATCATTTTTGAAGATGGCACGGATATTTACTGGGCCAGACAGCTTATCAACCAGCGCTTGCAAGAAGCAATGGGAGAAATGCCTGAAGATGTGCAACCTAACATGTCGCCTATTTCGACAGGTTTAGGTGAAATCTATCAATGGGTGATTAAAGCCGAACCAAATGCTAAAAAGCCGGATGGAACCCCTTATTCGGCGATGGATTTACGTGAAATTCAGGATTGGATTGTAAGACCGCAATTACAGCGCGTAAAAGGCGTTGCTGAGATCAACAGTATCGGTGGCTTTAATAAAACCTATGTGGTTGCCCCTGATCTGAACCGATTGCAACAATTGCAAATTCCTTTGTCTGATTTACAAACTGCCTTAACAGAGAATAATGAAAACCGTGGTGCTGGCTATATTGAGAAAAATGGACAACAGCTAACGGTTCGTGTTCCCGGCACTTTAAACACGATTGAAGATATCCAGAACATCAGTATTGCCAATAAAAACGGCTATCCGATTCGGGTGGCAGATGTCGCCAATGTCTCAATTGGTCATGACTTAAGAACAGGGGCTGCAACCTATAATGGTGAAGAAACTGTATTGGGTATTGCCATGATGATGATGGGAGAAAATAGCCGTACCGTTGCTCAAGCCATTGATGAAAAGGTGCAATCGATCCAGCAATCGCTACCTAAAGGTGTGGTGATTGAGACTGTGTATGACCGTACGCATTTGGTTGATCGGGCGATCAAAACCGTTCAGAAAAATTTGATTGAGGGTGCAATCCTCGTCATTGTTATTTTATTTCTCTTTCTAGGTAATTTCCGTGCTGCGCTGATCACGGCTTGCGTTATTCCACTGTCAATGCTGTTTACCTTGACGGGAATGGCAGAGCAGAAGATTAGTGCAAATCTGATGAGTTTAGGGGCACTGGACTTCGGTATTATTATTGATGGTGCAGTGGTTATTGTAGAAAACTGTATCCGTCGGCTAGCAGAAGCTCAGAAGCTGAAAGGTGGTTTACTTAGCCGTTCTGAAAGATTTAAAGAAGTCTTCTTGGCTGCAAAACAGGCGCGTCGTCCTCTGATTTTTGGACAGTTAATTATTTTGGTGGTTTATCTACCTATCTTTACCCTGACGGGTGTAGAAGCCAAACTTTTCCATCCTATGGCAATGACTGTTGTACTGGCTTTAATTGGGGCCATGATTTTATCTGTCACTTTTGTGCCAGCCGCAGTTGCCCTATTTGTCACTGGAGAAGTCAAGGAAACCGAAAGTCGCTGGATGCATTGGCTTAAAACCAAATATGAACTGCTTTTAGATAAAGCCTATGAGCTTCGTTTATTTGTGACTATTGTGGCTGCCTGTATTTTAGTGCTTACGGGCGTGCTAGCCACTCAAACAGGTAGCGAGTTTGCACCTCAACTGGGTGAAGGTGATTTTGCTGTTCAGCAAATGCGTTCCCCAAGTACAGGGTTAGAACAGTCACTGAGAATGCAGGAAAATACTGAAAAGTTACTGTTGAAAGAATTTCCTGAAATTAAAGCGATCTTTGCTCGTACCGGTACAGCAGAAGTGGCCACAGATGTTATGCCACCCAACATTTCAGATGGCGTGGTACTGTTAAAACCTCATGATGAATGGCCTGATCCAAAACAAACGATTGATGAGCTTCGCCAAAGAATGATTACTTTCTTAGCGACATTGCCGGGAAATAACAGTGAGTTCTCGCAACCCATTGAACTGCGCTTTAACGAGTTAATTTCAGGGGTGCGAAGTGATGTGGGTGTCAAATTATTTGGTGATGACATGGAGATTCTAAATCGCGAAGCGAATAAAATTTCTCAAAAAATTAACTCAATTTCAGGCGCGACAGCCGTTAATGTAGAACAGACCAGTGGCTTACCCTTGTTGAATGTAGAGGTGGATAAGTCCAGAGCTGCACAATATGGCTTGTCGGTAAGAGCAATTCAGGATCTGGTAGCTACAAGTGTCGGTGGCCAGAATGTTGGAACAATTTTACAGGGAGACAAGCGTTTTGATTTTGTCATCCGTCTAGATGAATCCCAGCGTAGTCCTGAACAGTTAGCGGTACTTCCTATTCAATTGCCGAATGGTGGTTTAGTCCAACTGCAAGATGTGGCACGCGTTGAAAATATCCTGGGTATTAATCAGGTCAGCCGTGAAAATGGTAAACGTCGAGTGGTTATTACTGCAAATGTAGAAGGACGTGATTTAGGCTCATTCGTAACAGAGCTTCAGAGCACGTTATCCAAACAGGAATTACCAAGCGGTTATTGGATAGATTATGGCGGTCAATTTCAAAATCTGATGTCTGCAAAAGCGCGTATGCAATTGGTGGTTCCGCTCGCATTGTTGACGATCTTTATTTTATTGATGGCTGTATTCCATAATATCAAAGAAAGCTTACTGGTCTTTAGTGGTGTACCGTTTGCCTTATGTGGAGGCTTAATCGCGTTGTGGTTGCGTGACATTCCATTATCCATGTCAGCAGGGGTTGGCTTCATTGCACTATCGGGGGTGGCTGTACTGAATGGCTTAGTCATGCTCACCTTTATCAAAGAGTTGCGACAACAATATGACCTTTATTATGCAACGTGGCAGGGTGCAATTTTGCGTCTTAGACCTGTGCTGATGACCGCTTGTGTGGCGTCCCTTGGGTTTGTCCCGATGGCTTTGGCAACCGGAACTGGGGCAGAAGTACAGAGACCTTTAGCAACAGTGGTTATTGGAGGAATTATCTCCTCTACCCTGCTTACATTGGTTTTATTGCCCGTACTGTACCGCTGGATGAATGAAAAGAAAGTTTCTTAATCCAATAGATTAGTCGATTTACAGCAGAGATATTGGCTGTTATCCAATATCTCTGCTCATCATAAATAGAATAAGGAAAATATTTTATGTCAGAACATCATGATCATAGCCATGCGGTTGTTACTGAAGAAAATAGTAAGAAGTTAATGGTTGCCTTAGGTTTAACGACTACTTTTTTAATAGTAGAAGTTGTCGCTGCTTTTATTACCCAAAGTTTGGCTTTGTTATCTGATGCAGCTCATATGTTTACTGATGTAGCCGCTTTAGCTATTGCTCTTGCCGCTATCAAAATTGGTAAAAAAGCCGCAGATGATAAAAGAACTTTTGGCTATCAGCGATTTGAAATTTTAGCGGCTCTGTTTAATGCGGTGATGCTTTTTGTGGTAGCAATATATATTGTATATGAAGCTTATCAACGTTTTACGAACCCTGCTGAAATTCAAAGTGTTGAAATGATGATTGTCGCGGTCATTGGTTTGGTCGTAAATTTGATTTCAATGAAAATCCTTTCTGCTAGTGCTGAAGGAAGTCTAAATATAAAAGGTGCATATTTAGAAGTTCTTAGTGATGCTCTAGGATCGATAGGCGTGATTATCGGAGGAATAGTTATTTATTTTACCCAGTGGATGTGGGTTGATACCGTAATCGCTGTGTTAATTGGCTTCTGGGTCTTACCTCGAACTTGGATTTTATTAAAACAAAGTATTAATATTCTGCTTGAAGGAGTTCCTGATGAGATTGATATTGAGTCGTTAAGAAATGATTTATTGAAGCTAGAGGGCGTTGAAGGGATTCATCAGTTGAAAGTCTGGGCTATATCCTCAAAAAATATTCATTTAACTGCTCATTTGGTTGCTCCGAATAGCAATACAGATCAACTCTATCAAAAGGCCTTAGAAGTTCTAAAACATAATCATAATATTACTGAAATTACGTTACAAATAGAAAGTAAGGAATGTAATACATTGGAACAGCATAAACATTAAAGTGCTGCTCTTTCTACATAATGGACAGATGACTAGGCTGATAAACCTTACCATTTTCCTGTATTACACTTCTATTTATCACACGCACTTTAAACGGCACTGTTGCAAATAACCACGAATGGTAAGCTGAAGACTGTTTTAGCTAAAGGTGCAGCATATGAATCCTTTCCATGGTCGGCATTTTCAGGGCGAAATCATTCTTTGGGCTGTGCGCTGGTATTGTAAATATGGCATTAGCTATCGTGAACTGCAGGAAATGCTGGCCGAACGGGGTGTGAATGTTGATCACACGACTATTTACCGTTGGGTTCAACGTTATGCTCCTGAAATAGAAAAACGTTTACGCTGGTATTGGCGTAATCCTACAGATCTGAGCTCGTGGCATATTGATGAAACCTATGTAAAAGTGAATGGACGATGGTCTTATCTGTATCGTGCAGTCGATCAACGTGGCGATACCATTGATTTTTATCTTTCTTCTAGACGTAATACCAAATCAGCATATTGTTTTCTTGGAAAAATTTTAAATAATGTGAAGAAGTGGCAAATTCCACAAGTGATCAACACGGATAAAGCACCCACATATGGACGTGCTTTATCACGGTTAAAACGGGAAGGTAAATGTCCACCAGACCTTGAGCACAGGCAGATTAAGTATAAAAATAACGTGATTGAATGTGATCATGGCAAGCTAAAGCGGATCATCAGGGCCACATTAGGATTCAAATCTATGAAGACGGCTTATGCCACAATTAAAGGTATTGAAGTCATGCGTGCACTACGTAAAGGACAAGCATCGTCATTTTATTATGGTCAGCCTCAGGGTGAAGTGTGTCTAATCAACAGGGTTTTCGGTCTCTAAGTACTTTTTAAAGGGAACATCATCGACTCAAATCTCTATTTGCAACAGTGCCATTTATCACGCCTCGCCAATATAAAAGTGGTGAAAGCCACTTTTATTTGGGTAAACAGTATCAATTGAAAGTGATTCATGATGATACCAAGCCACAAGGTGTAAAACTTCTGAGGGGTAAATTAGAAGTGAATGCCTTAGATGCCAATCTTGAAAGTATTCAATCTCATTTAAAGGAATGGTATAGATCTCGAGCAAAAGTCATATTTGAAATACGTTTGCAACGTATTCTAGAACAAGCCTTATGGGTTGGAGACAAGCCTGAAATCCGTTTAGTGACCATGCGTACACAGTGGGGAAACTGTTCTCCATCAGGTGTGCTTACGCTCAACCCTCATCTAGTTAAAGCACCTACAATTTGCATTGATTATGTTATTTTGCATGAACTTTGTCATTTGGTTGAATATAATCATAGTGAGCGTTTCTACCAACTATTGAATCAAGTTATGCCTGATTGGTCGAAAATAAAAAATCAATTAGATATGATGGCGAATAAGTTAATAAATTGATTAAGATTTTTGTTTTTCGACAAGAGTTAAGAAAGGTTCTCTAATTTATTTAAGGAACTCATAAATATTAGAATTTAAGCACTCTAGCCAATCCATTAATTCAAGAATATCGATTCTTCGATCCAAATTCTCTATTTTTGCTACATATGACTGTGGCTTTTTTAAGCGTGAGGCAAGCTCTACCTGAGTAACTTCTTTTAACTCACGTATTCGAATAAGTTTATCAATTAGCTGTTTATAGCGAGGATCATGTATTGAGCTCATAGCTCGACATGTTGTACTATTCTTTTAAATATCCCAAAATGGGATATTTTAGGTTTTGGAGATGGTGTTTAGATATGAATATAAATCATCAACTTAAGTTTAGTTTTCTAGACTTTTTATCAAATCAAACATTCTTTAACTCTGAGTTTAAAAACATTCGAGCAGAATTTATAAAATATTCTCCTGAATATGAGCCTAAAAGATTTTATTCAAAAATCTATATTATTTTTAGGGAGTTAGTAAGTCAAAACTTGATATTTATGGATACTAGTAATTGTACGTACAAATATTCATCTAATTATTCAAAAAAAGATATTTGCGATTTAATTAGCCAATTGAAATCTTTAGAGGTTGAGAATTGTCTTTCGATGGAATATACACGTGTAAATGAGAATATATCAGATTTATTTCAGGAGTTAAGCATATATAAAAAGTATCTTATAAAATTTCCTAAGTGCTCTGAACTGATTAATCGATTTATAGATCAAAAAGAATCAGAAATTCACCTTTTAAGCTATGAGTTAAAAGCTTTGAGGAATTTATTAGAAGCTCAATAGGAGCAGGCTAGTCTTATAAATTTCAATAGAGCTGCGTCTGAATAATCAAGAACAATAATATCTTTACATCTGATCCTAATTCAACTGTATATAAAATAAGTATTGCAGAATAGTAATTCGAATGAACTTATACAGATGATCAACACCTTAATTTATAAAAAAGATAGGTTGAATTTAGTATAGATAGAAGCAATTTTTTTGTTATAGTATTATTTGTAAAATATTCAATTTTTTTAAAAAAAAACATATGGATACTGCAACTTATAGTAAAACTAATATGAGCAATGTTATTGTTGTAGGAACACTAGGTAAAGACCCTGAAACAAAAACCTTTCCAAATGGCGGTTCATTAACTCAGTTTTCAATGGCAACGAGTGAATCGTGGACAGATAAAAGTACGGGTGAAAAGAAAGAACAAACAGAATGGCACAGAATTGTGCTTAGTAATCGATTAGGTGAAATAGCACAACAATACTTAAGAAAAGGCTCTAAAGTCTACATTGAAGGTTCATTAAGGACTAGACAGTGGACGGATCAAAATGGTCAGGAAAGATATACCACAGAAATTCGTGGCGAGCAGATGCAGATGTTAGATAGTCCAAGAGCGGAAAATCAATCTAATTATAATCAAGGTGGTTATAACCAAAATCAACAAGGTTTTAATCAAAATCAAGGCGGTTTTGGTGGTAAAAATACTCAAGGGTTTAATCAGAACAGTAAACCTAATAATGGGCAAAAACCACCACAGAATCAAAATATTCCCAATAAAAACAACGATTTAGGAGATGATTTACCATTTTAACTTGTGCAATATCTAAATATTGTATGAAGTGAAAAAGAACTTGATTTATATCAAGTTCTTTTTTTATGGCTAGGCAAATTTGGTATTTAAAAAAGAGCTTTATAGAATAAAAATGTTCAGCTAATACGAGTGACATAGCATACTTTTCCTCTATAAAAAAAGGGACCTCTGATGAGATCCCTTTTTAAAAAGACGAAATGCTAATAAATCATGATAAAGATTGCTGAGGATGAACCATATTTTTGATCGATAGCACATCAGCCAAAATTTGATCAGACAATAGGTTTTCAGCTTTAATTAAAGCCAATACACTTTGACCAGTTTCATTGGCTTGTTTTGCAATACGAGTAGTTGTTTCATAGCCCAAATGGGGGTTGAGTGCAGTAATAATGCCGATTGAATTATCTACATTGGCCTGACAGTGTTCAGCATTGGCACGGATGTTTTCAATACATTTATGTTGGAACATTTGCATAGCTTTACCCAACAAATCGATCGATTCGAACAGTTTAAAAGCAATTAACGGCTCCATCGCATTGAGCTGTAACTGACCTGCTTCGGCCGCCAAAGTAATGGCCAAATCATTTGCAATCACTTGAAAACACACTAAATTCATGGCTTCTGGAATAACAGGATTCACTTTGCCTGGCATAATTGAGCTGCCTGGTTGACGCGGTTCTAAATGGATTTCGTTCAGACCAGTACGAGGGCCACTAGAAAGTAAACGCAGGTCATTGGCAATTTTTGAGAGTTTAGTCGCGGTACGTTTTAAGAAGCTCGATAATAAAACGAAATCCCCCATATCTGAGGTTGCTTCGATTAAATCAGGTGAACTGCTGATCTGCTTTTGCGTAATTTCAGACAATGCTGCGATGGCATATTCACGATACTTAACTTCGGTATTGATGCCTGTTCCAATTGCTGTTCCGCCTAAATTTACAACACTTAAAGCAGACGGCATGATGTCATTGAGCTTGTTTAAATCATTTTGTAAGGTATTTGCAAATGCGCCAAATTCTTGACCCAAGGTCATTGGAACGGCATCTTGCAATTGGGTACGACCCATTTTTAAGATATGCGAAAACTCATCGGACTTGTTCTTAAAACTTTGAATTAAATTTTGAAACGGGCTGTTCAATTGCTCAATTGCAAAAATTAAACCTACTTTAATTGCTGTTGGATAGACATCATTGGTTGACTGAGACATATTAATATCATTATTTGGATGTAAATATTGATATTCGCCTTTTAAATGCTCTAAATGTTCTAATCCAATATTAGCCAGTACTTCATTGATATTCATATTGGTGGATGTTCCCGCACCACCTTGAATCATATCAATTGGAAATTGGTCATGATATTTATAATTAATAATTTGTTCACATGCATACTGAATAGCATTGTATTTATTTTCTTCAAGTTTATTGAGTTTAAAGTTGGCTTCTGCGCATGCAGCTTTAACCATTGCAAGGGCATTAATAAAAACAGGGAATTGATTGAGTTTATTTGGACTTAAATTAAAGTTCTCTAAAGCTCTTAAAGTTTGTACACCATAATAGCAATGAGCAGGAATTTCTTTATGTCCTAATAAATCCTTTTCAACGCGTGTGTTAATCTTAATGTTCATTTAAATAGACTCTAATCTCGAATAAATCGATATTAAAGTGCGCACGGTTTTTTTTCTAATGTAAAAATATATTACTACATGCATTTTTTGCATAATAGATTATAATTGATCAAAGGATGAGTGAAGAATGAGTTATGACTTTAGAAATTCGATGGATTGAAGATTTACTTGCATTAGAGCAAGAAAAATCGATATCTCAAGCAGCAGCTCTACGACATGTCACGCAGTCTGCCTTTACGCGCAGAATTCAGAATATTGAAAACTCATTGGGTTTCCAAATTTTGAAAAGATATAGTAAAAATATTGATTTCACAGAAGCGGGGCAAGTTTTACTGGCTTCGGCAAAAAATATACAAAATCAACTCACTACAACAATAAAATATTTAGAAAAGAATGTGAAACATGATGAGTTAACCGTCAAGTTTGCAGTGTCACACTCGCTCATTACCCAGTTTTTCCCCCGCTTTATTCATGAATTATCGATGGATATGACGGACTTAAAATTGGAAATTATTGCCTCAAATTTCAAACAGGGCATGCGCTTATTAAAAGATGGCTCGTGTGATTTTTTAATTAGCTATTGCGATCAAAAAACATTAGAACAATTCGATCGTTCTTTATTCGAATTTCATAAAATTGTTGAAATGGAAATACTCCCTGTGACAGCCTTAGATCATGACGGGACTGCCAAATATTCACTCGATCAGTCTTTTCCTTTGTTGTCTTATAGTAAACAAGCATATTTAAGAAACTGTGTGGATGAAGCAATTGAAAATAAGTTGGATTATAGAACTTTATATGAGACGGATAATGCAGGCGATTTAAAAGAGTTGGTGTTGCAAGGTTTGGGTGTGGCATGGTTGCCTAAATTATTGGTTGAAAGAGAAATCCAAGAAAATAAATTAAAAGTAATGGACGGTAAGCAGTACTATTTATTTCAAGATGTCTATCTGGTTAAACGAGAAATGTCATTTTCAAATCGAATTAATTATATTTGGAATATTTTAATTCAGAAAAATAAATAATTTAAATTTATGGATTATTTTTTTTTATCGTTTTGAGGTATATTTTAATAATAAATAAGGTGATTTTATGAATAGTAAATAAAGGACTTTACTTACTATTTAAAAATCACCTTTTATTTTCTCTATAAATAATTCTAACTGTTATCGGCCAATTGGTTTGCAGGAGGAAGGTTGTTCACCATGATGCCTTCTTGCTCCGTAAGCTCATCTTTATTGCCCTCAGTGCGTGCAATCACGGCCGTTGCAATACTATTTCCAATCACATTGGTTGCCGTACGGCCCATATCTAAAAACTGATCAATCGCTAAAATTAATAGAATACCGGCTTCAGGAAGTTGGAACATAGCCAGAGTGGAGGCAATCACCACAATAGATGCTCGTGAAACACCTGCAATCCCTTTACTCGTAATCATGAGGGTAAAGAGTATGAGTGCTTGCTGGGAAAAACTTAAATCAATGTTGTAGGCTTGTGCAATAAATAACACAGCAAATGCCATATACATCATCGAGCCGTCGAGGTTGAAAGAATAACCTAAAGGGAGCACGAAACTGGTAATACGTTTAGGCACACCGAATTTATCCAAAGCTTCTATGGTTTTTGGATAAGCCGATTCGCTACTTGCGATCGCAAATGCCAACATGGTGGGTTCACGTACAATTCGCATCAATCTAAAAATATCTTTTTTCAAGAAGATATAGCCGAAAGCAATCAGGAGAGTCCAAAGCACCAAGAGTCCCACATAGAACTGTCCAATGAAAATACTATAATCGATAATCAGTTTAGGGCCTTGGATAGTAATCGCGGAAGCAATGGCTGCAAAAACGGCGATAGGTGCAAATGCCATGACATAATCTGTAATTCGGAACATCACCTTACAGAGTTCATCAATTATTTTGCCAATGACGGTCGCTTCACTATGATGTTGCACATAGGCCAGTGCGGAGCCAAAGAAAATTGAGAAAACCAAAATTTGTAATATCTCATTATTGGCCATGGCTTCAGCAAAACTACGCGGGAAAATATGCGTAATGAAGCTTTCTAAGCTCAGACTTGTCGCACTGACACCGATATCAACCGCTGTTTGAGGAATGGTGAGATTCATCCCAGCGCCAGGTTGGAATAAATTGGCTATGCCCATGCCCAGTAAAAGTGAAATAAATGATGCACCAATGAACCAACTCATGGCCTTTAAGGTAATTGATCCCAGAGAAGAGGATTTTCCCATTGAGACAAGACCAGAAACGATTGTTGCAAAAACTAAGGGTGCAATAATCATTTTAATTAATCTTAAGAATACATCGGTCACTATTTTAAAATAGGCGGCAAGTTCTGTGGTTTTTGCAGTCGTTAAAGTGCTATGAAAAGCCCATCCAATCAGTATTCCTGAGATCATGGCAATCAGAATATATTTCAGTAGTTTCTTCTGCTTCATACTTATCGTTCCTTCTTTAATCTTCTTTTCATCAGCTTTTGGCCTGATGTAGCAAGGCATTGATGACATTCCATGTTGATCAATTTATAGAGGCATTGCTTTAGGTGTTGAGTGCTAAATTGTCGATTGGGGATTTAACTGTGGCAAGTGTTACTTTTTTTTAAAAAAAACGACAATGCAATTTTTAATTCAGTTATGCAAAAAATGCATGAGATGATTCTTTAGTTTTACTTGATATAGGTGGGCTGTTCTTAATGTAAAGACCGAATGTTTATTTTTTAATTCTGATTGGTGATAGGAAAGATACTACATTTCCTGATTCTATGAGGAAGAGCCAAGGTCTGAAAGTGAAGCCAAAATTAATGAATGTACGAACTCAAAACCAAGCTTTTGCTCATCATTTTCCCACAGACAAAACCATTGAATTGCCTGTTTTATCTAATATTTTAATAATCAGTTCATGACTTTAAGTTGCTGATATAAATAGATAATTAAAAAAGAGATGTATCGTGTTGATAACGTTGATTTAGCAATATCATGACTTTTCACAACTCACGCACAAGGGCTTAATGTTTTCATTCTTTCCTTTCGTACATCCACAAAAATTATCCACGCATAATTCATTGTTAAAGTGACAGAATTTCTAAACATGAATTTAGTTCACTTTGGTGTGAGATTAAATCATTTTTATTCATGTGATCATTCAGGTATAAATTAAACCACGCTCTTAACGATAGATCATATTCATCGTTGCTTCTTAGCCTGATGCTCAGAAAAATCTGAGAAGGTTGGAAAGACGATTTGCTAGAAAGATCCAAAAAGAAAATTGGACCCTCTAGAAAGAGCATGAAAGAAATTCAGTTTTATCGCAGAAATATAGGGTAACAGATCGCCATGAGTACAGAGTTTGCATGTTCAATTAAACGCATTCGTTTTGATGAAAACTATCAACCAGCAGATAACACACGTCTAACGACGAACTTTGCTAACTTGGCGCGCGGTGAAAGTCGTGAGCAGAACCTACGTAATACACTTCGTATGATCAATAATCGTTTCAATGCCTTAGCACAAACAGATAACCCGAATGGTGATCGTTATTCGCTTGAAATCGATATTATTTCTGCAAATTTAGACATTGAGGGGAATGGTCAAACTTTCCCAATTATTGAAATGCTGAAAAGCACGATTAATGATCATCATACCCATCAACGTATTGAAGGCATGATTGGCAATAGCTTCTCGTCTTATGTACGTGACTACGATTTTAGCGTGGTGCTGAAAGAACATAATAAAGAGAATTCGACGTCGTATGCACCTGAAGGTTTTGGTGATCTACATGGCAAACTGTATCAATACTTGGTGAACTCAGAGACTTTTAAAGCAGAGTTTAATCAACAGCCAGTGATTTGTTTGAGTGTTTCAACAGCGAAGAAGTATCACCGTACTACCAATGAGCATCCTGTGTTAGGCGTTGAGTATAAACAAGATGAATATTCACGTACCGATGAGTATTTCCATAAAATGGGCTTACAGGTTCGCTTCTTTATGCCGAAAGGGAGCGCTGCACCTTTAGCATTCTATTTTGCGGGTGATTTACTGCGTGATTACACCGATCTTGAATTGATCAGTGTGATTAGCACCATGGAAACTTTCCAAAAGATCTATCGCCCTGAAATTTACAATGCAAATTCATCAGCAGCTCAAGTCTATCAAGCCAGCCTAGAGTACCCAGATTACTCATTAACGCGAATCGTCTATGACCGCGTTGAACGTGGTCAGCTCGCGGTCAAGCAAGGTAAATGGACGGAAGAGAACTTTATTAAGCCGTATCAAGACATCCTTGAAAAATGGGCTGCGAATTACACCGTAAACAGCAACGCTGCTTAATTTACCTGAAACAGAATATTGAAATAGAGATTTAAAATGGCCATTTTATTACCAACATCAACTGCGGGCAGTTTACCGAAACCTTCTTGGCTTGCTGAGCCTGAGAAACTTTGGTCACCTTGGAAACTCGAAGGTGAGGCATTACTCGAAGCGAAACAAGATGCTTTACGTTTGTCATTGCAAGAACAACTCCATGCAGGTATTGATATCGTCAGTGATGGTGAACAAACCCGTCAACATTTTGTGACGACGTTTATTGAACATCTGGATGGCGTTGATTTTGAGAAACGCGAAACGGTGCGTATCCGTAATCGTTATGATGCGAGCGTCCCGTCAGTGGTTGGTGCGGTAAGCCGTCAAAAGCCAGTTTTTGTTGAAGATGCTAAGTTTTTACGCAGCCAAACAAATCAGCCGATTAAATGGGCGTTACCTGGCCCGATGACCATGATTGACACCCTTTATGATGGTCACTACAAAAGCCGTGAAAAACTGGCTTGGGAATTTGCCAAAATTCTGAATCAAGAAGCACGTGAGTTAGAAGCTGCGGGCGTGGATATCATTCAGTTCGATGAACCTGCATTTAATGTGTTCTTTGATGAAGTGAATGACTGGGGTGTTGCAACGCTTGAACGAGCACTTGAAGGTCTGAAATGTGAAACTGCGGTTCATATTTGCTATGGCTATGGTATCAAAGCCAATACCGATTGGAAAAAGACCTTGGGTTCAGAGTGGCGTCAATACGAAGAAGCATTCCCTAAACTGCAACAATCTAAAGTTGATATCATCTCGTTAGAATGCCAAAACTCGCGTGTACCAATGGATCTGATTGAGCTGATTCGTGGTAAAAAAGTCATGGTCGGTGCGATTGATGTGGCAACCAACACCGTTGAAACACCTGAAGAAGTTGCGAATACACTACGTAAAGCACTTCAGTTTGTAGATGCAGATAAACTTTATCCTTCGACCAACTGTGGCATGGCACCTTTAGCACGTGAAGTCGCACGTGGTAAGCTGAATGCGTTAAGCGCAGGTGCAGAAATTATTCGACAAGAACTTTCGGCTTCATACGCAGCAAGCGCGTGATGTGAAAGGGCTACCCGTTTGATAAAATGGGTAGCTTTTATCTGAGTACAAGCATGTGTCCGTTACTGAGGAATAAAATGATGATTGAAGCAACAGACTTTAGAGATGCAATGTCTTTGTTAACCAGTGCAGTCAGTGTCGTAACTACGGCAGGCATGGCTGATCGTCATGGATTCACAGCATCTGCCGTATGCAGTGTGACGGATACACCACCGACATTATTGGTCTGCATGAATAAAGCATCGCGTTCACATGCACATTTTGTCGACAATAAAATTTTATCGGTGAATGTGTTAGGTGCACAACATCAGCATATTTCGAATGTCTTTGCATCTAAAATGACGTCTGAAGAGCGTTTTAAACATGGTGTTTGGACAGAGCTAGAAACGGGCGCGCCTGTTTTAAAGGATGCTTTAGTCAATTTTGACTGTGAAATTGATGACATTCAAGAAGTGGGAACACATACGGTTTTTATGTGCCGTATTGTCGCGATTCAACAAAGCCAGCATGAGCAAAGTTTGGTTTATTTCAATCGTGCTTATCATCAAGTTGGGCAGACGGAAACGGCTTAAATTCACTTTGAATTGAACATCAAAGCTTTGAAATGACCTTCCAAATCATAGATTTTCCTCGGCTTGACTCTGGATTTGACTGTATTGAGCTCATTTGAAAAATCGAAAGGTTTTCATTTAGACCACAAAATGGTGAAAATCGGGCAACAGCGTGAGGGGAAATATTGAATCTAAAAATCCGATAAAAATAATAAAAACTTACTGTTTTACCAATTTTAGATTTGTGCGTATTCTCGCTGTATCACTTAAGCAATCTCACAAATCTTTTGAGGACGAATACATGAGTTTAATCAATACTGAAGTTAAGGCGTTTAATGCAACTGCTTACCAAAATGGTGAATTCATTGAGTTGTCTGAGCAAAACTTGAAAGGCAAATGGTCTGTCGTATTTTTTTATCCTGCTGATTTCACTTTTGTGTGTCCAACAGAATTAGGCGACTTAGCCGATCACTATGCTGAATTTCAAAAACTCGGTGTAGAAATTTACGGCGTATCGACCGATACCCACTTTACCCATAAAGCATGGCACGACACTTCAGATGTGATTGGTAAAATTCAGTATCCATTGATTGGCGATCCAACCTGGACTTTGTCTAAAAACTTTGATGTGCTGATTGAAACTGAAGGTCTAGCAGACCGTGGTACTTTTGTGATTGATCCTGAAGGTAAAATTCAAATTATTGAAATTAATGCCGGCGGTATTGGTCGCGATGCGTCTGAACTATTACGCAAAGTGAAAGCAGCACAATATGTGCATGCACACCCAGGCGAAGTATGTCCTGCAAAATGGAAAGAAGGTGAAGCAACGCTTGCGCCGTCAATCGACTTGGTTGGTAAAATCTAAGTCAACCTCAATGGTTGCATTGTGCTAAGTCATGAGCATGATACCTGTAAAAAATCAGCCCAAGTGGCTGATTTTTTTTATGCAAGGTTCTTTTAGCTTTTACAGATGGTAACCCTTGCTGGTGCTGGCAAAGTCTCTTAAACCCTGAATCAAATGCTCAATCAGTTTTTCCATGACCAAACGTTGTCCTTTACGTGAAGCATAGACCAACTGTACGGTTCCAATATTGGAACACCAGTCGGGCAAAATGTGAACTAGGCGACCTGAAGCAATATCTGCCTCTATCGTTAAGTAAGGCAAGTTGGCAATGCCGAGTCCATCCAGAGCCGAGTAATACACGCCTGCGACATCATTACTTTTGACCCGTGGTTCTAAAGGAATCACGATCTGTTCATCGCTCTGGGTATGATGCAGTAACCATTGATAATTGGACTTTTGTACCCCCAGTGCGAGCGTTGGAAAATCATTCAGCTCAGTGGCAAATTGAATTTCACGGCCCTGTAGCAGATCAGGACTGGCCACTAAACAATGCGTGGTTTTGACCACATCACGGACCATAATACTCGAGTCTTCGTTGGCACTAAAATTGGTCCGAATGGCAAGATCAATGTCATCATGCAAGACATCGACACGACGGCTGGTCAGCTCCATTTCCACTTGGACTTTGGGATATTGTTTTAAAAAATGATTGAGTAAACTTTGCACTTGATAGCGCATCATCACAGAAGGGCAGCTGATCTTGATTAAACCTTGCGGTTCACTTTTCTGTTTCAGTAAAACATTGTGTGCACTTTCGACTTGCTGAATGATTTGACGACATTCTTCAAACAGCTCTTGTCCCAAGGGGGTGACTTTAAAATGTCGCGTTGAACGCTGAATCAGGGTTACGTTGTACTTGGCTTCAAGGTCTAAAATACGGCGACTAAGCTTAGACTTGGTGATGTTCGAGGCATCACTTGCAGCACTGAAACCGCCGTGCTTGACCACAAGATAAAAATAATAATAGTCGTCAAATGAATGCATGATGGGTTCAAGCCTGTATTGATTTTTGACCGAAGGCAGTCTGTGATGGATGATCTGATACTGTATCATCGCTAACGATTGCGCACGACAAAAAAGCGATCCGAAGATCGCTTTTGCTCAGGTCGAATTATTTCTGCGCTGTATTTTTGCTATAGCTTTGAATCAGGTTTTTATAGTCTGGAATATGCGCTGCAAAGAGTGAACCGAGGCCTTCAATATCATTACGCCAGTCGCGGTGTAATTCGCAAGCTGCACCAAACCATGACATTAGCTGTGCGCCTGCCTGAGACATGCGATCCCATGCTGCATTACGGGTGATGGGATTAAAGGTTCCTGAAGCATCGGTAATCACAAAGACGTCAAACTCTTCTTCAAGTGCAGACAGTGCAGGGAAGGCCACACAGACTTCAGTCACTACACCTGCAATAATCAATTGTTTTTTACCTGTGGCTTTTACGGCTTGAACAAAGTCTTCATTGTCCCATGCGTTGATTTGTCCTGGACGTGCAATATAGGGTGCATCGGGAAACATTTCGACCAATTCAGGGACCAAAGGGCCGTTTGGTCCATCTTCAAAACTGGTGGTCAGAATGGTGGGAAGATTAAAATATTTCGCGGCAGCAGCCAGTGCGAGTACGTTATTTTTAAATTTGTCAGGGTCAATGTCACGGACCAGTGAAAGTAGACCCGCTTGGTGGTCAACCAAAAGAACCGCTGCATTATCTTTATCTAAACGAATATAAGGTTTAGCCATTTTTCTGTCCTCGTTGTGATTATCAGTCGAGTCTCAAGGCAATCAGTAAGAAGGTTAGTGCCTTGAGCTTGAACATCTTCATAGGTAGGAAAATGAGACAATAAAATAAGCCAAACGAGATGCTTAATCTTAAAAATAGGAAAATTTGAGCAAAAATATGCCATAAAAATAAAGAATGGCTTTGTTTTTAAATTGATTTTTATGCAGGTGAGATGATTTTAACGAGATTGCCCTATTCGTGTGATTGTGTGTACTAGCGCAGTGCTATAAGAGGGCTGAGGAAAGGGGTAGTATAGATTGCATATTCATCCTATCGATATAGGAGTTCCAAGATGAAAAAAGTAATTGGTGTTTATCGTAATCAAGACATGCATTGGGTGGGTGATGGTTTTCCTGTCAAAAACCTCTTTTCATATGACCGCTTAGGACAAGCGATTAGTCCGTTTCTACTTTTGGACTATGCTGCACCTTACAAATTTGATCCAACCACATCGCAACGTGGTGTGGGTTCACACCCGCATCGTGGCTTTGAAACAGTCACCATCGCCTATAGCGGTGAAGTGACACACAAAGACTCTAGCGGCGGCGTTGGTACCATCAATACTGGCGATGTACAGTGGATGACTGCGGGTTCAGGTGTGGTGCATGAAGAGTTTCATTCTCCAGCCTTTGCTGAGCATGGTGGTCTGTTTGAAATGGTACACCTTTGGGTGAATTTGCCAGCCAAAGACAAAATGACCACACCCCGTTATCAAACCTTGACCGTGGCAGATATCCCGCGCATCGAAATGGATGATAATGCTGGACACATACGCGTGATTGCGGGCGAGTTTGGAGGTCATCATGGCCCTGCTCAAACGTATAGTCCCATCAATGTTTGGGATGGTGAGTTAAAAGCAGAGTATGAAACTTTTATCCATGTGCCCGTCACGCATAACACGATTGTGGTGGTGCTCAGTGGTGAAGTGCTGATTAATGGCACGCAAAAAGTGGTGGATAGTTCCATTGTGATGTTTGCTCAAGATGGCGAAGCTGCAATTCAACTACAAGCGCTGCAAGACACTAAATTCTTGGTGTTGACCGGTGAACCACTGAATGAGCCAATTCAAGGTTATGGTCCATTTGTGATGAATAGCAAAGCGGAAATTGTGCAAGCTTTTGATGATTTTAATCGTGGCAAGTTTGGTGAAATCTCTGTTGCTGTGGTGGACTAAAATCTTGGCGCTAAAAAGAAGAAATCCCTACTCGGTCAAGGGTAGGGATTTTTTAGGCGCTGTAGTCTTCTTGTTTTGCATAGTTGGTCATGAATTATTATGTGATGTAATTATCTTTTTTATGCGGGGCGCATATTAGCGCTTTTTCGCTGGTTTGTAAAACAGATGTTATAAAAATAGTTAATTTATATACTTTGTTTTTAAAGGTTTTATATTTTTATTTAAAATAAAATGTATAAAAAACCTGTGTTTATTTAAGTGGTTTTTTAGTGTAATGAAATGTAATTTAAGCAAATGTCGTCCTACCAGTGCGGCACATGAAAAAATGTGATTCTGGTATTTTTTAATAGCCCTATTTTTTCGACATTGGGTCATAATTTCAGTCAATATAAGTCAGACTGACGGATCATAATTTTGGATATTGCAGTTATTGGTAGCGGCATGGCCGGTCTTGCTACCGCAAGAATTCTAAAGGATGCTGGGCATAATATTACTATTTTCGAAGCACTGACTGGGCGAGGGATGGATAGCCACAGTACAGAGTTTGAAGGTGGTCTGATTGATGCTCCGTTACGTGTCATGAACCCACACTTATGGAAAAACACCTTAAGTCTTGCGACTTATTTAGGCATCAAAACGTATCCAGTACGCACCTACATGGCGTGTAGTTGGTTGTTTGAAGACCGTACAGAAACATGGTTAACTACTACGCGTAGCCGCATTGGCAATTTCCCGATTATCAATAACCGTAAGGGCCTGCAGCAGTATGGATGGCGCTTGGTTAAAGGTATGTTGCAGCTTAAAACCGCGATTGCTAAATTCTTCAAATCTAAAGATCAAGACATTACCTTGGCTGAATTTATCAACCAGCATGACATTGAAGAGGTATTTTGGCATGGCGCAGTGATGCCTGTGCTCTACACCATCTGTACCTGTAATCCAAAAACCATCGGCGAATGGCCAGCGAAACCGCTGTTGATCTTTTTACGTCAGTTGACGGATGGTGATGCTTTATTGCGTATACAAGGTGGAACACCGGCCTTGGTCGATAAATTGATTGAAAACATCAATATCCAAAGCGGATCTGCTATTAGCAAAGTCACTGAACAAGGTGACAAAGTTTTGGTTGAAAATAATAAGGGCAAACAGCAATTGTTTGACCGTGTGGTGGTGGCAACGCCAACCACAAAAATTGAAGAGTTTTTAGATCCTGTTCAGTTTGCAGATGATATTGCTCTGTTAAAACAATTCCGTTTTGAGCAAGGTCAGCTGGTGATCCATACTGATCCTTCCGTGATGCCACCTAAGCGTAAAGACTGGTCGGTGCTGAGCTATATGATGGACCGTAAGTTTACCCGTCAACAGTTCACGGTTTGGCTCAATTCAGTCGAACCAAGTCTGGTCGGTAAAAACGCCGTGTTCCAAACGTGGCAGCCTGTGACCGAGATTGATCCGAAAAAAGTAATTTCAACAGTAACTTTGACCCGTGCGGTGGTGGACTCGCAAACTGTGGCTTTGAATAAAGAGTTACAACAACGCCATAAGAGTGCCAACCGAAAAGTCTTCTTCTGTGGTTCATGGTCGTGTGATGGTCTGCCTATTTTAGAGTCTGCTGTCACTTCAGCAATGCATATTGCAGAAATTTTCGGTGCGCCATTGCCGTTTGTTGGATTAAAACCTAAAGTTGAGGTTGCCCCACAACTCGGCTACTAAAGCATGAAATGGCTCCAAACCTTACAGCGACATCTGCCCAAACATAAATATGCAATTGATGCAAAACAATTGGGAGATCACGCTGTATTGGCTTGGAGCAATCTTGGTTATTGGGAAAAGAACCCATCCTCCTATCCTGAGGCTTGCCAAACACTGGCAACGCATCTTGCTGATCGATTACAGCTAAAGTCAAATGACCGTGTTTTAGACTTGGGCTGTGGACAGGGCGCAAGTCTATTGCTGTGGCAGCAGCATTACCATGTTCAGCAACTTTGTGCGGTTGAGTTACAAGCTGAATGTATCCAGCGCATACAACACACTTTAAATTCAAATATACACATCATTCAAACGTCATTTTTAAATTTAAATTCAAAGCTATTTTCAGTACCTTTTAATGTGGTGTTGTGCCTTGATGCCGCTTATCACAGTGATTTAAATTCATTTCTAAGATCAACCCATTCTGTTTTAAATTCAAAAGGTCGGATTGGTTTTCACTATCTGATGCTGAGTAATGCATTTTTGAATTTAAATCGTTTTGAGAAACTTCAACTGAAAATGCTGTTAAAGGCAGCCGATGTTCATTTGGAACATCTTCAGTTAGAGACGAATTTGCAGCATTCGATAGAAGCACAAGGCTATCAGCAGGTTGCTATTGAAGATTTATCAGATGCAGTTTTGGCGGGGTTTTCTCGTTATTATCATGTGCATTTAGTCCAACAGGCCGCTCAAAATTTGGATTATTTCAAAATTAAAATGACGGCTAAGCTCTGCCAAAAATTATTTGAACAGGGCATCGTGCGCTATGTTCAAATTACGGCAGTGAAAGACATTTAAAATGAAATAAAAAACCAAAATGCCAGAAACAACAAAGCCTCACTAAAAAGCGAGGCTAAGTATAAAATGGTGCCGGCACACGGATTCGAACTGTGGACCTACTGATTACAAGTCAGTTGCTCTACCAACTGAGCTATGCCGGCAACGTGGTGAGAATAATAGCGGATTTTCTTGAAAACGCAAGCCAAAAAGTGAGCGATTGAAATGCACATGATTTTTTGTGCAAACTTCACCCACCAAAGGGTGGGTGAAAGCTAAGAATAAAATTTGGGGGGCTGTGATGAAACTATTTTTAAATAGGGTTCAGTGAAAACATGGAACTTATTTGCTCCTTAAAATTTGATCGAGGTCTTGGGCACATTCTTCCAACGTAAAAGCCATGTCGAGTTGCATTTGAGGTTTGAGTTCATTGGCCAGCGTTCTCCATTGTTCAATCAGACGAATTGCTTTTTGAATTTTATGTTTGTTGACATCCTTTGCAAGGGTTGGGGTATAACCGCCTCGTTTAGCGTTTTTAATTTGTTTGACATAATTGGTGCTGTTATTCATTCTGACTCCCGAATAGCAGTTTTATTGGTCAATTTTGTGTTTCGCTAGTTATATACCGCAAATGAATTGTGCTTCATAAACATTGCATCTAGATGATCATTGATGATTTATTTTAACCTCCCTTAGAAATTGTTTTAGCTCAAGTTTGAATCAGGTTCAAGCGTTTATTTTTGAATAAATATTTCACTTTGTGGTGCAAATTATCCTGTTTTGTGAAGAGTCTTTTTTATGAAGCAGACTTTGTGCCAAGTCTAAATAAGAATGTTCAGCATAAAAAAAGACCTTAATCTTTCGATTAAGGTCTTTAAAATTTTGGCGAAAGAGGGAATCACATTCTTAATTTAAGTTATTGAAATAATTAAATATGGATATAGCGGGCTTTGTTGCACAAACCTATCTGTAAAGGCTTTTTTAGCGATATAATTTTCAAATGAAGAAGCCTACACACAAAATCTACCGCACAACCAATTGGCCCGCATATAACCGAGCACTCATGAGTCGCGGAAATATTGCCATTTGGTTTGATCCTGCTACGCAATGGTATGCGCCATCAAAAGGCAAACAAGGGCGAAATCAAACCTACTCCGACGCAGCCATCCAATGCTGCTTAATGATTAAATCCTTATTTCGTCTGTCTTTACGTATGGTCACTGGCTTTGTGCAAAGTCTGATTAAACTTTGTGGATTAAATTGGATAGCTCCAGATTACACCACGCTTTGTAGAAGACAAAAGCATATTGATATTGTAATCAGCTACCAAAAAAGTAGCGATGGGCTGCATCTACTCATGGACTCTACAGGCATGAAGTTTCTAGGTGAGGGCGAATGGAAACGCAAGAAACATGGACCTGAATATCGTCGCCAATGGCGTAAACTTCATATTGGTATAGATGCTAAAACCCTACAAATACGAGCAGTTCAGCTTACAACCAATAATGTCAGTGATTCACAGGTGCTTGGTGATTTACTTAATCAGATTCCACAAGATGAGCGGATTGACTCTGTTTATACCGATGGAGCTTATGACACCAAGCAATGCCGTCAGGTCATTGCAGATCGGCAAGGGCATGCGGTGATTCCACCTAGAAAAAATGCGAAACCATGGAAAGATACAAAGAGTAGCTCGCTAGAGCGAAATGAATTACTTCGAACAATTAAACGTTTAGGCAGGACACTATGGAAAAAATGGTCAGGCTATCATCGTCGAAGTTTGGTTGAAACTAAGATGCATTGCATCAAATTATTAGGAGATAAACTCAGTGCAAGGAGTTTTGATAGCCAAGTGAATGAGATCCATGCACGTGTAGCAGTCCTTAACAGATTTACGGAATTAGGTCGCCCACTTACCCAAGTTACGCCTTAAATTTAGCTCAATTAGGGGCGCTTTGCATTTCAAATCTTTGTGCAACAAAGCCGTATTGTAGTTCAAATGGAGTCTGTGTGAGCGAAGGGCTTTGTTGCATAAATATGTAAGCATCTGATTTAAATAAATTTAATTTTGGATCAAAAAATAATCAAAACTTTTAAAATCATATAGTTATGAAATCTTTGTGCAACAAAGCCGCTTTGCTTCTGAAACTCTTTTGAAGTTGTATATGGCTGTGCATAAAGAACAATTGATTCATTATTTTAATGAAAAAAGCCAAGAAGTTGATCATGTATTAGACGTGTTTATTCGGACAAATAGTGGTGGGACAAAATTAGCTTTCTCGGATTTGCTAATGTCTATTGCAGTAGCAAATTGGAATGGTGACTTCAGAAAAGAAATTGAGAATTTAACAAATTGGATTTATCAGTCACAAGATTTGGGGTTTTATATTGAGCGGGATTGGATATTAAAAACTGCACTAATGCTGATAGATGAAGATGTCCGTTTTAAAGTAAAAAATTTTACAACTGAAAGAGTACAACAAATTCAAACCCAATGGGAGCCAATAAAAGATTGCATAAAAGAAACTTTTAAACTGATTAGAAAGTTTGGGGTGAATGCTCAATCTTTAACATCTAAAAATGCTGTCATACCAATTTGCTATTATTTATATCAAAAACGTGATGAATTTGGTAAACCATTATATTTAACAATTAATGATTTATCTAAACAAACTGAGCAAAGAGACAAAATTAGCCAATGGTTCTATATGGTGCTTTTAAAAGGAGTGTTTGGTGGTCAAGCTGATTCTATTATTTCAAGTATGAGACGAGTGATTAGAACCAACTTGTTAGAGCCATACTTTCCTTTGGAAAAAATTATTAAGGCTTACGAAGCTACAAATAAAGATTTACGTTTCGATGATGCATATATTGAGAATATGCTGAATATTCAATACGGAGAAACCCGTTGCAGGGCAGTTTTACATCTGTTATTTCCCGAGTTGAAAGCAACAGAAATTTTCCATATAGATCATTTACATCCTCAAAAGCTTTTCACTAAGAAAAATATAACAAAGGTGGAAGACTTTACTGATGAACAAAAAGTATTTTACATGAATGCTAATCATTGGAATTCTATTTCTAATTTACACTTATTAAATGATTCATTGAATCTTTCAAAAAGTGATCAGTCTTTAGAAGATTGGATTAAAAATAATAATAGCGGTTTTACAAATAAAGACTTACTTATTGATGATTCTATTTCACTGAGTTTTACACGTTTTGAAGACTTTTATAAAGCTAGAAGACAGGCATTAAAGCAACGGTTTGTTGAAAGAGTCTACATTCAGGATGATCAGCAAGAAATTAAGTCAGTTGATTTAGGACGGGATAATTTTGATGATCTGGAAGTTGATGATGATGACTTATTAATTGCCTAGTTATTAAATTTACAATTAAGCCTTATGTAAATAGGGCTTAATTGTCTAAATTATGACGATTAAATTAATAAAGCTTTGCTAGTAATTCATATTCTTTTGAATCTTCTGTTAATGGAACCATTTCAAGATTTTTGTATCTGAATAGGGTTGGCATTTCGTGAAACATGTCATAGAAGAAAGATACTGATTCTTTGTACATTTCCTGCTTTAATTTGGAGAAATTTGGTCTGTAGAATTCACCTGTACCAAGTATGGGGGTATAGAAAATCTTGATATGATTGATGTGAAGACCTGGCAAATGCTTGCTAATAAAGTGGTTAACCATATCTTCAAAGTTAATCTCATAAAAATAAATTTCTCTTTCTTCATCATATTCATGACTCACGTTAGTGATAATAAGCCACGTTTCTAAACTGTATGGATGATATATATAGATTTCTGCTGAAATGTATTCACCATCTTCATTTTCATAACCAGCAGGCAGAGGTCTATAAAAACCATCAAAAGCATTGGTTACGAGTTGAGCTTGAGACTTTTCTGAGTTATCTGCAAAACTTCGAATAGCATCAACTGTGCTTTGATGTAATTTAAATGCTTTGTTAACTATTCCACGACGTTCATTACTTTCTTGATTAATTTCAGCTCTGGTCTTGACCATGAATAATGTCCATACATTTTTTATTAAAAAATATAGGGTATCCTACAAATTTAAGCAAGTGGATTAAGAGGGTATTTTCAGATTTATAACCTAAGCTTGCTTAGATTTAAGGAAAGGTACAATCTTATTTCTTAAACTATCAATAAAATCAGACCAATCCTGCATCATCTTTGTTCGATATTCTAAATGCTGTGCATGGTTATATGCCTGAGAGACTGCATTACCCACAGTGTGAGCTAACTGTATTTCGATTGCGTCATGCATATAACCTTGCTCATGTAATGTTGTTGATGCAAGCCCACGAAAACCATGCCCTGTCATTTTGCCTGCATAGCCCATCGTGCGAATGGCACTTAACAGAGCATTGTTACTCAACGGCTTTGCAGTGCTGTGATTATAGAAAACAAATTGCTTATTACCTGTGAGTGGCTGTAGAGTGTGAATGAGTTCAACAGCTTGCCTAGATAAAGGGACTATATGTGGCAAATCCATTTTCATCTTATAATCAGGAATTCTCCATAAGTGATTCTCAAAATCAATCTCATTCCATTCCATGTTAATGAGTTCAGCAGTTCTCACAAAAGTTAAGGTCATAAACTGTAAAGCTGTCTTGACGAGAATATTACCGTGATAACGATCCATACGTTCTAAGAATGGTGGGAACTCAGAAATATCTAAGCGAGCCATATTCTTCACTTTACGAGGTTTGAGTGCTTCTCCTAAGTATGGAGTAGGGTCATTCTCGATCAGACCTTTACGAATCGCAAAACGGAAAATACGCCCAGCTAAAGGAATAGAGCGTTTAGCCATTTCTTGAGCACCGCGTGCTTCAATTTGTTTAGCACAAGAAAGGACATCTTTCCCTTTAATCTGGTCAATAGGCATATTGCCTAGCGCAGGGAAGAGGTCTTTTTCAAATACAGATAAGTCACGTAAATATGTTCCTTTTTTAATGACTGCCTTACGATCTTCCATCCATTCCATAGCGAGTGCTTTGAAAAGAATGCTTTCATCTGCTTGCTGTTTTTTTAGTTTTTTCTCTTCATTAGGGTTAATCCCATCTTTGAGCTTTAATCGAGCTTCATCTCTAGCACGGCGCGCCTGTGCAAGTTTAGTTTCAGGATATGTGCCAATACTGAAGATATTCTCTTTCCCATTAAATCGGAATTTCATACGCCAATACATGCCACCTGAAGGTGTGACTTCTAAATACATGCCTTTTTCATCAGAATATCGTGCTTTTTTTTCCGATGGTTTGATGTTTCTTATTTTTACATCTGTAAGCATGACAGGATGTCCTATAGCGTATTTGGGGGTATAAAAATAGGGGTATAAATACTTACCCCCATTTATACCCCCGAAAGGCACAGGATTTCAATAGATATTGTTAGATGTGATTAGACATAAAAAAGGATTAAACCATTGAGGTTTAATCCTTTTTAGAAACTATAGGACTGCATAAGAATTGAATTTGGCGGTGAAAGAGGGATTCGAACCCTCGAAACGCTATAAACGTTTACACACTTTCCAGGCGTGCTCCTTCAGCCACTCGGACACTTCACCATGGCGGAGGATAATATCGAAAAACATAGCCATCGACAAGGTGAAACAATTGAATTCGAGCAAAAGTTTTAGCTCAATGATATGATTCGCAAAAATAGTGTCGATAATTGAAGACAAGCTTATGCAAAGTACTGCAAAAAAAGCCGCCTTGCCTGCGATGACCTTGGCAGCATTAGGGGTCGTGTTTGGGGATATTGGAACCAGTCCACTCTATGCATTGAAAGAATCCTTCCACGCTGCACATGGCTTGGGCATCACCCCTGCAAACGTATTGGGTATTTTGTCCATTATCTTTTGGACCATGACCACGGTTATTACCATTAAATATTCTGCAATTGTCATGCGTGCAGATAACAATGGTGAAGGTGGGATTATGGCTTTGCTTGCACTCAATTTGCGTAATACCAATTTTAGCCATCGGAAAAAATTACTGTTAATTTCGATCGGCTTTATTGGGGCTTCACTATTTTTTGGGGATGGGATCATCACCCCAGCCATTTCAGTCTTATCTGCCGTAGAAGGCTTATCCATCGCAACCGATGCACTTGACCCTTATATTGTGCCGATTGCAATTAGCATCGTCACTGCTGTATTTGTCATGCAAAAGTATGGGACAGCCTTTGTTGGTAAGTTCTTTGGCCCACTGACCTTATTGTGGTTCTTCTCTCTCGGTCTTCTTGGGATTTCGAGCATTATTCAAACGCCTTTGGTTTTGGGCATGCTGAGCCCACATTGGGCATTTCAGTTTATCGTGACCAACCCTTTAATGGCCTTTTTCATTATGGGTGCGGTAGTGTTGACCGTCACAGGTGGCGAAGCCCTGTACGCAGATATGGGACATTTTGGTCCTGTGCCGATTCGTTTGGCTTGGTTTATTGTGGTTTTGCCGTGTTTACTGCTTAATTATGCAGGACAAGGTGCATTGCTCTTGCGTGATCCGACTGCGATTGAAAATCCATTTTACCTGTTGGTGCCAGAGTGGGGCTTGTACCCAATGATCTTCTTGGCCACTATGGCCGCCGTTATTGCTTCACAGGCTGTAATTTCAGGCGTCTTCTCTTTAGCGCGTCAGGCCATTCAATTGGGTTATTTACCACGTTTAAATGTGAAACATACTTCAGACTCAGAACAGGGGCAGATTTATGTACCTTTACTGAACTGGATATTGTTGGCATCGATTATTGTCTTAATTTTAATCTTCCAAACCAGCTCACAGCTTTCGCATGCCTATGGTTTAGCGGTCACCATGACCATGCTGTGTGATACCTTATTGATTGCGGTATTTATTCGTTATACATGGAAATGGAGCATGCCAAAATTGGTGCTGCTGATTATTCCATTCCTTGTTTTAGATTTGGTCTTGGTGAGTGCGACCTCACTTAAAGTATTATCGGGCGGTTGGGTTCCATTGCTGATTGGCGGTATTGCATTCATGTTATTAATGACATGGAAACAAGGTCGCGAGTTAACCTTTGCCAAGCTTCAGCAAGATACCTTGCCACTGGATTTATTTGTACAAAGTATTGGTGATCAAGCCAATTGGGTTGAAGGTGAGGCGGTCTTTTTAACAGGGACACCAACCGTTGTACCGCATGCGATGTTGCACAATATGAAGCACAATAAAGTACTGCATCAAAAGAACATCATTCTCACTGTTAAAATTCAAGATGTTCCTTATGTGGAAGAGACCAATCGCTTCCATGTCGAAACCATGAATCAGCATTTCTATCGTCTTGAATTGTACTATGGCTTTAAAGATGAAATGAACATTCCACAAGCGCTTGAAGCGGTGTATCAAGCGATTGATCTGGAATATAACTTAATGCAGATCAGCTTCTTTGTATCGCGTGAACGGATTATCAGTACCGTGGGTGATGGTATGGCGCCGTGGCGTGAAAAGCTCTTTATCTCGATGCAACGGAATACCAGTCCTGTGAGTGACTTCTATCAGATTCCACCAAACCGTGTGGTTGAACTCGGTAGTCAGATCGAGATTTAAAACCTCAATAAAAAAACCAGCGCATATGCTGGTTTTTTTTGGAGGATAAATCAGCTGAAGTCTTAGTTCATTGGATCATTTACAGGTGCCTCTGCTGATGAATCTAATTGCGGTGCAGCAGCTGGGGCAGCATTCATGTCTGCATTTGCCGTGGGTGCGACAGCATCATTTAACGCCGCTTCAGCTTGTTGTGCTGAGAGTTCTGCATTCGGTGCCAGCGGATGTTGCTCTGTTGGAGTCGCAGCGACTTGTTGTTGCGCTGTGGTATCAGGTGCGGCCTGTTGAACAGGGACTTCACTCTGTGGTGATGTTGGCATCACTGCTTGGTCATTGGGTACACCTCGGTTCGCTGGGCTGATAGGTGCTGCATTTGGATCAAGCAATTTAATTTGCCCTGAGCTTACGAGTTCTTGAATAGAACCCGGTTGACCATTAACCGTAGTCGTGACTTTGGCTTGAGAGAGACTTTCTAAGGTGTCACCCGGTTGGATAGGTGGCTCGGCGAAGGCTGAAGCACTTATCACTGTGCCGATTAAACCAAGAGAAGCTAAAATCTTAGAATGCATAAGAACTCCGTAAATTGCATGTATTATTTCGTTCGATTCTTTTTTACCTTGGCATATTTTTTGAAGCGACAGCAATCAAAGATACGCAATCGCATCACGTTGCCGTAGAAAAACTCTACAAAAAAGACATTTTGTTACATGCAAAATCATCTAAATATGGCGTTTTGTTTAATTGTTATGCGAATAGAACTCGAGCGATATACTTCGTATACGCTGATTGTTAAGCTCGTGAAAAACCGATGTTTATTGTAGTTGTGATGGCGAAGAAGAAAAGTAGTTCAGGTAAGTCAGTCTTTAACATGTTTAATCAAAATGGCCTGAAAGTGATTTTAGGATTGGTGGCAACGGGAAGTTTTGCGATTGCCTTTGGTCAAGAAAAAATTCAGCAATACGTGTCTTTAAGCCCAAGCTCAAATTCAGCCTGTTTAGAACAATTTTATCGGGAAATTCCGCCTTATTTACTCAAAGAAAGTTTAAGTAAACACAGCTATGCACTGTGCTTTAACGGTTTTAATGTGATGTATTCGGGCGTTTCGAAAACCCCCCTCTGGGTTGCAGAGGCCCTGACGCCGCAGCGCCTGAGCCAAAAAATTCCACGTGAAGATAGTTTTCACGAAGAAAATAATGTTGCAACCGAACATCGAGCGACATTGTCGGACTACCGTGGTTCAGGCTATGACCGTGGACATATGGCACCGAATGCTGATATGCCCAACAAAGCCGCACAATTCGACAGTTTTTCTTTGGCCAACATGGTGCCACAAGCCCCTAAAAATAATCAGCAAGTGTGGCGTGAATTGGAAGAAGCCACACGGGCGCTTGTGACCAAGCAAAAGCTAGATGTTTTTGTGGTGACTGGGCCAGTGTTTCAGGGCAAAAAGCTCAAGACCATTGGTCAGGGAGTGATTGTTCCGAGTGCGATTTACAAAGCGGTCTATATGCCAAAAACGGGTGCAATTGGCGCTTATTACGCACCGAATGATAATTCACAGCAGGTAAGAATTGTCAGTGTCTGCTATTTGGAAGAGCAGTTGGGTGTGAATTTATTTCCGCAACTGACAGAAGAGCAAAAACGTAATACCTATAAACTACCGTTGACAGCAACGGCGGTAAAAGCCAATAGTACAATTCAGTATTCACATTGGGATGCGGAAAGTCAGTGTGCAGAAGAGGTTTCATCCGAGCAGCTCAAAGCCTTACAAAAAAACTTTAAATCGGGCTCTACTCAGTCGAATACTGGTAGCACCGCAACAAAGGGCACGGGTATTGATGCGGCGGATCAAGATGCAATTGTGAAACAATTAGTCGACGTCTTATTGCAATATATTTTGCAGCTGTTACGTTAAAGTTCTAGGCAGTTGTATGTATAGACATTCGACTGCAGTGCCCAATGCCTGAAAAATAAATACGAGTAAAAATAAAATGTTTAAACCTTTTGTACAAGGCAACGAGTCTCATGCCATTCATGATTTGACCCTTGAAAATGACACAGACTGCGTCAGTATTTATGGCAATTTACAACTCACCAAAGACCAAGCTGGCCTAGCTGCGGCCAAAGCATTGCAGGCGTATCTGAATGCCATTGTGCAACAGCTTGAAAGTGAAGCTCAGCTTCCTGAGAAAATTGAACGTCCGCAGTCGGGTGAAATTGACAATCCGTTTTTATAACATAAGTCTATCTATGTTCCATGTGGAACAATAACAAACCCTACAGATTGTAGGCTTTGTTATTAATGGGGAGAGAAAAAATTAATCCTCTTTTTCTAAAATTTTATAAATAATAGCGCCGATAATGGCACCGACAATCGGAGCAACCCAGAACAACCAGAGTTGGCTTAAAGCGGCTGTTTCAGCAAATATTGCAACACCTGTACTTCGTGCAGGTTTAACCGAGGTGTTGGTCACAGGAATACTGATCAGGTGAATCAAGGTCAAAGCTAAACCAATGGCAATCGGCGCGAAACCAGCAGGCGCACGCTTATCTGTGGCGCCCATAATCACGATTAAGAACATTGCGGTCAGTACAATTTCAATCATTAAAGCGGAGATTAAGGAGTATTTTCCTGGTGACAGTTCGGCATAACCATTGGTCGCAAAGCCTCCTGTACCGGCGAAACCAGCTTGTCCTTGGACAATCAGGTATAACACCCAAGCGGCTAAAACTGCTCCGACCACTTGGGAGACCACATAGGGATCAGATCTTTGGTATCAAAACGTCCACCGACCCATAAGCCGACACTGACTGCAGGGTTAAAGTGACCGCCAGAGATATGTCCAAGTGCAAAGGCACCCGTTAAAACGGTTAAACCAAAGGCAAGTGCAACGCCAAGAAAGCCGATGCGCAACTCGGGAAAAGTTGCTGCAAAAATGGCACTGCCACAGCCTCCGAAGACCAACCAAAACGTTCCGATGAATTCAGCAAGATATTTATTCATAATGCGCTTTTTGTAGTTATTGATGTTTTATTCGCATAGAACTTTATATCTAACGAGAAAATACTCGTTTTTCAATCAATTTAACAAAAAAAGCATGACATCCTGATGACGTGGATTAAACAGGTCAGATTTTAGTGAAAATGCTGAATACGCCACTGCTGAGGTGTGACTTGGGTCCAGTGTTTAAAGGCACGTTGAAAAGCACTTTGTTCAGAGTAACTCAGCAACAGTGCAATTTCCTGTAAGCTGAGATGTGGATCTCTTAAGTATTGCTCCGCCAAAATACGTCGGACTTCTTGCATCCGCTGTTGGTAGGTCGTGCCTTGTTGTTGTAAGTAACGTTGCAGCTGTCGGACTGAAAAATTCAGTTGCCGAGCAATATGTTCAATTTGATATTGGTTTTTTTGTAGCCCGGTTAAAATCGCATGCTGTAAGCGCTGGTCAATGTGAGTAGAGTTGGGAAGTTTTTCCAGTAAGGCTTCGGCTTGCTGTAAGAGCAGTTTTTGCAGGGTTTGATCACCTTGCTGAAAGGGCATGGATAATTCGCTGAGGGGAATCATCATCATCGGCCGGCTTTGAGAGAAGCGAACTTTACAATTAAAGTAATGCTCATACAGTGCAGTATTTTTTACAATTGTTGAGATAATGTAGGGCCTATTGAAAATTATCAGGGTTTGGCTCACTGTGATGAAAAGAGAATAACAATGAGGGAACGAGATGTTTAAGCCTTTTGTGGATGGAAATGAGTCTTCGGCAATCTATGACCTGACGCTGGAAAATCAGGTCGATTGTGTCAGTCTATATGGAAACCTACAGATCACTAAAGATCAGGTTGGTTTACAGGCTGCCAGAAAGTTGCAGGCCTTTATGAATGAGGTGGTGACAGCCCTGGAGCAGGAAAATCTCCCTGAGAAAATTCAGCGCCCACCTGAACAGGAAATCGAAAATCCATTTCTATAAAAAATGCTTTAAGAAACCATCGTTTCCTTATCAATTTGATTAAGAACTATAAATGGTATTGTTCTTTCGCCACTGTTGTGGAGTTAAACCAGTCCAAATTTTAAATGCACGTTGAAAAGCACTTTGTTCCGAATAGCAAAGTAGCAAGGCAATTTCTTGTAGGCTCAAATGCGGATCTTTTAAATATTCCGTTGCGAGCATAAAACGTACTTGTTGCACACGTTCTTGAAAGGTGGTGTTTTGCTGTTGTAAGTGGCGTTGTAATTGTCTTACCGATAATCCTAATTTTTCTGCAATAAAATCGATTTGATATTGATTTTTTTGTAATCCAGTCAAAATTGCATGTTGTAGACGTTGATCGAGTTGAGTGGAATTGGGAAGCTTATCCAATAAAGCTTGAGCTTGTTGTAGCAACAATTGCTGTAAAGTGTGATCGCCTGTTCGAAGTGGCTTAAAGGCTTCGGTAACAGGTAGAAGTAGCTGAGTTTTAGGCTGATCAAAACGGACTTTACAACGGAAATACTGCTCATAAACCATAATGTTTTTCGGTGCGGTATTCACAAAATGCACTTCGTGTAGATTGAGATCTTCACCTGACAGAAATAACTTATGGAATTGCACCATCAGCGCAATTGCAATTTCATCTGTTAATTGGGTTGGGTTGGGTTCTGGAGCTTCCCAGCGGATTGATGCGTAGGGTGGGTTAAATTCAACGACGAGAGGGCTACCATCATAAATTAAGCGATGAAAATCATGATAACGCGCCAATGCTTCGCCCAAGTTTTCACATGACAGTGCGAGATAAGCAATAATTCCTAAATGTTTAGGTTGTACGTGCTCTGCAATTTCTAAGCCTAAACCTGTCTTGGGATTTAAACGATTAAGATCTTCAAGTAAGTCACGCCAAATGACGTAATCAAAACGTTCAAGATTTTGGACTTGTTGTAATTGCTCAGGAATTTCAATATTTTTTGTTTCGCAATAAGCCTTTAATAAATGCCCTAATCCGCCATAAACAGAGCCTGTATAGTTCTTGAGTTGGGACATCCTGTCTACTCCTTATTCTGTCGTGTTTTGTCAATATAAATATATCGTATCGTCAATACTTCGCCTACAAAAATTTATATCTTTAAAAAAATAAGGAAACATTTGGAGAAAACCATGTTGAAGGGTTTTGTTGCAGGTTTGGCAGTTGTAAATGCATATGAATGGTTTGCTCATAAATATCTATTGCATGGGGTACACCGTAAAGGCAAGCCACGTTTCAGTCCAACGCCAAAACAGATGGAATCGCATTGGGCACATCATCGTGAAGTCCGTAAACAAGACTTTTCTGATGATTGTTATGTGGAAGGTCTAGACAGTTGGCGTACACGTAATGAAATTATGTCATTGGCTGTGGTTGCAACCGTGTTGAGTGCGGCAGCCTATCCATTCTCCAAAGGGATGGCGCTGTCATTCTGGTATTGTGCAGGTAATTATTATTATGTGCATCGCCGTTCTCATTTAGAGCCAGAATGGGCAAAAAAACGTATTCCCTGGCATTATGATCATCACATGAACTCAAATCAAGATGCGAATTGGTGTGTGACCCGTCCATGGTTTGATTATGTCATGGGCACACGCGTGGTTTCATCTGCTGATTTAAAAGAAGCCAATCCACTCGGTTTACCTCTACCTGCGCCACTTTCCAAAGCGCTGACTCAAGCGATTGAATCGGTTTTCCCTGCGAAGTGGGTTGAGCAAAAACCAAAGTTAGTGACACCACCTGTAGCCGATGCGGAGCAACAAGAATCAGTTGCTTAGTGAAAAATGCGAAGTGTGACAATAAAGCACCAAAATTTTGACGAATCACGACAATACTTCAGTCGTCCATGTCGTGAATTGTCAATAAAATCTGTTTTTAATGTCAATATTTTTGTTCATTTTATAGCTATTTTGATTCAAGCATTTGAAATGCACAGAATTTTCAAAATGACAAAATTCACGTTTACCCTCTAGCGTTGTATAAACGCAGTTTCCATACCTTGCTTAGGCAAGGTATTTTTTTGCCTGAGGAAATGTTGAGTGAATAAAAAACCTCTCAAACGATGATTTTGAGAGGTTGGTTTTTTGAGTAATACTCGCGTTTAAAGACGCATTTCAATCCCTTGCTCAGCCAAATATTGCTTAGCTTCTGGAATGGTGTGTTGACCAAAATGGAAAATTGAAGCAGCCAGTACCGCATCTGCACCGCCTTTCAAAATTCCGTCAGCCAAATGTTGTAAATTGCCTACGCCACCTGATGCGATGGTCGGAATATTGACGCGGTCATTGATTTGACGCATCAGCTCAAGGTCATAACCTGCTTTGGTGCCATCGGCATCCATCGAAGTAATCAGCAGTTCACCTGCACCAAAGTCGGCCATTTTCACGGACCATTCAATTGCATCAATACCCGTTGGTTTACGGCCGCCATGGGTAAAAATTTCCCATTTATTTTCGCCCGTTTTTTTCGCGTCAATGGCAACCACAATACACTGTGCGCCAAAGCGTTGCGATGCTTCTTGTACAAATTCTGGGTTAAACACCGCTGCTGAGTTAATGCTCACTTTGTCCGCGCCAGCATTGAGTAAGAGGCGAATGTCTTCAACCTTGCGAACGCCACCACCGACCGTTAAGGGAACAAAAACCGTTTCAGCCATACGTTCAACCGTACGATAAGTCGTGTCGCGACCATTCGAAGTTGCGGTAATGTCTAAGAAGGTAATTTCATCAGCACCTTGTTCGTTATATCGACGTGCTACTTCTACTGGGTCACCTGCATCACGAATATCAAGGAATTGAACACCTTTCACTACACGACCGTTGTCCACGTCGAGGCAAGGAATAATACGTTTAGCTAGCATAATTTTTTCCAAAAATAACAGCCGATTATGAAACTTCGCGACTTAGATGCTACACCTTAATAGTCGGAGCGGGTATTCTATCAAACTTATGTAAGTTTTTTTGCAGGTTTTATATGTCGGTTTATACCACTTTGACTTTACAGGAAGTTCAGGCGTTTGCAGCACCTTATGGACTTGAGGTAATCGATCTGATCCCAATTCAAGGCGGTATTCAAAATACGAACTATTTTATTGTGTGTGAAAATGCTGTGCAGTATGTATTGACTGTATTTGAAGAAATGGATGAACAGGGCGCAGGCGAGTTAGTTCCTGTACTTGAGCATTTAGGTCAGGCTGGTTTAGCGGTTCCTGTACCTTTAAGTCACTCAGGCAAAGCCATTCATAGTTTAAAAGAGAAGCCTGCGCAAATTGCCCCACGGATGATGGGCAAGCATCCCATGCCTGCGACCCTTGAACAAGCCGAGGCGATTGCAATTGCGCAAGCGCAAATGCATGTCGCACTGCAAGATTTTCCATTGGAGCGTGCAGAATACCGTGACCATGACTACTGGCTTGCTGTAGCCTTACAGATGAAACCAACTTTAAGTAAAGCGGATCAAGCACTACTCAATAAGTTATTGGGGTTATATGACGCATTATCGGCGGTTTATCCGAATCGTCCAAAGGGCTTTATCCACTCGGATTTATTTCGTGACAACACTTTGTTTGAGGGCAATCAGCTCAAAGGCATTTTAGACTTTTATGAACTGAATAAAGATGAGTTCTTGTTTGATATTGCGATTACCCTGAATGATTTCTGTACCGAATATCCAAGTGTGCATTTAAATGAAGACAAGGCCATCGCATTTTTAAACGCCTATGAAAGCATTCGTCCTTTGACGACTGATGAAAAATCTTGCCTAGAGTTGTATCTTGCAATGGCCGCTGCGCGTTTTTGGATGATGCGTTTACAAGTGGCACAAAAAAATGCAGAACAAGGCCGTACTGGGGATGACATTTTGCAGAAAAATCCTGCCGAAATGCGTAATATGGTGATTGACCGCTTAAAGTTTGTAACTGCTTAAATAGGAAAGAAAAATGCGTGACCAAGGACGACTCGTTGAATGGTTTGATGAAAAAGGCTATGGCTTTATTCAGCCCAACGATGACAGCAAAGATCGCGTGTTTTTACATATCAAGGACTTTGCACGGCAAGGTCCTCGTCCTATTTTAGGCTGTGCGTTGGAATACAACGTGCTTGTGGATGCGCAAGGGCGTTATCGCGCACAGCAAGTCAGTTATTTAAAAGCATCACAAACCCAAAAGAGCCGTACCCAAAAAGTCTCCCCGAAAAAGACCGAACAGGGTCAACGTTGGAGTCCAATGCAAATTGCGTCGGTGGCATACATCGTGTTTTTGGCGCTATTGGTATTGCTGGGGCGTTTGAGTGGATTGGTGCTGCTGTTGATTAGTGTGATGAATGCGGCCAGTTATTGGTTCTATGCACAAGACAAAGAGGCTGCACAAAATGGGCAGCGCCGTGTACCTGAAAATACATTACATCTCCTTTCATTTTTAGGGGGATGGCCTGCAGCATGGTTAGCGCAGCAAAAGCTACGACATAAAACACAAAAACAACCGTTTAGAAAGATTTACTTTTGTACAATTCTATTCAATATTCTTTTAATTTTATGGCTTATTTCTCCTTTCAATAGTTTGCCTATTTAAAGTTCAAGCCCACTTCATGAGGGACAATATGAATTATTCAGTCGATCAAGATCCGAATCGTAGTCTGACTTTTATTCTTTATATTTTGTATATCGTTGCGATTTTTTCCGCAGGGATTTTAGCCATCATTGCTTTAGTGATTAATTATGTGAAGCGTGGCTCTGTGCGAGGTTCCATTTTTGAGAGCCATTTTACTTGGCAGATTCGCACCTTTTGGTGGTATTTGATTTGGAACGTGATCGCCTTTGTGCCATTTATTTTCTTATTCTTTACGGGTGAAAATGCCACCGCTTTCGCAGGTGTCGCACTCGGTGCTTCAACATTCTGCGTGTCTGTGATTGGGTTGTCATGGGTGTGGATTGTGTATCGTGCCATTAAAGGCATTATTCGTTTAAATGACAATCAACCGATGTATCAATAACAAGTGATGGGATTTAAAAAGGGCTGTATGCCCTTTTTTTAGGTCTGTATCTTTTGGGATGATATTTATGCACCGAGATGAACCAAGCTGATGCAGCAGTATGTCTATTTTTGCGCAGGCTTTTAAAAAGTACCTTACTAAATTGAATTTCAATCTTTACTTTTTTATATTAATAAATTTACTTTTTTAATATTTATAACTTACATTTTTATTGATAGTTAATTACTTTTTTAATAATTATAATTTACATTTTTAATAAATTAACCTTACATTAATGTACATTTATTTATATGAATAAATGCGTAGAGAATATTATTAAAAAATAGCCTTTTTTGACTAAGCGTAGAATCTTCCGCGACGACGTTTTAGCCCCAAAACATGGATGGCGCGAACCAAAACTGCATAAGAAACCGAATAGCCAAAGTGTTGTTCAAAAAGTGGAACTAAATAGCTAATATTCTGAAATTTTGTATTTTTAACAAATACTTGAAATTCATTCCAGTCTTTAATATGGCTAGGTGCTCCACGATTTTTCGCTGCTTTTGGAGACAAGCTACCTGTTTCCTCTTCGAGCTTAATCCATGCGTCTAAGGTCACACGAGAGATGTTAAATTCCTTGCAAACGGCAACCTTATAATCCGTGAGTTTATAGCGTTGAATCGCTGCTTTTCGAGTTTCTAAATCGTACTTTGGCATTTAATTCAATATTTTTAAAATAGCGAAGCTGTTATTATATGGCATAGTTGTTGCAAAAACCAAAATCACTAGATTAAAAAATGAAAGATGGTGATTTCGGTGAAAAATGCAGATTTTTCTTTAAAGAAAATGTCACTATGGCAAGTGGTCATTATTGGTGTGGCCTATATGACCCCGATGGTCGTGTTTGATACCTTTGGGATTGTGTCTGGGATCACTGATGGGCGTGTGCCATTGGCTTATATTTTGGCGTTGGTTGCAATGTTACTGACCGCATTTAGTTATGCACGTTTTAGCCGAATCAGTGGTGACTCAGGTTCTGCCTATAACTACACGGCACAGTCGTGTGGAGCCAAAGCCGGCTTTTTTGTCGGCTGGTGTTCACTGCTAGATTATATTTTGTTGCCTTTGGTGAATGCCTTACTGGCAAGTATTTACTTAGAAGCTGTGATCCCGAGTGTGCCGTATTGGCTATGGGTAGTTCTATTCACGGGTTTGGTTACGCTGATTAACTGTTTCCGAATCAATATTTTGGCGAATTTAAGTCTGTTGTTTGTACTTTTACCCTTACTGCTGATGGTTTTATTTATCTATCTAGTCATTCAAGGCGTGGGTTCTGAACAAGGTTATAATCATGTACTGACTTTAGCCCCGCTATTTAATGGAGACAGTTCTGTTTTGCCTTTGATTGCGGGTGCATCGATTTTATGTTTTTCATTTTTGGGTTTTGATGCGGTCACGACCATGTCCCATGAAACCAAAGATCCCCAAAAGAATATTCCACGTGCCGTGCTGCTTACCACGTTGCTCGGGGGCGGAATTTTTATTAGTGCCTCATGGTTTATCCAGCTGTATTTTCCAAGCAATGTGCGTTTTAACAACCCTGACGAAGCCTTACCTGAAATTGTCCTCTATGTGGGGGGAGCACTTTTCCAAGCCGTATTTTTATGTGCCCAAATCATGAATACCTTCGCTTCAGGTTTAGCCACTCATGCCAGCGCTTCACGCCTAATTCATATTATGGCGAAGGATGGCATTTTCCCCAAAGCAACCTTTGGGCAGCTCCATGCAAAATTAGGTACGCCACTTTATGCCGTCTTAAGTATTGGCCTGATTTCGCTATCGGCCATTTTTCTAGATCTTGCGACTGTGGTCAGCATGATTAGCTTCGGTGCTTTGATTGCCTTTACGGCGGTGAATTTCTCGGTTTTTGTGAAGTTCTATCTATTGGAAAAACAAACCCAAGGCATTAAAAACAAATGCCTCAATTTGATTCTTCCCTTGTTATCTGTATTGGTGATGCTTTGCCTTTGGGTCAATTTAGAACGAAATGCGCTAATTTTTGGTTGCTCTTGGTTGGCGATAGGCATTGGTCTATTTATTTATAAGAAATTGAAAAGACAAAACATTGCGATTGGAAATGCATATTAAAACCTGCATGAAAATGAGATAGATATTGAGTGTGAATGAAATGAATATGAATAAACCGACATTTTTAGATGACGTTGAATACAAAGCCTGTTCTGCGGCACAAAGTGGTAAAGAGTGGAATTGGTTGAACCCGCAGCGTGCTGCATTTAGTCATCCAGCCAATTACTACGAAAGCTCGTTACAAGCATGGCATGAGTTTGAGCCTTTAAATGCGGATATCGAATGTGACGTGGTCGTGATAGGCGGTGGCTTACTCGGAGTATCGGCTGCACTGCATTTGTCGGAGCAGGGTGTGGATACGGTCTTGGTTGAAAAAAACCGAGTGGGCAGTGCTGCCTCAGGGCGCAATGGTGGGCAACTCACACCGGGGTTGGCACGTTGGGAAGCCGAAACCATGATTGAGCACTTCAGCTTTGAAGAGGCTAAAAAGTTATGGCACTTTACCTCAACGGAAGCGATGGCTTTGATTGATAGCATCACTGAAAAATATGGCTTAGATGTGCAACGTAAACGTAGACACTTGACGGCCGCAGTACACCCAGGACATTTAGATGCACTGCATGAAGGGATGAAAGCACGTCAGTATTTAGATGAAAAAAATACCTCAATGTTGACCCAAGACGAATTACGTGAGCATGTGCAATCCGACAACTATTTTGGAGGTCAGTTGGATCAGCTCGGGGGACATATTCATCCTTTAGCCTTGACACGTGGTTTGGCTTATGGCTTTTGCCAAAACGGTGGCACGATTTATGAACAGACGGAAGTACAGTCAATTCAGGAGCGTACAGATGGTATTTATGTGACCACAGCCCAAGGCGTGATTAAAGCACGTAAAAGTGTGGTGATGGGCGTACATCATGCCTCATTTAAACTCTTAGAAGAACGCAATCAAACCACCATTCCTTTTTATACTTATGTGTGTACGACTGCGCCTTTAGCATTGGATTTGAAAGAACTGCTGCCGACGGATCTGCCTGTATACGATACCCAGTTTCAAATTGACTACTACCGCGGGGTTTCTAAAAATCGATTGTTATTTGGCGGTGAAGGCACGGGTTCGTGTTGGAGTCCTGAACAAACGCATGACTATTTGCTAGGGCGTATTCAACACGTATTTCCTCAGTTAGAGCAAGTCCAGCTTGATTTTGTGTGGAGTGGCACGACAGATTTAACCGTTAATGGCGCCGCGGATAGTCGCAAATTTGGTAGCCAATACCCAATCTATGCTGTTCAGGGGTGGAGTGGCCATGGTGTTGCGCAAACGGTGCGTATTGGTAAAGCCATTGCCGATGATTTCTGCGGTGAAAGTGATGACTTTAATATGTTGACCCGTATTCAACATCAGAACATTCCTTTTGGTCGTGCACTGGCGCCGTTGGTCATTCCAATAGCCAAAAGCATGTATGGAATCGGAGCAATGATTAATCCGGGCAAGATGGTGTCATTCTAACCACCTGACCATACTGCTGAATTGGTGGCCATTGATCACTCGATTCAGCAGTTTTTGCGTTTCGGAGATGGGCTAAAGTTGTTCGACGTTCTTTTTCGACTTCAGCAGTTGAGGTTTCCATTCACTGATCATAATGCCAAACACCACCAAAAGTCCGCCCAACAAAGCCAGTGGTGCTAAGCGTTCTCCTGCAAGGCGCCCAAATAGTGCTGCCCATACTGGCTCTCCTGCGTAAATAATCGCTGCTTGAGATGGATTGACTGAGCGCTGTGCCCAATTCATTACATATTGAATCACGGCACTAGCAAGCCCCAAGCTGAGTGCAATACTGAGTAAAGGCCATGAAAAGTCTGGAATACGGTGTTCACCTGCTAGTGGCATGGCTGCAAAAGCGAGCACAGAGGCAACTGCCAGTTGAATCACCGTCACCCGACCAATATCAACTTTTGGGGCAAAATAACCAATCAGGATAATTTCCATCGCTATAGCGATTGCACCGAGTAGAGTTAAGGTCTGGCCAAAATTCAGTGAAATTGAATTCAGGCTATTGCCTGTAAGTAAGACTAAGCCCATAAATGCACAGAGCGCACCAATCCAAATCATAAAATGGGGCACTTTACGAAAGATCAGCCACATCAATACAGGTACCAAAGGCACATATAGTGCAGTTAAAAAGGCAGATTCACTGCTACTGACTGTTTGTAGTCCGACTGTTTGTGTGCCATAGCCAATAGTGACCATACAGCCAATCAATGCACCTGCCCATAAGTCCTGTCGGGTGATGTGTTTTAAATGCTGATAGGAAAATAAGCCAATAATTGTCGCAGCGCAGGCGAAACGACAGCCCACAAAGAACATGGGGGAGCTGAAATTTAAGGCATATTTCACGGCCAAGAAGGTACCGCCCCAAATAAAGGTAATTAGAATCAGCGCAATGACAGGCGCTTTAGAACCGAGCTGAGTATTCAACATAAAAGAACTAATGTGCAATATATTGCACATAGCTTGTCATGCTTTGTTTTTATGTGCAATATATTGCTCAATGTTTTTTGATTTATCTCTATGAAGTCTCATGCGGTACTACAACACGTTAGTCAAAATGTACGTCATTATCGAAGCTTAAAAGGCCTGAGCCAGCAACAACTGGCGGATTTGGCTGGTTTAAGCCGTCGCATGGTGGCTGGGGTTGAATCAGGACAGGACAATATTAGTTTGGCAAAACTGAGCTTGATTGCCGATGTGCTTGAGGTCGATTTTGTACAGATCATTGCCGCGCCTGAACAGCAAGGGCAAGCGGTGGTCAATGTTTTAGCTTGGCAAGGCACACAAGCACACAGTGAAGCAAAATTAATGGCCTCGGCGGCAGCAACACAAAAAGTTGAATTGTGGACATGGGTACTTGCCCCAAATGAACACTATAGTGCAGAACCTGACCCAGAAGGTTGGCGTGAGATGCTCTATGTGATGGAGGGGGAGTTAACTTTGGATTTGGCAGGTGAGATGAAAGTCTTGGGTGTAGGAGAGTCGATTGTTTTTTCCAGTGCCATCGAATACCAATATATCAACCGTGGAACTGTACCGTTAAAGTTTATTCGTAATGCAATTTATTAAGAAGCAGATCTTAAAAACTGATATTTAGCGCATAAAAAAGAGGTCAAAAGACCTCTTTTTTAAATTCAACAATTAGAGTGATTGTTCATCTAACAGCAATTGTGCTTCACGTAGGTTTAAACTGCCTTCGTAAATCGCGCGACCGGTAATTGCACCCAAAATACCCGGTTGACCTTTGAGGTTACGTACGTCATCAAGGTTGGTCACACCACCTGATGCAATCACAGGTAGACCAGAGTATTGTGCCAGTTGAACAGTTTGCTCAACGTTCACACCTTGCATCATCCCGTCACGCGCAATGTCGGTATAGACAATGCTCGATACGCCCGCATCGGCAAAACGTTTGGCCAAATCGGTTGCTTTCACGTCGGTCACATTGGCCCACCCATCGGTGGCCACCATGCCATTCATGGCATCAATGCCGACAATGATATGACCTGCAAATTTCTTACAAGCTTCTTCAACAAACTCAGGGTTTTGAACTGCCTTGGTGCCAATAATGACAAAAGACACACCTGCTTCTAAGTAGTGTTCGATGGTTTCTAGTGAGCGAATACCACCGCCAATTTGAATTGGCAGTTCAGGTTGTGCACGAGCAATGGCTTCAACCACAGGTTTATGAATTGGCGTACCAGCGAAAGCACCATTTAAATCGACTAAATGTAAGCGACGCGCGCCTTCATTTACCCAGTGCTGTGCAGTTGCAACAGGATCATCAGAAAAAACCGTATCGTCTTCCATACGACCTTGTTTTAAACGAACACATTTGCCATCTTTCAGGTCAATTGCAGGGATGATCAGCATGCTTTCGCTCCTAGCCAAATCTTAAATAAAATCAATGTCCGTCATCTTAGCAAAGTATTGGCAATTTTCTAAGCATCTGTTACAGCTTTTCATGACGACAAGGTTTTGTTGTTTTCTCTAATTCTTTGGAAATATCTTTTGGGGGTCGCTCTAAACGCCGCAATTCTTCAAAAACCAACAGCGCCGCATAGGCATCCGCAGCAGCATAGTCAACTTGTTCAGGCGTGAGTATCTTCCTTGCCCAATTTGAAGTGCTGACTTTTTTGCTTTTGGGGAAGTTGAGTTGAAACAGCAGGGCGATGGCATTTTTAATACCAACAGGGTTGGTCAAACCAAAGCTGGTAAAGCATTTTGACAGCTCAACAATCCCCTTGAGCTCAAAACCTTTTTTACGGAACAGATGGGCATCATTTTTTAAACCAAAGCCCACTTTGAGCTGGTCTGGATTCGCCAAAAATGGTGCAAGGAAGCTCCAAATGGGTGGACTCATTTGAAACAAATAAGCACGCTCGACGCTGGCCAGTTGAATTAAATGCGGGCCCGTGGAGACTTCTCCCACGTGAAAGGTCGGTTTGGACTCGCTGTCAAAACCGAAGATGGAAACCTGTTCCAGTTCAGTGCGGATTGCTTCACACTGTTCTAAGTTTTGAATGACATGAATTGCTTGTTTTGGCAAATTTTGAAAACGAGGAAATTGTTGAATTTCGACTTTGCTGGGAAGGATGTGTTGAAAAGAAGAATCCATCATGCTTTGACTATGCCATTGTTGCTTAAGCCTAAAGCTTTTAGGTTGATTTAGCAAAACAGCCGACCTAGGCAGGCTGTTTTGCACAGGTGATTTTAGGACATAAAACCAGCCGCAATACCGCCGATAATTGCTAAAACGAAAATCACGATGTAAATCCATGCCAAAACAGCTTCCCAGCCTGCAGTGGGGCGTGGTGAACCATAACTGTTGTTACGATCATCGCCTGGTGCGAAAATCAGGTATAGCATTAAGATCACATTGGCAAGAGGCACCAGCATTAACAGTGATAACCAGCCCGTATGGTTGCGGTCATGTAGGCGACGAATAGTAAATACAAAAGTGAAGTACATCAGCGCAACATAGATCAGGACGATAAAAATCATGCCGCCACCGAAGTTGCCTGTTTCCAAGTTCACGAAGGTATTAGGAAAGATGGCGGTGAAAATACCAAGAATAATTGAAGCTACAATGGCAAGTAGACAGTTCCATGCTAGGTATGAAAAACGTCCGAAACGACCTGCGGCATTCAGCGCAGATTCTTGTGCATATTGAGTCATAGTGACTTACCTTATCGTTGTAAATTAAGTTTTTTATAAATAAAAATGTCTAAAAAGCAGGCAAATCATAATCAAATTTGGTGACAATGAAAAGGCATTGTAATTATTTGGTGTGTAGTAGTGTGCTGTAAAACAAAAACTTTCTATTAATATTAGATTAGAACATTGAATTAGTACCCGATCACTAGAATTCCTTTTAATGGAAGAATAATACGCTGTGAGGTGTAAAGTGTATCTAAAAATTGATAGACCTTTTGAAAATCATGTAAGTATTTCGTACAGCTAAAACTAGATAGTCGATATTAACCATCATACTGGCTTGGAATATATCTTTTAAAAACTGGTTATTGACGACTGCACGTCCAGCTTCAACTTCAATAACGATTTTTTGCTCGAAGTGAATGGCATCGGCTAAGAAACTTTTAGAAGCTTGGTTGTTATAACCGAATAGGACTGGAACGGGGATTTTATCTTCGGCAGATTTACTTTTTTCAACTTTGAATCCAATTTTTCCAAGTCCATTTGCAATAGTAAGAAGAACTTCATTGCTGGAAAGTTGATGTGTTTGTGAACTTATACCAGTAATGTGCTGTTTAAAGACTTCAGTAATCTCTAAAAGTTTTGGTGCTGTTGGGTAAGAGCGAGGAAAGAATTGGAATTGGAGCATTTGTCGTACATTTCTAAACTGTTATTGGTTGATAATAAGAGAAAAGCCCAACCGAAGTTGAGCTTTTTCAATCAAAAAGAAGCTGGAATAAATTAAATTTTCCATTCCACAAAGTTTTTCAGCAGTTGTAAACCTGCGGTATGACTTTTTTCAGGGTGAAACTGTGTCGCAAACAAGTTTTCTTGATGAATTGCCGTGCAGAACTCTAAACCGTAGTCACAGGTCGCCGCCACAATACCAGAGTTCTTCGGTTCAACATAAAAGCTGTGCACGAAGTAAAAACGTGCATCTTGCTCAATGTCTTTCCACATTGGATGACTCGGATCAGCCTGATGAACTTGGTTCCAACCCATATGGGGTACTTTCAAGCCGTCTACATCAGGAAAGCGTTTCACACTGCCTTCAAAAATACCGAGAGCATCGACTCCGCCATTTTCTTCAGAGCGTTGCATCAGCGCTTGCATACCCACACAAATCGCTAATACAGGCTTATTAAATGCTGCATGACGAACGACTTCATCAATCCCTGCTTCATGCATGCCTTGCATACAGTCACGCATAGCACCTACGCCAGGGAACACAATTTTATCAGCTTGGGCCACTAACTTGGGATCATTAGTCACATCGACCGTTGCACCAACATGCTCAAGCGCTTTTGCTGCTGAGTGTAGGTTACCCATACCATAGTCAAGAAGGGCAATACGGGTCATTACAAACTACCTTTGGTTGAAGCAATGGTGTTGGTTGCACGTGGGTCAATTTCACAGGCCATACGAAGTGCACGCGCAAACGCTTTGAACACACTTTCAATTTGGTGGTGGCTATTTTTCCCTTTCAGGTTATCAATGTGTACCGTCATGAGCGCATGGTTCACAAAGCCTTGGAAAAACTCAGAGAATAGATCCACATCAAAACGACCAATCATGGCGCGGGTAAATGGAATATCCATAAACAAACCCGGACGGCCGGATAAGTCCACCACAGCACGGCTTAAAGATTCATCTAACGGTGCATAAAAATGACCATAACGACGTAAACCTTTCTTGTCACCTAAAGCTTTGGCAAAAGCCTGCCCAAGCGTGATACCACAGTCTTCAACCGTGTGGTGATCATCAATTTCTAAGTCGCCATCACATTCAATATCAATATCAAATAAGCCATGTCGCTTGATTTGATCAATCATATGATCTAAAAAGGGAATACCTGTGTTGAGCGTGCCTTGACCCGTACCATCGAGGTTTACACGAACTCGAATTTTGGTTTCGTTGGTATTTCTTACCACTTCACTGATACGTTCTGTCATAGACACGTTCCTCAAAGACGTCAAATAATTGATGTAAAATGTTTCGCCGTAACGAAGTCACCGCATATTAGATTGCTCAGGAGGGTTTATCAATGCCTATTACCGTACACGCTTATACTTCACTGGAAAAAGAAGAGTTGCGCAGCCAGCTAGAGCGACTGTACGACACCAGTCCTGAATTTGGCGATGGGCATGATGCCGTAGAACAACTTGAGCAAAATCTAGCTCAGTATACCTTACTTTACACCGCAGAATTTAATACTAAAGTCATTGGCGCCATTTGGTGTAGTGGGCAGGGTGAAAATAAAACCTTAGAATACATCGTGGTACATCCTGCAAACCGTGGAAGAGGGGTTGCGGAGCGGCTGGTTGAAGAAGTCTGTCGTATGGAAGAAGCCAACGGTGTCAAAGTGTTCGAGCCAGGCTGTGGTGCTATTCACCGTTGCTTAGAGCACATTGGCAAAATTTAAGCTTTTTTAAAACAGTCTTTGGGCTATTTTTTTTCATGAATCGCCATGGTGACGCGCTCTAAGTACAAAGAATGACTCAAAAAATGTACGAAGGGTATTGGGTTTGCTGTAAAAGTAAACACTCAAATGATTTTTTTGAAAACAGACTTGACGCTGCTTCGCTTAAACTGTTTAATACGCGACATCGGCGTGATAGCTCAGTAGGTAGAGCAACGGATTGAAAATCCGTGTGTCCCCAGTTCGATCCTGGGTCTCGCCACCATATTCAAAATCTTATTTAAAGATTTCAATCCCTGATCCCATCAGGGATTTTTTTTGCCTGAAATTTATCCGATCAAATAAAAAAGTGATGATTTTTATTGACTATTCATCCGAGATACGGCTTAATACACGGCATCGGCGTGATAGCTCAGTAGGTAGAGCAACGGATTGAAAATCCGTGTGTCCCCAGTTCGATCCTGGGTCTCGCCACCATATTCAAAAAAGTCTCAAACAATGTTTGGGGCTTTTTTTTGTCTCATGAAAAGTAGGATTGTATAAGATGTTGAACAACATCATGCTTTAGTTAATGGAAAATGTGCTAATTTTGAGTCAAAAATAAGACTGAGAATGGCTTATGAAAGACCGCTTTTCATCGGGAAGTCAGCTTTATCAACTCGCACGTCCAAGTTATCCAGCAAGTTTGATTCAAGAAATACTCAAGCATGTGGCGACTCCTCAATTTGCATGGGACTGTGGCGCAGGGTCGGGGCAATTGACTCAATTGTTGGCGCCGCATTTTGATGCCGTGGTGGCGACAGATATCAGTGCTCATCAGTTACAACATGCACCTTATTTTGAAAATGTCAGTTATCAGGTCCAATCCGCAGAGCACACCAGTTTTGCCGAGCAGAGTTTTGATTTAATCACGGTGGCTCAAGCCATTCATTGGTTTGATTTTGATGGTTTTTATGCAGAAGTGCGGCGGACTTTACGACCTGAAGGCATTTTTGCGGTCATTGGCTATGGTTTAATTCAGCTGCAGCAACCTGAGTTACAGGGCTGTATTGAGCGACTTTATTTTAAGACTTTGACAGGCTATTGGGATGCCGAAAGACGTTATATCGACGAGGCCTACCAAACCATTCCTTTTCCCTTTGAGGAAATAGCGACGCCTGAATTGTCGATGTCGTTTCAATGGTCTGCTGCTCAATTGTTGGATTATTTAAATACATGGTCTGCACTGAAACATTATCGAGCGAAAAATTCAAATGACCCCTTATATGAGTTCAAAGCATTCTTTGCGTTGGATGATCACGCGAACCAAGTTTTTGAGCTTAAATTTCCAATTTTTTTAAGATTGGGTCGTCTACCGGGATCGGCGCATTGAGTGTCTGAGCTTAATCGGCAATCAGACGTTTACCAAAGCATACGACTTCGATTTCCTCATAACCCAGTTGCTCATAGAAGCTTTGCACGTCGATATTTTCTTTACGTACAAGCAGTTGTAGTTTGGGGCAACCTAACGCAATCAGGCGCTTCTCGAGCTGCTGTATGAGTGCGGTTGCGACCCCATTGCGTTGAAAGTGTGGATGTACCGCCAAATAATTAATCCAGCCGCGATGACCATCATAACCACCCATCAACGTGGCGATGAGTTGTTCATCTTTAACCGCCAATAAAAATAAACCATCTTTTTGTGCGGTTTTTCTAAAAATATCAATTTCAGGGTTGTTCCAAGGGCGAGTGAGGTCGCATACCTCCCAAAGTGCAATGACATCTTCTAAATCTGTTTCGAGATAGGGGCGAATAATGAACATGAGCTTGGCATTTTTATTTTTTGGATGCCTTTAGATTAATTGAGTTTTTTTATTTTGATAAGTGTTTTATTACACTTTTCATCAGACATAAAAAAACGCCCAAGAGGGCGCTTTTTTTTAAACTTTAAATTAAGCAGATTTCGCTTCTGCTTGAACAGGAAGCATGTGACCTGTTTCTTCAAAGTTAGAATGCCAAGACAACGCTTCACGAAGAAGGTGAGGCGTATGACCACCTTTTGCACATGAGCGATCGAAGTAGTCATTTAATGCATCACGATACAGTGGGTGTGCACAGTTGTCGATAATCGCACGAGCACGTTCACGCGGTGCTAAACCACGCAGGTCAGCCAAACCTTGTTCTGTTACCAGGATGTCAACATCATGTTCAGCATGGTCGATGTGCGACGCAAACGGTACGATTGAAGAAATGTCGCCACCTTTTGCAATTGATTTGGTTACGAAGATTGCCAAGTGTGCATTACGTGCGAAGTCACCTGAACCACCAATACCGTTCATCATTTTCGTACCGCAAACGTGAGTTGAGTTCACGTTACCGTAAATATCAAACTCAAGCGCTGTGTTGATGCCGATAATACCTAAACGACGAACCAATTCAGGGTGGTTCGAAATTTCTTGCGGACGTAAAACCAATTTATCTTTGTACGCTTCAAGGTTATTAAATACTTTCTCGCCGTATTTTGCAGAAAGGGTAATTGATGAACCTGAAGCAAACTTCATTTTACCTGCATCAATCAATTCGAAAGTACAGTCTTGCAACACTTCTGAGTACATCACGAGGTCTTCGAAGTTCGAATCTTTAAGGCCTGTGAGTACAGCATTGGCAATTGAGCCAATCCCTGCTTGTAGTGGACCTAAGTTTTTCGGTAGACGCTCTTCAGCTACTTCTTTTTCAAAGAATGCGATTAAGTGGTCTGCAATGCCTTGAGTTTCATCATCTGGCGCAGTTACCGTTGATGGAGAGTCGTGCAAGTCGTTGTTGATGACGATACCGACGATTTTTGCAGGATCGATATTGATCGCGTGCGTACCAATACGCTCATCCACTTGAGTCAATGGAATCGGTTGACGTGTTGGACGGTAAGTTGGGATGTAAATATCGTGTAAGCCTTCAAATGCAGGGCTTAAGTTGGTGTTGATTTCAACAATCACTTTTTCTGCGAAAATTGCGAAGCTTGCAGAGTTACCTACCGACGTTGTTGGAATGATGCCGCCATCTTCAGTAATTGCAACCGCTTCAATGATCGCTACATCTGGCTTTTTCAACTGAAGATTACGCATTTGCTCAACAGTTTCAGACAAGTGTTGGTCAATGAACATCACTTCGCCATTGTTGATGGCTTTACGTAAAGTGTTGTCCACTTGGAACGGTAAACGACGTGCCAATACACCCGCTTCAGTCAATTGCTTGTCTAGGTCATTACCTAAAGAAGCACCAGTAATTAATGTGATTTTTAAAGGATTTGTGTGTGCACGTTTAACCAATGCCAAGGGTACAGCTTTCGCTTCGCCAGCACGAGTGAAGCCACTCATACCTACAGTCATGCCATCTTCAATAAAAGCAGACGCTTCTTCTGCACTGATGACTTTATCGTGAAGTGAAGCTAAACGGATACGATCTAAAGACATGGTTTACTCTCGTTAATATTCTGGATCTGGCACCGATTGTACCGATCAAGAACGACATTGTGCATACCTGTTAGGCTAAGGTCTAATTTTTTGAAAAAATGTGGGTATAAGGGATTCTGATGATTTGTAAGTGTTTGAAATATATTTGGTAAAATTAAATTGTTGAATAGTTGAACAAAATCGTTTGATCAACTATTGTACAAAGTTTAGAAATGCTCAACCAAGGTTTGCTTTAATTTTTCGAGTGGGTTGCTGCTGGAAATTTCAACATCTTGATTGTGATGAAGAGGCAGCGAAATAATTGCTTCAAGTCCGCCTTGTTCCCGATTATGAATGCTGAGTTGACCTTGGTGAATGTCAACAATGCGCTTTACAATGGCGAGACCTAAACCACTGCCTTGAACTGTTCTGGCTTCATTGCCACGCACAAAAGGTTGCATGAGTTCTTCAATTTGATCATCAGGAATACCTTCACCATGGTCTGCTACGCTAATTAAAATATGTTCATTTTCCACTGTTGCGGAAAGTTCAATCGGCTCAGCACCGTAGCGTTTTGAATTATTAATCAAGTTACCAATCAGGCGTTTAAGAGACAGACTACGTGCCTGAATAATCGGTAATTCAGCGGGTTCAAAACGAATATCTAGCGGTTTGAATTGCACCACCAATTCTTGTAACAACATATTTAAATCGGTGTCTTGGATTTCCTCATCCGAGCCGTCACGCATATAGGAAATGAACTGATTTAAGATCGCATCCATATCTTCAACGTCATAAATCAGTCCTTCTTTTAAAAAATCATCATCGGGCATCATTTCTGCACTGAGTCGAATACGGGTCAGTGGGGTGCGTAAGTCATGTGAAATCCCCGCCAACATAATCCGGCGGTCACGTTCAGTCTGATCTAGGGTGTAGATCATGTGATTAAACGCTTGGTTGACCTCACGAATTTCTTGGGGGCCGTGATTGGTCTCTAAATACGGCGCTGTGCCTGTTTTACTATAACTGTTGGCAGCATTTTGCAGACGACGCAGCGGGCGATTGAGCTGACGAACCAAGGTTAAAATAATGGCTGCTGCAATAAGGGGTACGCCAAGCAGCCAACCGAAAATTAACTCAGGGCTGTAGTTGGCATAGGTTTTTAGTGGTTCCCGTACCCAGTTGCCGTTCATTTCAGGCGTTTGAATCCAGATGCGCGGGCTAGGTTTAAATTGGAAATATACTGTGGCATGTTCGACTTTTAATTCTTTGGCCAGCTTAGCTTCAATTTGGTTGGTAAAGAACTCGGCAATCACCTTATCTTTAACATTGGGATATTCTTTGGGATCGGTGACGTATTCAATCCCGACGCGGCTTCTTAGCCAGTCATCGACATCGACTTCAGTATTTTGATGATAAATCCGTAAATCGGGGTTGTTGAGAATTTCTATTTCAACAGCAAGGTAACGAGCATGTTGTTGAATTTCTGGAAGATATAAGGTGCGCCAAAAGAACCACAAAGACATAAATAAACTGAAAAATACAATGAAGAGTACCAGTACGGTGGTGCGCATGGCAGCAGAACGCGGCTTGATTTTATCTAAAAAGCGTTCCCAACGCGTGCGTTTCCGTTCTGAATACGCTTCGTAATCTGTAAATTTTTGAGGGTCGATGGGTTCGAGTTTCACGTGATTTCCTGTTTCTATGTAAGAGACATAGTTCAATGGTGACAGGTATGCGATACGCGAAAAGTCATCTGCAATTGTTCGAGGCATGAGGTCTGGGTGTTATAAAGTTTCTGCGAGCATGATGTTGAAATGCAGAAATATGCCGAGTTTTGCAGATGACAATGGTTTTGCTTACTTTTGTCGAAACAAAAGTAAGGCGAACCGCAGGTTAATCGATAAAGTTGAGCTTAATTTTAGGACTCCGTCGTGCTGATTATTGCTACTCAGCTTAAAAAGACCGAAGCCGTATTTTTTAGTTTTGAATTATTCCGCGCCATCTGGAACGAACACATAACCCACACCCCAAACCGTTTGGATATAACGTGCGCGAGCAGGATTTTCTTCTACAAGACGACGTAGGCGCGATACTTGAACATCAATCGAACGTTCCATTGCGCCCCATTCACGGCCACGCGCAAGGTTCATCAATTTGTCGCGAGTCAAAGGTTCACGCGGATGTTGTACCAAGGCTTTGAGGACCGCAAACTCACCTGTAGTTAGGGTTACGACTTGACCTTCACGCGTTAGAGTGCGCGTTGATAAATCAAGTGACCATGGCCCAAAGCTGACCACTTCCATTTGTTGGCTTGGTGCACCTGGAACTTCACGCACTTGGCGACGCAGTACGGCGCGAATACGTGCTAACAACTCATTTGGATTAAATGGTTTCGGTAAATAGTCATCTGCACCCGCTTCTAGACCTGCAATACGGTCTGAGTCACTGCCACGTGCGGTGAGCATAATAATAGGCGTATCGATATTGGATTGGCGTAGACGACGACAGATGCTTAAGCCATCTTCAACAGGAAGCATGAAGTCGAGCACAATCAGTGAAAAAAGTTCACGTTGTAAGAGACGATCCATTTGGGTTGCGTCATGCGCTGTTTTTACCACAAAGCCTTTATCTTCTAAAAAGCGTTGAAGTAGCGTACGTAAACGCACATCGTCATCTACCACTAAAATGCGTTCAACGCGATCTGCATCGCTATGTACAGCATCTGTTTTTTCAGCAGGTACAACTAAACTCATTGAAGTGCTCCTTTATTCTTTATTGTCATCGTAAACAAAAGTCGGGATAGTCTTGAGTATACGACTCATTTGTATGTCTTTACTATGCTCTAAAGCAACAAATATTGCAGGTAAAATCAAGACATAGATACCAAATGTATACATCTTAGCCCATAGAAAAAAATGGCAAAGAATGCCTAAAAATAAGATTTAACACTGAAAATGAGATGGATTTATGAAATTTGCCTGAAATATGTCACATTTAAGCCATTAAATTAATAAAAACAGTTGTGGATTTTATAGTCTTGGTCTTTATAATCATGGCTTTTAGTACATATCCTTGTGGGATCACATACGATGACTGACTTAGTTCAGCAGTTGGCAAAAGAAATTGCCGTACGTCCAAATCAAATCGAGGCTGCCATCAAGTTGATTGATGAAGGTGCTAGCGTTCCATTTATTGCGCGTTACCGTAAAGAAGTCACGCAAGGCTTAGATGATGCACAGTTACGTCAGCTCGATACACGTTTGGCTTATTTACGTGACTTATTTGAACGTCGCGACAAGGTAATCGAATCATTAAAAGAACAAGACAAATTGTCTGATGATTTATTGGCACGTGTAAATGCTGCTGAAACTAAAAATGCCTTAGAAGAAATTTACGCACCGTACCGTCCAAAACGGACCAGTAAATCATTTAAAGCCAAAGAAGCAGGCTTAGGCCCGATTGCAGAAAAAATCTTTGCAGAAGCGGTTGATCCAGCTGAAGCATTGGCGAGCTTTAGCCATGAAGATTATCCAGATCTAGAAAGTCAGCTGGATGCGATTCAACATATTTTAATTGATGACTGGGCGCAGAACATTGCACTGACCACTGAACTTAAGGCTACGTTTGCAAAAACGGCCACTTTAAAAAGTTTAGTGGCAAGTGATGAGAAAAAAGAAGTTGGCAAAAAATTCCGCGATTACTTCGACTTTTCTGAAAATTTAAATAAAGTCCCGTCACACCGTTTATTGGCTATGTTACGTGGTCGTCAAGAAAACGTTTTGGGTTTAAAGGTTGATGGTGAAGATGATGCACCATTGGCGCGTATTGAAACAGAATACAGCCTTGAAACTGCACAGCCGCAAGCACGTCAAGACTATTTAAAACAAACGGCTAAATTGTTCTGGTTAGGTAAGGTTCGTCCAAGCATCGAACATTCGTTGCTCACTGAAAAACGTCTTGCAGCTGAGTCTGAAGCCATGGATGTTTTTGCTGAAAACTTACGTCATTTGTTGTTATCTGCACCTGCGGGCGCACGTACAACATTGGGTGTAGACCCTGGCATCCGTACAGGGGTGAAATTGGCTGTGGTGAATGCATCAGGTGATGTACTTGCACATAGCACGGTTTATCCATTTGCACCTAAAGATGATAAAGCGGGTTCAATTGCAGAACTGGCGCGTTTATGTCGCGAGTTCAATGTTGACCTGATTGCCATTGGCAATGGTACAGCCAGCCGTGAAACAGAAAGCGTTGTGGCTGAAATGATGGCTGCGAATAGCGATCTTAAATTGACCCGTGTTTCTGTATCAGAAGCGGGTGCATCGGTTTATTCAGCATCTGAATTGGCTTCTGCGGAGTTACCAGAGTTAGATGTGTCGATTCGTGGTGCAGTGTCGATTGCACGTCGTTTACAAGACCCATTGGCTGAACTGGTGAAAATCGATCCAAAATCGATTGGTGTAGGTCAGTACCAACATGATGTGAACCAAACTGGTTTGGCAAAAACGCTTGAAGCGGTGGTTGAAGACTGTGTGAACTCGGTGGGGGTGGATGTTAATACTGCATCATCTGCTATTTTGGGTTATATCGCAGGTTTGAATAAGTCGATTGCACAGCAAATTGTCGATTTCCGCAAAGAAAATGGTCGTTTTGACAACCGCCAAGATTTGAAGAAAGTGCCACGTTTAGGCGAGCGTACTTTTGAACAAGCGGCAGGTTTCTTACGTATTCAAGATGGTTCAGAGCCACTGGATGCTTCTGCTGTTCACCCAGAGTCTTATGCGTTGGTCGGTAAAATTGTTGAAGCGAAAGCGACGACAGTGAAAGATATCATTGGTAACTCTGAAATCATTCGCCAAGTGAATGCTGAAGAATTTGCAGATGAGAAATTTGGTTTACCAACTATTCAAGATGTACTGTCTGAACTGGAAAAACCAGGTCGTGATCCGCGTCCAGAGTTCCGTACAGCAAAATTCCGTGAAGACATTACGGAAGTTGCTCAACTGACTGAAGGCATGCAGCTTGAAGGTGTCGTGACCAATGTGACGAACTTCGGTGCTTTTGTGGATGTTGGTGTACACCAAGACGGTTTAGTTCATATTTCAGAGTTGGCCAATGAATTTGTTGCAGATCCGCATAAAGTGGTGAAGCCGGGGCAAATTGTGCAAGTACGTGTACTCACAGTAGATGCTGAGCGTAATCGTGTGAATTTGTCGATGCGCCCTGAAGGTGCTGAAGCGGCTAAAGCTCCGCGTCAACCACGTCGTGAAAATACAGAGCGTAGTGAACGTAAACCACAAGGTAAACGTCCACAACAAGCACGTCCGCAAGGCGAGCGTGCTCAAACAAACAAGAAGCTGCAAACGGCTAAACCTCAAGAAAATAAAATTGGTGGTTTAGGTGCATTGTTACTTCAAGCAGGGATTAAAGGTTCGAAATAACTTTTAAAATTTGAGTAAAAAACCTCCCAAGTGGGAGGTTTTTTTATGGTTAATTTTATCCGTTGATGATGGGTACGATCCAACTGGTGATAATCAACATAATGCCAAAATGCCCAAGCTTTCGGCAAACTTTGACAAAAGTTGGAGCGGGTTGTTCCAATCTCGTCGCATAATCTGTGAGGCTTATGGCTTGAGTGCTGCGGCTATGCCACAGGAAAACAGCAAGATCGATACAGATTAGAATCGTCCCGACATTGGCCACGATATCCATCATCACATAATCTTGTAAATACAGGCTACTGCCTACTCGGTAGCAGAGATAAATCGCGAAAGCGATACACACATATTGCAGTACGAAAGTAAAAGCGCGCATAAATTCACAAAATAAAAAAAGACGGCTGTTTATAACACAAAAAGTAGAAGTGTCATGTCGTCTTTATCTTTTGTCCGCAAAAAAAGGTATGAGTCTTAACTGATTAGGCTTTGTGCAATCAGGCTGGAAAAAATGGAGACTAAACCTATTTTTGAAAAAATATTGCTATACATGCTTGAGGGTTGTGAGGTTGGCTTGTTTTTTTTTAGCGAGTGTATTTCACTCGTTGGTAGGGTAGGCTGTTGCGGTGCGTGTTGGCTCTTAAAGCCAAATTCGAGCAAGATCATCAGCAAACCGCCATGAATCAGCACTTGCCATATTGAAATATGAGAAAGAGTAAGTTCTGTATACAGATTAAAAGCAGTGATTGCAGCAAAGATGAAGCAAAAAAGCTTGAATAAATAAAGTGTCTGCATTTCTTTTCCCCTTTTATAATTGCTTTTATGATGAGCTTTTTTTCTTAAGCGAATATTAAGCACTATAAAAGAGTTGAGAAAAATTTAGCTACCCAACCTTTGATCAAAGGTTGGGTAAATTGTAAGAAAACTTACCAGTGTTCACCTGGGAATAAGCGTGCATACGCTTTTTGTACCCAGTTGAGTTTTTGCTGTTCACCCACAGACGCGGTAGAACTTGGGAATAAGTTATAACCAATCGACATGAGCTTATTGTTGATGTCTGGTGCAATTGAATAAGTAATCGATGCCAAGCGACCTAAGTTAGTTGCCACTTTCTTCGGACGTTTCACAATCGCATAAGCAACCAGATCTGCTGCTTGTTCAGGCGAAAGAGTTGGGACGTATTTATAAATTTTCGTCGGCGCAATCATCGGGGTGCGTACCAAAGGCATATACACCGAAGTAATCGCAATTTTATGTGAATGCACTTCGGCAGAAAGACAGCGACTGAATGCATCTAATGCGGCTTTAGACGCCACATAAGCCGAGAAACGAGTGGCATTTGCCAATACGCCAATCGAGCTAATGTTAATAATATGCCCATCACGACGAATCATCATTTGTGGCAGGATGTTCATGACTAAACGTACAGCACCAAAGTAATTGAGCTGCATGGTACGTTCAAAGTCGTGGAAGCGTTCAGCTGACTCATGTACAGCACGGCGGATTGAACGACCTGCGTTATTAATTAAAATATCAATATGATCGACTGAAGCTAAAATTTGCTTAGAAACTTCATCAATCGAGTTTAAATCATTTAAGTCGCATGGAAAAACAGAGGCTGAACCCCCTTTGGCTTCGATTTCTGCTTTAACTTCTTCTAATGTTTCTTTGGTGCGCGAAACTAAAAGGACGTGTGCTCCTGCGTCAGCCAGTTTGTGTGCAACGGTTAAACCAATACCACTTGAAGCGCCTGTAATTAAGACGGTTTTTCCATTTACACGTTCTTTAAAAAGTCTATCCATTCTTGAATTCACGTTATCATTCCTGATCTAAGTCAAATATTTGAGGGTTATGGCTGTTTTTATATTCGATTATTAAGGCTGCATTTTCTGAGAAATGTAGCGGCTTTCCTTCAAGGTATAATACCTAAACTGCTTAAAAATATCACTGCATAAGTTATTGAAATAATAAATAAAATTAGAGTAAAAGCTCTATTTTATTTCTTCTAATTACTTGTTTTTAACATGAATTCAATCAAAGTGAAAGGGCTATAAATATAAAAGACAAGCGTATAAAAAACCTCAATCATGTGATTGAGGTTTTAAGTTTAGCACTCTGTATTTTAGACTTGAGCCAAGGCCTGTTCTAAATCTGCAATTAAATCATCAATATGTTCAATACCTACAGATAAACGTACCATATCAATACTTACTCCAGCAGACTTTAATTCTGCTTCATTCAGTTGGCGATGTGTGGTGGTAGCGGGGTGGCAGGCCAGACTTTTGGCATCGCCAATATTGACCAAGCGAGTGAAGAGTTGTAGTGCATCAATAAAGCGAGTGCCCCCTTCACGGCCATCTTGTACCCCAAAGGATAAAATTGCCGAAGGTTTTCCTTTGACATATTTTTGCGCCAAGCCATGCTGAGGGTGATCTTTCAGGCCGGCATAATTGACCCATTTCACTTTGGGATGGGCTTGTAAATATTCTGCGACTTTCTGCGCATTTTCAGTATGACGTTCCATACGCAGGTTTAACGTTTCTAAGCCTTGTAGAATCAAGAACACGCTTAAAGGGCTAATCGCAGCACCAGTATTACGTAAAGGCACCACGCGGGCACGCGCGATATAAGCTGCTTCGCCTAGAGCTTCGACATAGTTCACGCCGTGATAGCTTGGGTCTGGCGTATTCAGCACTTTAAAACGTTCAGGATATTTGCCCCAAGGGAATTTACCGCTATCGACAATCGCACCGCCAATTGAGTTACCATGCCCGCCAATATATTTTGTTAATGAATGCACCACAATATCTGCGCCATACTCAAAGGGTTTCAGCAGCGCAGGGGTTGCGACGGTATTATCGACCACCACAGGCACGCCATATTCATGCGCGATTTTGGCAATCGCTTCTAGATCGATAATATTGCCAAGTGGGTTGCCAATCGATTCAACAAAGACCAACTTGGTTTTTTCATCAATTAAACCGCGTAGGGCTTCAGGGTCTTGATAATCAAAGAAACGGACTTCAATGCCTTGTTTCGGTAGAGTGTGGGCAAACAGGTTATAGGTGCCACCGTACAAGGTCGAAACAGAAGCAATGTTGTCTCCTGCTTCGGTAATCGTCTGAATCGCATAAGTAATGGCTGCCATGCCAGAGGCTAAGGCCAACGCACCAATGCCCCCTTCGAGTGCGGCTAATCGTTGTTCTAGCACCGCAGTGGTCGGGTTCATAATTCGGGTATAAATATTACCTTGTACTTTAAGGTCAAATAAATCCGCACCATGTTGCGTATTATCAAAGGCATAAGAGGTGGTTTGATAAATCGGTACGGCCACTGCTTTGGTGGTGGCTTCAGGGCTATAACCAGCATGGATAGCCAAAGTTTCATCTTTATAGGTCATGGGACTTCATCTGCGTGAGTTAAATATTGCACAGTCTACCATCAATGAATATGAGTGAAAGTGTGAAAATAATGAATATTTATCTAAAAAATTCATAAAGATGAGCTGCGATCAGCTACTTGGCTGTGGAAAAGTGAGATAAAGAGTATGTTTAAAAAATAACCGCACTGAAAGTTGTAACATTGCATTGAAGATCGGTTTCATGCCTTATTTTTTCAACGTATTCATCGTATAATGCCCGCAAATATTTTTTCGCTTCTTGCGATTTTTTGGTTTTTCTATTGAGGAGTCCTACGTGGCCCAATATATTTATACGATGAACCGAGTGTCTAAAATGGTTCCGCCTAAGCGCGAAATCTTAAAAGACATCTCTTTGTCATTTTTCCCGGGTGCAAAAATTGGTGTACTTGGTTTAAACGGTGCAGGTAAATCGACCTTGCTTCGTATTATGGCGGGCGTAGACAAAGATTTCTCTGGTGAAGCGCGTGCGCAACCGGGTATCAAAATTGGTTACCTAGAACAAGAACCGCCACTTGATCCAAATAAAGATGTCCGTGGAAACGTAGAAGATGGTTTACGTGAACCATTGGATGCTTTGGCACGTTTGGACGAAGTGTTTGCTGAATATGCAGCAGAAGATGCAGACTTTGATGCATTGGCAAAAGAGCAAGAAAAACTTGAAGCGATTATCCATTCATGGGATGCGCATAACCTTAGCAACCAAATGGATCAAGCTGCAGCTGCCTTGAACCTACCTGCTTGGGATGCAGATGTAAGCTTGCTTTCAGGTGGTGAGCGTCGTCGTGTTGCATTGTGTCGTTTGCTTTTATCTAAGCCAGACATGTTACTTCTAGACGAACCGACGAACCACTTGGATGCGGAATCTGTGTCTTGGTTAGAGCGTTTCTTGAAAGACTTTGCCGGCACGATTGTGGCGATTACGCACGACCGTTATTTCTTGGATAACGTGGCGGAATGGATTCTTGAGCTTGACCGCGGTATGGGTATTCCATATCAAGGCAACTATTCTTCTTGGTTAGAGCAAAAGAATGCGCGTCTAGAGCAAGAGAACAAGCAAGAAGAATCTTTTGCTAAAGCATTGAAGAAAGAACTTGAATGGGTTCGTTCAAATGCGAAAGGTCAGCAAAAGAAAAACAAAGCGCGTATGGAGCGTTTTGAAGAGCTTAACTCACGCGAATTCCAACAGCGTAACGAAACTTCTGAAATCTATATTCCACCTGGCCCACGTCTAGGCAATAAAGTCGTAGAAGTGGAAGGCATCAGCAAATCATTTGATGGTCGCGTACTGTACGAAAACCTAAGCTTTACCGTACCGCCTACAGCAATTGTGGGTATCGTGGGTCCAAACGGTGCGGGTAAAACCACACTGTTCCGTATGATGACGGGTGAACAACAGCCAGACACAGGTACGGTGACTTTGGGTGAGTCGGTTAAAGTGGCGTATGTGGGTCAGATTCGTGACACTTTGGATAACAACAAAACCGTTTGGGAAGAAGTTTCTGGCGGTTTAGATATCTTAAGAATTGGCGATTATGAAATTGCATCGCGTGCTTATATCGGTCGTTTTAACTTTAAAGGTCAAGACCAGCAGAAGCGTGTAGGTGAGTTGTCAGGCGGTGAGCGTAACCGTTTACAACTGGCGAAAATCCTACAAATGGGCGCAAACGTCATCTTACTGGATGAGCCATCGAACGACTTGGATATCGAAACCTTACGTGCACTTGAGGATGCAATTCTTGTATTCCCAGGTACGGTAATGGTGGTGTCGCATGACCGTTGGTTCCTTGACCGTATTGCAACGCACATCTTGTCGTTTGAGAACGAACAGCCTGAATTCTATGAAGGCAACTATGCTGAATATGAAGCCTATCGTTTAGCGCGTTTGGGTGATGCTGCAGTTCAAAAACGCACCAAATACAAGAAAATTGGCGGTTAATGCTTCCGTTAATTTAATTAAAAAAACCAGCCTTCGGGCTGGTTTTTTTATGCTTAGCAATTGCCGCTTAAGGCGTTTTAGGGGCATTCACTTGTAAGCTGATAATGGTGTAATACTGATTTTTAGGTTTTGCTTTGGCATCGACTTTTTCGCTCACTTCAATCAGGTATTGCCCAGCTTGTGCAAACGTGAGTGTGGCATGGCCTTGTGCGTCGGCAGGTGTGCTTTTCGCTTGTTGCTCAAGCTCACCTTGAGCACGAACTATGAGTTCTGTATGTGCAAGGGCTTTGCCTGCTTGAGTGATTTGCAGTTGTACAGGTTGTTGCACCGTGATTTCATTTGGATGGGTTTTGAAGTTGACTTGAATTGGGGCTGGCGTTACAGCAACAGGTGAGGTGCTGTCTTTGCTCACATAGCTTTGAATGCTCCATTCGCGAACCGTAGAGACCTTGCTTGGTACTTTGCCTTTAAAGTCACTTGGAATGACATAGTCACGCTCGCTTAAGGCAGGGACTTTGTCTGCTGCGACATCAGTAAAGATTTTCCATTGCCGATTATGTTGTACATATTCAATTGGATATGAGGTTTTGGCAAAAATGGTATAGGTGCCTTTTTCTGGTAGCTTAAGATCAAATGCAGTTGCAGATTCTAAGTGCTTCTGTGCTTGAATCGTAGTCTGTGTTTGGTTTGGTTGGAAAACGCTGAATGAAATATCTTTTAGGGCATATTCAGGATGAAAGGCTTGTTCCGCATAGGCGCTCAATACAGGGACTTGGGTATTTTCAGTGTGATACGCCAGTGGAGCGACGTAGGGTTCATGTGCTTGAGCCACTGAAAAGAACAAGAGTGTGCAGAGTAGAGCGTTTTTCATAGAGACTAGGCCTAAAAATATTTCGTAAGATGAGGTTTTTGATTATATCGAGAAAAACTAACAGGTGATAATAATTATTATTTATTCTTTGAGCAGATAAAAAGGGAGTACATAGACTCCCTTTTTGGATGCAGGTTCTAAGTTAAGGCTTAGATTTCCCACTCATGGTCGCATTCGCGGCATTTCCATTTTTTCTGAGACTGCATGAAGCCTTGCATTGAAATCTTAAAATCAGGAAGGTCGCGGTAAAATAAGAAGCCTGCAATTACACACACGATGAAAACCACAACCGTTGCAATTTGTAATGTTGAGCCAGCGCCATCCCCAAATAGCCACATTGCGATGCTAATGAGCACCAAAAGTAATAATACAAAAATGGCTGGAACTAAAAAAACCAGACTTTTAGGCACGACAGGGCGTGTTGCTGGAGCCCCTGCTTGAGCAACAGGCATAATTTTTGGGCTTTGACATTGAGGACAACGATATTGCATTACAACTCCAAAATTCGAATCTATGCTGTATTCTAATCGGATTGGAGCAGAAAGCCAAAAAAGCGTGGTAATGAAGTGCTGATAATTTTGAGGCAATAAAAAACCCAAGTCATAATGCTTGGGTTTTTTACCAGATGTTGCCATCTTAAATATGGCGTCCCTACGGGGATTCGAACCCCGGTTACCGCCGTGAAAGGGCGATGTCCTAGGCCTCTAGACGATAGGGACTTATTGAGGCATCACGTTGAGTGGTTAACACCGTCTCTCTGTGTGAGCGCTATATTAGGGATATAACGCTCATGCGTCAACTAAAAAATCAATTAAGTTTCATCAACTGCGTCATTTTTCGGCAATTTTAGACTTTCATTGAGTTTTTCCCAAACTTTTGCTTCTTTTTTGCTTGGACCACCCACAATTTCAAGGGCATGGCGTAAGCGTGCGAAGGTTAAGTCAGGGCCAATGGTGACCATAGTTTGCATCACAGGGGTCGAAGCGGTCGAACCGGCAATCGCAATAAAGAACGCTGGCATAAAGTCACGGAGCTTAATTTCCATTTGGCTGGCTAAGTCCATCAAGGTTTGACTTACAGTGTCATTGTTCCATGTGAACATGCTTTCCAAACGCCAAATTGCAAATTGAAGGCTTTGGCGAACTTGTTCTTCGCTCAGTTTCTTGCTTTCAAACTGTTCTTTGGTCAAGCTTGGGAACTGGTTAAAGTAATGTGCAGACCAATTCACCGCTTCTGAAAGTAAGTTGATACGAGGTTGAATCGCTGCGGCGATGTCTTCGAGCATCTTACGATCTGCTTTCCATGCCAATAAAGTATCTAACAGTTCAGCAGGGCTTAAGCCTTTGATCCATTGACCATTGAGCCAATTCAATTTTTCCACATCAAAAATTGGACCACCGAGAGATACACGTTGAATATCAAAGTGTTCAATCATCTCCGCCAATGTGAATTTTTCGCGTTCATCTGGCATCGACCAGCCCATGCGGCCTAAGTAGTTCAACAAGGCTTCAGGCAAAACACCAATATTTTTGTAGTAGTTAATAGAAGTTGGGTTCTTGCGTTTCGACAGTTTTGATTTGTCTGGGTTACGTAGTAATGGCATATGACCCAGGACAGGCATTTCCCAACCAAAGTATTGATACAGCAACTGATGTTTAGGTGCAGAAGGCAACCATTCTTCGCCACGGAAAACGTGGGTGATTTGCATCAAATGGTCATCCACCACATTGGCAAGGTGATAGGTTGGTAAACCATCGGTTTTAAGCAAGACTTGCATGTCCACTTGCACCCAAGGAATTTCCACTTCCCCGCGCAGTAAGTCATTGACTGTACAAATACCTTCTTCGGGCACTTTCATACGAATCACGTGTGGTTCACCTGCAGCAAGGCGACTTTGAACTTCTTCAGCAGATAATTTTAAACCACGACCATCGTACTTTGGTGTTTCACCACGGGCTTGTTGTTCTGCACGCATTTGATCCAATTCTTCGCTCGTTGCAAAGCAGTAGAACGCATGACCTTTTTCAACCAAATCCAGTGCATATTGCTTATAAATATGCATGCGTTCAGACTGGCGATATGGCGCATGTGGCCCGCCAATGTCTGGGCCTTCAGACCAATTCAGTCCTAACCAACGCAATGAATCTAAAATCATTTTTTCAGATTCAGGAGTCGAACGAAGTTGGTCGGTATCTTCGATACGCAGAATAAATTCACCACCATGTTGCTTGGCATAGCATAAGTTAAATAACGCAATATACGCTGTGCCCACATGCGGGAAGCCAGTTGGAGAGGGTGCAATACGAGTACGAACAGTCATAGCCAATTATGATTCAGAATGTAAATTGAGGTCTATTATAACGAAAAAGCCCGACCACTTAATGCTTAATTCAACATTCAGTGATCAGGCTTTTGTGCGCAAATGTCATAACTTGAGAGAGGTTACGACACTGTGGCTTATTTTTAGTTTAGAGGAACAATGATTGCACAAAACGGCTAAAGCGCTGGTTTTGTGTAGCAAAGAAATTTTGTGTCGGTGCAACTTTGATTGAAGTCATGATTTTTAAATCATTATCCGTCATCGTGGTTCGGTCACTGCCTTTTTGTTGGCTGAGCGCTTTTTCAATCAACGATGTTTTCTCAGTGGGCATCGTCGCTTTGTCATTGCTTTGAATGGCTGCACTATGTCCCAGTTGGCTAAAACAAGCCAAGCCGATACTCAACGTAACGGTATGTAAAAATGTTGCTTTCATGTCCTTTTCCCCCTCTCAACATGGTATTGGAACAGATTTTTATTAAAGTCATTGGTAATCTAGTTTCAATTTAACCGATTTTACAAATAAAAAAGTAGAACTGCGTCACACAATTTACAAAATTATAAACAAATTTGGGCTAAATTGACATTTAAACATCAAATATAAATCATTTGGCTTTTTGTACCAAATAACTGTGGAGATAGCATGGAGATTTTGAGCTTGATCTGTGGAGGATGGATATGGGCTTATCCTTAAAAGTGCACAAAATAGTCCTTTTAGAGATATCTTTTTATCAGATATAAAAGCCATAATTAATTATAACTAGATGATTGTGTTGATTTTTTGTTGTTTATATAGTGAGCAAATTCAGTTCGAGTATAAAGCAATGAAAAAAATATTAGCGACATCTATTTTAGTATTACTTGGGGGCTTTGCAGCCAGTGCTTATGCGGCAAAAGATTTTTTAAATGTGTCTTATGACCCAACCCGTGAGTTTTATCAAGAATATAACCAAGCCTTTGGACAGTATTGGAAAAGTAAAACTGGGCAGGAGGTCAACTTTAAACAGTCACATGGTGGATCGGGTAAGCAAGCACGTGCCGTTGCAACGGGTCTACAAGCAGATGTGGTGACCTTGGCCTTGGCTAATGATATTGATGAAATTGTTAATACTGGGCAAATTGATAAAAACTGGCAAAAAGAATTTCCAAATAATTCTGCACCTTATACTTCAACTATTGTTTTTTTAGTTCGTAAGGGTAATCCGAAACAAATTAAAGACTGGAATGATTTAACCAAACCGGGGGTTGAGATCATTACCCCAAATCCAAAAACAGGCGGTGCGCCGCGTTGGATCTATTTATCGGCTTGGGGTTATGCGTTAAAACAACCGGGAGGTAATGATGCTAAAGCCAAAGAATTGGTGAAAAAACTTTATCAAAATGTCAAAGTCCTTGATTCAGGCGCGCGAGGTTCATTGACCACGTTTGCTGAACGAGGCATCGGTGATGTGTTGTTGTCCTGGGAAAATGAAGCCTTACTGGCAACCCAAGGCCTAGGTAAAGACAAATACGATATTGTTTATCCGTCTATTTCGATTTTAGCGGAGCCATCGGTTGCGATTGTAGACAAAACCGTGGATAAAAATGGCAATCGAAATTTGGCCAAGGGCTATTTAAACTATCTGTATTCGCCAAAAGGGCAGGAGTTGGCGGCGAAGCATTTCTTCCGTCCACGAAATAAACAAGTGGCGAACAAATACCTTGCGCAATTTCCAAAGCAAAAAACCTTTAATATTAATGATGTCTTCGGAGGGTGGGCCAAAGCGCAGAAAACTCACTTTGTAAATGGTGCGATCTTTGATCAAATTTATACTGAAAAATAAACATGCTGTGGTTTGATGAGATCACGTTCGGACATCAAAGTGGATATACGCATATCCACTTTTATTATATTTTAAGCATAAAAATGTATATAATAAGAATAAGTAAAGTGTTTGCTATTATTTTAAATAAAAACAATTCATTAAGTCTTAGTGATCTAAAAATAATGTGTATTTAAAAAACAAAAGCGAATTGCGATTTATGATTTTGTTTCATATATTTAGCATAATTCTTGATATTTAATTTAATACGCCATGAAAACGCATTTGAAATCTCTCTGGGCTGCTGCCGTAGTGGCAACAGGTCTGACATTCAGTATGACATCAGCTCAAGCGGCTGACCGTACTATGCTCAATGTATCCTATGATGCAACACGTGAATTTTACGATGAGTTCAATAAATCCTTTGGTGCCTATTGGCAAAGTCGTACAGGACAAACGGTCGACTTTAAACAGTCACACGGTGGTTCAGGTAAACAAGCCCGTTCGGTCGTGGATGGTCTAAAAGGGGATGTGGTGACCTTGGCCTTAGCCAATGACATTGAAGAAATTGTCAAATCAGGTCAAATCCAGCCGGGTTGGCAAAAAGAGTTCCCAAATAACTCTGCACCTTATACGTCGACCATTGTGTTCATGGTACGCAAAGGCAACCCGAAAAAAATTAAGGATTGGTCTGATTTAACCAAACCGGGTGTACAAATTATTACACCTAATCCTAAAACAGGCGGTCTACCGCGTTGGGTGTATCTGTCTGCTTGGGGTTATGCACTGAAACAACCCGGTGGTAATGATGCCAAAGCCAAAGAATTCGTGGGTAAAATGTACCATAACGTGAAAGTGATGGACTCTGCGGCACGGGCGTCTATGACTACCTTTGCAGAACGTCGCATTGGTGATGTGTTATTGACTTGGGAAAATGAAGCCTTAGTCACACAAAAAACTTTAGGTAAAAATCAGTTCGATATTGTTTATCCATCGATCTCGATTTTAACCGAGCCTTCGGTGGCAATCGTGGATAAGACCGTGGCGAAAAATGGCAACAAGTGGTTAGCACAGGGTTATATCAACTATTTATATTCACCACTGGGTCAGGAAATGGCGGCGAAACACTTCTATCGTCCGCGTAATGCTGCAATTCTAGAAAAATATAAAGCGCAATTTCCACCTTTAAAAACCTTCACCATTGATGAAGTGTTTGGTGGTTGGGCTAATGCTCAAAAGACCCACTTTGTGAATGGGGCGACCTTTGACCAAATTTATAATAGCCGTAAATAATTCAGTTCATTATTTCAGCTACTACTTAAAAAGCCTCCCTCGGGAGGCTTTTTTGATAATGAATGCCGTTTAAAAACGGTTTTGTCTATGAAAAGTAATATTTCCCTACAAAAAGTCGTTTGGAGCTTTGTTAAAACAAGGTAATAATGTGCAGTTACATTTTTCCTTCCGATCATATTGAGTCTTTATGTCGCATATTTCTGTATTACTTCACGAAACTGTTGATGCTTTGGTAGCAGATCGCAATACAGGGATTTTCATTGACGGGACGTTTGGTCGTGGCGGACATACACGCTTGCTGTTGTCTAAGCTGGATGAAAATGCACGTGTCTATGGTTTTGATAAAGACCCGCAAGCACTGGAAACAGCCGCGATTTTAGAACAAGAAGATCCACGGTTTAAAATTATCCATGCCAGCTTTGCTGACCTTAAGCATGAGTTAGAAGTACGCGGCATTGGCTTGGTCGATGGTGTTATGGCCGATTTGGGCGTGTCTTCACCGCAACTTGATCAGGCGGAGCGTGGCTTTAGTTTTATGAAAGATGGACCACTGGATATGCGTATGGACAATTCAAAAGGTCCAACTGCAGCGCAGTGGTTGGTCAATATTGAGGAAGAGGCGTTAGCCAATATTATTTTCCAATACGGTGAAGAGCGTTATAGCCGTCGTATTGCCAAAGCGATTAAAGCAGCTGGGTTGATTGAAACCACAGCGCAGTTGGCTGAAATTGTGAAAGTGGCGCACCCGAAATGGGAAAAAAATAAACATGCCGCAACACGAACTTTCCAAGCAATTCGTATTGCCATTAATAAAGAATTAGAAGATATTGAAGTTTTCCTACCGCAAGCGGTAGACGTATTAAAACCGAATGGTCGCTTGGCTGTGATTAGCTTCCATTCGCTAGAAGATCGATTAATTAAACAATTTATTCAAAAAGAGTCGACACTTGAGGAAGACATGGGTTGGGGTATGCCACAACAACGACCAGATACACGTCGTTTAAAGAAAGTATCACGTGTGAAAGCAAGTGATACCGAGGTTAAAGCCAATCCACGTTCACGTAGTGCATGGCTTAGAGTTGCAGAGCGCTTAGCACTTAAAGGCGAATAATGAAAACTGAAGTCGTTGAAAAAATTCCAACAAAGTTAAATTTTAAGAAGCTGATTGCCTATGCCATTTTATTGGTGCTGGTGTTTATCAGTGCCATGATGGTGGTGTTTCAAGTGTTTGAATACCGTCATGACTATCGCGAAATGAGCTCTTTTATGCGCGAGCGTGATGATTTAAATGCAGAGTGGGGCCGTTTGCTGATTGAACAGCAAACTTTTGGCGCAACTGCACAAATTGGAACGCGCGCAGTGACGCAACTGCGGATGTATTCACCACCTGCGGCGCAAACCGTAGTGATTTCTTTACCCACGACTTCAGAAGACAAAAAATAAGGCCGCTGTAACATGGTAGAAAAGCGTAAACCCACTCGTAAAAAACAGCAAGCGGTGACTGAAAAATCGGCTCTACAGGTTGAAATGTGGCGCTTTTATCTCATGTGGGCAGTGGTTTTAGCTTGCTTTATTGCTTTGGTTGGACGTGCTTTTTACGTACAGGTTATTAATACTGAGTTTTTACAAAACAAAGCCAATGCCAATATTTTAAGAACTGAAAAAATTAAAGCCATGCGCGGTGTGATTTATGACCGTCATGGTGTGCCTTTGGCGATCAGTACGCCGATTATGAAAGTGGTGATTGACCCGCGTGATTATTTTGATAATAAAAAACTGTTTGATGAAATTACCGCTGAATTAGCCAAAGATCCACACAATCGTAAATTGAAGCGTCAATTACCAGACAAAAACCTAAATCTGGATGAACTGGCTGATGCCGTGGGCATGGATCGTGCGGAACTGAAGCGCAAACTGAATGAACGTCCGCGTTCGCGTTACTTGGTCTTGAAAAAAGAAGTGCCACCTCAGCAAGCCGAACTGATTGCAAAACGTGAGTTCCAAGGTGTTTATACCGAAAAGAACTACAAACGTTACTATCCGCAACCACAACCGAATGCGCAAATTATTGGTTTGACCAACAGTGAAGGTTCGGGCATTGAAGGTTTAGAAATGCAGCTGAATCAACGCCTGTCGGGTATTGATGGTGAGCAGCAAATTGTTCGAGATAAAAAGGGCAATCGTTTTAAAGATGCCGAGGTGGTTAAAGAAGTTGAGCCTGGCGAAAATATTACGCTCAGTATTGATTCGCGCCTTCAGTACATTATGTACCGTGAACTGACCGCTGCGGGTGTAGCCAATAATGCTCGTTCTGCAACAGCGATTGCGGTCGATGTGAAAACAGGTGAAATTTTAGCGATGGCGTCGTGGCCGTCGTATAACCCGAACGATAAAAACAGTTTGTCCAATAAAGATGCCATGCGTAACCGTGGTGCGGTTGACTCTTTCGAACCGGGTTCAACCATGAAGCCTTTGACCATTTCAATGGCTTTGGAAAGCGGCAAATATATGCCGAATACTGTGGTCAATACCACTCCAGGTTCGATGCGAGTCGGTAACCATACCATTCGAGATACACATAACTATGGTCCACTGACTTTGGGTGGAATTATTCAAAAATCGTCTAACGTGGGTGTGGCTAAAATTGCCTTGTCTCTCCCTTATGCAACTTTACCGACTTTTTACAAACGTCTCGGTTTTGGTCAGCGTTCTGCGGTTAAATTCCCGGGTGAAAGTGGTGGTTTAATTCTGCCGCCAAGTAAATGGAATGTATCGGAAGTGGCGACCATGGCGTATGGCTACGGCTTAAATGCGACTGTGCTGCAACTGGTGGATGCTTATGCCATGTTGGCCAATAAAGGCGTGAAAATGCCTTTGAGTTTGTATAAGTTAGATGCGCCGCCACGTGGTGAACAAATGATTGATCCAAAAATTGCGGATCAAGTTTTGTTGATGATGGAAACGGCAACCTTACCAGGTGGTACCGCGACGCGTGCGACTATTCCGGGTTATCGTGTGGGGGGTAAAACAGGAACCGCACATAAGTTGCGTGCGGACCGTAAAGGCTACTCAACCAATGAATATCGTGCACTTTTTGCCGGTGTTGCACCCGTTAGTGACCCGCGTTTAGCGATGGTGGTTGTGGTCGAAAACCCGCAAGGGACCTACTATGGTGGTACGGTGTCTGCGCCTGTATTTGCCCGTGTTATGCAAGAATCCTTACGTTTAATGAACGTGCCTTTAGATAAACCTTTAGATGCTCCTGTAATCAAGAAATAGGTGATGAATGTCCATTACATTTCAACAACTCTACACCGCTAACCAAAACGCTGGATGGATGGCACAGCCATTTCAAGGTTTTGTTCTTGATAGCCGTAAAGTACAGGCAGGGCAAATTTTTATTGCGCTGACATCACTTTCACAACCTGAGAAAACAGAGCAGTTTGCGCAAATAGCCTTGGACAAAGGGGCTTTAGCGGTGGTGAGTGAAACTGAGCTTGCACTTGAAAACAGTATTGTGGTGCCGAATGTGCGTCACTTGATGGGAGGCTGGCAAAAGCAATTTTTGTTGGCCACTAGCCAAGTACAGCCTGCTCGTATTTTAGCGGTGACGGGAACCAATGGTAAAACCACCATTTCTCGTTTGGTTGCTGAACTGTTGATGTTGCAAGGTCAGTTTTGTGCTGTGATGGGCACGACAGGTAATGGCATTTTACCCAATTTAGAAGCATCGTCGCATACCACTTTAGATGCGCTACACTTACAAAATGCACTACATAGCTATGCCAAGCAAGGGGCTGAATTTGCTTCGATTGAAGCCTCTTCACATGGTTTGGAACAAGGCCGTTTAGCGGGTAGTGAAATTGAAATTGCTGCATATAGCAACTTAAGTCGTGACCATTTGGACTACCATGGCACGCTTGAGGCCTATGCCGAAGCTAAATCTCGCTTGTTTCAATTTCTATCATTGAAAGTTGCAGTGATTAATCTGGATGATGAGCATGCTGGAGTCATGATTCAAGCGGCACAAAATAATCCAGCCCAACCGAAAATTTTAACCTATTCAACCACGCAGCCTGCAGACTATCAGGTGAAGAATATTCAATATAGCCTGACGGGTGCGAACTTTAGCCTGTGTACAGCAAAGGCCGAATATCAGGTACAGAACCCATTATTGGGTCATTTTAATATTGAAAATTTGGTCGCAAGTTTAATTATGGTTGAACAAGCGGGTTTTGATTTAGCCGATTTGGTTGCTATGACAGCACAGCTCAAAGGTGCACCAGGCCGTATGCAAGTGATTCGTGATGATGCGCGTTTATTTGTGGTCGATTATGCGCATACGCCTGATGCTTTGGTACAAGTCTTAAGCACGTTGAAGCGCCATGTAGAGCAGCAACTCTGGGCGGTATTTGGCTGTGGCGGAGACCGCGACCGTGGAAAACGCCCACTCATGACCCAAGCTGCTTTAAATGGAGCGGATGTAGTGTTGTTGACTTCAGATAACCCACGGACTGAAAATCCTGAGCAAATTTTTGCCGATATGAAAGCAGGGATTGATTTCTCAAACCGTGTGGTTCATGAAATCCATGATCGTCGTGAAGCGATTAAATTTGCCGTTCAACAGGCCCGAGCGGGTGATATTGTCGTGATTGCCGGTAAAGGTCATGAAAACTATCAAGAAATAGAGGGTGTTCGGCATTGGTTTGACGATGTCGTCGAAGTGCAATCCGCGATTGATGCACAGCACCACACTACTGATTCTGCTTATCCTGCACACTAAGGAAGTCATATGCATACCTCAACAACCAGCACAGTGCCTTTAGTGTCATGGACCACCGCACAGTTGCTCGAAGCAACCCAAGGTTATTGGCTAAATGATCAAGCGCCAAATACTGAAATTAAACGTATTTTGACGGATTCACGTGATGCAGAAGCAGGAGATGCTTTCTTAGCACTCAAAGGCGAACGTTTTGATGCGCATACTTTTATTACGCAAGTTGCTGAACAAGGCTGCCAAGTGGCCATTGTGAGTCAGCCTATAGATGCGGAGATTTGTCAGTTGGTGGTGCCCGATACACGTTTGGCATTGGGACAACTGGGGGCTTATCGTCGTGCACAAAATCCACAGTTAAAAGTGATTGCGCTGACGGGTAGTAGTGGTAAAACCACCACCAAAGAAATGTTAGGCAGTATTTTGTCACGTATAGCACCAACGTTGGTGACCCGTGGCAACCTGAATAACGACCTGGGTGTGCCAGTCATGTTATTGGAATTACGTCCTGAGCATCAATATGCAGTGATGGAATTGGGTGCAAGCCATCAAGGTGAAATTGACTATACTTCGAATTTGGTTCAGCCCTTGGTTGCAGGCATTATCAATATTGGTACAGCACACTTGGGTGAGTTTGGTGGACGCGATGGTATCTGCCGTGCCAAGTCTGAGATTTATGCGCATATTGCCCCAAATGGAACATCTATTGTTCCTGCAGCCGATGATTTTGCCGATAGCATTCGCCAAGCAGTGCAAACTGAACAGGTGCTCAGCTTTGGTGCGGGTGGTGAAATCTTTGCCACTGAGATTGAGTTACAGGCACAATCGGCAACGTTTAAGTTGAATACCCCGCAAGGCGTGAGTCAGGTGAATTTACCATTTGCTGGGGAGCATAATGTTCAAAATGCAACCGCTGCGGCAGCTTTTGCTTTAGCGATTGGTATTAGCTTGGATGATATTGTGCTTGGCCTTGAGCAAGCGGTCGGTGCAAAAGGGCGTTTGAATTTTATTCAACAAGGCCGTCATTTGTTGATTGATGATACCTATAATGCCAACCCAACCTCTATGCGTGCCGCTGCTGAAGTGCTTGCACAGCAAGAGGGGGTTCGAGTGATGGTGATGGGTGATATCGGTGAGCTAGGTAGCTCTGCTGCACAGCAGCACTATATGTTGGGACGTGATTTGGTTTCGGTGAAAGGGCTGAATTTCGTCGTTGCTGTAGGTGAGTTTGCACCTGCTGCACAAGAAGGTGCACGCAGCACTCAATATGGCAAAAAAATGCAGGCTTTTTTAACTCAAGAGCAGGCATTGCCTTTTTTACATAGTTTAATTGAAACACATCAACCCCAGTCAATGAGTTTCCTCTTTAAAGGTTCTCGTTATACCCATATGGAAACGTTGATGGCTGATTTGATGGAGAAACTCTAAATGTTGTTATGGTTATTTGAACAACTGGCGGGCTACCATAGCTCGTTTCAGGTGGTTCGTTATTTGACATTGCGTTCTTTGCTCAGTGTTTTAACCGCACTGACCATTGGTCTAGTGCTCGGTCCTGTGATGATTCGCAAGTTGCAAGCACTCAAATATGGTCAAGCCGTGAGTTCATATGCTCCTGAAAATCATGCCAAAAAAATGGGCACACCAACTATGGGTGGTGTGTTGATTTTAATGTCGATTGGTATTTCAACACTGTTATGGGCAGATTTATCCAATCCGTATGTGTGGATCGTCTTGGCGGTGATGGTGATTTTTGGTGCCGTGGGTTGGGCTGATGACTGGATCAAGATTCGCTATAAAGACAATGCGGGTTTACCTGCACGTAAAAAATTCTTTTGGACATCAGTTGCGTCATTAGGGGCAGGTATTGCACTGTATGTGATTGCACAGCAACAGACCAATCCTGTGCATACTGCAAATATGCTGGATTTGCTGATCCCGTTTTTTAAAGATTTAAGTATTCCTTTGTCGGTGATTCCACTGGGGATTGGTTTTATCATTTTCACCTATTTGGTGATTAATGGTGCTTCTAATGCCGTGAACCTGACTGATGGTTTGGACGGTTTGGCAATTATGCCTGTGGTGCTGGTTGCAGCGGGTTTAGGCGTATTTGCATATTTGGCTGGTGATGTCCGTTTTGCCAATTATTTACATATTCCTTATGTGCGCTTTGCCTCTGAATTGGTGGTGATTTGTGCAGCCATGATTGGCGCGGGTCTAGCCTTCCTCTGGTTTAATGCGCACCCTGCGCAGGTTTTCATGGGCGATGTGGGTGCATTATCATTGGGTGCAATGCTCGGTACAATTGCGGTCATGGTTCGTCAGGAAATTGTCTTTGCCATTATGGCTGGTGTGTTTTTGGTCGAAGCGATTTCAGTCTTCTTGCAAATTGGTTCCCTCAGAATGCGCAATAAACGGGTATTCCTGATGGCACCATTACATCACCATTATGAGAAAAAAGGCTGGCGTGAAACCCAAGTGGTGATTCGTTTCTGGATTATCACAATTATGCTGGTAGTTTTAGGGCTAATGACCTTAAAATTGCGCTAAGCAAAAGTATGAAAAGAGTCGGCATTTGCCGGCTTTTTTTATGCCTGAGGTTAATGTCATGGAGAAAATAATGAATCTGCTCATGTGTCCTGTGTGTCGTGAGGCTTTAACTTTAAACGAAAGAACATGGCGCTGTGCGAATTCACATAGTTATGATGTGGCGAAACAAGGCTACGTCAATCTGCATGTTGTCCAACATAAGCACAGCAAAAATCCGGGGGATACGCCTGAGTCGGTACAAGCTCGCCGTGCCTTCTTAAGTGCAGGTCATTACGCGCCCTTACAGCAAGCAGTGGTAAATAAGGTACGTGAGTTACGTATTGAAAATTTACTCGATATCGGCTGTGGTGAAGGCTATTACACCGATGCGATGCAGGCTGAAGTACTGCAGTGCGTCGGTGTGGATATTGCAAAAAATGCGGTTCAAGTGGCTGCGAAAATCAATAAAAATATCACGTGGGTGGTGGGTACAGGAGCAACTTTACCCGTGTTGGATCAATCGATTGATCTATGTAGTAGTTTGTTTAGCCCGATTCCAAAACAGGAGATTTTACGGGTACTCAAACCGCAAGGATATTTGTTGGTGGTGACGCCTGCGCCTCAGCATTTATATGCAATGCGTGAGGCCTTGTTTGAAGAAGTTAAGCCGCATGAACCGAGCAAATTTGTAGAACAGTTGAGTGATGCGTTTGATTTGGTCGGTGATGATGTTGTCGATGCTGAATTTAAGCTTAATCAGCAGGACTTAAAAAACTTGATTGCGATGACCCCTTATGCCTATAAAGCAAAACAAGAGCGCCGTGAAACCTTAGAGTCACAAGCAGCTTTTGACTTACATGCACAGTATCAAATTTTGCTGTTTCAGAAAAAAGTATAAGTATAAAAAAGCCCGCAGATGCGGGCTTTTATTATTGGACTTGATCAATCAAATGATCGAGCGCATCCGATTTAGGTTTTGGTTGTTCTTTGGGTGCTTGCATTGTGGGTGGGGTGCTGTTCTTTGGAACCAGCGTTTCCTCTTCACCCGGCAAATCATCAAAGTCACGCTCAGGAGCACGTGGAACCACCACCGGTGCAGGGCGATACAACGGCTGCGCCAAAGGTGGGGTTAGCCCTAAGTTGCTCTGAGGTGTTTCTTTCTGATGACGCTGAATCGGCGCTTTGGCTTTGGCATCGAGTTGAACCCACGCCGAAGGCGTGCCTTGTAAGGCTTTGGCCATGAAGTCCGTCCAAATTGGAAGCGCAGCCACACCGCCGTATTCGCGGCGTCCTAAAGTTGTTGGTTGGTCGAAACCAACCCACGCTACAGTCACCAATTTGCCATTAAAGCCTGCAAACCAAGCATCTTTTGCATCATTGGTGGTTCCTGTTTTACCGCCCAAGTCATCTCGTCCAATACGCAGCGCAGCACGGCCTGTACCATGTTGAATCACGTCTTTTAAAATATTCGCCATATCATAAGCAGAGCTAGATTTTAAAATACGTTGCGCTTGACGATAGTCACTGTTGATTTCAACAGGATTTGCCGATTTTTCAGCAGGGTTCAGCTCTTGGTTGGTGACTTCAATTACTTCATCATCAGGCGTGATGGTGTCAGCAGACTGAGGATTTGATTCTTGTTGAGAGATACAACTGATACATGCATATTCAGGGTTGTTCTGATAAATGACCTTACCATAGGCATCTTCAATCCGATTGATGAAGTGCGGTTGAATACGATAACCGCCATTGGCAAAGGCTGAGTATCCAGTAGCCATTTGAATCGGTAAAACCTGAGGTGTCCCGAGTGCAATGGTGTAGTTACGCGGAATCTGTTCATCGGTTAAGCCGAAGTCCAAGAACAATTGGCGTGTCCGTTCAATGCCCACAGTTTGTAAGAGTCGAACTGACACGGTATTACGCGATAAATAGAGTGCACGACGCAATGGAATCATGCCTAAATAGCGACCATCAGCATTACGCGGTGACCATTTCCCAATGGTGATCGGGCTATCATTGACCATGCTATACGGTGTCATACCGCGTTCTAAAGCAAGTGCATAAACAAAGGGTTTGATAATCGAACCTGGTTGGCGCCAGCCTTGTGTGGTTCGGTTGAATTTAGACTGATAAAAATTATAACCACCAACCAGTGCTTCTACAGCGCCATTGTTTGGGTTAAGTGCAATCAGTTGACCCTGAACTTTAGGCAGTTGCACCAAAGCCCATGAGGTTTTGTTGTCATTGGGGCGCAGCCGTACAATGTCTTTCACTTTAACAATTTGAGATGCTCTTGATGGTGCACCGCCTACCGCATTCGCATTGCGATAAGGACGTATCCAAGACATGCCAGACCATGGCACGGTTACTGTTGAGCCATCTTGCATTAAGGCATCAAAACTATTTTGATTGACACGGGTGACTTCGGCAGGGAAGGTGTTGGCAAATGCACTAAAGCTACTTAAGGGTTTGTCATGAGCTTCCGCACCACGCCAACCATGACGACGGTCATAGGCTTCTAAACCATCTTGTACCGCTTGTTCGGCATAGGCTTGGCGTTCGCTGTTGATGGTGGTGTAGACTTTATAACCAGAGTCAATCGCATGCTCGCCGAACTTTTCAATCAGTTCGCTGCGGACCATTTCACCGATATAGGGAAATCGGTTGCTTACCCCGCGGTCAGGCATATCAAGGTTAATTGGTTCAGCAATGCCTTTTTCATATTGGCTTTGGTTAATGTAGCCTAGCTGGAGCATACGACCCAAAATCCAGTTACGACGTTCTAAAGCACGTTCTGGGTTGACCACTGGATTGTATTTAGACGGTGCTTTAGGCAGACCTGCAATCATCGCCATTTGTGCAATGCTGAGTTCGTCTAAGCTTTTGTTGTAGTAAATTTTAGCTGCCGCTGCGATACCGTAGGCATTTTTACCCAAGAAAATCTTATTGACGTAGAGGGTTAAGATTTCCTCTTTCGTCAAATTCTGTTCAATTTTTCGTGCCAGAAAAACCTCAGTCAATTTACGTTTTAACGTACGCTCGGGACTGAGATAATAGTTTTTTGCCACTTGCATGGTGATGGTCGAGCCACCCGTTTGGACGTTTGACCCAGTAATACTTTCACTAACTGCACGTCCTAAACCTTTAAAACTGATACCACTATGCTCAAAAAAAGAAGAATCTTCCGCCGCTAAGAAGGCATGAATAAAACTTCGTGGGATCTGATCGTAATCTACGGGTACAGATAGCTTGCCACCGTATTCCGAAATGAGTTGGTTATCCGCGCTATAAACTTGTAAAGGTTTTAGTAATGGCGCCTTTTTTAGAGTTGTCATTTGCGGCAAAGATGGGGCAATATAGAGATACATGCCATAAAAACCCATTGGAATTGAGACCAACATTATAATAATGATCAAAAAAAATGGATGAACACGGCCCGAACAAGATAGCTTTTTCATAACAAGTAAGTTTTAATAAGAGCTAATGGCAAACTAATTAGCGGTCAGTATATCCTGTACACATACGGAATGTTAGATGAGTTATTGTATCCGTATAAAATTATAGACGCTGACTAATTAGTGGGTTACTTTTTTTGGGGATAAAAAAATAATAGGAATAATACTGTGCTCAGGTTATATCGTAAGCCAAGTAAGGGGTTAATAGGAGTAGATATTAGTTCGACTTCTGTTAAGGTATTGGAACTTTCTGTTAAAAACAATCGGTATTGGGTGGAGAGCTATGCACTAGTCCCATTACCAGAAGGAAGTGTGGTCGAAAAAAATATATTGAATCCAGAAGCAGTTGGTGATGCCCTTGAGCGTGCGGTAAATTTGGCCAATGTTCAATCGACAGACGTAGCACTGGCAGTTCCGACGTCCATGGTGATTACTAAAATCATTGAAATGGATGCCGATATGAACGATGACGAACGTGAAATTCAGATTCGTGATGATGCTGAGCAATATATTCCATTCCCATTAGATGAAGCGAGTTTGGACTTTGAAGTCCTTCCAGACCGTTTAGCCAATCCTAATCGTGTCAATGTACTCCTCGTTGCAACCCGCATTGAAAATGTAGAGGCGCGTGCCGAAGCATTGGAGTTGGGTGGTTTAATGCCTAAGATTGCCGATGTTGAAAGTTTCGCCATTGAAAATGCATTCAAAGTCTTTTCAGATACGCTTCCAATGGGCGTGAATACTGTTGGGATTCTGGACATTGGTCACACCATGACGACCTTATCTGTCATGCAGAATAATAAAGTCATTTATACCCGTGAACAGGTGTTCGGTGGTAAACAACTGACTCAAGAAATTCAAAACCGTTATGGTTTGTCTTTTGAAGAAGCTGGACGTGCCAAAAAAAGCCGTACCTTGCCTGACGACTATGATATTGAAGTCCTTGAACCTTTTCTTGAAGCTGTGGTGCAACAAGCAGCACGTTCTTTGCAGTTCTTTTTTTCGTCCTCTCAATTTAATGAGATCGACCATATTTTATTGGCAGGGGGGAATGCCAATATTCCAGGACTGGCGAAGTTATTGCAACAAAAATTAGGTTATCGGGTCACCATTGCCAACCCATTTTTACAAATGGGCTTTTCTCCACAAATCGACATTAAAAAAATTGAAAATGATGCTTCATCACTCATGGTGGCATGTGGATTGGCATTGAGGAGTTTTGATTAATGGCAAAAATAAACCTACTCCCTTGGCGTGATGCGTTAAGAGAGAAACGAAAAAAAGAATTTATTGCCTATTGTGTTGGGGCTGCATTAGTTGGGGTTTTAGCTGTTGCTTTAGCTTGGTTCTTTTACAGTCAAAAACTGGAAGATCAAGAACAAGCCAATCAGTTGGTGGTGAGTACCAATCAAAACTTAGATGTCCAATTAAAGTCATTGGAAGGTCTGCAAGAGCAGCGCAATGCGATTGTTGAACGGATGAAGTTGATCCAAGGTTTGCAAGGTCAACGCCCTGTGGCTGTACGTTTGGTCGATGAAATGGTACGTGTTACACCAAGTAATATGTACATTACTAAGTTTGTGCGCACAGGTGATAAATTTACCATTGAAGGGAAAGCGGAAAGCCCGAATACAGTTGCGGAATTCTTACGAAATCTCGAAGCATCTGCGTGGTATCGCAATGCCTTTATGAATTCATTCTTGGTTGCTGAAGAGAAAAAAGATAAAGCACCAAGCTCCATCGTGCCACGTGTTGAAGAAACCTATGGCACATTTGTGGTCACGGCAGATTTAGATGAGATTGCACAGCCAGTAGCGCCTGATGCGACGACACCTGAAGCAGCAAGTACAGTTAATAATTCAACAGCGGGGGCAGCACAATGAGTCGCGATGAATTTGAAGAATTAACATCAGAAAACCATGCTGTAACCAAGAAGAAAATGACGGTTGATAAGTTTTTTCAACAGTTTAATACCTTAGATCCAAACAATTACGGTAGTTGGCCCTTTTCAGTCAAATTGACTTGTTGGATCTTTATCATTTTAGTGATTGGGGCTTTGGGTTATTTTGTCGTGATTAAGCCGAAACTTGATGCGATTTCAAATGCACATGCACAAGAACAAAATTTACTGAATGAGTTTCGTGAAAAAGATTCAAAATTACGTAATTTGCAGCAATATCAAGCGCAATTGCAAGAAATGGAAGCCAATTTTAATCAGCAGTTAGAACAGCTGCCGAAAGAAACTGAAATTCCTGGTTTGGTTGAAGACATTAACGTGAGCGGCGTAAATTCTGGATTAAAATTTAAAAATATTCGTTTAGAGCCAGAAATTCGCCAAGAGTTCTTTATCGAACAGCCGATTTCTATTGAAGCGACGGGTGATTATCATTCTTTTGGTTCATTTGTCAGTGGAATTGCAGCTTTACCGCGTATTGTGACCTTGCATGACTTCGATATCTCAGCATCAAGTAATAATGAGAAAAAGACGGATATTCCGCAAATTTCATACAGTGTAAAGGCTAAAACTTACCGCTATGTCGGGGCGACAGCTGCTGCAAGTGTGGAAAATACAGCTAAAGCAGATGCAGGAGGTGCTCAGTAATGAAATATCAAAATCTCATGCTTAGTCTCTGCGTTGGACTATTTCTTATCGGTTGTGATTCACGTATTGATGCGGTCAATATGCAAATGGCTGAAATTCGCAATCAGCCACCATTGCCGATTGAACCTGCGCCAGATTTTCCACCTGTACCGACTTTTAATTATGCCGCACATCAATTAAAGAGTCCGTTTATGCCAAGCTCATTGGCAGCTGAATTGAAAATTATGGCTGGAAAGCGTGTTTATCCAAACTTATCTCGCCAATTACAACCTTTGGAAAGTTATGCGATTGAATCGCTTAACATGAAAGGTAGTATGCGCGGGCAAAATGGACAAATTTTGGCGTTGATTCAAACACCTGATGGTGAAATTGAACGCGTGCAGCGTGGTAGTTATTTGGGGATGAATCATGGTCGTGTGATTAATATCACCGCCACACAAATTGATTTGATTGAAATTATTCCGGATGGGCGTGAGGGCTATGTCGAGCGCCCGAGAAGCCTAGTATTAATTGGGCCGGCGCCTTAAAAAAGGAAAAGGAATAAAAATGAATAATAGTGCTAAAGATTTTATATTTGGGGATGGCAATACGATGAACCATATGTTCCGTCAGTTTTCAATGGGTGCAATTGCAATGGCGGTGATGCAGGCTGCAAGTGCGCAAGTCAGTATTACGAATATTGTGCCGATGCAAATTCCGGGACAGGGAACAGAAATTCGTGTCATGTTCAACGGTTTGCCACCACAGCCGCAAGCCTATCAGTTGGAACAGCCATCACGTTTGGTTTTGGATTTTGATAAAGCACAGCAGAGCTTAAAACAAGGCAGCATTGCGGTGGCAACGGCTGAAGCAAGTACAGTAGATGTAACTTCAGATGCGCAGCGTTCACGTTTAACTGTAAATTTGGCTGATGCCGGTGCATTTACTACACGTGTTGAAGGTAATACCTTTATTCTGAAAATTAACTCAGTGAACCCAGCGCTAGCAACACCTGTTGCTGCAGCGCGTTCAGAGCAAGGTATTTCAAATATTGGATTCCAACGTGGTTCAGACGGCGAAGGCCAAGTTGTCATTGATTTAAAAGGTAGCAATACCCCTGTCGATGTGAAACAACAAGGTAGTAAAATTGTGGTGCGCGTTTTGGGGAATAAAATTCCTGCCCACTTATCACGCCGTCTCAATGTGAATGATTTCGCCACGCCTGTATCGACCATTGATGCACAAAACGATGGTAGTAATGGCCTGATCACAATTCAATCGAATGGCAGTTTTGAATATATGGCTTATCAGGCAGAAGATAAGCTCACCATTAGTTTAAAGCGTCCTGAAGATAAAAATCCAATGAAACCTAAAGCACCAAGTGCTTATACGGGCAAAAAGATTTCTTTAGATTTTCAAGATATTGAAGTGCGACGTGTATTACAGCTCTTAGCTGATTTTACAGGCATTAACATGGTGGCTTCGGACACAGTACAAGGCAATATTACCTTGCGCCTTAAAGATGTTCCGTGGGATCAAGCACTTGATATTATTATGAAAACCAAGAACTTGGATAAGCGACGAAATGGTAATGTGATTTGGATTGCACCTGTAGCTGAGCTGATCAAATCTGAGGAAGATGAAGCCAAAGCTATCGCGCAAAGTATTAAGCTTTCACCAATACAAACCGATTACATTCAATTGAGTTATGCAAAATCGGCGGATGTATTGAAGTTGTTAGAGGACTCTCGTGATAGTAAAGGAAGTGAGTCGAACCGTACAGCGGGTTCAGAGTCATTGGCTTTGGAAAGTTTATTGAGTGCTCGTGGTAGTGCAGTTTCTGATTCGCGTACCAATACTTTAATTATTAATGATACGCAGCAAAATATTGACAAGATTCGTCGCATGATTGACTTGCTGGATGTCGCAGTGAAACAGGTGATGGTCGAAGCGCGTATTGTCACAGCATCAACAGACTTTTCTCGCGAATTGGGGATTAAGTGGAGTGCGAAGAAGCTTAGCGGTAGCCCGGTATGGGGCGGAGACTTCCAGCCAAGTTTTGATTTGGGTGTGGATTTAGCAACAAACACTGCTGGTACGTTTAACTTTGGGTTATTGAAAATTTCAGACTATATGTTGAACCTTGAGTTAAGCGCGCTTCAAGCGGATGGTCATGGTGAAGTCTTGTCGGCACCTAAAGTACTGACTGGTGATAAACAGAAAGCCTATATCTTGCGTGGTACAGAGATTCCTTATCAAACATGGAGTGCGACGGAAGGCTTAAAAACCGAATTCCGTGCGGCTAACTTAAAGTTAGAGGTGACTCCAAGCATTACCCCTGATGGTAAAGTTCAAATGGCGCTCATGGTTGAGAAAGACTCGATTGGTGATATCACCAATGATGGTCTTGCGATAGATACCAGTGAATTACAAACCAATGTGTTGGTAGACGATGGTGAAACCGTCGTGCTTGGTGGTATTTTTGATGATACGAAACGTAATGACTATCAAAAAGTACCATTCTTAGGAGATTTGCCTGTGGTGGGTAACTTATTTAAGAATAATGTCAAAACGACGATACAAACGGAGTTATTGATTTTTGTGACACCACGAATTGTTAATGACAGTGTTTCAAGAAATCATTAATATATTTTCAATTTGAACAAATCTAAAAGGTGACTCCTTGCCAAGCAAAGAGTTTGAAACCCTACCAAATATTTATTTGGTAGGCCCTATGGGGGCCGGAAAAACAACGGTAGGACGACATTTAGCTGAATTGTTAGGACGTGAATTTCTTGATAGCGATCATGAGATTGAGCGTAAAACAGGGGCAACGATTCCATGGATCTTTGAAAAAGAGGGTGAACTTGGGTTTCGTAGTCGTGAAACGGTTGTAATCGATGAGTTAACCTCTCGACCCAACTTGGTCTTGGCCACAGGTGGTGGGGCGGTGACTCAGGCTCCAAATCGCGCATTCCTAAAACAGCGAGGTATCGTTGTTTATCTTTATACTCCTGTAGAGATTCAACTACAGCGAACCTATCGTGATAAAAATCGCCCACTGCTTCAAGTGGAGAATCCTGAACAAAAGTTAACTGACTTACTCTGCGTTCGAGATCCTTTATATCGTGAAGTTGCCCATTATATTATCGAGACCAATCAAGGGGCTGCACGAGATCTTGCGCAGCGTATCTTAAACTTGATTCTTGTAAAGTAGTTTTGATTCAGTTTTGAAGTGATTTGATCCATGCAAACCTTATATGTTGAACTTGGCGAACGCCGTTACCCGATCTTTATTGGCAGTGATTTAGATCCGAAAGCTTTACTTGAGCCGTATATTCAAGGGCGCCAAGTGATGATTGTGAGTAATGAAACGGTTGCGTCTTTGTATTTAGCGCGTTACGTGGCAGCAATTGAAGCTTTGGGAAAAACAGTTGCAACGTGTATTTTGCCCGATGGTGAAAAATATAAGAATATTGAGCACCTCAACCTGATTTTTGATGCATTGTTAGCGTCAGGCTTCAACCGTGATTGTACAGTTTTAGCTCTAGGTGGCGGTGTGATTGGTGATATGGCGGGCTTTGCTTCGGCATGCTTCCAGCGCGGAGTCTATTTTATTCAGGTGCCAACGACACTTCTTTCACAGGTTGATTCGAGTGTCGGTGGTAAAACAGGGATTAATCATCCGCTGGGTAAAAACATGATCGGGGCATTTCAACAACCGCAAGTGGTCTTGGCGGATATGTCTCAACTTAAAACGCTGCCACCACGTGAGTTATCAGCAGGTTTGGCAGAAGTGATTAAGTACGCACTCTTGGGAGATGCTGACTTTCTCACTTGGTTGGAACAATATATAGATGATTTGGTCCAGGGTGATGAAGCTGCACTGGCTGAAGCTGTGTATCGTTCTTGTGCCCATAAAGCGCGTATTGTTGCCAATGATGAAAAAGAACAAGGCGAGCGTGCCCTATTGAATCTTGGGCATACTTTTGGACATGCGATTGAATCTTATTTAGGCTATGGTGAATGGCTCCATGGTGAAGCTGTGGCAACAGGTATGGTGATGGCAGCAGATCTATCGCAGCGTATGGGATGGATTAGTGCAGAAGATTTGGTACGTACAAAAAATATCATTCAACGCGCGAATTTACCGATAGTATGTCCGCAGATTCCTCTCGATGACTTTTTGGCATATATGGCTCATGATAAAAAAGTCTTGAACGGGCAATTGCGTTTGGTTTTGATGCAAGCGGTAGGACAGGCCATCATTACCAAAACATTTGATGTAGAATTGATGAAACAGGCGATTTTAGCTAACCAAGAGCAGGCATAACTTTATTATGGCAACAACCCTTCGAACCCAGTGGCAGACAAAGCAAAATTATATTTGGCTTGCATTCGGAGGGGTATGCTTGTTTGGCGCCTTAGTCTTTTGGGCCATTACAGACCAAGAGACTGTGGTTGAAGTTGAAAAAAAAGCTGAATCTGAAGTTGAGTTACAAATTCAGCCAGAAAAAGTCGCAACAACCGCACATTTAGGCTCATTCCTCGATGAAGTAAAACCTTTGGATATGACGACACGTGTTGTAGCAATCGCGCAGCATGAAGCTGAATTCCGTGGGACCAAATTTATTCAGGAAAATAAAAAGAACAGTACGGTTGAACTGTTTAGAGTCTCAGAAGAAGCGATTATTAAGCGCTTTTTGCAAAGGCAATCTGATCGTCAAGCGTTTAGTTACCTAAGGCTGACGGGTGAAAACCAAATTGAGCAATATGTGCTGATCTATGGTGTATATAAAAATGCCAATGAGGCGCAAAAGGTATTGGCGGACTTAAAGCTGACGTTGCCGAAGTCGGTGAAACCCAAAGTTGAAAAAATTGAAAGCTATGCAGACTATGTCAATGACCTCGGTTCTGATGAGCTTGGACTTAGCAATAAGCTCTATGCCGTGCAGTTGAAACCAGCCGCTGTGCCCGTGATTGATGAAGCTACACTAGCTGCGCGTCAACAAGCGGCACGTGCGGCAGTCGCACAAAATAAACAATCGACCACATCGACAACGGTTACTCGTCGTGATGCAGATGGAAATGTGGTTGATGTGCAAAAGTCACAAACGACCGTAGAGAATGCGCCACAAAATAAAACAAATGAACCTGAAGTGACCGACCCATTTAATTAAAATTGGTTCATTATGGCGCATCAAAAAATGTAAATTTCATATACGCACAAATATAGTGCAATAAATTGATTGTCTTCGAACTAATTTTTTACGTAAAAAACACAAACCTAATAAAACTAAAGCGCTTAACACACAAAATAAATAATTGGCATAAAACTTGCTTTAATGGTGCATGAATTGAGTTGATGTCACTGTTTTGGCGCAAAAAAGATTCGATTTATGAGCGAAATAGTAGCGGCCAAGTGCCTTAAAAAAGTGCGTGACTGCTGCATACATTTTTTCAATTAAGACATGCATAAAGACGAAAATCAGTCTATCTTGGGTGTGAAGAAAAAATGCTGTACTTCAATCAGAATCTGAATATGAGTCAATTGAACGAATCGGCAAGAAGTAATTAGATTGTTAGACGCCCGACAGGGCCTGTAGAAAGAAGGGTACGCTATGCACATGCCATCGCCTAATACTGTAGCTCCCGCTCAAGGTTTATACCAACCGGATGAGTTTAAAGATAACTGTGGTTTTGGTTTAATCGCCCATATGCAGGGTGATGCAAGCCATGATCTTGTCAAGACTGCTATGCACAGTCTGAGCTGTATGACCCACCGCGGTGGTATTGCTGCAGATGGTAAGACAGGGGATGGTTGCGGTTTACTCTTAGCAATGCCAAAACAGTTTTTCCGTGAAGAAGCGAAAAAACTCAGTGATATTACACTCAGTGAAGTTTTTGCTGTCGGTACGGTGTTCTTAAGCCTCGATCCAGCAATTGCAGTACATGCAAAACAAATTCTAACTAAAGAAATTGAATCTGAAGGTTGCCGAGTATTGGCGTGGCGTGTGGTCCCGACCAATAACGATGCTTTAGGTTCGATTGCGATGCAGTCACTTCCTGCATTTGAGCAAATTATTGTGAACTGCCCAATGGGTGTGTCTGAAGTTGAGTTTAACCGTAAACTCTTCTTGGCACGTCGTCGTGCAGAACAGCAGCTTAGCAATGACTCATCATTTTATGTAACCACATTATGTTCAACAGTGATTAGCTATAAAGGCTTGATGATGCCTGAAGCGATTGCTGATTTTTACACAGACTTGGCAGATCCACGTCTTGAGTCACATATTGTGGTGTTCCACCAACGTTTCTCGACCAATACTTTGCCGCGTTGGCCTTTGGCTCAGCCATTCCGCTATCTTGCACACAATGGTGAAATTAATACCATTACTGCGAACCGTAACTGGGCGATGGCGCGTACGCCAAAGTTTGAAAACCCATTATTGCCTGGTTTAACTGAGCTCAATCCAATCGTGAACCGTACTGGCTCGGATTCTTCAAGTTTAGATAACATGCTTGAAATTCTTGTGGGCGGCGGTATGGACTTGTTCCGTGCATTGCGTATGTTGGTTCCGCCAGCATGGCAGAACGTGGAGACGTTAGATGCCGATTTACGTGCATTCTATGAGTTTAACTCGAAGCATATGGAAGCGTGGGATGGTCCTGCTGGTCTCGTGATTCAAGATGGTCGTCATGCAATTTGTATGTTGGACCGTAATGGTTTACGTCCAGCTCGTTGGGTGATTACCAAAAATGGTTACATCACACTGGCATCTGAAATTGGTGTATGGGGCTACGAGCCTGAAGACGTGATTTCTAAAGGTCGTGTCGGTCCAGGTCAAATTCTAGTGATTGATACCTTCACAGGTAAAATGCTCGACACTAAAGATGTCAGCACGCACTTGAAAAAAATGCGCCCTTACCGTGAATGGTTACGTGAAAACTCGGTTCGTGTACAAGGTAGTCCAGAGCTTGAAGAATATTTATGTGATCAAGGCTTAAAAGGCGACGACCTTAAAGCATCACAAAAAATGTTTATGGTGACCTTTGAAGAGCGTGACCAATTGCTTCGCCCAATCGCTGAAAGCGGTCAGGAAGCAGTGGGTTCAATGGGTGATGATACGCCAATGGCGGTTTTGTCTCGCCAAGTGCGTCATGTATCGGATTACTTCCGTCAACAGTTTGCTCAGGTCACCAACCCACCAATCGACCCATTACGTGAATCGATTGTGATGTCATTGGAAACGTGTTTAGGGCGTGAGCAAAACGTTTTTGAACAAAGCCCTGAGCATGCGGATCGCTTGATCATTTCAAGCCCTGTACTGTCAAATTCGAAAATGCATCAAATCCGTACGCTGGGTCGTAAAGGTTATGAAATTGCAGATATCGATTTAAATTATGCGGAAGATGAAGGTCTAGAAGCAGCGATTGCGCGTATCTGTGAAGAAGCAGCACAAGCGATTCGTGACGGCAAAACCTTATTGGTGTTGTCTGACAAGAAAATCCGCCAAGGTTTCTTACCTGCCAATGCATTGATGGCAACTGGTGCAGTGCATCACTACCTGATTAATGTCGGTTTACGTACGGATGCCAATATTATTGTTGAAACGGCGCTGGCACGTGATCCGCACCAATTTGCGGTTATTCTCGGTTTTGGTGCAACTGCGATTTATCCTTACCTTGCTTATGACGTGATCAATGACTTGGTTGCAAAAGGTGAGCTATTGGGTGACCCAATCCAAGCGCAAGTGAATTTTCGTAAAGGGATTGAGAAAGGCTTGTTGAAAGTTCTCTCTAAAATGGGGATCTCAACAGTTGCATCTTACCGCGGTGGTCAATTGTTTGAAGCGGTGGGTCTGTCTGAAGAAGTGGTTTCAAAATGCTTCACTGGTGTGCCAAGTCGGATTAAAGGTGCAACCTTTGTTGATCTAGAAAATGATCAGAAAAAATTGGCTGAAAATGCGTGGAAAGCACGTAAACCAATCGATCAAGGTGGTTTGCTGAAATTTGTCTTCGACAAGGAATACCATGCATTCAACCCAGACGTGATCAATGCTTTGCATAAATCAGTGCGTTCTGGTCAATATGCCGACTTCAAAGAATATGCTGAACTGGTGAATAACCGTCCAGTGGCAACAATTCGCGACCTATTAAAGTTAAAAACAGACAACTCGATTGCTCTAGATCAAGTGGAGTCTGTAGAAGCGATTTTACCGCGCTTCGACTCTGCTGGCATGTCATTGGGTGCATTGTCTCCAGAAGCACACGAAGCGATTGCGATTGCAATGAACACCATTGGTGGCCGTTCAAACTCGGGTGAGGGTGGTGAAGATCCAGCGCGTTACGGTACCATTCGTAACTCGAAAATCAAACAGATTGCATCAGGTCGTTTCGGTGTAACACCTGCGTATTTAACTTCTGCTGAAGTCTTGCAGATTAAAGTAGCGCAAGGGGCTAAACCGGGTGAAGGTGGTCAATTACCAGGTGGTAAAGTGAATGGCTTAATTGCACGTTTACGTTACTCAGTACCGGGCGTGACCTTAATTTCTCCGCCACCGCACCATGATATTTATTCAATTGAAGATTTATCACAATTGATCTTTGACTTAAAACAAGTCAATCCTCAAGCGATGGTTTCAGTGAAACTGGTGTCTGAGCCGGGTGTAGGCACCATTGCTGCAGGCGTGGCAAAAGCCTATGCTGACTTCATTACCATTTCAGGTTATGACGGTGGTACAGCAGCCTCTCCATTGTCTTCAATTCACCATGCAGGTTCGCCTTGGGAGTTAGGTCTGTCTGAAGCGCATCAAGCACTTCGTGTCAATGACCTGCGCGGTAAAGTTCGTGTTCAAACCGACGGCGGTTTGAAAACCGGTCTAGATGTGGTGAAAGCAGCCATTTTAGGTGCAGAAAGCTTTGGCTTTGGTTCTACGCCAATGATTGCTTTAGGTTGTAAATACCTGCGTATTTGTCACTTGAATAACTGTGCAACGGGTGTTGCAACTCAACAAGATCATTTACGCCAAGAACATTATATTGGCGAGCCACAAATGCTCATCAACTTCTTCACCTTCATTGCTGAAGAAACACGTGAGTGGTTGGCAGCGTTGGGTGTTTCGAGCTTAAAAGACTTGATTGGTCGTACAGATTTGCTTGAAATGCTTCCAGGTGAAACGGAGAAACATGCGCACCTTGATTTGAGTGCATTACTGGAGTCACATCCTTCTGCACAAGGCAAGGCACAGTACTGTGAAGTACAAGGCAATGCTCCATTCGATAAAGGCTTGCTTGCTGAGAAAATGGTGGCTGAAATGTTGCCAGCGATTGAAGCAGGAACAACGGGTGAATATCACTTCACCATTGGTAACTGTGACCGTTCAATTGGTGCTCGTATTTCTGGTGAGATTGCGCGTCGTTATGGCAACCTCAGCATGGAAGCGCACCCAGTGAAGATGAACTTGGTGGGTACTGCGGGTCAATCTCTCGGTGTTTGGAACGCAGGTGGTTTGCACATTCGATTAGAAGGCGATGCGAACGACTACGTGGGTAAAGGCATGGCAGGTGGTCGTGTGTCAATCTTCCCGCCAAAAGGTTCGCCTTTCCAAACCCAAGAAACGGCAATCATTGGTAACACCTGTTTATACGGTGCAACGGGTGGTAAATTGTTCGCAGCAGGTACAGCAGGTGAGCGTTTTGCAGTACGTAACTCGGGTGCTTTCGCTGTAATTGAAGGTGCAGGCGATCACTGTTGTGAATATATGACGGGCGGTATCGTGACCGTACTTGGTAAAGTGGGTCATAACTTCGGTGCAGGTATGACAGGCGGTTTTGCTTACGTTCTTGACCTTGATAATGACTTCGTTGATCATTACAACCACGAGCTGATTGAGCTGAATCGTATTTCGACTGAATCGATGGAAGAACATAAAGAGTTCTTAAGCCGTATCTTAGATGAACACATTGCTGAGACTGGTAGTGCTTGGGCGTACAAGATCCGTAACGAGTTTGATTTCTACAGTCGTAAATTCTGGTTGGTGAAACCGAAAGCTGCCAACTTACAGACTTTGTTGAAAACCACTCAAGCTGATCCACAATAATTCCACTACTGCTGATACATAGGCAGGTGCAGACGATAGATAAACGGGCTGCACCTACCCACGGAGAGAGACATGGCAGAGCGCCTAAACAATGACTTTCAATTTCTGGATGTAGCACGCCAAGATCCAGAGAAAAAAGAGATTCAGGTCCGCAAAGCAGAGTTTGTGGAAATTTATAAACCTTTTACAGCGGAAGTGGCAGCAAATCAGACCCACCGTTGTTTAGGGTGTGGTAACCCATATTGTGAATGGAAATGTCCAGTACATAACTACATTCCAAACTGGTTAAAATTGATCGCTGAAGGCCGTATTTTCCAAGCAGCAGAGCTGTGTCACCAAACCAACACGTTGCCAGAAGTGTGTGGTCGTGTTTGTCCGCAAGACCGTTTATGTGAAGGGGCTTGTACCTTAAACGATGGTTTTGGTGCAGTGACGATTGGTAACGCTGAAAAATATATCAATGACACTGCGTTTGCACTGGGCTGGCGTCCAGATATGTCTTCAGTAAAGTGGACAGATAAAAAAGTCGCGATCATTGGTGCAGGCCCTGCGGGTCTAGGCTGTGCTGATATTTTGGTGCGTAGCGGGGTTAAGCCAGTTGTATTCGACAAACGCCCTGAAATTGGTGGTCTACTGACTTTTGGTATTCCAGAATTTAAAATGGAAAAAGATGTGATGAAGCGTCGCCGTGAAATCTTCACTGGCATGGGCGTGGAATTCCGTTTAAATACTGAAATTGGTACAGATGTCACCATCGACCAGCTTCTGACAGAATATGATGCGGTGTTTATGGGTATGGGTACTTATACCTATATGAAAGGCGGCTTCGCAGGTGAAGATTTAAATGGTGTCTATGATGCCTTGGATTTCTTGATTGCCAATGTTAACCGTACTCAAGGTTGGGAAAAAGACCCAAGTGAGTACATCAGTGTTGAAGGCAAAAAGGTGATTGTTCTTGGCGGTGGTGACACTGCAATGGACTGTAACCGTACTTCGATTCGTCAGGGAGCGGAAGTGGTGAGCTGTGCATACCGTCGTGACGAAGAAAATATGCCAGGTTCACGTCGTGAAGTGCAAAATGCAAAAGAAGAAGGTGTAAACTTTTTGTTTAACCGTCAACCGATTGAAATTGTCGGTGAAAATGGCAAAGTCACGGGCGTGAAAGTGGTTACGACTCAACTTGGCGAGCCTGATAGCCGTGGTCGTCGCAGTCCAGAACCAATTCCGGGTTCAGAAGAAATTTTACCAGCAGATGCAGTTTTATTGGCATTTGGTTTCCGTACCAGCCCTGCGGAGTGGTTTACAAATGTGAATATTAATCTTGATGGTTCAGGTCGTGTAGTTGCGGCTGAACAGCAAACCTATAAATTCCAAACCTCAAACCCGAAAATCTTTGCGGGTGGTGATATGGTTCGTGGTTCAGACCTTGTTGTCACAGCGATTTGGGAAGGCCGTCAAGCAGCTGAAGGTATTTTGGATTATTTAGACATTTAATCTAAATCGTTCAACACAAAAACCCGCTTCGGCGGGTTTTTTATTGATCACTGTTTGCTTGAGATGATATGAAAGAGGTGAGTCGGGATAAATCGAAAAAGATCTGGTGGTGAGTCAGATAAAAATGGATGAATTTGCAAACGCACTAAGCATTTTTGCCATATGTGAAGGGCCTCTAACTTCAGATACTGAAGATCGCTCGGTTAAATGTTAGGAAATGGACATGACTCAAGTGACGACAGAAAAATTATATCAACATCGTCCAAAAGCTCAGGGTATTACAATTCGACGTTTGCAATTCAACCCCAAAGCCATTCGCCGGCATTATTTTGCCAATTCACCAGTCATGTCGCATTTACTGATGGCATTGTCTTCAACTTTTCCCATCGGTGAGCAGTTCTTTGTGCATAGCGTGCGCAATGTACGTGACCAAGTGAAGGATGAAAATCTTCAAGCGCAGATTGCGGCATTTATTGGTCAAGAGACGATGCATTCTCAAGCACACACTGCATTTAATGCTGCATGGCGCCGTGATGATTATAATCTCGACCGTTTTCAGGCGTGGTTGGCGCGTAAAGATGATGATGTGAAAAACCTGCATCCTAAAATTCAGTTCGCAATCACCTGTGCTTTTGAGCATTTTACGGCACTGCTAGGCGGCTATATCTTAAGGCATCCTGAGGTATTGAGTACCTTGGATGATGATGCGGTTAAGCTCTGGGTGTGGCATGCCATTGAAGAAATTGAGCATCGTGCGGTTGCGTTCGATGTTTATCAAAATGTTTATGGCGATGACAAGATCCGTCGTTTAATCATGCGTAGTGTAACAACAGGCTTTGCCAGTTTAACTTTTTACTCGGCCAGCCGTTTATTTTTACAAGACCGTAAAAAGAGTATACCGAAATTGGGTGGGAATCTCTTTGGATTGTATTTGCTGGCGAAGATGTTTGTGCAATTGCTGCCTGAATATCTGTCTTATTACAAAAGCAACTTTCATCCCTCAGATATTGATTACACCCAACTGTTGAAATACTGGAAAACCCGTTTGGCAGACAACTATCAACTCGAAGGTTTTCAGCAGGAATTGCACGCGGCTATTTAGTTTAAGTATAAAAATAAATAATCAAAACCGAGTGAATATCGCTCGGTTCTTTCATTTTTAGCTACTTTAACTAAAAGCAACAAAAGGATAATCAAATGTGTTTACAATCAGGTTATTGCAATAAATACAAAAGAAAGAGGATAGCTGAATGAATTTTATGAAAAAAACTGCTGTCGTTGTTGCCCTTGTGAGCACGTTAACGCTATCGGGCTGTGGTTATAATACCTTACAGGTCAAAGATGAGGCAGTTACAGCTGCTTGGTCGGAAGTACAAAACCAATATCAGCGCCGTGCAGATTTGGTGCCGAACTTGGTGAATGTAGTGAAGGGGTATGCCAAACATGAAGAGCAAGTCCTAACTGAGGTCACACAGGCTCGTGCCAATGTGGCAGGTTTAAAAGTCGATAAAGAAGTATTAGAAGACCCTGCATTATTCCAAAAATATCAAGAAGCTCAAGCGCAAATGACAGGTGCATTGTCGCGTTTAATTGCAGTCTCAGAAAACTATCCAGACTTAAAAGCCAATGAACAATTTCGTGATTTACAGGTTCAGCTCGAAGGTACCGAAAACCGTATTGCTGTGGCGCGTAATCGCTACATTAGCACGGTGCAAGACTTTAACTCCTATGCACGTCAGTTCCCACAAGTCATGACTGCGAAGGTGATTGGGATGGACACCAAACCAAACTTTAGTGCGGAGCAAAGTGCGCAAAAGGCACCAACAGTGTCATTTAACTAGCGGTGATTTAAAGTAATTGTAACCATAGGTGAATGAATGATAGGACAGCAGCAGTTCTTACCGTTTTCGTATAAATGGATCCTTGCATTCATTTTATCAGGACTGCTCTGTCTAAGTTCGTTAACATGGGCAGAGGTTGCTACAGCAACAGATGGTGCTGAGGAAACAGTTGTTGCTGGAAAGATGATTCAAGGTCAGCAAGCGGAGAGTTCCAATAATGTAAGCTCGACAAATACTGATGCCGTGTCACAGCCGTCCGTTGCCAATGATATGGCAGAAGGTGAATCGATACGGGCGTTACCAACCTTAAATGAACCCGTGATCGATCAAGCACATATTTTAAGTGCTGAAGATAAGCAAGCCATTGGCCAAAAAATTCGTGCCTTGCATGACACACGAAAGGCACAAATAGGCGTAGTGATTGTCCCGACCACAGGTCAAGAGGATATTTTTGGTTTTGCCATGCGTATTGCAGACCAATGGCAGCTCGGTTCAGCAAAGCAGGACAACGGTTTGCTGATCGCAATTGCCGTTAATGACCGGCGTATGCAGATTCTTACGGGTTATGGTTTGGAAGGAGTCATCCCTGACATTATTGCGAATCGCATTATTAACCAACAAATCACACCATATTTTAAACAAGCTCAGTATGCTCAAGGGATCAATGCGGGGCTTTCTGAAATTGAACGGATTTTATATCTTGATCCTGAAGTTGCAGCCCAAGCGGCGCAAGAACTACAAGAACGCCAAGACCAAGCTATTCGAGAGCAGGAAGCCAAAAGTAAAACCTTTAGTACGGCTATATTTATCTTAATTGCTGGCGCAATTGGCTCATTTGTGGTGGGGAAGCGTTTAAGTGCCTCGACGGCTGCAGTTGCAGGCATCGTGGCAGGCTTGGTCAATGGAGCAGGCTTAATCACCAGCTTACTCATTGGTGGCGGGATTTTCTTTTTACTCATTACGACCTTAGCCCAAACGATTTTTCAGCTCTTTCTCTCTTCTGGCGGGGGAGGCGGACGCGGGGGACGTGGCGGCGGCGGTTTTGGTGGTGGGGGATATAGTGGCGGGGGCGGCGGCTTCGGCGGTGGAGGAGCATCAGGGTCATGGTAACAACAACTGAAACGACGGAAATCGTCACTAAACCAAAGCTAGATGAAATGGTACAACCCAGTTTTAAACGTTGGCTAAAGCATTTATTGCATATGCCAGCGAGTAAGGGCTTTTTTAATCAGCAAGATCAACATGCGATTGCACAAGCGGTAGCTGCTGCTGAACATGGGCACATTGGTGAAATCCAAGTGGTGATTGAAGGGCATATGCCTGCACGAGAAGCCTATTATTTAGATACTCGTGGACGTGCGAAACAGCTTTTTGCTGAGCTTGGTGTGTGGGATACCGAGTTGAATAGTGGTATTTTGCTTTACTTAAACTTGTGTGAGCGTAAAGTCGAGATTGTGATTGACCGTGGGATACAGGAAGCCACTACACAGCGGGTGTGGGGTGAGGTCTGCCAAAGTATTATTGAAAAAATGGCACAGCAACAGTATCGGCAGGCTTTAGTCGATGGCGTAACCCAAATTGGGACTATTTTGAATCAATTCTATGCAAATAAAATAGAAGACAAAGCTGATGAATTGAGTAATTCTCCAATTATGTTGAACTAAAAAGAGATAAATTGACAATATTTGTCAGTTTTTTACATAAAAATACAATTTCTGGAAATAAATTTTTAAATAGTAAAATAAAGTACTGTTTTTTATTTGAAAATAAATATAATGAAAGTTGGCATAATACATGCTAATTACAATGTAGCTTAGAAAGCTTATAAAAAATTAACAAAACATTTGTGGAGAATGTTATGAAATCAGTTCAGAAGGGTTTCACCCTTATCGAATTAATGATCGTTGTTGCAATTATCGGTATTCTTGCTGCGATTGCTGTACCTGCCTATCAGAACTATACGGTTCGTTCAAAAGTTACAGAAATGTTAAGTGCTGCTGCTAGTGCGAAAGCAGCAGTAACAGAAGGTTATTCAAGTAACGGAATGACTGGTGTGACAACTGCGGCAACAACTCTTGCTGCTGAGCAAACTGCAGGTACAATTGCATCTAAATACGTAAACTCTGTTGTAATTACTCCTGCTTCTGGTGTAATAACTGTAACTTCAGCAAGTACAGCAAATGCGGCTGCTTCGGGCTTGCCTACTGATGCACAAAATAAAACAATTTTGTTTACGCCGTTTATTAATAAGGTTGCATTAGCTACATCAACTGTTGGTGGAACAATTGATTGGGCGTGTACTTCCCTTACTAAATCATCTGCAACAGCTAGAGGTTTGGGTGCAGCTGCATTAGGCTCTATGCCAGCTAAATATGTTCCTTCTGAATGTAAGTAATTTAGCATAAAATAAAAACGCGTCTTTTAGATGCGTTTTTATTTCTATTTTTGGTTGAATAAATGTCTAAACGAATTAAATTTTTTATTTTCCATTTAACAGTTTCTTTATTCATTACCTTAATCGCGTTTAGTTTAGTTTTTTTTGTTTGGTATCCAGCGCCATTGGCAAAAGCTGTAGGTGTGACTCATATCTTTTTAATGATGCTAGCAATTGATAGCATCATTGGACCAATGCTAGGATTGTTAGTATATAAAGAAGATAAAAAGACACTTAAATTTGACTTAAGTGTAATTATTTTGATTCAGGTCGCTGCACTTTATTATGGTATTTATACTATTGCTCAAGGTCGCCCTGTGTGGTTGGTTCACTCTGTTGATCGTATAGAAGTTATTCGTAACAATGATATACAAAAACAGCCCAATGTAAAAGTTAAAGCTGAATATCAATATTCTGCGTGGACAGGTCCTAAATATGTTGGTGTGCTAATTTCAAATAATGATGAACAAAAACAAAATGATATGTTTAATGCTGCTTTTGGTCTAACTTTAGCTAAACAACCGGATCGATATGTAAAATTTAACGCTGTAAAACGGAATATTCAAAAAAATGCTCAAGATTTGAAGGAACTCAATCAGTATAATGATGTGCAACAAGTAGATAGTATTTTATCAAAATATCCACAAGCGACTGGTTTTGTTCCTTTAAAAGCGAATGCTGTTGATATGACAGTTTTAATCAATAAAGAAAAAGGCGAAGTGATTAAAATTGTTGATCTTCGCCCTTGGAAATAAACCTAAAACTATAATAAAAAAACCTGCATATACAGGTTTTTTTAAATGATAGAAAAGTCTTAAATTTGACTCTGAATATAATTTTCTATACCGACGGTTTCAACTAAATCGAGCTGTGTGGTCGTCCAGTCTAACCACTCTTCTTCTTTTTCTAAGATTTCTTGCACAAGATCTCGAGTAACATAGTCCAGTTGTTCTTCGGAAAGCTTAACAGCGGCTTGAATGGATTCAATGTTCTCTTTGGTTTTACGGACATCGCAACTTAATACTTCAACAGTATGTTGGCCGATGTAGAGTTTACCCAAGTGTTGTAAGTTTGGTAGACCTTCTAAAAAAAGAATGCGCTCAATGATTTTGTCAGCATGCTTCATTTGGCGAATCGATTCTTTATATTCAGCTGAACCGAGTTGCTCAATCCCCCAGTCATTAAACATACGAGAATGTAGGAAATTTTGGTTAATGGCAGTTAAATGATGATAAAGCACCTGATTTAACTGATTAATTACATCACGATTGCCTTTCATGATAAAGCTCCATTCAAACTGCGGCTTAAAAAATAATATCAATAACTTATGAGAAATATCTTAAACAACAAAGTGGTTTTTGGCGAGTAATTTATAGAACAGCAAATGAAAATCGCAATCAAAAGCATGCGGGATGCAAATTTTATTTTGAGACATTTAAAAAAGAAAACCCGCCTAGAGTCATAAGCGGGGGAGGAGTTACTCATAAAGAGTAAGTTTATAATTATGGTTATTCAAGAAATGAATCAAGTATCTAGGCAGCAATGGCTAAGCGTGATGCAATAGCAGAGACTTCAGCACTGATGATTGAGCGTGCTTCTGGTGCACAGCGACCACAGCATGTGCCGAGGTCGAGCATCTCGCGAATTTCACGATAACTACCCGCACCATTTTCAACAGCGTCTTTAATATCTTGATCTGTAATACCACGGCATAAGCACACGTACATTTCAGCAAGCCACATGAAAGAAATAAGATAAGTGATATTATTGATAATTGTTATCGTTTGTCAATAGAAATCATTTGAAATTTCATTTGTCTTTATTGGAGTTTTGGATAAAAAAAAGCCACTCAATCGGTGGCTTTTTCTTAAACAATATAACTTATTGATTAATAATCACAATACCATCCATCTCAACCAATGCATTTTTAGGTAGGCTTGCCACACCGAGCGCTGCGCGTGCTGGGTAAGGTTGTGCAAAATATTCACCCATAATTTGGTTTACCAACTGGAAGTTTGAAAGATCGGTTAAGAAAATATTCAACTTCGCGATATCAGCCAGTGTTCCACCAGCGGCTTCACAGACAGCTTTTAAGTTATCAAATACACGGCGAATTTGTGCTTCAATGCCTTCAACCAACTCCATACTGTATGGGTCTAAACCGATCTGACCAGAAAGGTAAAGTGTATTGCCAACTAAGATTGCTTGCGAATAAGTACCGATCGCAGCAGGGGCATTTTCAGTATGAATTACTTGGCGGGACATCGTGTTCTCCTATTATATTCACCATCAATCATAGCCTAGATTGGCATTAAAATGTGTGGATTTAAACAATTAACTCGCAATCGATGTTTCCGCAATGCTCACTGGTTGAGCTAATCGACTGATACGTGGGAAGCCAAAATGCATGCGTAGATCGCGAATGATTTTTGCAATTTGCTTGCGATTGTGTACCACAACATTGACATAAGTCTTGTCGTCTTGATTACGCACCATTTCGACCCCAATTTTTTCTTTACGACATTGATAAATTAGGTCTGAAATTTGTTCGTCATCCATGGCCATGTTAATCAATAAATATGCAGTGAAACTAATTTCTTCTTCGTTCTCATTGGTCCACTGCAACGGCATGATGTTTTCAGGATGTAGATGTTGTTCATGTAAGAGGTTATGACAACGCGCACGATGGACAATCAGACCACGACGGGATAAGTGCCCTTGAATTGGGTCGCCGAGTACAGGATTGCAGCAATGTGCATATTTAACATCGACTCCTTCAGTACCTTGAATCAGTCGATCAGACTCTTGTGCACTTTGGTCATGCGCAAACAAATGATTCGCAACCAATTGCGGCAGTAAATCACCCACGGCAATTTGCTCAAATAATTGGTCTTTACTTTCGATATGTCGCCATTGTAAAAGCTCTAACCAGTCTGATTCGGTTAAATCTTTAATGGATACATTGAATAGTTTTAAAGCGCGATTTAAAGCTTGTTGTCCAACAAGGCGTTGTTCTTCTATGTCTTGATCGCGCAAAATATTTTGCAAAGCACGACGGGCTTTTTGTGTGTTGACGAAGCTGAGCCAATCCGGATTGGGGGTGGCTAAGACATCGGTGATCACTTCAATCACCTGCCCACTGTGCAATGGCGTAGAAAGTGGCTTGGTCTCCCCATTGATTTTCGCACCTACCGCATGGTTCCCTAAAAATAAGCTGGCAGAGTAGGCAAAATCGACGACTGTTGCACCTTGCGGTAATTCGTGTAAATGACCTTGTGGTGTATACACCCAAATTTTCTCTTGGTGTAAATAATCGAGTAATTCACTAAAAGTGGTTTTGGCACAGGCACCATCAATCAAGACATTTAAGTTCTGCATCGAGGCTTGAATCGCAGAGCGGCAAGCTTGCGGAGCACTGTCGCCTAGGACTACACCAAAACGCGCCGCTTTGCGCATCAGCTCGGTTTGAATGGTGACTGATAAGGTTGTGTTTTCACCTTTTAAACGTAGTAGTAGCGATTGGTTACCACCTGGGAGTGGTTTACGAATATGGTCTGCAAAGTGTAAAACTTGAAAACTCTCTCGCAACACATCGGCTAAGCGGTCACAGTCAGCAATACTATTTAGAATAATTTCAAAGGCGTGACTATGCGTAAGTTCATGTAGATCAATGTCATTTTTTACAAAGTGTCGTAACAGTTCGATATTATTATTTTTCTTTTTAATTCGCCCTGGAATTTGATGGGTTTTTAATAGCTCGGTCAGATTATTTTCCCATTTGCTTTGATATTCACAGCGTTTGGGTTTGGTTTGGAGAAGGGCTTCTTGGACATTGTTATACATGTCGAGATCAAGATTTTGATAACACAAATGTTCGAGGTTATCGCCCATCTCATTCATGCCAACAATACGTGCCATTGGGACAAAAATATCAAAGGTTTCTTGGGCAATACGCGCACGCTTATCAGGACGCAATGCATCCAAGGTGGTCATGTTGTGATAGCGATCAGCCAGTTTAATAATAATGACACGTGGGTCTTGTAGTGTGGCTTGCAGAATTTTTCGGAAAGAAGCGGCTTTATTATATTCTTTATCGCTGGATTGGCTGAGTTTGGTGACGCCATCGACCAGTTCGGCGACGGTTTTGCCAAATTTTTCTGCAATATCTTCTTTGCTAAAGTCTGTGTCTTCAATCACATCATGTAAAAGTGCCGCCATCAGGGTTTCGGCATCTAGACGCATATGCGCTAAAATACAGCTGACCGCAATCGGGTGTAAAATATAGGGTTCGCCACTTTTACGGGTAATACCATCATGGGCAATATCCGCATAATCACAGGCCGCAAGCACTCGCTCGACGTCGCTTTCAGTTAAGTAAGCATCGATAATAGTTTTGAGCTGTTGTTTAGCTTGACTGACCATTGGGCCTGGCATAAAACACCTTTAAGACGTAGCAATGACAAGAAAATTTTACTGATCCTCTAATGAAAAACATATTGCATGAGTTGTCAAATTTTTCATTGAGAGAAAAGCAAAAAAGATACACCTAAACCACGATGAATCCTATCTTCTAGTTATAACGTGTATTGGATAAATATAAAAGTTATCCAATAAAAAAGCCTAGTTAAAAACTAGGCTTTTAAACGATAAATTTTTCTTATTGGAAAGAAAAACCATCTAAATTCAAATTGTTTGCAGACAGTGCAAGATCAAGACTCGAAGTTTGGTAGTCTTGGTCGCGTTGTTTCAAAATATCTTTAGAAACATGACCGATTGCGATTTCACGTAATGCAACAACAGTCGGTTTGTCATTGTCCCACTCAACAGTAGGTTCAATGCCTTGACGTGCCAATTGACGCGCGCGTTTGCTTGCCACTAGTACAAGCTCAAAGCGGTTGTCTACATGGTCTAAACAATCTTCAACGGTTACGCGTGCCATAAGAGTTCTCGTTACAAAGGCTAAAATTAAACAGACTATGCAGTATAAGGCGCTTTGTCTGTAGACTCAAGTTTTAATCACTTTTCAACAGGGCTGATCAGCTCAGAAATCATTTTCTGATGACGGCTCGCTTGCTGTGTAATGACTAAACGATTGGCAATAATCACAGACTCAAGATCGTGCAAAGCCTTATTAAAATCATCATTAATAATCACATAGTCAAAGTTGACATATTGTTGCATGTCTTCAACTGCACAGCCTAAACGACGCTCAATCACTTCAACCGAGTCTGTACCACGGTTAGACAGACGTTGACGCAGATCAAACTGGCTTGGTGGTAAAATGAAAATTTGTTTAGAGTCAGGAAAAAGCTTACGCACTTGCTGTGCGCCTTGCCAGTCAATTTCAAGTAGGACATCATGACCTTTCGCCAGTTGTTCTTTTACTGTAGCTTGAGCTGTACCGTAGTAATTACCAAAGACTTCGGCGTATTCAATAAAACCACCTTGTTCAACCAAGGCCAAAAATGAGTCTTTTTCGGTAAAATGGTAATGTACACCATCAAGTTCGCCGGGACGTTGCCCACGTGTAGTATGAGAAACAGAAACGTGAAGATTCGTTACACGGTCAAGGAGGGCTTTTACGAGGGATGTTTTGCCTGTTCCTGAAGCTGCAGAAACGACAAACAAGAGACCCGACATGATATTTTTCCTGATATGATAAAATATCTTCTCTATTTTAGAGCAGACAAGGTTTAAACGAAATAGCAAGGCGTCACTTTGTTTGCATTTATTTTATTAGTTTCCGCTGATTGAAAAGTGGTATCGAGGAACATATGGAAATTGTATTGGCCAATCCACGTGGTTTTTGTGCAGGTGTTGACCGTGCGATTGCCATCGTAAATCGTGCGCTTGAGTGCTTTAATCCACCCATTTATGTACGACATGAAGTGGTACACAATAAATTTGTTGTGGACGATTTACGTCAACGAGGTGCAATTTTTGTCGATGAATTGGATGAAGTCCCCGATGACAATATTGTAATTTTTAGTGCGCATGGCGTTTCTAAAGCAGTACAGATCGAAGCCGAGCGTCGTGGTTTAAAAGTTTTTGATGCAACCTGTCCATTGGTGACCAAGGTTCATATTGAAGTTACTAAATATGCCCGTGAGGGGGTTGAGGCTATCTTAATTGGTCATGAAGGCCACCCTGAAGTTGAAGGTACCATGGGGCAATATGACCTGAAAAATGGTGGTGCGATTTATTTGGTTGAAGATGAACAAGACGTGGCCGAGCTTCAAGTGCATCATCCTGAGCGCGTGGCTTTTGTTACTCAAACCACCTTATCGATCGATGATACTGCAAAAGTGATTGATGCTTTACGGGCGAAATTTCCTGAGATTCAAGGGCCGCGTAAAGATGACATTTGCTATGCCACCCAAAACCGTCAAGATGCGGTGCGTGATTTAGCAATCCAATGTGATGTGGTGTTGGTGGTCGGTTCGCCAAACTCATCGAATTCGAATCGTTTACGAGAATTGGCCGAGCGAATGGGTAAAGCCGCTTATTTGGTCGATAATGCAGATGAACTTCAGCAGGCATGGTTTGAAAATATCGCCAAGGTTGGCGTCACAGCGGGTGCATCTGCACCTGAAATTTTAATTAAGCAAGTGATTCAACGATTACAAGATTGGGGTGCAACGCCACCACAAGAACTTGCTGGAACGGAAGAAAATATTACCTTTAGTTTGCCAAAAGAGTTACGTATTGCGGTAACTCAAGCCTAAAAGGTGGATTGGTTAACATTCTAATTTTATTGAAAAATTGACAGATGATTGTAAATTGGCAATCATCTGTTTTTTTATGCCTTTTATCCTGTATTGTGCTGATTGTGTAAAGAATTAGAATATGATTTTAAATAGGGTAAAGTTTTGTTGCCTTGGGGAGGGAGTATGCAAAATAAACATAAAGGGTTCACCTTAATTGAGCTGATGGTGACGATTGCGATTATGGCAATTATCGCGATGATGGCCGCTCCTTCTTTCGGGGATATGTTACAGCGCCAAAATTTAAACAAAAGTACAAAAGAATTGGTTGCTACTTTAAATCAGGCAAGAGCAAAAGCTGCTTTAGAGCGCAGAGAAATTACAGTTGAATTATTGTCTACGGATGAAAATACTGACGATACGTTGAATTGGATGCCAGTCGGTAAGTCGAGTTTAAAGACTGGTCGGGCGACAGAAATAGTTTTTATGCCGACAGGGCTAGTGAAAGATCCAGCAGCAAATCAAATTATTGCCACAGATACGAGTTTTGAAATTTGTGATGCATCTTCTGATCCTAAATATTCCAGAATGGTCACGATATCTAAAATGGGGGCGATCCAGCAGATCGTTGAAGGGGATTGTTCATGATAACTATAAAAAAGCAAGCAGGTGTTGGGTTAATAGAAGTATTGGTTGCCTTACTTATTCTTGCAGTTGGTGTGCTTGGTTTTGTAGCGTTGCAATATCGAGCAATTGAGGCATCTAGTGAGGGGGCTAACCGTGTACAAGCAATTAATTTGGCACGTGATTTAGCTGAGAAAATTCGTGTTAATCGTGACCAGTTGGATGTGTATACTGCGGCTATTGCGGGAAATGCGACCAATATCACCAATCCGAATTGTTACACAGCATTTTGTACGCCAACACAAATGGCACGTTTTGATGCTGCACTTACAAATTTATCTGCTCAACGAGTGGGGATGACAGTCAATATGTTTGCTTGCCCAGAGGTGAGTAATGGGCGGAGATGCATTTATGTTGCATGGGGGGACACTGCGGCAACCAATGCGGATGGTTTAAATAACTGTACCACAGCGGGTGCTTACCGTAATGAATCAACTTGTGTAGTCATGGAGGCCTACTAATGAAAATACAAAAAGGCTTTACACTTATTGAACTCATGATTGCTCTAGCTCTTGGGCTGATTGTGGTTGCAGCAGCAGCAATGTTGTTTTTGACAGGGGTGAAAAGTAGTCAAGTACAACAAGGAATGGCGGATTTACAAGACAATGCAAATTTTGGGCTTAACTATATAACTCAGGATCTTAGATTAGCCAATCTGAATACTGTTGAAGCTGCGATGAATGATGCCTTACTTCATGGAGGTGTTGTTTTGAGTCAATCCAATCTGCCTACAGGAATTCGAACAAATGTGAATGCTACTTTACTAAGCCGAAGTAATGGTGATGCAGTGGGTAGCAATAATGCGTGGACTGGTGCATCGAATGTAACTCAAAACAGTGATCAACTTGTAATTCAGTATAAGCCTGCACAAATAGGTGGTTTTGATTGTGAAGGGCGTGAAATCACGACAGTAGATCGTATTGTTATTCAGCGTTATTTTTTGCGGGTAGATGCAAATGCGGGAGCTGGGGAGGGGAACCCTTTAGCTTTAGCATGTGATGCTGGTAACTATAGTGACACCAATCTTGCTCGCTATGGTGATGCTGGTGAAATCATTATGAAGCGCGTTGATCATTTTCGTGTATTGCTGAATGTGAGTAATGCTAATGGTAACCGTCGATATATCGGTATTCACGAATATATGGCATTGACAGGGACTAAACCGCGTATTTTAGGGGTGAGTTTAGGTGTGCTCGCACGCTCAGGCCAGTCTACGGGTCAAGATGTGTCGACAGCACAAAACAATGCTTTTGTCGTGTTAGATCAAAACGTAGCAATTGGAGCGAATGGGAACCCGCAAGGTTTTATTCGTCAGGTCGTGACTCAAGAGGTTGCAATACGTAATGCGTTAGGGGAGAGAGAGTGATGATTAGACAACAACATGGCTCGACACTCATCGTCGTATTAATTCTTTTATTGGCGATCACTATTATTGGTACATTGGCTATTCGTCAAAGTATGGTGTCATTAAATATTGCAACCAATAGCCAAGCTCAACAACTCATGATTCAAAACTCTGATGCTGCAACGTTTAACGTTGAAGACACAAATAATTTATTACGCAGTTTAGCAGCTGATGGCATGTTTGGCTTTATTAGAGGTCCTGAAAACAAAGGTAAAGAGTTAGTGTTTTGTTATAGAGGCAGCCGAGCTCAATTCTTTACTTTGTCGCAAGCGAGTATGGTCTATGTGAATGACAGTGGAAATATCGTGAATACGGATCAAGGAGTGAGTGGCTTCTGTCGAACAGGAGCGAATACTGCAAACTTTTTTACCAGCGAACGTAGAGCTGTCATGACTCAAGTATCTGTAAGTTTTACAAATTCGGTATCATCTACGCCATTCCAAGACTCAGTTCGTGGCACGGATGAAGAACTATCTAAAATTCAAAAAACAGATCGAGTAATTGTGAATACGACTTCACTGATGCCCACACTCGCTTCAGCAGATACAGATGATATTGATGACTGTTTAGATAGCCATATTAGTAATAGTTCGACGAATGGTGTAGCAAATTGTCTATCGGATTTAAATGTGCCTTTTACAACACATGTCACTGAATATACGTTAGGTCAGGCATTTCTTTAAGGGTGAATGAAATGAAAATTAGAAAGAAAGAACAACTTATAGCTCATCCTTTAAAGAAAGCATTGGCTATGAGCTTATCAGCTCTTATGACAGGATTTGTGTTTAGTGCAACTGCTTCATATGCGAGTGATATTGAGATTTATCAACAAGCACGCTCGGGAAATATCTCTTTGATGTTTGTTTTAGATATTTCGGGAAGTATGGATTATCATGATGCAAATAACATTGAATATACAAGTTGTAGTAGCAGTAACCGTAGAACCGAAAGCTTTAGTGAAAATGGGATATCGTATACAAAAGTAGGATGTAGACGAGAAAGTAGAACCTACTATTTTAAAAGAGTTCTAGTGTCTGGAAATTGGAGATATTTGTCTTGTGGGATAGATGGTTCTGTAAACATTTCAGACTGTACATTACAAACAACGAGAACATCGGCACCGTCTGGATACTCTACGCAAGATATTTCTGGAAATATATTTTATTACTCTAGTTCAGGTAATGCAGTTTTTTGGGATCGTTTAACTTTGGTTAAAGATGCAATGTATCAACTTTTATATGGTGCTAATGCCATTGGTAAAGATAAATTTCTTGGATTGACAACCTATTCAATTAATGGCGATGGTACTCGTGGACAAGTTCGTATTCCTGTTCAAAGGTTAGGTTTAGATACTGAAACAACCTTAGCTTCTGAAACACATCGTAAAAGCCTAATGACAGAAGTAGCGAATCTTGAGGCTAATGGCGGTACACCAACAGCGAATGCGTATGCAGAAGCTGCTGCGTATATGTTGGGTACATCTACTTCAAATCGTAATAGATATGCATATTATAATAGTTATTGGTATGAGTGTAGTGGGCTTACTGGTTCTACTTGTAATTATAATGGTAATCGTTATTCATCGGTTGCTCGAACTTATGGAGCACAATCGTGTAATTTAGTCGCAAGTAATGGTTCTTTTTCTGCAACATGTTATTATTCTGCGACTAATTCGGCATCTGGACAATATGCTGCGGGTAGTGGCGTATTAGCAACTGATTACTCAAAATATAAAATGCCAACCTCTTTATCTGCACAGTTAGAGCCAGATGCAGAGACTAAGCAGTGTAGTGGTCAAGGTATTTATGTACTAACCGATGGTGTGCCAAATGGGAATAATTCGGCACAGAGTTTAATGCAAACTGCGTTAGCTGGAAGTAGTGCGTTTACCTGTTCTGATTCAAGCGGTGGATGGGACTGTGTAGAAAAATTTAGTACGCGTATCTTGAATCAAACAACCAATGCTAACCCACGCGATTTAAAACTCAAAACAGCTGTTGTTGGATTTGGCTCAGCTTATAACTCAATCCCTTCTTATAATAAAAATTTATCTGAAGAAGAAAATATCGCATTACTAGGCACGGTGAATGATGATAATAACGAAAAACGTGCAGCACGTTGGGGTATTCGCGGTCAAGGTGGTTGGTATGCGGGGACAAGTTCTCAAGACGTTATTGATAGCGTAAACGATTTTATTAATAATTTGTCAACAGAAATTCCAGCTGTAACAACAGGAACATCAACGATCCCAAATGATCAATTAAATCCTGCTGCATTGCAAAATTATGCGTATTATCCACAGTTCCAACCAACCCCTGATAAGAGCTATCAATTATGGGCGGGTAACCTGAAGAAGTATAAAGTTACTAGTACAGGTACGTTGGTTGATAAAAACGATGATATTTTCGTCAATAGCCAAGGTAAAATTGGTGATAACTACGATTTATGGTCTGCCGATCCAGTTACGGGTGTAAATCAGGATGATGAATCCATTCTTGGTAGCAATAAAAATAGATTGGTTGGTGGTGTCAAATCACGGTTAAAACTACGTTCAAATACGAATGGTGCAATACAGCGCAAAATATTAACCGATAGACCTGCAACAGCAACAAATAATGAATATTTGGACGCAACTACATTAAGAGCGTTGGATTTAACTTTGGTTAATAGTACTGATCCAGCTAGAGGATATCTATTATCATTGCTTGGTTATCGTGTAAATGCCAAAGAACCTCAAACCATTACAAATACGTCGATTGCTCAAGCGGAGGAGTTGCGTCAGGTAGGTGCTGTAATGCATTCTTCACCATTGCTTCTTACAAATCAAGGGAAAGTGACATATGAAAATGGTGTCATAGGTTCTGAAGAGCGAGATGACTATATTTTATTTGGAACCACGCAAGGTGTTTTGCATATAGTTGATGCAGATACTGGAGAAGAAAAATTCGCATTTTTACCGAATAGTATGGTGGAAAACCAAAAGGATGCATTGTTAAACTTTGATACCACGATTGGTGGAATGGATAAGTTGTATTATGGGGTTGATGGGCCTTGGACTTCTTACACTGAATATGTCAATGCGGCAGATGATATGTTAACTGTTGGGGCGGGTTTAAATAGTCGATCAGGTAAACAGATTGTTTATGGTGGTTTACGTATGGGGGGACGTAATTATTATGCGTTGGACTTAGCTGATATCAATAATCCAAAACTTAAATTTACTATAACCCCGCCTGCATTAAGTCAGTGTTCGAGTGCTAATCCACTTGCGTGTATGGGGCAAAGTTGGTCTAAGCCTACATTGACTTGGATTAATTGGAAAGGAACCAAAAAACTCGTCATGCTAGTAGGTGGAGGTTATGATGCTGAAGGGTTACCAACATCCATTACTAGTATGCCAGAGACGACAGCGGCAGAGCGTGCAGCGAAACAAGCAAAAATCAAATATTACCGTGGTTATGAATATAATGACTATGCTCAAACCAATAAGATTGGTTCTGGTGTGTATATGTTTGATGCGCTTGATGGTAGTTTATTGTGGTGGGCGAGTGCGAATGCAACAGTGCATACATCACCAACAACAGCAAACCCTGGCCCGACTTATGCTCCAACGACTGGTATAGCCAGTTCTTATGATGTGGACATGAAATATAGTGTGGTGAGTCAGATTAAAGCTGTAGATCGAGACTCTGATGGATTAACTGATCACTTATACTTTGGTGACTTAGGTGGTCAAGTTTGGCGTATCGATTTAAATAATAAAGCTGGTACCAACACAGCATTATTTGCCAAACAGCCTACAAGAGTTCTTAATTTAAACAATGGCATATATAGTCCACGTTTCTACGAAATGCCTAGTTTCTCCACATATTCAGAAGGTGGAACAATTTTTGGTGTTGTATCAATTGGTAGTGGAAACCGAAGTCAACCTCTCGCGGAATATAGTACAAGTACCAATTATAAACACGATGGTGTTTTTAACTTATATGATAAAGACGTAGCCAGAAGTGATTTATTTAATTTGACGAGTTCGAATGCATATGTTGTTACAGCAACAGGGACAGCTCCTAATAAATTAAATACATTAGGTGTAACGTTGTTGAATGAGAGTAGTAATGTTGGAAACACTCTTATTAATCAACTCGTTGCACTTGATAATACCAATAGATTTGCTATTACCTCTTATAGAGCGCCTTATGACTTAACTCAGGGTTGGTACTACTTATTTAAGTCCACTTTAGTACAGAGTGAGAAGGTGATGTCTACACCATTGGTTATCAATAATGACATGTTTGTAACCACTTTTGATGGAAGTCGAAATGGAATGTCTGGAGATTGTGGAGCTGGTGTAAAGGGTGAAAGCTTCATGACTTTATTCTGTATGCCGTATGGGCAATGTAATGGTGGAACATCTACTTCTTATAGGCTAAGTATGGGAGCAGGTATCGTCGGTGGTGCTGTTGGTGCAGGTGATGGTAGTGGGATGCAACGACTTATTGTTGCAAACGTAGATACATCAGGGGTTACGGGCAATGCTATTTTAGATAAACGTTACAATACTGGGAATAAACTGATTCCTCAGCGTTGGTACGATCGACGTTAATTTAAGGAGGAACTATGAAAAAAATAATAAAGTCCTCTGGATTTACATTGATTGAACTAATGGTTGTTGTAGTAATTGTTGCGATTTTCGCAGCAATTGCTATACCGTCATACCAAGAGTATGTACGACGCGCGGCAGCCAGTCAGGCACAACAAGAGATACAGCGATTAGCTACTTTGTTAGATCGGCATAAAGCGCGTAATTTTAGTTATCGAGGATTTACGACTACAAGTGCAGTATTACCTGTGGGAGCAACTGGCTCTGCGATTAAATATACATTGACGATCAGAGATGGAAATGATCCAGATTTAGAGTTAACAGATGATGATGCTGCAGGTCGGAATTGGGCAATTCAAGCTGTGAGTTCGGACGATAAAAATTATACGATGCTACTTACAAGTACAGGGATGCGTTGTAAGAATAAAACTACAGCAAATGTTGATTTTGAGAGTTGTGGCAGTACCGCGAATGGTAGTGAGGAGTGGTAAATGAATAAAGGATTTACGCTTATTGAACTCATGATTGTGGTTGCAATTATTGGTATCTTGGCTGCTATCGCATATCCTTCCTATCAAGAGCATGTACGAAAAACAAAGCGTGTAGAAGCTCAGGCTGAACTGGTTGCCCTAGCTAACCAAATTCAGCGTTATAAAGTATCCAACTTTAGGTTTTTATTGGCGAATGGTAACCCGATCACATTGGAAACATTAGGTTATACACTTAATGCAAACGATAATCTTGAAATTCCTCAAGATAGTGATCCATTGTATGAAGTATCTTTAACAGATGTTGCAGCAAATACATGGACATTAACAGCCACTCCCATTGATGGAACCATTCAGGAAAATGATGGGGTTAGTATTGTGAATCACCGCGGGGAAAAATGCTGGACTAAAGGTGCATCGACTTGTGCCCTAAGTGACACATCCAACTGGGACGGCAGATAAAATCCAAATTCAAAACTGTGGATAAACAAATTTTAATCTTTCTTTCACAGCAAAGATAACGTAAAATATTGCCCTCTATGAAAGGGGTTTGAAATGTTCCGGTGGTCGGGGCAGGGATAATCCGTAAAAACTATAAGGTTGTATCATGGTAGTTATTCGTCTTGCACGCGGTGGTGCTAAAAAACGTCCGTTCTATCAAGTTATTGTAACTGATAGCCGTAATGCACGTGACGGTCGTTTCATCGAACGTATTGGTTTCTTCAACCCAACAGCTCAAGGTAAAGCAGAAAAACTTCGTTTAGATGCTGACCGTTTTGCACACTGGGTTGCTCAAGGTGCTCAACCATCTGAACGTGTTGCTTCTTTAGCTGCTCAAGCTAAGAAAGCTGCAGCTACTGCATAATTTTTGCTAATTAAGTAGTAGGTAGCCCATGACACCAACACAGAATGTTCCCGAAGATCGTATTCAGATTGGACAGTTACGTTCAGCATATGGATTAAATGGGTGGCTCTGGATCTATTCCAATACAGAACCGATGAGCAACATCTTTGACTATCTGCCTTGGTACATTGAAACCAAAGCAGGTTGGCAAACCATAGATGTAAAACGTTGGAAACCGCATGGTAAAGGCTTAGTTGTTTCGCTCAAAGGCGTCATTGATCGCACTGCAGCAGATAACTTAGTTGGCGCAAATGTCTGGATTTCAAAAGCGCAACTTCCTAAAGCAGGAATGGATGAGTTTTACTGGTCAGATTTGAAAGGCTTAACAGTGTTAGGTTTGGATGATGAAGAACAAGAAGTAAATCTCGGAAAAATCCATGAAATGTTTGAGACAGGCGCCAATGATGTGATGGTGGTTCACGCAACACCAGACAGCGTTGATGCTGAAGAGCGTATGATTCCATGGCATAAAGATGTGGTGCAACGCGTTGATCTCGAAGCTGGTCGTATCTACGTTAATTGGGGCGTAGATTACTAATTATTTTTGGAAATACGGGAGTCTGCGATGTTTTTTGCAGTCATTACGCTTTTTCCTGAAATGTTTGAAGCGATTACAGCCTACGGTATTAGCGGGCGTGCAGCAAAAAGTGATTTAGTACAAGTGACTTGTATTAATCCTCGTGATTATGCTGAGGGCAACTACAAGCGAGTGGATGAACGTCCATTTGGTGGTGGTCCTGGTATGGTGATGATGGCTGAGCCTCTGGCAAAAGCAATTCAACATGCCAAAGCGCTTGCCATGCAAGCAGGTGCAGTTCATGTTCCTGTGGTGTATATGTCACCGCAAGGAAAAACCTTAAATGAGCCTGCAGTACAACAGTTTGTCGAATATGATGGATTGATTGTGTTGTGTGGTCGTTATGAAGGAGTCGATGAACGTTTGATCCAAAAATATGTTGATCAGGAATGGTCCATAGGGGATTACGTTTTATCGGGTGGTGAGCTTCCTGCGATGGTTTTATTAGACAGTATTATTCGGAGACTCCCGGGTGCAATGTCTGATGAACAGTCTCATGTGCAAGACTCATTTGTGGATGGTCTTTTGGACTGCCCACAATATACCAAGCCAGACCATTTTGAAGGTTTGGATGTCCCTGAAGTCTTAAAGTCGGGACATCATGCCAATATTGAGAAATGGCGGTTTTTGCAGCGTTATCAACGAACACAACAACGCCGACCTGAGTTGGTGGACAATGTGGAGTTGACGAAGCAGCAAAAGAAATGGCTAACAGATTTGAATACTTAATTCAGAGTATTCTTTTAATAGGCTCTTTGTGCATTGAAGTGGTCAAGCATAAAGAGAAAGATAATCGGGTCTATGCGATTTAGCCTCTATACCCAGCGGATATCAGACCTCTTCTGACCCGCACATATTGGAGATACCCCATGAGCGGTAAGCATCCTTTAGTACAAGCTGTTGAAAATGCACAGCTTAAACAAGACATCCCAGCTTTTGCACCAGGCGATACAGTTATCGTTCAGGTTAAAGTAAAAGAGGGTGACCGTGAGCGTCTTCAGGCATTTGAAGGTGTTGTAATCGCGAAGAAAAACCGTGGCTTGAACTCTGCGTTCACAGTACGTAAAATTTCTAGCGGTGTTGGTGTTGAGCGTGTTTTCCAAACTCACTCTCCAATCGTTGCTAAAATCGAAGTGAAACGTCGTGGTGACGTTCGTCGTGCTAAACTTTACTACCTACGTGAATTGTCTGGTAAAGCTGCACGTATTCGCGAAAAGTTACCAGCTCGTAAAGTTAAAGCTTAATTTTAAGTTTTACACGAGTAAAAAAATGCGCCCAATGGCGCATTTTTTATGCCTAAATTTTAGAGTCCTTGAAGCTTTAATCGGTTGGCGTGTTGTCGGTAAACATCAACAGGGTCTGGAGCAAAAATAGAACGTAGTCCAAAGAACTGGTTAATCACATCTAAATGATTCCAATTATAGTTATCGCGCACGGTCTTGCCATATTTGGCACTACAACGTGAGACTAAGCCATCATTATCATTTGGCGCTTGCATGAGTAAGCCTGTCGCACCCAATAATGAGTCTGGATCAAGAATATTGGTTAATGTTGAGTTGCCAGAGAAAGAGTAAAAATAAACCCCATTCTCTTTCGCTAAGCCTTCACCACAGCTTGTTTTTGGCATACCCAGTGGATATTTCTGTGCAAAAGCTTTAGAACCAGCTTGACTTAAACTTTTACCAGCACCGAGTGCATCATGTGGAAGTGAGTTCGGATCTTGCTGTTGTGCCCAAACAATAGCCTTGGACCCAAAGTTGATTAAGCCTACCAGCGGTTGTTCTAGCGGCGTACCTTGTGCGGAAATAATCAAATCCGCCACAGGAGAGCCTTTTAAAGGACTAGAAATGGCTGTTGCAGACGCGATTTTATTGGGCATCACATTTGAGACATAGGCAATACTATGTCCGCCGTGACTATGACCAAGCAAATTGACTTTGGGTGCTCCTGTAATCGCTAAGATTTCATCAACTTGTTGCAGCAGTTGTTCACCACGCACTTCAGATGTGTTGAATGGAGAAACGCGTGTTGCCCATGCGTTTGCACCGTTACGGGCTAAATCTGGCAAGATTTGATACCAATAATCCACTCCGAGTTCATCGGTTCCTGCTCGAATCCAGCCCCCCATACCATGTGCAAAAACCAAAGGGTATTTGGTCTTTGCATAATTAGAGGCAACGTAGTTTGATTTAATTTGTGAAGCGGCTGCTTGCGTTTGTGTAGCAGCAAGTGCGCAGGTCGACAGCAGTCCAGCTATCAATAATCCATATTTCATTGATCATCCTCATTTTTTATTTTTTATGACGACAATTTAAGTTGTCAAAATGAGTATAAAGGTGAGAGAGGAGGAGCGTGGAGAAATCCGATTAAATGAAATACAGTTTGTAACTGGATAATTCTAGGAGACATCCCTCCGAAACGTTAAAGATTCGAAGGGAAAAATAGAACTAGAGTCCTTGAAGTTTTAAGCGATTGGCATGTTGGCGATAGACATCAACAGGGTCTGCGCTAAATAGTCCACGTAGCCCCATAACTTGATTGACCTCATCTAGATGGTTCCAGTCATAGTTATCACGGATGACTTTACCGAAGTGTGTACTACAGCGTGCCACTAAACCATCATTGTCTAAATGGCCATAGGCCAAAGGCCCCAACAGTGAGATCGCACTGTCTGCAACATCGAGAATGTTCGTGACTTGAGACGTGCCAGTCCACGAATAGTAATACACGCCATTGCTGGATGTTGCACCGCTCTTGTTACAGTCTGAAGCCAGTGCTGTTGTTGGATATTTCTGATTAAAAACATGGGAACCTTGCTCGCTAATTGAGGTGAGTGATGCTGTTAAATTACTTTTTAAGGCAGGGTTACTTTGCCCATAAGCAAGCATAGGACCAATAATATGATCCGCCGCTAGACTGAGCAGTTGTGTTCCACCTTGATTGGCAAGAAGCTGGTCTGCCACTTTAGAACCTCTAAATGTTGCTCCCACACCTGTCAGTGAGGCCACATATTGCGGTTTAACTGCTTCTACATAGCGAATGGTTGGTCCGCCATGGCTATGTCCAATCAAATTAACTTTGGGCTTATTTGTTAGGGCGATGACCTCTTCAACTTGTTGTAGTAACTGCTCACCCCGTACTTCAGTTGATTCTAAAGGGGAAATTTGTGCTGCAAAGGTGGTTGCGCCATTTCGAGCCAAGTCGGGTAAAATTTGATACCAGTAATCTAGTCCAAATTCGGCAACCCCCACTCGGCTGAACCCAAACATGCCATGGGTAAATAGCAATGGATATTTAGTTTGAGCATAATTACTTTTTACGCTTGCAGTCACCGTCTGTAATCCAGCTGTGGCTGTGGTTGCGCTGAGTCCAAGGCTGGTAACCAGACCTACGAGTGACATTGTTTGTATCATTCTTTTCGTTATAAACATTTTTTTCATCCTGAAAAAGTCAAACACGGTATAGCTTTAATCTGCGAACGGAGGTTTTCCTCCTGTGTCATGCGTGGTTTCAAAGGCTCCTAGTCGAAGTTGTTCTTGTGAATTATTAAACTGTTGATCACGTAGTTTTTGAATGGCTTGCTGCTGTGCGTCTTGACTCATGTTGCTGTTGAGAATGCTGTCGCGTTGTTCTAAGTAAGTATTGACCCGAGATTTCCAATTGTTTCGATCTTGGTCGAGTTTTTCTAGGCGTACGGTCGCTTCGGCACCGACAAGATTCTGGCGCATTTGGCGAATTTCTTCTGCAGAACCGCCGCGCGTCTTAATATCTGAGGTCAGTTTACGCAGATCTTCGAGTTTGGAGAGTTGTTCTAGATTTTCTTTCCAATCTTCGGGCAGTTGAGCAAACAGTTCTTTCAGTTTCTGCGCTTTTTGTACTTCAGTTAAGGATTGATCTGCCATGATGCTCATGCGGTCTAAGGTATATTCATGGTAGGTATTTTCAGCGCCAAAGAGGCCATCAACTTCATAGTCGGAAAAGAACTGGCTACGTAGGCTTTTCATCGAAGCAAAAATTTTACGATAGTACTCAGGGTCTTCTTTATTTAGGCTTGGCTCCTTCAGACTACCCAATTGCACACGATAATCTAAATAACGAGTCCAAAGATCTAAAATTTGCTTAAGCGCAGGTTCTTGATAACCTTGCTGGATATAGGCTTTAAAATCTTGCTTGATCTGGTCAATATTTTTTTCACCATATTGGGTAATGAAATATTCAAAACAATTACGAGTCTGTTCATTAACAACTAAGCGATTACTTTGGTCGAGCACCAGTTGGCAGTTGATTTCGGTGTCCTGTTGGCTGTTACTGACAAAAGGCAGCCCCGATGCATGTAGCAAGTCTGACGCTGTGGGTAATAAGCCTGTCGTATTTTGAGCGCTAGAGCTAATCGGCCCTTGGTTTGAGCCAACAGTTGCATTGGGTGCAAGCCAAATGAGAAAACCAAGAATGACAACGATGATCACGGCGAAAATGAGCCATAATTTCTTTTTTTGCATATCCTATGCCTAACATCCCTATTGTATTTTTTATTTGGTTCATATGACTGAACTCGATTTATTCTGAAACAAAAGGGCAAATAAACAACAGAAAAGTTGTAAAACTAGACAAGCGGTTGATAGTATTGCGGCAGCTTTAAGACGTGTCTATGTTATGAAATCATCTGCTTCAAAAATCCAGCGCCGTGCCGTGAATGGTGTATTTTTATTGAATAAGCCATTGGGGATCAGTTCAAATGCGGCATTGCAAAAAGTGCGTTGGTTATACCGTGCGCAAAAGGCGGGGCATACAGGAGCGCTTGATCCATTGGCATCAGGATTGCTGCCGATTTGTTTGGGCGAAGCGACCAAGTTTTCGCACTTTTTGTTGGACTCGGTGAAGCGCTATCAAACCACCATTCAGCTGGGGCACAGTACCACCACAGGTGATGTAGAAGGCGAGCAGTTGTTAGAGCAGGCTGTACCTGAGTTAACCGAAGAGTTGATTGAAGCCGTTTTGGCTCAGTTTGTGGGTGATATTCAGCAAGTGCCACCGATGTATTCCGCTTTGAAGAAAGATGGTCGTCCTTTATATGAGTTGGCCCGTAAAGGGATTGAAATTGAGCGTGAAGCACGTCCGGTTACCATCTATGCGATTGAGCTGCTTTCATTCACAGCAGACAGTATCACCCTTGATATTACCTGCTCCAAAGGCACATATATTCGTGTTTTAGGCGAAGATATTGCGAAGGCATTGGGTACTTATGGTCATTTGACTTATTTACACCGCATTAAAACGGGTCATTTTGATCTGATTCCAAGTTATACCATTGAGTATTTGGAAAGTTTGTCTGAACAAGAGCGCGAAGCACTGTTGTTACCTGTATATGCACCTGTAGATCATTTTCCTAAAGTACAAGTTCCAGAAGGGCGTAGTGAATACTTTAGTCGCGGTATGGAAAGTAATATTGAGCATACAGCGGAAGCACAGGTCTTGGTTTTCGATGGGGAAAAATGCTTAGGCTTGGCTGAAATTACCGATAAGAAAAGATTGGTTCCAAAGCGGGTTTTAAATCTATAATCGAAATATATCACTCGGTAAAAAAGGATAAGGCGTGGACATTAACATTATTATCAGTCTGATCTTTTTTGCCTTTTGTGCAGGCGCAATTGACGCTGCCGTCGGTGGTGGTGGGCTGATCCAAATTCCCGCTTTGATGAATGCATTTCCGTCGATGGCACCTGCCACTTTATTTGGCACCAACAAATTAGCGGCAGTGGTGGGTACAGCCACTTCAGCCGTTTCCTTTGCCCGCAAAGTTCGCTTTGAATGGAAACTTTTGGCTGTGGTCGCAGTGTGTGCCACCATCAGTTCATTTGGGGGCGCGGCCAGTGTGGCCATGATTCCAAAAGAAGTCCTCCAACCCTTTGTTTTGGTCATGTTGATTGTGATGGCGGTCTATACCCTCATGAAGAAGCAATTTGGGCAAGTGCATATGGCGCAAACTGTGACGCCTAAAATTTTGCTGTTGGCGGGAATCGGAAGTTTAGCCATTGGCTTTTATGATGGTTTGTTTGGCCCAGGCACGGGCAGTTTCTTTATTTTCTATTTTATTCGCTATTTACGCGTTGATTTTTTGCATGCGGCGGCATTGGCTAAAATTGGCAATGTGATGACTAATCTTGCAGCGCTAAGCTTTTTCATTCCCTCGGGGCATGTGCTCTTTGCTGTAGGAGGCATGATGGCCGTCGCAAATATGATCGGGTCTATTTGTGGGGTAAAAATGGCGCTGAAATATGGCAGCGGCTTTATTCGTATTTTATTTCTTATTTTGGTGACAATTCTGATCGTAAGATTGAGTTATCAAATGTTTTTGATGTAATGGTGAGATAGCTTTAAAACTTCATTACAAAAAACGCGTAGTCTGTGACCTCATTTCTCGTTTATTGCATTTAATATAAATACAGCGCACTTAATGCTGTGCCAAGAAGCTTTTCAATAAAAATGATGTTTTAAGCTGAACGGAACTGGAGCATAGAATGAATATATTTGAAGCCTTAAGAGAAAGTCACGTTATACAACGAAATTTGGCTGAACGACTACTCCAAACTTCAGGGGATACGCCTGAGCGCCGTGAGCTATTTGAACGGCTTAAAAATGAATTATTTGCCCATGCTGTGGCAGAAGATCGTTATTTTTATATCCCTTTAATGATGACTGATTCGGGCCTTAACATTACCCGCCATGCTTTGGCAGAGCACCATAAAATGGATGAGTTATTGGAGCAACTGACGGAGACGGAATTCTCCAATCCGGGTTGGCTGGCAATTGCAAAAAAATTATCGGAAACCGTACATCATCACTTACAAGAAGAAGAGCATGGTTTCTTTCAGCAAGCAGGAAAAATTTTACTCGATGCTCAAAAGACTGCGCTCGCCAAGCAGTATCAGCAGGAATACAAAAAGTACAAAAAAATTGAAAAAGACAGTTTAGTTTAAGTCCATTTTCAACCAAAGATGGCGAGTGCCATCTTTTGTGATTTAAAGCGGGTCATCACTTTGCGGTTTGGCTCTAAAGGTAACACCAACAGAGGCAATCATAATGCAAACCAGCGCCAACGTTTGCCACATGCTAATTTGCTCTTTTAGTAGTAACCAACCTGCCAAGGCTGCTAAAGCCGGCGACAAACTTGAAAGCGTCCCATAGCTGAGTTTACTTAAACGTTTCAAAGCCATGAGGTCTAGAGCATAAGGAATGGTTGTGGCGAGTAGTGCAATCAATAAGGCTTTGGGCCAGTATTCCGTTTGCATCAGGGCTGTTGGATTATGTGTGGCACTAATGGGCAGAAGCACCAAGGCTGAGATCACAATAGCAATACTGAGAGCATGCATGCCAATATTTTGACGGACGACTTTTTGCCCAAAATAGATATACAGTGCCCAGCACGCACCCGCTGAAACCGAAAATGCAGCTCCTAAGAAAGAGAAGTTGGTTGCATTGGCTTGATGCCACGGCACCATCAGTGCAATGCCTAAAATCGCTAATCCGACCCAAATATAATCACGACGTTGTTTGATCGAGAGTAGCGCTAGAGTTAAAGGGCCTAAAAACTCTAAACCTACGGCAATACCTTGCGGCAGTTTACCCAGCGAAGTGTAGAATAAAATATTCATGAGGCATAAGGCTGCTGTATAACTGAGTAAATCTTTCCACTTTAAATGCGGTAGGCGTTTAATGATGCTCCATGAACGGAACATTAGCACAATTAAAATTGCGGCAAAGCACAGTCTAAGGGTCACCACGGTGAGGGGATCCAGCACGGCAATCAACTGCTTGGCAAAAGAAGCACTGATTTGATAGGACAGCATGGACAAGACCATGAACATCACTGCCATCAGTTGAGAATTAGGCATCATGCACACATCAGGTCATGGCGACCTGTTATTTTAAGAAGGTGGATTAGTATAACGATTCAGCACCCAAGTTGGATGCTGAATAAGCTGATTTTTTGAAATGCAACGACATGAATTTAAAAGTAATTGATAGAGCCATTGGATTTAAAAGCTAAATTCAAACATTGAATCACATGGTTTAAACTACAGTTTTTCGGTTTTTCTGGGCTGTATAGGTACAACCAATAGACGCCATGATAATCACGCTAAGCGCAAGCCACTGTGACCACAATAGTTGCTCGCCTAGAAAGACAAAACCGGATAGTGCTGCGATAGCAGGTTCAAGACTCATGAGCGTCCCAAAACTTAAAGCGGTTAAATTGCGTAGCGCAATCATTTCCAAGCTAAAAGGCAGAGCGCTGGCCAAAACTGCCAAAGCTACGAAATAGATCAGGTTTGAGGGTTCAAACACATTTGTGGGTAAACCACTGAATAGGGCAAGTGGCATTAATATAAGCATGCCGACAAACATACCTAAGCACACGGTATGATTGCCCGAAACACCCGATGGGCGCTGTCCCGCCACGATATACAAGGCCCAACATGCACCTGCACCTAGTGCAAATGCGATCCCAAGAGGGTCTAAAGGTTGAGCTGCTTGGTCGAAAGGAAACAGTAAAACCAAGCCTAAAATAGCCAGCCCGACCCAAACAAAGTCAAAGCGTTGTTTGGCATAAAACAGAGCAACACTGAGCGGGCCAATAAACTCAAACGACACTGCAATGCCGAGTGGCAGGCGAGCAATGGATAAATAAAACAATAGGTTCATGCCTGCCAAAGCAAAACCATAGCTGAGAATGGCTTTATATTTGACTTGCTTAAAATCAACCTGCCAAATTTTAAACAACACGGCCAAAATGATTGATCCCAACAGCAAGCGCATGGCGGAAACGGTTAAAATGGGAAATTGATCGAACAGCACTTTGGCCAGTGAACCACTACTTTGCAAGCTGAGCATTGCAATCAGCAATAAAAAGGTCGCTTGGAGGTGGGGAGTACTTTTTAGATTTGGCATTATTAGAATACTAGATAGGGAAGTGAATACTTGCGAAAAGTAGCGGAGAATGTGCTTGGGTCGCACATAAAATTTTAACAAGTATTCAAAAATAAAAAAACCACAGCTTAGCAGCTGTGGTTTTTAAATAGAGTCGAATTAGAACAATACGCGAACGCGGATTGTGCCTTCAACGTCTTGTAGGGTATCTAAAGCTTCTTGAGATGCTGTTGCGTCTACATCCATCACCAAGTAACCAACATCACCTTTGGTCATTAAAGACTGACCAGAAATGTTGATGCCGTGTTCAGCAAACAAGTTGTTGATTTTTGACAACACGCCTGGCACGTTTTTGTGGATGTGAAGTAAACGGTGTTTGCCTTCGGTCAACGGTAACGCGATTTCTGGGAAGTTCACCGCAGATAAAGTCATGCCTTTATCTGAATAAGAAACGAATTTCTCAGCCACTTCTAAACCAATGTTTGCTTGTGCTTCCATGGTCGAACCACCCACGTGAGGAGTTAAGATCACGTTTGGAATGTTACGTAGTGGAGAAATGAATTCTTCACCATTGGCTTTTGGTTCTTTCGGGAACACGTCAACCGCAGCACCAGCAACATGACCTGATTTCAAGGCATCTGCTAAGTCTTCAATCACGACACATGTACCACGTGCAGCATTGATGAAGATTGCACCTTCTTTCATTTGTGCAAATTTTTCTTTGGTCATGAAGTTACGTGTAGACGGAACATCAGGTACATGCAAAGAAACAACATCAGCATTGGCTAAAAGTTCGTTTAAGCTACCGACTTGACGTGCATTACCTAATGGTAGTTTCGTCACTGTGTCGAAGTAGATCACTTTCATACCCAAGCTTTCAGCAAGGACAGAAAGTTGTGAACCGATTGAACCGTAACCGACAATCCCTAAAGTTTTGCCACGAGTTTCGAACGAACCAACAGCTGATTTGTTCCAACCGCCTGCATGCGTATCTGTCGATTTTTCAGGTACACGGCGAAGAAGAAGGATAGCTTCAGCAAGTACAAGTTCAGCCACTGAACGTGTATTTGAGTATGGTGCGTTAAATACTGGAATACCACGAACCATCGCAGCATTTAAGTTCACTTGGTTGGTACCAATACAGAAACAACCAACAGCGATTAATTTATTCGCTGCTTCAAACACTTCTTCAGTGAGTTGTGTACGGGAACGAATACCAATGAAATGTGCATCTTTAATCGCTTCTTTCAACGCTTCACCTTCAAGCGCAGTTTTACGATAATCGATGTTGGTGTATCCGGCAGCATTTAGTGTGTCGATTGCGTTTTGGTGAACGCCTTCTAACAACAAGAAACGAATTTTATCTTTAGGAAGTGAAAGATGTTGGCTCATTACGGCTCCGCTACAAAGGCCAAATTTAGTGGCGATATAATAGCACGTACCGCGCCAGATATACATTTCCTTTATGCGGACTCTGCTGGGTATTTTTAGCCTCTATTGTGCGTAAAAAAAGTCTTTTTGGTCTAATTAAATTAATCATTTCAAAGGTATCCTGAATAAAACAGCTTTTTCTGCGGGAAACAGAAAAAATGCCTTATAATATGACTCCGTGAAAATAAGCCAGTTGCACACTGCTGCTTAAATCCTCACGAACTGCCTGAGCCTTAGGGCATGGAAAGACTGAAATGAAGCACTTTTCATGCAGAGAACCCTAGTGCCACAAACAACTTGTTTACTTCTTGCAAGGTCTGAAAACGATGAATGCTCCAGTCGCTTTAACCCCAGAGTTATTGACCCAATTGACAGCAATTTTGGGTGAAAACCGCATTAAAACCGATGCGGATAGCCTTGAAAATTGGGGACGCGATCATACCAAACATTTTGATCCAAACCCGTCAGTCATCGTTTTTCCATCGAGCACGGAACAAGTGCAAGCGGTTGTGAAACTTGCAAATGAGTTCAATGTTGCCATTACACCATCAGGTGGTCGTACTGGCTTATCTGCGGGTGCAGTCGCTGCCAACGGTGAAATTGTGGTGAGCATGGACAAGATGAACCAAATCTTGGAATTCTTCCCAGCAGACCGTATGGTTCGCGTCCAAGCAGGCGTGGTGACTGAACAGCTGCAAAACTATGCTGAAGAGCAAGGCATGTATTACCCAGTCGATTTTGCTTCTGCGGGTTCGAGTCAAATTGGTGGAAACATTGGCACCAATGCCGGCGGCATTAAAGTCATTAAATACGGCATGACGCGTAACTGGGTACTCGGTTTAACTGTAGTCACGGGTAAAGGTGATGTGCTGCGTTTGAACAAAGGCATGATCAAAAACGCAACCGGTTATGCACTGCAACATTTATTCATTGGTGGTGAAGGGACACTGGGCTTGGTGACTGAAGCTGAAATCAAGCTGGAACGCCAACCGCACGACCTTCAAGTAATGGTATTAGGCGTGCCTGACTTTGATGCGGTGATGCCTGTACTGCATGCTTTCCAAGCAAAAATTGACCTGACTGCATTTGAGTTTTTTGGTGAACTGGCAATGCAAAAAGTGTTGGCACATGGTCATGTACAACGTCCATTTGAAACCGAATGTCCATTCTATGTATTGTTAGAATTTGAAGCGCCATTTGAGCCAATTATGGACAAGGCGATGGAAATTTTTGAGCACTGCATGGAACAAGGTTGGGTACTGGATGGCGTGTTGAGCCAAAGCCTCGATCAAGTGGAAAGTTTATGGCGTTTACGTGAAGACATTTCTGAGTCGATTGCTCCATTTACACCATACAAAAACGACATTTCAGTGTTGATTACGCATGTACCTGCATTTATTAAAGAAATTGATGCGATTGTGGCAAGCAACTACCCAGACTTTGAAATCTGCTGGTTCGGTCATATTGGTGATGGTAATTTACACTTAAATATTTTAAAACCGGCTGATTTAAGCAAAGACGAATTCTTTGCCAAATGTCAGGTGGTGAATAAATATGTCTTCGAAACTGTAAAAAAATACGACGGTTCAATTTCTGCGGAGCACGGTGTAGGTATGACCAAAAAGCCATACCTTGACTACACGCGTTCGGCGGAAGAGATTGAATATATGAAGGCATTGAAGCAAGTTTTCGATCCAAACGGAATTATGAACCCAGGTAAATTATTCGACCTTTAAGTTCGAATTGAGTTTTAAAAGCGCATCCATCGTGATGCGCTTTTTTATGGCTGAAGGAACTGAATTACATTTACTAAATAGTGTAATAGCCCTAAAAAAGGCATGATGGACTGATAAATAATGAATTTTGGGTGGGATTTATGTTGCGTCTTATTTTAGCTTCAGCCGTATGTGCGGGATTATTATCAGGTTGTGCGACGACCAAAGAATTAGTAAATAAAGTCGGTTCTTCAGATACGCCGTTGGCTCAGGTACTTAAAGAGCGTCCAGATTTGCGTAATGAGTTGGCTACGGTTGAAATCCGTCAGTACTTTAATACGGTTGAGTCACCGACTGCGGCAGAAGTTAAAGTGACTGAAACAGGGTTGTTAGATGATTCAGTGAAGTCGGTGCGTACCGTGTATAACTTTAAGTTGGTCGATGGCGACTGGGAAAAAACTGCGACGAAAACCTCTTACCAATGTGCGCGTGGTAAAAATACCAAAAACTTCCAAACAGCGAAGTGTGCATAATAAATCTTTGATTTATGGTTGAAATATAGGCAAGCTTGCTTCATAAAAAGCGTATCGGTTGATGCGCTTTTTTGCTTTTTGGGGTTTTATAAAAATGAATATTTTGATTGTTGGGAACGGTTTTGATCTGTCGCATTATTTACAGACGAAGTACGATCATTTTATGGTCGCAATGGAAGCAATAGAAAATTGGGATGTGTCAAAAGGTGAAATGAACTTTGATGATCTGTTTAGTGCTTTATATGAGAAAGAAGACTATTTTTTTTGATAAAACAAAAGTGCCTAATACAAAACCAAATAAGACAGATGAAACTTAAAAAAGTAACAATACAAACAGATGCAACACTGCTAAAATAGCTTAACTGAGCTTTGTCGGTGTCACCGCTCGGTCTATTATAATAACACCTTTTCTAAAAACGCTTTGTGAATACAGCGTAAAACCAGTGTGCATTTCTCGCACCCATTACATTTTTTTATTCTATTTTACAGTGCTTGTCATTGGGCTTAGTCGTCTCTCCCTCTAACTGACTTTGCTCAGGCTTGTACGCATTTTATATGTAGATAACAATGCAAAACGTAAAAACTTTAAAGTTAAGCCGTGCCACATTGATGTTTCCTTTGGCATTGGTTTTATTCGAATTTTCGGTCTATATCGGTAACGATTTAGTCCAGCCTGCTATGCTCGCGATTACCCAAGACTTTGGGGTAAGCAGTGCATGGGCACCATCGTCTATGTCCTTTTATTTACTGGGCGGGGCTTGTGTCGCATGGCTACTTGGACCACTCTCAGACCGTTTAGGCCGCAAAAAAGTGCTGCTCTCGGGTGTGGCATTTTTTGTGCTGACCTGCCTCGCCATTTTACTCACTCAAAATATTGAGTCTTTTTTGGCGCTCCGCTTTTTACAAGGCGTGGGGCTATCGATGATTTCTGCGGTGGGTTATGCCGCAGTACAGGAAAGTTTTGAAGAGCGTGATGCTATTAAAGTCATGGCTCTTATGGCGAATATTTCTTTGCTAGCACCGTTACTTGGTCCTGTGGTCGGGGCGTTTATGATTGACCATGTGTCATGGCATTGGGGTTTTATTGGCATCGGCTTTTTGGCTTTTTTAAGTTGGTTTGGTTTAAAAGCCAAAATGCCTGCGACACAGCAGCGTCATTCTAAAAAGCCGCTGCGCTATATTTGGGATGACTATAAAACGGTCTATAAAAATAAGACCTTTTTGGCCCTCACCTTTGGCCTACCTATGGTCGCCATGCCTTTGATGCTGTGGATTGCGCTGTCACCCGTGATTTTGGTTGAAGAACTTGGCTTAAGCAGTATGCAATACGGCTTAGCACAGTTCCCCGTCTTGGGTGGTCTCATTCTGGGCAACATAGTACTGATTAAAGTCATCGACAAAATGGTACTGGGTAAAACTGTGTTACTCGGTTTGCCTTTGATGTTCGTTGGTACACTGTTGGTGGTGCTCGGCACGATTTTCCAAAGCTATTTCTTGCCGTTACTGATTGTGGGGATGACTTTGGTGAGCTTTGGCGAAGGTATCAGTTTTTCGGTGTTATATCGCTTTGCGTTGATGTCATCGGAGGTGTCCAAAGGGACGGTTGCCGCAGCCGTTTCGGTACTGATGATGTTTACGTTTTTCTTCGTGATTGAACTGGTGCGTATGGCTTATGTGGCATTTGGTCTTTGGGCCTACAGTTTGGTCTGCCTTAGTTTAATTGCGTTGTGGTTTAGCTTTCCACGTGCGACCGTGAAAAAAGTGATGCAAAAACGTCTGGAGCGTGGTGTTTACTAAGATTTTATTCGCTGAATTCAGCTAAGTTCACATTATAAAAAAAGCGCGCATTCATTTGAATGGGCGCTTTTTTATTACTGCTTTAAAAAATCCTTTTTAAAGCCAGTTTTTTTAAACTTAGGCTTCAGCTTGCTCTGGTTCCAATTTTTTAATTTTGGCATCAAACACAAAAGGCCCAAAAGGTAAGATTGAAGCGATCAAACCTAAAATAAACATCTTCAAAGACCATTTTTGCTTTTCACAGACCACAAACAGCACGATGAGAAACAAGATAAATAATACGCCATGCCCCATACCCACGTATTTGACTAGGATCGGGTTATCAAAGATGTATTTCATTGGCATCGCAACGAATAACAACAGTAAAAAAGAAATCCCTTCTAAAAATCCTACAACACGTAATGTCTGAATGTTCATGGTCAAAAAATCTATGAGAATGAAGCTCGAGTGTACGCAAGAACCAGATAAAAATGAACCACAATACACCCGTACATCATGACGCTTTTAAAGATCTTCGTTGTATCGTCCGTTTTATTTAATGTCTCGGGCCAGCAGTTCAGTTTTTAACTTCAGCAATTCGGGCAGAGTTTCCAGTAGTAGACTGATTTGTTTGAGGACCAAGTGTAAATTCGGACTCATTGTTTCTTGCGCATTTAGGCTTTTAATCTCTGCCAGTTTTTGCTGGATGTCGAGTTCATCTAATGCCTGCTGATGGAGCAGTACATGATTCAGCGTATTTTGACACCACAGCATCAGTTCCAACACTTGCGTATCCTGCACCAATTCTCGGTGACTTCCCAAAGCAGAAATATAACTGAGTTGACTGTGGCTATATACCAAGTAGCGAAAAGCATGATGTACCAGTTCTGGGTTGGGATTGGGCTCGGTACTGAGACTAGAAATCATGCTTACAAGTTCAGTTTGAGCATTATGCGCAGTACGACGCGCACTGCGGTAAGCCAGACTATTATTTTTGCCCTGTTGGTACTGTTCACAAATGGCATTGAAATAGTTGAGGGTTGCATCGGATGCTTTTTTAATGGTGTTGGAAATATTACGGAAGTCCCAATCGGGCCAAATAAAACTCACTGCGAACCAAGCAATGGCACAACCAATGAGGGTGTCTATAATTCGCGGTAAAATAATGGCATAACCTGCACCTTTTAAATTAAAAATCAGCAGCACCATGAGTGTTGCCATCAGGGTCGCCATGGCATATTTCTTGGAACTGAGATAGAAAAAGCACACGCCAAAAATAATGGTTAGTAGCAGTTGTCCTTCAATACTTGGGACGAAATACAGCAGTGGAACCCCTAAGACAACGCCCAAAATAGTGCCCAAGGTTCGCATTTTTAAGCGGCTTTTGGTGGCAAAATAACGCATTTGGCAAACAAATAAACTGGTGAGCAAAATCCAATAGCCATGTTGCGCAAAGGGTAGCAGTGAGATGCCATAACCTACAGTAAAGACGAAGGCGATACGCACCGCATGGCGAAACAGTGCGGATTGGGGGGTGAGATGTTGACTGAGTTTGAGCCACAGATCATGCCAATCATGGATATCATCATCATATAAATTGAGGTTATCAATATGCTGCTGATAACGCTGTTCTTGGCGCGATTGTAGTTCGTTGAGGTGCTGAAAACGTTCATGCACACTGTCTAAATTGTTTAAAATCAGTTGTAGGTTTTTGACTTCAATATTGTGTGGATGATCTCGAACCCAATCCTGCATGGAACTGTGTAAATTCAGCAATGCTTGATTCGTATTCGGATCTGATACATAGGTTTTATTGTTCAAAATACACCGTGCCAAAGCCTGACAGGCAAGGGCTTGCAGCCGAATATTTTTTTGAATACGAAAAATGAGATCAGTTCGGCTAAAGTTTTGATGTAACTGCTCATAGTGCAAATAATTAGAGCTGGCTTGTTCATGAATGTCTTGAACGAGAAAATAGAGGTTGAGCCAATAAATTGTATTTTGGTTGGCGCGAGATGCTTTTAGTCGCGTCAGTAGTGAGCTTTTGGTGTGGTTAAAACTTTGCACCACAGTACTGTTTTGTAAGGATAAATCGTAGAGCAGCGCTTCTACATTGTCTCGATTGTCTGGGTCGAATAGACGTGCTTTTGCGTTGAGCAAATCGGCAACTTGGTTAAAACAGCGGGCTAAGTTGTCCTGAACGGCCAAGGTGGGTTTAAGAATATAAAACACAATGGCGGTACAGCCATACCACAATGCTCCCAAGACAAAACAACTGGGTTGAAAGTACCACACCGAATATTCACCTAGGCCAAACATGCTGTATAGGGAAAGTAGAATGGTGCCAAAGCTCATCGCTGCATAGCGTTGCCCCAGTGCACCCAGTAAAATAAAACAAGCACTAGACAGTGATAAATATAAGATGAAAAAGAATTTATAAGGATGCAAAAAATCTAAAATGCTACTAACACTAAAGAACAAGACACAGACATAGGCAAGGTTTCTGAGACGAATACTGAGCCGGTCGTCGAAGTCGGTCAGGGCTGTTGCAATTGCACCTAATGTGGTCGGAACGATGAGCTGTTGCAGTCCTAAGAAATATAAACCTAAGGTTGTACCACTCAGCACAATCAAAATTTGCAAGCAATACATAAAAATTGCATTGGACTGAAAGGACTGAAACCACTGACGAAAATTGTTCACGATGTAATAGTCTAGGCTTGGTTTTATTTTGGTTTTAGCCTGAACTTTTTTCAGGGCACTGTCAATTTAATGCGGCGCTCCATTGCATGAAAAATTCACCTATGACAATAAAAATGCAGCAGAGCATGGCTCCGCTGCATTGTGTGTATAAGTCGACACTTATCCACATGTGTGAGGTCAAAACACTGTTTTATTCACAGTACAAAGGCGATAGCCTTATTTAATCACGCCACACGCGATACGGTCACCGCCACCGCCAAGTGGTTTAGGGGTATCTGAATAGTTATCACCACCGGCATGCACCATCACCGCTAAGTCCTCAACGTCGGCTAAACTTAAGCGAGGAGCGAGTAAATTGACTTTTGCATTACCTGCTGAGTCGACATTCAAGATGGGTAAATCACCTAGATGGCCATTCAGTGGTGTGCCGTGGTTTGGCGCTTTTTCTGGGTTAAAGTGTCCCCCAGCGGCTAAAGCAGCCACAGGTTTTCCTTCTTTTTCAGCTACATCACACGAACCTTTTTCATGGATATGAAAACCGTGTGGGCCAGGTGGAAGTTGAGTCAAATTGGTTTGAATCGCTAAACCAACAGGGCTATCAATAAAACGAATGGTGCCAATTTTTTGTCCTACACCAGCAGTTGAAACAGCGTGTACATCGACGTCTTTGACCATCGTGTTGGTTTCAGTAGGTGTAGTGGTACATGCCACAGTCCCTAAACCGATTAAAGTCACAAGTGCGCTTAATTTGAAAGCAGAAGACAACATGTTGGGTCCTTTTTTCCTTAAAATTCAGAACCATTCAAACAAAGGCTGGACTTCGGTTCAATGTTGTCCGTACAGCGTTTTTGTATCTGAAATAAAAAAGCGCATACTTTCGAGGAAAGCATGCGCTCAAGTCATCTCGCTGAACTTATTTTTTGGGCGTATCTAAAGGCTCTTCAGGAGGATCATAGGCCAATGTCGCTTTTGGCATCATTAGGGGGTCATTGACTTGTTCATGTAGCCATTCGCGCCAAATGGCTAACAGTACCGCTAGAATCACGGGGCCAACAAATAAGCCGACCATACCAAAGCTGGCTAAACCACCCAATACACCAAACATGATGAGTAAGAATGGAATTTGAGTCGCACCTGAGATCACCAATGGGCGAATCACATTGTCTGCTGTGCTGACCACACAGACACCCCACGCCATCACTCCAATCGCTTCAATAGTCTGTCCTTGAGAGAATAACCATAAAGACACGGCGCTATATGCCACAGGAGGGCCAAAAGGAATGAGTGCAAAGATAAAGGTCACAATGGTCAGTACCATTGGGTTTGGGACACCAGCAACAAAATAGCTCAGACCAGCCAAGAGTGCTTGTGCAATTGCAGTCAGGCCAACCCCATATACCACAGCACGCGTGGTTTCTGAAATGGTGTCTAAATAGTGGTGGATACGTGGGCCAATCACCATCTCCAGCGCTTTACTGACCTGATTTAAAATGGTTTGTCCGTCACGATAGAAGAAGAATAACGACATCACCGCAAAACAGAGTTTAAAAATATTTTTACTAATTTCACTCAGCACCAAACGACCATAGTTTAAGTGGCTTTGAAACCAGCCCGAGACATTTTGTATAATACTGTTCGGATCGGTGTTGATTTCTTTTAAGGTACGGGTGACTTCTTTACCAATAATCGGCAAGTCTCGAATAAATTGCGGAACATCTAAATGACCTGAGAACACTTGTTTTTGCAGTTCATAAAATAGATTACGACCTTCATGCTGTAGCATAAAGATAGCAAAGGTCAGTGGGATACCGACAACTAACACCACCATACTGATCATGAGGGTGGCGCTTAAGGTTGGACGTGGTCCACAGAGTTTCTGTACTGAGTGATATAAAGGCCAAGTGATGTAGGCAATAATCGCAGCCCAAAGCACAGGTACAATAAAGTATTTCAGGACTTGAAAGCTCAAATAGAACAGAATAAAAATCAGTCCAAATAACAATACTTTTTGTAAGGCTGGTGCGTATCGTTGCACGGTATTCACTGCTATATCTCTAAGGTCAAAGTCATATTAACTGAAAAAAATGCGCACGAGAACGTACCCTTGGTAAGTTCTCGTGAATAACCGACTATAAATAGGGAATAGCCCTGTTTTATCTATAGCAAAATATTTTAGAACCAAGCACTTGGGTCATCGACAATGGCGTTCAGCAGCGGTTGCCATTGGCTTTGAATGGAGAGGTAATTCTTTTGTGTTTTATCAAATACGCTTAAACCTTGCATTGCCAATTGGCCATACGCAGTACGTTCTGAAATCCATGCTACAGGTTGTTGTTCAATTTTCGCAAAAAAATCTTGGATGTCTTTGGCACTGGCGCTGTTGGCTTTGACCCGATTGGCCAAAAGCAAAATTTGCACTTTGCCTTTACGAATGCGTTTAATGTCTTGTAAATGCTTTAAAAAACGACGGGTACTGTCAATATCAAAAAACGAGGGTTGCAGTGGGGTCACAATCGCGTGTGCTTCACTGACCAGCTGTTCGGCATGCTCACCAGACAGCGCACCCGGCGCATCGATAATTAAATATTCAATGTTTTTAGGCACTTCACCTATCGATTTCTCATGGCGCCAATCTAAACTTTGAATATGCGCCACTTGCTCTGGACGCTGTTTTAACCACTGACGAGCAGATTTTTGATTATCGGCATCGGCCAAAGCCACTTTATAACCTTTTTGTGCGAGTGCCGAAGCTAAATTGATTGCGGTTATTGTTTTTCCACAGCCACCTTTTTGGTTGGCGATTAATATCGTTTTCATGACCTTAAATGATTTTATTCTGCTCACCTCTAGCATATCATTCTTTTGTGTGTCGCATATGACACCAAACCAAAGTTGTAAGTTTAAATCTTGCTACCTGTAGCACAAAATTAGGAAAGAACCATGTCCATATGGATGGCAATGTTGATCGGTGCAGCAATTGGTGTGGTCTTGACCACCCTTATTTTAAGTCACAGCCGAAATGGACGCATCAAAGCAGAATATGAGCACTACATTGCCGAATTAGAACTAGAGCATCAGCAGGCTTTGGCTCAAGCACAAAAGCGCAGCGTCAATACCAGCCGTGCAGTGCTTAAAGGCAAAATGGCGGAGCAACTGGCACCGATTATGCCGCAGTTTGAATACTTACCTAGTGATGCCAAGTTTTTGGGTGATCCTGTCGACTATGTGGTATTTGATGGCTATACCGACCTGCGTGATGGTGAAGGGCGACCAGAGGACATTGAAATTGTTCTCATTGATATTAAAAGCGGTGGGGCGAGGTTAACCAAAGGACAAGTTGCTATTGCGCAAGCGATTCAAGCAGGGCGGGTTCGTTTTGAAACGGTCCGTATCGACTTTGATACGATCGAATAAGCTTGGCGATGTGCACCCATGAAAGCATCTACTTTATATAGCAGATGCCTTCTACATAGCTATCATGACCCATCGCTTGAATGTGGCTTTTGAGCACGTGCAAAAAACATCAGTTGTCCGAGTTTAGGAATACCTTCGGCATAAAAGTAATGCTGTTCTATCATATTAAATCCTGCTGCTTTTAAGGCCTGTTCAATGTTTCGATTGAGATGGCAACCATCGGCTAAACGTTTTTGTACAGGCGTGAGTAAGTGTTGTAGACGCTGAATATAAAGGTTATTTGTATTTAATACGTGCTCCACCACATGTAAAGTGCCACCCGGTTTGAGCACCCGTAATATTTCCGCCAAAGCCTGTTCTAGCTCAGCAATACTACACAATGTCCATGTACTGACCACATGCTCAAGGCTCTGGTCAGCAAAAGGCAGCTTTTCCGCACGGGCTTGTACATGATGCACTTCAAACGCTGCTGCTTGTACCCGCTCTAAAGCCAAATGATAAATTTCAGGACTGGGTTCAAGGGCAAAGACAGTATCGACATTTTGATAAAATGGCAGATTCAGCCCTGTACCAAAACCAATTTCCAATACCTCTTCCTGAATGGGTAAAAGCAGTTCGCGGCGCTTGTCCATTAAGCTTGGTACTTGCATGACCTGATTCAGGACATGTGGAAAGATGTGTTGTTGATAGTATTTATAAAGCATGATTGTTTTTGAGGCTCTGTTCTTCAGCTCTAGCCTATCTGAAAAGTGCTGTGGCTAAAAGTAGACTGCATAATTCGTTCACAATGTTACTAAGTTCATAAGCTTTTTTTCAGGAAACTGAACTAAGATGAAATTGGTTCGTATTTTCCTAGGTCGATGGGAATGAAGTTTGCAATGAAATCTAAATTTATCCTGCTCAGTTTACTCAGCAGTTTGCTGTTACCCATCAGTGCAAGTGCCACTGTAGATTACAACATTGCTAAAGGTTTAGCGCCGACCTCTAAAGATCAATCGATTTCGGTGTTGAAACCGTTTAAAGGTGATTTTCGAATTTTAGGTTCTAAAATGTATTCGGATGATGCACAAGCCAAATTCTCTCCGATTGACTACGCCGTAAGCTGGGGCTTGTTCGCTGAACCTGAAATTGCACGCCATATTACCGTGAATCAATACGACCGTTATCTCAACTGGAAAATCGATCGTTTGCCTGTGCCTGCCGAGCAAGCCATGCAAATGGTGTCGAATATGCACATTATTCCGGCCAACCCTGAAATTGCTAAACAAATTAAACACGTGAAACGTGGTGATTTGGTTCGTTTAAAAGGTGAGTTGGTTGAAATTAAAGACAAAGATATGGTCTGGACCTCATCCTTAACCCCGACCGATACGGGCGATGGAGCATGTGAAGTATTTCGGGTCAGCTCAATCCAATGGATCGAACGGGTAAAGGGGTAAATTGGAAGTAGTGCTGTGTTACTCCATCGTGCTGTTTTAATGTTTTCTAGGCGATTAATAGTCATATGAAGTCTTGCTCCACGTGAAACCTAGTTGTCAAATCTGTGGATGCTTATAGGTGTATCAATGTTAATAGTGTTTATAAATATTTGATAATAAAATTAATATTGTGATATTCGAAAACCACGTTCAAGTTGCTTGAACGTGGTTTTTTATCTTTATTTTGCAGTTAATGCCGTACCATCAAATTCAATACCGTCCCATCCATTCAACATGAACTGACGAATATTTTGATGATCTGTTGCATCAGGTGTGGCTAAAACAGAAGCATAGTGTTCTGCAAATAGGCTTAAAGTTTGCGCTTGATTGAGACCTTGAAGTTGTGCAAACGAAAACACTTTTGCGCTGCCTTGGTTTTCAGTTGCCGCATTGTGCTGCAAACCATTTTTAAATGCGGTTGGTGTATGTGTATAGGCTGCTTCAATAAAAGCCAATACATCTGAAAATTTTGCTTCGCCCGCTGCAAGCTGAGCCAATAATACCTGTGCCATGCGTCTATTTCCGACTAAATTTATGTCCACATCATACCCAAAAAGTGTGCTCTTGTGAGTTTCTGTCTGAGATAAAACCGTTTGTTCTGCATGAAGAGCGGGTGCTAGTGATTTTGGGAATCTATGTTGTATTGGTCATAGAGCGCACTAGGGTGAAGTAAAGATATTCGGCGATGCTAGGTTTAATATCCCATGTCAAGCATGTGTGAGTTCGAATGCTGATGTTTACTTTTGAAAGTGAGACAAGAAGATATGTAGGGGCAACAACCGATGTTGAAAAACCTTGAAGTACGAGGATTGATTCAGGTTTAATAGCGTTATAGTTGATGAACTGTGGATAACTTCGGACTTATCCATACGCATTTTGTAAAGAATAGGATAGGTCAATGAATTGGATCTTGGTGGCAATGGGGGGCGGAATAGGGGCCTGTTTACGCTACGGTGCAGGATTATGGTTGTTTAAACCGAGTATGAGTTTTCCATGGCCAACATGGTGGATCAACATCATCGGTTGTTTTGCTGCGGGTGTTTTTTTTGCATTTAGCCAGAAGTTTCCAGTACTGCAACAAGAAGCACGTTTATTTTTGATGGTGGGCATACTGGGCGGTTTTACGACATTTTCGAGTTTTGGCCTCGAAACTTTTCAGTTATTTAGACAGGGACAAACAGTGCTGGCTTTGAGTTATGCACTGTCGAGTTTAGTGGTGGGCGTCATCGTGCTTGGGATCGGATTCTATCTGTTGGATAGTGTGCTTAAACATTAAGAAAAACGCTGGTCAAAATAGGAACCAGAAAAGAACGCATAAAAAAGAAGCCTAAGCTGGAGGAGGTCTTAGGCTTCTTGATATCTTTACTATAACGCGTATAGCTTAAAGAAAAATGAAATTATTGTGAGCGTTTGAAACGCGCGAAACGTTTATTGAAGCTTGCAACACGACCTTCATTACTGGTTTGACGTTGTTCACCGGTATAAAACGGATGTGAAGCACTTGAGATATCTAAACTGACGTAAGGATAGGTCTTGCCTTCATGCTCACGAGTTTGATGACTCTGTAAGGTACTACCGATCACGAAAAACGCGTCGGCATTGGTGTCGTGGAACAGGACTTCACGATACTCTGGATGAATATTGGCACACATAGACTTCTCCTTAAATATATTATATTGAAATATTATAATATAACAATAAAGAGGTCAAAATAAACCCAGTGACTTTATGTAACTGGGTTTATTGAGTTGTAGCGATTTTATCGTGCCCGCAGTCTTTATTTAGGCAGGAGGCGGGACCAACTCTTCAAATAGATCATTGAGGTTGTCGTGCACTTTGAGATGAATCAGGTTCCAATAATGTCCTGAGACTGTGCGATTGACCATTAGTGTATCGGGGGAGGGTTTAAACACATCCCAATATTTTAGCGATGGTTTGACCAGTTCAATACCATCATGATGCGCTGAGTTCTCAGCAAAGTCATACAAAGTGGTCAGTGGACGCATGAGCACTTCTAACCATGCTTCATACAGTTCGGCAGGGAACTTGCCTTGCTCAGACATCGAGTGCAAAGCAGTCAGTTGCTGTTCCATGGCCAAGATATCACTGTCGCGCGCTGCTTGAATCAGCTGCTTAAAATGCATCACGATTTCAGTCGATAGGGTTTTGACACCGCCGTAGTCATATACGATCACGCTACCATCTTCTCGGAAAGCAAAGTTGCCCGGATGTGGGTCGCAGTGGAAGCGCTTTAAGAAGAAAATCTCGCGCCCAATGGCACGAAATAAACGACGCCCCAGTTCATTGCGTGTGTCTTGTGACCATGTACTGGCAGTTTCAATGCTTTCGCCTTGCTCCAAGCTTAAGGTTAAAATATGGCGGCTTGAATAGTCTTTGTAGACTTGAGGAATAATAATTTTATGGTCTAAAGCTTGATGAAAGGTGCGTGCGACCTCTAAGTTTTGCGCTTCTATTTGATAGTTCAGTTCGTTGTCTAAACTGTCCTGAATTTCTTTAAAGAGTTGATCTTGCAGCTTACGGTCAATTTTGAGCACACCCATCAAGCGTAGCGCTAAACGGACTTGTTTTAAGTCACTTTCACAGGCTTCTTCTACACCCGGATATTGAACTTTAACCACAACTTGCTCACCACTCGGTAAAGTGGCTTTATGCACTTGGCCTATTGATGCTGCGGCAAAGGGTTGTTCTTCAAAGGCTGTAAAAATTTGATTGAGTGGCTTGCCGAGTTCTTTTTCAACTTGAGCTTTGATCTCTTGAAAAGGCATCGCAGGCGCTTGGCGTTGTAATTTACTAATTGCACGTGCTACTTCAGGCGGAAAAATATCTTTGTATTGAGATGCAATTTGCCCGACTTTCATCACGGCACCTTTCATTTCACCTAAGGTATCTGCAATTTGAAGTCCAATGTCCTGAAAAAGCTGACTGCGCGCCGCATTTTTTTTATCTTCATCGGCATTGAAGTTTTTAATTGAATTGGTCACAGTTTTGGTTGCGATACTTGCTGTCATACTGGCAAGTTTCATAAAGCGACGACCGGGCGTACGAGTCGTATTTGCCATGCGATATTCCTCGGGGCATTTTTCATTACATCTCAGATTTGATCATAGGCGACAAATGCAAAACTGCCTACTTTAAATTGTTAAGCTGATGTTTCTATTTAAATAATAGTGGTCAATTGAGTGAATTGCACACAAGATGTCGCTGCATTTAAAAATCGCGTTACACTGTGCGAAAAAATTTGAGTAAGAAATAAATGAAAGTTTATCGTTATTTTACAGGCAAGGACGATGTGCATTTTTGTGCGCGTGTCACCAAAGCACTCAATGAAGGCTATAGCCTGTATGGTTCACCCACCATGACCTTTAATGGCAGTGAGGTGATCGTGGGGCAGGTGGTGGTTAAAGATGTTGAGGATGAAAGTGAAGTGCCACAAGGTCTGAAAGACGCTTTGGCACAACAGTAGAACAGCTGGAATAGGAGAAGAGACTGACTTCTTCCTATTCAGTGCCATGCATGACTTATGGATAGTCCTGACTGAGGCGTTTATTGTTATTATAAAGTCTGAGCAAGAGCAGGGCACACGCCACGCTTAAACCGACAATCAGTCCAATCCAAACACCTGCCGCACCTATGTTGGTGTAGCGCGCTAAATAGATACTGACTGGGAAAGCCACGATCCAATAGGCAACCATTGTGATCCACATTGGGCCTTTGGTATCTTGCATGCCACGTAAGCAGCCTGCGGCACTAATTTGCCAAGCATCCATCAGCTGGTAGGCCAGTGCAAATAATAGTAAATACATCGCAACTTCTGATACTTCATGATTCGAGGTATAAATCGCTACAATTTCAGGACGAAACAGTGCAATCAGTAGCATGGTCATTAGCGCCAAAACCGTACCTGTAGCCAGTCCAAGCTTTTGTACCTTTCGCATAGCCTTCCAGTTTTTCTCGCCATAGTAAGTCCCGACACGAATAGTCAGGGCGATGGCAAGGGACATAGGAATCATAAACAACTGAGAGGTGACCGACATTGCAATCTGATGCGCCGCCACAATGGTTTCACCCAATGGACTGAGAATAATCGCAGCGGTACTAAAAATACTGACTTCGAAGAAAATAGCTAAGCCAATAGGTAAACCAAGTTTTAAAATGCGTTCGATCCAATAGAGATCCATCTTCTCCCAAGTGCTAAACACTTGAGTTTTTTGATATGCCGAGGCTTTAAAAATATAAGTGGCTAAGGTGAAAAACATGATCCATTGTAAAATCGCAGTGGCAAATCCACAGCCTGCTGAACCGAGCGCTGGAATCGGGCCGAAACCATACATAAAGACAAAGTTTAGGGGAACCAAAAGGACCAAGGCGGCTAAGCTAATCACGGTAACAGGACGTGGGTGGCCGAGCGCTTCTGAATATCCACGTAGTGCTGCATACATCGTTACCGCAGGCATACCAAAGCCAATGGCATGTAAAAATAGGCTGGCTTTAGGCAGTAAGTTTGCAGGTACACCCATTAGGGGCAATAACAGCGGCATGGCTTGTAAAATTAAACCCGCAATGCTCCCCAAAATAAAGGCCACCCATAGGGATTGACGGGCAATGGTGGCGATTTTTTCAGGAGTGCGTGCACCATTGGCTTCTGCCACCAACGGCGTTGTCGCAATCATGATGCCGCTAAACAGCAACATCACAGGTATCCATAAACCGACACCGACGGCAATCGAAGCTAAATCGGTAGGGGATAAATGCCCCGCCATGATGGTATCAATTAACCCGAGACCCGCCTGAGAAAACTGCGTGATCAGGATGGGCAGCATTAACACTAGTAACTTTTTTAATTCGAAACGATGGGACGTGATTTTATTTGTAGTCGACACAAAAATTACTCATATTAATCATGTGCTTGGTCTAAATAAATTCAGCGTTGTAAAGTGAGAAGCACACCAATAAAAATTACGACGCCACCAAGTAAACGCTGCCAATTGACAGGTGTTTTTTCGGTACCCAGTAGACCATAGTGGTCAAAAATCATCGAAGTCAGGATTTGTCCAAAAATAACCAAACCTGAAAACGTGAGAAAGCCTAATTTAGGCGCAGTATAGATGCTTATACTGATGGCATAAACCCCTAAGCAACCACCGAGCCATAAGTACCATGGAATATTGGAAAAATCATGTAACTGTGGTTTGTCGACGGGCTGGACTACAACCAAAAGTGCTAAAACGCAGGTTCCAATGAAGAAGGATAACAATGCGGCTTGTAGTGGAGAGTAAAAATATTCTCTGAGTTGTGTATTTAGTGCCGTTTGAAAAGTCATAGCAATGCCAATACCAAAGGCCAGTGGTAGCATAAACAGCAAGTGGCTCGATATTTTCATCATTTTAAACCATTCATTCTTCTTGTCTTTTTATCAGTCTAATCCAAATATACACAGATTTCATAAGTGTCTTGATGCAGTCATGTTAAAATATGCAAGATTACCGCTGTGCTTTAGAGTCTCTTCCTTGACTGATTTACATCCTGCAAATATTCCGTTGTCTTTATATATTCACATGCCGTGGTGTGTGCGTAAGTGTCCCTATTGCGACTTCAACTCGCATGAGGTGCCAGATGGCAAACTGTCTTTAGATCTAGAGCAAGAATATTTACATGCTTTGGTGGAAGACTTTAAAACTCAACTCGAATTTGTTCAAGGGCGTCATATTCATAGTTTGTTTATTGGCGGCGGAACGCCGTCTTTGATTTCAGCACAAGGGTATCAATGGTTATTTGCCCAGTTAAAAGCATTACTGCCTTTTGAGGCGGATTGTGAAATTACCTTAGAAGCCAATCCAGGCACAGTCGAACATGACCCTTTTGCCGATTATTTGGCAGCAGGTATCAATCGCTTGTCGATAGGGGTGCAAAGTTTTAACACGGGACATTTAAAAAAATTGGGGCGTATTCATAGCAATAGTGATGCTATTTCAGCCATTGGTTTAGCTCGTGATACAGGCTTTAAACGCATTAATGTCGACCTGATGCATGGTTTACCTGAACAGACTTTAGAACAAGCTCTACTTGATTTGAAGCTTGCCGTGGACAATGGTGCAACCCATATTTCATGGTATCAACTCACGATTGAACCGAATACCGTGTTCTTTAGAACCAAGCCTATCTTACCTGTGGACGATGTGCTTGAAGAGATTCAAGCCCAAGGTGAAGCTTATTTAAAAGCGCAGGGTTTTATCAATTATGAAGTTTCGGCATGGCGTAAAGAGCAGCCTTCCGCGCATAATTTGAATTATTGGCAGTTTGGCGACTATTTAGCGATAGGGGCAGGTGCACATGCCAAAGTTACCCAGCCAGATGGGGTCTATCGGTTCCAGAAAACTCGTTTACCCAAAGACTATTTGGCTAAAGTCCCTGCGGAACATGTGCAGTTTAAGCGGATTGAAGCCGACGAACTTCCATTTGAATTTATGATGAATGCTTTGCGTTTAAATGATGGGGTTGCAGCTGAATGTTATGCGCAGCGTACAGGTTTGAATTTGGATAGTTTGGCTGAAACGTTGGACTCACTACGCAGTCGAAAATTAATGGTGGATGATGCCACGCGTTTAGCGTGTACCGAGCAAGGGCATGTATTCTTAAACTCAGTGTTGGAAGAGTTTATCTAAGTTTTAAAGCCATGATTGTATGAATTAACATCAGAGTTTGAGTGAAGATCTCAAGCCAATTTTTTAACTTGCATGATTACTTAAATGGCATTCGATCAAGCCAAGAACTCCAATTAGTATAACCATCATCAAAGCCGATATATTTCAACATCACCAGTGGGTGATGTGTGCTGAATTAGCAGGAGAATTTCACTTGGGAGATTTTAGGCAGCCAACTTGCAAAAGTCCTCTGCCATTTGATTTGGTGTCTTAAAATCCAAACGTTTTTGAATTTTTCGCTGATTATAAAATAACTCTATATATTTTGTAATCTCTGCTTAAGCTTGTTCCCTCGTTTTATAACTATGATCATGAACTCATTCATTTTGAGTATGCCCCAGAAGCCTTCGCTCGGTGCATTATCAAATGAGGAATATATTCCGCAAGGCCACGCTTACTGATCGAACTCAGGTTAAGTATGAGGCCAGAAAATTGGAGCGAAGGGGAAATTACAGGGGGAGTTGAATTTTAAGGTCAGACAGGAAATAAAAAGAGCGCCTAGGCGCTCTTTTTATGGGTCTAATACTGTTAGTTAGTAGTCAAAGCTAAAGTGTTCAGGTGCTAAAGAAGTCATGGTTTTTGAAGGATTGACCATTGCTTCAGCATGTCCTTGGGTACGTGGTAATAAACGTTCGAAATAGAAGTCTGCAACTTTAATTTTTGCTTTGTAGAATTCAGGTGTTTCTTGACCTTCACCAGATGCCAATTTAGCAGAAGCTACAGCCGCTTGTTGAGCCCAGAAGTAAGCCATCATTACATAGCCCGAGAACATCAAGAAATCGACAGATGCAGATGACACGATGTCACGGTCTTTACGAGCCGCCAGCATGATACGAACAGTTAAAGCATTCCATTGCGCGCAAAGCTTAGTTAAGTCCCAAGCAAAACGGCGCATGTATTTGTTGCGAGCATGTTGACCACAGAATTTCAGAATTTCAGCAGTGTAGTCACGAATTACTTTACCTTTAGAGGTCAGAAGTACTTTACGACCAATCAAGTCCAGTGCTTGAACACCTGTTGTACCTTCATATAGTGTCGCAATACGTGCGTCACGTGCAATTTGCTCCATGCCCCATTCTTTAATGTAGCCATGACCGCCATAGACTTGCATACCGTGGTTTGCAGCTTCCAAGCCTAATTCAGTTAAGAAGCCTTTTAAAATTGGAGTATAGAAACCTAAGTGATCATCATGTGCTTCAAATGCAGCAGTATCGCCACGTTCAAGCGCATCGGCCATTTTGTCGGCAATTTGCGCTGCATAATAAATCATTGAACGACCGCCTTCAGCAATCGCTTTTTGTGTTAGCAACATACGGCGAACGTCAGCGTGATGAATAATGGCATCCGCCACTTTTTCAGGGTCTTTTTTGCCAGAAAGTGCACGCATCGACATACGTTCTTTGGCATATGGAAGTGCACCTTGGAAAGAAAGCTCAGCATGTGCAATACCCTGAATTGCCGTACCGATACGTGCGGTGTTCATAAAGGTAAACATGGCATGTAAGCCTTTGTTTGGCTCACCAATCAAGTAACCGACAGCATTATCAAAGTTCAGCACTGCGGTTGCAGAAGCGCGAATCCCCATCTTATGTTCAATTGAACCACAGGTCACAGGGTTACGTTCACCAAGGCTACTGTCTGCATTGACCAAGAATTTAGGCACAATGAACAGTGAAATTCCTTTGGTACCTGCAGGTGCATCTGGAAGACGAGCAAGTACGATGTGAATGATGTTCTCAGTTAAATCTTGCTCACCTGCAGAGATGAAGATTTTGGTGCCTGAGATGTTATAAGTGCCATCGGCATTTAATTCTGCTTTGGTCTTTACTTGACCTAAGTCGGTACCACACTGAGGTTCAGTTAAACACATGGTACCTGACCATGTACCTGCCACTAAGTTCGGCATATACAGATTTTTCTGTTCGTCTGTACCAAACTGTAAAATGGTGTTCATACAGCCAATGCTTAAACCTGGGTACATTTGGAATGACCAGTTTGCTGTGCCCATCATTTCCGATTTAATCAGATTTAAAGATTGAGGCAGGTTCTGACCGCCAAATTCTTCAGGGAAAGACAAACCTTGCCAGCCACCTTGGACAAACTGGTCATAAGCGTCTTTGAAGCCTTTTGGTGTTTTTACTTCACCATTGTCGAAGGTACAACCTTCTTCATCGCCCGATTGGTTTAAAGGAGATAAAATATTTTCACAAAAATCTGCTGCGCCTTCTAAGATCATATCTACCGTATCAGCGTCGGCAGCTTCACCATTCGATAGGGTTTGATAATGTGCAGGATAGTCCAGCACTTCATTCATTAAGAAGCGAATATCATGTAAGGGAGCTTTATATGCAGGCATGTGTGTAATCCTAATTTAGAAATAGTATTGGATTATTTAAATCGATCATTTCATTATTCATACATCGTATCAAAATACATTGATAGATCCGACTTGAGAAAATGTCAGAAAGGCGAATTGGTAGATAAAATCATCAATCTAAAAAGACAGTTCTGTTACACTGACTCGATGGTCTTTTGATCATGTACTTTTTTAATAAACTATAATTAACTCAGGTTTTCAGCAAGTATTATGCGCTTAAAATATATAACACTTTGTTTATTGGGTTTGAGTATCAGTGGGTGTACTCAGCATGTCATTAAATCCAATGCCTCTTCAGATCAGCAGCTCGGGCAACAAGCCACGCATGGTCTTAATGCCATGTTTGAAAATGCTAGCTATGATTTTAAAGGTCAGTTCTCTATTCAATCTGACTTTAATTTTAATGAGTCCAAGCCAAAGACTCAGCCAAATTCTAAGTCGAATACTCAGTCAAATGGGACGAACTTAGATCCAGAGTTGAAAAAACAATTAGATCAACTATTAAAAAATCAAAAGATTTCCTTTACCACCAAAGAAAAACAGGCCTTATATGATGCACTTGCGCGTGAACAAAATCCGTATGCATCGTTGTATGGCAGTGGAGAATCACGTTCTGCTAAGGTTCAAATCGCAGAGTCTTTGGTAAATTTACTCAATGACTTACAGTTTAGTTATCAAGGTTCTGTGCATTTCCGTCAAAAATTGGCAGCATTGACTTTACAGTTAAGTTATCAAAAACCAACCCTACAAGTGCAAGCACAGTTGCCGATGGTGGTTGATTTTAATGATTATAAATTTTACACCAACTACTTTGCCTTTATGCCGTTCATGGTGAATCGTGAAAGTCAGGATCGTTTTACATACATTGACTTTTCTAAGCATAAAGACGCATTCGGTCATATTGATTTTAAAAAGTTTGCTGAATACTTAAAGCAAATGAATGCACTGCCATATGCTTTGGCAGAGCCAAATCAGGTGCATAGTGTTGATTTAAGCAAGTCAGAAAAAGAAGCTGGGCTAAGCAAAAAAATTCGCTATATGGGTGACTTAGAAACAGCACAAGTACAATTGGGTTTGTTTGAATACGTCAATAAACTGCACTATACCCAACAGATACAAGCTTTTGATGCTGAGCGTCTGATTGAAGATGCTGCAAAAACACCAAGCGCAGCGGATGAAGCAATGCAGGCGGCGAAAGAAGCAGAGATTGCTGCAAGTAGCGCAAGTGAAGACCCGGCCTATGATTCACTCGAACGTGTCAGTCATTTGGTAAACCAAAAAATGCAGAACCTGAGTGGTTATGGGCAGAGTGATGAACAAGAGATTGTTGTAGATGCCGCTGCCGATGCTACGGTTGATGCAGCAGCAGATGTGGCTTATGCGCAGGCCGCGACAGAAGATGCGGATGAGACAGCAACTGAAGTGTCTGCTTCTGTAGCACCAAATACACTATCTGAAGAAGCTTGCGATGCGCTCATCAACAGCAAGAACATTCCTATTGGTAAAGTGACCGCATGCCGTGATTATCAAGATATTGATGTACTTGCACCTAAAGTAACTAATGAATCTGTAGATGAAGAGACTTTTGGACAAGCAGCGACCAATGTTTTGGAAGAGTTGAAACCACTCTTTAGCGCGTATCAAACAGAACAACTGGTAGACGCACAAGGCTTTAAACAACTTTGGCAAAAACATCAGGCTGAAATTACACCGATCATGGCACAGCTGGGTAGCGAGCGTTCACCGTTTGTGATGGATGTTGGACTCGACCAAAAAGGTCGTGCGCAAAACATGGATTACAACATTGTGATTAGCGATGAGCAAATTGGTAAGCTACAAATTAAGAGCACCAATCAGGTGTTTAATTATGGCAGTGCGACAGCCATTGACCGTCAAGCTTTAAGAAATGCCAAATCGATTGAGGAAGTGTCTAAAGGTTCATTACTGGAAAATGTAGTGAAAGGCATGCTGGGTCCGTTAGGTGCAGACTCATCAAGTACAGAGAGTGCATCATCAAGCACAACAGAATTACCTAAAGCTATTTCAGATTATTACCAGCAGGCAGCGCAGCAAAGCTATGCACGTCAGCATTCTGAAGTCAAAGCCTATCAAGCGGTATTTGCTTTGATGTTTGCCGCACAGCGTCCAGAATATATTCGTTACTATAGCTCAGCGACCATCAATGAAATTTCAGAAGTGTATGCCTATGAGTTCATGGATGTTGCAGAGCCGAAGGGTGCAGCACTTAAACGTCTGACTCAGTTACGTCAAAAACATGCTTTACAACATGAACAAGACTTTGATGAGCTGGGAGAAAGTATCGCCAATATCGTTAATGATGCACTGGAAGATGTACAAGAAAATCAGCAATGGAAGGATTTGGCGAAGAAATACAAAACCAAGCAAGCGGTTTTTGCTCAGGTCTATCAAGACAAATTCACCGATACCTATGAGATTGACCAAGAGCAAACTGCATATTTGACTCAGTCTGCACACGTCTTTGCTAAAGCATTTGCAGATGACTTAAAAGGTCAATTGACAGAAAAATCGTTGCAAGGTTTGAAGCTTGAACATGACGACTTCTTTAGCGACTCGACCTATTACGAGACCTATAAAGCCGTACAGAAACACATGAACTAATGAAAAAAAGAACCTCTGCGGAGGTTCTTTTTTTATTTGTACTTATAAAAAATCTTTCAGATTGGGTTTGATGCCATTCCAAATCGAAAAAGATTCAATCGCCTGACCAACCAGCATGCCATAGCCTTCAGAGGTGGGCACGCCGCGAGCTTTGGCTTGATCTAAAAAGGTTGAGGGTTTGCCATAGGCCATTTCATAAGCATGTTGAAAGTGCAAAGCTTCAGGCAGAATGAGGGCATCGCCACTTAGGCTGGCAGAGGTTGCATTAATCACCAAGTCAAACTGACCTTCGAGCGCATCTAAGCCGATGGCTTGCAATTCGGCTTGCGGTACAGCTGTTTTTAAGTCACTCACCAGTTGCTCAGCACGGGCCAGAGTACGATTGGCAATCACAATTTTTTTCACCCCTGCTTGTACCAGTGGATAAATGACGCCACGAGTTGCACCACCTGCACCGATGATCAGTACATCTGTCTGGTCTAAGTTCCAGTCCAACGCACGAATGGCATCGACTAAGCCTTGTCCATCGGTGTTGTCACCATGTAATTGACCATCGACCATCCACAGCGTATTCACAGCTTTTGCGATTTTAGCGCGTTCAGTGAGGACTGTGCAGGCGGCAAAGGCTTGTTCTTTAAAAGGCACAGTGACATTAAGACCAATGCCACCCTGTGAGAAAAATTCTTGGATGTTGGTGAGGAAGCCATCCAGTGGTGCAAGACGTTTACTGTAGTTGAGGTCGAGCCCCATTTTTTGTGCAAACGCATGGTGAAGTTCAGGTGAGCGAGACTGCTCAATCGGGTTGCCAATGACAGCGAATTGTTTGCTCATCGCACCAAATCCATGTGAGAAATGCTGTTCAATATACGGCAAATCACACGCGGGCTAAAGCGTTCAGTGTTTTTTTATCAACAGTGAAAAGAAAGGCGATTATGGATTGCAGATACTGTGAATCACATCAAACAATAATTTTGCTGCGGTCAGGGTTAAACCGATACCTGCAAATACGGTGATGCTGATGGATGCATTGTCATTAAACGCACTTTCAGAAAAGATAGTGGTACTGATCGAGCTTAGCAACACAATAGCAAAGCAGAAAAGAACCATGGTGGTTGAGCTAACTCTTTTTGCGAACATGTTTGGGACCTCAGAGAACAGCAAAGGAGGATACTAAATATTGATGTCATTAAAATGAATACATTGAAAATGACTTAATTTAGCTTACGGTTTTTGCGAACTTAAAAGAACCCAATTGCTGTTTTAAACCTGTGAAAATGCTTTAATAAATGCAAAGAAATGACGCTTTGTGTAGTGATCATTCTACGAGGAATTGATCAGGAAATATATAAACTTTAATGTATAAGCTGCCCTAATCTAGTGAAAAGGGCATACGCGGAGAAATAGAATTGTAAGACCGTGTGTCTATTTGAGCAGGTTGAGCCAATCTTGGGGTTTCAGGTAAAAGTCGGTCAGTTTTTTCTCAGCGGAATCGGCCTCCCATTCAGGTCGATATGACCAACCAGCCAAATTTGGCAAGCTCACTAAAATCGATTCAATACGCCCCCCTGTTTGTAAACCAAAAAGTGTGCCGCGGTCATAGACCAAGTTATATTCGACATAACGACCACGACGATAGATTTGAAAGTCGCGTTGCGCCTCGCTATAAGGCTTGTCTTGGTTGTGCTGGAAGATTGGAAGAATGGCGTTGAGGTAGCCATTGCCGACTGCTTGAATATATTGGAAACAGGTTTCAAAGTCCCATTGATTGAGATCGTCAAAGAACAATCCACCGACGCCACGTTGTTCGTCGCGGTGTTTTAAATAGAAGTAGTCATCACACCATTGTTTATGTTCGGCGTAGACTTCAGTGCCAAAGGGAGCACACAAGTCATGCGCCGTCTGATGCCATGACAGCACATCTTCATCATTTGGGTAAAATGGGGTGAGATCGAAGCCCCCCCCAAACCACCAAATTGGGTCTTGACCTTCTTTTTCAGCCACGAATAAGCGCACATTGGCATGTGAAGTCGGGACATTCGGGTTTTTCGGATGGATCACCAAAGAAACACCCATGGCCTGTGCCTTGGCACCTGCAATTTGCGGATGGCGTTCAGTCGCTGAAGCAGGGAGCTTAGAAATGTTGATGTGTGAGAACATCACTCCACCTTTTTCAATCACTGTGCCATTTTGCAGTACGCGTGAACGACCACCACCACCTTCAGGACGCTCCCAATCATCTATTTCAAACTGTGCAGTCCCGCCACCAGCACGCTCTTGTTGTTCAAGTGCGGCACAAATACGAGCCTGTAAGTCGAGGAGAAATTCGCGAACGCGTTGGATATCCGCAGACGTTGGGTGCTGCATGAAAAGCCTCATGGGAAAAGATGAAAACTGCCTACATCAAAACATAAAACAGCAAAAAGATTAAGAATATTTTCCGAAGAGTCCTACTGCAGCATTCGATGTCGTGAAGCAAGTTAAAAATGAAAATGCTGCTATGTGCAAAATAACCTGACCAATTCGCTAGGTTGAATTCTGATTCTAAGCTCAGCAGAATAACCACAGTACAGACCTGAGTTTGGCGATGCAGAATAGGCTGCATCTTCTGAGTGCGGAAGAGCTGATGGTAAATATGCGCGATTCATTGATTCAAAAATACAATGTTCCTGGTCCACGTTATACCAGTTATCCAACGGTGCCGTATTGGGAAGAGGCGCAGTTTTCCTTAGATCAATGGAAACAGACGCTGAAAACATCGTTTGCTGAATCGAATTCGACTGAAGGCATAAGTCTGTATATTCATCTGCCTTTTTGCGAAAGTCTCTGTACTTTTTGTGGCTGCCACAAACGCGTAACCAAAAAGCATGAGATGGAGCAGCCCTATATTCAAGCGGTTTTAAAGGAATGGTCTCTTTATTGTGAATGGTTTGAAGAAAAGCCGCGCATTAAAGAAATTCATTTGGGTGGAGGAACGCCCACTTTCTTTTCTCCAGCACATTTAACTCAGTTAATTGAAGGCATCCTCGCGCATGCAGAGATTGCCGAGCAGCATGAGTTTAGCTTTGAAGGGCATCCGAACAATACTACGCGGGAGCATTTGCAAGCCTTGTATGACTTGGGCTTTCGCAGGGTTAGTTATGGGGTGCAGGATTATAATGAAACCGTACAAAAAGCCATTCATCGGATACAGCCTTTTGAACATGTCGAGCAAGTGACACAGTGGGCACGTGAAATAGGCTATAGCTCAATTTCACATGATTTGGTCTTTGGTTTGCCTTTTCAAAACTTGGATGATGTACTCAACACCATTGATCAAACCAATCGTTTACGCCCAGACCGTTTGGCTTTTTATAGTTATGCGCATGTGCCTTGGATCAAAGGCAACGGGCAACGTGGGTTTAAAGACCATGATGTGCCGAAAGATGAAATAAAACGGCAGTGCTATGAGGAAGGAAAAAATAAATTATTGGCACAGGGTTATCATGAAATTGGTATGGATCATTTTGCTTTAGAAAGTGATTGGCTGTACCAATCATTTCAGGCAGGCACTCTGCATCGCAATTTTATGGGCTACACCGCATCGAAAACTCAAGTGATGATTGGTTTAGGTATCTCATCCATCAGCGACAGTTGGTATAGCTTTGCGCAAAATGAAAAAAAACTCGAAGATTATTATGCGCGACTGGAAAACAATGAACTTCCTGTCTATCGCGGGCATATTTTAAGTGCCGAAGATTTGATGATTCGTCGTCACATTTTAAATTTGATGTGTAGCTTTCAAACGTCGTGGGCAGATCCAAGTATGCAGTTTCCTGAATTGGCTGAGGTCTTGGGACAACTGGAAGAAATGCGGGACGATGGTTTATTAGAGATTGGGCCACACAGTATACGAGTAACTGAGCAGGGCAAAGCCTTTGTACGCAACATTTGTATGGCGTTCGATTTGCATTTAAAACGTCGACGACCCGAGAGTCGTATTTTCTCCATGACCATCTAATCTGATTGAAGTGCTCTAAGCCGGCCTTTTTCAAGCAGGCTTAGAGTATGTTTTCAAATTTTAAAAATCATCTTTCTTGTACAAGTGCGCCATGCGTTCATGTTTGGTTTTTAAATATTCTTCATTGAAAGGATTTAAACCGACCGTCAAAGGCACACGATCCACCACATTGATCCCTTGTTCTTGCAGTGCTGCAATCTTCAATGGATTGTTGGTAATCAAACGGACTTGTTGAATATTGAGATGATCCAACATAATGCTGACCATGTCATAACGACGTGCATCGGCAGGGAGGTTGAGCATTAGGTTGGCATCAACAGTGTCATGCCCTTGGTCTTGCAGCGCATAAGCACGAATTTTATTGGTCAGTCCTATGCCACGACCTTCTTGGCGCAAATACAGAATCACGCCTTGCCCAGCTTCATTGATCAGTTTTTGCGTGGCTTGCAATTGTGGGCCACAGTCACACTTCAAGGAAGCAAAGGCATCGCCCGTGAGACATTCGGAATGAACACGGACTAAAACGGGTTCTGTGATCGGCTGATCCAAACCTTTTGAGAGTGCAACATGTTCTTCACCGGTCTTAGGATCTTGAAATACGGTGATGTTAAACTCACCAAAAGCAGTCGGTAAACGGGATGTAGCAACAAATTCAATAGGCACAGCTAAACCTGTAAATAGTTCAGAAATTGGCTAAAGTATAGCGTAATGCATCGACATTGGTAGAATTGCATCCATGAATTTATGCAGAAGATTTTCTTTTTTGTATAAAGCGAACGATAATAGTTGATAAATAGTAAGATTATTCAGGATAATCACCTGCACTAAACGAACACCCAGTGAGAGCACTGCTCAAAACTGCATCGCTAGAAATATGGCTGATTGAAGGTGATAGCATTCGACGATATGATCGAATTACCCATTTGACCTAGCTAGATTTGCCAGGCTTTAGAAGGCTTTGCCATATTATGTTGTATACAGAAATACCAGCTCATCGCCCTGTAACACCGTTGTTGGATACGATTGATCATCCTCAACAACTTCGCTCGCTTGAGCAAAGTCAATTAGCACAAGTGGCAGACGAGCTACGTCAATTTATTCTGTATGCCGCAGGACAAAGTGGGGGGCACTTTGGTGCAAACCTCGGTGTAGTCGAACTCACCGTGGCATTACATTATTGCTTTAACACGCCGAATGACCGCTTAATTTGGGATGTCGGTCATCAAGCTTATCCGCATAAAGCATTAACGGGCCGCCGTGAACAGCTCACAACGATTCGTGCCAAAGATGGTTTAGCTGCCTTTCCTGCGCGTGATGAATCGGTATTTGATACCTTTGGAGTCGGACATTCTTCGACTGCGATTTCAGCCGGCCTAGGTATGGCGCTGGCACGTCGTTATCAAAACAATCCATGTGAAGTGGTCGCTATCATTGGCGATGGGGCGATGACAGCGGGTATGGCCTTTGAAGCTATGAACGATGCAGTCGCGCATGATGCGGACTTGATGGTGGTGCTGAATGACAATGATATGTCGATTTCATGCAGCACAGGTGGTTTTGCTAAACATCTGGCTTCAATTTGGGAAAGTGGTCAGTCCATTAATATTTCGGCGGATGGCGAAGCTTATGTACAGCCACATCCTGAATGGATCTATAACTCGCGCTTACATAGCGCAGCGACAGATGCGGCCGACAACGTATTTAAAGCGATTGGTTTTGATTACTTTGGGCCTTTTGATGGGCACGATGTCGAACAGCTGACACAAGTCTTTACCGCATTGAAAAAACGTAAAGGGCCACGTTTAATTCATGTCTATACCAAAAAAGGCAAAGGCTTCGCCCCTGCTGAAGCAGACCAAATCAAATATCACGCGATTACAAAAATAAATGCCAAGTCTGCTCCGCAAACGGCGCCCAAATATTCAGATGTCTTTGGTCAATGGTTATGTGATGAAGCCGCACAAGATGAGCGCTTACTGGCGATTACCCCTGCCATGTGCGAAGGCTCAGGTATGGTGGATTTTGCTAAACAGTATCCACAGCGCTTTTTTGATGTCGCGATTGCAGAACAGCATGCTGTAACTTTGGCGGCGGGTATGGCATGTGAAGGTTTAAAACCTGTGGTGGCCATTTACTCGACCTTCTTGCAGCGCGGCTATGATCAATTGATTCATGATGTGGCCCTGCAAAATCTAGATGTTACCTTTGGTATCGATCGTGCAGGTTTAGTGGGTGAAGATGGGCCGACTCATGCTGGGGCCTATGACTATGCCTTTATGCGCACCGTACCGAATTTAGTGATTATGGCGCCAAAAGACGAAAATGAATGTCGTCAAATGTTGCATACCGCTTATTTATTCAATGGTCCTGCCGCAGTGCGTTACCCGCGTGGCAATGGTCTCGGTGTTGAAATTCAACAACAGATGACCCCGATGGAAATTGGTCAGGCTGAAATTGTAGCGAGCTTTAATGATGCCCAAGACGACGTTATTAGCATTCTTGCCTTTGGTAGTCGTGTTCAGGCCGCAGTAGAGGCAGCACAGAAATTAGCTGAACAAGATTTGGCGGTTCGTGTGGTGAATATGCGCTTTGTTAAACCGCTTGATGAAAAGATGATAGCGACTTTAGCACCATCAACGGCTTTATTTGTTACGGTTGAAGAACATGCGGTGATGGCGGGTGCGGGCAGTGCAGTCAATGAATATTTGGCACAGGCTCAAATCGTAAAACCAATGTTAAATCTCGGTTTAGCGGATACATTCATGCATCAAGCGACTCATGCGCAAATGTTGCATCAGGCAGGACTAGATGCAGAAGGCATTGAAAGCTCAGTGCGCCAAGCCTGGTCGAAACTTGTACATATGGTTTAAGCACCGTTTTTAAATTTTAGAAACATTTTTTCCCTAAAAGCCCCGATCTTTGATAAGATGCGCGGGCTTTTATGCATTATTCTTTATCAATATCTTCAAATTGTAGTGGGTGTTCAATGGAACCTATGGTGGTGATGGCTGCGCGTGCGGCTCAATTAGTCGGTCAAGAGCTTTTAAAAGCGCATCAAAATCGTCATAAGCTCGATCTACAAGTCGAAGAAAAAGGAATTGATGGTCCTGTAACGCGTGTAGACCGTTATTTGGAACAATTGGCTATCGATACCCTACGTAAAAGCTATAAAAATCACAGCTTCCTTGGTGAAGAGTTTGGTTTTCAAGAAGGTAAAGGTCACGACGCAGATTGGTGTTGGATCATCGACCCACTTGATGGCACTCTAAACTTCATTAACGGTGTTCCTCACTTCTGTATCTCTATTGCAGTTCAACATAAAGGCATTACTCAACACGGCGTGATTTACGACCCTGTGAAAGATGAGTTGTTCTCTGCAAGTCGTGGTCGTGGTGCCATGATGAACCAACGCCGTATTCGTGTAAATGTGAAAGACAGCCTTGAAAATACATTCATGTCTGTGGGTCATGCTTACCGTGCAAAACGTAATGGTGAAGTGATTTCTTATGCAAAAAATCATTTTGATTCATTGTTAAATGTGACTGAAGCTGGCGCACAATACCGTCGTACAGGTTCTGCAGCATTAGATTTGGCGTATGTGGCAGCAGGTCGTTTCGACGCGTACTTCGAACTCGGCTTAAAGCCTTGGGATATCGCAGCTGGCGAGTTGATCGTGAAAGAAGCGGGCGGTACAGTGGTTGATGCACGTGGTGGTAGCGAATCTATGGAAAATGGCCAAGTACTGGCATGTTCTATGAAAATGTTGAAACCTCTGATGAAAGCAGTTGTACCTGCTTGGGGTGAAGCGGCTAAGTAATAGCATGCAGATCGTGTTTTAAGACATTGAAAAAGCCCTCATAAGAGGGCTTTTTCTTTGATAAGGATGAAAAAAAGTAAAGACCTTTGTGGTGACTTACTTTATGGCTTTGACCTTTATAGATTGTAAAACATAGACTGTGCCAGATTCTGATCACCTCTGAATGAAGATCACTCTATCTCAGAAATAAAGCGGGTTAAAATTAGCTAGGGTATAGACACCTATTTAAGCTTGTTGTGTCTAATGTTCATTACAGGTCAGATACCATGTCAAATCACGGCAGCATTAGAACAAGAGTTCGAGCAATGAATTGCAGCTCATGCTAGATCAGTTGAGGAAAGAGCAAAGAGCAAAGAATACTATTCAACATTTTTCTAGATGGTCAAAAAATTAAAGTGAAAACCTGTATTTATTCAATCTTTGAGGAAAATATTGTATCAATTTCACGAAAAGAGGTGACTTTTAAAAATATCCTGCTATACTCCGCCCACGCACTAAATTTCGTTCATTACCTGAACATTCTCTTCTATCATTGTGTATGCGCGTCCGGTCCAAAGAGAGGACATTATTTCGCGCCCCACCCAATCGCTTAAGCGATTCCTTCAGGTTGCGGCTGTAATCAAATGTGCGTTATACGCATCGTCGTTCTCGGATCGCCGCTGATTCTATATTTTCAGCGATTATTGCTGTGCCGCTTTTTGCCGATGTCCATCAGACCATATATTTAATGGAGCACCCATTTTTCGGGTGAAATACTCTATGAGCAAAACTTTTGCTGATTTTCCTTTACATGAATCGTTACAACAAGCTTTACAAAGCTTAGGTTTTACTTCTCCTACGCCTGTACAGGAACAATCGATTCCTGCAGCTTTAGAAGGTAAAGATCTTTTAGTATCTAGCCAAACAGGTTCAGGTAAAACTGCGGCGTTCTTACTTCCAACGTTAAACGCACTTGCAGCCCAAGAGACTTTCGTTCCGTTCAAAGAACGTATGAAAGCAATTACTCAACCAAATATTTTGGTTCTTTGCCCAACACGTGAGTTAGCGCAACAAGTAAGCCAAGACGCGATTGGGTTTGTCCGTCACATGAAAGGTGCACGTATTGCAGCGATCATGGGTGGTATGCCGTTTGGTAAGCAAATCCAACAGTTAAAAGGTGCGCAAGTTGTTGTTGCAACACCAGGTCGTTTACTTGACCTTGTAAACCGTCGTCAAATTAAATTAGACCAAGTTGATGCGCTTATTGTTGACGAAGCAGACCGTATGCTTGATCTAGGTTTCTCTGAAGACTTAGAAGCAATTAGCGATCTTGCTGCAAACCGTAAACAGACGTTAATGTTCTCTGCAACATTTGCTGGTCGTATCATTACTCTTGCTGAACGCATGATGAATGATCCACAACGTATTGCAATCGAAACTGGTCACTCTACGAATACTGACATCACTCAGACTTTACACTGGACTGATGGCTTTGAGCACAAGAAAAAATTACTAACGCATTGGTTAAGTGCTGAAGACTTAGATCAAGCTGTTGTATTCGCTTCTACTCAAGAAGACACCGATATGTTGGCTGAAGAACTTGCTGAAGCAGGTTTATCAGTTGTAGCACTTCATGGTGCTATGCCACAAACTGTGCGTAACCGTCGTTTACGTAGCATCCGTGAAGGTCGTGCAAAAATTTTAGTTGCAACCGACGTTGCTGCACGTGGTCTTGACGTACCAACCATTTCACACGTAATCAACTTCGGTCTTCCAATGAAGAACGAAGACTATGTACACCGTATTGGTCGTACAGGTCGTGCGGGTCGTACTGGTAAAGCAATCACTTTAGCAACTTACCGTGAACGCGGTAAAATTCGTGCTTTAGAAGATTTCTTAGATGCGCGTTTGAATGTATCTGAAATTGAAGGCCTTGAGCCATCTCCACCTCCTGCACGCGGTAGTCGTGATGGCGGCGGTCGTGGTCGTGATGGCGGCGGTCGTGGTCGCGGTGGTTTCGGTGGTCGCGATGGCGGCGGTCGTGCTCGTTTCGAAGGTGAGTCTAACTTTAAACGTCGTGAAGGTGGTGATGACCGTCCACGTCGTAGCTACGATGACAAACCTCGTGGTGATCGTCCATCATTTGGTGGTGAAGATCGTCCACGTCGTGAGTTTAATAATGATCGTCCACGTCGTGAAGGCGGTTTCGGTGACCGTCCACAACGTTCTTTTGATGACCGTCCAAAACGTGATTTTGGTGATCGTCCAGCGCCACGTCGTGAAGGCGGTTTCGGTGATCGTCCGCAACGTTCTTTTGATGATCGTCCAAAGCGTGAATTCAACTCTGATCGTCCACGTCGCGAAGGCGGTTTCAACGATAAGCCACGTTTTGACTCGAATGATGACAACCGCGGTAACCGTGTAGACTACAAACCACGTCGTGAAGGTTCTTTTGGTGACCGTCCAAAACGTGATTTTGGTGATCGTCCAGCGCCACGTCGTGAAGGTGGTTTTGGTGACCGTCCACAACGTTCTTTTGGTGATGACCGTCCAAAACGCACTTTCGGTGGTGAAGATCGTCCTAAGCGTACTTTTGGTGGCGAAGACCGTCCGAAGCGTGAATTTAATTCAGATCGTCCACGTACTGAAGGTGGTTTTGACCGCCCACGTCGTAAGTTTAACGACTAAGTCTGAATGAATAAAAAAACCAGTGGGAACACTGGTTTTTTTTTGTCTACGGCTGTAAAAAAATAAATTAAAATGTATACTGAGTCATATTTTAATTGTATTGATAATAATGATGCACAATAATGAGGTTGAATCAATCGCCACACTCTCTGACGTGAAAGAGGTCAATATGGCACATTATCTCGGACTCTTTTTGCTGATTTGCAACATTCTTTTCTTTGTCTATAGTCGTTATGGATGAAGTAATTCATCTTATTTAGTTTGTTTTCGCAGTACAAATAAATATAAATACAACCAACTGAAATCAATTCGTGCACAAAATTAGACACGGAATACGCTAACATATCGTTTTTTAATCCTTTATAGTATGCATGCTGAAAAAATGCAGGAAAACGCACAGCTATGAATAATCAAGCGCCTCTGACTGCTCAAGCCCTCATTGAGGTCAAAGACTTGAGTTTTAAGCGAGGGGAACGTGTCATTTATGATCAGGTCAATTTAAAAATTCGACAGGGTCAAATTACGGGCATTATGGGACCATCGGGTACAGGTAAAACCACTTTACTGCGTTTAATTGGCGGTCAATTGACCCCTGACCAAGGTGAAGTACTTTTTGATGGGCAAAATATTGCGAAAATGTCACGCAAAGAGTTATTCGCTGCGCGTGCGCGTATGGGCATGCTTTTTCAAAGTGGCGCATTGTTTACCGATATGTCGGTATATGAAAATGTGGCCTTTCCGATAAGAGCACATACCAAGTTGCCAGAACATTTACTGTCAGAAATTATATCTTTAAAACTTGAATCTGTCGGCTTACGTGGCGCAGAACAGATGATGCCTTCTGAGCTCTCAGGTGGGATGAACCGTCGTGTAGCTTTGGCACGTGCAATTGCACTGGATCCTGAGCTGATCATGTACGATGAGCCATTTGCTGGACAAGATCCAATTGTGAAGGGTGTACTCACACGTCTAATTCGATCTTTGCGAGAAGCTCTTGATTTAACAACAATTATTGTCTCGCATGACGTGGCTGAAACCTTATCGATCGCAGATTATATCTATGTTGTTGCTGAAGGTAAGGTGCAAGGTGAAGGCACGCCTGAACAGTTACAGGCGAATGCCTCTCCATTTGTTAAACAGTTTTTAACAGGTGCAGTTGAAGGGCCTGTCGATTATCAATTTAGCCATAAGGCATATCTAAATACTGAGGTGCAAGCATGAATGCGATAGCACTCTTAGGTCGACGCGTGATTGAACGGGTTCGCGGCATTGGTGTTGCTAGCCTGATGTTATTACAAATTTTATTTTCGATGCCCACTGCTTTAGGTGTTCGGTTATTTGTTTACCAAATGTACCGTGTTGGGGTGTTATCACTGCTCATTATTGTGGTGTCAGGGCTATTTATTGGTGCTGTACTGGGCTTACAGATGTATAGCATCTTGGTGACCTTTGGTAGTGAAGCGATGCTGGGTACAGCGGTTGCGTTGACCTTACTTCGTGAGTTAGCACCTGTGGTTGCAGCATTGCTGTTTGCAGGTCGTGCAGGTTCTGCATTAACGGCTGAGATTGGCTTAATGAAAGCTACAGAGCAGTTGTCCAGTATGGAAATGATCGGGGTTGATCCACTTAAACGTGTGATTTCGCCGCGACTTTGGGCAGGTATTTTTAGTTTGCCGATGCTGTCTGTCATCTTCGCTGCGGTGGGGATTATGGGTGGTAAAATGGTGGGTGTGGACTTCTTGGGTGCAGATGAAGGCTCTTACTGGAGTGGCATTCAAAGTAGCGTAGAGTTCTATAAAGATGTCCTGAATGGCACCATCATTAAAAGTTTTGTTTTTGCTTTAATTTGTACATGGATTGCGGTGTATCAAGGCTATGCCTGTGAACCAACATCTGAAGGTATTGCGACATCAACCACACGCACTGTGGTGTATTCATCGCTCTGTGTTTTAGGTTTTGATTTTGTGTTGACTGCGGTCATGTTTGGAGGTGTTTAATGAAATCACGTGCAAGTGAGATGGCAGTCGGCATATTTGTCATTTTATTCGGTATCGCTTTGTTTTTTATTGCGATGCGAGTGAGTGGCTTGGTGGGATCAAATCTCAGTGATCGCTATGAAATGAGTGCAACTTTCGATAACGTAAATGGTTTAAAACCACGTGCGAAAGTGACGATGAGTGGGGTAAAAATTGGTCAAGTTGATCAAATTAGCTTAGACCCTGTGACACGTTTAGCGACGGTTTCTTTTTCTTTGGATGGTAAATTAACGACCTTTAATGCAGCACAACTTAAAGAAGTTGAAAAGAATGCACTTGAAGAGCTTCGTTACAGTAGCGACTATACCGCTGCGGATGCTGCGCAACAAAAAGAAATGGAAAAGCAACTTATTGCGAACATGAAGTCCATCACCAGCATTGATGAAGATGCTTATATTATGGTGGCAACCAATGGTCTGCTAGGTGAGAAGTACTTGAAAATTGTTCCAGGGGGTGGTTTGAACTACGTGAAACGTGGTGAAAGCATTGGCAATACCCAAGGCACAATGGACCTAGAAGACTTAATTACTAAATTTATTACGGGTGGTGCAGGTAAATCGAAAGATGCTTCAGCAACAACTGAGCAACCTGAAACCGCTGAAACAGCAGATGCCAACGTGTCATTTGTTGAATGATTTGAAGAGGACCAATTGTAGTGAATACTTTATTGAAACAAACACTGACAGCTAGCATTTTAACTACAATGTTTGCAGGGACTGCTTTTGCAGCACCAAGTGAAGCACCACCTGCTTTTGTTAAAAAAGTGGCAGATGGTTTGATTGCGCGTTTAAAAGCGGATCATGCCAAACTCCAAAACAACCCAGCTGCTGTGAAAACGATTGTTCGTCAAAACTTAGACCCGTATGTGGATTCACAAGCATTTTCTCGTATTGTGATGGGGACTTATGCAACCAATCAATACAGTACTGCTGCACAACGCGCGAAGTTTGAAAACAATTTCCGTGAAACACTGATTGAAAACTACGGTACTGCATTCGCCAAGTTCAGCAATCAGACGTATACCATCCGTCCGTATAAAGAAACCAATAGCAAAAACCCTGTGGTGACGATCGACTTTAATAACAAAGGCGAAAAAATCCCAGTGTCTTTCCAGTTGGCGGATAAAGGCAACCAATGGAAAATCCGTAATATCAATGTGTCGGGTATCGACCTTGGTTTACAGTTCCGTAATCAGTTCGCGGCAACGGTTAAACGTAATGGCGGCGACCTAGATAAAGCGATTGCAAACTTCCAACCTGATGCAGAAGCAGCGGTTGAAAAGAAAAAATAAGTAGGTGAAAGGTGATTAACTTTAGCAATCAGGAAATGCAGCTTTCAGGTCAGATTACATATGACAATGCTGAAAGCTACTATCAACAAGGTCTGAAAGTGATTCAGTCACAGTCTTATCCTGTGGTGGTGAATTTGGCCCAGCTTGAGCATGGTAGTACATTGGCATTAGCAGTATTGGTGCGTTGGTTACGTCAAACACCCGATGCACATAGTTTACATTTTAAAGCTGTACCTGAAAAAATGATGAAGGTAATTCAAGCCTGTCATTTACAGGATGACTTAAAGTTAATCCCTTAAATAAAAAAAGCACCTTAAGGTGCTTTTTTTTATATGTTGCGTTTCTTAAATTTATGAGGAAAATAAGTGTTTTAAGCTTTACTTAAATCCATTTCTTCCAGCGGAAGTAAATGAGCGGACCAATCAGGAACGCCATTAAGATCAGGCTCACCACAATAAAACTGGTGCTGCCTTTGGCAAAAGGCAACACATCGGTGTTCATGCCGTAAATACTGGCAATCAGCATTGGTGGAGCGAGCATACTGGGTAAGATAGAGAAGCGACGAATCGTGTCATTCTGTTCGGTGTTAATGAAGCCTGAGGTGGTATCCAGTAAGAATCGCACTTTTTGGAACAAGAAGGCATCGTGCTCAACCAGTGAGCGAACGTCTTCACTGAGCTCTCGAATGTCTGCATCATAAATATGACTACCTAAAGCACGCGGGCGTGATAAAAAGGTCAGCACACGGCGTAAGTCAATCAAACACAGCTGTGCTTTTCCAAGCATATCTTCCAAGTGGGCCAGACGGGTAATCATGTCATCTAAGTCGAGAATCATCTCGCGGTGACGGTTATTCAGTACTTCTGTGGAATACTTTTCCAAGTCCTTGTGGATATCTTCTAAGATATCCGCAAGCTCGTCCAGCTTCGCCTCGAGTAAACCGAGTAAGATCCACGTTGGATCTTTATAGTCAATTTCGTAGTCATTGCGGCGCGCACGCGCACGAAAGGCACGGAACGCCACCAATTTTTCCCCGCGAAGGGTAAAGAGGCGTTCTTTATGCAAAATGAAAGCGACAGTTTGTACCGTGGCAAGGGCACCGCTGCTTTCTTCAGGCTCACCATCGACTTGATAGTTTTTATTTTTCGTTAAAAAATACGTACTGATATGCAAAATACCGTCGTCATCACGGTAGAATCGAGCTGAAGATGAAATGTCTTCGAGTGATTTTAGCGTAGGTAAATTTTGTTCATATGCATCTAAAATCCACTGTTGTTCTTCTTGGGAGGGAGCAATGAGGTCAAGCCAGACCAAATCGGGCTGAAGATCGAAATCGCCATTAATGGTGATGTCTTCTAAGCTACCGCGCTCTGTGGCGTAAAAGGCTTCAAGCATGCCGTCTTTCTCCTTTGCGCAGTAATGGTTGAAGTGGATGGGTGTATTTTAGACAAGGATTGCAATAAAAACACTGATCGAATGGTTAAATTGCTAAAAAATATCCATTCATTTTAGTGAAGTTGCATGACAATTAAATATCAGAGTAAAAAATGACAAATTCAATTGCGATCTTTTGTGGTTCCGCATTAGGTTCAGATCAAATTTTTTCCGAAACAGCACGTCAGGTTGGACACACCATTGCAGAACAAGGCAAAACCTTGGTCTATGGTGGTGGCCGTTCGGGCTTAATGGGTATTGTGGCTGACAGTGCTTTAGAGGCAGGTGGTCAAGTGATTGGCGTGATTCCACACGTGTTGGTGGATCGTGAGTTGGCGCATCAAGGCTTGACCGAGTTACATATTGTCAAAGATATGCAAGAGCGTAAACTGAAAATGTCAGCTTTGTCGGATGGATTTATTGCAATGCCAGGTGGTGCAGGGACTTTAGAAGAAATCTTTGAACAATGGACGTGGGCGCAGCTCGGTATTCATCTCAAGCCGAATGCCTTTTTAAATGTAAATGGCTTTTATGATGATTTACTTAAATTTCTGAAGATGACCACCGACAAAGGCTTTACCCATGCGCGTTTTACCGACAGCCTGATTGTATCGGATTCGGTGAAAGCAATTTTAAAGCAGATGGATCAGTTCCAAGCGCCTGAACCGAAGTGGGGCATGGTTGATCCTGAGTTGTTGGATGTCAAAGCATGAAGGTGATTACGGTCGCTGCTGCTATTATTGTGAATGAACAGCAGCAGCTTTTATTGGTGCGTAAGCAGAACACCGCGTGTTTTATGCAAGTGGGCGGTAAGCTTGAGCCCAATGAAGCACCTGAGCAAACCATGCTGCGTGAGATTCGGGAGGAAATTGGAAGTGATGCGACGATTGAACAGTTTGTTGGTCGTTTTGAAACAGCCACCGCCAATGAACCTGATTTTAAATTGGTGAGCTATGTTTACCATGTTCAGCTTCAGCAAGCGCCACAAATTGCGGCTGAAATTGCAGAAATGAAATGGGTCAGTTTGAATGATCAGCAGACTGTACTTGCACCGCTAACCACCGAAGTGGTCATGCCATGGGTACGTGAACATTTGCTGATTGACGTAGTCTAATTATTTTAGTGCATAGGCAATACACGCGGCGCTGACTTTATGACAACCCAATTGTTCAAGCTGTAAAGTCAGTGCCTGAATCGAGCTGCCTGTGGTCACGACATCATCCAAAATCAAAACACGTCGGTAGCGTTTTGCGTACTGACGTTGCTGTGGATCGATTTTAAACTGTTGATGAATTTGATCTAAGCGTTCCAGTCGACTGAGTCCTTTTTGCGAATGTTGATGCAGTCGTATCACAGGCTGCCAAATGGGAACATTGAACTGCTTGGCTAAGTCTTTGGCGAGGATCATTGATTGGTTATAGCCACGTTCTGCTAAACGCTGAGTCGAAATCGGCATCGGAACAATTGCTTGTATTTTAGGTAAGCGAATTTGCTGAATAATGCCTGACAGTAGAGGCTGCCAATGCAGTTGTTGTTCATATTTGAACTGCTGAATAAGGTGATCTAAAGGATATTGATACTGTCCTGCGACATGAATACTCAGTTCTTGTTTTTCAACGGTCTGTGGATGTAGTGGGAGTTGTTGCCAGCAGTCCAGACAGACCGAATGCAGATCTGCGCGGACAATGCCACACAACTGACAAGGCTGTGCTTTGTGTAGCAACTGTTTGGCGGTGTGCAGTAAATGACTAAACATAGGCATAGCGTGGTGCTTCAGGCAGCCAGCGTTTCAGTAAGGCTTCAGCATTTCTAGGATAGTCTTTTAAGATCTGCGCTGCGACATAATGTGCTTGATTGAGCAAATGATCATCGCGTTCCAGCTTGGCTACGCGAAAGCCCATATCGCCTGTTTGTTTGGTGCCGAGCAATTCACCGGGACCGCGGATTTCCAAATCTTTTTCGGCAATTAAAAAGCCGTCATTGGTTTCACGCATGATGCGCAGGCGTTCTTGTCCATTTTGAGACAGCGGGCTTTTATATAACAGAGCGCAAAAGCTAGCCTTGGCACCTCGACCAACACGGCCACGTAATTGGTGTAATTGAGAGAGTCCTAAACGTTCCGCATTTTCAATCACCATGATCGAGGCATTTGGTACATCGACCCCCACTTCAATCACTGTGGTCGCAATTAAGAGTTGTAATTCATTGGTTTTAAACTGTTGCATCACTGTTTGTTTTTCATCAGCCTTCATTTTGCCATGTACAAGACCAATGTTGAGTTCGGGAAAACGCTCTTTAATTTCTAAATAGGTTGCTTCAGCGGCTTGAGCATCTAAGGTTTCAGACTCTTCAACCAAAGTGCAGACCCAGTAGGCTTGTTTGCCTTCTAGACAGTTACTGGCAATGCGCTGTAGTACTTCTTCACGGCGGTCGAGTGGAATGGTCACGGTTTGAATTGGCGTTCGTCCGGGTGGAAGTTCATCGATCACGGACGTGTCTAAGTCTCCATAGGCAGACATGGCTAAAGTTCGTGGAATCGGCGTTGCGGTCATGACCAATTGATGTGGGGTCATATTCTGCGTACCTTTATTACGCAGGGATAAGCGCTGATCGACCCCGAAGCGATGCTGCTCATCAATAATTACTAATCCAAGTTTGGCAAAGCGGACATTGTCTTGAAACAGGGCATGTGTACCCACCACCAGATGCGCTGTGCCATCTACAATGGCTTGTTCGGCTGCGGCACGGGCTTTGCCTTTTTGTTTACCTGAAAGCCAAGATACACTGAGTCCCAAAGGCTCAAACCATTTTTTAAAATTGAGATAATGTTGTTCCGCCAAAATTTCAGTCGGTGCCATTAACGCCACTTGCCAACCTTCTTCTAAGGCATGGCAGGCTGCGACTCCTGCGACCAAGGTTTTGCCTGCACCGACATCGCCTTGAACCAAACGTAACATCGGTTTATTGAGTTTTAAGTCTTGTACAATTTCTTTGGAGACGCGCTTTTGTGCATTGGTCATTTCAAAAGACAGACTGCTGAGCAGTTGTTTGGCAAACTGACGACTGGCAGAAATACGTGGTGCTTCAATCTGTTGGATATAGGCACGACGGCTTAATAGACTGACTTGATGCGCAACCAACTCTTCAAAAATCAAACGTTGCTGGGCAGGGTGTGAGCCTTGGCTCAGTTGCAGCATATTGGCATCTACAGGAGGATGATGGATGTAGTCCAATGCCTGTTTAAGTGCATAGCCATTGGTAAATTTTGCGGGCAGCAGTTCAGGTAAATCATCACTGTGCTTGGCTAAAGCCTGTTTGATGTATTCACGAAATTTAGGTTGAGTGAGACCCTCTGTGCTAGGGTAAATCGCAGTCAGTTGGGTTTGTGGTAGTGGCGTATGTTCTGTAATAAGTTGAATTTCAGGATGATACATTTCCAAGCCACGCGCACCCACACGGACTTCACCAAAAATACGTAGACGATTACCGATCTTTGCGCGGTCCGTTAAGCCTTTATAAATATGGTAAAAGCGCAAAGTCACTTTGCCAAAGTCGTCTTGCAGTCCAATCGCCATCGATTTACGCTTACCCGGCGGAAAGTCTACGCCTTGAATCGTTCCTTCGAGTAGGTAGCTACGTCCCACAGTCAATTGGTTCATGGGGATGATCGTGCTACGATCTTCATAGTCTCGTGGCAGATGAAACAGCAGATCATCTGTAGTGAAGAGATTCAACTTTTCAAGTAGTGCAGCAGAGGCAGCTCCGACCCCCTGCAACTGATGGACTGCAGCCATGTCCCCTCAACTTTGTCTGTGATTTGGTGCTAAATGCATATTTTATTTATAGGTTATGGTAAAACATCTCAGCGTGTTGCTAAACAGTTATTTCAGCAAGGCCACCAAATTACCACAATTAGTCGAAGTCCGAAATCAGATGATTGGGCTGAGCATTTGACTCAAGATATTCATCAGTTGGATTTGTCTCAAGTCGCGCCCATTGATGCTGTGTATGTCTTACTCTCGCCTGAGAGCAGTACGGTAGAAGCGTATCAGCGAACTTTTGTAGACTCGATTGCACCGATGCTGCATGCCTTAAAAAGTCATCCTTTAAAAAAAGTGATCGTGGTTTCTTCCACACGTGTCTATGGTGAAAGTGCAGGGGAGCGGGTTGATGATGACACGTGTCCCCAACCGAGCGATGCGCAAGGGCAAGTGCTATTGAACATGGAAACTTTGTGGCAACAGGCTTATCCATCTGAATGTGTGATTGTGCGTCCAACAGGAATTTATGGAACCTCAGTTAGTCGTATGATAAAACTTGCGGGAACTACAAAAGCTTATCCAAGACTGCATTGGTCGAACCGAATTCATGTTGAGGATCTGGCGGCTTTTTTAGTGCACTTGCTTCACGTGGAACATGCTGAAAAATCTTATATTTGTAGCAATAGCCAACCGTTGCCTTTACATGAAATCATGCAATGGTTTCAACAGCAGTTAGGATTTCCAGCTTTGGTTTTGGAAAGCAATATGACATCAGGCAAGCAAATTTATGCTTCACGTATGCAACAGATGAATTTTGAATTACAGCATCCACATTGCTTTGATGATTATTTGGCGTTGTTAGCAGAGCGTGAGTCAAAATAATTTTTTATTTTCACTCATAAAAAATGTGAAACGTAGCTGAAAAATGACTACGGAGCGTGAAGAATCATAATAAATCCGTTCTAGTTAGCTGAACTGCATATAAGATATTGATGTTTATATGAAAATTTTAATAATTCGTATGGGGTGTATTATTATGATTTTAAAAGTATTGATAAACCCCTAAATTAAGTGCTACTCAAAATTCAAAAAATTGATGATAGGAAAAAGATGAGAAATTACAAATTTTATCTAATGTTTATTTTATCGACATTGATACTTATTATTTTTATAACATCATCGCCACTATTAAAAAATAAATTTTTTTTAATGACTCATAGTAATTGGGTTAAAGTTAATAATTTTAAGATTATAGAAACATATACTTATTGTTCAAGTGAACCTTGGAGGAGGGGTATCGATAGAGCTGCTTACCGATACATCAAGTATGAATACTCTTTTGATAAAAGGAAATATATTGAAGAAAACGAAAAACTTTTTGGAGTATATAGAATCAATCTTTTAGACAACTGTGAAAAACTTAAAGAAAAAAATGAAGTGCTATGGAATGAATACAATAAGAATAATTATCCATTATATGCAAATATAAGTAATAGTAAAATACTAATTTCAAATGATTTATTTAAAATTGGTACATCTTCATTTTTATCTATACTATTTGAAATACAAGGAGTAATTATTACTCTAATTATAGTTGTTTCATGTGCGTTATTCTATGATTTAATTAGAAGATAGTTCATTCAACTCTTTTAAAGCTTCACCTGCTGCCGCATTGCCATTTTCATATGATTTAGGCTTTGTTGCACAAAGATTTGAAATGCAAAGCGCCCCTAATTGAGCTAAATTTAAGGCGTAACTTGGGTAAGTGGTCGACCTAATTCCGTAAATCTGTTAAGGACTGCTACACGTGCATGGATCTCATTCACTTGGCTATCAAAACTCCTTGCACTGAGTTTATCTCCTAATAATTTGATGCAATGCATCTTAGTTTCAACCAAACTTCGCCGATGATAGCCTGACCATTTTTTCCATAGTGTCCTGCCTAAACGTTTAATTGTTCTAAGTAATTCATTTCGCTCTAGCGAGCTACTCTTTGTATCTTTCCATTGTTTCGCATTTTTTCTAGGTGGAATCACCGCATGCCCTTGCCGATCTGCAATGACCTGACGGCATTGCTTGGTGTCATAAGCTCCATCGGTATAAACAGAGTCAATCCGCTCATCTTGTGGAATCTGATTAAGTAAATCACCAAGCACCTGTGAATCACTGACATTATTGGTTGTAAGCTGAACTGCTCGTATTTGTAGGGTTTTAGCATCTATACCAATATGAAGTTTACGCCATTGGCGACGATATTCAGGTCCATGTTTCTTGCGTTTCCATTCGCCCTCACCTAGAAACTTCATGCCTGTAGAGTCCATGAGTAGATGCAGCCCATCGCTACTTTTTTGGTAGCTGATTACAATATCAATATGCTTTTGTCTTCTACAAAGCGTGGTGTAATCTGGAGCTATCCAATTTAATCCGCAAAGTTTAATCAGACTTTGCACAAAGCCAGTGACCATACGTAAAGACAGACGAAATAAGGATTTAATCATTAAGCAGCATTGGATGGCTGCGTCGGAGTAGGTTTGATTTCGCCCTTGTTTGCCTTTTGATGGCGCATACCATTGCGTAGCAGGATCAAACCAAATGGCAATATTTCCGCGACTCATGAGTGCTCGGTTATATGCGGGCCAATTGGTTGTGCGGTAGATTTTGTGTGTAGGCTTCTTCATTTGAAAATTATATCGCTGAAAAACCCTTTACAGATAGGTTTGTGCAACAAAGCCGTAGCTATAGTGAAAATGGAGCCCAACTTTATAAGATAGAGCGTTTTGATAACGCACAACCTTATACATTCACAGCTATTAAACCGATGGATATCACGGTATGGATGTTTGACCCCAATATGGCTTTGTTGCACAAAGATTTCATAACTATATGATTTTAAAAGTTTTGATTATTTTTTGATCCAAAATTAAATTTATTTAAATCAGATGCTTACATATTTATGCAACAAAGCCCCCCAATATTGAATTGATTTCAACAGATCTCCAGAATCTTTATACTGATTTAAAGGACTATGCAGCATTTTCTAATCAAACAGAATGGATCAATTACTATATCAACCGTCTAGCTCCGATATACCAAAAGCAAAGCCAGCAAGATTTACTGATGAGTCAGAGCTTTGATTTCTTTTTTCAAGCGAAGAGTGAATACATTATTGGTCATGTACCAAATACTCAAAATTCAACCCTAGAATTTAAAGAAATTTCTTCTAATTTTGAGTCTATTTAACCTAATGGTGCTTATACGAAATAGATTTTAATTTTTTTCATTTACAGCATAGGCACCTACATTTTGTAGATACCTATGCTTTAAAAAAAGAAATTACTTCTTCTTACGTTTCAAACGCTTCTTCGCTTGTTCAGCAGCCACTTTGTCTAGCGTGTCTTTCAGCTCTTCATCGCTGAAAGTAGTAATGTGTTGCAACATTTGTAGCGTGACATCATCTAGTACCAAGTTGGCATATTGCGCAACGTTTTGGAAGTTCTCATCAAACACAATCGCGTTGTCTGAGTTGGTGCTGATATAACCCTGTTGCGTGAGCACTTTAATAAAGCTTTGGAATAGGGCTTTATCAAAGAATTCAGGCGAATTGAACTCATACAGTACTGAAAGACGCTGACCGACCAAATGACTCAGTTCTTCCACCTGACGCGCTGAAATGTTCCCAGAACCACGTTGTGTAATCAGCGCAAGTGTCATGTAGTACCGCTCAAGACTCTGCATGACTGGTGCTGCCAATACCACCAACTGGTTATGATTTTCGCTGTTTGGAGCAGGAGAAATCAAGTGACCTTCGGCATCTTCAGAAATCAGTTTGGCTTGAATTAAACCATCTACATAAGCACAGATTTGATCTTTGAGTTCAGCATCTTCCCATTTTAAGAACAATTCAGCTTTTAAAAATGGATATAGCGTGCGAATTACATTGATTAAATCACCGCGGCCAATGGTTCCATTGTGTTCAACCAAAGCGGCAACCAGTGATGGCAAGACAAAGGCATGCAAAATGTTATTACGGAAGTAGGTCAGCAGTACCGCTTGATTGTCCGCAATCGCAATAATGTCACCCAGTACGTGATTGACGCGTTTGATCAGTTTTAGCTTTAAACCATAAGAAATGATTTCTTTACCAGATAATGGCGTGACCAAGAGGCGCTCATCATAAGGAAGGGTGGTCAATAACTTACGATAGGTATCGAGCTGTTTGATACAAATTTCTTCATCTAGCGTATGCTTCTCAGTGGCCAACAGAACCAAAGACAAGAGTGAAACAGGATTCACCACAGCTGCACGGTTAATATTTTCTAAAATTGCATGTGCTGAACTGTTGACTGCATCAGAGACTTCTTGCGGAATGGGATCATCATTTTTAGCAATTTGCACATTCTCAGCGCCATGCTTTTTCAGCATGTCATCGAGGAAAACAGGCTCGCCAAAGTTGAGATGGACTTTTCCGAAAATACGTTCAATTTTGCGTAAAGTTTGCAGAATCCCAAAGACAGATTCGGCTTCTTTGGGTTTACCGTTCATCTCACCGACGTAGGTTGCGCCTTCCATTAAGCGTTCATAGCCAATATAGGTCGGAACAAAGACAATCGGTTTGGCACGACCACGCAAGTGACTGTGCACGGTCATGGCTAACATACCTGTCTTTGGTGGTAGCAGACGACCTGTACGTGAACGACCACCTTCGATGAAGTATTCCAAAGGCGTGTTACGCGACAAAATGCTGTATAGATATTCTTTAAAGACCGAAGTGTAGAGCGCATTACCGCGGAAAGTACGGCGAATAAAGAATGCACCGCCACCACGTAAAATTTGCCCAACAAATGGCATATTTAGGTTATCGCCCGCAGCAATATAAGGCACCATCAAACCACGGTTATACACCACATAAGACAGCAGTAAATAGTCGATATGGCTGCGGTGACAAGGGGTATACACAATTTCGTAGTCTTTAGCCAACTCACGAACTGTATTGAAGTTATGGACTTCAACCCCGTCATAGAGCTGGGTCCATAAACGTGCTAGCGCCATTTCCGCAAAACGGATGGTTGAATGTGAGTAGTCCGATACGATTTCATTGACATAACCAATGGCACGACGTTCTGCGTCCAACATGCTAATTTTGCCGCGAATACTTTCACGGCGAATGGCTTCTTGTACGTCATTCGATTTAATCAGTGAGTGCATCACGTTGCGACGGTCCGAAAGATCGGGACCGAGTACCGCTTCACGGTGTGCATCGAGCTGATTATTTAGAGTGTTTAGAATATAAGTCGCAGGCGATAAATTCGGATAGGTGGTTTTTGCAAAGTCAACCAAAGCACGTAAAGACTGACTTTCATGAAACTCTAAAAATGATTGACGACCATGTAAACCGATATTCATCAGCTGCTTCACCGTACTTGGCGTTGCCCAAGTGTCGGTAAATAACAATTTAAACCAAGAGTCTTCTTTGTCTGGTGAACGTCCCCATAGTACCGTCACAGGCACCAGCTCTACGTCTAAATCGGGTTGTTGTTCTAAAGCTTCAACTAGGCGTAACAGGCGCGGTGGAAAGGTGTGTGGTGAAGGGTTAAGTAAATTATTTTCATCGTTATGCTGTAAAAACACGATCGATGCTTTTTCTTGATGCGTCCCCACGACCAAGGGATCTAGTGCAGGAGCAAGCTTTAAACGACGTGTTTCGCCATCCACCAACAGCGCATTACTGCGTGAGTGATTTTGAAGCACATAACAGACAATTTTTTTGGGATGGCCTGAAGCTGCTGGGTCAGCATCTGTTGCTGTCGGTTCTGTTGGAACCTCACCCAATACATGTGGGGTTACTATGAGGTCAAGAAGCTTACTTGAAAGCTTTCTATACATTTGACCAAAGCCACTTTTGGACATATACACTCCTGCTTAAATGACCAATCCCGCAGTTTGTCTGAAGGGGTATTTATTTTGCGTAATTGTAAACATAAACCGTATGTCATTTCCTGACAAATTTGTTTTATATGGTGAATTTTATCGTTAAAAATCGTATTTTTAGTCGGAAATAACGAAAAAAACTTATGACAACTCAGTCAAGCAATCTATAGGGTTTTAGTCTGAATTTATGGCAAAATAGATTTTAATATCGATATCATACCTCATCACTTTACAGAAAAATCTGGTCTCTCACCATTAAGTAGGTTGCTTATGAATGCCTTAACCCAAGAGTTGGTTGAATTACTGAGCCTCGAAAAAATTGAGGAAAATATCTTTCGTGGACAAAGCCGTAATTTGGTTGGGAAGCGTGTTTTTGGCGGACAAGTCTTAGGTCAGGCCCTACGTGCGGCGTCATATACGACGGATCGTCCAGCTCATTCTTTACATGCATACTTTTTATTTGGTGGCGATGTGAACGCACCAATTATCTATGAAGTTGATCGAATTCGTGATGGTCGTAGTTTTGTCAGTCGCCAAGTGCGCGCTATTCAGCATGGTAAAACCATCTTTATGTGCATGGTGTCATTTGCTGACAATGAAGAAGGCCTGAATTATCAAATCGGTGAGCCTGAGTATCCAACACCCGAGTCGTTAAAGTCTGAGGCTGAACTGAAAAAAATGATGGTGGAATTTGTGCCTGAAAATGTGCGTGCAAGTTTCATGCGGGATCGTCATGTGGAAATTCGTCCCATCAATCCACAGAACCCGTATCAACCGCAGCCTGAAGCACCTGTGTATGCGCACTATATTCGCACACATGACCGCATTGCAGCAGAGGTGGATGATATTTCGTTGCATCAAGCAATTGCGGCATTCTATTCAGATTTCACTTTAATGACCACGGCACTGCGCCCGCATGGTTTAAGTTATCTTTCGCCAAGTTTGCAGTGTGCGAGTATCGACCATGCTATGTATTTCCATAAGCCGTTTCGCGTGGATGACTGGATGCTGTATGACATGGATGCTACAGTCAGTGCCAGTTCACGTGGTTTAAACTTTGGACGAATGTGGCAAAACGGTGAGTTGGTGTGTAGTACTACGCAAGAAGGTTTGATTCGGCTCCGTGAAATCGAAGCCCAATAAAGCCTAAGTACAGAAAAAGCTGAGTGATATCACTCAGCTTTTTTTATGACTGATTTTATGATTGAAAGGTGGTCAGAGCTGAGCTAGGCGTTGAGCTTCAATTGTAATGGTCTCATCTTTTTGGGAAAGGTATATGGGGAAATGTGCAGTACTTGTGACAAAAAAATGCTCGATTCTCACCTGTTCACATGGCATAGTTTCCCAAAGAAATCTTTGAAAAGCATGAAGCTATGAGCTTAAACACGCAAATTCTAATTGCCGCGATCTTCGGGGTCATCTTCGGATTTATTCTCAATCTTTTCCCGGGTACCGCTTTTTTAGAGATGAGTTTGTATGGAATCGGGGTGGTCAGCAGTGTTTTTATTGGTCTGTTAAAAATGCTCTTGATTCCCCTCATTTTTAGCTCAATTGTGGTGGGGGTATCAAACTTGCAAGCGGGTGGACAGCTCTCCCGTGTTTGGAAAATTACGCTGGCATGTTGTGTCACCACCACGACTTTGGCCTTGATATTGGGTTTAAGCTGCGCGCATTTATTTGAAGTTGGCAAAGGTGTCGATATCGCCATGTTCCAAGACGCCATGGCCTCTCATCAAACTCCAGATACGCTCACGCCATCTTCGTTCTTCAGCAACTTTATTCAAAATACGCTGATTAACCCGTTCAAAGCTTTTGCCGAAGGCAATGTTTTAGCGGTGGTGGTTTTTGCATTATTCATAGGTGTGGCACTGGTTAAAGGCGGCGAAAAATTCCGTACCGTGCGTAAGCTAAGTCAACAGTTCTTTGACATCATGATGTTGATGATTGGTTGGGTGATGAAGCTAGCCCCGCTAGGAATTTTTGCCTTACTTGCTAAGTTGATTGCCACTGAAGACATTTCGGTATTGAGTCGTTTGGCTGAGTTTGCGGCTGTGGTAACAGGCACTACCATTTTTCATGGTCTGGTGGTCTTGCCGCTATTACTGTGGATTTTTGGCAAGATGAATCCGATGACCTTTTTTAAAGGTACACGTGTGGCGTTAATTACGGCTTTTGCCACCAGTTCAAGCTCGGCAACTATGCCTTTATCCCTCAAGTGTGCGCAAGAAAATCTTGGTGTACGTCCGCAAACGGCAGGCTTTGTGATTCCGTTGGGGACGCAGCTCAATATGGATGGTACTGCGCTGTATGAGGCAGCGGCGGCTTTGTTTATTGCAAACTTGATGGGACTAGATTTGACCTTAAGTCAACAGTTGGTGGTGTGTCTGACGGCGATGATTGCTTCTTTAGGTGCTCCAGGGATTCCGAGTGCAGGTATGGTCACCATGATTATGGTATTGCAGTCGGTTGGACTTCCTGCTGAAGCAATTGCGATTTTATTACCGATTGATCGCTTACTGGATACCGTACGAACTGTGGTAAATGTGCAAGGGGACATGATGATTAGTGTGGTGGTGGATCGACATACCAAGGATCTGGATGCACCTTTGCCCAATTTATCGAATCCGTCTTAAGTTTTGCTCTAAAATAAAAAAAGCAGCCGATTGAGCTGCTTTTTTTATTTTGGGATTTAAGCGATTTTGAGCATGGCACGTTTAGCTGCAGGGGATTGGTCTAAGTAGGCAATCGCATCTTCTGTTTTGGCTTCGTGTACAGGATCATACCACGGCACTAAATAGCCAAATTGCTGTGAGATGAGCCAGAGTGGACTTGGCAACACTTGATGATTCCGTTTAGAAGTAGACAGCCACTCACGCCAAATCCAAGGTTTAAACAGACTGGGTTGAATCGACTTAAAGCGGTCATCTTGTTTCATAATATGGGCTGCACCATCAACCCATAAACCCAGCACGGCAGCAATCACCACCAGACTCAAATAATAACGCGCAATATAACCCCCGCCTAAATGTCGGTACAAATCAAATGCGACTGTACGGTGTTCAATTTCTTCTGCGCCGTGCCATTTGATCAAGTCTAACATCGCAGGGTCAGCGCCCATTTTCTCCCATTCGGTGTTGTCCAGTGTATATTTTCCAAGGACACAGGTCATGTGTTCCACCGTAGCAATAATACCGAGTCGAAATAGATCCCACTGGTGCTCCAGTACTTTGGGTACAGTGAGATCAAGCGGCTTATCGGCCAGTAATTTTCCAAATAAGAAATCCATCAACTCTAGATTACGGGAGACATCAATATTTCTTTGGCTGAGATACTCTTTATTGGCTGAGTTGTGTGCCTGCGCATGCATGGCTTCTTGGCGAATAAAGGCTTGTACATCTTGCTTCAGTTTTTCATCGCTAATTTGCGGTAAGACTTTGTTGTAGAGGCGGCAGAACCAGAACTCACCTGCGGGCAGGATCATATTAATTTCATTGATGAAATAGCTGGCAAAAGGTTGGTTGGGAATCCAATCAATCGGACTGTCTTGCCACTCAAATTTAACTTTGCGGGGCTTAATTGTGTAGGCAATAGAGGAACGAATTTTGTTTTTTTTCAATCGAGACCATAATTTCATATGCTGACCCATTTTTATATGTGTTGAACTTTTTCACGAGCTGAATAAATTCAGTATAAAAAAAAGTCCCCGATTGTGATTAGCAATAGGGGACACAGATACAGCAATAGATGATGCTTTTATAGGTTGGCGTTTAAAACTTAAGCCTCAGACTGTGGTTTGGCCTCAACATCGTCTTCAGCTTCAATATCCATAACGTCTTCAGAATCTTCATCGAATTCTTCTGCATCCAGCTCATCGGCTGTCGCATCTGGAATGCTGCTTAAGTCAAAATGTTGGGCTTGATCTAAAGTAAAATTCAGGCGCCCACCCATCACACTCGCCAGTTCTTCTAGGCCTTGTTTATTGAGAGAAGAGAACAATTGAATTGAAAAATCAAGTTTCATTTTTTTCAATTGGGCTTTCACTTCTTGTAATGCTTTAGAGGCAGGGCCACGGTTGAGTTTATCGGACTTGGTCAGTAGCACATGCACAAACAATTTACGTGAATAAGCCCATTCCAACATCATCACGTCAAAGTGCTGTAGCGGATGACGAATATCCATCAACAACACTAAGCCTTGTAAGCTTTTACGTTGAATTAGATAGTTTTCTAACTCTTTTTGCCACACGATTTTCATCGCTTCAGGCACGGCTGCATAACCATAACCGGGTAAGTCGACGAGACGTTGATCAGGATTACCCAGACTGAAAAAGTTAATCATCTGCGTACGACCCGGTCTTTTCGAGGCACGAGCTAATTGCTTTTGGTTGGTTAAGGCATTGATAGCACTAGACTTACCTGCATTTGAACGACCTGCAAAGGCAATTTCGTAGCCTGTATCTTCCACACACAGGTTGAGCTTCGGGGCACTCATTAAAAACTCGGCTTTACGCAGCCAGTTGAGAGCGCGCACAGCATATTCAGTAACTGCAGAATCTACCTTTTTTTCATAGCTAATTTTTTGCTTTGGGGCAGCAGCAATTTTACTGTTTTTGGATTTTCCTCGGCTGTGGTGCATAACTCAACTTCAATTTATGATCTACAATCAGCCATTATAATGGAAGTCGAGCAGGCAATCGACCTTTGCAGCGTAAAGTCCGTAATCTTGTCTATAAAAGACCTTAATCGGCAAGATTGATCAGATTAATCGGCGAGTGGGTCGTGAACTTATTCTGAGCCTCAGTACCCAGTACATCTGCTAAGGTATATTGGTCTAAGCTGTGATAGAACTGATCCAACGCTTGATCTAAGATCCCTTTGAGTCCGCAATTTGAACGGAGTACGCAAGGTGGGGTGTTGCATTCCACAATGTTCTGATCCGCTTGCAAGACCCGTACAATCTCGCCCAGTCTTAAATCGAGGGTTTCTGGATTGAGTCGAATCCCACCGCCACGACCGCGTGCAGTAATAATCCACTGCTGTTTCGCCATAAAGTGTACGATTTTCATCAAGTGGTTTTCAGACACTTGTAGTGCTTGCGCCAGTTCTGCGATGGTATGCGGCAGCGCTTTCGGCTGCGAAACATACATCAGAATTCGCAAAGCGTAATCGGTAAATTTATTGAGCTGCATGAGGGTACTGATCGTTGATAAGCAAAAAAACAAAGGGCTAGTCTAGCATAACCTGACTAACCCTCTCTATTTTATGCCGATGGCATGGGTTAGTGGTGAACACCACCTGTACCAAATGCTTCACTGTGAATATTTTCGGCAGGAACACCACGGGCAATCAGGGCTTTTTGTTGCTCTGCCATAAATGGCATTGGGCCGCACAAGTAGTAGTCTGCTTGAACAGGTAGAATCGCGCTATCAATGGTAGTCAAATCAAGGCGACCCTTCGCATCATAATCTTGACCCAAAACATCGCTTTGATGTGGGAACTCGTATGCAGTAAAGGTGCTTAAACGTGGGTATTTCGCTTTTAAGTCATGAATGTGCTGTTTCATGGCATGCACTTGTTTGCTGCGGCAGGCGTGGACAAACGTCACAGGTTCCGGCATATCTAAAGTCACCAACTGATTCAGCATCGCCACCATTGGCGTGAGGCCGACACCACCACTAATAAAGACATTGCGTTTATTTGGGTCAATCAGGTAGAAGTTACCTGTTGGTGCAGACACTTCAATTTCAGCACCTTCGGCTAAACCATGCAGAGTATTTGACACCCAGCCTCCTGCCAAATCACCTTTTTCATCTTCCCGTTTGACCGAGATACGTAAATAGTCAGCTTGAGGGCTGGATGAAAGGGTGTATTGGCGAGGTTGTTTTAGACCAAGTTCCTCAACAAATACACGGACTGAAATGTACTGACCTGCTTCATATGTTGGTAAATCACCACCGTCCACAGGGGCAAGATAGAAAGAAGTGATTTCATCGCTTTCAACCACTTTTTTCGCGATTTTAAAGTTGCGCCAGCCTAACCAGCTCCCTTTGGTTTGTTGATGTTGCTCATAAATCGCTTTTTCAGTGCTAATGAATAAATCAGCCAATTGACCATATGCCGCAGCCCAAGCATCAATTAATGGATCTTCCATTGAAATACTTAAAACTTCACTAATCGAATGGAGGAGGTTTTCCCCAACAATGTTGTAGTCAGGTGCTTGAATATTCAAGCTGACATGTTTGTGGGCAATCAGCTCAACCACAGGGAGTAATACTGAAGGATCTTCAATGTTTTCTGCATAGGCCAACACAGCACCCGCCAAAGCTTGGGCTTGAGCACCACTGCGTTGATGCCCCATATTAAAGGTTTCTTTTAAATTAGGATTGTTGCCTAACATGCGGTTATAAAAATAACCTGTGAGTGCGACACCATTTTCACGAAGGACAGGAACAGTTGCTTTTACAAGGTCAATTTGCTGCGGAGTCATGTTTGATCTCTCTTGGCTATCATTTATAAGATGTATTTAAAATATACCTTTAAAGATGCAATGTAAATACATCTTTTAAAGAAAAGCTTAATTTTTTTATGGAATATAATAATATCCCATAAATTTTGATTTTTAGATTTAAAAAGTAGATCACTTACGCCCAAACAAAGAGCCGAGTAAACCACGGACGATTTTTTGTCCTGTACTGCCCCCAAGGCTACGTGCGGCACTTTTAGCAAAGGTTCCGACCGTGTCTTGAATTAGCTTCTCACGCTGTTTCGCTTCACGTTCAGCTTCTTTCTGCTGTTCTTTTGCGATACGCTCTTGCTCACGTGCTTGTTGCTTAGCCAGTGTTTCAGCTTCTTTGGCTTGCTGTTTCTCTTGCTCTATCTGTACGGCTTGTTGTTGACGTTCAACCACTTTATTTTGTAGAAGTTCAAAGGCACTCTCACGGTCTAGGCTTTTTTCATAAATGCCTGCCACGATACTTTGTGAAATTAAGGCTTGACGTTGTTCTGGGCTAATAGGACTGAAAGATGAGTAGGGTGGCATCACCCATGCACGCTCTACAATTTGCGGCGTGCCTTGTTCATCTAGGCAACTAATCAAAGCTTCACCCACCGCTAGCTCGGTGATGGCTTGCTCAACCTTAAATTCAGGGTTGGCACGGAAGGTATCTGCAGCCGTTTTTACTGCTTTTTGATCTTTCGGGGTAAAGGCACGTAAGGCATGTTGTACGCGATTGCCGAGCTGCCCTAACACGCTTTCAGGCAAATCCAGTGGGTTTTGCGTGACAAAGTAAATACCCACCCCCTTGGAGCGGATCAGACGCACCACTTGTTCAATTTTTTCTTGCAGCGCTGCACTGGCATTATCAAATAGCAAATGCGCTTCATCAAAAAAGAACACCAGCTTAGGTTTGTCCATATCGCCAACCTCAGGCAGCTGTTCAAATAATTCTGAAAGCATCCAGAGCAGAAAAGTGGCATAGAGCTTTGGGGTGTTCATGAGTTTGTCTGCGGCTAGGATATTGATATAGCCACGACCATTACTGTCGGTCTGAATAAAGTCGAGAATATTTAAACTGGGCTCCCCGAAGAATTGATCACCGCCTTGATCGGCCAGTGCCAATAAATTCCGTTGAATCGCGCCAAGGCTGGCAGGAGATAGGTTGCCATATTCGGCTTTAAACTCTGCGGCATGTTCACTGACATAACCAATCATGGCTTTTAAGTCTTTAAAGTCGATCAGTAACATTCCTTGATCATCTGCAATACGAAATACCGCAGAAAGCACCCCTTCTTGGGTGTCATTCAAGTTCAGCATACGTGCCAGCAACAGCGGGCCAATTTCGGTAATCGTGGTACGAATAGGATGACCTTGTTCAGCAAATAAATCCCAAAACACCACGGGGGATGCAGCAAAGGGAATGCTGTTGATGCCTAAACTTTTAATGCGTTCATCAAATTTGGGATTGGATGCACCTGCCTGCGCTAAGCTGGAAACATCACCTTTGGCATCGGCTAAAAATACGGGCACCCCGAGTCTGGAAAAACTTTCAGCCAACACCTTCAGGGTTACAGTTTTACCTGTCCCTGTTGCCCCTGCAATTAAGCCATGACGGTTGGCAAACTTCGAGTGTAGAACAACATCTTGTTGGGTATTCGTGGTTTTCTTGGCAATGATGATCGGGGTGCTCATACTTCTTCCTATTCAATTTTTTTGTGATGGTTATTCAGTTGTTTTAGTGCATTTTCTATATCTTGAATTAAATCGGCAGGATGTTCTAGTCCTATACAAAAGCGAACCAATAAACCTTGTTGTAAATGTGTATGCTCAAGTGCACGCATGTCTTTGAGGTCATACAGCATCACCAAACTTACAGGACCACCCCAACTAAAGCCGAGTTTGAAGACTGACAGGGCATCACAAAACTGACGAATATCCTGTAGATCAAATTCGGGCTTGAAAATGACACTGACCAAACCTGCACTGTGTTGATCGACACAAATGTCTTTCCAATATGAATGACCTGCAGCACTCGAGTCAGCAGGGTGTAAGACCTGCACAAATTCCGGTTGTTCCTTTAGCCATGCCAGTAGCTGTAGCGCACTTTCAGACTGTGCGGCATACCGAACACGCATTGATGCTAGACTGCGTTGGACTTGAGCAACATCATCCCCAGAGACGCTAATGCCTTGAATGGCATGCGTGCGAAAGAGTTGATGATGTAAAGCTCGCTCACGTGTCACGACTGAGCCCATTAAAATATCTCCGCCACCACTTGGATACTTGGTCAAAGCATGTACCGTCACATCTACACTTAAGTGCGCATCACTAAAATCAAAAGCATTAAAGGCAAGACCTGCGCCCCATGTGTTGTCTAAAGCAGTGCGCACATGATGCGTTTGTGCCTTTTTCACCAGTCCGACCAAATCTGGAAACTCCAGTGTGACCGACCCTGCGGCTTCTAGCCAAATCAGTTTTGCTTTTTCCGTCGGTTGGAAAGAGGACACATCAATAGGGTTATAAATACGAACACCAATACCATAGCGTTTTTCTAGATTACGAAGATGCTCCATGTTTGGCCCGTAAATATTATCCGCCACCCAAACTTCATCACCATGACTTAAAAAACATGAGTTCACCAAATTAATTGCAGACAATCCACTTGGTGCGAGTAGGCAGTACTTTCCACCTTCAATTTGTGCAATGTTATCGCCCAATGTAAATGTGCTGGGGGTGCCGTGGGTGCCATAACTATAATCATAGTCATCGGTCCAATGGCGATTAAACAGTGCATCGGTATCTTTAAAAATAATCGTCGATGCACGATACAGGGGAGGTTGGACCGTTGAGATGTACTGAGGCGCTTGTCTTGGTGCATGAACCAATGCGGTTTGCGGGTTTTTTTTCACGAATCGACTCATCATAAAGCGATAAATTGTTTTTAGCTTAAGAGAAAGTTTCTAAATAGGCGAGAAAATTGAACAAATGTGAATAAAGGTAAACAAAATAAAAAGTTGGCTTCAATTTTGCTAAATCATCGATAAGGATAGTAAAAAGAAGGCATAAGCGCATGACGTCGCATTTAAAAGTACATTATTTTCAGCATATTGCTGGTGAAGGGTTCGGCAGTTGCTATACATATTTAAAACAACAAGGTGCAGTAATCAGTGCAACCGAGTTTTTTGCTTTACCTATAGATCAAGCCTTAGAGATAGAGGCCTTACCGAGTATTGAGGATGTTGACTTACTCATCATTATGGGGGGCACCATGAGTGTGAATGATGAAGTGAATTTTCCATGGTTAAAGATTGAGAAGCGTTGGTTAAGACGTTACTTGGCCGCAGGAAAACCTGCGATTGGTTTATGCTTGGGTGGGCAATTGATTGCCAATGCACTCGGTGCTGCGGTCAGTCGCAATGAACAACAGGAGTTGGGTTGGGCGACAGTACGTAAAATCCAGCACGTCCCAACAGAATGCTTTGAGTTGCCTGAACAGTTTAATGTGATGCAATGGCATAGCGAGACCTTTGAAATTCCAAAAGGTGCTGTACATTTGGCTGAAAATACCGTGTGTCGCAATCAAATGTACCAAATTGGAAAGAATGTATTGGGTTTTCAATTTCACCCAGAGATCGTGCCAGAAACCTTGGCACTCTTTTTAGAAAATGATGAAGAGCTGAATAAGTTTTCGGGGCAATACGTGGCAACTGAAACCGAATTGAAAAAATCGCCAAAATTAAATTTTATTGAGGGAAATCAAATTCTTAATAGTGCAATTGATTATGTGTTGCGGCAAACAGTCTATTGATGATTTTTTAAGCTACTGATAATTCAAACAAATTTAATATATTGTAAAAAACCAAAAATGGATTTGCTTATGCATTAAACAATAGCTATAATGAGCGACCCTTTAATGAAAGGGGGTTAACTGCGAATAAAGTAGTTAACATCGTGACAGTCGTGGCATCGATCATGACCTTAGTGATATTTCACTGCTCTTGACACTTACCTTTTAGTGGGGTGAGATGCGTCAGGAGTGATTCTTTATATATTTGGCTTGGAGTTTACTGGTATGTCTAACCAGAGAATTCGTATCCGTTTGAAGTCTTTTGATCACCGTTTAATTGATCAATCAGCTCAAGAAATCGTAGAAACAGCAAAACGTACTGGCGCACAAGTTTGTGGTCCAATTCCAATGCCTACACGCATTGAACGTTTTAACGTTTTAACATCACCACACGTTAACAAAGATGCGCGTGACCAATACGAGATCCGCACTTATAAACGTTTGATCGACATCGTTCAACCTACAGACAAAACTGTAGATGCATTGATGAAGTTAGATCTTGCAGCTGGTGTTGATGTTCAGATCGCATTGGGTTAAGGCTTTCGGGTTAATTAACGCTCTAAGTTAATTAGGCCGCTTTTTTAGAGGTTTATGCACATGGCTATTGGTTTAGTCGGTCGCAAGTGCGGTATGACACGTATCTTTACAGATGCTGGTGTTTCTGTGCCTGTTACAGTGATTGAGGTTGATCCTAACCGCATCACTCAAATCAAAACGCTTGAAACTGATGGTTATCAAGCGATTCAAATCACTACTGGTGAACGTCGCGAATCTCGCGTAACTAACGCTCAGAAAGGTCACTTCGCAAAAGCGGGTGTTGCTGCTGGTCGTCTAGTTCAAGAATTCCGTGCAACAGAAGCTGATCTTGAAGGTCGTGAAGTTGGTGGAACTATCGGTGTAGACATGTTCACAGTTGGTCAAGTAGTTGACGTAACTGGTCAGTCGAAAGGTAAAGGTTTCCAAGGTGGTGTTAAGCGTTGGAACTTCCGTACGCAAGATGCTACTCACGGTAACTCAGTTTCTCACCGTGTTCTAGGTTCTACAGGTCAAAACCAGACTCCTGGTCGCGTGTTCAAAGGCAAAAAAATGGCTGGCCATTTAGGTGCTGAACGCGTAACTGTACAGGGTCTAGAAATTGTATCTATCGACGCAGAACGTTCAGTTTTAGTAGTGAAGGGTGCAATTCCTGGCGCTACTGGTGGTGACGTAACTGTTCGTCCTACGATCAAGGCCTGAGGGGAAATAACGTGAATTTAAATACTGTTTCCGGCTCTGCTGTTGAATTATCAGAAGTTGCGTTCGGTCGTGAATTCAATGAAGCTCTTGTACATCAGGTTGTTACAGCTTATTTAGCTGGTGGCCGTCAAGGTTCAAAAGCTCAGAAATCACGTGCAGACGTTTCTGGCGGTGGTAAAAAGCCATTCCGTCAAAAAGGTACTGGTCGCGCTCGTGCTGGTTCTATTCGTAGCCCAATCTGGGTAGGTGGTGGTAAAACTTTTGCTGCTCGCCCACAAGATTGGTCTCAAAAAGTTAACCGCAAAATGTATCGCGGTGCAATGCAATGTATCTTAGCTGAACTTGTTCGCCAAGATCGTCTTGTATTGGTTGAAGAGTTTGCTGTTGCTGCTCCAAAAACTAAAGAGTTGCTTGCAAAACTTAACGACTTGAATGCTACTCGTGCATTGATCGTTACAGAATCTGTAGATGAGAATCTATACCTTGCAGCGCGCAACATTCCACACGTTGATGTGGTTGATGCTGCTGCTATCGATCCTGTTAGCTTGATTGCGTTCGATAAAGTTGTTATGTCTGTAGCTGCTGCTAAGAAAATTGAGGTAGAACTCGGATGAACAACGAACGTATCTATCAAGTCCTACAAGGACCTGTATTCTCAGAAAAAGCACAAGTTTTAGGCGAAACTGCTGGTGTTCAAGTTTTCAAAGTTGCACTTGATGCAAACAAACTTGAAATCAAGAAAGCTGTTGAGCAATTGTTTGGTGTTCAAGTTGTTAAAGTTAACACAACGATCACTAAAGGTAAGACTAAACGCTTTGGTAAAACATTAGGACGTCGTTCTGATGTTAAAAAAGCATACGTCACCCTGAAAGCTGGCCAAGATGTTGAGATGGCTGACTTGGGCGATACCGCTGAAAGCGCAGCGGAATAAGGACGAGAATTATGCCAATTCAAAAATGTAAGCCAACGTCTCCTGGACGTCGCTTTGTAGAGAAAGTCGTTCACGACCATCTTCACAAAGGTGCGCCTTATGCTCCGTTGGTTGAAGCTAAAAAACGTACTGGTGGTCGTAATAACAACGGTCACATCACGACTCGTCACGTTGGTGGCGGTCACAAGCAGCACTACCGTCTAGTTGACTTTAAACGTAACAAAGATGGTATTCCTGCAACTGTAGAGCGTATTGAATACGATCCTAACCGTACAGCACACATTGCACTAGTATTGTATGCTGATGGTGAGCGTCGCTACATCATCGCGCCTAAAGGCCTTCGCGCTGGCGATAAAGTTCAATCTGGTAACGATGCTCCAATTCGTCCAGGTAACTGTTTACCGCTTCGCAACATGCCTATCGGTTCTACTCTTCACAACATCGAACTTAAAATCGGTAAAGGCGCGCAATTAGCTCGTTCTGCTGGTACTTCAGTTCAGTTGTTGGGTCGTGACGGTTCTTACGCTATCGTTCGTTTACGTTCTGGTGAAATGCGTAAAATTCACGTTGAGTGCCGTGCAGTTCTTGGTGAAGTTTCTAACCAAGAAAGCAACCTTCGTTCACTTGGTAAAGCAGGTGCAGCACGCTGGCGTGGCGTTCGTCCTACCGTTCGTGGTATGGCGATGAACCCAGTAGATCACCCGCACGGTGGTGGTGAAGGTCGTAGCAAAGGTATTCAACCTGTAAGCCCATGGGGTCAAAAAGCTAAAGGGTACAAGACACGTACCAATAAGCGTACGACTAAGATGATTATTCGCGACCGTCGCGTTAAGTAACAAGTAAAGGAATCTGACAATGCCTCGTTCTCTGAAAAAAGGCCCATTCGTCGATGCGCACTTGTTCGCTAAGGTTGAAGCGGCTATCGCGGCTAATAACCGTAAGCCGATCAAAACTTGGTCGCGTCGTTCGATGATCCTCCCAGATTTTGTTGGTTTAACAATTTCTGTACATAATGGCCGTAACCATGTTCCAGTGATCGTATCTGAACATATGGTTGGTCACAAACTTGGTGAATTCGCGCCAACTCGTACCTATCGTGGTCACGGTGTTGACAAGAAATCTAAACGTTAAGGTGCTATGATGGAAGTTACTGCTAAATTACGCGGTGCCGCTATCTCGGCACAAAAAACTCGTTTGGTTGCAGACCTAATCCGTGGCAAATCTGTTGCTCACGCGCTTAATATTCTCAACTTCAGCAACAAAAAAGCTGCAGTTTTGGTTAAAAAAGCATTGGAATCTGCAATTGCAAACGCTGAACACAATAACAGTTTAGATGTAGACGACCTTAAGGTTACTACGATTTACGTTGATGAAGGCACTAGCCTTAAACGTATTATGCCACGTGCTAAAGGCCGTGCAGATCGTATTACTAAGCGTACTTGTCACATTACCGTTAAGGTAGGGGTTTGATATGGGTCAGAAGGTTCATCCAATCGGTATCCGCCTTGGTGTTGTAAAACGTCATAACGCCAACTGGTATGCGAGTCCGAAACAATACGCTGAATACTTGCTTAAAGATCTTCAAGTTCGTGAGTTTTTAACTAAAAAACTTAAGAATGCAATGATCAGCAATATTCTTATCGAACGTCCTACGGGCGCTGCTAAAGTAACTATTAGCACTGCACGTCCTGGTATCGTTATCGGTAAAAAAGGCGAAGACATTGAGAAACTACAGCGTGAACTTACTCAAATTATGGGTATTCCAGCGCAAGTAAGTATCAATGAAATCGATCGCCCAGACTTAGATGCTCGTTTAGTTGCTGAAGCTATCGCTTCTCAATTAGAAAAACGTGTGATGTTCCGTCGTGCTATGAAGCGTGCGGTTCAAAACACAATGCGTGCTGGTGCTAAAGGTATCAAAGTTGAAGTATCAGGCCGTTTAGGTGGTGCTGAGATTGCTCGTACTGAGTGGTATCGTGAAGGTCGCGTACCTTTGCATACACTTCGTGCAGACATCGATTATTCAACTATGCGTGCTGAAACGACTTACGGTACGATTGGTGTTAAAGTTTGGATCTTCCGTGGTGAGATCTTGGGTGGCATGAAACAAGTCATGAACCCAGCTCCAGCTGAAGAACGTCCAGCTAAACGCGGTCGTGGTCGTGGTGAAGGTCAAGAGCGTCGTGGTCGTCGCAATGATCGTTCTGCTGAAAAAGGAGAATAATCCATGTTACAACCTAAACGTACTAAATTCCGTAAAGTGCAGAAAGGCCGTAACACTGGTCTAGCTCACCGCGGTAGCTCGGTATCTTTTGGTACAATCGCACTTAAATCTGTTGAGCGTGGTCAAATGACTGCTCGTCAAATTGAAGCAGCGCGTCGTACAATCAGCCGTCGTATTAAACGTGGTGGTAAGATCTTTATCCGTGTTTTCCCAGACAAGCCGATTACTTCTAAGCCTCTTGAAGTGCGTATGGGTAAAGGTAAAGGTTCTGTGGAATACTGGGTTTGTCAAATCAAACCAGGTAAAGTCTTGTACGAAATTGATGGTGTTAACGAAGAATTGGCTCGCGAAGCGTTTACGCTTGCAGCTGCTAAACTTCCGTTTAAAACCACTATCGTGACTCGGACGGTAATGTAATGAAAACTAAAGATCTACGTGAAAAGTCGGTAGAAGAGTTGACAGCTTTGCTTGATGAGCAACAGCTTAACCAATTCCGTCTTCGTATGGCAAAAGCAACTGGTCAATTGGGTAAATCGCACGAAGTTGCACTTACTCGTAAGACAATTGCTCGTATTAAGACACTCCTTACCGAAAAACAGGGGAACGGACAATGAGTGAACAAACAGTTCGCACGTTAACCGGCAAAGTAGTAAGCGACAAAATGGACAAGTCTATTGTTGTACTTATCGAACGCCGCGTTCAACACCCGTTGTATGGCAAATCAATCCGCCGTTCAACTAAATTACATGCTCACGATGAGAACAACACAGCTAAAACTGGCGACGTTGTGACTATCAAAGAAAGCCGCCCAATTTCTAAAACTAAGTCTTGGACTCTAGTTGAAGTTGTTGAAGCTGCTGCTGAGTAATTAGACGTATCTGTTGCATCATCGGTTAATTTCGAGTACTCTTTGAGCCTTTCGAAATTGTGACCGGTGATGCTCGGTTTTGGAGTAGGGCAATGATTCAAACCGAAAGTATGCTAGACGTAGCAGACAATAGTGGTGCTCGCCGCGTACAATGTATTAAAGTACTTGGTGGTTCACACCGTCGTTATGCTTCTGTTGGCGACATTATTAAAGTTACTGTAAAAGAAGCTATTCCACGCGCACGTGTTAAAAAAGGTGACGTGATGAATGCTGTTGTAGTTCGTACAAAATTCGGTATCCGTCGTCCAGACGGTTCAGTGATTCGTTTCGACGATAACGCTGCTGTTATTTTGAACAACAACAAAGCGCCGATTGCAACTCGTATTTTCGGACCAGTGACTCGTGAACTTCGTACTGAACAGTTCATGAAAATTATTTCACTGGCTCCTGAAGTTCTATAAGAGGCAATCATGGCTAAGATTAAAAAAGGCGATCAAGTTATTGTGATCGCAGGTAAAGAAAAAGGCAAACAGGGTACTGTTCTGTCTGTTTCAAATGACCGTGTTATGGTTGAAGGCCTTAACTTGGTTAAGAAGCATCAAAAGCCGAACCGTGCAACAGGTGCTGAAGGCGCTGTAGTTACACAAGAAGCTTCGCTTCATATCTCTAACGTGGCAATTTTTAATGCTACAACCCAAAAGGCTGACCGTGTTGGTTACCAAGTGACTGAAGGCGTGAAAACTCGCGTTTACAAGTCAAATGGTGAATCAGTGGCGGTAGCGAAGTAATAGGTTGAAAAGGCAATGGCCAGACTTAAAACGCGTTACAACGACGAACTTAAGGCTCAATTACAAGAGACTTTAGCCGTTAAAAATGTGATGGATATTCCTCGCATTACTAAAATCACGATCAACATGGGTGTTGGCGCAGCTGCTGCTGACAAAAAACTCCTTGATGGTGCTCTTGCTGATATGCAAGCTATCGCTGGTCAAAAACCAGTTCTTACGTTAGCTCGCAAATCAATCGCTGGTTTCAAAATCCGTGATGGTTGGCCGATTGGTTGTAAAGTTACTTTACGCGGCGAACGTATGTACGAATTCTTAGACCGTCTAATCTCGATTGCGATCCCTCGTATCCGTGACTTCCGTGGTTTCTCTGCGAAATCATTTGACGGTCGCGGCAACTACTCAATGGGTCTTAAGGAACAAATCATGTTCCCTGAAATCGATTTTGATAAGATTGATCGTATTCGTGGTATGGATATTACCATCACTACGACTGCTCGCACCGATGACGAAGGCCGTGCGCTTATGCGTGCATTCGGCTTCCCGTTCAAATAAGAGGTCGATATGGCTAAGAAAAGTATGATTAATCGCGAATTGAAACGCGAAGCTACTGTTGCTAAATACGCTGCAAAACGTGCTGAATTAAAAGCTGTTATTGCAAACGTAAATGCTAGCGACGAAGAGCGTTTCGAAGCGATGATGAAATTCCAAGCATTACCACGTAATGCGTCTCCAGTACGTTTACGTAACCGTTGTGGTTTAACTGGTCGTCCTCATGGTTACTTCCGTAAGTTCGGTTTAAGCCGTAACAAATTACGCGATACAGTAATGCAAGGTGATGTACCGGGCGTTGTTAAGGCAAGCTGGTAAGGAGCGCTATAGATGAGTATGCAAGATACCGTTGCCGACATGTTAACTCGTGTTCGTAACGCGCAAATGGCAAAGAAACAAACAGTTTCTATGCCTAACTCTAAGTTGAAGGTTGCTATTGCAAACGTTCTTCAACAAGAAGGTTACATTTCAAACGTAGAAGTTGCGGATGCTGAAGGCAAAGCAACTCTTACTTTGACTTTAAAGTATTTCGAAGGCAAACCAGTTATCGAAACTGTGAAACGCGTAAGCCGTCCAGGTCTACGTCAGTATCGCGGTAAAGATGCACTTCCGAGCGTTAAGCAAGGTTTAGGTATTGCAATTGTTTCTACAAGCAAAGGCATCATGACTGATCGCGCTGCACGTGCTGCAGGTATCGGTGGTGAAGTTATTGCTTTTGTTTCTTAATAGGTGATTCCTCATGTCTCGTGTGGCTAAAGCCCCAGTAACTGTACCTAACGGTGTAACAGTTACTCAGAACGGCCGGCAGGTCGAAGTGAAAGGTAGCAAAGGTACTTTGTCTTTCACCCTGCATGCGCTGGTCGAGCTTAAACAGGAAGACGGTATTTTAGCGATTGCTCCAAAAGCTGAGTCGAAAGACGCTTGGATGCAAGCTGGTACTGCTCGCGCTGTGCTTAACAACCTTGTAAAAGGTGTGAGCGAAGGCTTCGAACGTAAGTTACAACTTATCGGTGTTGGTTATAAAGCTGCGGTTAAAGGTAACATTGTTAACCTTAACCTTGGTTTCTCTCACCCGATCGACTATACGCTTCCTGAAGGTGTAACTGCTGAAACTCCTACAGCAACTGAAATTGTTCTTAAATCTGCTGATAAAGCACGTTTAGGTCAGGTTGCTGCAGATATCCGTGGTTACCGTCCACCAGAGCCTTATAAAGGTAAAGGTGTTCGTTATTCTGACGAAGTTGTACTTCGTAAAGAAGCTAAGAAGAAATAAGGCGCGAGGTTCTTATGAACGAAAAGAAACAATCCCGTTTGCGTCGTGCGAAAAGCACACGCTTGCACATCCGTGCGTTGGGTGCGACTCGTTTGTGTGTAAACCGCACTCCGCGTCACATCTACGCTCAAGTTATTTCAGCAGATGGTGGCAAAGTTTTAGCGCAAGCTTCAACTTTAGATGCTACTTTACGTGCTGGCACAACTGGTAACGTTGAAGCAGCTACTAAAGTAGGTGCTTTAATCGCAGAACGCGCTAAAGCAGCTGGTATTACTAAAGTTGCATTTGACCGTTCTGGTTTCAAATATCATGGTCGTATCAAAGCCTTGGCTGATGCTGCTCGTGAAAACGGCTTGGAGTTCTAATCATGGCTAAAGTTGAACAAAACGAAGGTCTTGTTGAAAAGCTGGTTGCCGTTGATCGTGTAGCCAAAGTTGTTAAGGGTGGTCGTATCTTCTCTTTCACAGCATTGACTGTGGTTGGTGATGGTAATGGTCGTGTAGGTTTTGGTCGTGGTAAAGCACGTGAAGTTCCAGCTGCTATTTCTAAAGCACTTGAAGCTGCTCGTCGCAACATGATTACTGTTGACCTTGTTAACGGTACTGTACAGCACCCTATTAACGCGCGTCACGGTGCAAGCCGTGTTTACATGCAGCCTGCTTCTGAAGGTACTGGTGTAATCGCTGGTGGTGCTATGCGTGCAGTTCTAGAAGCTGTAGGCGTACGTAACGTATTAACAAAATGTTATGGTTCTACTAACGCTGCAAACGTAGTAAACGCGACTTTTAACGGTCTGCGTGATATGACTTCTCCTGAGAAGGTTGCTGCGAAACGTGGTCTTACAGTAGAACAAATTCAAGGGTAATCAATCATGAAAACGATTAAAGTTACCCAGACTAAATCTTCTGCGCATCGCTTGAAAAATCACAAGCTTAGCCTACAAGGTTTAGGTCTGCGTCGTATTGGTCATACTGTAGAAGTGCAAGATACGCCTTCTAACCGTGGTATGATCAACCAAGTCTACTATATGGTTAGTGTAGAGGAATAAGCCATGACTCTGCGTTTAAATGAGCTTGCACCTGCTGAAGGTGCAAAACGTGAAAATCGTCGTCTAGGCCGTGGTATCGGTTCTGGCGTTGGTAAGACTGGTGGCCGTGGTGTCAAAGGTCAGAATTCACGTAAGAGCGGTGGTACTCGTCCAGGCTTTGAAGGTGGTCAAACAGCGTTATATCGTCGTTTACCTAAATTCGGTTTCACTAGCCAAATCGCTTTGAAAACTGCTGAAGTACGTTTATCTGAGCTTACTAAAGTGGAAGGCGACATCGTTAGCCTAGAAACTTTAAAAGCTGCAAACGTTGTACGTAAAGATATGTTACGTGCTCGTATCGTACTTTCTGGTGAAATTACTCGTGCATTCACTGTTCAAGGTGTTGCTGTGACTAAAGGCGCTAAAGCTGCTGTTGAAGCTGCTGGCGGTAAAGTCGAGGAGTAATCGCTAGTGTCTATGTCTCCTAGTTCTTCAGGTCATGTCAATATGATGAAAGGCCAGCCATTTCATGTGAAATACCGTGAAATTATTCGCCGCATGATGTTTCTCATCGGTGCATTATTGGTTTTTCGACTAGGAGCACATATTCCAGTACCAGGCATTAATAATGCCGCACTTGAAAATCTTTTTAATGCAAACCAAGGCACGATCCTTGGTTTGTTTAACATGTTTTCAGGTGGTGCATTAGAGCGTATGTCCATTCTTGCTCTTGGGATTATGCCGTACATTTCTGCATCGATTATCGTGCAGTTAATGTCTACTGTTATTCCTTCGCTGGAAGCTTTAAAGAAAGAAGGCGAACAAGGCAAGCGTAAGATTAATCAATATACGCGACAGGGTACATTGTTCCTTGCACTCGTGCAGGCAATTGGGATGTGTGCTGGTCTGATCAGTCAAGGGATTACCTTAACTGCAGGTCTGGCTTTCTACGTACCAGCTGTAACCTCTTTGGTTGCAGGTACAATGTTCTTGATGTGGTTAGGTGAGCAAATTACCGAGCGTGGGGTGGGTAATGGTATTTCCATGATCATCTTCGCCGGTATCGTTGCAGGTTTGCCGAATTTAATTCTGCAATCAATATCATCAGTAGATAATGGTCAAACCAGTCTAATCGGCTTGGTAATTTTTGGCGTGTTGTCGCTGGCTGTATTAGCTGCAATTGTGTTTATTGAGAAAGCGCAACGTCGTATTCCAGTAAACTATGCTCAAAAACAACAAGGACGTCGTGTATTTACTGCACAACAGTCGCATTTGCCATTAAAAATTAATATGGCGGGTGTGATCCCAGCGATTTTCGCAAGTTCATTGCTTTTGTTCCCTGCGAGCTTAGGTCAATGGGTGGGTAGTGCAGATCCGAATGCGGGTATTATCAAACGTAGTTTGCAAGATTTGGCATTGGTGCTTTCGCCTGGTCAGCCGTTGTATTTGGTGCTCTTTGGTGCGTTAATTATCTTTTTCTGTTACTTTTATACAGCGCTTGTATTTAGCCCGAAAGAAGTATCGGAAAACTTGAAACGCAGCGGGGCTTATGTACCTGGTATTCGTCCAGGTGAGCAAACTGCTCGTTACTTAGATCATATTCTTAACCGTTTGACATTTATTGGCGCGATTTATATCACCATCATTTGCTTAATGCCGATGATTTTACAAAGCTCATTTGGTATTCCATTCTCTTTAGGTGGTACCTCTTTGCTTATTGTTGTGGTGGTAGTGATGGACTTTATGGCTCAGCTGCAAGCACATCTCACCTCGCATCAATACGATAATCAAACGTTAATGAGAAAAACGACTGCTCATCCTAAGGGATAAGCGCACTTGAGGTTTCATCATGAAAGTACAAGCTTCTGTAAAGAAAATTTGTGGTAGCTGTAAAGTTATCCGTCGTAATGGGGTTATTCGCGTAATTTGTAGCGCAGAACCTCGTCATAAGCAGCGTCAAGGTTAATCTGATCAAGACCTGTTGATTTCAGTAGGCTAATTAGGTTATTATCCGCCCCTCAAGATTTTTGTGGGGCGGTTGATTGTCTTAACTGCCTTTTTGGAGAAAATTGAATGGCTCGTATTGCCGGTGTAAACATTCCGGATAACAAGCATGCTGTTATCTCTCTAACGTACATCTTTGGTGTAGGTCGCCACACTGCTAAAAATATTTTAGCTGCTGTTGGTATCGCGCCGACTACAAAGATCCGTGAATTAGATGACGCTCAGCTTGATGCGATTCGTGCAGAAGTTGCTAAGGTTCCGACCGAAGGTGATTTACGTCGCGAAATTTCCATGAACATTAAACGTTTAATGGATTTAGGCTGCTACCGCGGTCTTCGTCATCGTCGCAGCTTGCCTGTCCGTGGACAACGCACCAAAACTAACGCACGTACCCGTAAAGGTCCGCGCAAACCTATTAAGAAATAAGATTTCTGGAAGCTAAAAGATGGCTAAAGATACTCGCACACGCAAGAAGGTCACTCGTACCGTCTCTGAAGGTGTTGCACACATTCACGCTTCTTTTAATAACACCATTGTGACTATTACCGATCGTCAAGGTAATGCACTGGCTTGGGCTACCTCTGGTGGACAAGGCTTCCGTGGATCACGTAAATCAACTCCGTTTGCTGCTCAGGTAGCTGCTGAAGTTGCTGGTAAAGCTGCTTTAGACTACGGTTTGAAAAACTTGGACGTCCTTGTAAAAGGTCCTGGTCCTGGTCGTGAATCTGCGGTTCGTGCTTTAGGTGCAGTGGGTTATAAAATTAACAGCATTACCGATGTGACGCCAATCCCGCACAACGGTTGCCGTCCACCTAAAAAACGTCGCGTGTAAGGAGAAACATTCATGGCTCGTTATATTGGTCCAAAATGCAAACTCTCTCGCCGCGAAGGGACAGACCTGCAATTAAAATCTGGCGTTAAACCATTTGACGTCAAAACTAAAAAAGCTGCTAAAGCTCCTGGCCAACATGGCGGAGCGCGTGGTGGCAAACAATCTGAGTACTCACTACAATTACGTGAAAAACAAAAAGTACGTCGTATGTACGGTGTTTTAGAGCGTCAATTTAGTAATTACTATAAAGAAGCTGCTCGTGTGAAAGGCGCAACTGGTGAAAACTTGTTGAAACTGCTTGAAAGCCGTCTTGATAACGTCGTTTATCGCATGGGTTTTGGTTCTACACGTGCAGAAGCTCGTCAGCTTGTATCTCACCGCTCGATCACTTTGAATGGCCGTCGTGTTAACATCGCGTCTATCCAAGTTAAAGCTGGTGATGTAATTGCTGTGCATGAAGGTGCTAAACAACAATTGCGTATCAAAAACGCAGTTGAATTAGCTGCACAACGTGGTATTCCTTCTTGGATGGAAATTGACCATTCTAAGTTGGAAGGTACGTTTAAAGCTGCACCAGATCGTTCAGATTTACCTGCTGAAATCAACGAAAGCTTGATTGTAGAATTGTATTCTAAATAATCCTTGAGGTAGCAATATGACGCGTACTGCAAATGAGTTTCTAACTCCGCAAGCGATCAAGGTCGAAGCGGTTAGCGGGACCTCGGCAAAAGTTATTCTAGAACCCTTAGAGCGTGGCTTTGGTCATACTCTGGGCAATGCTTTACGTCGCATCCTTCTTTCTTCTTTACCTGGCGCTGCTGTGGTTGAAGTTGAGATTGAAGGTGTCGAGCACGAGTACAGTACTTTGGAAGGCTTGCAGCAGGACATCGTCGAGCTCTTGCTGAACCTAAAAGGATTGTCTATTAAGCTGTTCGATCAAAATGAAGCTTATTTGACATTAGAGAAACAAGGTCCTGGCGACGTAACTGCCGCTGACCTTCGTTTACCTCATAATGTTGAAGTGGTTAACCCTGAACATTTGATCGGTACTTTAAGTGCTTCAGGCTCATTAAAAATGCGCTTGAAAGTTTCTCAAGGTCGTGGTTATGAAACTTCTGACTCGCGTTTCCCAGAAGGCGAAACTCGCCCTGTAGGTCGCTTACAGTTAGATGCTTCTTATAGCCCAATCAAACGTGTGTCTTACACAGTGGAAAACGCTCGTGTAGAACAACGTACAGACCTTGATAAATTGGTCATTGATCTTGAGACCAACGGTACAGTTGATCCTGAAGAAGCGATCCGCAAAGCGGCAACAATCTTGCAACAACAAATTGCAATTTTTGTTGACCTTCAGAAAGATCAAGCTCCTGTTGCTCAAGAACCTCGTGAAGAAGTTGATCCGATTTTGCTTCGTCCAGTAGATGATCTAGAGCTTACTGTTCGTTCTGCTAACTGTTTGAAAGCAGAAAACATTTACTACATTGGTGATCTTGTACAGCGCACTGAGGTTGAGTTACTCAAAACTCCTAACCTTGGTAAAAAATCGCTTACTGAGATCAAAGATGTTCTGGCTTCAAAAGGCTTACAACTCGGCATGCGTTTAGAGAACTGGCCACCAGCTAGTCTCCGTATGGACGATCGTTTCGCCTATCGTAGCCGTTAATTAAGTAGGACTATCACCATGCGTCATCGTAATAGTGGTGTGAAATTAGGCCGTACAAGCAGCCATCGTAAAGCGATGTTTCAAAACATGGCTAACTCTTTGTTTGAGCACGAGTTGATCAAAACAACTGTACCTAAAGCAAAAGAGTTACGTCGTGTAGCTGAGCCTTTAATCACTTTAGCTAAAAACGATACTGTTGCAAACCGTCGCTTAGCGTTTGCTCGTACTCGTTCAGCAGCAACTGTTGGTAAATTATTTACCGTTCTTGGCCCTCGTTACAAAGAACGTAACGGCGGTTATCTACGTGTTCTTAAAGCGGGCTTCCGTGCAGGTGATGCTGCGCCGATGGCTTACGTTGAACTAGTAGATCGCGAAGTTAAATAATTTCGTAGAACTATTCAGTTGTTCTTAGAAAAAGACCAGTGTTTCACTGGTCTTTTTTTATGGGTTTTTGTTCGACAATCTTTGTCTTTTGGCCTGTAGTGACATATTTTACGAAAGATCTGCTTAAACTTGACATTGTGTATTGTCAGTTTTATGGTTTAATAAGAACAGAATATAAGACAGGATAAAAACAACATGGATAAGCACGTAGATCTGCTCATTGTAGGTGCTGGTATTTCAGGCATTGGCCTTGCGGCACATTTAACCAAGCATTGTCCACAACGTTCGTTTGAAATTATTGAACGTCGTGACAGCTTTGGTGGAACATGGGATTTGTTTAAATACCCAGGTATTCGTTCTGATTCAGATATGTCGACCTTTGGTTTTAATTTTAAACCGTGGCAACAAGCCAGCGTTTTGGCAGATGGTTCTTCAATTAAGGGCTATTTGGCGGAAGTCATTGATGAACAGAAACTCAAAGAAAAAATTCATTTTAAGCATCGCGTACTCAGCGCCAATTATGATTCTGCTCAGAAAAAGTGGCAGATAGTGATTGAGAATGCAAAAGGCAAAAAAGAAAACTGGATTGCAAATTTTGTGTTTGGCTGTACAGGCTATTATAACTACGACCAAGGCTACCAACCTGATTTTCCAAATAAAGAAGTATTTAAAGGCGAGTTTGTAAATCCACAGTTTTGGCCTGAAAAATTAGATTATACAGGTAAAAAAGTCGTCATTATTGGCAGTGGTGCGACAGCGATCACGCTGGTGCCAGCAATGGCCAAAGGTGGGGCGGCGCATGTCACCATGTTACAACGCTCTCCAACCTATATTGCTTCGGTACCATCGATCGATTTTGTATATGACAAAATGCGTAAAGTATTGCCTGAAGATGTGGCTTATAAACTGACTCGTGCGCGTAATATTGGGATGCAACGCGGGATTTATGCACTCGCGCAGAAACAACCGAAGTTGCTACGTCGACTCCTGCTACAGTCGATTAAGATGCAGCTCAAAGGTAAAGTGGACATGAAGCACTTCACCCCAGAATATAATCCTTGGGATCAACGATTATGTGTGGTGCCAGACGGTGATTTATTTAAAATTCTTCGTTCAGGCCAAGCCAGTGTTGAGACAGATCAGATTGAGCGCTTTACTGAAACGGGTCTCCAATTAAAGTCTGGTAAGTATTTAGAGGCCGATATTGTCGTCTTAGCCACTGGTCTAGAAATTCAAATCTTGGGTGGTATTCAAGCAACCATTGATGGCAAACCGTTAGATACCTCTAAACATATGTTGTATCAGGGCGTGATGGTGAGTGATGTACCGAATATGGCGATGATTATTGGCTATATTAATGCGTCATGGACCTTGAAAGTGGATATTGCAGCTGAATATATTTGCCGCTTACTCAACTATATGGATCAAAAGCAGTGGGCTGAAGTGATCCCGCAAGGGGATGCGACAGAGCTGATGGATGATACGGTCATGGGCAGTTTAAGTTCGGGTTATATTGCACGTGCTGCCAATGTGATGCCAAAACAGGGTAAACATGCGCCATGGAAAGTTAGCAATAATTATCTTGCGGATCGGAAGACATTGAAAAGTGCTTCTTTTGAGGATGGAGTACTGAAATTTGCTAAACGTAATACAACATTGGACCAGAAGCCTAAACTGGTGTCTTAGGCTGAGTAGTTGATTTAAAAGGAGCGTAACGCTCCTTTTTTTATGGAAATGACTTTAGGGTGTTCTGTTTTTACTTTCTTAAGCTGTAGGACTGTTGGATGATTTTAAAAACTTAAAAGATAATGAATAGGGAATATTTTGAATATCTTAGAACAAAGTTACCAAGTCCCATTTGCATCAAATATGATTCATGCCAAAAAATGGCACACTGATGTATAGTCCGCACGCCAAAAAACCAATACAATACCGATATGAGTTATCCAATACATTTTAGAAAGAAAATATTAGCCAAGCTTGAAGAAGGTCAATCTATCCGAGCGGTTGCTCAGCACTTCGAAATTAATAAAAATACAATTGTCGAATGGAAAAAGCGAATCGAAATAAAAAGAACTCGACCAAGAAAACCATCTAAAGTTGATGATGATGTCTTACGTGCAGATGTTGAGCAATATCCCGATGATTATCAATATGAACGCGCTGCTCGTTTTGGTTGTGCTACTTCTACAATTGGAGATGCGCTCAAGCGTCTAAATATTACAGTTAAAAAAAGACCTTACGGCACCCGAAAGCAAAAACAGAACTCAGAGAGCAGTATTTAAAAGATTTAAACCGATTAAGGTATCAACACCCGATCATCTATCTTGATGAAAGTGGATTTAAATCTCATGAACATAGACCTCATGGTTATTCAAAACAGGGAACTCCTTGTTATGGAACATATAATTGGCAATTAAAAAATCAAACCAATGCAATAGGAGCAATCCATGAGGGTAAGTTATTTGCAGTGGGTTTATTTGATAGCAAAGTAAATTCGGATGTATTTTATTTTTGGGTAGATCAGTTTTTATTACCAGAACTACCCTCGAATAGTGTAATTGTCATGGACAATGCAGCCTTCCATAAACGACCAGATATACAAGATCTATTAAGCCAACATGGGCATCAAATACTTTGGTTACCACCTTATAGTCCTGACCTTAATCCTATTGAAAAAATGTGGGCATGGGTGAAAGCAAAAAGGAAAAAATGGTTGGTTAACTCAATAGATAAGCTTTTTAGTCGTTTCTTTAACGAGTGTATGGGTAATTAAGCGGTTTGACTATAGTAGATCATGCATTAGCTCCGATTATTTTAATGCACGATTCATTAGGTTGTGTGGCTTTGTGGCGGGATTTTCCTGCTCAACTGGCACAAGCGACCGCGCGGGTGGTTTATGCCTATGATCGTTTAGGTTTTGGTTTATCCGATCCGAGTACGCAGCCCTTGGCACATAGTTTTGTCATCACTGAAGCAGAACAAACCTTTAAAGCTGTATTGGATTATTTTTCGATACAGAACTTTATCATCCTAGGGCATAGCGTGGGCGGGGGGATGTCTGTTGCGATTGCTGCGGCGTATCCAGAGCGTTGCCAAGGATTAATTTCAATCTCTGCACAGTATGCGGTTGAAGCACTGACACTAAAGGGGATAAGTGAAGCGAAAGTTGGCTTTCAACAAGCGGGACAAATGGAACGTTTGGAGAAATATCACCCTGAAAAGGCGCAGTGGGTACTTGATGCATGGACTGAAACATGGCTATCGCCCATTTTTCAAGATTGGAATTTGGCCAGAGTGATTGATGGTGTGTGTTGTCCAACGTTGGTTATTCATGGTGAACTGGATGAATACGGCAGTACGGCACAACCCCAGCAGATTTTTGAAGGGGTGTCTGGACAGGCTGAACTGCATATTTTAGAAGGTCTACACCATATGCCACATAAAGAGCAGCCAGAATTGGTGGTTGCTTTGATTGCGGAGTTTCATCAAGCATATTGTTAAAAGTAAAAGCCCATCCAAAGAGGGGCTTTTTGATCTTAGAGTGAACGGGAAATTAATTCTTTCATAATTTCATTGGTTCCTGCATAAATGCGATTGGCTCGATTATCTAGATAAGCTCGTGCAATCGGGTATTCTAGCATATAGCCATAACCGCCATGCAGTTGTAGACATTCATCCACAACTTTAGAAAACATTTCGGAAATTTTGTATTTCGCTGCTGCCGCCGCATCAATCCCCAAATTATCTTCGAGCTGTAATTCCATACAACGGTCGAGGTAAGCGCGGCAAAAATCAATTTCTGTACGTAACTCTGCCAGTTTAAAACGGGTATTTTGAAAGCTTGAAATCGTTTTTCCAAAGGCTTTACGCTCTTTGGTGTACTGAACGGTATGCGCCAGAGCTGCTTCTGCACCCGCTTGACAGATAATGGCCACCAACATGCGCTCCCAAGCCAGTTCTTTCATCAGCATCATAAAGCCCATGCCTTCCATACCCAGCAGATTTTCTTTGGGCACGCGTACATGATCAAAAAATAATTCGCAGGTGTCTTGCCCTTTCATTCCAATTTTATTGAGCGGTTTACCTTTACTGAAACCTGCACGATCAGCTTCAACGATGATTAATGAGAGATTGGCTGAACCTTTTTCGCTGTCGCCTGTCTTGCAGACCACAATCGCCATATCGCAGAGATAGCCATTGGTAATGAAGATTTTGGAGCCATTGATAATATAGTCATCCCCGTCTAAAACAGCTGTTGTTCGTACCGCTTGCAAGTCTGAGCCTGTGCCAGGTTCAGTCATAGCAATTGCTGTTACGGTTTCACCCGAAGCCATCCGCGTTAACCAATAGTGTTTTTGTGCTTCACTACCAAAGTTATTGATATAGTTCGCGACAATGTCAGAGTGTAGTGAAAACCCTGTCGAGGAATCCATGGCATAGGCTTGTTCCTCAATCAAAATCATACTGTACAAGCGGTCTACACCCGAGCCACCATAAGCCTCAGGCATAGTGGCACACAGTAGTCCCATGGCACCTGCTTTATTCCATAGTTCACGATCGACATGTTGTTGTTGTTCATATTTTTCAATATTCGGAACGACTTCTTTGGCGTAAAACTTTCGAACAGTTTCTCGAAATGCCTCATGTTCAGCATTAAATAAGTTACGCGGCAGCATATTGTGTAACGGGCGAATTGCGCCTGATTGCATGGAAGCTCATCCTGATGTTGTTATTTTGCTAAGAGATTAGTGAAAAGCAGGACATGCGACAATGGACTGAATGCTCAAATCTATTTGATTTTTTGATGAGTTTTGCCAGTTGTTAAAATTACGACATTTAACTAGTGGCGAGGGCGGTGTGATCGGTTAAACTAAGCCGTTTCAATTAATTTGGGGAATGTAATGACTGAAGAAATGAGCCTAGAGGAACGTAAAGTAATCTACCGTGCACGTCGTGGTTTAAAAGAAATTGATGTGTACTTTGACCCTTATGTGAAAAATTATTATCTTCAGGCGGATCCTGCGGAAAAGGCCATGTTTGCGGCCTTGGTTGAACAGGAAGATCCAGATTTGCTGGATTGGTTTATGGAAGTCTCTGAGCCGCCACGCCCTGAAATGAAAACCTTGATTCAAAAATTAAAGCATTATGTACACGGATAAGTGCAATGGAACATCGTCATTTTCAACTTAAACCCAGTCGTTTGGCTTATGTGTTTCAGTTGTCGATTTATGCCGTTCTGATGCTGGTCTTGTATCAGCTACTTCCTTTAGGACTGTGGCTGATCGCTTTGGTTGCTGGCTTTGTGCTGTATTTGTTTTTTCTACGTGGGCCGCAACATTTGCAGCTTCAGCATTTAGACGGCCGTGATTGGTCTTTGTCACTTCAGAAACAAACCAATGTGCAACGAGTACAAATCAGCCATATTGTGGATCATCGTGCTTATATTGTGATTTATTTTCAAAACTTTAGAGCAAAACCGATGTTAGTTTGGTGTGATCAGTTGCCCATCACGCAATGGAAAGCCCTGAAAATACTCACTAAAATGCAATAATTGTTAGACAATTTCAATTCACGAAATTTAATTAAGTAATTGAAAAATAATAAGTATAAATATAAAAAGTCTTACTTTGTCTGACATATCTGAAGAAACTGATGTACTTTTTTGGATTGTCAGACAACTTTCCTGCAGTTTTTTGATCTTAAAATGTACATTCAAATCACCAACAGCAAACAAGGAAAATCGTATGATGATCCCAACTTGGATGTTTCTAGTGGTAGCAATTGTGTTAGCGATTGTTATCGGACGATTAGGAACTGTGCTGAAGGAACGATTTGCACCAAACAAAGCCTAGCTAGGCTTCCCAGTTGATAAGTAGCATGTGCCGAACCGTCGCTATGCTACTTTTTTTTGCCTAAAAAAAAGTTGAGGCGTCATTTTAGTCAATTTTCCGCTTTTTATTTCATGGCAGAGTAGCGGTCTGATTTAGAGTAAATACTCTTTTCTTCGGAAAATGCTTCTGCTATGTTTGTCAGCATGGACACATACAATTATACAAATAGAGGACAGGAAAATGTCGCAAGTCCAAAAAATAGGCCAAGGTGTGGCTGTTGTAGCGCTTACAAGTTTATTATTTTCGGGTTGTTCACAAGTGGTTAAAACAGGCGCCAATGTTGCGCTCGGGTTTAGTGAAAAACATATAGTACCGCCTATTTTAGCCATGGAAGACGCTGAGATGGTGTGTAACTCAGGCAATGCTTTGACTCCAGCGATTATGTCGACCAAAGACATGGGGGCAGATCCAACGCGTGTGGCAGTTTTACTGTATTCAGCATCAGGTATTTGTGCGGAGAATCAGGCGCTTGAGGCAGAGTTACGCTATTTGCGTGCCTCGAAAGCAGGCAATGTTTCTGAAGCACAGGATGCTCGAATTGAACAAAAGCGTTGGGCGGCGACTGCAGCACAACGGCAATATACAGGTTATCAACTTTTTCAAAACCGCTGGGAAAAGAAATATAAGAAACCATTGGGCGAAGGCTGCCCAAAAATGAACAGTGATTTGGATCAAACTGTATATATGCTGGGGATGTTGAGTGGGTTACAAGCCATGACCAATGATATTAACTCAGGCGGTGCAGTCAATGTTCCTAAAGACATTGCGGCTATTGTTGAACGTGGGATGGTATGTCTAGACAATGAAAAGTTTTGGGGTGCGCCGAATGCAACACGTGCGGTGATTTGGACCTTATTGCCAGGTGCGGGTGAAGGTAAACCTGATCCATATCTGACCTTGAAACAATCGATGCAAATTGGGGAGCAAAAAGGGGTTCGTTTATCTCATGCAATGTATGCTATAGCGGCTCAAGCCAGTGGTGACGATGCCAAGATTCGTGATGCATTGAAAAGTTATGCGGCCTCTTATAGCGATGAAAAACAGAGTAATCCACAATTTAAACTGATTGATAGTATGGCCTCGAGTATGGTTCAGGGGATTTCGGATCGTTATTGGACTGAACATACCGGGACACGAACTGGGGATGGTGGTATGGCGCATTTCTGGGATGAAAAAGAAGACCGTTCTGAGCTAGATGAGTTGTTTAGTGAAAGTTAACCAATTTTAAACTGAGCCGAAGCGCAGAAAAAATAACAATAAATAAATGAGCAACACGATAAGGACATGTGATGCATGATCAATTTCTGAATCGAAAAATCATTTTGATTGCGTTTGTCGTGTCGATCTCGGCATGCCTACAGATTTTTAAAGATCAATTTATTTATTGGCGAGTGGATATTTTTCCTGAAATTTGGCGCTTGTGGACCGCGCATTGGGTACATGTGGGATGGATTCATTTTGCACTCAATATGCTGGCTTTTATGTGTTTGCCTTTTATTTTTCCACGGGCCCGTGTCTGGCATTTTGTGGCCTTCTTGCTGATTTTACCGCCGCTGATTAGTCTGAGTTTTTATTATTTTCTGGCGGATATTGAAGCTTATGCAGGGCTGTCAGGTGTGCTGCATGGAATGTTCACTGCCATAGCCATTGTCCATTTGCTATACCGTAAAGAACGGATGTTTGCGAGTTTGGTGTTGTTTCTTATTTTAGGCAAATTGATTTGGGAAAATACCTTTGGCGAGAGTGCTACGGCTGAACTGATCGGGAGTCCAGTTTTGGTCGAAGCACATTTGTTGGGCGTGATCTGGGGAATTGTGATTGCAGCTGTGTATTTAATCGGGGTGAATCTATTTGATGAATAAAGTATTGACCTAAATTCTAAAAAGAAAATCCAGATTGTCATATTCAAAAATATAAATTTGATGCAAAGATAAACAAAACAAAAATCTAAAGGCAGAGAGAAAGGACAAGCTCGAGCCGACTAAAACGACAGGTTCTACGGTGTATTGCGCTGGACAGAACGGTAATAAAAATAGGAAACAACATGCAGAATCATGGACAGCGCAGATCCGGACTCGATCTGCTGAAGTATATATGGACCGAGTGGATTTCTACTTTTTTCATTCTGATTTTACTGTTACTTACGCTATTAATTGGTACAGGTGAAATGATCCATGGCCAGTTGCTGCGTATGGGTGAGCGCTTATATGGCGATCCAGCCACAGGTATGCAGTATTCTTTTTTAAGGGCAGAGCCAGCCAAGCCAGAGTGTAATCGTCAGCCGAATGTGGATGCTATGGTCAAAACCCAAATGCAAGCCAACGCTGCCGATGAGTTCGCTGACTTCTTTGGTACGGCTTCGGAAGCTGATGTGCGTGCATCCATTTTGGCGGGTGTGCAGCAGTGTGAAGAAAAGTATCAGTTTTATGATAAAGCCATGCAACATATGGAGGCACATCCAAGTATTCGAGCCTATCGTAATTTTGAAACCACTTTTTTCGGTATTTTTAAATTCGGAACAGAAAATCGCGCCATTCTATTAATTTTTATGGTGGTTTTAGCTGCGATTAGCGCGACCTTAAAAATCCATCATATTGGTTTGCGTGGCCCTGCAACCAAGCTGGATTATCGTGTTTATAGCCTACTGATGACACTGGGTAATGGTTTATTAACTTACTCGAGCATTAGCCAATTTAACTCAGTCAAAGACTCGGGTGTACCAATGAATGGCGAAACCCAGCTGATTTATTGGCTGTGGATGATTCTGTTTTCGGTACTTACCTTGATAAGTGTGTGGCAGCTGTTTAGCCTACCGAAAGAGGCCAAAGCTGGCGGGCGTCTAGGCTTTGCTTTCCTGAGTGTGCCTCTGTATGCCTACATGGCGGTGATTACGGGTGTGGCGTTTATCTTCTTCATGGACTACCCCATGGGGCAAGGGATTTACTTGGGACAGCTGGTTGAGTTCTCAAGTATTTTCCTGAATTTAGCCCTATTTATTTGGGCGGGTATGTTGTTGAAACAAACCCGTGTCGTGGACCTGTTCTTAAATATTTTGCGTCCATGGAATTTGGCGCCTGAAACGCTCACCTGGTTGATTTTAATCGCTGCGGCTTTACCGACCGCATATACGGGTGCATCGGGGATCTTTGTGATTGCAGCAGGGGCGATTATTTATAAAGAAGTCTGGAATGCAGGTGGACGTCGTCAGTTTGCTTTGGCTGCAACGGCAATGTCGGGTTCGCTGGGTGTAGTTTTGCGTCCATGCTTATTGATTGTGGTGGTGGCATCTTTAAATAAAGAAGTCACGACGGACTTACTTTATCAATATGGTGTTTACACGTTCTTACTGACCTCAACACTGTTTTTAGTGGTTTCACTCTTCTTTGCAGAGAGTAAATTCCGCATTGCGGCACCGAGTTTGGCCGTACCGAAATCAGGGCGTGCTTTCTTAGCGGTTGTACCTTATATCGTGATTTTTGTCCTCACGTGGATGTTCTATAAATTCTTATTAGACACTGACCTAAATGAATTTACTGCACCCGTGATGATGCCTGTGATTTTATTGATGATCGTGTTGTTTGATAAATTACGTCATCAGCCTGCGCCTTTGCCTGCTGTGGGGCATTGGGATGAGACGCTTAGCGCAAATTATAATTCAAATGCTGAGCCTGCTTTAGCGGGTGCGCAAGTTGCCCATGCGGAATACCGTGAAGGGCTACATAGCAATGCTGCAGATGATGGACAAGTGGTGAATCATGGGGTGATTCAATCCAGTTCCATGGACGTGTTACGCCAAGTCGGTTTTTGGAAGTCGATGCATATCTCGACCAGTGAAACCGTTGGACACATTGGTGCTTTGGTCATTTTAATGGCACTGTCAGTCAGCGTGGGCGGATTGCTTGAACGTACGGAGGTGATGAGTTTCTTCCCGACCGATATTAGCAGTACGTTCTTGGTTATTAGTCTGATTGTGGGATTGATGGTCTTTGTTGGGATGATTATGGATCCGTTTGGCGCCGTGATCTTGATTTCTGCGACGGTTGCGCCTGTGGCCTATCAATATGGTATTCATCCTGTCCATTTTTGGATGATCACCTTGATTGGCTTTGAGTTGGGCTATGTGACACCACCTGTGGCCCTTAATCATCTTTTAGCAAGACAATCCATTGGTGATGCCGAGGTGAATGAGGCCGATGAGGAAGTGCGTCATTTGTCTTTCTATTATCGTTATGAGCGTTGGATTTTACCCTTGATCGTGTTGTTCCCAGCGATGCTGATCATTGCTTATGTTCCATACTTCTTTAAGTTATTTGGCTGGTATCACTAAGATGTGAACTTGAGTTAGACCATAAAAAAGCATCTTCGGATGCTTTTTTATGGTCTGGAGTTATTGGAGATACTTCTGAAGAAAATAGCTCTTTTTTAGGATTTACCCACTCAAATTGCCACTGATATCAAAACAAAGTACAACGATATTGTTAAGCATCCTATCTTAAAAAATCAGCCCGTACTTAAGCTCAATGGTAAGAGCCAATAGACAAATAAAGTCCTTCTAAAAGATATCTTTGGTATGAGCTAGGGGCTGTGATGTATAGCGACTAGAGACTTTATTAGTGGAGGTGGTTCAAAAGAGATGATGAGTTATGTAATAGCTTAGTGCTGATTGAAAAGGTGGGTGAATCAGCAGGCAAAAAAAGACGTTAGCGTATCAGTCGATAAGCTAACGTCTTTAAAAATAACAACCGTATTTTACCGAGCAGCCAATTGGGCTTCTAACAGTTTAATTTGTTCTTCTTTGAGTTTTACCAGTTCATCGGCATCTTTGTGCTGTGCTTGCAAGCTTTTTTCCTGTTCCTTTAACTGACTTTGAATATCATCCAGTTTCGCCACTTCTTCTTTGGCAAGTGAGGCATTTTCAGGGACAGGGGCTTTTAAAATTTCTTCTTCGACCAATTTAATGGTGTTGTCAGCCATGGCGGTCGAAGCTGCTTTTTCAGCTTCTGGAAGCGCTTTGACGGTCGGTTGAATCAACTCCGCTTGGTGCACCGGTGTTGTAGGCTCTTGTGCAGTAAACAACCATTGATAAAGTGCAAAAATCGCAATGATTGCGACTAAACCTGCTGTAATACCCCAGAGTAATTTAGGGTTGTTGTGTTGTACGGACGACATTCGACTCAACCTTTATTCTTTGGATTGACGTGGTTTAAATTGAATGACCCCAACCTCGTCGGGGATAGCTGGGATCTGAGGCTCATCTACATGAGTCGGACGATTCTCAGAATAACCACAGTCGATACATTCAATCCATTCATCGTCATTCGAGGTAAGCATAACAACTCGATCCATCGCCTGACATTTAGGACATTTTGCACCTGCAATGAAACGACGTTTAATAGTCATTAGACTTACCTTCTGAACAATTTAGGCGCCTAGTTTACTCACTTTTTTAGCGGTTCGTCCAACCTTGATGACGAAGTAAAGCATCTATTTTTGGCTCGCGCCCACGGAAATTGATAAATGCATCAAGCGCTGTATCTTTTCCGCCAACTGCTAGAATAAACTGGCGAAATTCTTTTCCAGTGGCAGTATTAAAAATCCCTTCATTTTCGAAACGATCGAAGGCATCACTGGCCAAAACTTCCGCCCATTTATAAGAATAATAACCCGCTGCATAGCCGCCTGCGAAAATATGGCTGAAGCTATGTTGGAAGCGGTTATAAGGCGTGGTCTCTAAAACAGCGTATTGTGCACGGATGTCATTTAAGGTGGCTTGGATTTGATCCGCTTTCAAAGCAGGAGCTGCTTTATGAATGCTGAGGTCGAACAGAGCAAACTCAATTTGACGTAAACTTTGCATGCCGGATTGGAAAAAACGCGCGTCCAGCAAGGCTTTCAGTAGACTTTTTGGTAAGGTTTCTTGGGTGTCAATATGTGCACTGAGCAGGTCTAAGCTTTCAGTATCCCATGCCCAAAATTCCATGAATTGACTTGGCAACTCCACCGCATCCCATGCCACGCCGTGTGTCCCCGCAACCGCAATATTATCAACTTCTGTCAACATATGATGTAAACCATGTCCAAATTCATGGAACAAGGTGATCACTTCATCATGAGTCAGCAACGCTGCTTGATCCCCCACAGGTGGCGTAAAGTTACACACCATATAGCAAATCGGTTTTTGTAGGCCTTGCGTTGTTTTGGTGCGAGAGCGGAAACCACTCATCCATGCGCCACCACGTTTGCCCTGACGCGCATAGAGGTCAAAGTAGAATCCACCGACCACTGCACCTTGATCTTCTAGTTCAAAATAGCGTGCATCTGAGTGCCAAACAGGGGCTTCACGCTCCACAATTTGAATCCCATAAAGACGGTTCACAATGCTAAATAAGCCCTGCAAAATCTTGGGTGCAGGGAAGTAGGGCTTGAGTGCTTCTTGAGATAAATTGAACTGTTGGACTTTCAATTTTTCCGAATAATACGTGCTGTCCCACGGTTTTAAATTCTCAATGCCATCTTCAGCAGCAATAGCTTTCAGCTCCGCCACTTCTTTGAGTGCAGGGGCGCGTGAATGTTCAGCCAAATCACGTAAGAATTGATCTACCGTTGCTACATTTGGTGCCATTTTGCTGGCCAATGAAAGCTCGGCGTAGTTGTTGAAACCCAACAATGCAGCCATTTCCTGACGCAGGCTTAAGATTTCTTCCATCGCCGCGGTGTTATCAAACTCAGCATGTTCAGACTGATCAGATGCACGTGTGGTATAGGCACGATACAGTTCTTCGCGTAAAGGACGGTTTTCCGCGTAGGTCATAATTGCCAGATACGATGGAAAGTCTAAAGTGGCAACGGGTTGATCAAGTTCACGCTGCTGACCATATTGTTTTAACAGCTCAATACTGCTTTGTGGTAAGCCTGCCAGTTCATGTTCCGCTAAAGGTTTGAAATAGGCTTGGGTGGCATCCAGAACATGGTTGGAAAAGTCGGACGATAGTTGTGATAAGCGTGCCGAGATTTCTGCATATCGTTTTTTTGCTTCACCTTCTAAAGCCACCCCTGACAGTTTGAAGTCGCGCAGTGCAAGTTTAATCGCACTTTGTTGGGCTTCAGGGAGGTGATCAAATTGCGCAGCATCATGAATGTGTTGATAGGTTTGATACAGCGCTGTGTGTTGACCCAGTTCGGTATAGTACTCACTTAAGCTTGGTAATAGTGACTGGTACACCTCACGAGTCTCGGCATTGTTCATGACCGCATTGAGGTGAGACAGTACGCCCCATGCTTCACTCATATTATTTTCTAAATGATCGACTTGTTCTAAGACCGCAAGCTGTGCCTGAATCGATTCAGGGACTTCGCTCAGGTCTTTTAAAAAACTTTGACCCTGTTGAATGGCTTGTTCGATCTGTTGTTGGAGTTGTACTAAGGTGATTTGATCAAACTGTGGAACAGGCAAGGTTGCTTTTTCTAATGTCATGCGTTTAAGCCAAATTAAATGTTCAGTTATCACTAGATGTAAGGGTGATGCCGTGGGAAATCAAGTTTTAATTGGTTTTGATGTTTTGCGCCGCTTGAAATTCAGCCCATGAAGGGTAGTGCTGATCAATGCGTGAGGGCTGATAAAGCACTTTGGCAAAGTTACGGGTCATACATTCAGTTGCTAAGATTTCACCGCTTTTATATTTTTCTTTACGGTGTCGCCAAATTTCGTTTTGTCGGTAGTAATCCGTCCCGATTTTTAGGAAGGCATGTTGTTGTTCAAATACATGATAGACATAGCCTAAATCGGCGGAGCAACGGAGTTCACCTTCTAGGCATTTCTCACTAAACCACAGCCGAATTTGAAAGCTATGCGGGGTGGGATTGTAAAATTGATAATCGATATAGTTATAAAAAATTGCAGCGCCACTACCAAATGGAAGTACACGACCATGATCTGGAAAAGGGTCAAAGGAATGCTGTGAACGTTGTACCACTTGTAGTGGGCTATGCAAGACAAGCCAGTGAATGAGATTGGCAATTTGGCAAATCCCGCCGCCAATACCACCGCGTGCTTGCCCAAAGCTGAGTTCCATTCCCTCGACATAGCCTTTTTGAGTTGTTGGTTGTCCCACCAACTGACAAAAAGAAAAAGTTTGTTGTGGATGGATTAAAATCCCAGAAATACACGGACTGGCAATTTTAAGATTGATGACTTTATTGTGTTGCCAGTGCTGATCGCTGCCGCCTAATTTACGAATCAGAACGGACTGATGCTTTTTGACGCGAAATGCCAAAGGGACGTCAGAAAATGAATGTGCGTAGTCTTTCCCATCTGTTTTCCATTGCCAATAGCGCATCATACGTCGGCTACGCGTGGCCATGAAATAAAGCAGGGGATGGTATTGGCTGATAGGTTTGCTTAAAAATAAACGCAAAAAGTTCATGTTGGCCCTATGAAAAAAGGTGCTAGAACATTAAGCCCTAGCACCTTTTACATCATTTACTCAGTTTTCGCTTTTGCATTTGATTTTTTCTTTTTCAGTTTAGCCTTTTTCTTCACTTTATCTTTAACCTTTGTTTCAGACTTTGATGAAGATTTTTTACCAGGCTTTTTGCTGTAGGAGCTAGGTTGGGATTTATCTTTTTTGCGTCGTATGGGCTGGTCTCCGCTGTTACTGGGAGAGGCGTTTGTCGACTCGCTGAAGACTTCTTCTTTACTTTCGCTTCGTGCTGTTTTGGCTTTACCAACACGGGGTGCTCGACTACGTATGGGCCGACCACCATGTGAGAGTTGCTGCAATAATTCAAAATCAATTTTGCGGTCTTCTAAATTCACTGCTGCAACTTTGATTTTCACTTCATCGCCCAAGCTAAAGCTTTGACCGCGTGCCTGCCCAATCAAGCTCTGACTTGGTTGGTCATAGACAAAGTAGTCATCACCCAGTTGGCTGACATGGATCATGCCGTCAACATATAAGTCTTTGAGTGTCACAAACAGACCAAATTCTGCCACTGCAGAAATGGTGCCGACAAACTCTTCACCCAAATGCTGCTGCATATAATGGCATTTCAACCATGTGGTGACAGAGCGAGACGCTTCATCTGCACGACGTTCAGTCGCCGAGAAATGTTGACCAGCATCATCTAGCGCAGCCCCTGAAAGAGGTGCAGGTTTATGTTTTAACCTGGCTTTAATCGCACGGTGTAACAACAAGTCTGGGTAGCGACGAATTGGAGAGGTGAAGTGCGTATAAGCTTCATATGCCAAACCAAAGTGACCCGCGTTATTCGCACCATAGTAGGCTTGCATCATCGAACGTAACAGCACGGCATGGATACTTGGAGCATCAATACGGTCTTTGGTTGCATCAATCACGGCTTGGTAGTCTTTCTGAGTCGGCTGCTCTGGGAACGGTAGACCTAACAGTTTGATAAAGTCGCGTACTTTTTGGATACGTGAAAACTCAGGTGGTTCATGAATACGGTATAACATTGGCACATCATGTTGTAGCGCATATTCAGCCGCTGCCACGTTTGCCAACAACATACATTCTTCAATCAGTTTGTGCGCATCATTACGCGTACGCGGTAAAATTTCCTTAATGCCGCCCAGCTCATCAAATGTCATGTAAGTTTCAACAGTTTCAAATTCCATAGCATGACGTTCAGCACGTAAACCTTTGAGGACTTGATAGAGTTGGAACAGGGTATTTAAGGATTTGCGTACATCACGGTCTTCTGAGATGGCACTGCTGTCACCTTCAAAGTATTGAGCAACGTTGGTATAGGTTAAACGTGCCTTTGAATGCATGACTGATGGATAGAACTCAAACTTGGTGACGCGACCGGCACGTGACAGGTTTAAATCACAGACCATACATAGGCGGTCCACATGCGGATTGAGTGAACATAAGCCATTCGATAGAGCTTCAGGCAACATCGGTAAAACAAAGTGAGGGAAATACACCGATGTACCCCGTTCTTGAGCTTCATCATCTAGTGGTTTGCCTGAACGGACATAGTGACTCACATCTGCAATGGCCACCACCACACGGTAACCGCCGCCTGGACGTTTTTCTGCATAGACTGCGTCATCGAAGTCGCGTGCATCTTCACCATCAATAGTGACTAAGGCTAAATCACGTAGGTCAATACGACCTTCACGGTCTTGCGCTGAAGGCTCTTTAAAGCTCTCTGCTTCTTTAATGACTTCTTCTGGAAACTCATACGGCAAACCAAACTCTAAAATGGTTTGCGGAATAATAATTTCAGTATCGGCCTTGTCTGCCATCGATTGCACAATATGACCTGTCGCCAACTCATCTTTGGTTGGGTAGTCATCAATTGCAACACGAACCGAATCGCCCACTTTGACTTGTGCGTGTTCGATTAATTCTTTTTCTAAAGTAATCGGTTGGTGCGCATTCGGATTTGCTGGCTGAATAAAGTATTCACCGTCATGTATTGATACTTTACCAATGATTTGCTTCACACGGTGTTGCACCACTTCGGTAATAAAGCCCCAAGCTTTACCTTTGCGGTCCACTGAGGTTTGACGCACTTTAACACGGTCACCATTAAACACTTGGCGCAGTTCGCGTTCAGGTAAAAGTAAGTCTTCATGACCTGCAATATTCGCCGTGCCAAAGCCTTTACTATTGATGTAAACCGTTGCTTCATGTTCAGGTTGCTCTTCGGCAATTTGAAACTTAAAGCCATCTTTCATCAGTTGACCATCACGAACCATCGCAATTAAGCGATGGCTGAGCGCTTCAATGCTTTTTTGATCTGCAATTTCAAAAATTTCGACCAAGTCCGCATGCGATAAAGCCGTCTTTTTTTCTTCGATGGTTTCTAAAATGAGCGTGCGGCTCGGAATAGGGTTGTCATAACGTTCAGCTTCAGCTTTTGCTTCAGGATCGACCCAATTTTTCATAATGTCTTTGGCTGTATGTCAGTAGATAGGATTAGCATAAGTCATGCGAAGACAGACTGCACGCAAATGATTGCAATATTGTGTTTTATGTCGGCAATTTAGAATATCTGCTGTTTTATTCAACATGCAGATGTAGAGAAAAGAATAAATTCGGATGAATCCGCCCTAAATTGTTTAAAAAGTATTTAATTGAACGAAAATATGCAAAAAATTGAGTGTCTGTGCTTGCAGTGCTAGCATGAAGTTTGTATTATGGCCGCACGTTACGGTGAGATGGGTGAGTGGCTGAAACCACATCCCTGCTAAGGATGCGTACGGGTAACTGTACCGAGGGTTCGAATCCCTCTCTCACCGCCAACTTTACTTATGTCGCGCTCATAGCTCAGCTGGATAGAGCACTTGGCTACGAACTAAGGGGTCGGGAGTTCGAATCTCTCTGAGCGCACCAATAAGTAAACTGTATGTAACGTATCGCCTGAATTGGCACACAAGTAATGCGCTCATAGCTCAGCTGGATAGAGCACTTGGCTACGAACTAAGGGGTCGGGAGTTCGAATCTCTCTGAGCGCACCAACTTGAACAATCAACCGCACATGTTGCGGTTTTTTTGTGTCTGTAAAAAAATGAAGTGCTTCGCTTGAGAAAGTGATTCCTCAAGAAAGATTCGATATAAATAAAGCGCTACTCTTGCGTGATTCCCCAGCTATGTTCGTATGGAATGCTCAATCTGTTGGTTTATGCAGCGTTTTATACCCACTATGCTTAATAACTGGGCAGTTGATCGGCTTTTATGAAAATAAGACTTAACAAAAAATAAGATTCACGTATAATTCACCCCATCAAGACGTCGCGCTCATAGCTCAGCTGGATAGAGCACTTGGCTACGAACTAAGGGGTCGGGAGTTCGAATCTCTCTGAGCGCACCAACTTGATCAATATTGAAAAAACCGCACATGTTGCGGTTTTTTTGTGCCTGCACTTTTTGTTCAGTAGAAATTCATAGCAGGGATGGATTTTTTGCCGTAGTTATTCAGTTGTTTTTTGCATCTCAGTTTTATGATGTGGTTCTGATATCGGTATGGCCTTGGCTTAAGTGGATCGCCACTAATCAACATCGATCTGCTAAAGTCCTAAAAAAATGACCGATTGTGTTGTAGTATTGAGCACAATATTTTTAGCTATTTGATATGACCCTATGTCAGAGAACAAGCCTGCATTATCGACACGTTATTTCCTCACTTTAGAAGAATCCCAAGATGGTTTTGCCTTGGCAACCTTTGGTAAAAAGCAAATGACGCGTTTTATCACGCCGTTGATTAGTGTCGGGATTATTGTGTGGGGCTTTATGCTCGGCTTTTCAGGTGTTGGTCGCTACTATGTGGCGTTGGGTATATTTTTCTTAGTTTTACAAATTCTCATGCGCTATTGGTTTCTGCCGATGATGTTTAAGCGCCAATTTGTGAAATATCAATTTGGTAAAAGTGAGCAAGGCATCGATTTATACCAAGATTATGCGGAAATTTATGCCAATGGCCGCAAGCAAGTGGTCCATTATAATGAAGTGCAAAAGTTTGCCAGTGGCAAGTTGACCTATATGCTTGAGCTGAAAAACCGTACTGTGGTGATTGTACCTAAGCGTGCGTTGGCCGATAGTGCGGATCAAGCAAAATTTGAAAACACTTTCAAAAAATAAGCATTTTGTTCCATAACACCATCAAAAAATCAGAGGAAGATCATGAGTACACGTCCATCTAAAATTGTCTGTGTCGGTCGTAGTTATGCAGACCATGCCAAAGAATTAGGCAATGCGATTCCTGATCGTCCGGTTTTATTTATCAAGCCACCGAGCAGTTTGCTCAGTTTAGATGAGGGCATCTCTTGGAATCCTGCATGGGGCAGCTGCCATTATGAGTGTGAACTGGTTTTACGCATTGACCATCGCCTAAGTAAAGCAGTCGATCCAGCTCAAGCCCTGCAAGCAGTGGGAGCTGTGACTTTAGGTTTGGACTTAACCTTGCGTGACTTACAAGATGATCTGAAAATCAAAGGTCAGCCTTGGGAGCGTGCCAAAGCCTTTGATGGTTCGTGTGTGTTGGCAGACTGGGTTGCTGTTTCCGATGTGGTACAGGACTGGGATGATGTGCACTACAGTTTTCATGTCAATGATGAGCTGCGCCAAGCGGGCAACACTGCACACTTAATTTTTGACATTGGCACCTTGTTGGCCGACATTAGCCAAGTCTTCACTTTGGAAGCGGGCGATGTAGTCATGACAGGTACACCTGCTGGGGTTGCTGCACTACAGGCGGGTGAGCAGTTGAAAATGACTCTAAAAGGCAAAAACCAAGACTATTCTTGGAATACCTTTGTTAAAGCTTAATTTACAGGCTTTCAAACCCCATCATTCAAAAAGATCACTTCGGTGATCTTTTTGAGCGCTGTTGATGACTATGGTACAGTTTGCGGAACTGATCGGGGGTATACACCATCCAGCGTTTAAACATATTAATAAAGGCCGATGCATTGGCATAGCCCAAATCCAGCGCGATACTTTCGACTTTTTTTCCTTCTGTCAGCATGCTCATGGCTTTCATGACTTTTAAACGCTGTCGCCATTCATTCAAGGACATGCCAAGTTCTTTTTGACTATAACGTGCCAGTGTGCGTTCAGTCATATTGTGCTGTACTGCCAGTTGTTGCAAAGAACTGTTGTCCGCAGGGTGCAGATGTAAAAAATCTAAAATGCTTTTCAGGGTAGGGTGTTCAGAGTGCGGTAAATAGCTGCTGACCAATTCTGCATGATGTAATTGGTCAAGCAAGACATAGAGTAAGCGCATGTGCTCAGGTGAATCATCTGGCAGACTATGTTGTCTCAAATGTTTGAATAGTGCCGAGACCAAAGGTGAGCTGAGCATAATACCTGCCTGTTGAGGCAGATGAGTGCATAAGCTTTCATGGATATAGAGCGTACCGTGAGAAACATCAGTGTGATTTAAGCTGCTATGGGCTACATTGGGTGGAAGCCAAATGCCATAAGGTGGCGGGGTAAGGTAGTCAATCTGGTTGATATTCACCTCCATCACGCCATTAAAGGCATATACAAATTCGCCCCATGCATGTCCATGCACGGGATAAACCGACTGCGCGGGGTCTTCGCGAAAGCTGATCCACAATAATTTATCAATATCATCATTGGTCGGTAATTGTTTGAGTGGTGCGCTCTTTTTTTGTTGTCGTTGGGGCATGGCTGAAATTGCCTGAATAAGAAGATATCTTGTCTGTTTTAAATTATATGTTCTATTTCAGACAAATCTATAGTGAGCTTTGATCTTTTTCAGTGGAGCAGGTCGTGAGTAGTCGTCAAGCGCTAGACAGTAAAGCTTCAGGGATTATGTTTGGGCTGTGTATTTTGTGGGGATTACAACAAGTGGTGTTAAAGCTTGCTGCCCCCGATATTTCTGCAGTGATGCAAATTGCACTGCGCTCAGGTCTCTCTGCGTTGATGGTTTACCCCATGATCAAGCTGGCAAAGGGCACATCTTTATGGGGGCGAGACTACTTACCCGCAGGAGTTTTAGTCGGGCTTTTATTTGCAGCTGAATTTTTTCTGGTCGCGCAAGCTTTACGTTTTACCTCCGCGGCGCATACCGTAGTTTTGCTGTATACCGCACCTATTTTTGTAGCATTGGGTCTGCACTGGAAATTACCCTCTGAACGTTTATCGCTTATCCAGTGGTTGGGCATTGCATGTGCATTTTTCGGGATTGTGATTGCATTTTTATTTCGTCCTGCAGCTTCACAAGCGGCTGCGAGTTCGGCAATTTGGGGCGATGCTTTAGCACTTTTGGCAGGGGTATTATGGGCAGCCACAACTATTGCAGTGCGGCTGACGAAACTAGCAGAAGCACCTGCCCCCCAAACTTTGTTTTATCAGCTCTTTATCGCATTTTTAGTGTTATTGCCTGTGGCTTTTTTCATGGGACAAGCGACGATTCACTGGTCTGTATTATCCCTTACAAGTTTACTTTTCCATACCGTTGTCGTGTCATTTGCCAGTTATCTGATTTGGTTTTGGCTGTTGAAAAAATATTTGGCCTCACAGTTGGGTGTCTTTTCTTTTTTGACCCCAATCTTTGGGATGTGTTTTGGTGTGGTGTTACTCAATGAACAGTTGGAACTCAACTTTTTGGTAGGTACATGCTTTGTGTTGATGGGTGTGATGGTGGTGAGTTTGCATCACAAAATTAAGCAGTATGCGCAGGCATTTAAAGTGGCTTTGCAATAAATACAGAGTAAGCTTGAGCTCAGACTGCTTTGATTCAGCATATAAAAAACGTGTCTTGGACACGTTTTTTATAATGAAGTTTTAAGATTTATCATCAAAAATTGTAGACAGCGGAATGGCGAGTTTGGCCGCCAAGTAATCATCCGACTCAACTAACGCTGGGCCAATTTTCTGTATCCAGACATCATCAGGATGCACATTACCCAAATCTTTACGTTTTGGTAAAGGGTAAGGAAGTCTGCTGTAAAAACTCCAAAAATCGACTTGAGATAAATTACGTACTAGTACAAATTGGTTGTCATCGGTACGTTTGACTAAGTTTTGCTGTTCAAGCATAAACACGTAACTCGGCCAACGGCCCAATTCATCTCTTCCTAAAACATCCAAAGCTTCATCATCAGAGACACTGAGTCCTTGCTGTTGCTTTTTATAAAACAGCTCCAGCAAATCTAGTAGCATAATGACAGGGTGCCGTTTTTGCTCTTTCTGGGAAGTAAATGCGGTGAGTGCGTAGCTGATTTCAACGCCAATCAGGACAATATTCCACGACAAAAAAATCCATAATAAGAAAATAGGAATCGCAGCAAAGGCACCATAAACGACTTCATAACTGGTGAAGTTTGACATGATAAAGCCGAACAAATTTTTCAGGAGTTCAAACACTACAGCACTAAATAAGCCTGCAATAAAAGCGGATTTAATTGGGACACTTCGGTTTGGAATAGTCCAATTCAGGATAAAAAATCCTAAAACCGTTAGACAGAAAGAAATCAACCACAGGACAAATGCGCCATTGAGTTCATAGCCTGCAAAATTATTGCTCAAAACATTGAGGGAAGCCATCGTCGACGAAATAACAAAGGCACTACCGAGTAGAATAGGGCCCAAAGAAATAATGGTCCAATAGCGCATAAAGCCAATAATGCCGCCGCGGGTTTCGCGGACTCGCCAAATACGGTTAAAGACTTTTTCAATGCTGGTTAACATCATGACGGTAGTGACGAATAAAAATAAGATCCCAATAATGGTTAAATTACTGGATTTATCGGTAAACGCATTTAAGGCCTTATCAAAAGCAATCGTGGTTTTCGGTAAAAAATTACTATAGATCAATTGTTGTAATTGCTGCCGTGCAGGCTCAAGCGCTTTGATTGAGGAAATGATCACCAAAAAAACGGTCAGCATCGGAACGACGGCAAACAGGGTCGTATAGGTTAGTGAACCGGCTTGTTCACGACATCGATCGGCCTCAAAGCGGCGCAGTACAAATAAAATGAACTGAAACCAAGTTTTCTCATAGAAAGGAAGTTTTCTTAAGTACTGTTCTAACATAGGCAAAGTATCTCTCTTGTTTTCTTCATCTTTTCTACATTTTTCACCATAAGCTTAACCAAAAAGTAGGAAAAATACCGTATAGTTTTATTTTTTCTGTCACCGAACTCTATTCATGCAAACCTATGTTTTAGTTTTATATTACAGCAAATACGGCAGTACCCGTGAAATGGCGCATCTGATTGCAAATGGAATTGAAGCCAGTGGTGTTGCAGTTAAAATTCGAACGGTGCCAAATATTGCGGCTGTGGTGAAGGAAGCAGAGTCGAGTATTCCTGCAGAAGGCGATATTTATTGTAGTTTAGAGGACTTGGCAAACTGTGCTGGTTTGGCGCTAGGTTCACCAACCCGCTTTGGCAACATGGCTTCTGAAATGAAATATTTTCTTGATCAAACCACCAGTCTTTGGCTCAATGGAGCTTTGCATGGCAAGCCGGCTTGTGTGTTTACCTCGTCAGGTTCGATGCATGGCGGTCAAGAAAGTACTTTATTGACCATGCTGCCACCATTGTTTCATCATGGCATGATGATTTTAGGGTTGAACAATGCCAGTCCCGCATTGTCACATACGAAGACAGGTGGAACACCGTATGGTGCGAGCCATGTCAGCGGGCCTCGACATGATCAGAGCTTAAGCCAAGATGAAAAAGTGCTGTGCGAAGCTCAAGGTAAGCGTCTTGGGGAAGTTGTGAAGAAATTACAGGCCTAGTCATTGAGACATGAAAAAAGCCCATCCATGATGGGCTTTTTATTATTGGGCTGGCGTCAGATGCTGTTCTTTGAACTTTGTACCACACTTAAGACATTTATAGTCAAGAAATACATTTTTATCGACAATGACACCCGCTTTTTTACCAAAACGATGTCCTAAAAAACCACCTGTCACACCAATACTGACCGCACCCACAAAGGTGCCAATGGTGCCACCCATAATCACCCCAAGAGGTCCAGCCGCTGCACCGATCGCTGCGCCAATAGAGGCTCCAGATGCTGCACCACCGACAGTACCAGCGGTTGCACCTGCAGAACTGAGCAATACGCCCCCAATTTTAGTCAGTTGTTGCTCGTGATTGCGTTTTTCAACCTCACTAGAGCCACATTTTGGGCAGAGAATTGTATTTTCCATAGTTTATTGGCCTATTCGGGTGACCAGTGATTGAAGCTGGCAGCCGTTTTACGGTGTGGATGATACGTTGCGCAGAACAACCGAGTTTTGCGCTTGAATTTGACAGATCTAAACAACTGAATCTAGAGTAAATCTTAGTTGAACTTGCAGCAATAATATTTATTAAACTTGTAATTTTCTTGAGTACTTTATGCTGAGTTTTTAAATATGGTTTAGTTGGCAAAGTGAATTGGGTTTCTTATAGCTTGTTTGGCACAGTACAATGCTTTATCTGCGCGTTTAAAGACATCCTCTGCATCTGCATCATATTTACCGACTTCAGCAACCCCTATACTGACCGTGAAACACAGCACTTCTTGTTCATAGTGCACTTCCATCGCTTCAATCGTTGAACAGATGCGTTTAAAGACCTGCATCGCTTCATCACCTAAGCAGGCGGGTAGAATAATCGCAAATTCCTCACCACCAATACGAGCTAAAAAGTCCTCGTCACGCAGTATGCTACGGATTTGTTTGGCCATCTTTTTCAGCACATGGTCACCTGCGGTATGCCCATAACAGTCATTCAGCTGTTTAAAATGGTCAATATCTAAGATACCTATCGTAAAGGGCACGCGAGTATGACTGAAGTGCTGCATGGTTTGATTACTTTCTTGCACAAATACTCGACGATTAAAGGTTCCTGTGAGTTCATCTGTAGATGCTAAGACCGCCATTTCTTGCACTTGTAAATGCAGTTTAATGTTTAAAGCTAACCATGTAGCGAGGCTCTGTAAAAGAATCGCTTGTTGTAGGGTGTAGTGATGTTTACGTTGATCTGCCACATTTAAGGTGCCAATACACACACCATTATGAATCATGGGCGCATCCATACAGGTGCCCATGCCATGCTCGGAAAGCATTTTACAATCCAGCTCATCCGACTGAGCAAGGTCATCGCAAATGATCAGTTGAGATTGGGCAAAAACTCGTCCGACAAAAGTCTGCCCAATCGGAATTTTAAAATCCATTGGAATCGCATGATTGCCTGAGATCGAATACAGCTTGAGATATTCTTCAGTATCTTGCAGGGTAATACTGGCCCGATCCGCATCAAACACGTGAGAAATCCAGTAAGCAATGGTATCTAAAACAGCTTGCAAGGAGTCTGCTTTACTCAAGTCGTGAATGAAGTCTACGGGGAGTTGAATGGAGTGCGCGCCATCAAAGCCAGATATAGTCCGCACGCCAAAAAACCAATACAATACCGATATGAGTTATCCAATACATTTTAGAAAGAAAATATTAGCCAAGCTTGAAGAAGGTCAATCTATCCGAGCGGTTGCTCAGCACTTCGAAATTAATAAAAATACAATTGTCGAATGGAAAAAGCGAATCGAAATAAAAAGAACTCGACCAAGAAAACCATCTAAAGTTGATGATGATGCCTTACGTGCAGATGTTGAGCAATATCCCGATGATTATCAATATGAACGCGCTGCTCGTTTTGGTTGTGCTACTTCTACAATTGGAGATGCGCTCAAGCGTCTAAATATTACAGTTAAAAAAAGACCTTACGGCACCCGAAAGCAAAAACAGAACTCAGAGAGCAGTATTTAAAAGATTTAAACCGATTAAGGTATCAACACCCGATCATCTATCTTGATGAAAGTGGATTTAAATCTCATGAACATAGACCTCATGGTTATTCAAAACAGGGAACTCCTTGTTATGGAACATATAATTGGCAATTAAAAAATCAAACCAATGCAATAGGAGCAATCCATGAGGGTAAGTTATTTGCAGTGGGTTTATTTGATAGCAAAGTAAATTCGGATGTATTTTATTTTTGGGTAGATCAGTTTTTATTACCAGAACTACCCTCGAATAGTGTAATTGTCATGGACAATGCAGCCTTCCATAAACGACCAGATATACAAGATCTATTAAGCCAACATGGGCATCAAATACTTTGGTTACCACCTTATAGTCCTGACCTTAATCCTATTGAAAAAATGTGGGCATGGGTGAAAGCAAAAAGGAAAAAATGGTTGGTTAACTCAATAGATAAGCTTTTTAGTCGTTTCTTTAACGAGTGTATGGGTAATTAAGCGGTTTGACTATAATTGGCTTGGGGTAAATGATCGTTCAGTTAATTGATTCTTGTTTATCATTCAATTCGGTATCTCTATAAAATAGTATCCAATTTAGTCTTTGTTTGTTTTACTCTTAGAAAGTGGACATTACCTTTTAGATTTGATCATGCTATATAAATCGCATTTCTCCAACTTCAATGTGTAATTAAATTGAAAAAAAACGATATATTTTTACTTTAAATTAAAAATAACCTACAGCGCAAATGTGGCATTTACATGTGGATGACCCGCGGGTCATCTGAGTGACAAAAAAAGAGCACCTGAAGTGCTCTTTTTTGAAGTTAAACGCCGTGATTTAGTCACGAACAAATTCAACAGTGCCATTTGCCAATGACTTTACGCGTGCCAAAGATTCAACGCGGTAGCCTTTTTCAAGCAAAATGTCACGACCAGGTTGGAATGATTTTTCAATCACAATACCGACACCTACAACTTCTGCTTTCGCTTGGTGAATTAAGTCAATCAGACCCAATGCCGCTTGACCATTGGCCAAGAAGTCATCAATCACGAGGGCTTTGTCTGCTGAGCTGATGTGCTTATTTGAAATTGCAATCGTGCTTTCGGTTTGTTTGGTAAACGAAAAGACTTTTGAGCGGTAAAGGTCATCTTTTAAGGTTAAAGATTGGTATTTACGCGCAAAAATAACGGGCACGCCCAGTTCTAAACCTGCCATGATTGCAGGTGCGATACCTGATGCTTCAATCGTGATGATTTTAGTGATGCCTGCATCTTTAAAACGAGCAGCAAATTCTTTACCGATTAATTGCATCATAACCGGATCAATTTGGTGGTTTAAGAAAGCATCAACTTTCAGAACTTCATCAGATAGAACGATACCTTCGCTTAAGATTTTCTGTTCTAGTGCGTACACGGGAGAATCCTCTAGGGGCAGGTGCTTTTTCAAGCAAAAGCGTATTTTAGGAAGCACCTGAAAAAATGCAAGTAAAATTCGTCAAAATGACTAATTGCTTGCACCTTTATAACCCGTTAATAGCAATCCATAGGATGTTTTCTTATCCACATGGCTGACTTTGACTGGAAGGTAGTCCAATTTAGGTGCTAACCAGAAAATAGTTTCGCGACCAGGTTTGTCATGTTTCATCACCACTTTAATGGTATCAAAGGTGCCATAATCGGTTTTGATTGATTCAGAACCTTGCTTCACAAATTTACGTGCTTCCACTTCTTTGGCATCGGCCAAATAATAAGTCGATTTTAAACCGCCATTTTTGATGTCTTCCCGAAGTTGTAATTCAGCATTCAGTTCATCCAGTACGCCTGCTTTCCAAGCGAAAGAACGCGCTTCTTTGTCTTTCTTGGTATTGATGGTTTTTGCCGCTGGATTGAAGTTAATACTCATGGTGTTGTTATGCACCAAAATTTTACTGCTACGACTAAAACTGCTGGACTGAATTTGTTTACCATTAAAACTAAAGCGACTACTTTCGGTTGCAGAGGCGATACCACCAGCTTTGGCTGCAAAGACATAGTTCCAGTTGTTGCCCGATTTCGATAACGTACGTGTCGCTGAGCCCATGTTTTTGCCATTATAGTTAAATTGATAACTGGCTTGGAATGGACTCATGGCAAAGGTTTGACTGGAGAAACCGACAAAGAGCAAGGTGCTGACACTTGTTGCCATTGCGACTGTTTTCAACATTGATTTAGCCATAAGAAAAAGTTTCCTATTCAGTTGTAGGCACAAATTTTTTGCATAGAAATATTATGCACGTTGATTATGAAGAAAAAATTCGAAACATAGGGCAAACTGTAGTTTTATGTTTCTTTTACCCACCTTAAGTCACATTTTAGTAGCAGCATCCCGAGTTATTTTTGTCGAATTGGCGAGACCGTGCTTTCGTCTAGATTAGGTTCAATCAAGTCATCGATCGAGGTTTGCGAAAACTTATTGAACAATGCCGTTAAGTTGACATTACCGATCACTACCAATTCTGCTTCACGCAACACGGCATGATTGACATGGACTTTACCTAAAGTATCGATAATGGAACGGTTTTTCCCTAACCAGCGATTCAAATCCAAATGCAGCAGATCATCTTTGACTTTAATCACATTTAGTTTTTCTAAAATCATGCCTAAGGGGTCTTGGTTCAGGACTTTTTGATAAAAGAATAGGGCACAGCGCACACCCATTTTATGAAATACCGTTGGGTATTCAGCATCCAGCACACTGGTGTCACTGATTTGCTCAAATACGATCAACTGCGTTTTTTTATTTAACTCCATTTGTGCCAGTTTCAAATCTACCGAAAGCGTGAGTTTGAGTCCGTTATAGTCGAGCGTGGCGTATAAACGTAACCAATCATCATGTAAGTCGGCATGCAAGTCTTTCAACATTCTCACGTTGTCGGTCACAAAACGTTGAAAAGTGGCATTTAAAAAGACTTGAGACATTGGAAACTCGCGCTCATCCTCAATAAATCCTTCCGCCTTTTGATAAACTTGGCGTAAACGATTTGAAATGTTGGAAATAAGCGTTTGCATAAGAGGCGTCCTAGCGAATCAACGTGTTTAAGCGATCAGATCTCTGGTCGAAGTGTTTGAAAAATACTGCTCATGAACCTTGCAGTTTAGCAAAATTCATTGCACCATTTTCATGATTTTATGAAACAGTGAATCTAAATGGCACAAGGTCTCATTCTACGCAATAAAATGAAGACTGTGTCTATTTTATACTGCGCGCCTGCGCTTTGGGGAACAAGACAAATTGTCGGTTTGGTGTGATGCTTAGAAAAATAAATGTAATGCCTTTGGCTCATGATTGGTGGAAAGACCCAATTTTTACAGCGACTGTTGTGTTGGCGGTATTTTTGCATCTCGTAATTTTGACTTTGCAATTTGCGATGCCTCAAGAAAATGATGCGGCAGTGAAAGAAATTGCGGTGACTTTGCGTCCTTCAGATAAAAAAATTGAAAATGCAGATTTTTTAGCGCAAGCCGATCAACAGGGTTCAGGGACTTTTCGTGAGTCACATCGCATGTCGAGTGACATGCCCGCACCGATGCTTGAGCAAAGTACAGGCGAAGAGCAGCCTGAAACTTTAGAACAGATCCAACAAAAACGTGAGCTGAATTTTGAAGAAAAACTGTTGATGACGACTTTGAGTTGGCAAAAACAAGCTGAGGATAACCAGCGCAAAAAAGCCATGGAAGAGATGAACAGCCAGTTTCAAGCCAAAGCAGCAATGGTGGCCAGCCTTGAAGCGCAATATTTGCAACGCCAACAAAACTTTAGCCGTCAGCAAAAAATTAAAACAGTCGATGGTATTCAAGCCAAGCAAGATGTTTCGGCAGCCTATCTTGAAAAGTTCCGTCAGAAAGTGGAGTTTTATGGCAACCGTTACTACCCAGAAGCAGCTAAACAGCAGCGGCTGGCGGGTGAAGTGCGTTTAATGGTGATTCTAAATGCATCAGGAGGTATCCGTGCCATTCGCCTGATTGATAGTTCAGGCCATGAGATGCTCGATGAGGCTGCAAAAGCCTCGGTGCGTAAGGCTGCACCATTCGGTGGATTTGATACCAAAATGAAGGATATTTCTGAGTTACGCATTGTGCGTACATGGCGTTTTGACCCAGCAGAGGCAGAGTTTGAAGTGCACTGAGCTGTGCACTTTTAAGTGTACTTTGATGATTTTGCTTACTTCGGATTATTGGGTTGCGCGTACATAGGCACCGTCTTGACGTCCACCGATCCAAGTCACAGTTAAATGAGACTCTTCCACATCTAGGCGGGTAGGAAAAATTTCTAAGTGCTTGCTATATTTCGGTAATGCTTTTAAACCAATGCAGTTGCCGTTTTTCCACCATGTTCCTTCGGCATATTGGTCTAAAGAGCCGACAGCTAAGTACCATTTAAATTTACCGTTGGGCTCTAGTAAAAGCTCGGAACCGACCTCCATAACGCCGTTTAAATAATAATGTCCAGCCCACGCCTGATCTGCGTCTTGAAACTTCACTTCCTGACAGGATGTTTGATTTTCAGTATTGCTATTGGCATAAAGTGGCATTGTGAAGGATAGGGCGATAATGCAGAGTAGTTTTGAAATCGATGTATGCATTTTTATAATATCTTCATCTATTTTTCATCTTGTATTATTTTTAGCATAAATAAACCCGACACATCGAGATGAATCGGGTGAGCTGTTTCAAATCTAATAATTATTGTTCTAAATAAGGGTTTTCAAAACCGAGTTTAGCCAAAATTTCAATTTCGATACCTTCCATTTCTTCAGCATCTGCTTCTGACGTTTCATGGTCATAGCCCATGAGGTGCAAAGTGCCATGTACCAACATATGAGTGAAATGCGTCAGTGGCGTTTTGTTTTGTTCTTTCGCTTCCAACAGTACTACAGGAATGCAAATGACCAAATCGCCAATAGGAAATGAGTCAAGAATTTGTGCCATTTCATCGGGTAAGTCGCTCGGGAAAGACAACACATTGGTTGATTTATCTTTGCCGCGATATTCCAAATTCAGTTTATGACTTTCATCATGGTCGACACAAGCAATGCCAATTTCACAGTTACTCTGCGTGCCAATATGACGTAAAACAGTTTCTACAACTTTTTTGATATAGCCACGTTTCAAGACCAACTCAGGTGTTTGAAAGTCCTGTTGTAGAGAAAGACTCAGTTTCAAAATAGATCCTTAAATAATGATATCTGCGGGCATTTTAAAATGCCCGCAGACTTTAACTTAATGCTGAGCATCGGCAGCGGCATCATTTTCAGCCACTAAGGCCTCTTGACGCGCTTTGCGTTCAGCACGCGCTTCAGCCGTTAAGCGATGTTGTTCTGCATCCCATCCCTCATAAGCTTCAACAATTTTTTGTACTAATTGGTGGCGTACCACATCACGAGAGTGGAAGCGAGTAATATGAATTTCTTTGATCTTATCGATAATACGTAAAGCATGCGCCAGACCAGATTGCTGGCCACGTGGTAAGTCGACCTGTGTGATATCGCCTGTAATCACCGCACGAGAACCAAAGCCTAAACGTGTGAGGAACATTTTCATTTGTTCAGGCGTGGTGTTTTGTGCTTCATCTAAAATCACGAAAGAGTGGTTTAAAGTTCGACCACGCATATACGCCAGTGGTGCGACTTCAATCACTTGACGTTCAATCAGTTTGGCCACTTTTTCAAAACCAAGCATTTCATACAAGGCATCGTAGAGTGGGCGCAAATAGGGGTCGATTTTTTCGCTTAAATCACCCGGCAGAAAACCAAGTTTTTCACCTGCTTCAACGGCAGGACGAACCAATAAAATCCGTTGAATTTCATTGCGTTCTAGCATGTCGACTGCGGCTGCAACGGCGAGATAGGTTTTACCTGTACCTGCAGGCCCAATACCAAAAGAAATATCACTTTGTAGAATACGCTGCACATAACGCTTTTGGTTGGCACCGCGTGGATTGATACGACCTTTACGGGTTTGGAGCCATACTTCATCTAAACCAGTGTGCTCTTGTCCGTCGAGGTCTTCTTGCAATTCACGGTCAGTCTGACTGCCTTGAATCATAAGGTGTAAGGTGTCGGCACTGATTTGTGCCGTATTTTCTGCTTCTTCATGCAGGCGATGGAGCAGACCTTCGGCTCTCTCAACTGCATCCATTTCACCATCGACATAAAATGCATCACCTCGATGGGAAATAGTGACATCTAAACGCTGTTCGATTTGTTTCAAATGACCGTTATAAGCACCGAGCATGCTCTTTAACCGTTCTATTGAAACCCCAGGAAAAGTTACTGTACGTCGAATCGCTGCAGTCAAGAGAATTCCTTTAAGTAGTCAGAATCTATTCCCTTACATTACGCCACGTCAGGCTCAAGATTCAAGAGTTCACCATAAACAAAATTCAAAGTTTTAATCTCTGTCACTTCGATTTCGGCGAAACGTCCGACCCATGCTGCATCCCCAATAAAACTCACATAACGAGTGTTATCAGCTGTACCAATCAGTAGGTTTGGATCTTTATCCGAAACTTTCTCGACCAAAACGCGTTGAATGGTGCCGAGCATGGCATCGGTCTTGTCAATACTTGAGCGTTTAATCCACTTTTGGACTTTACTGAGACGCTCTTTTTTCACCTCTTCAGAGGTGGTGTCTTCAAGATCAGACGCAGGTGTACCCGGACGTTTTGAATAGACAAAACTGTAGGAATGGTCGAAGTCCATGTCTTTGATAAACTGATAGGTTTCTTCAAAGTGTGCATCGGTTTCACCCGGGAAGCCAATGATGAAGTCACTGGATAAATGCATATCTGGACGGACTTTGCGTAATTTGGCAATTTTGTCGATATAGACATCAATGGTGTGGTTACGCTTCATGGCTTGCAATACATCGTTTGAGCCGCTTTGTACGGGCAAATGTAGATGCGACACCATTTGCGGAAGGTCACGGTAACACTCAATCAAGTCATCATTAAATTCAAGCGGGTGTGAGGTGGTGTAGCGCAAACGCCCAATACCAGGAATTTCTGCAACAAGACGTAACAAGTCTGCAAAAGTACAGATATTGCCTTCGAATGTTTCACCGCGGTAACCATTGACGTTTTGACCCAATAAAGAAATCTCACGGACGCCTTTTTCGGCTAAGGTCGCAATTTCTGCTAAAACATCATCCAGTGGGCGAGAAACTTCTTCACCACGGGTGTAGGGCACCACACAGAATGAACAATATTTTGAACATCCTTCCATAATTGAAACAAAAGCCTTGTAACCTTCAACACGCGGTTCAGGTAAAAAGTCGAATTTTTCAATGTCTGGGAAAGAAATATCGACCAATTTGATTTTTTCTTTCTTGGGTTTTTCGATTTGATCGAAGTGCTGATCCAGCATTTGTGGCAAACGGTGCAAGGTTTGTGGGCCAAAAATCATGTCGACATAGTTGGCACGTTTTTGAATGTTGTCGCCTTCTTGCGAAGCTACACAACCACCGACACCAATGATCAGGTCTGGATTTTTGTCTTTCAGCTTGCGCCAGCGACCCAATTCAGAGAACACTTTTTCTTGGGCTTTTTCACGAATCGAGCAGGTATTCATGAGTAGAATATCAGCTTCTTTCGGATCTTGGGTCAGCACATAACCGTGCGAGTCGCCAAGTAAGTCTGCCATACGGTGACTGTCATACTCATTCATCTGACACCCTTGCGTTTCGATATACAGTTTTTTAACTGATCCATCGATGGCTGGGGTGTGCTGTGGCTGGGTAACAGTGTTTTCTGAGGCAGCTTGGGCACCATTTGGAATGAAGGTTTGAACCGTCATGTAGGCTCCTAAGGGGATAAATCTAGGTTTTTGTGTCTGATCGGTATCTGTGGCGGCGAAAGCAGAGCTTGGCTGGCGACAAAAAAGGTCGATCAAACACCATGTGAAATCTACGAAAGGCGCATATTTTAGCAGGAAATCTGAATAAACTTATAGCTTTAAATCTGAAGCTAAAAAGATTGATTTGTGAAGTGAAAATGCAGGAAAATTAATATTGTCTAATCATAAGGTTACATAAGAGAACAATAGAGTCTGTTATGAGTTATTAAACTAATGAAAATGATGATACGAGACTAGGCAATCCAAAGATGACTGAAGGCAAACCCATGTTAAAACGATTACAGAATAAATATTATCAAGTGTTTGCGTTGGGTGTGGCTGCCTTGGGTCTATCGGCAGCGACACATGCCGCAGATGAACAGTTTAATGATGCTTTGCGTGCAGCAAATGCAGGCAATGTTGGTTTATTACAGCAATATCAAAGCAGTATGCAGGGTGATGTGCTGGGCTATTATCCTGAATACTGGGTACTTAATAGTAATTTGGCATTGCAACCTGCGGCGAATATTGCTGGATTTGCACAGCGCTATCCGCAATCTGCCATGGCTGAGAAGTTAGCAGCAGATTACATCGAAGAAAAAGTCAAAATGGCTGATTTTGCTTCCGCGCAGCCGGTATTGGCCTATGTGTCCAATGCAGATCGCGCAGAAAGCTGTGCCATGGCGCAAGTCCGTGCCAAGTCAGGCGATCCTTTGGTTTTTGCCGAATATAAAGATGTTTGGCTCACGACCAATTCACAACCTGAATCTTGTACAGGGCTGGGGCGCATGATGTTGTCTAGTCCACTGATGACGGAACAAGACAAACAACAACGCCTATGGTCACAGTTACGTGCAGGGCAGTCAGGCCAAGCAGTTGCAACCGCACAAACCATTGGCATGAATCTGTCTTTGGCTCAGCTGAACAGTATTCAAGCCGATCCACTGAACTATCTCTGGTCCGCACCGAAAGCGTCGGCGGCAGATCAAGCATATTTAATTTATGCCATTGGCCGTTTAGCCGACAGAGATCTAAATACTGCACTGGCGTCGGTCAAGCGAGCTGCTGAGGGGACACCTGAGTCTGTACAAAAAGCGTTGTACCGCGCTGTGGGGTATATCGGTGGCACAACCGTTATGAAAAACAATTTTAATGTGGAAGTGTTGCAAGCCTTCGATCGGAGCTATGGTTTAGCACTGAGTGAAGAAGAAGCTGAAATCTATGCACGCCAAGCCATTCGTTTCGGCGCATGGGAGAGTGTCATTCGTGCCATTGATGGCATGAGTGTGACGCAAAAACAAGAAGATCGCTGGCAATATTGGCTAGCCCGCGCTTCAGAACAGCGTGGTGATGCAAAATCAAAAGCACTGGCGCGCGAGATCTTCAAAAAATTGTCAGTAGGTGACGATTATCATAACTTATTGGCAAAAGATCGTATTGGTCAGCGTTATCAAACAATTCCAGCCAATACCCAACCGAGCAATGCGGATGCGCAGCGTTTGAGTCAAGATATTCACTTTAGCCGCGCTTTTGCACTGCGCAACGTCAATGCGCCAGACAATTATGTCAACCGTGAATGGAACTGGGCTGTTCGACAAGCTTATTTAAAACAAGATGATGGCTTAATTTTGGCTGCTGCCAAACGTGCAACAGAAATGGGATGGTATGACCGCGCGATTTATGCAGCCGATCGAACCGTCAAGCAACATAATTACAGTTATCGTTATGCCATGCCGCATCAAAGCTATGTGGTCAGCCATAGTCGCAATGCAGGCATAGATCCTGCATGGGCATATGGATTAATGCGCCAAGAAAGCCGATTTGTCACCCATGCTCGCTCGCATGTCGGGGCAGGTGGTTTGATGCAAATCATGCCGGATACGGCAAAACTGGTCGCTAGACAATTGGGTGAAACCTATAATCCTGCTGCACTGAGTGATATGAATACCAATGTACGTTATGGCACATTTTACTTGTCCATGATTCAAAGCCAATTAAGTAACAGTCCTGTACTTGCCACAGCAGGTTATAACGCAGGGCCTAATCGTGCGCGCCGTTGGCAGCCTGAAAATCAGCCGATTGCGGCGGATCAATACACAGAAAGTATTCCTCTAACTGAAACTCGCGATTACGTTAAGCATGTCATGAGTAATGCGACCCATTATGGTGTGCTGCTTGGACAGGGGCCACAGTCGATCACCCAGCGTATGCAGAATATTCCTTTTAGAAATCAATAATAAAGGCCTAGGCATTTTATGGTTTTGATGTCATCCCAATCAGTCTTAACGCAAAAGCTTCTGCTATTGATCAGCAGCGGAATTGCTATGGGATTTTTTGCGACATCAGCCCATGCAACACCGACCGTGTTTGGCTATGTGATGGAAGTTCAAATGACACCCGCCGTGTGTTTGTTCGATAACCAAGGCTCAAAGAAACGGAAATGTTTGGAAGGCTATTCGCTCAACATCACTGGCTTGTATCCTGAAACTACAACACGAGAGTGTCAGACCAATTCCTCAGCAGTGCTGTCACCACTTCAGGCCAAAGTGGTGGCTAGGGTGATGCCCGATGAGCATGCACGTCGCCAATTGTGGGCAGAGATTGGGGGGTGTGTGCCGATGATTGCCAGTCAATATTTTCGTAACGTGATTAATTATGCAGAACGTTTAAAAATTCCCGCAGATTTGACTTCATCTGAAAATAAAACCGCGCAACTGCATAGCTTACGTGGACAGTTCCAACGTTTGAATCCTGGACTACCTGCAAGCGGGCTGCGTTTTAGCTGCCGTACTCACCGTCAAACCAATATTTTGACCGAAGTCAAGGTCTGTTATAAACCCAATGGTCAGTACAAAGGTTGTGCAGAGAATATACAAGAAAACTGCCCAAATTCTTTTGCGATCAAGGGTTCTTACTAATCTCTTTCCCTAAATTAATTTATATTTCCTATCATACTTTTGTTGGAATTCATTCTCTTTTACATGCATCTGCCAAAGTATTGGAGTACAATCTTTGCCGTTTATGATTATTAAGATTAGATAGAACAGCTATTTAATCATATAACGTTCCTCAAATGGAGATAAGTACATGAAGCAACCTGTTCGCGTTGCCGTTACTGGCGCTGCTGGTCAAATCGGTTATAGCCTATTATTCCGTATCGCTAGTGGCGAAATGTTAGGTAAAGACCAACCAGTTATTCTGCAATTGTTAGAAGTTCCTTTTGAGAAAGCTCAAGCTGCGCTTAAAGGCGTAATGATGGAATTAGACGACTGTGCTTTCCCATTATTGGCTGGCATGATCGGTACTGATGATCCAAAAGTTGCATTTAAAGATGCTGACTACGCGTTATTGGTTGGTTCACGTCCACGTGGTCCTGGTATGGAACGTGCTGACTTATTGAAAGTGAACGGTGAAATCTTCATCGGTCAAGGTCAAGCACTAAACGAAGTTGCTAGCCGTGACGTTAAAGTGCTTGTTGTAGGTAACCCTGCAAATACAAATGCTTACATCGCAATGAAATCTGCTCCAGATCTTCCAGCGAAAAACTTCACAGCAATGTTACGTCTTGACCACAACCGTGCGTTGACTCAAATTGCTCAAAAAGCGGGTGTTGCTGTAGCAGACATCAAAAACATGACTGTTTGGGGTAACCACTCTCCAACGATGTATGCTGACTACCGTTTTGCAACTGTAAACGGCGAAAGCTTAAAAGACAAAATCAACGATGCTGACTGGAACGCGAATGTATTCCTTCCAACTGTTGGTAAACGTGGTGCTGCGATTATCGAAGCGCGTGGTTTGTCTTCAGCTGCTTCAGCTGCGAACGCTGCTATCGACCATATGCGCGATTGGGCTCTTGGCACAAATGGCGAATGGGTAACGATGGGTATTCCTTCTGACGGTTCTTATGGTATTCCTGAAGGCGTAATGTACGGTGTTCCTGTAACTTGCGAAAATGGCGAATACACACGTGTTGAAGGCCTAGAAATCGATGCGTTCAGCCGTGAGCGTATGGACAAAACTCTTCAAGAACTTGAAGAAGAGCGCGCAGCAATTGCTGACATGCTTAAATAATTAAAAACTGATCTGTTCAAGATCTGTTTTGAAAAAGCACTCCATTTGGGGTGTTTTTTTATATGGGGTATTTATTGAACAAAAAATAACATGCTGTGATGTAGATACAACTGAGCATAGATGGCCAAAGGTTTATTCTAAAAGGGCATGATCAGAGCTTGAGGAGAACAATGATGTTTGACCAACAACCGACTTTAGAACTTTTATTTGAACAATTGGGGCTTGATGCGAGTGCGGAAGCAATCGATCAGTTTATTGAAACACACCAACTTACTTCAGACGTTCCATTGCATAAAGCACCCTTTTGGTCAAAAGCACAGCATGACTTCATTATCAGTAATTGGAAAAAAGATGATGAATGGGCAATGGTGGTCGACCTGTTAAATGAACAATTGCATACAGAACATACGCTTTCAGGATCGTGTCATTTATAATCACAAATTGAAACAACAAACCTAGTTTTATGACTAGGTTTTTTTAGAAAATACATATAAGTTAATTCAATAATAATTGACAGTAGTATTGATAAGGAGGCCGAGATGCTCAGTCAACATAAACCATCCTTAGAGCTTTTATTTTCGCAACTGGGACTCGCCAATAGTGCGGCTGCCATCGAGTTATATATTCGTACGCACCAACTTCCTGCTCATCAATCTTTACACGATGCACCGTTTTGGAATTCCGCACAACGTGCGCTATTAATCAGTCATTTGGTTCAAGATGATGATTGGGCGATTATGGTTGATGAGCTCAATCAACAGCTACACCTCGATGCTTATAAACTTCAAACTGCCTAAATTGATTTTATGCTGTTGTCATTTGAAGATTGGAATTGACCCATAAAAAAACGCCTGATTTCAGGCGTTTTTTTATTTGTGCATTTTAGTGCAATTTACTTTGCATCAGCTTGATAAACCAATCTTCTTGATGAAGGTCAACAAAAGCGGCATGTTCACGCAGTAAAACGAAATCAAACTCGGTGCTTTTCGCATATTTACCAAGCCAGTGTCGTGCCAATGCCGACTCTTTTCGACTGACCGAAGCATAGGCCAAAAACAGGTAAATATCGCCCTGACCATAGCTGGTCAGCGGTTTTAAAATTTGCTGTGTAATCAACGCAAAGCGATCTTCTTTGGTGATTTCAAAGTACAGCATATAAGCCTTTGCAAGGTGCAAAGACAAATTGAGGTACAAAGACAGAGGCATTTCCTCAAACTCAATTCGGCCTTGCTCAAGTAATACCACCGCTTCTTGTAAAAAGTGGACTTGCTCTTGGCGCAGTTGGCTCAGTGTGACTAACTGTAAGCGCAAATCAGCGCGCTCAAGGGCTAATTCAGGGCTATTGCCTTGTAGGTAGAGTTGATCTGTTTCACCAATACGCTGAATAATTTGTTGACTGCTGGCACGCATCGGTTACATCCTCATCAATTGATGTTCAGTATATGAGGATACTTTTTACAATTTAAAGTCTTTTTGCTTGAATCATAGGATTGTACTGTCACTCCGTAACCATCCAGTAATTGATAAACGCTGATGTTTAGCTTCTAAGACCTCATGCAGCAAGTCACTTTGAAACAATGCAATACGATTCGGTTTGGGATGTAGCACATGCCAAATGTCATTTTTATCTTGCAGATGAAGTTCACCGCCCCAATCGTCTTGCCAATCTTCGTGTAAATAATAAACCGTAGAAATCATGCGGCCATTTTTGCCTTGAGGGTTGTCACGGTGTAGGGCATAAAACTCGCCAGCGTTATAGCAAGCAAAATGTGCTTCGACGTCTCGAATACCAAGATAAAAGGCACGATTTAGTTCCTGACCCAAACTATAAAGGGCTTGAACATGATGATTGGAAATAACGAGCTCGGGATTGAGCCATAAAATGTGATCACTACGGATCTTGCTAATGACACCGTTTTGAATAGCGGCTTCACGAAAGCGGTTTAAGTTCGAAGTACATTCTTCAATGAGTTGATGTACATAGTCATTAGAATAGGCGTCATCAATGATGGCAAAACCATGTTGATCTAAATCATCTAGGATTTGATCAACATTCCAAGACTTTGGGAGAAGAACTGCTTCCATTACATTAACCTAAAAAAGACAAAGAAAAGCCACGGTTATTCTAGTGTATGAAAGCAATCTGAACGAAACTATTTTTCATGCTAAAATACTCATTGATTTTAGGAATGATAGAAACATGAATTACCGTCACCACTTCCATGCAGGTAACTTTGCAGATGTCATGAAGCATGTCCTTTTGCTTCAGATTTTGACTCGCCTCAATCAAAAAGATAAACCGTATCGTTATATTGATACGCATGGCGGTGCTGGTAAATATGATTTATCGACTTCAGAAGCACAAAAGTCGGGTGAATTTTTAAATGGTATTCACCGTTTAGTAAAACTTGATGACTCGATTAAGCGTAATGCGCCTGAAGGTGTTCAGCAGTATTTAAAAATTGTTGAAAAAATGCGTGAAGGTTCAGGTAAAGGCGCTTATCCAGGTTCACCGTGGTTTGCATTGGAAGGCATGCGCGAAATCGATAAAGCCACCATTTTTGAAATGCAACGTGATGTATTTCAACAGTTGTATTACAACGTTCGTGACAAACGCGCGGGCTTACATGAGCGCGATGCGTATGAAGGGCTATTTGGGGTTATTCCACCCAAAGAAAAACGCGGTTTGGTGATGATTGATCCACCTTACGAAGTGGAGCGTAAAGATTTCCCTCAATTGGTTGATCTCATAGCGACTGCATATAAAAAATGGCCAACGGGTGTGTTTGCAATTTGGTATCCAATTAAAGACCGCGCCATGATTGACCGTTTTGAAAAGAAAATGATTAAAACCGGTATTCGCCGTCAGTTGATCTGTGAAGTATGTGTTTGGCCAGATGATACCCCAGTGGGCTTAAATGGTTGTGGTCTGTTGGTGATTAACCCACCTTGGAAGTTTTCTGAAGATGCAGATGAAGCGCTACAATGGTTATTCCCGCATTTGCGTATGAGTGAAAATGGTGGTCATGCTGCTGTTCGTTGGTTAGTTGGCGAATAAAGATAGACTATAAGAGAAAAGGCTACATTAGGATCGACAGAGAATGACAAATATAAATAAACCTGAAAGCGAATCTTCACCCCGCAGTACGCCTACTTTTGATGGGATTACTTTCGAGGTGGAAGAAGAAGAGCACACACAGGAAGGTCAAAAAGTAAAACGTCGAGGTATTTATTTGTGGCCGAACCTTATTACAACGGCAGCGTTGTTGTCAGGCTTTTATTCCATCATTGCCAGTATGAATGGCAACTTCCAGCAAGCGATTTATGCCATTTTCTTGGCAGCGTTGTTGGATGGCTTGGACGGTCGCGTTGCACGAGCAATTGGTGCACAGAGCGCTTTTGGTGAGCAGTATGATTCTTTATCGGATCTATTGGCGTTCGGCGTTGCACCCGCTATTTTGATGTATAGCTGGAGTTTGGATTCGCTCGGTCGTATAGGTTTGGCATGTTGCTTTGTCTACACCGCCTGTGCTGCGTTCCGTTTAGCACGTTTTAATGTGCAAATCGGTGTGGTCGATAAGCGTTACTTTATTGGTGTAGCTAGTCCACTTGCTGCCATTATTATTATTTCATTGGTTTGGGTCGGACTCGATTTCCCCGAAATTTTTGATATTCGTGAGCGGGGTATTCAAGCCATTAGTGCAGCAGTGATTGTGTCTGTCGGACTCCTCATGATTTCGAATATTAAATATTATTCATTTAAAACGGTAGATCGTAAGCGCGTTCCATTTTTTGTCCTTCCTATCGCGGTCTTTATTTTTGCTGCAATGACTTACAATATTCCTGTCGGTATTTTAGTCATTTCCTTGATTTATGCATTATCTGGCTTTGTTACTACGTTTTTAGCACGACGTCAGCACAGCCCATCATGAGTTAATGATATGTAGAAGGAGTATGATATGTGGTTGTTTCAAGATTTTCTCGATCAGTCTAAACAACTTAATCAGACTCCTTCACGGTCACTCCCTGCTTATCACCCACCCAATAAAAAATATAAAATTATTCATCAAGCTTTAACCATTCCTAATCTTCCTGCACCATTACATTATTTAAATTTTTTGAGCATGATTGGTCAGCCCAATACGCCCATGTTTCGCAATAACAGTGCAATCAGAACTACACCCTTAGATACTGCTACGGTATTGGCCAGCAGCAGTCCACATATGGCAGGGCAGCTGAACCGTTATTCAATTTCTGCGGAATGTTCATTTCAAGAAAAAACATTTAAATTTGCTAACAAAGAACAACTCATGGGAACGTTCCCAAAATTTCAAATTCAAAGAAAAGACACAGAATTGAGTTTTGAAATTGAAATTACAACAACGCCGCTGATTTCACATTTCACCAAATTACGTTTTGGTCTTGCTGAGCATTGGTCGCTATTGTGTCGATGTCAGGGAGAAGTTAAATATAAAGAACAGCGCTATTTCATTGACCAATTAGGGGCTTTTGAATACGCGCGAAGTATCGACTTTAGTTATTTGCCTTTAGCCTTTTTCACGTATCAAGTCATTAATTTGGTGGATCAGCGTCAATTATTGTTAGAACAAATTCGAGATTCGTTTAATCGAATTGTGCAGTCACGTATCTACATACGTGATTTGCAAAAACAACAAACCCATATGTTTGATCGGATGGTTCGCTTTCAAGTTCATCGTGTTTATCCTGCTGTGAAAACTCCCAATGGGCAAAAAATGTATTTACCGCGAGAGTTTGAATGGCATTATCAAGATGAGCAGGGGCATTACATTCATCTTTACGCACAAAGTCGTGGTGATTTTAAATTTGGTTTAGCTGCGGGTTATGTAGGTAGCTTTAAATATCAACTCAAAATGGATAATTATGAGGAACAGGGCGAAAGTGGTTATTGTGAATATGTGGATTGTCGTGCATTAAAGTGGCAAGAAAAAAAATCGCACGAAAAAAATCGAAATGAAATTGGAGAAATTGTCCCGTTTTCACTCAAAAAATAAGAAAAAAGCATCATTTTGCTGAATAAATAAACAAGCGGGAGTTTTTTTATAAATAATTGAGTAAAGGGGGTTGTGTTGGGTGTGAAATACTGTAGAATGCACATCCATCGGCGGTGATGTTGATAAAAACTTGTTGAGAAACAAGGATTTAGCCCAGGCGGTAGAATCTGAAAGTCTTGAATAAGTTTAAAAATAATTAACAAAACCAGTTGACTTCTTCTTGAAAGAGAGTAGTATAGCCGACCTAGCTTGCTGATGACGAATCAGCAAGAAGATCATTAAGAGATTATGAAGAACAACTTGTGTGGATTTTTACTGATTGATCGATCGAAAATATTTCATTGATTGATGGTAGAAATTACTCGAAGTTTATTTGAGAAATATTTGTCAGAAAATTGATGAGCCAAGATTTGTAGCCATAAGCTACTAATGATTTTAACTGAAGAGTTTGATCATGGCTCAGATTGAACGCTGGCGGCAGGCTTAACACATGCAAGTCGAGCGGGGAAGGGTAGCTTGCTACCTAACCTAGCGGCGGACGGGTGAGTAATGCTTAGGAATCTGCCTATTAGTGGGGGACAACATTCCGAAAGGAATGCTAATACCGCATACGCCCTACGGGGGAAAGCAGGGGATCTTCGGACCTTGCGCTAATAGATGAGCCTAAGTCAGATTAGCTAGTTGGTGGGGTAAAGGCCTACCAAGGCGACGATCTGTAGCGGGTCTGAGAGGATGATCCGCCACACTGGGACTGAGACACGGCCCAGACTCCTACGGGAGGCAGCAGTGGGGAATATTGGACAATGGGCGAAAGCCTGATCCAGCCATGCCGCGTGTGTGAAGAAGGCCTTTTGGTTGTAAAGCACTTTAAGCGAGGAGGAGGCTACTTGGATTAATACTCTAGGATAGTGGACGTTACTCGCAGAATAAGCACCGGCTAACTCTGTGCCAGCAGCCGCGGTAATACAGAGGGTGCGAGCGTTAATCGGATTTACTGGGCGTAAAGCGTGCGTAGGCGGCTTCTTAAGTCGGATGTGAAATCCCTGAGCTTAACTTAGGAATTGCATTCGATACTGGGAAGCTAGAGTATGGGAGAGGATGGTAGAATTCCAGGTGTAGCGGTGAAATGCGTAGAGATCTGGAGGAATACCGATGGCGAAGGCAGCCATCTGGCCTAATACTGACGCTGAGGTACGAAAGCATGGGGAGCAAACAGGATTAGATACCCTGGTAGTCCATGCCGTAAACGATGTCTACTAGCCGTTGGGGCCTTTGAGGCTTTAGTGGCGCAGCTAACGCGATAAGTAGACCGCCTGGGGAGTACGGTCGCAAGACTAAAACTCAAATGAATTGACGGGGGCCCGCACAAGCGGTGGAGCATGTGGTTTAATTCGATGCAACGCGAAGAACCTTACCTGGTCTTGACATAGTAAGAACTTTCCAGAGATGGATTGGTGCCTTCGGGAACTTACATACAGGTGCTGCATGGCTGTCGTCAGCTCGTGTCGTGAGATGTTGGGTTAAGTCCCGCAACGAGCGCAACCCTTTTCCTTATTTGCCAGCGAGTAATGTCGGGAACTTTAAGGATACTGCCAGTGACAAACTGGAGGAAGGCGGGGACGACGTCAAGTCATCATGGCCCTTACGACCAGGGCTACACACGTGCTACAATGGTCGGTACAAAGGGTTGCTACCTAGCGATAGGATGCTAATCTCAAAAAGCCGATCGTAGTCCGGATTGGAGTCTGCAACTCGACTCCATGAAGTCGGAATCGCTAGTAATCGCGGATCAGAATGCCGCGGTGAATACGTTCCCGGGCCTTGTACACACCGCCCGTCACACCATGGGAATTTGTTGCACCAGAAGTAGGTAGTCTAACCGCAAGGAGGACGCTTACCACGGTGTGGCCGATGACTGGGGTGAAGTCGTAACAAGGTAGCCGTAGGGGAACCTGCGGCTGGATCACCTCCTTAACGAAAGATTGACGATTGGTAAGAATCCACAACAAGTTGTTCTTCATGACGATGTATCTGAGGGTCTGTAGCTCAGTTGGTTAGAGCACACGCTTGATAAGCGTGGGGTCACAAGTTCAAGTCTTGTCAGACCCACCAAATCTGACTAACAAGCATTGTTAAATGCTGAATACAGAAAAACAGAGACATTGACTTATTGATAAGCTGGGGACTTAGCTTAGTTGGTAGAGCGCCTGCTTTGCACGCAGGAGGTCAGGAGTTCGACTCTCCTAGTCTCCACCAAATTCGAGGAAAAACAAAGCAGCGCTTTGTCCGAGAATTTAAGCAAACAGCTATGCTGTGCGCAGGCACACATAGAACGAAGCTTAATCTAAGAAGTTGGATTACAGAAATTAGTAAGTAGATAACTTATTAACTTCTGTGATTTATCGCAGTTTCCTGACCTGACGAAGGCTGGAAAAATCATTAACAGAATATATTTGAGTTGAAATAATTTGTTCATACTCGTTTTTAAGATCGACATTAACAGTGATTTATTACTGATTGATGAAGATTAAAGAAATGAGTTACTAGCGAAATTAACTGAATCAAGCGTTTTGGTATGTGAATTGAATTGAAGCTGTACAGTGTTTAAGTACACAGAACAACAAACTGTAAGGAAGTGATGAGAAATCATCATAGACTGTCTTAATCCTACTTGTAGGGATTAACGACTGTTTGGGGTTGTATAGTCAAGTAATTAAGTGCATGTGGTGGATGCCTTGGCAGTCAGAGGCGATGAAAGACGTAATAGCCTGCGATAAGCTCCGGGGAGGCGGCAAATATCCTGTGATCCGGAGATTTCTGAATGGGGAAACCCACCTGTCATAAGGCAGGTATCGTATGATGAATACATAGTCATACGAGGCGAACGAGGGGAAGTGAAACATCTCAGTACCCTTAGGAAAAGAAATCAATTGAGATTCCCTCAGTAGCGGCGAGCGAACGGGGAAAAGCCCATTAAGTCATATAAGTTCTAGTGGAATGCTCTGGGAAGTGCAACCATAGTGGGTGATAGTCCTGTACACGAAAGGGCTTATATGATGATGTCGAGTAGGGCGGGGCACGTGAAACCTTGTCTGAATATGGGGGGACCATCCTCCAAGGCTAAATACTCCTGACTGACCGATAGTGAACCAGTACCGTGAGGGAAAGGCGAAAAGAACCCCTGTGAGGGGAGTGAAATAGATCCTGAAACCGCATGCATACAAGCAGTGGGAGCCGACTTGTTCGGTGACTGCGTACCTTTTGTATAATGGGTCAGCGACTTACATTCAGTAGCAAGGTTAACCGCATAGGGGAGCCGTAGAGAAATCGAGTCTTAATAGGGCGTTTAGTTGCTGGGTGTAGACCCGAAACCGGGTGATCTATCCATGAGCAGGTTGAAGGTTGGGTAACACTAACTGGAGGACCGAACCCACTGTCGTTGAAAAGCCAGGGGATGACTTGTGGATAGGGGTGAAAGGCTAATCAAACTCGGTGATAGCTGGTTCTCCCCGAAAGCTATTTAGGTAGCGCCTCGGACGAATACCATTGGGGGTAGAGCACTGTTTCGGCTAGGGGGTCATCCCGACTTACCAAACCGATGCAAACTCCGAATACCAATGAGTACTATCCGGGAGACAGACTGCGGGTGCTAACGTCCGTAGTCAAGAGGAAAACAATCCAGACCGCCAGCTAAGGCCCCAAAATTATAGTTAAGTGGGAAACGATGTGGGAAGGCATAGACAGCTAGGAGGTTGGCTTAGAAGCAGCCACCCTTTAAAGAAAGCGTAATAGCTCACTAGTCGAGTCGGCCTGCGCGGAAGATGTAACGGGGCTAAAACTATATGCCGAAGCTGCGGATTTGCAATTTATTGCAAGTGGTAGGGGAGCGTTCTGTAAGCCGATGAAGGTGTATTGAGAAGTATGCTGGAGGTATCAGAAGTGCGAATGCTGACGTGAGTAACGACAATGCGAGTGAAAAACTCGCACGCTGAAAGACCAAGGGTTCCAGTCCAACGTTAATCGGGGCTGGGTGAGTCGACCCCTAAGGCGAGGCCGAGAGGCGTAGTCGATGGGAAATTGGTTAATATTCCAATACTTCTATGTAATGCGATGAGAGGACGGAGAAGGTTAAGTCAGCCTGGCGTTGGTTGTCCAGGTGGAAGGTTGTAGGCATGTATCTTAGGCAAATCCGGGGTACTCTATGCTGAGAACTGATAGCAAGCTGTACTTGTACAGTGAAGTGGCTGATACCATGCTTCCAGGAAAAGTCTCTAAGCTTCAGTTACATAGGAATCGTACCCGAAACCGACACAGGTGGTCAGGTCGAGTAGACCAAAGCGCTTGAGAGAACTCTGCTGAAGGAACTAGGCAAAATGGTACCGTAACTTCGGGAGAAGGTACGCTGCCGACGGTGATGGGATTTACTCCTTGAGCTATTGGCAGCCACAGAAACCAGGCCCCTGCAACTGTTTATTAAAAACATAGCACTCTGCAAACACGAAAGTGGACGTATAGGGTGTGATGCCTGCCCGGTGCTGGAAGGTTAATTGATGGGGTTAGCGTAAGCGAAGCTCTTGATCGAAGCCCCAGTAAACGGCGGCCGTAACTATAACGGTCCTAAGGTAGCGAAATTCCTTGTCGGGTAAGTTCCGACCTGCACGAATGGCATAATGATGGGGGCGCTGTCTCCAGCAGAGACTCAGTGAAATCGAATTCGCCGTGAAGATGCGGTGTACCCGCGGCTAGACGGAAAGACCCCGTGAACCTTTACTGCAGCTTGACATTGAACTTTGATCTTACTTGTGTAGGATAGGTGGGAGGCTTTGAAACCGAGACGCTAGTTTCGGTGGAGCCAATCTTGAAATACCACCCTGGTAATATTGAGGTTCTAACTCTGTCCCGTTATCCGGGACGAGGACCATGTCTGGTGGGTAGTTTGACTGGGGCGGTCTCCTCCTAAAGAGTAACGGAGGAGTACGAAGGTGCGCTCAGCGTGGTCGGAAATCACGCGTAGAGTATAAAGGCAAAAGCGCGCTTAACTGCGAGACCCACAAGTCGAGCAGGTACGAAAGTAGGTCTTAGTGATCCGGTGGTTCTGTATGGAAGGGCCATCGCTCAACGGATAAAAGGTACTCTGGGGATAACAGGCTGATACCGCCCAAGAGTTCATATCGACGGCGGTGTTTGGCACCTCGATGTCGGCTCATCTCATCCTGGGGCTGAAGCAGGTCCCAAGGGTATGGCTGTTCGCCATTTAAAGAGGTACGCGAGCTGGGTTTAGAACGTCGTGAGACAGTTCGGTCCCTATCTACCGTGGGCGTTGGAAATTTGAGAGGATCTGCTCCTAGTACGAGAGGACCAGAGTGGACGAACCTCTGGTGTACCGGTTGTGACGCCAGTCGCATCGCCGGGTAGCTATGTTCGGAAGGGATAACCGCTGAAAGCATCTAAGCGGGAAGCCTACCTCAAGATAAGATTTCCCTAGGACTTTATGTCCTCTAAAGAGCCGTTGAAGACTACGACGTTGATAGGTTGGATGTGGAAGCATAGTGATATGTGAAGCTGACCAATACTAATTGCTCGTGAGGCTTGACTATACAACACCCAAACAGTTGGTGTTGTGGTTCAAATCACTGCAAACAACTTGATTTAGTTATAAAGCTAGATAAAATATCCAACTCAAATATACCTGTTAATAACTCATTTGATGAAAGTTAGGCACGAAGAGCACTGCTCTGAGGTTAGACCCAACGAATAGTCATAAACAGTTGTGCTGGCGACAATAGCAAGAGTGAACCACCTGATCCCTTCCCGAACTCAGAAGTGAAACCTCTTAGCGCTGATGGTAGTGTGGAGTTATCCATGTGAGAGTAAGTCATCGCCAGCTCATTAATTCTAAATCCCCCTCCGCTTAAAGCAGAGGGGGATTTTTTATGCTGAAAAGATTAAAAATAAAAAGAGTAGAGCGGAGAATGCGCCATTTAATAAGGGCCTAAGAGGTAATAAGATATAAAAGCCAGCATTTTCTGGCTTTTATATCTTACTTGATGAAGTCATTTAATTGCACACAGAAAACCTTATGAAAAGAACATGCATCATGAGTTTCGCAGTTTAGGTATCGTATCTAGCTGTCGACGTGCATGTTTTAATGCTGTTCTTAAACCTTCTTCAAGGGTTGGGTGATAAAACGGTTTTTCCAAAATTTCATCGACGGTCAGTTGTTCTGCAATCATCCATGCCAGTAAATGGGCCAAATGTTCAGTAGACTCTGTGAGTAATTCAGCACCTAGTAGCTTACGGCTACTTTTCTCCACATACACTTCGATAGCTCCATGGTTTTTACCTAAAACTAATGCGCGCCCTTGTTTGACATAAGAGACTTCGCCGATGACAAAATTGATAGGTGCACTTTGTAGTTGCTTAAAGTTTTGTCCAACCATTGCCATTTCTGGGCTACTAAAAACGATGCCTAAGGGTATTAGGGTCTTACATGATTCTATAGTAGGGAAATTTAATGCATTTTTGACCGAGACTTTACCTTCGTGTGCGGCTTCATGCTGTAGTGGAGTATCAGTATGTGCATCGCCAATGATAAAAATCGGATAGTCGGCGAGTTGTTTGGTCTCAGGATCAACAGGTAAATGTTTTAAGTCTGTGAATGAGGTGTAGATATTTTCGAGTTTAAGGGTGTTTAAAAAACTGCTGCGTCCTGTAGCGACCAATAAATAATCGACGTTGAGTGTTTTAGGCTGACCATTTTCAATAAAACTAATTTCAACTTGATTATTTATATACTTAACTTTAGTGGGTAAAACTTCGAACTTGATCTCAAGTTCAGCGCTAATTTCTGTTTGTGCCAACTGCTGTAATTTCGGACTGGTCAGAACACCGACTTTACGACTACGTGCAAAGACTGTGGTATTTACGCCAAGTCGTTGCATGGCTTGCGCAAGTTCAATCGCGATGACTCCGCTCCCAATCACCGCTAAAGATTTGGGTAAAGTATTGAGTTCAAAAATTTGATCGGAGGTGATGAGCCGATCACCGAGTTCATTCTTCCATGCTGGGTCAAAGATAGGTGTGGAGCCTACAGCTAAAATAAAGCTTTTGGCTTGGTAGTGTTGCCCATTAACTTCGACCGTTTTTTCATCGACAAAGCGAGCACGGCCCTGTATTTTATGAGACTCAGGCCAGCTCTCTACGGTTTTAAGGGTACTATGAGTAAAGCGATCACGGAGTTTTTGTACGTGTTGCATGACCTGACTGCGGTCTATTTTTGACTCTACTTGCAATCCGACACGATCCGCATGTTGAATATCATGCATGCGATTTGATGTAGAAATCAGCACTTTTGACGGCATACAGCCAACACGTGCACAAGTGGTGTCCCATGGCCCATCATTAATGATTAATAGATTTTGTGTGGACTTCACGGCTTGTTGGTAGGCTGCGATACCCGCAGTTCCAGCCCCAATAATAATCAGATCATACATAAGCAAACGTTTATCTAAGCGAGACATACTCTATAGTTAACATATTCACGGCTGTAGATGATTATATTTTGTAAAAAAAACGGCACTAGATGCCGTCTTCACTTTCATTTGACTTATAAGCTAGTGCCAATGCTTACCCCAACGGTAGGACGGACATTCATTGAGCTACATGCTGTCATTAAGGTACAGCAGACTAAAAGCAGCAACAGTTTATTCATGGAGTAATCCTCGTTGTTTTGCCTGATTGAACAGCAGACTAGAGCGAGCACCACTCTTACAGACCATTAAAATAGGCTTGGGCAATTCATTATAATATTTAGCAAATTCGACCACGTCTGTTTCAGAAATTTTACTGCTGGTAACCGGTTGGTAAATTACGCTGACTTTGGACTGTTCCGCAATATTACGCAGTTGATCAACGCGAACGGTGTTGCCTTGTTCTTGATCTGGTCGGTTGACAATGACCGACTTAAAACCTTGTTTTATCAACTGTTGAAACTTGTCTTGGGTCATTTCCCCTGAAACGCTGAGCTGCGGGCTGAGTGCTTGACTCAGGTTGTTCGTTGTCGCCCATAATGCACTGCTCGTTAAAATTAGAGCAGTGCAGATAACACTTTTAAACAACCGTTTAGTCATCTAACAGGTCCATTTGCTTCGCTAGTTGGTATAAGTTGTTTGAGCGATTGCCTGTACGGCAGAACATTAAAACAGGTTTTGGTAGCTCATTGAAATGATTAGCAAAAGTGCGTACATCCATTTCTGTGATTTGCCCTGCAACCACAGGTTGATAGACATAATCGAGGCCTGCAACACGTGCTGCTTCTTCAATTTGAGCGCTGGTTGGTTGTTCTGGGCCACCTTCCATATCTGGACGGTTATTGATCACAGATTTAAACCCTTTTTCAACCACTTGAACCAAATGTTCTGGGCCAATTTGACCTGCAAAGCCTACATTTTCGCTCATGCTGTCACTCCAAAATTAAACTAATCGAGATATGCTTTATGATAGCATTAAGCTGAAAGTTCAGCCTATGCTGTTGAAATATTTATAAGCGATTACAACCATAAAATAACGCAATGGAGCAGGTATGCACGCCTATACCGTTGAACCGCTATATGTCAAAAGTGGCCAAGAGGTCATTGCTGCGGATTTCTATCGTCCGAAAACCGAAGAAAAGCCAGCAGTGATTTTGATGGCCCATGGTTTGGCTGGGCTTCGCCAATTCAAACTGATCCAATTTGCACAACGTTTTGCACAAGCGGGTTATGCAGTCGTGTTATTTGACTACCGTTATTGGGGCGGTAGTACCGGACGTCCACGAGAACTGGTCTCGATTAAGAAGCAGCTTGAAGATTGGCGGACCATGATTAACCACCTCAAAGAACGTAAGTCGATCGATAGTCGACGGATCGTGTTGTGGGGGACGGCGCTCAGTGGTGGTTATGTGCTCGATATAGCGGCAGAGTTCAAAAATGTACAGGCCGTGATGGCGCAAGTGCCTTTTGTGGATGGGGCAGCCAGTGCTAAGTTATATCCTTTGCAACAGTTCCCCAAAGCCTTAAAACTATCCAGCCAAGATTATATGGGTGGAAAAGTGGGGATGTCCCCGACCACTTTACCTGTGGTTGATCCACGAGAGTTATGTTTTTTACCGACGCAAGATGCCTATTTGGGGTATCGTTCGATTATTAATCCTGATTATTATTGGAGTGGTGAGATACCTGCCCGATTATTTTTTAATTTAATTCGTTATCGTCCCATTCAAAATGTCAGACAAATTAATATTCCTGTACTTTTCATTGCCGCCAAGCATGATAGTTTAATTCCGATTGAATCCAGTCGTGAAGCCGCGACCAATATTGCCCCTTTTGTTCAATATCATGAGTGGGAAATGCAGCATTTTGATATTTATCATGCCAGTTGGTTTGAAAAAGCCATTTCGACCCAATTAGAATTCTTACATCAACATATTGGAGTCAACTAAATGATTATCGTCTGTCCTACTTGTTTGGCCAAAAATCGTGTGCCTGAAGAGAAATTGAGTGCTAATCCGAGCTGTGGTCAATGCCACGCAGCGCTTTTACCTGCGGTACCGATTGAATTGAATGAGCAAAATTTTAGCCAGTTCATTAGCCATAGCGATTTGCCTGTATTTATTGATTTATGGGCAGAGTGGTGTGGTCCATGTAAAATGATGGCTCCGCACTTTGCTGAAGTGGCTAAGCAAAATCCGCAGGTTATTTTTGCCAAAATTAATACCGAAGAATCTCCGCGCTTGAGCAGTGCGTTTAACGTACGCAGCATTCCGACCTTAGTTTTAATGAATAAAACCACCGAAATTGCTAGAATAAGCGGTGCGCTTCGTGCGCCACAATTGCAACAATGGTTAGATCAACAGTTGCAAGCCGCCCAGTCATAACGAAAATTGGAGTCAACGTGTCAGAGATTCATGTGAAACCAGAAGGGATGTTGTCTCTTCAGACAATTGCAATGCCAGCCGATACCAACTGGAGTGGAGATGTTTTTGGTGGTTGGATTGTGTCACAAATGGATTTGGCGGGTGCAATTCACGCAGAGCGTTTTAGTAAGGGACGCTGTGCAACGATTTCAATTAATCAGATGACGTTCTTAGTCCCAGTGAAAGTTGGTGATGTCATCAGTTGTTATACCAAACTGTTAAAAGTGGGCAATACGTCTATTCAGATGGAAATTGAAGTGTGGGATAGTCATGACAGTTCACGTCCACCTGTACGTGTGACTGAAGGTGTATTTACCTTTGTTGCGGTTGATGTCAAAGGCAATAAACGTCAGATTCCAGCGGATGTTAAAGAAAAGTTTTTGGCGAGCCAATCCAACTAAAGCTTGAGTTGGTCTGCAAAAAAAAGCCAGTGTAATCACTGGTTTTTTTTTGCTATTCCATGCAGTCCGATGGATTAAAACATAGTATTGCGGTTGGCGGACTCCGCGGGAATGCTTTGTATCACATCCCAATGTTCTACAATTTTGCCTTGTTCGACGCGGAAAATATCGACAACGGCCTCACCACGATCTTGTGCATTTTGAGTGGAATGTACATGGAGCACCACCAAATCACCTTCGGCTACGACACGCTTGATGGTGTTTTTTGCATCTGGATGTTCTTTAAAGTACTGGGTGAAGTAGTTTACAAAAGGTGCTTTGCCGTCTGCCACATAGGGATTATGTTGAATGTATTGTGTACCAATATAGCGGTCAGAATAGGTTTGAACCTGATGTTTGCTAAAAACCCCTTCATAGAAGTCCACTACAATTTTTTTATTTTGTTCGGTCAGGGCAGGGGTCGAATAGTCATTCGGCGTTGTTGAAACCAATGTATTGGCGGGATTGTGCTGTTGGCAGGCCACCAGCCCTAAAGAAAATAAGGCAGTCGCTAAAATTAGTCTTTTTTTCATTAAGTCAGCTCAAATATTCATGTTATGTAGCATGATTTTGAGCTGAGTCGAAGTAAAGATATAGTAAATTTTAGTCGCAGCTTTAGCGTAATGTTGTAAATTTTATACTTACTAAACAGTAAGTTATATTTACATTTTTACTTTTTTAATGATGCTTTGTCGAGCCACGCCCATAACATTTCACATTGAACGGGTGCTTCACCCGATTCATCCATTACTGTCACAGAAACTAAAGTTTCACCTTTAGCGGTGGTTTGCATCAGCTGCTGTTGTTCTGGTGTTAAGGTGGCTGTCGCTGTCATGGCACCTTTACTCGGACGTTTAAAGTCAACGTGCATGCTTTTAATCAGAACGATGCAATGATCAGGTACATTCATCCCTGTTACAAAACCCGTTGCCGTTTCAGCAATTAAGGCCATGGCACAGGCATGCAGTTGACCAATATGGTTTTGCATGGCACGGTGATTTTCGATTTTGACTACGACTTCGCTGTGACTGACTTGCAAATAACGAATATTGGCACTGCCGACCATGGGAACTATGCGACCAAAAGCTTGACTCCATAATCGCGTACGTAATGCTTTCGGCAAGCGTGACGTGGTTTTTACAAGTTTTGATAAGCGATTGGCCTTTGGCATAGTTACCTCAAATGATCAAACAAGAGTATTAGTCTTTAAAGTTATTGAACTGTAAAGGCAGACCAAATTGTTGTTCTTTTAAAAAGGTCATTACTTGCTGTAATGTATCGCGCTTTTTATCAGTCACACGAATTTTGTCGCCTTGAATTGAAGATTGCACTTTAATACCGCTTTCTTTAATGGCCTTGTTAATTTTTTTTGCGGTATCTGAGTCAAGTCCGTCTTTTAATTTCACCACTTGAAGTACATTTTTACCTGAAGCAGTCATTTTTTGTGGATCAAGCGCTTGAATATCGACTTTACGCTTAAAGAAATGGTTCTCTAACATGGTATAAACTTGTTCACACTGGAAATCACTTTCAGTTGAGATTTTGATTTCTTTGTTTTTTTCATTGAGTTCAATTGAAACGTCCTGACCACGGAAGTCGAAACGAGTTGCGATTTCCTTTTGGGTGTTCTGAACGGCATGATTTACTTCAAAAATTTCTAATTCTGAAACAATATCAAAAGATGGCATGGATTAAACCTTTACAAATGGAAAGAATATCTGAGATGCTAGGGATGTTTTCTTCATTTGCCAAGTGTTGTTTACATCAAAGGAGTGCGCAATGATCCGTAAACAAGAAATTACAACATTTGAGTTCCCAGAGGATGCGATCATCTGGGATGTACGCGATTCAAGTGCTTATGCTGAAGCACACGTGAAAGGGACGATTAATCAGCCAATCACAGAACTTTCAGCACAGAGCCTTACTCAAGTGTCGACGGATCAACCGATTTACATTTTATGTGGTGGCGGTAGTAAAGCGCCACGTGCTGCAGAGTTACTCGAAGGTTTTGACAGTGAGCGTGAGTATGTGATTTTAATGGGTGGTACCCGTGCTGCTCGTGCTGCTGGTTTAGTCTTAGAACAAAGTAATTAAGCAGAAGCAAAAAAAGCGCCGTAAGGCGCTTTTTTAATGTCTTAGAAATTTACATTTCTCTATTTATAGCGCCATATGCTGTACTTGAGTCATAAGCAGAACTAAGACTGCGCTTTAAAATAAGGCTTTTTGGCTTTGAGCTTTTTATGGAATCGGGTCGGACTGAGCTTTTGTAGCAGGGACTCAGGAACGGGACAGGCCTCTTTCAGTATCTGCGCCGCTAAAATTTCACTACATAAAGGGGCAAACAAAAAGCCTTTAGAACCCAAGCCAGCAAAGCTATAAATTTCAGTCTGTTCAGACATTTTTCCAAGGACTGGAAAATAGTCCAAACTTTGTGCGCGAACGGATGCACGGCCTTGCCAAGTCCTCACATCAGGAAGTAATTGTGCATAATGTGGAAAGACACTGTGGATAAGCTCGTAGTTATGCACATGGTCTTCAAGCAAAACATCGCTATCGTCTCGATTGGGATAGAAGGATGCACCTAAAATTAACTGTTGAGCATCAAGCTGCATACAGTAGCCGCCATAGCTATAGGCTTGATCGAGGGCCAAAGGTTGTGCAGTATTCTCCACCCAACTGACTTGTCCGCGAATGGGCTTCAGCACAGGATATTGCTCAAAGAAAGCAGCTGTGTGGCGTGCACAACAGACAATCACGTGATCAAATTGACCGAGAGATTGGGCTTGTTCATTGAAAAGTTCATTGTGCTCTGGATGGATTTGAGTAATGTTGGCTTGTACGAATTGAATGAGCGGATGCGCTAAGATTTGATCTTTGAGTTGATGTGGTGAGACAGCGCCGGCTTCAGTTAGATTCAGACTTGGATATTCAGTAATTAACGTACAATCAGCAGCGGTTTCGGCTGTCAGAAGACCTGCAGGATATTGTTGTTCGAGATCGAGTAAGTCTTCGGCTTTTTTCAGCGCCAGTTGATGTACTTGAATGGGGCGAAAAGCCTGAAACTTGGGATAGTGCTGTAAAGCATGTTGCCAAGCCAAAGTCATTAAATGTTCATGACTTTGTTCAATCGGACAAAGTTTGGGGTTGAGTAAGGCGAGCGGATTGCCTGAACCTCCTGCAAGTGGCTCAGATTGGTCGTAGAGCGTGACTTGGTGTCCGCGCTCAGCAAAGGCCCATGCGCTAGTTAAACCTGCAATCCCTGCGCCAATGATAGCAATTTGGCGTTGCTTAAAAGCGTGTAGTACTTGATCAGGTTGATTTTGATTCAATACTGATTTGGTATCTACAGCGTCTGATGTATTTTCAGGCTCAGCAGGTAACCAGATGGCTTTGAGCATTTCGCGTTTATGCTTATAGCCGCGCGGACGTGAAATAGAAATACCATGCTGTGTTAAACCACGTTTGAGTACGCCTGCGACACTAAATGAAGAAAATGTCGTTCCAATACCAGATAGGCGAACGATGTGATTCAGTACTTGCTCTTCCCATATGTCTGGGTTACAGGCAGGCGCGAAACCATCGAGGAACCATGCTTTAACGCTACTGGTTTTTGCCATACTGGGGAAAACATCGTGGGCATCGCCTAACCAAAGGTCAAGGCTAAAACGTTCCTCAGGGAAGCTCAGGCGATGACAACCCGCAATTGGGTGCGGGTACTGTGCGATCAGTTGATTGGCGATCGGTTTGAGGTCAGGCCAGACATTGAGTGCACGTATCAGATCCGTTTTAGACAGCGGAAATTTTTCAACTGAAATGGCATGAAGGTGGCTGTGGTTATTTGGGCGAACCTGTTGCCAAAGTTGCCAAAGCGCCAAGATGTTGAGCCCTGTGCCAAAGCCTGTTTCACCAACACTAAAATATTCAAAGGGCTGAAGATTGGACAGACGCTCAGGTAAATCATTGCCATTTAAAAACACATGGCGAGTTTCGAGTAGACCATTGTCCTTGGAAAAATAGACATCGCCAAATTGTTTTGAGACTGGCACATCTATGCCATCAATCTGTTGCCATTCTAAATCGGCAGTTTGAATTGCACGCGACACAACCACAGCACCCTATTGTTTTCAATAGGGCTTAGCTTACCACTGACGACGACGTTTGGTATAAACGTAACTGGCAATTAAGAAACCCAGTAATACGCCAACAGCGATGGTCGCCGCGCCGTAGAGGAACATTTGCGCACTGCGTTCGCTTTGTAAGACTTGCACTTGTACACCGAGGCTGTCATTTTTGAGTTGTAGCTCTTGGTTTTGCGCCAAAGCATCAAGATTAGCTTTTTCCAATTGTGCAAGACGTGAAGCTTGGTCTTTGACCAGTGCTTTGACTTTGGCATCTTGCAATGCTTTGTTCTTAGCCAGTTGTTCAGCGGTGAGTGGTTTGGCTTCTTGCGGTTGACCTGTTGGGCTAACTGTGGCCACCGCAGGAATGATTTTCGGTTGAGTTGTACTACCTTGCACTTGAACAGGTGCGGCAGTCGTTGCTGGTACAGAAGAGGCTACACTCGGGGCAGGAGCAGTTTCAACGGCCCACGCCATAGAAGAAAGAAGAGATAAGCCCAATAAGCTTGTGGCAACAACGCGCATGACCTTATCCTTGAGGGAATGCTTTATTAAATGGTTTAACATCAATCTGACGATAAACCCCTGCTTTTAAGAATGGCTCTTCCTGTAACCAGACATCGAGTGCTTCACGTGAGTCAAAGTCAACAATGATTGTACTGCCGTAAAAGCCTGCTTGCGGATTGCTTGGATCTTTCGGCATCGCTCCTGCAACAATTAAACGACCTTCATCATTGAGCTTTTGTAAACGAGCAAGATGTTCTGGACGTGTAGCAAGACGTTTTTCGACTGTACCTTCTTGATCGGTACATGTGACGACGAATAGCGGCATAAGAGTTCTCGATGTAGGTTCTGGCTAAATTACTCTTCAGAAGATTTAAAGTATTTACGCAATACAATAAACTGAATAATGATAAAGGAAAACATCACGATCATGTCACCAAAAGCCGTGAATTCTCCCCAATATTTTCCGTCCATAAATAAAAATGCGAAAAATACATGTAAAAAAGACATGAGGGCAAACATAGCAGCCCATGCAAAGTTTAAATTTATCCAACCCGAGTCGGTTAAATTGAAGATTGGGCCGAACAAGCGTTTGATCAGCGGTTTACGTTCTTTGCCAAAATAAGGAGAAAGTAAGAAAGCGCCTGAGAAAATAATATTCAGTAAGGCTGCTTTGAGTTTGATGTAAAAGTCATCCGACAGCATTAAGGTGACACCGCCGAAAATAACCGTCATAAACAACACAATCCACTGTTGTTTGTCTAAACGGAACTTTTGCATGAAGAACAGTGCACCGTAAACCACTAGCATCGAAATAATCAAACCTGTGGTCGCGACAAGAATATTATTGTTATCGACACCCCCAGCAGAACCAATCAACTGGAGCAATGGGTGATCAGTATTTTTAGGATCTACAGTTTTATATAAATAAAAGAAAATTATCAGCGGCACAAAGTCTAAAAGTGCTTTCATGTTAGAGTATCTAAATCTGTTCAAATAAATAGCTAGTATAAGTGATGGAAGGCGTAGATTTACATACTCACAGCAATATTTCTGATGGTACTTTCACACCGAAGCAATTGGTTGATGCTGCTGCGGAAAAAGGCATCCACACCTTGGCTTTGACAGACCATGACACCATGGATGGTCTTGCGTTGGCAGAGTTGGCTGCAAAGTCGCATGCGATGCGTATTATTTCGGGTGTCGAAATTTCGAGTCAGTGGTCGAGACCCTCAACCCAGAAAAACTATGGTGTACATGTGGTTGCATTGAATATGCAAGACTTAGAACCACTGCAAAAATGCCTTGAACAGCAAAAACAAATCCGTGCGCGACGTGCTAAGCAAATCTGTGATTTGTTGATTCCACTGATTGGTGAAGATATTTATCTCGATGTTTTGGCGAAAGTTGAACAGACGCCTGACCGTGTGACTCGAACCCATATTGCCAAGACCTTGGTTGAAAAAAAGTATGTGAGTCGTGCGCAACAAGCGTTTGATAAATATATTAAGGAAGGTAAGAAAGCCTACGTGAAATTTGATGGGCTGGGTTTAGAAGAAACCATTCAAGTGATTCATGCCAGTGGTGGTTTTGCCGTATTGGCGCATCCGACACGATATGACTTATCTGCTACGAACATTCGTTATTTGATTGAAATATTTGCGCAGTTTGGTGGAGATGCAGTTGAATTACCACCCAGTGTTGAACCGACATCTACCCGTCAAATGGTGGATCGGATGATTGCCGAGCATGGTTTAAAAGTATCGGTCGGGAGTGATTTTCATGGCGACAATATGCCGTGGATTAAGTTGGGCAATATTCCCAGAGTTAAAGACGGGCAAGTGGGGATTTGGGAAAGTTTTGTCTAAAGATTTTTGACCATTCCTACCTTCTCCAAGAGCTATATAGCCTAAGAGAAGGTCAGCGTGCGCTTGATTAGAGTAAGTTATTGTCTTGTGCTTGAATGGGTGGAGGGGTCGGTTTACCTAAAGTCCCAAGCAGTTCAATTTCGATGGTGCGTACCATCGAGTCCAGCGGCAAGTCATTACTTTGCGTTCCGAAAGGTTCTTCAATTTCCGAGCTCAAAGCATCGAGTCCTAAGAAGGTATAGGCCAACACACCAACCAATAGCGGGGTGAAAATACCCAAGGTTGAGCCTAAGCTAAACGGTAAAATGAGACAGAAAAAATACACCGTACGATTGAGTAATACCGAGTACGCAAAAGGTAGCGGCGTTGTCGCAATACGGTCACAACCAGTTTGCACCACACTCAGGTCAGCAACGTGCTGGTTCAACTGCGCATAGACAATGTCACTAATTTCACCTTCTTTTAATGCCTGCATCAACTCCCACTGAATTAAGCTGAGCGTGTACTGCGGGGCATTGGCTTGTTGATATAGCTGAGTCAGTGCATTTTGACTTAAGCCACTGGTTTCCACCAGTTCTGTTGGATTGGCTGTTTGATGGCGTAAACGGTCACGCAAGACATTGGCAAAGACAATCACATGTTGAATCACACGTTCACGACGACCTTGAGTCAAGATACGACAGTCGCGGTCAAAGTGACGTGAGTTAGCAATTAAAATGCCCCATAACTTTCGCGCTTCCCACCAACGGTCATAGCAGGCACTATTTTTAAAGCCGAGGAAAATAGAAAGTACCACCCCAATGAGGGTGAAGCCGACCAAAGGCAGTTCAGGGAAGTGGAAATAGCCGACATAGGACAAAATGCCAATAATGGCAGAGACCAACATGACCACGCCCAAAGGGGGTAAAACTTTGGGAAGAATGGTGCCACGCCATGAAAAAAGCACCTTAAAAATACTGGGCTGATCACGCACAATCATGTGATTAGAATTCTTTTACAATTTTGCTTGATCTTCATATTTGTCACCGTATTTGTCAATCATTTGTCTGCATATTTAAGCGGGTTGGATCAGACCGTGTTCAGCAAAAGAAAAAGCACCTTCGGGCGATAAAATGAAATGATCAATCAGTTGAATGTCCACGAGCTGAGTGGCTTGAAGAATGCGCTCGGTCAGTTCGATGTCCGCCCTGGAGGGTTGAGCTTTTCCAAGCGGATGATTATGGGCAATCACGATAAAGGTAGCATGTTGAGCAATACAATAACGGAGCAATTGGTTGATCGAAATTTCACAAGAATTGACTGCGCCAAAAAACAATTTTTTAAAGTTTATTTTTCTTAAATGTGCATCCAAGCAGAGTACCGCAAAGACTTCTTGGTTTTCGCCAGAAAATTCATACTGTAAAAACTTGAGCAATTGAGCTGAATGATTGAGTTCCAACTTTTGTTGCTTGAGCTGCTGGCTACTGTAGCGTCGTCCCAATTCTTTGACGGCCATTAATTGTGAATACTTGGTCGGGCCAATGCCGTGAAATTGGCTGAGCTCGGGCAGTTCAGCATCGAAAACCGCATTCAGACTACCAAAATGTTGCAACAAAAGACGTGCCAATTCGACCGCAGAATGTTGCGTTGAACCCGAACGGATGAAAATGGCTAACAGTTCTGCATCGGAGAGGCTGGCTGGCCCTTGTTGTAATAAGCGTTCACGTGGTCGTTCTTGTTCAGGCCATTTTTTTATGGATAAGTGCATTATTTTATACTTTTTTATTCTTAATCTGAGAAACAGGGCCCAATCGATGATTGGGTACGAGACTATTTAATGCTATTGTGAGCGCCACTGCAACAGAAAGGTAGCCTGTTCGTGAGCTTTGATCTCAGTGTAATTCCAAATAAAAATATCCTTTTAGCTGTTACGGGCGGTATTGCTGCCTATAAAAGTGCCATTTTGGTTCGCCGTTTAAAAGATGCGGGTTTTCAAGTCCGTGTGGTGATGACCGAAGGTGCACAGGCTTTTATTACGCCGCTAACTTTTCAAGCTTTGTCGGGTAACCCCGTCCATACAGAACTTCTCAACCCTGAAGCTGAAGCGGGCATGGGGCATATTGAGCTGGCACGTTGGGCAGACTTACTCTTGGTTGCGCCTGCCAGTTGCAACACCATTGCAAAGTTTGCTGCGGGTTTAGCCGATGACCTGCTTTCTACTTTATATTTAGCCACCAAAGCCCCTGTATGGGTCGCACCAGCCATGAACCAACAAATGTGGGCAGCAAAAGCGACACAGCGTAATTTAGCGACTTTGGTGGAAGATGGCGTGCATGTGATCATGCCAGATGCGGGTGCACAAGCTTGTGGTGATGTCGGGTTAGGCCGTATGCCTGAGCCTGAGGATTTGGCGCATCAGGTAACAGAATACTTCCATAAGGCACAACGTGCCATGGCGGAAAAGTTTGGGATGTTGGCGGGTAAAAAGGTCACCATTACCGCAGGCCCAACACGTGAAGCGATTGATCCTGTACGTTATATTTCCAATCATAGTACGGGAAAAATGGGCTTTGCCCTTGCTGCTGCATGTTATGCGGCTGGAGCCCAAGTGACTTTAATTGCAGGCCCTGTCAGTTTAGACACACCGAACGGTGTACGTCGTATCAATGTTTCATCTGCCATGAAAATGCTGGATACCAGCATGCAAATGTTGGATGAAGGCTGTGATGTGTTTATCGCGACCGCTGCTGTTGCAGACTATCGCGTCGCAGAAGTTGCAGAGCATAAGATTAAGAAAGCAGGGGACGAGCTCAATGTTTCTTTAATCAAAAACCCTGATATTGTGGCGACCATTGCACAGCAAGATAAACGCCCATTCATGGTGGGTTTTGCAGCAGAAACACGCAATGTTGAGGAATATGCCGCAGGTAAATTGGTGGCGAAAAAGCTCGATATGATTGCCTGTAATGATGTGTCACGTCCTGATATTGGTTTTGCTTCTGATGAAAATGCGATGACGGTCTTTTTTGCAGAAAGCTATAAAATGGAAAAGCGCGATTTGGAAAAAGCATCAAAACAAGAAATTGCTTTACAGTTGGTTGAAGCGATTCACGATGCTTTACATCGAGACCCTGAAAGTGATGATGATTTTTAATTTACATTGGTCTTAATTTTTGCGATATTCAATGCAGCCTTAGGCTGCATTTTTTTGCAAACTCATAGGAATAAGAATGAAAATATTATTAAAGGTTGTGCTGTTGAGCAGCGGTTTATGTTTGGCAGGACTTGCACAAGCGTCGGAAGTGCTAGAAGGTGCGATGAAATCTTTGGCGAAAAACTCAAAAGCTTTTAATCAAGCCAAGACTGCCACAGAGGCGAATACCGCATTAACTGAAATGCAAAAAGCTGCGGCAACCGCCAAACAAAACAAGCCTGACCGTTTGGTGAAACAACCAAAAGACAGTGTTAAAGTGAAACAATATGAACAAAAGTTTGATGCATTAACCCAAGAAATTGAACATGCTCAACATTTGCTACAGGCAGGGAAACTTGCGGAAGCCAAACAAAGTTCAGCCAAGTTTGAGGCTATTAAGCAGCAAGGCCATAAAGCATTTAAATAATTCAGTACAATAAAAAAGACCGCAAAAGCGGTCTTTTTATTGTTCGAAGGGCTTAAAGTTTTAAGCTTGACCTTCAACAGCGGCTGCTTGAGCACGCTGCATATTTGCTTCGAACTCAGCATCAAAGTTAATTGGTGTAAGCAACAATTGTGGGAAACTGCCTTTAGTCACCATATCATTCACCGCTTCACGAAGGAACGGGAACAAGATGTTCGGGCAATATGCACCTAAGATGTACGGAAGACGTTCTTCTTCAACACCATCTACAAGGAAAATACCTGCTTGAGTAACATCGACAATAAACGCCGTGTCACCTGCATTGTTTGCTTGTACAACCACTTTAAGTGAAACTTCGTAGTGAGTTGGATCAACTTTTTCAGCAGAAGATGACAAGTTGATGTTCAACTCTGGTTGCCATTCTTTGGTAAAAACTTGCGCCCCAGGGACTTCAAAAGAAATATCTTTTGTGTAAATACGTTCTAAAGCAAGTTGTGGTTGAGCTTCACTCATTTTCTAATCCTTAATATGCTGAGCTAATTATGCCAATAGTTGGTCGAGTTTGCCTTCACGCTCTAAAGCATAAAGTTGATCAAAACCACCAATAAATTGGTCATCAATAAAAATTTGTGGAACCGTACGGTGATTGGTGCGTTGCATCAATTCAATGCGGACTTCTGGCGCTTCTTTAGATAAATTAATTTCTTTATATTCGACGCCTTTACGCTCAAGGAGCTGCTTTGCGCGAACGCAATATGGACATACAGTCGTTGAGTAAATAGTGACTTGAGCCATGAGTTTCTCCTTGTGCGAATTATTTAGCTTTAACCAGTGGTAAGCCTTGAGCCTTCCAGTTGCTAATCCCGCCATCTAAACGATAGCTGTCAGTATGTGCAACTTGTTGTAAAGCGGTACCTGCCACTTGGCCTAAGTTACAGATGAACACGAGTGGACGATCTGCAGCTTTTAACTCTTCAGCATGTTTTGTAATTTGGCTGTAGGGAATGTTGCGACTTCCACTGATATGACCTTCACGGAAATCTTTGGCATCACGTAAGTCAATCAACATGGCATTTTTAGCTTTCACTAAAATACCTAAAGATTGTGGTGAAATTTTGCGACCATTGCGTTGTCCTTCTAGTACGAAAAACAAAACAACCAATACCGCAAGTGTTCCAAATAAGAAGGGGTGATTCCCCATAAACTCGAACCAACGTTCCACAAGTCACCTAAATTACAATTCAAAAATTGCTAGAGAGTATAGCTCATAAAATATGGTGATCAAAATCACCGCTTCAAGGGCTAAGGTTGAATAAAAATTAATTTTTTTGCTGAGCTTCAGCAATTTCATCAATCAGACGTAAATAGCTGTCTAAACGGCGCGTTAAAATTTCACCATTTGCCGCAGCTAAGCGTAAAGCGCATTGTTTTTCATGTTTATGGGTGCAGTTACGGAACTGACAGTAGCCCAGCAAGTTTTCAATTTCAGGAAAGCCGCGTTGCACTTTGTCCGCATCTAAGTGCCATAAACCAAACTCACGAATTCCTGGTGAGTCAATCAGCGAAGCGCCTTCACCAAAACCAATCAAACGGGTAGAGGTCGTGGTGTGCTGCCCTAAGGCGGAGTTTTCAGAAATCACATTGGTTTTTTGTGCAGCGTCAGGCACGATGGCATTAATCAGGGTGCTTTTGCCAACACCAGACTGGCCAACAAAAGCCACTGTTTCATTTTTTAAACGCTGAGTCAGTGCGGTTAAATCGCCATCAGCTTGGGTTTGCATCACTTCATAGCCTAAGGCTTGATATTCCGCAATCAACGCTAAAATCGGGTCATTGTCTTTGAGCAAATCGGTTTTGTTCAGCACTAAAAGTGCTGGAATGTTGGCATCGGCACAGGCCACCAAATAACGGTCAATCAAACCTGGTGCAGGCTCAGGCAGTGGCGCAAACACAATCACAATCAGACTGATATTGGCCGCGACAGGTTTTACTTTATGGTAACGGTCTGGACGAGTCAGTAGTGACTGACGTGGCTGTATGGCATTGATGATCCCGAGCCCTGTATTTGGGTCGGCTTGCCATTTGACACGATCACCTGTGACCAGTAGTTCGAGGTTGGTGCGTGTATGACAGCGCCAAATACTGCCGAGTTCAATCGGTTTCCAAAACGGCTCAGGTTCACCTGCTTGTACCGTCGGTTTGATGGGATGTGGATCTGGAGTCGTAAGGGCTTGCACTTCAAGCTGACGGCCGTAGTGTTGTACCACCAAGCCTTCTAAATCATTTGAAGTGTCGATATCTTCTTGACGTGTTTGCTGTTGTTTCTGAATGCGACGTTGTTGCTGTTCAGTTAAACGACGTTTACGAATTAAAGCCATTCATATCCTAAAAAACCATGAATTCAAGATGGCAAAAATAGCACGAAGCAGGGTATCAGTTACAGCATCGAAGCAATTAATTTGCTACTATCATCGTTTTTAAGCCGAATAAGATTGCACATTTATGAGCAGCACCGCTGATACGCGTTTGATTTGGATTGACCTTGAAATGACAGGTCTCGATACTGATAATGACCAAATTATTGAAGTTGCTACAATTGTGACGGATGATAACTTAAATATTTTAGCTGAAGGGCCTGTGCTTGCTGTACATCAGCCAGACCGTGTACTGAATGCAATGGATGAGTGGAACACCCGTCAACATGGTCAATCAGGCTTAATTGAACGTGTACGTCGCAGTAAATTGACTGCGCAAGATGCGGAGCAGCAAACTTTAGAATTTCTAAAGAAATGGGTCAATCCAAAAAGCTCACCGATGTGTGGCAATTCAATCTGCCAAGACCGCCGTTTTTTACATCGTTTAATGCCTGAAATGGAACAATATTTCCATTATCGTAATTTAGATGTGTCTTCGGTAAAAGAGTTGGCAAAACGCTGGCGTCCAGAAATTATGAGTGGCTTGAAAAAGAATGCTTCACACTTAGCGATGGATGACATTCGTGATTCGATTGCGGAACTGAAGTATTATCGTGAATACTTTTTTATTATGAATAAATAAGTAGTAAAGAAAGAGGCGTTAGCCTCTTTTTTATTGAAATCGAATAGAATAGAGCTGAGGGTGTTTGTGTAGAAAAAAGAAACACTTTTTTGCTATACAAGTTTAAAACACGCTTTATGATAAAGTAAATTAATTAAATTATAACAAAGAGTTGAGTTATGCAAAGTAATAACCCTATTTTGAACCGCGTGGAAACACATGCGGACTATAGTCAACCGATGACTGTTCAAGGTGCTATTCAGAAGTCTGTATTACTTACAGTGATTGCAGCTGTGGTCGGTATGGCACTATTTTTATACTGTTTCATGACCTTAAATATTTCGCTGGCCTATGCTGCAACCTTAGTCGGGGCAATTGGTGGTCTGATTCTAGGTTTAATTGCGACCTTTAAACCAAATACTGCGCGTACCCTTGCCATTCCGTATGCCTTGTTTGAAGGTGCTTTTTTAGGTGGGGTGTCGGTTATCTTCCAATTGAAATATCCGGGTGTACCTTTACAAGCGTTGTTGGCAACTTTTGTCACCACTTTAGTGATGTTTGGTTTGTATCGTTTTCAAATTATTCGTGCCACTGAAAAATTCAAATCGGTAGTGATGTCAGCATCAATTGCCATCGCGATTGTCTTTGTGGTGCAGATGGTCATGCGTTTGGCTTTTGGTTCAAGTATTCCATTTTTATTCGAAAACAACTTATTAGGTCTAGGTTTTGCCGCTTTTGTTGCAGTGATTGCATCACTGAACTTAATTCTAGATTTTGATTTGATTGAAAGTGCTGCGGCACAACACGCTCCGAAAGCGATGGAATGGCTGTGTGGTATTGCGCTACTAGCAACTTTGGTGTGGATGTACTATTCATTCCTACGTCTACTCAGCATGCTGCGTGGCGATGACTAATCGCCCTAGTTTTAACAAATACGCCCCTTCATTGGGGCGTATTTGTTATTGAATGTTGATGAATTGAAAAAAGGCGCATTATGCAATTTCGGTTTCAACTTAAACTTGGCATTATGCAGATAAATTATTTTGAGTGAGAGTCACATGGCACAAGGACTATTGGCTGGAAAGCGTTTTTTAGTAGCAGGTATTGCAAGTAAATTATCAATCGCATTTGGTATTGCTCAAGCGCTTCACCGTGAAGGCGCGGAGCTTGCGTTTACTTATCCAAATGAAAAACTGAAAAAACGTGTAGATGAATTTGCAGCACAATTTGGCTCAACGATTGTTCTACCATGTGATGTGGCTGTCGACGCTGAAATTGAACAAACTTTTGTTGAATTGGCAAAACATTGGGATGGTTTAGACGGTGTGGTGCATTCGATTGGTTTTGCGCCTGCGCATACCTTAGATGGTGACTTTACCGATGTAACGGATCGTGATGGTTTTAAAGTGGCACATGACATCAGTGCATATAGCTTTATTGCTATGGCGCGTGCTGCGAAGCCATTGCTTTTAGTTCGTCAAGGTTGCTTATTGACCTTGACTTACCAAGGTTCTGAGCGTGTGATGCCAAACTACAACGTGATGGGTATGGCGAAGGCATCATTAGAAGCGGGCGTACGTTATTTGGCTTCAAGCTTGGGTGCAGAAGGGATTCGTGTGAATGCGATTTCAGCAGGCCCAATCCGTACTTTGGCGGCATCAGGTATTAAATCGTTCCGCAAAATGTTAGACGTAAACGAAAAAATTTCACCACTTAAACGTAATGTGACCATTGAAGATGTGGGGAATGCTGCATTATTCCTTTGCTCACCTTGGGCAAATGGTATTACGGGTGAAATCATGTATGTCGATGCAGGTTTCAATACTGTGGGGATGAGCCCAGACTTGATGCTCGATGACTAATTAGATTGATTCAAATCATATGACAAAGCCGCTTTTATAGCGGCTTTGTTTTTAGAAAAAACTTAATTATGTAGAGAAAGTCTGTCTGATAGCAGCCCATTGTTAAGTTTTATCTGCATTTTCGAAAAAGTAGTCATAATATTTTCTCGCCACTTCCTCTGGACCAAGTGCTACATCAATAAGCATTTGAAGAGCCCATACTGGACCTGGTGTCACCTGATCTAAGTCAAGATCTTCAGGGTAAGCTTCTGGGGTGATTGCCATTTCTAAGTTTTCAAACCACCAAATTTCGATTTTATGTAGTAGTCCGATCATCTCATTGAATGCCTCCGTTACATCAAAGTCGACACCTGATGAGGCAAAGGTAAGCATTTCGTGAGCTAAGGTATTACGGCATCTTTTAATATGCTCGAATCTCTCTAAGTCATTATCGTCAATGGCATCCATATCTTGCAACCATTTCAATGATGCATAGAGAGGACTTCTATTGAGTGAAAGTACCTTTTCTTTATATTCTGGATCAACAATCATTCCATTTTCATTGAATCCATTTGTAAAGAAGCTCTCAATTTTTTCGATAATACTACTTTTGAGCATTTCGAAAGCCATTGAAAATATTGATGCAGTAATAATATTCGTTTTAAGTGTTTTGGGATGAAGTGCTCGTTCCCAAGACGCCTTAACTTTTTCATCCATATTCGATCTCTATAAAGAAATTTATTACTGTTATACATATGATATATTTCTATCACTATTAGAAATATATTAAAAATAAACTGACGGATATAACTAATCATTTGTCATCGAATATTTTATATGCTAATAAATCCTAGTTTTTGTTGAATTAAAATTCTAAAGATAATGTCGATAAAAATATAATTTTTAGCTTTCGGGGTAGGTTAAAGCGTGAAAAAAATAACAGTTGTTTTTGGATTAGTCACTCTTCTTTCACTTCAAGGTTGTGCCGCAGTGATGGCGAGTAACCAGCCGCATAAAAAGAATTTGACTGTTTTAGAGGTTGGAAAGCATCGTAACTATGTGATTTCTGAATTGGGTGCACCAGTTACCTCAGAAACCATCAATGGAGAGCGTAAAGAGATTTATACTTTCCAACAGGGCTACTCAAAAGCAGCTAGAATCAGCCGTACGTTATGGCACACGACTGCGGATATTGCCTCGATTGGTCTATGGGAAGTGATTGGCTCTCCAGCCGAGATGTATTTCGATGGTCAGCAACTTTCGTATGAAGTTGTTTTTGATGATCAAGACAATATTAAACGTATTCACCAGATCCAGAATAATCCAGATCTGGTGAAAGAATAAGAGAATAAAGCAATAGTGCTAGGGCTATTGTTTTGGTAGTTCTTTTACAGGACTTCCACCCAAGGCTTGCATCAACGTCACATAGGCGTTGTATTGGCTTTGTTTGGTATTGACCAATGTTAAGCGCGCAGTACGCGTGGTTTCTTGTTGATCCAACAAGGTTTTTAAAGCCACGGCACCATAGCGATAACGCACTTGGGTCAAACGCTCCACTTTCTCAGCAAGCTCTAAATTCCGCTGTTGCAATTGCACTTGTTGACTCAACTCAGTTCGCGCAGACAGTGCATTTTCCACATCGGCAAAGGCTTGGTACAAGGTTTGACGATATTGCACGATGGCTTTTTCATAGTCCAATTGACTAATCGCAAGGTCGCGTTTCATGTCGTTATATTGCAAGAACGGTAGACTTAAACTTGCGCCTAAGGTTAGGGCAGGGTTTTTGAGCAGTTGGGTGAGTGAGGTACTGCTTGAACCAAGATTCCCAGTCAAGCTGATCGAAGGATAATAGCTTGCCGTGGTGGCATCTTTGGTCGCTAAACTCTCACGTAAACGTAGCTCAGCCGCTTTTAAGTCTGGACGGCGCGATAAAATGTCGGCAGGTAAACCCGCAGTAATACTAGGCAAAGCTAATCGTGGTAAACGCTGAGGTTCATCAATACTCAACTGCTGTACAGGCATATGTAGTAACACGGCAATTGCGGTACGGGTCTCGACCAAGCTTTGTTGAATTTGACTTAGACTGGCTTTTTGACTTTGTACGGACTGTTCAGCTTGAGTTAAGTCCAGTCCTGATACAGCACCAGCTTGATACTGAACTTTAACCAGATCGTAGAGTTTTTGTGAGGTCGCAAGGCTTTGCTCGGCAGTTGTACGGCTTTCATTATAATAGGCCAACTGCCAATATAACTTCGCCGTGGTGCCAATTAAGCTTTGAGCAGTGGCTTGTAAATCTTGCTCAGTTGCCAGTGCTTCCCATCTCTTTGCTTCAGTTTGACGGGCCAATTTACCAAATAAATCGACTTCATAACTTAAGCCAGCACCCAAAGACAGACCACTTGAGCTGTCATTGCCTGAGTTTAAGTCAAACTGATGGCCTGTAGACACCGTAGAGTTCACCCGTGGCTTTTGCTGATTCTCAGCCAGTTCTGCTTGTAAGCGCGCTTGTTTTAAGGTCATCCCTGCAACGGCCAAATCAGCATTTTTTGCGAGCACAGCATCGACCAGTTGATTGAGTTGTGCATCGCCAAATAACGTCCACCATTGATCGGCATACAGGGCTTGTTGACGTTGTTGTGAGGTTGCTTTGTCGTATTGAAACTGAGTCGGCGTCTGTACTGCTGGTGCTTGATAAGGGGTTTTAACCACAGCTGCACAGCCAACCAAAGTGCTGCCAAGCAGCATCGCGGTACAAAGGCGCGTTAATAAAAAAGGCATATTTTTTCCTTATTCTCTGGCAAGTGCTGCAACAGGGTCGAGTTTGGCTGCATTTTTTGCAGGCAAGAAACCAAACACCACACCAATTAAAGTCGAGCATACAAATGCGGCGATAATAGACGTGGTTGAGTAGGCAACCCCAAAATTACCCCCAGCAAATTTTTGAATGATTTGTCCTAGACCCAGCGAGAGCAATACCCCTAACACCCCACCAATCAGGCAGACTAAAATGGCTTCAATCAGGAACTGCTGCAAAATATCACTTTGACGCGCACCCACTGCCATTCGAACCCCAATTTCTTGCGTCCGTTCGGTCACTGAGACCAACATAATGTTCATTACACCAATACCGCCCACCACCAAAGAAATCACGGCAATTGCGGAAACCAGCAGAGTCATGGTACTGGTGGTCTTTTCAATGGTTTGGCGAATACTGTCACTGTTCATGGTGAACACATCTTGTTGACCATGACGCAAGGTGAGTAAGTTCACAATTGCGTTTTCAGCCGCGCTGGTGGAGTACTTATCGTTGATTTGCACCACGATATTACGCACATTACTTTGACCGAGCATACGACTCATGACCGTGGTGTAGGGCATATATACATTCAACGTATCATCGGAACCCATAGCGCTGGTTTGTGGTTCGACGACACCAATAATTCGTGCAGGGACACTGCCCAAAAGTACGACCTGCCCAATCGGACTGCTACCATCACTAAAAAACTGTTTTTGTGTATTGGTGTCAATGACCACGTCTTGGGTGCGGTCACGGACGCTCCGCTGGTCAAAGGTTTGTCCATTTTTGAAGGTCAGGCCTTTCACTGTGAAATAATCGCCACCGACACCATTAATGGTGGCATTGGCTTCACTTTGTTGATAGCGAATGGTTTTAGATGAACTCACCATTGGACTAACCGCACTCACATACGGTTGGGTGGCGAGCGCTTCAGCATCGGCAGGAACAAGAGTTTTAAAGTTGGCCGTTTTGGAGTTATCACCAAAACCGCGACCTTGGAACACCGTAATGGTGTTGGTGCCTAAACTGCTGATGTTACTTAAAATCTGCTGTTGTGATCCATTTCCTAAAGCCACCACTGTCACGACGGAGGCAATCCCGATAATAATACCAAGCATGGTCAAAAAGGTTCGCATGCGGTGTGCATTCATCGACAAAAGTGCCATACGGAAGGCTTCACCTAAACGGTCGAGCAGGGAACGCCATGCGGAAACACTTTTATTTTTTTCTTGCTGGGCAGAAATCGCAGTTTCTGCATCAGGGTCACTGTGTAGTTCAGTGTCGTGCTCAGGTTGATTGACACGGTCTGCAATGATTTGGCCATCGCTGATCTCGATAATCCGCGAGGCATTTTTCGCCACTTGCATATCGTGGGTGACCAAAATAATGGTATGGCCTGCGGCATTTAACTCACGCAAAATCCGCATCACCTCCACGCCACTATGCGAGTCTAGGGCACCTGTCGGTTCGTCAGCGAGAATGACATCACCGCCATTCATCAACGCACGTGCAATGGAGACACGTTGTTGCTGCCCCCCAGAAAGTTGACTTGGACGGTTTTGAGTTTTATTGCCCAGTCCCAATTCTGTCAGTAAAGCAGTGGCACGTTGTTTCCGTGCATATGGTGTTGCCCCTGCATAAACCGCAGGGACTTCAACATTACCTTCTGCGGTTAAGTCACCTAGAAGATGGTAACGCTGGAAAATAAAACCAAAATACTCACGACGTAATTCGGCCAATTGATCAGGTTCGAGTTTACCAGTTTCGCGACCATTGACCTGATAACTTCCTGAGGTTGGGCGGTCGAGACAGCCCAAAATATTCATCAGGGTCGATTTACCTGAACCTGACTGGCCGACAATGGCAACCAATTCACCTTCGTAAATGGTTAGATCAATGCCTTTGAGAATTTGGACAGTACTTTCGCCAGCTGGAAACTCTCGCACCAAATTGCTGACTTCAAGCAAGGCTTTTTTGGTCATGCTTACATTCCCATTGGTGGACTGTTACGACGGCGGTTGCTGCTATTGGCAGAAGCCGCAGAGTTTTCCGAACTGTCTGCAATCACCACTTGATCGCCTTCTTTTAAGCCTGCAAGCACTTGTGCATTGACGCGGTTATTGATCCCCACCAAAATTTGTTTGGGTTGAGCTGAGCCGTCCGTTTGTAAGACACGAACCACGCTCAGCGTAGCTTTGCCTTCTTTAACCAATTGTTGTTGTGTTGCATTTAAATTCAGACGTTCAAGACGTGGACCTTGAGGTCGGTCTGGGTCCGATTTGCTTTGTGTCGATGACGCAGCTTGCGTATTTGAACCACTGTTACGCTTTGCATTTGCAGGGCGAGTGGAAATCGCAGAAGAAGGGACTAATAACGCATTTTTTGCAGAATCGAGCACGATGTAGACTTGTGCAGTCATATCAATACGTAGCTTGCCATCATGGTTGGGTACATCAAATAGAGCATTGTAGTAAATTGCGGTGCTGGTTGATGTGCTGGTGGTACTTTCATCGGTAATCGAGTCTGGTGCAGGCTCAACTTGACGTAGGCTGGCATAACGCTTGCTGTCATCACCTAAAGTGGTGAAATACACCTGTTGGCCTTTTTCAACTTTCATGATGTCGGCTTCACTGACCTGCGCTTTAATGGTCATATTTTGTAATTTTGCAATTTTAACAATGGTCGGTGCACTTTGATTGGCGTTTACCGTTTGACCTTCCTCAGTCACGATCGCCACCACGGTACCATCAGTCGGTGCCACGATGCGGGTATAACCGATATTGGTTTGTGCGGTCGACTTGGTTACTTTTGCAGATTCAATCTGTGCATCAATGGCTTTAATTTGTGCTTGTGCTGTTTTATAGCTGGCCTCAGCCGATTCTAATTCTGCTTTTGACGTGGCATCTTGTGCATACATTTGTTGTTGACGTTTATATGCCAGTTGCGCCTCATTAAGACTGGCTTCTTGTTGTAGACGCTGCGCTTGCAAATTTTTAATATTGGCTTCTGCTGTTTTGAAGCTGTTTTCTTGGGTGGTTGAATCAATCTGAGCAATCAATTGACCTTGTTTAACTTCATCGCCAAGTTGCACATACATTTTCTGTACTTGACCTGAGACCTGTGCGCCGACACTCACCAGTTTAGTTGCATCTAAAGTACCTGTCGCCAATACCGTATTTTCAAGATCACCACGAGTGACCGATTCGCTAATATACTGTGGTTGTTCTTGTTTTGGTTTGAAATATGTCCACGCGACATAAGCAAGTACGGCAAAACACAGTACCGCGATAACCATTTTGACAGCTTTTATTTTTTGCATTGGAATCAGGGAGTAAACAGAATTGCAGATAGTATAAAAGCGAAATACGGATAAATCGTGAATTTTTTGAACAAATAGAAATGATTATTATTTTAAAAAGACTCGTTGCGGTAATTTAAGCGGGAAAGAGTGACTTTCCACACAGCGTTGCAATGGCTTGCATCACGACATGTTCAGCATTTTCATGCCCCAAACCTTTAATCGAAGCATCAATGCGAAGCAGGAGACTGGGCCACGTTAAAAAGCACTGCGGATTCAGTCGACGTAAGGCGTGTTGATAGACGCTGACTTTATTCTTCCAAATCCCCAGTTGCAGTGCATTTTGCGGTTGCTCAAACAGTTGCATGAGTAAACGCATTTCTTTACTGATACTCCACAAAATCAGACTGAGGGGTTCACCTGAGGCAATTAGGTATTGGTAAATTTTAATGGATTGCGCCAAATTGCCTTCGAGCAGAGCATCACTTAAATCGAAAGTACTATAGCGGGACTGATCTTGTAAGCAGGCATGTAAATGATCAATCTGAATCAGCTCAACCTCGGCAAAGGTGTCGCTGACACGCATTAAGCTATTTTTAGCTGCGAGTAAGTTGTGTTCATGGTGTTGTTCTAACCACTGCCATGCATCCTGACTCAGTTTAACCCCAAGCTTATCTGCTTCAATGCTTAAAATCTGCTGACGGTCACGCGGATAATTCGCGGTCAGGGCAACATGTACTCCATTGGCTTCAACCGTTTGGAAAAAGCCCGTTTTTAGGCTGGCGCTGTCCTGTTTTGGCATTACCACCAAAAGCAAGTTTTGTTCATTGGTTTGGATATAGCTTTTTAGCAACTTTAAGGCGTTAGCATCGGGCTTAATATTGCCATGAACTTCAATGGCAAGCTGACTTGAAAATAAGGACAAGCTATTGAGTGCATTAAAGACATTTTTCCAGTCATTGACATTGTTGATGTCATGCCGTTGTCGTTCAATCTCTTGCTTTTGCCAACTTGCTCGAAAGGCATCCAGTAAATTTTGCTCAAGCAATGGTTCTTGACCTTGCATAATCCACGCGCCGCGAGCTTCATCGACACGTTTTAAGGCTTGCAAATAGTCAAGTTTCATTGTTAATAAACCTTACTGCTGTGCAGGTGGTAGACGGTTCGATGAAATCTGACGCACAATTTGCTGTGCGACATCATCCACGATGACTTGATTCAAATAGTTTTTCTCTTGGTCATCGGTATTGACGGTTTCAACGTTGTATTGATAACTACGCGTTGCAACTACGGTGCGTGGTTCAGTGATTGGACGGCCTTGGGCATCTTCGATACGGAAGGTGACATTGAGGCGTAGTAATACTTCAATCAGTTTACCGTTCAGCTCTAAACGCTGTGGTTTATAGTCTAGCACGCGAAGCACATAGGCATCTGAACCACTGCTCAACTGTACACCCGACGCACCCAAATAAATGGCCAATTTTTCATGCAACTCATCGGTGTTCTTCGGAAGCACCAAATTCATTTTTGAATAAGCAATCGGTGTTGCGCTTGGATTGGTGCCTTTTAAATGAAAGCCACACCCGACCAAGCCAGCACTTAGGCCACAAGTTAAAACAATAGCTGCCAAACGTTTGCCTAAATGCATGTGTTGTCCTCTGTTTGCTCTTTTTGATAAAAGAAAAATAATATGTCGTGATTGTATGTGCAAAGCCCGTTGACTGGCAACGGGCTTTGTTTGGGTTTTGTTTATCGTTTTCAGTTCCTTCTCCCTTAGGGATGAGGGGAATTTACCTCTCCCTAGCCCTCTCCTTGAAGGAGAGGGAACTTAAGAAGGCGTTTTAAAGCTTTTTAAACCACCAAATTCACTAATTTATTTGGCACCACAATTTCTTTCTTGGTTGGACCTGTCAAGAATTGTTGAACTTCTGGTAATGCTTTAGCCAGTGCAAGCAATTCATCTTTCGATGTATCGACAGACACTTCTAGTTTGCCACGCAGTTTACCATTCACTTGAACCACAATCGTTTGCGTATTGCGTGTGAGAGCAGATGCGTCCACAGTTGGGAACAACACGCTGGTTAAGTCCAGTCCAAATTCAGCCAATAAAGTTTGGCTTAAATGTGGTGCAAATGGCGCAAGTAAAGTTAAAAGCGTTGTAATCGATTCACGAGCAACCGCAACATCATTATCATTTTTCACTTCAAACTTGTTGTTCGCATTTAACAGTTCCATCATCGCTGCAATAGCCGTGTTAAAGGCATGGCGGCGTTCGATGTCATCACCCACTTTTTGGATGGTTTCATGCGTTTTACGACGTAAGTCTTGTGCTTCTGTAGACAGTTGAGCAGTATCAATTGCAGAAGCAGCATTACCTTTTTCAAGGAAGCTTGCAACCAAACGCCATACACGTTTCAAGAAACGGTTTGCGCCTTCCACACCCGCATCAGACCATTCAAGAGATTGATCTGGTGGAGCAGCAAACATCATGAACACACGTGCCGTATCTGCACCGTACTGATCAATAATAGCTTGCGGGTCGATACCATTATTTTTCGATTTCGACATTTTCTCTTGGCCGCCCACAATCACGTCCTGACCATCACCTTGGTATTTCGCAGACAGAATACGACCTTTTTCATCACGTTCGAGGTCGATATCCGCAGGGTTAAACCAAGTTTTCTTACCTGATTCAGCTTCACGGTAATAAGTGTCTGCCAAAACCATACCTTGAGTTAACAAGTTGGTAAATGGTTCATTGCCTTGTACTACGCCTTCATCACGCATTAGCTTATGGAAGAAGCGTGCATAAAGTAAGTGCAGAATCGCGTGTTCAACACCACCGATGTATTGGTTTACAGGAAGCCATGTTTGAGCAGCTTCAGGTTTAACTAAACCATCAGTAAAATCAGGAGATGCATAACGTGCATAGTACCAAGATGACTCTACAAAGGTATCTAAAGTATCGGTTTCACGACGTGCGTCGCCACCACAGCTTGGACAAGAGGTTTGATAAAACTCAGGCATCTTGTTTAATGGGTTACCCGAGCCATCAGGTACGACATTAGTTGGTAAGACCACTGGAAGTTGCTCTTCAGGTACAGGAACCTGACCACATTTTTCACAGTTGATCATTGGAATTGGGCAACCCCAATAACGCTGACGCGATACACCCCAGTCACGTAAACGAAACTGAACTTTGGTGCTTGCAAGAGTTGTTGGTTCTAATTTTGCAAGGAACGCATCATAAGCAGCTTGGAAGTCTAAACCGTCAAATTCTGCTGAATTGACCAATTTACCTTCTTTAGAGCCGTACCATTCTTGCCATTGTGCAGCATCAAAGTCTGCATCTTCTGCACCTTGAGCATCAATGACTTGTTTGATGGTTAAGCCATATTTATTGGCAAATTCAAAATCACGTTCGTCGTGTGCAGGTACAGCCATGACTGCGCCAGAACCATAAGACATCAACACGTAGTTGGCAATCCAAACAGGAACTGCTTCGCCAGTGACAGGATGCTTCACAGACAGACCTGTTGCCATGCCTTTCTTTTCAGCCGTGGCAAGGTCAGCTTCAGCCACAGAACCCATACGGCATTCTTCAATAAATGCTTTTAAAGCATCATTGCTTTCAGCGGCTTTCAGCGCCATTGGATGTTCTGCTGCAACTGCAACATAAGTCACACCCATTAAGGTGTCAGCACGTGTTGTAAATACTGTTAAGCCATCTGCATATACGTCAGGATTTGCAGAAGGGAAGGTAATATCCATCCCTTGTGAACGACCAATCCAGTTGCGTTGCATGGTCAAGACTTGCTGTGGCCAACCGTCTTTTAATGTGTCTAAATCGTCTAATAATTCTTGTGCATAGTCGGTGATGCGGAAGTAGTACATTGGAATATCACGTTTTTCAACCAATGCACCTGAACGCCAGCCACGACCATTTTCAACTTGTTCATTGGCCAGTACCGTCTGATCCACAGGATCCCAGTTTACTGTTGAAAGTTTGCGGTAAATAAGGCCTTTTTTATAAAGTTGCACGAACAACCACTGTTCCCAGCGGTAGTACTCAGGGGTACACGTTGCAAATTCACGATCCCAATCGACGGATAGACCTAATTTTTTTAATTGGTCACGCATATATGCGATGTTTTCAAAGGTCCATTTCGCAGGTGCAACTTGGTGTGCAATCGCAGCGTTTTCAGCAGGTAAACCAAAAGCATCCCAACCCATAGGTTGCAGGACAGTTTCCCCTTTAAGGCGGTGGAAACGGCTGATGACATCACCAATGGTGTAGTTACGCACATGACCCATATGCAGTTTGCCACTTGGATAAGGGAACATCGAGAGGATATAACGACGTGGACCTTCTACAGAGTCGGCAACTTTAAAGGCTTTACGAGCTTCCCAGTCTTGTTGGACGGTAGGTTCAATCGCGCTCGCTTGATATTCAGGGTCAATGTGAGTAGTCATATACGTATGTAGAACAATGGTTAAAAAGTTTGTTGCACAGCATAGCGCAAAATGCACCTAAAAGTGAATTTTGCGCCTGAGATAAATTATAAAATGCAGTAGTCTCAAAATAATGAGAATTACTTCATGAGTTAGCGTAGAGAAAGTTGTTATCTATTCGATTGTACTTCAGCAGGGCGAGCTTGTTGTCCACGTTCAAGTGCTTCATTCGCTTCACGTCGTTGATTTTCTAAATCAACTGCTGGTGCTGCTGGGGCAGCGCTTGGTACAGCATTGGGGGGAGCTGGTACGGTATTTGGCATATTGGCAGGTGGAGGTGCTTCCGATGACGCAGCTTGTGGCGAATTTTTCCAACCATAGGTATCGACTTTGCCTTTTTTCTTTGCTGTTTTGGGTGGAGGTGTCGTGGTGTAATGTGTCGAGCCTTGGCTATCAACCCACTTATAATACGTCTTGGCAAAGCTTTGTGTACTGCCCATTGCAAGCCCCATCCCCACCAAACATGCTGCCATTTTTGCAAACTGAATACTCATCTACCATTGTCCTTTTTATATCCGTAATCATTGGATTTTATCGGGTTTATCGTTGTCGTTATTTTATGCCAATTTTAGAACAATAAGCATTGTTTGATGCATTTTTTCATCTGTGTTTTTGAAATATTTTGCAGGTCAAATCCTCAGTTTAATGCGTGAAATATGCGTTATGGCACAGTATGAAAATAAGAAGGTTATGCTAAAACCTGATGAACAAATGCTGATCTATATTTAAAACTGAAAAAATCTGAGATAGATGTTGGATTTAAATTTGGGTGAATATCTTATTAAACTTATTTATGGGTTTTATTATGTTTTTTTATTAATAAATTCAGTGAAATAGAAATCTATTTGTTTTTGCACTAAAAAACCAAGAAAAAGCAGCTCAGTTTTCTTTGTCCGTGATGAATAAAAAACAAACGCTCTGTAAATAAACAAAAAAAAGCTAATTTTTAAACTTGACTTTAGTCACGAAACTCCTAAAAATGCTGTCTTGAGTTTTATATGCCTTTACTCGATCACCCTTCGATAAAGTGTCATTTCATGCAATGGACACGCTTTCTAGCCGAGACCGTGAACAAAGTAAAAAAATGTGTTTATCCCAACACGTTTTAGATCTCATATTGCTCAAACAGCATACAGATCAGAATTTTTTCCTATTGCTATGAAAACTAAGAAATATGTGTGCTATAACAGTGCAGACAATCAATGAATGAAACACTGCTGGTGCCTTCCACCATTGCAGTGATAAAGATTAGGGTGAATCACGTTGGAACTTTTATCTGGTGGTGAAATGCTCGTTCGCGCATTGGCGGACGAAGGCGTTGAACATGTATTTGGATATCCAGGCGGCGCAGTTTTACATATCTACGACGCGTTCTTTCAACAAGACAAAATCAATCATTACCTCGTGCGCCATGAACAAGCTGCTGGCCATATGGCAGATGCTTACTCACGCGTAACAGGTAAGACGGGTGTGGTCCTCGTGACTTCAGGTCCGGGTGCAACCAATACTGTGACTCCAATTGCAACGGCTTATATGGACTCAATCCCAATGGTGATTTTGTCAGGTCAGGTTGCGTCACATTTAATTGGTGAAGATGCATTCCAAGAAACAGATATGGTCGGTATTTCTCGTCCGATCGTAAAACATAGTTTCCAAGTGCGCCATGCCAGCGAAATTCCTTCGATTATTAAGAAGGCATTTTATATTGCAGCTTCAGGTCGTCCAGGTCCAGTTGTGGTCGATATTCCAAAGGATGCAACCAATCCTGCTGAGAAATTTGCTTACGAATACCCAGAAAAAGTGAAGATGCGTTCGTATCAACCGCCGCATCGTGGTCATTCAGGTCAAATTCGTAAAGCGATTGAAGAGCTGATTCATGCTAAACGTCCTGTGATTTATTCAGGCGGTGGCGTGGTTCAAGGTAATGCTTCTGCACAGTTAACTGAACTGGCGCACATTTTGGGCTTCCCAGTAACCAATACCTTGATGGGGCTTGGTGCATTTCCAGGCAATGATCCGCAGTTTATTGGCATGTTGGGTATGCATGGTACCTATGAAGCCAATATGACCATGCACAATGCTGATGTGATTTTGTGTATCGGTGCGCGTTTCGATGACCGTGTGACGAATAATCCAGCAAAATTCTGTCCAAATGCCAAAGTGATTCATATTGATATCGACCCTGCGACGATTTCAAAAACCATCATGGCGCATATCCCGATCGTGGGTGCGGTAGAACCTGTCCTTCAAGAAATGTTGACACAGTTGAAACAAATGAATGTGTCTAAACCAAATCCTGAAGACATGGCTGCTTGGTGGGCGCAAATTAATGAATGGCGTAAAGTTCATGGTATGCGTTATGAGTCTGGTGCAAACGGCGTAATGAAACCACAACAAGTGGTGGAAGCGTTGGATAAAATCACCAATGGTGATGCGATCATTACTTCTGACGTAGGTCAGCATCAAATGTTTGGTGCGAACTATTACAAGTATAAACGTCCACGCCAATGGATTAACTCAGGTGGCCTAGGCACCATGGGTGTTGGTTTACCCTATGCGATGGCGGCGAAATTGGCTTTCCCTGACCAACAAGTGGTGTGTATCACAGGTGAAGCATCGATTCAGATGTGTATTCAAGAGCTTTCGACGTGTAAGCAATATGGCCTAAACGTAAAAATCCTCTGCTTGAATAACCAAGCTTTAGGGATGGTGAAGCAGTGGCAAGATATGAACTATGAGGGACGTCACTCAAGTTCTTATATTGATTCATTGCCTGACTTTCCTAAATTAATGGAAGCCTATGGTCATGTTGGCATTCAAATTGACCATGCGGATGAGCTAGAGTCGAAGCTTGCTGAAGCAATGGCGATCAACGATAAATGCGTATTTATTAATGTGATGGTTGACCGTACAGAGCATGTTTATCCAATGCTTATCGCAGGTCAGTCAATGCAAGATATGTGGTTAGGTAAAGGGGAGCGCACGTCATGAGACACATTATCTCTGTACTTGTAGAAAACGAAGCTGGTGCGCTTTCTCGTTTGGTGGGTTTATTCTCTCAACGTGGTTATAACATTGAGACTTTAAATGTTGCACCAACCGAAGATCCGACCTTATCTCGTTTGACGTTAACGACTTATGGCGATGACCATAAAATTGAACAAATCACCAAACAGCTCAACAAATTGGTTGAAGTGGTGAAAGTGGTTGACCTGTCTGAAGGTGCGCACATTGAGCGTGAGTTGATGTTGATTAAAGTCAAATCACTTGGCTCGGCACGTGCTGAAATCAAAAGAACTGCGGACATTTTCCGTGCGCAAATTGTTGATGTCACCCCAACGACTTACACCATTCAAATCGCGGGTACGACTGAAAAAATTGATGGTTTTATTGATGCACTCGCAGAGAACACCATCCTTGAAGTTGTACGCTCAGGTGTTTCAGGCATCGCGCGTGGCGAAAAAGTTTTAACCATTTAATTAATTAACACGATTCAACCTCCTTTTGAGAAAGAGGAGGATTTCATCAAACAATAAACCCCTTGATGGAATTACAGAATACCAAGCATTTTAGCGGAGACAGCAATGCAAATTTTTTACGATAAAGACTGCGACTTATCTATCATCCAATCTAAGAAAGTAGCGATCATTGGTTACGGTTCACAAGGTCACGCACACGCGCTTAACCTTAAAGATTCTGGTGTAGACGTAACTGTAGGCTTACGCGCTGGTTCTACTTCTTGGAAAAAAGCTGAAAATTCAGGTCTTAAAGTTGCTGAAGTTCCTGCTGCAGTTGCTCAAGCTGACGTTGTCATGATCTTGACTCCAGATGAGTTCCAATCACAACTTTATCGTGACGTGATCGAGCCAAATATCAAAGAAGGTGCAACGTTAGCATTTGCTCACGGTTTCTCTGTTCTTTATAACCAAGTGGTTCCACGTGCTGATTTAGACGTGATCATGGTTGCTCCAAAAGCACCAGGCCATACTGTACGTTCTGAATACCAACGTGGTTCAGGCGTTCCTGACTTAATCGCGATTCATCAAGATGCGTCTGGTAATGCACGTAACCTAGCACTTTCTTATGCTTCAGGCGTAGGTGGTGGTCGTACAGGTATTATCGAGACTTCTTTCCGTGAAGAAACTGAAACTGACTTATTTGGTGAGCAAGCAGTTCTTTGTGGTGGTGCAGTAGAACTTGTGAAAATGGGCTTCGAAACTTTGGTTGAAGCAGGTTATGCGCCTGAAATGGCTTACTTTGAATGCTTACACGAACTTAAGTTAATCGTTGACTTAATGTTTGAAGGTGGTATCGCGGATATGAACTATTCAGTGTCAAACAACGCTGAATATGGTGAGTACGTAACTGGCGTTGAAGTAATCAACGAACAGTCTCGTGAAGCGATGCGCAATGCACTTAAACGTATTCAATCTGGTGAATATGCAAAAATGTTCATTAACGAAGGTGCGTTGAACTACCCATCAATGACTGCGCGTCGTCGTCAAAACGCAGCGCATGGTATTGAGGTAACAGGTGGTAAGTTACGCGCGATGATGCCTTGGATTCAGGCAAACAAGATCGTCGATAAAGAAAAGAACTAAGGTTACGTTACGTGCCTTTAAAAAAGGGAAAACAATGCTTTCCCTTTTTTTTCGTACCTTAGATTTAAGCAAACAAAATTGTAGATAAAAAAGAACTAAGTTTCTAATCTAGCTTATTTTAAGTAATAAAACCCTGCTTCGGTAGGGTTTTTTATTGATCTACTATCATGTTTTATGTAGGGCAAAGCTATTAATTAAAAAAATGTGAGTATAAATAGGGCCATGATATGGCTATCGGTACACAGCTATAAGTTGATCTTACCCGTGTTCAAAATCGTTATATGGAGTCAACGAGAATTCCATTTCAGTGCTAGATATATGGGCAGCATATATTGTCAAAAAACTATTGGATTAATAACGTATCCATGGGGTTTATTGCAATAAATGAAACTCTCAAAAAAGTGTACCTATCATTACGTTTGGGTTTTTAGTGTGAGTTTTTGATTTCTAAAATAGTAGGTCATGTAAATTTAAGGCTTGATTATGTGATTTTAGTCATATTGTTCAATCACTGAAATTGGGTAAATAGCATGTGAATAAACTTTGAATTTTAGCGAGATGATCGACCTAAATTGAATAATTAGTAGAAATGTAAAGTAAAAAAAAGATGGAAAATGGATTTTTTAGCGGGTTAAGAAATTATTCACCCAAATATGTAATTAAATGTAAATTTGAAATATTGAAAATTTCTAAGATAAAACAGAGATCTATTTAAAATATAAAAAAGCACTAAAATTGTGCATCACTGAAAGTAGTGTAACTATTTTCAGGGATTTATTAAATTAATTAATAAATAAAATGACAATAAAAACAATATATTAATTTTACTTTGTTGAGATTTTAAAGTTGGGTCTCTATTTGAGTGAAAAAGGCTGCATAGATGGTTTTTTATACAGAACAACTAGAATAAAAACACGCTTAAGAAAAGCTTGGTAGCCAAACAAGGTCCAGTTTAATTAAGGGTGATCATAACAATTAATCAGTTTTAAAAGAAAAATCTCGGAGAGTCGCTATGAATAAATTACTACAAGCATCGCTAGTTGCAACGCTAATGAGTGCAGGTTCTACAGCCCTTTATGCAGGTAATAACTGGGGGAACTGTACTTCTGTAGGTTGTGAAAAAGATATTCCTATTAAATTAGAAATCCCTAAAAAATGTGAAGTAAGCGGTGGTGGTGCAATTACCTTAAGTAAAAAAGGTGGAACTCAGAGTTCAACCTACACTGTGCGTAGTAATACCCACTATACGCTTAACATTCAAACAGCAAACGCTGGTATAAGTGACACCACTTATGTGAAACATGAAGATGATGGTAGTGTTCGTGTACCAACAACAATTGTTACAAATAAAACAGGCGGTGGTGTAATTCCATTCGGTAATTCAAATCACAATGGTCTAGCTGATGATGTATACTCTGTATCTGTTACAAATGCAGCAGTAAGTGCCTTCCAACGTGCGGGTACATACAACGATACTTATAAAATTAAAGTTTACTACTAATCTGGTCAAACTAAGCCTAACTTGATCACAGTATCAGGTTAGGTTTTTTAAAATTATAATAAGGGGTGTAACATGAATAAAATAATAACGATTTTGGTGTCTTCGATGTTTTATATGTCGGGAACACATGCTGGTGTTTCAGTTGACCCAGTCCAAATGTATATTCAAAATCCCGCAAAGCAAAGAACAACAACATTAACCCTAGAATCTAAAGATGAGACAGAAAAGCGAATTTTTGAAGTTAAAGCATTTAAGTGGACTCAAAAAGACAATGGCGAAAATGTGCTTGAGCCTGACAATAGTTTAATTATTAACCCTAAGAATTTTATTTTACAAGCCAATGGCAAGCAAACCATTCGTGTCGGTTTTAATCGTCCAGTAGAGTCGGTTTTAGAAGGGCAACAAGAAGGGACATGGCGTGTGATTGTTGATGAAATTCCACAGGCTGTAAAAGAATCTTCAGTAAATTTTCTGGTCAGCTTTAATTTACCCCTCTTTGTTGGTAAGCAAGAAGATGTTAAACTCAAATTTAATGTGGAAAATAATAAACTCGTTGTTAAAAATAACGCGAATTCCCATATTCAAATTGCAAATTTGAAGATTGTCGATGCTAATAAAAAAGAAGTTTTTAAAACGGAGACTATGAGTTATTTGCTTGCAAATAAAAGCACGTCCTATGATTTAAACAATACACGAATATCAAATCCTAAAAATTATTATGTTCAATTGTTTACTGATAAGAACGATAAAATGGTGGAACTCAAATTCTCGGATTAGTCTGAGGTGGGGAGTTTATGATGAATACGAAAATAAGAATACTTATCGTTATTCATATTTTTTTTGCACTAAATGTGAATGCCAGTGAAGCTGTGCTGGAAGAAAATATTGCAAATTTATGGATTAATGATTTAGATCATCATACGGATGTTGCCTTATTAAAGCAGGGCGATCAATATTATCTTGAATGTCAGGTACTGGCAGAACGTCAAATTTCAACTGCGCAATTAAAAACCTTAGCTTCGCGACCAGAATTCTGCTTGGTGTCATCAAGTAGTGTTCAGTCAACTTTTGATGATTCATCGCAATCCATTAAACTCACGATTCCAACAGAACTTTTTGAAACGGACTTTAATGCATTAAACAATAGCATCATTCCTGAAAAGGCCAGTTTTGGCGGTTTCATAAATTATGATTTTCTTTATGCAACTAGTAATTCTAATAACTCTTATAGTGGACTGATGGAGTTAGGGGTTTTCAAAGATTATTGGATCATGAAAAACTCGATGTTGTATCAGAATACCCCCACAGATGAGCGAGTGGTTCGCTTAAGTAGTAGTGTCGATTTTGAATTTCCTGAACACATGACCCGCTTAACGGTAGGGGATACTACAACTACATATAACCCTTTGATTAATTCTTTACGTTTTGCAGGTTTAAATTGGGGTACGAATTACACTGAAAGACCGAATTTTGTGTACTGGAATATGCCAAGTTTACAAGGGAGTGCGCGCGTTCCTTCTACTGTTGATTTATATATAAATGGCGTAAATATTTATAATCAGAAGGTGAGCCCTGGTGATTATAACTTACTGATGGGGGCACAAATCCAACAAGCTGGTAATGCGCAAATTGTAGTTGAGGATGTACTCGGGAATCGAAGTGTACAAAGCTTTCCTATTATGGTGACCAATAGACTATTACGATCTGGTTTGAATGAATATAGTGTTGCAGCAGGTAAACTTCGTTATAACTATAATTTGGATAGCAGTGATTATAGGGACTTCTTTGTGAATACTTATTTTCGCAGAGGTATGTCAAACTCAACAACGTTAGGAAGCAATTTATCTTACAGTAAAGATATACAAAATATAGGGTTCATGTGGACACAAGCGATTAGTAATATTTTTGTTCTCGATAGTGTTGTTCTTGCTTCTCATGATGATGAAAACCAATTTAATTATTCCTATGGGTTATCCGCAAGTAAAGACTTTGGTCGATTTTCAATGGGGGCGAGTTCAAAATATACAGAAAAAGATTTTAAATTTTTAGGAGATGAGTTAGGTGCCAATTCTAACTATCCGAAGTTTGAAAATCTTGCATATTTTGGTATGAGTAATGTGCCCTATTTACATAATCTAAATATTAACTATGTAGAACAAAAATACTATGAAAATCCTGAGTTTCCTAATAGTAACCAAAAGGTAATAAATGTTGGGTTTAATCGGAATTTTGGTCGTCGAATTTCATTTGGTTTAAGCTATTTCAACTCTTTTGGTGACAGGAAAGACTCAGGCGGCATTCTTTCACTTAGCTACAGTTTTGATAATAAGTCCGTTTACTTTAGTCAATCAGCTGACCAAAATACAAACCTCCAGTTAGTGAAATATGACTCCAATCAAGTCGGGTTCGATTATTCTCTTGGCGTAAACCGTCGTAGTGAAGACACGATGTTTAACTTTAATGGTGTTGTTAAAACAGACGTAGGAGATTTAGATTTCTATCATGTGCAAGGTCGTGAAGATCGTGAATCACAGTTAAATTATCGAGGAGCAGTTGTTTGGTTGGGTAATAAAATCAGTTTTACTAAAATGGTTGATAACGCATTTACTCTAGTCAAAGTAGGGGATTATCAAGATATTGATATTTTAAGATCGCTGACCTATGTTGATAAAACCAATAAAAAGGGGTATACCTTTATTCATGATGTTATTCCTTATGTTAAATACGACATTGCATTTGATCAAAATCAACTACCTATCGAAGATAAAATACAGTATTCAAGCAAACAATTAACAGCTTTAAATCAACGCGGTTATATCATCAATTTCCCAGTATTCCATGCGAAACAAGTCACTGTTAAGCCAGTAGATAGTAACAATCGGTCTTTTGCTGCTGGTTCGGAGCTTTATATTGATAACAATGGTGAAGGAGAGGTTTATCCGATTTCTACCGATGGTAGCGTAACGCTTTATGGTTTGATTCCGGGAACATATAAGATACAAATTAAAACTAAAGAAGCACGCAGTTGTTCGGCAGAACTTACAATTACAGATACTAAGAATGATGACAACTCATCAGTACTAGATCTTCAGTGTAAATAAATGGAGTAGAGCCATGAAACTGAACATTATTATACTGCTGTTTTGTGTAGCGGCCACCCCAATAGCTTATGCAAAACAGTGTCAAATTGAGCGTTTAACTTCAAGCCAGTTGAATCTAAGTTCATCGTATCTTAGTCAAGCTGCAACCTCTTTCTCAGTGGCTTGTGATAGTAATTACGCGATTAAATTCAATTCGCGTAATTTAACTAATGCAACAGGGAGTAGTTATTTAGTCAATGAGAAAAACTATAAATTGAGAACTCAAATGAATATTTCAGGAGCAAGTGCATCACGTTGGAATAGCCCTATTGCTCAACCAGCAACTGAGCAAAATAAGTTTGTAGTCTTGGTGCAATTGATGGAACGCCCAACTGCCTTAACCCCAGCAGGTGTGTATAAGGATAGCTTGTATATTAATTTGATGTTTTAAATTTTAGGCCTTTAAACTATTAATATGTAAAAAGATACCTACTAATCATAGGTGTCTTTTTATTTGATTGCATTCATTATCATCAAACTGTCAAATAGTTTAACTAAACTTGAGCAAAAATAAGAAAAGTTTGGAATAACATGATCGGTTCAATAACAACAAAATTATTCAAACAGCACAATTTTCCAGAAACTCAGCGGTTTTACCTCAAACAACAACATCAGCATAATATTCAGCAAGAACTCTCTATCCTTCAAGAAACACTTAAGCCAAAGTTAAAAATAACCATCGTGACGGAAACATGGTCACCAGAAATCAATGGTGTGGCGAACTCTTTATTACAACTGTGTAAAGGTTTGCAGAAACTGGGGCATCGTATTCAGCTCATTCGCCCAATACAAAAAACCATATGTACTGACTTTCAGGCAGAGCAGGAGTGTTTGGTTTGGGCAAAGAGCATTCCTAAATATGCTGACATGCAATTTGGTATGCCACAGTATGTTAAAGTCAGCAAAGCGATTGAGCGCTTCGCGCCAGATGTGGTCCATATTGTGACGGAAGGTCCTCTAGGGCTGACTGCACTGTATGCAGCTCAAGCGCATCAAATTCCAGTATCAAGTGGCTTTCATTCAACTTTTCATGATTTTAGCCGCTTCTTTGATTTGGCTTTGCTGGTCAAACCGATTGAAAGTTATCTCCGCTGGTTTCATAACCATACGGTACTCACCTGTGTGCCGAGTCAAACGACGTTAAATCAACTCCAGGCCTTTGGAGTGACTTGTCCTTTGGTTGAGGTTGGGAGAGGGGTCGATACAGCTCGCTTCCATCCAGAGCATCGCTCAGAACAATTCCGTCAGCGTTGGCAAGCAGATGCAAATACTTCTGTGTTGTTATATGTAGGGCGTTTATCTCCGGAAAAAGAAGTCGATGTGCTCATTCAAAGTTATTTGAATATCAAGAAACAGCAGTCACGCAAGTTGAAAATGGTGATTGTGGGAGATGGTCCGGATCGTAAGCGATTAACCGAGATGGCAAATGGCTCAGATGTTATTTTTACGGGAAGCTTAACAGGGCAGTCACTCGCTCAAACCTACGCCAGTGCAGATGCTTTTGTTTTTGCTAGTCAAATAGAGACTTTTGGTAATGTGGTACTCGAAGCTATGGCCAGTGGCTTACCTGTGGTGGCCTATAACTATGCCAGTCCGCAGCGTTATATCAAGCAAGGTATAACAGGGTGGTTGAGTCCTTTTGGACAAGTGGCACACTTTATGCAAACTATTATTCAGTTGCCAGAGCAAAAGGTACTTAGATGTATGGGAACTCAAGCGCGTCAGGACATTGAAAGTGTGGGCTGGCAGTATCCTGTAAAACAGTTTGAGCAAGCCTTATATCACGCGGCAAATATTAAGGCAGCACCTTAGCCAATAGCTGTTTTAAAAGCGTCAGTGATAAAGATGAGTTGGGTAATTTTGATGAGTTTTAACTTAAATCATCAAACTGTCAAAAACACCCTTTAATATGAGCTTAACGAGAAGCGATTTTGATGCATTAAATCGTCATATAACAATGATTTTCCAGCTGAACTTTCAACATTGTTGTTAAGGAGAAGTGGTATGAATCTTAAAACTGCAAAAATAAGAATATTAGATTTAGATTTAAAGGGTTGTGTCTATCTCAATCATTTCTCCCATTCGCATGCTGTAGCCAATTTTTTTAAGCGGATCAGTCGATTGGGAGATGGCATCTTTTGGTACACGATGTTGGCTTTAACTTGGTTGTTGCAAGGATTGGTCTACAGTTTACAAATCGTGTATTTGGTGCTTGGTTCATTGTGCGGGACTTTAATTTATAAAGTTTTAAAAATCAAAACTATTCGCCCAAGACCCTATCAAGTACATCAGGTGATTCGAATGGGTGAGCGACCGCTTGACCATTTTAGTTTTCCTTCAGGTCATACTTTACATGCGGTGATGGTCAGTACTTTATTGGGCTTTGTACAGCCCATTTTATTGGTGCTCATGTTGCCTTTTACTGTTTTGGTTGCCGCGTCACGCATGATTTTAGGGCTACATTATCCAAGTGATGTGTTGGTGGGAGCGGCTATAGGTGCGGTGGTAGCTGTTACTTTAATTTGTAGTGCACCATTTTTAAATATCGCGTTGTAAAAAGCCCAATTTTATCTCAAACAAACTAGCGCTTAAATTTCAGAGTTTGCTACAGTACAGTATCTTCTACATTGTGATGAGACTCCACCATGGGCTTACGTTGGTCAGACACTATTGATATTGCTATTGAGTTGTATGAAGCTCATCCAGATGTCGATCCGCAGTGGATTCGCTTTACGGACTTACATGCTTGGGTGTGTGCCTTACCAGACTTTAGTGATGATCCGACCAAGTCGACTGAAGGTTTGCTTGAAGCAATTCAAATGGCATGGATTGACGAAGCACGATAATCCTTGCATAGAAAAAAGCAACTTTTTACAGAGTAAAAGCAGAAAATTGTGCATTATGTCGGTATAATGCGCCAAAATTTTCATGTCTACATTGACTTAAGGAGCCAATCATGGCTATTGAACGTACTTTATCTATCGTAAAACCAGACGCAGTTGCTAAAAACCACATCGGTGACATTTTTGCTCGTTTTGAAAAAGCTGGTCTTCAAATCGTTGCAACTAAAATGAAACACTTGACTCAAACTGAAGCTGAAGGTTTCTACGCAGAGCACAAAGAACGTGGTTTCTTTGCTGACCTAGTTGCGTTCATGACTTCTGGTCCAGTTGTTGTTTCTGTTCTTGAAGGCGAAAACGCAGTTCTTGCTCACCGCGAAATTCTTGGCGCAACGAATCCTAAAGAAGCTGCTCCAGGCACTATCCGCGCTGACTTCGCTGTAAGCATCGACGAAAATGCTGCTCACGGTTCTGACTCTGTAGCATCTGCTGATCGTGAAGTTAACTACTTCTTCGCTCAAACTGAGATTGCTCCACGTACTCGTTAATTCGAAGTATTCAAACCAGATAAGTGTTATTATACTTATCTGGTTTTTTTATTCCCTGAATAAATTTCTGCTCGTTTATTGAGCTTCTCCTTTCATCGTTAGACATGGTTTAGGTAATACACATGAGTACTGAAGTGGTCGCTGTCTCTACAGTTTCGGCTGAACAGCAACAATCTCCATCCGCTCCTGCACAGCAAAATTCTGTTGCGAAAGTGAACTTACTTGGCATGTCACGTCCGCAGCTTGAAAAATTCTTCGAAGATATGGGAGAAAAAAAGTTTCGCGCAGGACAGGTGATGAAATGGATTCACCAGTTTTTTGTGACTGATTTTGCTGAGATGACCAATATCTCAGGCAAGTTGCGTGAAAAACTTGAAAAGCTCTGTGAAATTAAAGCACCAGAAGTGGTGCATAAAAACTATTCTAAAGATGGTACGCGTAAGTGGGTCTTTCGCGTCGGTGAGGGCGAAGGCTCTTTGGTTGAAACTGTATTGATTCCTGCTGAGCATCGCAGTGGTTTGCGCCGTACTTTATGTATTTCATCTCAAGTGGGCTGTGCACTGGATTGTTCATTTTGTTCAACCGGTAAACAAGGCTTTCAGCGCGACTTAAACCCAGATGAAATTATTGGTCAGTTATGGGTTGCGAACTATTCTTATATGGAAGATGTGCCTGTAGCTGAGCGTGAGCGCTCGGTGACCAATGTGGTAATGATGGGGATGGGCGAGCCATTACTCAACTATGATGCCGTATTGAGCTCAATGCGTATTATGCTGGATGACTTTGCTTATGGTATGTCTAAGCGCCGTGTGACCTTGTCAACTTCAGGTGTGGTGCCGAAAATTGATCAATTGGCACAAGATATTGATGTTGCACTGGCAATCTCCCTACACGCACCAAATGACGAACTGCGAAATGAATTGGTTCCAATCAATAAAAAATATCCATTGGCACAATTGATTGCAGCATGTCAGCGTTATATCGCTAAAGACGGGAATGAAAGTGCGCGTAAGCATGTCACGATTGAATATGTGATGTTGGATGGGGTGAATGATCATCCTGAGCATGCACAGCAGATGATTAAACTGTTGAAGAATTTACCAAGTAAAATTAATTTAATTCCGTTTAATCCATTTCCACATGCACCTTATGGTCGTTCAAGTCGCAACCGCATTATTTCTTTCCAAAAAACTTTGTCTGATGCTGGATTTGTGTGTACGATTCGTCAAACGCGTGGTGATGATATTGATGCTGCCTGCGGACAATTGGTCGGTCAAGTGGCTGATCGAACACGTCGTGCTGAGCAGTGGAAAAAGAAAGTAGCAGAGAAAAACGAGATTCTACGTTCACAAGGATAATATAAGGGGATGCCAATTGAAAAAACCCGTTTCTAAACTTTGCCTTGCGCTGACACTGGGTGTGTCAGTGTGGTACTTGGTGGGTTGCCAAACTGTGAATACGAAAGGTGATCCAAGTAAAGCAGTACAAGTTAGAACGCAGTTGGCGGCTGAATATATTAAGTCGAATGATTATGATGCTGCGAAACGTACATTGGATCAGGCATTAGACATCGACTCTCGTGATGCATCTGCAAATATGATGATGGGCGTGTTGTTACAGCGTGAAGGCAGTCCACAAAATGTGGAAAAGGCAGAGCGTTATTTTAAGCATGCAATTGCGGCTGAGCCAAAAAATGCACAGGCTCGTAACAACTACGGTACGTATTTATATCAAATTGGGCGTTATAATGACGCGATTGATCAACTTCGAGTTGCAGGTTCAACTTTAGGATATGATCAACGTTATCGAGCATTGGAAAATTTAGGTCGTGCGTATCTACAAGTAGGTCGAGTGGCGGAAGCAGAAGCAGCTTTTAAGCAAGCCCTACAGGTAAACTCAGGTGCCTATCTTGCCATGATCGAAATGGCGGAAATTTCATATTTACGTCAGCAAAATGCTGAAGCTACGCAGTACTATGAACAGTTTGTGCGAGCGGTTGGCGAGAAAAACTTAGATGCACGTGCGCTTTGGATTGGGATCCGAATTGCGCGAGCAAATCATGACACGATGGGTTCGCAAGTACTGGTCAACCAGCTACGTGCATTGTATCCAGACAGTCAAGAATACAAACGTTATTTGCAATTACAGTACACTACTGAGGCCGTATGGAAGTAAATCCTAATTCACCACAATCGAATGGTTCTAGCAATGCTTTAGGAAATATCCAACGTCCAGGTGATTATCTTCGTCAAATTCGTATTACACAAAAACGTGAATTAAGCGATGTTGCCAAAGAGTTGAATATTCCACTCAAGACCTTAACTGCGCTTGAGCAGGACGAATATACGGCGCTTCCAGAAGCAACCTTCATTAAAGGTTACTATCGTACTTATGCGAAGTTCCTAAAAGTCGATGCCACTACGATTATTCAGCGTTTTGATGACATCTATGCCAATGATACGGGACTATTACCGAATCACGCATTGAATAATTCACCGATTAAAATTATGGGTAAATTACCTGGTTCTAACCGTGACCGTAACCGTAAATGGTTGAAACGTGGACTGATTGCGATTGTTGTAATTGTGATTTTGGCAGCGTTGTTCGGCACAATTCAGAATTGGTCAGGCAGTACAGATGAGACTGCGACTCCGCAGACTGAGTCTGATGTACAAATCATCAATATGAATGGAGCTGCTGCAACCACAGGGGATCAGTTGAAACTTGAGTTCAATCGTCCGACATCTGTACATATTGTCGATTCAACGGGGAAGGTACTGGCAACAGGGCGTCAAGCTTCTACGCTTGCGCTTGCGGGTGAGACTCCTTTTCAAATTCGTATCGATGATGCCGCTGCTGTGTCACTCAGCTTAAATAATGAAAGTATTTCATTGTCACCATATACCGTCGGTGGAAAAGCAGATTTCCGCTTGTCACGTTAATGGGATCAAGGAAAAGCAATGATTGTAAATCCAATTAAACGCAAGCCTACTCGTAAGATTCGTGTAGGTTCAGTCTATGTCGGTGGCGATGCACCCATCAGCATTCAAAGTATGACCAATACTGAAACTTGTGATGTGGAAGCAACGCTGGCGCAAATTCAGCGTTGTGCAGATGTGGGTGCGGACATCATGCGTGTTTCTGTACCGACGATGGAAGCGGCAGAGGCTTTTGGTGAAATTCGTAAGCGTTCATCGGTGCCGTTGGTTGCAGATATTCATTTTGACTACAAGATTGCACTGCGTGTTGCGGACTTGGGTGCGGATTGTTTACGAATTAACCCAGGGAATATTGGCTCTGAAGCTAAAATCCGTGAAGTGGTGGCTGCAGCGCGCCATAACGATATTTCTATGCGTATTGGGGTGAATGCAGGTTCACTGGAAAAAGATATTCAAAAGAAATATGGTGAGCCAACAGGTCAGGCTTTGCTTGAGTCGGCGATGCGCCATATTGATATTCTAGATCGTTTAGATTTTCACGAATTCAAAGTTTCAGTGAAAGCATCCAATGTGTTTTTAACCATGGATGCTTATCGCCTACTTTCACAGCAAATTGATAATCCGTTACACCTGGGTGTGACGGAAGCTGGAATTTACCGTACGGGTTCAGTGAAGTCTGCGATTGCATTGGGCGGTTTGTTGTTGGATGGCATTGGTGACACCATGCGTATTTCCTTGGCAGCGGAACCTGAAGAAGAGATTAAGATTGGTTTTGATATTTTAAAATCACTCAGTCTTCGCTCAAATGGCATTAACTTCATTGCTTGTCCAAGCTGTTCACGTCAAGAGTTTAACGTGATTTCAGTGATGCAAGCCTTAGAAGAGCGTTTAGAAGATATTCGTACCCCAATGGATGTGTCGGTGATTGGGTGTAAAGTGAATGGTCCGGGTGAAGCCAAAGAAGCCGATATTGGTGTAGTTGGTGCAAGTCCACGCTCACTGGTGTATCGTAATGGTGAAAAGAGCCATTTAATTGACACAAATCAGTTGGTTGACGAAATCGAAACGATGGTTCGTCAGCGTGTTTCAGAGCTTGAAGAAGCTAAATCTAAAGAGATCATCCGTAGTTCATCATGAGTTCAATTGTCGCAATCAAAGGTTTTAATGACATTCTTCCTACGCAAACACCAGCGTGGAGACGTCTTGAACAGCATCTCGCATCATTGATGGATGCGTATGGCTACCAGCAAATTCGTTTGCCTATTGTTGAACAAACCAATTTGTTCAAACGTTCAATTGGTGATGCAACGGATATCGTTGAAAAAGAAATGTACACCTTCTTGGACAAAGGTAATCCGCCTGAGTCTTTGACTTTGCGTCCTGAAGGAACAGCAGGCTGTGTACGCGCCATGCTGGAGCATAACTCGCTTCGAGGTGCGACGCCTCGTGTCTGGTATATCGGGCCGATGTTCCGTTATGAAAAGCCGCAAAAGGGTCGTTACCGTCAGTTCCACCAGTTCGGCGTGGAAACCTTTGGTGTGGCAACCCCAGATATGGATGCTGAGCTGATTTTGATGACGGCACGTCTGTGGAAACGCATGGGTGTAGCAGATAAAGTTCAACTTGAGTTGAATACTCTCGGTGAGTCTGATGAGCGTGCAGCTTATCGTGCGGCATTGGTGGAGTTCTTAGAATCACATAAAAATGATTTAGATGAAGATTCACAGCGTCGTTTAACCACCAACCCACTACGTATCCTTGACTCTAAAGATGCCAAAACTCAAGCCATTTTAGAAAATGCGCCGAAGTTGCATGACTTTATGGGGGAGGAGACACTACAGCACTTTGCAACTTTGCAGCAATATTTAACTGATGCAGGTGTGAGCTTCGTGATTAACCAAAAACTGGTGCGTGGCTTAGATTATTACAATAAAACTGTATTTGAGTGGACCACCACGCATTTAGGTTCACAAGGCACAGTGTGTGCGGGCGGTCGTTACGATGGCTTAGTGGGTCAGTTTAAAGGCAAGGCCGATCAGTCTGTACCTGCAGTTGGTTTTGCGATGGGCATGGAACGTCTGTTGTTGTTGCTTGAACAAGTGGAAGACGCTACACCTGTACGTGACTGTGAAATGTTTTTGTTGGCAGATCCCGCTTCTCAAGGCAAAGCTTTGGTTCTTGCAGAACAAATTCGTAACCAGTTAGATGCTGCATCAAGCACGCTTCGTTTGAAAGTTGGATCACATGGTTCAATGAAGTCGCAAATGAAAAAAGCGGATCAGTCTGGCGCATTGTTTGCCCTCATTTTGGGTGAGCGCGAGGTGGAAGCTGCGCAGTTTGCCGTAAAAGAGTTGGCGACAGCTGAACAAACTTTGGTTGCGGTGGATGACATCGTGCCATTTATGATTGAAAAATTTTCTTCAAAATAAGCCAAAATATAAGGAAAGGGTAGTCACATGAGCGCATTAAGTGATGAAGAACAACTTGATAGTTTAAAGTCTTTCACTAAGAAATATGGTTCAGCCATTATTAGTGGGATTTTAATTGCGCTGATTGCCTTTTTTGGATGGCAATACTGGCAGAAGAAAACTTTGGCCGAGAACCAAATGAACACGGCTAAAGTTCAGCAATTGATGGATGAAGCACGTGCAACGCAAGGCGATGCATTTACAGCCTTGTCTGCAACTGCGGACAAAATTGTGAAAGAAGCCCCAGATTCGGCGCAGGCCATTCAAACGCAATTGTTGATGGCAAAGTTGGCCTATGACAAAGCGGATTATGCTAGTGCTGAAAAAGCGTTGAAGAAAGTTGAAAACTCGAAAGTGGATGACGACGGCTTAGTGCAAATTGTGAAATTGCGTTTAGCGTATGCACAATTGGCACAAAAGAAGTTTGATGATGCGATTAAAAACCTTGCATTGGTAAAAGATCCTGCTTTTAAAGCGACAGCCGATGAAGCTTTGGGTGATGTCTATGTGGCTAAAAACGACATCGATAATGCGAAAAAAGCCTACCAAAGTGCATGGGATCAGTTGGTTGAACGTAAACAAGAACGTCAAATTTTACAAATTAAACTCGAAAGTGTTGGTATTTTAGTTGATGATCCTGAAATCGAACGTCCACTTATAGAAACAGCAGCGGAAGAAACTGAATGAATAGAAAATACAAAATTTCGTGCGCATTAACCGTATTAACTTTAGCGCTTGCGGGTTGTGCAAGTAGCGGAAAAGTAGAAGAAGTTAAGCCGAATCCACTTCCAAAACTGACGCAGGCGAAAACTCTGACTCCTGTATTTTCTCAAAGTGTGTCTTCAACTTCGACTGCTGATCCTTTACGTTTACGCCTAGATGCAGACAACGGTGTAGTTTTTGCACTTGACCCTAAAGGTGTCGTAACGGCGTATCAAGGCAAACAAAAACTATGGCAGAAAGAAGTATCTAAAGCCGGTTTGAGTTCAGGCGTTGAAGCTGCCGATGGTCATGTCATTGTAGGTAACGCCAAAGGTCAATTGTTTGCTTTAGATCAGGCAACTGGTGAGCAAAAATGGACTGCACAATTAACAGGTGCACTTCTTGCACCATCATTGATTCAAGCTGGTCGTGTCATTTCTGTCAGTAATGATGGCACTGTTTTTGCGCATGATTTGGCAACAGGTCAGCAAGTGTGGACCTATAATTTACCGAATGTACAACTTAGCTTACGTGGTAATGCAGCGCCTGTTCCTGTCGATGCGCGTACAGTGCTGATTTCTTCAGCTAATGCCTATGTTTATGCTTTAGATGTGCTTACTGGCGTGCCACGTATGCAGCGTCGTGTAGCTGTATCGGATGGTCGTTCGGATATTCAACGTTTGAATGATGTTGATGGTGATCCTGTAGTGGCAGGTCAGTACTTGATTACGACCAGCTATCAAGGTCAAGTGACCATGACAGATTTGGCTTCACAGCAAGTGGTGTGGAGTGAAGATTCGAGTAGTACGCAGCGCCCTGAAGTGGTGGGTAATGGTGTATTCGTGGCACAAACTGACGGCAAGTTAGTGGCTTATGAAATTAGCACGGGTCAAAAGCTTTGGGAAAATGACAGCTTGCTGAACCGCCAATTGAGTAATCCAGTGATGTTGGGCCAAGACTTGATTGTCGGTGATCTAGATGGTGTATTGCATATGCTGAACCCTGCGACAGGTGAGTTGATCGGTCGTGCGAAGACGTCTGGAGAAGTGCGTACTTTACGTGTGATTGATGATCAGCTCTATGTTGCGACACGAAAGGGTGCATTAAGCATTTGGCAGAATCGTTAATTCTGTTCGACTTATGTTAAACTAGTCGAAATTCGTATTTTTTTAAATTCCTCGGGGTGTTTGCTTAGTCAAAACCCCGAGTTTTTATTCAGGTTTTTCACCTAATTTTCTTCCAGTTTCTGATGTTCAGACCAGTCTCACTGGCTGATCTTGAATAAAGGTTAATCTATGAAACCCGTAATTGCGCTCATTGGTCGTCCGAACGTCGGAAAATCAACGCTATTTAACCAGATCACCAAAAGCCGAGACGCGCTTGTTGCTGACTTTGCCGGTCTGACTCGTGACCGTAAATATGGTGATGCTGTATTTCAAAATAAGTCTTTCATTGTGGTTGATACTGGTGGTATTGGCGAAAATGAAGGCGGTATCGACTCTTACATGGCGGAACAGTCTAAAACAGCCATTAATGAAGCCGATATTATTGTCTTCGTAGTCGATGCACGCGCAGGCCTGCTCGCATCGGATGAGCAAATTGCGCGTGAGCTGCGTACACTTGGTAAGAAAGTTTACCTTGTAGCGAATAAAGTTGATGGTGTACATGCCGAAGCTGCACTTGTTGAATTTTACAAGTTGGGTATGGGCGAACCTATGCAAGTGGCTGCGAGCCATGGTCGTGGTGTACAGCAAATGCTTGAAGATGTGCTTTCAAGTGTGCCTGAAGATGAAGATGCAGATGAGCACGACAAAAACACTGGCTTACGTTTAGCGATTATTGGTCGTCCAAACGTTGGTAAATCGACGCTAGTGAACCGTTTGTTGGGTGAAGAGCGTGTAGTTGCATTTGACCAACCGGGGACAACCCGCGACTCGATCTATATCCCGTATGAACGTGATGGCCGTCAGTACACCTTAATCGATACTGCGGGTGTGCGCCGTAAAGGTAAAGTCGATGAAATGATTGAGAAGTTCTCAATTGTGAAAACGCTACAGGCCATTAAAGATGCCCATGTTATCGTGGTTGTACTTGATGCACGTGAAGGTGTGGTTGAGCAAGATCTACATTTGATTGGTTACGCGCTTGAAGCGGGCCGAGCGATGGTGATTGCGATTAACAAATGGGACAACATGTCCGAGTATGATCGTAAACAATGTAAATTGGATGTCGATCGTCGCTTTGACTTTATTCCTTGGGCAAAAGTACATTTAATTTCTGCATTGCATGGTACGGGTGTCGGGGATCTATATCCATCGATTCACCGTGCTTATGATTCGTCCCATTTGAAAGTTTCGCCTGCAAAAATCACACAAATTTTAAGTGATGCTACGGATGCGCACCAACCGCCAATGGTCGGTGGTCGTCGTATTAAAATGCGTTATGCACATATGGGTGGTCAAAATCCACCAACGATTGTAGTGCATGGTAACAAAGTTGATAAAACGCCTGCGGATTATCGTCGTTATTTAGAAAACGTATTCCGTAAAGTGTACAAACTTGAAGGTACGCCAGTACGTATTGAGTTTAAAACCTCTGAAAACCCATTTGAAGGACGTAAGTCACAGGTGGATGAACGTACAGCAGCACGTAAGCGTCGTTATGTTCAGAAGTTTAAGAAAGCTGAGAAGAAATTCAAACGCTAATCAGGCATTGAAATTTTAATGCTGAAAAGCCCAAAGTGATCTTTGGGCTTTTTTATTTTATGATGCATGAAACCATGATAGGAAGACAAAGTGGCAAGGACAATACGTGTTGAGCTGAAAAAGATTGAGGACATTGTGCAGGTCGATCACAGCCTGTCACGTGTTGAGCAAATTGCACAGCGAAAACAAGCCATTTATCAATATCGCAATCAATGCTTATCCGAACAACGGCAGATGATTGTGGATGATCACTCCATTGCGCTGAGTGAGACAGGTAAACCTTATTTACTTGATCAACCTTCTTTTCATTTCAATCATAGTCATAGCCAAAACTACTACGCTTTAGCTACGAGTGAGCGGATGCAGGATCTAGGCGTGGACGTGGAGGAGTTAAGCCGAAAAGTCCGCTTTGAGGCTTTGGCTAAACATGCTTTTCACGTAGAGGAACTTCGCGTGTGGCAACAGTATGATCAGGACAAAGCATACTGGTTTAAGGTCTGGACCACCAAAGAAGCTGTGCTTAAAGCATCAGGTTTAGGCATTCGTTTAAACTTAAATGAACTGAACACTCAAGCACATCCAACGCATAATGGCGGCATGTGTAGTCATCCGCTGATTGGGAGTTTTGCCTATCAAAATTTTGAGTTGGGAGATGTGATGTTGACCGTGGCTTGGCGGGCAGAACAGTCCTGCCGTGGCTATGCGTTGCCTCAGATTGAGCTGGTACAACACCTTCTCACCGACATAAAAAAGCCTCTCGATTGAGAGGCTTTCTTTTTCACACTATGGTATGCATTTATGGAATTTCATTTTCTTCTTCAAACTCAGGTTTCACTTGAACAATGAAGTCTTGACGGTTTAAGCCACGCCATAAAGCAAAAGCTGTACCGATGTAGATTGAAGAGTAGGTACCCACAAAAACGCCCACAAACATTGCAACAGAGAACCATTTAAGGCCATCACCACCGAGGATCATCATCGAGATAACCACCAATAATAAAGTCATTGAGGTGTGAATGGTACGACGTAGGGTCTCAGTTAAAGCGATGTTAACGATCTCTAAAGGCGAAGCACCACGAATCTTACGGAAGTTTTCACGAATACGATCCGAAACGACAATGTTGTCATTCAGTGAGAAACCAATCAGAGCCAGAATTGCAGCCAATACAGTTAAGTCAAATGGCCACTGCATCATGGCAAAAATACCGATGGTGACCACCACGTCATGGAACAAAGACAGTACCGCACCCATCGCCAGTTTGAATTCAAAGCGAATCGTTACGTAGACCAACATCAGCAGTAATGCTAAAGCCACAGCACCCGCTGAGCGAATGTAGAGTTCATTGCCGACTTGTCCACCCACCACATCAACTTTGTTAACTGAGGCTGAGTTACCCGGTAGCTGTACAGCTTGGGTAATGGTTTTGGTTAAGTCTTCTGCCGCTGTATCTTCTTGTACAGGCATACGTACAATCAAATCACGATCTGAACCAATGGTTTGTACCACAGGGTCATGAAAACCTGCTTTGGTTAGTGCAGCAGAGACATCGGCTGACTTCACGGGTTTGCTATAGTTTAGTTCGGCAGAAATACCACCAGTAAAGTCTAAACCTAAGTTAAGACCCTTGGTGAAAATAAAGAATAGGCTGCCGATGGTTAAGACAATAGAAAGAATGGCTGCAGGCAGCGCAATCTTCATAAAATCAATCACACGTTCATCATCTGGACGGCCGTATTTTTTTGAATCTTGTTGAGTCACATCAGTCATCATCGATCTCCTTATATGCTCAACTTTTTCAAGTTACGTTTTTTGCCATAAATGAGCTGTACAATCGCACGTGTTACTGTAATAGCAGTAAACATAGAGCAGATAATACCGATCATTAAGGTCACAGCGAAGCCTTTAATTGGGCCTGTACCGATAGCAAATAGGATAAACGCAACCAAGAATGTGGTTAAGTTTGAGTCGAAAATGGTGTTATAAGCACGGTCATAACCCGCCACAATGGCTTGTTTGGGTGATGCTCCCCACTTCATTTCTTCACGTATTCGCTCACAGATCAAGACGTTGGCATCGACCGCCATACCAATGGTAATCACGATACCCGCAATACCCGGCAGGGTGAGGGAAGCACCAATCCAAGACATGACTGTTAGAATCATGGCTAAGTTGAAGACCAAGGCAAAGTTAGCAATTAAGCCAAAGAGACGGAAGAAGACTACCATCCAGATCGCGACAAGTAAGAAGCCGATTTGAGTTGATAGCACACCTTTATCAATGTTTTCTTGACCGAGGCTTGGGCCCACTACACGTTCTTCAACAAAGTACATTGGCGCAGCAAGTGCACCAGCACGTAGCATTAGTGCAAGTTCAGACGCTTCTTGAGGTGAATCTAGACCCGTAATACGGAATTGAGAGCCGAGGACTGCTTGAATAGTTGCAGCATTAATCACGACAGACTCTGCATAGGGTGTACGGACTTCGGTTTGCGCACCAGTCGCAGGATCGGTGATATAGCTAATACGTTGTTTATTTTCAATGAACAACACAGCCATACGCTTACCCACCGCATTACGGGTTGCATCGGCCATCAGTTTGCCACCTGCTGTGTCTAAGGTAATGTTTACCTCAGCACCGCCAGTGTCTTGGCTAAAGCCACTTGATGCGTTTTGAACACGTTCACCCGTTAAAATACGGTTACGGTTTAAAAGTAATTCACGTCCGCTGTCTAAAGACTGATATGCAAAAAGTTCGGTTCCTGGTGGAAGCGGTTGACCATTGCTCTTGCCGGTATAAGGGTCAATCACTTGGTCATTTTGGTCAGAGACCAAACGGAACTCTAGGTTTGCTGTACGACCCAAGACACGTTTTGCTTCAGCAGTGTCCTGAACACCTGGAAGCTCAACCACGATGCGGTTACTACCTTGTGTTTGTACCAAGGCTTCTGCCACACCTAACTCGTTAATACGGTTACGTAAAGTGGTTAAGTTTTGGTTCACGGCATAAGATTGAATTTCTTGGCGGCGAACATCGGTATAGGTTAAACGTAAGGTTGAACCTGTCGCAGTTGCGACCGCTTGCTGATTAAATTCATTACCATTGCTACGTAAGTAGTCTTGAGCCGCAGTACGATCATCATTGTTGGCGAACTGAACGGTAATGGTGTTGTTGTTTAATGCAAGGCTGTTAAATTTAATTTTGTTGTCACGGAACTGACGACGTAAATCAGTCGCAGAGGTTTCCATGCGTTGAGCAATCGCTTTATCCATATCCACTTCTAATAAGAAGTGAACACCACCACGTAAGTCCAGACCGAGCTTCATTGGTTTTGCACCAATTTTTTGTAGCCACTCTGGCGTGGTTGGCGCCAAGTTCAACGCGACAACATAGTCATCACCAAGGCCACGACGTAACGCTTCTTTGGCTTTTAATTGTGCTTCGCTAGAGTCAAGACGTAACAGTGCAGCATTATTGCTAAAACTGTTGTCATGGCTTGAAATACTTTCAGATTTTAAAATCTGCTCTGCTTTTTGTACGATGCTTTGGTCAATTTGGGTACCAGCTTTGGCACCAGAAATTTGAACCGCAGGCTCATCCGGATACAAACTAGGCAGGGCATATAATGTACTGATCGTCAAAACCACGAGAATCAGTAGATATTTCCATGCTGGGTAACGCATTTGTTTTCTTCTTAAAATGAAAAAAGTCGTGCGGATGCACGACTAATTTTTTTGATTAAAGGTTATTTAATGTGCCTTCAGGAAGAACTGAAATCACACTTGCGCGTTGAATTTTTACGTCTACACCACGGCTCAGTTCAACCACTGCAAAGTCACCTTCGAGTTTAGTGATTTTACCCATTAAGCCACCAGCAAATACCACTTCGCTGCCTACGCCAAGACTTTCAACCAAAGAGCGGTGCTCTTTAGCACGTTTTGCTTGAGGGCGCCAAATTAAGAAATAGAAGATTGCAATAAAAACAGCAATCATCAATAAGTTTGCGACCATACTTGGTTGTTGTGCAGCTTCACCCGCTGCGTGAGCTGTAGAAATAAAAAGGCTCATTTCAAATTCCTAAACTAAAAAAACGGTGACCAACGAATTGATCATAAATAGACTTGTTCTGCAATTTACCTTGTCTTTTTACCAAGCGCAAATGCTCACAACAATTAATCTTGGGGGCAAGGTGGAACTTCTAAACCACGACGTGCATAAAAATCTTCAACAAAGGCATCAAAGCGATCATTATCCAATGCATCACGAATGTCTTGAGTAAAGCGTTGGTAGTAACGTAAGTTATGAATAGTACCGAGCATTGAACCTAGCATCTCGCCACATTTTTCCAAATGGAATAAGTACGCGCGAGTAAAGTTTGTACAGGTATAACAGTCACAGTGTGGATCAAGCGGACTTTGATCATGACGGTATTTACTGTTACGGATTCGCACTAAACCGTCGGTCACAAAATAATGTCCATTTCGGGCATTACGTGTAGGCATGACACAGTCAAACATATCGACGCCACGGCGGATGCCTTCCACGATGTCTTCAGGTTTACCCACGCCCATCAGGTAGCGCGGTTTGTCTGCTGGCATTTTTTCTGGAAGATAATCCAGCACTTTAATCATTTCTTCTTTCGGTTCACCGACGGACAGCCCACCAATGGCATAACCGTCAAAACCCACTTCAAGCAAGCCTTTTAAAGACTCATCACGTAAGTCTTCATACATACCGCCTTGAATAATGCCGAATAGCGCATTTTTATTTTCAAGCACATCATGATGCTGAGTCTTACAACGCTTTGCCCAACGCAATGACAATTGTAGCGACTTTTGCGCTTCTTCATGCGTTGCAGGATAAGGCGTACATTCGTCAAAAATCATCACGATATCTGAGTTCAATGTATGTTGGATGTCCATTGAGATTTCAGGAGACAAAAATACTTTAGAACCGTCAATTGGAGAGCGGAACGTTACGCCATCTTCTTTAATTTTACGCATCGCGCCCAAACTGAAGACTTGGAAGCCGCCTGAATCGGTCAGAATGGGCTTATCCCACTTCATGAATTTATGCAGACCGCCGTGCTCTTTAATCACTTCAAGGCCAGGGCGTAGGTAAAGATGGAAGGTGTTACCTAAAATAATTTGCGCTTTGATGTCTTCAATGTCACGCGGGAGCATGCCTTTCACCGTACCATAAGTACCGACAGGCATGAACACAGGGGTTTCAACCACACCATGCTCTAAAGTTAAACGACCACGACGGGCGCGACCCGACTGACCTAATTTTTCAAACTTCATAAAATATCCTGAACAAGAGCAAAGCACTGCTCTGCTTGCAGTGCAAGAGCGAAAAAACAGTTCGCCGCTAAAAGGAGGCTATTTTCCTTGATTATGCAAATAAACACCAGTGTTGTAACACTTTTAAAGCAAAGCTTTTTAAGTTGAATCGTAGCTGGTTACGGTTGTTTAAAGTTGTGTTGATGCTGTGGAGTGGTGTTAGATGTGATGGGAGGCTTTGCTGGAAAAAATAACACAGGAGATGAAAAAGGCACTCATCGGAGGACCTTTAAATATACCTTTGGCTCATTACGGCTTTAATTGAAATTTGGACGGTAATCAAAATTTTGTAGTGCAGTCACGTCGCGGAAAGGACGTACCGCTTTTTTACCCACGGTCATGGTGTTGACAATGTTGTTTGGAAAAACTTGAATGTGGTTGTTAAACAGTTCGACATTGCGGTTAAAGATGCTGATCGCAGCACCGACATTTTCATTTTGCTCTTCAATTTCATTCATCATCTTTAGATAAATATCATTGGCTTTAAGTTCAGGGTAGTTTTCGACCACAACATTGAGGCTACGCATTAGCTCTTGGTTTAATGCTTCGATGCGCTGTAGCTGATTGACATCTGTATTGTTTAAGTTCAGGTTTAGAATGTTTTGACGGAGCTCAGTGACTTTTTCCAAGGTGCCTTTTTCAAAGCTAGAGTATTGTTCGACCAAAGGTTCTAAGCCATCTAGAATTTTTATTTTCTGACGCTCATAGGTTGCTACATCCGACCATGCGCGAATGGTTGCATTGTGGTGTCGCACAATATTATTGCGAATGACGATTACGCCAAACACGATTGCAATAATAATCAATAAGAAAATCAATAGCCCCATACAGTCCTCAAACGGCAAAATGTCATTATTTTAAAAATTGCGTTAGATCAGATTCTAAGCGCTCTAGATAAGGTAATTTAAAAGTGCGTAAGTGTCCACGCAATGTCGAAATGTCATTGATTTTTTTTGCTTTGCTGGATATTTCAAACAGGTTTTGTGGGCTGATATAGCACAAGATATTTTTTTCAGGATGAAAAAGTAAATCGCCTTCACGAGAACGGAAAAAATCGGCAGTACGCAGCACAAATGCAGGGGAGAGGAGTTTGGCCATCTGCATTTGGTCAGTACCAAAAAATTTGAGTTTCTGGTTAATCTGAATATCACTGCTATGCCATGGAAAACTATAAGGATAATAGAATTTTTTATTGTATGCGGTAATTGCGAGTCCTTGTGTGGGTACTTCAAAGACAAAACATCCCCATAAGTCTTTATGCACTTCTTTAACTTTTAACTCATTACCATCTTTATCACGCACGCGAATTTCATCGACAAAGTGGTATTGAAAAAGCAAAACTTGATGTTGTTGTCCTTCTTCATCCTGCCAAGTGGTACTGGCGTAGTAAGGAATATCATTGCTGATGGTGCCTTGATTAAAAATTGGAAACAGCTGCTTTAAATGGGCAATAAAAAATGCAGGTTGTAGGGCCACGCCAATATGCTGCGGAGGGGTAAACTCATTGAGCAGGTATTTTTTATGAATAATTTGTTTTTCTAAATAGTCGGTGACCTCTTCAAGCGGATCATCTTGCTCATAACTTAAATAGGCCCAAAGCAGGCAGCCTAAGCCAAATAAAAAGCTGAATAAGGTCCAAATATGCTCTCCAGCAAAGAACACTGGCATAATAAAAAAAATGCCGACTATTCCAAGTAGAATAGGCAGCACATTTTCAAATTTCAGGGTAATCGGGGCATTCCAAGGGTGCAGTTGGTCAAGAATGTCTTGTGCCGAATCTGCCCCTCGGCCGATGTCCCAAAGCCTGTCGATATTATCAAACACAACTTTATTCTTTTTACGTCGAATATGAATGGAATGCTTGATTGTATCGATAGGCATGTGAGGTTCTTATTTGGGTTGAAGTTGGTCGACTAACATGGCATCGCCATAACTAAAGAAGCGATACTGGTTGGCTACCGCATGTTGATAAGCTGCCAAAATATTATCACGATTTGACAGTGCTGAAACTAACATCAAGAGGGTCGATTCAGGCAGATGGAAGTTGGTGATAAGACGATCCACCACTTTGAACTCATAACCTGGATAGATAAAAATTTGAGTATCTCCCGTCCATGCTTTGAGTTCACCCTGATGCGCTTGAGCCGCACTTTCTACGGCACGGGTGGCAGTTGTTCCAACAGAAATGACCTTGTTACCACGAGCTTTGGTTTGGCGAATCAGCTCAACCGCGTGCTCTGGAACATCACACCATTCACTGTGCATAATGTGATTGGCAATATCATCGGTACGTACAGGCAGAAAGGTACCAGCACCCACGTGTAAAGTGACAAAGGTTTTCTGAATACCTTTGGCTTCAAGTTGATCCAACAGCTTTTGGTCGAAGTGTAAGCTTGCGGTAGGTGCAGCGACACTGGCTAACTTGGTTGGATCATTAAATACTGTTTGATAACGCTCGGTATCAATGGCTTCAGCTTCACGGTTGAAGTAGGGAGGGATCGGAAGTTGTCCGTATAAATCTAGCACCGTTAAAATTGGCTGAGAAAACTCCACAATAAATAAATTTTCATGACGACCTAGTACCGTGACTTTAACGGCATCTGGGCCAATAAAGAGCTCAGCACCCGCTTTGGGTGTGTTACTAGCTTTGATGTGACAGTGTGCAATAAATGCATCTTGCATGCGTTCTACCAGAACCTCGACAGCTCCACCGCTGGCACGTTTGCCTTTGAGGCGTGCTTTCATCACTTTGGTGTCATTTAAGACCAGTAAATCACCTGCATCGAGCAAATCTAAAATGTCGGTGAATTGAAAGTCATGATGCTGACCTTGAGCATCGAGGTGTAATAGTCGAGAAGCACTGCGTGTGTCTAAAGGATAACGGGCAATGAGTTCATCAGGGAGGTCGAAATTAAAATCAGAAAGTTGCATGATGGGAAAGCAGCGTCAAAATAAGGGAGGTCAAAATTGCGCTTAGTATATGCGTTTTTGTTGAAAAACGCTGAAATTGCACAAATATAAAGCTAAAAAAACAAATGTGACTTAAAAATAGCCAATCACTATCAACTTGCGTTGACAAGTTTTTCAAAAAGTTTAATATACGCATCAACACCTTCCCGAGGTGGTGAAATTGGTAGACGCGGCGGACTCAAAATCCGCTGTCAGAGATGACGTGTCGGTTCGAGTCCGACCCTCGGGACCAAGATATTAAAAAACCCAAGCATATTCAGTCTTGGGTTTTTTATTGCCTGAAATTTAAGATTTGAATCAAATCGCCATAAAACATTACAGATGGCTTAAAGCAATTGAATGTTTGTTGCGGGTTTGCTTAATTATGTCCTCATATGATGGACTCACAATTTTGTTTTAATCCTTCTGATAAATAACGAGTTTTCAAAAATAGAAAGTAATCACAAGATAAAATTCTGACATAATTGATTTTTTTGTTAAATGCCACGCTTGTATTGTTGTATTTTTATATTGTTTTAATGTTGAAAATTTGCTAATAAATACAAGTAAATAATAGGTTTGTGCCGAAAATCACAAAAGATGAGGCAGAAATGGGTATTCAATTGCTAGATATCGGGTCTGATACAGAACAGTTAAGTGCTTGTCACTTATCTTTATTGTTGGGCGTGAACAGTAATGACAATAAAATTAAGAGCTTTCTCAAATTTGCGCGAAAAATTTTAGGTGCACATGCCGCAATTTTAACGTTTAGCAATGAACCCTATAGTTGGTATGCGGGCAAACATGCATTCAATGCTTTTCAGTTACCCGTTGAAGCCAATTTTTCTACCCATTTTGAAGGTGATATCACGATTGATGCTCGCCATCGTCAATATCATCATCTTTCTCAGCAGGTGAGTGCTCTAGGCTTTAAACATCGCCGTATCATCGCATTGGATTTAAAGGCATCGGATAAATCTGTAGGGCAAGTGATTTTCTTTGATGAACAGTTGGACGCTTTTACGCAGGATGCTGTAGAAAATGTCTATGAACTGGCCTCTGGTTTTCTCAATCTGCTGCATTTGCGTATGGAAAATGCGGAGCTCAAAGAGTTGTATGAACAACAGGTGGCCATGAATGTCAGTAAAACCAAATTTTTCCAAATTATTGCACATGATTTAAGAGCCCCTTTTCATGGCTTAATTGGTTTCTCAGAAGTGTTGGCTGAAGAGCGTAAAAGTTTGGATGAGTCTGGTGTGCAAAGCATTGCAGATTATCTGCATGATACCGCACAGTCGACTTATAGCTTGCTGGAGAGTTTACTGAATTGGGCGATGGCAGAGGGTGGACGTTTTGTTTATCACCCCATCCATTACAAACTTAAGCAATCATCTCAAATTGTTTTTGATGTGTTGCATGCGTTGGCTATCAATAAAAATATTCAACTGATTGACCGTGTACCCGATGATTTAAAAATTTTTGCAGATATCAATATGGTGACCTCGGTGATCCAAAACTTGGTCTCAAATGCGCTGAAATTTACCCATATGCATGGCGAAGGTGTTGTGACGATTGATGCCAAACAACGTGATGATTTTATCGATATCTACATTCAAGATACGGGTCTAGGTATGACATTGGGGCAAATCGAATCGTTGTTTGAACCGAAACTAACCGTTAGTTTTAAGGGGACAGCGGGGGAGAAAGGTACGGGTCTAGGTCTGGTGTTGTGTAAGCGTTTTGTTGATTTGAATAAAGGTGAAATTTCAGTCACATCGAAAGAAGGCGTCGGTTCAACTTTTATCGTCAGCCTGCCACGTTCGAACAGCGCACATCAAGCATTGTCACTCGAGACATCCCAGCAAGAATTTAGTGAATAATCATACTTTTCTTATAAAATAATTCGCCTAATCTCATGATCTGCTGTTATAAATAACCAAAACAATCCGAAAGAGTCGATCATGAATGCTGAGCAATTGCAAAAGACATTGCGCGCAAGTCAATATGCGGAACAAGTCCTATCTATACATCAGGTTTATCTTGAACAAGATTATGCAATTGATCAATTTTCTCAGCCATTGACCACCGAACAAATTTTCGATGTCGTTCAAAACACCTTAAAAGAGATCAGTGATGAAACTACATGGATGCGCACCATCCGAATTTTACGTGCGCGTTTAATGTTTCGCTGGATTTGGCAGGATGCCAATCAACTGATCGATGTGATGACGCTAACGCGGGAGTTATCTGATTTTGCTGATGCAGCCATTTGTGTGGCAAAAGCGTTTGCCTTAGCGCCATTGGTGGCTAAACATGGTCAGCCTGTGGGCTATAACCATAAAATTCAAGACTTAATTGTGGTCGCGATGGGGAAGCTCGGTGCACAAGAGCTGAATCTATCCAGTGATATCGACTTGATTTTTGCCTTTGATGAGCAAGGTGAAACCGATGGTCGTAAATGCATCGATGTACAACAGTTTTGCATTTTGTGGGGTCAGAAGCTCATTTACTTGTTGGACCATATCACGGCTGATGGTTTTGTCTTCCGTGTGGATATGCGCTTGCGTCCTTGGGGCGATGGTTCTGCATTGGCGATTAGTCATGCGGCGCTGGAGAAGTATTTAAGCCAGCATGGGCGCGAGTGGGAGCGCTATGCGTGGATTAAGGCACGGATTGTGACAGGGGGCAAAGAGGGGGATGAGTTGTTGGACATGACTCGTCCTTTCGTGTTCCGTAAGTATGTCGATTACACCGCTTTTGAAGCCATGCGCGAAATGAAAGCCATGATTGAGCGTGAAGTATTACGCCGTAATATCGAAGATGATATTAAGCTGGGTGCGGGCGGTATTCGTGAAGTCGAATTTATTGTGCAAGTTTTTCAGCTAATTTATGGCGGGGCAAAATTAGAATTACAAGACCGTCAATGTTTAGTGAGCTTGCATCATTTGGGTGAAGTGGGTTTGCTGGATGGTCAGGCGGTCAGTGAGCTGGAAGATGCTTATTTATTTCTGCGCCGTGTAGAGCATGCAATTCAAGCCTTAAATGATCAACAGACCCAGTCTTTGCCAACAGAACCAGAACTCAGACAAAGGATGATTGACACCTTGGGTTTTGTTAGTTGGGATGCATTTATTGAGCACTTAAACCAAAAGCGCGCCAAAGTTATTTACCAATTTGAGCATTTAATTAAAGAAAAAGAACATGACCCTTTCGTAGAAAGCTTTAGTCAGTTAGAAGCGCGTTTAAATGAGGTGTTGGATGCGAATGCAAAAAACCTCATTCATGAATTTTGGAATGGTCATGCGCTAAAAAAACTGCCTGCAAAAGCGGTGCAGCGTTTAAAAATGTTTTGGCCGCATTTGATTGAAGCGATTTTACAGTCAGATAAGCCGCAAGCCGCGCTGCTACGCCTTATGCCCTTGGTCGAGTCGGTGATGCGACGTACCGTATATTTGGTCATGTTGATTGAGAGTAAAGGGGCGTTACAGCGCTTAGTGAAAATGGCAACCGTAAGTCCATGGATTTGTGAAGAATTGACCCATTATCCAGTACTCTTGGATGAATTTTTGTCAATGGACTTTGAGCTGCCGCGCCGTCAAGATTTGGAAGATTCGCTGCGTCAACAGTTGCTTCGTATTGAGCTTGATGACGTTGAAGATTTGATGCGTGTGCTGCGCCTATTTAAAAAATCCAATGTATTGGCGGTTGCAGCCAGTGATGTCTTGGCTGAAAGTCCGTTGATGAAAGTATCCGATGCTTTGACCGATATTGCAGAAGTTTCGGTCAGTACAACTTTAAATTTGGCTTACCAAATTACGGCAAAAAAGCATGGTTATCCGCTCGATGTTGAAGGACAGCGCTGTTCGATCGATCATTTGGCATTTGCTGTTGTAGGTTATGGCAAAGTTGGTGGGATTGAGCTGGGTTATGGCTCGGACTTAGATCTGGTCTTTATTCATTATATGGATGAGCAAGCCGATACTGATGGGTTGAAGTCAATCAGTGGATTCGAGTTTGCAATGCGTGTTGCACAGAAATTTATGTCGCTGATGACTACGCAGACCCTCGATGGTCGGGTTTATGAAATCGATACGCGCTTACGCCCATCGGGTGAAGCGGGGGTCTTGGTCACCAGTTTAAAAGCCTTTGAGCAATATCAGTTGAAAAATGCATGGGTCTGGGAGCATCAAGCATTGGTACGTGCTCGCTCGATTGCGGGTGAGCCAAGTTTGCGTGATAAGTTTGAAGCATTGCGCTGTCGGATTTTGACGCAGCCACGAGATGAAGAAAATGTTCGCGCAGAAGTGCTGAAGATGCGTCAAAAAATGAAAGACCATTTGGGTTCTTCTAAAGAACAACAAAAAGATGGAATTTTTCATTTAAAACAAGACGCAGGTGGTATCGTCGATATCGAATTTATGGCACAGTATGCTGTGTTGGCATGGAGCGGATCTCATCCAGATCTTGCCCATTATTCCGACAATGTACGAATCCTTGAAGACGCCGCAAAAGCCAGTTGCTTATCCAGTGACGATGCGACTGTATTGATTCAAGCTTATCTCAGTGAACGAGCCGAGAGCCACCGTTTAGCCCTTGCGAATCAATCCATGCAAGTAAATGCTGCGGACTGGCGCGATACCCGAGTGATCGTTTGCAAATTATGGCAAAGATTAATTGATCCAAGCTCAATCGTGAGCATTGGGTAACATGACTGTGTATATAAATTTGGAGTGTGTGTCATGAATTTGGCTGATCGTGATGGTTTTATTTGGCAAGATGGACAATTGGTTGACTGGCGTGAGGCAAAAACTCACGTACTAACACATACCTTGCACTACAGCATGGGTGTGTTTGAAGGTGTCCGTGCCTATGAAACACCGAATGGCACGGCTATTTTCCGTTTAAAAGAACACACTAAGCGTTTATTGAACTCTGCAAAAATTTATCAAATGAAAGTCCCATTTGATCAAGCAACACTAGAGCAAGCTCAAATTGATGTGGTTCGTGAAAATAAATTAGCGTCTTGCTACTTGCGCCCAATTATTTTTATTGGTTCGGAAAAATTAGGTATTGCTGCAACAGACAATACCATTCATGCGGTGGTTGCTGCGTGGAGCTGGGGTGCGTACCTCGGTGACGAAGCAATGGCGAAAGGTATTCGTGTGAAAACTTCATCATTTACCCATCACCATCCAAACGTGACGATGTGTAAAGCAAAAGCGTCAGGTAATTACACTTTGTCGATTTTGGCTCACCAAGAAGTAGCGCATTCAGGTTATGACGAAGCAATGCTGCTCGACCCTCAAGGTTATGTATGTCAAGGTTCTGGCGAAAACGTATTCTTGGTGAAAGATGGTGTTTTACATACGCCAGATATCGCAGGTGGGGCGCTTGATGGTATTACACGTCAAACCATTATTACGATTGCAAAAGACCTAGGATATGACGTGGTTGAACGTCGTATTACGCGTGATGAATTCTACATTGCAGATGAAGCATTCTTTACAGGTACTGCTGCTGAAGTGACGCCTATTCGTGAATATGATGACCGTGAAATCGGTTCAGGTACGCGTGGTCCTATTACTGAACAAATTCAAACCACATTCTTTAATGCGGTTAAGGGTAAAGACCCGAAATACGCACACTGGTTAACTTATGTAAAATAAGTGATTCGGTGAAAAAAAAGGCTCTTCGGAGCCCTTTTTTGTTGGTCTTCAGTTTAGTCATCGATACCGAAAATATCTCGAGTGTAGAGTTTATTTTGGACGTCATTTAGTTCTGATGTTTGACGATTGCTAATAATTAAGTCAGCGACTTGCTTAAATTTTTTTAGATCGCGAATAATTTTACTATTGGCAAATTTTTTTTCTGAAATATTTGGCTCGTAAATAATTACCTTAATGCCTTGCGCCTTAATTCGGCGCATAATCCCTAAAATTGCGGATGAGCGGAAATTATCAGATCCTGATTTCATGACCAAACGGTAGATACCAACCACTTTGGGATTTTTATGAATAATCGTTTCAGCAATGAAATCCTTACGGGTTCTATTTGCATCTACAACCGCTTGAATTAAGTTACTTGGGACTTGCTCATAATTTGCTAAAAGTTGTTTAGTGTCTTTAGGGAGGCAATATCCACCATAGCCAAAAGAGGGATTGTTGTAAAACTTTCCAATACGCGGATCAAGACACACGCCATCAATAATTTGACGAGTATCTAAATCAAAAACTTGAGCATAGGTGTCAAGTTCATTGAAATAAGCGACACGCATGGCAAGATAAGTATTGGCAAATAATTTTATAGCCTCTGCTTCAGTCGAGTGAGTAAATAGTACAGGGCAGTCTTTCTTAATAGCACTATTAAGAAAGAGTTGAGCCAATGTTTCTGCACGTTCTGATTGCTCGCCTATAATAATTCGAGATGGATAGAGATTATCCTGAAGTGCTTTGCCTTCACGTAAGAATTCAGGCGAAAAAATAATATTGTTTGTGCTAAATCGCTGTCGCATTCTTTGTGTAAAGCCGACAGGCACTGTTGATTTAATGATGATGGTCGCAAGCGGGTTGGTGTGTTGGATGTCGTGAATGACTTGCTCCACACTTGAAGTGTCAAATTGATTGGTGATGGTGTCGTAATTGGTGGGTGTTGCAATGAGAATAACCTCAGCATTGAGGTAACTGTCTATTTTATTTGATGTTGCTTTAAAATGAAGGTTGTCATTATCTAGGAATAATGAGATGTCTTTATCTTGAATTGGGGAAATTCTTTGATTTAACTGATGAATACGATTTTCATCGATATCAAATGCAGTGACACAGTGCTGTTGCGCTAAAATCAAGGCATTAGAGAGTCCAACATAGCCTAAACCGACCACTGTAATTTTCATTCTGTTGATTCTGAATTATTTTATAATACGGTGCAGGAGCAAGATGTCACGTAAATGAACAATACATTTCAGTTTAATTACCGTGTAATTACTGGGGATTTTATGGCTCTAATCTTCAATCAAACCTAGACTATGTTATGATGCAAAATACTATGTAGATCGGTAGTTTCAAAGATGTCTGTACATGAAAATGATGACGTTTTAAATACGACAGAGCAACAAAATCAGAATATTGTGCTGTGTATGAAGTGGGGAACCAAATATGGTTCGGACTACGTTAATCGTTTGTATAACATGGTAAAACGCCACACTACTATTGACTTTAAAATGGTGTGTTTAACGGACCGTACCGATGGCATTGATCCTGCTGTACAGTGTTTTCCTATTCCTCCATTAGCACTTCCAGAGGGAAGCCCTGAACGTGGCTGGAATAAATTGTCTACGTTTGAGCCAGATCTTTATGGTTTAAAAGGCAATGCGCTCTTTTTAGACTTAGATGTAGTGATTGTTGATAACATCGATAGTTTCTTTACCCATTCTGGGGATTTTCTGATTATTCATGACTGGAAGCGCCCTTGGCGTATTACGGGAAATAGTTCAGTTTACCGTTTTAAGTTGGGTGCTTTTCCAGGATTGATGCCATATTTTCGTGAGCATTTTGATGAAATTCGTCAAAAGTTCCGCAATGAGCAAGCTTATTTGTCTTGGTATGTCGATCAAGAGAAAAAGCTCTCTTACTGGCCTGACAGTTGGTGTAAAAGTTATAAGTATCATTGCTTGCAAAAAATACCTTTGGCTTACTTTAAAGCACCAGTAAAACCCGAAGGTGCAAAAATTATTGTTTTCCATGGGGAAATTAACCCACCTGATGCAGTAAATGGTGGTGGTGGTAAATGGTATCGCTATGTGTTGCCATCAGATTGGATTAAAGAGGCTTGGCAGTAATCTTATGTCGTTTGTATTAAATCAACAACCTCGCCCATTCCGCTTAAGCGTCGTGATGATGGTAAAAAATGAGGCAAAAAATTTAGCAATATCATTACCTGCCTTAAAGGGCTGGATCGATGAGCTTATTGTTCTTGATTCTGGTAGTACTGATGATAGTCGGCAACTAGTGGAATCTGCTGGTGGTCAATGGTTCGTAAATACAAATTGGCAAGGTTTTGGCAAGCAACGACAATTGGCGCAGAGTTATGCAACGGGTGACTGGGTTTTAGCACTAGATGCAGACGAAGAAATCACCCCTCAGTTGAAGCAAAGCATTCTTGAGGTGATTGCGCAGCCACCTGCCAATACAGTTTATGGTATTAAACGAATCGATTGTATCTTTGGTCATGAAATTGATAATTCATATTGGGCATTAAAAGCCCATTGGCGCTTATACCCGAAGACGTTCCAATATAATGATAATTTAGTACATGAATCAGTTGAACTGAATGGCGCAGTAACAAAAACCTTGAAAGGAACGATGCTACACCATACGGCAGATACACCTCAGTTTTGGCTAGATAAACGTTTACAGTATGCAAAAGCATGGGCAATTGATCGACATCAACGTGGCAAAAATGTTTCAATAGTTTCTGTTATATTGCATGCAAATTGGGCGTTTATTAAACAATACTTGGTTGATGGTCGGTTTTTAAAAGGTCGATATGGTTTTGTTTATTCATTATTGTTTACACAATACACGTTTAATAAATATGCCATTTTATACGATTTAGAAAATAACCAAGCGGAAAAGAATTTTTTAGATCTGAATAATAAACAGCAACTATTAAAACCTATTGATAAAGCGAATAAGAAGTCGACTTTATCTTTGGTCATGATACTCAAAAATGAATCTAAACATTTGGCAGCATGTTTAGATACGGTATCTGATATTGTTGATGAAATTATTATCTTAGATTCAGGCAGTACTGATTCTACAAAAGAAATAGCTGAAAAATATAATGCGAAATGGCACGTCAATGTAGATTGGCAGGGTTTTGGTAAGCAAAGACAATTGGCTCAGACTTATGCGACTGGAGATTATGTTCTCGTTTTAGATGCTGATGAGCGATTAGATCAGCCTTTAAGACAAGCGATTGTGAATGTGCTGAGTCAACCTGTACAAACAGATAAGGTTTTTAGTGTCGCTCGAGTAAATCAATTTTGTGGTATCGAAGTACAGAAACGCTTTTGGTATGCAGATAAACTTGCTCGTTTATATGCACGTGAACATTTCCAATATTCCAGCTTAGAGGTACATGAGTCTTTAGATTCAAAGGGTGTGCCTGTCAAAAGATTAGATGGTTATTTGATGCATTTAACCAACGATGATTTACATCATTTTCTATTAAAAAATATTCGTTATAGTCATGATTGGGCGACTGAAAAATATAATAATGGAAAACAAGTTAATCTATTGATGGTTGTACTCCGATCTATATTCTCTTTTATTCGTGAATATATTATTCGAGGAGATATACTCGGTGGAGCTTATGGTCTGTTCTTAGCATTTGCATCAATGGGTTATACATTTGATAAATATTTAATGCTTTGGCAGATGAATAAACAAAATAAAGATCTTTAAAATTTAGCAAAATGGTGCTTTAAATGTCAAAAAAAATTAGACCAGTAATTCTTGCGGGTGGAAGTGGAACTCGTCTTTGGCCATTATCTAGAAAACAAAGTCCTAAGCAATTTTTAAAACTTGGCTCAACGAATTACACATTATTGCAGAATACGGTATTACGTTTAAAAAATTTAGAATGTGATCAGCCAATTCTAATATGTAATGAAGAGCATCGTTTTATCGCTGCAGAGCAAATGCGTGAGATAGGGATCGATGCAACAATAATTTTGGAACCAGAAGGTAAAAATACAGCGCCAGCAATTGCCTTAGCTGCATTATTATTAGAGAAAACTGAGCCAAATCAAATACTGTTGATTTTAGCTGCTGATCATTTGATAAAAGATACTGCAGTATTTGAAAATGCAATTTTAGATGCGGTGTCTTTAGCAGAAAAGAATAAATTGGTGACTTTTGGAATTGTTCCTTTGCAGCCTGAAACAGGGTATGGATATATTGAAAAAGGTACACAATTTGAGCGTGGTTTTAAAATACAGCAATTTGTAGAAAAGCCGAATAGAGAGACAGCTGAGTTGTACTTAGAATCCAAAAAATACTTGTGGAATAGTGGGATGTTCGTTTTTAAAGCGAACCATTATTTGAATGAGTTGGAGCAGTATGGCACTGATATATTAGATAACTGCCGACTATCAATGATTAAAACTGAATATGATAAAGATTTTATTAGAATAGATCACGATCAATTTAAAAATTGCAGGTCAGAATCAATTGATTATGCTGTGATGGAGAAAACAAGTAATGCTGTTGTAGTTGAACTTGATGCAGGGTGGAGTGATATTGGTTCATGGTCTGCCTTATGGGAGGTTTCAGAGCAAGATCATCAAGGTAACGTTTATCAAGGTGATGTTATTTCACATAAATCTAGTGAGAATTATTGCTACAGTGAAAAACGCTTGGTTTCTTTGCTTGGTGTAAATAATATGGTCATTATTGATACGCAGGATGCAATATTAATTGCTGCAAAGGACCAAGTTCAAGAAATTAAAGCGATTGTTGATGATTTAAAATCACAAGATCGAGGTGAAATATCATCGCATCGTGAAGTTTATCGTCCATGGGGTAAATATGATTGTATTGATCAATCTGAACGCTATCAGGTCAAGCGTATTACTGTAAAGCCGGGTCAAAAGCTTTCTACGCAGATGCATCATCACCGTGCTGAACATTGGATTGTTGTTAGTGGTACAGCAAAAGTATCTAAGGGTGCAGAGACATTTTTATTAACTGAAAATCAGTCAGTGTATATCCCTGTGGGTGAAGTTCATGCACTCGAAAACCCAGGTAAATTACCTTTAGAATTAATTGAAGTTCAATCAGGTAGTTACCTTGGGGAAGATGATATTATTAGATTTGATGATATTTATGGAAGAGTATAAATAATGGCTATACCTAAAATTATTCATCAAACTTACAGAACTGAAAAGTTACCAACAGAAATTGCTGAAATTGTAGGTCAATTAAAAACTAGAAATACAGATTGGGAATATCGATTCTATACAGATGATGATATTTATAAATATATTCAATCTAATTTTGATGAGCGTACATTACAAGCCTATTTGAAAATTAATCCTGTTTATGGTGCTGCTAAAGCAGATTTATTTAGATACTTAGTTTTATATAAAGAAGGTGGAGTGTACTTGGATATTAAAAGTACATGTGTTTATCCTCTAAATGAAGTTATTAAACCTAATGAACATTTTATTATTACACAATGGCAGAATGAAGAAGGGGAAGTAAATGAAGGGGCTGGATTGTTTGAAGAGTTAACACATAAATTAGGTATTAAAAATGGTGAGTATCAGCAATGGTTTATTATTTCTGAGGCTAATTCTCCTTTCTTGAAGGAAGTGGTAAATACAGTAGTAAATAATATCTTGAGTTATCGACCATGGCATTATAAATTACATAGCTATGGGAAAAGAGGTGTGCTATTTGTAACTGGGCCTGTGGCATATACTAAAGCTATTCATAGTGTTATGGATAAATATCCTCATAGATTTGAACGTTATGATAGAGACCTAGGTTTTGTTTATAATGCTTTAGTTGATCAATCTCATACTAAGGTGCTTTCTAATCATTATGCTAGTTATAAAGGGCCTATTGTTAGGGAAAATAATATATCGAATTTAATATTTAATGCTTATATATTAGGTGTACGTTTGGTTAAAAATACTTTAAAAACTTTTGGTTTGTGGAGAAATTAACGTTTTATTTCATAATAATTTTTATTACCAATAATCTTCCTAAACCGTTTATATCCCCATAAATACTGTTCTGGAGCGACATTAATCATGCGCTCCATTTCTTTATTTAAGGTATCGACAGAAAGCTGTAGGTCTTTCGATAAAATATCGTCAGAAAGATGGGTAACAATAATATCATAGCCGGATAAATCATTACGTCTGAGACAGCTTAAACCTACAACTGAACATTGTGTTTTAGCCGCAAGTTTGGAAAGAAGCGTAGAGGACAGTGCATTTTGACCATAAAAATAAGAATAGATTCCACCAGATTCTTTAGGAACATGATCCGGCAAAATTGCAGAAAAACCACCCTGTTTTAAATGCTTAAACAGAGCACGTACACCAGAATCATCGGTTTGGAACCAGTGTCGCATTCAGACGTTGCCGAGCTTCAAGCATAAAACGGTCAACATCCTGATTCTTGCTGGGCTTATACATAATCAGAGGAGAGGTATGCTGATTCACCCAGACATTCAACAGCTCCCACGTACCAAAATGTGGCACCACAGCTAAACAACCATGTAGATTTTTTAAGGCTTGAAGAAATAGATCCGCACAATCAATATTGCGAATTAATGACAAAACATAATCCGTCGATGAACCCCAAATTTTGACTGATTCTGCATACGTCATACACTGACTTTTGAGGCTGCGTTTGGTCAAATCAGCCCATTCAATTTCAGAAAGTTCTGGATAAGCAGAGGCCAGATTAATCTCAGTCGCTCCGCATGAAGAAGAATGGCTGAAATACAAAAGAGATCCAGCTGGTTGCGCAAGCTTTTGAATGAATCTTAATGGAAGCTTGGAGAAATTTTTAAGTAGGGTGTACATGGTATCCAGATGGTCAGATTATAGGTCTTTGTCTGGATTGCCTTTCAGCACCATATAAATCAAACCGACAAAAATGACAAAAGCACCTGCCAAGCTACTTACACAGAAAAAGACAATACGGTCATAGGTGGTTAAATTAAATAATTGATTGTCTAAAATATAGCGCATGAAAAACCATTGTACGATTGCAAACACAATTAGCACAATACCGCGACGACGGACTTCAGGACGCATAGCCATTTGGTTGCTCACAACTTATCTAAAACAGTGCGCTATTATGCCACTGCTGAGAATTGATCTCAAATGAATAAAAGTATTCTATTCAGGCCTCTAGGAAATAACATACATTATTGTTTTCGAATTACTTGAGATCACGTGTTGGTTTGTGGAGCCTACATTGGTGGCTGTATCTGATAAGCATTGATATTGCCATAACAATTTCTAAAACGTTTATAGGACCAAATATACTGTTCAGGTGCTTGGTTAATTATGTCTTGCATGGCAAGATTTAAACTGTCTACAGATAGCTGTAGATCTTTCGATAAAATATCTTGAGATAGCTCAGTACAGTACACATCAAAACCTGCTGCGTCAGTATTACGAATACAACTTAATCCGATCACATTGCATTGTGTTTTTGCCGCCATTTTAGAGACCAGTGTCGTGGACAAAGTATTCTGCTGGAAAAAATATGAATAAATACCGCCACTCGGTTTTGGCAGATGATCTGGTAAAACAACAGTTAACCCACCTTGCTTGAGGTGTTTAAAAATCTGACGAATCCCTGTTTCATCAGTAGGAACAAGGGTTGCATTAAACTTTTGCCGTGCAGCTAGAATATAGCGGTTAATCCCTTTAATTTTATAGGGTTTATACATAATCATGGGTTGCGTATAGACATTTAACCATGCATTTAACAGCTCCCAACAACCAAAATGCGGAATGACCACAATCACGCCTTTTTTATTGGCTAAAGCCTCGGTTAGAACAGATTCACCATGAATGTTTTTCAATAAATCTAGGTTGTATTGTGGAGGCATTCCCCAACATTTTAAAAATTCAATATAGGTTTGGCATTGGCTTTGAATGCTGAGATGAACGCGTTTCTGGAGTGCTATTGGGTCGAGCTCAGGGTAGGCCAATTGCAGATTAATAGTGGTGATACGCTTGATTGAAGAGTCACTATAGTGAAGCAGGTGCGCAATTCCGCGTGCGATGTATTGTAAAAAGGACAAGGGAAAAAGTGAGATGATTTTAAGTAGATAATAAATAGCCATATTTTGACTCAGAAATCTTTTTAAAAGATGAGATGAGAGAAAATTTTGCAAAGAGACTTAAAAATCTAAGATAGATAAAATCAAAAAAAGATGAGCGTCTTAAGAACAAAATAAATGAATAAATCAATAGAGTGATTCAGTGCAAGAACTGCTGCAATAAAATATAGACTATCGTGAATCACTGTAAGGGGGATAGATCAAAAGTTCAAAGGAAATTTTGGAAAATTTGAAGCGAAAATAATATCTATGAAATGGATGGTGTTGCCGTGAATGAAAAAACCCTGCGCATGGCAGGGTTTCTTTAATCAAAATCTAAAGATTATTTGGTTTCTTCAGCTTTTGGTTTTTCACGTAAGCGAATACCAAGGTCACGCAGTTGGTTTGATTCAACTGGTGCCGGTGCTTGCGTCAATGGACATTCCGCAGTTTTGGTTTTCGGGAATGCGATCACGTCACGAATAGAAGCACCACCTGTCATGAGCATGACTAAACGGTCTAGACCGAATGCTAAACCACCATGCGGAGGAGCGCCGTAACGTAAAGCATTAAGCAAGAAGCTGAATTTCTCTTCGGCTTCTTCTTCACCAATACCTAAAGCTTCGAAGATTGCTTTTTGCATTTCTAGGTTATGAATACGTAGTGAACCACCACCAATTTCAGTACCGTTTAACACCATGTCATAAGCCACAGAAAGTGCAGCACCTGGGTTATTCTTCACATCTTCAACGCTTGACTTAGGCAGTGTGAATGGGTGGTGAACAGAAGTCCATTTGCTATCATCGGTTTCTTCAAACATTGGGAAGTCAACCACCCAAAGCGGTGCCCACTCGCAAGTCGACATTTTCAAGTCATGACCGACTTTAATACGTAAAGCACCCATGGCATCGTTCACAACTTTAGCTTTGTCTGCACCAAAGAACACGATATCGCCATTTTCTGCGCCAACACGTTTCAAGAGATCAAGCACGATTGGCTCGATGAATTTCACGATTGGAGATTGTAAACCTTCGATACCTTTTTCAAGCTCGTTTACTTTGATGTACGCCAAACCTTTTGCACCGTAGATGCCGACAAATTTCGTGTATTCATCAATTTGGCTACGTGGTAAAGAGCCTGCACCAGGAACACGTAATGCAACGATACGACCCTTAGGATCTTTCGCTGGACCTGCGAATACCTTGAATTCAACTTCTTGCATCAGGTCTGCAACGTCAACCAATTTCAAAGGAATACGTAAGTCTGGTTTGTCCGATGCATAGTCACGCATAGCATCTGTATACGTCATGCGCGGGAATTTATCGAATTGAACATCAAGAAGTTCTTTGAACATCTTAACGGTCAAGGTTTCCATTAAATCCATGATGTCATCGTCACTCATGAACGATGTTTCAACGTCGATTTGGGTGAATTCAGGCTGACGGTCTGCGCGTAAGTCTTCATCACGGAAACATTTTGCGATTTGGTAGTAACGATCGATACCACCCACCATCAACAATTGTTTGAATAATTGTGGTGATTGTGGAAGTGCGTAGAAGCTACCATTTGAAACACGGCTTGGCACTAAGTAGTCACGTGCACCTTCAGGCGTTGCACGGGTTAAAATCGGAGTTTCAACGTCTAAGAAACCATTGTCTTCGAAATAGTTACGAATGAGGTTGGTTAGCTTAGAACGGAAACGTAAACGATCTAACATTTCAGGGCGACGGATGTCCAAGAAACGGTATTTCAAACGAATTTCTTCAGAAATATTGGTGTTGTCGTCATTCAATGGGAACGGCGGAGTTTCTGATGCAGCAAGAACTTCGATTTCTTTACCTAAAACTTCGATTTGACCGCTCACCATATTGGCATTTTCTGTGCCTGCGTAGCGGCGACGTACACGACCTGTAATTTTTAATACGAATTCTGAACGTACTTTGTCTGCAGTTGCGAATGCTTCAGGAGTATCTGGGTCAATAACCACTTGCACAAGACCATCACGGTCACGCATATCAAGGAAGATGACACCACCGTGGTCACGGCGACGGTGTACCCAACCGCAGAGGGTTACTGTTTCATCAATTTGAGCTTCGGTTAAAGAACCGCAGTAATGAGTTCGCATCATGGCGTTAAAAATCCAACTATATGGCTAAAGGTAGCGAATACGTAAACAGCGTACCGCCAGAAATAAAGGTAGGATTATGCCTCTTTGGGCATTGACTCTCAAGGTATAGCTTAAAAAAGGCATGAAATAGCATTTAAGCATTGATCTAAATTTAACCCAAACGATAGTCTCGATCTAAAAATAAAAACAGAATGCAGCCAAAGATTAAAATCAGTAAAGCGACTTGGCTAAACTCATTAATGCTTCGCCCTGTAAAATAATACAGGTCTGACTGCCACACTTGCGTGGGGATATAACGTGCATAGTCCCAAACACTGACTAAACCGCCTAAAAGGCTCAGTATGAACAGTCCCATTGCAAAGCGTTTGATTTTTAAACTGACAGGAAAATGTTGCTGATAGGTTTGGTAATAGCGCCAACCCATCCATGCTAACAAGGGCAGAGCCAGTGCCGATGTGCCAATTTGTAAAATGCGGTGTAGCGGATAGCCGTGCCCTAACAAAGAGATCTCTTGGCTTAAAAATGCATGTCCAAACAAGGTGCGGAAGTCAGCATGGGTGAGTCCGTCCCATAACAGATGCGTTGCTGTACCCAGCAGGATCGCGAGAATAACGGCCACAGAAAATTTAAAAAAACGCAGCATACTGCTCAGCCTTAATTCATGCTGAATGCCTAAAAAACGATAAAAACAGGGCCGTAATAGCGCGTACCACAAAACACAAAAACTGAGTCCAATCCAAAGATCGGGGTGAATCAGTGAAGTCCAGTAGTGGGTGGTATTTGAACTGGCTTGCGTAAACAGTCGATAAAGATCGGGGGACATACTACCAATCGCAATGGCAGCAATCGGTAATCGGTCACCACTGAGTTTGGCTAAAGGGGGTGCGAGAACGGCATGTGAAATGGTAAAGGGCATTAAGCTGTTGGCATTGGCATCGACTTAGATAGAAAGGGCAGTTTATCTTTTTTCTGCGATTGGAATGTTTTTTATTGCAATGAATTTGAAATGTTATATTATAACAAAATTCAAAAATTGTACGCTTGAGTGAGTTCCATGTCTTTCCATAAAAATTTGATAACGCTCTCTATTTTGGCGGTGGTCACACCTGCCGTTTTTGCAGATGATACAACAACACAACAACTTGAAACGTTGACCAGCCAAGCGCATCCACTCGTTCAGACCGCTGCTGATTTTGCCGTCGCCGATCAGGTTATCGAGCAAAAAAGCTTAAAAGAACGTGCACCGACTATTGGGGATGCTTTGGCTGATGAGCTAGGCGTATATTCAAATCAATATGGTTCAGGTTCAAGTCGACCCGTGATTCGTGGACAAGATGGCCCTCGCGTGAAAGTCTTACAACATGCTTCAGAAACTGCTGATGTCTCGAGTTTATCGCCAGACCATGCCGTGACGGTAGATCCGATTTTGGCCAAGCAAATTGAAATCATCCGTGGCCCTTCAACCCTGTTATATAGTGCAGGTACCGTGGGCGGTTTAGTCAATGTTACCGATCAAAAAATTCCAACCAGCATGCCTGAAAAAGGTCTAGAAGGTACGGCGGGATTACGCTACAACTCTGGAAGTGATGAAAAATTGGCCAGTGCTGGGGCAACGGTTGCTTTGGGCAGTCAGTTTGCTTTGCGGGTTGAAGGTTCAAAGCGTGAAGCGAATGACTATATTGCGCCGAACTATTTCCATGAGCATGAGGGTGAACTCGAAAAAGAACGTCGTGTCGGAAATACCTTTGCTAAAGGCGAAACTGTCAGTGTTGGTGGTTCATGGATTGGTGAGCGTGGTTTTGCAGGTATCGCCTATACCAACCGTCAAGATCAGTACGGATTACCTGGGCACAGCCATGAATATGAAAGTTGCACTGTATCAGGTAATTTATTAATTGGATGTGGTGAGGAAGATTATGGCGACGAACATGAGACAGGGCCTTGGGTTGATTTAAAGTCGGAGCGTTATGACTTCCGTACAGAAATTTTAAATCCGCTTGCAGGGTTTGAGAAGTTACGAGCCCATGCCAGTTATACCGACTACCAACATGATGAAATTGAAGGCGATAGTGTTGCAACTACCTTTAAAAGTAAAGGTTATGATGCGCGTCTAGAAATGGTGCATCAGCCGATTGCGGATTGGGAAGGTGTGGTTGGCGTACAGTACAATCAACAAAAATTAGATATCACGGGTGAAGAATCTATTTTAGAACCGAACAAGACGCAAAAGTGGAGCGTGTTTGGTTTAGAACATAAGCAATGGAATGACTTCCATTTTGAGTTAGGGGCACGTGTCGATCAGCAGACGATTGATATTGAGTCAGATCGAAAAGACTATGATGATTATGCTGTTTCCTATTCGGGTGCTGTGAATTGGATGTTTGCACCGAACTATAAACTGTCTTTGGTCGGGTCACATCAAGAGCGTTTACCTTTGGCACAAGAGCTTTATGCTGATGGTAAGCATCTTGCAACCAATACCTACGAGCGTGGCAATGAAAATCTCGATGTCGAAAAGTCCAATAACCTAGAGTTAGGTTTCCATTACGATACGGATAAAATTGATTATCACGTTCATGTTTACCACAACTGGTATGACAACTACATTTATGCTCAAACCGCAGACCGTTACGAAAACTTCCGTCTAGTGGACTACACCCAAGACAAAGCACGTTTTTATGGGACTGAAGCAGAAGCCTCTTATACCCTCAATGATGTTTATAAAATGAGCGTATTTGGTGACTATGTACGTGGCAAAATTGACAATGAAAATGCGCCACGGGTGCCTGCAGGCCGTTTAGGAACAAAAGTGAATGCGAACTTTAGTGACACGTGGTCAGGAACGGCAGAGTACTACCATGTGTTTGAGCAAGATCGAATTGCAAGCTATGAGACCGAAACCGAGGGCTATAACATGGTGAATCTCGGCTTGGCGTATAATGGACAGTATATGCAGGGCAATGATTATCGCGTGTATTTCAAAGCCAATAACCTCTTAGATGAGACGGTTTATTCGCATACCTCTTTCTTATCGACCATTCCACAAGTGGGGCGTAACTTCACGGTCGGACTCGACTTTAGTTTCTAAGGTGCTATTTCAAGCTTCAACCCCACCTTTTCAGTAGAGAGGAGGTGCTCCCTCTTCTTAATGGAGAGGGTTAGGGAGAGGTTGCCAAAACATTGACAACAGAAATCCTCTTGAAAAATCAAACAATAAAACCTAGTCTGAGTATATTGAATTAGGTTTTTTGTTATGCGTATCTTTCGAAAATTACATCAAAAGCTCAACTGGACATCGACCCGTTATGTCGGTGTCGTGGTGGGTTTATTGGCTCTGACTTATTTAACCTCCGCAGTTTACCATAGCGTTAAACCACTGCCTGATGGGCTGGACTATACGGGCAAGTTACGTCATGCCGATGTCAAATTTATTGCAGATCAAACCTATATCGATGCACAAGGCAAGCAGCAACAAGATCATCATATTTTCAACGCAGTGTTTCAACTGATTGAAGATGCACAAACCACGATTGTGTTGGATATGTTCTTGTTTAACGATGAAGTGGGGACATCTCAAGCATCACAACGGGCGTTGACTCGTCAGCTGACCGATGCGTTAATTGTCAAGCGAAGCTTACATCCGAATATTGAAATCAAAGTCATTACCGACCCGATTAACTCAGTATATGGCGGACTATTACCTGAGCATTACCGTAAGTTACGTCAGGCAGGCGTGGATGTAATTGAAACCGATTTACGTCCGCTCCGCGCCTCGAATCCCATTTGGTCTGGTTTTTGGTATATCTGTTGTCAAAATGCAGGCAATAATCCCGACGGTGGTTGGTTAAGAAACCCGTTTGGGGATGAAAAAATCACTCTACGTAGTTATTTAAACTTATTTAACTTTAAAGCCAATCACCGCAAAACTTTGGTGGTCGATACCGTTGAAGGTTGGAAAACCTTGGTCACATCGGCGAATCCACATGATGGAAGTTCGCGACATTCCAATGTAGCGCTATTGGTGACAGGCAATACCGCAATTGATGTGTTGAAAACAGAGCAAACTGTAGCACATATGTCTCAGGGCGATGTACCAATGGTGATTCTAGGCGAAATTGCAGGAAATCCATCTCAACCGCAGGTACAGGTGCTGACTGAAAAAGCAATTCTAGATGCAACCCTCAATTTGTTGAATACGGCAAAAGCCAATGACCAGATTGATTTGGCGATGTTCTATTTGTCTGAGCGTCAAATTATCAATGCTTTAAAAGATGCACAGAAGCGTGGAGTTAAACTTCGGATTTTACTCGACCCCAATAAAGATGCATTTGGTCGTCAAAAGAATGGAATTCCTAATCGTCAAGTTGCGTCTGAGCTTAACGATGCAGGTATTACAGTACGTTGGTGTAATACTCAAGGAGAGCAGTGTCATAGCAAAATGATTTTAAAACGCCATGCGCAAGAAGCCGAGCTTATTTTAGGTTCTGCGAATTTTACCGCACGGAATTTGAAGAATTATAACTTAGAGACCAATTTACGTGTGATTGGCCAGTCTAATGCAGCGGTGTTTATAGATACACAGCAATATTTTGATGGGGCATGGTCGAACTTAAATGGTCGTCAAATGAGTGTGGGCTATGAGCAATATAAAGATGAGTCAAAACTCAAATATGGGCTTTACCGCTTTATGGAATGGAGTGGTTTGTCGACGTTTTAATTTCGAATTCCTTTTTCCATTTCTTGCCGTTTCGTGAAAAGCGGTACTTCCTACGTTGTACAAGATGAAAAGTCCCTCTTTTTAAAGAGAAACTTAGGGAGATTTAATTTTTAAGATTTAATTTTTAAGATTTTATTACTCAGGATTGGGCGGGATAATTTGATCCAAATCTTTATCGGTCATTTTATCGAGTTCATGCAGATCAGTTTTGATTTTCCATTTTTCAATATCTTCTACAGGGCTTGGTAGGCGTGCTTCTAACCAGTCACAAATGACATCAGGTGGAAAGTCAGGATGGTTACACTGAATGACCCATGCCAAGAATTGCTTGGCTTCACCATTCATATACGGCGGCGGTGACACAGGTAAAAACTGCGTCGGTAGGCGCTCATTTTTAGAAATATAGTTGAGTACATGTCCCAACTCTTGTACCGTTTGCCATGCCAAAGGATGATCTACATCAATTTGAAACTTAAACCACCATGCACTTTTTCCATCTGTGCCATAAGCATCAATCAGATTTTTTTGAATACTGGGCACTTTTGCAAAATATTCATAGAGTCGATCAAAACTTAATTCAGCCACGATTGTTCATCCAATACATTTATAAACAAAGATTAAGTATAAACTGAAAACTCATGCATTTTTTGCTTTTCAAAGAAATCCTGCTTCATACCTCATAGCGATGATAATAGGCAGTGATCTAAAATTGACAAATTGTACATTTTTTATCCATAAAATAGGTTTAAAATAATAATATTCACCTCTGTGGAGGAAGATGATGAAATATTTAAAAATAATCTATGGAATTAGTTTACTCAGCTTATTTCCTGCACTGAGTTTTGCTCAACCCGCGACGCGTTATTATGGAAAACCGTTGACTTCGCAAACCCAGCGTTTCCCAACCTATGCTGGACCGTATCAAGGTGCAATGCCCAGACCTACATCACCGCCTCAAATTGAGCCCCCTCATCACAGACCACCTCCGCACCATCCACCACATGGCGGATATCCAATGCGACCAGGTGTGAGTATTATTTACCGAGCCCCTAGCTATTCAACTTATAGTCAGGAAACCAATAGTTATGTGTATGGGGATGGCGACTCTAGTATCGAAAGCCGTGATTATGTATTGATTACCGATTGGCGACGTTTGGGATTGCCAGACCCACCTGAAGGTATGCACTGGATCTATGAAAATGGACGCTACGCTTTAGAACCTGATTCAAAATAAATGAATCTTTGCTTGATACAGAAAACCCTCCGTTGTTTAGATGGAGGGTTTTTTAGTGGTCAATAAAGAATTAAGCAAGCTCATCGTCTTGTGGGCGTGGTGTTTTTCCTTCAGGCAAAGGCTTGTCGGCATGTTTATCCCGAATTACTGAAGGATAATTCCACGATGCATAACGCACCACTAAGATTGCAATCGCCATAATTAAAATTGAACCCGTAATAATCACCAAATCCATATCCGCTTTGTGGTCATGCTGGATATCGGAAATTAAAAGACGGGTGAGGGCGGTGATGGCGATATAAATTAAAAAGCGGACAGGCATGTGGTTGGTTTTAAAGTAGATACCGACCATTGCACCCAGCTCTAAGTAGATGAATAACAGTAAAATATCATCAATCGAGGCGTACTGTTTAACGGTTAGGATCTCATAAACAGTATGACCAGCCGACCAAATCACCATACAGCCAATAATAAATAAAGCCACATAGTGAAAACTTTCTACTGCAGTATTGCCCAGTTTATCGAGGAGGGTTTCTATTTTCTCTATTTTAGGGTCACGGTTAGTCATGGCTGCCTCCTGATATGTTGATGGTGGTTTATTGCATCATAAGCAAATTTCATGCACATGACGTATAAAAGTAAAAATAAAGCTGAGTAATAAAAAAACGCCTGACGAAGCAGGCGTTTTTTTATTCAGTCTTTAAGCGATTAAGCTTGGCTGGTGAAGTAGTCTTCAGAGAAGTTCATGATGACTTCTGCACCTGCTTTTACTTTTGCAATACGTAAGTCGATTTCAGGCAAAATACGTTGTGTAAAGTAAGCTGCAAGCGCAAGTTTGTTTTGATAGAAGTCACCATCTTTAGCTTTTGCAGCATTGGCAATTCTTGCAAACATATAGGCAAAGCTAAGTAGGCCGACTGCATGTAAGTAATCTACTGCTGCAGCATTCGGGAACTCTGCACTTTCAGCAGCACGTTCAAGGATATACTTGGTCACTTCTTCCACTTCAGTTGCTGCATCGAGTGTTGCATCTTTAATGAAGTTTAGGTCAGCGTCTAAGCTGTTAGCAAAGTCACGGATTTCAGTAATGTAGTCTGCAATGAATGCACCACTACATTTAATGGTTTTACGACCGATTAAATCTTGAGACTGAACGCCGTTGGTGCCTTCATAGATTTGTGCAATACGTAAGTCACGTACACATTGCTCCATGCCCCATTCACGAATATAACCATGACCACCGAAGACCATTTGTGCATCTAAAGTTGCTTGGAATGCTGTGTCAGTTAAATACGCTTTTGCAATTGGGGTTAATAAGGCAACACGGTCATTGGCTGCTTTCACCGCTTCAGGGTCTGTTGAGAATTTAGTGATATCCAGTTGCTGACCCACGTAAACTGCAAATGCGCGAGATGCTTCATTATTGGCACGTGCATTCAGCAACATACGACGTACATCACCATGAACTAAAATGCTGTCTGCAGGTTTAGCAGGCGATTGAACACCAGAAGCGCTACGACCTTGTAGACGGTCTGTCGCGTACTGTGCAGCATTTTGGTAAGCAAATTCAGATGCACCTAAACCTTGAATACCCATCGATAAACGTTCGTAGTTCATCATCACGAACATAGCCGCAAGGCCTTCATTTTCTTTACCGACCAAGTAACCTTTGGCACCGTCAAAGTTCATTACACAAGTTGCAGACGCTTTGATCCCCATTTTGTGTTCAATTGAACCTGGACCTGCCGCATTACGCTCGCCTACAGAACCATCTGCATTCACGAGGAATTTAGGCACGATGAATAATGAAATACCACGTGAACCCGCAGGTGCATCAGGAGTTTTTGCCAAAACCAAGTGAATGATATTTTCAGCTAAGTCGTGGTCACCGCCAGTAATAAAGATTTTGGTCCCTGTAATGTTATAGGTGCCGTCTTCGTTACGTTCAGCTTTAGTTTTGATAATGCCTAAATCTGTACCTGCATGTGGCTCGGTTAAACACATGGTCCCAGACCATTCGCCTGAGTAAATTTTAGGCAAATAGGTTTCTTTTTGTTCTTGTGATGCATAGCTGTTTAGTGCCATACCTGCACCGACAGAAAGAAGCGGGTAGAGCATGAATGATGGGTTGGTTGCGAACAGCATTTCATCTGCAAGAACCGTCAGCATTTTTGGCATGCCTTGACCGCCCCATTCTTCATCAGCCGCTAAGCCAATCCAGCCGCCTTCAGCATATTGCTTAAACGCTTCTTTAAAACCAGCAGGAGTAGTCACTGCGCCATTGCTAAAAGTTGCGCCTTCTTCATCACCTGTACGGTTTAAAGGTAGGGTTACGTTCTGCGCAAATTTAGCCATTTCCTCGAGGATCGCTTCAGCCGTCGCACTGTCTACATGAGCTAGATTTTCATTAGACTGCCAGAACTGATCTGCATTGAAAACGTCATTGAGGATAAATTTCATATCCGCAAGTGGGGCATTATAAATTGGCATGTTCGTTCACCTGTTTATTGTTTGAATCTCTGTAGACTTAGGACAGCTTAATTAACAACGGAGAGTGTTGTTAAATGACCCAAGCGAAATAACGCTCTATTTATAAAGAAAAAGGACTGCCAAAGCTATGACTGTCCTTTTTCATTTCTGTACTCAAGAGTACAACTATTTCGAATATCGAATTAGTTATTAATTACTTAGAATGCAAAGTGCTCTGCATCTAATGCGAGTAACGGTTCTACGCCACCAGCAATCACATCAACGTGTGAGCGAACACGTGGAAGGATCTTCTTGAAGTAGAAACGAGCTGTCGTGACTTTAGCATTATAGAAGTCAACGTCAGTTGTACCTGCAGCCAATGTTTCTTGTGCTACAAGTGCCATACGTGCCCATAGGTAAGCAAGCGTTACATAACCAGAGAAGTAGAGGTAATCGACCGCAGCAGCACCCACTTCATCTGGGTTTTGCATTGCTTTCATACCAATTTGCATGGTTAAGTCGCCCCACTCTTTGTTTAGAGCAGCAAGAGGTTCAACAAACTCTTTCATTGCCGCATTGTCTTTGTTTGCTTCAACAAATTTGTGAATAATCTTAGTGAAGTCTTTCAACATTGCACCTTGAGTACCCAAAACTTTACGACCTAACAAGTCAAGCGCTTGGATTTCAGTTGTCCCTTCGTATAGACACGCAATACGTGTATCACGAACGATTTGTTCCATACCATGCTCTGAAATAAAGCCGTGACCACCAAACACTTGAACACCGTGTTTTGCAGATTCAGAACCTGTTTCAGTCAAGAATGCTTTTGCAATTGGGGTAAGGAGTGACAAGATGTTGTCAGAAGATTTACGCTCTTCTTCCGTTGCACCTTGCTCAACCACGTCCGCATGTAGAGACAATAAGTAAACCAGTGCACGACCACCTTCAGCAAATGCTTTTTGAGTTAACAGCATGTTACGAACAGCAGGGTGAACAATAATTGGATCGGCTTCTTTTTCTGGTGCTTTAGGACCTGTTAAAGAACGCATTGCCAAGCGGTCTTTCGCATAGGTTAATGCACCTTGGAATGCACCTTCAGATGCAGCAAGACCTTGAACAGCAGTACCAATACGTGCGGTGTTCATGAAAGTGAACATGCAGTTTAAGCCACGGTTTTCAGGGCCAATCAAGAAACCTTTTGCATTGTCAAAGTTGATTACGCAAGTTGAGTTACCATGGATACCCATTTTGTGTTCGATAGAACCACAACGCACCGCGTTACGCTCACCCACACTACCGTCTGCGTTTAAGTTAAACTTCGGTACGATGAATAAAGAAATACCTTTGGTGCCTTTAGGTGCGCCAGGAAGACGAGCAAGAACAATGTGAACAATGTTCTCAGCCATGTCATGTTCACCCGCTGAGATAAAGATTTTCTCACCAGTGATTGCATAGCTACCGTCAGCTTGTGGCTCAGCTTTAGTACGGATAATACCCAAGTCAGAACCAGCATGAGATTCTGTTAAGCACATCGTACCTGTCCAAACACCTGAAACAAGGTTTGGTAAGTAAGCATTTTTTTGTTCAGCTGAACCGTGATGTTCTAAAGTACGAACTGCACCATGAGAAAGACCTGGGTACATACCCCATGCCCAGTTCGCAGTACCCACCATTTCTGAAATCACGTTACCCAAAGAAACAGGTAATGCTTGACCACCGTATTGCTCTTCAGCAGAAAGAGACGGGAAGCCTAGTTCGATATATTTTTGATACGCTTCTTTAAAGCCAGTTGGAGTTGTAACAACGCCATCATTCCAAGTACAACCTTCGCGGTCGCCACTTTGGTTGATTGGAGACAATTCGTTTTCACAGAAATCTGCAGCAGCTTCTAAATATTGGTCAACCAATTCACGGCTTACGGTTTCCTGAAATGCAGGCAATTTAAAATAGTGTTCTTCTGCATTCAATAGCTCATGCAGTACGAATTGCATATCACGTAAGGGCGCTTTGTATTGTGGCATATCGGTTTCCTCAATACTGGTTTAACCAGCTTATAATCCTAATAAACATAAAAACGTGTCTTCTTTGACACGGATTGGAATAACTTAATCGTGCAACATCTTCTAATTTGGTACAAGCGGTTCAGGTGCTTTTCTTGGTGACTGTAAAGTCAAATAAATATTATTCAAAATCGCTAAGTGCACTGAGTGTAAACAGTTTTGCTGCTTTTGGCATGACATAAATAGTCAAAAAGCGTAAAAAGTTATGTCCAATAAAAAAGGCGCAATTTGCGCCTTTTTTATCTATTTATGCTTTTTAGAGTGGTTTAAGCAGCCTTATTCGGTGCTGAAACAGGGGGGTTAGGCTGGAAGTGAACCATACATTTGCCATCTACTGTTTGTGTGCCGACTTTTAGCTGCACGGCTTTACCATCGGTTTGACCTTGGCAGGCTTTGGTTGCGGCTTGTTGGCGTGCTTGACGTTCAGCTAAACGTTGATCGTATTGCTGGGTTAACTCAGCACGTTTCGCATCGGTTAGTGGTTCGCCGCGTTGCATATGCATGCCACGGAATTCACCACGACCGGCTTGATCACCACGCATTGGGCGATGTTCACCACGTTTCATTTCATCACGGTTCGGTTTAAACGAAATCGCACATGTGCCTTCTAGTGTTTGCTCACCTGCTTTGACTTGGACTGCTGAACCCACTGCTTTGCCATCGCAGGCTTTTTTAATGTCTTGCATGACCTGTTTGCGTTCAGTACGCATTTTTTCAAACTGTTCGCGTTGTTCAGGTGTCATGTGACGGTCTTTTTGATAATGACCATGCATATGTTGCGACTGCTCCATATCTTTTGGTGCTTGGGTGGATTGACAGGCAGTCAACGCACCTACAGATAAAACGCTGGCAGTGGCTAAAGCCATTTTTGTCATCTTATTCATTCTACAACTCCCCCATACAAGAGCATGTGATTTTGGATGATTAAAGATTAAATAATAAAGATGTAGAAACAATGGAGAGTTTTTTGATGCAGTGTTCTATACAATAACAAGGCAAAAAAACGACCGAGAGATTGCTTTTGAAGATTCGCCGCGTACCGATTGCTTTACGCTTATTCCTCACTGTATTGCTGACCACTTTGGTGATTACCACGGTGAGTTTAGGTGTGCTGCATTGGACGATGCAAAAGAATTTTGCCAAATATGTGGCGGACGTGGAAATGCAGAAGCTTGATCATCTGATTGATAACTTAGCAGGCGTTTATAGTACCTATCATGACTGGGGCAATGCCATTCAAGCGCAAATTTTGCAGATTGAAGGACATGCTGCGCCAGATGATTATGACCGTCTCTCTCGTTGGTGGTTACGTCGCCAGTACGACATTGCTTTGCAACAGCGTTATTTTAAAGAAAATACCAAAACCTTACTCAGTGATGTCTCTACCACTGAAGTCAAACATGAAAAACAGATTTTAACCGAACAAGAACTGCAAGCTTTGGAGGAAAACTTACCTTCGGAGTTTCAACCCTTTGAAGGTTTAAAGTTCCCGCTCAGCGCCAATCAAAATGTGTTCCGTCCAGATCGTAAAAAAGAAGAGATTGAACAAGAGAGCAAACAAAACACAGGCAAAAAACAGTTTATTTCCACGCCTGACCGTTTAGGTCTGAGCTCGCGTTTATCTTTATACGATACGCAGCGTCAGTTCGTGGTCGGTGAACCTTCGGATGATCAAGTTTCTTTCCGTCCTATTGTGGTGAATAACCAAGTGGTGGGCTACTTGGGGCTGAAACCAGTTCTCGATCAAGATGATGCGTTAAGTATCAACTTCTTTAGTAATCAAAAGCGTTATTTATTACTGGTCTATGGTTTAACCGTTTTTGCCAGTTTAATTGCTGCGTTGTTACTTGCGACTTATTTTAAAACACCGATTCAACGCTTGTTGAATGGTACGCGTGAATTAACCAAGGGTAATTTTCAGCATCAAGTTAAAGTGAATCGAAACGATGAGCTGGGTGATTTGTCCAATGAGTTGAACCAACTGGCGGTAATTTTAGATCAGCATGAAATTTCACGTCGTCAATGGGTGTCAGATACTTCACATGAGTTGAAAACACCGCTGGCAGTGTTACAAGCGCAGATCGAAGCGATGCAAGACGGTATTCGAAAACCAACGCCTGAGCATTTTGAATCGATGTTACGCCAAGTCACCAGCTTGAAAAAACTCACGCATGACTTGGCTGATTTGGCACAAGCGGAAGCACAACAATTAAACTGTTACTTTGCAACCGTGAACCCGTGGGCGGTGATTGAGCAAGAAGTGGAAAACTTTAAGCCTAAATTTGAACAGGCTCATTTAAGCATCAGTGTCGAAGGTGAGGGCGCTGAGTTACAACTTGATATTGACCGCTTTAAGCAAATCATGGTCAATTTGTTGGGCAATAGCATTCGTTATACCGAAGCGGGTGGTCAGGTTCGAATTCATACGGAACAGTCCGCAACAGATTGGACGGTCTATGTCGATGACAGTCCATATGGTTTAACTGATGAGCAACTGGCACGACTCGGTGAGCGTTTCTATCGAGTCGATGACTCGCGTACGCGGAGCACAGGTGGTACAGGTTTAGGTTTGGCTTTATCGGCTAAACTGGCACAGGCTTTGGGCGGCGAATTGAGTTTTGATCATTCGCCTTTGGGTGGTTTACGTTGCAAGTTAACGTTCCCAAAAAAATGAAACACAAAAGGAAGTATGTATGAAACATATTATGCTGGTTGAAGATGAAGTAGAACTTGCACAATTGGTCCGCGATTATCTTGAAGCAGCGGGCTTTGAAGTCAGTATGTTTCACGATGGTCAGGAAGCCTACGATAGCTTTACGCAGCGTAAACCGAGTCTGATGATTTTAGACTTAATGGTGCCTCGTATGGATGGCTTGACCATTTGCCGTAAAGTCCGTGAACAGTCGGATTTGCCGATTATTATGGTCACTGCACGTACGGAAGAAATCGACCGCGTGCTTGGCTTGAACATGGGGGCAGACGACTATGTGTGTAAGCCCTTTAGCCCGAAAGAATTGGTGGCGCGTGTCCAAGCCGTGTTACGTCGTTTAGAACGTAAGGCTGAGCCTGAAGATCAGTCTTTGTTCCGTATGGATAAAGCGCAGCAACGCATTTGGTATCAGCAAAAGCCTTTAAACCTAACACCGACCGAGTTTCGTTTACTGGAGTTGTTTTTAGAGCATGTGGGGCAAGTTTATTCACGTGCACAGTTACTGGATCATATCAATCCAGACAGCTTTGAAGTGGCTGACCGTGTGATTGATAGTCATATTAAGAACTTACGTCGTAAGATTTCGGATGCTGCTGAAACAGGTAATCGTCATGAATGGGTGCAGGCGGTATATGGAGTAGGCTATCGTTTTGAATATCCTGAAGATTAATTGAGTTTTCTGAACGATAGAAGAAGCGGATAAGCCTTGGGCTATCCGCTTTTTTATGGGATGGAGTCAAAGCGGCAATCAAAATCAGCAGTTCACTTAAATCTCCAACTGGTGAAATGAAACCGAGTAATCTGCAATTTAAAAGGACAAGACTGGTTGATCATCTGTGCAAGCGGTACAATTCATTTTTTTATCAGATGAGCATGTGTTTTGAGCAGTGAGACGCCTAAACTTCAGCGCCGTTTAAAGAACCGCCATATTCAATTGATCGCCATGGGTGGTGCAATTGGCACAGGGCTGTTCTTAGGTTCAGCACATATTATTGAGTCTGCTGGCCCATCTATTATTTTGGGTTATATGATTGGCGGTTTGATTGCATTTTTAATTATGCGTCAGCTCGGTGAAATGATTGTACATGAGCCAGTGACGGGTTCATTCAGCTACTTTGCCTTTAAATATTGGGGGCGGTTTTCAGGCTTTTTAACGGGCTGGAACTACTGGGTACTGTATATCTTGGTGGTGATGACTGAACTGACCGCGATTGGTAAGTATGTGAATTACTGGTGGCCACATATTCCTGCGTGGGTCTCGGTGCTGGTATTTTTTGTGGTGATCACACTGGCCAATCTTGCCAATGTCAAACTGTATGCGGAGTCTGAGTTTTGGCTGTCGATGATTAAAGTTGTGGCGATTATCGCCATGATCATTTTCGGGGTTTACCTGTTGTTGACGGCTGATGTCGGTTCAACCGCATCTGTCACGAACTTATGGGCACATGGCGGGTTTTTCCCACATGGCTTTGAAGGCTTATTTTATATGCTGGCCTTTATGATGTTTGCCTTTGGCGGCATTGAGCTGATCAGTATGGCGGCTGCGGAAACCGAAGATCCTGAAAAGAACATTCCAAAAGCCGTCAATCAAACGGTGATTCGGGTTTTCCTGTTCTATATTTGCTCGCTGGCGATTCTTTTGTCTTTAGTGCCTTGGAATCAATTGGATTTGGGGGGCTTAGATAAAAGCCCATTCGTACTTATTTTTAAGCAAATTGGCATTGATTGGGCAGCGCATCTACTCAATTTTATTATTCTGACTGCATCGGTTTCTGTTTGTAATAGTGGGATGTATGCCAATAGCCGCATGCTTTTAGGTTTAGCGGAACAGGGCAATGCCCCGCAAGTTTTTAAGCAGGTGAATCGGCAAGGGACACCGATTGCGGCGGTTTTATTTTCAGCATTACTGATTTTTGGGTGTGTGCTGCTAAATTACTTCTTGCCTGAAAAAGCGCTCAGTTATCTGATTTATATTGTGGTCAGTGCGGCTGTGCTGAATTGGATGATGATCAGTTTGATCCATCTTAAATTTAGACAGAGTATGAAAAAACAGGGCATTCAAACCAAGTTTCCAGCGTTATTTGCACCGTTTAGCAATTATTTTGTTTTAGTGTTTATGCTGATGATTTTATATATCATGTGGAATCAGGGTTTTATGCTTTCCGTGTTGATGCTTCCTGTGTGGATCCTCGTGTTATTTGTTTTATTTAAAACATTGAAGCCGAAGAAAAGCTAAAGCTTAGGTGATGATGTTGAAAAGGACTTAATATGAGTCCTTTTTTATTGGGCTTTTGATCGGTATATAAATTATAGATATTTCAAATCATGTGTCAGTTTGTCTTTTTACTTTTACATTTGTTTTAGACAAGGTCGATGAGTCTGTATTCAAATCAGCGAAGTATTCTTCTAGCCATTTGCATACCACTTAGGGTTGGATTGTGAGATGGCATTCTAACTTTTCAACAATGGAATCAAATAAGCAACTTAATATGAAAATGACTAAGACTTTACTGATTCTCAGTCTGTCTTTGTACGAGTTCAGCATGGCTTTCTGATTAACTTGGATGGAGAGTGAGCTACTCTCAGACTTCATCTTTTCGGATTGATATGTACAGATAATTAAATAGGCAAAATCGAGAAAGAGTGATTGTATTTCCAACAGATTGAAGTACTGAGCTATAAAGTTGCTTTTAAATCACGCAAAAAGTAATTTTTAGGAGTAAGGCTCAGCTTTAGTCATCCTGAAAACTATCCACAATTTCTGCGGATAATTTTGGGGGTAAGTCTAATTAAGCTTATTTTTCTATGCACGTTTTGGCTTACACCAATTCAAGCGGATTGCGTCTAGGTCAGTCCCAAGATTTTTTATATGATGCAGTCATAGAGAACAGGAAGTTCCAAAACATAAAACAAAAATGATAAGTTCAACACTAGGATGTGAGGTACGACAGGAGTTATACCTAGCTAACCAATACGAAAAAGCCCGACAGGATGTCGGGCTTTTTTTATGATCTATGAATGTCTCATTTCACTTTTCGTTTCGAATTTTGGGTTCTAAAGTGGGCAATACGTCGAAAAGCTGCTCAGCAGAGACAATATACGTTCAAATCCATGACCTCTTTGATGAAGCAATAGCACTGAGTTTAGAAAATGTAAAAGGAATAATTAAATTTTTTCATTCAATACATATTTAGGTGATGGCTTGAAGTGCAACGATTCGCTGTCTTTGTAGTTTATTCAGCTTGGATACCACGAGCTCATAAGAGCTATGTACCAGATCAATGACTAAATCAGGATCTAAGTCTTCATCTTCATAAATTGAAATCCAATGCTTTTTATTCATATGCCAACCTGCATGAATATACGGATAAATATCACGTAACATCGCGCCGTGGTCAGGCGTGACTTTTAAATTACTTAAAGCCGCGCCACTTAAAGATGAATTGAGCAAAAACATTTTATCCATGACTTTATAGACATCACCGCCTTCACCAAAGGGCTGACTACACGTCACTTCTGGCAGGGCAAGTGCAGCTTTTGCAGCAATAAGGTGTAAGGACATGTTGATCATCACTCTATTGGGCGAAGCCCTGTGGATATTGTTTAATTTATCCACAGTTTAAGCCAAATGCTTAAGAGGAACAACTCACCATCACCTCAGGAACATCCGTTGGCAAAGGTGCTAAATCTTCCGCTTTCTCTAGTGCTACATTTCGCTCAAACGGGCGGCTAAGCAGGTCAAATAAGCGTTCGACTTCTGAGAAATCATTCCGCTCAGCCAGTTCAATCGCTTTTTGTGCCATGTGATTGCGTAGGATATAAACGGGATTGGCTTGTTGCATGGCCGTATTAAGTTCTACCGTGTCTTGATTCGCACGAATTTGTTCATACTGCGCGAGGAAACTTTCAAACTGACGACGGTCAAGGCAGTCATCTTTAATCATTTCATATTGTTGATTCTGTAAACGCGTAAAGCTTTGTGTGTAGTCGAGCTGTTCAGTTTGTAGAATCCGTAAGAAGGTCATGGCACAGTCAAAACTTTCAGTATGAAAATGAGGTAAGCCCATTTTCTGACTTAAACCCAGTTTGTAGTGTTCCAAGAACGTGGGTTCATAGTGCTCTAGGCAAGTGGCAAGGTCTTGCTTCCATTGTTCTTTGTCATAGTCTTGAGGGCAAAGCGGAATGAGGTTATTCAACCATGTCCATAAGTTCCAGTGTCCAATGCTTGGCTGCTGCTGATAGGTATAGCGGCCTTGATAGTCAGAGTGATTGTTAATCCAATTCGGACGGAAGCGTTCCATAAAACTATAAGGGCCAAAATCGAGGGTTGAACCTGTAATGTTTAAATTATCAGTATTCATCACTCCATGTGCAAAGCCGATCAGTTGCCATTTGGCAATCATTACCGCAGTCCGTTGAATTACTTGGGTTGCAAATGCCAAAACAGGTTGTTCCGCATCTAAACACTCGGGGTAATGCCATGCGATGCATTTTTGGGTAAATTCGCCAAGTAAATCAGGTTGGTACTGGTTGATCCACTCAAAGTGCCCCAAGCGAATATGACAGTCTGATGTACGTAACATCATTGCGCCGAGTTCTAATTTCTCCCGCTGCACGCCTTGAGCTGACGAGGTAAAGCCCACCGCGTTACTTGAAGCCACGTCTAAACTATTCAGCGCATGTCCAGCCAAATACTCACGAATGACGGAGCGAAGTACCGCACGACCATCTCCCATACGCGAGTAAGGAGTAGAGCCTGCACCCTTTAAATGCAGGTCAATGGTTTGACCATGTTGATCAAGAATTTGCGCGATCAATAAACCGCGACCATCGCCGAGCTGTCCTGCCCACTGACCAAATTGATGTCCAGCATAGACCATTGCCAAAGGTTCAAATTCACTAAAGGTTTTCTGTCCGCTACAAATCTCTACCCAAGACTGTTTGTCGGCTTCAGACCATTGCAACTGTTCTGCTAAAGCGGCATTGAAATGACCTGCTTTTGCCCCTTTTAGTGGCAAGGGCTGTTGATGGTGATAAAGCTTTGATGGAAGAAGGGAGTAGCGTGAATTGAACTGCATAGTGAAGGATCACAAGGGATAAGCCATGACCCCATCAATATAGCAAAGTTTTAGTGTTAAGACATATATCCAACTGTTTTAGTCAACGATAAACAGCTTGGCACCCTTTGAGGTGGACGAGCGATGGGCTTCAGCTTGATCTGCAACTTGGTAACTCATGCCAGCCGTGAGTGTAAAGCTACGACCATCATCTAGTTCGGTGTGTAGTTCACCTTCTAAGCACAACAGAATATGCCCTTTAGAACACCAGTGGTCGGACAAATAGTTCTCAGAATACTCCACCATACGCACGCGAATCGCGTCAAATTGCTGAGTACGCCATAGGGCATAACCTTGATCACCTGTATGACGGGTGGTTGGTATCTCGGCCCAGTTGGTGATACCGAAAGGAATGTTATTAATATCCATGTTGTTATCCTTTATGAACTGCTAAAAAAAGCCCCTTGCGGAGCTTTCTTTTGAAATGCTGAATCAGAGATCAATTATTGTGAAACAGGCGCTTTTTTAATGCTACGCATCAAGGTGGTCAAGGTTTGACGGTGATGACCTAGGCGCTGTTCAACCAATTGAAACTCAATTTTGAGCTTCTCATCCATTTGATGGATTTTTTCAGCCACAGCCGTTTTCTTGGCTTGAATTTCTTGTTCTTTCAATTTTGCCCAGTCATTCAAGGTCTGGGTGAACGCATCATACTCTTGTGCAATACGAGCTTTAGCGGAACTAATGTCATCACTGACATTGAGACCATGAACTTCTAAGTCTTGTTCAGCATATTTAAACTTCATCGCAAGTTCAGCTTTTTTAATATTAAAGCTCGGAATACGACGTAAGTTTTTAGCTAAACCCAGTTTTGAGCATGACCAAATCAACCATTTGGTTGGATCATATTGCCACCATTTCACACCATTACGGTAGTCATATTGGAAAATGTGGTGGTAGTTATGATAACCCTCACCCCAAGTCGCAATCGCTAACCAGAAGTTGTCACGTGCGGTATTTTCATCTGTATATGGACGTTTGCCCCACATGTGGCATAAAGAGTTAATGAAGAACGTGACGTGGTGGCTGAGGATTAAACGCATTAATCCTCCCAACAACAACACGCCCCATAAGTCGCCTACAGCCCAACCAATAGGTAATAAAATACCAGTGTGGACGATGATCACTAAAGGAACATAGTATTTGTGTTGGAACATCACCAATTTGTCATTGAGTAAATCGGGTGCATTTTTAAAGTCAGGTTCTGCTGATGGATAGTCACGAAGCATCCAACCCATGTGCGCATACCAAAAGCCATTGTTAATCGAGTACGGATCTTTCTCGATATCATCGACATGGCGGTGATGGGTCCGGTGACCTGAACTCCAAAATAAAATACTGTTTTGCACGGCAAAGGTACCCATAATCATCAAAATGATTTTTAAAGGTAAGCTTGCTTCATAAGCACGGTGTGCCCATAAGCGGTGATAGCCAGCGGTAATACCTAAGCTACTAACACCCAGTAATACAAACATGCTGATCCAAGCGGCTAAGCTGAAATCATGCTGAAAGGCATATAAGGGAATTGCAATCACAGCCACAATGGGAAGAAAAACCAATGCAAAAATTGCAACCCAGTTAAATGGGGCTTTGGGTAGGGGAGCATTCATCTCCAACAGCACTCCTGAAACCTTGGGAGGTATAAATGGAAGGTCAATCCATTACTTTTTGCATGGATTAAGCTACAGCATATTAGCATGAGCGAACCTTGGTTCACTAGCATTATTGTACAGATGTATTGTACTAAACAGTAACAGAATACGAATGTTTAGATATCGAAATTATCGAAGCATTTCTAGGCTTTATCGTAGCAGAGCGATCAATATGAAAAATAAACATTTTCAGTGCCACTGCTCATGTAAAACTCAAGTCAATCTGTGGCCTGTTCAATGCACATCTATCAAATGTTGTAGCATCATTTTAGGAAAATCTGTAATTAATCCATCAATGCCGCAGTCACGTAAATGTTTGGCGCGCTCGATGTCATTTACCGTCCAGACACTAGTGGCTAAATTCGCTTGTTGTGTGGCTTTTAACAAGTCATCGGTTGCCAGTTGGTTCATCCAGCCGATTTGGCAACAGTCGTATTTGAGCGCTTGTTCAATCGCAAGATGTTGAATATCATCTTCAATCAATAAGCCACGTTTAAATGTTGAGTGTTGATCTTGGAGTGCTTGTAGGATTTTAAGATCAAAACTGGTGATGACCGCACTGTGTTCAAAGCCTCTAAGTTGCTGTGTGAGATGGTGTGTTAGTCGTTCCGCTTCAGCTTGTGTTTCTACAGCTTTGACTTCAACTTCAAGATGTTCAAAGTCCTGCATAATCTGGAGTGCTTGTCGTAGTGTTGGGGTACTTTGCTTTTCCCAGTCTAGCCAAATATGTGCTTGGTTATAGCTATCGAGTTGTGTGCTGCTTAATGGGTAGAGCGCTTGGTCGATCCCAGTGGTTCGGAGCATGTTGTCATCATGCATAATGATCAGCTCATGGTCGTTGAGCTGACGAACATCAAATTCAACCGCACGTATGCCTAGATCATGAATATATCGAAAACCGCCGAGTGTATTTTCTGGGGCTTCGCCACGTGCACCACGATGTCCGATGATTCTCATATTGAACCTGATCTATATACGTCTTTTGCGTGATTGTAGCGCTAAAAATATCTGATTGGGATAGATTCTAAGGTGGAAATATCAGATATGCGTAAATGCGATTCGTAATGGTTTGAGGTAGGACTGAATTTGAATGAAATGTTTCTGTGATATTTAGGATAAGAGATGGTAGTAGACGAGTTTTACGCTTGGAAAATGGTTTTGGTTTCTTTTCACAAAAGAAAAATAATATCAAAAAGTCTTCCAGTGAATTGATCACAGGAAGACTCTGAAAAAATCTATTTCGTTCTAAAAACTTAGAATCGTTTAAATAGTTTCATTGATATTTTTTTGCCAAAGTACTTCCGAGCCACCTTCAGCACGCTGTAAAGCACGCGATGCAACAAAAAGCCAATCAGATAAGCGGTTGAGTAACTGTAGTGCGGTGCTTTGAATATTTTGATCACGAGTGTGCACCGACATTAAGCTACGTTCAGCTCGGCGACATACCGCTCTCGCTTGATGTGCATAGCTACATGCTAAAGAACCCGAAGGTAAGATAAATTCTTTCAGCATGGGTAAGTCTTCATTCATACGGTCAATTTCTTGTTCAAGAAACTCAATACAAACAGGTTGGAGCAAGTGATAGTTGGGAATACAGACTTCACCGCCTAAGTCGAAAAGCCAATGCTGAATCAGGCTTAAGCTTTTATCCCATGTGGCTTTGTCCGTGATTTGACTTGCGGTAATTTGAGCACGAAGCACACCAATTGTTGAATTGAGTTCATCGACATCACCCAGTGCGGTAATTCTTAGATCATCTTTAGTCACACGTGATCCATCACCCAAACCTGTGGTGCCTGAGTCGCCAGTACGGGTATAAATTTTACTTAAACGGTGGCCCATAATTTGTCCTGCCTAAAGAATGAAAAAAAGGATAATGTCGGTCAAAACATTATCCATAAACTGCGCTGTTTTAAATTGTTTTTTGAGTCTTTACGTTAAATTAATAACGGAAAGTGACTCCTGCGGTAGCTAGGCGGCCGCCATTGATGTACCAATCTGTTGCAGATCGAGATACTTGGTGGTACTGATTATCCCAAAGGTTTTGAATGTTGGTAAAGACTTTAACCGTTGGGTTAATATTCCAATAAGCATTGAAGTCGACGGTTGCATAACCTGGAACTTTTACGCTATTTGCATTATTGCTAGCATTGGCATGTGAACGAGCTATTACCGAAGTACTAAGTCCATAGACAGCATTTTCTAGTCCTGCAGTGAAGGTAAGCGTCTGTTTTGGGCGATAGGCAATTTCTAAACCTGTTGCTTTATTTTCACTTTCAACATAAGCATATTCTGTCGCGAGGAATAAATCGTCTTGTTTCCATTTAAGACCTGCCTCACCGCCTGTAAAATTGGCTTCCCCAACATTTTGATTCATGCTGTCGCTATAGACGATTAAGTTATCCACATTGGTGCGATAAACAGAAAAACTAGTTGCTAGATTATCCGTAATAGCATAATCAAAACCGAGTTCATAAGAGATGCTTTCTTCGGGTTCTAAATTTTCATTTCCGCCCCACTGAGAATATAGCTCATTTAGGGTTGGAGCACGGAACGCACTGCCAATATTGGCATAAACGCTTGCATTAGGCAGGAAATGATAGCGAATAGCACCTTGACCTACTGTGTGGCTTCCAAAAAGCTCATTGTCTTCTACACGCAGACCAACTTGGGTGTCAAACAGTTCGTTTTTAAATTGGTGTTGTAGATAATAACCTGTGCTATTAACGCTTTGATCTTGGTTTTTGATTGAACTTGTTTTGTAGTTGGCGTCATTATAAGTTGCACCAACTAAAATGTTTTGATTTGGTGTGAATTTCCATTTTAGGTTTAAATCACTTTGGTTGTTTTCAGTGTTGTACTGTGTGGAATATGATGGAACATCTTGCTTGTCTTGAACGTTTGCAAAATGAGCGCCTAAAATTAAATTTTGCAGAATATTGTAATCAACTTTTGCATTAATGACACGATTTACAAAATTACGAGGAGCTGTATTGGTAATGTAGTCATTACTGAAAATACTGGTTCCTTTATTTTCACTAATCGAAGCAGAGGCATCAATCTTATTTTCCTGGAAATAGCCTACTTTAGCATTGTAGCCTTTTTGATCGTAGCTGGCATTGTCGCTTTTATCTTGGCTTTCAAAAATGCGAGTTCCATCACTTTCTAAGCGTTGTCCACCTACTTGAGCATAGAATCCTTGATCTGTGACTAAATCTGCTTTTACAATGGTTTTATAAGTATTGTGTTCACCATAGATGCCAGTTAATTCTGCACCAGACTTCACAGGTTTTTTTGAAATAAGTTGAACTACACCGCCAATTGCATCACTACCATATTGAACGGAAGCTGGCCCTTTCAAAATTTCAATTTGTTGAACATCCGACGTATCTAAATATGCAGGATAAAGTGGACCAAGTTCATTTTGGCTATTTAAGCGAGCACCATCTTTTAATACTAGGGTATGTACGGCTTTAGTTCCACGTAGTCCAATTTCTGAAATTTGCCCCATACCCCCGCTTTGTTTCACATAAACAGAAGGGTCTTGTTGGATTAAGTCAGATAAATTGAGAGCAGGATTCTTTTTTATCGCATTTTGATCAATCACAGAAATCCGCGCAGGCACATTGCCAATTTTTTCTTCAGAACGTGTCGCGGTAACGACTAAAGTGTCTAAAGATGCATTTACAACATTAGAACTGTCTTGTGCAGATACAGACGTAGAGAAACCCATCGCAAGCGCAATTGCGCCCACTAAAGCAGTAGGCTGAAAAAGAGTAGACATGACTTTGCTCCATACATTCACCCCACGTGAATGATTGAGTTAAGGGTACAACAAGCAGGTCTCCGGACTACAATGTGCCAAGCATCTTCAAATTTATGATTGCTTCGCTGTATATCCACCTTCCCATATTGTTCATACAGTGGTGTAAATCATAAGATTTAAATCGATATACGTTTCATGGTTACCGTTGCGGGGGCAGTGTTGGACTTTCACCAACTTCCCTAAAGCATAGTGCTTAGACTTATTGCATTTGAGCGAAGTATAAGGTTTGTATGCGAATTAAACAATCTATGTAAAGATTTTTTCAGGATGAACTTTACGCAAGGTGAAAAAATTGCATTACAATGATTCGCCCTGTTATTTATAGATCAGCTATAAATAGGGTTGAGCCAGAGTCATAACCTATGCGAACCCGTGCCAAAATTTGTGGGATTACCCGTAGCCAAGATATTCAAGCTGTGGTCCATGCCGGGGCTGATGCCATTGGTTTTGTATTTTTTCCGCCTAGTCCACGTCATGTCAGTGCAGCTCAAGCCAAAGAATTGATTCAACATGTGCCTGCTTATGTGCAAACTGTTGGACTTTTTGTGAATGCCGCTGCGGATGACATTGCCGATGTGTTAAAACTAGTAGCGCTGGATATCATTCAATTTCATGGTGATGAAACACCAGAAGACTGTCAGGCAATTGCGGCACAGGTTGGGCGCCGTTGGTATAAAGCCATTCAAGTAATATCTGAAATGGATGTGGTGGCAGAAGTTCAACGCTTTCAACAGGCAGGGGCAAGCGCAGTGCTCTTAGATGCATGGCATCCTGAACTGAAAGGGGGAACAGGACATAGTTTTGACTGGTCGCAATTCCCCAAACTGGATATTCCTTTGATTTTAGCTGGTGGTTTAACCCCAACTAATGTTGAAGACGCTATAAAGACGACTGGGGCTTATGCTGTAGATGTCAGCGGAGGCGTCGAATCCGCTAAAGGTATAAAAGACCAACAACTTATAGAAAACTTCATGCAAGGAGTCCATCGTGGATCAGCAAAGTAATGTGATTGACTATACCCAATACCCAGATGAACGTGGGCATTTTGGTATCCATGGCGGACGTTTTGTGTCAGAAACTCTAATGGCTGCATTAGAAGACTTAGAAAAGCTCTATTTCCGTATGAAGGATGATGAGCAGTTTCTGGCAGAATTCGACCGTGACCTCGCCTACTATGTAGGTCGTCCTAGTCCTTTATATTATGCTGAGCGATGGTCGAAAGAGTTGGGTGGTGCGCAAATTTATTTAAAGCGTGAAGACCTGAATCATACAGGTTCACATAAAGTGAACAACACCATTGGTCAGGCTTTATTGGCAAAACTGTCAGGTAAAAAACGCATTATTGCTGAAACTGGCGCAGGTCAGCACGGTGTCGCAACGGCAACCATCGCAGCGCGTTTAGGTCTTGAGTGTGTGGTGTTCATGGGTGCTGAAGACGTGAAACGTCAAGCCATGAATGTGTATCGTATGCGTTTGTTAGGTGCAACAGTTGTGCCTGTAGAAAGCGGTTCAAAGACATTGAAAGATGCTATGAACGAAGCGATGCGTGACTGGGTAACTAATGTTGACTCAACTTACTATGTGATTGGTACAGTTGCAGGCCCGCACCCATATCCACAATTGGTTCGTGACTTCCAGTCAATTATTGGTCGTGAAGCTCGTAAACAAATTCAAGAGCAAGCAGGACGTTTACCTGATGCTTTAGTGGCATGTGTGGGTGGTGGTTCAAATGCAATGGGCTTGTTCTATCCATTTTTGAATGATGCTGATGTGAAAATGTATGGTGTTGAAGCTGCGGGTTATGGTATTGAAACTGGTAAACACTCTGCACCATTGAATGCAGGTCATGTAGGAGTTTTACACGGTAACCGTACTTACTTGATGTCGGATGAACAAGGTCAAATCATTGAAACGCATTCGATTTCAGCAGGCTTGGATTATCCAGGTGTAGGCCCTGAGCATAGTTTCCTTAAAGATATGCATCGTGTTGAATATGTGCCGATCAATGACAATGAAGCTTTACAAGGTTTCCGTGATTTGACTCATATTGAAGGGATTATTCCGGCATTGGAAAGTTCTCATGCGATGGCTTATGTCACTAAACTTGCGCCAACGATGTCTAAGGATCAAATTATTATTGCGACGGTTTCTGGTCGTGGGGATAAAGATTTGATGACTGTGGCACGTATTGATGGCGTGGAAATGGTTGAGATGTGATTTTCCTCTGATGTGAAGCTTCTCTCTTTGGAGAAGGTTGTCAAATATTAAAAACGTGCTGAAGCAATTCAGCACGTTTTTTGTTGAAATAAAAGTTTATCCAAAACATGAATAAGAGAAGGCGACATGGATCTTGCCCATTGAGCAGCCTTACAGGGATGTAATGTCTGCTCAACAAGATACTTTTGTTACTTTTGCCAAAACAAAAGTAAGATATTTCCTGCCAATGAAAACTTTGGTCAAATCTATCTTATTTGTATTGGTCGTAACGTTATTTAAATTTTGACGGAGTCTTACTGCTTACACCTCAAATGTAAGGAGTTCATAATGTTACTTTGGATAAGACCAAAGTAACCAAAGGCATCGTCATTCGCAAAACTCGTCTTATACTTTCATGTGATTAATGGAGTCGCAAAAACATCTCTCTAGAAGTGTGGTTTACCTCGAACAATTGCGAATGATGCTTCCGTGAAGCGCCTGTTAGCTATAAAAAATATCTCAAAAAAAGGAAAGAAAATGCCTAGTCTATTTATGGTTATGCTTGGTGGTCGTCATGTACGTGCCAATACCGAAGTCCATGATGTTGTATTTGCTGTGGGTGACAGCCTAGAAGACACGTATACACAATTAAAAAATGCATGGTTTGGTGAACAAAAAGGCTTACACATTGATGCTTGGGCGCAAGTGAATGGTGTCGAAAGTGCAGGAAAAAAATACCAGATTCAGTTTAGTGATGCCCAACCTAAAGTCGCAGATGAAAAGCTGTGGCTAATTAATTTAGGTGGCTATGATGCGCGTGAATTTGGTGAGCTTCATCGTTATGTGCTGGTCGTTGCTCCGCATGCCGTCGAGGCAAAGCAAAAGGGGAAGCAATATTTCGATGAAAAGTGGCAAAAGCAACATACAGATCGTGTTTTAGACGTTGATGGCTGTATTGCGATTGATTGTGTACATGGTCGTTATGTGGCATTGGTTGAAGCTGAGTTTGATGTAAACACATGGGAAAATACATATCTCATGTTAAATTAAGTTTGAACTATTCCTAATTCTTTTAAGTGATGTATTAAAACGAAAAGCAGGTTTAACGAATAATTTGATGAAAAAACAAACTAAATACTTTTCACCTTTAAAATTATAGGCATAATAGGCTTATGGATATTAATTAACTTTTGCTTAAGGATAAAGCATCAATGGATTTGATACAGTCCAACGGACAACCACATTATGGTCGGTTTAGCGAACTTCCAAAAACCATTGATTTAAATAAGTATCAGTATAAAACCCCATATGGTGAAGTACTTACGGGATGGCGGAAAAAGCTAAAATATAAGAAATTTAAGTTTTGTAGCATTCAACATGAACACTACACCATTGGCTTAGCGATTGCTGATATTGCTTGGGCTGGACACGGTTTCGTTTATATTTATGATCATCTCAAAAATGAAGTACTTGAATGGAACGCCGTCAATTTTCTGGCGCGTAAAACCGTATTAGATGAACAGCCTTTATATAACCAAAGTGTATTTGCAAATTCACCTTTTCAAATTGAAATTCAGCATGCCAATGGGGTGCGTTATGTTCAAGTCACCAAGTATGGTGAAATTAAGCTGAGCGCCCGTATTTTCTGTGCAGGCACTGATCCATTGAGTATGTGTAGTCCAACAGGGATTAATGGCTGGACTTATACTCAGAAATTGACCACCTTAGCTTGTGAGGGTTTTTTTACCAATAAAGCGGGGCAGATCATTCAGTTTAATGAGCGGACCTTAGCTGCGCTAGATGATACCTGTGGTTTCCTCCGACCGGAAACAGCTTGGTTTTGGCTCTCTTGTAGTTTTTGGGATGCACAGGGTAAGCGTATTGGTCTGAACTTAGCCTCTGGTGTGAATGAAAGTTTTGGCAATGAAAACTGTCTGTGGGTAAATGGAAAGCTCTATACCGTGAGTGATGTGCTGTTCCAGATGGAAGAAGAAGGACGTTGGAGCATTCGTTCGCTAGATGAGCGCTTAAATTTAACTGTGACTACGGGCTGGCGCCGTTTTGAAAACCTAAATTTGCGTCTTGTGGGCAGTCAGTTTAGTCAGTGGCAAGCCAAAATTAGCGGTACGATTCAGCAGGATGATCAAGAAATTGTATTGCTAAATGAATATGGACTGCTCGAACAGCACTATGCAAAGTGGTAAAAGACCTATAACAAAAAAACCAGCATCATGCTGGTTTTTTCTTTTGTTATGTTTATGAATTTATTTCCCTGCTTGCCAAAAAGCTTCACCTGCTAAAATTGGGTCATGACTTTCTGCTAGGGTGTCCATCCAAACATCGTACTGTGCAATCACAGGATGTTGATTGGGATGAAAGTCTTTCTTAAACCAATCGAGATATTGACCACGCATCCGAGACAGTATCCCTTTTTTCCCAAAGAACCAGGGCAGTCCTTTACGCATCATTTGCAAGCGTTGAATACGGCTAAAGCCATCATGCTTGAGCATGACATCTGCACGATAGGTAGTGAAACCAAACATCATCACCGTGGTAAAGGCCAATGCAAATAGACGCGTTGTTTCGGGTACATGTCCGACTTGTTTCATCACATCAAATGCCACATCACGGTGTTCCATTTCTTCAATGGCATGCCATGCAAATAAAGCACGCACATAAGGATGAGCCTCAGCCAACGTGGCTTTATGGCTATAAAAAGTCTCAGCCATCAGTGCAGTTAAATGCTCTGCCGCAGCCGTCATGGCAATGTTGTACTGAGGTGAGCGTTTACTCAGTTCAAATTTAAAAATTTTATTTAAACGCTGAATAAACTGATCGACTGGCATGCCTTGTTCTCGCATGACTTGATTCATTTTGTCATGGGCAATCCCATGCTGTGCTTCCTGCTTAATAAAATCGGTGACACGTGCAGCTAAGCTTGGGTCTGTAATTTGGTCCCGAAACAAACGCACGCTTTGAATAAAATAGCGTTCTCCATCGGGGAAAGTGAGGCTGAGTGCATCGAACATGCGCGTCCGAAATGGGTCACCGCCAAACCAAAAACGGGGCACTTCATCGAGCTTAAAATTAAGTTGGGTTCGCACAATCGGTTCAATAGGGGCTGTAATAATGGCATTCATTTTGTTTTACTTCATTTGCCTTGGATGATTGCAGTATGTCGGAGAAAATGCAGTTTGTTTTGACAGATATTGCCATTTTTTATACATTTTACGCCAATGTGAAAATATCGCATGTCAAATAGCGGGTGGGACGTCATGCAAGAATTACAAATCCCCAATGGTTATTTTCAGCTCTGGAATATGTATCTCATAGAGCAAGGAATTGATTTTCATCAACTCGGTTTTTTAGCACAATATCAGTATGAACTGGAGCATGTATTACAACTGCCAATCGATACCCAATCGCCATTTTCATTCTTTCAAACGATTTTACAACTGACGCGAGAGCAGCTGGATTGCCCTCAGTTGATTATGGAGATGGCAAAATTTATTCAACCTGAGCATTTTGGTGTTTTAGGCTATATGGCTACACGCAGTAATAGCGTGGCTGAAGCATTGAGTTATGTGATGCGTTTTAGTCGTTTGGTGATTGATGGTGCAGAAGTTAGTCCCATGCAGATGCAGCAAAGGGACAATGAGATTTGGCTGACTTGGCCTTTTCTCAATGAGAAATATGCTTCACTGAATGAAATGACCATGGCATCTATTGTGCATTTGGCCAAGAAAATTTTTCCCGATCAATTACAGTTCTTAAAAATCCAAATGGCGCATTCAGCCCAGATGGCACAGTATCATTATCAAAAATTTTATGGCTGTGAAGTGAGCTTTAATCAAGGCTGCTATGCCTATGTGATGAGTGCGGACAGTCTGGCGTTAAAATCGGGCTTTGCTGATCCATCTTTAACACAGCTTTTACTGAAACAAGCAGAGGTAGCAATTGCACTCAAGCCTCGTTATGAAAGCGTATTGCAACAGATTCATAGCGCCGTGGCTGATTATCTTAAAGCACATGCGGAAGCTCCTAAAATTGAACAGATTGCAAGTGAGTTACATTTGTCTACGCGGACCTTACAGCGCCAGCTACGAGACTTAGGCAGTTCATTTAAACAAGTGCTTGAATGTGAGCGCATGAAGCGCTGTGAATATTTATTACAACAAGGTTTGAGTTTGACTGAAATCGCCTTACAACTTGGCTATTCGGGACAGTCTGCTTTAGCACGTGCCTATAAACAGCACAGTGGACAGACCTTATTACAGTTGAAACGACAACTGAAATAACAGCAAGCATAAAAAAAGCGCCTTCAGGGAGGCGCTAAAATGTATGCAATGATCAGACTGATTTCAGTCGTGGAAAACGAAACGCAATCGCAAGGATGGCAAAGATTGCCAGTATCCAACAGTAGTAAATGCTGCCGATGAGTTCAACTGGTGAAAGCTTTGCAATTGAGCAGGCCAATAGAAGTTGTGCACCATAGGGAATAAGCCCTTGTACAACACATGAAAAGATGTCGAGCAAAGCGGCTGCACGTTTGGGGTCTACGCCATATTCTTTCGCGACTTCACGCGCCATATCGCCCGATAAAATAATCGCTACAGTGTTGTTGGCCACAAAAATGTTGGAAAACACCACTAAAAAGCTCAATCCGATTTCCCCTGCGCGCTCACGACCAACTTTAAATAAACGGGTGAGGCTGTAAATACGTTGAATAAGCCAGTCGAGACCACCTTCTTTTTGCATAATGGTCGAAAGACCGCCCAAGAACATCGACAGTAAAGCGACTTCAAACATACCAACAAAACCATCATAGATGGCTGTGTTGAGTTGAATGACGGTAAATTCTGGCTGTGTAATCAGTCCCATCACCCCAGAGAGCACTACACCGACTGTAAGTACCGCAAGCACGTGTAAACGACTGAAGGCGAGGAAAAATACCACGACATAGGGCAACACCAGCCAAGGATTAAAGTCTTTGGATTGAATGGTTTCGGTTTGGTGAATGCTAAAGAAATAAATCACGATCGTGACTAAAGCTGCAGGTACTGCAATCCAGACATTAACGCGAAACTTGTCTCGAAGCTGAACGTTTTGACTAGTGGTGGCTGCAATGGTGGTATCCGAAATCATTGAAAGATTGTCACCAAACATCGCACCGCCCACGACCGCACCTATGGCATAGACTGCAGCAATATCAGTGGCTTGAGAGAAACCAAAGGCAATGGGTGCGCAGGCCGCAATGGTGCCCATCGAGGTGCCCATTGCTGTTGCAATGAACGCTGAAATAATAAATAGCATCGGTAATACAAAGGCTGGAGGAATCGCAGACAAGCCCATTTGCACTGTGGCATCTACACTACCAATGGCACTGGTGGTACTGGCAAATGCGCCTGCCAGCATGAACACCATGAACATCAAGATGAGGTTCGGGTGACTTGCACCGCGCAGAAAGGTTTCGATGCCTTGATTCAGCTCACCGCGATAAATCAATACTGCCAAAATAATGGCAGGAATGGCTGCAACAGGCGCTTTCATTTGATAGAACGCAAACTCGGTTCCAATCACAGAATGGTAAATACCACTGCCTAAGAAAATGGCTAAAAAAACAATAAGCGGTAACAGCGAAAGCGCACGTGCTTGCACTAAACCTGAGTTATCGGTGGTCATAGGAGATAGGGAAATGAAAGAATGTGCGTAGTATAATGCAGGTTTTGCTATTTCATAAAACTTTAAATGTAAAAGCTAAACCGCCTATTTTTATCATTTTTTTTCAAATAAAAATAAGTTTATCTAAAACTTAGACATTTTGGTATTTCCTAAAATTAGGCATCTTTGATCATTGAGAAAAAAACTGAAATATCAGTAAATGGTGCTTTACGGTTGTTCTGAAAATATTTGACGAAAAATGAATTGGAACGCGAACGCGATGTGCTCTATTCAATGAGTAAAAAATAGCGTTACAATGCAGCGTCTTGTATTTTTACAAAGCCAACTCCTCAGTAGTTTTAATTTTAAACAAGTTAAGGAAAGCACAACCCTATGTCACGTTTAGCCACTCGTTTTGGACAGCTTAAATCTCAACAGCGTAAAGCTTTGGTTTCTTATGTTATGGCTGGTGACCCTCATCCACAGGTAACAGTTCCTTTGTTACATCAGATGGTCGAGGCGGGTGTAGATGTGATTGAACTCGGTCTTCCATTTTCAGACCCTATGGCAGATGGTCCTGTGATTGCCCTTGCAGCAGAACGCGCATTGGCAGGTGGCACCAATACCTTAGATGCTTTGAATATGGTCAAAGAGTTCCGTCAAAAGGATCAAGAGACCCCAGTCGTATTGATGGGTTATCTGAATCCAGTTGAAGTCATTGGTTATGAAAAGTTTGTATCGACTGCGCATGCATGTGGTGTCGATGGCATTCTTCTGGTGGACTTACCACCAGAAGAAGCAGCAGAGCTTGATGTTGTATTGAAGCAATTTGATATGGATCAAATCTTTTTACTAGCGCCAACCTCAACGGACGAACGCATTAAACATGTGGTGAAACAGGCGAGTGGTTTCATCTATTACGTGTCTTTAAAAGGGGTCACAGGTGCAGCAACTTTAGACGTTGCTGAAGCTGCAAACCGAATTGCTAAAATTAAAGCAGAAACAGATATTCCTGTCGGTGTTGGTTTTGGGATCAGTGATGCGACATCTGCCAAAGCAATGGGCGGAGTGGCTGATGCTGTGATTGTTGGTAGTGCTTTTGTTAAGCAATTTGCAAACTTAGCACCAGAACAAGCCGTGGTTGAAACGGTTAATAAAGTCAAGGAGCTTCGAGCAGCGCTCGATGAGTTAGTATGAGTCAAGATGTTAAATCAGGGAAAATCCTAAGCCCATCGACGCCATGGACTGAACGTGGTGTACCTGGTATTCAAGTACCTGATGAGCAAACCTCACTCAAGGCGACGTTTACAGAACCAACGATTGAATGCCCTGAGTGCCATGCACTTGTTACACGTACTGCAATGTCATTTAACGCGTATGTTTGCCCTCAGTGTGATGAACATTTGCGTATGAAAGCCCGTGATCGTTTGAATTGGTTCTTTGACCAAGTGCAAACAGAGTTGGGACAAGAATTTAAAGCCAAAGATCCGTTGAAATTTGTCGACTCAAAGCCATATCCAGCGCGTATGTCTGAAGCACAGACCAAAACAGGTGAAACTGAAGCCTTGGTGGTGATGCAAGGTTTACTCAAAGGTATTCCTTTGATTGCCTGTGCCTTTGAATTCGACTTCATGGGTGGTTCAATGGGTACGGTTGTTGGTGACCGTTTTGTGCAAGCGGCTGAAAAAGCCATTGCGGACAAACAACCCCTGATTTGCTTTGCTGCTTCAGGCGGTGCGCGTATGCAAGAAGGCATGTTGTCTTTGATGCAAATGGCGCGTACTTCAGCGGCCATCCAAAAAATGAAAGACGCGGGTCTGCCATATTTGGTGGTGTTGACGCATCCAGTTTACGGCGGTGTAACGGCATCTTTAGCGATGCTCGGTGATGTACATATTGCAGAGCCGAAAGCGATGATTGGTTTTGCAGGTAAACGCGTGATTGAACAAACTGTGCGTGAAAAGCTAGAAGAGCCGTTCCAGCGTGCGGAATATTTGCTTGATCATGGTGTAATCGATCAAATTGTTCACCGTCACGCATTACGTGATACAGTTTATCGTATTGTCGCGAAACTGATGAATTTGTCTTGAACACAGCACCACTTGCAACAGACTCTTTAGAAACATGGCTCGATTATTGGGGCCATGTTCACGTTACGGGGATTGATTTAGGATTGGAACGGGTCATTCCTGTAGCTGAAAAGCTCGGTGTAACGCGTCCCGATGCCAAAGTTTTAACTGTAGCGGGAACCAATGGAAAAGGTTCGACCACCACCACACTGGCTGCCATTTTAAATGCGCAAGGCTATAAGGTGGGATTGTATCAGTCACCACATATTTACCGTTTTAATGAGCGGGTTAAATTGCGTGGTGTAGAGGTCGATAACCAACGTTTGGTCGATGCTTTTGTACAAGTGGATCAAGCGCGCCGTGATTGTGATTTAAGCCTCTCGTTCTTTGAGGCGACCACACTCGCGGCTTTTGTCATTTTTAAAGACCAAGCATGTGATGTTTGGGTGCTTGAAGTAGGTCTAGGTGGTCGTTTAGATGTGGTCAATGTGATTGAACCCGATGTTGCGGTGATCACCAATATTGGTTTAGACCATACTGACTGGCTGGGCGATACTATTGAAAAGATTGCCTTTGAAAAGGCAGGTATCATCCGTCCTAATATTCCTGTGGTGTTTGGTGGCTTACAACAAATCCCTCAAGCGATTATCGATAAAGCGGATGCTTGTGCTGCAAAACTTTATGCAGTGAATCGTGACTATTTTTATCAACGTAGTGAGCATGGTCAGTCATGGATGTTTGCATCCAGTGGTACCACTTTAAATTTACCTCTTGGCACATTGGCGGTTGAGAATATTTCAACAGCAGTTGCAGCAGTACTTCTTAGTGGTTTAACTGTCACTCAAGCGGCTATTTCTGAAGGAATTCAAAACGCAAAACTGCAAGGTCGTTTTGAAATTCGCCAAATACAGAACAAAACGGTAATTTTTGATGCAGGACATAACCCGCATGGTGTTGCTTTTTTATTAAATCAATTGCGAAATTTCCTAAAATACAATAAACAGTACACTGAAGTAGTCAGTGTTTTCTCGATGTTGGCAGATAAAGATGTGAAATCTGTCACAGAGTTATTGAAAGACTCCATACAAACGTGGAAAATTGCGGCATTAACGGTCCCGCGTGCAGCTCCAATTGAACAATTGGATCAAGCGCTGCAAGGACAACATGTGCAGCACTTTGACAGTGTGAAATTGGCTTTTAAATCAGCGCTCGACGAAACAAAGAATAATCAGCTGATTTTGGTATGTGGTTCATTTCATACCTTAGAAGCGGTATGGGAGTATTTGGAAGAATGTCAATGAATAGCAAACAACGTTGGATGGGTGGCGTTGTTTTATTAGGTGGTGGTGTCCTTTTGGCGGCATTACTGCTTAAAGGCAAAGAAGAAATACATCAAAATAATATTAAAACACCAGAGCTAGTCACACAAAATGTGCAACGCAATGCCGAAGGTGAGTTGGTTCAACTTCAGCCGTTAACGGTTGATGTCGAAACAGAAAAGCGTTTACTGGAACAACAACGTGTAGCACGTGAAAAATCGGTTGCTGAACAAGAAGCTCGTGCGGCCGAATTTTTAGCAATGCAACAGCAAGCCGAAGCAGATGCTGCGCGTAAAGCAGCGGAAGAATATGCCGCGTTGAATGCACACCGTAATGCTGCACAGCAAAGCTCGGACAACATTCCACCAGAATTGGTTGAAGATGAAAAAGCCAAGCAACAGCGAATTGCTGCTGACAAAGCGGCTGAAGTAAAGAAGTTGGAACAGCAAAAGCTGCAAGCGCGTACTGAGGCTGAAAAAGCAGCGGCTGCAAAAAAACTGGCTGAGCAAAAAAACTTAGCAGAAAAGCAAGCGCTTGAAGATAAAGCTAAGCGAGAAGCAGAGGCTAAACGTAAAGCAGAAGACGAGCGTAAGGCTGAAGCGAAAAAAGAAGCTGAACGTAAAGCCGATGCTGAGAAAAAAGCGGAAGACAAACGTAAGGCAGATGAAAAGCGTAAAGCTGATGAAGCCAAGAAAAAGGCGGAAGCTGAAAAAGCACGTGATTTGCTTGAACATGGCGATAAGCAATGGATGGTACAGGTGGCATTGGCTGCCAATGAAGCCAATGCGGATGCACTGGCTGCTAAGCTTCGTGCCAAGGGCTATAAGGTCACTAAAAGTCCAACCTCTAAAGGCGTACGGATTATGGTGGGGCCATCTAAAGACCGTGATACTGCCGATGCAGCCCGCAAGAAGATTACTTCAGATGCGAGCCTTGGCATGAAATCTGCATGGGTGATTGACTGGGTGCCACTCGACAAACGCTAAGACCGGGTTCAACCCAATTACCTTTACTAAGATGGATTCAACAGTTGCTGTTGAATCCATTTTATATTTTCGGGGCTAAATAAAGGCTCAATATTTTGCCAAATTGGATGAAAACCATAACCGCCATGTTTCATCTCAGCCAAGGCATCAGCGGTAGACCAGTTTTGAAAAATAATGCGATACATAGCCACACTGGCGCCTGTACGGTCTGAACCATGGTAGCAATGCAATAAAACTTTTTGCTGGTTTTGCTGCGCATGTTGAATTTGTTGCATGACTTTTAACAAATCGTCTCGGTCAATCGCCCATGTATGAATCGGGATATGTACCAGTTTAAACCCTTGGTTAGACAGTTTTTTCAGGTCTTGATTGTGCGAGCGTAAATTAATGATCACATCAATTTCTTGTGCTTTTAAACTCGGAACTAAATCTTGATCGGGTTGCTCACTACGAAAAACAGTTTCACTGATTTGATAGAAATTATGCTCAGGCTGCATCGACTGTCCCCAGTGTTGTGGACGCTCTGCATCGGGCAGCGCAGGCGTAGTCATACAGCCAGAAACACTGATACACAGAGAAAGCATAACAAGATATTTGGTCATAGGATCAGGCTCTGATGGTGTGAAAGTTCAACAGGATCATGTGCGCAAAAGATTTCGATAAGTGGTTCCGACTGCGCCAATTGTTGAATTTTATGCAGGTTGCTTAAACGTTGCGCATTATCTTCGGCAAAAAATACTTCCAAGGCATTTAAGCTGCGAAGTTTATTTTGAGGGTTGAGTTCAAGGTGGGAGTAGTAGGCATCCCCGCAGAAGAGTTTCCAACCCTGCTGGGTTTTAATGGCAATGCCACAGTGACCTTCAGTATGCCCAAACAGCGGAATCAAAAGAATCTCATTATGAAATAAGTCAAATCCTTGCACTTGAGTCAAATTAAACCATGCGTCACCGTGAATTGGCTCAATAAAGTGCCAATGGCGATGCTGCTGAAATTGTTGTGTTTTATAACGGGCTTTATTTTTAAATGACTTCAGGTTTTGTGCCGCATTATATTCGTTAGACAGGATATGTACTGTTGCATTGGGAAAGTCGGAAATACCCCCCGCATGGTCAAAATCCAGATGTGAAACCAAAATGTGTTTGACATCCTTTGGGCTAAAGCCAAGTTTTTGGATTTGTGCAATGGCTGTTAATTCTAAGTTTTGTTCAATTTTTCCAATTCGAGCCACCAACTGCCCCAAACGCTGTTTGGTGTGTAGATAGTCCTGTATGCCTAAGCCCGTATCAATCAGCACCAGCCCTTGATCTGTTTCAACCAAAAGACAATGGCACACGACCTTAGCTTGAAAACCTTTTTGACCAAAGAGTGGGGCACACACTGGACACATGGTGCCGCAATGTAAATGGTGAATGTTATAGATCATAAAGTCATTTTTATCGTATTGTTTTGACTGTTATAGCGGAAGATTTGAGTTTTAACAGTTTGATTTTGTTAAAGAGTCATGTATGCCTGCTTTAAAAGAAAAAAGCCTGTCGATTGACAGGCTTTCAAAAGTTCAAACTCGGCTCGTCATTGGAGTTTGAAACGATCATACAAGGTGACTCTGAACGTATTTCTATTGTTTAGTTTCCTCTCTGGATTACTTGGAGTTCAGTGCCCCATTTTTGTTTTCAATGGGGCTGCTCGGTTAAAACTTCGGGCTTTGCTTGTCTGCTGCAACAGCAGATTATTTTATCCTTGCTCAGGCTGTGGAGTCAGGCGTAAATACGGGGTGACTGCTTTATAACCTTTCGGAAAGCGCTGTGCGATTTCAGCTTCATCTTTGAGTGATGGCACAATCACCACATCCTCACCTTGTTGCCAGTTCGCAGGAGTTGCAACTTTGTGATGATCAGTCAGTTGCAGTGAGTCAATCACGCGTAAGATTTCATGGAAATTACGACCTGTTGATGCGGGATAAGTGATAATCAAACGGACTTTTTTGTTTGGGTCGATAATCACTAAAGAGCGAACCGTTAATGTTTCACTGGCATTGGGATGGATAAAACCATATAGCTCAGACACTTTACGGTCTTGGTCGGCAATGATCGGGAAATTCACCGTGGTATTTTGGGTTGCATTGATGTCTTTAATCCAACCTAAATGTGACTCAATATCATCGACTGAGAGGGCAATGGCTTTTACTCCACGTTTTTCAAATTCATCTTTGAGTTTTGCGGTAAAGCCAAGCTCGGTGGTACATACTGGCGTGTAGTCAGCAGGATGTGAAAACAGTACCCCCCAGCTGTCACCTAAAAATTGATAAAAATCAATTTCGCCTTCGCTCGAAGCCTGTTGAAAGTTGGGTGCGATGTCGCCTAAACGTAAACTCATGTTGAACCTCAAATTATCTTTATGTCTATGGAATGAACATCACTATGGCGCAATTTCTTTTGCATGAAAAATAGTGTTTTATTATTTGTTTATACAAAATATTCATAATTGATCGGATACGTGTTCTGTATTTGGTATGCCAAAGATGACCTCATTGTTGCTCTAGACACCGCTTATTTGCATATTTGGTAACGGTGTTTAGATGAGATTTTTTCTGCTTTTGTGAAGTGTATCGCTCTATAGAATTGATCGCACATACGATCGGCTATAATTATTTTCATGATTGATTTATAGTTGTTTTTTAAAGCAATTCCACAAAGTATAAAAACTTGAGCATTCCAACAATGAAAAAAATAGGTATCGCCCTGACTTTAGTGCTATGGGGACTGGAAGTAACCCATGCGCAGAATGGTGGGCAATTGAAACAAGCCCAAGTCAGTACTGCTCGTCAAACGCCACAACAAATTACAGATCAATATCTAGCGTCTCAAAAAAGCCTTACACAGCGGAAAGTGGCGCTATCTCAGGCTCTCGAACAGGAGTTAGCTCGAGGTCAGAATGCGAATAATATTTATCAAATTGTTTGTGTACAGCTTGTTCCGATTCTTACCGCAATGCGAGTCAATGATGAACAACTCTTGGGTTTCCTACAGAGCATAAATCCAAGTCAGTCAAATAATGGGGTGAAAGCCTCGCTGCGGCAAAATCAAGCACTTGAAAGCAAAACCTTGAATAACTGCAAACAATTAAAGTCACTACTTTAAAAAAGGCCTTGAATCCTGATGAGTCGGATGAAATCTCTATGTCGGCTGTTTAAAATTTGTTACATTAGTTTGCCTTAGATTCGACGGGCTAGAAACAATGAATAGATTTTTTAAATGGTTTTGTGTAAAGCCCTTGTACTTCAAATTTCTAGCACCATAATAACGACTAAGAAAACATATTCATTTGACAAGCAAGATTTAGAGAGTCTATTCATGTTGGCAAGTCTGATCGGAGGAATCTTCGGTACCAAAAATGAGCGCGAACTCAAACGCATGCGTAAAATCGTAGACAAGATTAATGCGCTCGAGCCGACGATATCCGCTCTTGGCGATGCAGACTTATCTGCAAAAACTGAAGAATTTAAACAACGATATAACAAGGGTGAAAGCCTCGATAAATTACTCCCAGAAGCATTTGCCGTCTGCCGTGAAGCAGCTAAGCGTGTGATGGGCATGCGTCATTACGATGTACAGCTGATCGGTGGTATTACCTTACACGAAGGTAAAATTGCAGAGATGCGTACAGGTGAAGGTAAAACCCTGATGGGTACCTTGGCGTGTTATTTAAACGCGATTAGTGCTCAAGGTGTTCACGTCATTACCGTGAATGACTACTTGGCACAGCGTGATGCTGAATTAAATCGTCCGCTCTTTGAATTCTTGGGTTTAAGCATCGGGATTATCTATTCCATGCAAGATCCAACAGAGAAAGCTGAAGCCTATCGTGCCGATATTACCTACGGTACCAACAACGAATTTGGCTTTGACTATCTACGTGACAACATGGTGTTCTCGCTTGCTGAGAAAAAACAACGTGGTTTGATCTATGCCATCATCGATGAAGTCGATTCGATCTTAATTGATGAAGCGCGTACGCCTTTGATTATTTCAGGCCAAAGTGATGATTCTTCACAGTTGTATGCCGCAATCAATAGCATTCCGCCCAAACTGCATGCGCAGAAAGAAGAAAAAGTCGCGGATGGTGGTCATTTCTGGATCGATGAAAAACAACGTTCTGTTGAAATGACAGAAATTGGTTTTGAAACAGTTGAAAATGAACTGATTGAAATGGGCTTGTTGGCTGAAGGTGAAAGCCTGTATTCATCGACCAACCTAAATCTAGTTCATCATGTTACTGCTGCCATTCGTGCGCATTACTTGTATCAACGCAATGTGCATTACATCATCAATGATGGTGAAGTGATCATTGTCGATGAAAACACAGGACGTACCATGCCTGGTCGTCGCTGGTCTGAAGGTTTACACCAAGCAGTTGAAGCAAAAGAAGGCTTAGAAATCCAGCCTGAAAACCAAACGCTTGCAACCACAACCTTCCAAAACTATTTCCGTCTATACAAAAAGCTTTCGGGTATGACCGGTACTGCCGATACTGAAGCTGCGGAAATGAAAGAAATTTATGGTCTAGACGTGGTGATCATTCCGACGCATCGTCCAATGATTCGTCTCGACCAAAACGATTTAATCTATTTAAATCGTAATGGTAAATACAACGCGATTATTCAAGAAATTCAACGCGTGCATGAGTCTGGTGTCGCACCAATTTTGATTGGTACTGCAACGATTGAAGCGTCTGAGATTCTGTCGGATAAATTGAAAGAAGCAGGCATTCAGCATGAAGTGTTGAACGCAAAACAACACGAACGTGAAGCGGATATCATTGCGCAAGCGGGTGCACCGCGAGCAGTAACCATTGCAACCAACATGGCAGGTCGTGGTACAGACATTCTGCTCGGTGGTAACTGGAAAGCTTTACTGGCAAAAATTGAAAACCCAACCCCTGAAGATGAAGCGCGCTTAAAAGCCGAATGGGAACAAAACCATGAAATGGTATTGAGTTCGGGTGGCTTACACATCATTGGTTCTGAGCGTCATGAATCACGTCGTATTGATAACCAGCTTCGTGGTCGTGCAGGTCGTCAGGGTGACCCTGGTGTATCACGTTTCTATTTGTCACTTGAAGATGACTTAATGCGTATCTTTGCGGGTGATCGTGTTGTGGGCATGATGCGTGCGATGGGCTTACAAGAAGACGAAGCCATTGAGCATAAAATGGTGTCACGTTCGATTGAAAATGCGCAGCGTAAAGTTGAAGCACGTAACTTCGATATTCGTAAGAACTTATTGAAATACGATGACGTCAACAACGAACAGCGTAAAATTATTTACTCGCAACGTGATGAAGTTTTGGCCGAAAGCACATTGCAAGATTATATCGAAGAGATGCAACGTGATGTGATTAAAGGTGTGATTTCTAACTATATCCCACCTGAGTCAATTCATGATCAATGGGATATTGATGGGCTTGAAAAAGCGTTACGTGAAGACCTTGCAATTGATTTGCCAATCAACCAATGGTTGGAAGATGACCGTCGTTTAGATGAAGAGTCTTTGGTTGAGCGTATTACTGATGAAGTGGTACAGCGCTACCGTAGCCGCCGTGAGCAAATGGGGGATGAAACAGCAGTTATGCTGGAGCGTCACTTCATGCTGAACTCGCTGGATCGTCACTGGAAAGATCACTTGGCGGCGATGGATTATTTACGCCAAGGCATTCATTTACGTGGTTATGCACAGAAAAATCCTGAGCAAGAATACAAAAAAGAAGCGTATAACTTATTTGTAAATATGTTGGCGATTATTAAATCAGATGTTGTGACTGACTTATCTCGCGTACATGTACCAACGGCTGAAGAGCTGGCTGAAATGGAAGCTCAAAAGCAAGCTCAAGCTGAAGCGATGCAATTGAACTTGTCGCATGCAGACTTTGATGGTTTGTTGGCCGATGATCAAAGCCACTTCGCAGAAGTAGATGCACAATACGAGCCTGTAGAAGAGTTTACGGCACCTGCGAGTCGTAACGCGCCTTGCCCATGTGGTTCAGGCTTAAAATACAAACAGTGTCACGGTAAAATCTAAACTGTAAACGAGTGAAAAAGCAGAACTTCGGTTCTGCTTTTTATTGGTATGACTGAAAAATTGACGTTAAGATCAATCCAAATACGATTCTGATTACAGCTAAAGCGTTGCATAATGTGAATAGCATTTGCAGTGTTAGGCATTAAATGCTATTTAGTTGCTCATCATCTAAACCTCTAAAGTGGAAAGACAATGAAAAAAGTATTAAAACCAATCATGATTGTAGCTTTAGCGCTTCCAACTTTTGCATTTGCAGATACCACTACCGCAGCTAAAGTTCAACAAGCGCGCGGTGCAACTACAGCACCTGCGGCACAAGCCAATGGCAATATTACGGTACAAAGTCCGCGTACAGGGATTCGTTATACCTTTGCTAACCCAAATCAACGCTCAGTGGTTCTGCAAACGGCTGTTATTGCTCCTGTAAATGCAGCAACGGTGAATCGTATTGTGGCTTCAAACCCAGCGCTTTCTCCTGTAAGTCAAGAAAATGCTAAACAAGCGCTTTTGTCTAGCTCAGCACAGCTTGCTTCAAATTAATCAAATGCTGCTGCATAAAACCAATCTTCGGATTGGTTTTTTTATGTCAAAAATGAGTGTGCATTGAAAAGTTAAAGCAAACAAAGTCTTCTGCTCGATTTTTTCTGAAAATTCTAATAAGCTGTGTTTTTTCTAACAAATGAATTGGACGTTTAGGATGCCAGTAGGTGACGTATCAATGCCACAAATGCACGTGGTGAAAGGGGTGAGAATCGGAACGGCTGAAGCTTATGTGCGCTATCAGAACCGACGTGATCTTGTCATTTTCGAATTTGCTGAAGGAACGAATGTTGCGGGTGTTTTCACTCAAAATGCGTTCTGTGCAGCACCTGTGCATGTGTCAAAAGCGCACTTACAAGTGGCGAATCCGCGCTACCTCATTATTAACACTGGCAATGCCAATGCAGGTACAGGCAAGACAGGCATGCTGAATGCTGAGCGTACTTGTGCAAAATTGGCTGAGCTTGCCGGTGTGCAAGCAACGGAAGTGTTACCGTTTTCAACAGGGGTGATTGGTGAACAATTGCCGTTGGAGCGTTTGTTAAATGGTTTACAGCCTGCATTAAATAGTTTGTGTGCTGATGCTTGGGGTGCTGCTGCTACTGGGATTATGACCACAGACACCACACCAAAAGGTGCATCTGAGCAATTCGAATTGGATGGCGTCACGTATACCATGACGGGTATTTCTAAGGGTGCAGGCATGATTCGTCCCAACATGGCAACGATGTTGGGCTATGTAGCAACCGATGCACCTATCAGCCGCGAGTTGGTTCAGCAACTGTTGAGCGAAACGGTCAATGTTTCGTTTAACCGAATTACCATTGATGGTGATACTTCAACCAATGACTCCTGTATCTTTGCGGCTACGGGTCAAGCGGGTGGTGTTGAAATTAGCTCAACCCAAGATCCACGCTATACCGTAGTGCTAGATGTACTCACGCGTATGATGAAGCGCCTTGCACAACTGATTGTGCGTGATGGTGAAGGCGCAACCAAGTTTATTACGGTTGCAGTTGAAGGTGGGTATGACACGCAAGAATGCTGCGATATTGCTTATAGTATTGCGCATTCACCTTTGGTTAAAACCGCGATATTTGCCTCCGATCCGAACTGGGGACGTATCTTGGCTGCGATTGGTTATGCTGGGGTTAAAAATTTAGATGTTGAAAAAATTCAAGTTTGGTTAGATGATGTGCAAATCTGTAAGGATGGTGGCGCAGCTGCCGATTACACGGAAGCGGAAGGTGCTCGTGTAATGTCGCAAGCTGAAATGACCATTCGTGTAGATCTAGGACGCGGGGCAGCGAAAGACACAGTGTATACCTGTGACTTATCTTATGACTATGTAAAGATTAATGCGGATTATCGCTCTTAATCTTAACGAGTTTTAAAAAAGCCTCCTTTGTAGGCTTTTTTACCATAAGAACTTTTGAATGATTGGTCAAAAGCCGAGAAGCCATTTGGCCAATAAATTAAGTGCGGGACTTGCTTGCCGACAAGCATGAAGGGATGAATGAATGATGAACAATGCGACCAATTTAATTGCCAATGACGCAAAATTAATTGTGCAGGCGCATTTGGACCGTTTGGGTGAAACCAAAGACTCAAAGCTCAGTGATGAAGTGAAGCAAGAAAAATTTGCCTTAATCTTGGCCGAGTTGAAAAAGCGCGATGCGGTATTGGTAGCGCACTACTATTGCGATCCTGAAGTGCAGGAATTGGCGGAGTTAAGTGGTGGCTGTGTTTCTGATTCATTGGAAATGGCACGTTTTGGTCGTGATCATCCAGCATCGACCTTGGTGGTGGCGGGCGTTAAATTTATGGGTGAAACCTCAAAAATTTTATCACCGAATAAAACCATTCTGATGCCAACTTTAGAGGCTACATGTTCTTTAGATTTGGGTTGTCCTGTTGAAGAATTCAGTCAGTTTTGTGATGCCCATCCAGACCATACAGTAGTGGTCTATGCCAACACTTCAGCAGCCGTTAAAGCTCGTGCTGATTGGGTGGTGACTTCAAGTTGTGCAGTCGAAATTATTGAGCATTTAGACAGTTTGGGTGAAAAGATTATTTGGGCGCCCGATCAGCATTTAGGCCGTTATATTCAAAAGAAAACAGGCGCAGACATGTTGCTTTGGGATGGTGCTTGTATTGTGCATGAAGAATTCCGTGCACGTGGGATTGCGCAAATGAAGGCGCTGTATCCTGATGCTGCGGTGCTGGTACATCCTGAGTCACCTGAGTCAGTGGTGGATGTTGCTGATGCCGTTGGAAGTACTTCGCAACTAATCAAAGCTGCGCAAACTTTACCCAATGAGCGACTGATTGTGGCAACTGATCGGGGTATTTTCTACAAAATGCAACAAGCGGTGCCCAACAAAATTTTGGTTGAAGCACCAACAGCTGGAGAGGGTGCAACCTGTCGTTCTTGTGCACATTGTCCATGGATGGCAATGAATGAGCTGGATGGTATTTTAGAGGTATTACAGCGTGGCGATCAGGAAATATTTGTAGACCCGGTACTTGCTGAGCGTGCGAAATTACCTTTAGATCGCATGTTGGATTTCAGTGCATCGCTAAAACGTTAAAATTTGTATAAAAAATGCCTGAAACGCTTGATTAATATACATTTGACGTGATTTTTTTATTTTTTTTAAATATAGGTGTTGACGTTATCAAGCGTCACGCCTAGAATGCACACCGTACTGAACGAGATGTTCGATACAAAAGCTGAGATGAATCGGAGCATAGCACAGCCTGGTAGTGCACCTGGTTTGGGACCAGGGGGTCGTAGGTTCGAATCCTACTGCTCCGACCAATTCTTCAAGGCAAGGTTATCCATAATACCTCGTATTATTGGTCATGCGCCTGTAGCTCAGTTGGATAGAGCATCCGCCTTCTAAGCGGATGGTCACAGGTTCGAATCCTGTCAGGCGCGCCATTAGGTAGCTTGGTATTAAGAACCGACACGTTATGGTGGATGTAGCTCAGTTGGTAGAGCCCTGGATTGTGATTCCAGTTGTCGCGGGTTCGAATCCCGTCATTCACCCCAACTTTAAAAAGTTGAAATCGGAGCATAGCACAGCCTGGTAGTGCACCTGGTTTGGGACCAGGGGGTCGTAGGTTCGAATCCTACTGCTCCGACCATTTATTGAAATGGTCGAGATAAAGATGCCGCGTTAAGCGGTTTTTTTATGCCTGAAATTTAGTAAAGTACATAAAAAAGCCTTCGTGACGAAGGCTAAAGATAAAACATAAATATTTATGGAATAATAATAATATTCACGCGACGATTTAGCGCTCGATTTTCCTCGCTGCTATTTTCTACCAGAGGTTGTGATGCACCGCGACCCATGCTCTGAATATTTTGAGTTTTAAACCCTGTTTCGATAAAAATCTGGCTAACCGTTGATGCGCGTTTCTCGGAGAGTGTTTGATTGTAGCTTGGGTCACCAATATTATCTGTATGTCCAACCACTTTAATTTTATTCAAATTATACTGCTGCAATTGTTTGGAAAGCGCTTCGAGTGCAGGTTTTTGAGCGGCTTGAATATCGGATTGGTCAAAACCAAACAATAATTTTTCAGGCAGTCTCAGCGTCCAGCCTTCTTCGGTCAGGGTAAAGCCTTGTTTCTTCAGCTGCGTGCTTGCTTATAGTTGAGATGTCCTAAACTCAAGCAGCCAGATAAAGCAGTGATAAGACCTGCGATAAGAATAAATTTACAAAGATGTTTTAACATGAGGATTCCTGATCAGGATTTAGGCAAGGTGTGATGTACCACCCTTGAGCTAAGTTTTTGGCTTTATACATGGCATTGTCTGCTTCAGCAATCAAATCTTCAGGCGTTGTTGCACATTTTGAAAAAGCAACGCCAATACTGAAACTAAAATGAATCTGATGTTCATCAAAAGATAATGGTGCTTTACTGCATTCGATTAAATGCTCACAAATCAGTTCTAAATGATCATAGTGTTTGATATTGCGGAGCAGAATTGCAAATTCATCACCGCCTAAGCGCGCAACCACATCGTGGCTTCTGACATTCTTTTTCAAACGTTGGGCCATTTCTTTGAGGACGGCATCACCTGCTAAGTGCCCATAAACATCATTAATGTTTTTAAAGTTATTGTTGTCAATAAAAAAGAGAGCGGTCTGGTTTTTCTCAGGGTGCTCAAATTGATTGAACAAAATATTGTAAAAATAATGACGATTCGGGAGTTCAGTTAACTGATCATGCAATGCTTGATGTGATAATTGAGAGTTTTCGCTTTGTAGCTTTTCATTGGTACGCTGCACCTTATCTAATAAATTATTAAATGCACCACTGATGACGCGAAACTCATAAATGGGGGATGATGGAAGACGTGCTTGATATTGAGTATCAAGATTAAGGCTTTCAACGGTATTGACCATGGGTTGAATCGAGTGCATCAGTTTTTGATAGGTTGAATGTACCAACCACAACATAATCAACAGGATGACAAAAATCCCAGCGGAGAGACAAATCAAGAGCTGAAAGAAAAAGCTCATGAGTTGAGTGGCACTACCGTAAATGATCAATGTCCCGTACTGGTTATTTTGATGTTTGATGGTGCGTGTCACAGGGTGTTTAAAGAAGACCTTATCAAACAGATTTTCCATCCATGCAAACTCAGGTGTAGGTTTGTATGCTTCGGCCAGTGGTTTCCCTTGTAGGTTGATGACTTGAATAGCACGAATTGGATATTGCTGAATATGATTATTCAGTGTTTGCTGTAGTGTAATAGGATCATTGAAAATGACAGCAGGTTGAATTTGCTCACTTAAGGTTGCGCTAAAAATATTAAGGCTTTGCTTGGCGTAGGTATTCATGGTGTAGATGGAAATCACCACGAAAATTAAACTACAAATTCCAAGAGTAAGAGCAAAAATCAGCAATTGAGACTGACTAAAAATTTTTTGTAGGGAAGTATTAGAGCTTTTACGAAACATTGACTTAAGGCTCCGTAGATTTTGCTAATAATAAAACACGTGGATCTACACGCACTTGGGACTGGGACAGGCTGGCCAAGTTTACCTTAAAGGAAGTTCGCGTTTTGTTTTGATATAAGCAAAATGCGCTACCTAATTCGCATTCAGTATTGTTAGAGCTAAAAGTCAGTGGAGTATCTTTTAGGTTATTTATAATATTTTGCTCTTCACGTGGTGTGTAGGTTGAGAAAAAAACAGCATTGCACATAACCTTATTTAATTCAGACAAACTGACCGCTTGAATTTGATACGCATTTTTGAGTTGCTGATTCGCTTGAATGAACTGATTGGATAATTGGCTGTTATTTAAAATACATAAAGAAATAGGATTGGGGGTATTCCAACGTACATAGCTCAAAATCGTCAATGTGGTTGCGGGGAGATTTAGTTGTGGTTGTGCCTGCACCTGAGAAATCATTAAGCAGGACAAAAGGGTTAAATAAATTTTGTATTTAAAAGCTGTCATTATTCATTTTGCTTGGCAGCGAAAGTGAGCTTATTTTAACGAAAAATAAACAGTGATGGTTAAAATTGCTTTAATAATCGACAAAAATCACATTTTTGACCAAAAAATATGCGCTTGAAATAAAATAATAGAAAAAGGCGTTGCAAGGGGTTGGAAATACTGTAGAATGCACATCCATCGGCGGTGATGTTGATTAAAACTTGTTGAGAAACAAGGATTTAGCCCAAGCGGTAGAATCTGGAAGTCTTGAATAAGTTTGAAAATAATTAACAAAACCAGTTGACTTCTTCTTGAAAGAGAGTAGTATAGCCGACCTAGCTTGCTGATGACGAATCAGCAAGAAGATCATTAAGAGATTATGAAGAACAACTTGTGTGGATTTTTACTGATTGATCGATCGAAAATATTTCATTGATTGATGGTAAAAATTACTCGAAGTTTATTTGAGAAATATTTGTCAGAAAATTGATGAGCCAAGATTTGTAGCCATAAGCTACTAATGATTTTAACTGAAGAGTTTGATCATGGCTCAGATTGAACGCTGGCGGCAGGCTTAACACATGCAAGTCGAGCGGGGAAGGGTAGCTTGCTACCTAACCTAGCGGCGGACGGGTGAGTAATGCTTAGGAATCTGCCTATTAGTGGGGGACAACATTCCGAAAGGAATGCTAATACCGCATACGCCCTACGGGGGAAAGCAGGGGATCTTCGGACCTTGCGCTAATAGATGAGCCTAAGTCAGATTAGCTAGTTGGTGGGGTAAAGGCCTACCAAGGCGACGATCTGTAGCGGGTCTGAGAGGATGATCCGCCACACTGGGACTGAGACACGGCCCAGACTCCTACGGGAGGCAGCAGTGGGGAATATTGGACAATGGGCGCAAGCCTGATCCAGCCATGCCGCGTGTGTGAAGAAGGCCTTTTGGTTGTAAAGCACTTTAAGCGAGGAGGAGGCTACTGGTATTAATACTACCGGATAGTGGACGTTACTCGCAGAATAAGCACCGGCTAACTCTGTGCCAGCAGCCGCGGTAATACAGAGGGTGCGAGCGTTAATCGGATTTACTGGGCGTAAAGCGTGCGTAGGCGGCTTCTTAAGTCGGATGTGAAATCCCTGAGCTTAACTTAGGAATTGCATTCGATACTGGGAAGCTAGAGTATGGGAGAGGATGGTAGAATTCCAGGTGTAGCGGTGAAATGCGTAGAGATCTGGAGGAATACCGATGGCGAAGGCAGCCATCTGGCCTAATACTGACGCTGAGGTACGAAAGCATGGGGAGCAAACAGGATTAGATACCCTGGTAGTCCATGCCGTAAACGATGTCTACTAGCCGTTGGGGCCTTTGAGGCTTTAGTGGCGCAGCTAACGCGATAAGTAGACCGCCTGGGGAGTACGGTCGCAAGACTAAAACTCAAATGAATTGACGGGGGCCCGCACAAGCGGTGGAGCATGTGGTTTAATTCGATGCAACGCGAAGAACCTTACCTGGTCTTGACATAGTAAGAACTTTCCAGAGATGGATTGGTGCCTTCGGGAACTTACATACAGGTGCTGCATGGCTGTCGTCAGCTCGTGTCGTGAGATGTTGGGTTAAGTCCCGCAACGAGCGCAACCCTTTTCCTTATTTGCCAGCGGGTTAAGCCGGGAACTTTAAGGATACTGCCAGTGACAAACTGGAGGAAGGCGGGGACGACGTCAAGTCATCATGGCCCTTACGACCAGGGCTACACACGTGCTACAATGGTCGGTACAAAGGGTTGCTACCTAGCGATAGGATGCTAATCTCAAAAAGCCGATCGTAGTCCGGATTGGAGTCTGCAACTCGACTCCATGAAGTCGGAATCGCTAGTAATCGCGGATCAGAATGCCGCGGTGAATACGTTCCCGGGCCTTGTACACACCGCCCGTCACACCATGGGAATTTGTTGCACCAGAAGTAGGTAGTCTAACCGCAAGGAGGACGCTTACCACGGTGTGGCCGATGACTGGGGTGAAGTCGTAACAAGGTAGCCGTAGGGGAACCTGCGGCTGGATCACCTCCTTAACGAAAGATTGACGATTGGTAAGAATCCACAACAAGTTGTTCTTCATGACGATGTATCTGAGGGTCTGTAGCTCAGTTGGTTAGAGCACACGCTTGATAAGCGTGGGGTCACAAGTTCAAGTCTTGTCAGACCCACCAAATCTGACTAACAAGCATTGTTAAATGCTGAATACAGAAAAACAGAAACATTGACTTATTGATAAGCTGGGGACTTAGCTTAGTTGGTAGAGCGCCTGCTTTGCACGCAGGAGGTCAGGAGTTCGACTCTCCTAGTCTCCACCAAATTTCAAGACAAGAAAACTTAAAGCACTGCTTTAAGGCTTTTCCTTGAAATTTAAGCAAGAAGCTATGCTTCGCGCAGATAGGTTGGATTACAGAAATTAGTAAGTAGATAACTTATTAACTTCTGTGATTTATCACAGTTTCCTGACCTGACGAAGGCTGGAAAAATCATTAACAGAATATATTTGAGTTGAAATAATTTGTTCATACTCGTTTTTAAGATCGACATTAACAGTGATTTATTACTGATTGATGAAGATTGAAGAAATGAGTTACTAGCGAAATTAACTGAATCAAGCGTTTTGGTATGTGAATTGAATTGAAGCTGTACAGTGTTTAAGTACACAGAACAACAAACTGTAAGGAAGTGATGAGAAATCATCATAGACTGTCTTAATCCTACTTGTAGGGATTAACGACTGTTTGGGGTTGTATAGTCAAGTAATTAAGTGCATGTGGTGGATGCCTTGGCAGTCAGAGGCGATGAAAGACGTAATAGCCTGCGATAAGCTCCGGGGAGGCGGCAAATATCCTGTGATCCGGAGATTTCTGAATGGGGAAACCCACCTGTCATAAGGCAGGTATCGTATGATGAATACATAGTCATACGAGGCGAACGAGGGGAAGTGAAACATCTCAGTACCCTTAGGAAAAGAAATCAATTGAGATTCCCTCAGTAGCGGCGAGCGAACGGGGAAAAGCCCATTAAGTCATATCAGTTTTAGTGGAATGCTCTGGGAAGTGCAACCATAGTGGGTGATAGTCCTGTACACGAAAGGGCTGATATGATGATGTCGAGTAGGGCGGGGCACGTGAAACCTTGTCTGAATATGGGGGGACCATCCTCCAAGGCTAAATACTCCTGACTGACCGATAGTGAACCAGTACCGTGAGGGAAAGGCGAAAAGAACCCCTGTGAGGGGAGTGAAATAGATCCTGAAACCGCATGCATACAAGCAGTGGGAGCCGACATGTTCGGTGACTGCGTACCTTTTGTATAATGGGTCAGCGACTTACATTCAGTAGCAAGGTTAACCGCATAGGGGAGCCGTAGAGAAATCGAGTCTTAATAGGGCGTTTAGTTGCTGGGTGTAGACCCGAAACCGGGTGATCTATCCATGAGCAGGTTGAAGGTTGGGTAACACTAACTGGAGGACCGAACCCACTGTCGTTGAAAAGCCAGGGGATGACTTGTGGATAGGGGTGAAAGGCTAATCAAACTCGGTGATAGCTGGTTCTCCCCGAAAGCTATTTAGGTAGCGCCTCGGACGAATACCATTGGGGGTAGAGCACTGTTTCGGCTAGGGGGTCATCCCGACTTACCAAACCGATGCAAACTCCGAATACCAATGAGTACTATCCGGGAGACAGACTGCGGGTGCTAACGTCCGTAGTCAAGAGGAAAACAATCCAGACCGCCAGCTAAGGCCCCAAAATTATAGTTAAGTGGGAAACGATGTGGGAAGGCATAGACAGCTAGGAGGTTGGCTTAGAAGCAGCCACCCTTTAAAGAAAGCGTAATAGCTCACTAGTCGAGTCGGCCTGCGCGGAAGATGTAACGGGGCTAAAACTATATGCCGAAGCTGCGGATTTGCAATTTATTGCAAGTGGTAGGGGAGCGTTCTGTAAGCCGATGAAGGTGTATTGAGAAGTATGCTGGAGGTATCAGAAGTGCGAATGCTGACGTGAGTAACGACAATGCGAGTGAAAAACTCGCACGCTGAAAGACCAAGGGTTCCAGTCCAACGTTAATCGGGGCTGGGTGAGTCGACCCCTAAGGCGAGGCCGAGAGGCGTAGTCGATGGGAAATTGGTTAATATTCCAATACTTCTATGTAATGCGATGAGAGGACGGAGAAGGTTAAGTCAGCCTGGCGTTGGTTGTCCAGGTGGAAGGTTGTAGGCATGTATCTTAGGCAAATCCGGGGTACTCTATGCTGAGAACTGATAGCAAGCTGTACTTGTACAGTGAAGTGGCTGATACCATGCTTCCAGGAAAAGTCTCTAAGCTTCAGTTACATAGGAATCGTACCCGAAACCGACACAGGTGGTCAGGTCGAGTAGACCAAAGCGCTTGAGAGAACTCTGCTGAAGGAACTAGGCAAAATGGTACCGTAACTTCGGGAGAAGGTACGCTGCCGACGGTGATAGGATTTACTCCTTGAGCTATTGGCAGCCACAGAAACCAGGCCCCTGCAACTGTTTATTAAAAACATAGCACTCTGCAAACACGAAAGTGGACGTATAGGGTGTGATGCCTGCCCGGTGCTGGAAGGTTAATTGATGGGGTTAGCGTAAGCGAAGCTCTTGATCGAAGCCCCAGTAAACGGCGGCCGTAACTATAACGGTCCTAAGGTAGCGAAATTCCTTGTCGGGTAAGTTCCGACCTGCACGAATGGCATAATGATGGGGGCGCTGTCTCCAGCAGAGACTCAGTGAAATCGAATTCGCCGTGAAGATGCGGTGTACCCGCGGCTAGACGGAAAGACCCCGTGAACCTTTACTGCAGCTTGACATTGAACTTTGATCTTACTTGTGTAGGATAGGTGGGAGGCTTTGAAACCGAGACGCTAGTTTCGGTGGAGCCAATCTTGAAATACCACCCTGGTAATATTGAGGTTCTAACTCTGTCCCGTTATCCGGGACGAGGACCATGTCTGGTGGGTAGTTTGACTGGGGCGGTCTCCTCCTAAAGAGTAACGGAGGAGTACGAAGGTGCGCTCAGCGTGGTCGGAAATCACGCGTAGAGTATAAAGGCAAAAGCGCGCTTAACTGCGAGACCCACAAGTCGAGCAGGTACGAAAGTAGGTCTTAGTGATCCGGTGGTTCTGTATGGAAGGGCCATCGCTCAACGGATAAAAGGTACTCTGGGGATAACAGGCTGATACCGCCCAAGAGTTCATATCGACGGCGGTGTTTGGCACCTCGATGTCGGCTCATCTCATCCTGGGGCTGAAGCAGGTCCCAAGGGTATGGCTGTTCGCCATTTAAAGAGGTACGCGAGCTGGGTTTAGAACGTCGTGAGACAGTTCGGTCCCTATCTACCGTGGGCGTTGGAAATTTGAGAGGATCTGCTCCTAGTACGAGAGGACCAGAGTGGACGAACCTCTGGTGTACCGGTTGTGACGCCAGTCGCATCGCCGGGTAGCTATGTTCGGAAGGGATAACCGCTGAAAGCATCTAAGCGGGAAGCCTACCTCAAGATAAGATTTCCCTAGGACTTTATGTCCTCTAAAGAGCCGTTGAAGACTACGACGTTGATAGGTTGGATGTGGAAGCATAGTGATATGTGAAGCTGACCAATACTAATTGCTCGTGAGGCTTGACTATACAACACCCAAACAGTTGGTGTTGTGGTTCAAATCACTGCAAACAACTTGATTTAGTTATAAAGCTAGATAAAATATCCAACTCAAATATACCTGTTAATAACTCATTTGATGAAAGTTAGGCACGAAGAGCACTGCTCTGAGGTTAGACCCAACGAATAGTCATAAACAGTTGTGCTGGCGACAATAGCAAGAGTGAACCACCTGATCCCTTCCCGAACTCAGAAGTGAAACCTCTTAGCGCTGATGGTAGTGTGGAGTTATCCATGTGAGAGTAAGTCATCGCCAGCTCATTAATTCTAAATCCCCCTCCGCTTAATGCAGAGGGGGATTTTTTTATGCAAGGAAGATTAGAATAAGAAGAAGCGGCTAAAACATAGCCTTTAAAATTTAATAGGTTTCGTCCTTAATAAAAATTAAATTTTTTTATATTTTATCAGAGATATCAATATTGCATAACACGGTTGCTGGCATTTTTTAGCGTGTAGAGTAGCTGCCCTAATAGTACATCTTTTTCAGTTAAGGTCACGATAATCATTGGGTGATTTGAAGAAGGGATCGAGGTTAAAATGGCTTTACCATTGTCTGCATCCAAAGTAATTGATTGACAACCTTCGAGATGAATTTCATTCATAAAGGCTGCAACCATAGCTAAAATCGAGCTACTAACTGCTGCGAGTTTAGTGCTGTTATAACCATCTCTCTTATAGACATGGGTTAACTCGAAGCCATCTGTGCTACACAGCATGACATAATTGACACTGCGGACATTCATAAGAACATCTTGAATCTCATTCTTTGCAAAATCAATTAACTCTTTTGGTGCGGTGCGGCTTTGCGCTAAAGTAAACATATAGAACCTCGTTAAGGGTTAATTGGCAATATTTGAGTTGATCTCAATGGAGGTAATGAGCGCTACTAATAATAACAAAACGTCATCTTTCTTCCTTGCATCGATAAAGAAGAGTGGAGAAAAGAGATCATTTTGGAGTAACCAGTCTTTATAGATAGTGGTTGATTTAGTTGATTCAGAAAGAAGATCGGTATGTGTAATGCCGATTGCAATATTATCGGTAAAATTTTGAAAGGTTTCCAGATAGCTTTCTAATTCTTGAATAGGGTTATCTGAATGATGGTCAATCAAAATCACAGCACCAATAGCACCTTTAGTAATGGCAGACCAAATAAAGTCGAAGCGGCTTTGCCCAGGTGTACCATATAGCCCAATGGTCAGGTTTTCATCAAGCGTGATTTCACCATAATCAATACCAACGGTGGTTTCTAATTTAGTATGGCGCTGTGCATCTGTATTGAAAGCCTCCGTTTGCAGTACGGGAATTTCTGAGAGTGATCGAATCGCCTCCGTTTTACCCGCGCCCATACCACCAGCAAAAACAATTTTAAAGCGTTGTAAAATCATATTATTATCCTATATGCCTAGTTTTTTTCTTAGTTTTCCAAAAAAGCTTTTAATTAATCCAGCTTCTTCTGTAACTTGAGGCATTTCTGGTGGGTTAAAGTGTTTATCCCAAATATTGATTTTTGAGAGATTATGGGTCGCGATATTGGCTGCAATAAAGCGCTGCACAGTTTCAATGGGGAGGTTCAATTGCGTCGCAATTTTTGAGACTTTACCACCTTGAATAAAGCAGCTGGAAAGTTGAAAAATGGTTTTCCTGTCCACATTGCTTGCTGGCTTAGGCCACATATGGATCTTAAAGTGCCCATCTTCAGGTGCAATTTCTTTCAAAAATATGGGTGAGTCCCAAAAAAACTGCCATAACCAGTCGCTAAGTATATGGGGTTGCTTACGTGAGACTTTCATGAAGTTACTGGTGCTGGCAATGTCATAATCAAAACCAGAATCTGTAAAGGTTTGTTCTCGTTCTATATTGAGCCAAGCGATATTTTTCTGAATATCAATAATGGCAATGGTGCCCAAAGTATCAAAAAGATGTAGCTTTGAGTTGCGTTCGGTATCCAGCATTTTGCTGAAATATTCTAATTTATAGGGTGTTTTTTATTCTGAGTTTCGATAGGAAGGATTTGTTGATTGTTAAAAGAGGGATGTAGTAGATGTTGAATAATCCAATTCGAGAAGCTTTCAAGATGTGTAATTGGTAAAGAAAGTATGTTTTCGTGGAGTCGGTTTTCGTTATAGTTTTGCTTAGAAATTTTTAGCCATGGGAACTGACGACTTCGAATGATCTTTTGGATCCCTTCGGTTTCATAAAAACTTTCATGGATAAATAAACAATCAATAGTTGGGTCAGCAGCGGAGCTCCAGTTAATTTGATACTCTTAAGGAATGAGATTACGTAGCTGTGTTTTAAGTTCGTCAGAATGGTTTGAACTCAGGCCGGTAATCGCAATATTAATATATTGCTTATTCATAGTGTTTCTTTAATTTAATTAGGTTGAAGAGGACAACGCATACAACCCCTTTCCCAAAAGGATGAGAAAGGGGCAATTCAAATTAAGAAAAATCTAGGCCTTTTTCATATCCTTTGAGTTCATGGCGAGCCATGGCAAGATTTGCTTTAGAGCGTTCAAGGACAAGATATAAGAAAATTTTGTCATTGCCTTCTAAAGGACGAATAAGGTGATACTACTTACCCAGCGTAATTAAAATATCTTCGATGGTGTCATTCAAGTTCAATGCTTGTGCAACACGTCGTTTTGAGCGAACGACTTCACTATTACCTGCAGCCGCGAGTTCTAAATCGATGCTTCCACCGCCTTGAGTTGCTAGGGCCAAACCGCTTTCCCCATCGACCAATGCTGCTGCATAGAATCCATCGATATTTGCTAATGCTTCCAATGACACTTTAGCCATAGTTTTTCTCTTTAATTTTATGAGTTTTGAAATCCTTTTAACTTGTTGTTTCACAAGTCGATTTAATTATATGGACGGCGTGAAAAAATTATCATTATAAATAAATGTAACAAAAAAAAGATGAATAAATGTACGATTAAACCCGAGGCTTTTAGTCAGTTTTTGCTACAGATTCTGTGATTAAGTTTGCGTATTTTAAAAAGGAGTGTGAGAAAGTTTATTGTTATTTGAAAAAGTGTTTAATTTATTTGCTATTGTAACAAAATGTAACTTTTACCATTTGGACAAATAAAAATAAAAAGAAATCGATTTTTTTGATTTTTAAAGATGAAACATATAATTATTTTTCATTAAAAAATAAAGGGATGCGCAAAATGAGTGCATCCCTTGGAGATTAGACAAACATTTGACTTGCTGCGCAATAAAGTCCCCATAAAATCGCGATAGCGACAGCAGGCTCAATCAGTTTTGCCCATGTTGGCGTTGGATTTTGCTCTGCTACCTGTGTGTGTAGCTGATCTGAGTGGTCTGTTGCGTGTTGATTTACCATTTGATTAAACTCCTTCATCGTCTCTTCTAATGATAGCTCTTCTTCAGGCTTTGGTTTAGAGCCAATCAGCTCTGTTAGCTCACTTGTTGTCCAAACCCAGTCATCAGCCAGACCAGAGAGGTGCTCGATTTGACCGACAAGCAACTCGCGTATTCCATGTTCACCAAAGTTCCCTGTGGCATCAAGTTGTTTGAGTTCAGCAAACTGCAGGCTCAACATGCTGGTTAGGCTGTGCTCTAAGTCTGCCTTTGCTAACTGTGATTCATTTTGCGGAGACGTGGTGAGATGCCTTGCAAGTTCTTGAATATAGAGGTGATCTTGAGTTTGAATCTCTTGATAGAGCTTGGTGCCATCTTGACGCATCAAGGTGATGAGTTTTCCAAGCGAGAGAGTGTTGGCCTCAGATAGATATTGAAGTCGCTCCTCATCTGAATATTGACTCAGAAGCTCAGGCTTTTGAATTTTAATCTGCTCTGCAAAATATTGTACTAAATCAAAAGCCATATAATTACTCCATTTTATTAATCTAATAACCTTAAACTTGGTTTTTTCTTAGCGGGTTCAGTTTTTTCTTCATTGTCTGATTTTAAAGCATTTTGCTCGCTTTGGGTATGATTGTCATACTCACTTGGATCGAAGAACAAACCCTGTCCATTTTCACGGGCATAAATGCCAATCACAGCATTAAGTGGTACATAGATATCACGAGATACCCCACCAAAACGTGCAGAGAAGGTAATCGCCTCGTTGCTCATATGTAGCGCATGTACGGCATGAGGGACGATGTTTAAGACAATTTGGCCATCTTGAATAAACTGTTCAGGAACGAGAGTATTGGGCTGGGTTGCATCGACCAATAAATGCGGTGTCAGTTGGTTATCACAAATCCATTCATAAATGGCGCGAGCTAAATATGGACGAGTCGGCGTAAGGTTTAATTCTTGATCAGACATAATGTTCTCTACGGCTGTTTAAATTCAGATTGATAATGGTTTTTCTCCTGCAAAGTTAAAGACTTTAAAAATGCAGGACGACTAAAAATACGTTGACAATATAAATAGATTGGGCGGCATTGCTGTTTGGGTAAATGCACGCCCATGCTGTTTAAGCGTAGAAAGATAGGAGCAAGCATGCAATCTAAAATACTAAAGCTTTCCGACATGAAATAGGGGAAATGCTGGAACAATGGTGTTAAGGAAATGAGCGTATCTTTCAGTTTTTTTTGTGCTTTCAGTTTTGCTTGTTCATCGAGTGTATCTGGATGTCGCAGCATCATATCGGCAAGTTTTAACCAATCTTGTTCAAAGCGCCAAATATACTGCCGCTGTTCCGCACGAGGCATAGGTGCATCGGCATAGAGCTTGTTTTGACGATAACGATCGTCTAAATACTCGGAGATGATATTGGCATTAAATAGTTTTAAATCATTTTCAATCAACGTCGGTAGCTGATTATAAGGGTTTAAGCTGGCGAGATCTTCATCATCTGCATCACTTAAAACCAAATGGTATTTGATTTGCTTCTCTGCAAGTACATAACGAATCCAATGGGAGCGAAAATCATCTGCATGGCTATACAGCGTAATTCCTTGAAGCGGAGTAGTTTCGACAGACATATTTCAAGAAACTAGGTGAAGTGAATCGGTTAGAATACTAAAAATAGCCAATAAAATCATCTTAACTTTAATATGCTTATACAATAGAACAACTTGGAATAAATGAAAAAGAAGGATAGAACCATGCAGCTTTGGCTCAGAACTACCCAGTCGATCGCAGTTATTATATTAATGACTTCTATCTCAAGTAGTTATGCTCAAAATCAAGATGCAGCCGAACAAGTAGATGTAGCGCAGCAGACTGCTGAATATGCAGCTTGTATTGCCGATGAAGCCTGTGATGTTGTTACTTCTGTATCTGAGGATGAGATGTATGGCGGCATTCAGCAAGAATATACAGTAAAAGGCTGTAAGGTCACTGTGTATAATGATGGGCCTGTGAAATGGTCGATGAGAAAACCGACGAGCCGTGTAATGCACCACCTCCCAAAGATCATCAATTTTCAAAATAAGCTGGAATATGTAACTACAGGCATGTAGTACGAATAAAGCAAAAAGCATGAACATAAAACTTGAAAATGACGCATAAAAAAGCCTTGGATAAACCAAGGCTTTTTTGTCCGATTCGGTAAACGAATTAACGTTTAGAGAATTGAGGACGTTTACGAGCTTTACGTAAACCAAGTTTCTTACGTTCAACTTCACGAGCATCACGAGTAACGAAACCAGCTTGACGAAGAGCAGGTTTAAGTGTTTCGTCAGAAGCGATCAACGCACGAGTAATACCGTGACGGATAGCGCCAGCTTGACCACCGATACCACCACCAGCAACAGTGATGTAAAGGTCATACTTTTCAGTAACTTCGAGAAGCTCTAAAGGTTGACGAACAACCATACGAGCAGTTTCACGACCGAAGTATTGCTCAAGAGTACGGTTGTTAATTACGAGCTTGCCTGTACCAGCTGACAAGAAAACACGTGCAGTTGCGGTCTTACGGCGACCTGTACCATAATTAGTAGCCATGTGCTGTATCCCTTAGATGTCCAAAACTTGTGGCTGTTGAGCAGCGTGTGGATGCTCTGTACCTGCATACACTTTCATTTTCTTGATCATTGCATAACCAAGAGGACCTTTTGGTAACATACCTTTAACAGCTTTTTCTAAAACTGCTTCAGGTTTGTGAGCGATTAACTTTTCAAAGTTAGTCTCACGGATACCACCAGGGAAGCCAGTGTGGCGATAGTATTTTTTATCAAGTGCTTTTTTACCAGTCACTTGAATTTCTTCAGCATTGATTACAACGATATAATCGCCAGTGTCAACGTGAGGAGTATAAGAAGTCTTGTGCTTACCACGTAGACGACGAGCGATTTCAGTCGCAAGGCGACCTAAAGTTTTGCCAGAAGCATCAACAACGTACCAGTCGTGTTGAACTTCAGCAGGCTTAGCGCTGAGAGTTTTCATTAAACCACTACCTATTATAGTTGGTTTGGACTATGGAATCTGTCCAAACAAAAGGAGACGCGATTCTAAACGAAGTTGCTCAGAATCACAAATGAAAATATAAAATTTCAAGAGCCGTATTTTAAGGTATTTCCCTACATAAAGGAAGAGATCAAAGTTTATTCTTTTTAAAAAACCACAAAAGAGTTCAAACTTTAAAAAATGAGGAAACAGCGATATTGAACTTTATGACTTTACTGAATGAAATGCGGGATCATCACCATAGAATCATTTTAAAATAACGGATAATACAGGAGTTACGACTCGCAATTTCTTTGTCATGTTTTATATGTTTGAGGCTTTATTTTTTCTTTGAAAGTCGGTGGAATGTGAAAACAGGATAAGTGAGGATTTAAATATAAAAGAATAGATTCAAGTTGAGTACGGTGAATGCGGAGATACTGGGTGAGACGTTGTATAATAGTCCAAACGCATTTTACTTGAGTTGATCATGCTGCCTTTATATGTCACCAGTGGTGAACCTGCTGGGATTGGTCCAGATATTTGTTTAAGCCTTGCTGCTCGTATAGATGAGCGTCCGATCGTGGTCCTTGGTGATATGAACTTGCTACGTACACGTGCAGCATGTTTGGGATTGGACATTGAACTGATTGAATATTCAGGGCAAGAAGCATCATCAACTCAGGGTCAACTTTATGTTGAGCATGTACCGTTAAGCGAAGCTGTTGTAATGGGTAAGCTCAATTCTCAAAATGCGCCTTATGTCTTAGAGCAGCTACGACGTTCGGCCGATTATGCTATGTCCGGTAAAAGTGTAGGTGTTGCAACTGCACCTGTACAAAAGTCAGTTATCAATGATGCTGGGATTCACTTTAGTGGACACACCGAATACTACCAAGAGTTTGCTGGGGTTGAACGTGTGGTGATGATGCTCGCAACCAAGACCTTGCGTGTCGCGCTGGCTACTACACATTTGCCATTAAGAGCTGTACCCGATGCGATTACCAAAGAGCGACTGCATCAAGTGATTGATATTTTAATTCAGGACTTAAAAAGAAAATTCAAAAAAGAGCATCCCCACATTTTAGTGTGTGGCTTAAACCCACATGCAGGGGAGGATGGTTATTTGGGCATGGAAGAAATTGAGGTGATTAACCCTGTGCTGGAAAGCTACCGTTATCAAGGCATAAATATGAGCCTGAGCCTACCTGCCGATACCTTATTCACCCCAGAAAACTTAAAAGATGCCGATGCTGTTTTGGCGATGTATCACGATCAGGGCTTACCTGTGTTAAAATCGCAAGGGTTTGGTGAAGCCATTAATATTACTTTGGGCTTGCCGTTTATTCGTACCTCAGTTGATCATGGCACAGCTCTCTCCCTCGCAGGCACTGGTCTTGCGAAAAGCTCAAGCTTACAGGTCGCTGTTGATTTAGCGTTAGAATTAGCTCGTCACTAATGTTCAGTGATTAACTCACGTTGGAAAATTTTATGTATCAAATTAATGCCTTAAACCCTAAAGATGAAGGGCACCATACGCGGAAGCGTTTTGGGCAAAACTTCTTACATGACCAACGTGTGATTGCCAAGATTGTACGTTCAGTTGCACCACGTTCAGGTGATAACATTGTGGAAATTGGCCCCGGTTTGGCAGCATTAACATCACCGTTGATTGGAGAGTGTGACGCACTCACGGTGGTCGAATTAGACCGTGATTTGGCGGCCGGTTTGCCGGGGCGTGTGCCACATCCTGAACGTTTAACCATTATTGAAACCGATGCACTGAAGTACGACTTCACTAATTTATTTGAAGATGGTCGTCCTTTACGGGTTGTGGGTAATTTGCCGTATAACATTTCGACGCCACTTTTGTTTCATCTCTTGGAGTTTGGTGACAAAGTTAAAGACATGCATTTTATGCTACAAAAAGAAGTGGTTGACCGTATTACGGCTTCTCCAAATAGCAAAGAATATGGTCGTTTGTCGGTGATGATTCAGTATTTCTGCAAACCTACGTTCTTGTTTGAAGTACCACCGGGTTCATTTAATCCGCCACCAAAAGTGACTTCTGCGGTGTTTCGTCTAGAGCCGTATGCGGTTAAGCCGATTGTGGCAAAAAATGAAAAAGCCTTAGCACGTTTGGTCTCGCATGTCTTTACTCAGCGCCGTAAAACTTTGCGTAATAGCTTAAAAGGCATGTTGGTTGAAGATGGTTTTGAACAAGCGGGTGTTGATCCGATGGCGCGTCCAGAGACTTTGACACTGGCTCAATTTGTGGCATTAGCAGATCAAATGGTGGCTTAAGGTGGCAGGTGCAGAGATTCGATACAATTATGTCATTGGTGATGTGCAGGGTTGTTTTGAAGCACTCAAAGCCTTGTTAAAGACTATTCAGTTTGATCCTGACCAAGATTTTATTTGGTTTGCAGGGGACTTGGTTGCCCGTGGTGAAAACTCATTAGGTGCTTTACGCTTTATTAAAAAATTAGTAGAGCATAATGCGGCTGCAACAGTTTTAGGCAATCATGATTTAACTTTGCTGGCGGCTGCACGTGGCATTAAAGCAATCAAAGACAAAGATAACATTCGGGATGTGATTGATGCGATTGATAGTGATGATTTGATTGATTGGTTACGTAAACAACCTTTGTGTGTGTTTCCAAACGCAACCGCGGTTCTAACTCATGCAGGCATTCCAACCAATTGGACAGCAGAACAAACTGCTGCTTTAGCCGCAGAAGTTGAGGCGGTCATTGCAGCGGATGATTTTGATGTTGTCGATGCCTTTTTAAAAGAAATGTATGGCAAAGAGCCCACCTTATGGTCGGATGAGCTAACGGGACACGCGCGTTTACGTTGTATCGTAAATTATTTGACCCGCATGCGTTTAACCGATAGTGCTGGGCGTTTGGAGTTTAGTTTTAAAGACTCACTCAGCGACCCGATGCCTGAAGGCTTCAAACCATGGTTTGAATTTGCTTCACAAGCAGCGCAAACCCATAAAGTTGTGTTTGGTCACTGGGCCGCTTTACAAGGCAAAACCATTTCAGACTCGATTCAAAATGTAGATGGCGGTTGTGTTTGGGGGCATCAATTAATGGCTTACCGTTTAGAAGATGAGACCTTATTTGCAGTTGATAATCCAGTTCAATAGCACATGCATTAAAAAAGCCACGAAGTTCGTGGCTTTTTTATTCTTAGTCGATTCTTAACCAGGTTTGGTTACGACCTAAAGCAGAAACACCGATGTATGCACGTAGAGAAAGACGCTTTCCTGTGGCATTCAGTTTCATTTTCGCATCATAAAGTTTGCCAGACAAAGGATCAATCACACGACCTTTTTCATAGTTATTGGTGCCGTCGACATGCTTTAAGCCTTTAATAATGTCCATGCCCAAAATTGGTTTGTTGGTATATGGCGTAGGGCAATTCACACAAGTTTCTTTTGGCGTATAACCTGGGCGTGGTGTAATTTTTACAATTTTTCCAGTGTAAGTATTATTCGACTCTTTACGAATTTCGATAATGGCTTTTGGTGAGCCTGATTTATCATCAATTTGTTGCCATGTCCCTGTTAAGTCCTGTGCAAATGCTCCCCCGCAAAGCATGGACAATGTTAATCCCGCGATAAAAAACTTACTTTTCATATAAGGTTCTCTATAGTTTCACAAAAAGATATCCAAGACACAGAAAAATAAACAGTTTGCACAAGGCAAACTGTTTTGTGTTTAGATATGAGTTAGGCAGTTGCCTTTAAAAATTGAAAAATCATACATGCTTAGCTGAAACTCTTTTATTCATTGAATTTGAAACCATCAGACTAAGTTTGGAGCAATGTATAAGTGACTCAGTGGTGGTCTACAAAATCTAAAATGAATTGATCAAGTGATTGCGTAGACCAGGCCTGTTCAGTAATAAGAACCTAGATTATTCTCGAATCCAAGTTTGACTGCGACCTAGAGCCGATATGCCCACGTATCCTCGCAAGGTTAAGCGTTTGCCATTCGAACTGAGTTTTGCTTTACAGCTATAAATATTACCAGACAGTGGATCAATGATTTTTCCACCCGTGTAATTGGTATCACCGCTGTGCTTCAAACCTTTCATCACATCCATGCCTAAAATAGGCTTATTGGTATACGGCGCAGGGCAATTAATACACGTTTCTTTTGGTGTATAACCCGGACGAGGCGTAACTTTAACGATCTTAGCGGTATATGTCCCATTTGATTCTTGGCGAATCTCAAGGATGGCTTTTGACGACCCAGTTTTGTCATCAATATTTTTCCAAGTGCCGCTAATATCTTCAGCGAAAGCTGTACTACCTATAACGGTTGTAGCGAATGCGATTGCAAGTGTCAATTTGCTCATGAACAAAATCCTTTTATCATTTAATCAACGACAAACTCATCTTAAGTCGATTTTTTAAACAATACAATTGTTTATGTGAGGAACATATCACATTTTTTGCAAGTATAGAATAAACAACGGTAACCAGATTGCTGTAAATACCGCATTGACAGCCATTCCAAAGGCTGCATAACGTCCAGCAATACTTCCCCGTTGCCATGCTTGAGCTGTACCGATGGCATGAGCTGCAAGACCTAGCGCTAAGCCCGATGCTCGTTCATCATTAATATGTTTGAGGATCAGTGGTGAAAATGCAGCACCAATCACACCGGATAAAATAACGATTAAAATTGCCAGACTCACAGGGGCTTGCAGCAGTGTTGCAATGTTAATCGCAATTGGCGTTGTGACTGCGCGTGTGGCAAATGCCATAATGGTAGGATCGGACAAATGTAGTAGATAAGCCAGTCCCATCGGCAGTCCGACCGCACTGATACTGGCAAAGACCAAGATACCCACCACGGCTTTGAGGGGGAGGTCGTCATAGCGCATTGCAGCCAATGGAATAGCCAATGCGACTGTGACATAACCGAGCAGATGGTTAAACACTGGGTTTACCTGTGCCATATATTGCTCATACGGAATGTTTAACAACAACAGCAGGGCAATCACAAAGCACATGCCAAACACAATCACGGGAATTTGTGGCAGTTTTTTGTTGAGTGGCTTTGCCAGTAAATAGGCAACGAGGGTTAGGAAAAAACCGAAAATAATGGGAATCATGTGCCTACTCCTAAAGCCATTTCTTAGACATTTTTGCGTAAACCCACAGTGGAATTAGTGTGCTGACAAATAGCACCACCAAAAACATTGGGATTTCACTGCCTAAATGCGTCATCATTAGTAAGGAACCTGCACTGATAGGTAGAAAAGCAAAGGCACTTTCTTTCATGATTTTATTGTTGGTATCGACCAAACGTGCTGGAATTTTATGAAATTTTCTCCAACCCAAAAGGACGATTAATAAACTAATGAGTCCAATTAAATTGCCCAGTTCAGGATGTCCAAAACGTCCAGTGATCCACACAGCCGCTTCACGAAAGATGATGATCAGTGCAACCGTGCCGATCCATGCTTTCCAATCAACAGTTTTTATCCATTCCATTTTGTTCTGTCATTAACATTTTACTTATCACGTTTTAACCGATTTAGCTTTTGATTTCAAATTCTTCGAGTTCACGATGAAATTGTTTTGCTTTCAAACCTAAAATTTCATCAATCGGTAAATGTGCTTGTTTGATCAATTGTTCAAGTTTATGTGGCGCAATATACACTTGTAGGTGTAGGTTGCCCTCATCATCATAATTTTCAGATTGAATCACATTTAGGGCGTACAGTTGATTACGCAATTTGCCATAGGCAGGTTTGAGTAGGACGTCAAAGTTTTGAATTTGACCCATCAAGCACTCTTGTACCGCTCGGCGTAGTAGATCAAATCCTTCTCCTGTATGTGCTGAGACATAGACACGCTCAGGTACATTGGGTTCAGCGTAAATGATTTTGGCTTGTTCGCCACTTTGATCGATCTTGTTATACACTCGTAGGATCGGAATATCTGCACCAATTTCTTTGAGCACTTTTTCAACAGCTTCAATTTGTTCCATATGGTCTGGACTACTCGAGTCAATCACATGCAACAGCAAACTGGCTTCTAATGTTTCCTCTAGCGTCGCTTTAAACGATTCCACTAAAGCATGCGCAAGATTACGCACAAAACCAACCGTGTCGGCTAGAACCAGCGGACCAATACCATCCCATTCCAAACGTCTTAAGGTTGGATCTAAGGTTGCAAATAGCTGATCTGCGGCATAAACATCAGATTTGGCAAGGGTGTTAAACAGGGTTGATTTACCCGCATTGGTATAACCAACCAAAGAAACGGTTGGAATGGCAGCTTTTTGACGTGCGGCACGCCCTTGGATACGGGTCTGACGGACTTTTTCTAATTTATCTTTAAGTTGTCCAACCCGGACACGGAGTAAACGGCGGTCAGTTTCGAGTTGCGTTTCACCTGGACCACGGAGTCCAATCCCGCCTTTTTGGCTATCGAGGCTAATGCCTGTACCGACCAGTCGAGAAGACAAGTGATCCAATTGAGCCAATTCGACTTGAAGTTTCCCTTCATGGGTACGGGCACGTTGTGCAAAGATATCTAGAATAAGGCGTGTACGGTCAATAACGCGGCACTTGATAATGCGACTCAGATTACGTTCCTGACTGGGTGTCAGGGCATGGTCAATAATCACCAGCGTGGCTTCAAGTTCCTCAACACGAGCAGCAATTTCTTCTGCTTTGCCTGAACCAATGAAATATTTAGCATCGGGTTTGAATCTTTGAGCGTGAATATGCTCCAGAATTTCTGCACCTGCCGACTTAGCAAGCAAACGAAATTCTTCTGCATCAAGGTCTTCCAGAATATGGATGGCAACACTGACTAAAATGGTTTTTTCGCCACCTTGCTTCTGCTCAAAATATTCCACTAAATTCGATCTCACATTGAAAACTTTAGTGTAGATGAATTTGTTGAGATTGAGCGAAATAGTTATGCTGTTGCCTTACATTGAGCGAAATAAGTGAACCAAAAGCAGCAAGGTGCCAAAGTATAAAATACTGAGCCCTATAATAAATTTCAGTGCCTGAACAGGATTTAACGGCGGAGCTGGAGGATTCATTTGATCGTTCATGTGCGCACCATGTTTTGGTATTTCGATTGATTTATTTTAATTAATTTGTTTAAACGATTAAAATTGAAAATAATCATCTGGGCCTTCGGTTTTTATGATCAATGCAAGTTAGTTAAGATCAGTATAGAATGAGCCGAAATCAATGATTAAATGTTGAATGAAGCTGTGCCAAGTGAACCGTCTATGCAATCGAATACTGAAATAAAAACAACATCAATAAAAGGTGTCTCTAAGCTTTTTCTGTATGGTAAAAAGCTGGCTTCAGGGCTTGGCGCCGTGTCCGAAGGGTTTTATTTGGTCTATCGACATGGCTTGTATAAAGACATTAACAATCCACAAAATACCCGTTACGTGCAGTATTTCTGTCGTCGACTGTGCAAGGTTTTTAACATTGATGTTCATGTCCACGGGGATATTCCACGTAAGCCTGCCCTTTGGGTCAGCAATCATATTTCGTGGTTAGATGTCGCGGTTTTAGGCTCAGGCGCACGAGTTTTCTTTTTGGCCAAGGCTGAAATTGAAAAATGGCCTGTGTTTGGCAAATTGGCAAAAAGTGGTGGAACCTTGTTTATTCAACGTGGTTCAGGCGATTCCATCAAAATTCGAGAGCAAATTACAGCGTTTTTAAAACAAGATATTCCTGTGTTGTTTTTTCCGGAAGCGACCACGACCGATGGTTCTAAAGTGAAAAAGGTTCATGGACGTATATTAGGCGCAGCAATTGAGGCCCAGCGTGATGTGCAAATTTGTTTGATTTGCTATGTGAATCAACAGGGCGGACTTGACCAAGTCTCTCCGTTTATCGGTAACATTAGTTTTGCCGAGCATGTTAAAAAAGTACTAGAAATGCCACAAGTCACGGCACATTTAGTTGCGCTCCCAGCCATTTGTACCGCAGGACATACGGTTGAGAGTTTAACGGCACTGGTCCAACAAAAAATGGTGCAAGGTTTGGCTGATTTACATCACAAAGTTTTGAAGTCCCAACCCAACATGCAACAAGCTTGAAGGCTTACATAAAGCCTTCAATCGGTAGCCAAGAGACAACTTTGAGACCAGCACGTTTGAACCAATTCATTTTTGGTTCAGTGGTATAGGTTTTGGTAGAGCCATCAGCTTGTTTGATTTGCCAGTTAATGTTTTTATTTGCATCTAAAACCAGTTTATAGGCATATTTACTGAGGTTTTGGTCCATGGTGTAGTGTACTGCTTTGGCCAGCGGCGGACTGTTCAGTAAAACCCCAATTTCTGTATTTAAGTTGGCAGAGCGGGGATCAAAATTAAATGAACCAATAAAAACCTGTTTCTCATCAATGGCCATGAGTTTGGCATGCAGACTCGAGCGGCTTAATCCTTTGATGCTGACTTTGGCTTTTTTCGAAATTTCTTCATTGTTTTCGTTTAGGGCTTCGGCCGCAGGTGTGGCTAAAAACTCATAGAGTTGAACACCACTTTCCAGCAAGTCTTCACGATATTTTCCATAGAAGGCATGGACCAACGGCACATCATTGGCTTTAAATGAGTTGGTCAGTACGCGAACTTGAATGTCACTTTGAGCTAGATTTGTCAGATGTTTTTTGCCTTTACGTTCAGGTACAAAATAGGCTGAAATAATGTCGATGCTTTCCATTGGCTTTTCTAAATGGGTTTGCAACTGGAAGTTTAAATGTTCTTCTTTTTTTGCCCGTGATTTGATTTTACTCGGTGAGTCTTTCACCACTTCGGCTTTGACCCAATCGAATTGGATACTATCATTTAACCAGTGTTCAAAGGCTTGCGAACGATTGGCCAGATCGAGATAATTTTGGACGGTCACTTCCTGATAGTGCTGCGCTAACTGGGTTTTTAAACCTTCATAACGCAAGCTGTAATGGTTGGCGTTGACAATTTGACGCACTGGAAAGGCATAATCGTCATTCCAGTATTCATCGAAAGAATGCACAATTTCATCTGAGGCAGAGCCGACCAACATTACATCAACATCGGAAAACTGATAACTGTCGCTGACGTTATAATATTGATTGCTCATGTTGCGCCCACCAATCAACGAAATTTGATTATCGGCAATGAAACTTTTATTGTGCATACGACGGTTGATGCGTTTTAAATTTAAGACCATATCCATCGGGCGATAGTGACGGAAGCGGTAGGGGTTATACAGTTTGATGTCGATATTAGCGTGTTGATCGAGCGCCAAATAAATGCCTTCCATTTTCTTGGCATTGTTATCATCGATGAGTAATCGAACTTTCACCCCACGATCGGCGGCTTTCAAAATAGAATAAAGCGCTAAAGAACCAATACGATCGTTATCCCAAATATAGTATTGTAGATCTAAGGTCTTTTCTGCCTTATCAATGAGATGGATACGTGCGGCCAATGCTTCGAGCGGGTTGTAGAGAACATGGAAACCTGTAAGCCCTGGATTTTGTTCACGTAAAGGCAGTACGATTTTACCTAAACTGGTTTGATCTGTCGGTAGATCAAAAGCATAGACGGGCGTCTGTGGGATCTGCTTGGGTAAGGTATTACACGCTGGGACAGTCAAAACCATACAGCTCAGCAACATCAGTTTAGCACCTTGCTGAGTCGAAGATGAGCGGAATAAAGTTTGTTTCGCTAAGCCGTGAGGTTTTTCCATCGTCATAAAGTCTATAAATTTGGTTTGAGTATAATTCTGAGCTGTGAAAAGATAAACAGAAGATTATGTGTTCTTGATGAACAATTTGTGAGTAAAAGTCTATGATGAATATACACTCCGTCGTGTTCTATTTTTATATTGCGATGGCCTTGCTTGCGGGGTGGGCGGTGTATCAGGCATGGATCAGTCAAACCAATACGGAGACTATTCATCCGTTTAAGGCCTTTGTGCATTTGTTGGCTTTTTATCTCTCTTATTTACTCATTCCTTTGTTTTTCTTTAGCTTGTATGCTGGTTTTCAGGGGTATTATTCATGGCATGAAGCTATTTTTGTGTTTTTGGTCAGTGGTGTGCTGTGTTATGCACGTTTTATTGAACCGCATTTTGTACATGTCAAAACCACTCAATATCAAATCCAAGAAGATTATAAATTACTCAAACCCGTTCGTATTGCGTTAATTGCCGATCTACATATTGGTCTATTTTCAGGGCATGAGCGACAACTGAAAACTATCGTCAAACGACTGAATGAACAAAAACCTGATTTGGTGGTGGTTGCAGGGGACTGGACTTATGAACCTGAAAATACACTGGCAGAAGAATTAGAGGTGTTGCAAGAAATTAATGCCCCAGTCTATTCGGTCAATGGTAATCATGATGAGCAATATCCAGGTCCGCCGATTCAAAATTTGTTAAGACATGCTTTGAAGGTGAATAATGTGATTGATATTGAAGGTCAAATTGTTGAATTTGAAGAGTTTCGTCTGATTGGAGTCGGAGATTTGTGGGCCGGCAAGGCGGATATGCGTTTTATGCCGCATTTACCGCAGGACAAACCGTGGGTCATCCTGTCGCACAATCCAGACACGATCGATATGGTACCCGCTTTACCCAGCCGTCCTTTAATGCTTTCAGGTCATACCCATGGTGGTCAAGTTGAGCTGCCATGGCTCACAGACTATGTAATGAAAAAAGTGTCTATATTAGGACATAAAAAAGGCTTGTACCGACATGAACATGCGGATGTGTTTGTTACGGTTGGAACAGGCATGGTGGGTGTGCCTTTTCGTTTTCGCGTACCACCGACGATCGATATTATTGAACTGATTTAAGTTGGGTTTAGAACCAATAAAAAATAAAGCTTAAAACCAAAATGACCACAGCCAAGACGATCCAAAGGTTGTGGTTTTTTGTATGAAGCGCTTGTAGGTCTTGTATTGCATCGAGGTTATTCACTGCTGTGCTATGCGGGCTTTGTGGCTGCTGTTGTGTAAAGCTCCGTCCTTCAGACACAAGGGAGCTGTGGTGTCTTAATTCAGCGGTTGATATGCGTTGCTGTTGATGTCGTTTATGGCGATACATGCTTTTTAGCGCAGCATCATGCCGCTTCGTGAGTTCAGTCACGATCTCTTGTGCATCATCGTATTGAAAAGCGGTATGTGTGGCGATGTATTGAATGGCTTGAATAATTTTATTTTCTTCAACTAATACGATGACATCAAGGAGTTGTTCATTGGTGAGTTGTTGTATTTTTTCATCCATTTTTCGGTCCTATTCATCTGTATCTCTCTCTATTTTTGAAGTAAAACGACAGATTTTAAATATGGTTTTTGTAGCGTTTGTGAACGCATTGGTATAAAAAAACCAGCATCATTGTGCTGGTTTTAGACATCAAATTCAGGGTTAAATTTGATTATTTACATCATCATTTTTGGTTTCACGAATCATTAAGAACGCACATAATGACAGAAGCGATGCCGCCGTGAGGTAGTAACCTACTGCGTGTAAACCGTAGGTGGTTGCAAGCTTAGTGGCAATGAGAGGTGCAAATGATGCCCCAAAGATCCCCGCAAGGTTAAAGGTCAGTGCTGAGCCTGTATAACGAACGGATATTGGAAAAATTTCAGAGAGCACGGTGCCAATCGGTCCATAGGTTAAACCCATGATGGATAAACCAATACATAGGAACAAGAACACAATAAGTGTACTCCCTGATTCCAACATGCTTGAGAATACTAAACCAAATAACGCCGCAGCAATACAGACTGCAATAGAGGTGGTTTTACGACCAAATTTTTCCGCAAAAACTGCTGACAAGGGGATGAATGCAGCAAAGCACAGGGTTGCGACCAGTTGAAGTTTTAAGAACTGTTCGCGGGTGTAACCTAGCTGTTTGGTACCCCATTGTAAAGCAAATACTGTCGTGAGGTAGAACACCACAAAGGTGCAGATGGCTGCAATGGTACCTAAAATTAACATGCCCCAGTGCTTGGTGATCACTTCTTTAAATGGAATGTTAACTTCTTTTTGCTTGTCTAAAACTTTCTGGAACGCGGGGGTTTCATGGAGTTGCAAACGAATCCACAGACCTACAATTACCAATAACGCACTTGAGATAAAAGGAATACGCCAGCCCCATGTCATAAACGCTTCTTCAGTCATAAAATGACCCAGCGTTAAGAATGAACCAGTCGCCAAGATAAAGCCAATCGGCGCGCCCAGTTGGGGAAACATGCCATACCAAGCACGCTTACCTTCAGGTGCATTTTCTGTGGCAAGCAATACAGCACCCGACCATTCACCACCTAAGCCGAGTCCTTGACCTAAACGACACAGCGCAAGCAGTAATGGCGCGGCAATTCCAATTTGTGCATAGGTGGGTAATAAGCCGATACACACGGTTGAAAGTCCCATGGTCAGCAAAGCTGCAACCAAGGTCGCCTTTCGGCCGATACGATCACCTAAATGCCCAAAGAGTGCAGCGCCAATCGGGCGTGCAATAAAGGCAATGGCGAAGGTTGCCAAAGACTGAATGGTTGCAGTCATTGGATCAGTACTTGCTGGAAAGAACAGGTACGGAAAAATAATGACAGCCGCAGTGGCATAAATATAAAAATCGAAGAATTCGATAGTTGTACCTACCAGACTGGCTGTAAGTACGCGGAATTTTGAGTTTACAGGCTGCTGTTCAGCAACAGCAGTATTTAATGACGCCATGGTAGACCTTACACTTAAAAAATAGTCGAACTGAGTTTTAAAAGCGTCATCTTTTTAAAAAAGGCGTAATTTTTAAAAAAATACGAATGTTCCTCGGGCAGACTGCGGAATTAGGGTTACTAAAAAAATGTAGTGTGCGCGGGTTATATCACGTAAAGATAGATGGACAGGAAATGTGATCCTGCACCAATCAATACAAAAATATGCCAGATAGCGTGCGTATATCTTACCTTTTTTAGCGCATAAAACAATGCACCGATGGTATAGGAAAGTCCACCAATGATTAAAAAAGTCAAAGCTGGTTTAGATAAAAAGCGTTGCATATCATCCATTACCAGTACAGCCAGCCAACCCATAAGCAGATAAGCAATCAGTGAAATTTTTTCAAAGCGATGAATGAAAACTAACTTGAATAGTGTACCAATGATTGCAATCACCCAAAGTGCAATGAGTAGGTAATGAGCTTTTTGTGTGGGCAGTGCGATAGACAAAAATGGAGTGTAGGTTCCCGCAATCAGATAATAAATGGCAGTGTGATCTAATTTTTTATACCAGCCGCGACGCTCTGGAGATTCGGCAAAATGATACAAGCTTGATGCTGCGAACAATAAAAATAGGCTCAAAGCATAGACCCACAGCCCGATCCACTGCGCTGTTTCTAAGTAAGATCCTTTGATAATCAATAAAATACCTGCTATGAGTGCAAGAGCTGCACCAATAGCATGGCTAATGAAATTGATTCTTTCTTCAGCAGGATCGTAGTTGACAACAGGGTGAGTGCTCATAAGTCGTGTGCATTTTCATAAAATATACAACTGTATCGTAATTCAAATTTGCATTTAGCGTAAGACGCTTTAAAATTTAATCGCAATTCTTTTTTTGGTTTCTATTATGACCGTTTCGGTATCGTCCTCTGCGCAAGAGCAGCAATTCCTTCAAGCCTTCCAGCAAGCGCTTGAATCTCAAAGTTTTGATCGGATGATTCTGAGTCAATATCAGGGTGAACTTGAGCAACTCGAGAAGATGACTTTTCGAGTCGTAATGTTGCAAGGACAGCCTGTATTGAGCTGTTTATATCGCCATAAAACCCAAGATGTCACCAAAAATTATTCATTAGACACAGCACTTGATACGGTAACTGCACTTTTGGCGCAGTGTAAACAAGCCAATCTGCTGACAACTGAACAAGAGTTGCAACTGAAGAAGAACAAGAAGAAAGCCATACTGACGCAAAGTAAAAATAAAACGGTAACCAAAGCTGTTGAGCAGCAAGGTCATGACCGTGTCAAACAGCGTTTTGTCGATCAAGACAGTTATTTCTTACAGCCGCTTGGTATTACCGATGCAAAAGCGCAAATCATTCCCAGTATGGCGCGTAAGTGGAAGCAGATTAATAAGTTTGTCGAAATTTTCTCAGGGGCATTAAGTCATATTCAGCTGCCTGAACAACTGCGCGTGGTCGATTTTGGCTCAGGAAAAGGCTATTTAACTTTTGCTTTATATGATTATTTGCTGAAGCAAGATTTGAACCCTTTTATGACTGGGGTAGAGCTAAACAGCAAAATGGTGGAATTTTGTCAGGAGGTTGCGAACAAGTCGGATTTTCAGCAACTTGATTTTTTTCAGGGTGATGTTCGGACGTACCAACCTGAACGCCTCGATGTGATGATTGCGCTGCATGCATGTGATGTCGCGACGGACTTTGCGATTCATACCGGCATTCGTTTAAATGCTGAAATGATCATGTGTGCGCCGTGTTGTCATAAAGAATTACGCCCACAGCTGAAAGCTCCGCTCGTGTTGCAACCGATGTTGCAGTTTGGCATTCATGCAGGACAGCAAGCTGAAATGCTGACCGATACTATTCGTGCCTTGTTACTCAAAGCCTATGGCTATGAAACCAAAGTGTTTGAGTTTGTAGCACTTGAGCATACCAGCAAGAATAAAATGATTTTGGCAACCAAGCGTAAGGATTATCAAGCGCCCGATGTTGCTGTCTTGGCACAAATTCAAGCCTTGAAAGAGATGTATGGTATTCAAAAGCATTCACTGGAATTGCTGTTGAATAATCAATGGGATCAGCAAGATGTAGGCTGTAAATGCTGATCTGAACATCACTTTTTAGTGCAATGACCAATATAGAGATGATTTATAGGGAAACGAAAATGCCAAGCTTGAAGATTACGCATGGAACATGGGAAGAGTTACAACAGGCTGCGAAAATGATTCGTGAGCAGGTCTTTATTCAAGAGCAAAACATTGCTGCTGAAGATGAATGGGATGAGCAAGATGAAATCGCAGTTCATTTTGTGGTCTATGAACAAGATCAAGCCATCGCCACCGCACGACTTTTGCAAAATCATAGTATTGGTCGTGTTGCAGTTTTGAAGTCACATCGTGGTTTGGGCGTGGGCAAAGTTCTGATGCAGGCGGTGATTGCATATGCCCAACAGCAACTGCGTCCATTTTTAGTCTTGTCCTCTCAAGTGCATGCGCAAGCGTTTTATCAGGCTTTGGGCTTTATGCAAGAGGGTGAGGAGTATTTGGATTGTGGTATTCCGCATATCCATATGCGTTTATCATCCATAAAAAAGCCCTGATCTTTCAGGGCTTTTTTATTAGTCACAGCAATTAGTGACCATGTTCAGATGACATTTTCGCGTGTTCATCGGCACTCATGTCGTGCTCATCAGCGGTTGCATGTTCTGTGGTATCTTCAGAAGCTGCTTGAGCTCTTGCTTCGCGCGCATCTTTATCCGCTTGTGCTTTGGCCATCGCTTCTTCAGACATTGCAGGCGCATTTTTAAAAGCATGTTGCTGAGAGTTTTGCTGCGTTTGCTGACTTGGCATATAGTCAGGCTCATTGGTAATCGCAAGGTAGAAGATACCTAAGAAAATTCCACTTAAAATGAAAGCAATAATCAGTGCTTTCCAACCCCATGGTGATTTTTCAGGAGAAGTATTGTCAGTCATGTGCAACAGCCCAATTGAATAAAAATAAATCTAAAACTATGTAACTTTATAACACAAAAAACGGTGTCGGGCTTGAAAAGAATGCACTAAAATAAGTCAAAATTAGATGCTGAATCAGCAGGTTAATTTTGTTGTGTGCTGAGAGCGCGAAAAAGGGATCTGCCGATCCCTTTTTTAAGATTGAAGTTTTAGCGAATCTGACCCGATGACACCGATTCAACCAGACGTTGCGGTGCTTTAAAACGCTCACCGTATTTCGCTTCAAGTTCATTGGCACGTTGTACAGCTTGGTCTAAACCATATTGATTTAAAAACTGAATCGCTCCACCTGTCCACGGCGCAAAACCAATCCCAAAGATCGAACCGATATTGGCGTCAATTATAGACTCAAGAACATTTTCTTCATAACAACGTAAGGTATCGAGTGATTGTACAAACAGGAAGCGGTCTATCATTTCTTGTTCAGAAATATCTACATCTTGCTTCCAATGGTTCAAACCCTCCCAAAGATGCTTTTTACCACCTTCCGGGTAATCATAGAAACCTGCACCAGCAGCTTTACCTTTACGGTCAAAAGTATGAATCATGGTTTGAATCACATCATCTGCACCTGAACGAGGTAAATCTTTACCTTCAGCCTGAAGCGCCTTACGTGTTTCATTGGCAACATGTTCAGAAAGTGTTAATGCAACTTCATCTTGAATGGCTAATGGGCCAACTGGCATACCTGCTTTGAGTGCTGCCATTTCAATACGAGCTGGATGTACACCTTCATGCAGTAAACGTAAACCTTCTTGAACAAAAGTACCAAATACACGACTGGTGAAGAAGCCACGGCTATCATTCACAACAATCGGAATTTTGCCAATTTGCTGTACATAATCATATGCTTTTGCCAAAGTTTCAGCAGAGGTATTTTTACCTTTAATGATTTCAACCAATTGCATCTTATCGACTGGACTAAAGAAATGCAGACCAATAAAGTTTGCTTGATCTTTCGATGCATTTGCCAAACCAGTAATTGGTAATGTCGAAGTATTTGAAGCCATCACACCACCTTCTACAAGGAATGCTTCGGCTTCTTGAGTGACTTTCGCTTTGAGTTCTTGATTTTCAAATACTGCTTCAATAATTAAATCACAGCCTTTTAAATCTTCCGCAGATGCTGTAGCAGTAATTAGGCTTAAAACCTGATCACGTTTTTCAGCCGTCATACGACCTTGGGAGACCTTTTTATCCAGTAACTTTTGGCTATAGGTTTTGCCTTTTTCTGCATTTTCAACAGAAACATCTTTTAGTACAACGGGAATGCCTTTAATTGCTGTAGAGTAAGCAATGCCTGCACCCATCATCCCTGCACCAAGCACACCAACTTTGGTCGCTTGCCATTTTGCAACATCTTTAGGACGGCTTGCCCCTGCTTTAATGGCATTCATCCCATGCCAAAAAGTACCGATCATGTTTTTTGAAACTTGACCTGTGGCAAGATAAGTAAAGTAACGTGATTCAATAGTCAGCGCTGTATCTACATCGACTTGCGCACCTTCAACCGCAGCCGCCATGATTGCTTCAGGTGCAGGATAGCAACCTTTGGTTTTATCACGTAGCATCGCTGGAGCAATCGCCAGCATTTGCGCAACCGCAGGTGTTTTAGGATCACCACCCGGAATTTTATAGCCTTTAACATCAAAAAGTTGTTGCGACTTTGGATGCTCTTTTACCCAAGCAATGGCTTTATCCATCAGTTCTTCTGGAGTTTCCGCAGTATCTTGAATTAAACCGAGAGTTTTTGCTTTATCCACACCAAACTGCTTACCTTCCATTAAGAATGGAAAAGCATTTTGTAGACCTAAAAGGCGTACCATACGCACGATACCACCACCACCTGGCAGTAGACCTAAAGTTACTTCAGGCAAACCAAACTTCGTTTTAGGATCATTCAATGCAATACGTGCATGACAACCTAAAGCGATTTCCCAACCACCACCTAAAGCCGTACCGTTCAATGCTGCAACGACAGGAACACCTAAAGTTTCGATATAACGGAACTCTGCTTTCATTTTCTGAATCATTTCAAAAAATGGAGTGGCATCTTCCAAACGAGCTTGAATCAACTCATCCAAATCGCCGCCTGCAAAGAAAGTTTTTTTCGCTGAACGAAAAATAATCCCTGTTATAGAAGTTTCAGATTTCAGTTTAGAAACAATATTTTCTAAAGCTACACGGAAATCTGCATTCATCGTGTTTGCTGATTGATTCGGAGAATCTAAAGTCAGAATAATAATGCCATCGTCATTTTTTAAATATTGAATTGCGCTCATTATTATTCTCCTTATACCAACTCAATAATGGTCGCAATACCCATGCCACCACCCACACATAATGTTGCCAAGCCACGCTTTTTACCTTGACGCTCTAACTCATCCAGTAAAGTTCCAAGAATCATCGCACCTGTCGCACCCAGTGGATGTCCCATCGCAATTGCACCACCATTCACATTAACTTTCTCAGCAGGAACTTTTAACTCCGTCATAAAACGCATCACCACTGATGCAAATGCTTCATTGACTTCAAATAGATCAATATCATCAATCGTTAAACCAGCTTTTGCCAATGCTTTACGAGCAGCAGGTGCAGGTCCTGTCAGCATAATGGTTGGATCTGAACCCACCAATGCGGTCGCCAATACTTTGGCTCGTGGTTTTAAACCTTGTTCTTTGACCGCTTTCTCGGAAGCAAGTAATACAAGTGCCGCACCATCGACAATACCCGATGAGTTTCCTGCATGATGTACATGGTTAATTTTTTGCGCTTCTGGATATTGTTGTAATGCAATCGCATCAAAACCCATAGCACCCATCATTTCAAAACTTGGATTGAGTTTTGCTAAACCTTCTGCTGTTGTTGACGGTTTAATAAATTCATCTTGATCTAAAATGGTCACGCCTGCTTTGTCTTTAATCGCAACCACTGATTGATTGAAATAACCCGCAGCTTGCGCAGCTGCTGCTTTGCGTTGCGAATTTGCTGCAAATGCGTCGACATCTGAACGTGTATAACCATCCAATGTTGCAATTAAATCTGCGCCAATCCCTTGCGGAACAAAGTGTGATTTTAAATTTGTTTCAGGGTCTAATGCCCATGGCCCACCATCTGAACCCATTGCAATACGTGACATTGACTCAACACCACCTGCAACAACCACATCTTCCCAGCCTGAACGTACTTTTTGCGCAGCCATATTGACAGCTTCAAGACCTGAAGCACAAAAACGGTTAATTTGCACACCGGCAACATCATTGTCCCAACCTGCCGCAATTGCAGCAGTTTTTGCAATATCACCGCCTTGGTCTGCAATTGGAGTAACACACCCCAAGACAATATCGTCTACTTTAGAGGTATCTAAGTGATGACGATCTTTGAGTTCATTCAATAATGTTGTCAGTAAAGTAATCGGCTTCACTTCATGCAATGAACCATCTTTCTTTCCTTTTCCGCGTGGTGTGCGAATGGCGTCAATAATATAAGCCTCGCTCATAGCTGTTCCTTTTTATGACTTTTAAGTTGTTATGTATTTCGAGTGTACAAATTAATGGCTGTGTTGCAATGACTAGAACGGGTCAGGTCAGATGAGTCTTTTTGCCAATAGACTGAAGAGTTGAGCATAAAAAAACCCAAGATCGAAATCTTGGGTTTAGCAATGTGCCGAACCGTCGTTAAACTAGAAAATTAGTGATAGCCGTGTAGTTGGCGATATAAACCGGGTGTGACCCCAGTCCATTTTTTAAAGGCACGGTGGAAGGTACTGGTTTCACTAAAGCCCACTTGCTGTGCCACATCTTCTAAAGTCAAACCTGGGTTCAATAGTAGGTGGATCGCGGCATCACGACGTAATGCATCTTTCACGCCTTGGTAACTTTTACCTTCAGCGGCTAAGCGGCGACGCAACGTTTGAGGAGATAAATACAACATGGAAGCCACATCGTTCAGGGTTGGCATTTCCTCACCAATTTGACTCTTCAACACATCACGAATACGTGAAGTGAGGGAGTTGGTGTTTTTAAATTTCACTAACAACTGTGCAGGAGCGGCTTTTAAGAACTCTTCTAACGTTTCTTCATTCTGACGAATTGGTAAGTCCAAATAATCTGCCGCAAAAGTGATTTCTGTACGCGGCATATCGAACTGCATCACAGGTGCGAAGAACAGGGCATCGTACTCATCTGCATGGGTCGGACGTTCATAACCAAAGTGCACACGTTCCAGTGGTAAACGACGTTCAATCAACCACGACGCGAGACCATGCCAAATCATCAGCATACTTTCGGTAATGAAGTGATCTGGGTCCATTGATTTCGGAATCTGAGGAACAAGACGAGCTTCATGCTTGTCGCGCTCTAATGTCACCGACCACTCATCACCAAACAATTTATAAAACTGTGAAGACAGTTCTAAAGCATCACCTAAGGTTTTGGCATGAATAATCAGCTGACACATGATGGCAAACGTACCTAAACGACGTGGTTGCTTATCGAAGCCAACATGTTCGTCTTGGGTCACCATCCATAACATTTTAACGAAGCGAGTATATTGTTCTGGAGAAATACGGGCTTTAGGTTGACGCAGCAGTTCTGCCTCAATCCCTACATGAGAAAGTAATGTTTCGACATCCATACCGAGACGTTTTACGCCAGTTAAAGCCGCATTGACGAAATGGATACTAATGGTATCGCGGCTCATATTTAATCCTTCAGTCTCTTTTATATTCACTTGCGTTTGACCTAAATGACGCTAAAAAAAGTATTTTAGGCAATTTACACTAAAGTTTTTTGCCTTTTTACATGTTAAATTGCCGAAATGATCAAGGTAAATGGCTGAACATGACATTGTTTTGTTGCTTTTATATTTCTAAAATAGCTAAAAAATCAACATAAAAAGAGAAAATAAACATGGATATGGCATTGAAAGGATTGAAAGTTCTCGATTTTTCTACACTTTTACCCGGACCTTTTGCAACAATGTACTTAGCAGACCTAGGTGCAGAAGTGATCCACATCGAGTCTCCAACCCGACCTGATCTGATCCGTTTAATGCCACCTTATGCCAATGGACAGGCCACTGCACATAGTTATCTCAACAGAAATAAACATGCTGTCGCTCTTGATTTGAAAGATCCTGCCAATATTGAACTGATCAAATCGAAAATTTCAGACTATGACATTGTAATTGAACAATTCCGTCCAGGCGTGATGCAAAGATTGGGACTCGACTATCAGACCTTATCTGAAATTAATCCGCGCTTGATCTATTGTTCCATTACGGGTTATGGGCAAACAGGAGGGTATCAAAATAAAGCAGGACACGATATCAACTATGTGGCTTTGTCAGGTATCGCGGGACATAGTGGCCGACAGCACAGTGGACCACCACCAATGGGGATTCAAATTGCGGATATTGCAGGCGGCTCTTTGCATAGTGTGATTGGAATTTTAGCTTCAGTGATTGAAAGACAGCGGAGTGGTTTGGGACAGTATATTGATATTTCTATGACCGACTGTGTGGTGGGGCTCAGTAGCATGGCCGCAGCTGCGAGCTTAGCAGGACAGGAAAAACAAGGGCCTGAGCAAAGCTATCTCAATGGTGCGACTTTTTATGACTATTATGAAACGCAAGATGGACGTTATTTATCGATTGGGAGTTTAGAGCCGCAGTTTTTACATGGGCTGGCCCAGATTTTAGAGTTGCCGATTGTGGCTGAAAAAGGGGCCTCTCTGGCAACTGATGACCGTCAGGTGGTGAAACAAGCAATAAAAGACAAAATTAAAACTCAAGATTTTGCCACGTGGAACGCAATTTTTCAGCAGCAAGATGTCTGCGTTGAGCCGGTATTAAAGTTGGATGAAGCACTCGATTCGCAATTAGCCAAAGATCGTGCATGGGTTATTTCTGTACCTTTAAAAGAGGGGAGTACAAAAAGCGAACAACAATTAGCTTGTCCAATTAAGTTTTCACGTTCAAAAATAAGATATGAATTTATAGGCAAACCACTTGGTTTTGATTCTTTGTGAATATCATATAGCGATAATTTGAATAGATTTAAAACAATAAAACGTCATAAAATGGGTTTTTATACAAATAAAGCGTATCATATCGATTAGTTGTAATTTTGTAAGAAAGGTCACCAATTATGAATAAATGTAAAAGAAGTTGGTGTTTTAACCTCAGTCTCTTAGCCCTCAGTTGGTGCTTTCAAAGTGTGTATGCTGCAAATGCCTTTGAGGCAGAAAGCCCTTGGATGCTGGGTGACTGGAATGGTCAGCGCAGTGCATTGCAGCAAAAAGGCTACGACTTTAGCTTTGGCTATACGGGTGAAATGGCAACGTTGCTCGATGCCTCACATTCTTCAAGTCATGGTACCGAATATGCAGACCAGTTTGCATTTGGCACGCACTTCGATTTAGACAAGATTTTGGGCTGGCAGGATACTGAGGCTCAAATCACCATTACCGAACGCAATGGGCGTTCACTTTCTCAAACATCCGATGCTTTAGATGGACATTTAAGTTCCACTCAAGAAGTGTGGGGACGTGGGCAGACGTGGCGTTTAACTGATTTGTGGATTAAGAAAAAGTTCATGGATCAAAAGTTAGACATCAAAGTCGGTCGTTTTGGTGAAGGGGAAGATTTCAACAGTTTCGACTGTGATTTCCAAAACCTTGCGCTCTGTGGCTCTCAAGTTGGTAACTGGGTCGGTGACCAGTGGTACAACTGGCCTGTCAGCCAATGGGCTGCACGAGTCAAATATAACCTTCGGCCAGACCTGTATGCACAAGTCGGGGTGTATGAATATAACCCTGAAAACTTAGAACGTGGCAAAGGCTGGAACTTAAGTACTGACGGTTCGCAGGGAGCCATTATTCCTGCTGAAGTGGTGTGGCAACCTGCTGTAGGTGTAAATAAGTTACCTGGTGAATATCGTGCGGGTTATTACTACAGTTCGGCAGATGCCACAGACATTCAAAACCCACAGCAAACCTCACATAAACAAGGCGGCTGGGTGGTTGCCAAGCAACAACTCACAGCACATCACGGTGATGCTGTACGTGGTTTAACAGGCTTTGTGAATCTCACACTACATGATTCAGATACCAATACGGTTCGCGACATGCAGAATATTGGTTTGGTCTATAAAGGCGCTTTTGATGCTCGCCCTCAAGACGAAATCGCGATTGGCTTAGCCCGTATTAATATCAATGATGATGTCAATGACGCAAATATTGCCAATAACAGTGTCGACGCCCGTGGCTTACAAAGTGAAGAATATGATGTCGAGATTTACTACGGTATTCATGCAGCTAACTGGTTGACCATTCGTCCCAATATCCAATATATCCGCCATGTAGGCGCGTATAAAAATGGTGAAAATGCATGGGTCGGCGGAATTAAATTCCAGACCGCATTTTAGTTTCTAGATCGATAAGTATTTGTCCAGCAAGGTTGATAAATACTTTTAACGGTTGTTCAAAGCATAAAACTGTTCGAAATAAGTCGTTCGGACAGATACTTAAAATCTAAAAACTGTCTAGGTGCTCATATCGATATTAAAACGATATGAGCTTTTAACAGAATCTAAGAAAAAGGTGGTCAATATGAGTACTCCGTCTTCAGGTTCAGGGCTTAAAACTTTTACAGCTGTGATTGCTGTAATCTTTGGTTTAGTCCTGCTGATAGGAGGGGTTTATCTTGCAGTACTTGGTGGGTCTTGGTACTACATCATTGCAGGTTTACTCTTCATCGCGACTGCAGTTCTACTGCAAAAATTAAAAAGTACGGCATTAATCGTTTATGCGTTGCTGGTCTTGGGTACGGTGGTTTGGGGCTTATGGGAAGTGGGTTCAGACTTCTTTGCCTTGGCGCCACGTTTAGATATCCTTGGTTTATTTGGCTTATGGCTACTCATTCCAGCGGTCACACGTGGCTTTGACAACGCTAAAAGTGCAAAACTGGTTTTAACAGGTTCATTGGCAATTACTATTGCAGTGATGATCTATGCTGTATTTAATGACCCTCAAGAAATTCGAGGTGAACTGAGCAGCAAGCAACCTGCAACCGCACAGTCCATTCCGGGTGTTGCTGATGGCGACTGGCCTGCATATGGCCGTACTCAATCTGGCTTGCGTTATTCTCCTTTAACGCAAATTAATTCTGAGAATGTTAAGGATTTAAAAGTCGCTTGGACCTATAACACAGGCGACTTTAAAACAGAAAATGACTCTGGTGAAACCACCAATCAGGTCACCCCAATTAAAGTTGGGGACAATATGTATATCTGTACCACACACCAAAAACTGGTTGCACTTGACCCAGCGACAGGTAAGGCGAAATGGACTTTTGATCCGAAACTTAAAGCGGACAATACTTTTCAGCATTTAACCTGTCGTGGTGTGTCTTATTATGATGCGAACAATACGGCTGGTTTTGAAGCCAGCTTGCAGAATAAAAAGTCATCGTCTGAGCTATGTCCACGTAAAGTAATCCTACCTGTGAATGATGGCCGTTTGGTTGCTATCAACGCTGATACTGGTGAGCGTTGTACTGACTTTGGTAAAAATGGTGAAGTCGATTTGCAAAAAGATATGCCATTCCCTTATCCGGGCGGTTATATCCCAACTTCTCCACCTGTGGTCACAGGCACGACGATTATTATTGCGGGTTCAACCACAGATAACTATTCAACTGAAGAACCTTCAGGTGTGATTCGTGGTTATGATGTAAATACGGGTGCATTGTTGTGGGTCTTTGACACAGGTGCCGAAGATCCAAATGCGATTCCAGCTCCAGGTCAAAAGTATGTTCAAAACTCACCGAATGCATGGGCACCATTAGCCTATGATGCGGCTTTGGATATGGTTTACATTCCAACGGGTGTGGGTACGCCAGATATTTGGGGCGGTAACCGTACCGAATTGCATGAGCGTTATGCTAACTCAATGCTGGCACTGAATGCCTCAACAGGTAAGTTGGTGTGGAATTTCCAAACTACGCATCATGATTTGTGGGATATGGATGTACCATCACAACCGACATTGACGGATATTAAAGATAAGTCAGGCAAAATGGTTCCTGCCATTTACGTGTTAACGAAAACAGGCAATGCCTTTGTTCTAGACCGTCGTACTGGTGCAGCCATTGTTCCAATTACAGAAAAACCTGTACCACAAACAGTGAAACGTGGGCCGCAAACCAAAGGTGAGCGTTACTCTGCGACACAACCTTTCTCTGACTTTGACCTTGCGCCAAAAGAGAAACTGACGGATAAGCAAATGTGGGGTGCAACCATGTTTGACCAGTTGATGTGCCGTGTGTCTTTCCACAAACTGAACTATGACGGTATTTATACCCCACCTTCAGAAAATGGAACTTTGGTTTTCCCAGGCAACTTGGGTGTATTTGAATGGGGCGGTATGTCCGTTAACCCTGATCGTCAAATCGCGGTGATGAACCCAATCGGTTTACCGTTTGTTTCTCGACTCATTCCAGCCGATCCAAACCGTCCGAAAACAGCCAAAGGTGCAGGCACCGAAGCGGGTGTACAACCGATGTATGGTGTGCCTTACGGTGTAGAAATCAGTGCGTTCTTGTCTCCATTTGGTTTGCCATGTAAACAGCCTGCTTGGGGCTTTGTGGCGGGTGTGGATTTAAATACTCACGAAGTTGCATGGAAACGTCGTATTGGTACGATCCGTGACAGCTTACCGGGGATTCAATTACCACCATTTAAAATGGGGGTTCCTATGCTTGGTGGTTCAATCTCAACTGCGGGTAATGTGATGTTTGTCGGTGGTACGCAGGATAATTATATCCGTGCCATCAACGTGACCAATGGTGATGAACTTTGGAAAGGTCGTCTACCAGCAGGTGGTCAAGCAACACCAATGACCTATGAAGCCAATGGCAAACAGTATGTGGTCATTATGGCGGGTGGTCATGGTTCATTTGGCACCAAGATGGGAGATGCTTTGGTGGCATATGCCTTACCCGATGCAAAATAATCTTTTGTAGTCATTTAAACTTTCAAATAGCCTGATTCGTCAGGCTATTTTTATGTGCAATCGGTTTAAAAGTGTAAAGTGAGAACGAGGAAGCAATAGAAAAATTGAGATCTGCCCAGAAAGCCAGGTTTAAAATTTATGCGGTAGCAATGGATGGGTTAGTGTGTATGTGATAGGCTGAACGGAGTTAGCTGAATAATGTATAAGTATCTAATAAAAAATACTTTAATCAGAAAAAACCTTTAGGATTAGGGACAAACAGTACATCTACTTATCCTTATCAATAAAACAGCTATGAAATATGTAAAAAACGCATTTTGTTGATAGTTTAAATCTCGTTATGCTGTCAGCCGTTATAATGAAACTACTAGCTGTACGCCATGTATTTATATACTGATTTCGATCAGCAACTGATCAATGAACGTGTTGCACAGTTCCGTGACCAAACGGAACGTTATTTAGCTGGAAAACTCACTGAAGATGAGTACCGCCCATTACGTCTTCAAAACGGTCTCTATGTACAACGCTATGCGCCAATGTTACGTATTGCTGTGCCTTATGGCTTAATGAACTCAACGCAATTGCGCAAAGTTGCAGAACTTGCAACTGAGTTTGACCGTGGTTATGCACACGTTTCAACGCGTCAGAATATTCAGTTTAACTGGCCTGCGCTAGAAAATGTTCCAGACATGCTTCAAGAGCTAGCTTCTGTACAAATGCATGCGATCCAAACTTCGGGTAACTGTATTCGTAACACGACTACAGACCAATATGCGGGTGTGGTTGCAGGTGAAGTGGCTGACCCACGTCCAACGTGTGAATTGATCCGTCAATGGTCAACCTTCCACCCAGAATTTGCCTTCTTGCCACGTAAGTTCAAGATTGCTGTATCAGCACTTGAAGAAACTGATCGTGCAGCGACATCATTCCATGATATTGGGGTGTATATCGTTAAAAATGAAGCGGGCGAAATTGGCTATAAAATTAAAGTCGGTGGTGGCTTAGGTCGTACCCCTGTGATTGGTAGTTTCATTCGTGAGTTCTTGCCACGTGAAGACCTGATTGCTTACTTAGAAGCCGTACTGCGTGTTTATAACTTACACGGTCGCCGTGATAACAAATACAAAGCACGTATTAAGATTTTGGTGAAAGCGTTGACGCCTCAAGTTTTTGCTGAGAAAGTCGAAGCTGAGTTTGCGCACACCATTAAAACTTTAAAAATTAAGCCTGAAATTTTGCAGAAATTAGACGAAGAATTTATACCGTTTGATTATCAAGATTATGCAGATGAAGATTTTTCTGAACAGTTTGCTGCACATCCGAAATTTAAACAGTGGTTCAATATCAATACCAGTGCGCATAAAGTGAAGGGCTACCGTATTGTAACGATTTCGTTGAAGCGTACGGGTATTGCACCGGGTGACGTGACCACGGAAGAGATGAATTTGATTGCAGATCTTGCAGACAAATACACCTTTGGTGAACTGCGGACCACGCATGAGCAAAATATTTCTTTGGTAGATGTGCCACAGAAGGATTTATTTGAACTGTGGACTATTCTTGAGAAAAACAATCTAGCGCGTGCACACATTGGTTTCTTAACCGACATTATCTGCTGCCCAGGCGGTGACTTCTGTTCACTGGCAAATGCGAAATCGATTCCTATTTCAGAAGCGATTTCACGCCGTTTTGATGACTTAGATACCATTTATAACCTTGGCAAACTGGATCTGAATATTTCAGGTTGTATGAATGCATGTGGTCATCACCATGTGGGCAACATTGGTATTTTAGGTGTAGACAAAAAAGGCGCTGAATTCTACCAAATCACTTTGGGTGGTAATGCCGATCATGATGCTTCAATTGGTGACATTTTAGGCCCTTCATTTGCAGCTGAAGTTGTGCCAGACATCGTTGAAGAAATTTTAAATACTTATCTTGACCTTCGTGCTGAGGGTGAAGAATTCATTGATACTTATCGCCGTGTAGGCATTCAACCTTTTAAGGAGCGTGCATATGCTTAATACAGCACTACAAGTCCTCTCTAAAGATGGTTCGATTGCAGACAATACTTACCAAGTGATTGGTGAAGATGGTGTTTTACCGCAAGGTGATGTGGTTTTAACGGTTGAGCAGTTAGATCAATTAGCTGAAGTTTCGGGTAAAAAAGCACTACTGGTTACAGTCGATGCTTCTCCTGAAACGCATGAGTTCCCTTTAGATCAGCTAGATGCCATCTTTATTGATTTTGCCGGTTTTAACGATGGTCGTGGCTATTCATTTGCAGCGCTATTACGTCGCCAAGGTTTCCAAGGTGAACTACGTGCAACAGGTGATGTGTTTAAAGATGTCTTGAACTACATGAAACGTTCAGGCTTTGATACCTTTGTCATTAAAGAAGGTAAAGACATTCTTGAGGCTGCAGTGGGTTTAAATGATTTTAGAAATCCATATCAAGCATCAACAGCCGTTGCACAAGCCAGTTATCAAACGGGCGCTTAATTTTTTAAGCAAGCAATGAAAAGCTGGACTTCGGTTCAGCTTTTTTGTATTTATATGCAGCATTTTTGATGAACAAATTGAAGCAAAAGAAGCAGGTAAATTGGACATGATGGCACTTTTTGCAAAAATTAATCCCGGTGTCATTTGGTTACTTATTGCTATTGCTACAGATGTCCTTTCGACTTTTTATTCCGCCAAAGGTAATGGCTTGGTCAATAAGTTGGATCAAGGTATTGCACTGGTGCTTTATATGATTTCTTTTGCGTGTGCAGCCTATGCCTTGAAATTTATGCAAGCGGGAATTTTATATGTGCTGTGGTCTGGCATTGGTGTCATCGCTACAGCACTCCTTGCTAAAGCATTTTTAGGGCAGAACATCGATTTGGCTGGATGGCTCGGTATCGGTTTTATTACCTTGGGGCTCACTATTATTGCGCAATTCTCAAATATTGATGTTTAAAAAGAAGATGCATTTTATCCTTCTTCTAATTGGCAATTCACCATCCACTTCACTCCAAATTGATCGGTAAATGCACCATAGAGTGCGCCCCAAAATGTTTTCTCTAGAGGCATCTCTATTTTTCCATTGGCTGAAAGTGCATCAAATAAGCGTTTTGCATCGGCTTGTTCATGGGCATCTAAGTTAATCGAAATATAGTGGTTGTTGCCTACAGTAAAAACAGTATTGCTCTGAGCACAAAACTGATCATTGGTATCCGAAGCCATCAGAATCGTGCTGGCATTGATGGGAAGCGAAACATGCATGATTTTTTGTTGGTCAGCGTCGGAAAGGGTAACTGAACTTTCATCTGAAGGTAAGTCTCCATAACGCATGAACGTTGCAAACTCTCCACCAAAGACAGATTTGTAAAAATTAAAAGCGGCTTCAGTTTGACCATCAAAGTTGAGGTAGTGATTCAGTTGCATTGTCTTATCCTTGTTGTTTTTTTCGTCATTATTTTAACAAGTCGTTGAGATCGGCCCTAATACAATCTTGTAATAAAAAATCCCTCGCAGTCGAGGGATTTTCATAAATGTCGCTTTTATATCAGCTAATTATCCAATGTTTTATTGTATAAAATATGTCAATAAAAGAGGGTTGCTTGAATCTTAAAGTAATTCAATCGCTACAGCAGTTGCTTCACCGCCGCCGATGCATAGTGCCGCAATCCCTTTTTTACCACCTGTGCGTTTAAGCGCATGAATCAAAGTCAGGATAATACGTGAACCAGTTGAACCGACAGGGTGACCCAATGCGCAAGCTCCACCATTGATGTTCACTTTTGCTGGATCAAGTTTGAAGTCATCGATTGGACACATAGTTACCATCGCAAAAGCTTCATTGATTTCCCAAAGATCTACATCCTGTGCATTCCAACCTGTTTTTCTAAGGACTTTTTCAATTGCACCGACTGGTGCAATGGTGAACTCTGATGGATGTTGTGAGTTCGATGCATAAGCCACAATTTTGGCTAATGGTGCTAAACCTTTGTTCGATGCATTTTCTGCTGACGTTAAAACCAGTGCGGATGCACCATCCGAAATTGAGCTTGCATTTGCCGCAGTGATGGTGCCGTCTTTAGCAAAAGCAGGGCGAAGGCTTGGAATTTTTGCAATATTGGCATTGAACGGTTGTTCATCTTTATCTACAACCACATCACCTTTACGTGTGGATACTGTCACAGGCACAATTTCATCGGCAAAGTAACCTTCGTTGACCGCTGTTTGTGCACGTTCCAAAGAGCGAATCGCGAAGGCATCCATTTGCTCACGCGTATAGCCACGGGTATTGGCCATATCTTGTGCAAAAGAACCCATCAAACGACCTGTTTCAGCATCCTCTAAACCGTCAAGGAACATGTGGTCTTTAACATCGCCATGCCCCATACGGTAGCCTGCGCGTGCTTTGGTTAAAATATAAGGTGCATTGGTCATCGACTCCATGCCACCTGCAACCACGATATTTGCTGAACCTGCTTTGATCATATCTGCAGCTTGCATTACCGCTTTCATGCCAGAACCACATAATTTATTGATGGTCACGGCACCTGTTGAATCAGGTAAACCTGCTTGGCGCATAGCTTGACGCGCTGGACCTTGCTTTAATCCCGCAGGTAGAACACAGCCCATGATTACTTCTTCTACATCATTTGCGTGTAGGCCAGCACGAGCAATCGCTTCTTTAATCGTCACAGCACCGAGTTCTGGAGCGGTCACACTTGCTAAACTGCCTTGAAAACCGCCCATTGCCGTACGAGCACCATTCACAATCACGATGTCTGTCATTTTCTACTCCGAATTACTTATACGTTTTGTTGGAAACTTAAGCAGTATATGCAAATCTGCTAGATAGAAAAGCTGAAAACGTGATTATGGACTCATGGGTCTAGTTACAGGTGTTGAGTGGTTCGGGGCGGACTTGTCCCATTCTGCTCATGACCAGTTTAAAGTGATCCTGACTTTCTAAGGAGCAGTAATAGAATGTTCCATTTGAGCCAAGGGGCAAGCCATTTTCAGCTTTGAAGCTTAATGATGGAAGACTGAGTGTGCCACGCCAATCAAGATTGCCATATTTGAGCTGCTGTTGTTCTGTCCGAATAATCGTTTCACTGGTATCTACTCGTCGGTTTTTATTATTATCGATAAATACAATAAAGCCAGTGTTCCATTGATGATTCTGACATTGAACGAGGTCTTGACTTGGGCAAATGGTGATATTTTGACGTTGTAAGTTGGCCATATTTTTGGCTGTCTGAATACTATTCCTTAATGTATTCAATGTTTTGATTCGCTCTTGCGAGGCCATGTACTGATGAAAATGAGGAAGTGCGATTGTACAAATGATCAGAATAATGCTAATAGTGATCAGGAGTTCAAATAATGTGAACCCTTTTTTATTTATAAAAAACATATGGTTATCCAATTTTTTGTTGTAGAGTTATTTTTTATTTATTAAAGCTTTGTTTATCAAACAAATTTTATACATAATTAGTAGTACTCAACTTGTTTAAAAAGCTGTTAAAATGCAGCACAAGTGAAAATAAGCTATTCGCAAGTAAAAATTGAGTAAAAAATTACCGAATTACAACGGAAATTGTAAGTAATTTTGTCAATAATTTACTTGATTAAAGTTATCAAGCACTTGGAAAAAAAATAAAGTGTTTGTATGATTCATTGCGAATAGCTTAAAAATAAAACTGGGGTATAAAAAAGCCTATCTCAGAATGGTTAAATAATTTTAAGCTTAGCTTGAAAAACAATTGTTATCTCTGGAGGATAAATCCATGAAAATGAGTCGTATTGCATTAGCAATGCTCGTAGCTGCTCCTTTAGCTGCTGCAAACGCGGGCGTAACTGTTACTCCATTAATGCTTGGTTACACTTTCCAAGACACTAAACATAATAATGGTGGTGATCATTTGACTGATTCAGCTCAAATGGATGATGACCTATTTGTTGGTGCTGCACTTGGTGTAGAGCTTACTCCTTGGTTAGGTTTTGAAGCGGAATACAACCAAGTTAAAGGTGACATGGTTGACCAAGCGAATGCTGAATACAAGCAAACGCAAATCAACGGTAATTTCTATGCTACTTCTGATTTGATCACTAAAAACTACGACAGCAAAATCAAGCCATATGTACTTTTAGGTGCTGGTCACTACAAATACGAGTTTGATAACGATCTAGGTCGTGCTGGTCGTGGCCTTAAAGAAGAAGGTACTTTAGGTAATGCTGGTTTAGGTGCTTTCTGGCGCTTGAACGATGCTTTGTCTCTACGTACTGAAGCTCGTGCTACTTACAACATCGATGAAGATTTCTGGAACTACACAGCGCTTGCTGGTCTTAACGTAGTTCTTGGTGGTCACTTGAAACCTGCTGCTCCAGTAGTAGAAGTTGCTCCAGTTGAGCCAGTTGCTCCAGTTCAACCACAAGAGTTAACTGAAGACCTTAACATGGAACTTCGTGTGTTCTTTGATACAAACAAATCAAACATCAAAGATCAATACAAGCCAGAAATCGCTAAAGTTGCTGAGAAGTTAGTTGAATATCCAAATGCTACTGCTCGCATCGAAGGTCACACAGACAACACTGGTCCACGTGCATTGAACGAACGTTTATCTTTAGCTCGTGCTAACTCTGTTAAATCGTCTCTAGTAAACGAATACAACGTTGACCCAGCTCGTTTGTCTACTCAAGGTTTCGCTTGGGACCAACCGATTGCTGACAACAACACTAAAGAAGGCCGTGCTATGAACCGTCGTGTATTCGCGACAATTTCCGGCAGCCGTACAGTTCAAGCTCAATAATCTGAGTTTTAACTAAAAAACGACTCTTCGGAGTCGTTTTTTTATGTCTAAAATAATGAAATTTATGTTAACTCAAATCGTTGAAAATAAACTCAAGCTCAATACAAGAGCCTTTAAGGCTTACGGTGGTCATGTTTATTTACGCATAGGATATAAGACACTGTTAGAAGTATTTCATTTTAGAGGATGAATATAAGAAGAATGAAAATTGGATTTTAGTCACTCATGCTTCACGACATCGATCATAACTTTTGCCTTTAGAATGAATGGATATTTCTAATTATTTATTTTTATAAAGATTTGTTTGCCAGCGAGATAATATTTCTGGCTTGATATTTAGGGGCTAGGAATTAGATAGAGATCAGTACTCAATGAACCGTAACATTTAGTTATGGCGGTGCGAATTGAGAGGCTAAATTTTTACAACCTAGATATGTAAATTGTTAATCGTATAAGTGAGCGGATGCTGGTTGCAGAATATTAACTAAGTTTAGGATGGATCCGAGTCATAACTATCGATTCTATGTAACTTCAATAATTAAACTATCTTATTGAAAATTGCGTTATTAATTTATGCTTTACGGCTTTAGCAAATGGATAAATGATAATAAAAAAACAGCCCGAAGGCTGTCTTTTATGATGAAAGGATTTTATTCGCGATCAGGACTCATTGGACTGACATCCATTTCTTGGTAAGAAACCAGTTTGGTTTTGTATTTCCATTTATAGCCTAGCCAAATCGCCAAGAATAAGAAAATACCGATATAGGTCGATAAAACAGAGAGCCATTCGCCATCAAGTACTGCTTGGTAGTTTTGACCTAAAACAACAATTGCACACAGGATAAAGGCAAACCACGGTGCAAAGGGAAAGAATTTCGCACGATAAGCTAAGTCTTCAACCTTATGACCTTGGGCAACATAGCCTTTACGGAAACGATAATGTGAAACAGCAATCCCTAACCAAACAATAAAGCCACACATACCCGACATGTTAAGCAGCCAGTTGAAAACTTGTTCTTCACCAATGAAAGTGGTTAAGAAGCAAAGTGCAGCAATTGCTGTTGTCGCATAAAGCGCATTCATAGGTACGCCGCGAGGGTCTAATTTGGCAAATGCTTTAGGTGCACTGCCATTTTGAGCCATATTGAACAGCATACGCGTTGATGAATACATCCCCGAGTTACCTGCCGATAGAATCGCGGTTAAAATCACGGCATTCATCACGCTGGCTGCAAAGGCAAACCCCGCTTTTTCATAGAGTAAGGTAAATGGAGAGAGTGCAATATTCTCTGATGAAGCTGCTTGTAGCAGAAGTGGATCATCATATGAAATGAGCGTGCCGATAATGAAAATACACACCACATAAAACAGTAGAATACGCCAAAAAATCTGTTTGATGGCAATCGGAATCGTCTTTTGCGGATCTTTCGATTCACCTGCAGCAACACCGACCATTTCGGTACCTTGAAACGAGAACCCTGCAATCATCGCTACACCAATCAGTGCAGATAAGCCACCAACGAAGGGCGCTTCACCTTTGGTCCAGTTGGCAAAAGTTGCGACACCAGGCGTCATCATGATTTTAGCAATCATGAAAATTCCAATGATGATAAACACAATGATGGCAAGGACTTTGACTAAGGAGAAGAAGAATTCACTTTCACCAAAGCCTTTGACTGTCAGTGCATTGATCCCAAAGACAACGGCTAAGAAGAGAGCACTCCAGTAGAAACCGGGCAGGTCGGGAAACCAGAATTTCATGATGAATTGGACTGCAACCAATTCAAATGCAACCGTAATGGCCCAGTTATACCAATAGTTCCAGCCAAGGGCGAAACCAAAACCACCTTCAACATACTTGGTGCCATAGGTAAAAAATGCACCGGATGTTGGGTTATGTGTTGCCAACTCACCCAGACTGGTCATGAGAAAGTAAATCATCACACCAATTAAGCAGTAGGCCAATAACGCCCCGCCAGGGCCAGCATTTGCAATGGTTGCACCTGAGGCAAGGAATAAACCTGTACCAATTGAACCACCAATGGCGATCATATTCAGATGGCGAGCTCCAAGCTTCCGCTTGAGTTGAGCTGGTTGAGTCATTTCGCTCATCATTGTTCCTTAAGATTTCTTTTGTGTGCTGGCAAACAGCACTTTAAAGCCTTGTTGATCGGCTTTGGTTGTACATTGGCCAAAACTTTGCTCAATGAGTAATGGATAATTCAGAAAGCGGTTGGCAACAATCCACAACTCGCCATCCGATTTAAGATGGCGACGGGATGTTTTGCATAAATTTTCGCTGGCATTGTAATCTGTATGAATGCCTTGATGGAATGGGGGGTTACTGACGATTGCGTGTAAAAACAGAGGAGCATCCTCAATTCCGTGTACCGCTTTAATCTCAAGTTGTTCTGGTAAAAGGTTATTTTTCTCAAAAGTCATTTTTGTTGAAGCTAATGCAAAGGCATCGACATCGAGTGCAAAAATGCGATTTTTCGGATTTAACTTGGCTAAATAAGCACTGATCACGCCTGCACCACAGCCAAAGTCTGCAATTTTTCCAGAAGTGACCTGTGAAAGATGAGGCAATAACACGGCTGTACCCACGTCCAGACGATTTTGACTAAATACACCCGGTAATGCGCAAATCTGTAATTCACCTTTCGGGGTTGGTACAGTGTAGTGTTGTGCCCAATCGGCCAAAGGTTTTGCCGTTACGGTTTTTTCGGTGACCAGTTGCCACATTTGACAATGTCGAGCACTGTCTAATTTGAGGGTTTTACCAAAAGGTTGTAGCTGTTTAGACGCGCGTTCTACACCACCTTTCTTTTCACCAACTAAAAAGATCGATGCGCCTACGGCCAAACGACTGACCAGTTGGTGTAGCACATAGTTAAGTAGTTCTTTTGATTTTGGAACAAAAACAATGGCTTGATCAAAAGCGGCATCAGGCAAATCTGTGCCAAAATGTACCGAGCTTTGTTGAGCCTCAAAATATTGTAATTCGTTAAGATTCCATGTCCAAAAATGTGGTTCTACAGTACCAATTAGCTGTGTGTTTAATTCGTCACACGGTGCATTGACCAGTAAAACTGAACCAGAGAGAAATTCCTGCTGGCGAAGAACAACTTCACTTCGTGGATCCATTTTATATACTCCATTGTAAAAACGATGCCCAGACAGTGCTGGGCAAAGTGCATACTGAAATGAACAATTATTTCTTCGTTTCAGGAAGAATAATATTTAATAACAAGGCTGCAATACCACCTGTCGCAACACCAGAGCTAAAGATGTTACGGAATAATTCAGGTAAGTGTTCCAAAATTTGTGGAACTTGTGCAACACCTAAACCGAGTGCCAATGAAATGGCAATAATCAGTAGTGCGCGGCGGTCAAGATGAATACCTGACAGAATGTTAATTCCAGAGGCTGCTACAGCTCCAAACATCACCATCACAGCGCCGCCTAAAACAGCTTGAGGCACTGCCTGAATCACACCTGCAACAGCAGGGAGTAAACCTAGAATCACCAATAAAGCAGCAATCCAAATGCCGACATAACGGCTCGCAACGCCAGTAAGCTGAATCACGCCATTATTTTGTGCAAAGACCGAACTAGGAAAGGTATTGAAAATACCAGCAAGGAAAGAGTTTGCACCATTCACCAAGACACCGCCTTTAATACGCTCCATCCATGTTGCACCATCGACAGGTTGGTTAGAGAGTTTAGAGGTTGCTGTAATATCACCAATTGCTTCTAAAGACGTCACTAAATAGATGAAGGCCATTGGAATAAACAAGCTCCAAGAGAAGCTGAGTCCAAAATGCATTGGCGTCGGGACTTGGATTAAAGGTGCGTCTTTAAGACCAGAAAAATCCAGATGTCCCATAAAGCCAGCAAGGGCATATCCCGCAACCAAGGCAATCAGGATTGCTGAACTTTTTACCCAAGTAATACGGATACGGTTCAACAAGATAATCAAGCCGAGCACTGTACACGACATAATTAAGTTATCGCTATTGGCAAACGTATTGTTCGACATGGCTTGATAGCCACCACCCATGCTGATCAGCCCTTCTTTAATAAGAGTCAAACCAATCAATAACACCACAATGCCTGTTACCAATGGGGTAATGAGCATTTTAACCCAAGGCAGAATACGTGACACGCCCATTTCAATAAATGAACCTGCGATTACCACACCAAAAATTGCAGCCATGACGGATTCTACTGGAGTACCTGCAGCAACCATGGCAGAGCCGATTCCAATAATCGGGCCGATAAAGTTAAAACTGGTGCCCTGAACAATCAATAAGCCTGCACCAAAAGGTCCAACTTTTTTACATTGTAAGAAGGTTGCAATCCCTGAAATGACCAAAGACATGGATAAAATCATGTTGGTGTCTTCTTTCGACACACCAAGCGCTAGACAGATGAGTAAGCCTGGAGTAACAATTGGGACAATAATTGCAAGGAGATGTTGAAATGCAGCAAGAAAAGCAATGATTGGGCGAGGGCGGTCGTTTAAACCATAGACCAAATCGAGTTGATCTGTTTGATTGGGAGAGAGATTTTGATCAGACATATGTCAAAGGGTGTTAGCAAGGTGGCGCTATTCTAATCGCTTTACACAGCTTTACAAAATTAATTACACACCACTTATCAAAAAAAATGAGTCTGTCAATAAACTGTCACTACTAAATCCTATTATTTTTCTGTATAATTTGCCCTCAAACTTTAGGCGTATCGAATTTACATGTCAGATATCAAAACTCTCCGCAACATTGCCATCATTGCGCACGTTGACCACGGTAAAACCACTCTAGTAGACAAACTTTTACAGCAATCAGGTGCACTTGGCGATCGTGCAGGCGAGATTGAGCGTGTCATGGATTCAGGCGCGATTGAAAGTGAACGTGGTATTACCATTCTTGCAAAAAACACTGCAATCAAATGGTTAGATGCACGTACCAATACAGAATACCGTATTAACATCGTCGACACCCCAGGACACGCAGACTTCGGTGGTGAAGTTGAACGTGTAATGTCGATGGTTGACTGTGTACTTCTTCTTGTTGACTCTCAAGAAGGCCCAATGCCACAAACTCGTTTCGTAACGCAAAAAGCGTTCGCACGTGGTTTGAAGCCAATCGTAATTATCAACAAAGTCGACAAGCCAAGCGCGCGTCCAGATTGGGTTATTGATCAAGTATTTGATTTGTTTGATAACCTTGGTGGTTCTGACGAACAGTTAGACTTCCCAGTTGTTTACGCTTCAGGTCTTCGTGGTGTTGCTGGTCCATCTCCAGAAGAATTAGCGGAAGATATGACGCCGTTGTTCCAAACAATTGTAGACATTGTTGAACCACCAGCAGTCGATGTTGATGGTCCATTCCAAATGCAGATTTCATCACTTGACTATAACAGCTTCGTTGGTGTTATCGGTGTTGGTCGTATTCAACGTGGTTCTGTAAAATTAAACACACCAGTAACTGTGATTGATAAAGACGGTAAGACACGTAACGGTCGTATCTTAAAAATCATGGGTTACCATGGTTTAGAGCGTGTTGATGTTGAATCTGCTCAAGCAGGCGATATCGTGTGTATCACAGGTATTGATGAACTTCATATTTCTGACACCATTTGTGATCCGAAAAATGTTGAAGCTTTACCAGCATTGTCTGTAGATGAACCTACAGTAACCATGACTTTCCAAGTAAACAACTCTCCGTTTGCGGGTAAAGAAGGTAAATTTGTTACTTCACGTAATATCCGTGAACGTTTAGACCGCGAATTAATTCACAACGTTGCGCTTCGTGTTGAAGATACTGATAGTCCTGATAGCTTTAAAGTATCAGGTCGTGGTGAACTTCACCTTTCAGTTCTTATTGAAAACATGCGTCGTGAAGGCTTCGAGATGGGCGTATCTCGCCCACAAGTAATCTTGAAAGAAGTTGATGGCGAAAAGCAAGAGCCATACGAAAACGTAACATTTGACGTTGAAGAACAGCACCAAGGTTCTGTAATGGAACAAATGGGTCACCGTAAAGGCGAAATGACGAATATGGAAGTTGACGGTAAAGGCCGTATCCGTATTGAAGCAACTGTTCCTTCACGTGGCTTAATTGGTTTCCGTTCAGAATTCTTGACCATGACTTCTGGTACAGGAATCATGACTTCAAGCTTCTCGCATTACGGTCCAATGAAACAAGGTACTGTTGCGAAACGTCAAAACGGTGTGTTGATTTCTATGGTTCAGGGTACTTGCCTTGGCTATGCATTGTTCACATTGCAAGACCGTGGTCGTCTATTTGCTAAACCTCAGTTAGAAGTTTACGAAGGTATGATCATTGGTATTAACTCTCGTTCAGATGACATGACAGTTAACCCAACTAAAGCAAAACAGTTAACAAACGTACGTGCTTCTGGTACTGATGATGCGTTGACTCTTGTTCCTGCTGTTGAATATACGCTTGAACAAGCGCTTGAATTCATTGAAGATGATGAATTAGTTGAAGTAACACCTAAGTCAATCCGTATCCGTAAGCGTTACTTGACTGAAAACGAACGTAAACGTAACCGTTCTGGTAAATAAGTTTTAAAAATGATGTTGTCCTCATGCGGGGCAGCAAAATTTAAAAATGCCATCAATTTATTGATGGCATTTTTTTGTTTAAAATTAGCAAACCAATATATAAAAGCAGATGATTTCCGAGTAAATTACGTGGAAATGAAGCTATAAAATTAAATGTATACTTCGTCACATAAATTAAAGTCAAAAAAAACTGGAGATTTAAATGAGTATTATTCAAGAGTTCCGCGAATTTGCGGTAAAAGGCAACATGATCGACTTGGCTGTCGGTGTGATTATTGGTGGGGCATTTGGTAAAATTGTTGACTCATTAGTGAAAGATATCATCATGCCATTGATTACTGTGATCACTGGCGGTGGTGTGGATTTCACACAAAAGTTCTTTGTTTTGGGCGATAACCCAAACAATTTACAGTCTTTAGATGAGTTAACCAAAGCAGGTGTAAATGTCCTGACTTATGGTAACTTCCTTACGATTTTAATTAATTTCATCATTTTGGCATGGGTGGTGTTCTTAATGGTGAAAATGATTAATCGTATGCGCCGTAAACAAGAAGAAGTAGCGCCAGAACCAGCAGCAACGCCAGAAGATATCGCGTTGCTACGTGAAATTCGTGATGAATTGAAAAAACGTCAGTAATCGAACAGTTAAAATAAAACGGCACATCAAGTGCCGTTTTTTTATGTCTGAGACTTATCCGAAGACTGGTTTTTGTACAGTTTTGGTTTTATGATGCGCGATGATTGAATAGCTGTGGTGATGTCGAATGAACCAATTATTTGTCTATGGGACGCTCCGTCCAAATCATGAAAATGCCCATCTTTTAGAGCGTATAGGTGGGACATGGCAAAAAGGCTATGTGCATGGCGTGGTGCATATTTTGGATTGGGGACCCGACAAAGGCTTATTCGCCATTGTTTTAGATCCGCAAGCAGCAGCAGTTGAAGGATATTTTTTTAGCAGTGAAAAATTAACCGAACATTGGGATGCGTTGGATGAGTTTGAAGGGATACAGTATCAACGGGTGAGGGTACAAGGGACGTTGGAATCTGGCGAACACGTTGATGCTTGGACATATGAGATGAAAGAGGCTTAATCAAATACTGTGTTTGTGATGTGCTTAGACATAAACACATCACATACCGCGCATCCTTTTAAAAATCCATACGGAATTTAATTTCTACTAAATGAAAACCAAATTGGCTCTTGATGGGGCCATGTAGTACTTTTTCAGCTGCACTAAAAACCAATTTATCAATCACAGGCACCAATTGGCCTTTTTTGACTTCACCTAGTTCACCACCGCGTTTAGCTGAATTACAGGTGGAGTATTGCTTAGCAATTTTGGCGAAATCGGCGCCATCGTGGATTTTCTTTTTCAGTTGTTCAGCGAGGTCTTTGTCTTTGACCAAAATATGACGAACAATGGCAGTTTTCATTTGGTTTTTCCTCGAGCTGTGGCTTTGGGCTTAGGTTGCACTTTTTTCAGCGGTTGGCATTCGGGACAAAACACAGAAGCACGCTGTCCTAGTTTGATGTTTTCAAGCGTAGTCTCGCAGTTCACACACATTTCACCTGCTCGACCATAAGCCAATAAAGTTTGTTGAAAGTAACCATTTTCACCCATTGCGTTGGAATAGTCCCGCAGGGTAGACCCACCTAAATCGATGGCCTGCTGCAAAATACGTTTAATCTCGACCACCAATTTTTCAATTTGGCTGGGTGTTAAACTAGACGCCACTTGCGCAGGGTGTATTCTTAAATTAAACAAACTCTCTGTGGCATAGATATTTCCGACACCAACCACCACATGGTTATCCATGATTGCAACTTTTATGCCGACCTGTTTGCTTTTTAACTTTTGGCTTAAATATTTAGCGTTAAAATCAGCACTCAGTGGTTCAGGCCCAAGGGTATCGATTAACTTGGTTTGCGAATATTTATCCAACCATAAAATACAGCCGAAGCGGCGCGGATCATGGTAGCGTAGCTCGACATCTTCAAAACGAATAATCAAATGATCGTGTTTACGCAGGGTTTCACCCACCTCACAAATACGGAAACTACCAGACATACCCAAATGCCAAAGCATCGTGTCTTGTTCAAAAATGGCCAAAATGTATTTAGAACGGCGTTTGAGTTGAATTAAACGCTGACCCACCAGTTTGCTGAGATCGGCGGGAATCGGCCAGCGCAGGCTCGACTGGCGAGCTTCAACACTGAGTACTTGTTGATCTAATAACGGCGCTAGACTGGCTTTGGTGGTTTCAACTTCGGGTAATTCTGGCATGGCAACATGAGATGATAAAACTTGAGGCTAATATTGCGGTGTACACGCAAGATTGCAAGTGATTTCAACGAGAGGCTTGCCTTTAGCACATTTGTACGGAGCTAGAGTGCAAGTGTGATCAGGAATCATCCTCTTTAAATAGCATTCTTGAATTGAGTGAAAACTGCTATGAATCACCCAAATCCAATCTTCTATTTATAGCTGTGGACGATATTGATAACTTTTTTTTGACTTAATGATAAAAATTTTGCTGAGATCTTTGTTTAAAAATTATGTACTTTTCATTAAATTTTTCATTTAAATGAAATGGATTGTTCTTCATTTTAGTTTGGGGCTTAGGTTTTATGCGACAGTTTTCTTTCTCTTTATTTGCAACAGCAATGTGTGCCTGGGCGACAGTGAGTCATGCGGAGCAGATGTTAGATGTACAGGGTCAGTATTTGTTTGGTGACTGGCAGGGAAAACGAACTGAATTGGCGCAAAAAGGCATTAAGTTTGAAGCCAATGCTTTAACAGATACCAACTATTTGGCGGATGGCGGGCATAATGCAGGTGCAAGCCCAAGTACCGCTTCGCAGTTTTGGTTAGGTACACAATTTGATTTAGAAAAGCTAGCGGGCTGGGAAGGGGTCACCATTCGTTTTGTTGCGACTGCGCGTCAAGGACAAAGTACCTCAATTCGAGATTTGCAAGATCCTTCTGCACCGCAATTAGCCAATGTGCAAGCCACCTATGGCCGTGGAAACCAAGACAGCCGTTTATCTGAGCTTTCGATTGAAAAGCGATTTAAAGAACAAGGGCTCAGTGTCAAAGTTGGGCGACTGGGTTTGGGTTCTGATTTTGATGTGATGGCGTGTGATTTTGTCAGTAATGCCTTTTGTGCCGCGCAAATGGGGAAATGGCAGGGTAATATCTGGATGAATACGCCGGTTTCACAATGGGGTGGTCGTATTAAGTACCAACTGACCCCTGAAGTGACAACTCAAGTGGGTGTTTATGAATTCAATCCAGATAATGGCAATGGAAAAGCCGAAGGACAAGGTTGGAGCCTAGACACAGAGCATGCCGATGGTGTGACTATTCCTGTGGAAGTGATTTGGACACCGAAAGCACTGTTCAATGGTTTGGCGGGGAGCTATCGGGTTGGTGGGATTTATAACACCGCAGATGATCCGAATAACCAATATGACGTGGCTTATGGCAAAGGTGTGGTTGGCGAAGACCGGACATTTGCAGGATGGCTTGCCATCGAACAGCAACTGACTTCAACGGGTGCAGGGCGCCAAGGTTTGCATAGTTTTGCCAACTTTACATGGCATGACCGCATTACTAATAAAGTAGATAACTCACAACAAGTGGGGCTGAAATATATTGGGGTATTTGAGCAGCATCCGACGGATATTCTAGGTTTGGGTGTGAATCGAGTACATCTAAATGATCGATTCACTGCGGGTAAAGCACAGTATGATGCGAGCGCAGAATACAATATTGAACTGAACTACAGCTATAACGCTACGCCGTGGTTAATGTTACGTCCCAACATTCAGTATGTGGTCAACTCAGGTTCAAGCCATGTGGTGGATAATGCACTGGTCTTGGGGCTCGGAAGCCGCATTATTTTCTAAATGGATAGCCATAAAAGTGCAAAGGTTTGACAGCGGATTTGCACTTTTAGCGTTGAATGCAAGGCACTTTATTTGTTATAGATCATAGTGAGTACAGGGAGAGCTGTGATGCCATTATTATTTCAACCCATTCAATTTGGGGATCTAAACTTAACAAATAAAATCGTGATTGCGCCGATGTGCCAATATTCAGCCAATGATGCGGGTGAGTTGAGCTATTGGCATGAGCAACAATGGGCCAATTATGCATTGTCAGGTGCGGGCTTATGTATTGTTGAAGCGACAGCCGTACAAGCGGTAGGACGGATCAGTTTTGCGGATTTAGGGCTGTGGAATGATTTGCAACGTGCACAAATGAAGGCCTTGCTTCAAAAAGTCAAAACACTTTCACCAATGCCTTTTGCCATTCAACTGGCACATGCGGGGCGTAAAGCATCGACCGACCGACCTTGGTCAGGAAAAGGTCAGATCAAACCGAATGAACCGCATGGTTGGCAAACGGTTTCTGCCAGTGATGTCCCCTTTAAGCCCGAAGAGCATGCACCACATGCTTTAAGTGTGACGGAGATGCAAGACATCATCGAAGACTTTGCCAGTGCTGCAGTACGCGCAGTAGATGCAGGTTTTGAGCTGATCGAATTACATGCAGCTCATGGCTATTTGTTGCATCAATTCATGTCACCCCTTTCGAACCGACGTACCGATGAATATGGTGGAAGTTTTGAAAACCGCATTCGATTTACCTTAGAAGTATTCCAAGCCATTAAACAAGCTGTTCCTGAAAATTATCCCGTAGGTATACGTTTATCTGCAACTGATTGGATGGAGTCGACCGCAACAGAAAGTTGGGATATTGATTCAACGGTTGGGCTGTCGAAAGCGTTGGAACAACTCGGTGCGGCTTATATTCATGTTTCAAGTGGTGGCTTGCATGTGGAACAAGACATTCAGATTAAGCCCAAATATCAAGTGCCTTTTGCCCATGCAGTGAAACAAGCGGTGAAAATTCCAGTCATTGCGGTGGGCTTGATTACAGAAGCTAAGCAGGCTGAACATATTTTAGAAGCGCAAGAAGCCGATGCAATTGGTCTGGCGCGTGCCATGTTGTATGACCCACGATGGCCGTGGCATGCCGCTGCAGAACTGGGTGGGAAAGTCTCTATCGCACCGCAGTATTTACGGTGTCAGCCACATGGGATCAAAGATTTGTTTTCTGCGTTTTAATCATATATTCGCCCATTGGTCTTTTAAAATATTTCAACTGAGTAAAGGTGTATCCTAGGATAGGTCTTTACTTACATCATCTGGAAAAGGAACAGCTTGAATGATTTTTTCGGTAATTTTTCCAGTTTTTTTCCTGCTCTTTCTCGGTTTTGCCTCTGTCAAAATCCAGTTGCTCGCTAAAGAGCAAATGACTGCAATCAGTGCTTTTGTCATCAAAATTGCGTTACCTGCTTTATTGTTACATGCCTTAGCTTCAAAAGATTTGCATGAAATTTGGTATCCCTCTTATTTTTATGTTTATGCAGCTGTGACCTTTGGCTTATTTATTACGGCTTTTATTTTAGGTCAAAAGCTGTTTAAGAATCACTTTACCCATGCTGCAGTTTTTTCACTGGGTGCATCCATGTCCAATACGGGGTTATTGGGAGCAGCAATTTTGACGCTGCTGATGGGAAGTGAAGCGATGATTTATATTTCATTGGTGGTGATCATTGAAAGTGTATTTCTTGTACCGCTGATGCTCACTCTGGCAGAAATAGGGCGACAAAGACAAGCCAATTTAGCCTCCATTTTAAAAACTACATTTCTTACGCTACTTAAAAATCCACTGTTCTTGTCGGTGATGCTTGGTATGAGTTGTGCGATCTTCGAAATTCAAATTCCACATTTAATCGACCAAGTGTTTGCGATGTTAGGCCAGACTGCTGCACCTTTAGCGCTCTTTATTATTGGTGGGGGAATGGTGGGGCTCACTATTCAGTCTTTTAACCTGCAAACGGTTTATCTGGTGGTGTCTAAAAATATTTGTATGCCACTCTTGGTCTATTTAGGGCTGACCTATTTGACTGAGTTGGACCTAAAGATGATTTATGCAGGGACCTTGATTGCGGCTTTGCCGATGCCGTCTTTGTTTGGAATTTTTGGGCAAGTGTATGGTTTGAATGAAAAAGCACTCACTCCACTGATGATCAGCACGCTATTGAGTTTTGTGGTGGTCAGTGTCTTGATTGGTCTTTGGTGGTAAAAAAATACTCTCCGAGGAGAGTATTTTTTGAAGAAGCAATTTATTTTTTGACTGCTGCTGTTGCAGGGGACTTAGCTTGATTCGCCATCATGGTTTCAACCTGCGCTAATGATTCTTTCGCTTGTGGCACATTTTCTTTAGCTAAAGCGGTAAAAATTTTCTTCGCTTCAGGTAAGTTCTGCGGAATGATATTGCCATTGGCAAACATATTGCCTACGGCCATCAGGGCAGGAATGTAACCTTTTTTGGCTAAGTCTTGAATGCTGTTGAGGCCTTTTTGAATGGGTGCTTCTTGTTTATTTTTAAAGCCTGTGCTGATGTCGTACAGGGCTTGTGCATGAATGGCTTGATAGTTGCCTTTTTTCACCAAAGGCTCAAGTTTCTTAAGGGCTAACTTTTCAGACTCTGGCTTATTTTCAGAAAATAACAGCACGGCATATTCAACGGTTGCATCATCAAAGCCTAGTTTAGATGCGGCTTCAAAGTGTTGTTTGGCTTTGTTAATGTCTTGAGGCAAGCCTAAAGTACCCGTGACATAGTTTTTCGCAAGCACATAATGCGCAACAGGGTAGCCTTTGTTTGCAGCATCTTGATAGAGCTGAATGGCTTTCTTCTCATTCTTCGCTGTGCCTTGGCCAGTCTGAGTCAAATAAGCCAAGTTATACATGGCTTGTGAGTTGCCAGACTTTGCCAGTTTTTCTAAAGCCTGATATGCCCCCGTCATATTGTTGGCTTTGACCATTTCCTCTATCTTGGCAAATTCGGGGTTGATGGTATCTTGAGTGGTGGCTGCAAGTGCAAGCTGGCTAGTGAGTGCAATTAAGCTTGCAAGTACGATTTTCTTCATGTTTTATAAACCTTTTTCTTACACATAAGTCCATCTATGTGTGTATTTGTTTTGAGTCATTTCACATCATAAGTTGAATTGTGTGAATGTAAATATCTGAATTGTGTCTTGGTCTTACAAATTTTCGTTGATTGTGTTGATCGGTATATCTTTTTCCAATACAACCCGCGTGATGTACAGTGGAAAGGAGTGCAATGGGTTATTGGTAGTTGTAGGTGATGGCTTCGGGTTTTATTAGGATTCTGGCTTAGATTCTGTTTAAATAGCGCTGAAAATGAGTAGTGAGTTCAGCATGTTTATTAAGTCAATTAAGCGAAATTATTTAAAAGTTTTGGCCGATGAGTCGATTCCAGATGGTGAAAAAATTGATGCCTTATTGATGAAATTGGGTGGTGAGTTTTTAGTGAGCAAAGATGACCGTGTATATATCTTTGAAAAAGATGGTGTGACCGCAAAATTTGATGCTAAACATGCACGAGACTTTTCATTTAAAGACTATCTCTGCAAAGACATGAATAAGCTGTTTCATGATTTTTGATGTTTAATCTTCATTGAAGATTAGTGAACTATTAAATAAGGCTCTAAAAATAGTTTAAGTCCTTGGATGAGCCTTTTACCCAAGTACTGATGCTTACTATAGCGTTCTAAAGCAATATTTTTTATGTTGTGTTTATAGCCGCAGAACGAGTGTGAATGGATTTACCCACTGCAAAGATACTTTCAGTGCTTGGGTTAAAAGATAATATAAAATAATAATTTGTATATGAAGAGCCTATACGATTTTCTACTAAAAGCATTTGACTATGTCCCCATAATTCTAGTTATATCCTATAAAAAAGACGTTGTTTTTCATAAGATGAATCGAGATCTATCTAAAATGATAAAAATACTCTCAATCTTATTCATATGTTTAGTTGGCTCAATGGCAGTTTTAGCTGGGCAACCAAATCTTGTTCCTCATCAAATCAACTTGAAAAATGGGAAGCGTTTTTCTCTCAATCTGCCACCAAATTACGACATCATTCCTGCGGCTGAGGGTTTAAAAAGTGTTCGTTTTTTTAGCAAAGCACCTGACGGTAGAATGTTTGTCACAGATATGCACGATTTGACCGACAATAATAAAGGCATCGTTTATATTTTGGATGAATGGAATGCTGAAACAGGAAAATTCGGCAAAATTATTCCTTATATGACAGGTTTGAAAAATCCAAATTCAGTCCAATTTTATACCGATTCTTCAGGGCAAGATTGGTTATATTTGGCTGAAACGCATCAGCTCACCCGACAGAAATTTACCCAAGGCGAAATTAAACCCACGGCCAAAGCTGAAGTTTTAGCGACTTTTCCTGATTATGGTTTAAGTTATAAATATGGTGGCTGGCATCTAACACGAACTATTGCCGTGGGTGGAAACGGGAAAATTTATGTTTCAGTCGGCTCAAGTTGTAATGCTTGTACTGAGAAAGAAAAAGTTCGAGCAACAGTTTTAGAAATGAATCCCGATAGTTCGGAACAAAAGATTTATGCCACAGGCTTGCGTAATGCCGTCGGTTTGAAATGGGTGGGTAAATTTTTATTTGCCACCAATCAAGGTGCAGACCATTTGGGTAAACATAAACCTGATGAAACTTTTTATGCACTCAAGCGTGATGCAGATTATGGTTGGCCATCTTGTTATTCGTTTAATGGTCAAATTTTTGCAGATCCAAAATTTAAACGTGCATCGGGATGTAAAAATGTACCGTCTCCTTATGCCTATTTCCCATCGCATTCGTCTGCACTTGGCTTTGATTATTTTGACCATCCAGACACAGATGAAGTCATCAAAAATTCTTTTTTAGTGGCATTGCATGGTTCTACGGATGCCACAATTGGTCATGGTTATAAAATTGTGATTATGCGTAAAGGGCAAAAATTACAGACCTTTATTGATGGGTTTTTAGTGGGTAAAAATGTCTATGGTCGACCTGCGGATATTTACCGTATAGATTCAAATTCGTTTTATTTTTCTGATGATAAGAGTGGTGTGGTTTATTATGTGAGGAAGAAAGAGTTCTCATCGCTCTAAGTTTAAAAAAGCCCCAAAACCAAGAATAAGTTTTAGAGGCTAATTTATCATAACAATATAAAATTTAAAGACTTAAGCAGGTCTTGCCACATCACCATTTAAGCGTTCTGGTAAGTCTAAAACTGTCACATCCAGTTCGGTCAAAGACTCAGGACGTGCCACCACCAACGCGACATAACCGCCATCAATCGCAGCGCTATTCACCACTTGAATACCTTTATTCAACTGTTCAGCTTGTGCAGGCGCACTGCCTGTACCCTGAATTAAATGCAACCACGCTTTTGGTTTTGCTTTAAACCATAAACGCGCAATCACTTCCTGACCCAAGTAACAGCCTTTGTCATAGTGCACGCCAGCACGTTGGTGTAAACGTAGCTCTTGAGGTTGAAACACATGCTCAATGGCTTGTTCGATAAACGCTTCACCATGAGTAATGGCTTGCACTTGCCATGCTGCAATATCGGTAGGCTCAGCAGAGAAGGTGGTACGGTCTTGCGTGAAGGTTGGAAAAACTGAACCCATAGGTTCAAGTTTCATTTTAGAGAAGGCACCAAACTTTTTAATGTGCTTAGCAAACTCTTCCGACTGGTCTTGAGTGGTGACAATTTCAAAATGCTCAGGGTTGCGTTTTGTCAGCCACAAACCAAAGTGGATACGGCCTTTCAAGTCACAAATGGCGGTGTATTGCGTTATATTTTCAGCTAAAGCTTCAACGTTGACCGTCACTTGGCCTTGTAAAAATTTGAGTGCATCGACACCAATTAAAGTGAAAGAGGAGAAAGCTAGATCGCTCATGAATTGCTCGCCTACCTTAAAATCTAATACTAAAGAATTAGGGCTATTTTCCGCTATTTTTCAGAAAAAATCATATTTAGAGTAAATATTTAAAAGTTAATGTAACCAAATATTTCGAAAACCCCTGTTTTTATATCTAAGCTTATGAAATATAAACGATTTGGGAAATGGGTTTTCGACAGTGTAGTATGCCTAGCAGACAAAGATGAATTGTCTAGTAAAGACAGTGAAGAAAAATGAAACACCAAAGGCAGGAACGCTATGAACAAGAATCACCGCAAACCACTGCAAGGCACCCAGCTAGAATACTTTGATGTGCGAGAAGCCGTTGAACAGATTCAGCCAGGCGCTTATGCAAAACTTCCATACACCTCAAAAGTATTGGCTGAACAGTTAGTGCGTCGTTGTGATCCTGCCATTTTGGAGCAGTCACTAAAAGAATTAATTTTCTCAAAACAAGATCACGATTTCCCTTGGTATCCTGCGCGTGTGGTGTGTCATGACATTCTTGGACAAACGGCATTGGTTGACCTTGCAGGTTTACGTGATGCGATTGCAGACCAAGGTGGTGACCCATCGAAAGTGAATCCCGTTGTGCCAACGCAGCTCATTGTCGATCACTCTCTTGCTGTGGAATTCGGTGGTTTTGATCCAGAGGCGTTTGAGAAAAACCGTGCTATTGAAGACCGTCGTAACGAAGACCGTTTTCACTTCATCGAATGGACCAAGACCGCTTTTGAAAATGTCGATGTGATTCCTGCGGGGAATGGCATCATGCACCAAATCAACTTGGAGAAAATGTCTCCAGTGGTGCAAAACCGTGATGGCGTGGCATTCCCAGATACTTGTGTCGGTACAGACTCACACACACCACATACCGATGCGCTTGGTGTGATTTCGATTGGTGTCGGTGGTTTGGAAGCTGAAAATGTGATGCTCGGTCGTGCGTCTTGGATGCGTCTTCCAGATATTATCGGTGTTGAATTTGTTGGACAACGTCAAGCGGGAATCACTGCAACAGATATCGTTTTAGCTTTAACTGAGTTTTTGCGTAAAGAACGTGTGGTCGGTGCATATTTAGAATTCTTTGGTGAAGGTGCGGACAGCATGTCGGTGGGGGATCGTGCCACGATTTCCAACATGACACCTGAATATGGCGCAACAGCGGCGATGTTCTATATCGATCAAAACACCATTGATTATTTAACCCTGACAGGTCGTGAAGCTGAGCAAGTTGCACTGGTTGAAACGTATGCCAAAGAAGTTGGTCTTTGGGCATCGGATATGAAACAAGCGGAATATCCACGTGTCCTTCGTTTCGATCTTTCAACAGTAACACGTAATATTGCAGGCCCATCAAACCCACATGCTCGTGTATCAACTGCGGATTTAAAAGAAAAAGGCATTGCAGGTGTTGTTGAAAACCGTACCGATGGCTTAATGCCAGATGGTGCAGTGATTATTGCTGCCATTACTTCATGTACCAATACATCAAACCCACGTAACACGGTTGCAGCAGGTTTATTGGCACGTAAAGCCAATGAATTGGGCTTAACACGTAAACCTTGGGTGAAATCTTCTTTTGCACCTGGTTCTAAAGCAGCGGCTTTATATCTTGAAGAAGCAGGCGTATTGGATGACTTAGAAAAACTCGGTTTTGGTATCGTGGCGTATGCATGTACCACTTGTAACGGTATGTCTGGTGCTTTAGACCCTAAACTACAACAAGAAATTATTGACCGTGACTTATATGCAACTGCGGTACTTTCGGGTAACCGTAACTTTGATGGGCGTATCCATCCGTATGCAAAACAAGCATTTTTGGCATCTCCGCCATTGGTCGTAGCTTATGCGATTGCGGGCAGTATTCGGTTTGACATCGAAAAAGATGCTTTGGGTACAGATCAAAATGGAAACCCAATTTACTTAAAAGATATTTGGCCGTCAGATGAAGAAATTGATGCGCTGGTTAAAGAAGCGGTGAAACCTGAACAGTTCCGTAAAGTGTATATTCCAATGTTTGACTTGGGTGTAACGGAAAAAGCGGCAAGTCCTTTATATGACTGGCGTCCGCAAAGTACCTATATCCGCCGTCCGCCGTATTGGGAAGGGGCTTTGGCTGCACCTCGTACACTGGCAAATATGCGTCCGCTTGCCATCTTGCCTGACAACATCACTACGGATCATTTATCACCATCGAATGCAATCATGATGGATTCGGCAGCAGGTGAGTACCTACATAAAATGGGTGTACCTGAAGAAGACTTTAACTCGTATGCAACGCATCGTGGTGACCACTTGACTGCACAACGTGCAACGTTTGCCAATCCGAAACTGTTTAATGAAATGGTGGTTCGTGCGGACGGTACGATCAAGCAAGGTTCGAAAGCACGTGTTGAGCCTGAAGGCGAAGTAATGCGTATGTGGGAAGCGATTGAAACTTATATGAATCGTAAGCAACCACTCATCATTATTGCAGGTAAGGACTATGGTCAGGGTTCTAGCCGTGACTGGGCTGCCAAAGGTGTTCGTCTTGCAGGTGTTGAAGCGATTGTGGCGGAAGGTTTTGAGCGTATTCACCGTACTAACTTAGTCGGTATGGGCGTGTTACCGCTTGAGTTTAAAGCAGGAACTGACCGTAAAACTTTAGGTTTGGATGGTACTGAACTTTATAGCGTGATTGGTAATATTGCGCCGCGTTCGACTTTAACTTTAGTCATTGAGCGTGCGACGGATGACGGTAAGAGTGAAATTGTTGAAGTACCTGTAACGTGTCGCTTAGATACTGAAGAAGAAGTGTCTGTATATGAAGCGGGTGGTGTATTGCAGCGCTTTGCGCAGGATTTCTTGGAAGGGAGTGTGGTTTAGACTTTAGCTAAAAGTTATTGATTTTGTTTGAAAAATACCCTACTTTAGCGTGGGGTTTTTTAGGGCGTAATTCATGAGTGAGAATTTTAAATTAATAGATATTAATAATGCCATTGACCAATGTCTATCTAAAGGTGTAGTTGGAAATGAGCCAATATTAAATTTAATAGATAATGGAAAATTTATACCAAAAGAAGGTTGGCTTTGGGATTATAAAGAAACTATTAATTTAGAGGCTGAAGGTATTGCTAAGACTGTTTTACAAGTTGCCAGTTTTTTTAATTCTTATGGCGGTTATATAATATATGGTGTTAAAGAAGTAGTTAAAGATTTAATTTTTGAACCACAGAGTGTTGATTTTAGTAATTTTAATTTGGCTCAATTAAGAGATAATATAAAAAAATATACTGGTAATATAATTGATATAACTTTTAAGGAAGTTCAGGTTTGCTTAGCTGAAAAAAATTATAATATGGGGGTTTTATATATACCGAAGAGAGAGACTAGATCTAAACCTATTCCATTTATTAAAAATGGTCCAATGAAAAATAATAAACCTTTATTTAATATTAATGATACGTACTTGCGAATTTTAGATGAATGTCGAAAGGCAAATACGCCTGATGATTGGCAGCTACTTTTCTCTGAAAGAAATTTTTTTTCTATTAATAATATTGAATCTAGTAAGTTAGCTGATAAGAGATATTTTGAACATAATTTACCATCTAAGAGTTTAATTTGTAATGATTTTATTGGTAGAGAGGATTTATTAACTGAGTTGTGGGAGTGGCTCAATGATGAATTCGAATTTGTGAAAATTCTTTCAGGGGATGGTGGGAAAGGAAAAACATCAATAGCATATAAATTTTGCAGAACATTTTTAGAGAATCCCCCTATAGAGTATGAGCGAATATTATGGCTTTCTGTTAAAGAAAAGCAATTTTCAGGTATAAATAACTCTTATTATGAAATACAAGATGCTGATTTCTCTGATTCATTATCGTTTTTAATATGTTTAGCTGATCATTCAGCTTTAGATGTTAAAGTATATGAAGATGTATCTGAAAAAGTTATAAAAAAAGATTTAAAAGAAAATTTACCTTTATTCCCATCTGTTGTTGTTGTTGATGATATTGATTCATTAGAAGATGATGAACAGAAAAAAATAGTCGATATATGCCGGCAACTTGGCTCACTTAATGTTAGATTTTTGATAACTACTAGAAAAAAATTAGCTTACTCATCCGATTTATGCATTGATGTACCTGGATTACACTTTGGTGAGTTTGATGAGTATATAAATAAGATGTGTCAAAAACTAAACTTAAGTAGTTTATCATCTAAAGCACTAAGAAATTTACATGACAAGTGTGATGGATCTCCTTTATTGTCAGCTTCAATATTACGACTATACAAGCAAGGAATTGATTTTAACTCTGCTTTAAAGGAATGGTCAGGTCAGGCAGGTGAAGATGCGAGAAATGCTGCACTTAAAAGAGAGATAGATAGTTTATCTTCTAATGCAAAAAGAATATTGTTGATTATATATTATTTCAAAAGCTGTTCTTTTACAGAACTTAAGAAGATAGCTGGAATTGAAAGGATTAAATTAGTCGATTATCTAGAAGAGTTACAGTCACTCTTTCTAGTAGATGAGCCACGTATTATCAATGCGGAACAAAGATTTTCAATATCAAATACAACAGCACTATTGGTTGGTAGTAATGAAAACGAATTGGCACATGATTATAAAAAGATTCAAGAATTAGTTAAAAAATCAAAATCTGATATTGGTGATAAAAAAACTGGTAATCGTTATAAAATAGGATTAGCTATTAGACAATGTATAGCTTTACTAGATGATAATCGTTTAAATGATGCAATCGCAACAGTAGACAAGGAATTATCAAATTTCCCATCTAATCCAGATTTATTACTGATGAAGGCAAGATGTTTATTAAATGATGAAAATCCCAACTATGAAAAGGTTAGGGGGATACTTAAAAATTCTATTGCTAAAGGACAGCAAAAAGAAATAGCCTTTGAGTTGTGGTATGAGTCGGAACAAAAACTAGAATCAGCTAATGGTATAATAGAAGTCTCAAATGCAGCTCTTCAAGTTGGTGATATAAATCATAGGAATTGGTATAAACGTCTAGCTAGAGGTTATTTACTAAGAGCAAAATATAGAGGTGGGCATGCTCAGATTAAAGATTATCAAGATGCTAGTTTAAATCTAGTCAAATTATTGAGAGTAGTTAGTATTTCAGAAAAAGATTCAATAGTTAATCAATTATATATGATACATGATCAAATATGGATGCATTTGGAAAAAGATAATAATTATGGGTGGTTAAATGTGTTTGATAATATATATGATTTAATAAGAAGTGGTGATAAAAGAACTGTAATGTATCAACGTTGTTTTAGATGCTTGATTGAAACAAAACATGAACATAATAATTCTGAAAAGAAGGAAGTATCATATAATATTCGTAAAGATAAGCTGCTGGAAATTTTGGATAAAAGATCGTCCAAGGATAAGTTGGATAGACCATTTGATGATTTAATTAATAGTATATGAGTTTTAATTTAATACAAAACCACTATAATGTGGTTTTTGTATTAATGTTTTTTTTAATTTAGAAAATGATATTGAAATACTAAAGAATATAGAAAGATTAATTGTTTTTTAATAGAATCCATATAAGAAAAATAACCCAACTGTCACAAAGCCATAAAAAAGCCCAATTTAACAACAAGATTGCCTAAGCTGCATACTGCAAACAGTTATCCACTGTTTTGAATCATGCCCTGTCATTAGATAGGGCTTTTTATTTGTTGGAAGAAGTGTTTTGGATAAGCTAAAAATGGATGCCATGACTCAAATGCATCTCGGCTTAAGAGAGTACATTTACGATTCAACGCTCTAAAGACAACAATAGTAAGTTACTGACAGCACTTTCATGACTAAATTTTATTTAGCTTAGCTATTTTTGAAATTCATCATTTCTTACATTTATGACACCATCATTTGTCAAAATGATCAATAGACATTCATCATAAAAGGCATATACTAGTAAGACCATTTTCTAAACATATGGAGAACAAAAATGGTTACTGCTGGCGAAAAACCTGGAACAGGCTTCTATTTTTGTGTTCAATGCGGACACCGCGTCTACTTAGAAATTGGTACAGATCGTTTACCCCCGTGTACCAAATGCCAAGGCAATCAATTTAACAATAAGAATGCCTAAGCTAAAGATTTAACAGTTACCCACTGTTTAAAAGAAAAGCCCTATCACCCGATAGGGCTTTTTGCTAATTTATAAAAAAGATAAAAACATCCAACTTAGGTGACATAGGAAAAGCACATGGAAACCATATTAGGACTTTGTATCGGTATTGGCTTAAGTGCGGCTTGTGGCTTTCGTGTCTTTGTCCCACTCTTGGTCATGAGCCTTGCATCTATTATGGGTTGGTTCGAACCCATGCAAGGTTTTGAATGGTTAACGATGCCATCGGTATGCATCGCCTTAGCCATTGCAACCGTCTGTGAAATCGCAGCCTATTACATACCATGGGTAGACAACGCTTTAGACACCATTGCAACGCCAGCCGCAATGGTCGCAGGAACACTCACCACTATGGCAGTCAGTAGCGGGGAAATGTCGCAGTTTGCCAGTTGGGCCGCCGCAATCATTATCGGTGGGGGAACAGCAGGTGCTGTGCAAATGAGTACTGTTGCTGTTCGAGGGGTTTCAACCGCAACGACAGGCGGTGTTGCCAACCCATTGGTGTCTACAGTGGAGTGGGTCGGAGCTGTTTTACTGTCCGTGCTTTCACTACTGGTTCCTTTCTTGGTGGTGATTGTGGGTATTATTTTGGCGATCTGGGCCGTGCGTTGGTTTAAACGTAAAAAACAAGAAAGTATCAGCACCCCTTTATAGTTTCAGCAGTTTTCTTATGGCATTGCTGGGTCTCTAAACTTTAAAAATAAAGTGGCTAATTTTTCCTTATATGGGCATCAATTCCTCTATGTTGATATGACTTAAAGGTCAGTTTCACTTTTAAAATAATGATTGATTTTTATACTGCATCCGTTTAATTTTATAAACACATACTTTTTGTATGGTTTTGTTTGTGGTTGAACTTTATAAAAATTATTCGGGGAACTGTAAATGATAAAATTTATTGTAAATGAACAGTCTAGTGAAAAAGGCATCCATCATATTCATAATGCATCCTTAGGCTGTACAGATTTACCCAGCTCGGAGGATCAAATTCTGATTGGTTATTTTGCCAATTATGAGCTGGCTTATAAACGGGCAAGAATGAACTGGCCCAGAGAAAAAGTCGAAGGTTGTGACAAGTGTTGTTTCAAGTAATCAAAAACAAAAAAGCTCTGCAATTTATGCAGAGCTTTTCATTGTTGGATATGGATGCTCTATTTTTAAGCATTACAACATTAATGAATTTCAATTCGGGTCGTGACTTTAATTTTTCGACACTCTCGGTCAGCTTCGACTAAAGCACGAATTTTAAAGTCAGAAAATCGAACCACTCGGTTTTGCATGGCAAACTGTTCAGGTGTTTTAATTTCCAAACACTGAAAAGGCCGCAGATCTTTTAGGATGTGCTTCTGTTTATCTGTCATGTTTTGTGTCGATAAGTACACATAGCCTTTGGTGGTTTTTAACAACACTTCATGTGGCTGAGCTTCGGTTGAGCTGGTGACTTTAATGATATGTGTTTTTAACACTTTGCATGCACTGAGGGAAAGCGCAAGACACAGCATCAGCAGGGCAGTTTTGGTTTTCATGATGAAACGTATTTGAATGGTCTTTCGTCACTTTAGCCGAAAGTTTTCAACGGCAGCAATCAAAATATGACACTGATACGGTCATCTGCTTTAATTCTAGAGCATCCTACAAATAGACTTCTGATAAATGCTAAGCTGTGGCACAGATGTCAAAAATGAAGCATTCATTAGCGCGCTCTTTTACCTACTTTATTATTTAAAAAATTAACAAAACTATGAAAAAACAGTTCATTCAAATTTCTCTAATGTTCGCTGCAATGTTGGGTGTCTCCGCCAATATATATGCTGAAAACTTAAGCACAGAGGAGGATATTCAGCGACAAAAAGCCAGTAGCCAATATAAAGCTTACCTTCCCGCAAAATATACGGTGTATGAGGTCCTGCAAGGGGACTTAAACAAAGATGGCTTGAAAGATGTGGTTTTAATCGTCAAAGCTACAGATCCGAAACAATGGGTCACCGATGAATACCGCGGAAAACTAGATCGCAACCGCCGTGGTGTGATTGTATTGTTGAATACCAAAGGGCAGTACCAAAAAGTCGTTCAGAACCTGTCATTATTTTCTTCAGAAAATGAAGATGGCGGTGTGTACTTTGCGCCTGAGTTGGTGCCCTCTATCGAAAAAGGCTTGTTAAAACTACATTATGCCCATGGCCGATATGGATATTGGGCCTATCAGTTCCGTTTAGAGGGACGTGATATGCGCTTGATTGGCTATGACAGCTCCGATAATTTTGGCCCTTATGTGAATAGTGAAACCAGTGTCAATTTTCTCACCGCTAAGAAGCTGGTCAGAGAAAATCTCAACAAAGACCCTGATAGCGACCCTAAATTTAAAGAAACATGGAGCAAAGTGAATGTTGCTCCAATGTATTTGAGCAAAATTCAGGACATCGACGATCTGAGTTTTGAATAGTCTTGGCTTAGTTTTTGCTACCTTATATTTCAAAATACACTTTTATGAGTGACTTGAGTCTGATGCATCAGTCACATGACTACTTGATCATGTATAGGGGAAAGAGATGGAAAATAAAGAACTACTCTTGAGTGTTGAAGAGAAACCTAAGCTGAGTACGGCGGCTCATTTGATGGCAGGTTGGCCTTTGTTTTTAGTGATGATTGGTGGTGCAATCGGTGGAGCCTTAGCTGTGGTTGCTTATGTGATTAACCGAAAAATCTATCTGTCTCAGCTTAGTAATATGCAAAAGGTTTTAGCTAATTTACTCTGTGGTATGTCCGCGATTAGTTTGTGGTGGTTTATTGCAACGTGGCTGCAAGGTTACATGGGGACTTAAACGTTCTGAAATGATGGTGTAAAATATGATAGAAGTTCATTTTTATGCGATGAAATAGATAATTAAAGTATCATTATGAATATTTTTATCAAGTCTGGTTCTATTTAGGGAAATATTTTTCATCATTGCTTGAAATTAGCCGATCTTAGGAAATTCATCCCGCACCAATTTGCTTAATATAGCGTTTAAGGGCACAGGAATCGAAAAGAGTAGTTTGCGACTCGTTATCTATCAGATCAGCGTCGTACTTACCCACAAGGTCTCGATTCAGCTTAGGACGCTATAGATTATCCATTTATAGGCAAAAGTTTAGAACTTACCCAGTTTTAACCGTTGAGGTTATCTCCTGATCCCTAGAAACTAAACGATAAAAATAACACGATAAAAGATACGCCCATTCAAATATTTTCTTCCATTTTAAGCGTCTATATTGCCCCGAATTTATCCAAATATTTGCTCTAACTGTGCCAAAACAAATTGGCGCTTTGGTTTGCGAAAACGGCTTTAAAAAAATTGCGATTTGATAACATTGGAACGCTTAGAGTTCTGCTATAACCATTAAAAGTCTGATAAAAAATATGGAACAACAATGAAAATATATGTCACCAGCATCATGGTTGATAGCCAAGAAAAAGCCTGTCAGTTTTATACAGAAAAACTCGGTTTTAAAGTCAAACATGATGTACCTGTGGGTGATTATCGTTGGCTGACTTTGGTTTCCCCCGAAAGTCCTGAAGGTGTTGAACTGCTACTGGAGCCTGATGCACATCCTGCGGCACAGCCGTTTAAGGCCGCAATCAAAGCAGATCTGATTCCCTATACTTCTTTTCAAGTAGATGACCTTGATGCGGAATATGAACGGCTCAAAAACCTAGGGGTACGTTTTACCTCTGAACCGATGCGGGCAGGAAAAGTCAAAGTTGCAGTCTTTGATGATACCTGCGGGAATCTCATTCAGCTGATGCAGGTCTGTGCAGGAAGTTGATTTTCTCATCTGTGATGCAGCAAAGAAATAAAATCCTGAGAAAAGCACTTTTATGTGAGAAAAAAATCATAAATACGCTGCATTTGGGAAAATATTTTTTAGATAACCTGAAAGCCAAGATTTTTTTCCAAAAATAGCTAAAAAGACTTTATCTTCGGGAAACAATCCCGCCCTTGGATTGTTAAATTATATCTCAAGGGTGTGACGGGATCGAAAAGAGTAGCATGCTACCAGTGGCGCAAAACGCGTGAGTAGTACTTACCCAAAAGGTCTTGATTCGGCTTAGGACGCTATAAATCAAAAGTTTATAGGCTATAAGATCATCACTTACAAAGTTATGATAGTTGAAGTAAACAACATGTTTTCCCAGACACCCTAAAAAATTTGAACTCGAATAAAATATAAATCAAAAAAATAAATTTTAATATTTCCCGATAAAACCGAAAAATTCTGCTGTTGTAGTTTCACTTACATCATTTTATTTTAAGTTTTCAATCTAATCAGCGCTGCTAAAAAGTTGGCTTTATATAGGGTGATGGGTGCCTAGGATTAAGGCTGTTTTCGATATTTCTTGAATGATTGACAGCTGAAACACAGCTTGCTATTTTTCGCGCTCGCTTTTGTATGCTGTTATTCCCATGGCTCTAAATGACAACTTTATATATTCACCGCCCCAAGAAGACTTGGTGATCGTTTATGAAGACGATGATCTGGTGGTAATTGAAAAACCTGCGGGTTTGTTGTCTGTGCCTGGTCGTTTACCGGAACATCAAGACAGTGCTTATTTACGTGTTTTAGCACAGTTTCCACAAGCCAAAATTACCCATCGTTTAGATATGGCGACCTCAGGGATTTTAATGTTTGCCAAACACCGCGATGCTGAAGTTGCTGTCAGCAAAATGTTCCAAGCCCGCACGGTGGAGAAACACTATATTGCTTTAGTTCAAGGCCAGTTGGATGCCGAAGGCTGTGTTGAAGTGCCACTGATTACTGACTGGGAAAATCGACCACGGCAGATTGTGCACTTTGAACTGGGTAAGCCTGCAAAAACGCTTTATCAAGCTCTTAGCTATGACATTGAGACCGATATTACGCGAGTTTTATTGACTCCGATTACAGGGCGTTCACATCAGCTCCGTGTGCATATGCAATATATTGGGCATCCAATTACAGGGGATAAGTTGTATCACCCTGAGCCGACACGAAGCCCATTAAAACGCATGGCTTTACATGCCAGTTTTCTCGCCTTTCAGCAGCCTTTAAGTGGACAATCGGTTGCGATTCATGGACGAGTGCCATTTTAACTATGTCACACTTTATTTACATTATGAGAAATACTTAAAATTTGGGATATCCGGCCGTTTAAAAAACCGTTAGCGTAAGTTGTGTAAGTGCAGTTTTATCCAGTGTGCTTATCTTTATGGAAATTAACATTTGAGTTTGGCTTTTTGGCCATGATCACGATTGATTGAAATTGAATGAAAATAGGTTTGTCTGTTCCAAGGCTTACTGTTCGAATTTGATGTGTTCTTGCAGCGGAGTCTTTAAAAGAAAAATGACTTTCCAGTAAGGAGATAGGCCATGCTTTATGTATTTGCGGTCATTCTTGTCCTGCTGTGTGCTGTTATATGCGGGCAAAAAATACACAGCCTTGCCCAAAAAAAGAAGATTGAATCCTTAGAAAGCAATTTAGAGCGCAGTCGAAACAGTTTAGAAGTTTATGAACAGCAGCAAAGTGAATTACAACATCGGCTGACCAGTTTAAGAATTGAGCTTGGAACACTCAGACAACGCAACGAAACCTTGAGTCCTTACCAAGAAATTATTGATGTCGAACAGTATGTTATTGAACGGCACAACCAAGTTGAATTGTTTGCTGAGACGGTCAAATTTGATGCTGAACAAATGCTCAAACAGTGTCGGCAGCGCATCGAAAAAGTAAATCAGTTCTTAACGGAATATGAATGTAAAGCCAAAGAAGTTACCATGCAGCGCGCCAGAGAAAAACTGGGTGCTTTTTTTCACATGGCTGAAGAACGACAACATCTGGCTGAAATATCGAAGGCCTTACATCATAAGATTGAAACCTACAGCCAGAGTTATCAACTGCCTTCGGAGCAGTTATTAGATGAACTCATCGAAGGCTATGGGAAAACAGATGCGGCCTGTCATCTACTGAAAGTTCGGCAACAAGTGATTCGTGCGGTTGAGCAAAACGACGTTGTGAACTGCGCCTTTATGGATGAGAATCGGCGATTATCGATGATGGTGTTGGTTTCACAGTTATTTAATACGAAAGCAGACTTATATTTACAACGTGTGAGCAAAGACAATCTTGGCCTTTTGATTCAAGCTTTGCAGGATGATTTTATCCTGATCAATCACTATGGTGCGGCCTTTGGTCATACTCAGATACAAGAGAGTTATCTGGCTTTACGCTTAGAAGAACTCAAATTTTCGGCTCTATTAGAAAGCCTAAAAAGCAGTGATTTACAGTTTCAAGCGGACATTTTAGTTGAAGATCGGGTTTTACATTAACAAGGCAAAATCAGCGTGAAATAAAGTCTAAATAACCTTCGAAAAATCAGATGTAACTGCTATAAAAATGGGCAAAATATGCTATGTTGAAGTCACTATTTTGTCACTTGCCAACGATATATTGGCTAAAAAGATAACAAGGACATACGCATGACACGTGATTATGAATTATATCCAGATGATGATAACGGAAATGTACTTTGGCAAATGGCTGAGGATGGCGACGACCTGTCTGAACCGCATGAAATAGAATATTCGATTGCCTTTCAAGAGCAGTCACAAGCAGAAAAGTGTGCGTTGTATTTATTACAAGAAGAGCAAAAAATCACTTTGTTTGTCGATGAAGAAAGCGACGTATCTGAGTGGATTATTACCATCTATGTGTATATGGAACCTGAGTATTCAGACATTGTTGACTTAGAACAATGGTTTACTAAAATTGCAGAACAGTTTGGTGGTGAATATGACGGCTGGGGCTGTATGGCCTATGTCTATGACGACGAAGATGATGAGGACTATGAGCAAGGTCAAGCCTAAGAAATGGTTAAAGTTAAAGCATGTTGAAAAACATGCTTTTTTTGTTGGTGGGGAGAAAAAGACGGCAGGACACGTTTTGCTTACCTAAGAATGTGTACAAAAAATACAGCATGTGGGTTTGAGCGTTTTAAACTAAATCTGAATATTTGAAAAGAACGAAAAAAATCATGCCAAATAGTGTTCAATTACACCGCGTATTTAGTGCGCCCGTCGAGCGCGTCTATCGTGCTTTTACCACTGCAGATGCTTTAGTCAAGTGGATGGCACCACATGGCTTTACCGCACATGTCGATCAGTTCGATCTGCGTGAAGGTGGTCAATATCGTATGTTCTTTACCAACTTCAGTACAGGCATGCAGCATTCATTTCATGGCACTTATCATGAAATCGTTGAAAACAGTTTATTACGCTATACCGATGAGTTCGATGTACCTGAACTTGCAGGTAAAATTGAAGTGCGTGTTGAATTTAAAGAAGTATCTGTCGGTACAGAGGTTCATATTACGCAGTCTGGTTTGCCCGATGTGATTCCTGTCGATGGCTGTTATCTAGGTTGGCAAGAGTCGTTGCAACTCTTGGCTTTTTTAGTGAATCCAGACATTCCTGATGAATAGTGCTTCGTCATCGTTGAACAATAAAACAAGTTGCACCATAGATTTAAAAGGAGTTTTGCATGCCAATACGCATGAAGCGAATTTATGCGCCTGTCGAGGCAGAGGATGGCAAACGGATTTTAGTTGATCGGTTGTGGCCTCGAGGGGTCTCAAAACTTGAGGCCAAAATAGATGAATGGCCAAAAATTCTCACACCATCCAATGAACTACGGAAATGGTATCACCAAGACATGGTGGCACACTGGGATGAGTTTAAAGTCCGTTATATGAAAGAACTGGAAGCACATCCCGCCGAGTTGAATGATTTGCGCCAACTGGCAGTGCGTGAGCAGATCACGTTACTCACCGCAGCCAAAGAAGAACAGCATAACCATGTGGTGATTTTGAAGCAGTGTTTGGAACAAAAGTAAGTGTTGAGCTGATGCTATTACAGGGAAAATTTATACTTTCCTAGGCTTTATTTTATTCATCCCGTGACAAGGCTAAAGCCTTAAAATAAATAGGTGATTCGCATCGTTTTTGTCTGAAAAATGCTATATTGGCGTTTTGAGCAATGTGAATTGCTTATTTTTTTATTTTTGAGGTTTTTATGTCTTTACCCAACTGCCCAAAATGCCAGTCCGAATATACCTATGAAGATGGTGACTTGCTGATCTGCCCTGAATGTTCAAACGAATGGAAAGAGGGAGAAGCAACTGAAGAAGTGGTAGCAATTAAAGATGCCAACGGCAACTTACTTGCTGACGGTGACACGGTAACGGTGATTAAAGATTTAAAAATTAAAGGTTCGTCATCGGTGGTGAAAGTCGGAACCAAAGTGAAAAATATTCGTTTACTGCCAGATGCCGCAGATGGTCATGACATTGACTGTAAGATTGACGGTGTCGGTGCGATGAAACTGAAATCTGAGTATGTGAAAAAAGCCTAATCTGCTGAGTTTGCAGTTCGAGATTAAAACGGAGTCAATTAGACTCCGTTTTTGTTTTTTTAGCCATTTTGAAAAGACATTAAGCGTTGAAACACCCGCACAGCATGCTATAAAGATAAAAACTTGTTGAAGAATACGCTATGCCACATATCCACCTTGAATATTCAGACAATATCGACACCCTTGAAGTTAAGCCGATGTTATTGGCGTTAAACCAAGCTTTGCTAGATGGTCAGTTTGTACAATCGGGTAATGACATCAAAAGTCGTGCCATTCGACAGTCCGATTTTGTGATTGGGGTGGATGGTGATGCACAGGCTTATTTGCATGCCAAAGTGTCTTTATTAAGCGGACGAGATGAAGCCACCAAGTGTGCCATTTCGAGCCAATTGCTTAAAACCTTGCAGCAAAACTTTACCGCTCCTCAGGATTTAACGGTACAAATTTGTGTAGAAATTATTGAAATGCCAAAAAGTAGTTATAGCAAATTGGTATTAAAAGCATAGAATTAGGAAGAGTACCAAGCCGTATTGGGCCGATATCGAGTGTCATTTAAACGGTTTGAGGCTGTCATGCGTTATTCATATAGCGCTGTTATTTTAAAAAAATAAAAATTGGGCTGGTAGTAAATGCACTTTTTTTTATAAAAGAAGTCATTTATATTTTATGAAATTGGATGATTTTTTATTCGGTTTTGGTGGATCTACAATCACTTTAAAATAACAATAGGTGAGCTTATGTCAGGATGGTACGAAGTAAGTCAGGCAAATGATGGCCAATATCGCTTTGTTTTAAAAGCGGGAAATGGCGAGGTCATTTTGACCAGTGAACTGTATAAAGCAAAGGCGTCAGCACATAATGGAATTGAGTCGGTGCAAAAAAATAGCCCCGATGATACGCGTTATGAACGCTTAGAAGCCAAGAATGGCAAACCTTATTTTAACTTAAAGGCTGCCAATCATCAGATTATTGGTACCAGTCAGTTTTATGCCAGTGAGCAATCCCGAGATAAAGGCATTGAGTCGGTTAAAAACAATGGTTCAAGTACCACGATTAAGGATTTGACGACTTAAGATCAGATTACATATTTTGCTTGTTTTAAGAATTGAAGAAAACCGCGTGTTTGCTATGGATGGCGCACGCGTTTTTTTATGCAGTTTGATTTGTAGTGTGTGAGTGCGATGTGGATTTTCGATTAGTTGGAGATGAGCATGCAGGGCATGAAATTATCTTCAAACTCAAACAATGGGATGATGCCATTTGTAAAATGGATGTACAAAATATCATTCGTCTTTGTCAGAGTGATGTCAGCTTGTTTGATATTGGGTTTGAGCTACAAGGTGTACAAGCCTATCAAGAATTGTGGAGACGATATGCCCCATTTTTTCAGGGGGAAATCAAAGTGTTCAGGCGTAACATCAATATTTTTAGTCGTGATGGTTTAGCTTTTTTACATTGTTATTCTAAACTGGATCATGCCAGTGGTGTTGCAACCCCAGAGATTCCTTGGTGCAGAACCACGCTATGTTTTCAAAAAACAGCAGGTGAGTGGTTGGTTGCCCATCAGCATATTTCGGTGCCTGTGGACTTTGAAACTAAAATGTCAAAGCCGATTCATTTTCCAGACTGAGCTCGCTAAAGCTTTAGATTGGGTACAGGTTGAGCCACCTCCGTTTTGCGGGGCTATGTTTTTAATGACAACATGAACAACTTAAGAAGAAGGTATCTATGGCATTTCAAGACTTTTACCGACTAAGTTCTCATGCGGTGCTGACCAATGAAGCAGGACAGGTTTTATTACTGAAAGCCAATTATGCTGATCAGGCTTGGGGGCTACCCGGTGGAGCCTTGGATATGGGAGAAACCATTCATCAGGCTTTGCTGCGTGAGTGCCAAGAAGAACTCGGTTGTCAGGTTCAGATCGATTATTTATCGGGTGTGTACTTTCATTCGGCAGTGACCTCGCATGCCTTTATTTTTAGATGCCATTTGGCTGCATCTGCTGAGATCAGGCTCAGTGATGAACATACGGCCTATGCTTGGTTTGATCTAGATCAGCTGTCGAAAGTACAACGGATTCGTGTTGAAGATTGTTTAAATTATATAGGTATCGTGCAAAGCCGAAGTTTTTGAGTGCAAAATTAAAATTCCTCTGAAGTGGAGTGAGTGCATATGTTGAATAATAAGATCATAAAACGAAATAGTCCCATTATTGGTGTGTTGCTGATGAGTGCCTTGAGCCAGTTGACTCATGCTGAAACGGGTAACTATTTTATGCATAAAGACTGGGAGCTTGCCTGTGATAACACGGGTATGTGCCGCGCGGTAGGGTATCAAAGTGATGCTCAGTTTGGTCATCCAGTTTCATTACTGATTTCTCGTCCTGCAGGTGCAGGCAGTGCAGTACTCAGCCAAATTCAAGTGGCTGAGAGTTTACGCAGGATACTGAAGCCAATTTAAACGTAGGAGGAACATCTCTGGGGAGCCTGACCATCGATGCCAAGAAAAGTACCGCGAAACTGTCCAGTGCTCAAAGTGCGCAGTTGCTAAAGGCTTTGGTAGGCGCAGAAGATATTCGCCTCACGACCCAAGCACAGCAATGGCAAATTTCAACTGCTGGGGCAAATGCAGTTTTGCTCAAAATGGATGATATACAAAAACGTGTAAATACACCGAATGCGGTATATCAAAAAGGCAATCAGTCTGAGCAAAATGTTTTACAACCCAAAGCTATCCCTAAAATTGGTATTACGGGATATCGACCTGCGGTTGCCAGTCATTTTGCCGTGGACAGTAAAATTGCCCATCAACTCTTTACAAAGTTAAAAGCAAAAACAGATGAACAAGACTGTCCTAATTTATACGAGGCACGTTTTTTTGAGGAAGATCGGGTTTCAGTCTATCCGCTGAATGCGGAACAAGTGGTGGTTCAAGTTCCATGTTGGCGTGGGGCGTACAATGAAGGTCTAGGTTATTGGGTTATGGACAAAGCATTGCAAAAGATTCAGCAGCAAGTCACCACATCAGGCTCAAGTTTTAGTGAGGCACAAATTTTCTCAGAACAAAAAGGGCGGGGTATCGCTGACTGTGGTATTCGTTCTGAGTGGGCTTGGAATGGAAAGGCTTTTGTCCTCAGTTATCAGGCACAATCGCAGCAATGTAAAGGCTTTGCAGGTGGTGCATGGAACTTGCCCACTTATGTGGCGATCGTTGCGCGAACGGATTAAGTCGCGCTTGCCTTTAGTTTGAGAATAATGTCATCTAGCGGCTTGATGCGTTTGACTTCATCCCAGAGGGCTTTAGCTTCAGGATAGTGTTTAGACATCATGCCCAACCACTGCTTATAACGTCCGACCATATTCATTTCTTTCTTATACCCGCCGTTTAAGAAACGGATTTGTAAGGTCAGCAGCTCATTCCATGTCAGTAAAGGTGTGTCGATATTTTGACGAATACACTGGGTCAAATCGGGGGTAGTCACGGCACCACGTCCAATCATCAAATCTTCACAGCCAGACTCTAAGCGACACTGTTTCGCGTCTGCATTGTTCCAAATTTCACCATTAGCAATCACATTGATCTTTAATGCTTCACGAATCGGGCGGAGCTGATCCCAAAAAGCGGGTGGGGTATAACCATCGGCTTTGGTACGTGCATGCACGGTAACCCATGTTGCACCTGCATCTTCAATGGCATGAGCATTGTCCAACATAAAATGTCGGTCCATATAACCTAAGCGCATTTTCGCAGAAACAGGAATGTGTGCAGGAACCGCATCACGTACTGCTTTGACCAGTTCATGTACCACTTCAGGCTCATCTAAAAGCACCGAGCCACCACGGTGACGGTTCACGGTTTTGGCTGGACAGCCAAAGTTCATATCAATGGCGGGTGCACCGAGTTTCACAGCACGGATGGCATTGGCAGCCAACATTTCAGGGTCATTGCCCAAAAACTGCACATGCACGGGTGTTCCCGCCGCTGTTTTTCCGCCATTGAGTAATTCAGGGCAATACTGGTGGTAAATATGATCGGGTAACACCGAATTGGTCACACGGATAAACTCGGTCACACACCAGTCGAAGCTACCTACAGACGTGAGAACATCACGCATGATTGGGTCGGTTAAGCCTTCCATTGGTGCAAGAATGAGTTTCACAGCGGTGTCACCAGTCAAATAGAAAAACGGTGTTATACGCAAATCCGATCACGCTGTCTAGTCTAATGCGTTTGGGTTAAAGCGAAATAGTTTTGAATCTGTGTCTCCTCGACAAAGGCATCATCATGCGAAACTAAAATAACCGCCCCTGTAAAATCGCGAATAGCCTGTGCCAACAGTTGTCTTGAGTCGATGTCGAGATGATTTTCGGGTTCATCCAGTAGCAGTAAGTCCACAGGCTGTGCTGCGAGACTGATACACAGTAAAGCAACTTTGAGTTGTTCACCGCCACTGAGTAGTGAGATGGGAAGTAAAGCCTTATCTTGTCGAATTCGAAGTTGCCCCAATTGATTCCGACACGCCTCATCGGACAAAGACGGATTCAATAACTGTAAATTGTGTACCGCATTCAGTTCTGGATTCAGTAGGCTAAAGTTTTGATCTAAATATAACGATGCTCCACGCTTAAAAATGTCTCCCGATTGAACATGACTATGATTTTGAATGGCACGAAGTAGGGTCGACTTACCTGAACCATTTTGGCCGCGCAGTTGGATTTTTTCTCCGTTGTGTAAGGCGAAAGAAATAGGCGAGATAGAAAGTGCTGCTAAACCCACTTCTTTCAAACGAAGAATTTCACCTGTTTGTTTAGGTTGAAAATGGAAATCAAACTTTTGTGACTTAATCTGTTCTAGTTGCTGCTGTTTGTTTTTGAGCTCATCTTGCGCTTGTTCCTTTTGGCGAAGTTGTTGCTGCGCGACTCCCGAGAAGGTTTGACTCGCACGTTCTTTTTTAAAGTCGAGTAGGATTTTGGCTTGAGAACCAGAGCTTCGTAATTTCTTCCCAGACTTTTGCCTTTTCTGAGCTTTCATGCGCTGCTCATGCTGTTGGACTTGTAATTGTTTTAGTTCGCGTTTCTCTTGCGAGATATTGTGTTGTAGTGCCTGCTGTTGTTGCTCTGTGTGTGACTGATACTCGGTATAGTTGCAACGGAAGTGTTGCAAACCAAAATCATTTAAAACATAGGTATTGGAGATTTGATTTAACAATGTGCGGTCGTGGCTAATGACTAAACAGCCCGCAGGATGTTGAAGGATTTTTTGACTTAACCACACACGACTTGCATGATCTAAGTGATTACTGGGTTCATCAAGAAGTAAATAATGCTCAGTTTGTAAAAAAAGGCGACACAGTGCCAGTTTTGTTTTCTGACCTTCACTCAGTTGAGAAACTGAGCTAGATAGATCTGTAGGTAAGTTTGCACTTTCTAGCAATTTCAACCATTCAGTGGGTTGATGCCATGCATGTTCGACGCGGTCATAGTCTTCAAAGCTCGCAGCCGATTGTTCAATACGTTGAAAACTTGCATGTAAGTCAGCAATGTTAAGGGCTTCGGCAAGTGTACAGTTGCTTAAACGCTCGAGCTGACTTAAGTAGGAAAATGGCAGATGCCAAATCACTTCGCCACTCGCATAATTGGGCATGTGCGTCTGAGTGAGTAGCGACATTAATATTGATTTGCCTTGACCATTGCGTCCGATCAGCGCTGAACATTGGGCAGCGGGCAATTCAAAGTTTAAATGCTGAAAAAGTGGTTCATGAGCAAATTGAACGCTGAGATTTTTTACAGTACAGGCCTGTTGGGTCATTGAAGACTCCTTTATACAGGACATACAAAATAAATTTTTATAGAGATATAGAGCAGTAAATAAGTTTATTTTGCACGTCAGAAAACACATAAATTAGATTTGACGGAAAATAAGACTTACTTCATTGGCATTACTCTAAGTAGAAGGTAGAAGAAGGGAGGCGTAATAGTTTTGTCAGTATAACAGGTGGATGAAAAATAATCTATTTGCATTATTCTAATTATAAATTTAAGGATGATTGGCGAATTCAAACATGAGGTGCGACAGTTTCAAAAGCCATATGATAATCAACAAGCTGAGCAAATTTCTCTAATGGTGTAAGCCAATCTAACGCCTTTCTAGGACGAGTATTCAGTGACATGGCAACTTGATTTAAATAATGCTGATCTGCCTGATTTAAATCAATCCCTTTAGGTAAATATTGCCTAATTAAACCATTCATATTTTCGCATGTGCCTTTTTGCCAAGGTGAATGTGGGTCACAGAAATATACATCTATGCCTAAATCTTCTTCGAGTATTTTATGTTCTGACATCTCGCGTCCACGGTCATAGGTCAACGTTTTACGCAGTTCTGCAGGTAAATATTTCAGAGCTTCAGTTAAAGCCTTGCGCACTGATTCTGCCTTTGCATCAGGTAATGTTGCCAAGATACAGAGCCGTGTATTTCGTTCAATAAGTGTTGCTATCGAACTTTTATTGTCTTTACCTTTAATTAAATCAGCTTCCCAATGACCCGGTATTTTTCTTTCTTGAACTTCGGCTGGGCGCTCATGAATAGTTTTAATATCCTGTAATATAGAATCTTTTTTAGGTTCACCGTTAGCTTTTCGCTTTTTATTTTCATGACGTAGACAGGATAATAAGTCTTTTTTCAACTCACCCTTGGGTAATGCTCGTATCGTTGAATAAATCGTTGTATGGCTTACATTCATTGTTTGATCCAAATCAGGAAATGTCTTTAAACGCTTTGCTATTTGCTGAGGAGACCATAAACAACGGATCGCTTCAACAATAAATTTCCAGAGGATTGAATCGATTTTGAGTTTTCTGTGACCACGTCTACGTCTAGCAAAAGTGTTATCAGAAGCATATCGAGCTTGATAAACGTCATTGATGCTATTTCTTTTAAGCTCACGATAGATCGTACTAGGATGTCTTTTAATAAGTTCAGCAAATTTTCTGGCTGAAAAGCCTTCTTTTCTTGACTCAAGCATTAATGCAGTACGATCTTCAAAGTTAAGATGATGGTATGACAATTTTATATACTCCATAAACCCTTTAAATTAATTAGGTGGTTTATGTCGCACTTCAAGTTTTACTCTGCCATTTATCAATACTATAGGCTACCGGAGCTTCGTCATAGACGTATAAATCTTTCACAAACCATGATTGATTGGGGGGAATTAGTCAATTATGGAGGGGATGAGTTTATCTACATTGTCATTGGTCAAAAGCATTGTGTTCTGTTTTAGTGTTATTGCGTATAGGCTCTATAATGTTAAATGGAATAAAATTTTGATCAAGTTTCTTTTATAATAAATGAAAATTTAGGATATTTAAAATAATGAAATTACTAAGCTTTATACTGTTATTTATTAGTAGCAGTTGTTTTGCTTTATCTGGTGACGAATTCGATCAACAGTATCGACATTTGAATGGTGAACTCAATAAAGCTGTAATTAATAATATGATCTATTCTAGAGATTATGATGATAAAGAGGTTCCACTTTCAGAAAAATTGGAATCTAAAAGTAAGTGGTGTGATTTAACCAAAGCTAGAGTAAATTTATTGGATTTTGTGATTCAGAATTTCTCTGCTTATAAAACATGGGTGAAGCAAAACAATCTTGATGATGATTCTAATTTGGATGATTTTAATAAGTTTCATAACAATCAGCAGAAATCATATATTGGTTGTCAGCTAAATCTGGAAGAATACCGATTAAAAATGTAATTAAATTATAAATACTAAGATGAGAGCTAGATGTTAATTTTAGAAAAACTAGAATTAACATCATCACTGTATACATAATTTATTGCATAAGTTTTTATAAATCAATTAATTAGATTTTGATGGAGGCTCAGTTTGCCTAAGCTGGGCTTTTCTGTTGGGCCATTATGTTATACATCTACTTTTTGAGTAAAGTACTGTACCCTTAATAAAGCGAACTCAACAAAAAGACGTTATCGACCTAAAATCATTTCCAATACAAACTTAGATCCGATAAAACCAACAGCCAATAAAAAGAATCCAATTAAGGTAAAGCGAATCGCTTTTTGACCTCGCCAACCGAAACGGTAATGTCCGATGAGCAAAGCCCCATACACAAACCAAGAAATAATACTAAAAGCGGTCTTATGTGCCAGATGTTGGGCAAAAAAGTTGTCAATGGTAAAGAAACCAAACACCAACGCCACAGTCAGTAAAATAAAACCCGTTTTAATCAAGTCAAACAATAAAGATTCCATCGCTTGAAAAGAGGGCAGTAAGTTGACCCAAAAGCGTTTCTTTTGTTTGTTTTTTAACTCACGATCTTGGAACCATAAAATCACAGCTTGTATGGTCGCCATGAGTAGTACTGCATAGGCTGACAGCGACAAAATAATATGAATATCTAAACCCAATGAGCGCTGTTCAATAAATTGAGTGGATTGACTAAAGGCAAATCCTAAAATGAGTCCTGTAGCGGCCACAGGAATGCCAATCAGGTTCAAAGCTAGAATTGGACGATAAGTGCTATAGAGTAGACTAAGTAACAGCATGAGCCCCGATGTAAATGACATTAAGACAAAAACGTCATAATTCACCCCCATCGGTGTGAGCATGTCATGGTACAAAACAGTGGCATGTAGCAATAAGCCTAAGCCTAAAATAATGCCAATAAACCAATGGTTTGGATCACGTTTAGCCATTAATTTGAGGAACAAATACCAAAAAGAGGTGGTATAAGCGACTAATGCTAAGGTGGTGTAAACCAAGGGCAGGCTAATCATGTCAAACCTTTTTCAGGATGATGAATATTCATTTATATAAATTCGGTGCGAACTACAGTATCCTATAGCATTCTATGCATAAATTTTCTATTTTAAGAAAGATTTTTTTGCAACTAGCAATTTTAAGCGGATTTTGCAATGTTTGATACCTTAACGGAACGACTCACGCAGAGTTTAAGAAATGTTACTGGCTCTGGGCAGCTAACCGAAGATAATATTAAAGATACCCTACGTGAAGTACGTATGGCACTTCTTGAAGCCGATGTTGCACTTCCTGTAACTCGTGAATTTATCGCGAAAGTTAAGGAAGAGGCGTTGGGTCAAGAAGTCATGACTCAATTATCGCCGGGCCAAGCATTTGTTAAAATCGTGCATGACGAATTAACAAAAATGATGGGCGAGGCAAATGAAAGCCTTGATCTTGCAGCGAAACCTCCTGTTGTAGTCCTACTCGCGGGCTTGCAAGGTGCAGGTAAAACAACAACGGCTGCAAAACTTGCTCGCTTCTTACAAGAACGCCAAAAGAAAAAAGTAGCAATGGTATCTGCCGACGTTTACCGTCCAGCAGCAATTAAACAGCTACAAACCGTTGCAGGTGAAGTTGGCGCGATTTTCTTTGAATCGAGTGCTGATGAAAAACCAATTACCATTGCAACACGTGCAATTGAACAAGCCAAAATTCAGTTTGCGGATGTCTTGATTGTCGATACAGCAGGTCGTCTACACGTAGACGATGAAATGATGGACGAGATCAAAGAACTTCATGCGGCGATTAAGCCAACTGAAACTTTGTTCGTGGTCGATGCAATGACCGGTCAGGATGCTGCAAATACAGCCAAAGCCTTCAATGATGCACTGCCATTAACGGGTGTGATTCTGACCAAAACTGATGGTGATGCACGTGGTGGTGCGGCGCTTTCAGTACGTGCAATCACAGGTAAGCCAATCAAATTCTTAGGTATGGGTGAAAAGCTCGATGCCTTAGAGCCATTCCATCCTGAACGTGTTGCACAGCGTATCTTGGGTATGGGTGACGTACTTTCTTTGGTCGAAGAGCTTGAACGTAAAGTCGACAAAGAAAAAGCCGAAAAAATGGCGAAAAAACTGCAAAAAGGCGGCAGCTTCAACTTTGAAGATATGCTAATGCAGTTTGAGCAAATGAATAAAATGGGCGGCATGATGGGCTTCTTGGATAAGTTGCCTGGCATGAGCAATGCAGGGATTCAAGATGCGTTGGCACAAGCGAACCCTGAAAAGCAAGTGAAAAAGATGGAAGCGATTATCCAATCGATGACCATCAAAGAGCGCCGTAATCCAGATCTGATGAACCCAAGCCGTAAAAAGCGTATTGCAGCCGGCTGTGGTATGGATGTCGTTGAAGTCAATAAGTTGATTAAACAACATGCGCAAATGGCGAAAATGATGAAGAAATTTGCCAATCCATCGGGTATGGCAAAAATGATGAAATCATTAAGCGGTATGCAAAAACAGTTTGGTGGTGGCGGCGGAATGGGACCATTATTTGGTGGCAACGATAAGAAGTAATCTGCTTCTTACCATTTCAGAAAAAGGCGCGTTGAGCGCCTTTTTTTATGTTGTTTTTGAGTCATGGAAATTTTTGTGCGCGTTTTTTATACCGTCGCTTAATAACAAAAACGCACTGTTTATGGCTTGAAAGTTGCGTAAAATTTATTCTTTTCAAACATTATAATAAGAAGTTGAAAATGAATGGATCTAAACAACATATCTATATTGTGCATGGCTATCAAGCATCGCCCAATGACCATTGGTTTCCGTGGCTAAGTCAAAAACTCAGTCAGATGGATCTGCATGCTGAAGTAAAACGTTTAGTGCTCCCGCACAGCGATGCACCACATTTCGAAGAATGGCAACAGGCTTTGGCCCTGCAAATGACCACTTTGGATGAAAATACCATCATCATTGCGCATAGTTTGGGCTGTCTGGCGACTTTACATTATCTCAGTAGTAAACTGCGTGAACGTCGAATCAAAGCGATCTTTTGTATTGCGGGCTTTAAAGCGGCTTTAAAAAGCTTACCTGAGTTAAGTGGCTTTATTGCGCAAGCGAAGTTGGACAGCGGTATACTCCACTCTCACATCGCTTCACGTGTAGTTATGTTTTCCAATAATGACTCTTATGTTCCACCTCCTTTGGCACTTACCTTTGGGCACTTCTTGAGTGCAGAGGTACTGGAGGTGAAACGTGCAGGGCATTTTATGCGTGAAAATGGCTATGCTGAATTTGAGCTACTGCTCAATACCTTAAAACCCCTTTTACAACAGCAGGCGGTGGCTCAGAGTTGATGCTGAATATAATATTGTAGCCCTTTAAGTAATAAATCATTTTCAATGCATGGTGCATACTCTGCCAAATAGCGCGTAAATACAGGTGCATCACCGCCAGTTAAAATCAGCTGGCGTGGAGACTGTTGCAAGACTTTTTCAATGGTACTGACCAAGCCGAGCAAAATCCCATGATGCACTGCGTCGATGGTATTACGACCGGGACCGAGTTCATCAAAAGCCGCATCTGGAATTTTAATGCCTTTGGTGTTTTGGATCAGCGAGTCTCGTTGTAAGTAGAGGTTAGGTAAAATATAGCCGCCCAAATGCTGCAAACCATCCGCCAAGTCGATGGTTAGCGCCGTACCACAACTAATGACACAATAGTTCTGCTCTGGATTACGTGCGACAGCTAACACTTGCAACCAACGGTCAATTCCGAGTTGTTCTGGATGTTCATAACCACACTGTAGGCCTGCATAGTTGGCCTGTACTTGGGCAAAGGTGATCGGTACATTTAAACTTTTTAAAAGTCTACGGATTCGGTCATTATTTTTTTTGTCCTGAACCGAAGAAACACCAATCTGTTGGATGTTTAAGTTTTTAAAATGCTGAATTAGACCTAAAAGCAAATCGGCAGGGGACTGTAAATGTAACTCAGCCCCTTGTTCCAAAATTTGATCTTCCTGCGTAATCCAATACTTCAGACGAGTATTACCAATATCTAACCATAAATTTTTCATGATGATGCTCAATCATTTAAACAGGAATCATTGGGCGTAAACGGCCTTGATAAAAGTTTTCAACACCATGAGCGGTCTGAATTTGTACCGCACCATCATCTTGAATGCCTAAGAATAGGCCTTGAGACAGACCTTTCAAATGTTCAAATTCAACTTGTTGCTGCATAAATGCTGCGTAATGATTGAAACGAGACGCCAAATTCGCACTATTATGGGTGAACCATAGGCCTGCCTGTTGAATCGCCAGATACAGTTCTGCCATTAAGCGAATTCGCTCTGCTTGGGCTAAACCCAACTGTTCAAGTGAGCTGGTGGCTTGATCAAGCTGGGTATCTTTGACTTGGTTGATATTGATGCCTACTCCAATAATCGCTTGGTGGCTCGACAGTGGTTCAACTAAAATTCCGCCCCATTTACCTTGAGCACTGTAAAGGTCATTCGGCCATTTTACTTGCAGAGCAAGGCCCTGCAAACTTGGCATTTGCAAGATATTTAACGCAATTTCTAAAGCCAAGCGCCCATCTATAGGTGTTTTGGTCTGTAGCAATGTGCTTAAATAGATGTTTCCTTCAGGAGAAACCCATTGTCGTTGACGCTGTCCACGACCTTGAGTTTGTCGTGTACTGCAGACCAAAACGCTCTGAATCCCTTTTTGCGCAATTTCACGCACATCATCATTGGTGGATGTGGTAACTGGCTTAAGCAATAAAACTTCAGGAAGTTGCTGTGCTTCAGCGAGAAGCTGTTGTAGTTGGCGTGTCTCTAAATCCATATGAATCTGAGAAAAGTGAAAAATGATCATGGAGTTAATCATATATTTACTGATTGGCGCAATCGCTGGTTTTGCTGCAGGGCTATTTGGGGTCGGTGGTGGACTGATTATCATCCCGATTTTATATGTGGTGTTTACTCATCTGAACTATGACCCGAGTGTCATTATGCATATGGCGGTTGGCACATCACTGGCGACTATTATTGTCACGTCAATGAGTTCCGTGAGTGCGCATCATAAACGTGGAGCCGTGTTGTGGTCTGTGTTTCGCAATTTGGCCCCAGGTTTAGTTATGGGTGCTTTTTTAGGCGCAGGCATTGCAGACTATATGTCAGGACATGGTTTACAATTGCTGATCGGTTTTTTTGCGGTATGGGTGGCGTACAAAATGTTTAGTGGCGCACATGTTGAGGTCGATCCATCGCGTCAGTTGCCCTCTACAGGTAAACAGTTATTTGTCGGTGCGGGCATTGGTGTGGCTTCTGCGATCTTCGGCATTGGTGGGGGAAGTTTGACGGTGCCATACTTAAACCGTCATGGTATGGTTATGCAAAAAGCGGTGGCGACGTCTGCGGCTTGTGGCTTACCTATTGCAGTGGCTGGAGCTTTAGGTTTTATGTGGTTCGGACATCGGGCTGAAGTGAATGTACCGAATACCATTGGTTATATTCATATCTATGCCTTTTTCGGGATTGCGGTCATGAGTTTTATCACCGCCAAGTTTGGTGCGAAAGTGGCGCATCTTTTATCGCCTGCGATGTTGAAAAAGTGTTTTTCTGGTTTGTTGGTGGTAGTTGGTTTATATTTTATTTATCAAGGTTTTAGTTCTTAATTTATTTAACAATATTGTGTGCGTTGCTGTTGATTGGCATTATAGACGGTAAAATTGTTAGACAATGACATAGTGTTTAGCGTTTAAGATCGGGTAAAACCTAAAAATAGGTCACTAAAGACCATGGATTGCATCTTATAAAAACAAGTTAGGAACAGTATGCAAGCACATGATACAGAGAGTTTGTCCGAACAAATTGCCAAGCACATCAGTGAACAAATCATTCGCGGTGAGTTGGTCGAAGGTGAGCGCATACAAGAATTACGTATTGCCGCTGAACTGGATGTGAGTCGCGGCTCGGTGCGTGAGGCCTTGTTACTGCTTGAACGTACACATCTGATTGAAATCTACCCGCGTCGCGGCGCCATCGTTTCTGAAATGTCCGCTCAGCAAGTGCGTGCCTTGTTTGACACCAGCAGTCTACTGTTAGGGCAAATTGTGCAACGCATTGCGGAAACATGGCGTAGCTATGAAGCGGAACGTTTACAGCTGTTATTGGATGAGTTGGGGAATCAGCTGAAACAGGGCAGTATCGAAAAATTTTATGATTTGATTTTTGAAGGATTGGCGCGGCAGCATGAAATGGTGGGCAATGCCTATTTGATGAAGTTTTACCAAGAACTGTTACCCTCGATACGTCGGAGCTATTTTTTAACCTTAAATACTTCGCGTAGAGAGTTACAAGAATCTTATGATTTATTTAAACTGGTGACTGATGCTGTTTTAATCAGAAAATCACAACAAGCTACTTTATTTATGGAAGATTTTTGTCGACACTTACGTAACTTGGTGTTGGAATCTCTGACCCGAATGAAACAAATTGAACTTGCGTGGGCGAGACGCTCACGACGTTAGTCAGGACATTATGCGTTTAAGCAGTTTAAAACTTTCCGGCTTCAAATCTTTTGCCGACAGTACCACATTACACTTTAAAGATAACCGAACGGCAGTGGTTGGGCCGAACGGTTGTGGTAAATCCAATGTGATCGATGCTATTCGCTGGGTCATGGGCGAATCCAGTGCGCGTCAGTTGCGTGGCGGTAGCATGCAGGATGTCATTTTTACAGGCACGGCAAAGCGCAAACCCGTCAGTGTCGCCAGTGTAGAACTGCGTTTTGACAACACTTATGGCAAGTTAGGCGGTAGCTATAATGCCTATACAGAACTGGCGGTCAAACGTCAGGTCAACCGCGATGGCAAGTCTGAATACTTTTTAAATGGTACCAAGTGCCGTCGTCGGGACATTACCGATATTTTCTTGGGCACAGGTTTAGGGCCACGTTCTTATTCGATTATTGAACAGGGCATGATCAACCGTTTGGTCGATGCAAAACCTGAAGAAATGCGGGTTTTTATTGAGGAAGCCGCAGGAGTTTCGCGTTATCAAGCACGTCGCCGTGAAACTTTATTACATTTGGATCACACCACGCAAAATTTATCGCGTTTAGAAGATATTGCCTCTGAATTAAGATCACAGTTAAAAACTTTAAAACGTCAGGCTGAAACCGCGATTCAGTACAAAACACTGGAAAGACAAATTCGCACCATTAAAGTCGAAGTTTTGTCTTTTCAATGTGAACAAAGCAGCCGTTTACAGCAAGAATATACGTTGCACATGAATGATTTGGGCGATCAGTTCAAGTTGGTGCGTTCAGAGTTAACGACTTTAGAGCATGATTTGACGTCAACCAGTGAGCTATTTCAACGCCTGATTCAGCAGTCCACGCCACTACAGAGTGAGTGGCAACAGGCAGAGAAAAAGCTGGCTGAGTTGAAAATGACTTTGGAACAAAAGCAGAGCCTGTTCCAGCAAAACACCACTACTTTGGCACAGCTTGAACAGCAGAAGGCGCAAACCAAAGAACGGATGCAACTGATTGAGCTGCAACTGGAAAGTTTGCACGAACAAAATGAGCTTCATACCGAACAGTTACAACAGCAAGAAAGTCAAAACCAACAGCAAAGCCAAGGTTTAACGGATTTAAAAGCACAGCAGCAACAGTTGCTTCAACAGTTTGAACAAGTCAAAAGTTTGGTTGAAAAACAACAGCAACAAAAAACGCAAATGTTGGCACAAAGTGAACAGTTGGCCAAAAATATTTTACGCTTTGAACAGCAAAAGCAGATTTTAGAGCAGCAAGCGGCGCAAATTCAAAACCAAAGCCAGTTGGATGCGATAGACCAGCTGTTACATGCAAAGCAAGACGCTGAGGCACAGCAGTTACAACGTGAGCAAAGTGTCATTGAGGTACAGTTGCAGCTGGATGATTTGCGTATCCAACACCAAGCTGCTCAAACTGAGCTGAATCAACATAAAGCAGATATACAGGTTTTGAGTGCCGAACAGAAGCATCTCAAACAGCTTCTGGTCAAAGTCAGTGCCTTAAAAAATAGTGATCATCCACAGTTGATGCATGTGCTGCAGCTTAAAGATGCAGCTAAAACCCATGCCGCGCTGGTCGAAAAATTCTTAGCCAAATGGCTTTCTGCGCATTGTTTGGATAACAGCGATGCATTCACCGATGCGGTTGCACGTCAGTTAACGCCTCAGCCGCATGTTGAACTGATCGAAATTGCAGGTTGCGATAGCCTAGCCAGTTGGATTGAATCGCCACAATCCTCTTTGTGGCAGCAGGTGGGTGTAACCACCAACTTAAAACAAGCCTTGGCTCTGCAAAAGCAATTGAAAGATGGTCAGTCTCTTCTGAGTTTAGACGGTTATCATGTCGGCATGGACTGGGTGATTGGTTTGGATTATGACGAAGCGAGCCAAGCTGGACAGGGTGCGCTAAGTCATCGAATTCGTTTAGATGAAATTGAACAGACCCTTACTGAAAAAACGGGACTTCTGATTCAGCTTGAAACGAAAACTACCGAGCTTCGTACTCAAGTACAAGCGGTGGATGAGCAGTTAAAAGCGGATCAACAACTGTTGAAAAAAGAAGCTCAAGCGACGCAGCAGATTGATGTGAATATTGCCAAAGTGCAAAGTACTAACCAAGCTTTTGAAGTGCAAAAGCAACAATTGGCCAATCAACTGGCGCAGTTAGACAGTCAGCTTGAAGAAGATGCTATGCAAAAAGATGATCTAGAGATTGATTTGCATGCATTGAATATTAAGCTAGAGCAAAACTTGCCAAACTACAAAACCATGCAGTTCCAAGTGGAGTCTTTGACTGAGCAACTGGATGATAGCCAGCAGCAGGCACAGCAGGTTTGGCAGGCGCTTGAAATGGTGCGTCGTCAGGCGGTGCAAACCACACAGCAGATTGAACTGTTAGAAAAAGACAGTACATTCTTAAAAGCGCAGTACCAGCAAATATTGTCGCAGATGGAGCAGGCCAAAAAGTTTATTGACCCTGTACAACTTGAGCTGCCTGCCTTAGAAAGCCAGTTCAGCGAACAAGCACAGATTACTGAAAAGCTGCAAAAAACATGGTCTGAATGGCAAGTTGAGCTGAATGCAGTGCAAGAGCGTCAGCAGAGTTTGACCGAACACCGTCATCATCAGCAACAACAAGATGAAAAGCTGAGAACGCAGTTAGAAGAGAAACGTTTGGCATGGCAAGCTGCAAAGTCAGACTTACAACATTATTCTGAACAGCTGAAAGAGATGAATGTTGAAGCTATTGAGGGTTTGAGCATTGAGATCAGTAGCCATCAACAAGTTTTAGAAAAAGCACAGCAGCAGTTTGAGAAATTGGGCGCAGTCAATTTGGCGGCTTCAGAAGAATATGAAGAAGTATCAAAACGTTTTGAAGAGTTGAGTCATCAAATTCAAGATTTGGAAAATACCGTTGAGCAGTTGCGCGCTGCAATGAAAAGTATTGATCAAGAGACCCGTAAACTGTTCATGAGCACTTTTGATCGGGTCAATACCGAACTACAAGATTTGTTCCCGAAAGTATTCAATGGCGGTGAAGCGAGTCTGACTTTAGAAGATGACTGGCAGTCAGGGGTTAAACTCATGGCCCGTCCACCAGGCAAACGCAATAGCTCTTTGGCGCTACTTTCAGGGGGAGAAAAAGCCCTGACCGCGTTGGCCTTGGTGTTTGCGATTTTTCGTCTCAACCCATCGCCATTTTGTGTTTTGGATGAAGTTGATGCGCCTTTGGATGATGCGAACGTGGGAAGATTTTGTAATCTTGTAAAAGAGCTTTCTGAACAGGTGCAATTCATTTACATTACCCATAATAAACTCGCAATGACGATGGCGACCGACTTGTTAGGTGTTACGATGCCTGAACCGGGAACATCAAAGTTAGTGACTGTAAATTTAGAACAGGCAAAAGAATACGGTTTAGTCGCGGAGGCCTAATAAGATGGAATACACAACAATTATTGGTATCGTCATAGCAGTGATCATTATGCTGTTTGGGGTTCGAATGATTTTTCGAAAGCCGGCAGATGCAGCGCCTTCACTTGAGTCCGCATTGCATATCGATGCTGACAGTCAAAAACCGATTATCCCGCGTCACGTACGTGATCAACTGCAAACGGCATCAGTTGAAGAGGCTGAACGTAAAGAGCCGACTTTAAACGAAAGCTCTGTAGACGCGACACTGTCTGAAAAAGCCGAACCGAAAGCTTTGGATGCAGACAGTGTGCTCGAAAGCAGCAGTACTGAACCAAGTTTGAATGCGTCAGCTGAGGTAGAAAATAAAACAGTAGACTTAGTCGCTCCTGAAAATGCTGTAGCAGATGCAACGGAATTAACGACTGAAAGTGTAAGCTCCTCGCTTGTTGATGACCAAGCAAAAGCGGATAAAGCTGAATTTAGTTTAAATGCCAATGTCGAAAAAGCCGAAATTTCAGAGTTTGACGATGAAAGCAGCATTTTAGATGCACATCTGTATGAGCAAAAAATTGTCGATGATGAAAGTGCCTTAGCCACAGCAGAGTCGTTTATTGCCCTGAATGTTTATCCTGAACGTCGTGCATTGTCTGGTGAGAAAACTTTAAAAGTTTTAATGAAGTATGGTTTACGTTTTGGCGAAATGTCATGTTTCCACCGTTATAACGAAGATGGAACCAAGTTACTGTTCTCTGTTTTGCAAATTACTGATACAGGCATGGATGGTTTTGACTTGGAAAATCTGTCGACCGATCCAATTAAAGGCTTGGCATTTTTCTTGGCCTTACCACACCGCGATGTCCAAAATGCCTTTGACACCATGGACAGTATTTCACGTTTAATTGCTCGTGAAATCGATGGAACGGTTTATGACCAAAACAACCAAGAGTTCACGCCACAACTGCGTGAGCATTGGCGCCACTTGGCGATTGATTACCGTGCTGGACAAGCAATCGATGCTTAATCTGATTGAAAGCAGCGGTAACGATTTCTATAATAGACAGTAGAAATACAATTTTTAGGGCGGAACAAAGACCGCCCTTTTTTATGGTGAAATTATGACTCAAACTTCGACTGTCGTTGCGCAAATGCGTCAACTGATCCAAATTTTGGCACAGCATAATCATGCTTATTATGTGATGGATCAGCCGACCATTTTAGACAGTGAATATGATCAGCTTTTTCATCAGTTGAAAGCTTTAGAAGAACAATACCCTGAGTATATTCAGCCAGACAGCCCGATCAATAAAGTCGGTGTTAAACCTTTGGCGAAGTTTACGAGCGTGACCCATGTGGTACCGATGCTGTCTTTAGGCAATGTGTTTAATAAAGAAGAACTTTTTGCCTTTGCACGCCGTGCAGAAGAACGGTTGCCGAATCAAACGATTCAATACGATGTTGAACTGAAGTTCGATGGTCTTGCCATTTCACTGTGGTATGAACAGGGTGTGCTGGTGCGTGGCGTAACCCGTGGTGATGGTGAGACAGGGGAAGACATTACCCAAAACGTCAAAACCATTCGGAACTTGCCGAAGGTGTTGACCACAAATCAGGGCGAAGTACCTACATTACTAGAAGTTCGTGGCGAAGTCTTGATGCCTAAAGCAGGCTTTGAAAAGCTCAATGCAGAAAATGAAGCCAAAGGTGAAAAGACTTTTGCCAATCCACGGAATGCCGCAGCGGGAAGTCTACGTCAGTTAGACCCGAACATTGCGGCTGCACGTCCACTTGCATTTTATGCTTATGGTATTGCGCAGTGTGAACCCAATCATGGGCAAAATACCATGTCGGAAAGTCTAGAGTGGTTGCAACAGTTTGGTTTTGCAGTTGGTGAGCGTCATTTTGTCTGCGATAGTATTCAAGAAGTTCAAGCGGTTTATGAGCAAATCAATGCGGAACGACCACAATTGAGTGTGGAAATTGACGGCATGGTGATTAAGGTCAACAGTCTCAAACAACAGCAACAGCTCGGGTTTTTAAGTCGAGAACCGCGTTGGGCAACGGCGTATAAATTCCCTGCGGTGGCTGCGCTTACCACGGTTGAACATATTGACTGGCAAGTGGGCCGTACAGGTACACTGACCCCTGTGGCGCGTTTGAATCCTGTTGCTGTGGGCGGCGTGACCGTTTCAAATGTGACTTTGCATAATATTGGGGAAATTCACCGTCTAGATGTGCGAATTGGCGATACTGTCAGTGTTTACCGTAGTGGTGATGTGATTCCCAAAGTGGAAAAAGTGTGGCCCGAGTTCCGTCCAGTCGATGCGACTGAAGTTGAACTCCCGAGCCAATGTCCTGTGTGTGAATCACCTGTGGTGATGCCCGAAGGTGAAGCTTTAGCGCGTTGCTCTGGTGGTTTGTATTGTGCCGCACAGCGTATCGAGGCAATTCGCCACTTCGTATCACGTAAAGCTCTTGATATTGAAGGGTTGGGTGATCGTTGGGTCGAGTCACTGTTACATCTTGATCTGCTTAAAGATGTGGCTGATATTTATCACCTACATGAGCACCGAGAAAAGCTATTAACCATTGAAAAAATGGGTGAGAAGTCCGTTCAGAACTTGATTGATTCGATTGAAAATAGCAAGAAGACTACCTTGGCTGCATTTATTTATGCATTGGGGATTCGTGGCGTGGGTGAAACCACAGCACGTATGTTGGCAAATACTTTCCAAACTTTAGATGCGCTACGTGTCGCAGACATTGAAGCTTTAAAGAAAACCCCAGATGTGGGGGATATCACGGCAGAGTGGATTGTCGACTTTTTCCAAGCGCCGCATAACCTTGAAGTTTTAGACCGATTATTGGCGGCAGGTATTCACTGGGATGCGCCTGTGGCACCAAGTCGCCAGCCTCTAAATGGAGAAAGTTGGGTCGTGACGGGTACACTCAGTACGATGGGGCGTGATGAAGCAACGCAGCTCCTACAAGCACTGGGTGCACGTGTGAGTGGTAGTGTGTCGAGTAAAACCAAGTGTGTTGTTGCAGGTGAAAAAGCAGGTTCAAAGCTGGATAAAGCAGAGAAGCTTGGGATTGCTGTGATTAATGAAGCTGAGTTTATTCAACTGATGAAAGATTATGGACAATTAGCGGTTTAGATTGTTGACTCAGGTTAAATCAGAAATATGATACTTGGGCACGTCATCTGCAACCTGCGTGGTGTAAAAAAGCTAATGTTTCTGCGACATATTTCTGATACATCAAAAAGTGGTCAGGTTTTGCAGATGACAATGGTTTTGCCTACTTTTGCCGAAACAAAAGTAGGGCCAGCTGCAGGCTAATGATGAAATGGGGGTGAGAACTTGATAAGACTCCGTCAAGATCATTTCTTCAATAAGCTGGAGAAATATTTAAGTCAAACTTAGGTTGTTTATTTCAAGGAATATATTGCTTGATGACACCGTCATCGAGCAATTGTTGAAAGTGCTCAACCAAGCTTTCTTTGACATCTCGATACTCTAAACCCAATTCTTTTTGGCTCTTGTTCGCATCAAAATAAATCTGATAACCCATATTCAACTCAACAAACTCGCGGCTAAAACCAATGAATGGACCAATCACCTTAAAAGCTGCTTTAGGAAGTTCATTTCGTGGAAATGGGAACTTCCAACCAAAATGTGCTTTAAGCAATTGACCGATTTCAAGCAGACTTAAAGTTCCACCACTTACGATGTAACGACCCGTTGCTTCTGGGTTGAATGCTGCTTGTAAGTGTGCTTCAGCAACATCTTGAACATCGACCACACCATTCCACATAGGTGGGACACCAGCTAAAGTCAAACCATTGGTAAACTGTTGTAAGACCTCAATTGAGCCTGACTGTGTATTTGGTGTCAATGAACGCCCAAAGACCAATGCAGGGTTAATGCATACCAACTGCCAGCGGTTTTGTGCATCTGCCATTTCCCAAGCTTTACGCTCAGCCATCACTTTAGAATATGGATAAGGCTGATGAGTCTCTGAGCTGCTGGTATTCCAGTGACTTTCATCAAAAGTATTATGATCCGTTTTTAAAATATCAATGGCATCGCCATAGGTCGACGCAATACTCGAAGTAACAATAACGCGTTTAACAGACTCGGTTTCATTGACGGTGTTTAAGACATTTTCTGTGCCCAAAACAGCAGGTTCAATGATGTCTTTCACTGCATCTTTATAGTTAGTAACGACGAAAGGAGAGGCCATATGAAAGACAATTTCACAGCCTTGCATCGCTTCTTTAAAGGAATTGGGTTCGAGCAAATTGGCTTTAAAGAGTTTCAGTGTTCCAGCACTGCTGTCTGCAATTTTAGATAAATGCGCGAAGCTTTGGGTTTTGTTCAAGTCACGTACAGTGGCATGAACGGTATACCCTTGGGTTAATAATTTTTGAATCACCCAACTGGCAATATAACCCGATGCACCTGTAACCAGTACCGGTGCTTGTGTTGCTAAGTTTGTCATAGATTACCCATTGTTGTTTTAAGTATTGGCTTAGTGTAAACGTGAATGCCATGAAAGTCTTTGCCTATGGGGTGAACAGGTGTCTGACTTATGCGTCATTTTATAATATTGCACCACACTGTATTGAAAATGAGCGAGTAGAACGTATTTTTTGAAGTAACCTTAAATTTGTATTTTAGATCAGATAGATAAGTCAAATGATAAAATACAATAAATAATGATAATTATTTTACATATAATAATGATTCTTATTAAAAATAAGTGTTGTTTAAAATGAAATCCTTCTCTAAGAAAATTCTTGCAAGCTCTGTTGGGCTTTTGATGATGGGTGGAGGCTGTTTACAGCTTGCTTTTGCAGAGGAGGTTTCAGTTTTACCTGCCTTAAAATCAGAAGCGCAATCACAACAAGGCTATGCCGATGGTAAATTGGCGAAGGCGGCTAACTTGGGTGCTTTAGGGAATAAGTCAGCGATTGATACACCATTTACGGTTTCTACTTATACAGAGCAACTGATTCGTGATCAACAAGCATCTACAGTGGGGGAAGTTTTAGAAAATGATGCCAGTATTCGTGCGACGACCAATCAAGGTCATTTAAACGAAAACTTCCAAATTCGTGGTTTTAGTGTCGGCTATGACGATATGGCTTACAACGGGTTATACGCTGTAGCTCCTATGGGACGTATACCAACAGATTTACTAGAATCGGTAACAGTATTGAAAGGACCGAATGCTTTGGTTGCAGGTATGGCACCAGCAGGAAGCGTTGGCGGAGTAGTGATTGCGAATTCTAAACGTGCCGACCAAGATCTAACACGTATTTCGACGTCATTAGAAGATGAGAGTTATTATAAAACCAATGTAGATGTTTCTCGTCGTTTTGGTGACCAAAAACAATTTGGCGTTCGTGTAAACGGCACATATGGAGACGGTGAGCATCTTATTGAAGGTATGGATGATCGTTTAGCACTGGGTTCGATTGCAGCGGACTATACGACCGATAAATTAAAACTAAACTTTGATGCTTATGCCATTCGTGAAAACCGTGATAATGGTTCACCTGCAATGGTCTCTATGCAAAAAACAGGCGTAGTGGCTGCACCAAAGGGGGATAATAATTACTTTGATCAAATTCATGGGGAAACCTATAGCCGTTATGCGGGCTTAAATGGTGAATATAAACTCACCCCTGATACCAAAGTTTTTGCAGGTGTGGGTTATGTTGAAAAAGGTTATTCGGGCCATATTTTTGGTACGCGTATGATCTTGCAGAACAGTGCAGGTGATGCAACTTCGCAGTATTATCGAGTCGCATCTAAAGAAAATAACCTAAGTGGTAATACGGGTATTGAAACTAAATTCAATACAGGCGCCATTAAACATACCCTTGGGTTACGTGCAGATTATGTACATCGCGAATACGATCAACACTCTCGTGCGACAAGTTCATCATTTACAACGAATCTTTACAATCCTAACTCGAACGGGACAATGCCAACGACCTATCCAACAGTTGTACCTTATGAAGATGATAAATTCATGAGTTATACCTTGACGGATCAAATTTCAATGTTGGATGACAAATTGCAGTTGATTTTGGGTGCTCGTTATCAAGATATGCAGTTAGAAAGTCTCACTACAGATGTGAAATACGATGAAAATAAGCTTTCACCAAGTTTAGGCATCGTAATCAAACCGTTTGGAGAAAATTTATCTTTTTATGCAAGTTATGTTGAAGGTTTATCAAAAGCAGACTCAGTAACTTCTACCGCGGATGTGAATGAAGGAAAACTGTTTAAGCCTTACGAAACGAAGCAATATGAAGTGGGGACAAAGTATCAAGCTGGTTCTTGGTTAAATAGCTTGGCACTTTATCAAATTGAAAAACCGACTCTGATCACAACAGCTTTGGCGACAGCGGTTAATGGTAATACACAGATCACTGAAGACGGTGGGGAAAGTCGATCACGTGGTATTGAATGGTCCTTCTCAGGGAATTTGACTGAGGACTTAAATCTACTGGGAAGCATGGCTTATATTGATGCTGAATATACAAAAGGTTCTACAAGCACCACTGATATTGCAGGCAATACGATTTATGGTGTGCCAGACTTTACTGCCTCATTAGGCTTGGATTATGCCGTACCTGTGGTAGATGGTTTAAATGTTAATGCTCGGGCTAACTATGTTAGTGAACAATATTTAGATAGTTTGAATACCTATAAACTTCCTGACTATACTATTCTTGATGTTGGTGCGCGCTATAAAACAAAACTGGGTGGTGTAAACACGACTTTCCTAGCCAATGTCGATAACGTGACTAATAAAAAATATTGGGAAGGTGTGTTCAACTCTTACTATGCAACGGTTGGTGGTGCACGTACCTATAAACTTGGCGTCACTTTCGATTTCTAATTTTACTGAACAGCCCATTGCGATGCAGTGGGCTTTTTTTATGTCTGAATGCTGCCTCATTTAAGTTGAACGCAATGATGAAATTTCTCGGTTTACTCCTGTGCTGTGGTGTTTGTGTGCTGCTGTATTTGACCCATCCTAACCAAACTTTTCTTAAACAGACTGTGGCGAAAAAGTATCGTTGGGTCGGGTGGATTGGTTTTGTTTTGGCATTGGTTCTTTTACTGGCGGTATTACCAAAACTGGTGGCGGTGTTGATGTGGTTACTGATGCCATTGGTGTTGTGGTCAGCACTACCATTTATTCCTTTATTACATGGGGCTTTGACGCATGAGGTTACTACGCGATCAAAAGATACAACCTGACTGGTGGACGAAAAGCTTTGCAGGAGCAGTTCTTGGACTCAGCCTAGCTTTCGCTTTAGCTGCATTAATCACAATGTGGGGACTGCAATCTGAGTATCGTAGTCTTGCTCCACAGTTAGGGATGTGGTCGATTCCATGGATTTGGCTACCACTCTTTTTTGTGGCCTATTTTATTCCACGCGGATGGCAGTCCATTGTGATTTATCTGTTTTTCAATGTTGTGGCTTACACACTCATATTTTGGCTCAGAGGGGAATAGGGCATGAAGGTACGTACAGATATTCTTCGACTGGCCAAAGAGTTACATACGTGGGTAGGAATTTGCGCAGGCATTCTCTTGTTCATCTGCTTTTTTGCAGGTGGGCTGAGTATGTTTCAGCATGATTTGAGTAAGTGGGCAACGCCACCGCAACAAAGTTTAAATACGGTTGAATTCCATCAGTACAACGATTTGGTATCACAGATACAGCAGCAGTATCCTGAAGCGCAAAAAAGTTTCCAGATCAACTTAAACTCCAAAGAGTTTCATTATGCCCCGATTCAGTGGCAACCTGCGCAAAGTCAAGCACATGATGATCATGCTTTCGATACCGATCAAAGCACGATGTTAGCGACACTGAAACCAGATGGCACTCTACAGGTTGAACAAGAAAACTTATCTAAACTAGGTTGGTTGATTGAACAACTGCACGAAACGGCAGGCATTCCGGGAATGCTTGGGCATCATACACTCGGTGTTTATGTGATGGGTGTGGTTTCGGTCTTATATTTTTTGGCGCTAATGACAGGTTTAATCATCCTCTTGCCGACATTGGTCAAAGACTATTTTGCGATACGGCAAGGCAAGAACAAAAAACGCTTTTGGCTCGATGCACACAATGTGATTGGCATTACCAGTTTACCGTTTCATATTTTGATTAGTGTGACGGTAATTGTTTTGGCATTTCATGATCTCTTTTATGATGGCTTGGGGCAGTTGGTCACCAAAGGTAAACCACTGTTTGAACGTCCCGCTAAGGTGCAGATTGCAGATCCAGTTCCTCAACTGAATGTTGAAAAAATACTCTTACAGGTACAGCAACAAGCACCGGGCTATGAGGTCTCGTCTGTAAGCTTTAACAATCTAGACCAACCTGCCAAGGCATCGGCACGCGTGAGTTTATATAGTCCAGATCAGATGTTACGTGGTGATAACTTCGACGTGATGTTTTTCAATCCTTATCAGCCTGCACCTTATAGTACAGCCAATTTAAATACCCAAAGTTCTGGTCTAGATCAACTGATTCGATCGATGTTCAGTTTGCACTTTGGTAATTATGGCGGAGATTTTACCCGTTGGTTATATTTGGCCTTGGGTCTAGGCGGAGCATTTTTATTTTACTCAGGCAATATTCTATGGATTGAATCGCGTGTAAAGCGACAAAAAAATCCAAATTTAGCACCACCTACACAGCGTAAAGATGTGCAATTCGTTGCAAACTTAACCATAGGGGCATGTTTGGGAACGGTCTTTGGCATTGTTATGAGTATGTTGATCGGACGCTGGGCCTATGTACTCAGTCCTGAACTACACAGTATCAATGCATGGTTTATGTATATCTATTATGCGATTTTTATCTTCAGTTTAATGCTGAGCTTCGTACTGGGCGGAGCACGGGCATTACCAACGTTATTGCTGTCGATTGTGATTGTTTTACTGCTTATGCCTTTGACTTCTACTATCGCACTGCTCTTACCTGAGATTGGATTATGGTCATCTTCTTCCACTTTATGGTGGGTTGACGTCTTTGCTATTATTTTTGCAGGATTATTTTTCCGTTTTTATCGCCAAGCTCAGGCCCGAGTCCAGTCCGCAGAAGTGGGTTCTCTTTGGTCCGTTGCTCAGAACAAGTGAAAGAAGGAATACCGTTCCAAGGCTGAAATAAGAAGCATTTTTAATGGTTACAAAATGAAGCACAGGGCGGTTCAAGCCTAAAAAGCCTTTGTAAAAGGGATGAAATTTTGCAAAGGCTTCTTTTATAACTATTATTTTGATGATTCATACTGCAAATGCGTATGTTTCTCATTTTAATTTTATAAAAATCATAAACTTACATAATTTATCTTTTGCAAAGTGAATTAAATATGTCCATAATAGTTGCATTAGAGAATGGAGATTTTGAAATGCGTGGCAATCCTGAAGTCGTAGACTACTTAAATATGTTGATCGGTGGAGAATTGGCTGCACGCGATCAATATCTCATTCATTCACGTATGTATGAAGATTGGGGCTTAAGCAAAATCTTTGAACGTATTGATCATGAAATGCAAGAAGAAGCACAACATGCAGATGCGATTATTCGCCGTGTTTTGTTTTTGGAAGGCACACCAAATATGCAACGTGATGACGTTGAAATTGGTGAAGATGTGGTTTCATGCTTAAAAGCCGATTTAAAGCTTGAATATCATGTACGTGAAAAATTAGCGCAAGGCGTAAAATTGTGTGAAGAAAAGGGTGATTACATTACCCGTGACATGTTACGTCAGCAAATGTCAGATACCGAAGAAGACCATACCTATTGGTTAGAAAAACAATTACGTTTAATCGAGTTGATTGGTCTGCAAAACTACATTCAGTCTCAAATGTAAGAGATACATGCCACTTTATGTAAAGGTGGCTTTTGCATTTACGTACTGAGTAATTAAAAAGCCTTTGAATCAATGTTCGAAGGCTTTTTTGTATGGGTTATTTTTTAGAGAACTTTTGAATATCTGCCAATACTTGTCCCGCATGGGTTTGGGTATTCACACTGCTGTAGTGATAGACCACCGTACCTTGTGGGTCGATCAGAAAGGTTTCACGTTTCGCAATTTTCGCGATACCTAAGTTCCGTACGATGCCGAGCTGATTGGCCAGTTGATGATTGTGATCAGCCAAAATAGGGAAATTCAGCCCCAACTTTTTAGAAAATTTTTGATGTGACTGTACATCGTCCAAACTCACGCCTAAGACCACCGCATTATTTTTGCTAAATTGTGGGTAGAGTGCTTTGAACTGATTGGCTTCTTGGGTGCAGCCCGGCGAGTCATCCTTCGGATAAAAATAGAGAACGACCCATTTGCCTTGATATTGTTTGAGCTCATGCCATTTGGCATTTTGATCTTGTAACTTAAAACTCGGTGCGGGCTTGCCTACCCATTGTTTTTGGTCTGATGAAGCACTTGAAAAAGCTGGTGCTGCATAAGTGGCATTACTGATGGCACAGAAACTACCTAGCGAAATTAAGCTAATCGTTGCCATTTGCATTATTTTCATTGTGTAGGCTGTCCAGAAATGTATTCCATCGATCTTAGCAAATTTTAAGGCACTAAAGTGCTGAGATTCTCATGTCCAAATTTGAATTATTAAGGCTCTAGACTAGCAGAATAATTATGTTAGTCTAGAATAATGATAGAAAACAGTAAATTAAGTCACTACAAGATTAAAAAAATTATTCAATGCTTTTGTGTTGATATTCCTGCTTCCAAAACAGCCTTATTACTCAATTTAAATCGTAATACGATTAATTATTGGTACATGCTTTTTAGAGAAACTATCTATGATCATCAAACAGATTTAAGAGCTAAGTTTGTTGGTTCAATAGAAGTAGATGAAAGCTATTTTGGAGCGAAAAGGCAACGTGGGTTTCATGGAAAGTTAAAGCGTGGTCGTGGGACTCTAAAACAGCCATTATTTGGAATATTCGAACGTAATGGGCGCGTCTATACTGAAATCGTACCTGACTGTAAAATGAAGACTTTACAAGAGGTTATCATTGGTAAAGTTTCACTTAAGAGTGTGATTTATAGTGATGGATGGCGTCGCTATAATGGTCTTGTTGATGTGGGTTATTCAAAGCATTTTAGGGTAAATCACGGAGCAAATGAGTTTGCTAGAGGACAATGCCATATAAATGGAATAGAATCATTTTGGAGCTTTTGTAAAAGAAGGCTAGCAAAGTTTAACGGCATATCAAAAGAGTACTTTGATTATCATCTTAAAGAAACTGAATGGCGTTGGATGAGGGAACCTAATGAGTTAGCAACTGAGCTGTGGAACCTCATTAGGTAAAATTAAGTGTAAATCTGCTAGTCTAGAGCCTTATTTATTTAAATTTACTGTTCATTCAAAGGGCTTGCTTTGCAACGGAGTCTGAGGTTTTATACTGTTTGAAATTTACAGTTTTAGAGTCTGCATTGAATCAACGTATTTTACTCATCACGGGCTGGGGTGGTGGGACCAAGTTACTGCAACCTTTGTCTCATGCTTTGCAGCATAAAGGCCATTCGGTTGAGCTGATCAATATTTTTAATGGATTGGATACACAGGCATTGCAGCAACATGCTGAACAAGCCAAAGATTTTGATGTCATTATCGGTTGGTCTTTGGGGGGGCAACTAGCGACTTTATTGGTCGCGGCTGTTGAACAGCAGTATCAACAGCAAAAAGTATTAATCACTTTGGCTTCAAATCCGTGCTTTGTGGCGCATGAAAACTGGCCAACTGCGATGAGTCCAGCGACATTTCAAAGCTTTAAACAATCCTTCGAAGCAGATGCAATTGCAACCTTAAAGAAATTTGGATTTATGGTATGCCAAGGGACGGCAACCACCAAGCAAGATTTTTTGCAGTTGCAAAGTTTGCTTCAGCCTCAGTCTTTAGATCTATTAAAACAGGGACTCAATTGTTTAGAGCATTTAAATACGGTTGAGATCTTACATAATTATACGGGACATCAATTACATCTATTGGCTAAACAAGATTTTTTAGTTAGCTACAAAGTCTTGGATAATTTAAAAGCTTTAGGTGCAAATTTTTTAGATGCGATGCTTTTAAGTGGTTCACATGGGCTTCCAGTTTTTCATGCCGATGAGGTAACTGACAAAATCTGCCAATATTTACAAAAAATGGATTAAAGAATTCGCTGAGTGGCGAATATCGCAATTTATTTTTGATGCGTGCAGGTTTAAGATCAGTCAAACTGAAATTTTGCTGTAACTGTCGTAGACATGGAGTTAAGGATGACTGAGATTAATGCCAAATTGGATGCTGAGTTAGATGACTTAGCATTTGATCGAGAACATATTTGGCATCCTTATACCTCGATGACCAATCCGCTCCCCACCTTTAAAGTTAAAAAAGCTTTTGGTTCAACCATTGAACTAGAGGATGGGCGTCAGCTGATTGATGGGATGTCTTCGTGGTGGTGCACTATACACGGCTATAATCATCCTGAACTGAATCAGGCTGTGACGGATCAACTGCAAAACATGTCGCATATTATGTTTGGTGGTTTTAGTCATGATCCCGCCATTCAATTGGGCAAATTACTGTTGCAAATCACCCCGCCAAGTTTAGATAAAATTTTCTATGCAGACTCAGGTTCTGTTGCGGTTGAAGTGGCATTAAAGATGGCAGTTCAGTATTGGACTTCGCTTGGGAAACAAGACAAAACGAATTTTGTCACCCCGCGTTCGGGCTACCACGGTGATACATGGAATGCGATGTCGGTCTGTGACCCTGTCACAGGGATGCATCAAATTTTTGGCTCAAGTTTACCCAATCGTATTTTTGTTCCTGCACCGCAAGTTGCCTTTGATGCAGCATGGGATCAAGAGGACATTCGTGAGCTTGAAAACACCTTAGCTACACAGCATGAAAGTATCGCCGCGCTGATTATTGAGCCGATTGTTCAGGGTGCAGGCGGGATGCGTTTTTATCATCCTGAGTATTTACGACAGGCCAAATTGCTTTGTGAAAAATACAGCGTTTTACTGATTTTTGATGAAATTGCGACGGGTTTTGGACGCACAGGCAAGCTCTTTGCTTGGGAGCATGCACAGGTCGAACCTGACATTATGTGTATGGGTAAAGGTTTGACAGGCGGCTATATGACCTTGTCTGCAACCTTAACCAAAAAGCATATTGCTGAAACCATCAGTCGAGGCGAAGCGGGCGTATTTATGCATGGTCCAACGTTTATGGCCAATCCCTTGGCGTGTGCGGTGGCGGCGAAAAGTACAGAACTCCTCATTTCACAAGATTGGCAAAGCAATATTCAACGCATCGAAACACAACTTCGTACCGCTTTGACACCTTTACAGTCACTTGAATATGTCCATGACGTTCGTGTACTGGGGGCCATCGGTGTAGTTGAAATGACGTTTAATGTGGATATGAAGACCTTACAACAAGAGTTTGTCCGCCGTGGTATTTGGGTGCGACCCTTTGGAAAATTGGTTTATGTGATGCCCCCTTATGTGATTACCTCACATGAGCTGAAGACCTTGCTTGAGCAATTGGTTGAAGTGGTGGTGCAGATGCAGGAGCCTGTTGTATGAAGCATGTAGAGCATTTTGCAGCGCAGTTGGATATCCTTAAACAACAAGGCAATTTGCGCCGGTTTACGTCCAATGTGCAGCAAGGGCGGATGATTCGAATCAATGATCATGAGATGTTGAATTTGGCATCGAATGATTACCTAGGATTGGCTGCAAATATCGAATTACGAGAACAGTTTTTCGATGAAACACCAAATGCGCAGCGCTGGATGAGTTCAGCTTCTTCACGTTTATTGACGGGTAATTTTCCTGAATATGAACAGTTTGAGAGCAGTCTGAGTCAAGCTTTTCATGGTCGAGCGGCTTTGGTATTTAACAGCGGCTATCACATGAATATTGGTATTTTACCTGCGTTAGCGGACAGTAAAACCCTAATTCTGGCTGATAAATTAATCCATGCCAGCATGATTGATGGTATTCGTTTATCGACAGCGAAGATGGTACGTTATCGCCATAATGACTTGGCACATTTAACTCAACTTTTACACAAGTATCATGCCGATGATGCTTTTGAGCGGATCATTGTAGTGACCGAGTCCATTTTTAGTATGGATGGTGATGAAACCGATTTGGCTGAACTGGTCCGTATCAAAAAACAGTTTGAAAAAGTCATGCTCTATGTCGACGAAGCACATGGCATCGGTGTGCGTGGTGAGCAAGGCTTGGGCTGTGCTGAGCAATACCAAGTGATTGATGAGATTGACTTTTTAGTTGGTGCTTTGGGTAAGGCCATGGCTTCAATCGGCGGCTATCTGATTTGTCACCCTGTGATTCGAGACTATCTGATCAATACGATGCGTCCATTAATTTTTAGTACGGCACAACCGCCGATTTGCATGGCGTGGAGCAACTTTATCTTGCAACAAGTCTTGCAGTTAAATAATGCACGTCAGCATTTACACAGTATCAGTCAGTGTCTACAGCAAGCAGTTCAGACCAAAGGCTTTGCTTGTCCTTCAACGTCTCAAATTGTCCCTGTGATCATCGGGGATTCGAGCAAAACGGTAGAGAAGGCAAAAGCTTTGCAACAATCGGGTTTTTATATTATGCCTGTACGACCACCGACTGTGCCGCAGCATAGTTCTAGACTACGTATTTCCTTGACCGCTCAAGTTCGCCATACTGATTTAGATCAGTTGATTCAGTTGTTGTGAGTGAGTCGTGAAGAATTTAGAGATTGATAAAGCACAAGTCGCATTGCGCTTTGCTCAGGCAGGACAAAGCTACAGTGAGCATGCGGTTGTGCAAAAGCAAATTGCACGCCAGCTTTTTAATTTAATCCAAGGTTATACCACTAAAACGCAATTTGAGCGGGTGTTTGAAATTGGTTGTGGTTCAGGAAATTTAAGCCATTTATTGCTGAAAGATTTCCAAATTCAGCACTATCTACTGAATGACTTATATGCCGAGGTGCAGCAGCACTTTCATGGCTATTCAAATATAGACTGGTTATTAGGTGATATTGAACAGCTTGTTTTTCCAACTCATTTAGAACTGATTGTATCGACCTCTGCGTTGCAGTGGATGACGGATCTTGATGCTGTTTTCCATAAAGCGAATGACAGTCTGCTTCCACAAGGTCTATTTTGTTTTTCCACTTTTGGTGAGCGGAATTTGCAAGAGATTAAGACCTTAACGGGGCAAGGTTTAGATTATGTCAGTCTCGATCAACTACGGGAAAAATTGCAAAACCAAGGCTTTGAAGTTCTGCATTTGTCTGAACAGATTGAGTACTTAGACTTTGCGACACCGAAACAGGTACTGCAACATTTAAAAGCCACAGGTGTCACAGCAACTGCATCGAGCTTTCGTTGGACTAAGCACTCGCTTGAACGCTTTTATCAAGATTATCAACAGTTTTCACAACTCGATACATCAGGTCAGATTCATTATCGCCTGAGTTATCACCCTATTTATTGTATTGCACGGAGAACGCCATGACTGGATCAGTTTACTTTATCAGTGGAATCGATACAGGCATTGGGAAAACCTATACCACGGGCTACTTAGCCAAGCTTTGGAATGAACAAGGCCAAAAAACCATTACCCAAAAGCTAGTGCAAACGGGCAATGTTGATGTTTCTGAAGACATTGAAGAGCACCGTAAAATTATGGGTATGGGCTGGTTTCCAGAAGATGACAGTAAGCTGACCATGCCTGAAATTTTTAGTTATCCTGCATCGCCACATTTAGCGACTAAAATTGATGGTCGTGAGATTGATTTTGCAAAAATCGAGCGTGCTACTCAGCAGCTGGCTGAAAAATATGAGGTGGTGTTGTTAGAAGGTGCGGGTGGTTTGATGGTGCCTTTAACCACAGATTTGCTTAGCATTGACTATATTGCAGCCAAGCAACTGCCTGTAATTTTGGTGAGTTCGGGGCGTTTGGGCAGTATTAACCATACCATTTTAAGTTTAGAAGCACTGAAAAGTCGTGGTTTGGAGCTTTATGCTTTGGCCTATAACTTAAATGATGAATCTCAAGATGAACTCATTTCTAAAGATACCGCGACCTATTTAAAAGCTTATTTGGCGACACATTTTCCGCAAGCATTGTGGATCGATATTCCTGTATTGAAGTAATTCGTAGAGTCATTAAAAAATAAAAAACCGCTAACAGCAAAAGTTGTCAGCGGTTTTTTTGACGGTTTTATTTACTGATTACTCACGACTCCAATTTTTTTCACATCAAGGCGTTGCGCTGCGGCCATGACCATCGCAATGTATTTATATTCCGTTGCGCGGTCAGCTTTGAGTTTAATTTGGTCTTGATCTGCTTTTTGAGCAACGGTTTGAAACAAGGCTTCGAGCGCTTGTTTGGACTCCACAGCTTGTTCATTCCAAAACATTTTGCCTTGAGCATCTAAGCGTAGTTCCACGATTTCAGGTGGTTTTTCCTGAACTGGTGGTGGTGTGCCATTCGGGAGGTTGATATTAATGGCGTTGTTTGGCAATGGAATCGTGATAATGAACATAATCAGTAATACCAACATGACATCAATCAAAGGCGTCATGTTGACATCAAGCATCACATCTTCATCATCTTGATTGGAACCAACATTCATACCCATAGCTGAATCCTTCTTTGATTAAGGTGAAGAGGGCGGTGTGGTGACAAAGGCAATTTTGCCAATGCCCGCTTGCTGCGTGGTGGTAATGACTTGGTCAATCGCATCATAGGAGGTGAGTTGGTCACCACGAATGTGGACATCGGGCTGAGGTCTCTTTTGTGCCTCTGTTTGGAGTCGTGCCAGTAAGGTGGCTTTATCGGCAATGTAACTTTCATTCCAGAAAATATCGCCATTTTTATTGACTGCAAGTTGAATATTTTCAGGTTTGGTTTCATAAGGCACATTCTTTTCTTCAGGCAAATTGACTGGTACGGTATGAACTGCAACAGGCACTGTAATGAGAAAAATAATCAGTAAAACCAACATAATATCAACCAATGGTGTGGTATTAATGGTTCCGATTACATCATCATCGCTGTCATTTGAATTTACCATCATTCCCATGGCTGATTCCTCATGTTCTTATTTCATGTCACGGTTAACAGGATTATTGGTGCTGATTTCACCACTTAACAGCACAGCATGCAGGTCTGAACCAAAGGTACGAACTTCTTCCATCACTGCTTTATTTCGACGGGTTAACCAGTTGTAACCAAGCACTGCTGGAACAGCCACGGCTAAACCAATTGCAGTCATAATTAAGGCTTCACCCACAGGGCCTGCGACTTTATCAATAGATGCTTGACCCGATACTCCAATCGCGGTTAACGCATGATAAATGCCCCAAACCGTACCAAATAAACCCACGAAAGGTGCGGTTGAACCTACAGTTGCTAGAAAAGCTAGCCCACCACTTAAATGACTGTGAATTTTGTCGATAGCGCGTTGAATCGAGATAGTGACCCAAGTATTAAAGTCGATACGCTCTAATAATGTTCCACCATGGTTTTTTGTCGACTTAATGCCTTTTTCAGCAATAAAGCGATACACACTGGCATCATCTAAACCTTCAGTTGCACTATCGAGAGAGGTTGCTTCCCAAAAGTTTTTATCGGCATGTTGGCCTTGTTTGCGAATTTTGCCTTGCTGTAAGCACTTGGTGATGATGATGTACCATGTCCCAATCGACATAATCACCAAAATAAACAGCGTCACTTTAGACACCAGATCACCTTCTTTCCACATTGCTTCTAAGCCATAAGGGTTATGTACTTTTTCTGAAGCAGTAGGTGCTTTTTCAGCTAAGGGTGGGGGAACAGGTGTTGCTGCTTTTTCAGTCGTGGTGACTGGTGTAGTCAGTGCTGTAGTGGGCGCAGCGGTTTCCTCTGCAAAAACAGCTTGTAGAGGAAGTAATGTGCTTATTCCAAGTAGGCTTGCTGCGGTAAAGTTTTTTAATTTTTGCATTGTGTAACTCCTAATGTCGGCTGATCTTTTTCAATTATTCGAGAACAAATTCGTATGGGATGTCGAACCAAGCGCTTTGAGCTACGCCATCTTTCATTGCAGGTTTAAATGTGCACAAGCTATACGCTTTCGTTGCTGCTCGGTCTAAAGTACGGTCACCTGTTGAGCGTTTCACTTTGACTTCTTGCGCCTTACCATTGGTATCGACAAAGACCGAAATCAGTACGGTGCCTGAAATACCACTCATCTCTGCTTCGCGTGGATAGCTTGGTGCTTTACATCCAGCTTCACCTTCCGATACTCCACGTGTAACACCTGTGGGTTTGGGTGCAGGTGATGGAGCAGCGGCAGTCGGTGTTGGGGTTGGAGATGGGCTTGGAGAAGGCGATGATGCAACTGGCGTCGGCGTGCTTATCGTCGGTTTAGTGACGGGTGTAGCAACTGTTTTTTGCACTGGGACTACTTTTTCTACAGGTTTAGGGTCAGGCTGCTGCGCTACTTTTTCCACCATTTTTGGTGGCTCTGGTGGAACTTCTTTAGGTGGTTCAGGCTCAGGCGGCTTGATATCTTGCAGAATGACCAATTCCACAGGTTCGGTTGAGGGTTTGACAATATCTTTTGCCAAGCCCGCCATTAGCACCAAGCCAACAAGAACATGTAAGAAAATCACAACGCCAATACCTGTGAGTTTTTTGGCGGAGTTTTTTTCTAAATCTTCAAATGTAGTGCCCATAGTTACTCCTAAAATGTAATCTTTGATCCGTACATAACTCTAGAAATGAAGTTGCTAAATTGTGATCAAAACAATAATAATTTTCTAAATTAAAGAGTTAGTTTGAGCCACTACAACAGAGGGAAAACCATGTTGTAGTGGTAAGGATGTATTAGAATTTATAGGTACCACGAGCGAAGTAGGTACGTCCTACTGCATCTGCATAACGTGGGTCGTATCCCATTTGGAAGTTATCTAGTACATTTGACGCTGGTGGTTCAGCATCAAACATATTCTTGAGCCCCATGGTGAGCTCTAAATTTTTAAAACCTTTATAAGTACCAGATAAGTTGTAGGTTATGTAATCGCTTACTTTGTGGTCTTGGCCGCCTGAGTTTTGATCTGTGTAGCCTTTAGAGAAATTTTGTTGTAAGTTTATTGCCCAATTTTCATAGCGCCAGTCTAAATTGGCGGTATGTTTCCAGCGTAAAACAATTGCTTGATAATCTAAGCCAGCGTAACTACCTGCTACGCCAATCCAAGGCATACCTTTGTTTTCTTGGTATTGGTAATCTGTTACATAAGTGCCATCAATACTCGCTCCAAACTGTCCAGTAGTTGTCATTGGAGAACGCCAAGCGATACCTGCATCAAAACCAGAAGTTTTAATACCACCTAAGTTTTGATTCGTTGTATTGATATAGTTGAGAGAACCATCAGCATTGCGGATAAATTTATCCGCATATTTTACTGGGTCAGCAAAAATGGCCGTCTCAGAAATAGTTGTGATTTGATTCTTCACTTTGATATCGAAATAATCTAAGGTAAATACAAGATTTTTAATAGGTTCAAAGACGATGCCAGCAGTAAATGAGTCAGACTTTTCTGGTTCAAGGTCTTTATTACCACCATTCTGACGATCAAACTGCATACCGCAATCACGTGCTGGTAGCGATCCTGTCGCAGGTACGCCTCCAGGGCAAAGTACAGGGTCATTGTAAGTTGCTGCTGTATTAGTTACCGATTTTGGTGAATACATTTCTTGTAAGGTTGGTGCTCTAAATCCTTTTGTATAGCTTGTTCGGAACATTAATTGTTTAAGTGGTTCCCAACGAAGAGAAAATTTTGGATTGAATGCGTCACCAAAATCGCTGTAATCATCGTATCGGGCTGCAAGTTGAGCCTCTAAAGTTTTATGCAAAGGAATGTGTAATTCGGTGAAAACAGCTTTAATATTGCGCGAACCTTCATTGACAGGTTCTGTGGGATCTACGCCTGTGCTTGGGGCAACACTTGCAATTTCTGCAAGCGTTTTTGATTGCCAATCATCACGGCGATAGCTTGCGCCGATAGCAAATCCTACGTCACCTGCTGGTAAAGTATAAATTGGGCGGCTTGCGGTAAAGTCGACAGTGGTTGAATCTAATTTGGCATCTAAATATTGCCCTGTAACACTTAAATCACTCCATACATTGCCATCTACCTCGCTTTGTGCACCAAAGGGATTGAGTGTGCCATTCAATAATGCCGCAGCTGTTTTATCATAATTGAGATAACCGCTTAAAATATTATCGGCTGCGTTGCTACGGGCATAGGTTACGCCGGTGTTAATATCCCAGCCATATGCATCCCCTTCTAGGCCTGCAAATATACGATGTGAATCATTCACACTACTACTAACTCGGTTACCAGCTTGAGAACGAAGATATAACTCAAGAGGGCCGCTGACATTATCCATTGCAGGCGTAATTCCTTTGCCAGGATAATATTTACTAGATGGATTCATGGGTAAGTCAAAGAACACGTCTGGAGCAACTGATGTCGTGACTTCACTTCGCGCGTAGACGTACTCACCAATTGCATTAAAATTATCATTAATTTTTGTAGTGATACGCCCCATTACAGATATGTCTTCTGTTTGAGGGATGATACCAATAACAGCCTGACTGTTATAACGACAAGTTACACCATCATTACTGAAGACGAGAGGGCTATTACCGCAACCTGTTTTTGCATAAGGGTTACCAAATGTACCCGTTGCTGTATCATATAAATTAGCTGGAAATGATCCGCTACTGGTTCTATTAACCCCTAACTCGGGTAAGACACCACCGCGACGGCTGGCTTTACGATCTTGCGCCATGATATCTTCGCCGCGACGATAATCAATTACCCCAAAAGCATTAAAACCATTTTCTTCTAAATCACCAAAGCCTCCAAAAATTGAATAACTTTGTTGTTCTCCACCTTTTTCTTCAGGCTTTTGATAGTCGGCACTAAAATTTAAGCCATTGAACTGTTTTTTGGTAATAAAGTTGACTACGCCTCCAATGGCATCTGTTCCGTAGACAGCAGAAGCACCGTCCCTTAAAACCTCAATGCGATCAAGCATAGCAAGTGGAATGATATTTAAGTTTGTGACACCACTATCATAAGCATTCGCTGCTAAACGCCGACCATTGAGTAAAACCAATGTTTTATTTGCACCTAATCCTCTTAAATTTGCTGATGAACCCTGTGTCCTGCTTGTACCAACATTTGAAGCGGTTACAAAGTTTGATTGGTTGGCAGTGATTTTAGATAAAGCTTCTTCAGTGGTAGTAACGCCTTGTTGCGCAAGCTCTTCAACTTTAATGACGGTAATGGGTGAAGAACTTTGAGCTGCAACTCCTTTGATAGAGGAGCCAGTGACAGTCACTTTAGCAACTTTTTTAGTTGGTTCTGCTGAGACTGAGCTTTCGGTTTCTTCTGCATGAGCTAAAGACAAACACATCATACTTAAAGTCAGGGTACTTAGTTTAAGTATTGATTTGCTGATGGTTGGGGTCCCCATAGATCGAACAAATTTGTTTTTTTGCATCGTAAATTCAACCCTTCTTTTTCTATATTTAGCGGTATTGCTGTGCTGAGGGAGTGCAAGGCAAATGCCAACTTTCAGGGATAGACAAAAGACTGTGAATTAAGTTATTGGAAAATATTGTTTTATTTTATTATTTGTATGGATTTATGTAACTTGTTTTCATTTTTCTAGAATTTAAAAAATTAAAATGGCAAAAAATTACTTATAAATCGATTAAAAAATAATCATAAAATGATTATTCATATAATAAGTGATCAAAAATGAGTCGTGATTTTTTGAATTTTTAATACAAAATCTTATTTGTAATTATACTGAATTATCAGTATTTATCTTTAATAAACAAATTGTTGTGATGTTTTATATGGTTTTTTGTATTTCTTGAGATGTTCGAATTTGAATCATTGGTGTATTAAATCTGTGCAATAGTTTATTTAAACTGAATGTTTAAAAATGGCTACTAATTGGCAAAATGTTTCGATGTGAGTTGAGCCTCTGATTTATAACTAATTAATATCCATGTATTTTTCTTACAAAATGTTAAATTAGAATGATAAAAAAATAGGCGTGGCATGATATTCGCTTTGTTGCAGAGGTGAATATTTGCCCATGACCGTTTTTTAAATTTTGATAATTAAAATTTAATTTATAAAACATGGGTTTATGTTTTAAGTTTTTGTCAGTGTTGTCTTAAAAATAAAACACTGACATTGAACATGAATGGCATGAGATCACCTTGCTTAAAAAAAGATGTGTATAGGTATGAACTTGAATTCAAAAAAACTGAAGCTTGCTGCTTTATCCCTTGCGATGGGTTTTGGCTTTTCTGCCTATGCAAAGTCGCCTGCAGATCCAAACAAAGTATTAAATATCGCTTATGAAGCGCCTGATGATGGTTTTGATACGGTTAAAACCTATAATTTTTATAGTGGTAGTATTGCCCAAGCCATTTTTGAACCACTTTTAAAATACGATTATTTGGCGCGCCCCGCTCAATTGGTTCCAAACACAGCAGTGTCGATGCCAAAAATAGAACAAGAGGGCAAAGTCTATATCTTTAAAATTCAGCCCAATATTTATTTTAGCGATGACGCGGCCTTCAAAGGCAAGCCGCGAGAGTTGGTGGCGCAGGATTATATTTATTCCATGATGCGGATTATGGATCCGAAAAACCGCTCACCGACCTATTCATTTATTGAAGGCAAAATTGTCGGTGGCGATGCTGCTGTTGCTCAGGCCAAGAAAACAGGTCAGTTTAATTATGATGCCGCGATTCCGGGTTTAAAAGCCCTCGATAAATACACACTACAAATTACATTAACTCGTCCTGACTATAATTTTCCCTATATCTTGGCTTATGCCACATTTAGTGGAACAGCGCGGGAAGTGGTGGAGTTTTATGGGGACCGAATCGCGCAGCATCCAGTGGGGACAGGGCCTTATCAACTGAGCAAATATGTACCGCGGAGTCGTATTGAACTGGTGGCCAACCCGAAATATCGTGGTTTTACATGGAACTTTAAATCTACAGGTTCAAGTTGGGACAATCGTCTGGTCAAGGAGATGCAAGGCAAAAAAATGCCGCAAATCGGCAAAGTCAGCGTCAGTATTATTGAAGAAGAACAGTCTCGCTGGCTCGCGTTCAAATCGGGACAACTCGATTTTGACAAACTGACTTCCAATGCGGTACCACAGGCTTTAAATGGCAAACAACTCAAACCTGAACTGGTCAAGCAGGGTATTCAACATTTTCCCAATAAAGACGCTGAAATCACCTATACCATGTTTAATATGCAAGACCCTACAGTGGGTGGTTTTGGGCTTGAAAAAGTTGCATTAAGACGTGCGATTAGTCTGGCTTATAACCAAGCAGAAGCCATTAAACAACTGTATAAAGGACAGGCGGTGAAGTCGGAGATGTTGGTGCCTGAGGGGGTACAAGGCTTTAATCCGAATTATCGGAGTAGTGTGGCCTATAACCCACTCTTGGCGAATAAATTACTGGATCGTTTCGGTTATAAGACGGGAGCAGATGGCTACCGCCGACTACCGAATGGTCAGCCTCTAACGCTCAAGTTTATGACAGAAAATAGTTCCAGTTCCGTGATTCAGTCTGAACTGTGGAAGAAAAATTTAGATGCGATTGGTCTGCGTGCCGACTTTGTGGTGAGTAACTTTGCTGACAATTTAAAAGCAGCGATGCAATGTAAATACATGATTTGGGGCGGGGCTTGGATTGCGGACTATCCTGAAGGGGAAAACTTTGCCCAACTGCTGTATGGGCCCAATTCGGCTCAGGGTAATCTCAGTTGCTACCAGTCCAAAGCCTATGATGCACTTTATACACAAGCGATGGCCTTACCACCGCCTCAGCGTTTGCCATTTTATGAAAAACTCAGTCGTCAAATTGAGGCCGATAATCCATGGATTATTCATAACAGTCGTATTCGAAATTGGTTGTTACATCCACAAGTTCAGGGTTTTAAAGCACATCCGATGATGAACACCAACTGGCAATATCTTGATATTCAGCCCATAAAAAAATAATTGAGATGTAGAACACAATGAGAGATCTAAATCAGAAATTGAAACGATGGGGTTTGGGAATTTTGGCAGGCAGCATTCTGCTGAGTAGTTCAGTTTCCAGTTTTGCGCAAAGCCCTGCCGACCCGAAAAAAGTTTTACGTTATGTTTTTCCTGTGGCTGAAACAGGCTTTGACCCTGCGGGCGTGCATGACTTGTACTCGGCGCATGTCAATGGTTCGATTTTTGAAACGTTGTTTACCTATGATTATTTGGCCTCACCTGCGAAATTGGTGCCACGAACAGCTGCGGCTTTACCCGAGGTGAGTGCGGATGGATTGACCTACACCATTCGTTTGCAAAAGGGGATTTATTTTGCTGTTGACCCCGTGTTTAAAGGTAAAAAGCGTGAGCTGACCTCGACTGATTATGTGTATACCTTTAAACGCTTACTGGATCCGAGCTTGCGTTCACCCAACAGTTGGCTGCTCGATGGGCGAATCTTAGGGATGGACACTTTGCTGAAACAGGCGCAGAAAACGGGAAAATTCAATTACGACCAATCTGTCGCGGGCTTGCAAACACCAGACCGTTATACCTTGGTTATTCGCCTGACCAGCCCTGATCAGAACTTTCCAATGTTGCTTGCGCATCAGCCTGCAGGTGCAGTTGCACGGGAGGTGATTGAAAAATATCGAGACAAAGCTGGGTTTGTGATGGGGCATCCAATCGGAACGGGGCCGTATATGCTCAGTCGTTGGACACCGGGTTCGCGGATTATTCTAAAGGCTAACCCTGATTTCCGAAGTTTTGTTTGGAACTTTAAAGCCAGTACGCCTGAGGACCAAAAGATCGTCAAAGCCATGCAAGGCAAAAAGATGCCGCAAATTGGCGAGATTGATATTCAGGTAATGGAAGAGGGGCAATCACGCTGGTTGTCCTTTATTAAAGATGAAGTGGATTTGTTTGCCTTAGATGGTGAGCTGACGGTTCAAGCCTTGCAAGATGGAAAACTAAAACCGGAATTGGTCAAGAAAGGCGTACAGCTGTCACGGATCACCAATCCTTCGATTGACTATCATTATTGGAATATGCAAAACCCAATAGTCGGCGGCTTAAGTAAAGATAAAATTGCCTTACGCCGTGCTATGGCGATGGCTTTTTCAGCCGATAATTACATCAATATTTTACAAAAAGGCGATTCGCAAAAACTGCAAGCACCGATTCCAAGTGGTGTGGTGGGCTATGATCCCAATTATCGAAGCAGTATTCCTTACTCAGTCAAAGCGGCAAATTTATTGTTAGATCGTTATCACTATAAAGTAGCTGCGGATGGTTGGCGTACTCAGCCGAATGGCAAACCTTTGGTGATTGAGATGACGCTTTCGGGCAATAATTTACGCAGTCAACAACAGGCCGAGTTTTGGAAGAAAACCTTAGACAGTATCAAAATCAGAATGACCACCAAGTCGATGCCTTTTGCTGAGGCTTTGAAATTAGAAAAACAATGTAAAACCATGTTTAAAGCATCAGCATGGATTGCAGACTACCCAGATGCAGATAACTTTATGCAGCTGTTTTATGGCAAAAACATCAAGATCACCAACAATGGCTGCGTCAAAATTCCTGAATATGACCGCCTATATGAACAAGCCCAAAAGATGACACCAAGCCCAGAGCGCGATGCAATCTACGCCAAAATGTCACGTCTGCTGGAAGTGTATATGCCTGTACAGGTGATTGGGGCGCGTTACCGCAATATCTTGGCACAACCGCGTGTGATTGGTTTTAAAAAGCATCCCATACTGCCCGCAGAGTGGATGTATATCGATATTGATTTGAAGAAATAGAAATTAAACAAAACTGGAGTCATGATGAAAAAGCAACATTTTAAATTCACTGCATTGTGCATGTTGGGCCTAGGGATGAGTCAGATGGCTTTGGCGGAAACAGCACCGCGCCAAACATTACCCAGCTTTCAAGCTAAAGACATCCCTGCAATGTGTAATGCCAAAATTGCGGATGTGAAAAAGCAACTTAAAAAGTTTGAAAATAAGCCCCTTAAAAACGAAACGGCAGCAGCGCCTGTATTGGCTGAATGGGATCGTATTTTTGCATCATTTGAAGACTTTTACGGTCCGATTGGTCTGTATAGCAATGTTGACCCTGATGAAGCACTGCGTAAAGCGGCTGAAGACTGTGAAATTAAAATTAGCCAATTCCAAACTGATGTGTATCAAAATCCAAAGCTATATCAACAAATTAAGAAAATTAAAATTGCTGATCCGATTGAAGCCAAGTTCCGTGAAGATATTTTGGAAGGCTTTGAAAAAACTGGGATACAGCTTTCAGCAGATAAACAAGCACGCTTAAAAGCGATTTTTGATGAACTGGCAAAAATTGAACAAGAGTATGCGCGTAATGTCCGTGATAATCCTGAAAAACTCGAATTTAGCCCTGATGAGCTAAAAGGCCTGCCACAAAGTTATATCGATGGCTTAAAGAAAAGTGACAAAGGCAATTATTTACTCGGTTTTGAGTATCCCGATTATCGTCCGTTTATGGAGTTGGCAGATAACGATGATGCACGTAAGCGTTATCAAATTGCATTTACCCGACGTGGCGGTGAGAAAAATTTAGCGCTGCTGAAGCAAGCCATGGACTTACGTTATGAGTTAGCACAACTGTTTGGTAAGTCTAGTTATGCCGAATGGGTACTGCAAAGTCGGATGGCGAAAAACCCTGAAACTGTGAATAAATTCTTGGCAGATGTACATGCTACCGTAGCACCCCTAGAGAAAAAGGAAGTCCAAACTCTACGTGAGTTTAAAGCGCAAAGTTTAAATATTCCTGTTGAGCAAGCCCGTATTGAGCGTTGGAGCGAAGCATATTGGAGTGAAAAGTTACGCAAAGCCAAGTATCAGGTCGATCAAGAGCAACTACGTCAGTATTTTCCAACGCAAGCCTCTCAAGACTGGCTATTTGCCATTTCTGAAAACCTGTATGGCATCAAATTTAAGCCTGCCAAAGTCGAAGTTTGGCAAGATGAAGTGGAATATTACGATGTGACCGATGCCAAAACAGGGCAACTGCTCGGTGGCTTATATATGGATAAATTTCCACGTAAAGGTAAATATGGACATGCTGCTGTATGGGGTGTTTATGGCGGCAGTAGCTTAACTGGGCGAAAACCGATTTCAGCACTGGTGACTAACTTTAACCGCAATGGTTTAAATAGCGATGAACTTGAAACTTTTGTACATGAGTTTGGTCATGCGCTGCATGGCATTTTATCCAACACACGTTTTTCATCTCAGTCTGGAACTTCGGTTGAGCGAGACTTTGTCGAAGCACCGTCACAAATGTATGAAGAATGGGCTCGACGCAAAGAGACTTTGTCAAAGGTGGCAGACTACTGCAAACCTGACTGCCCACGCGTGGATGATGCGCTGATTGCCAAACTCAATGCCGTGCATAGTTATGGGCGTGGTTTGCATTATGCTCGTCAGACGTTGTATGCGCAGTATGACATGGCGCTACATGGCAGTGATGCACGAGAGGTTCAGCCCTTAAAGGTTTGGGAAAAAATGGAAGGGGAAACGGCTTTGGGTTATGTTCCAACCACTGAGTTTCCGGGGCAGTTTGGTCACATCATGGGTGGTTATCAAGTCGGGTATTACGGCTATATGTGGTCAGAAGTGATGGCGTTGGACATGCTCTCAGCCTTTGGTAATAACTTAAATAACCCTGAAGTGGGACAGCACTATCGTCAAACCATTTTGTCCCAAGGTGGTCAAAAACCTGCCAAAGCATTGGTCAAAGACTTTTTGGGTCGTGAACCTGATAACAAAGCCTTTTTCGATGAAATTACCGGTCAACGGGTGAAATAAGGGGCATTTTTATGCTGGCATATATTATTCGTCGAATTTGGCAAATGATCCCGACCATGCTTGGGGTGGTGTTGCTGATTTTCTTCTTGTTTAACTGGGTCGGTGGTGATCCTGCCTATATTTTGGCAGGGAAAATGTCGAACCCTGAACAGATTGAAAATATCCGACAGCAGCTTGGGGTCGATCAGCCCTATTATGTGCAACTGTGGATTTTCATTAAGCAGATTTTGACATTTGATTATGGGCTAAGTTGGAGTACAGGTGAGTCGGTATCGCAAATCATCACGACACGACTCGGGCCTTCACTGACTTTGCTCATTCCACTGACGATCTTACAAACCATTATTTCTATTATTTTGGCTTTGGCGGTGGCAGCCGTGCGCGGCAGTTTAACGGATCGTATGGTGATGATGCTGTGTACGATTGGCATGTCGATCAGTATCTTGGTGTATATCATTGTTTTTCAGTATGTCTTTGCCTATCAGTTGAGCTGGTTTCCAGTTCAAGGCTGGAGCGATAGCTTTAGCGAGAACCTGTTTAAATATGCTTTATTGCCTATTCTGATCATGTTGGTGGTCAGTATTGCCCCGACTTTACGGTTGTATCGTAGTTTTGTTTTGGATGAAGTCAATCAAGACTATGTTCGTACTGCACGTGCCAAAGGGATTGGTGAACGCCGCATTTTAGGTGTGCATGTACTACGCAATGCCTCAATCCCGATTATTACAGACGTGATGGCAAGTTTACCTGCTTTGCTGATTGGTGCATTTTTGATTGAGCGCTTCTTTGGTATTCCGGGTATTGGTCGTGAAGTGATTATTGCAGTAGAGCGCAGTGATTTTCCCGTAATTAAAGCCATTACCGTGTACGTTGCCCTCGCAACGATGTTTTTCAACTTGATTGCCGATTTGATTTATAAATGGGTCGATCCACGTGTACAGTTGAAGTAGGTGAATTATGCTCAGTGTTCTCACTAAAAGAAAACCAGATACTGCTGAACCTACAACAGCATCTACAGGGCTATGGCAACTCGCCATGCGCCGTTTAAAACGCGATCGAATCGCCATGTTTTCCCTCCTAATCGTACTGTTCTATTTGGTGCTGTTAATTTTGTCATCTACAGGATTGATTGCAAAAGACTGGAATAAAGAAGTCGCTGTGAGTTATGCACCGCCTACGTTTATCGGTGCAGCAGCGATACCTGCTACGCAAAGTGAAACACGAAAAGTCGAAGCGGCTGTGCCTGAAAACCCTGTTGATCCTTTAAAAGATGTGATTCGTGAGCTCAACGCAGAAATTGCTGCTGAACAGGATGTAGGTGGTGCTATTGATTACTATGGGGTTGTTGATCCTTTAGCCGAAGATATGAAAGCGATTGACCAAGCGCTGGATGGTCATTTACTAGATCAACAAGCGGAACTCAAGCAAAGCTTGGTTTTAGGTGCCGACAAATGGGGACAAAGTGTTTTACTGAAAACCATTAAAGGTGCAGAAACATCAATTATTGTTGGCTTGGTCGCAGCTTTTCTTGCTGTGGTGATTGGTACCGTTCTAGGTGCAATTTCGGGCTACTTTGGTGGCTGGGTCGATGATGTCTTGAACTGGTTTTATAACATTTTCACTTCGATTCCTTATTTGCTCTTGGTTTTAGCGATTGCCGCAGTACTACAACAAAAAGGCGTTTTATCGATTGTTTTGATTTTGGGTTTAACGGGGTGGACGGGAGTATATCGTTTAATTCGTGCCGAATATATGAAGCATACTTCGCGGGAGTATGTGCTGGCGGCAAAAGCGATTGGAGTGAGTCATAGCCGACGTATTTTTGTGCATATATTTCCCAATGTCAGTCATATTGCACTGGTTCAAATGTCAATTTTAGTGGTGGCCTTTATTAAATCAGAGGTGATTTTGAGCTTCTTAGGTTTTGGTGTCCCTGTCGGTGTGGTGTCATGGGGCAGTATGCTGAATGAGGCGCAAAGTGAGTTGATTTTAGGTAAGTGGTGGCAGTTAGCGACTGCTTCGGTAGCGATGGCTGTTCTGGTCACTGCATTTTCAATGTTTACCGATGCACTGCGTGATGCATTAGACCCAAAACTGAAATAGGAGCATGAGAATGTCTGAACTTAATCATATGACAGCGCCAGCCTTACTTCAGGTGGAAAACTTGCGTGTTAGCTTTAAAAATGAAGAAAAGCAGTACATTGAAACGGTCAAAGGCATCAGTTTCAGTGTTCCAGTGAATACCACTGTAGCTTTAGTCGGGGAGTCTGGCAGTGGTAAATCGGTCACATCGCTAGCCACCATGGGGCTGTTACCTACTGAAAGCAGTCAAATTGCTTCGGACAGTAAAATTTTGTTTGAGGGGAAAAACCTACTCGATTTACCACGCCGTGAAATGCGGAAAAAGTGTGGTAAAGATATTGCCATGATTTTTCAGGAACCGATGTCATCCTTAAATCCTGTGTTTACGGTAGGTTCACAAATTGCAGAAATTTTGCAGTTACATTTGGGCATGAGTCGTAAGCAGGCGCGTGCACGTGCTTTGGAACTATTGATAGAAGTTGGGATTCCATCTGCTGAAACCAAGATTGATGCTTATCCGGGGCAATTGTCGGGTGGGCAGCAGCAGCGCGTCATGATTGCTATGGCAATTGCGTGTAAACCCAAACTATTGATTGCCGATGAACCGACGACAGCGCTGGATGTCACTATTCAAAAGCAAATTTTAGATTTGCTGGAGTCGTTGCGGAAGAAGCATCAAATGTCGATGCTGTTTATTACCCATGATTTGGCTTTGGTCGGGGAAATTGCCGATCAGGTAATCGTAATGCGGCATGGTCAAATTCGTGAACAAGGCAGGGTTAAAGATGTGCTTGAACGCCCTCAAGATGTCTATACCAAAGCGTTGTTACACTGCCGTCCACAATTGTCCAAACGTCCCATGCGTTTGCCCATGATCAGTGATTTCATGCAGCAAAAGGGTGATGACTATATTGAGACGCATAGCATCGATGTCGAGTCACTTCAACAAAGATCTCGCGGCTTAACTGGCCAAGAAGCGGTTATTTTAGATGTGCGTGACCTTAAAAAGTCATTTTATAGTCGTAAAGGATTATTCGGAAAAGAGGAGTTCCAAGCGGTCAAAGGCGTGAGTTTCCAACTGGCAAAAGGCAAGACTTTGGGCTTGGTGGGGGAGTCTGGTTCGGGGAAAACGACCATCGGCTTATTGCTGATGCGCTTACAGGCGGCGACAGGAGGAAAAGCGATGTTTGAAGGTCAAGATATTTTAGCCATGTCAGAAAAAGAGTTTGCTCAGTATCAACGCAAGATTCAAATCATTTTCCAAAATCCCTATGCATCACTCAATCCACGTTTTACTGTCGGGCAGATTTTAATGGAGCCGATGCAGGTGCATGGGATCGGGGCGAATGATGCTGAACGTAAACAGATGGCTTTGGAACTGTTGGAGCGTGTGAGCTTACCTGCACAGGCTTTTTATCGTTATCCGCATGAATTTTCTGGTGGGCAACGTCAACGTATTGCGATTGCGCGCTGCCTAACCTTAAAACCTGAGGTTTTGATTTGTGATGAGTCAGTTTCTGCGTTGGATGTCTCGGTACAAGCCCAAGTATTGAATTTGCTGCAAGACTTACAGGATGAGTTTGGTCTAAGTTATATCTTTATTTCACATGACTTGTCTGTAGTGAAATATATTTCAGATCAAATCATGGTTTTGAATCATGGTGATTTGGTGGAAATAGCCAATTCGGATGATTTGTACCAGTCACCACAGCATGATTATACCAAGCGCTTGCTTAGTGCTATCCCGCAGGGAGTGTAGTGAAGAGGGAGTGGGATAATGAAACGCTCAATAAATTGGGCGTTTTTATGAGGGTTTACATCTTCTTCGCACTTCGGAACACAAAGTGATCTTATTGCACCGTAAACACATATAAAAAGAGCCACTCGAAAGTGGCTCAAATTTTGACTTTAGAAATTAAAATTTCCTAAAGCTTTTATTTCCAAAAGGTTTACGGGGTGCATTTTCGTCACGTGTATCACGCTGACCATAGGTGCCTTTGTTGCCAAAGTTGTCTGGACGACTGTCGCGCTGTGCATAGCCTGAGTTTTGACGTGGTTCACGTTGACCATAAGCCGCTTGCGTATTGTCTTGACGGCGCTGGCTGTGACCATTTGGATTTTCACGGCGATCACGGTTGAAGGCAGGCTTCGCTTGTTGTTGGCCTTCATCTTCATTGTCACGGCGCTGCTGACGTAAGAAACCACCACGACGTGCAGCCATTGGTTTTTCTTGCATACGTTCAGTACGACGTTTTGCCATGCCGTATAAGCCAGTGCCTTGACGTGGTTTTAACTCAACCGCTTTGGTTAAGTTGTCGATGTCGTTTTTGTCCAATTCCATCCAACGACCCGTACGTAGTTCGCGTGGTAAAATAACCGTGCCATAACGTGTACGGAGTAGACGGCTGACTTTTAAACCTTGCGATTCAAAAATACGACGTACTTCGCGGTTACGACCTTCTTTTACCACCACTTGATACCAGCGGTTAATCCCTTCACCGCCAATTTCAGAGAATGACTCAAACTTCGCTGGGCCATCATCTAACACCACACCTTTGAGCATGTTGTTCTTAATTTGAGGCGTCACTTCACCCATAACACGTACAGCATACTCACGTTCAACTTCATTTGATGGGTGCATCAAGCGATTCGCGAGTTCGCCATCATTTGTGAACAACAGTAGACCTGTTGAGTTAATATCCAGACGTCCAACCATCACCCAACGATCATTCGCGATTGCAGGTAATTGATCAAATACTGTTGGACGTGACTCAGGGTCGTTACGTGAACAAATTTCGCCTTCTGGTTTATAGTAAATCAGAACACGACGACGAATTTCATCTTCAATTTGGAACGATACTTTACGACCATCGATGCGAAGCTCATCACCTGGTTCAATACGTTCGCCTACTTGGGCAACTTGGCCGTTGACACTCACACGACCAGCGGCAATGACTTCTTCCATATAACGGCGAGAACCCAAACCAACTCGTGCGAGTACCTTTTGCAACTTTTCACTCATGACAGCATAACCTTAGAAATTATCATCAACAGTTCACCTATTTACGACTTCGGTGCATTCGCATCGAGCGCCATAAAAGCTTCCTTGGCATCCTGCAGGGGAGGCAACTGACCTAAAGAATTTAGGCCAAATGCATTTAAAAATTGGGGCGTCGTAACTAACAACGCAGGTCTTCCTGGGAGTTCACGAAAACCAGATTCTTTAATCCAGTTCCAATCAAATAACGTGCGTAACAGTTGACTGTTATTTGAGACTCCTCGAATTTGTTCTATATCTGCTCGAGTGACGGGTTGATGATAAGCAACCACGGCCAACATTTCGAGTAGCGATGGCGAGAGGCGAGTTGGTCGCTCTGGCCACGTTTGAGCAACAATTTGACGGTATTTTGCTCGAACCTGAAAACGAAAACCTTGAGCAGTTTCAATCAGTTCAATCGAACGACCATGTTGTAGCATGGCAAGTTGTTGTAAAAACTGGCGTAAATCTTGTTTGCTATATTGATTTTGGAACGATTCTTTCAATCGTGCAAGTGAAACAGGCGCATCACTGGCAAAAATAATCGCTTCTAACTGCATCAGTACTTCATGCAAGTTATCTTCGTTCGTTACAGGAGCGGTTTGTTCTAACATTATTTTTTGACTCCTTGTATCGAAAGTGGTGCTTCAACACCTGAACTCACAATTTGAATACGTTGCTGACGGGTTAACTCTAAAATGGCCATAAACGTCACGACCATGCCCATCCGACCTTGGATGGGACGCAGCAAAGATTCAAAAACTAAAACTTCACCTGAAGCGACTTTGCTTTCAATAAAAGCCATGCGCTCTTCAAGTAAAACAGGTTCTTGTGCAATTTGATGGGTGATCGGCTCAGGTCGGTTAAATACACAAAACAGGGCATCACGTAGCTGTTGCACATTATGACCGTCATTATTATCTAGAGTTTGGCCTAAGCTGACATTGGTTGAGAAGGTGTCTCGCTCTAATATAGGCATTTGCCCCAAGCGTTCAGCAGCTTGTTTAATACGGAGATAAGTTTCTAAACGGTCAATCAGCTCTTGTTTTGGATCTTTTTCAATTTGGATTGTATTGGGTGCTTTTGGCAACAGCAAACGTGATTTTAAATCAGCCAAGAGCGCGGCCATCACCATATAGTCTGCTGTCAGCTCAATGTTAAGCGACTTCATGGCATCCATATAAGACAGGTATTGCGCTGCAATCGGGGCAATATCTAACTGTAATAAGTCAAAGCCATTTTTTTGAATCAGGTAAATCAGAAAGTCGAGTGGTCCTTCAAAATGCTCTAAAAGAATTTCAAATGCAGCGGGAGGAATATATAAATCCTCAGGGATGGAGTCATGCCACTCATCCATAACACGGATTTGTGGAAGATCTTCCATGGCATTATGGACGGATTGATTCATTACAGTTATTGGCCACGCGAATTTTCAAAGGCATGATTATGTTTTTTCGAATCAGTACTTAGGAGAAAAAGTAGAGGTGATTTAAAAAATACATAATTTTAATAGGGCTTAGTGTAAAACAAATTGCAGTGTGAATACATGATTTCACCGACCAAATAACAAAAAAAGCTGTAAATAAATAGAGAGTATTTATTTTTGTGATGCTTTTTATCCACTGATGTCGTAGCTAAATTTGCAGAAATGGGGTGGGTTTGAGAGAACTTGGCACACTTAGGGCAGTCCTGTAGTTTGCAAAATAATCGATTTGCTGCAGATAGGTAGATGGGTGATACAGATTTATTGAGATTAGAGTAGTGATGGACAACGCTTTAATTTTATAAATGGTTTGAAAGAGTGAAGAGAGTAGATGAAGCTCAAGTTAATGTCAGTTGACGCCAAAGAAAAGATTTACTCAGGTGCTTGTAGAGCAAATTCAATGATGCGTTGACAGTTGTCCTGTAAGCAGAGGTTTTTGGGTTCAAGGTATTTGAAATATTGCTGGATGGTCGCGATCGGCAGGAAATAGCTGTACAGATTCTCTTCCCGCATAATGCAGTTGATTGAACTCGGACTTTTCACCAAAGTCTCGGACTCAAGCGTCCAAGGACGCTGCACATATAAATTATGTTGCTCGGGAAAATTGATTCAGATTGAGTAAAACCGTAAACAGGGTCATGTTGATCTCTTGAGAATGTGAGATTCAGTTTCCCTAGCGAATAAATGCAGCGCATTACTCAAATCCGCTGACATCGCCAAGCCCACGGCGAATCACTTCAGGATGATCACCTGATAAGTCGACAATACTAGTGGTGCTTAATGTGCCCAGCCCGCTGTCGATAAACACATCAATTCGTTTTGATAGTTGCATTTCAATGTCATAGGGATCATCCAGTGGCTCTTCCTGATTCGGCAGGATTAAGGTGCTGGTTAGTAGCGGCTCGCCTAACTCTTTGAGTAACATTTGGCACACTGGGTTACTTGGGATACGTAAACCAATGGTTTTTTTCTTAGGATGCATCAAGCGTTTAGGCACTTCACTGGTTGCAGGCAAAATGAACGTGGTCACGGCTGGTGTATTGTTTTTCAGTAAACGATACATGGCATTGTCCACTTTGGCGTAAGTAGCAATATCGGAAAGATCTGCACAAATGATGGCATATTGATGTTTGGCCCCCAGGCCGCGAATTTGAGCAATCCGCTCCATGGCATTTTTATTCCCAATCTGGCAGCCAATAGCATAAGCGGCATCGGTCGGATACACCACCACATCGCCTGCGCGAATCCGTTCTACTGCTTGGCTGATTGAGCGTGCTTGAGGGTTATCAGGATGGACTCTTAAATGAAGCATCGTTTTTATCTCCTGATGGTTTTTTCAACATTATCGCGCTTTATCTCGGTGATGTTCAATGACCAAAATGTGAATCGTGCTAAATTTAGTCGAGCATTTCTCTTTGAAATTCATTGCTCTGTAATGTTTTGCCAGCACGAGTACATAGGCAAATACAGTCAATGAAGTGTTTCGCATCGCGCGGTAATTGGGCTTGGCCTGAAAAATAAGCCTGAACTTGAGCGAAAACATGGTCTTTAAAGCGGTTGCCGTCACCCCCTTCACCAGTCAGATTGTCTAAGGAAACACGGAACTTCCGACCAAAAGCTGTGGCAAATAACCATTCAATGGCTTGTGGTTTAATTTCAACCTGTTCAAATAAAGCTTGTTGCTCAGCCGTACGACCATCGGGTGCATACCAGTAGCCTAAGTCGGGGAGTAGACGGCGCTTGTCTCCTGCAATGCTCCAATGGCTGATTTCATGTAAGGCACTATTAAAAAAACCATGGGCAAATTGGATACGAGCAGGAGAGCTGTCTATCGCGGGAAAATATTCAGGCTCAAAGTCACCTTTAACCAAGTTGACATTCAGGTGGGAAAACCAACGATTAAAGTGTAAGATGAGCCAATCAACTTGTTCTGCTTCTGTGCACAAATTCTCCCACGTCGAGAGTTGCACTTGGCAGTTTGAAATGTCAGAATCAACAGTTGAAATTGTGCTCACAAGTGATGAAATACTCACTTCTGTTTGCGGCTGCAACAGATGCATGACTTAAGTTACCCAAATGGTCTGTCTAAATAAGTACAAAATTGTATCTTAATCTTTGACAGAGTACTGATGAATTTGTAGAATTGCCGCCTTAATTATGTCAGCAAATACCTTTCCGGCACAGATTGAGCCGTTTAAATGGGCCGAACAAGGCTTTACATGGTCAGGAACACTGCCATTGTCTCGCTTTGCTCGTATAGCCCGTGAAGCTGTTGGATCAATTGATGATCAATTGATTAACATAGACTGTAAGCTATCAATGGATGCGTATCATCGTATTGTGTGGCTAGATGGTTACGTTGAAACACAAGTCCCAATTGAATGCCAGCGTTGTTTAGACGTGGTTAACATTGAACTGGTTTCAGATTTTCATCTAGCTCTAGTGGATGATGAGTCACTGATAGAGCGCTTGGATGAGGATGCTGATTTCATCGTCTTAGGTGAAAGTGAAGCAACGACAAAAGGTAGCTATGATGCGCCTGCGACGGCTGATTTACTGTCTCTGATAGAAGATGAATTGTTATTGTTGATGCCTTTGTCTGCTAAGCATGACGCTTGTGAACATAAGCACCAACCTGCCGTTGAAGAACTTGTTGAAGAAAAGCGGGATAATCCGTTTGATGTTTTGGCAAGTTTGAAGGGTAAACTTAACTAATTTTTGTGTTATACTCTTCCGTATAAGACAACTGAATTTGTTCTGATCCATATTTTTCGATTTGTAAGGAGCCATCATGGCCGTTCAGCAAAACCGTAAAAGTCGCTCTCGCCGTGACATGCGCCGTTCACATGACGCTTTAACCGAGAATGCATTAACTGTAGACCAAGCTACTGGCGAGACTCACCGTCGTCACCACGTATCTAAAGATGGTATCTACCGTGGTCGTCAATTATTCGCTAAAGCATCTGCTGAATAATTGTCGAAGCATTAAGCTTAAAGCTTAGTCGAAAAAAGGGGAGCGTAAAGCTCCCTTTTTTTGTTGTCGAATTTTTATCGCTGCTGTTTTTGTTGTATTTGGCAATTACATCGACCTAAATTAAGTGTTAAATTTTCGCTCCATAAACGAGAGCAAAGACAAGAAAGGACTTTTTTATGTCTGCGAAACAACTTGATCAAGTCGCTCAGGCAACAAAAACAGCTTTTGTATTTCCTGGTCAGGGTTCACAAAAGGTTGGCATGTTGGCTGAATTGGCAGAACAATTTGCCAGTGTTGAAGCAACATTTGCAGAAGCCTCTAAAGCGGTTGGATTCGATTTGTGGCACATTGCACAATCTGGTGAAGGTTTAGACCAAACTGAATTTACCCAACCGGTATTGTTAACTGCCAGCATTGCTTTGTGGCGTGTATGGTTAGAACTTGGTGGTGTTGCACCAAAGTATTTGACGGGACACTCACTTGGTGAATACAGTGCGTTGGTTGCAGCAGGAAGCCTAAGCTTAGGTGATGCAGTCAAGCTGGTAAACTTGCGTGGCAAGTTAATGCAAAGTGCTGTACCTCAAGGTAAGGGTGCAATGGCAGCCATCTTAGGTTTAGATGATGCGCAAGTTGTTGCTTTATGCCAACAAGTTTCGAGTCAAGCTGAAGGTTCAGTTGAAGCGGCTAACTACAATGCTCAGGGTCAAGTGGTGATTGCTGGTGAAAAAGCAGCAGTTGAAGCAGTCATGGCTTTAGCCAAAGAAAACAGCGGCAAAGCGATTGCACTCCCAGTTTCTGTTCCATCGCATTGTTCATTGATGAAGCCTGCTGCAGAACAGTTCGCAGAAGCATTGGAACAAACTGCCATTGAGCTGCCTAGCATACCTGTAATACAAAATGTGGGCGCGGAAATTGCTACAGATGTAGCACAAGTTCGCCAAGCACTTACCGCTCAGTTATATGAGTCTGTACAGTGGACTAAAACAATGCAGTTTATTCAGGATCAAGGGATCCAATATGTTGCAGAGTGTGGTCCAGGTAATGTTTTGGCAAACTTGGCAAAACGTCTACCTAATATTGAAAAAGCATTTCCACTCGATAGTAAATCACGCTTGGAAGATGCACTAAATGCCATTTTAGTGGCTGAAGGAAAAATTGCATGACACAGGAACGCAAAATTGCACTCGTGACAGGTGCAAGTCGAGGGATTGGTGCTGCCATCGCTCAGCAACTTATTCAAGACGGTTATTTTGTTGTGGGTACTGCGACATCTGAGTCAGGTGCAGAAAAACTGGCTGCAAGCTTCGGTGAACACGGTGCAGGTAAAGTGCTCGATGTTCGTGATGGTGCTGCCATTGATGCGCTTGTCACTGACATTGAACAAAACTATGGCCCTGTGTTGGTTTTGGTGAACAATGCTGGGATTACCAAAGATAATTTGTTACTTCGTATGTCAGAAGATGACTGGGATGACATTTTAAATATCCATTTAAAAGCAGTTTACCGTTTGTCGAAACGCGTTTTAAAAGGTATGACCAAAGCGCGTTTTGGACGAATTATTAATATTAGTTCTGTGGTTGCGCATTTTGCCAACCCAGGTCAGGCCAACTATTCAGCAGCGAAAGCTGGTATTGAAGCATTTAGCCGTAGCCTTGCAAAAGAAATGGGCAGCCGTCAAATCACTGTAAACTCAGTGGCACCTGGTTTTATTGCAACAGAAATGACTGAGCAATTAAGCGAAGATATCCGTAAAAAAATGAGCGATCAAGTGGCTTTGAACCGTTTAGGTGATCCACAAGATATTGCAAATGCGGTGAGCTTCTTGGCATCAGACAAAGCAAATTACATTACTGGTACGGTAATGCATGTAAATGGTGGTCTATACATGAGCTAATTGGCTGATGGATAAACTTTCAAAATTTTAAAGATTCAATTAAACTAACGGCATTAAAAACGCCACAAGCAATGAGGAGAATTCCTGTGAGCGATATCGAACAACGCATCAAGCAAGCAGTTGCAGAACAACTTGGTCTTAAGGCTGAAGAAATCAAAAACGAAGCATCTTTCATGGATGACTTAGGTGCTGACTCTTTAGACCTTGTTGAGCTTGTTATGTCTTTCGAAAACGACTTTGACATCACAATCCCAGATGAAGATTCTAACGAAATCACAACTGTACAATCTGCGATTGACTACGTTTCTAAGAAACTAGGTTAATCCATATTGTTTCAGCTTTGCTGAATGGAAAGGCCACCCACTTGGGTGGCTTTTTTATGCCTTTCAAAAATGCAAAGTGCCTAACTCACCTTTAAAATCTAATATTTACTGGGCTAACTTACAAAGCTTTACCTTAACAGGACTTTTCGCTACCAAATCTGTTGTCTTTTTGGGGTATAAAAAAGTGTGTCTCATTTTTGAGCATTCACTATAACAACACTGATATAACAAGATGGAGCATACACATGGGTCTTTTTGATTTTGTTAAAGGCATTGGTAAGAAAAACACAGCAGCAGCTGAGCCTCAAGCCGCACCAAGCACACCAGCAGAGCCATCTGCTCAAGAAATTGCCAACAAGTTATTGGGTCATATCAAAGCATTGGGCTTACCTGTGACGGGACTTTCAGTCAGCTATAACTCAACTACGGATTTGGCGACCGTGAAAGGGCAAGTTCAGAGTCAAGCTGATAAAGAAAAGATTGTTTTAGCTGTCGGTAATATTGACCATGTTGCACAAGTCGATGATCAACTCACTGTGGCTAGCCCTGAACCTGAGAGTAAGTTCTACACGGTTAAATCGGGGGATAACTTATCGAAGATTTCCAAAGCATTTTATGGTGATGCCAACCAGTACAATAAAATTTTTGAGGCCAACCGTCCGCTATTGAAAGATGCAGATGATATTTTCCCAGGCCAAGTCCTGCGTATTCCTGCTTAAGTCCAAAGGTTGAAGAAAAGGCGCATGAAGCGCCTTTTTTATTTGAGAGGGGAATATTGATCGAGTGTTTAGCGACTTGCTTTCACAACAGCATGCTGACTGAGCATACCTAAGGTAATTTTTTTTACTTCATCACGACTTTGTTGAATGTGAGCGCTGATCTTTTCAACGGCAAGCTCCGTCTGTTGCTGTGCTATATGGTTCAAAATGGCTTGATGCTCAGCATAGGTGGCTTCAATTCGGTCCATTTTTGAAAAGTCGAGGCGCCGAATAATGCGAATTTTTTCACTGACCTCTTGATGAATTTTGATCATTTCTTGATTGCCAATGGCACGAACCAACGCACAGTGAAAATCTTCATCAATTTTCGCCATGGCTTTTAAACTCGATAGATACTGCTCAGGTGTTACCATCCAAATTTTGTGTAGGTGTTTCATTTCCTTTGATGGCTGAGATGCAATGCTGCATAGCTTTCGAATTGCATACTGCTCAATCATGATGCGTAGCTCATACAGCTCATCGTAGTATTGTAAGTTCAACGGACGGACAGTCCAGCCACTACGAAATGCTACCTCTACATAGCCTTCTTGTTGCAATCGATATAGCGCTTGCCGTGCAGGCGTGCGGCTGACCTGATAGCTCAAGGCGATTTCGGATTCGGTAAAACGTTCACCAGGCATCAATTTGAAATCAAAAATATCGTTTTTTATTTGCTGGTAAACAAGTTCAGACAAATTGTCTGAACTTGAACCTGCACGTGTCATATTGGGCATGTACTATTCCATATAAATTAAAGGCTCACCGCTATGAACGGTTTGTCCAGCCCGACAAATAATGGCTTTGACAGTACCATCATCCGCAGCGTACACCGGTAATTCCATTTTCATGGCTTCAATAATAGCAATGGTTTCCCCTTTTTTCACAATCTGACCTTGTTCCACTAATATTTTCCAAATATTACCGGTCATCGAAGCATGTAGCGCTGCATAGGCACTGTAGTCGGTCTCATCAGGTATTTCTGCAATCAAATGTTCTTGATGATCAACACTTTCTTTCCATAAGCCGACTTCAGCACTGAAAGCTTGTTGTTGCTGTGCTCTAAATTCGGCAATGCTGTCTTTTTCATCTTCCAGCAGTTGTAAATACGCGGCATAGTCAAATTCAGTATCTTCAATTTGAATTTGTGCTTGTCCATTTTCAAAGTCGGCACGCCATTGCTCTAACTCTGACTCAGATACGGGGAAGTATTTGATTTGATCAAAAAAGTTTAGGAACCATTCTTTGTCGCCAAACTGTTTGTTCTTTTTAAACTTATTCCAGATGGGTAGGGTGCGTCCGACCAGTTGGTAGCCGCCTGGAGAGTCCATGCCGTAGATACACATATACATGCCGCCAATGCCTACGGTACCTTCAGCGGTAAAAGTACGTGCAGGGTTGTATTTCGAGCTTAATAAGCGATGGCGTGGGTCAATCGGGACTGCACATGGGGCGGTGAGGTAAACATCGCCGAGGCCTAAAATGAGGTAATGGGCATTGAAAATAATTTCTTTGACTTGCTCACGACTGTCTAAACCATTTATGCGTTGAATAAAATCGACATTGTTCGGTAGCCAAGGCGCTTTGGCACAGACACTTTCTTGATAGCGTTCAACGGCACCTAAAGTTGCGCTGTCTTCAAATGCCATCGGCAGATGGATGATCCGTGACGGGATCTTAATTTGGCTTAAATCTCCCATTTGCTGTTCAAGTTTGAGTAGAAATTCGATCAATTGATGCTGTGGAAGCGTGAGTCCATCATATTTGATTTGCAGCGAGCGTACACCGGGGGACAGTTCCAATATGCCTTTAATATTGGCTGCGCGGATTAATTGTATCAATTGGTGAACGCGCAAGCGCAGGGCCAAGTCTAAAACGTTGTCACCGTACTCCAGTAAGATGTAGCTGTCACCCGCTTGGCGGTATACCGTGCGTGGGGACACGTCAGTTGCTTCTAAGCTGGCAAGGATTGCGGATGTTGGAATATCACTGCTTGGCAGCTCAGAATTAAGGGCTGCGTGAGCAAAGTTTTCGATCCGTTCAATTTGTTGTTGTTCTAAAGCATTGGCTTGTTCAACAGTTAAAGGATAAAAGCTGATTTTATCATCGGCTTTAAGCTGACCCACTTTCCAAAGTTCAGCTTTAGCAATGGTTACAGGGCAAACGAAGCCCCCTAGACTTGGCCCATCTTTGGCGAGAATGACAGGGAAGTCGCCTGTGAAGTTAATCGCACCAATGGCATATTCACAGTCATGGACATTGGATGGGTGGAGTCCTGCCTCACCGCCATTTTCACGTGCCCAGCTTGGTGTTGGCCCTGACAGTCGGATGCCTAGACGGTTGGAATTGAAGTGTACGCTCCATTCGGAAGCAAAAAACTCTTCAATATATTCGGGTTTAAAAAAGTCAGGTGCACCATGTGGTCCATATAGCACCCCAATTTGCCATTCTCTGCCATAGCTTGGAATGAGTGCAGGAGATAGAGCCTGTGGTTCTTGCGTGGCTAAAGGTGTATCGCTATTTGGATGGGTTGTGTTGACGAGTTTGATCATGTCACCTGCACGAAGCACGCGTCCTGCATGCCCGCCAAAGTTCCCTAAAGCAAAAGTCGAACGACTGCCCAAATATAGGGGAACATCGAGTCCATGACGAACGGCTAAATAGCTACGGCAACCAGATTCGACTTGTCCTAAGCTGAGTACTTGACCTGCGCGAATGTGAATCGGCTGCCAAAAGGTCACGGGCTTATCATCCAGTTGCGCAGGGCATGGTGCACCTGTCAGTGCAATCACACTGTCTTGATGAAACTTGAGGCTTGGGCCTTGTAGGGTAAACTCGAAGCCTGCTGCGCTAGTATCATTCCCTACAATTTGATTGGCCAATTGAAAAGCATAGTCATCCATAGGACCCGAGGGTGGTACACCGATATCCCAATAGCCCACACGTCCCGGAAAGTCCTGAATCGAGCTTTGCGTGCCAGCTTGGAGTACTTCAATCACATTCGGTACGTAGTCAAAGTCGTCTAGCAAACGCGTCCAGATTTGCATTTGTGCAAAGCGTTCATCAGAGATCACGCTATGCGCATAGTCTAAATTGGTGCTGATGCCATTTAAACGAGTTTGAGAGAGTACATTTTTTAGTTGCTCAATGGCTTGTGTACGGGTGTCCGCATGTACGATGATTTTGGCAATCATCGGGTCAAAATATTGCGAAATTTCTGTTCCTGTTGAAACCCATGTATCAACACGACAATTGTCTGGAAATGCAACTTCTGTCAGTACACCCGGGCTAGGTTGGAAGTTTTTAACTGGATCTTCTGCATAAATACGCACTTCAATTGCCGCACCTTGCGGTTGGATGTTGCTAAGTGCAGTCCAATCCAGTGTATCGCCCGCAGCGACTTTAAGCATGCATTCAATCAGGTCTAAACCCGTCACCATCTCAGTGACAGGATGTTCCACTTGTAGTCGGGTATTGACCTCAAGGAAGTAAAATTCATCACGTATAGCATCATAAATAAATTCGACCGTACCTGCACTGCGATAATTGACCGATTTGCCGAGTTCAACTGCTGCTTGATGTATTTTTTGACGTGTGGCTTCGGGCAGATGAGCAGCAGGGGTTTCTTCCACCACCTTTTGGTTACGACGTTGCAATGAACAGTCGCGTTCACCCAATGCAACCACTTGACCTTGACCATCACCAAAAATCTGAACTTCGACATGGCGTGCACGGTCAATAAAACGTTCTAAAAATACGCCCGAATCTTTAAAAAATTGTGCGCCTAAACGTTTGACGCTTTCATAAGCTTCAACTAAGGCTTGTTCATTATCACAGCGGGTGAGACCAATACCACCACCGCCTGCGGTGCTTTTCAGCATGATGGGATAACCAATCTCTGTAGCCGCAGAAATTGCTTCCTCTATGCTTTCAAGTAACCCTGTCCCTGGTGTCATAGGAACCTGTGCAGCAGCCGCAAGTTCACGTGCACGGTGTTTTAAACCAAACTCTAAAATTTGTGTCGCGGTTGGCCCCATAAAGGCAATATTATTTTTCTCACAAGCCTCTGCAAATTCAGCACTTTCTGATAAAAAGCCATAGCCTGGGAAAATAGCTTCAGCCCCTGTTTTTTGTGCGGCTTGAATCAGTTTTTCAATGCTTAAATAAGTGTCAGATGGTTTTAAGCCGTCTAAAGCAATGGCAATGTCCGCGTCTTTGACATGTTGTGCGTAACGGTCACTGTCTGAATATACCGCTACACTGGTCATCCCCAGTTTTTTTAAAGTGCGAATTGCACGTACGGCAATTTCGCCACGATTTGCAATCAATACAGTTTTAAACATTTTAAAGTTCCTAAATTTGACTAAGCTTGTTCTACTTTTGAGTTGTTACGGTGCTGGATATAGGCGCGCCAACCACCAAAGTGGCTGATGTTTTCGGCATCGTTTAAGCCATAAGGTTCGCAAATGAAACCTTTAACCCATCGACCGTCTGCCAGTTCGACATTGCCCATGCCCAGTGGTGTCGGAATCTCTGCGACAAACTCTCCAAAGCGTGCGGTGGGTACATCCCACAGTTCAACAATGATTTGCTGACCGTGTTCATCGACTCGGGCTAGACCGGGTTTAGGCGGGATCGTGCCATTTAGTGCAAACAGGGCATAGTGCTCAGCGGTATGCGTGGTTTCCACAAGCACGGCATCACGTGTGAGCAATTGGAAGTTCAACGGCATTCCTGTCAGGTGTGCGCCAACCACCGCAACACTGATATGATGTGGAGAGACTGTGTTCTGTAGCTTTGGAATAGATGCATATCGGTCTAAGGCACCCAGCTTTAAGTTCAAATGCGTCTGCCAAATTTTCCCAAATTCAATCAGAGCTTGGTCATACCATGCAGGTGCAATTAGGCTGATGCCGAAAGGTAAACCGTCGGTGCGGAAACCCGCGGGCAGGGCGAGGGCACTTAAATCGGCGAGGTTGGTAAAATTGGTATAAGTCCCAAACTCAGAGTTCAGACTAATCGGTGACTGTTCCATTTCCGCAAGGGTATGAATGGTTGGGGAGGTAGGAACAATCAATGCATCAAATTGGGCCAAAGTGTCTTGAATTTTTCGGCTTAAGTCCTGCTTTAAGTACTCTGCGTTATAGGCATCGACTGCACTAAAATCATGACCTTTTTGAATGATTGCACGTACTGTCGGATCGAAAACATCGGGTTGCTGCGCCAACAACTCAGCAACCGCCGCTGTACGTTCTGCCACCCATGAGCCTTGATAGAGTTGGGCTGCTAATTGTTCAAACGCTGAAAAATCAATTTCAGTAATTTCAGCCCCGAGAACTTTTAACTGTTCTACAGCCAGTTGGAAGGCATATTTAGCTTGGTCATCTCCAAAGAATTCCAGTTTTTGGGGAATAGCAAAATGTGGTTTAGCCGAGAGTTTCGCAGGTGTAGTTTTGGGGTGCTGGCGTGAATAGCTATCTAGCGCATCGTAGTGTTCTACCATTTGGGCAATGGTGTCGGCGTCTGTTACCGTTAATGCGAAAATCGAAATACAGTCCAAGCTTTTACAGGCGGGGAGTAGACCACGATTTGAAAAACGGCCTTTAGTCGGTTTTAGCCCAATAATATTGTTAAATGCAGCAGGAACACGGCCAGAGCCTGCAGTATCTGTTCCGAGTGCAAAGGGCACCAAGCCACGAGCAACAACACTGGCTGAACCAGAGCTAGAGCCACCACTGACATAGTCAGCATTAAAGGTATTGCTGACCGCGCCAAAGGGAGAGCGTGTCCCGACAAGCCCCGTTGCGAATTGGTCTAAATTGGTTTTTCCTACAACAATGGCCCCTGCATTTTTAAGCAGTCGAATGGTTTCAGCATCTTGCGTAGCAACAGTTGTCAGGGCCTTGCATGCGGCCGTGGTGACAAAACCAGCAACGTCGATGTTATCTTTCACTGCAAATGGAATACCGTATAAAGGCAATTCTTTGCTGAGCTCTGTGGCTTGATCTGCTTTTTGCTTTAAGGCTTCAATTTGTTGGGAAAGTATTTCTGTCGTAGCAATTGAAATCCATGCATGATCAGGTTGTGGTAATTGCGCTACATAGTCGATTAAATCTTCAAGATGAACATCTTGGTTGAGATAAGCGGTTTGCCATTCTTGAAGTGTCCAGCCAATGCATTTGTTCTGACTCATTTTTTGCATTCCAACTTGTATACATGATGGAATACAAAAAAGCAGAATCTATGCCAATCTAATCAATTTGATTTATTTTTGGTTATAATTGCTATAAATCAATTGGTTGAGAGTAAAGCTTTGGTGAAATTGAGTGATTCTAAGTGTTTTTAGAGTTGCACCAAAACAAGTGCATAGGGGAGCTAATGGTGCTTTTTATGATCAAGTCTTGGGTAGTGTGACGTTAAACTATTTAAAAATAGGGTTTAAATTATTTTCATTGTTTATGTGGATTGAGGGAATTAAAGCCAAAAGAATTGAGGATAAAACATATTATAAAATAGGATGATTCAAAGAAACTATACACACTCAGTTTTTAATTTTTATGTATAACTTAATGTAATTTGAGCTATACCAAATCTGGAAATTTGCAAGCTTCATTTAACTCTTGACCAATACAACCGTTGAAATTTGCAGAGATAATCAATAAATCACGCGTATAACTTATAATAAACTATTATTTTTATAATTTTGCATTCAGATTTTCTCATCTTTCCTGTGTAATTAATTCTATGCCATATATTGATATACATAAGCTGGCTAGATCTCAATTCAAAAATCTAACGTGAATAATGGGGTCTTTTTTTCGAATAATAATTGATGTGCTTCATCTTTATTTATCCTGCATAAAGTGATGATCTAAACTGTCTGTCGATAGCAGATCAATTGCTACTATGTATAAGCTATTGGTAGTAGCCTACTGTATCATCTATTGGGGAATGCCTATATTGCCTGATAAGCAACAGCTTCAAGAATTACGGGTTATGTAGAATACTGTAATTGTTAATGGGTTAAACGAAGTTTGAGTAAATTGCAAACCAGTTTGAAGAAAATAAAATTTTAATACTTCTATGGCGGATAAAGGAATGAATTGGGTTAAGGCTGAATATGACTGGGATAATATCAAAACTAGAAAAATAGAAACTTACAGATGGATCGGTCATTTATTGGAAAAAAGGTTCTGAAATTTAAAAATTTTATTAAAGTTACAAAAAATTAAAGAAATTTTTTGAGACTTTTGTACAATCAGCCACAACTTAAAATTTAATAATAACGATGCCCAATAATATTTATGCTGCAATAGAGCAACTTGGACTTAGTGCACAAAAACGTGCCATTCATATTCAGTTCAGCAATACTTCGCTTAACGAACAAGTATTCCTTCAGCGCATAGATGGAACGCATGAACTGAATGCAGGTATAGAGTTACAGCTCCTTTGCTTATCTACCTCAGCTCATATTCCGTTAAAGCAATTTATTGGTAGTCAGGTGGCTGTCGATATTGTCACTGATAAATCAGAACTCAATCGTATTTCGGGCATCATCACCAAGGCGGATGTAGGGGCAAGCGATGGCGCTTTAACTATATATCGTTTAACCGTGGAAGACCCGACAGCCTTATGGAAGCATCGACGTAACTCTAGAGTTTTCATGGCGAAATCTGTTGTTGATGTGGTTCAAACTATTTTTGCTGAGTGGCAGCAACGTAGTCCCTTATTTGCTTCAAGTTTGATTTTGGATAAAAGTGGTTTAAGCAAAGAATATGATGTGCGCCCATTCATTATGCAAGCGAATGAGTTGGACAGTGAATTTATTCAAAGGCTGCTCTCTTCAGAGGGGATTAACTGGCTTATTGATGAGTCTCAGCTCAAAGTGTCCAGTTCAAGTGAACCCATTCAGCCGCAAAAACTTAGACTGATTGATGACAACGCCCAATATCAAAGTTTAGAGCGTCAGAATATTCGCTTCCATCGTAGCAGTGCTGTAGAAAGCAGTGATTCGATTACAAATTTTGTCGGGCAGCGTTCTATACAACCAACATCTGTCCATATTCAACATTGGCAAGCAAATACTTTAGAAGTAGAAGAAGGTGCGGGTTCAGTTCAAAGCAAACATAGCCATAGTGATAATCAAGACAACGCCAGCCTAGGTTTAGAGCAGGCATGGCATTTCTCACCTGCATGGATACAAGATCTTAAAGGTGAAGATGGAACGACCAAATCAGGCAATGGTCAGATTGAAAAGTTTAATCAAAATCTTGGTCACTATTACGACTTACAAGCCAAACAATTTATGGCTACCTCGACCGTACGAGATGCACAAGTGGGTTACTGGTTTGAACTCAATGAGCACCCTGAAATTGATCAGCATAGTGGTTCAGACAAAGAATTCTTAATCACATCTAAAAAATTCTATAATCAGAATAATTTGCCTAAAGATTTGACCGATCAAATCACAGCTTTGTTGAAACAAACCAATTGGCAACAGGCTGAAATTACAATAAATAATAAAGAAGAACGCCAAGCCAATCACCTCGTCTTACAACGACGTAATATCAGTATTGTTCCAGAGTACAATCCGCTGCGACAACGGCCTATTGCATCACCACAACGTGCGAAAGTGGTTGGGCCAAGTGGTGAAGAAATTCACGTGGATGAATGGGGGCGTGTTAAAGTCCGTTTCCTGTTCACGCGTAGTGAAGACAATACTCACGATGGCGGTGCAGGTTCAAATGACAATGACACAGATTCTGCTTGGGTTGATGTGCTCACACCTTGGGCAGGTGAAGGTTATGGTGCACGCTTCTTACCGCGTATTGGTGAAATCGTGGTTATCGACTTCTTTGATGGCAATATCGACAGACCCTTTGTCGTGGGGCGCATCCATGAAGCACAACGTCATCCAAGCAAGTTTGACAATACAGGCAAACTGCCTGATACCAAAAAACTGGCAGGGATCCGATCAAAAGAGGTTCAAGGAGAGGGCTTTGGGCAACTACGCTTTGATGACACGACGGGTCAGATCAGTACCCAACTACAAAGCAGTCATGGTGCAACACAACTGAACTTAGGGAATTTGAGCCATCCTAAAGAAACGGACACGAGTGAAGGGCGAGGTGAAGGTTTTGAACTGCGTACTGACCAGTGGGGAGCTGTCCGTGCTGGGCAAGGCTTACTTGTTTCCACGTATAAACAAGATCAAGCCAAAGGTGAGCATCTAGATGCTGAAATTGCCAAGAAACAACTGGAAGGTAGTCAGACGAACAGTAAAGCTTTAAGTGATATTGCTAAAAATCAAAAGACTGATGAAATTGAATCGCTTGAGCAGCTTAAAGAATTTGCAGAACAACTCGAACAAAAAATTGCAAAATTCAAAAAGGCAGTTTTATTGCTCAATTCACCTGACGGAATTGCGCTAAGTACAGCTGAAGATATTCATTTCTCTGCTGATTCACAAATTAATCAGATTGCAGGCGATAGCATCAACTTCAGCACTCAAAAGAACTGGATTGCTCAGGCGCAAAACAAACTGAGCTTGTTTGCTGCTCAAGGTGGGATCAAAGCCGTAGCAGCACAGAGTAAAGTTGAGATCCAAGCTCAATCCGATGCGTTGGATATACTTGCTAAAAAAGGCATCATTATTTCCTCGACTGAGGACCGTATCGAAATCAGCAGTCCTAAAGAGATTGTCATCACAGGGGCTACATCACAAATCACCTTAAATGGTTCTGGGATTTTCCCGAAAACAGGCGGTGAATTTAGAGTGAATGCAGCACAGCATGTGTTCCAAAGTGGGGCGACAGCGAGTACCAAATCAAGTTTACCACCACCACCGAAGCGTGGTCAGGGTGTACTTGAGTTATTACATGATTATGCTCATGGCGATTTTGTCAAACAGGGCGGCTATACCGTTACTGATTCACTTGGTAAGCAATTTAAAGGGCAACTGGATAATAAAGGTTTTGTCCGTGTTTCAGGATTAGCGACAGGCGCAGCCAAAGTTGTATTTGAAGAAGATCAACGTAATCCATGGGATGAAGCGAGTGACTTTAAACGACCACCTATGTGGCCAAATGAAAATGATCCTGATGCACAAAGTTTAATGGGGAAGGCTGAATCTGTACTAAAAAATGCAGTAAGTGAAGCGAAGAAAACATTAGGTCAAGCATTTACCAATCCTGAGACAATTAAGAAAACAATTGGAGCAGCCAGCATGTTGAAAGATGGAGGGGCAAAGACATTGCTCCCAATGCTAAAACAAGGTGCTGAAACGCAGTTGACCAATCAAATCGCCAGCTTTGTACCCAAAGCACTTGGACAAAATTCTAAAGGGCAAAGTATAGCCAATGGGGTGCAAGGAGTTGTTGCTAGCAATAGCCTAGAACCAATCAAAAATCCATTAAGACAAAAAGCTTCAAATACCACGGGTCAAAGCACAACTTTGATCAATAGTAACCCGATGAACGCTATGAATTTAACATTTAAGTAAGAATTGAGAATTAGAAGAATGGCTAATCCACCAAAAACAGCGCAGAAACAACAAACAAAAGTAAGTACGAGAAGTAATACTGGAAAAGCAGCAGTTGCACCAATTAATACAATTAAAATGGCAGATGTGAATGCTGGGACAAAAAAAATTAATCAATGGCTAAAGCAAAATACAGGGGGTGTTGTTGATTTAGATACTCTTAAAAATGTTGCAGGAAGCTTACCAGTAATAGGAAATATTATTTCATTAACAGATGCTGTTTATGATGTCATTGAAATTACGAAGAAGCCAAATCCAGGATTCCCCGATTGGCTAAACCTAGGAATTGATTTAGTTGGAGTGATTCCTTTACCTCCCGGGATGGCCGCAGCTCGCACAGCGCTTAGACCAGCATTGAAAACACTGAAATCCAAAAATTTAACTAAACAAATACCTGATGTTATTATTGAATTATTAACTAATCATGTTAATGAGCGTGTAGCAGGGGAGCTGGATAAATTTGCAGATAAGGCACAGCCTTTAGTTAAAAAGACAGTTAATGATTGTGGTGGCAAAGCTAAAGAGCTTGGCAATAATTTTGCTGATGGTATGAGCAAAATTTTAACTGGAAAAGTTTTTAATTCAAGGAGTGACATTAAAAATGCAAAAGCCAGTTTATCTAAAGCTGGTGACAATATTTTTCGTGATACTGGAAAAGCATTTTCACATGGTGTTTCTTTCTTAGCGAGTGGTCTTTCTGCTGTTGGAAAAGAGTATGGAAATTTAGGAGCTGGTACTGCAACCTATTTCATAGGATCAGATACAAAAGCCTTGCTTAACAAGCAAATTGGAGTTTTCAGAAAATTTAGTAATACTGTACCGTCAAAATTAGCGCCTTTGGCCGATCCAAATACAGCTATGAGTTTTTCTTGGTTATTACAAAAACTTTCGATAGCTGCAAAAAAATTTAAACTGAAGAAGGCAAAAAAGACGGTTGCAATTAAACCGAATCAAACTTCACAGAAAGATAAAAAAAGACCAAGTGGGGAATTGGAAACTATTCAAAATCAGAAGGGTGCCAATAACAATCCGAATGATAGTTGTCCACTGAATACAACTGGTGTAAATGGAAGTAAAACCAAGCCAGTGACTAAAACTAAAAGAAGTATCAGTTATGCTTTAGGAACTGAATTCTTAACTCATGTAGATGCATATGAATTTGCTTTGTCTAGCTTTGTTCTCTCTAGAACCTACGCTTCAAATTTGTATCAACTGGATGATGGTGAGTTTGGAGCGCGTTGGTTTACGCCATTTATGTCACGCATTATTAATAAAACAGAATATATAGAAGAAACAGAACAGAAAGAAGGACATATCCGTCAATTAAAAGGGTTGCAGTATATTGGGGCAGATGCGCGCCCAATTGCTTTAGCGGATATTAATGTTGGGGAAAGTATTCATGATCAACAGGAAGGATTTTATTACAGTGTGATTTCTGAAAATGTACAAATGATTTCATTTGGTACAGATGAGAAGCACATCTTTGAAAAATATAATGATGAATACCGATTATCAATAATTGAGTATAAAAATGGAATGACGGCAGCAGTTCGTTATGACCATAAGATCAATAATAAGTCTTATATTTCAGATATTTTAATTAAACATAAATCCCAATTGTTGCTACACATCGCATTTAGCATAAATAGTCAAGGTAAGGTTGAAGATGTTTGGGCAATTGAAAAGGGAGAATTAAAACGTCCACTAGCAAGCTATAACTACAATGACAAAGGCGATTTAATTGAAGCCATTACTGAAAATGGCGCAAGTTATTATTACCAATATCATCATCATCTTATAACACGTTATACCGATCTTACAGGTCGCGGTATGAATTTAGAATACGATGGCATTGCACCGACTTCTAAGGCATATCATGAATGGGCAGATGATGGTAGCTCTGAGGTTCGCTTAGAGTGGGATGAGAATATTCGTCTTACCTATGTTATTGATGCATATGGTAATGAAACAGAATATTACTATGATATTGATGGTTATACCTACCGTATTGTTTATCCTGATGGGCTGGAAGAATGGTATTTCAGAGATGAATGTAGTCGTGTAGTTAGACATATTGATACTGACGCAGCTGTCAATGAATATGAATTTGATGAGAATGGTAACTTAACCACAATTATTCAACCTGATGGGGCGACCATCCACTATGACTATGATGATCAGGATCAACTCATTGGTATGGTAGATGCTGAACAAGGTCGTTGGTTTAAAGAATATGATGGTTCAGGAAACATAATAAAAGAAATTGATCCGTTAAAAAGAGAAACAAAGTACAACTACAATGCTATGGGTCTTCCTATACAAATCACAGATGCGAAAGGTGGAAGCAAACAATTAAAATATGATGACCAAGGAAACTTAATCAGTTATACCGACTGTTCAGGTAAAGAAACAAAATGGGAGTATGACCTCAGGGGGCGAGTGACTTCAGTCGAGAATGCTTTAAAAAATAAAGTTGAATATTTTTATAGTGATTTTACGGCTGAAAAAAGAGAACCTCTTGAACAAGGTTTACCATTAAACTCGTTTGGTCAATTAGAAAAGATTAAATATAGCGATGTATTAGAAGAACATTTTATTCATGATGCCGAAGGCCGACTGTTGGTGTATATCGATCCAACTGGGAAAAAAATACGTTATGACTATGACCCAGCAGGTCTAATTTCTTATCGTATTGACCCTCTGGGGTATAAGATTAAATATGAGTGGGATAAGTTAAGCCGACTCAAACGATTAATCAATGAAAATGGTGCGGCCTTTGAGTTCTTTTATGATGTAGCTGGTCGTTTAATCAAAGAAATTGATTTTGATGGTAAAGAAACCCTGTATGAATATGATGAGACAAATGGTCAACTTCAAACCAGTATCGAAGTTGCTATGCTTCAAGGGCAAAACTTGTCTGGAAAGCTGGCACCAAAAGATCGTATTCAGCACTTCGTTATGGATAGTATGGGGCGACTTGAACAACGTACTTCTGGTTTTGGATACAAAGGTCAAAATGAATTAGAAGAACAGCAGTTAGAAGAGTTTGCCTATAACAGTCATGGCCAAATTTTATTGGCAAAAAATGCTGAGAGTAAGGTTGAGTGGTTCTACGATGTTGTGGGTAATTTAGTTCGAGAGCACATTCAAGACAATAAAACTCATATGACAGCGGTGTGGAAACATGGCTACGATGAAATCAATGACCGTATTAAAACGATACGCCCAGATGGACAAGATATTGATTGGTTGACTTATGGAACGGGTCATGTCCATAGCTTAATTTTAAATGGCCAAGATATTGTTAGCTTCGAACGCGATGATTTGCATCGCGAAATTGCACGACATTATGCAAACGGTTTAAGCCAATTTGAACACTTTGATGAACAAGGACGGTTGAGTCAGCAACAAATCGTACAAGGCCATGAAAGTGGCTATGCAAATGCACAATTGCAACAAGAACAAAATGCTGTTCAAGACACTACAAGTCTATTATCACGTGTCTATCGTTATGATAAATCTGGTCAGCTTGCTCAAATTCAGGACAGCCGTCGTGGTGATATTCATTATAAATATGATCCACTTGGACGTTTACTTGAAGCAACGTCGAAATTATGTAAAGAAAAATTTAGTTTTGACCCTGCGAGTAATTTAATAGACCGACATCTGGAACAGCAAAATCAAATTCACGAACGTAGAACAGATGAAAACCAGTATGGCTATTTGAAATTGGTCAATAATGTTGTTCGTCAATATTTAGATCAACAATATCAATATGATGCTTATGGACAGTTGACTGCTCAAAAATCAAATCAAGGGGATTTAAACTTATCTTGGGATGTTTTAGGTCGTTTGGTTCGAAGTCGTAATACTGAATATACGGCTGAATATCGTTACGATGCGATGGGGCGACGTTTATAGTCAAATCATTATAAAACCAATACAATGGTGCAATGAGTTATTCAGAACATTTTAGACGTAAAATTTTAGCTAAGCTTGAGGAAGGTTATTCTATTCGAGCGGTAGCTGCACAATTTGAAATTAATAAAAATACCATTGTTGAATGGAAGAAACGTATAGAGATTAAAAAAACTCGTGTACGTAAACCTTCTAAAATTAACGATGATGCTTTACGTGAAGATGTTGAAAAGTATCCTGATGCTTATCAATATGAACGTGCTGCACGTTTTAATTGTGGTGTTTCATCTATTGGTGCTGCATTAAAGCGCTTAAATATTACAGTTAAAAAAAGACGTTAAGCCATCCTAAAGCAGATACAAAGCTTAGGGATAAATTTATTCTGCAAGTGAATGAATTAGAAAAAAACCATCCGATTATTTATCTGGATGAAAGTGGTTTTAAGTCACATGATTATAGACCTCATGGCTACTCACGAAAAGGAGTACCCTGTTTATGGCAATATAATTGGCAATTAAAGAATCAGACCAATGCCATTGGAGCAATCCATGAGGGTAAGTTATTTTCAGTCGGTTTATTTGACTGCAAAATCAATTCAGATGTTTTTCATTTTTGGATTGAGCAATTCCTCATACCAGCATTACCAGAAAATAGTGTAGTGGTTATGGATAATGCAGCATTTCATAAAAGAGCAGATATTCAGGAGTTATTGGAACAACAAGGGCATAAAATTCTTTGGCTTCCTGCATACAGCCCTGATTTAAATCCTATAGAACACATGTGGGCATGGGTTAAACGTAAGCGTAAAGAATGGTTGATCGACTCAGTCGATGAGTTATTTCGAGTTTTTTTCGAATCTTGTATGAATAATAAAGTAGTTTGACTATAGCAAAAAGAAGTAAGCACCATCATACAGGTCAAGAGCTGGATTTTGTTTATGGATGGGATGGTGATACGTTAGCATATGAGTCAAATGAGTCATATACCAAGCATTATCTTTATGAAAAAGACAGCTTTATTCCCTTAATTCAAGCTGTTTATCAAACGCCTATACAGGTGCATACAACACCTGTTTGGGATGATAAATATAGTTTTACTCGTGATTTACTTTGGAAGAAGACTCAGAGTAGTCAAGGCTTTGATGATGTTTGGTTCTATCACTGTGACCATTTGGGGACTCCACACGAGATGAGTGATCTTAGTGGTCAGTTCATTTGGAAGGCACAATATAAAGCTTGGGGTGAATGTAAAGCAGAGAAAGTGAAATCAAACTTCTTTGAAAATAGTGAAATCATTTCAAATAATATTCGCTTCCAAGGGCAGTATTTTGATGAAGAAACAAGGCTTCATTATAACCGTCATCGTTACTACTCGCCTTACGTTGGGCGCTTTATTTCTAAAGATCCAATTGGGCTTTTAGGTGGGCATAATGTTTATGCTTATGCGCCGAATCCTATTGATTGGGTTGATCCGAGAGGCTTATCTGGCGGAAAAGGTTCTAAAAATGGTAGTGGAAAGGGAAGTAAAGGAGGAGTACCTCCTAAAAAGAAACCTTGCCATGGAAATCCTTGTGAAGGTAAAGATCCCTCAAAAACAGCTCGGTCATGGCAAGGATCGGCACCTTATTCTGGTGTAGATGCATATAAAAATGTAGTAGTAAAAAAAGGCACTGTTTTATATACTTTGTATCCACATGGTAGTGCTCCAGGAAATTATCTTGCTACATCACCTGATGTAATAAAGGCAGGGACTGCTAGAGGTTATAACGATGCAGTACAAGTTGCGCACAAAGGAAATTGGGATAACCCTAAAGCAAGAGATATGCGAACACAACTACATGCCTTCATTGTTACTAAAGATATGTGTATGGCTAAAGGTAGGACAGCTGCAAATCCTCATCTTGGTGCTGGAGGAGGAACTCAATATTTTATCGAAGACTCAGATAAAAAAAATCTAACTTCAACAGGTAAAATAATTAAATATGGAAAATAAATTTAATTTACAAATTATATTGGATGAAAAAATTTTAAAAATTGATAACATAATTATTGATTTGGCGAATATTCATTCTTTAAGTTTTTTGAAAAAAGAATCAATAAATGGCAAACAACACTACTTTTATAATCAACTAATTTATTTAAGTGATATGGTTGATTTGAAAGTATTTCTGAAAACAGAAAATATGATTTATATATTGTTTCAAACTCCTGAGTTTTTTGAAAAAAACTTGCTTCACTCTAAAGTTTTGAAAAGATTCATGAAGAAATATAAATTAGAGCATAGTAATTTCTATGTAGAACATCCTACTAAAGTTATTTTGAATAAAGAAAATCACAAATGGAATTTAGTCGAGTTTACTTACGATCCCAAACAAGGCGATATTTCCATGAGTTTGGAGTTTTAAAACGTAATAATAAAAATTATGCTTTCTTATTTTTGTTCAAAGTGAAGTGTGAGTTAGTATAAGTTAATGAAATTTAATTTAAATAGAATATATATCTGTGAATGTCTAAAAGAAATCATAGTAAAAGAAATAGATTTAGGAAACTCTATTAGATCTTATAATGAAATGCCTGAGTGGCCCAAGAAAGATAGTAGATTCATTTTTTTAAATAACAAACTTGCCTCAAAATCATTGGTCAATATACCTTTATGGATCTTTGTAAGCATTAATAATGACATGCATTATACTTGGTATAATGAAATATATTGCGAGAAACATCATGATTTATTGACAGCTGGTGATATGTGATTTTGAATAAAACCATTAGTTTGTATTGTAAAAAAATGAAAGTATAAAAGCACGCTACTCTGGAAATTAGTGATGACCATCAAGAATATTTGTTTTCAATAAGTATGATCAAAGAGTTACCATAATTTGTTTCTAATAGAAAAAGGCTGCAAATAGCAGCCTTTTTCTATGACAACTGATGTGTCGTTCAACGCGTGTTTTACCTTACCAGCTCAGCGCGCCGCCAGTCTGATAATCTGTCACACGTGTTTCGAAGAAGTTCTTCTCTTTGCGCAAGTCCATCATTTCAGACATCCACTGGAACGGGTTGCTCACACCAGCAAACTGCTCAGGCAAGCCCAACTGTGCTAAGCGACGGTTACAGATGAATTTCAAGTATTCTTCCATCATCGCAGCATTCATACCCAATACACCACGTGGCATAGTGTCACGCGCATATTCGATTTCAAGCATCGTACCTTCAAGAATCATTTGAACGATTTCTTCTTGGAATTCAGCAGTCCATAAGCTTGGGTTTTCGATCTTGATTTGGTTAATCATGTCGATACCAAAGTTCAAGTGCATCGACTCATCACGTAAAATGTATTGGAATTGCTCAGCAACACCATTCATCTTATTACGGCGGCCCATCGACAAGATTTGGCTGAAACCACAGTAGAAGAAGATCCCTTCAAGAACACAGTAGAACGCGATCAAGTTGCGCAGCAAAATTTGGTCGTTTTCAGGTGTACCAGTTTGGAAAGTAGGATCACTTAAAGACTGCGTATATTTCAAGCCCCAAGCTGCTTTACGTGCGACTGATGGAACTTCGCGGTACATGTTGAAGACTTCGCCTTCATCCATCCCTAAAGATTCGATACAGTATTGGTAAGCGTGAGTATGAATAGCTTCTTCAAACGCTTGACGCAAAATGTACTGACGGCATTCAGGGTTGGTAATGTGACGGTAAATCGCCAATACCAAGTTGTTTGCAACCAATGAGTCTGCTGTAGAGAAGAAACCTAATGAACGCATGACGATGGTACGCTCATCTTCGGTTAAGCCATTTTCAGACTTCCAAAGCGCGATGTCATGGTTCATGTTTACTTCTTGTGGCATCCAGTGGTTTGCGCAACCGTCTAGATATTTTTGCCAAGCCCATTCGTATTTGAACGGTACAAGTTGGTTTAAGTCCGCACGACAGTTAATCATGGCTTTGTCGTCAACTTGTACACGTTGCGCACCCATTTCTAGTTCTTCTAGACCTGGAGCAACATCTAAGCTTTCTAAGGCGTTAGATGCTCTTGCCAACGGATCGGCTGGATTTGTTGATCGGCTTCGAGGGGTTGAAGCGGGTTGTGCAGTTGCCACATTCTTCTGTGGTTGCTCTGCAGCAGATACCATCTGCGGATTAGCCGCTTTTTGCGGTTCGACGGGCGCAGACTTGTGTTCAGGTGCAGCCGGTTTTTGCGAATCATCTTCGAAATCGTCCCAACTTAGGATAGACATATCAATTCTCTCTACGTTGCTTTATATCTTTTATCGACATCCAGCAGTGCTGAGATGTCTTACTATACGCTTAATTTGTGAAAGCAAAATTAAGTTTTGCCAATCATTGTTCTAAAACTGTGCATAGAACGTGATTCTCACGACTTATTTTGCTTTCGCTTTTTGCTTTGGTTTGCTTTTACCCAAAAGTAGGCAATCGGCATATAAAACAAAACCACAAAGGAAATCACCAAGGTCGCAAGACCTAACATATAGTTATGTGTCATATGGAGCATGGTGGGTTCCTAGGTCGTCTTTAATTTTTTAATCTCCCTAAATCCCTCTTTATGAAAGAGGGACTTTCACACCTCAATAAGTTTGGTGTAATTCCCCTCCTTTTAGGAGGGGTTAGGGGAGGTGATTACTGACAAGCCTCACAGTCTGGATTGTCAATTGAACACGCCATTGGCACTGGAGCTGCTTGACCGAAGCCTTCATCTTCAGCAACCACTTCTGGTTTAACTTCCTGAGCAACTGCTGCAACAGGCGCTGCCGTTACAGTTGCAGGTTTTACTGCGTTCAATGCACCAGTGTTAATGGTTGATTTCTCAGCAGAAGTTGCACCTAAAGCTCGGAGGTAATACGTTGTTTTTAAACCACGTAACCAAGCCATTTTGTAGGTCAAGTCCAGTTTCTTACCGTTTGCACCAGAGATGTAAAGGTTTAAAGACTGCGCTTGATCGATCCATTTTTGACGACGTGATGCAGCATCCACAATCCAGCGTGGCTCAACTTCAAATGCCGTCGCGAAGATTGCTTTAAGCTCTTCAGGAATACGAGAAATCTTCTGAACTGAACCTTCAAAGTGTTTCAGATCATTCACCATCACAGAGTCCCACAGACCACGGTCTTTCAACGCACGTACTAGGTACGGGTTGATTACTGTGAATTCACCTGATAGGTTTGATTTTACATATAAGTTTTGGAATGTTGGCTCAATCGACTGAGACACACCACAAATGTTTGAAATGGTTGCAGTCGGTGCAATGGCCATCACGTTCGAGTTACGCATACCGTCTTTTTGAACTTTGGCACGTAAAGTGTCCCAGTCCAAACGTTGAGTGCGGTCAACTTCAAACATACGTTCAGGACGTGTTTTAGCAACAAGGTCTAGCGAGTCAATTGGCAGGATACCTTGATCCCACAGTGAACCTTTGAATGTCTCATAAGTACCACGTTCAACAGCCAAATCACTTGATGTTGAAATTGCGTAGTAGCTGATCACTTCCATCGATTCATCAGCAAAGTCTACTGCTGCATCAGAACCATAAGCGAGTTGCATTTCATAAAGCGCATCTTGGAAGCCCATGATACCCATACCCACTGGGCGGTGTTTCAAGTTCGAGTTTTTCGCTTGTGGCACAGCGTAGTAGTTAATGTCGATTACGTTATCGAGCATACGAACCGCTGTTTTTACTGTACGTGCAAGCTTTTCACGGTCTAACACACCACCTTGAACGTGTTGTACAAGGTTGATCGAACCTAAGTTACATACCGCAATTTCATCTTTGCTTGTGTTTAATGTGATTTCTGTACACAAGTTAGAAGAGTGAACTACGCCAACGTGTTGTTGTGGTGAACGTAAGTTACATACGTCTTTGAATGTGATCCACGGGTGACCAGTTTCAAACAACATCGACAGCATTTTGCGCCACAAATCTTTTGCACGAATTTTCTTGTGCAACATGTTTGTTTCTTTCGCAATCGCTTCGTAGTGTGCATAACGCTCAGCGAATTCTGCACCCATTAAGTCGTGTAGGTCTGGTGTTTCAGACGGCGTGAACAGTGTCCATTCAGCATCTTCAAAAACACGTTGCATAAATAAGTCAGGAACCCAGTTCGCGGTGTTCATGTCATGCGTACGGCGACGGTCATCACCCGTGTTTTTACGTAGCTCTAGGAACTCTTCGATGTCCAAGTGCCAAGTTTCAAGGTATGCACACACAGCACCTTTACGCTTACCACCTTGGTTAACTGCAACAGCAGTATCGTTTGCCACTTTAAGGAATGGAACTACACCTTGTGACTTACCGTTTGTACCTTTGATATATGAGTTCAAGGCACGAACTGGCGTCCAGTCATTACCTAAACCGCCTGCCCATTTAGATAGCATTGCGTTATCACGCATAGCGCCATAAATGTCATATAGGTCATCATCAATGGTCGTTAAATAACAGCTAGACAACTGTGGACGTAGCGTACCTGAGTTAAACAGGGTAGGCGTAGACGCCATGTAATCGAAGCTAGACAATAAGTTGTAGAACTCGATTGCACGTTCTTCACGGTTTGCTTCGTTGAGTGAAAGACCCATCGAAACACGCATAAAGAATAATTGTGGCAATTCGAAACGTACGCCATCTGAGTGGATGAAGTAACGGTCAAATAATGTTTGCAGACCTAAGTACGTAAATTGGTTTGATCGTTCTGGTTGAATCGCTGCGGCCAATTTCGCAAGGTCAAAGTTGAGAAGTTCTGGTGAAAGTAGGTCTAGCTCAATACCTTTCTTCAGGAAAGTTTCTAAAGCATCGCCTTCAGCGGTGTCTTCAGACAAGCCAAGGAAAGTTAAACCAGTTGCGACCAATTCATCACGAAGTAGGCGAGCTGTCACGTAGGTATAGTTTGGTTCTTGTTCAATACGGGTACGTGTTGCCATCATCATCGTGGTTGCGATGTCAGACGCTTTTACACCGTTGTAAAGGTTTTTAATGGTTTCATCGATGATCGCTTGAACATTGATGCCTTCTAAACCTTCAGCCGCTTTGGTTACAGTCGCTTCAAGCTTACGCATGTCAAGCGGTTGAAGCTGACCATTGGCGTCAGTGATTTGTAAGGTTGGGTGATGGTTTTCACCTGCTTGTTTACGTGCATCAGCACGTTGATCGCGGTAGATGACATACGCACGAGCAACTTTCTGTTCACCTGTACGCATCAGCGCAAGTTCAACTTGGTCTTGGATTTCTTCGATGTGAATTGTACCGCCAGAAGGTAGGCGGCGACTGAACGTATTTAATACCATCTCGGTAAGTTGAGAAATACGATCGTGGATGCGGCTTGAGTCAGCACTTTGTTGGCCTTCAACAGCCAAAAATGCCTTACCAATGGCAACAGAGATTTTTTCTGCGTCAAAGCTGGCAACATCTCCAGTGCGTTTAATCACCTGAATTTGACCAGGGGTTGAATTCGATACGCTCATGCTAGCATAGCTCCATTTTGTCATCTATTTTTATGTCTATGGACCGTTTGAACTGGGCAATTTTTATGCCACAGTGTTTGAGGTTTAAACACAAGACCTAGTGGTTTAAAAATTAATTGAACACAAGATACGGGAAAATTCAGGGTAGATCAATATTGACATTTTATTAAATATTTTGATCGATCTGGTCTCGAAAAGATCTCAAAAAGATCCCTTTTTTATGATTCTTGTATTAAGCCTTATTAGACAAGGCGATAGCATAACAAAGCTCGGTTTAAGTGCTTATAGATAACATTGTGGATAAGTTCAAAACAGACGAATGAGTGAGTTATAAACTGTTCAAACAGTGACTTGGTATGAAAAATCGCCATTTTGTAAAGAAACGTTTCTTTTGCTTTGGTTGGATATACAGCAAACGCGAGAAAGCGCTCATTTGGAGGCTAAAAAAATGTATAACAAAATGCTACTTTGATGTATCAGTTTGGTGAACAAGATCTTGTTTACAATGTAAACGTGTGTATATTGCAAAATATATCAGAGCGTATCCCTTGGATTTTAAAGGATACGTTAAGTCGTCAAAATAAAGGGGCACTCCATGAGCCAAGAAGAAAAGTTACCAAAAATTTTAATCGTAGAAGACGATGAGCGCCTAGCTCGCTTAACTCAAGAGTACCTGATCCGTAATGGTCTTGAGGTTGGGGTAGAACCCGATGGTAACCGTGCCATTCGCCGTATTATTGCAGAACAACCCGATATGGTGGTGTTGGATGTGATGCTTCCAGGTGCAGATGGTTTAACCATTTGCCGTGAAGTTCGTCCACATTATCACCAACCGATTTTGATGTTGACTGCACGTACCGAAGATATGGATCAAGTGCTTGGTCTAGAAATGGGTGCAGATGACTATGTGGCAAAACCAGTTCAGCCACGTGTTTTACTTGCACGTATTCGTGCTTTATTACGTCGTACTGACAAAGCGCCTGAAGATGAAGTTGCACAGCGTATTGAATTTGATGATCTGGTGATCGATAACGGTGGTCGTTCAGTGACTTTAAATGGTGAGCTGGTTGACTTTACCAGCGCTGAATATGACTTATTGTGGTTGCTGGCTTCAAATGCAGGCCGCATTCTTTCTCGCGAAGACATTTTCGAACGCTTACGTGGCATCGAATATGACGGTCAAGACCGTTCAATTGATGTGCGTATTTCGCGTATTCGTCCAAAAATTGGTGATGATCCTGAAAATCCAAAACGTATTAAAACGGTACGTAGTAAAGGCTACTTATTTGTAAAAGAAACCAATGGTCTTTAAGCCGTTTATTTGATTCGTTAAAACGGGACATTTTTAGTGTTCAAACACAGTATATTCTTGCGTATCTATGCTGGGCTGGTAGTGCTGGTCGCTATTGTTGCCCTCATGGGGTATTTGCTTGTACAAATTATTAACTATCAGCGAGTGCAAGAATATCGAGAGTCTTTGACGGACGGGATTTCCTTTATTATTAGTGAAGGTGTATCCCGTCAGACCAATGCACAGCAAAAAGCAGACTGGATTTCAGATGCTTCAGATTTGCTTGAACTGCCGATTAATATGATCCCTGCCAATAAGGTTGATTTGAGTCGTGCAGAGTTAAAACGGATCAGTGAGCGTAAAGCCGCTGTGCGTTATGATGCGCAAACACAAGTGGCGTACCTGATCATTGGTCTAAAAGATGATCCGAATCATTTACTGTATATTAAAGTAGATAAAATTGGTGAGCTGCAAATGAAAGCACTCCCGATTTTTATCCTAGATTATTTGGTGTATTACCCAGGCCAAGAAGAAGAGTATTTGGAAAAAGTACAGAAACATTTCTCTTATCCTGTACAAATTGAAGAAGTACAAAATCTGGCTTTAGAGTCGGAGCAGATTGGTCGTTTGCGTTTAGATCATAGCGTCATCTTATATCGTGATAGTGCTTCTGTTCGTGGCACCACCATTTCTATTGTGTCTCCACCTTTACCAAGTTCACCGAGCAAGGTTTTGGTATTGGGGCCTGTGCCTATTTTCAACTGGATGCCGTTTCAGCTCGCAGCAGGGATTACCTTGTTGAGCCTGTTTGTGCTGAGTTTGGGGGTGTATGGCTTGCTTGTACCGATGCAGCGTAAACTGCGCGAGGTCAATTACGGTTTAAACCGTATGAAAGCGGGTGACATGACCCTACGTTTGCCTGTCGATGGCACGGATGAAATGGCCAGTCTAGCCAATAGTTATAACAGCATGTCAGATCATATTCAACGACTCATCGAGGCGCAGCGTGAGCTGATGCGTGCGGTATCCCATGAGCTGCGTACGCCTGTTGCTCGGATTCGTTTTGGTATGGAAATGTTGGCTGAAGAAGATGATTATGAATATCGTCTTCAACAAGTCGATATGATTGATAAAGACATTGAGGCTTTAAATACCTTAATTGATGAAATCATGACCTATGCCAAGTTAGAGCAGGGCACACCATCACTGGATATTGAAAACATTGTATTGTTTGAAGTCTTAGATCAGGTGGTGGTTGAGACGGAAGCACTAAAAACCCAGAAAGAAATTCATTTAAATGCCCCTCCTTTAACCTTAAAAGTTGAAGCTGAGCGTCGTTATTTACACCGTGTGGTGCAGAACTTGGTTGGTAATGCGGTTCGTTATGGCGACCATCAGGTGCTGGTCAGTGGTGGTATTAATGACAGCGGTATGGCCTATGTTTGTGTTGAAGATGACGGGCCCGGTATTCCAGAAGACGAGCGAGAGCGCGTTTTTGAAGCCTTTGCACGTTTGGATGATAGCCGGACTCGAGCATCGGGTGGCTATGGTTTAGGTTTGTCGATTGTGAGCCGAATTGCCTATTGGTTTGGTGGTAGCGTTAAAGTGGATCAAAGCCCAAGTCTCGGTGGTGCACGTTTTACTATGACATGGCCGGCACACCGCTTTAGTAAGTCTAAAAAGAAATATAGTGTCAAAGATAGTACAGACTCAAAAAGCTAAGCATTAAAAAAGCACCGAAATTCGGTGCTTTTTTATTTTCAATGTTGACTTATTCTTGGATGCTGGCATCGGGAGAAATAATCTGCTTGCCTTGTTTTAGGCTTTCAAGCGCATCTGCATTAAAGTCAATCAATAAAGAGTTGTTTTGCGTATCTATGCCATAACGGCTAATGAGCTTTTGATCACCATTAATCGTTTCAATTTTATATTCATCCACAATATTCATAATGCCATCAAGGTTGGTGGTGGCTGAAGCTTTGTCTTGGCGAAAAAGTTCATAAATGTCGCGTAAATCAAAGATGGCATTATTGGCATCAGGGTGTTTACGAACATAAGTTTCAACATGGCGAATAAGCAACTGGGCAAATAAAAAATAGTTAGGTTTATGGGTGAATTCCAGACTCATGTGGTGCTCCTTATTCTTTGTTGTTGGTTGTCTATATCAATAGCACAAGAAAAAGCCAAGTGCATTAATTGATTGGAGTGATTTGCAAAAAAATACAAAAAATATGAGTGACTTAATCTACTTTTGTACTTTTAAAATAAGCAAAATGCTGCGGTTGCTGAGCTGAGTTTTTTAAACCGCTGATTGTGTGATTGTTATTGGAATGAGGCTGAAAAATGCTTTATAGGCTTTGTTTGAATGTCAAAATTTGGAAAAATAATAGAATAGTAGTGTTTTATTAGATAAAGCGATTGGTTTCGAAATAAAAGGGCTTTCATCGAAAAAATCTCAAAAAACGAAGAGAAATCATCCTAAAGACGAAGGTCTATAAGCTAGCAACTTACGTCAGCAATCGGGTACAATTGGCGGGATTAATTTTGTGTTTGGTGTATTTGAAGGCCAATACATGCATTCTTTGTTAATAAATTAGGCCTGCCAGGAGTTATCCCCGCATGAGTGCCATTACTCCATACGAATGGGCAATTATTGCCTTCGTGATCGGCGTTACATTTCTTTGCGTCTTTATGCTCACTGTCCCATTACTCCTTGGGGGTAAGTCATGGGGCCGTGCAAAGCAAGAGCAATTTGAATCAGGTGTGGTTGGTGCTGGTGGCGCACGTATCCGCCTGTCAGCAAAGTTCTATTTGGTTGCAATCTTCTTCGTCGTATTCGACTTAGAGGCGCTTTACCTTTACGCATGGGCTACATCGGTTCGTGAAGTGGGTTGGGTGGGTTTCACCACTGCAGCAGTATTTATTTTAGTTTTACTCGTTGGTTTGGTTTATGAGTTGTCTACTGGTGCGCTTAACTGGTCGCCTTCTGACAAACGTAAAGCAGCAGGGATTAAACCTAAAGTTGGTTCTCCAAATATGAATCTTGCAGAAATCACTCGCTTTAATTCAATTGAAGAGTTGGTTATGGACCCTACAGGTCAAATCCCAGCTCAATCATCTGGTCGTGTGAAAGATAAGTCACCGGCTAAATCGTCTGATAAGGAGTAACTCGGGATGAAATATACATTAACCCGTGCGAATCCGGATGCTGATCAATATCCACTTCAAGAGCGTCAAATCGTAACGGATCCGCTTGAAGAAGAAGTGAATAAAAATGTGTTCATGACTCGTTTAGAGGATGTGGCACATACAGCAGTGAACTGGGGTCGTAAGAACTCAGTTTGGCCGTTTAACTTTGGTACATCTTGCTGCTACGTAGAGTATGCAACGACTTTAACAGGCGTGCATGACTTGTCGCGTTTCGGTGCCGAAGTAATCCGTGCTTCACCTCGTCAGGCTGACTTGATGATTGTTGCAGGTACATGTTTCGTCAAAATGGCTCCAGTTATTCAACGTTTATATGAACAAATGTTGGAACCGAAGTGGGTTATTTCAATGGGCGCATGTGCAAACTCTGGCGGTATGTACGATATTTATTCAGTTGTACAAGGTGTGGATAAAATCATCCCAGTCGATGTTTATATTCCAGGTTGCCCACCCCGTCCAGAAGCATTAATCCAAGCATTAATGTTGTTACAAGACCAAATTCAATTAGAGCGCCGTCCACTTTCTGCCGTGATTGGTGATGATCTTAAGCCAGTGTATAAGCCAAAGATGATGCCAGAACGTGATCGTAAGAATGCTGAACGTATTGCAGTGAAAAACTTACGCTCTATGGATGAAATTAAATAATTTAAACGACAGTTGTTTTGATGCACCCGGTCTGGGTGTAGTTGTCGTTTAGGTTGAATGAATTTGTATTAAATAGGAAGCCAAGCCAATGGCTGAAACTGAAAACGCTATGCCAGAGTCAGCGCAAGTTGATTCACGCCCAGCATTTGCAATTGTAGAAGAGCTCAAAACCAAATTTGGCGAGAACTTCTATGTGCAAACGACTTTTGAAGACTTTCCAACAGTCTGGGTTGAGCGCGCGCGCGTACAAGAAGTTTTAATGTTCTTGCGTACAGTGTCACGTCCATACGTGATGTTGTTTGACTTGTCTGCGGTAGATGAACGTTTACGTACACACCGCGACGGTTTGCCTGCGTCTGACTTTACTGTGTTCTATCACTTATTATCGCTTGAGCGTAATAGTGATATTCGTATCAAAGTTGCATTGAATGAAAATGATGTAAATCTTCCAACTGCAACCAATATTTGGCCAAATGCCAACTGGTACGAACGTGAAGCTTACGATATGTTCGGGATCAATTTCGAAGGGCATCCAATGCTCCGTCGTATTTTGTTGCCAACCTATTGGGAAGGTCACCCACTTCGTAAAGAATACTCTGCACGTGCCACTGAATATACACCGTATATGCAGAACCAAGCGAAGCAGGATTACGAACAGGAACACCTTCGTTTCGTACCTGAAGATTGGGGTATGAAGCGCGGTAATGACGACGAAGACTTCATGTTCTTGAACTTAGGTCCGAACCACCCATCTGCGCACGGTGCTTTCCGTGTAATCTTGCAGTTGGATGGTGAAGAAGTGAAAGACTGTGTGCCTGATATCGGCTATCACCACCGTGGTGTGGAAAAGATGGCTGAACGTCAAACTTGGCATTCATTCATTCCTTATACCGACCGTGTCGACTACTTGGGTGGTTGTGCGCAAAACATGCCTTATGTGATGGGTGTGGAGCAAATGGCGGGTATTACTGTACCTGACCGTGCGCAATGTATCCGTGTCATGATGTCTGAATTGTTCCGTATCAATAACCACTTATTGTATATCGGTACTGCGATTCAAGATGCCGGCGGTATGACACCAGTCTTCTACATGTTTGCGGATCGTCAAAAAATCTATGACGCGATTGAAGCGATCACGGGTTATCGTATGCACCCAGCATGGTTCCGTATTGGTGGTACAGCGCATGACTTGCCAAACAACTGGCAGCATCTGATTCGTGAAATCCTAGATTGGATGCCGAAGCGTATGAACGAATACTACACAGCAGCGCTTAAAAACTCTGTATTTGTAGGTCGTACGCGTAACGTAGCTCAATATGACGCGAAATCTGCGTTAGCTTGGGGTGTAACTGGTACAGGTCTACGTGCAACAGGTATTGACTTCGACGTTCGTAAATATCGCCCATACAGTGGCTATGAAAACTACGACTTCGATGTGCCACTTGAGTACGAAGGCGATGCGTATGCACGTGTTCTTGTTCACTTCCGTGAAATTGAAGAATCACTCAAAATCGTGAAGCAATGTTTAGACAACATGCCTTCTGGTGCATACAAAGCAGATCATCCATTGGCTGTTCCACCACCAAAAGACAAGACTTTACAAGATATTGAAACCTTGATTACGCATTTCTTAAGCGTATCTTGGGGTCCTGTAATGCCTGCAGGTGAAGCATCTGTAATGGCGGAAGTGGTCAAAGGTGCGTCGAACTACTACTTGACTTCAGACAAGTCAACCATGAGTTATCGTACCCGTATTCGTACACCGACCTTCACGCATTTACAGCAAATGCCTTCTGTGATTAACGGCAGTCTGGTATCTGACTTGATCATTTATTTAGCGACAATTGACGTCGTTATGGCTGACGTGGATCGCTAAGGGGTAAACGCATTATGATGATTTTGACTGATAAAAAGCCACGCGTGAATGTTGAAGGGATTTTGACTGCGGACGAAATCCACGAAATTGAACATCACATTGGTCACTATCCGTACCCACGTGCAGCATCTTTGGATGCTTTGAAGTGTGTACAACGCCGTAATGGCTGGGTAGATGACGCGCAGCTAAACGCCATTGCTCAGTTATTGACAATCAGTGTTGCTGATTTGGAAGGTGTTGCAACTTTCTACAACCGTATTTACCGTCAACCCGTGGGTCGTAACGTCATTTTACTTTGTGACTCGATTGCATGTTTCTTGATGGGTGCGGAAACTTTAGCAGAAGCTTTTCAGCGCGAGTTAGGCATTCAGTTTGGTCAAACGACTGCTGATGGTCGTTTTACTTTGCTGCCGATTTGCTGCTTAGGTAACTGTGACAAAGGCCCAACCTTAATGGTGAATGAAGACACTCACGGTTTGGTTGAAGTTTCTTCAGTGAAACAGTTATTGGAGAAGTATGTATGAATACCGAACCAAAACCAATTTATGGCGAAGGTAACCCAGAAACGCATCCATTAACTTGGCGTTTGAGTAAGCAAGAGCACGTTCGTAATGCAGATGATTACGAAGCGCTTGAAGGTTACGCGGGTCTGAAAAAAGCAATCACCATGCCGCCGAAAGATGTGCTTGAAGTGATTAAAGCTGCGACCGTAAAAGGCCGTGGTGGTGCGGGCTTCCCAGCAGGGATCAAATGGTCTTTGATGGCGCCAAATGACAACTCAGGGCCACGTTACCTGATTTGTAATGCCGATGAGATGGAACCAGGGACCTTTAAAGACCGTTTGTTGATGGAAAAACTTCCTCACCAATTGATCGAAGGGATGTTGATTGCAGCGTATACGCTAGAAGCAACTCATGGTTATATCTTCATTCGTGGTGAGTACATTGAAGCAGCTGCTTACTTAAATGAAGCGCTTGAGCAAGTTCGTGCCAAAGGCTACTTGGGTGAAAACATCCTTGGAACTGGCTGGAGCTTCGAGTTGCATGTGCACACGGGTGCGGGTCGTTATATCTGTGGTGAAGAAACTGCATTAATCAACTCGCTTGAAGGTCGCCGTGCAAACCCACGTACGAAACCGCCATTCCCACAAGTTGCAGGTGCTTGGGGTCGTCCTACCATTGTCAACAACGTAGAGACCTACAACAACTTACCAGCAATCATGTTGCGTGGCCCTGAATGGTATATCGGCTTATCTGCGGGTAAGTCAAAAGATCCAGGCACAAAAATTTATGGTGCATCTGGCAAGGTGAAATTCCCTGGTCTTTGGGAGCTTCCATTTGGTACAACTGCGCGTGAAGTAATTGAAGACTATGCGGGCGGTATGCGTGATGGCTTGAAGCTTAAAGCATGGTTACCGGGTGGTGCGTCTACAGACTTCTTGGCTGCTGAACACATTGATCTACCGATGGATGCTGAGAGCATCATGAAAGCAGGTTCACGTTTAGGTACGTGTTTGCTGATGGTGGTTGATGAAACGCAATGTATGGTTTCAGCGACTCGTAACTTAGAAGAATTCTTTGCACGTGAGTCATGTGGTTTCTGTACGCCTTGTCGTGATGGTTTACCGTGGGCGGTGAAAGCACTGAAAGCATTGGAAGATGGTACAGGTAAGAAAGAAGATATCGATCACTTACAAGAACTTACTCGTAAGCTTTGGATTGGTAAGACTTTCTGTGCGCATGCTCCAGGTGCAATGGAACCGTTGATGGGTGCACTCAAATATTTCCGTGGCGAGTTTGAAGCAAAAGTAGTGAATGCTGCTGCGCAAACTAGCAACGTAGAACAAGCTTAAGGAATTCGACTATGGCTACAATTCATGTCGATGGCAAATCGTACGAAGTCAATGGCTCAGAGAACTTGCTGCAAGCATGTTTGTCTTTGGGTATTGATATCCCGTACTTTTGTTGGCATCCATCCTTAGGTTCTGTCGGTTCTTGCCGTCAATGTGCCGTGACTCAATACGCGAATCCTGAAGATACGCGTGGCCGTTTAGTCATGTCATGTATGACGCCTGCATCTGACAATACCTACATCTCGATTGAAGACAAAGAAGCGAAAGACTTCCGTGCGTCAATTGTTGAGTTCTTGATGACGAATCACCCACACGACTGTCCAGTCTGTGAAGAGGGTGGTCACTGTCATTTACAAGATATGACCGTGATGACTCAACACGACCGTCGTCGTTACCGTTTCACTAAACGTACGCACTACAACCAAGAGCTAGGCTCATTCATTTCACACGAAATGAACCGCTGTATCGCATGTTACCGTTGTGTTCGTTACTACAACGACTATGCGGGTGGTACAGACTTTGGTGTGTATGCAAGCGCGTCACGTGTTTACTTTGGTCGTCCTGAGTCAGGCACTTTAGAGTCTGAATTCTCAGGTAACTTGACTGAAGTATGTCCTACAGGTGTATTCACCGACAAAACTCACTCAGAACGTTATAACCGTAAGTGGGACATGCAGTATGCGCCAAGCGTATGCCAAGGCTGTTCTTCGGGTTGTAACATTTCTCCGGGTGAGCGTTATGGCGAACTTCGTCGTGTCGAAAACCGTTTTAACGGTGAAGTGAACCAATACTTCTTGTGTGACAAAGGTCGTTTTGGTACAGGTTATGTGAACCGTGCAGATCGTCCACGTCAACCGCAGTTCCGTGATGGTGCTGAAGCAACTACAGTTTCTGTAGATCAGGCATTAGATACCGTGATTGCAAATATCCAAGGCAAAAAAGTCTTAGGTATTGGTTCTCCACGCGCATCACTTGAGTCGAACTTCGCGCTTCGCGAATTAGTCGGTCAAGAGAACTATTCAACTGGTATGTCTCAAAAAGAGCAAAACTTGGTTGAATTGGCTGCATCGATTATGCAAACCGAAGGTGTCTATAACCCAGGTATGCGTGAAATCGAAAGCTATGATGCTGTGCTCATTTTGGGTGAAGACTTAACGCAAACTGCACCACGTATGGCGTTGTCTGTTCGTCAAGCGGCGAAAAACAAAGCCAAAGAAATGGCTGCGGAACGTCGTACCCAAGACTGGTTAGCAGAACCGCTACAACGTATTGCTCAAGATGCGAAATCACCGATTTTCATCCTCGCTGCAACACAAACACGCTTAGCTGATGTTGCTGCTGGTGAAGTGGTTGCTTCTCCAAACGACATTGCTCGTTTAGGTTTTGCCGTTGCTGCTGCTGTGAAAGGTGATGCAATTCTTGGTTTGGCGGATGATGCGAAAGCATTTGCTCAGAACATTGCAGATACACTGAAAGCGGCGAAGAAACCACTGATCATTTCAGGTACAAGTTTACAAGATGCCTCCATCATGGAAGCTGCTGCACAAGTTGCGCAAAACCTTGGTGGAAATGCTGGCTTAAGCTTGACGGTTCCTGAAGTGAACTCTATGGGCTTAGCAATCTTCGGTGGTCAAAGCTTAGAACAAGCGTTTGCGCAAGACTATGACACGGTTGTGATCGTTGAAAATGATCTATTCCGTCGTTTGCCAGCGGTACAAGTTGAAGCAGCACTTTCTGGTAAAGACGTGATTGTTTTAGATCACTCTGAAACTGAAACTGTGAAGAAAGCGGATATCGTACTTTCTGCTGCGTCATTTGCTGAAGGCGATGGTACGGTTGTCTCTCAAGAAGGCCGTGCACAACGTTTCTACCAAGTGTATGACCCGAGCTACTACAAACCTGAACTGGCGATTAAAGAATCTTGGCGCTGGTTACATGCCATTGAAACCGGCGTGAAGGGCAAAGCGATTTCTTGGACCTTACTTGATGACGTGATTGAGTCAGTTGCGAAAAACGTACCTGCACTTGCTGCGATTCAAGATGTGGCTCCAGATGCGGGCTTCCGTGTCCATGGTTTGAAAGTTGCGCGTGAACCGCGTCGTTACTCTGGTCGTACCTCTATGCGTGCACCATTGAACGTGCATGAACCGAAACAACCGACAGATATCGACTCTGCATTAACATTCTCTATGGAAGGTTATGTTGGGAACCAGACTCCGTCTCCACTGGTACCATTTGCATGGTCAGCAGGTTGGAACTCACCGCAAGCTTGGAATAAATTCCAAGATAACGTGGGTGGTCACTTAAAAGGTGGTGATTCGGGTGTGCGTTTATTCGATCGTTTATCGAAGCGCCCAGCACGTACTTTCGTTGCTCCAGCAGTTATCGTTGCAAACCCTGAAAGCTTCCGTTTAGTGCCGATGCATCACATTTTTGCTTCTGGTGAATTTACTGTGAAAACACCTGCGATGGAATCGCGTATTCCTGAAGCGGTCTTTGCAGTGGGTGAGCAAGATGCAACTCGTTTGAATGTTCAAGATGGTCAAAAAATCACTGTGAAATCAGGTGAGACTTCGATCGTACTTCCAGTTCAAGTGATTGATTATTTACCTACAGGTTATATTGGTTATCCAGTTGGTCTTGCACCTACGGTTTCACTTGCTGAGCCTGTATCAGTCGCGGTAGGAGCGTAATTCATGCAACAAGAATTAATCCGTCAAACGCCGCTTTGGGCTGAGAACTGGCCAATTGCCTACTCAGTCATTCAAGCGATTGTGATTTTACTCGTTGTAGTACTCATCGCTGCGTTGATGTCTTTTATTGAGCGTCGTTTACTGGGCTTATGGCAAGACCGTTATGGTCCGAACCGTGTAGGTCCTGGGGGAATGTTCCAGATCGTTGCTGACATGTTGAAAATCATGTTCAAAGAAGACTGGACACCAAAGTTTGCTGACAAATTGACTTTCCGTTTAGCTCCTGCTGTTGCCATGGCAACAGCGGTGATGTCGTTCATGGTTATTCCTGTATCACCATACTTAGGTGTTGCAGACATGAGCATCGGTCTATTGTTCTTTATGGCAATGGCAGGTATTGCAGTCTATGCAGTATTGTTTGGTGGTTGGTCATCAAACAACAAATATGCATTGCTTGGTGGTCTACGTTCTGCAGCTCAAACCATTTCGTATGAAGTGTTCTTGGGTATTTCATTGATGGGTGTGGTTGCAATTGCAGGCTCATTCAACATGCGTGAAATTGTAGAAGCACAAAAAGATGTATGGTTTGTCATCCCACAGTTCTTAGGTTTCTTAATCTTCGTGGTTGCAGGTGTTGCGGTCACTCACCGTCACCCATTTGACCAACCAGAAGCAGAACAAGAATTGGCGGAAGGTTACCACGTCGAGTACGGCGGTATGAAATGGGGGATGTTCTTCGTTGCGGAATACGTCAACGTAGTTCTGATCTCTGCATTGATCGTAACGCTATTCTTCGGTGGTTGGTTAGCGCCATTTAACATCGATATTCCGTTCATTCCACCAGTATTCTGGTTCATTATCAAAACAGCATTCTTTGTGATGATGTTTGTCTTGGCTCGTGGTTCACTTATGCGTCCGCGTTATGACCAAGTGATGAACTTTGGTTGGAAGATTTGCTTACCATTAGCGTTAGTTAACTTATTAGTTACTGGCGCAGTGATTCTGTGGTAAGGGCAGGGAGAATAAAATGTATAAAATTCTAGCTGGGTTCGGGTCAATCGTACGTTCACTGTGGATGGTTTTCTCACACGTGACACGTAAACGTGACACCATTCTTTACCCAGAAGTGCCAGCCGAACAAATTGTTCCACCACGTTTCCGTGGTCGTATCGTGTTAACACGTGACCCAGATGGTGAAGAACGTTGTGTTGCGTGTAACTTATGTGCAGTTGCATGTCCTGTTGGCTGTATTTCACTACAAAAAGCAGAAAAAGAAGATGGTCGTTGGTATCCGGAGTTTTTCCGTATCAACTTCTCACGTTGTATTTTCTGCGGGATGTGTGAAGAAGCATGTCCGACGACTGCAATTCAAATGACTCCAGATTTCGAGTTGGGTGAATACGTTCGTCAAGACTTGGTATATGAGAAAGAAAACTTACTCATTTCAGGTCCTGGTAAATACCCAGACTACAACTTCTACCGTGTAACAGGTATGGCTGTAACTGGAAAAGACAAAGGTCAAGCGCAGCGTGAAAGCGCACCAGTTGATGTACGGAGCTTATTACCATGATGTGGCCATTTTATTTGATGGCACTTGTGGCCATCGTTTCTACGATTCGTGTTGTGACCAACGCGAATCCTGTACACGCTTTATTAAGCTTGATCGTGTCACTTCTTGCAGTTGCAGGCATGTTTATGATCGTGGGTGCGCCATTTGCTGGCGCGCTTGAGATCATCGTCTATGCAGGCGCGATCATGGTGTTATTCGTATTCGTAGTGATGATGTTAAACCTTGGTCAACACACCGTTGAACAAGAACGTAAATGGTTAACATCGTCTGCTTGGGCATATCCAGCACTCATGAGCTTCTTAATGGGCTTGGTGTTGGTGTGGATGCTCGGCTCTGACTACACAGTGGCTGGGCCTGCTATGGGTACTGAAGTTGTGGGTCCAAAAGTCGTTGGCCAAGCACTCTTTACTCACTATTTATTATTGGTTGAAGTTGCTGCCATGTTATTGCTTGCTGCGTTGGTTGCAGCATTCCATCTTGGCAAACGTGAACCAGGTGCAGAAGAGGACAAACAATAATGGGCAACATCCCTTTAGAACATGGTTTGATTGTTGCAACCATTCTTTTTGCACTGGGTTTTTACGGTGTGATGGTGCGACGTAATCTATTATTTATGTTAATGAGCCTTGAAATCATGATGAACGCAGCTGCGCTTGCGTTTGTTTTGGCTGGTAGTGCATGGGTACAACCAGATGGTCAGATCATGTTTATCCTGATCTTGACACTTGCTGCGGCAGAGGCGTGTATCGGTCTTGCGATCGTCCTTCAGTTCTATCATCGCTTCCATCATTTGGATGTGGATGCTGCTAGTGAGATGCGCGGATGAGTTTTTTATATTTAACAGTATTATTCCCGCTCATTGGTTTTGTCCTTTTAGCGGCAGGTCGCAACAAGCTTCCTGAAAATGTCGCTGCCATTATTGGTGTAGGGGCGGTTGGCCTTTCTGCATTGGTTGCTTTGATCGCTGGTCTAGACTTTGTGAATAATGGCAAAGTGACTTATGTTCAACATCTTTGGACATGGTTCAATGTAGGCAATCTAAGCCCAGGCATTAGCTTACATCTTGACGGTTTATCACTGCTCATGATGGGTATGGTGACAGGTGTGGGTTTCCTGATTCACATCTTTGCATCATGGTATATGCGTGGTGAAGAAGACTTCGCGCGTTTCTTCTCTTATTTCAACCTGTTCGTTGCTAGCATGTTGCTGCTCGTATTGGGCGATAACTTAGCGTTATTGTTCTTAGGTTGGGAAGGCGTAGGTCTATGCTCTTACTTGCTGATTGGTTACTACTATCAAAACCCTGCAAATGGTTTTGCAGCAATTAAAGCATTTACCGTAACACGTGTCGGTGACGTTTTCTTACTGATCGCTTTGTTCTTAATTTACCAACAGTTCGGTACTTTAAACATTGCTGAAGTGGTTGCAGCTGCACCAACAGTGATGACACAAAGTTCATCTTTAACCATTTGGACAGCACTGATGTTGTTCTTGGGTGCGGCAGGTAAATCTGCACAGATCCCATTACAAACATGGTTGGCCGATGCAATGGCAGGTCCTACGCCTGTATCTGCATTGATCCACGCTGCAACGATGGTAACTGCAGGTGTTTACCTGTGCTGCCGTATGTACACCGTGTTTGAAATGGCGCCTGAAGTGATGATGTTTATCTCAATCACAGGTGCGGTAACGTTGTTAGTGGCTGGTTTTGCTGCATTGGTTCAAACCGACATCAAACGTATTTTGGCTTACTCAACGATGAGTCAGCTGGGTTATATGTTTATGGCTGTGGGTGCTGAAGCTTACCAAGCAGGCCTGTTCCACATGCTAACTCACGCATTCTTCAAGGCATTATTGTTCTTGTCTTCGGGTGCAGTGATTTTGGCTTACCACCACGAACAAAACATCTTCAAGATGGGCGGTTTGTTCTACAAGAACAAATTCCTATTTGCTTGTTTCGCTATTGGTGGCGGTGCATTGGCCGCGATTCCATACATCACCGTAGGCTTCTTCTCTAAAGACGCGATCTTGGGTGCAGTTTGGGTACAAGGCGAATCAATCGCAGTGTATAACTCATTATACTGGGCGGGTGTAGCAGGTGCATTCTTAACGTCGATTTACACATTCCGTCTGATTTGGGTTGTGTTCTTTGGTAAAGAAAATACGCCGTATCATGCGATCAAAGGCATTACCTTCTGGGGTCCTTTGGCGATTCTTGCTGTATTTTCGACCTTCATTGGTGCGGTACTTAAAGCGCCTGTAGAAAGCATTTTAAATGCAGCAAAAATTCCAGCATTTGTAATTCCAGAAGCGTTAGAACATGGTATGCACAGCGCTGAATGGACTGCTGTGGGTATTGCATTGGTTGGTTTAGTGATTGGTGTGGTCTTGTTTGCGTTTGCTTATAGCGCAGTGAAAGGCTTTGCTAAAACGTCATTGGGTGCAGGTCTTGCAAACATTTGCCGTAATGCACTGGGCTTCGATGCGCTTTATGACATCGTTTTTGTGAAACCATATTTGCTTATTGCGAAGATTTTAGGTCGTGATCCAATTGATCGTTTGTGGTTAGTCTTGCCTGCACTTGTAAAAGGCGGTCATGGCTTCACAAGTTCACGTCAAACGGGTTCATTGCGTGATTACGCATCAAGCATGGCATTAGGTATCTTTGTATTACTAATGGTCTTGATCGTCACTCAGATCGTGGGGAAATAAGATGGAAATCACAAACAACTGGATTCTACCCGCGCTGATCTTAGTTCCGTTCATTGCTGGTTTTATTTGTTGGTTAGTCGACAAACTCGACGACAAACTGCCGCGTTATATCGCGTTAGTGGGTATGCTCATTACTTTGGGCTTAACTGTTGCGCTATGGCAGACAGGTACATTTAACTACGAACTTGGCGCGAAAGTGCCATCGTGGTCTGCTGAATTCATGTTGCCATGGATTCAAACTTTAGGCATTAACATCCATTTAGCGGTGGATGGCCTATCTCTATTAATGGTGGGCTTAACGGCACTTTTAGGTGTATTAGCTGTCGGCTGTTCTTGGGGTGAAATTCAAAAGAATGTTGGTTTCTTCCACTTAAACCTTTTATGGTCTTTGGGTGGTGTGATCGGTGTATTCTTAGCGATTGACATGTTCTTGTTCTTCTTCTTCTGGGAGATGATGCTTGTACCTATCTACTTCTTGATCGCGCTTTGGGGTCATAAAGGGGCAGAAGGTAAATCACGTGTTTACGCTGCAACCAAATTCTTTATCTATACGCAAGTCGCTGGTCTTATCATGCTCATCGGTATCCTAGGCCTTGTGGTTTACGGTTACATGATGACGGGTATGATCGGTTTTGATTACAACTATTTATTAGCTGTAGCCAATACTTTAGACAAAGAATTACCTGCTGTTGCTTTTGCATTCATGCTGTGTTTATTCGTCGGTTTTGCGGTAAAACTTCCAGTTTTCCCATTACATGGCTGGTTACCAGATGCGCATGCGCAAGCACCTACAGCAGGTTCGGTTGACCTTGCAGGTATCTTAATTAAGACCGCTGCATATGGTTTACTACGTTTTGTGATTCCATTCTTCCCAGCGGCTTCTGCACAGTTTGCAGACATCGCGATCATTTTCGGTTTAATCGGTATCTTCTACGGTGCTTGGTGTGCTTTCCAGCAAACCGATATGAAACGTTTACTTGCGTATACGTCAATTTCACATATGGGCTTTGTTTTACTTGCGATTTACGCAGGTAACATTTTAACCTTCCAAGGTTTGATGATCATGATGTTGGCACATGGCTTGTCATCTGCTGCATTGTTCATTATGTGTGGTCAAGTGTACGAGCGTGTTCATACACGTGATATGCGTTTGATGGGCGGTATGCGTGGTCAGTTCCCATATCTTGCATTCTTCCTCATGTTCTTCGTGGCGGCGCTTGTAGGTATTCCAGGTCTAGGTAACTTCATTGGTGAGTTCCTGATCTTGATGGGTTCTTATGCAAAATTCCCAGTGTTTACTATTCTTGCAGCAGTAAGCTTAGTATTTGCAGGTCTTTATGGCTTGATTCTGATCCACAAAGCGTTGTTTGGTACGCCAAACGAAGAACAACAGCAGCACTACAACAACCCATTGAAAGATTTAAATGCGCGTGAAGTAGTGATCTTGTTAATCTGTGCTTTCGGTCTGTTATGGCTTGGTCTGTACCCACAAAGCTTCCTTGATATTTCAAATTCAAGCATGGCGTGGTTAGCGAACAGCTACATTCCTGTACAAGAAGTAGTTGACGTTGCGAGTCAAGCAACTGTTCAACTCGAAAATGTGGAGATGCAATAAGTCATGAACTTCACAATGTCATTTTCTGAGCTTATGCCTTTAGCTCCTGTGATGATCGTTGCTTTAACAACGATCGTCGTGATGATTCTTACTGCGATTAAGCGTAACCATAACTTAATTGCAACAGCATCAGTGGTGGGCTTAAACCTTGCAGCAGCATATGTATTATTCACAATGTTCGGTGGTGCTTTTGCACCTGCGAACGTGATGGGTATGTTCATGGTGGATGCGTACACCTTGCTGTACCAAGTAATTATTCTAATTGCTGCTTTGGCATGCTGTACTTTGTCGCATGCCTATATCGAAAGCTATAAAGATAACCGTGAAGAACTGTATATCTTAATGTTGTCATCAGTGACTGGTGCAATGTTAATGGTGGCAAGCTCTCACTATGCATCTTTCTTCATTAGCCTTGAGTTGATGTCGATTCCTGTATATGGCTTATTGGCCTATACACACCAGCGCTCTAAGTCTTTAGAAGCGGGTGTGAAGTACTTGGTGCTTTCAGCAACAGCTTCGGCAATGTTGTTGATGGGTATGGCTTATATTTACGCATACACAGGTTCAATGTCGTTCTATGACAATGTTCAAGCGTTAATGCAAAACATCCAACAGCCAATGGTACTTTTAGGTTTAGGTCTGATTGTTTTTGCTGTGGCATTCAAACTATCTTTAGCGCCATTCCACAAATGGACGCCAGACGTTTATGCAGGTGCCCCAACGCCGATCGCAACATTCCTTGCTACAGCTGCAAAAGTAGCGACGATTGGTCTGTTTGTACGTTACATCCTTACTTCAGGTGCGATCCTTGTTGACTCAATCGTGACGATCTTAACCGTGATTGCGGTGTTATCGATCTTGGTGGGTAACTTCCTTGCAGTGAAACAAGTGAACTTGAAACGTATCTTGGCATACTCTTCAATTGCGCACTTTGGTTACTTGTTGATTGGTTTAATCAGCATGACTTATGCAAGCCTTGGTAACGTATCGGTCTATGTGATCACTTATGTGTTAACTACGATTGGTGCGTTCGGTGCGGTTGCATTGATGTCTAGTCCATACAACAACGTAGACGAAGCAGAAAGTCTAGCGGACTACCGTGGTCTATTCTGGCGCCGTCCAGTGTTGACTGCCGTATTAACCGTGATGATGCTATCGCTTGCGGGTATTCCATTGACAGCGGGCTTCATTGGTAAGTTCCTTGTGGTCATGGCTGCGGTAACGACTCAACACTGGTTCCTTGCTGCGATGATCATCGTTGGTTCTGGTATTGGTCTGTACTACTACCTCCGTGTGATGGTTGTTATGTACATGACACCACCAGATGCACCTCGTGTAGATGCTGTGGATCATTGGGGTCAAAAAGTGGGTGGTATTATGGTGCTTTTAGCTGCGGCAGCAGTGCTTGTGATTGGTATCTATCCAGATCCAATTATCAAGTTAGCACTTCAGTCAGAGATCTTATCTCCAATCCACTTTATGCTTTCTCAACAGCACTAATTTTTAAAAACGTTTGGTTTTAACAAAAAAGCCTCCATCAATTGGGGGCTTTTTTGTTTTTATCGCACGATAAAAAGCTTTATAATGTAAGGAATTTTATTTTACCTTTTAGGTGCTCTCCCGTGGCTATCCATGAAATTCGTCATCCACTGATTCGTCATAAGCTTGGTCTTCTTCGTCGTGCAGATATCAGCACTAAAAACTTCCGTGAGCTGGCTCAAGAAGTGACCATGCTGTTGACCTATGAAGCGACCAAAGATTTACCTGTTTGCGACCATGAAATTGATGGTTGGAATGGTAAAGTAACAGTAGATCGCATTGTGGGTAAAAAAATCACGGTTGTACCAATTTTACGTGCGGGTATTGGTATGTTGGATGGTTTCTTAAACCTGATTCCAAGTGCCAAAGTGTCTGTACTGGGTTTAGAGCGTGATGAAGAAACGCTTGAAGCACGTACTTATTACAAAAAATTAGTTCCAGATGTACAGAACCGTTTAGCGATGATCATCGACCCAATGCTTGCAACGGGTTCTTCATTGGTTGCTGCGATTGATGTATTGAAAGCAAGTGGCTGTAAAGACATTCGTGTGATGGTGTTGGTTGCGGCGCCTGAAGGCATTAAACGTGTTTTGGATACGCACCCAGATGTCACTATTTTCACGGCTTCAATTGACCAAGGTTTAAATGCCAATGGTTATATCGTGCCGGGTCTAGGCGATGCGGGCGACAAAATCTTTGGTTCAGTTCAAAAAGATTAAGATTGAGCCTCAGCAAAAAGAGGCTTTTATAGCCTCTTTTTTATATACTACAACAAAGCGTGTACATATTAGGATCTGTTTATGAAGGCCGAGCAATATCAAGGAAAAGTTAAGCAATATAACGCTGACAAAGGTTTTGGCTTTATTTCCTCACCTGAAGGTGACGTATTTTTTCATATCTCGGATTTCCCTGCAGACTCAGGTGAGCCGAAACGCAATGAACGGGTGAAGTTTAATGTGGTTGAAAATGGCGATCGCTATAAAGCGATTAAAATTGAGCGGGTTGAAGACAACTCTGCCAAAGCCAAGAAGTCGAAAGTCTCAAGCCATAATAAATCGATCACCACAGATTTATTGTCTAATTTTCGACGCTAAGTTAGCGTTGATTCAGAGTTTAATCGTGCAAAGATTAATCTTTGTATTTTGAAGCAAAGAGGCTTTTTAGCCTCTTTATTATTGATTACAATACGAAAAATACAGTTGAATAGAGCAGATTATGTTTCTGAAAGGGAAAATCAAAAGCTTTAGTACCTCACGTGGTTTTGGTTTCATTGAGGTGGAAGGGGATATTGATGATGTATTTTTTCATATCAAAGATTTGCCACAGCACAACATTGAACCCAAAATTGGTGAAGCACTTCAGTTTATGATTGTAGAAGACCAAGGCAAGTTTAAGGCTGGCAATATCCAGAGGCTTGGTCTGTCATCAGAAAGCAAAGCCACGACATCATCAAATAAGAAAAAAGCACGTACCCAAGCCTCACCACGTTACCATGAGGCAGGGCATAAAAGTACCATCATCACCGTGATTGGCATCATTATCGTCGCGGTATTGGGCTTTTTGACCTATGGGAAATATCAAAGTTATAGTGCAGAAAAACAGCGTAAAGCTGAGCAGTTGATGCTCGAGCAACAACAGATTGTAGAAGAACAGCGTAAAGCTTTAGGAAAGTTGCCCGATCAAATCTTATCTGAGCAAGGGAAGCGTAATTTAGATGCAGGTCTGCATCAGACCAATCAACCACGCTCTGAACGCGTAACGGAAAGTATTGATAAACAACATGGTCGTTTACCTGTCAGCACTGGGCAGTTTAAATGCGATGGACGAACCCATTGCTCCCAAATGCGTTCTTATGAAGAAGCGGTTTATTTCTTAAGAAACTGTCCAAATACCCAAATGGATGGGAACAATGATGGTGAGCCTTGTGAGCGCCAATTTGGGAAATAAAAAAAAGCACCCTTGGGTGCTTTTTACTTACTTATTTTTCGCAGAATTTCATAAAGGCTTTGAGTCCTGGCCCTTGGTACTTCTGACGATGCACCAACATGAACAGTGGACGCGTTAGAGACCAAAACGGCGTATCAAGCACCACCAACTGGCCTTTTTCGCGCAAAGGCTCTGTTGCCAGTTTTGAAATACATGACATCCCTAAACCACCCGCCACGATTTTTAAAATCGCTTCATTATGACCCAAGGTCAGACGGATATTGGCATCAGGCAAGTCTTTTAAAATAGCATTATCAAACACTTCACGCGTACCTGAACCTTCTTCACGCAAGATCCACTCGACCGATTTAAAGTCTTCAGGCGTTAATGTGCGATTTAACTGCGCCAAAGGATGATCTGGTGCACAGCAGACCGCTAATTCATCATCACGCCAGTGAATACATTGGAGCTGTGGCAAGTGACAAGAGCCTTCAATCAAAGCCAAATCTAGTTGGAACTGATTCACCGCCTCAATCATTTGACGGGTGTTACCAACTTGCAGTTGTAAATGGGCTTGAGGCTGAATTTGTAAGAAATCAGCCATTAGGTCAGGCATAAGGTAGTCACTGATGGTCAGGGTTGCACCCAAACGCAAATCAATGCTTTGTAACTCACCTTTAGCGGCTTGCTCGAAAGCATCACAGCGACCCAAAATTTCTAAAGCTTGTGGTAGCAGGAAACGACCTAGATCATTGAGCTGAAGACGCTTACCTAGACGGTCAAACAGAGGAGCTCCCAAACCGTCTTCTAGATCTGCTAAAGCCATACTCGCAGCACTCTGGGTGAGTCGAACCGCATCACTGGCTTTGGTTACTGTGCCTTCTTGAGCAACTGCTACAAAAACCGCCAACTGGCGTAAAGTCATGCGCATGAATATAGCCTTAACATTTAAAAAATATTAACAAATTATGTGGTCATGCTAACATGAGCAACGTCTTTGATGCCACGCTGAAATCATGTCAATTGAAAAATTTAGCCTAGAAAAGGTTTTATCCGTACACCGTTGGACCAATACACTTTTTAGCTTCACCATGACGCGACCTGCACATTTTAAGTTTACCGCAGGACAATTTGCCCGTATTGGCATCAAAGTGAGTGATGAATTGGTGGTTCGAGCGTATTCGGTGGTGTCCTCTCCCTTTGATGAAACTTTAGAGTTTTTCTCGATTGTGGTGCCTGACGGTGCATTTACCTCAAATTTACAACATTTAAAAGTCGATGATGAGATCTACCTTGAAAAGATCCCGTACGGCTTTTTGACTTTGGCGCGTTATCAATTGCCGTTACCAAAAGACTTATGGTTACTAGGCACAGGGACAGGGTTGGCACCTTTTATCTCGATGTTACAAGACTTTGAGACGTGGTCGAAATACGAGAGCATTACACTGGTTTATAGTGTACGTACAGCGTCTGAGCTGGCCTATGCAACACGTATTCAAGAAATTGCAGAGACTTTTGGTGAAGGGCATACAGGCTTTAAATTTGTGCCGATTATTACGCGTGATCCGCATGTGCCACTGCATGACCGCTTACCTGTACTGATTGAAAATGGTGAGCTTGAAAAAGCAGTTGGTTTGAGTCTGAACCCTGAAACCAGCCATGTGATGCTGTGTGGTAACCCGCAAATGGTTGAAGACACCAAAGAAGCCCTGAAAGCACGTGGTCTGACCATGAATCGCCGTGGTGAAGGAAATATCGCGGTCGAAAACTATTGGTAAAGCTATTTATCTAAATAAAATGCTCATCGAATGATGGGCTTTTTTTATTTGAAATTTGAATCACTCAGATTTTAAAATTGGCTTAAAGAGAGATCACTGCTTGTGCGCTAAGATCGCGCTATAATTTCTCTTTTGTACTGGGTTGGGTGGGTTATGTCTTCAGCGTTAAAAACGACGGCTCAGCCAGAGGCGAGGCTTAGCCCGCAGCAGAAAAAATTAAATCGTTTGATTGAACGTATTGAACAACAAAAACAAGAACTGGCAGCATGGAAAAATGCGCAAGCCGACATTCAAAACTATACACGCAGTAAGCTTTTACCTGTGTATAGCGAGTTACATACGGTTCTATTTACACAGCTGGATACCTTGTGGAATCACTTAGCCCACGATGCCTTGAGCAAAGCAGACTTGGTGCAGATTGACACCAAAATAGCCGCTTTAGCCAAGATGCTGAAAAAATCACAGATGCTAACTTCCGAGCAGAAAGAGCAAGTAGAGAAAATTGATACTTTCTATATGCAGCATGCAGAGCATATACGCTCGAAGAAAACCAAAGCGAACTCAATACAAAATCATGACCTCGCTGAAATAGTAGAACAAAACGTGGATGTAGACTGGGAAAATTATGAATACGATTCTGCCCAATATGAAGCAGAGCGAGAACGTGCCAAGCAGTTAAAACAACAAGAAAAACGCGAGCAAGCCGCCAAAATGGCAGCGCAGTCACTGAAAACGGTGTATTTAAAAATTACCGCGATGATTCACCCTGACCGTGAACCTGACGAAACGAAGAAGTTAGAGAAGACCGAACTTTTGCAGACGGTCAATGAAGCTTACGCAGAGCAGGATTTATTTTATCTATTGAAACTCCAGTTACAGCTAGAGACCAATAAAGGCCTAAGCTCAAAAGCTTTAAGTTCGGAACAAGTGAAGTTTTATCAGTTGTCTTTGGAAGCACAGAGTCAGAATTTGCAAAGCCAGTTAGTGGTGATCTTTGCGTCTTTTCACTTGAGCAGTCATATCAACACCAAACAGCTCAAAATGAGTGATGTGTATAAGGTGATAGATAAGGATGCTGCTGAGTTAAGGCAGCAGGTGAAATGGGAAAAGGAACGTTTAAAGCATATGAAAAAGGTGAGTGGGGTGGAGATGTTGTTGGGGCATGGGGTTTTATGAGATAAGATTTTACTTTTTAAACAAATAGTCGTAGGCATGCTTTCTGTTAAAATATTGAGTCAAATCGCATTTGTATTGAAATAAAGTCATGAGCATTTTAGATTTAAGTTTGTATCAAGAAACTGAAAATTTATCTCCACAACAAAAAAAGTTTAATCGTCAGATTCAAAAAATTGAGAAATTACAACTCTCTTTGGTTGAGTGGCAACAAGCACAACAAAAAGTACAGCAGGATGCAAGTGCAGAACTATTGCCATTATATAGCAAATGGCATCAAGTTTTATTTAGTCAATTAGAAGTACTTTGGCAATATAAACAATCGCATAAATTTGCTAAAACCCATTTACAGCGTTTAGATGAAAAAATTTCGATTTTAGCGAGTCTGCTCTTAGATAATCCTAATCTGTCTGAACAGCAACATGAATTGGCGATAGTCATTGCTAAATATTATAACCTTTTAGAAGAGAGCTCTAATTTTCAGACGGTTACATCGCAAGCAGAGAATTATTCTCATCCAGAGCATGATGCTGATGAAATGATGCAGAAACAAGTGATGAAGGGAATTCTTGCAGATCAATTAGGTGTGTCTGAAGACTGGATTGACTTTGATTTTGATCTCGAAAATCTTGAAGAATTTATGCAAAAAGTAAAAGCCAAATTTGATCGAGAAGAAGCCGATTTTATTCAAAATCAACTGAATGATCGTGAGCGTGAAGAATATCAAAAGTTTGCCGAAAAAGAGAAAAAGAAAATTTTAAAGAAGCAAATGCAACTTGAAGATGCAAAAAAAATGGCAGGGCAGTCATTAAAAAGTATCTATTTAAAAATTGCCTCAGTGATCCATCCTGACCGTGAGCGAGATGAGCAAAAACGCATTGAAAAAACTGAATTATTACAGCAAGCCAATACGGCGCTAGAGGAAAAAGATTTACTAGCTCTATTAAAGTTACGTGCTTATACAGAGCAAGGTGATCAAAAACAGGCAGTTAAAATCGCAAATGAACATTTAAAATCTTATAATCTATTGTTAGAAGAGCAAATTGAGCAATTGCAGTTTGAGGTAGATAATATTATTTACTCATTTGATTGGGAGAGTTCAGGTTTCTATAAACAGACCTTTAAACCTGTGGATTTGGCTAAAAAATACCAACGTGATTTGAACGAAATTCAAAAAAAAATATTACGAGATGAACAGTGTTTAAATAGTTATAAGGATTTTGATTGTTTAAAAAACTTACTTAAAAATAGAGCATTCGGCTGGTCATTTAATTTTTAAAGTGGGTTGAGCCTGTAAATAATTTTGTGTAATTGATTTTCATCAATTAAAGGTGATTGCTTAGGGGCGGTCAACAAATTCAATAATAAAGCGACTCATGGTTAAACGCCATGAGCTGCAAAGCAGCGCAAGATAAGCGTATTTCACTTTTTAGACGCTGCATCACAATGGCTAGATAAATCAAGTTACGCACAGCATATTCATTGGAGAGACGTTACACTTTTTGATCGCCTGACGTATTCTCATATTTAATTACTCGATTGCTTTGGTGGCGTATATGGCTTTGCGTATCTCTGATGGATAAGCAAAAAAAGTAAAAGCCGAGCATGTGTATATGAAAAAAGTGAGTGGGGTGGAGATGTTGTTGGGGCATGGGGTACTTTGATTTTCCCTCACCTCCTTGCGGACAGCATGTGATTGCACCGTATATTGTAGATTTTTACTGTCATGAAATTGGTTTGGTGATTGAGTTGGATGGTGGTCAGCATGGAACAGATGATGCTGTCGAATATGATGCCGAACGGACGAAGTTTTTAGAGGCTTTGGGCTTAACTGCCGTGCGGTACTGGAATTCTGATGTGTTGGGGCTGACGGATGTAGTGTTGGCGGATTTGTGGAATGTGTGTCTTGAGCTGAAAGTAAATCAATAATTGAAAATTCCCTCTCCCTCGGGGAGAGGGCTAGGGTGAGGGTGGAATTCATAATGAAAGAAATTTAAAAGCACCTCTCCCTAACGCTCTCCTTTTAGGAGAGGGTGAAGTATTGATATTAATTATGCAATTTTTTGTTGAATTAATTGAAACCAAGACTCGATTTCAGTATGAGCGTTAATGTCTTCGAGCAGCTCCTTAGTCACAACTTTGGATAATTGATAATTTAATTTTTTCTTAATATGCTCTGAACTGTATTCTTTTAAGTGACTATCTCCATCTATGTAACATTGTTTTAAATGTTGGCTAAGACTTTTGGGAATATCAATATTTCCCCAATTAACTTTCCAATCATTATTTGACAATTCTACAAAAGGGTTCGAATATTCATAACACTGCACATAAAGAGAAGGGTGAATATAATTTTCTATTTCATAGAGCTGAGTTTGAAAAGCTTTATGAAGTGGATTTTGATTTATTTTCTGAATAAACTTTCCATATTTTTTTACATCGCGATCATAAATGTGAATTTGTGGTATGTTTGCTACTTTATCTAAATATTTGAATGTTACCCAATGCTCTAAATTGCCACCACCTAAAGGTAATAATAAAATACTGGAATGACTTGATAAGTCCAAATTAAAACAAGATATAGAAATATTTTTTAAAAATTCAATATCAGTAGGACCTTCCATACAAATAATTAATTTTATTTCGGAATAAATTTTAGATATTTCAATATTTGGTGTAATACCTAAAGACTCAGTAACTCTTTCTAAAATTGTTACATCATTTGTTTCAATTCTTAGTTCATTATTTTCTTTATAAAGGAAAATAATGTTTGATAATGGGACCAATGTCCCTAAACTAGGACTATGAGTAGTCATAAAAATTTGAGTATTTGGCTTGCCAGATAGTTCAACTAATGCCTTATAAAGCATAATTTGCCAATCTGGATGCTGTGCCGTCTCTGGTTCTTCTAAAGCATAAATTACAGTTCTATCATCTGTTCGTCTATTTTCAGCTTCAGCTCTGAAGTAATTTAGAAGAATTAGCCTGCGTACACCGCTTCCTCGTTTATTAATTGGTATTCCAGCTTCATCTTCGAATGTAAATGAAAAAAGAGTGTCCCATGCTTTTGTTGATACATTTGGTATTAGTTCATCAGCTATCTCAGGATTCATTTCTCTTAGTTTGGTTATAGTTCTTTGTCCAACTTCTTCAGTAGCAGTCACAACTTGAGCTTTTAATTCATCAAGCTGAGTTTGCATATTTGCTAAAATTGATTTTGTAATAACTTTTAGTGGGCTCTGTACTTCGCTGTCTGAGTCTTTATTTTCTCTATCAGCTTTAAAGAGGAAGTATAGAGGAAAGTCATTTTTTATTGCCTCGTAAATCTTTTTACCATCTTCAGCATCAATAGGTATAAAGGTTTCAATTAAATCTATGGACTGAACATTAGAGAAAGTATAGATTGCCTGTCTAATAGCACTACTTTTTGCTTTATTAACTAATGAGGTATCGTGTGAATTGTCAAATATAGCTAAATCCTTTCTTAACTCTGTTATTTTTTTACTTACTAACGGTGTTGGAAATTTAGCGTTTGGATAGTCTGCAACAATAAATGTTTTTAATGATTTTGTTGTGATAGTTTGAGCTGAAGCACTCCAGACTTTTCTAATTGTTAAGTATTTGTCAGAATCTAGTAGATATTCACTTGCAAGATATGTTGGGACTGTATCGATTGTATAGGATTTACCTTGCGCGACTTGAAATGAAACCTGAATAGTAATATCAGTATCCGATTCTTGATCTCTTTTTTTACTTAGATCACTGATATCGATTTTAACTAGATCATTATTAAAAAATATTTCTAATGCTTCTAAAATTGTAGATTTACCAACATCATTTTTACCGATAATCACATTCAAATCGTCATGCAAATATATAGTTTGCTCTTTATAGCCCCTAAAATTTTTTATATATAATTTAGAAATAATCATTTTTATCCTTTAATTAAAAAATCCCCTCAGATTTGAAGGGATTTTAACTTAATAATTAAATAAATAGCAATGAAGATTAAAGCGCTGCAATCTGCTCCATATTCGCTTTAATCTTCGCTAACTGACCAGCAAACTCAGCAAGTTTCACTTTCTCACCTTCAACCACAGCCGCAGGTGCTTTTGCCACAAAACCTTCATTTGCAAGTTTAGTGGCAATTTGGTCATGCTGCTTTTGAACCTTGTCTAAGTCTTTTTGTAGACGACCCAATTCCGCTTTAGGATCAATTAAACCCTTCATTGGAACGTATACAGACACATGCCCGACAACACTTGATGAAGATAATGGTGGTTGTTCGCTGTCGCCTAAGAAGGTAATGCTTTCAACTTTCGCCAATGCTTTAAACAACGGTTCAATACGTGCGATCTGTGCTTTTTCAGCATCAGTGGTGTTTTGAAGCAGAACAGGCAACAAACGCGCATTACCTAGACCCATTTCACCACGGATGTTACGTACCGCACCAATCAAACCTTGTAGCCATTGCATATCTGCTTCGGCTTGTTCGTTGATTTTGGCTTCATCTGCAACAGGGTAGTTTGCCAACATAATGGTTTCGCCACCCAAGCCAATCATTGGCGCAAGGGTTTGCCAAATTTCTTCAGTCAAGTACGGCATGATTGGGTGAGCGAGACGTAAAGAAGCTTCCATCACCGCAAGTAATACACGACGCACTTCGGCTTTACGTTCTTCAGAAACAGACTCATCATTCAGAACAGGTTTGGTCAGCTCTACATACCAGTCGCAGTATTCATTCCAAATAAAGTCATAAATTGCTTGCGCAGCCAAGTCTAAACGGTAAGTTGCAAAGGCTTGATGAACGGCTTGCTCTGCCTTTTGTAAACGGCTTACAATCCACTGTTCAGGTAATTCCCAAAGGTCTTGACGTGCTTCTTGACCAACCGTTTGACCTTCAACATTCATCAATACAAAACGAGTTGCATTCCAAATTTTGTTGGCAAAGTTACGATAACCTTCCACACGTTTCATATCAAACTTGATGTCACGACCTGTGTTTGCCAATGCACAGAAGGTAAAACGAACCGCATCTGTACCATAAGCCTGAATCCCTTCTGGGAATTCTTTGCGGGTTGATTTTTCAATCTTCGCCGCTTGTTTCGGGTTCATCAAACCTGTTGTACGTTTTTGTACTAAAGTTTCTAAATCAACACCATCAATCAAATCTAATGGGTCAAGTACATTGCCCTTAGATTTAGACATCTTCTGACCTTCGCCATCACGTACCAAACCGTGTACGTACACAGTTTTGAACGGTACTTGCGGTGTGCCATCTTCATTTTTCATGAAGTGCATGGTCATCATGATCATGCGCGCCACCCAGAAGAAAATGATGTCAAAACCAGTCACCAATACATCAGTCGGGTGGAAGGTATTTAAGAAATAGTTTTCTTTATCTTTCGCTTCGTCGCCCGTCCAACCTAAGGTTGAGAATGTCCAAAGACCCGATGAGAACCATGTATCGAGTACGTCTTCGTCTTGGTTCAATTCAACGTCAGTGGGGATGTTGTTTTTCGCACGGACTTCAGCTTCGTCACGACCCACATAGATGTTGCCCTCAGCATCGTACCAAGCTGGGATACGGTGACCCCACCAAAGTTGACGAGAGATACACCAGTCTTGAATGTTGTTCATCCACGCCATGTACATGTTGCTGTACTGTTCAGGCACGAACTTGATGCGACCGTCTTGAACCGCTTCAATGGCAGGTTGAGCCAATGGTGCAATTTTTACATACCATTGGTCTGTCAATAATGGTTCAACGATCACACCTGAACGATCACCACGAGGTGGTTTCAAGGTGTAGGGTTGAATTTGGTCTAACCAACCTTCAGCTTCAGCTTGTTCAACCAGTTTTTTACGTGCTTCAAAACGCTCTAAACCAATGTAGTCCGCAGGAGCAGGGATGGTTTTAGAAATTTGCTCGCCCGCTTTCGCGATGTATTCAAACTCTGCCAACACTTCTGCATTTTTGTTGAAGATGTTGATGATTGGCAGTTCACAACGCTTACCAACTTCATAGTCGTTAAAGTCGTGCGCAGGGGTGATTTTTACACAGCCTGTACCGAATTCTTTATCCACATATTCATCTTTCACGATTGGAACAGCACGACCTGTAATTGGCAGAATAATGTTCTGACCAACAAGGTGCGTATAGCGTTCATCATCCAGTGCCACAGCAACCGCAGTATCACCGAGCAATGTTTCAGGACGAGTGGTTGCGACAACAATGTGGTCTTTACCATCATGGGTACGGAGGTTTTTATCTTCAAAGAAATATTTGAAGTGCCACAGTGAACCTGCTTCTTCTTTATCCGACTCAACTTCGAGGTCAGAAAGGGCAGTTTGTAATTTTGGATCCCAGTTTACTAAACGTTTGCCACGGTAAATCAAGCCGTCTTCGTGTAATTTAACGAACACTTCTTTGACCGCATTGGATAAACCTTCATCCATGGTGAAGCGTTCACGAGACCAGTCGACTGATGAACCTAAACGACGGATTTGACGGGTGATGGTGTCGCCTGATTGCTCTTTCCATTCCCAGATTTTTTCGATGAATTTTTCACGACCAAGGTCATGGCGGCTGACACCTTGAGCACCCAACTGACGCTCAACCACCATTTGCGTTGCAATACCCGCATGGTCTGTACCCGGTTGCCATAAGGTGTTTTTACCTGACATACGGTTGTAGCGGGTTAAGGCATCCATAATGGCATTGTTAAAACCATGACCCATGTGCAAGCTACCGGTGACGTTTGGTGGCGGAATCATGATACAAAATGACTCACCTTTTTCAGAGGGCTTGAAATAGCCGCGCTCTTCCCAAGTTTGGTACCATTTTTTCTCGATCTCGGTCGGATCGTAAGTTGTAGCGATATTTTGCGCTGAATCAGTCATAGTTCAAACAGTTCAAAAGTAGATAAAAAATTGCATCTATTGTAGCAAAGAAATCGCAAATGGGGGCATGTAAAGCAAATGCGTTGATCTAGCAATTGCGACATGAAGCAGAGCGCTTTATGATGTGTCTAAACCTAGAGTGCGCAGTGTTCGCAGTAAAAATCAAAAAAAGGGGGGATCACTATGACTTATCAAATATCATTAAAATTAAAACCTGAAACTCACCAACGCTTTGCTCACATTCATCAACAGCTTAATGCCGGTGAAAGCCAAAGTCTTGCCAAACCTTTGGGTGATGTTTTAGCGGATATTTCATGTGAAGTGATTGATCAAGTCTTTGGCGATCTTGCACGCTTGTCTACCTCAGTCGATGGGGAGTCTGAGAAAGTTATTCAGCATATTGTGGACACTATGCGTAAGTACATGCCGTGGTCCGTGTCTTTTTTTTCAAATGACCGTCTAATTCCAATGGTGAATTATCTAGAGCAAAGGATGTATGACACCGAGAGCATGCATTTTTTAAGCTACCCAGTCGAAAAAACTTTAGTCACCGAACTTTTGGGTTGTGCGGAACAGATGGAAAAGGGCAATAACAGTTATGTTGCTCCAGCTTTGAAGGTATTTACACAAATTGTCGATCAAGGGGTGACCAGTCTGGTCCGTGAACCCAAAAAAATGCTTAAATTTAATCTGGTGGTCGATAAAACACTAAATGGGGTGATTAACTTAACGACTCAGTTGGGCTATAAACGTTTTGATAAGTTAGGGCGTATCTATGATGCGCAGATGATGAGTCAATATTTCGATCATTTCCTGACTTTTTTAAATGATCAATCTGCAAATAAAACTTCGGTATGAGGCAATAAGGACATGGCACAGTTAAACAGTTTAGACGCTAAGGTGGTGTGGATTACGGGGGCATCTTCAGGGTTAGGTGAAGCACTGGCTAAAGAATGTGCTTTACAGGGTGCTGAGGTGGTCCTCACGGCAAGACGTTTTGACGAACTCGAAAAAGTTCGTGTCGGGCTGCTGAATCCGGATCAACATATTTCCATTTGTGCTGACATTACCGATGAAGCTCAAGTTCGTCATGCCTATGAGCAAGTGCTACAGAAAAAAGGTCGGATTGACTGGTTAATTAATAATGCGGGTTTAAGCCAACGTGCCTTGATTGCTGACACCAGCATGCAGACTGAACGTGCGATTATGGAAGTGGATTATTTCTCACAAGTGTTCTTAACCAAAACTGTTCTACCAACATTTTTAGCGCAAAAATCAGGTCGTATTGCCTTTGTTTCGAGTGTTGCGGGGCTATTGGGGACGCAGTACCGTGCCAGCTATTCAGCAGCTAAGGCTGCCATTCATATGTGGGCAAATAGCTTGCGTGCCGAAGTGGCCAATGAGGGCGTGGATGTATCGGTGATTTTCCCGGGCTTTGTTAAAACCAATGTCTCGTTTAATGCTTTAAATGGCGAGGGTAAACCACAGGGTCATCAAGACGAAGCGATTGAAAATGGTTTAGAACCCGATATTTTTGCGCAAACGGTGGTGAGCGCTTTGCTCAAAGGTGAAGAATACATCGTAGTCGGTGGACGGAAGGAGAAAATGGGGGTTCTGGTATCTCGTTTATCGCCTACAACGTTGTATAAAATGATTCGTAAGATGAAAGTGAAGTAAATTGAAAAAGGCAGGAGGAACGTCTCTTCCACCTGCCTTTTTGCGGATGTTGTTCCCATATCCCATCCCCTCCATGTATTGATAGGGGAGCCGCACTGCACTACTTACTGATTTTATTTAAATAGTTTAAAAACAATTCCGCATTTTTCCCACGCACTTGCCAAGACATACAGCGCACACCACCGCCCATATGACAGACATTAGAAGACTGTACTGGAACAACAGTCCGTTTGGTTACACTACGAATTTGCTTTAACGCGACAGCATCTTCTTTAATCCCAAATTGCGGGAAGTAAATCCGTTCAGGCGTGACCAACATATTGGTGTATAGGCCACATGCAGCACCAAATTTTTCATCGTAGATTTCGCTGCCATCATAAGGGGGGATGATTTCACGAATTTTAACATTGGGAATGCCGCGCTTTAAATCGGCTTTAAGTTGCTTGGCATAGTCGGGATCTTCAGGGTAAGAGTTAATTACCAAGGTATTTTGGTCGACAAAGCTGACTACGCCATCGGCATGTTCCAAGCCCCCTTGTTCATCGGCTTCAATAAACGCAATCTGCTTTGCACCTGTCAAAGCGATGAGTTTCTTACGGGCTTCGCTTTCGGTGAGCTTGTTATCCGCTAGGAATTTGGTGCTGAGGACGACATTGCCATAACCATCTTCCACCCAGTTTCCGCCATCATTCAACAGTTTGCTTTGCGTAAACTGTAAGCCAGCCTTTTGGCTATAGTATTTAAACTCGCCTTGTACTTCATCTGAAATGGCCTGACCTTTTTTAGCGCCACCTTGTCCTGCCGCCGTGTAGCGGAACATGACGGGTTGAGCTGGATTGGCACTGGTGAAGTCGCGCATCCAAATGTCATGCATCGGTGCGATTGCCACATGCTTTTTGCCCAAGGCTTTGACATAGTCGGGGTAGAGGTGTTTGTCCGTCAGGACAACAACATTGTCTCCGTTTTTAATAATTTTTTTTGCATAATCGACGTGAAAATCAAAAATATCATCAATCATTTTTGCATAGTAAGCATCATTACTTTGAGGGGGATGCCAGTACAATTAATTCAGCTTTGGCTACAAGTGGAATCATGCTGAGTACAGCCATACTTATTTTTAGTGCTAAAGATTTCATTATCTGTGACCTATTTACAGTGTAGGTAATGTCCATTTTTATTGTGTTCAGTGTAGAGAATTATGCTCTAGTGAGCAATCTACCATCCGAATGTACGATAGAAGGTGAGCGAGCATGAGCTATTTTTAACGCTCATGCTGTTTGAGTTTAGTGAATGGATGATTGGTCAATAGTCGCTGTTTAAGGATTTTGAATGGCAGTCCCATAAGCAAAGACTTCGACCATACCGCCTTGTATGCCCATTTCTGTGGTCGCCAGTCGCATACAAGCAATATGCGTTGCGCCATGTTTTTCCGCTTCAAGTTTGAGTCGAACGATGGCTTCACGACGGGCGCGATCGACAACACTTTCATAGCTGGTGAGTCTACCCCCAAAAAAGTTTTGCACGGTCGCCAATACATATTTGAAATAATCATGAGAAATCACAACATTGCTACTGATCATGTGCCCAGACTGCTCGAAGCTTACTTTGCGTAAATTACCCACAGTAATGTAAGCAAGACGCTTCTCATTCTGTTCAAGCTCCGCCAAATGTTTACGTTCATTGTAGCGACCAAAGCCAAAACCGACGCTAAAGAGCACCGCAAAGATCAGCAGTTGGAAAACTAAACTTTCCATCGCTTAGGCCTGTGTTGGAAATGGATCGGGGAGATGGTTGTCTAACGGTGTGACACGGACCGCAGTGCCATAAACAAATAACTCAGATGCACCTTGGGCAATATTAGAAGTTGAAAAACGAATACCCACAATGGCATTGGCCCCTAAGCCATGTGCTTTTGCAATCATACGATTCATGGCTTCTTGGCGTGATTCTTCTAAAAGCTCGGTATAAGCAGTGAGTTCACCACCGACAATATTTTTTAACCCTGCCAAAAAGTCACGCCCGACATGTTTACTCCGAACCGTACTGCCGTAGACCACATCCAGTTGTTGGGAAATGCGATGTCCAGGAACAGACTCAAGGTTACTTAAAAGCATAATATTCAATATTCAAATGGTTTGATTATCTTTGAAGATAGGAAATTGCTCAGCAAAAAGCAATAAAAAAGCCCACCGAAGTGAGCTTTTGATGTTGCAAACCTTAGTTCGCTGTTTTGTTGTATTTCACATCTGAAGAAGAAGGCTGTTTCACCACTTGATCCGTCGTGTTGGTTTTTACACCGCCACCGAGGGTTTTATACACTTCAACTTGGTTGTTTAAGTTTGCTTGTTCAAGCAATAACAACCCTTGTTCCGCTGAGTACGATGTACGTTGTGCATCAAGTACAGTCAGGTAGTTGTCGATACCTGCACGGAAGCGTGCCGTTGAAAGCTTATAGGTGGTGTTGGTTGCATCTACCAGACGACGTTGCGCTGCTAGACGGTCACCAATATTTTCACGTACTGCCAAGGCATCATTCACTTCACGGAAAGCGGTTTGAATGGTTTTTTCATAATCTGACAATGCAATTTTTTGGTCAGTTTCTGAAATCTTCACATTGGCACGACGTGTGCCCCAGTCAAAGATTGGAATATCCAAGCTTGGGCCAAGTGACCATACAAAGGCACCTGATTTAAACAAATCGCTTAAATCTGTCGATGCATAACCCGCTGTGCCTGTTAAGCTGATGGTTGGGTACAACTGTGCTTTTGCCGCACCAATGTTGGCACCCGCAGCAGACAATTGATATTCCGCAGCACGGACATCAGGACGGTTATTTAACAAGTCGCTTGGCAAGCCCGCTGTCAACGCCGTACTTTGGGTAATGCGTTTCACAGGTTGAGGAGACAATAAGTTTGCAGGAACAGGCTGACCCACCAACAGGTTGAGTAAGTTCTGTGCTTGTGCAAGTTGAGTCTTGTAGTTCGCAACGTCATTACGCGCAGTTTCAACCGAAATTTGCGCTTGACGTACAGGGACTTCGCTGTCGATACCGACATCAAAACGTTTTTTGTTTAGATTGTAAGACTCAAGCTGCGCTTTTAAGGTTTGGTCTGCCAGTTTTAAATTGGCATTAGCAAACGAATAGCTCAGCCATGCTTGAGCAACCTGACCAATCAACGAAATTTGTGTTGCATCACGTGCACTTTGAGTCGCCAAATAGCTGTCTAAAGCATTGTCTTTTAAGCTACGAACACGACCCCAAAAGTCTAACTCATACGCAGTTACGCCAAGGCCAACATTATACGTTGTGATTGGCTTATTCGAGCTGAGTGTATCTTGGCGAAGCACACTACCACTTGCACCAATGGTTGGTAGTTGGTTGTTTTCGCTAATTTGATACGCTTGCTGAGCACGTTGAATATTTAAAGTCGCCGTACGGAGGTCACGGTTATTGGCTAGTGCTAACTCAATGACTTGGACTAAACGCTGATCAGCAAAAAAGTCTTTATAGCCTTGTTCTGCAACAGATGGACCTGTCGTTGAACCAATATATCCTGTTGGGATATCCGCTTGAGCGACGGGTTCTGGACCACGCATGCTTTGACATGCAGTCAAAGCAAGCGCAAGTGCAGATACCGCAATGCTACGACCTGAAATAGACCATACTTTTTGCATCACGATGTTTGCTCCTGATTATTTTGTTTCTTAGGTTTGTATTTGAAAATACTACGAATCCAAACAAAGAATACTGGAATGAAGAAAATACCCAACAGTGTAGAACTAATTACACCACCAAGGACACCAAAGCCTACTGAATGTTGGCTACCTGCACCAGCACCTGTTGAAAGGGCAAGCGGAAGGACACCAAAACCGAATGCAAGGGTGGTCATGATAATTGGGCGTAAACGCATTTTTGCAGCATGAAGGGTTGCATCAAACAAGTCTTCACCTTGTTCTTGCAACTCTTTTGCAAACTCTACGATCAAGATCGCATTTTTCGCAGAAAGACCAATCACGGCAACAATCGCAACTTGGAAGTAGATGTTGAACGATAAGTTTGGATCGCCCTTAATGATCATACCTAACCATGTCAGTGCAAATGCACCAAGAATACCGAGTGGTACAACTAGTAATACTGAAACAGGGATAGACCAACTTTCATACAATGCGGCAAGACATAAGAAGACGATAAGCATTGAAAGAACAAGCAGCGGAGCTGTTTGATTGCCCGAATCACGTTCTTCTAAAGATAAGCCTGTCCATTCATAGTCGAAACCTTGTAAGCCCATAGAAGGTAACTTACCAATAATTTCTTCCATCGCGAGCATTGCATCACCAGAGCTGACACCCGGTGCAGGCGTACCTTGAATGTTAACAGATGATACGCCGTTATAACGCTCTAGACGTGGTGAACCATAGGTCCATTCACCTTTGGCAAAGCCAGAGAAAGGAACCATTTCGCCTTTGTTGTTACGCACATACCACTTGTTCAAGTCTTCAGGCATCATGCGTGTATCCGCTTCACCTTGGACATAAACTTTCTTCACACGACCACGGTCAACGAAGTCATTGATATATGAACCACCCCAAGCCATGCTCATGGTGCTGTTAATATCGGCAATACTGACACCCATTGCACCTGCTTGCGCTTGATCAATGGTGATCTGGTACTGTGGTGTATCTTCTTGACCATTGGGACGTACACCCGCAAGACGTTTGTCTTGTGATGCCATACCTAAAATCGCATTACGAGCAGCAATGAGTTTTTCATGCCCTTGACCGCTGGCATCTTTTAACTGGATATCGAAACCAGAAGCGACACCCAATTCAGGCATTGCGGGTAACTGCAATGGCATGATGTAAGACGCATCTTTCACAATCATGTTCAATGCCATACCACGTTGAATGATGGCACCGATTTGTGATTCTGGTGTCGTACGCTCACTCCAGTCTTTTAATTTAATAAAGGCAAGACCCGCGTTTTGACCCACCCCTGTGAATGAGAAACCAGCAACTGTAAAGATTGACTCTACATTTTCTTTTTCCTTATTCAAGAAATAGCCTGTCATGGTATCGATGACTTTGTCGGTTCGTTCCAAGCTCGCGCTCGGTGGTAACTGAACCAGTGTCATCACCACACCTTGGTCTTCTTCTGGTAAGAATGAAGATGGCAAAACTTTATAAATGCCAACCAAAGCGGCAATCACAACAATATAAAGTACCCCAGAGAATAACTTGTGGTGGGTCATACGGTTGACACCACCTTGGTATTTTACGGATAGCTTTTCAAAGCTACGGTTAAACCAACGGAAGAAACGCGCGAAAATATTGTTGCTTTCCTGCTTGTTTGGATCGTGCTGTTTTAACAAGGTTGCACATAGGGCAGGGGTAAAGGTAAGTGCTACGATCAATGACAAGATCATCGCAGTAACCAGCGTGATCGAGAATTGACGATAAATTACCCCAGTGGTTCCACTAAAGAACGCCATCGGTACGAATACCGCTGTTAACACACTGGTAATACCGACTAAGGCGCCTGAAATCTGACTCATCGACTTTTCGGTCGCAGGGACAGGTTCCAGATGTTCTTCCTGCATTACCCGTTCAACGTTCTCGACCACGACAATGGCGTCATCCACCAATAGACCGATGGCCAGTACCATTGCAAACATGGTGAGGGTGTTGATTGAGAAGCCGAAGATATTAATCACGGCAAATGTACCCAACACAACCACAGGAACTGCCAATGTTGGAATAATCGTTGCGCGCCAGTTCTGTAAGAACAAGAACATTACGATAAATACCAAGACAACCGCTTCAATGAGCGTGTGCACAACACTTTCAATCGAAAGACGAATAAATGGTGTGGTGTCATAGGCTAGCTTGTCTTTTAAACCGCTCGGATAGTTATGACGTAACTCAGATAAACGTTTTTCAACCGCAGCAGCAGTATCCAATGCGTTGGCACCTGTTGCCAGTTTGATTGCGACACCACCTGCAGGTTTACCATTGAACTTTGAGTCAAATTGATAGTTATCTGAACCGAGTTCGACACGTGCAACATCACCCAAACGAACTTGTGCACCACCTGAGGTATTTTTCAGGAAGATGTTTTTAAACTGTTCAGGGGTTTGCAACATGGTTTGTGCATTTACCGTTGCGTTAAGAACTTGGCCTGCAGTTGATGGCGCACCACCGAGCTGACCCACCGCAACTTGCGAGTTTTGTGCACGAATAGCAGTTGCAACATCATTTGGCGTCAAGTTAAAGCTAGTCAGCTTTGCTGGATCTAACCAGATACGCATTGCATATGAACCACCAAATACTTGGAGTTCACCTACACCTGCCACACGACTCAGTGGCTCAGAAATATTTGAGTTCACATAATCTTTAATGTCAGAAGCAGAAAGGCTGTTATCTGGCGAATAAAATGCAATAACTTGCAAGAAGCTTGCACCAGACTTCGTCACTTTTACACCTTGACGTTGTACGTCAGCAGGTAACAGTGCTGTTGCTGATTGCAGTTTGTTTTGAACTTGTACTTGGGCGATATCTGGATCGATGCCTTGTTCAAAGTTTAAGTTAATAGACGCTTGACCATTACCTGCACTGTTTGAAGAGATATAACGTAGACCATCCAGACCATTCATTTGTTGTTCAATGATCTGAGTAACTGTGTTTTCAACAGTCTGTGCAGAAGCACCTGGATAAGTTGCAGAGATCGTCACCGTGGGCGGTGCAATCGTCGGATATTGGGCAACTGGCATTTTTGTCAGCGTGAGAATACCCGCCAACATAATTACCAGTGCAATCACCCACGCAAAAATGGGGCGATGAATAAAAAATTGAGCCATTCAGTCTACCCCTTATGCGTTTGAAGTAGCTTTTTGTTCAGTTTTTGCACCAGCTTCTGTCTTTTTAGCATCCGTTGTTGGAGCTTGAGGTGCTGCTGCTTTAGGTTGATACGGTTTCGCAACAACTTTCTGTTCAGCTTTAACTTTCGCTATTCCGTCAACAATAACTTTTTCACCTGTTTTAAGGCCTTCAGTCACAATCCAGTCTTGGCCTTGAATGCCAACTGTGGTGATTTGACGAGGCTCTACTACGCCTTTGTCATTCACAATCATTGCCATCGCTTGACCTGTTGGTGTGCGAGTCACCGCAATTTGCGGCACTAACATCGCATTCGGGATTACGCCTTGAACGATTTGTGCATTGGCAAACATACCAGGAAGCAACAAGTGATTCGGGTTCGGGAACACCGCACGAATCGTCACAGTCCCTGTATCTGGATTGACACTAGCATCAGAGAAAGCTAAACGACCTTCGACTGGATAGTCACTGCCATCTTCAAGTTTCAGCTTCACACGCGTGTTGTTACTGCTGTCTAAGCTACCTTTACTCAATTGTTGACGTAAACGAAGAAGTTCAGAACTCGATTGGTTGATATCAACATAGATCGGGTCTAAACGTTGAATTGTCACCAATGGTTCTGTTTGGTTTGCAGTCACCAAAGCACCGGCAGTAACTGTAGAGCGGTTGGTTTGACCTGAAATTGGTGAGCGGATGGTTGAATAACCTAAGTCCACTTCAGCATTTTTAACTTGAGCACGTGCTGCTGCCACTTGTGCCTCAGCAACATTTACTTGACCCACTAAGTCGTCATAGTCTTGTTTCGCAACAGCGTTGCTTGAAACCAGTTGCTGATAACGATTTAGTTTGGTTCTGAGTGTGCTTAAATTCGCTTCTTGTTGTAATAATGCTGCTTTGGCATTATCAAATGTTGCGCGATTGGTACGAGAATCAAGTTCATAAAGTGCCTGGCCTTCACGTACATAACTGCCTTCCGCAAACAAACGTTTTAGAATGATTCCACTCGTTTGTGGGCGAACTTCAGAGATTTCAAATGCCGTGGTTCTGCCAGATAACTCTACAGATTGTTCTACATTTTGTGGTTGTGCAACAATGACACCGACTTCAGTAGGTGGCATTTGTTGAGAAGCGCCAGCTTGCTGCGCATCCTTTGGATCTTTGCTACAACCAACAAGTGCAATACTCGTTGCTAATGCGCAAGCGGTAAGGGCTGGGGCCCAAAGCTTTGCCGACATCATAGTTCCACCTCGATTAGATTCTTATCTAAAAATAATGTGTATTTAATTGGGTATATCTGCCGCACAAGATGTAAAGCAGTGAAATCCAGATAATACTAATGCTCCAACCTGCGAGAACGTCGGATGGGAAATGTACTCCAAGATAGACTCTTGAAATTCCCATCATCAGCATCCATAAAAGAGCAATGGATACAACATGACGATGTGCAGAAAATGGTCGACTTAAGAAAATGGCAAGACACGCCAAAGTGGCAGCATACATACTGTGCGCACTCGGAAAGGAAGCACCATAGCTCGTCACTAGGTGAAACATTTCTGGTGGACGTGGTCTTGAAATTAGAAATTTAAGTAGCCAAGCAGAAGCAATACTTCCAACAACGCCTAAACCAATAAAAACAACATCTCTATACTTTTTATACCATGCATGATGGAAACACCATAGAGTGGTTAGAAATAATACAAACGGCATGCCACCGAGTGCCGATAAAAGTATTGCAAGTTTATCTATAGGCTCAGTTCTTAATGTGCTGAAATATTCGACCATCGCCAGATCTAAAGCGGTGAGTGGTTGAATGCTTAGAGCTAATGCACTGATTATAAATAAAATAATACCGATAAAAAGCAACAAGTAAGGCATGCTGGAACTCGTGTCATTTCAACCGATTTAAGCGCGGTTATTTACTGGGTTAAAGTGTACTCATCAGTACACTTTAATTCAAGTGTTGATTAATCATGTATAAAATTTTGTTCACAGTGTAACAAGAGCTCAAAATGGGTACAAAATCATTTTGTATGGTGTTTTGTATTGTTCGAACTTTCATCAACTTCAAGAGGCACTTTTGGTGGCCAAAAGAAGTCACTTGGTCGCGTTAGAAAATGGGTTAAAACCAATTTTGCTAACGGTTTCCACTGTTCAAAACGTACCCGACGTGCGCGTAAAGCCACAATAATCGTGAGGGTAAAACTGACAAATAAGTTCGTCAGGCCAATAGCGAGTACCCCGAGGAAAGATACAATAATCAAGCCAATCTCAGGACTACCATTAATATTCATCAGGCCTTGAATGAAGTTTGCTGAAGCAAAGGCAATATGGCGAATATCTAGGGGTAAACCCAAAATATAACCAATGGTTCCCATACTTCCTAACATAATCCCGAACAGAAAATTACCCGCCAACGCACCTAAGTTACGCTCTATATAGCCTGCAAATTTGTCGAGTCGTTCTTGCCCCATGATGGTTTTGAGACGGGGGTGTGCTTTTAAGCGAGGACCAACTTTGCGGTAGACTGCCATATTATCGAAATATCCCGCCAGCAGACCTGACAAAAATAAACACACGCCAGCAATAGCAGCATGGGGAATGGCTAAAGAGGTAAATGGATTCAGGTCGTGTAGTGTTTTGCTGGCTTTTGCATGTGTCATCAGAGGTTCGTGTAGCCCCGTTGCCCAAGCCCATGCAATAAAGGCTGCAACGGGTATGGCAATCGAGATATTTCCCAAAATAGCAATGAACTGGGTACGGATAATATTGATAATCAATGCTGCTAATTCAGCAATTTGCGCGGTTTTAGAACCTTTGCGGTGTTGTACTGTTGCTGCAAGGGCTGCAGCAGTCATTGCGGGTTGTTTGGTCGCTACAGTAAAGTGCAAGACATGAATCAGCATAAAACCTAGTGAGTAATTCATACTGTAAATAAAGGCTTGCATGAGTGGTGCCATGACCATACGTGCCGACAAGGTTTTGAGCGTTGCCATAATGGCAATAATAACTCCTGCACCCGCTGCGGACTTATACATGGCTAAAAAGCCTTGTTTGTCTGTACTTACATAGTGTTCCCCGGTTTTACTGGCATTTTCAGTTACCTGTAACGCAATTAGTTCACTATTGGTAGTGAGTAGAGAGCGTACGCTGCGTTCGCTATAAATCGCAGCGGTAATATCGACCAAGAGCATACTCACCGCTTCATAGTGTACTTCGCCTTCTTCTACAATTAAATTGAGCAACAGTTCGACGCGGTCTAAGCATTGCTCAAGTAAGGAAATCAGATAGGTTAAACTGACACTGACCCCAATGCGTTTGGTCGCACGACGAATTTTTAATACCACATCACGACACTGCTCAATCATGACCAGTGCTTGAGAGGCGTCGGGTGGGGCAACCACACTCGAGGTTTCTGCCTCTTGATGTGCTTTTTTATACTGTTGAATGAACTCGATAATTTCGCGGTTCTGAACTAAAAAAGGCGATTCATATTCGGTCAGTTCAGGATGTGCATTAATAAACTCTGGATATAAACCAATACCACTAATCCGATAAGATAGCACCGTAATGGCTTTAATCACTTCACTGCGAATTTTGACTTTTTCTTTTTGATTGGCATGCCCGTGATTGAGCAGGTTCAGTAGTTGTAGCCAGTCACTGTCTCGGATGTTATCGAGCCAATATTTATCACTTCGGTTGGGGAAAACGCGACGGACTAAATCTTGCAGTTGAGTTTCGTCATTAATCAGCGGGAGAAAATGTGCCCCTAAACGCTGCGACAATTGGTTCCAAAACCCATCTAAAGACAAGATGCCTGTGTCGGCATAAAGACTGGTTTGTTTATATTGGGAAATAAGCCGCAGCACAAAGCTTTGTAAGGTCGATGCGGCATCGGGAGTGATGAGTAATGCTTGAATGAGCGCTTGAAATTTGTAATGGATTTCATCGATTTGATACGCATCCGTTGGACGAATACGCTCCACCAACTCAATTAAAAGTTGATCATTTAAAACAGCTTGAGGTTGCTCAAGCTGTTGCTGCATTTGAAAAAACAGATCATTAAATTTTATATGCATAGGCAAGTTAAAACATTTTAAAGCATCATTTGTTATTGAATTCGATGTAAAGCCAGTTGGGTTAAATTGATCAGTGCTTGACGATATTGGCTGTCAGGTAAAGCCTGTAAGGCTTGAAGTGCTGCTTCGGTTTCTTCATTCGCCCGTTGTCGACAGTAATCTAGCGCGCCAGAACTGTTTACGATCGCAATCACTTGATCAAGATCCGCTGTTCCGCCTGTTGCAATACTTCGACGAACAACGTCATGTTCTTCACCCGTTGTATTTTTCAATGCTGAGATTAACGGCAAAGTTGGTTTACCTTCCATTAAATCATCGCCAATATTTTTACCTAATGTTTCAGCATCTGAGGTGTAATCTAAAATATCATCAATGATTTGAAAGGCATTGCCAAAGTGGCCTGCAAATAAACGCAGCGGTTCACGGTACTGCGGTGTCCCAGAGAGAATTGCAGCACCTTCAGTTGCCAGTTCAAATAAACGTGAGGTTTTACCGTGAATAATATCTAAATACGTTTGTTCTGTAGTTTCAGGTTGGTGCTGTGCTTGAAGTTGTAGCACTTCACCTTCAGCGATTTCACAAGTTCCTGTAGAAAAATCTTTGAGTAAGGTCATATCACCGAGATCGACCAATAAATCAAAGGCGCGTGAAATCAGAAAGTCACCCACCAGTACAGCGGTTTGATTGTTCCAAGTTGCATTGGCCGTTGGGCGACCACGACGTAAGCCAGATTCATCGACCACATCATCATGGACTAAGGTTGCGGTATGCAGCATTTCAATGATGGCAGCAAGTTTGCGCTGGCGTTCCAAGTCTTCTGCACCACAGGCTTTGGCAGCCAATAAACACATAATGGGACGCATGCGTTTACCACCTGCTTCAACCACATGTTTACTCACCGCCATGACTAATGCCACTTTAGAGGTAATGCCTTCATTAATAAATGTGTCCATCGTGGCAAAGTCTTGAGCTACAGGGGCGAGAATATCTTGCTTAAAGTCGATGGTCATTTGAAGAGCGGCCTCATCTATATAAAGTGATAAAAATCAGCATTACCAGTATTGTGTAAATAGGGATACCTGTCTAAATGATTCATTTTAATCATAAATGAGACTCGCTAGTGTGCGAGGCTGTATTTTACGAAAGACAGTTCCTTATTTCCCCAATGTATAAGCGTACTGCATTTGTAGGCTTATTTACATTTTTAAAATCAATTCATCCATACTATAGCGGATTGATTTTAAAAATCTATTTCATTGTAAGCAAAGTCAAGCCAGAGTTGAACTGTAATTTGTTGATTGAGTTTTTCTCGATTATTAAATAATCGTTAATTTAGTCTAATAAGTTCGGCAAATCTCTTGTTGTTTGAGTCAATATCACTTAAAATCCTTGCCCTTGATTAACCCCAGTGGCGTTCGTATTAAGATCGATATCTTCCTTTATCGGCACGACGACACGGGCATGTTTGGAGTACATTATGTACGCAGTAATCCAAAGCGGTGGTAAACAGCACCGTGTTGTAGAGGGTGAAACCCTTAAAGTTGAATTGTTGAAAGCTGAAACTGGCGCAACTATTACGTTTGATGACGTATTAATGCTAGTAAATGGCGACAGCATTCAAATCGGTGCTCCAGTTGTTGCTGGCGCTACTGTAACTGCTGAAGTAGTTAGCCATGGTCGTCACGACAAAATCCGTATTGTAAAAATGCGTCGTCGTAAACACTACCGTAAACAACAAGGTCACCGTCAATGGTTCACTGAGTTGAAAATTACAGCTATTTCAGGCTAATCACGAGGAGTAATGAGACATGGCAACTAAAAAAGCCGGTGGTTCGACTAAGAACGGTCGTGATTCGAACCCTAAAATGCTTGGTGTTAAAATTTACGGTGGTCAATCTGTGACTGCTGGTAACATCATCGTTCGTCAACGTGGTACAGAATTCCACGCAGGTCAAAACGTTGGTATGGGCCGTGACCATACTTTGTTTGCAACCGCTGACGGCGTAGTAAAATTCGAAGTGAAAGGTCAGTTTGGCCGTCGCTACGTAACTGTTGAAGCGTAAGTTTTAATAGTAAGAAAAACCCACATTTTGTGGGTTTTTTTTCGTCTATTCATATTGTTAGCTTATTTTTCTTGTGTTTTTATATTTTGAAATAAAGCACCAAATACTAATAAATAGTGATGTGTATCACAAAAAAATAGGTGTGTAATAAAGAAACAAAATTAAAAGAAAGGCAGACGGATATGAATAAAATAGATACAAATGTCTTGGGCAATCCAAGCAACCAAGTAGCAGAAGTTCTTGGTCAAAAGTTAAAACAAGAGCAAAGTCATATCAGCGTTGCAGTCAAAAATGTAATTCAGCAGTACACACTTGAACCTAATCAATATGTTCGTATTGAAAAGTTTACTGCAAAAGTATTGTTACTTAGTGCCTTGATGATGACTGCAAATAGTGTTTGGGCAACCAATAATGATAAAGAAAGATGTGATGGGTGGGGTGCTACTTGGTATTGTCCAGGAACTCCAGGTCCTCAAGGGCCTACTGGTCCTGCTGGGGCAGATGGTGATAGTGCTTATCAGGTAGCTGTGAACAATGGTTTTATAGGTACTGAGGAGGCATGGTTAGAGAGTTTGCAAGGTGCAACTGGAGCGCAAGGTGAACAAGGTCTCCAAGGTTTACAGGGTGAGCAAGGTATCCAAGGTGTGAAAGGTGATACTGGAGCGCAAGGTGAGCAAGGCCTCCAAGGTTTACAGGGTGAGCAAGGTATCCAAGGTGTAAAAGGTGATACTGGAGCACAAGGTGAACAGGGCCTTCAAGGTTTACAGGGCGAGCAAGGTGTAAAAGGTGATACTGGAGCACAAGGTGAACAGGGCCTTCAAGGTTTACAAGGTGAGCAAGGTATAAAAGGTGATACTGGAGCGCAAGGTGAGCAAGGCCTCCAAGGTTTACAGGGCGAGCAAGGTATCCAAGGTGTAAAAGGTGATACTGGAGCAACAGGGGCACAAGGTTTACAAGGTGTGCAAGGTGAAACGGGAGCAACAGGATATAATGCTTATCAAGTTGCGCAAGTTAATGGTTTTAACGGAACCATCACCGAATGGCTCGCGAGCTTAAAAGGCGATATGGGTAACACAGGGATGACTGGTGCAACAGGTTTTAGTGCTTATGATGTTGCAGTTGGTAATGGTTTTGAGGGCAGCATTACTCAATGGTTAGCAAGTCTTAAAGGTACAAACGGTACCAATGGGATCTCTAAAGAAGTGATGGATGCTGCTGACACCTACATCCTGAATCAAGCAAAAACTTATGTGAACCAAGTTGGGCAACAAACCCTCAATCAAGCAAATGCTTATACGGATAGTCGTGTAAATGCCTTGAACCGAGACATGCGAAAACTCGAAGATCGAACCTATGCAGCAGTTGCATCAAGTATTGCGATAGCATCTTTACCGCAACCGACAGATGCTGGCTACAATATGTTTAGTGCCGGTGTGGGTACATGGGAAGGTGAGCAAGGTTATGCTTTTGGTCTCAGTGGTGTGACTGAAAGTAACAAATATGTATACAAAGTAGCTGTGACAACCAATAGTGAAGGTGATTTCGGTGCAGGTGCAGCAATTGGTTGGCAATGGAAATGACAGTGATAATTCTTAACCTCAGTTAGAAAAGCCTCTATTGATTTAGGGGCTTTTCTATGTATAAAGGACACATCTCATCTTCATCATGATGGATATTTCACAACATTAAGCACAAATAAATATACAAATCTTCTTATATTCTCAATTATTAGCCATAAAATTTGATTTAAGATAGCTCATCTAACAAATTGCGACTGCGCAAATTATAAAAGGTGATATTATGAAAATGCTTCGTAAGACTTTATGTGCAATGACAGTAGGTGTAGTAACACTTGGCCCTGTTATGAGCAGTACAGTATTTGCAGCTCCGGTTGCAGCATCGGAGCAACAGGCGACGACGAGTTTAGTGAAACAGTTGAGTGGTATTCAAAGTATCAGTTCTAACTTTGAGCAAACCACCAAAGTCACAAATTCATCTAAAGCACCGAAGAAACAAGGTTTATCTGCTCAGCATATGAATCAGACCTTTAAAGGGGTGATGAAAGTTGAGCGTCCAGGAAAATTCTATTGGGAAACCACAAGCCCTGCAAAACAAACCATTGTGACTTCGGGCAAAACGGTTTGGATTTATGATCCAGACTTACAGCAAGCAGTTCGTCAGACTTTAGATGAACAGGTGGCGAATACCCCTGCACTATTATTGTCAGGGAATACGGAACAGATTCGTAAGTCATATCGTATTACGCAACCAAATCAGAGCAAAACCTACTATACCTTGTACCCAAAAAGCGATGATGGTGCATTTCAAAGCTTGACGATCAGTTTTGGTGCGAAAAATGCGCCGACGCTAATGATCTTAGAAGATTCTTTGGGACAAACAACCTATGTGCGTTTTAATAACACCAAGGTAAATACCAATATTCCAGCTTCAACCTTTAATTTTACTCCGCCTAAAGGCACAGACATTATTGACCAATAATATGAGTCTGTTGTTCAAAACCACCTTCGGGTGGTTTTTTATTGGGTCACGTTCAGTTACATAACGTGGTGGGAAGTTATGGCTGTGCTTTGTATAGTCTGTGCTATTGAATACTTAACTGCGGGTAAATCATGATATTACTTCATAACAATAAAATTGGATCTGTCTTCGCAATGATGTTGTGTACGGGGTTGCTGAGTGCATGTCAGCCACAAAATGACAGTAACGCTGCAAAAAGTGAAGAGACAACTAAACCAGCTCAAGTCACACAGACTTTGCCACTGATTGAGGCAAAAGTTCGACCATTACAATTGGCACATTCTATTGCTTGTGATGAGGAAGGATGTACCCAATACCAGCTGTACAGCTTGGAAACCAATGTCCCATGGATCAATCAATATTTTGATGAACGGATGAAAAAAGCCAATCCTGTGGCATTTGAAAGTTTGAAGCAGTCAAAGCCACAGATTGATGAAAACATGCTCAGTGAAACTTTGTCTGATGTCCGTTATGTGGCGCAGCGTGGAAAATATGCTGATTTTGTCTTGATGTATTATCACTACCCAGCGCGTGCCGCACATGGCATGTATCACAACGAGTACATCACCTTAGATTTGGCAACGAAAAAACGGGTTGCGCTGAGTGATATCGTGGTAGACAAGACAGAGTCTCAATTATTAGATGCATTGTATGGTGCCAATAGCATGTGGCTGTCCGATCATAATATTTCACGCGAGCAATTGAAGCTGACCGATAATTATTATATGAGTGCCAAAGGTGTGGTGTTCGTCTATCCCTTATACGAATTAGCATCTTATGCAGAAGGGATGTCTGAATTGGTTTTACCTTATCAACAAGCCAGTGGCTTAATTAAGGCGGAATATTTGCCAAGTTTTGTCGATTATGCAGCTGAACGAGAAAAAGCGAGCAAAGAAAAGCCATGAAAATTGCTGTAATAAGCCACAGCTAGTGATAGCGTGACTGTATTTTTCGGCCTGAAGCGCTTACACTATAGCCAGTTTTTTTCTTTGCAAAAGATTGGCTATGATCGACCCGAAATTACTCAGAAATAATATTGAGGCTGTAAATTTAGCCTTAGCAAAACGTGGTGTACAACTGAATGTTGAAGAATGGGCATCACTAGAAGCTCGCCGTAAAGAGATTCAATCCAAAACTGAATCTCTTCAGGCTGAACGTAATTCGGGTGCAAAACAAGTTGGCCAAATTAAAAAAGCTGGTGGTGATGCATCTGAAATTATGACGCGCATGTCAGCGATTGGTGATGAAATCAAAGCCGCAGAAGTCGCTTTGTCTGAATTACAAGCTGAACTTGAAGCAAAATCACTTAGCATTCCAAACTTGCCAGATGAGTCTGTTCCTGAAGGAAAAGACGAAAGTGATAACGTGGAAATCCTCACATGGGGTACGCCGCGTACGTTTGACTTCGAAATTAAAGACCATACTGACCTTGGTGAGTGGATGGGTGGTCTTGAGTTTGAAACAGCGACCAAATTGACAGGTTCTCGTTTCAGCGTGCTCAAAGGACCACTTGCTCGTTTACAACGTGCGATTACACAGTTCATGTTGAATACACATACTTTGGAAAATGGTTATACCGAAGCTTATGTGCCATATTTAGTCAATGCTGACTCACTCCGTGGTACAGGCCAATTACCTAAATTTGAAGAAGATTTATTCAAATTACAAGGTGAAAAAGAGTATTACCTCATTCCAACTGCGGAAGTTCCTGTAACCAACTTCGTGCGTGATGAAATTATTGATGCAGACCGTTTACCACTGAAATATGCAGCACATACGCCATGTTTCCGTAGTGAAGCAGGTTCATATGGTCGTGATACGCGTGGCTTGATTCGTCAACACCAATTCGACAAAGTTGAAATGGTGCAAATTGTTAAACCAGAAGACTCAATGCAAGCGCTTGAAGAGCTTACAGGTCATGCTGAAGGGATCTTGAAAGCACTTGGTTTACCGTACCGTAAGATCATTCTTTGTGGTGGTGATATGGGCTTCGGTGCAACTAAAACTTACGATCTTGAAGTCTGGGTACCAAGTCAAAATACGTACCGCGAAATTTCTTCATGTTCAAACATGGGTGACTTCCAAGCACGTCGTATGAAAGCACGTTACCGTGCAGACCAAAAGAAAACTGAATTTGTACATACGCTGAATGGTTCAGGTTTGGCTGTGGGCCGTACTTTACTTGCGGTCATGGAAAACTACCAACGTGCTGATGGTTCGATTGAAATCCCAACCGTGCTTCGTCCATATATGGGCGGTGCTGAGTACATTGACTAATAAAGTCGATGTACTGCACAGTTTTGTGCACAATAATTGCTTTAAGACAGTCAGATAAAACTCATTGAGGTCGTGTGTGGATATTTTTCCAATCTCTTTAAAGTTGCAACAGCAACCTTGTCTGATTGTCGGCGGAGGGCATATTGCTTACCGTAAGGCAGTGTTGTTACATAAAGCAGGGGCAGTGATTCATATCATTGCTCCTGATATTGATGAAAATTTATTGCAACTGGTTGAAGAAAGCCAAGGGCAATATATCCAAGCGCTATATCCTGCGCAGATCCAACTCAATGACTATCGTTTAGTGATTGCTGCAACAGATGATTATGCGGTGAATACTCAAGTCTTTGAGGACTGTGAAGCGCTGAAAATACTGGTCAACAGTGTTGATGATCCACCACATTGTCGTTTTATGGTTCCTGCCATTGTCGATCGTTCGCCTTTGGTGATTTCAGTGGCCAGCAATGGTACATCCCCCGTGTTATCTCGCCAAATTCGAACCCAGCTTGAAACCAGTATTCCACATGGGATGGGTAAGCTGGCTGAATTTTCAGGAAAATGGCGTGCAGCGGTGAAAGCGAAGATTTCCAATCCTGACGAGCGCCGTGTTTTCTGGGAAGATCTATATGCAAGTCCACTGAAAGAACAAGTTTTTCATGACAATCTGACAGAAGCAGATAGTTTAATCGAGCAAGCACTGGCAGAGTGGAAAACCCCGAAAGGTGAAGTGTATTTGGTTGGTGCAGGTCCAGGTGATCCTGAGTTGCTGACCCTTAAAGCACTGCGTTTGATGCAACAAGCCGATGTGGTGATTTATGATCGTTTGGTTTCCCCTGCGATTATGGAACTCTGTCGCCGAGATGCAACAAAAATTTATGTGGGTAAAGCCCGTTCTAACCATGCTGTTCCGCAAGAAGGCATTAATGCCTTACTAGTGGAATATGCCTCAAAAGGTCAACGTGTTTGCCGTTTAAAAGGTGGTGATCCTTTCATCTTTGGTCGTGGTGGTGAAGAAATTCAAGAACTTTTTGCCGCTGGTGTGCCATTTCAAGTGGTGCCAGGGATTACTGCCGCTTCGGGTTGTTCGGCTTATGCAGGCATTCCTCTGACACATCGCGATTATGCACAAAGCGTGCGTTTCCTTACCGGACATTTAAAAGAAGGTTCGCCTGAGTTACCGTGGGATGAGTTGGTCTATCAGAATCAAACGCTTGTGCTGTACATGGGCTTGGTTGGTTTAGAAAAAATTTGTGAAAAGTTAATTGAGAATGGCCAGCGTCCAGATATGCCCGTTGCTTTGATCTCGAAAGGTACCACGCCAGAACAAAAAGTGGTGGTCGGAACCTTAGCGGATATCGCATCAAAAGTTGAAGAAAATCATATTCAAGCGCCTACATTGACCATCATTGGTGATGTAGTAAGCTTGCGTGAACAATTACAGTGGCAAGATTAATTATTGCTATATTGAAAGAGTAGAGAAAAGCTGTGATCCATGTTGTTTTATACGAGCCCGAAATTCCTGCAAACACAGGCAATATCATTCGTTTATGTGCCAATACTGGAGCGCAGCTGCATTTGGTTAAGCCACTCGGCTTTGAACTGGATGATAAAAAACTCAAACGTGCAGGTTTGGACTACCACGAGTGGGCGCGCATGCAAATTTGGGAAACATTCGATGAGTGTTTAGCAAATTTAGCTGAAAAAGGTGTCGATATAAACGCGATTTATCCTCTAACCACCAAAGGAACGGAAACGCCGCATACTTCGGATTTGAATCGTCCCGTGGCGTTACTTATGGGACCTGAGACGCGTGGTCTGCCTGAACAGATTCGTATGCTGTTTCCAAAAGAGCATTGGATTCGTTTGCCCATGGCTGAAAACTCGCGCAGTTTGAACTTATCCAATGCGACAGCTGTGATTGTGTATGAAGCATGGCGTCAGCAGGGTTTTAAGCCTTTAGCCTAATCAAATTGCTGTGATAGAGTCCGCTTAAGCGGACTCTGTTTTTTCTAGCTTCTGATCGAATCCAGCTCTGGATTTTAAAACTTTAAGCATATTGGCTTCGACCCAATCTTTCATTTGATAGGCATTTTGAGCAAAGTCTTTGCCAATCTCGGTTAACGCATATTCCACTCGAATCACGTTGTCTTCATGAATGGTTCGCGTCAAAAAACCATCGCGCTCTAAGATCTTTAATTTTTGTGACAGCACTTTAGGTGAAATACCTAAAACATTTTTCTTGAGCTCATTAAAGTGTTGCGACTCTTGATCCAGCGTATACACAATCAATAAAATCCACTTGTCTGCAAATTTTTCAAAAAAAAGACGAGCAGGACAATCTGGATGAAAAATATTAAATTTCATTGGCTTATTCATTTCTAACCATGCTCCTTTTACGTTCTATCTTCATTTGAAACAATCAAACAGACCAGTTACTAGGTGGTAACTAATTGATACTAAGTTTCATAAGTGTATCATGAATACAGACTTAATGCAGCGCTGTCATCAGACTACGCTTTCACAAGATACTGGCAATTGGATGGATCACATGATGAAAGTTTCAGAGGCTGTTGTTTTTATTACGGGTGCGAATCGTGGCTTAGGACTTGCCATCGCTCGGGAGGCACGTCGTCAGGGCGCTAAAAAGATTTATGTGGGTATGCGCCAGATCGGCAGCTTTCAGGAAGAGGGGCTTATTCCGATTCAACTCGATGTAAATGATGAAGCATCTATTCAGCAGGCAGCAGAACAATGTGCAGATACCACGATTCTTGTGAATAATGCGGGCATTGCACTTTTGAATGAACATCCTGTCGAAGCCAATATTATTACGACTACGCAAAAGATTTTGGAAACTAATTTATTGGGCTTGATGCGGGTGACGCAAATTTTTGCTCCGATCTTACAAAAGAACCAACAGGCTTATGTGGTCAATATTCTCTCAGATGTATCTTGGGAGCCAAGCACTTTTTTGACCAGTTATGCCATTTCTAAAGCGGCAGCATGGTCCTATACCAACTCAAGTCGTCAGTGGTTGTCTCGATTTAATATTCAGGTCATGGGGGTGCATGTGGGTTTTATTGACACCGATCTGACTCGTTCATTACCCATTACTAAGATTGCGCCAGAAACAGTGACTCAAGAAATCTTTCAAGGCATCGAGCAAAATGCTTACGAAGTTTTGGTCGGTGAAAAGACCCAGCAGTTGAAACAGGGCCTAAGCGATGAAGTTGCAAGTTATGTGAAACTTAAGCCCGATCAGGCAAGTGTTTAAGATATTTCATACTGTTTATTTTTAATGGTTTACGTGGCGCAGCATCATGATTGACGCAGCGATGCCAATCAACCAATTCAAAAGAGGAAACTAAAATGTCGAATATTTCAGTGGTTTTTTATTCAGGCTATGGACATACCAAAGTGATTGCACAAACTTTTGCGCAAGAAATTGGTGCAAATTTGGTGGAGATTGACCCAAATGGAGACATTCCAGAGCAAGATTGGCTGACACTGGATCAATCTGATGCAATTGTATTAGGTGCACCAACTTATATGGGCACTGCGCCGTGGCAATTTAAAAAGTTTGCCGATGCATCTTCAAAAAAATGGTTTACTCGTGCATGGCAAGATAAAATTTTCGGTGGCTTTACCAATAGTGCAAGCTTAAATGGTGATAAGCAAGTGACCTTAATTCAACTGCAAACACTTGCATCGCAGCATGGCGGTATTTGGGTAAGCTTGGGCTTATTGCCTGCCAATAGTAAAGCGGCAACCCGTCAAGATGTAAATAATTTGGGTGGTTCTGTAGGTTTGTTGGTTCAATCACCATCGGATGCAAGTACGGATGAAATCCCAGCCGGGGATCTCGAAACCACAAAAGCCTATGCACAACGTATTGCTAAAATGACTAAACAATTTAAGGGCTAGTTTTTTAGCTCTAGTTTAAAAAAGAAAAAGACGCACTTGGCGTCTTTTTCTTTTTGAATGAAAGATTAGAGCGGATCGTCAAATTCATTATGTTGTGGTGCAGGTTGCTTAAAGCCTTTGGTTTTATAACCTAAGTATAAAATACCAAACATTGCCCACCATAAACCGAATTTCAACGCGGTTTCTTCAATTTCTAGCCACATGGCAAAGATACTGAGGAATCCACACATTGGAATTATCACAAAGCTAAAGATATCTTTAATATTCTTTGTGCGGCCATCACGCAGTGCATATCTTGAAATCACCGATAAGTTTACAAAGGTAAATGCAGTTAATGCACCGAAGCTGATCATCGAAATAACGATGTCTAAGTCCATGAAGCCAGCTGTTAATGCTACAGCACCTACAATGAGAATGTTATAAGACGGTGTAAAGCTTTTCGGACTAATATGGCCAAAAATCTTCTTGTTAATTACGCCATCGCGGCCCATCACATACATTAAGCGTGAAACGCCTGCATGTGCCGAAATACCCGATGCCATAACAGTCACAATTGCGAAGTACAACACCACCGTTTTAAACGCAACGCCACCGACGGCTTGTAAAATGTCAGGCTGTGTTGCAGCAACATCTTCAAAGTAAGTCTTTGGATCGTTCGGGAAGTAAATCTGCATGAAGTAGGTGCTGATAATAAAAATCACACCAGCCAAGAGTGCCGTTAAGAAAATCGCTTTAGGTAGTGTTTTCTCGGTATCTTTTGTTTCTTCTGCCAGCGAGCTGAGCGAGTCAAAACCTGTGAATGAGAAGCACAGCAAAGTTGCACCTGTAATCAGGGCACCCAGTGAAGTAAGCTCATTCCAGAATGGCTCTAAACTCCATAACTGATATTTTGCATTGACCAAAGTACCATCTGCGTTGACACCACCAGCAAGCAAGCTGTAAACCATCCACGTGAAGTAAGCAATCACACCTAATTGGACAAAAACGATCAAACCATTAAAGTTTGCAACGAAGCGTGCACCACGTAAGTTGACCGCGGTCATAAATGCAGTTAAACCTACCACCCAGACCCAATGGTTTACATCAGGGAATAAGGCTTCAAGGTAAATCACGGCAAGAATGATGTTGACCATTGGAGACAATAAATAGTCTAACCATGATGACCAACCGACCATAAATCCGACATTCGGATGGATGGATTTTTGTGCATAGGTATAGGCCGACCCTGAAGATGGGTAACGACGAATCATGTGACCATAACTCAAAGACGTGAGCAAAATGGCAACTAGTGCAAAAATATAAGATGTGGGTACGTGAAAATGACTTTCTTCCGATACTAAACCGAAAGTGTCGAATAACGTCATCGGTTGAATATAGGCTAAACCAATAATAATGATGTGCCAGAGCCCTAGCGTTTTTTGCAGTTTAGCTGCCGATTGAGTCCCAGAGATATTTGTCAACGGCGTTATCCTCTTAATCGTTGATCAAGGATCAGTCATGTTTGTTCAGGATTGTTTGAGACGAACAATCCCCCCTACATAAAAAGTAAAAACGCGCCAATCTACTCCATAATGATGCGCTTTGTCAGTATCTTTGTTTTCTTTTTTAGCAGAAAATATGCCACATTGATGAAAAAATATCAGAAGCAGCAGTCTACCAATGAAAAGCCCGATGTTTAGAAAAACATCAGGCTAGATTTTCGGTTATATTGGCCTATTTTGTAGGAATTACCAAGCCTTTTTTAAGATAGCTTTGAGTTCTTCTAAATTGGCCTCTTTCGGGTTATAAATAATCGAACCATCGTTCAGGGCTTTTTCAGCCACTTCATCTAATTGCGCTTCGCTGACTTTACCCGTTTCTTGTAAAGTTCGTGGTAATTTGGTCAGTGCGTATAAGCGGTCACGAATGGCTAAGAGTGTCGAAATGGTTTTATCGGCACGTAAATGTGCAGGGGTTTGTGCGTAAACATCTGCGCCAGCCAATGGTAATAGCAGTTCGGCAATTTTATCAGCATTGATGTCTTTGTTGTATTCCAACACGTATGGCAAAAATAAATTCATGCAGAGTCCATGTGGTAAATGCGCCACAGCACCCAACGCATGACCTAAGGAATGGACCAAACCCACCATAGAATTTGAAAACGCAATCCCCGCCATGGTTGATGCTTGTGCCAGTTCCAAACGGCCTTGTTCATCGCTTGGGTTGTCTAATACATTGAACAGGTTATTGCTGATTTTTTTAATTGCTGCCGTAGCATAAGCATCAGAAATTGGGTTGGCTGCCATGCAACTATAAGCTTCAATGGCGTGCGTCATGGCATCCATAGCCGTCATTGCTGTTAAATGTGGTGGCAAAGTTTGCGTCATACGCGGGTCTAAAATGGCTGCATGTGGCATTAAGTAATACGATGCAAACGGCATTTTGACGTTCTTTTCGGTGTCGGATACCACCGCAACCATCGTGACTTCTGAACCCGTGCCTGATGTAGTAGGAATCACAAAAAATGGTTTCAGTGGGCGCGGTAAGTTATGTGCACCTGAATATTGCAACAAGTCATCACCGCCTTCGCTGACTAAAATATTGGTAGCTTTAGAGGTGTCAATGACTGAACCGCCCCCCACCGCGATAATAGCATCACAGTTGTTTTCGCGATACAACTGCGCAGCACGGCGAACTGTCGCCACACTTGAATCTTGCGGGACATCATCAAAAACATAGCCAATCACGGCATCGGTAGATTCAAAAGCTGCTTCAATCGGTGCAAGCAAATTGTTGGAACGCACGCCTTTGTCAGTAATGATCATTGGGCGTTGTGAACCGAGTGTCGCCAATTCAAACGGAATATGTTCAAGCGCGGCATGACCTGCAATGACTTTGACTGGGCAAAAAAATTCGTAATAAGGCTTCGCCATGTTATGCACTCCGTTTGAAATAAGATTGGGCAACTTTTAGATAGATATTGGCTGCACCTGATAGTTTTTCTTTTAAGCTGAGTTCAGTCGGGTATTTTTTTACCGCCAGTTCTGCCAGTAATTTAGGCAAGATCAGCGCTTCCATTTTGTTCAGGCAACGTACCAAGCGAATTGCATAAGATACATCACCATCTGCGATCATACGATCATGTGCAAATGCTTGTGCTGTACTTTCTTGAAATGAAAATACTAAAAAGGCATGACTTAAATGTTTAAAAGTAATCGTTAAATCTGCTTTTAGGCTGCCAGGTGTCAGCAGTTCAAGTTGATGGTCTTCGGTCACTTTGGCTAAAAAAGTCGGGCCGTTTGGAAAGACATTCATCGATAAGGTGAAATTGGCTGGAAATTTGGCAACTTCTTGCTGAATTTCACTATCGACTTGGCTGGCCATGACCAATCCTCGGCCAATCACATCCATCATAAGTTTGACATAGGTCAATTGCAGAGCGGGTTTCACTGAATTTACGTTAATCACTCGCTGTTGTCCTTTCTAAAAATAATTATTGGTTTAGAGTAAATACTCTAATTTATTTTTCCATGAAAAGCAAAGCCTTTATATATGCTGTACTTGAACTTCTTTAAAGTAACCGCTGTGCTGTAAAGTTTCAATAATGTCGGCACATAAGTTTTCAAAACGCGGGTAGTCTGATTTGAGGTCTGAGATACGCACCATTTCTAAGCCCGCATAGCCGCATGGATTAATAGTGTGAAATCCAAATAAGTCACAATCAATATTTAAGGACAAACCGTGATAACTGCGCCCTTTACGAATTTTAAAACCTAATGAGCCAATCTTGCGTCCATCGACATATACGCCGGGTGCATCAGGTTTGGCATAGGCTTCAATTTCATATTTTTTGAGTAACTCAATCATCAGATTTTCAGCATAAGACACTAATGTACGGACGTTCCAACCAAGTCGGTTGAGGTCAAACATAAAATAGGCAACCAACTGCCCAGGACCATGCCAAGTGACTTGGCCTCCGCGATCCGTTTGTACCACAGGAATGTTGCTGCTCATGAGGATGTGTTCAGGTTTTCCAGCTTGGCCTTGGGTGAGCACGTCGTGATGTTGTAAAATCCAAAGTTCATCTGGTGTGTCTGCATCTCGTTGTTCAGTCAGTGCTTTCATTTCTACAAAACGGTCAGCATATGAAGTTAAGGTATCAAACTGGCGAATAATGAGTTGTGGTTTGAGAACGGCATCTGACACGGCACTTGCGTCCTTATAAAACAAAAAGTATGTCTGAAATTATAAAGAAAAGATCTAGAGCGTAGGGGGATTTCTTCAGTGAATAAGCTGAATTCAATAGATCAAAAATTTAGGCACAAAAAAACACGCTCGTAAGCGTGTCTCATTGATACATCATTTGCATTACAGCGCCGTTTTAATTAACGGACAAGCCGCAAGGTCTGCATACAGTTGATGAACTTGTTCTAATTCTTCAAAACGCAATTGGGCAGTTAAAGAATGGTATTTACCTGTGCGTGATGGCTGGACTTGGATCGATTCACCATCAAATTCTGGAAAATGTTTGACTAAAATTTCAACCACTGCAACATGTAACTCAGTGCTCGCAAAGCCAATGAGTTTGATTGGGTAGTCCATAGGGAATACCCAAAGATGTTCTTGTAATTCACGTGATGGTGTACGGTCTAACATAGTCATGAGCGTCAGTCCCCCTTATTTCAAACGCCTGCGAAACTGCAGCCGTTAGGTGTTGCTCTTAAATACTTAATGGAGACTCGTGATTAAATTTCAAGTCTCCAGTGTATCGGTATTAATTAGTCGTTTTCTAGGAATGAACGTAAGTGTTCAGAACGAGAAGGATGACGTAATTTACGCAGTGCTTTCGCTTCAATCTGACGAATACGTTCACGTGTCACGTCAAACTGTTTACCTACTTCTTCCAAAGTATGGTCCGTTGGCATGTCGATACCAAAACGCATTTTCAAGACTTTCGCTTCACGTTCAGTCAAGTTTTCAAGCACTTCACGCGTTGCTTCTTTTAATCCTTCAGACGTTGCAGCATCGACAGGTGAAGTGATGTTGCTGTCTTCAATGAAGTCACCCAAATGCGAATCTTCATCATCGCCAATCGGTGTTTCCATCGAAATTGGTTCTTTGGCGATTTTCAGCACTTTACGCACTTTGACTTCGTCCATTTCCAAACGTTCACCGAGTTCTTCAGGTGTTGGTTCACGGCCCATTTCTTGCAGAAGTTGGCGTGATACACGGTTGATCTTGTTAATGGTTTCGATCATGTGTACTGGAATACGAATGGTACGTGCTTGGTCGGCAATCGAACGAGTAATGGCCTGACGAATCCACCACGTTGCATAAGTCGAGAACTTATAACCACGACGGTATTCAAACTTGTCTACCGCTTTCATCAAACCAATGTTACCTTCTTGGATCAAGTCCAAGAATTGTAAGCCACGGTTGGTGTATTTTTTCGCAATCGAAATGACCAAACGTAAGTTCGCTTCAACCATTTCTTTTTTCGCGCGGCGTGCTTTCGCTTCGCCTACAGCCATACGTTTTGAAATCTCTTTGATGCCTTTAACATCAAGGCCCAAATCTTTTTCGATGTCTGCAATTTTTTGTTGGAACGCTAAAACGTCAGGGCGTACTTTTTCAAGATAGCCTTTTTGGTCTGGTGAAGCTTTCGCAATTTGTTCATCTAACCAAGCAAAGTTTGACTCTTGACCTGGGAAAGAGGTACGGAATTGAGTACGATCCATACGACCACGACGTACTGCATAGCGCATTACTTCACGTTCAGAGGTACGGATTTGTTCATGAGTACCGCGGATCATTTCCGAAATGATGTCAAATAAACGTGGTGTAAATTTGAACATCATAAACACAGTTGCAAGTGACTCTAAAGCGTCTTCTGCTTCTTTGCTTGAACGACCATGTTTCTCGATGATGGTTTGGGTGTTTTTCCAAGCCGCAGTCAGTTCGTCAAAACGCGCTTTGGCAATTTCAGGATCTGGGCCAGATTCACCTTCAGAATCATCATCACTTTCAGACTCTTCTTCTTCCTCGTCATCATCCAATTTCACATCTTTGGTAGACTTGGTTGAAGAGTCTTCTTCATCAATTTCAGACTCTTCTTCAAGGACTTCTGGAATCGCTTCATCAGTTTCAGGGTCTAAATAACCTGAAAGGATGTCCGCAAGGCGACGTTCGCCTGCTTCATAATCTTTGTATTCTTGTAATACCACTTCAACCGCATTTGGCCAGTAAGCAATCGAGTGAAGAACGTCACGAATCCCTTCTTCAATACGTTTTGCAATACTGATTTCGCCTTCGCGCGTCAACAGTTCAACAGTACCCATTTCACGCATATACATGCGGACAGGGTCAGTGGTACGACCAGGCTCATTTTCTACAGAGGCAAGAACAGCAGCGGCTTCTTCTTCAGCAACTTCATCGGCAGCTTCATTACCACCCTCAAACATTGCATCATCAGATTCAGGTGCACGTTCGTGTACAGGAATACCGACGTCTTGAAGCATTTGAATGATGTCTTCAATCTGTTCGCTTTCAGTGATCGAGTCTGGGAGATGATCGTTAACCTCAGCGTAAGTTAGGTAACCTTGCTCTTTGCCTCGGCTAATCAGAGCCGCTACTTGTGAAGTAGGGGAAGTCATATCGCTCATCTTTGCTTACTCTTCGTTGAATCTGTGGCAGTGGAAAACTGTGCATCTGGGCACAATTCGCTTCATAAACTTATTTGTAAATAACTGCGTATTCCATCAGGGATAGTCAGCCAAAAGCTGCCTGATAAAATATTAAAAATATAAATTCAGTGATTTAGATGGGGGTGAATTTGTTGTTTTCAAGTTCATCCCGAGCGTGCTCAAGTTCAAAACCCAAATTTGAAATCTGAACAATTTGGATTTTATGTGACCATTTAAAGTCGTAAACTACAAAGACGCAGGGTGGATTATATCATGCCATAAAAATTGGTTAGAAATAAAGACTAAAAGTCAAATTAATTGCTCTAAATGCAAATAAAACTTGACAAGGTTTTGGAACCCATATAAATAGCGGCTAAGACCCTTCACATTTTTTCACTATGAGGTAGTTTTAGTGTCTTCTACAGATTTTGAACTAGATGATAACTACGCTGATGATGATGTTAATTTTGATGAGTCATCAAGTAAAATTAGTGCGAAAGAATCATTAGAAAAACGTCGCCTGATTGATGACCTTCTTGCACAGCGCCGTTTGGAACGTGAGCTTAAAGATTTTGATTACGACATCGACGATGACGACGATTTTGACGACGAAGAAGACTAAAATCAGATGTAGCATCGTGTCTGAAAATGCTATGCTAATGCCCTAATCAGTTTCTGAATTTGGATTTGAAATGAGTGCTTTAGATTTAGACTTATTGAGTGAATATCTAGATGGTGACCAAAATGAGTATGGTCTAGATTTTGCAGCGACTCATGGTTTCTTGTGTGCAATTGCAGTTGGTCCTACTTTTGCAAAATGGTTGGATGAACTTTTTGATAATAATCAAAAGAAAGTGCCTGCCGAGATCATCGCGCAAGTGAAAGCTTGGCTTGAGTCTATTCGTCAAAACCTTGCCAATGAAGAAGGGATTGAATTTCCTTTTGAAATTGAAGAGGCAGATGTTGAGTCAAGTTTAGGGGATTGGAGCGTTGGTTTTGTCGATGCAATGTTCCTCAATGAAGATGCATGGTTTACGCCTGAGTTTGAAGAGCAACTGGTCGATCTTACTTTACCAATTATGGTATTTAGTGGGATTGATGAAGAAGATCCGCAAATGGAAACTTTCCGTCGTAACGGTCAGTTAATGGATGAGCTTGCAGAAGAAATTCCAGAGAACTTAAACGAACTTTATCTCATGTATCATACGCCAGCATAATTGTTCTTGCGTTGTGGCATCAGCGATGCAGGCATTAGTAAGCAAATAAAAAAACGTCCCTAGAGGACGTTTTTTTATGCCCAATTTTTAGTGTTTAAACGCAGGTACCACTCATGCTTAGTTTGTGAGAAATAAGCAAAGTCCTAAAGTTGCGAGTACGGTACCGATGACACGGTTAATACTCACTTGTTTGCGTAAAATTTTATTTCGGATCACTGGGGTCGAACAGAATAGTGAAATGAGCAAAAACCACAGCAGATGACTGGCCGAGATAAACATGCCATAACCGATTAAATGCGTCAGACCATGATTGCCTCGCAACAACTGTGCAAAGATGCTCATCACAAATAGGGTAGTTTTGGGATTTAAGCTGTTGCCTAGAAAACCTTGTATAAATGCTTGCCGTGGGCGCAGCAAGGTATGAGTGGCATGGTCACTAATTTGCTGTTGGGTAAATGTTTTGTACCCGATATACATCAGGTACAGTGCGCCAATATATTGAATGATATGCAATAGTTTTGGAATGTAGTGCTTTAAGAAGCTGAGCCCCAGTACACTATAGCTAATGTGGATCCATACAGCACAAGCAATACCATATGCGGTATAGATTCCTTGTTTACGCCCATATAGATATCTATTTCGGCTGACCAAAGCGAAGTCAGCATCGGGACTGATGACTGCAAGTAGGGTGATAACTGCAATTGCTATAATTTCATTCACTCATTGATCCTTTTTCGGATTGAATTAAAGGATTTATATATTTTTCATATATTTGCTATAGCGAAAATGGATTTTAATTATTGCTATTGATGAGTTTTTGGAATGATTGAGCGCTTATCGCTGAGTTCTCTTAAGTTTTTTTATTATGTCGCCCATTATGACAGTGTCACCATCGCTGCTGAAAAACTTTTTTGACTCAAGGGGCGGTCAGTAAGGAGTTAAAAAATTTGGAAGAGGCACTGGGGCGTTGTTTATATATTCGTGACGGCAAAAAGTTACAGCTGACGGGTGATGGCCTAAAACTGTTTGATTGTTGTGAGCAGGTGTTTCCTTAGATTGACCAGTGCCTCGTGCAGATAACAAGAGAAAAGAAGAATGAGAAGAAGAGCTTAATCTTATCCTGTGAACCGACCATGCCATGAAATGGCTGATTCCGCGCTTGGTTCAATTTAAGCTGCGTTATCTTGAGATTGATATCAGTTTGTTAACAGGTGGTGAAGAAGCGGATTTTAAAGTACAAAACATCGACTTGGCCCTAAGGCGCAATGATTTTGACTGGAGCAAGGTCATTTATATCGAAAAAATGGCGGATGAGTATATGGTTTGTGTGTCGCGTCATAATCATTTAGCCCCGATGTCTCAGCTGTATATTTCCAGTTCGAGACCTAAAATTTGGACACAATTTAAGGATGCATATAAAACGCAGTTTAAGCACTTTCAAAAAGTAGCATTGGAACATTTTTATTTGTGTATAGAGGCATCTTTAGCAGGGTTGGGGGCAACAGTGGTGTCAGCCTATATGGTTGAAAAAGAGCTCGATTTTCAAATGTTAGATATGCTTACCCCGATTGTGCAAGACGGCTCCGGTTATTATCTACTTTCCGCATCTCCTTTTGAGGATGATCAGCATAAAGTCATTTTTAAAGGTTGGTTGATTGAAGAAATGAGAGCCAGCCAAACAAAGTTAATGGCACTTTCCGCTCAAAAGCACTAATGACGTGCGGCATTTGATTGTTATCTATCAAGCATAAAAAAAACACCTCAAACGAGGTGCTTTTTTTATGGCAACTTTTTAAAACAATAGTCTGCGTACCAACCATAGGCAATATGAAAAATAGCACCATGAATCGCGACCATACACAGCATAACGACAGCGGTGAGTTCAATGCCGGCATTATCGACGGATTTCATAATCGCTTCAGCATTGGGATTCATCAGTACTAAAAACAGCACAAAGAAACTACCGACGATAATTGCGACTGCACTTGAACCCCAAACCAGTTGAATTTTTTCATGATTATTTGGAACACGCTGTTCCTTCTTCACAAAGTGTCCGACACTAATCAGTGCACAAGCCACTAAGGTCGGAATTAAGACTAAACCGCTAAGGTTTAAACCAAAGACCAGTACGGTGATTAACAGCACCAAAGCAATGCTATATACCGCCGCAAAATGCAGTAAATAGTGTTTCATGTATTTCCCCAAAATAAATAAATTAGCCGCGTGTTTTACCTAAATTTCTGCGATATAAAAACCAAAGGATAATCACAGCGACAATGGCAATAATGACATAACCGACTTTGCTAAAAATTTGATGCATCAGTGCTTGGTTTTCACCAAAGTAATAGCCGACTGTTGCTAAAAATGTTGTCCAGATAATTGTACCGAGTCCACTATAAAACATGAACTTCCAAAAGGGCATACGGCTCATCCCCGCAGGGATGCTAATCAGTGAACGCACTGCAGGAATCATACGACCAAAAAATACAATACGGTGACCATACTGCTCAAACCAATCTAAGGATTTTTTCACATCGGCGGATTTGATAAATAGATATTTACCATAGCGGTCGACCCATCTGAAAATATGCTCTTGTTTAAATTGATAGCCGATCCAATACAGCACTGCTGCGGCAAAGAGTGAACCAATACATCCTGCAATAATGACCCCAACTAAAACCAACTCGCCTTGTGAGGCGGCATAACCTGCAGAAGGCATGATAATTTCAGAAGGAATAGGCGGAAAAACATTATCAAGAAACATCAGTAAGGCTATTCCCCAATAACCCAGTTGTTCCATGACAGAGATGATCCATGCAGTGAGGTTCATATAGACCATAAAAATAAATGCGATAAGTTATCTTAAGGACTTATCGCATGTGGGTAAAGAATTGAAATGTATTGTTTTCTATTCATCGAAACGGGTATGTGTCAGGGTGTGAATATAGACTTTACGTAAGCTATAGTCAAACCGCTTAATTACCCATACACTCGTTAAAGAAACGACTAAAAAGCTTATCTATTGAGTTAACCAACCATTTTTTCCTTTTTGCTTTCACCCATGCCCACATTTTTTCAATAGGATTAAGGTCAGGACTATAAGGTGGTAACCAAAGTATTTGATGCCCATGTTGGCTTAATAGATCTTGTATATCTGGTCGTTTATGGAAGGCTGCATTGTCCATGACAATTACACTATTCGAGGGTAGTTCTGGTAATAAAAACTGATCTACCCAAAAATAAAATACATCCGAATTTACTTTGCTATCAAATAAACCCACTGCAAATAACTTACCCTCATGGATTGCTCCTATTGCATTGGTTTGATTTTTTAATTGCCAATTATATGTTCCATAACAAGGAGTTCCCTGTTTTGAATAACCATGAGGTCTATGTTCATGAGATTTAAATCCACTTTCATCAAGATAGATGATCGGGTGTTGATACCTTAATCGGTTTAAATCTTTTAAATACTGCTCTCTGAGTTCTGTTTTTGCTTTCGGGTGCCGTAAGGTCTTTTTTTAACTGTAATATTTAGACGCTTGAGCGCATCTCCAATTGTAGAAGTAGCACAACCAAAACGAGCAGCGCGTTCATATTGATAATCATCGGGATATTGCTCAACATCTGCACGTAAGGCATCATCATCAACTTTAGATGGTTTTCTTGGTCGAGTTCTTTTTATTTCGATTCGCTTTTTCCATTCGACAATTGTATTTTTATTAATTTCGAAGTGCTGAGCAACCGCTCGGATAGATTGACCTTCTTCAAGCTTGGCTAATATTTTCTTTCTAAAATGTATTGGATAACTCATATCGGTATTGTATTGGTTTTTTGGCGTGCGGACTATATAGGCCAACGCAATCGGGATTAAACTAAGCAGCGTATAATTTAAGAGATTTGAACTTAAATGGTAACCAATGCCGAGGGCAATACTTGAACCAATCAACATGCCCAAAACTACGATAAATAAATGCGTGCGTTGTTCAAGCTTGGCTTTGATTTGGTTGAAGCTGGTATTGTGATATTGTTCGATACGGCTTGCTGCGGCATTGCGAATCAGTGTGCGATGGCGTGGCATGATTATTTTATGCATGGCAATCATCCTATTTTCGTCGTTTAGGCATGTCATTTTTATTGTTATGTGGAGACCTTCAGGGCACCACTTTAGCTTATTATTTATACAGTATGACTCAGATTGAGTTCAATGTTGTGACAAAATTGTTAAATATTTTTAAAAAATGCGAACTGCATAAAAGAATAAGCCCTCAAATGAGGGCTTATTCTTGACTTAAATCATCTGAATGATTTTAAAGGCGTTTACGTTTAGCCGCAGCAATTTGTGACTGGCGCATACGGAAGCCTTCTTTTTGTTTTTCTGTGGTGTTGTCGATACAGTATTTGCATGACACACCATGTTCATAGCTAGGTTCTTCTGCTTCAGCAGGAAGAAGTGGCCAACCACAAGCATGACACTTAATGTTAAGGCCTTCTTCAACACCATGAGTGACAGCAGTACGACCATCAAAAACGAAACATTCGCCTTCCCACATGCTTTGTTCAGCAGGGGTTTCTTCTAAGTATTTTAAGATGCCGCCTTTTAAGTGATAAACCTCGTTGAAACCTTCTTGAAGAAGAAGGGAGGTCGATTTTTCACAGCGGATACCACCTGTACAGAACATCGCAATTTTTTTATCTTTGTGCTGTTCAAGGTTTTGTTTAACGTATTCTGGAAATTCTCGGAAACTTTCTGTTTTCGGGTCAATAGCACCCTTAAATGTTCCAGCTTTGTATTCATAGTCATTACGTGTATCAATCAAAATGACGTCATCACGAGCAATCAGGTCATTCCATTCTTTCGGATCAAGGTAGTGACCGACTAAATCACGTGGTTTTACTTCAACGCCTAAAGTCACGATTTCTTTTTTAAGTTTAATCTTCATTTTACGAAATGGTTTGTCTGCACTATCAGACTCTTTGTATTCCATTTCGTTAAAACCTTCATTCAGAAGGAATTGATGAATTATATCGATAGCGTCACGGTCGCCTGCAACCGTACCATTAATGCCTTCGCCCGCTACAATCAGAGTACCACATAGGTTGATGGTTTTTACCAAGTCTAAAAGACGTTGTTGAAGATCAGCAGGATCTTGAACTTCTTTGAATTGATAAAGTGCGGCAACAACCCAACCAGTCGTCGCTTGCTGTTCTACAGGTGCAAGCTGTTCTACAGTAGCGTTCATGGAGTACTCCAATGTATTTTGATAGATAATTTTAAGGCCCACATTTTACATGGAATTGAATCAAGATGCGAGATAAGTAAACATTTTAAATGGCTTCTCAAGTAGTAGGTGAGCGTGTATATTCAGTTGCCAAAGACAAAATCCGTTTTGTTTTGGTGCGTTTATTAACAGGAGTATGTTTTGAGTACAGATCGTCGAATTGCCTCTTTGACCCCATGTGCAGGGCGTTGTTCAACGGTATTTGGTGATTCTGTGTGTCGTGGTTGTCGTCGTTTTAATCATGAAGTGATTCAGTGGAACACCTACACTTCGGAGCAGCATCGTTCAGTTTGGCAACGTTTAGATGCGCAACTAGATCAAATTTTAGTGCCAATGTTGCCTTTTGCTGATGTGCAGCAGGTCGAAGCTTTTGTTTTATCTAAACGCGTTCGTTTACGTCCCGATGCATCAAAAGGGCGGAAGCTTTATCATGCGTTAAAAGTATGTGAAAAAAATAAGAACTTTACCGAAGAAAGTGGTTTAGGTATTCAAGCGCACCAAGTGAAACCGATTTGGCAAGAGTTTGAGCGCCGTGTTCTTGCACTTGCTACAGCCAGTTATGATTTGGCATTTTTGCGTGCTGACGCAATTCGACAACATCTCATCCATATGGAAGAGGACGAATAAGTCCTCTTGGTTTGAATAAAAAGAATACTCCGCATACCTAAGCTATTTGCGAGAGTGACTGGGGGAAAAGGGTTTTTCGATGGTGAATGTATTTGAACTGGCGTTGTACTGTACGGCTGTGGTGGTCATGATTGCAACACCTGGCCCAGTGATGTTGTTGGTTGCCAGTGCAGGTCTAAAAGGTGGATATAAACAAGCCTTAAAAACCATTTTTGGGACGAATTTAGCTTCTTTAGTTCTCATTGTACTATCTGTGCTCATCTTAAAAGGCTTTTTAAACATTGCAGAGCATTGGCTAAATGCGATTAAAATTTTAGGCTGCGTATATATTGCCTATCTCGGTTTTCAAATTTTAAAAGAAGCCATTGCACAAGAAACAGAAACATCACCTGTGCAACTAAAGGCGGTGCAGGGGGGCTTTAAGCAAGGTTTCTTGGTGGGGATTTCAAATCCGAAGGATATTATTTTCTTTGCCTCATTTTTCCCACAGTTCATTGGGGTCACCAGTGATGTCGATATCAGCCTTGTACTGTTGACCATTCTCTGGATTATTCTAGACGTTAGCACATTGTCTTTGGTTTATTTGGGTTTTAATAAACTATCGCAGTCCGCTTTGTACAATAAGTTGTTAGGCGTTTGTGGTGCGATATTGGTCAGTATTGCGCTCTATGGTATTTATACTGTCTTTGCTTGATGCTGATGGTGCTGCATCAAAAAGCCTCCATGTTGGAGGCTTTTTGATTAGGAGCCTAAAAATCAAACCCCGTGTTTAATGCGATATTGCACCAATTCTTCAATGGTGATCACAGTCAACTGATGCGTTTGCGCATATAGTCAAACCGCTTAATTACCCATACACTCGTTAAAGAAACGACTAAAAAGCTTATCTATTGAGTTAACCAACCATTTTTTCCTTTTTGCTTTCACCCATGCCCACATTTTTTCAATAGGATTAAGGTCAGGACTATAAGGTGGTAACCAAAGTATTTGATGCCCATGTTGGCTTAATAGATCTTGTATATCTGGTCGTTTATGGAAGGCTGCATTGTCCATGACAATTACACTATTCGAGGGTAGTTCTGGTAATAAAAACTGATCTACCCAAAAATAAAATACATCCGAATTTACTTTGCTATCAAATAAACCCACTGCAAATAACTTACCCTCATGGATTGCTCCTATTGCATTGGTTTGATTTTTTAATTGCCAATTATATGTTCCATAACAAGGAGTTCCCTGTTTTGAATAACCATGAGGTCTATGTTCATGAGATTTAAATCCACTTTCATCAAGATAGATGATCGGGTGTTGATACCTTAATCGGTTTAAATCTTTTAAATACTGCTCTCTGAGTTCTGTTTTTGCTTTCGGGTGCCGTAAGGTCTTTTTTTAACTGTAATATTTAGACGCTTGAGCGCATCTCCAATTGTAGAAGTAGCACAACCAAAACGAGCAGCGCGTTCATATTGATAATCATCGGGATATTGCTCAACATCTGCACGTAAGGCATCATCATCAACTTTAGATGGTTTTCTTGGTCGAGTTCTTTTTATTTCGATTCGCTTTTTCCATTCGACAATTGTATTTTTATTAATTTCGAAGTGCTGAGCAACCGCTCGGATAGATTGACCTTCTTCAAGCTTGGCTAATATTTTCTTTCTAAAATGTATTGGATAACTCATATCGGTATTGTATTGGTTTTTTGGCGTGCGGACTATATGCCAACACTTGAATGCCAGAGGCCATAGTCCCATCGGCATTGGTTAGTTCACACAAGACACCTGCTGGTTTTAAGCCTGCTAAACGAGCTAAATCAATCGTTCCTTCGGTATGACCACGACGGGTGAGTACACCGCCTTGGCGTGCACGAAGCGGGAATACATGACCAGGGCGGTTTAAGTCGCTGGCAACAGCCCCATCTTTAATTGCTGCTTTGACTGTGGTGGTGCGATCTTGCGCAGACACACCTGTGGTTACGCCAGTTGAAGCTTCAATGGTCACAGTGAATGCTGTTTTAAACTGACTTGAGTTATCTGACACCATAGGCACAAGGTCTAAGTGATCGGCCAATTCATCGGTCAGACATAAACAGACAATGCCAGAACCATCACGAATCATGCGAGCCATCGTTTCGACGGTGAGAGTTTCGGCAGCCACAATGAGGTCGGCTTCGTTTTCACGGTCAAAGTCATCCATCACCAAAACAGGTTTGCCTTGGCGAATATCTTCTAAAGCTTGCTGGAGACGTTGTTCAGCTGGAGAAAGGGCTGAAAAGAAAATTTCTGGTTGAATCAAACTAGACATTGAAACGCTCGCGTAAAATTGAAGTACGGTTGAACATTTCAGGACTTTGAAAAATTGGCGTAGCAATAAATCCTCATAGTTTTGTACCTGAGATTCTATTGGTCACGTCGTCTTCTTTCATCCGGACTATACCGTCGGCTTTGGAATTTAACCAAATCTGCGAGCCAAATAGATGATTTCTGCTTGGCTGGCTCGTGGGCTGATTCAGTCTGAGTCATTCAACTGAACTTACCACCGGTGGGGAATTACACCCCGCCCTGAAGCGATGTAAATCCATTATAGTGCGAAATATTTAGAAAAACAGGGGGAGTTTTAGAATGATCAGTTTTATACATAGAACAAATTTTGCTATAGGGTTGCTTATGTTATTTTTTTGCTAAAGACCAACACTCTCTGTGTATGATTTCACTTAGTATGAGTTTAATGTTCAAAAATGAATATCTGAGAAAAACCATAAACATGAATAAGAAGTTTTTCTATAGTTTGAATGGTTTGAAATGATCAAGATAAAAATAAGAGTGAGGAGTTAGAATTGATCAAAATTCAACAATATGATTATCCTTGGAATGCTGGATCCTTCATAAAGCATCTTCAAGTTTTTGGTTTTACACTCATCGCGGTCAGTATGTTGTATTTGGTTGCTGCTAATTGGTTTATGTTGCCACAGAATATTCAGCTGGCTATTCCTCAGTTGTTATTATTACTCAGCGCAGTTTTTAGCCTGTGGCTGACAAAACATGATTTTCTCGTGCAATGTTTACAAAGTATCTGTGGTTTGATGATTGGTTTAAGTTTGGCTGTGATTGGTCAAATTTATCAAACGGGTGCTGACAGCTATTTATTATTTTTACTTTGGTCTGTGCTGCTTTTACCGTGGCTATATCGTCCGAATATCAGTGTATTTTTCCTTTTATGTATTATCAGCCAATTGGCATTGTTTCTATTTTTTATCCAAACCTTTTGGGGAGATCAATATCCAGATATTTTCTTAATCAGTATTCATGCATTTGCACTGATTCAATTCTATCTCTGCAATAAATATTATTCGAAACTCCGTTATTTATTCTTACTATGGTTTGCCATTCTCTCGATTTGGCATATGGCAATGTATCTCTATGCGGATAAAAGTATTCTTTATTTCATCGTGTCTTTTATCTTATTGGGCATTTCACTGGCTTACTATTATCAAAATAAAGACCAGTTGTGTAGCGTACTTTCAGCCGTTGGCTTGGGCATTAGCTTTACCTTGGTCATTGTGAAAGCAGTGACGGAGTGGTTTGGTCAGAATGAAATTTTTGAATTATTTTTTATCGCGCTGATTATTTTTGCGTGGTTTGCTTTCATCACTTATCTTTTGATTAAATTTATTCCACATAGTCGCTTCAATGCTATTCCACTTGCGGTAGGAGCTTGGATTGCGGGTATCGTCTTTGCTACGTTGATGCTGACCTTTTGGGGGGATTTCTCTTTAATTATGGGTATTGTCTTTGTAGCTTTGGCGGCTTACTTGTTGAAAGCTAAACAAAGTTTGTTTTTAAGACAATTTGCTTATTGTCTCTGGGTTGCAGGACAAATTGCGGTGATTTTTTACACCGTTGATTTGATGAATCAAATTATACCTATTCTATTTTTACAATTAGTGATGCTTGCACTCGCCTATTTTATGCGTACACATTGGTTCTTTGTTTTTGTTCAAATTTTGGGTTTATATGCAGCAGGTGTGGCGTGTATTTGGGATATCAATGCACATCTCAGTTGGCGTAATATTGTTGAAAACTTTGTTTATCTAGCACTTTGGAATTATGTTTTTTATCTGGGAATTTTGGCCATAAAATTCATACAGCCAACTGAATATCAACGCAGTTTATTACTTTCTGCACTTGGGATTATTCTATTTTCTTTGGGTTTTTATACTTTCTTTGGGAAATACGAATTAGCGAAAATTGAGCACATTCCGATATTGGCTTTTGGCTTACCGATTTTATGGTTTGTACTGTTTGTCTTTTTACATATTCAAAAGCAGTTTCATTTATTTGCACATTTTATTTTGACTGCTTTTGCAGTAGGGCTGATTTTTTATGGCTATTTCGATATTTTTATTTGTTTGGCCATCATTTCATGGGCTTTAAAAACACGAGATAAAGTGATCTATGGATTTGCGCTGGCAACTTTCGCTTTAATTTTAGGGTTTTTATATTATTCCCTTGATGTGACCTTTCTAATTAAAAGTTTAAGCATGTTCTTGTCAGGTCTGATATTGCTCTTGCTGACCTTGAGCTTGATGCTATTTAAGCAAAAAGAGGAGTTCGGCATATGAAGAAAATGATTCCTCTTGTTTTGGCATTACTCAGCATCGCGGTATTTTTAGGCTTAATTTTTAAAAATGAATGGCACTTAAATAATAGTCAAACCATGTATGTGCGTTTGCAACCTGTAGACCCGCGTTCGATTATTCAGGGGGATTATATGGCGCTGAATTATCAACTTTATTTTGCGCCTCAACATTTGAGTCCAGAAAGCACCAGCCAAGCAAACATCAATCAAGAAGATCAGATTTTTTCAGGTCATTATTTTGATGAAGTGATTAAGAACAAATCTTCGGTACTCACTTATGTTGAACTCGATTCACAGAGGCGCGTGATACATAGCTATTTTGAGTTGCCGAAAAATGTTCGTACAGCTCGACTGATTTTACAAAACCCGAATAATCACTATAGCGAGCTTTATCCTGCATCGAGAAGTTTTTTGTTTGCAGAAGGTTTAGCGGATTGTTATCAGCAGGCAGAATATGCTGAGTTTAAAGTCGATAAGCAGGGCAATGCGATACTCACGGCATTGAAAGGTGATCAGCTACAAGATTTAGGCTGTGAGAGCAAACGAGATTGGTTGAGCGGATTTCGTACTGCTCAGAATTGATCCAATTGCATTATTCTGCTCATAAAAAATCCGCACGCAGCGGATTTTTTTAATCTATTGGGCTTAAGCCACTTGTACTGGAATGCAGTTTGCCATGTGACTTACAGTGTTATCTGGATTTGCATAAACTAAACGTGGTTTATGTGCATTTGCTTCAGCTTCTGTAAAATCACCAAAGGTAGCAATAATCATTAAATCGCCTACATCGGCTTGATGTGCTGCACCGCCATTGACTGAAATTATGCCAGAACCTTCTTCGCCACGAATTGCATAGGTACTGAAACGCTTACCATTAGTCACGTTCCACATGTGAATTTCTTCATATTCGCGGATACCGGCTAAATCCAATAAAAGACCATCGATTGCACATGAACCTTCATAATGGAGTTCAGCTTGAGTAACAACACAACGGTGGATTTTTGCTTTTAATAAACGAGATAGCATGGCTAGCGTCTCCTGAGTGGACCTAAGATCGTTATCTTATGGTTGAATCAATCTGAACTTGCTGGATAAGCAATCAGGCAAGCGCATTTTGCCTTTAAAATGACAGTATGGCAAGCAGCATGGTTCAACATTTTTTTGACTTATCAGTTTGGTTTGTAAGCATTGATTTGATTCATGGCAGGCTGAATCTCACCATTCACCAGCATTTTAGTGCGAGCCAGTGCGTGATGGATTGCGTCATCCATTAAATTTTGTTCATTGCTTGGTGCTTTGCTTAAGACATGTCCTGAAACACGTTCTTTTGAACCGGGGTGACCAATACCAATGCGTAAGCGATGGAAGTTTGGACCGATATGAGGAACTATGTCACGTAAACCATTATGACCACCATGACCACCACCTGTTTTTAGGCGAATGACACCAGGGTTCATATCCAGTTCATCGTGAGCAATCAGTATTGCTTCTGGAGCAATATTGTAGAATTTTGCGAAGGGAACAACACTTTTACCAACAAGGTTCATAAAGGTTGTGGGTAATAACAGACGGACGTCTTGACCTTCGATATTACCACGCCCACTCATTCCATTGAATTTTGGGTCTTTTTTTAGCGTAATGCCATATTGTTCTGCAAGGCGTTCAACAAACCAAAAGCCTGCATTATGGCGGGTTTGGGCATACTCAGAACCTGGGTTGCCCAAACCAACAATCAGTGAAATATTTGACACTAATTACACCAATAACACTTATGCGCGAACGAAGTCAGCGTGCATAGGTGTGTTTTTAGCTGGGTGACGTTGTAACGCTTTGATTTTAACGCTTTCAACTTTGTCGCCAACTTTGATTTCAACAACTTCTTCGAAGAAAGCATTGCTTTCTAAAGCTTTAACAAGCTCACGAAGTTCTAAAGTAACAGCTACAGGTTCAGCAGCACCACCGTAGATGATTGCTGGAACTTGAGCAGCATGACGAAGGCGGCGGCTCGCACCTTTCCCTTGGTTAGCTGCTTCACGCGCTTGAGCGTTTAATACGAAGTTTGCCATGATAGACATCCTTAATTTAAGTTTTAAATAAACTAGATCTGCGACCGACCTAGTGAGACAAAGCCCTGCACAGAGCAGGGCTTTTAAAATTCAGCGCTATATTATAGATAAGAATCAAACATTGCGCTAATAGATTCTTCGTTGTTAATACGACGAATTGTTTCAGCAACCATACTCGCAACTGAAACTTGGCGAATCTTACCAAGAGCTTGAGCTTCTTCAGAAAGAGGAATGGTGTCTGTAACAACCAATTCATCAATCACAGAGTTTTTCAAGTTTTCGATAGCTTTACCTGATAAAACAGGGTGAGTTGCATAAGCAACCACTTTGCGCGCACCAAATGTTTTCAATGCATCAGCAGCTTTACATAACGTACCTGCAGTATCCACCATGTCATCTACGATGACGCAGTCACGGCCTTTAACATCACCAATCAAATGCATGACTTGTGATTCGTTTGCCTTTTGACGACGTTTGTCGATGATAGCAAGGTCAATATCGCCCATTTGTTTAGCAACAGCACGTGCACGAACGACACCGCCAACGTCAGGAGAAACCACCATGAGGTTATCATGTGATTGTTGACGAAGGTCAGCTAAAAGCGCTGGTGTACCGTAGATGTTGTCTACAGGGATATCGAAGAAACCTTGGATTTGGTCAGCGTGAAGGTCGATCATTACCACACGGTCAATTCCTACAGTTGTCAGCATATCTGCGACAACTTTTGCAGTAATTGGAACACGTGATGAACGAGGACGACGGTCTTGACGCGCATAACCGAAATAAGGAATCACTGCGGTAATACGACCAGCACTTGCACGACGCAAAGCATCAGCCATAACGAGGATTTCCATTAGGTTATCATTCGTTGGGGCACAAGTAGGTTGTACGATAAATACGTCTTTACCACGAACATTTTCAGTAATTTCGACAGCAATTTCACCGTCAGAAAATTGACCAATAGATGCAGCACCTAAAGGGATGTGCAAGTGGCTTACGACTTTTTGGGCGAATTGTGGATGTGCAGATCCACTAAAAACGACAAGATTGGGCATGAAGCACCCTTGGCGGTTGGCAATTTAGGAATTAGATGGCAGGGGTAGCTGGATTCGAACCAACGGATGCCGATATCAAAAACCGGTGCCTTACCACTTGGCGATACCCCTAATGCGGCAGAACTTTAATATTTTTGCGTCTTTCTGTCAAGGTAAATTAACAGTAGAACAGCAAAGTGTTGTTCTGTCTTTTTTGGAAAATGGCAGGGGTAGCTGGATTCGAACCAACGGATGCCGATATCAAAAACCGGTGCCTTACCACTTGGCGATACCCCTAAATTTGATTACTGTAAAATGGCAGGGGTAGCTGGATTCGAACCAACGGATGCCGATATCAAAAACCGGTGCCTTACCACTTGGCGATACCCCTAGTACAGTCATCTACAGGTGAAATAAAATGGCAGGGGTAGCTGGATTCGAACCAACGGATGCCGATATCAAAAACCGGTGCCTTACCACTTGGCGATACCCCTATCAGGTAACGTGGAAATGTCTTATTGGTGATTCATTCAAGCTGTTGACCAAGTAAGCTTTACATGGTGCATTTGCAAGAACATCATCAATGTTCATATCACTTGTTACTTCAGCAAAAACACAAGCACCTGTACCTGTAAGTTTTGCAACACCGAACTGGTCGAGATATTGCATCGCTTCATCTACTTCTGGATATAAACTTCTTGCCAAAGGCTCAAAATTATTTCCAAAATCAGATGGCTTTAACTGATAGGCGCAAAATTTAGAGCTCTTCGTGTTTCTTGTCAATGTTTTTTGTGAAAAAAGCAATTGAGTGCTGATAAAACAATCAGGTTTTAGCACAATGTATTGTTTTTGATCTAAGTCTATGAATGTTAAGTGCTCACCTATACCTTCAGCCCATGCATTGCGACCATGGACAAAGATGGGAACGTCTGCGCCTAACTGAACACCCAAGTCTGCTAATTGCTCAGTATTTAGCCCGCATTGCCACAGTTGATTGACTACGATTAATGTCGTCGCGGCATCCGATGAACCGCCACCTAAGCCTGCACCCATCGGAATATTTTTTTCAAGACGAATGGATAAACCGGTGGCTGTTTGTGCATACGGCTTAAGTATCTGTGTCGCTTTATAAATCAGATTTTGACTCAAATCGACACTGTTTAAACCTTCAATATGAATCTCTTGATCCGTACGAGGCTCAAATTCCAACCAATCACACAGATCGATCAACTGAAAAATACTTTGCAGTTCGTGGTAGCCGTTTTCACGGCGACCCGTAATGTGTAAAAACAAATTCAGCTTTGATGGGGCAGGGACACGGATCATAACGAGATAAACTAGCGGTTTTGAATGACCATTGTAATACGGTTTTCTGCACCATTTTCAAGTGCTTGTTTTAAAATCAACCGATTTGGCATATGGGCTTGCTCGTTATAGCTCAGCTCAACGCTCCAACCATCTTCAATGATCTGTACTGCGCGTTTGGCACTGTCACGTTGGATTTGTGCTTGAACTGTTGCGGGTTTGGCTTGAACCCAATTGACTAAATGGGTGATGGGTGCTTGCCACCCTGTTGCTGTTTTTAAAAGTTCTTCAGGAGTTTCAGCTTGGATGAGGCCAGTTTTAGCACTATTCAGGCTAACTTCACCTGGACGACCACTAATTTGCGTTTTACCAACGCCTAAAATTCCACTGAGTTCAATATCAAATTCTTGTTGCTGTTGTACCCATGTAAAAAAAGCACTGCCTGTTTGTTCAGGCGTACGTACCCCAATTTTACCCTGTAAGCTAAAGTGTTGATCAGATTCGGTTTGTATGGTGTTTGGGTCAAGCTGTGGTTTGGTAAATTGTTGACAGCCTGTAAGTGCCAAGCTACTTGCAGCAAGTAAGCTTAAGCTCAGATTTGAGAAAATACGCATAAAACTATGAGCTCTTTTTCAGTTGTTGGGGTAACAATAAAGTATTAAGTTGATCCAATTGAGGATCATTTGGGTGTTTTTGTTTGAGTTGTTGTAACACAGTGGAGAATTTTTGCAGATCACCGAGCATATAAACTGAACGCGCATAACGCACGCCAATATTGACACTACCACTGATGAGGTAGGCTTTTTCTAAGACTTTGGCTGACGTGCTAAAGTCATTTTGTAAGTAACAAATAAAGCCTAAGGTATCTAAGATGGAGGCCTGTTCAGGGGCATATTCTAAAGCATGTTCAACAAATCTACGTGCATCATCTAAGCGTCTGTTTTGCAAGGCTAAAGTGTATGCATAAGCATTGAGGTAGGTTGGGCTATTGGGCTCAATACTTAACAGTTGATTGAGCAACTTTTCAAGTTTGTCTTTATCCGTATGTGGATCCAACATTAGCACTTCAGAATAGATCAGTTCAGGATCATCTGGTAAGTTTTTAATCGCCTCATCTAACAGTCGCATGGCTGCGGCTTTATTATTCATGCGCTTTAAAATATCGGCTTGCGCCTGATACAAAAAACTTGCATGTTGTGGATAGTTCACCCGTTCTTGGGTTAAAAAGCGCAAAGCATCATTGGGTTTGTTTTGCAGGGTATAGATACTGATGAGGCTGCGACGCGATACGGTATACAGACTACCATCGACTAGACGATAGTAGGCCTTGGCTGTTTCAAAATGCTGTTTTCGTTCAGCATTCACTGCTAGATAGTAATAGGCTTCATTTTGATATTCAGCCGAATTACGTAGTTCAACCAGATATTTTTCAGCTTTTTCGTACTTCTTTAAATCAATACTGGTTAACCCCGCTATAAACAAGGCTTCTTCTTGGTTAGGCCATTTTTTAATCAGGCTCTCAAGCTTGGTTAAGGCCTCATTCGACGCATTAATTTTAATCAGATATTTGGCTTCTGCTAAACGGATATCGACATTGTCGCGGTGTTTACGACTCGATTTCGCATACCAATTGCGGGTTTCTTCCTCTTGACCGAGTGCGCTGAGTAAGTTGGCTTTCATTAGGATGTAGCCTGTGACTTTTCCACGCTTTTTTAGGGCTTTATTGATGGTGGCTAGGGCTTGCTCAAGCTGTCCATTTTGCGCCTCTAAACCTGCAATCAACGCTAAAATAGAGGGGTTATTCCGCTCTTTACTCGAACGTAACGCTTGGATGAGAATTTCTTGATCTTCAGGCTCTTCAGGGGCAATCCCCGCAAGGATTTGCTCTAAATCGGCATTGGCATCAATATTGAGAATTTTATCGAGCGTTTCAGCCGCGAGTTCATATTCATGTGCTTTGAGTGCAATGTGCGACAAATAAAATAAGGCTGGAACATCGGTAGGCTCTTGCACCACCCAATGCATTGCAATGTCGAGTGCGGCATGCAAATCATTTTGTTCAAGGGCAATATTTAAAGCGCGTTGTTTAATGGTGGTGGAATTACTTTTAATCGCCAGCACAGTATAGTTGTGCAAGGCAGTCGCGCTGTCTTGGTAAGCCAGTGCAAATTCGGCAATCATACTTTGTTGAATTGCATCATAATTAGATAGCGAAAAATCTCCAGCTGCTCTAAGATGAGCACTAGATGCCATGCTACCGACGAGTAAGAATGTGGTAGAATATTGCTTAATTCTCGCGCCGCTCAGTCGGCAATGTGTTTGACGCAATTTTTCTTGATCCAAGTAATGCTTTTTATGACACCGTTATTGCACAATAGCATAAATTTAGCGAAATGATGATCTGATATGTCTTTCTTTGCATTGGGTGTCAACCATCAAACCGCCTCCGTAGAATTGCGTGAGCAAATTGCCTTTAACCCTGAAAAGTTAACGCAACTGCTTGAGCAACAAGGCCAAAACCAAGACTTAAATGAAATGGTGGTGGTCTCTACGTGTAACAGAACAGAAGTGTATGCCATGTCTGAAAACTCAGATATGGTATTGAACTGGCTCGCCCAAGCAAATGGCATAGATGTTAAACAATTGTTGAATCATGTATACCGTTATGAAAATGCGCAGGCTGTCACTCACTTGATGCGTGTTGCAAGCGGTTTAGATTCACTCATGCTTGGTGAACCGCAAATTTTGGGGCAGGTTAAATCTGCACTATCTTTGGCGAAGACGGCTCATACTGTCTCTCCTCATTTAAACCGAATTTTTGAATATGCCTTCTATGCAGCGAAACGCGTACGCTCTGAAACGGCTGTGGGTAGTCATGCCGTATCGATGGGCTACGCGGTTGCTCAGTTGGCATTACAAGTGTTTAGTAAGCCTGAAAAGTTGACTATCATGGTGGTCGCTGCGGGCGAAATGAATAGCTTAGTGGCGAAGCATTTGGCTGAAATGGGAGTCGCAAAAATCCTCATTTGTAACCGTACTCGTGAACGGGCTGAAACTTTGGCTCAAGAAATAGCCCATCGTGTAGACGTTGAAATTATTGAGTTTGATCAGTTGGCTAATAACTTAGCACGTGCAGATGTCATTTCCAGTTGTACGGGAAGTTTACATCAGGTGATTCATTATCCCGATGTCAAAGCTGCCTTAAAAAAACGTCGTTATCAACAAATGTTGATGGTGGATTTGGCTGTTCCGCGTGATATAGACCCGAAAGTGGAAAGCTTAGATGGCGTCTATTTATATGGCGTAGATGATTTGCAATCGGTGATTGATGAAAACCTTGCTCAGCGTCGTCAGGCGGCGGTTGAAGCAGAGGTGATGGTCAACCAACTAGCCACCGAGTTGGTGACCCAACAGAAGGTCAATCTCGCAGGTGAAACCATCCATGCTTACCGTCAGCAAGGTGAACAGTTAAGACAAGAAGAATTAGATCTAGCGCTGGCACGAATTGCGAAAGGGGAAATGGCGGAACGAGTAATGCAAGAGTTTGCACATCGTTTGACGCAGAAGTTGCTACATCCGACCTCGATTATGCTGCGTGAAGCAGCCAAATCTGAAGATCCGAGTCATTTTGAACAAATGCAAACGTGTTTAAATGAGACTTTTGCTAAACGTCGTAAAACTAAAAAGTAAATCTAAATATAAAAATGTAATAGGTTTAAGTAATCAGTCTTAAGCCTATTTTTTTGGTCAATTCATTCAGTTTTTGACGTAGATTGCGCGATTCGAGCAGGCTTAAAGGCGCTTTTAGTTTTTGGCGCAAATATTTTTCTTCAAGCGAGAGAGCATATTCACTGGCCAGTTTGTCGGCCATTTCAGGTGTTTTGGTCAGAACTTCAATATTGGTGCGCTGCATAATATCGGCAATCGCGTTGGCATAACGGCTACATGCACCCAAAACATAATAGGTTGCCAGTTCTTGGTCATCAGGTAAATCATCAAAGATGCTATCTAAGACTTGTAGCACATGCGCTAAAAGTTCATCTTCAGGTAGATAGGCGCGTAGAGTTTCAAAGTGAATATACAAAAACGGATGATGGATCAGAACGGCGAGAGCGAAATCTTCATCTTTGGTGCGAATATTAAAAGACAACGAGGCATCGTTGCTGACTTGAGGTGTCCAGCGACGACCAAAACCGAGTTTTTCTTTGAAGGATTGATTCAGCAAATAACGGAAAGAGCCTGTTTTGGGCAATAAGTCCGTTAGTTGGCGTAACTCACTCATGACCTGACTTTTACCTTCAGGGCTACTGATGTCATGGTTCTGCGTCAGATGTGCAAAAACAAAGTCTGACAGCAGTGGAGCCTGTTGGAGCAGTTTATTAAAGTTTTCAATACCTTCGCGACGAATCAGTGAGTCAGGGTCATGATCATTTGGTAAAACAAAAAACTTCAGCTCGCGACCATCATTGAGCAACGGTAATGCAATTTCTAAAGTACGGCGAGCCGCTTTTTGTCCAGCTACGTCACCATCGAAGGCAATGGTAATACGGTTGTTTTGTTTAAACAGAATATTTAAGTGTTCGGTGTTACTGGCAGTTCCTAAGGTCGCCACAGCACCTGCAATCCCATACTGCTGTAGCGCAATCACATCCATATAGCCTTCGACCATCAGCCAGTCTTGGGCTTTTTGTTTACGGCCTTCATATAAACCATAAAGTAATTGGTTTTTATGAAATACTTCAGAGTCTGGCGAGTTGATGTATTTGGGTTTAATTTCGTCATTTAAGGCACGACCACCGAAGCCCACTACGCGACCTTTGGCATCACGAATCGGAAATATGACACGATCCCGCAGTAAGTCGAAGTCACGACCGTTATCACTAGTACGAATCAGTCCGAGTAGCTTTAAGCCTTCGATATCTTGCGGGAAGGCTTTCTCTAAGTGTTGCCATTCCTCAGGTGCATAGCCTAAACGCCAATATGCAATGGTATCTCGACTGAGCCCGCGCTGTTTAAAGTACTGCTGAGCAGCGCGACTATGCGGTAGTTGTTGCTCATAGTATTGCGCAATATTTTCTAACAGGTCGTATAAGTTACCTTCCTGAACGGGGGCGGTGTTGAAGCCCTCGAAAGTATCAAAATCAGCGTAACCCTCTTGGTAGTCCATGGACTGAAATTCAGCAAAAGGATCATGCTCAATCTGAAACTCAGGTTGTGCTGGAGCTGGCTCGGTTTTCTTGGCTTCTGCGACATCGACCTGTGGTTTTTGGACAGGTTTAGCTTCGCGCTTATACACCAGTTTTTTCGAGTCACGGTTGTCTTTTGGAAGTTCGATGCCTGTTTGACTCGACAAATCCTTCATCACATCAATAAAGCTACGACTGTCGATGTCCATTAAAAAACGAATGGCATTACCATTGGCCTGACAACCAAAACAGTGGAAATACTGTTTGTCACGATACACGTGAAAAGACGGTGATTTCTCTTGATGGAATGGACAACAGCCTGAATAGGTACGACCTGACTTTTTAAGTTTCACACGTTGACCAATCAGGTCGACAATGTCGGTCCGATCTAAAATTTGGTCAATGGTGTGTTGAGGAATAGCCATGTCGAATCGTCAGTCGCTGATGTTTTGAAAACCGTGAAAAAAAGCAGAGATGGAGGTTTTAAAATTCAAAAAACCATCGAATCTAGATTGTTTTGTATACTGTTTAGGCGTTTTGATCAAGCGGAAATCGCACAAAACAAAAGGGCAAGTATGATAACTTGCCCTTTCTAAAATAGCGAATATTTCAGAGGAATTATTCGGTTTCAGTATTGATGTTTTGCTGTGTTTCAGGACGATCGAGCAAACCGAAACTGATACGGTTGGTAAAGCTGCGCTCTGTTGTTTGTTTCGGCTGTTCGATTTTTTCTTCAGAACTGTTTTGTTCTTCGCGACCAAACACACCTAAAGTCGCACGGTTGACCCAACTTGCTTCTTTACGTGCAGCGCGTAAGTTCACTTCACCATTCGATTTCACTAAATTTGGATAATTTAGTTTCAATACATCGGTATATTGTTGTGCAGTTTGCTTATCACCCAATTGGTCATACGAATAAGCAACAGTTGCTAAAGCTTCAGGCACTTGAGGGCTTTGTGGATAATGTTCAATCACCCATTGCGCACGCTCTAGTGCTGCGACCCATGCTTTACGTTTGATATTAAAACGTGCTGCATTCATTTCGCTTTCAGCCAACTCATTGCTGATAAACTTCATGCGCTGTGCGGCATCTACAGCATAAGTGCTTGAAGGGTAACGACGAATAAAGTCTACGAAGTTTTGATACGCCACTTTAAGATAGCTCACATCGCGATGTGCTTGCTTTAAAGAAGTATAACGAATCAAACCATCATAGTTTTGTTCCATATTGGCTACGCCACGGACATAGTAGGCATAGTCCACGTTTGGATGCTGAGGGTTCAAACGAATGAAACGATCAGCCAGTGCAATCGCACCTTCATAATCTTTCTGCTGAAACTTCACATAGAGCAGCTCTAGTTGAGCTTGTTGCGCATATTCACCTGTAGGGTAATAGGTATCTAATGCTTCTAAGTGTTTTGCAGCGTCGGTATATTGACCACTTTGCAGTGCTTTTTCTGCTTTTTGAATATAAACCTGTTCACTCGATTGTGGACCGGTATCTACCACTTCTTTCTTGGGATTGCTGCTACAGCCTACCATTGCAGATGCAATGCCAATCGTTAGAGCAAGCATTGTCATTTTATAATGTGGTAGCGACATAAAAATTCCTCTGTTAATACGGGCAATGAGCTACAATTGCGCTATTAAATCACTTTTATTTGAATGATCAAATGGCTCAAGCACAATCTTCCGATCCAAATTTCCCTGAAACCGATTTCAATTTACTTGAAGATTCTGAGGATGCAGATAACCATACTTCAAGCTCTACTGCAACACGTTTATCGTTGCAATTTCAATTGGATGAAACTTATCTCGGACAACGTATAGACCAAGTTGCAGCAACGATTTGGAGCGACTTTTCGCGTGAAAAACTCAAACAGTGGCTAAAAGAAGGCCATTTGTTGGTAAATGGTAACAGTGTCAAACCCAAATATAAATGTGAAGGATTTGAACTGTTAACCCTTGAAGTTGAGTTAGAAGCCCAAACTCGTAGTCTGCCTGAAGACATTCTGCTGGATATTGTCTATGAAGATGATGACATTATTGTCGTGAATAAACCTGTTGGGATGGTGGTTCACCCAGGTGCGGGCAATTCATCGGGTACGTTGGTAAATGCATTATTGCATCACTATCCAAAATCGGCAGAACTGACCCGTGCGGGTTTGGTACATCGTATTGATAAAGATACTTCTGGCTTGTTGGTCGTTGCGAAAAATTTAGAAGCGCAATTTTCACTGAGTAAGCAATTGGCGAAAAAAACGGTTTACCGTGTTTATGACCTGATTGTGTATGGCAATGTGATTGCGGGCGGCACGGTGGATGAACCGATTAAACGTCACCCTGTAGACCGTGTCAAAATGGCGGTATTGCCGGGCGGTAAAGATGCTGTAACACACTACAACGTGAAAGAACGTTTCCAACATTTCACCCGTATCCAAGCGCGTCTTGAAACTGGACGTACGCATCAGATTCGTGTGCATTTTAGTTATATTGGTTTTGGTTTAGTTGGCGATCCTGTGTATATGCCGCGTGTGCGCGTGCCCGCAGGTGCATCGGAGCTTTTAGATGAGACTTTACGTGGTTTCAGACGCCAAGCCTTGCATGCAGCAGAGCTCGGTTTGAAACACCCACGTACAGGTGAAGAAATGTTGTTTAAAGCGCCGTGGCCAGCAGACTTGGCGACCTTGGTTGATGTACTTCGTACGGAAAACAAAGCCTATTAAGTTATAGATGAATCATCATAAGGACAGTATATGCAATTTGTTCAAGGACTTCCGGCAGGTGTTTTTGTGGGGCAAACCCGTGTACATCATGATCGTGCTTTAGAGACCACTCAAACTGAATTACAAGGCTTTAATTTGGCTTTGCATGTACAGGATGATGCTGCACGTGTGCAACAGCATCGCATGATCTTGCTCGAAGAGTTTGCAGGCTATGGTGTCGATAAAATCACGTGGATGACGCAAACCCATAGCACCATTTGCCGTGTAGTGAATGAGCAAATTGACTTTGATGCTCAAGAAGGGGATGGTTTGGTGACGCAGCGCCCGAAGCATGCCCTGATGATGATGACAGCCGATTGTTTGCCAGTGGTTTTAGGCAATGCAGATGGAACTGAAGTGGCCAATTTGCATGCAGGTTGGCGTGGGTTGGCGCATGGCATTATTGAAAATACCATTGCCAGTATGAACATTCAGCCGACATGGGCTTGGTTGGGTGCGGCTATTAGCCAACCTTGTTTTGAAATTGGGGCGGAAGTAAAAGAAGCCTTTTGTTCAAAGTATGCTGAGCTTGAGTCTGCATTTCAAACAGCTGCGCAAGCTGGAAAATATTATGCTGACTTATATGCGATCGCAAAATTCATTCTAAAACAGCACGGGGTTGAAGTGGTTTCTGGTGGTGATCAGTGTTCATTTAGCCAGTCGGATGAGTACTTCTCTTATCGACGTCATGCCAAAACTGGGCGTATGGCGACCTTTGTGTTTATGCAATAGTTTGGGTTTCTGATCAAGTGCTTGGCTGTTTTAATCCTTACACTTACTCCCCACTCAGCGAGTGGAAGTGTTAAACTTAACTCAATTCTTTGGTCTTAAAAGTTTTCATGTCTGTACCTGATCTTGTTTCTGCTGCACCTGTTCATGTGTGTGTGGTTTATCATAGCGCCTATGGTCATACGGCGAAAGTCGCTCAGTATATTGCACAAGGTGCAGAGCAGGCGGGTGCTGATGTGCATTTAATTTCTGTTGCTGCAGTGCAGTGGGACTTGTTAGATCAGGCCGATATTATTGTGATGGGTTGCCCAACGTATATGGGCAGTCTTACAGCAGCGCTTAAGCAGTTTATGGAAGATTCCTCTAAGCGTTGGTTAGCACGGGCTTGGCAAGGAAAACTGGCTGCAGGCTTTACCAATGGTGGGGGCTTAAGTGGCGATAAACTGGCGGTATTACAGCAGATTAATTTATTTGCTATGCAGCATGGTATGTTGTGGGCTGGTTTACCGTTTATGCCGACGGGACGTAGCCAACACGATATTAATCGGATGTCGAGCTTTTTAGGTTTGATGACTCAGTCAGACAACGCCAGTATTGAAATAACCCCACCCGAAGGTGACTTGGAAACTGCTCGAAAGTTTGGAAAATATTTGGTTGAGCTAAAAGCTGACTATTAACAGTTCTAATAATAAAAAACCTCCACATGGGAGGTTTTTATTATTTATGCATAATACGGGCTTTATCACGTTGCCAGTCACGGTCTTTTTCCGTGGCACGTTTGTCATGCAGCTGTTTGCCTTTCACTAAAGCGATTTCTAATTTAGCACGTGGTCCTTTCCAATAAGCAACAAGCGGAACACACGAATAACCTTTTTGATTCACTGCGCCGAGTAGCTTATCCAGTTCACGACGGTTCAACAGTAACTTACGGGTACGGGTCGCTTCAGGAACAATGTGCGTTGATGCACTGAGTAAAGGCTGAATCTGAGCACCAAACAGGAAAGCTTCACCATTTTTAAAGGTGATATAACTCTCAGACAGCGTCATACGACCTGCACGTAATGATTTCACTTCCCAGCCTTGCAGTGACAGGCCGGCTTCAAATTTTTCTTCAATAAAATAGTCGTGACGTGCACGTTTATTCTGTGCAATCGTCCCGCTGGTATTTTTTTTAACTACAGTTGCTTTCGCCATAATCAATTACTTCCAACAATGTACCTATTGTGCCTTAAAGCAGGGTTAAGGTGAAGTTTTTTCAAATTTATGGAGTTTCTTCACCTATAAAACAAGTTTTTGCTAAAATATGGCTCTACAAAATCAACAGAGTAAAAATGGATGTCTAAAACTCGCGTCATTTACCCGGGGACTTTTGATCCAATTACCAATGGTCATATTGATTTGGTCACACGTGCATCACGTATGTTTGATGAAGTGGTGGTAGCCATTGCCATTGGTCATCATAAAAACCCTCTCTTTAGTTTAGAAGAGCGTGTGAGCTTGGCCAAAGCATCATTAAGCCATCTTGATAATGTTGAGTTTGTAGGTTTTGATGGTTTGTTGGTAAATTTCTTCCGTGAACAGAAGGCAACGGCTGTACTGCGAGGATTGCGTGCAGTGTCTGACTTTGAATACGAGTTCCAGTTAGCCAATATGAACCGTCAACTTGATTCACACTTTGAGGCAGTATTTTTAACGCCGTCAGAGCAGTATTCATTTATTTCATCGACGTTGATTCGTGAAATAGCACGTTTAAAAGGTGATGTGACCAAGTTTGTACCGCAAGCTGTAGTCGCTGCTTTTGAACGTAAACATCAACAAGGTTGGTAATGTGTCTTTATATATAACCGATGAATGCATCAATTGTGATGTTTGTGAACCTGTGTGCCCCAATGAAGCCATTTTCATGGGGGAATTGATTTATGAAATCAATCCAGACTTATGCACAGAGTGTATCGGACATTATGATAAACCCCAGTGTCAATTGTTCTGTCCAGTGGACTGTATTCCGTTGGATCCTAATCATGCGGAAACTGAGGATGAGCTCATGGATAAATATAAAAAGCTGATTGCTCAAAAAAGCGCAAGCAATTAAGTCTAAGATTTGATAATATGCGCCTCGAAGTGAGCCAGACGATCGCTGCTGTGGAGATCTCCGTGATTGAAGCAGGGGAGGAAAGTCCGGGCTTCATAGGGCAAGGTGCCAGGTAACGCCTGGGCGGCGTGAGCCGACGGAAAGTGCAGCAGAGAGTAGACCGCCTTCATTGTGGTTTCGAGCAATCGAAATCGAAGGTAAGGGTGAAAGGGTGCGGTAAGAGCGCACCGCATGGCTGGTAACAGTTCATGGCATGGTAAACCCCACCGGAAGCAAGACCAAATAGGGATCCTTTAGGCATGGCCCATGCTGGATCCGGGTAGGTCGCTTGAGCGTATGAGTGATTGTACGCCTAGAGGAATGATCGTTCTCGACAGAACCCGGCTTATCGGCTCACTTCAACAAATTTTGATCAATTAAGCGCGCAAGGTACTTGACGTACTGGTGAGAAAACCACATAATGCGCGCACAGTTTACGGCTATGTAGCTCAGTTGGTTAGAGCACCGCACTCATAATGCGGGGGTCACAAGTTCAAGTCTCGTCATAGCCACCATTTTTATAGATCATGCTATCAGCATGATCTTTTTTTTTGTGGGAAAGAAAGGTCTGAAAGTGTTTTTATTTACTTGCCATTTCTGAAATGGCCTTGTGGTTCACTGCGCCGTTGTTTCGATATTTAAACCAAAGCTGTGACTGCGGACATTTATGATCTTTTTAAAATTTCCCCTCGCAGTTAAGGTTTTCAGGCGTTAAATTGATCTGCGTCTGTAAGTTTTGAATGTGTTGCCAATTGGCTTGATGTTCGGGTAATGCAAAGATTTGATGATCGACTAAATTGAGTTTTTTTAAAGATATGTGCTGACTTGCACAGTAGCGTCCTTCGGCTCTTTCTAAAGCTAAGTTTTGCTGTGCAGTTGGGCTTAAGCGATCTGCCGTCAGGATCTTTTGTTGTCCTTTGGCATAGTTGACCAATATCTCTCGATCTTTTAGGCTAAATAATAGGTTGGAGTTGATATAGGTCGCTACATCACGCCGTACACCGTTATAGTTGGTGATCATGGGGGAAATCAGCCTGACAATTGCTCAATGCTATAGTGCTCAGGATGATGAAAAGACTAAAGTCTTTTTCATTATCTTTCTCGTAAATATGTTTAAGTTAAATACAGCTTGCAGTATGAAAATAAGTTTAAAAAGAGTGGTTTGCTGAAAAATTGCTAGTTTAAATTGTATTTGTTTATGGAATAACCATTTGTGTGTAAAAAGGGTTGACGCTTGTCTTTGAACTTTGCATAATGCGCGCACAGTTTACGGCTATGTAGCTCAGTTGGTTAGAGCACCGCACTCATAATGCGGGGGTCACAAGTTCAAGTCTCGTCATAGCCACCATTTTAAAAGACCAAGCTCTCAGCTTGGTCTCTTTTTTTGTGCGTAAAAAATAGATTTGAATATGTTGATATAAAAAAGCCCAAACATCTGTTTGGGCTTTTTTATTGGAACAGCAGCTTATAGGCCAGCTTTCCAGCCATTCATGATTGGGTAGCGACGTTCACGGCTAAATGCACGTGAGCTGATACGCGGACCAATTGCACCTTGGCGACGTTTGTATTCATTGAAATCGACCAAACGAATTACTTTTGCAACCACTTCAGCATCAAAGCCTTTGGCAATGATGTCATCTTGGCTCATATCTTCTTCGATATAGGCATATAAAATGGCATCCAGTACATCATATGGCGGTAAAGAGTCTTGGTCCTTTTGATCTGGACGTAGCTCTGCTGAAGGTGGACGAGTGATCACACGCTCAGGAATCACGGGCTTGTCTGAAATGCTGTTACGGTATTTCGCAAGTTCAAACACAATGGTTTTATACACATCTTTCAGTACGGCAAAACCACCGACCATGTCACCATAGAGCGTGCAATAGCCCACAGCCAATTCTGATTTATTGCCTGTAGACAGGACTAAATTGCCAAATTTGTTGGATAAACCCATTAGCAGTGTACCGCGGGCACGCGCTTGTAAGTTTTCTTCAGTTGCATCCGCAGGGCTGTTGCCAAAAAACGGATAAAGCGTTTGCATAAAGCTGTTTACAATCGGGTTGATTTCAGCAATCCCAAAAGTCACCCCCATACTCTTCGCTTGTTCAGCTGCATCTTCTACACTGATTTGAGCGGTATAAGTATATGGCATCATTACGGCTTGGACTTTATCGGCGCCAATCGCATCGGCTGCAATTGCAAGAGTTAGAGCTGAGTCGATCCCGCCTGATAAACCCAAAATCACCCCTGGGAAACCTGAGCGCTGTACATAGTCACGGGTCGCCATTACTAAGCTTTGATAAATCTCTGCCATAGTGTCTAAAGCAGGCGGCAGAGGATTGGCCTTAAAGGCTTGTTGTTCTGCTTCGTATTCAGCGAAATACAGGGATTCTTTAAAGCTTTCAGCTTGAAGTACAACTGAACCATTTTTGGCAATCACGAAGCTTGTACCATCAAAGATCAGGTCGTCTTGACCGCCGACTTGGTTGGCATAAACCAAGTTGAGGTTCATTTGTTTTGCCAGTGCAGACATGGTTTCAACGCGGTGCTGTGGCTTACCGACTTCATATGGTGAAGCATTTAAGACTAAAGCTGTTTCTACATTGAGCTGTGCTAGTTGTTGTACCGTTGAAAGTGACCAAACATCTTCACAAATCAACACACCAAACTTATGACCCAAATATTCAAAAACAAGGTGTTGATGTCCTTCAGTGAAGTAACGCTTTTCATCAAACACGCTATAGTTTGGCAAGTTTTGTTTGTTATACACACCCAAAACCTGTCCATCTTTCATGACCGCAGCGGCGTTGTAGCGTTGACCATCTTCGGTTTGATTGACAAAACCAAAGACCATTACAATGTCTTTTACTGTTTTAAGTTGTTCAAAAACTTGTTGCGTGCGTTTGGTTAGGCTTGGACGTAGAAGTAAATCTTCTGCTGGGTAACCAATGCTCGAAAGTTCTGGAAAAATAATTAAATCAGCATTTTGTTTTTTTGCTTCATTGGCCTGTTCCAACATTTTTTGGGCATTTGCTTCAAGGTTGCCAATGTGCGGAGAGAACTGTGCAAGTGCAATTTTAAAACTTTTCATTTCCAACTAAATCCTATACCTATAGGGATATACACGACGATTGAGTTTGTTATAGCTATAAGTTCTACGTGGTGTAAGTGACGATAAACAAATAGAAGTATTAATCAATAATAAGTGCGAATACTATATACGAAATGCGATTTTTTTTAAGGGATATTCTAAAAAAAATCCGTAAATGTCCTTAAAAAGAACAAATTATTCTAATGTCTTTATGGAGTGTGATTGTGTGGTTTCAACCGCTTTTACAAAAAATACAGCAAAAGTTTGAACTTAAAAACAGGCCCTTGACTGAAGGGGAGAAAAAGTTTGCCAGCAGTATTTTTGGGAACAGTCTGAGCATGGATTCGGTTCGAATTATCGCGCATCGGGCAGTGCTGCCTCATTATGCGATTAGCCCCAATGGACATGTCTATTTTAATATCAAAGACTGGTGCGAAAACTTTGCCGACCAGCCGATTCATCAACAAGCTTGGTTGATTCATGAGCTAACGCATGTTTGGCAAATTCAGCAGGGACTCGCTGTAGTGCGTAAGGCACTTTTTAACCGTCAATATCGTTATGCGTTAAAACAAGGAAAGCAGTTTTTAAGCTATGGCATTGAACAGCAGGCGCAAATGGTGCAAGACTATTTTCTCAAAAAACACTATGGCGAAGAGTGCTCAGCCTATGAGCAGTGTATTCCCTTTGTGGCACACAAAGCCTCGTTCTGACCCCGATAGATAAATCTGTGGAGTGATTGTTAGACAACAGATTTTAAAGTCATAAATTGCAAATCATTTGAAGAAAAATGCCAGTGGCATAGGGGAATCGGACTCTTATTTTGAATGCAAAGCACAGGTAAAAAATCGTGAGATTGAGCCTAAAAAATGAGCTAAAAATAAGAAGGAATGTCCTATGCGTATCGCTCTTCCATTGAAAGGCAAAGCCAGCCAAATTTTTGCAGGACCCGTATTCGATGCTGAAAAACAGTCTGCGATTATTCCAATTCGGCATATGAAATTTGACTTTGAAGCTGAGAAAATTGATCCCAAATTTTACTTAAATGCGGAGCTAGCCAGTGCTTACTTTGCATCTCTCTCGATCTTTCTGACCTATGGTGAAGACTTGGTGATTGATACCGCCCGTTATCACCGCGATTTCCTCACAGACCCTGTATTAAAACAACGTGTGACGTCTTTAATTGGACAGGAGGCACTGCATTCAAAGCTACATGAAGAATTGAACGATACCTTTAAACAGGTTGATTTACCCGTTGGCATTTTTCGTTATTTAGCCGAAATCGTTTTTGATTACGGTTTTAACCGCTTACCGCAGCCGATGAAATTGTCTTTGATGGCAGGCATTGAACATTTTACCGCTGTGCTGTCTGAATACATGATGAACCATGAAGAGATTTTCTTCGATTCTCAAGATGAAAAGCAACGGGCGATTTGGATGTGGCACATGCTAGAGGAGTCTGAGCATAAAGACATTGCATATGATGTGTTTCAATCACTTTCCAATAACTATGCCTTACGTATTGCAGGCTTTTTTCCAGCCCTTATCACCATTTTGCTGCTGATTTCAGTGGCGTCAGTTTTTGTCCCATTTTATCGCAAACCGTCTAATTTGGTGAGCCTGAGTTACTGGAAGGATGTACCGCGCAGTTTCAGTCTCTTGTTTGGATTAAAAAGAGGTGTTTATGGCAGTAGTTGGAAGCATATTTTTGACTATTTGCGTCCAAGCTTTCACCCGAATGATTATGACACCTCTGCATTTTTAGATTATTACAAAGAGCGTTTACTACATCCTGAAACAGGAGTGTTAACCCCCTATTTCACCAAAGAATTTACTCCAGTACTTAAACCATAAAAAGGAGGTTATGACATGGGACTGTTGAGTAAAAAAATAAACCAAGTCAAAATGCCTACGCAGTTGTGACTGGTGCAGGTAGTGGAATTGGCCGTAGCTTTGCACTGGAACTGGCAAAGCGCGGTGGTGATGTCGTCTGTGCAGATATTGACTTAAGCTCAGCACAGGAGACGGTAGATTTGATTCAGTCGATGACATCTTCGTCAGCCTATGCGGTGCATTGTGATGTTGGATTAAAAGAATCTGTACACACTTTGGCGGAGCAAGCGGAACAGCTTTTGGGATATCCTGTTACTTTGCTCATCAATAATGCCGGAGTTGGGCTAGGTGGTAAGTTTGATGAGGTGTCGCTGGAGGATTGGCAGTGGTGTATGCATGTCAACCTGTGGGAGGTAATTCATGGTTGCTACTACTTTGTACCCAAATTTAAACAGCAAGGTTTTGGTGCCATTATCAATGTAGCATCGGCAGCGGGCTATACCGCAGCCCCTGAAATGACAGCGTACAACGTGACCAAGTCTAGTGTTTTGGCTCTATCAGAAACCTTAGCTTCAGAGCTTCAGGCTTATAACATTGCAGTCAATGTGCTGTGTCCGACCTTGGTGCCGACCAATATTATGAAGAATGGACGGTTGCCGAGTCGCTATTCTGGACTGGCTGACAAACTGATGATGAACCATGCGTTTACCACCAGTGATGCTGTAGTCAAAAAAACATTAAATCGCTTAGATGCAGGCAAGCTTTATACTATTCCACAACCCGATGCCAAATTGTTTTGGTGGATGAAACGCGCATCGCCAAGCTTATACGTCAAGCTTTTAGGTTTGGGTTATCCACTGTTTAATCAAATCACAAAATAAGAATAGAGAAAAATGAATATGGAAACGCAATTAGAGATCGAGCAAGTAGATGTGCAAGCGCCGTCTGATCAAATGCGAGATCAAACTACCACGTCAAAAAGTACAGAAGCTCAACCTAAGCAGACCCGTAAAAAGGCTGTGCTTCGTCCTAAAGCTGTACAAACTTACGATACCATTGTTGTAGGGGCTGGGATTTCTGGCATTGCTGCGGCTTATAAAATGAAACAAGTCGGCTATCAGGACTATCTGGTTTTAGAAAAGGCAGAGAGAGTTGGTGGTACGTGGCGTGATAATAATTACCCCGGCTGTGGCTGTGATGTACCTTCGGCATTGTATTCATTTTCCTTTGCACCTAGTCATCAATGGAGCCATTTATTTGCGAAACAACCTGAAATTTTAAGTTACTTAGAACGGGTAGTTGAGCAGTTTGAATTGCAAGACAAAATCTGTTTTCAGCATGAGTTGCTCAGTGCCAAGTTGAATGAAGAGGCGAATATTTGGCAACTTGAAACTTCTCAAGGGACATATCAAGCACGAACCGTGATCTTTAGCACAGGGCCGATTACAGAACCATCTTTACCTAAGATTAAAGGGATAGAGGGGTTTAAAGGAGAAATGTTCCATTCAGCCCGTTGGAAGCATGATTATGACTTAACGGGAAAGCGGGTTGCCGTGATTGGAACTGGCGCATCGGCCATTCAGTTTATTCCACAAATTCAGCCATTGGCGAAAGAGCTGATCGTATTTCAGAGAACTGCGCCGTGGGTCTTACCCAAAGCGGATATGCAATTGAATGCAAGCATGAAATCGCTGGTGGCCAAATTCCCGATGATTCAGCAAGGTTGGAGGAATAGTGTTTCCAGTATTTTAAACGGGATCAACTTTGGGCTACGTCATCCGTCACTGCTTGAGCCAGTCAATTTTTTAAGCCGTCAATTATTGAAATTGCAAATACAGGATGACGCCTTACGTAAAGCTGTAACACCTAACTTTTCGATTGGCTGTAAGCGGCTTTTATTTGCCAATAATTATTATCCAGCACTGCAACAAGACAATGTAACGCTGTTGCCACAAGGTTTGGTTGAGATTGATGGGCAGACTGTCATTGCTGCAAATGGTGAGCGATTTGAGGTCGATGTCATTATCTGGGGAACCGGTTTTGAAGTGGCACACCCACCGATTGGACAACGGGTATGGAATGCCCAAGGTGAGCGATTGGCTGACCTTTGGAAGGATAGTTCGCCAGAAGCGTACTTGGGTACAAGTTTGGAAAATGTGCCGAATGCATTTTTGGTATTGGGCCCAAATATCTTGGTCTATGACTCTTTTATTGGCATTGCTGAAGCTCAGATTCAGTACATTGTAGATGGTCTAGGCTTTGTTGCACAAACGTATCTCTAAAGACTTATTCCACAATATAATTTTCAAATGAATAAGCTCACACCAAAAATCTATCGTACAACCAATTGGTCGACCTACAATAAAGCCTTGATCAATCGAGGAAATATATCAATTTGGTTTGATTCAGCGACCCAATGGTATGCTCCGTCCATCGGTAAAAAAGGGCGAAATCAAATCTATTCTGATGCAGCAATCCAATGCTGCTTAATGATTAAATCCTTATTTCGTCTGTCTTTACGCATGGTCACCGGCTTTGTTCAAAGCCTGATTAAACTATGTGGTCTAGATTGGACAGCACCAGATTACACCACACTTTGTAGAAGACAAAAGCATATTGATATTTTGATTAGCTATCAGAAAAGTAGTGATGGGCTACATCTATTAGTGGACTCTACTGGCTTGAAGTTTTTAGGCGAAGGTGAGTGGAAACGTAAGAAACATCAACCTGAATATCGTCGCCAATGGCGTAAACTACATATCGGCATAGATGCTAAAACTCTGCAAATACGGGCTGTTCAGCTCACAACAAATAATGTGAGTGACGCTCAGGTTCTTGGAAACTTGCTTGATCAGATCCCTAAAGATGAGCAGATTGACTTTGTTTATACGGATGGCGCTTATGACACCAAGCAATGCCGTCAGATCATTGCAGATCGGCAAGTGCATGCGGTGATTCCACCAAGAAAAAATGCAAAGCCTTGGAAAGGTAACAAAGTTCATTCGCGAGAGCGAAATGAATTACTTCGAACAGTTAAACGTTTCGGCAGGACATTATGGAAAAAATGGTCAGGCTATCATCGCCGAAGTTTGGTCGAAACTAAGATGCATTGCATCAAATTATTAGGCGATAAACTCAGCGCAAGGAGTTTTGATAGTCAGGTCAATGAAGTTCATGCACGTATAGCCGTGTTAAATAAATTTACAGAATTAGGCAGACCTCATACCCAAGTTGTCACTTAAATTTGAGCAACTTAGGAAAGCTCTATCTTTAAAATCTTTATGCAACAAAGCCGATGGTCTACTAAAAAATGAAGCAGCAAGGCTTTAAACGTATGATGGTAAAACGTGATGTTCTGCGTTATCACAATGCTAAGGTGCAAACCCATTTGAAAACCACAGTATTTAACCGAGGTGGTTGCTCAAGCTATTATTTGGATCGAAATGGGCGTAACTTCGCAGCTTGGCCGTGGTCCTTGGCCGAGTTAAAGCAACGTTTATCTGCGCTTGAGCTAAAACACTACGATGTTGTTGAAGCTTAAAGTAGCCACATTAAGTATTAAAAAAAGCCTGAGTCTGTTCAGGCCTTTTAATACTTTAAGGGTGTGATTCATGAATGGTAGGTTTAGAGTTCAACATATAAAAAAACCACCCATGCGGGTGGTTTTTTGTCTATCAACGCAGACCGAATTAACGGTTGATGTCGCGTTGAACTTCGCCAGTGTAAAGCTGACGAGGGCGACCGATCTTGTACGGACCGCTGTGCATTTCTAACCAGTGGCTGATCCAACCAACAGTACGTGCAAGCGCGAAGATCACTGTAAACATTTCTGTCGGGATACCAATCGCTTTAAGGATGATACCTGAGTAGAAGTCTACGTTCGGGTATAGGTTACGTTTGATGAAGTATTCATCAGAAAGCGCGATACGTTCAAGTTCCATAGCAAGAGCAAGCTGTGGATCGTTGATGCCAAGCGCACCAAGAACTTCGTCGCAAGTTTCTTTCATTACTTTCGCACGTGGATCGAAGTTTTTGTACACACGGTGACCGAAGCCCATGAGTTTAACTTCTTTAGTTTTCACTTTTTCCATGAAGTCAGCAACGTTCTCTACAGTGCCGATTTCATCAAGCATCTTAAGAACAGCTTCGTTCGCGCCGCCGTGAGCAGGGCCCCAAAGTGCAGAGATACCCGCAGCGATACATGCATATGGGTTCGCGCCAGTAGAACCAGCTAAACGTACTGTAGACGTAGAAGCATTTTGTTCGTGGTCAGCGTGAAGCGTGAAGATGCGGTCCATTGCTTTAGCAAGGATAGGATCTACTTTGTAATCACGGTCTGCTGGAGTAGCAAACATCATGTACAAGAAGTTTTCAGCGTAGCTTAAGTCGTTACGTGGGTAAACGAATGGTTGACCTACAGTGTACTTGTAGCTCCACGCAGCCAAAGTAGGTACTTTAGCAATTAAGCGGATCGCTGTAATTTCACGGTGATCAACATTTTCGATGTCTAAGTTGTTGTGATAGAACGCAGAAAGCGCACCAACTACACCAACCATGATCGCCATAGGGTGAGCATCGCGACGGAAACCATTGAAGAAGCGGCTAACTTGATCGTGAACCATAGTGTGGTTACGAACTTTAGCATCAAATACTTCTTTTTGTTCAGCTGTTGGAAGCTCGCCATTGAGAAGTAAGTAGCAAGTTTCTAAGTAGTCAGCTTTAGTTGCTAACTGGTCGATTGGGTAGCCACGGTGTAAAAGCACACCTTTGTTACCGTCGATGAAAGTGATTTTAGACTCGCATGCAGCAGTAGCCATAAAACCAGGATCAAAAGTGAAGTGACCTGCGGCCAATACATCCTTAACGTCGATTACATCTGGGCCCAATGTGCCGCTGTAAATTGGTAATTCAATTTCTTTGCCATCAAGCTGTAAAACGGCTTTTTTGCCAGTTGCTTCAGACATTCAATAGATCTCCTGTCCTGGTGAATGATTTATCTGACTCGAAATACTCATCTTTTAATGCACGAATCAGACGGATTAAAAATTTGCTCTAAGAGTAGAGAGTGCTGAAATTTTGTCAATTATACTTATGGATAAAATGATGACTTCCGAAGTTATAGTTAAGATTTAATCCATTAAAATTTGCATAAAATCACAGCACCGACACACTATAATAAGTTAATTCAACGAGCAAGTGCATAAATAAAAAATGTTGCTGGCGCAATTGTAAGCAGTTTTATATTGAAAAAAGCGCTTGAAAAGAAACAGAATTCAAGTCGTCATATATTTACATTTATTATGATTCTCGTAACTTACGCATCATTTTAAAAAGAAAATGCTGCTTTCGTAGTCATTGTTAAAAACAATAAGTGACTCAAAAAAAATGATTTAGTTGTATAAAAAATAGCTTATTTGGTATTTCGAAAACGGTATATCAGTCACTTTTTTTATTTATACGGATGTGAAAAATTGTTTTAATTAAAATTTATTACGAGATATTTCAATCTTGTAGGGGATTAATCTGTTGCACCAACATCATGCATATTTATGCCACTATATTAAAATAAAATAATGAACATTTTATATATAAATAAAAAATGATTAAAATAAAGCAGTGAAATTCCCCAGTTTTTAAAACAAGACTTTTTTGTGCATCATTAGTCTAAAGTCGAATTTTCCCGTTTTTGTATAAATTTTAGCGCTTGAATTTGGTGTTTATTTTATAAAAACCAACCATATAGCTAAGATTTGAAGCTAAAGTATTGTAGCGCAAGGTATTTATCTATGTGTTAATGATTCTTATTTAAAGAATTTTTATGCAAAAAGGCCAAGGGCATTGTTTGTATTTTGATAGTTCACGTCTTATAATTCAGTGTCGTTTTAAGTTCAAACGCTATTTAATTTAGAGTTTTAAAGTAGCTGCTGAACAATGCCAGCTTTCCTTCGAATTAATTCCAACAAACTCCGGATGGAGTTTTTACTTACAGGATGCCCGCTGTGAAAAGCAACAGACCTGTCAATTTGTCCATGGGTCAAGTTTTAGAAGTAAACTTAAAATCCCCTGTGGCTATTGCATCAATCTTACACCGTCTATCAGGTGTCATCGTATTTTTACTCGTACCGGTACTTCTATGGATCTTAGACAAGTCATTGTCTTCGCCTGAAGGATTTGCTCAAGTTCAGGCTATTTTTAATAGCTTCATTGTGCGTTTTGTCGTATGGGTATTTGTAGCCGGCTTAATTTTCCACTTTATTGCGGGTGTTAAGCACTTACTTGCAGATATCGGTATTGCTGAAGAACTGCAAAGTGGTCGTATCGCAGCTACTATTTCATTGATCTTGTCTGCAATCGGTATCGTTGCGGCATTTGTATGGATTGTTATCTAATGAAAAGTGCTACTGGTTTAACGGGTTCAGGTTCTCGCGATTGGTTTATCCAACGTGTAAGTGCTGTCGTATTAGCGGTTTATACAGTTGTTGTTTTAGGTTGGATCCTATGCAATGGCGGTTTTAGCTATGAACAGTGGTACGGCTTTATGATGACAGCTCCAATGAAGATTTTATCTTTATTGGCCGTCTTATCTCTTGTTGCACATGCTTGGATTGGTATGTGGCAGGTATTCACGGATTATGTGACTACTCGTCAAATGGGTCCTTCAGCTTCAGGTTTACGCCTTGTACTGACTTCAGCAGTAATTATTGCTGTATTTGCATATGCGATCTGGGCAATCCAGATTTTTTGGGCGAATTGATAGGAAGAGATCATGGGCGCTATAACCCCTAAAGAAGATTACACAAATATTCCACACGAAACTTTCGATGCTGTCATCGTTGGTGGTGGTGGTTCAGGTATGCGCGCGTCTTACCAACTTGCTCAAGCTGGTTTGAAAGTTGCTGTTTTAACTAAAGTATTCCCAACTCGTTCGCACACAGTTGCAGCGCAGGGTGGTATTGGTGCATCTCTTGGTAACATGCAAGAAGATAATTGGCACTACCACTTCTACGACACTGTTAAAGGTTCTGACTGGTTAGGCGACCAAGACGCGATCGAATTTATGACGCGTGAAGCGCCACAAGTGGTTTATGAGTTAGAACACTTGGGTATGCCATTTGACCGTAACGCAGACGGTACGATTTACCAACGTCCATTTGGTGGTCACTCTGCAAACTACGGTGAAAAAGCGGTTCCACGTGCATGTGCTGCTGCTGACCGTACAGGTCACGCACTTCTTCACACGCTTTATCAAAGCAACGTGAAAATGGGTACACAATTCTTTGTTGAATGGATCGCACTTGACCTGATTCGTAACGAAGCAGGTGATGTTCTTGGTGTAACAGCAATTGACCAAGAAACAGGTAAAATTGCAGTATTCCAAGCCAAAGCGACATTGTTTGCTACAGGCGGTGCGGGTCGTGTTTACCGTGCATCAACCAATGCTTACATCAACACTGGTGACGGTCTTGGTATGGCGGCTCGTGCAGGTATTCCATTGCAAGATATGGAATTCTGGCAGTTCCACCCAACGGGTGTTGCTGGTGCAGGCGTATTGTTAACTGAAGGTTGTCGTGGTGAAGGTGCAATCCTTCGTAACGATGCAGGCGAGCCGTTCATGGAACGCTATGCACCTACTTTAAAAGACTTGGCGCCACGTGACTTCGTATCACGTTCTATGGACCAAGAAATTAAAGAAGGTCGTGGTTGTGGTCCGAAGAAAGACTACATCTTGCTTGATATGACGCACTTGGGTGCTGAAACGATCATGAAACGTCTTCCATCTGTATTTGAGATTGGTAAGAAATTTGCGAACGTTGACATCACCAAAGAGCCAATTCCAGTTGTACCAACAATTCACTACCAAATGGGTGGTATTCCAACGAATATCCACGGTCAAGTGGTTGTGCCTGAAGGTTCTGAAACTGAAGCATTTGCAGCACATTATGACAAAGATAGCGATATCTATTCGACTAATGCGGGCGATCGTAACTTTACGAAACCTGTTAAAGGCTTCTATGCAATTGGTGAATGTTCTTGCGTGTCTGTACATGGTGCAAACCGTTTAGGTACCAACTCGTTACTAGACTTGGTTGTATTTGGTAAAGCTGCGGGTGAGCACATCATTGACTACGTGACTAAACATCACGGTGATGAATACCAACCGCTTCCTACGACTGTACTTGAGCAAACTGTTGCACGTATCCGTAAGTTAGATGACTCATCTACAGGTGAAAATGCCCAAGAAGTTGCAGATGCAATTCGTGACATCGTTCAAGATCATGCTGGTGTATTCCGTACAACTGCACTTCTTGAAGAAGGTGTGAAGCAGATTCTTGCGATTGAACCACGTGTACGTAACATTCACTTGAAAGACAAATCTAAAGTATTTAACACTGCGCGTGTAGAGGCTTTAGAAGTTGAAAATTTGTATGAAGTGGCTAAAGCAACATTGATCTCAGCAGCAGCTCGTAAAGAGTGCCGTGGTGCGCATACGGTTGTAGACTTTGAAGAGTCGCCAGATCACCCAGCTTACCCATATGGTCGTCGTGATGATGAGTGGATGAAGCACACATTATGGTTCTCTAGCGATAACCGTCTTGAGTACAAGCCAGTACGTTATAAGCCATTGTCTGTTGCTGCAATTCCACCTAAACCACGTACATTCTAATTGGGAGAAGTAAGATGAGTAGAGGTACTCGTACATTTAATATCTACCGCTACGATCCTGATAAGGATGCAGCGCCGTACATGCAAACTTTCAAGTTAGAGTTGACTGATAAGCACCGTATGTTGCTTGATGCGCTTCTTGCATTGAAAGTACAGGATGAGTCATTAACATTCCGCCGTTCATGCCGTGAAGGTATTTGTGGTTCGGATGGTGTAAACATCAATGGTAAAAATGGTTTAGCGTGTCTTTGGAACCTAAACGACTTACCAGAAGTGATCACAGTTCGTCCTTTACCTGGTTTGCCGGTGGTTAAAGATTTAGTTGTGGATATGAATCAGTTCTACGATCAGTACAACAAAATTCACCCATTCTTGATCAACAACCAACCTGCGCCGCCAAAAGAGCGTTTACAGTCTCCTGAAGAGCGTGAACACTTAGATGGTTTATACGAATGTATTCTTTGTGCATGTTGTTCAACTTCATGCCCGTCATTCTGGTGGAACCCAGACAAGTTCTTGGGTCCTTCAGCATTGTTGAATGCATACCGTTTCATCATTGACTCTCGTGATACAGCAACTCAAGAGCGTTTGGCTCGTCTAGACGACCCATTCTCGCTATTCCGTTGTAAGGGTATTATGAACTGTGTATCAGTGTGTCCTAAAGGTTTGAACCCAACTAAAGCAATCGGTCACATCCGTAACATGCTTTTAGATGCTGCGGGTTAATCTGTAGGCTGATTTATCAGTTAGAAAAAGCACACCTATAGGGTGTGCTTTTTTATTTTATAGCAAGATTTTTGCTGTAAAAAATAAAGTTGAGTGAAAGCGTGAGGTTGGCACTATTTTTGTTTGTGATAGGTGGCTTTTGTATAAATTGCACCAGATTGGTGAAAAGCGCGGCGATTTAAAACAAATGTTATAAATAAGTGCAAGTATGAGTCTGCAAAAAAAGTTATGAAGATGTTAATATGGATGTTGTTGATGGGGAGGGCATATTGAAAGATGATGCTCTCTTTTCGTATGTGTTTTTTGGAGTAGACTTTGGTCTACGTTGAAACTCGGTTTTATTTAAAGCACCATATATTAGATGAAATTTTGATATGTGTATTTCGCCAATTTATGAAAGGTATGTGTCAAAAAAATCAATTGAAATATGGGGAGTATGTTAAAATTTTTGCACATTTATATTTAAAAAATGCGCGCTAAATATGTACATTAATTCAACATTTAAGCTGCATTAGAGCGAGTATAAATGAGGAGTTAGTCGCTTTAGAAAAAATAATGCAATGCCTTATTTTTTCTAAGTCGATTTGCAAAAAAATTGCTCGGTTTTGGCCGGGTATGAATGAGTGATGATGCCGCTGAGGGCGTTATGATTCATTGTCACATTGGGTAATTCTAATGTAGTGATAACGCCTCATGGCATCCGCCTTATGGGGACTAATGTCATGTTACCAATTTGACATTACTAATCATGGGTTCGCTTAAAAAGCATCCTGAAATGTTTTTGCAATAGGAAATGGGTCCACAAATGCAAGAAGTTGCTGACGCATTGCGTCTTGACACTGAACTTTCCGCTGATAGTGCAGCGTATATTGAAGAACTTTATGAGCAGTACTTGGCTGCACCAGACTCAGTAGAAGCTGACTGGCGTGCATACTTCGATAAATACCCGAAAGGTGATCAACCACACAGCAATGTACGTGAGCAATTCTTATTACTAGGTCGTAATTCAAGTCGTGTTCAAGCAGTGGTACAAAGTTCTGTTAGTACAGAACATGAACGTCGTCAAATTGGCGTACTACAACTAATCGCAGCGTACCGTAACCGCGGTCACCAAAAAGCGAAGCTTGATCCTTTAGGTTTGGCAAAACGTGAAATCGTGCCAGATCTTGACCTTGCTGCACATGGCTTAACCCAATCTGATTTAGACACTGTATTCAACACAGGTAATCTTTTGATTGGTAAAGACGAAGCAACTCTAGGTGAAATGGTTCAAGCCATGGAAGCAACGTACTGTGCTTCAATTGGTGCAGAATACATGCACATTGTTGATACCAAAGAAAAACGTTGGATTCAACAACGCCTTGAAGGTGCACGTGGTCAATTCAACTTCACTGCAGAACAGAAAAAACACGTATTAGAGCGTTTAACTGCGGCTGAAGGCCTAGAAAAATTCCTAGGTAATAAATACGTTGGTGCAAAACGTTTCGGCGTGGAAGGTGGTGAATCTTTCATTCCAATGGTTGATGCTTTGATTCAACGTGCAGGTTCTGTAGGTTGTAAAGAAGTGGTCATTGGTATGCCACACCGTGGTCGTTTAAACCTTCTTGTAAACATCATGGGTAAAAACCCAGCAGACCTATTTGGTGAGTTTGAAGGTAAGAGCTTACATAAAAAAGGTTCTGGTGACGTTAAGTACCACCAAGGTTTCTCTTCAAACGTAATGACTCCAGGTGGTGAAGTTCACTTGGCATTGGCGTTTAACCCATCACACTTAGAAATCGTTGGCCCTGTGGTTGAAGGCTCAGTACGTGCACGTCAAGTTCGTCGTAAAGACATTGGTGGTGATGACGTATTGCCAGTAATTGTTCATGGTGATGCTGCATTTGCAGGTCAAGGTGTTAACCAAGAAACCTTCCAAATGTCACAAACACGTGGCTATACAGTGGGTGGTACGGTTCACATTGTGGTGAATAACCAAGTAGGTTTCACAACGTCTGATCCACGTGATGCGCGTTCTACAGAATACTGTACGGACATCGCGAAAATGATCCAAGCACCGATTTTCCATGTGAACGGTGATGATCCTGAATCAGTATTGTTTGTTGCGCAATTGGCACATGACTTCCGTCATACTTTCCGTAAAGACGTTGTCATTGACATGTTCTGTTACCGCCGCCGTGGTCACAACGAAGCGGACGAGCCAGCTGCAACTCAGCCAATGATGTATCAAGTCATCAACAAGAAAACGACAACGCGTGCGCTGTATGCAGACCAATTGGTTCAAGAAAGCGTCTTAGACCGTGCTAAAGCAGATCAAATGGTTGAAGACTACCGTGCTGATTTAGAAGCAGGTAAGCACGTTGCCAATGCATTGGTACTTGAACCAAATACAAAAATGTTTGTAGATTGGGCACCGTACTTAGGACATGACTATACAGACGTATGGGATACAACATGTTCTGAAGATCGCTTAAAAGAACTTGGTCGCAAAATGCGTGAGCTTCCTGAGGGCTTCGTAATGCAGCGTCAGGTTGCAAAAGTGATTGATGATCGCCTGAAAATGCAAACTGGTGAAATGCCATTGAACTGGGGTGCTGCTGAAACTTTAGCTTATGCATCACTTTTGGATGAAGGTTTCCTTGTTCGTTTAACAGGTGAAGACGTTGGTCGTGGTACATTCTCACACCGTCATGCGAAGTTGCATAACCAAGTAGATGGTTCAACGTACATCCCACTTTGCCACATTAAAGAAAATCAACCACGTACAGCAATTTATGACTCATTATTGTCAGAAATGGCGGTGTTAGGTTTTGAGTATGGTTATGCAACCACGCTTCCTAAGAGCTTGGTGATTTGGGAAGCGCAATTTGGTGACTTCGCAAACTGTGCACAGGTTGTAATCGATCAGTTCATCGCATCAGGTGAAACCAAGTGGGAGCGTGTATGTGGTTTAACGCTACTTCTTCCTCATGGTTTTGAGGGTCAAGGGCCAGAGCACTCATCTGCACGTTTAGAGCGTTTCTTACAGCTATGTGCTGAAGACAACATGCAAGTGATGACACCAACTACACCTGCACAGATTTTCCATGCTTTACGTCGTCAAGCGATTCGCCCAATTCGTAAGCCAATGATCATCATGTCACCGAAGTCTTTACTTCGTCACAAGCTTGCAACGTCTACTTTAAGTGAACTTGCAAATGGTACATTCCAAACTGTGATTGATGAAATCGACAACATCAACAAAGCAGACGTAACACGTTTAGTACTTTGTGGTGGTAAGGTTTACTACGACTTGCTTGAGAAACGTCGTGAGCAAGAGTTGAATAACACTGCAATCGTTCGTATTGAACAATTGTATCCATACCCTGAACAACGTATTGCTGAAGTTCTTGCTCAATATCCAAATGTGAAAGACATCGTTTGGACGCAAGAAGAGCCGAAGAACCAAGGTGCTTGGTTATTTATTGCTCCTCGTCTATATGATGATGTAATGAAGTCGGCTAAACCAGTACGTATCAGTTATGCAGGTCGTGAAGCTTCTGCTGCACCGGCTTGTGGTTCACCATATTTGCATGCAAAACAACAAGCTCAGCTCGTAAATGACGCTTTAGCGATCGTAGCTGAATAACAGGAGATTCTTAGTAATGGCAACCGAAATTAAAGCACCGGTATTCCCTGAGTCAGTTGCGGATGGAACAATCGCAACTTGGCACAAACAACCAGGTGAAGCAGTATCACGTGATGAAGTGATCTGTGATATTGAAACAGATAAAGTTGTTTTAGAAGTTGTTGCTCCTGCTGACGGTACAATTGCATCGATCATTAAAGGTGAGGGTGACACTGTTCTTTCAAATGAAGTGATTGCACAGTTTGAAGAAGGTGCTGTATCTGGCGCTGCGCAAACTGAAGCAGTTCAATCTGAATCGAAAGTAGAGCAAGCGGTTGTTCAAACTGAAGCAGGTGCTGCACCAGTCGTTGAACGTGCTCAAGTTGCTGATCAAGCGCCTGCTGTACGTAAGGCATTGACTGAGTCTGGCATTCCAGCTGCTGATGTTGCGGGTACAGGCCGTGGTGGTCGTATAACGAAAGAAGATGTGGCAAATCATCAAACTAAACCAGCAGCTCCAGCTGCAGCACCATTAAGTGTTGCTGTGGGTGAGCGTGTTGAAAAGCGTGTTCCTATGACACGTCTTCGTAAGCGTGTTGCTGAGCGTCTACTTGCTGCAACGCAAGAAACTGCAATGTTGACAACGTTTAACGAAGTGAACATGAAGCCAATCATGGAAATGCGTGCACAATACAAAGACGCATTTGAGAAGCGTCACGGTGCGCGTCTTGGCTTTATGTCTTTCTTTGTTAAAGCGGCAACTGAAGCACTTAAACGCTACCCAGCAGTTAACGCTTCAATTGACGGTGATGACATTGTTTACCACGGTTACTATGACATCGGTGTAGCAGTATCTTCTGAGCGTGGTCTAGTTGTACCTGTGCTTCGTGATACAGATCGCATGAACTATGCTGAAGTTGAAAATGGTATCCGTGACTTTGCTTACAAAGCACGTGATGGCAAATTGGGTATCGAAGACATGACTGGCGGTACATTCACCATTACTAACGGTGGTACTTTCGGTTCATTGTTGTCGACTCCGATTTTGAATACACCACAAACTGCGATTTTGGGTATGCATAAAATCCAAGAGCGTCCAATGGCTGTAAACGGTCAAGTAGAAATCTTACCGATGATGTATTTAGCGCTTTCTTATGACCACCGTTTAATTGATGGTAAAGAAGCAGTTGGTTTCTTGGTAACAATCAAAGAATTGTTAGAAGAACCAGCTAAATTGATCCTTGACCTTTAATTCTAAAGAATAAAAAATGGGCTTAGAGCGATCCTCTAAGCCCATTTTTGGAGATAAAAATGTCTCAACAATTTGATCTTGTTGTAATTGGCGGTGGCCCAGGTGGCTATGAAGCAGCGATTCGTGCAGCGCAATTAGGTTTTAAAGTTGCTTGTATCGAAAAACGTATTCACAAAGGCAAACCATCTTTAGGTGGTACTTGCTTAAACGTGGGTTGTATTCCTTCTAAAGCTTTACTTGATTCTTCTCACCGCTACGAAGATACAGTGCATCACTTAGCTGATCACGGTATTACAACAGGTGAAGTGAAGTTTGACTTGGCTAAACTTCTTGATCGTAAAGATAAAATCGTAAACCAATTAACTATGGGTATCGACGGCCTTCTTAAAGGGAATGGTATCGAATGGTTAAAAGGTACTGGTAAATTACTTGCTGGTAAAAAAGTTGAGTTTGTTTCTCATGAAGGTGAAACTCAAATTTTAGAGCCAAAATATGTGATTCTTGCATCTGGTTCTGTGCCTGTAAATATTCCTGTAGCTCCTGTTGATCAAGACATTATTGTTGATTCAACTGGTGCTTTAGAATTCCAAGAAGTTCCTAAGCGTTTAGGTGTTATTGGTGCTGGCGTAATTGGTTTAGAACTTGGTTCAGTATGGCGTCGTTTAGGTGCTGAAGTTGTTGTATTTGAAGCAATGGATGCATTCTTACCAATGGCTGATAAAGCATTGGCTAAAGATTACCAAAAATTATTGACTAAACAAGGTTTAGACATTCGCGTAGGCGCTAAAGTTGCAGGTACTGAAGTTAACGGTCGTGAAGTAACCGTTAAGTACACGCAAGGTGGCGAAGAAAAAACTCAAACTTTCGATAAATTAATTGTTTGTGTTGGTCGTCGTGCTTATGCAGAAGGTTTATTGGCTGATGATTCAGGTATTAAACTCACTGAACGTGGTTTAGTTGAAGTGAACGATTGGTGTGCAACTTCTGTTGAAGGTGTATATGCAATTGGTGACTTGGTACGTGGTCCAATGCTTGCACATAAAGCAATGGAAGAAGGCGTAATGGCTGTTGAACGTATTCACGGTCATGCTGCACAAGTCAACTATGACACAATCATTTCTGTAATCTATACACACCCAGAAGCGGCGTGGGTAGGTTTAACAGAAGAGCAAGCGAAAGAAAAAGGCCATGAAGTAAAAACGGGTCAATTTGGTTTCGCTGCAAACGGCCGTGCAATGGCTGCGGGTGAAAATGCTGGTTTCGTGAAGTTTGTTGCTGATGCAAAAACTGACCGTTTACTGGGTATGCACGTGATTGGGCCTGCTGCGTCTGATATCGTACACCAAGGTATGATTGCACTTGAGTTTGTATCTTCGGTTGAAGATCTACAGTTGATGACTTTCGGTCACCCAACATTCTCTGAAGTGGTTCATGAAGCTGCACTTGCAGTGGATGGTCGAGCGATTCACGCAATCCAGCGTAAACGCAAATAAGACAACGAAAAGAGCGACTACGGTCGCTCTTTTTTGTTTCAGGTGTTGTCTTCTCATGAAGAATCATCTAAAAATAAAGACAAGAAGTTTTAAAAATCCAAAATGGTTACTGTGATAGTAAACAGTTTCGGTGCAACAAAAAGTAAATAAGCAGTAATAAAAAGGTTAGTCGATGAATTTACATGAATATCAAGCTAAAGCGCTATTAAAAAAATATGGTATGCCTGTTCAAGAGGGCGTACTTGCCACCACTCCAGACGAAGCAGTAAAAGCCTTTGAACAAATAGGCGGAAAATTTGCTGTCATGAAAGCCCAAGTGCATGCAGGTGGTCGTGGTAAGGCGGGTGGCGTAAAAGTTGTAAAGTCAGCAACGGAAGCTGCTGAATATGCAAAAAGCATCATCGGGACCAACCTTGTTACCTATCAAACCGATAGCCATGGCCAACCTGTAAATAGCGTACTTGTCGCGGAAGATGTTTATCCTGTAGAGCGTGAACTGTATTTAGGTGCAGTGGTTGACCGCTCAAGCCGTCGTGTGACCTTTATGGCTTCAACCGAAGGTGGTGTCGAAATTGAAAAGGTTGCTGAAGAAACCCCTGAAAAAATTATCAAAGTTGAAGTTGATCCCTTGGTCGGCTTATTACCATTTCAAGCACGTGAAGTTGCATTTAAGTTGAACCTTAAAGATGGTCAAGTGAATCAATTTGTGAAAGTGATGTCTGCTGCGTATCAAGCATTCATCGAGAATGACTTTGCTTTATTTGAGATTAACCCACTATCTGTGCGTGAAAATGGTGACATTCTATGTGTCGATGCCAAAGTGGGGATTGACTCAAACGCGCTGTATCGTTTACCTGAAATTGCTGCGCTGCGCGATAAGTCACAGGAAAATGAACGTGAGCTAAAAGCGTCTGAATTTGACCTTAACTACGTCGCGCTTGAAGGCAACATTGGCTGTATGGTTAATGGTGCAGGCCTTGCAATGGCAACCATGGATATTATTAAACTCTATGGCGGTCAACCTGCTAACTTCCTTGATGTGGGCGGTGGTGCAACCAAAGACCGTGTGATTGAAGCGTTTAAAATTATTCTGGCAGATACCTCTGTACAAGGGGTGTTGATTAATATCTTCGGTGGAATTGTACGTTGTGACATGATTGCTGAAGCAATTATTGCAGCGGTTCAAGAAGTAAATGTGACCGTACCTGTGGTTGTTCGTTTAGAAGGGAACAATGCTGAATTGGGTGCCAAATTACTTGATGAATCAGGTTTGAAATTGATTTCTGCAAATGGCTTGTCGGATGCCGCAGAAAAAATTGTTGCTGCAGTAAAAGCGTAAGGAGTATCAATATGAGCGTATTAATTAATAAAGACACCAAAGTATTGGTACAAGGTTTTACAGGTAAAAACGGCACATTCCACTCAGCACAAGCACTAGATTATGGAACTAAAGTCGTTGGCGGGGTAACTCCTGGTAAAGGTGGCACAACCCACCTAGATTTACCTGTATTTAACACCATGAAAGATGCAGTCGCAGGTACAGGCGCAGATGCGACTGTGATTTATGTACCAGCTCCGTTTGTATTAGATTCAATTATTGAAGCAGTGGACTCAGGTGTTGGACTGATTGTGGTCATCACAGAAGGTGTGCCAACTTTAGACATGCTCAAAGCTAAGCGTTATCTTGAAACAAATGGCAATGGTACGCGTCTGATTGGTCCAAACTGTCCGGGTATTATTACCCCAGGTGAATGTAAGATTGGGATTATGCCTGGTCATATTCACCAACCGGGTAAAATTGGTATTATCTCGCGTTCAGGCACGTTGACTTATGAGGCTGTTGCTCAAACGACGAAACTGGGCTTAGGACAGTCGACCTGTATTGGTATTGGTGGTGATCCAATTCCTGGCATGAACCAAATTGATTGTTTGAAACTGTTCCAAGAAGATCCGCAAACTGAAGCGATTATCATGATTGGTGAGATTGGTGGTACGGCTGAAGAAGAAGCAGCGGAATATATTCAATCACATGTGACTAAACCTGTGGTGGGTTATATTGCCGGTGTAACAGCACCGAAAGGCAAGCGTATGGGGCATGCGGGAGCGATTATTTCTGGTGGTAAAGGGACTGCGGAAGAAAAGTTTGCAGCATTTGAAAAGGCTGGGATGGCCTATACGCGTAGCCCAGCTGAACTCGGTTCAACGATGTTCCAACTTTTAAAGGACAAAGGTTTAGTTTAAGCCTTGTTTAAGCCTTTTATATTTTAAAGGAAAAAGCCGTATGTCTTAATTGCACATACGGTTTTTTTGTGGAGAGCATATTGGTTTGCCCTAATACATTTCTCTGTATAAAAATAATATGGGGGTTAGAGTGTTTAATCTCAGCTGAAAACTATATTTAGCCACATTGAAAAAGCAATATTGGACAAAAGACAAAATGGTTAAATTAGAGCAAGATTTGCTCTGTACCTAATAATCTGAGTATCGATAAATATTTGGTGTACACTGTTTATATAGGAGACTATGCTATATTCATAATTAAAATAATTCTTTTGAAGACATAATATTACAGATGTTAAAGCCTATTCATTTATTGTTTTGCCACTGCTTATTCTTGTTCGGGCTAGCGATGAATAGCGCTTATGCTGAAAATGAAGATGTCTACTTGGCGGAGTCTTTGAGTGATGATATTTTCCACTATTATCAGCAGTTAGCTGCACAACATGATGAAGCAGAAAACGATTATACCTTGATCAATAATGATTTTTATAAGAATGAATATATTCGTGTATTTAACTACTCGGCCTACAACTCAGATAATTTGAGCCATAAATTAGGGACAGGGGAGTTTCACAGTTCAGACTTGGATGTACTCAGTATTTCATTCGGGTATGGTATCGAAATTAAAGTCAACAAAAGAAATAAAGTGGGATATGAGTACCTTTCAAATTTTCCTTATGATCGTGGGCAATTGATTCGTTTCTTTTGGGTACGTTTACACTAAATAGCTTAATTCTATTTATTCATTAAAAAGTTTTTTCCGTTACTGTTTAGAATATTTTTACTCAATTGTAGAGTTTAGGATGTTTACATTACTTCTTTGAATTCTCTGATGGCGAGTGAATCGACTTAAGAACGAAGATAACTTAAATTTTTATAATAGATGATAGGCTTACTGTGCTGCGTGAATTTTTAGGTTTATCGTTTAAAAAGCTTAAATGTGTATTTTGTAGAAAGTTGAATATTAAAGCAGATGATAAAAACGCGACAGATCGTCGCGTTTTTTGATTGTAAGTCTAACTACTATTGAGCTTTGCTTTGCGGTTTTAAGCTTTGGGTTAAACCATTGATGTCGCCGCCTTGAATCCCCAGTTCATTCATCAAGCTATCGATTAGTGGTGCTTGAGTACGATAGCGTAGCGCACTATTCACCACTTGATCAGACAAAGCAACTTGTGAAGATTCCGTACCATCACCTCCAGTTGTAGCTGAACCGACATTGCCTAAACCATTAATCTGTAGAATTTTGATGTCATCAATGTTTTCCATCGGTTTAACACTTTCACGAATGATCTCAGGTAAGTATTTTAACAATGCTAGGCGAATTTGCATTTCGACTTGCTCTGGAGATAAGACGTTGTTGGCTTCATTGACAGCACGTGTACCATCTGCGTCGACTTGGTATTGTTTTTCCATTGCTTGAGCCAACAGTATTTTGGCATCTGCTTCACCTTTGGCTTTTAAGCGAGCTTGTTCGGCTTGAGCTTCCGCTGCAATACGAACTGCTTCGGCATCATCGGCAGCAGCTTGTTTGCCTGCTTCAGCTGCAACCGTAATCGCAATCGCATCTTTTTCTGCAGCTTGCTTCGCCGCAACCAATTCAACTGCTTTTTGACGCTCAGCACGTTGGGTTTCACGTACGGTAATCACTTCTTCTTCAGCTTTAACGGCTTCAGCACGGGCACGGTCAGCAGAAGCTTTGGCTTCAGACTCTTCACGCGACTTTTCAGCGATTGCAATGGCACGTGACTGTTCAGCCAACTCGATGGTTTTCTTTTGTTCAACCTGTGCTTGTTCAATAATTTGTGATTTTTGAATATTTTGGCTTTCTACATCACGTGCTGCACCAATACGCTTTAACTCGACTTCACGCTCAGCTGCAATACGTGCTTCTTCTGCTTCACGTTTTTTCTCAGCTTCTTGTGAGGCAATTTCAGCCAATTGTTCTGCACGGCGAATTGCAATTTCACGCTCTTGCTGTAGTTTGGCGTATTCTTCTTCGCGGATGATTTGTAGACGTGCTTGTTCTGCTTCTAAGTTTTTGGTCTTAATGGCAAGGTCAGCGTCTTGCTCGATATGATTACGTTTACGACGACGGTCTTCAATCGTTTCAGTCAGCTTGGTTAAACCTTCGGCATCGAATGCATTTTGAGGGTTAAAGTATTTAAAACCTGTTTGGTCTAAACCTGTTAATGACACAGTTTCAAGCTCTAGACCATTTTTATGTAAGTCTTCGGACACCACTTGTTGTACTTTTTGCACGAAATCCACGCGTTTTTCATGCAACTCTTCCATCGCCATTTCAGCAGCGACTGCACGCAAGGAATCGACAAATTTACCTTCCACAAGGTTCTTCAACTCATTTGGAGACATGGTTTTTTGTCCCAAAGTCTGCGCGGCCACTGCAATTGATTCTGCTAGTGGCTTCACACGGACATAGAACTCCGCCATGACATCGACGCGCATACGGTCACGGGTAATGAGCGCTTGATCATCAGCACGGCGAACCTCTAAACGTAGCGTGTTCATGTTGACAGGGATAATTTCATGTAATACAGGCAGTACAATTGCACCGCCACCTAAAATAACTTTTTCGCCGCCAAAACCTGTACGTACGAAAGAGATTTCTTTGCTGGAACGACGGTACAGACGGGCAATAATAATGCCGATAATAACCAGAGCTGCAAAGATAATCCCTGCAAGAATAAGAATGTTATAGAAATTGTTGCTGAGCATAAGGGTCCCGATTTTATTTAAAGTTATAAGTACAAAATGAAAGAATTAAAGTGAAATGGCTTTAAAGCCAATCTTGGTTTTTTGAGTCAAAATGACTTCTTGACCTTGAGAAAAATGAAGGTCTGTTTCAGGTTCAACCAGTACATAATGCGTTTGTCCGAACCGATCTTGAACTCGTGCTTGAGCCGGTGAGTTAACTTTAGCCTCTCCTAAAATAATCAGTGCTGTTCGTCCAATCAGCTCTTCACTGTAAATTGCTGTGGTTTCATCTTGTGGCAAAATTTTAGCAATCAGCATGGCGCTGTAACGAATCATAGGCATCGAAAGTACGAGGCAAAGAGGTGCCATGATCCATGCACTCCAATAGCTTCCGGTCCAAGTTTGAAGAATGGACTGTAGAATAAAGCCGCTTAAGCTATACAGGGTGAGGAAGATAATCAGCCAAACTAAGAGAGGGACACGGCCGATAAACAACCAATCCAGCAGGGCATTGAGCCAACCTTGATCGGCATCTAGTGCAATGTCGACGTCTTTAGTACTGCCTAGGTCATCAGGTAGGAATTGGTCAAGTAGGCCTTGTGAGCCGCCGCCTAACACCAATAAAATCAATTCGAGTAGTCCCAATAAAAACATGAGGCTGAGGCAAATACTAAAAATTAAATTGGATGGGTGAGTAAATAATTCCCACATTCTAAAGGTTCTCTATTTTTATACTGTTATCAGTTAAGTGTAAATTTTTAAACAGAATTGTATTGAAATTGGGCTTTAGCATAGCATTCAAAAAACAGAATGTCTAAGTTTGTTGGCATGGAAAGAGAGAGTAGTTTAATTGTGATTTAATAAATTTTAGACAAAAAAATACGCAATGATTGGGGTATTCATTGCGTAGAACACGAATCTGTTGTTACACAGTTTCGGTAAAAAGGAGAAATGTTATATCTCAGGGGTTAATCTAAGCTATGAACTTATCATAAGGGCTACGCGTTCTTATTTCATGAGTATTCACGTTAAATACTGTAAATTTAGGTTAACAAACGACAATAAATGTCAGTTTTTGAGATGCATGTGGCTTATTTTTGTCTATTTAGAGATTAAAAAAGCCTTTCTCAGTGAGAAAGGCTTTAAAGAAGCGCGTTAGTTTAGGCTCGGATTAGAAATGAAACACTCCTAAACCTGATTTAACTTCATCTAGAGTCTGTTGAGTGATATCACGACATTTGTCTGTACCAGTCTTCAAAATATCCATGATGTAATCAGGATCTTTCGCAAGTTCCATACGGCGTTCACGAATTGGCGTGATCAGCTCTTTTAATACGCCTTCAAGACGTTTTTTCACCGTACCATCGCCCAAACCGCCACGGCGGTAATGTGCTTTCAGTTCTTCAACTTCTTCTTTGTTTGGATCAAACGCATCTAAATAGGTAAATACGATATTACCTTCAACCTGACCTGGGTCTTCAACACGCAGGTGGTTCGGGTCGGTGTACATCGCATTAACAGCTTTTTTAATGTCTTTATCTGTTGCGTCCAACACAATGGTATTGCCTAAAGATTTCGACATTTTGGCTTTACCATCAAAGCCAGGTAAACGGCTCATATTGGAAAGCAGAGCCTTACATTCAGGCAGTAATTCCTGACCAATCTGACGGTTTAAGCGGCGTACGATTTCATTGGTCTGTTCGATCATTGGAATCTGGTCTTCACCCACAGGCACAACCGTTGCTTTAAATGCGGTGATATCTGCTGCTTGTGCAACTGGGTAGCATAAGAAACCAGCTGGAATATCTCGTTCGAAACCACGCATCTGAATTTCAGACTTGATGGTTGGGTTACGTTCTAAACGAGACACGGTCACAAAGTTGAGATACAACATGGTGAGTTCATTCAGCGCGGGTAAGCTCGACTGCACGCAAATGGTGGTTTTGGTTGGGTCGATCCCGACTGCTAAGTAATCTGTGGCAACTTCAAGAATATTGCGGCGAACTTTTTCAAAGTTATCTGCATTGTCAGTAAAGGCTTGTGAATCGGCCAATAATAAATGCTGATGGTGTGAATCCTGCAAACCCACACGTGAACGTAAAGATCCGACAAAGTGCCCTAAATGAAGTTGTCCCGTTGGACGGTCGCCTGTCAAAATAACAGGACGGTTGTCTTGATTACTCATTATCTATTTCCAAAGTCGTCGTAGCGACATGCTATTTTCAAAGAATGCAGACATTGTACGGCATAATCTTTTTCAATGTCAGTCTTAAAAAAACTGCAGTGAAAAAATTATAAAATCAGTTAAATTTCAAAAAACAAATATTCAAAAGCTTAGATCACAGATTAAAATGTCAGAATTCTCAAGATGGATAAAAATAAATGGCGAGTAGCTTATTAATATTACTAGATGATATTGCCACGATATTAGATGACGTTGCGGTCATGAGTAAAATGGCGGCAAAAAAAACGGCGGGTGTTTTGGGCGATGATTTAGCACTCAATGCTCAACAGGTCAGCGGGGTTCGTACTGACCGTGAGCTGCCTGTGGTTTGGGCTGTGGCAAAAGGCTCTTTTGTTAATAAATTGATTTTAGTCCCTGCGGCGCTGTTGATTAGTGTAGTTGCGCCATGGCTGATCACGCCACTGTTAATGATTGGTGGTTTATTTCTATGCTATGAAGGGGTAGAAAAAGTCCTCCACAGTTTGCATCACAAAAAAGCCAAAACCGAAGAAGAAGCCAGCCAAGAATTAACTGCGATTGAAACCGATATGGCGACTTTTGAAAAAGATAAAGTTAAAGGGGCGATTCGTACCGACTTTATTTTGTCGGCAGAAATTGTGGTGATTTCACTGGGGACTGTGGCTGCTGCAACTTTTTCAACCAAAGTCATGGTGTTGTCTGTAATTGCCATTTTAATGACCGTCGGTGTGTATGGTTTTGTGGCGATGATTGTCAAAATTGATGATTTAGGACTGTATCTAACTCAGCAAGCCTCTTCATTTAAGCAAACTATTGGCCGTGGTTTATTGGCTTTTGCACCAAAACTGATGAAGACCTTAACCATCGTGGGCACTATCGCGATGTTTTTAGTGGGTGGTGGCATTATTTCCCACGGCGTGCCTTTATTGCATCATTTCACTGAAGGTTCAGTGGATTATGCTGAACATATTCCAACTGTGGGAAGCATTGTGGGAGCATTAACCCCAACACTGATTAACTTAGTGATTGGTTTTGTGGCTGGTTTGATTGTATTGGCTATTGTGAGCTTGATTAAAAAAGTTTGGCCGAGTTCAAAAAAGGCATAAACTGGATCGGGCCAGCATAAATTAGAAGAAGGAAGAGTGCTATGCGTTGGAAGGGACGTCGTGTCAGTAGCAATGTCGAGGATCGCCGCGGTGGTGGCGGTGTCAAGGCGGGTGGCATCAGTATTTTAGGGCTGATCGTAGCCTTTGTGGCATGGAAATTTCTAGGAGTCGATCCGCAGCAAGCCTACCAAGCCACTAAACAAGTGACCGCACAAACTGGAGCGGCAGAAACTCAAGGTTTGGATAACCCAACGCCTGATCAGCAGGAAGCGATGGACTTTGTCGGTACTGTACTGGCCGATACTGAAGACACATGGAGTCAAATTTTCCAACAGCAATTGGGACAACAATATGTTCCGCCCAAGTTGGTGATGTTTTCAGGAGTGATCAATTCGGGTTGTGGTACTGCTCAGTCTGCAATGGGGCCGTTTTACTGTCCAGCAGATCAGAAGGTGTATATCGACACCGCTTTCTTTAAAGACATGCGGACTCAAATGGGTATTGGCGGTGAGCAAAACCAAACGGAGTTGGCGCGCCAAGATCAAGCGGGTGACTTTGCTCAGGCTTATGTGGTGGCACATGAGGTTGGACATCATATTCAGACCATTTTAGGGATTTCTGAACAAGTGCAAAAAGCTCGTGCACAGGGCTCAAAAGCGCAAGGCAATGCTTTATCGGTACGCCAAGAGTTACAGGCTGACTGTTTAGCAGGAGTATGGGCGCATCATAACAATCAACGAACTCAGTTCTTAGAGCAAGGCGATGTTGAAGAAGCGATGGATGCTGCACATAAGATTGGTGATGATTACCTACAAAAGCGGGCAACAGGGCAAGTGGTGCCTGATAGCTTTACCCATGGAACCAGTCAGCAGCGTATGACTTGGTTTGGCACGGGCTTTAAGTCGGGTCAAGTTGAAAGTTGTGATACCTTTAACCAAGCCATTTAAGCCATAAAAAAAGAGGCGATTGATCGCCTCTTTTTTTATTTCAAGCAATTCATTCTAGCGGTTTAAGAACTGCTTAAAGTTTCGAGCAATACGGACACTCACATATAACGCAATACAGGCAAATAACAACACCCCAAACACCACATACTTTAAGTTGCTCATATCCGCACGGTAAAACTGTTGAATTTGTTCAGGCGTATAACGCAATGTTTTAACATCTTGTGTGCGTGTATCGAGATAACTGACTTGCTGAATATAGTTAAACTGACCTGCTTTGAGTAGTTCAATTGACTGAATTTGGCGGGTATGTTGTTCGTTGTAGTCATCTACACAAATGTCAGTTAAATAATGATCACAGCTGAGTTTGGCGATATAACCCTGATTGGCCACATGCAAATAAATATGATCATCGGGAGCTTTATTGTTTGAAAGTAGAACCAGTGTTTGATCGGGACGAGAGTTCATTTTAAAACTTTGGGCTGAGGCAAAAGTTTGCTCAGCCTGTAAAATTTCTTTGGTTTTCGCAAAGCAGGTTAGAAACAACGCAAAGGTCGTGAGGAAAATAATCAGTGCGAAGAACATCCGAAAGATGGTTTTAAAAGTGAATTGCATAGGAGATCAAACTTGGCCAAAGGGAAAGTTCACGCATAAAAAACATGCATATGCCCTATGTTAATTCATCATCAGGAGAAATGTTAAAAAAATTATTTTTTTCGGGCGTTGATGTGAAAAATGATTAAAATATTTCGAGCATCAATGTGTATGAAGTGAATTTTTATTCCATAGATAAGCACTGAAAGCCGCCATCTCCCCAACCGCCCAATTTGGAAGTTCAATGGGAAATTATTTTTTTCTACAAGTTTTTACCGTTATTTTTGCATTATCTATTGCAACGACTATTTTTAATAAACGTATTTTAGGTTTTCCTCAAGCCATTGGCGTACCCATCGTTTCCGCCATTTTTGTCTTTATTTTACAGTGGGGCGCGAGCCTGCTGAGTGGTAATCAGTTTATCACCATCAATATTCATAATATTGAAGAAGCGGTTCGTCATATCGACTTTTATGACTTTTTAATCAATGGCGTGATTTGCTTCATTTTGACCTCTTCTGCACTGAAGTTCAAAGTCTCAGATTTACGTAGTTATTGGAAGCCAATCAGTATTTTAGCCAGTATTGCGCTGGTACTGTGCGCCGTGTTCTTTGGGGTGGTGCTCTACGGTTATCAGTTCATCATTGGGCAGCATGTCGATTTATTGGTGCTTTTGCTGCTGGGGGCTGCATTGGGTGCAACGGACCCGATTGGGATCAAAGGCGTGCTCAGTTCGGTACGTGCACCGCATCATTTAATGGTCAAGCTTGAAGGTGAATCACTGTTTAATGATGCCATGTGTATTGCCTTGTTTATGACACTCTTAAACGTCTTACAGGGTGAAAACTTTACCGTCATGGGCGTGTTGCAAACCTTACTCTATGAAATTTTTGTCGCAGTCATTATTGGTTGGGCCTTTGGCTTAGGGATCTTGCGACTGCTGCGTGGTAAGCACGAAATGGAGTCTCTCATTTTGACCACAGCACTCTTGGCCTGCGGTTCGTACTTGGTTGCACTGTTTGCCCATGCTTCAGCACCGATTGCTTGTGTCATCGGTGGTTTGATTGTAGGGAACAAATGGAAAGAAATTTTACAAGAGCGCGAAATACGGGAAGTGAACCATTTTTGGCATACGGTTGAAGGGATTATTAACTCGTTCTTATTCACCTTAATTGGTTTGGAACTGTTTATTTTAGATCTCAGCTTTAGTCTAATTTTTGGAGGCATCGTCGCTTTTATTATTTTGCATGCTTCACGTTTTGCAGCGAACTATTTATCTTTTGCCTTTTTTCCCTCTTTCCGTAAGAAAAGTTATAACGGAAGTTTAGCGATTTTGTCATGGGGTGGAGTGCGTGGAGGGATATCCTTAGCACTGATCTTAGCGGTAGCCAACGTGCCTGAGTTAAGTGAATATAGCAGTATTTTGATTGGTTATACTTTTATCGCCGTGTTGCTTTCAGGCATGGTCTGTGGCCTAGGATTACCTGCTGTGATGAATGCGTTTTATTACAACCCGAATGAAGAAAAGACGGGTTTTAAAGGCTGGTATCAACGTCTGTGTAATAAAATGAACCGTAAAGGTTTCAAGTATATTATTGGTGAAGATGCACAGGGCTATGAAACCATTATTGTCTATCAACCTGAAGCATTGATTGATGTTAAAGCAGATGATGGCATTGCTGCGGTGCATAACCCTGAGCGAGTTCAGGAAGTGAAACGGCTGGAAAGTCCTGATAATTTTTAGTGATTTGCTCAATCAAGAAGCCCCTGTATTGGGGCTTTTTAGAATGGATGAGAGGGCTTATTTGAATCAGATAATGATGTCATTATGGAGTAATTAGAACAGGACACCTTTGAAATGGCAGAATCGATAGTCAAAGAACTGGCACCGATGATTTTTCAGGTGATCGCCCAGATTCCTTATGGGCGGGTAGCCAGTTATGGACAAATTGCACGCTTAGCAGGTATTCCCAAACATGCACGTTTAGTAGGCTATGTGCTAAAACATATGGATGCAGACAGTAGTTTGCCTTGGTATCGGGTAATCAACTCCCAAGGGAAAATTAGCCTAAGTAAACTGAATGATCAGGGACAGAACATTCAAGCACAGTTACTTATGGCGGAAGGTATTTTAGTGATTGGGGACAAAGTGAAAATGAAAGAGTTTCAGTGGGATATTTAAAATAGAAATGCTCTACCTCCGTATAAGTAGAGCACTCGATGTATTACTGGCGAACAACTAAAACAGGAATGTGCGCTTCACCTAAAACACTTTGTGCAACACTACCTAGGAATAAACGTTTTAAACCTGTGCGGCCATGAGAGCCAATGACAATCAGGTCTGCTTTAGATGTTTCTGCTTCTTTGATAATTACACGGTGCACCACCTGACCTTCAAGTAGTTTTGCTTCAACTGGAATGCCCAGATCGCTAAATTTAGCCGCTGCTTCCTCAAGTGTTTTCAAAACTGAAGTACGCGCACGTTCAATTAAGTCATTGGTTTGAGTTGCAGAAATGTATTCGGCAGCAATGTAAGGGTCAAGTGCAAGTACTTGAACGACTGTAATTTTACCGCCAAATGCTTTTGCAAGTTCAGCCGCTTGCGCAACTGCTGCATATGATGTTTCTGAACCGTCTACAGGGACTAAAATGTTTTGGTATGCCATGGTTGTTTCTCCTTATTATCAACTGATTATACGTGCAGATTTCTGTTCTAATGTATCACGGGTTAAATACAGCTTATACCTTGATATTAGCTGTATTTTTTAAAGAATAAAACCTAGTAAATTCATATGGATATTTGTATATGAAATGCTAATTTCTTACTTCTAAATTATCACAAAAGCGTGTGAATAATAATCAATTTAACACTAAAGTTGAATGTAAATGTAGCGTTTAAGAAACATAGGCTTTGACTAAAAAATAGCTTATATTTATGAATGGCTTACAACTTTATAAATACGATGACAGATACGAATCAATTGAATTGGCAACGGACAAATTTAGAGAATATAGAAACAGCTTGGGAAGGTGACCTTTGGGATCGTAAGCGTTTGGGTATTCAACTGACGAATTATGTTGATCGTTTGCAGTGTGGGGCTGTACTCGCTTTAGATGCCCGTTGGGGTGAAGGCAAAACTTGGTTTGTTCGACACTGGCAAAAACATTTAGAAGATGAGAATCATAATGTGATTTATCTAGATGCATTTGCAAATGACTATTTAGATGATCCATTTTTAGTTGTGACTTCAGAAATTACAAATACTTTAAGTAAAGACAAAAAGACCAAAAGTAAGGTTAAAAAACTAATAGATCTATCAGCATCTGTAGGAACAGCATTGTTGCCATCTTTACCGAAAATTGCATTAACGCTTGGACTTCATCTTGTTGGAGCTGGATTTTTAGGTGGAATCTTGCAGCAAGGTTATGAAAATGCGCAGGATGAAATAGATAAATTATCAGATGAGACGAGTGATCGAATTAAAGAAAGTATTCAAGAGAAAATTGCAGGTCATGAAGCTGAAAAGAAAACTTTAGAAGAATTCAAAAAACATCTAGCTCAAACAGTTGAAAAGTTAGACAAACCACTAGTTTTTATTATTGATGAACTTGATCGTTGTCGTCCTGATTTTGCAATTCGTTTGATTGAGCGTATTAAACACTTTTTTGATATTCCTAAAATTGTTTTTGTTTTGGTGATGAATAAGACTCAGCTTATACAGTCTGTACACACTTTATATGGCTATACTATTGAAACGAATGGTGATTACTTCGAAAAGTTTATTGATTTCACGATTAAATTTCCTCAGTTGGATGCTATAAATAATTATGAAATGCTCTTAAAAGAGCAGCTTTTTAGAATAGGTGAAATTGAAAATAAAGAGCATTTTAGTACTTTTTATTTTTGGGTATTGGCATTGCAATTATATAAAAATTACAATTCGCGAGAGCTTATTAGAAAAGTCAATCAATATGCCCTATTAAGAACAAATAATTTAAATAAGGATATGATTGTAATAGCAATAATATTTGATAGGGATTTCCAAGTTACAGTGCAGTATTTTAGAAGAGTTCTAAAGAGATTATTAGAATATATAACTAATCATACTCATCAACGGGATAATGAAAGTTATATAGCAAGAAACTTAATAAATAATTTAAATCAAAAATATAAGTTAACTAGCTTGGGAATTCTGGAATTAGCTGATCAGTTGGAAAATTTTATGAAACACTACACAACTTCTGGACAGATGGATGAGAAGGAAAGAGCTCTTTTAGATTTATATTCAGATTATTCCGTGACGAAATTGCGTAAATCTGATGATCTTGTCACGAGTTGGAAAAATTATATTGAATCTGGTTTTATTTCAGAAACTCAAGCAGAGAGTTAATATCATCTGTCTGTAACTGCTCACGCATTTTTAAAAACTGCTTTTCATCTAAGTCATAGAGCTTCAGTGCAAGCAGTTTTTCTATATCTGCTTCGGGAAAGCGATACTTAATAATCTTGGCAGGTACTCCACCCACAACGGTATAGGGTGGAACATCCTTGGTCACGACAGCGCCCGTTGCCACCACTGCGCCTTCACCTAGCTCCACACCTTGCATAATCATGGCACGAGAGCCAATCCAGCAACCATCGCCAATGATGGTATCACCTGCGGGAACAAAACTACGCGTATCAAAAGGAAAAGCTGAAATCCAGTCGGTACGATGTAGTTGGTTACCACCCATCATAATCACGCATTCTGCGCCAAAACAGACGAAGTTGCCGATATAGAGTTGATCAATTGGTTTGTCTATGGTCGAGGGCTTATCATGCAAATAACGCACGACACAACGTTCAAAACCTTGATCCCAATACGCTGAATAGTAAGAGTAATTCCCTTTAATGTGAATATTCGGATTCTTCACCGTTTTAGAGATGAACTCAAACTCACACCAGTGTTTGACAGGCGAATTAATCAGGGGCTCAGACATAAAAAGACAGCGTTGAAGAGTGTGATAAATTATAACAAATAAAAGTCTTGCTTTAAAAAAGAGAGGGGGAAAAGGATTCCTTAAATCTATCTCATTCTTGGAGTGAAATTTCCCACGTGCTTAAGAAGAGGGCTAGGGAGAGGTATTTAGGAAAATACAAAAACAAAAAACCCCTCAATCGAGGGGTTTCTACAGCCGTAAATATCAAAGAAACTTAGATATATGCAACTTTTACAATTTCGTATTCAACTTCACCCTGAGGGGTTTGAATTTTTGCTTCGTCGCCTTCGCTTTTGCCCAAAAGGCCACGCGCGATAGGAGAGTTCACTGAAATTTTATTGATTTTAAAATCAGCTTCGTCATCACCCACGATCATATAGGTCTTTTGTTCTTCGGTATCTAAGTTTTCGATAGTGACTGTCACCCCAAAAACCACGCGACCATTCTGTTCAAGTTCTTTTACATCGATAACTTGAGCCGCACCCAATTTACCTTCGATGTCTTGAACACGACCTTCACAGAAACCTTGTTGCTCACGCGCAGCATGGTATTCCGCATTTTCTTTTAAATCCCCGTGCTCACGTGCTTCAGCAATTGCCGCAATAATACGTGGACGTTCAATACTTTTTAATTGATGTAATTCTTTCTCTAAGGCTAATTTGCCTTGGGGAGTCATAGGATAACGTTGCATTGTTGTCCCTCAAGTCTGTGAGTGTAAAAAATATAGGTTTATAAATGAAAAAAGCCCGCCACCGAGAGGTGACGGGACTTCTCGGTAAACGAATTAACCTACAGTTTGTAAATCTTGCAAACGGTATACATCCATTGGCAATTGAATTGCAAAAGCTTGGCATACAGCATCAGCACCGTTCAAGGTCGTAGTGTTATACACTTTCGCTTGAAGCGCTGAACGACGAATCGAGAACGAATCTTGTTGAGCTTGTTTGCCTTCAGTTGTATTGATAATGAGGTGAACTTCGCCATTTTTCAAGCGGTCCACGATATTAGGACGGCCTTCAGTGACTTTATTTACACGTTCACACTCAATACCCGCAGCTTTAATGAACTCATAAGTACCGCCAGTCGCAAGTACTTTGAAGCCAAAGCCTACCAGTTGCTTCGCAATACCAACAGCACGAGGCTTGTCTGAATCACGCACAGAGATAAATGCATGCTTCACTTCGCCTTCTGTAGGAAGACCCGGTACGCGTTCATTCGAGCCTAACACAGCTTTGTAGAATGCTTCACCAAATGTTTTACCTACACCCATGACTTCGCCTGTAGATTTCATCTCAGGGCCAAGAATAGGGTCAACACCCGGGAACTTGTTGAACGGGAACACCGCTTCTTTTACAGAGAAGTGAGTCGGGATGATTTCTTTAGTGAATCCTTGAGATTCTAAAGACTGACCCGCCATACAACGCGCAGCCACTTTCGCTAAAGACTCACCGATACATTTAGAAACGAATGGCACAGTACGAGACGCACGTGGGTTCACTTCTAGGATGTAAACGTCTTTGCCTTTCACAGCAAACTGTACATTCATCAAGCCAACAACGCCAAGCTCTTTTGCCATAGCAACGGTTTGACGACGCATTTCGTCTTGAATTTCAACTGATAGCGAGTATGGAGGAATCGAACATGCTGAGTCACCTGAGTGAATCCCTGCTTGTTCAATGTGCTGCATAATACCGCCAATCACAACGTCTTTACCGTCAGATACACAGTCTACGTCAACTTCGATCGCATCATCTAAGAAACGGTCAAGAAGAACTGGCGCTTCATTTGATGCTTGTACCGCATCACGTAAGTAGCGTTTAAGTTCGTCGTCGTTGTATACGATTTCCATCGCACGACCACCGAGTACATAGGAAGGACGCACGACAAGTGGGTAGCCTACTTTAGATGCTTCAGCCATACCTTCTTCAGCAGATTTTACAATGCTGTTATTTGGTTGACGAAGTTGAAGACGTTGAATCATTTGTTGGAAACGTTCACGGTCTTCTGCGCGGTCAATCGCATCTGGTGATGTACCGATAATTGGTGCACCTGCTTCTTCTAAAGCACGAGCCAATTTAAGCGGAGTCTGACCACCGTACTGAACGATAATGCCTTTTGGCTTTTCAGTACGTACGATTTCAAGTACATCTTCCAAAGTGATTGGTTCGAAGTACAAACGATCAGAAGTGTCGTAATCCGTTGAAACTGTTTCAGGGTTACAGTTCACCATGATGGTCTCAAAACCATCTTCACGCATTGCAAGCGCCGCGTGTACACAGCAGTAATCGAACTCGATACCTTGACCAATACGGTTAGGACCACCACCGATCACCATGATCTTATCTTTATCAGATGGGTTTGATTCACATTCATCATCGTAAGTTGAATACATGTATGCAGTGTCAGATTCGAATTCTGCTGCACAAGTATCCACACGTTTGTAAACTGGAGTTACGCCCAAGTTCCAACGGTGCTTACGGAATTGTTTTTGTGAAATACCCATCAAGTTCGCGATGCGAAGGTCAGATAAACCTTTACGTTTGAACGAACGGATGTTGTCTGCGTTTAGATCACCAAAACCTAAAGTTTTGATTTCATTTTCAGTTTTGATGATGTCTTCGATTTGGATCAAGAACCATTTATCGATTTTCGTCGCTTGGAACACGTCTTCTAAAGTGAAACCATGACGGAATGCATCAGCTACATACCAAATACGCTCTGGACCCGGAACTTTAAGTTCAACCAAGATCTTTTCTTTCGCGCCTTCAGTACCTACTGCGATTTTTTCATCAAAACCACACGCACCGACTTCAAGACCACGAAGCGCTTTGTTTACAGACTCTTGGAAGTTACGACCAATGGCCATCACTTCACCGACAGACTTCATCTGTGTGGTCAGTGTTGCGTCTGCTTGTGGGAATTTTTCAAAGTTGAAACGTGGAATTTTTGTTACCACGTAGTCAATTGCAGGTTCGAACGAAGCAGGAGTCGTTCCGCCCGTGATGTCATTTTTTAATTCATCAAGGGTGTAACCGACAGCCAGTTTCGCAGCGATTTTTGCAATCGGGAAACCCGTTGCTTTTGATGCAAGAGCAGATGAACGTGATACACGCGGGTTCATCTCGATGATTACCATACGGCCAGTATCTGGACAGATACCGAACTGAACGTTAGAACCACCTGTTTCCACACCAATTTCACGAAGAACTGCTAAAGATGCATTACGCATCAATTGATATTCTTTGTCTGTCAATGTTTGCGCAGGAGCAACAGTGATTGAGTCACCTGTGTGCACGCCCATTGGGTCAAAGTTTTCAATCGCACAAACGATAATACAGTTGTCGTTTTTGTCACGAACAACTTCCATCTCGTATTCTTTCCAGCCAATTAAAGATTCATCAATCAATAATTGTTTGGTTGGAGAAAGATCGAAACCGCGTTCACAGATTTCAAGGAATTCTTCTTTGTTATAAGCGATACCGCCACCTGAACCACCCATCGTGAATGACGGACGGATAATCACAGGGAAGCCGAAGCGCGCTTGAATCTCTAAAGCTTCTTCCATGTTTTCAGCAATCGCAGCTTTTGGACATTCAAGACCAATTTTACGCATTGCTTCATCAAACAGTTTACGGTCTTCAGCTTTTTCAATCGCTTCTTTGGTTGCACCAATCAATTCAACATTGTATTTTTCTAAAATACCGTTGGCATCCAGTGCAAGCGCACAGTTCAATGCTGTTTGACCACCCATTGTTGGAAGGACAGCATCTGGACGCTCTTTTTCAATGATTTGAGCAACAGTCTGCCAAGTGATTGGCTCGATATATGTTGCGTCTGCCATCGCAGGGTCGGTCATAATGGTAGCTGGGTTAGAGTTCACCAAAATAACACGGTAGCCTTCTTCACGAAGAGCTTTACACGCTTGCGCACCTGAGTAGTCAAACTCACATGCCTGTCCGATGACAATCGGACCTGCACCAATAATTAAGATACTTTTAATGTCTGTACGTTTAGCCATGATCGCTTCCTTAATTACTTCTTAGATGCTTCGATAAGTTCGATGAAATGATCGAACAATGGTGCGCAGTCATGCGGACCAGGGCTTGCTTCAGGGTGACCTTGGAAGCTGAACGCTGGTTTGTCTGTACGATGAATCCCTTGAAGAGTTTGATCGAACAAAGACTTGTGCGTAGCTTTCAAGTTTGCAGGAAGAGTATCTGCATCCACTGCGAAGCCGTGGTTTTGAGAAGTAATCATCACTGTGCCTGTTTCCATGTTTTGAACAGGGTGGTTAGCACCGTGGTGGCCATGCGGCATTTTCACCGTTTTTGCACCTGAGGCAAGTGCAAGAATTTGGTGACCCAAGCAAATACCAAAGACAGGTAGGTTGCGAGCGTCTTCTACAATTGTTTTTACAGCTTCAATTGCGTAGTCACATGCAGCTGGATCGCCAGGGCCGTTCGATAAGAACACGCCATCTGGATTCAATGCAAGTACTTCAGCAGCAGGAGTTTGTGCAGGCACGACAGTGAGTTTACAACCGCGGTCTGCAAGCATACGTAAGATGTTGGTTTTGACACCGTAGTCGTATGCAACAACATGGAATTTAAGTTCAGGTTGTGTGAAGCCTTTGCCTAATACCCAAGAACCTTCTGTCCATTCGAAACCAGTTGGATCACAGCATTCTTTCGCTAGGTCTAAACCATTTAAACCACCGAATGCGCGTGCTTTTTCTAAAGCCTGCTCTTCAGTAATATTTTCACCAGCAAGGATGCAACCATTTTGCGCACCTTTGTCACGCAAAATACGGGTTAATTTACGCGTATCAATATCTGCAATTGCGACAACATTATGTTCTTTTAAGTATTCGCCTAAAGATTGCGTTGATCGGAAGTTGCTATGCAATAAAGGTAGGTCACGAATGATTAATCCGTTGGCCCATACTTTATGAATTCGACCTGACTCAGCGTCTTCATCATTACAACCTGTGTTACCGATATGAGGGTAAGTTAAAGTCACAAGTTGCTGTGCATAACTCGGGTCAGTCAAAATTTCTTGATAGCCAGTCATGGCAGTGTTGAAAACGACTTCACCAGTCGTACTACCCGATGCACCAATAGACGTTCCTTTAAAGATCGTACCATCGGCAAGGGCTAAAATTGCTGGGGTGCTCAAACCAAAGCTCCTGAAATTTAGGCTGTAAAAAAGCGAGTAGACGAAAAAAAAGGAAGGCTATCTAAAAACCTACCCTCCCTATGTCTGCTCGCTTGAACTTAACATGGCACTATACGCAACTTCACTAACAAAGTCCATGCCAATAAGATGGAATTAACAAGATAAAGTGCTTTTATTTTGTAGAAAAGCTGTTTCTAAGTTTTGTAAAGAAAAATGTAACAACAAATAATTGTCTAACAAATCAAAATCTAAATTTTATCAAATCACGCTAAGCTGTCGCTGTGTATATAACAACAGGAATAAGATCATGACTGAACAAGACAAAGTGACCAAACCAAAGCCAGCATTGAAAGAAGTCGTTGCAGAAAGCACTGAAAAGCTTGAGCAAGTGGCGAAAGAAGCAACAGAGCAGGTCACTGAAGCGGTAGTTGAAAGCAAAGAAAAGCTTGAAGCTGAAGCGAAGCAGCTGAATGCCAGTGTGCAAGAGCAACTCCGCCAGTTTAAACAAGATCTTTTACTGCGCTTAGAAACCATTAAAGGGCAGCTATCGAACTCTCAAAAAGACTTAACTGAACTAAAAGAGTTTGTTAAAACTGAGTTTACTGCTGTTTTAGATGACTTGACCAAACTAGGTAAAGAGTTAAAAGGTGATGTCAGCGAAATTTCAGTAAAACATAAAGATCAGTTGACTGAAACGTTTAAACGTTCAAAAGAACACACCTTAGATGCGTGGAATAAAGTTTCAAGCAAATAATCTCGCTGTACGAGGCTCAAGATTAAGTGCATAAAAAAGTGAGGTCATAGCCTCACTTTTTTATTGATCTGGTTTATTTGTCTGGATTAAAACTGATGCAACCAATCACGTTTATTGTGAAAGTCAGCTTGCTGGCCACTATGCTGCATGGCATAGAACTGTTGACCTTGTGATGTATTTAACACAGCGGATAAACCCAGATATAGGTCAGCCCATTTGAGTTTGTGTTGCAGCATAAATTCAGTCAGATCAATGCTGACATTTAAACCATAGTGGGTGCGCTTCAATTGATTAAGTTCAATATCGTAAGCGACCTGTGGCGGCATATCTTCAGGATAGCGATATTCCTCAAACTGATAGGCCTGCCAAGCTTGCGAAGGGGAGAGATTGATCTCGCGATAATAATCTTCGCCTTTTACCCCGATAAAGACTTCAAAACAGGTGTTTTCCCATAAAAAGTCTTGACGAGGATTTGCATTCACGACTTCGGGCCAGTGCATGTACAAATTGGGATCGCGTAACCAAAAGCCGATATTGAGAGCATATGGGCTTTGTTGTTCAATCGCACCAACAAGCGAAATTGCTTGAAAGCGACGATCAAATGCACTGAGTTCGTAACTTGCCATAAAAAACTACAATTATTTTGCTGCGTGAGCGAAACGAACTAAATTAGACAATTTGGCATTTTGTTTCGCCGCTTTTTTGTAAAGCAACGCAATTTTACCAATGGTCTGTACAATCTCTGCACCTGTAGTTGAGGCAATTTCTGCAATGATTGCAGCGCGCTCTTCACGGTCTTCACCCGCGACTTTGACTTTAATCAATTCGTGGTCGTTTAAAGCACGTAAAATTTCTTCAACGACATTTTCAGTCAGACCTGAACCGCCAAGCATTACCACTGGGTTTAAAGCATGACCGATTTGACGCAAACGCTTGCGTTCCTGAATGGATAAAGTCGCCATAAAGATAACCTAATTTTAAAAACGGCTTAGTATAACAAACTGCGAAATTAAACGCTTTATATTCTGTGGAAATAATCGATTTAGATAATAGAAAAAAACAACTAAAACCCAAGATTTGGATACAGATGTATACTGCAAGCCTAGAGAATTTAACGTACAATTAAGTTTAAGAAATTTTAATGTTTTAGAGAGATATGGCAACACGCATTACCAACCAAAAGTTATCCAAAAGTAGCCGTGCGTGGATGAGAGAGCACCTTGATGATCATTTTGTGAAAAAAGCGCAAAAAGAAGGTTATCGAGCACGTGCAGCTTATAAGTTACTTGAAATTCAAGAAAAATATAACATCATTCGTCCGGGCATGACCGTGGTTGACTTGGGTGCTGCACCTGGAAGTTGGTCACAAATTGCAGGAAAGCTGGTCGGTGATCGAGGATTGGTGGTTGCATCTGACATTTTGGAAATGGATGCACTCCCAGATGTGACCTTCTTGCAAGGTGACTTCCGTGAGCAAGAAGTATTCGATAAATTGTTAAATATTTTAGATGGACGTAAAGTAGACGTTGTAATTTCAGATATGGCCCCCAATACTTCAGGTAACAAGGCTGTAGATCAACCTCGCCAGATTTACCTCTGTGAATTGGCTATCGATTTTGCTACGAAAGTGCTCGGTCCAAATGGTCAATTTGTTGTAAAGGTATTCCAAGGTACAGGCTTTGACGAGTTCCGTAAGCAAGTAGTCGACAACTTTGATGTGTTAAAAACAGTAAAACCTGCTGCATCACGTGCCCGATCTAAGGAAGTATTCTTAGTTGGGCAAGGCCGTAAGAAGGCTTTCAAATAAAGTTTACTTGCCAAGTCGTTAAAAATTGTGCATTTTGTACCTTTTTATTATTTTGCGAAGCTGATCTTCAGCAGAAACTTTAAGGTCACCCGATAGGGCATGATCAAATTAGATTGATATGGGAATAAAGCTTTGAGCGATCTCTTCAAGAATGCCATATTGTGGCTAGTGATACTGGGCGTACTGATCCTCATTTTCAGTAATGTCAGTAGCAATGAAAAGCCGACAGCGATGAATTATTCAGAGTTTGTTGCTGCGGTGAATGCTGGTCAAATTAAGCAAGTGACAATTGATGGCGAACGAATTCATGGCCAAAAATCAAACGGTTCAGAGTTTGAAAGTATTCGTCCTGCGGTTCAAGACCCAGAGCTTATGCCTAATCTGATTAAAAATAACGTTGTCGTTGAAGGTACTGCACCTGCACGTCAAGGTTTATTGATGCAACTTTTGATCGCAAGCTTCCCTGTACTTTTAATCATTTTGTTATTCATGTTCTTTATGCGCAACATGGGTGGCGGAGCAGGTGGTAAAAACGGTCCAATGAGTTTTGGTAAGTCAAAAGCAAAAATGTTGGCAGAAGACCAAATTAAAGTGACTTTTACCGATGTCGCTGGCTGTGATGAAGCAAAGCAAGAAGTTGTAGAAATTGTTGATTTCTTAAAAGACCCTTCAAAATTTAAACGTTTAGGTGCAACGATTCCTAAAGGCGTGTTAATGGTGGGTCCACCGGGTACAGGTAAAACTTTACTTGCAAAAGCAATTGCAGGCGAAGCGAAAGTACCATTCTTTAGTATTTCTGGTTCTGACTTTGTTGAAATGTTCGTGGGTGTGGGCGCGTCTCGTGTCCGTGACATGTTTGAACAAGCGAAACGCCATGCACCATGTATCATCTTTATTGATGAGATTGATGCTGTGGGTCGTCATCGTGGTTCAGGTACAGGTGGTGGTCACGATGAGCGTGAGCAAACCTTGAACCAAATGTTGGTGGAAATGGATGGCTTTGAAGGCAATGAAGGTATTATCGTCATTGCTGCGACAAACCGTGCCGATGTACTGGATAAAGCTTTACTCCGTCCAGGTCGTTTTGACCGTCAGGTTATGGTTGGCTTACCAGATATTAAAGGCCGTGAGCAAATTTTAAATGTTCACATGAAGAAATTGCCTTCAGTGACTGGTGTCGATGTACAGGTGCTTGCACGTGGTACGCCGGGCTTCTCGGGTGCACAATTGGCGAACCTTGTGAACGAAGCTGCATTATTTGCTGCACGTCGTAACAAGAACACTGTCGATATGCATGATTTTGAAGATGCAAAAGACAAGTTGTACATGGGCCCTGAACGTAAGTCGATGGTGATTCGTGAAGAAGAGCGTCGTGCAACCGCGTACCATGAAGCTGGTCATGCGATTGTGGCTGAAATTCTACCGGGTACAGACCCTGTGCATAAAGTAACCATTATGCCGCGTGGTTGGGCGTTGGGTGTAACATGGCAGTTGCCTGAACATGACCAAACCAGCCACTATAAAGACAAAATGTTGAATGAACTTTCAATTTTGTTTGGTGGTCGTATTGCCGAAGAAATCTTTATCAACCAAATGTCGACAGGTGCTTCAAACGACTTTGAACGTGCAACTAAAATGGCACGTGCAATGGTGACCAAGTACGGTATGTCTGACAAACTTGGTGTAATGGTGTATGAAGATGATTCTCAGCAATCATTCATGGGCAGCATTGGTAGTCGTACGATTTCTGAAGCAACACAGCAACAAGTAGATGCTGAAGTTCGTCGTATCATCGATGAACAATACCGTGTAGCACGCAATATCTTGGAAAATAACAAAGATATCGCGCATGCGATGGTAAAAGCTTTGATGGAATGGGAAACGATTGATCGCGAGCAAATTCGTGACATTATGGAAGGTCGTGAGCCACAACCACCAAAAGTATATGTTGCAGAAAATCCTGTGATTGATGTAACTCCAACGGATGGTCCAAGCACACCACCACCATTACCATCTGCGATTTAATTTTAAAAAGTTAAAATAAAAAACCACCTTCGGGTGGTTTTTTATTGCACAGATTTTTCACTGTCGATGAAGAAAAATAGGCACTTAAAAGTGGGAACGCGTTAAGATAATGTAAATTGAACTGGAGAATATCACATGCAATTGATGGCTTTGCCAAAGAAAATCCTACGTTGTGGTGAGCTATCACTCGATCTATCGGTACCGCATGTGATGGGTATTTTAAATGTGACGCCAGACTCGTTCAGTGATGGCGGCAAACATAATGGCAAACTACAAGCGATTGCACATGCTCAGCAAATGATTGCCGATGGAGCGACAGTCATCGATATTGGTGGTGAATCGACGCGTCCAGGTGCATCTGTGGTTGAGGTTGAGGAAGAGATTCGTCGTGTCGTTCCAGTGGTGGAAGCCTTGGCTGAACTTGATGTGGTCATTTCGATTGATACCTCTCAACCTGAAGTAATTCAAGCTGCGGTCGCAGCAGGCGCACATATCTGGAATGATGTGAGAGCATTAACACGCCCGAATGCTTTAGAGATGGCAGCTGAACTGAATATTCCAGTGATCATCATGCATATGCGTGGTGAACCAACCACTATGAATAGTTTAGATCAATACGATAATGTCACTTTAGATGTGATGGCTGAGCTTTCCCAGCGTGTGGCGGATGCACTCAAGGCAGGTGTCAAAGCTGAAAATATCATTATTGATCCGGGTTTTGGCTTTGCTAAAAATGCAAAGCAGAACCTTAAGCTTTTAAACGAATTCCATCAGCTGAATCAGCTCGGGTATCCCATCTTGTCCGCATTGTCACGGAAGCGCTTTATCGGCGAAGCCTTAGGTGGGGCGGATGCAGGGCAGAGGGCTGTGGGTTCTGTAGCGGGACATTTGCTGAGTATTCAACAAGGCGCGTGTATGGTGCGCGCTCATGATGTCAAAGCCATGAGTGATGCGATCAAGGTTTGGCAAGCGATGAATATTGCTTAATGCGGCGGCGGAATGCTGGGCTAATGATTTAATTTGAAAATTTGATCTTTATCTGATTTTTAGACTAGCAGCATTTTGAGATGCTGCTTTTTTATTTGGTGATTTGTTCGGTTTATGTTATACAGACTCGTTTTTTAAGTTTCTCGTTTTGAGTGCCTGTATGTTTGCAGATTTACTTCTCCCTATGTTTGATGATGAATATTATCCCGATATTCTTGTTGCTGAAGTGAAGCAGCATGTCGAGACTTTTGCTAAAAAAATTGTAAAAGCAAAATCTGAGTGTGATATTTATCAATATGCCAATGCCACAGTGGCTGAAATTAATGAAATGAAGCCACATTTTGAAGATCTGGATTCGTCGTTAGATGATTCTGCTGCCGATTTTATTGCTGAAGCGATGATGATGGTGGTACAAGATGCTGGGTTTATGGATATTGAAATGGAAGAATTGGTGGTGAATAGAGAGTGGTGAGTCACTCTCTCATTTCAAGTGCAGTTGGTTTTTGTTTTAGACGCTGAGATTGCTGTTACAGTTCATCTAAAAGATCGGTGAGATGACAACCTTGGTTTAAATGCTCATCTTTAATCGTATCGACCGTCATCACGTATTCACCATCGACCATTTCAGCATTTGCACTGAGATTCAGCCAAAATTTTGGATGCTTTTTCATGAGCTCACGAATATGTTGCTCATCTTTAGTATGATTAAAGCTTAATTTAAAATGAGCATTTACTGATTTACACGCATGTAAATAAAGTTGGTGGTCTTTTTCAATAATCGTGCCTGCAAACAAGTCATAAAAGGTATCGCTATCTGTTTGCTGCGAGGTGGGGTTTGCATGGCTGACGTTTGAAAAAATTAGGCATAAGATGATAATGAGAGTGTTCTTTTTCATATTGTGATTGTTATGTGTTTCGATGCATAAATTATAGACATAAAAAAACCAGCATATCGCTGGATTTTTTATTGCACCATCTTAATTAGCTTAAGAATGGTGCCCGAGGCCAGACTCGAACTGGCACGCTTTGTGGGCGGGGGATTTTAAATCCCCTGTGTCTACCGATTTCACCACTCGGGCATGAGCGCAATAATAGAGGACGAAATAAAAGTTGGCAAGTCTATTTGTGATTATTTGCTTTCTTTTCAATCAATTCAGCGGTTTATGTTTAAAAAATAGCAAAATTATCTGTGCTGCACTTGTTCAGGCTTCATAAAAATGTCATCGACTTGAGATATGGGTGTCATCTTTTTCGCATAAATTTCAAGTCCATATCATCTTTAGGCAATCCACATGACAAAAAAAATGAACCGCCGAGAACTTATTCAAAAAACTTTGGCAGGATTTGGTGCTTTATCTTTACCTATTTCACTGACTGCTTGTGGTGATGATGCCGACTCAAACACACAGCCCAACACGCAAGTGCAATTTTTGCATGGGGTTGCCAGTGGTGATCCTTTACAAACTCAAGTCATCATTTGGACACGTGTAACACCATCGGATAGCAGTGCGCGTTTAGAAGTGCAGTGGGATGTGGCAAAAGATGCAGACTTTAAAAACATTACAGCAACAGGAAAGGTGCTGACTACAGCTGCACAAGATTTTACTGTGAAAGTGGATGTGACGGGACTTGCTGAGGGGCAAGTTTATTTCTACCGTTTTAAATCGGCGTCGACATATTCGATCACAGGGCAAACCAAAACTTTGGCAACGCAAGTACAGTCGGTACAGTTTGCAGTATGCTCATGTTCAAATTATCCAGCGGGTTATTTCCATGTTTATAAAGAAATGGCCAAACAGGATGTCGATGTTGTGATTCATTTGGGTGATTACATTTACGAATATGGCATGGGCGGATATGCAACGGAAGAGGCTGTAGCGATGGGGCGCGCACTGGCGGATGATAATAATGCAGAAATTATTCGCTTAGATGACTATCGCAAACGTTATGCTTTATACCGACTAGATGCAGATTTGCAGGCCGCGCATCAACGTCATCCTTTTATTGTGATTTGGGATGACCATGAACTCGCAAATGATACATGGGAAAAGGGTGCTGAAAATCATCAGTCAGATACTGAAGGCGATTTCCTTGAACGTAAACTTGCGGCACTGGCGGCCTATTTTGAGTGGATGCCAATCCGTCCGCTTTCTGAAAAAGATCATTTGAATATTTATCGCCAGTTTAACTTTGGTAATTTAGTGCAGTTGAATATGTTGGATACGCGTATTCTAGCGCGGAGTAAACAGTTAGATTATGCAGATTATTTAACCGCATCGGGTTTGGATGCTGTGCGCTTTACTACAGATATGCAAGACCCAAATCGAACGTTACTGGGGTTGAATCAACGCGCATGGTTAACACAGCAACTTGCGAGCTCTAAAGCCACATGGCAAGTTTTGGGTCAGCAGGTGTTGATGAGCAAAATGCTTGTTCCAGCCGAGATGTTACAAGTGCTCAGTGCAATCAGTAGCGGCGCGGTGACTCCAGAGGTTTTGGCGCAGGTGAATCAACTCATTAAAGAATTGGTAGAAATAAAACTTCGTTACTTAAATCATGATCCATCTTTAACAGTAGAGCAGTTGTCTCGTATTAAAACTGTGGTTCCTTACAATTTAGATGCATGGGATGGTTATGCGGTTGAAAGGGAGACGTTGTACGGCACACTACAGTATTTAAATAAAAAAGTCGTGGTCTTGGCTGGTGATACCCATAATGCATGGGCATCGGACTTACACGATTTAACAGGGCAATTTGTAGGTGTGGAGTTAGCGACAAGTTCAGTTTCCTCGCCAGGTATGGAAAAGTATTTGTCTATTCCAATGCAACAACTCAAAGAGTTTGAGTTTGCTTTTACAACCTTGATTGATGAGCTGAGTTATTGCAATTTAAATCAGCGTGGTTATTTGAAAGTCCGTTTTACCGCAGAGCAGGTACAAGCGGATTGGATATTTGTGGATACCATTAAGAACAAAGAATACATCGTTGATGAGACTCGCTCACATCAAGTAATATTAGATCCGACATTATTGCCAATCAGTGCGTTAAAGCAAACGGCCTAAAATGACCTTAGAAAAAACCGAGCATCATTGCTCGGTTTTTTTATAATTTCTCATCGATATAGCTGTCGAGATCGATGTGCTTAATCTGTTTACAGTAAGCATGCTCATACTTCAGCAGTTGCACATACAAATCTGCTTCATGCCCCAGCTGGGTTTTACGTGCCTGATAATCTTCAGATTGATGGGAGCTAAAGCGTAATTGGAGTCGTGATTTGAGCGTTTGCTTATAGGCCCAAAAGCAGACACGTCTAAGTTGTTGTAACTGATGATGTTCAACCGACTGGCTGTGGTCTCGAAATAAATTTTCTTTATAGAAGCGCACAAAACCAAAGTTTACACCAAAATAAAACAAGATCCACATCAGCAAACTGCTTTCAAGGAACATTAGATTGAGTCCACTTAAAAGAATCACGGCAGCGAGTTTGATGGGCGCATGGCGTTGCAGTTGATACAGGGAGTTTGATGAATGTTTAATTTGCTTAATGACAAAAGGTAAGACCCACATCAGCACCAATAAAATAGTGATAATGGCGTAACTATGACTTTGCAGCGGGTCGAGATTCTCCAAGTGAGTTAAGTAAAAATTTTTTAGAATTAAGCTGATTGGAATAAAAATCATCACCGCCAAAACCCACGGAATAATTTCACGTTGGTCATCTAAAATACCGCGTGTTTTGATTTGACTATAAAGCAAGTAATTACGTTTAAATGCGGCAGGGTAGCGGGTCTCTAATTGTTGCAGTAACAGTTGAACTTGTTTGGATTGCATCGTCAAAAAAGAGCGTATGAGAAAAATAGCCTTTACTATAGTAGATTTGGAAGGGGATGACTCAAAAAAATAAGTAAAACAGAATATTCACAGAGAAAAGCACAACAATTTCGCTTTTTCGCTCTGAATTATGCGAAAATGTCGGATTCAATTTTTTTTGTCTAAGGGCAGTTCATGACTGATCATTCTCCTGAATCTTTAAGTGATATCGAAATTTTAGACATTTTGCAGTCTATGAAAGACGATGAGCTTGATACAGAGGCAAAAGAAGAGATTCGTAAGGGTGGTAAAGCGGGTCGTCAAGAAGCACATAAACTTGCGATTGTGGCTTTAAACCAATCTTTTGAAAGCAAATTTGTTGAAGCTGTAGCTTTGGCATTGGGCTTGAATGAAGGTCAAGCCAAAAAAATTCGCTATAAGAAAGACCGCATCCGTATTTTAAAAGTACGTGGGATTGACTACATGGCGATTGATGGTGCGGAAACAGCACAAGTCTTGTCACAAGTTGCACAAGCCATTGTACGGGAAGATGCGACCGTGACACATGATTTGCACAACATCTTCCCATTTTGGAAAGAAGGCTGGCCAATGGTTCAGTTTGACAGCGCATATAAAATTTTATCTGAAGATATTACCATTCACTATCAAGCGACTTTAGATAAATTGCTTGAATTATATGGTCGTTAAGATCGCAGTCTCAAAAGCACCTTTGGGTGCTTTTTTATGGCTTCTATTTAACTATGGAAAATCCAAGACAGTAATAAGCTGATGGGCCAAATAAACAGTCGCCACCATGTAATCAGTGGATTCCAGAAATACTGTCCAAAAGACAGAGTCTCGTTAAAGCTTCGTTGCCCACGTTCATAAGCACAAGGTGTAATCCGCCATGCTAAAATCAGCAAAACAATCGCACTTACGATCAGCAGCGTGTGGCTGTATTGGGCAAAATAATAATAAATCAGATAGAGCGCAGAATAAAAGAAAGTACATGCCAACACAGCGGGCAATGAAAAAGACATAGGCTTGACTCTATTATATTGTTATATCAAGGTATTATAAATGAAAATACCCGATGTATCACATCGGGTATTTATCGGTTGTTGAGCTTAAGGTTCGTTATAACTCAGTATGAGTATTTGATTAACCCAGTGTTGAGTAAAGTGGGAAAATACCAAAGATCATCGCTGTAACCAGCATCACTAAACAAGTAATCACCGCCCATTTGATGGTAAATTCTTGGTGTTCACCAAAGTTAATTCCAGCCAATCCACAGAGTAAGTAAGTCGATGGAACCAATGGGGACAGTAAGTGTACAGGTTGACCAACAATCGATGCACGAGCCATTTCCACAGGAGTGATACCATAGTGTCCAGCGGCTTCAGAGAGTACAGGCAGTACACCAAAGTAGAAGGCATCATTCGACATAAAGAAGGTCAGTGGCATACTAATCACAGCCGTGATAGGTGCTAAATACGGCCCCATACTTTCTGGAATAATGGCAACCAGTTCTTGAGACATGGCTTCAACCATACCTGTCCCCGACAAAATACCAGTAAAAATACCTGCCGCGAAAATAATCCCGACTACAGCTAAGGCACTAGCAGAGTGGTTACCAACCAAACGCTTTTGCATGTCTAAATCAGGATAGTTCACCACCAATGCAATGCACAGCGCCACCATGAACAGAATGGCCGCAGGTAAAACACCCATCACTAAGCAGACCATCAAGACCAAAGTTAGTAGAGCGTTAAACCATCTTAAGTGGGCACGGTTGGCTTCAGGTTCTTGCGAAATCTGAATACTGTCACCATGGCTAATATCTAATTCCACAATACCAATGCGCTTACGCTCCATACGGCCATACATAAAGCCGAGGAAGTATAACCAGCCAATTGCAACGAGCATTGGTAAAATCATCGGAACAAAGACATCGTTTGGATCGACATGCAATGCCGTTGCAGCACGTGCTGTTGGTCCACCCCATGGCGTTAGGTTCATGATGCCGCTCGCAAGCATCATTAGACAAGCCATAATTAAAGGGCTCATACCAATACGCTTATACAGCGGTAGCATTGCGGCAACACAGATCATGTAAGTGGTTGAACCGTCACCATCCAAGGAAACAATTAAAGTCAGTGTAATGGTGCCGAGGGTCACTTTTAAAGGATCACCTTTAACCTGCTTTAAAATCCACTTCACTGAAGGGTCGAATAGACCCGTGTCGATCATAATTGCAAAATAAAGGATTGCGAAAAGGAGCATTACGCCCGTAGGAGCGAGCTTTTTAATGCCTTCCATCATCATATTGCCAAGTTCAGCAATATCAAATCCAGCAAGGTTGTCAACAAAGAGACTTAAAACATAAGTAAGTAATGCAAAAATGATAGGGATTAAAGTTAAAGCAACAAGAGCGCTCAGTCGTTTGGACATGATTAAGTACATGAAGCACATAATCATGCCTAAACCTAAAATGGTCAGCATGGATCAATCCTTTGAACGTGTTAAGTCTGTTTATTCAGCAAGTGACAGCGATAGTATGCAATTCAGCATGATTTTTAAATGCTCTTAAACATATGTGATTTTTCATTCTATTTTTCTAATAAATAATATATATCTGTAAAGTATGGTTAAGATACTTATTTTGTATAACTTCATATGGTTAAATCTGAAGCAAAAAAAACCTTGCAGTTGCAAGGTTTTAATTCAAGGCGATGTTCCTATTCCTCGACTGTTTTAGTTTCAGGCTGTAGTGTTTCTTCAAGTAAACGCGTCACTAAAAGTTGGTCAATCTTAAAATGGTCGACATCAACCACTTCAAATTTAAAGCCTGCATATTCTACGGTATCGGCAGGGCGTGGAATTTTGCGTAGACGGTACATCATAAAACCAGCCAAGGTTTCATAATTTTCTTCATCTGGCATTTCATCAATGGCCAGTGCATGCTTCATGTCTTCAATCGGCGTGCTGCCATCAATCAGCCATGAATTATTATCACGTTTAATGATCTGTTGTTCGGCTTCAATTGGAGTAACCCAGTCGCCCATGACCGTAATCATAATGTCTGACAGGGTGATGACGCCCACGACCAAAGCATATTCATTAATCACAACAGCAAACTTTTCTTTGGTGGAGCGGAAACGGTCTAATAACTCAGACAAGGTTAATGTGTCTGGAATGGTGAGAACATTACGAATGGTGCTTTCATTGAGTTGTAGTAAAGATTGATTATTCAGGATACGGACCAGAATGTCTTTGGCATCGACATAGCCAATTACATCGTCAATATTTTCACTACAGACTAAAAACTTAGAATAAGGATATTCAGCCAATTTTTGACGAATGCTGGTTTCGGATTCATTTAAAGTAAAATACACCACATTTTCACGCGTGGTCATACTTGAAGGAACGTTCCGCTCTTCAAGTTCAAATACGTTTTCAATGAAATGGTGCTCTTGCTTTTGCAGAACCCCAGCTTGTGCACCCGCATCCATCACTGCAGAAATATCATCAAAGGTAATGTTGTCATCACGGGTGGTATTCACTTTAAATAGGCGGAATAACAAGTTGGCAAGAGCATTAATAATCCAAGCCAAAGGTTTGCATACCTTAATAAACACCTGAATGGGGTTAATCACCGCAATAGAGATTTTCTCTGGGGCAATCATGGCCAAACGTTTTGGCATGAGGTCAGCAAACAAAATAAATAGAGAGGTGACTAAAGTGAAAGATAGAGCAAAGCTAATGGTTTCAGACCAAGGGCCAGTATAAAAACGAGAAACAAAGCTCATGAAGTAAGGACGAAAAGCCCCTTCACCTAAAATACCGCCCAAGATTGCCACTGCGTTTAAGCCAATTTGTGAAGCGGCAAAGAAGTCAGCAGAATTTTCTTGTAAATTCAAAACTTTCTGTGCGCGATCCTCACCCGACTCAGCCAAGATTTTCAGCTTGACCTTACGTGCTCCCGCCAGTGCAATTTCTGTCAGAGACAAGAAACCCGCCCCAGCAATCAGGACTAGAATGATAACTATGTTTTGAAAAAGACTCACCGAATCCACCTGTGATTCATCGTTATTATGAATATTTTTAACACAAAAAAATAAAGACAGTAATTAGTTACTGTCTTCTATCATACCTGAGTTATTGATATGAATATGAATTATTTAGAACTGAATGCTTAATAATGTGAGAATTGCAAGTTATTGCCTAAAAACTCTCGATTTTCCTCCTCAATCATTTGACGTGCCACATACAAAATCAGCTGTCTGAGCCAGCGATGTGCAGGATGGTGATGCAACAGTGGGCACCATGCCATTTTCAACTCAAATTCTGGAATATAAAAAGGTGGATCTTTAATCAGGAGATTTTGACTTTTGGCTTGTAGGCGTGCAATACGGGTCGGTAAAGTCGCGACTAAGTCTACATTTGAAGCCAATAGTGCAGGCATTTGATAATGTCGAGTGAAGACCGAAATTTTACGTTTTTGGCCAATACGCTCTAACGCTTGATCAATCCAACCGAGACCTGCTTGTTTTTCAGGGTTAACGCCGAAACCAACGCCCATACCTGTTTTAGAAACCCAAATATGCTGTGCATCAAGGTAACTTTTTAGGTTTAAGTTGCTGGCGGCGGGGTGTTTACCGTTCAGCAAACATGAAAAACTGTCACGCCAGACTAAAACTTGATGGAAGCTTTGTGGAATTTCATTGAATCGGTTAATGGCAAGATCAACTTTACCTTGTTCCATATCACGATATGACACATCACTTGGGGTTAAGAAGTCTAAGACCACATTGGGAGCTTCTGAACGCAGTGCTTTAACGAGGCGGGGAACTAAGGTGGCTTCGGCATAGTCCGAAGTCATAATACGGAAAACACGATTTGAGGTATAAGGACGGAACTCGGTACGAGGTTCCAAAATCATGGAGAGATCAGAAAGAGCGTCACGTATGCGGGGTTGTAATTCTAAAGCCCGTTCGGTTGGTGTCATACCTTCAGAAGAGCGAATTAGCAGAGGATCATTAAATAAGTTACGAAGACGACGTAGAATATTACTCATTGCTGGTTGGGTGACACCCAATTGTTCAGCTGCTCGGGTTACATTTTTTTCGCGTAAAAGTACGTCCAAGTAAATTAAGAGGTTTAGATCAACCCGCTCCAGATTCATAAAATAAATACCGAGAATAAAATCATGAAATTATTTGCATTATGCCATAAGCCATCGGGCTTGTGTAATAAACTGACGAAAAAAAAAAGCATCGGGTTGGATAAAGAACACCCCCTTCATTTTCTCAGAAAATGGGTTTTTATGCTTAAAAATAGAGGGACTATCAGCCCAAAACAATGTTTTAAAGTGCGTAAATTGAGTCTCAGATTATCGCCTAGAAAATGGCTTAATCTTGCTTGTTGTTGGTGGAATAAAAGCGTGATAAATACTCTTTTTACTGAATATTGAACTATTGTCATTTCGGTCAAATTAAGTATTGATTTTCAGTTTAAACTCTTTTTTTCAACGGCTGAGACTTAAGTCTAATGAAGAAATATTCGACAAAGTGTGTATTTTTTAGGTTCATTCTATTTTATTTAAATTTAATAATAACAAATACTTGTTTTGGATATGTCGAAATATAATTAGACTTTTATCTATATATTTTTTAAATAAATACTGAAAATTAATGCAGAATATTGGATTAATTTATTCTGTCAATCTAATCTGTATTCATCGCAACGAAGCGCTCTAAATCTAAGCAAAAGCTTGAGGGTCTGATTTTAGCTTTTCGTTGAAGAAAATCCTAATATTATTACAGGAAATATCATGACTACATATCAAACAGCGATTGATGCAATCCGCGAATTAAAAGCAAAATTCGGTAGCACTTGGGCAGACATCAGTCCTGAAGATGCTGCGCGTATGCAAATCCAAAACCGTTTCAAAACTGGTTTAGATATCGCTAAATACACAGCAGCAATTATGCGTCGTGATATGGCTGCTTATGATGCTGACTCTAGCAAATACACTCAATCTCTGGGTTGCTGGCACGGTTTCATCGCACAACAAAAAATGATTGCGAACAAAAAATACTTCGGTACAACTGAACGTCGCTACATCTACCTTTCTGGCTGGATGGTTGCAGCACTTCGTTCAGAGTTCGGTCCACTTCCTGACCAATCTATGCACGAAAAAACTTCTGTTCCTGCATTGATTGAAGAAATCTACACATTCTTACGTCAAGCTGACGCGAAAGAATTGAACGATCTGTTCCGTTCACTTAAAAAAGCTCAAGAAGCTGGTGACACTGCTAAAGCTGCTGAAATCACTTCTCAAATCGACAACTTCCAAACTCACGTTGTGCCAATCATTGCGGACATCGACGCTGGTTTCGGTAACGAAGAAGCAACTTACTTACTAGCGAAGAAAATGATCGAAGCGGGTGCTTGTGCACTTCAAATCGAAAACCAGGTGTCTGACGCGAAACAATGTGGTCACCAAGCGGGTAAAGTAACTGTTCCACACGAAGACTTCATCGCGAAAATCCACGCGCTTCGCTATGCATTCCTGGAAATGGGTCTAGACGACGGTATCATCGTTGCACGTACTGACTCTGAAGGCGCTGACTTGACTCAAAAAATCCCAGTGGTTAAAGAGCCAGGTGACATCGCTTCTCAATACATCAGCTACTTAGATACAACTGAAATTGACATTTCAGAAGCGCAAGAAGACGAAATCCTGATCAAACGTGATGGCAAACTTCACCGTCCAAAACGTCTTGCTTCTGGTCTGTACCAGTTCCGCGAAGGCACTCAAATCGATCGCGTTGTACTTGACTGTGTAACTAGCCTTCAAAACGGTGCTGACCTTCTTTGGATCGAAACTGCGACTCCAAACGTAGCTGAAATCGCTCACATGGTTAACCGTGTTAAAGAAGTTGTTCCAAATGCGAAACTTGTTTACAACAACTCTCCATCGTTCAACTGGACTTTAAACTTCCGTCAACAAGCTTACGACCGTTGGGTTGCTGAAGGTAAAGACGTATCTGCATACGACCGCGCTAAACTAATGAGCGCTGAGTACGACAACACTGAATTGGCTGCTGAAGCTGACGAGAAAGTTCGTACATTCCAGGCAGATGCTTCTCGTGAAGCAGGTGTATTCCACCACTTGATCACTCTACCTACTTACCATACAGCTGCTCTTTCTACTCACGAGCTTGCTCAAGGTTACTTCGGTTCTGAAGGTATGTTGGCTTATGTTGCTGGCGTACAACGTAAAGAAATCCGTGGCGGTATCGCTTGTGTGAAACACCAAGCAATGGCGGGTTCTGACATCGGTGATGATCACAAAGAAATCTTCTCTGGTGACAACGCTCTTAAAGCGCACGATGATGCTAAAAACACAATGAACCAATTCGCTGCTCACTAAGCACTGAACTGATTCAAAAGAAAACCCTGCGAAAGCAGGGTTTTTTATGACTTAATTTTTAGCTTGTTGAACAGTTTGGGTGTGAAATGTTGAACAAAAGCATTAAGACATCAGAATCAGCAGCCAAACTATAAAGATAATACTTAAAGAAACAAACTGTGTAGCACTGCCCATGTCTTTGGCATTTTTTGAAAGCTCATGGCGCTCTAGTGAAATACGATCCACAATCGCCTCAATGGCTGAATTGAATAATTCAACAATAATTGCAAGTAAACAGACGGCTACCATGAGGGCTTGTTCTAAGCGACTGACATCACAGAAAAAGCTTGTTGGAATCAGAATCAGGTTAATTAACAGGACTTGACGAAAAGCAGCCTCATGCGTAAATGCGGCCTTAAAACCTGAAAGGGAATAATGAGTTGCATTAAAAATATGTTTAAAACCTGACTTGCCTTTGAGTGGGGAATATTGGCTCATACCATCAACCATTTTAAAATTTCAGCCACAATACATGATCTATATTAAAAGTCACTTAATTATAGTATTCAAAAAGTGCTTAATCTATGTACACCTAAAATAAGGAGAAAGAGATTAAAAAACCTGCTTTTTAATCTCCATCCTTCAACGATGGATATGGGTTTGAAGCAAACGAGATGCTCAGATGTCTGGTTTACTTTGTGGGTGACTTATTCTATTTATTCAAAAAGGCATTGGCGGCTTGACGACCTAAAGCGGGATCATCGGTAAAGACACCATCCACTCCAGCTTTAAAGAAAATCTCAAACTCAGCCAGTGCGCCTTTTTCGCACTTTTCAGCGACAATAGCGCTACAGTCTAAATAGTCTGGTAAGAAATTATTTTCTGGGCGTAGGGTATAAGGATGTACTTTTAAGCCCACTGTGTGTGCATCGTTCACAAAACTGGTTGGGGTCGCCGGCTGAGTATTCGGCACGATATAGGTTTTACTTGGCCCAACACCATATGCATAACTTGCGACATCTTTTAGCCCTTGAGGCGTTGCCATATCACTATAGCGGAGTGTCGATTTGGCAAGCACAGCATCGGCAGGTTGTTCGGACTTGCCGCCATAGAGTTGAATAATTTTGGCATGTCGAATCGATTTTAATTGATCCAACTGTTGACGCATCTGTTTTAAGTTGCTGACTTCAAATGACTGGATATAGACTGGTGCAATGTCACGACTATAGCTGTGTTTGGCCAGCGTGGTTAATAGGCGTTGCTCCATGGCCAAATTGAGACCTTGGAAATAGCTGGGATGTTTGGTTTCGATATACAGGCCCACAATTTTTCCTGTCTTTTTATAGTGCGCATCTACGAGTTCAATAATTTCATCTAAAGTGGGCAGATCAAATTGATCATTATATTGGGCATTTGCTGGACGAATCTCTGGAATACGTTCTCGTGCCTTCAGTTGCTTCAGCTCGTTTAAAGTAAAGTCTTCAGTAAACCAACCTGTGTAAGTCACGCCATCAACGACTTTACTGGTCTTCCGTTCTGCAAACTGCGGCAAGCTGCTGACATTGGTGGTTCCTCCGATTTCATTTTCATGGCGAGCGATTAAATAACCGTCTAGAGTTGGCACCAAATCAGGCTCAATAAAATCTGCACCATCATCAATTGCTTTTTGGTAAGCGGCTAAGGTATGTTCAGGGCGTAGCGCGCTGGCGCCGCGATGTCCAATAATAAGTAATGCAGGCTCAATGTATTCGGCGTTGTTTGATGGTGGCTGGGATGCTGCATTGTCTTTCTCATCATGATGACAGCCCAATAAACTTAAAAAAATAAAACTCAATAATGTTCTTTTTAACATGTGTTCCTCAACATTTTATTGTGGTGTTGCGGACTCAGTGTTCAATTTTAATATCTCAGATCAATGACAAATTGCGAAAAATTACAGGATGTCATCAATTGGTCAAAAAGCTTTCTTCATAGTTTCTTCATATTTAGCTCTAATGTTCTATTTCATGTTGTTAAGTCTTGTTTTTTAATGATTCGTCATAGAAGATCAAGCATGAAGTGATGCCCAGTTGCTAGATCTAGCCTCAGACCCAAGAGTACCGCAGACCCATGCTGTCTAAATTTTTTATTCATCGTCCAATTTTTGCTGGTGTGCTGGCGATTATCGTGATGGCATTTGGTTTATTTGCCACCTTTCAGTTGCCTGTAGAGCGCTACCCAGATATTGCACCTCCGCGAATTACGGTGAGTGGAACATATACAGGCGCGTCGGCAGAGACGGTGGAGGAGAGCGTTACTCAGGTTTTGGAACAGCAAATTAAAGGGATTGATCATTTACTATATTTTAGTTCGAGCAGTGACTCGAATGGCCGTAGTCGAATCAGCATTAGTTTTGAAAATGGAACAGACCCAGATACCGCTCAGGTGCAAGTTCAAAATGCCATCAATGGAGTGATTAACCGTTTACCAGAAGATGTACAGCGTCAAGGGGTCAATGTCTATAAATCGCTTGGTGATACGCATATGGTGATTGGCCTATATGACCAAACAGGCAAAAGCAGCAATATTGCACTCTCTGATTATATGATGACGCATTTGGAGCAAGATTTAGCCCGTATTGATGGAGTTGGTGAGGTTGATGTCTTTGGCGCGCAGTATGCCATGCGCTTATGGCTGAATCCGCACAAATTGCGTCAATATGGACTGATGCCGAGTGATATTCGTGCGGCGGTTGAAGCGCAAAACACGCAAGTGGCAGCAGGGGCAATTGGCGAGTTACCAAGCCTGTCAGATCAATATTTAAATGCCAAAGTCACCTCTGGTACACGTCTAAAAACCGTTGAAGAATTTGAAAACATCATTGTCAAATCGACCCGCGATGGCAGTTTTATTTATTTAAAAGACGTCGCACGGGTGGAACTAGGCGCGGAAAATTACCAGTCGTTTAATACCATTAATGGTTTTCCTTCAGCGGGGATGGGCATTTCACTGTCTTCAGGGGCTAATGCCTTAGCCACTTCGGCATTGATCAAACAAGAAGTCAGTCGATTGTCCGCAAAACTTCCTGATGGTTATCAAATTGTTTATCCACGCGATAACACGCCTTTTGTGCAAGAGTCGATTAAGGAAGTGGTCAAAACACTGTTTGAAGCAGTGCTTTTGGTGATTGTGGTCATGTTTGTATTTTTGCAAAATTGGCGTGCAACGTTGATTCCGACTATCACAGTACCTGTTGTAATTTTAGGTACGCTCGCCATTCTGTATGTGCTCGGGATGAGTATCAACACCTTAACCCTATTTGCATTGGTCTTAGCCATCGGGCTTCTGGTGGATGATGCGATTGTGGTGGTGGAAAATGTTGAACGGCTGATGCATGAACAGCAGATGAGTGCTCAACAAGCCTCGATTGCATCGATGCAGGAAATCAGTGGGGCATTAATTGGGATTACTTTGGTGTTAACCGCAGTGTTTATTCCCATGGCCTTTTTCGGTGGCTCGACAGGAGTGATCTACCGTCAGTTTTCAATGACTTTAGTTGCTGCCATGGCGCTATCGCTGCTGGTCGCATTGATTCTGACACCAGCGTTGTGCGCCTTAATTTTAAAACCCAATGATAAATCGGCACGATGGGCAACTTGGTTTAATCTGAAGCTAGATCAGCTAAAACAGCGTTATTTAAAGTTGAGTACTCAGGCCATTCAGCACAGTAAAATCATGCTGGTGGTTTTTGTGGCGTTAATTGCCGTCTTTGCATTATTTTATCGTGCTTTGCCGACCAGTTTTATTCCCAGTGAAGATCAGGGTATTTTAAGTGTCCAGTTTAAACTGGCCGATGGTGCACCGCTGAGTCAAAGCCGTGTAGTTGGGGAAGAAATTCGCCAATATTTTTTAGACCAAGAACAGGCCAATATCAATTTGGTGATGATCCGCTATGGTCGTAATTTCTCAGGGACGGGACAAAATTTAGGTCAGGGTTTTATTGCATTGAAACATTGGGATGAACGTAAGGGGAAAGAAAATTCCGCACAAGCGATTCGAGAACGAGCGATTGCTCATTTTAGATCGCATCGAAATGCGCAAATTAATGTAAATATGCCGTCTTCAGTCAGTGGCTTAGGGCAAACCGATGGCATGGAGTTTTGGATACGTGATATCAATGGCGAAGGTCGTGCCTATTTAGAAGCACAGTTCAAAACTTTGCAGGAAGCATCCAAGCAGTATTCTAGTTTTAGCAATTTAGATAAACGTTCTAACCCAGATAAAGCCGAACTCAAAGTGGATGTGAACCAAAAGCAAGCTTTGGCCAATGGACTCAGCCAGACCGCCATTAATAGCACTTTATCCAGTGCTTGGGGTGGAAGTTATATCAATGACTTTATTGACCGTGGTCGGATTAAGCGGGTAATTATGCAAGGGGATGCCGAATTTCGTTCAAAACCTGATGATCTTCAAGCATGGACCGTACGTAATGATCTGAACCAAATGATTCCTTTTACAAATTTTGCTCAAGTATCTTGGAGTGGAGGCCCTGAGGTAGTGAATCGCTTTATGGGCTATACCGCACTAGAAATGGAGGCGGATACAGCACAAAATGTTAGTTCTGGACAAGCCATGCAAGACGTACAAAACATGGTACGAGGGCATGATGGTATTGATCTAGCATGGAGCGGGTTATCGTTCGAGGAAAACAAGTCCAATAACCAAGCATTGCTGCTGTATTTGGTCTCCATAGGCTTTATCTTTTTATGCCTTGCTGCACTTTATGAAAGTTGGAGTATTCCAACTGCAGTCATGAGTGCGATTCCACTCGGTATCGGTGGCAATATTTTGTTCAGTTATCTGACGGGTTTTCCGAATGATATTTACTTCCAAATTGCCTTGCTGACTACAATTGGTCTGTCCTGTAAAAATGCGATTTTAATTGTGGAATTTGCTTCACTGGCGCAGCAAAAAGGCCAAACCGCAATTGAAGCAGCGTTGGAAGGCGCAAGCTTACGTCTACGTCCGATTTTAATGACGTCTTTGGCTTTTGGCGCGGGTGTTACACCTCTGGTCTTTGCTTTTGGTGCAGGGGCCGCAAGTCGTCAGGAAATTGGGGTGAGTGTACTCGGTGGCGTGATTTTTGGTACGGTGTTGGTATTGCTGTTTATTCCTTTAATGTATGTCTTGGTTCGCCGTGTGTTTCATGGACGAACACCTCAGGAGGAAGTCTAAGATCGAATCTGAAACATTCGTGTGCAGTATGAATAGGCAAAGCGAACCTTTAATCCAATCAGGCTGAAAGGCCTGACATTTAAAGATCCTTTGCTATACTCGGACAGATAAAGAAAAACAATATTTGAGTGGTGTATGCCAAATCCGTCATTTTCACAGCAAGATTTCCAAGCGCAATTAAATCAGCCCGATAACCATGCTTTTATCCAAAGTTTGAAACAGTACAGCACTGCGGATTTAGCTGATATTTTAATGGCCCTGCCTATAAATGACCAAATTCGGCTATTGGAACAATTACCCCAAGCCAGTTATGTCTTTGAGTTTTTAGCATTAACCGAGCAGCAGCAGCTAGCAGCGCAATTGCCTCAGGCTTTGCTGGTGAAGCTACTAGCTCATATGCATTCGGATGACCGCACCGATTTATTTCAAAGCTTAGCGAACGACGTTCAAGGTCATATTTTTCCGCAGTTAGCTGCGCATGTTCAAGCTCAGTTGAATGATTTAATGCACTATCCAGCTGAGTCTGCGGGTGCAATTATGAGCACCGAGGTCATTACGGTACATGCCGAAATGACCATGCAACAGGCGATTCAACATATACGACAGTATGCAGCGGAAAGTGAAACTTTATATCTCATCTATGTGACCGATGCCTCGCGTTATTTACACGGTGTGATTTCGCTGCGGCAAATTATCCAATCTCCTCCTGAGCAATTGATTGGACAGGTTATGACCAGTCATGTCATCACGGGGTTGGTCAGTGAGGATCAAGAAAGCATTGCACAGAAACTGGCTCATTATGATTTTATGGCTTTGCCCATTGTCGATGAGCAGCAGCGTCTATTGGGAATTGTGACTTATGACGATGCAATGGATGTGGTACAACAAGAAACTACAGAAGATATTCTAAAAAGTAGTGCGGTTGCGGCCAGTCCGCAGATGAGTATTAAAACGGCTCCAATCCTCTTACTGTATCAGAAGCGGGTGTTTTGGTTGGTGTTTCTGGTTTTTGGCAGTTTACTCTCGGGACTAGGAATTGCACACTTTGAAGACTTGATTGCGGCACATATCGTTTTGGTATTTTTCCTTCCTTTACTGGTGGGAAGTGGAGGAAATGCGGGGTCTCAATCCGCAACCTTAATGGTACGTGCACTGGCAACCGGTGATGTACATTTTAAAGACTGGTTTTATTTGCTAGGACGTGAAAGTTTGGTTGCGCTGTGCTTGGGTGGAACCATGGCAACGGCAGTCTCTATCTTGGGCTATTTCCGTGGGGACATTTTGGTCGCTGTAGTATTGGCACTGAGTATGATGGGCATTGTGTTGATGGGTTGTCTGATTGGTATGAGTCTGCCGTTTATCTTAAACCGCATGAAACTCGACCCCGCCAGTGCATCTGCACCTTTAGTCACCTCAATTTGTGATGCGTCAGGCGTGGTGGTATATCTGCTGATTGCGTCGCAAATCCTGACATTGTCTTAAGCTAATAAGTAATTGTTTCAGCACAAAGTTAGCACAGAAAAAAGTCATGAAAACCAGCATAATTCAGTGGTTTTATGATGTTAAAGTGGTTGAAATGATGGAGGTCAGTAACAACATGCCTGAAGCCTTAGAACAAAAAAAAATGAGCCAGCAAGATGTCATTCGGTTAGAGCGTGATTTGGCCAAATATGCCAATATGATGGATTCTGTGGTGCGTATTCCGTTCACCAAGCAGGGAGTCGGTGCCGATGCCGCATTGAGTACTGTTCCGATTGCTGGGGATATCGCAGGTTTTGCCCTAACTTGTTATGCCATTTATAAAGCCAAGCAAATTGGCGTGCCGCAAGAGAAATTGAGTCCAGTATTGAAGCTGGCTATGATTGACGCTGTGGTCGGTTTTATCCCACTGTTAGGGACATTGTTTGATATTTTTATACGTCCGAGCCGTAAAGCACTGGATGTGGTTCATGACCATATTCGGGAAGAATACCAAATCCATTCAGAGCATCATGTGACTCATCCTTTTCTTCATGAAAAATTGGAGAAGAAACAGCAGCAATCCGCATTTTGGCGAAATCCAGTAGTGGCATGGCTTTGGCTACATATTCCCGATTTGTTTGGCCTGATCTTTTTGGTGTGTTTTATGGGCTTATTGTGGTGGGGTGGCAGTGTGATGTGGCATTGGTTACAGGGACTAAACTTAGGATAGCCACTCATGAAATTTGAAGGTCAGATTACGGCAAATTTGCCAGCGATTGATTTGGCGTGCACTTCTTCATTTTATCAAAGCTTGGGCTTTAATCTGGTTTATCAGTCCGCAGAGTGGATGATTCTGCGTTTGGGCGAAATGACACTGGAATTTTTCCATCATCCGCATTTAGACCCAAATAGTTCATGGCATAGTGCCTGTATTCGCGTAGCGGAAATTCAACCCTATTATAAATACTGGTCTAAAGTGAATTGGTCGTTGTGGGAAAGCGCTCGTATGACCGATATTCAGGATTTTGATGAGATCCGCCAGTTTTGTATCATTGACCCAAATGGCAGTTTATTACGCTGTGTCGAAGTGACGATTGAATAAAAATGTCCTGTTATGCAGAGTCACAAAAAAGCCTCCAAGTGGAGGCTTTTTAAAATCTAGTGAACGAATTGTTTATGGACAATCGAGCTGTTGTAAAGCAGCAACACGTTGTTCAATCGTTGGGTGGGTTTGGAACAAAGCAGCTAAACTAAAGCCTTGCTCTTGACCTGCCGCGATAGCAAACGCTTTCATTTCTTTAGGCATCGCATCTGGAAGTTGTGACTCCGCTTGTAAGCGCAACAAGGCCGAAATCATCGCTTGTTTGCCTGCAAGACGGGCACCTGCTTCATCTGCACGATATTCGCGGTAGCGAGAGAACCACATCACGATTGCAGAAGCTAAAACACCAAAGACAATATCAAGCACAATAGTAATGGCAAAATAAGCTAAACCAGGTGCTTCACCGTCTTCACGTCCAAAGACATTACGATCAATAAAATCACCTGCAACACGTGCAAAGAACATCACAAAGGCGTTCACGACACCTTGAACGAGCGCTAAAGTCACCATGTCACCATTGGCCACGTGACCAATTTCGTGAGCCAAGACTGCACGAAGCTCGTCTTTATTCATACGCTCAAGTAAGCCAGTAGAAACTGCAACTAATGCATCGTTCTTGTTCCAACCTGTAGCAAAGGCATTCGATTGGTAAGACGGGAAAATACCGACTTCTGGCATTTTAATACCAGAACGTTGCGCCAATTGAGCGACTTCTTGTAACAACCATGCTTCAGCTTGGTTGCGCGGGGCATTTGGGTCAATTAACTCTGTACCAGTTGTTTTTTTCGCCATCCATTTTGACATGAATAGAGAAATCATTGAGCCAACCATACCAAAGACAAAACAGATAACCAGTAGGTTACCTAGATTTAAGCCACCCGCGCCATGGTAACTACCGACACCGAAGAGTGACAAGATAATGCCAGCTACAACCAGTACCGCGAGGTTGGTTAGCAAGAACAAACCAATCCGCATCATTGAGAAAATCCTCTTATAATAAAAAAATAATCTGATTTATAAATCGAAAATCATTGCTCTCAATATGAGGTGAAACTCTTCAAAATTCAAGAAAAAATAATAAAACTGTTATAAAAATTATTCTGAAATTTGAATGCGGGCAGAAGCGGTTGCATTGGCTGTGGCATAGGAACCCGGCGCATCAGTAAAACTGCCATCGGCTGCGAGGATAATTTGGCGTGAAGGTGCGCTACGACTCACACTGAGTTGTGTGCTTGGAGAAGAGTCTGCATCGTAATGTGCAGATTGCGCAATGACTTGAGCATTGGCTGGTGTGTTATTTGAGCCTGCAGAGATATTGATCCCGCCCGCATATAGATTGCTATAGCGGCTACTCACCCGGCGAACATAGTCTTGAGTTTCACGGAAGGGTGGAATACCGCCGTACTTTTGTACATTGCCTTCGCCAGCATTGTAGCCTGCAAGCGCAAGATTGGTGTTGCCGTTAAAGCGTTTCATCAGCCATGCCAAATACTTGGCACCTGCATTTATATTCTGCTGTGGATCATATGCATTAGAGACATTAAAGCGCCGTGCTGTCGCAGGCATGAGTTGCATAAGACCCTGAGCCCCAACAGGTGAGCGTGCGTTGACATTAAAGCCTGATTCGGTATGCATAACCGCTTTAATTAAGCCTTCAGAAACGCCGTGGGTTTGAGCCGCTTGGCGAATAATGTGGTCAAAAGCATTTTTGTTACGACTATAACTGGGCAACACGGAAGATTCAGAAGCCCCCCAGTTACTATAACTGTGGATATTACTGTCTGGATAATAGGTTTTCTTTTCGACTTTTAAGTTGCTATAACGACTTTGTTTATTGGTTAACAAGGTCGTGCCGTTGGAATCTTTCAATTGGTAGATAGTTTGACCCGCGTGACAATCTAGTGCCATGAACGAAATCGTCATACACCCCAAAACGTAAAAACGACTCAAAAGCAGCTTATTTTTCATTATCTATTATTAATCGTAAAAAAATCGATGTCAGTGACTAGAAATGAGTTTAGCAAAAAAAGAACCGTCTGAAACTATTTTAAGTTCAAAAAAGCTATGTCTTTGTAAAAATCAAGTCAAATTGTTGAGCAAGTAATCAAAAAAAATAATTAATTTATTTTTAATGGGGATTGCTTGACTGGGTTAAGTTATTGAAATTTAATGGTAAATAAATTGATCAAAAAATGATCAATTTAAATAGAAGCCTTAAAGAGTGGGGGGAACACCCTGTCAAGTCGATTAGAATCCACAAAGTTATCCCCAGCTTTTGTGGAAAAATGTGGAAAAGTCCAAAACATAAGCAGTTCAGCTAAAATATGAACGCAATCGTTCAAAGTTAAACCGATTTCAATACATGAATATGACAGCAATGACAATTCATGAGAATTTACATTCTTTAGGTGCGAGATGGCTGTGAATCGGATAAAATTGCGCGGTATTTTTTTTAAGGTTTAACTCGTCTATGTTCTCGCCAGTTGAGTCCAATCAGGGATTTAATTTTAAACCAGAACTACCCACTAGCTCTGCGTATTATCGTCTGTTGAAAAAGTTACGCCGTCAGGTGGGTCATGCCATTCGCGATTTTAAAATGATCGAAGAAGGCGATAAAGTGATGGTCTGCATTTCCGGTGGTAAGGACAGTTATACCTTGCTCGATATTATGTTGCAGTTTAAACGTATTGCACCGATCAATTTTGATGTGGTGGCTGTGAATTTGGACCAGAAGCAACCGGGTTTCCCTGAGGACGTGTTACCACGTTATTTAGAAGAGAATAATATTCCCTACTATATCTTAGAAAAAGACACCTACAGCATTACGAAACGTTTAACGCCTGAAGGTAAGACCTATTGTGCAGTTTGTTCACGCTTACGCCGTGGCTCTCTATATGGCTTTGCGCAAGAAATTGGCGCGACCAAAGTGGCGTTGGGCCATCACCGTGATGATATCTTGGCGACCTTCTTCTTGAACTTATTCCATGGCGGTAGCTTAAAGGCGATGCCTCCTAAATTGTTATCGTCAGATAAAAAGAACATCTTGATTCGCCCACTGGCTTATGTGGAAGAAAAAGACATCATTAAATATGCTGAAATGCGTCAGTTCCCGATTATTCCGTGTAACTTGTGTGGTTCTCAGGAAAATCTGCAACGTGCCATGTTAAATGACATGTTGCGCGAGTGGGATAAAGCGCATCCAAAGCGTTTACACAGTATTTTTGGTGCCTTGCAAAATGTGTCGCCATCGCAGCTGGCAGACCGTGAGTTATTCGACTTTGAAGCGTTAGATAGCGAACGTGAATTCGACTTTAAAGGTGAAAGTTGTTCAACGGAAGATGAACCAGAGAACAAACGCATTAACATGGTTAATCTTGGCTTTGCAGCAGACTAATTTTGTCAGTTAAGCCAATGCAAAACACCAATCAATGATTGGTGTTTTTTTTATGTGAATGATTTTGATAAACTTTGTATAAGAAATATAAAATATGAACGGTACGTACAAAAAACTTTAGGCACATGTAGGATATACATGCTATAACAATCTCCGAGCGTATTTAGCTTCACAATGATGCCGTCTGGATAGGCAGCACACAACGAACAAAGAATTGAGGAAACATCATGCCTGCTTTTTTAACTGATGATTGGTTTTCAACTGTAGAAACATTAACTGCTCAAGCGGGGAATTTGAACCTGCCGCCAGCACTTGCGAATCTTGCAATTAACTTAGTTGTTGCTGACAATGCGGGTAATACCGAATTATCTTTAGATGGTGGCGCAATTAAAAAAGGCTTGTCTTCAAATGCGAAAACAACCTTGAACATGGATGCTGAAACACTACGTAAAGTGTTCCTTGAGTTTGATATGGCTGCAGCAATGCAAGCGTTCATGACGGGTAAAATAAAAGTTCAAGGTGATATGTCACAGTTGATGGCATTGCAAACAGCGAAGCCAAGCCAAGAGCAAAAAGATTTATTTAAGAAAGTGCTTGAGCAAACGGTTTAAGTGTTCTGAAATAAAAAAAGCTTACCTTTATAGGTAAGCTTTTTTTATGCCGATAGATATGATCTTTTAGATATTGACCAGCTGCGGCGTGGTTTTAATGTGCTCAAGATAAGCACGGATACGTGTCACATACTGTAGTGCTTGACGGTAAAGGCCATTCTTTGCTTGGTTCTGTTGTAAGTAAGCATACAAATTGAGCCAGTTATTTGGGTCTTTACCTTGTGCCTGAATGCGTTTTTGAATCTGATTCACCGCACCCGGTCCCATATTGTACGCAACCAATGCGTACCAGTTACGGTCAGGGAAGGGAATATCCTCATAGCGACTTAGCATTTGGTCGTAGTACTTAGCACCACCTTGAATGCTTTGCGCAGGATCGGTACGGTTACTCACACCCATGGCTTTGGCTGTGCTATTGGTCAACATCATCAAACCACGAACACCCGTGGGAGAAACGGAGTTTGGTTTAAGATAAGACTCTTGATAACCAATCGCTGCTAATAAGTGCCAATCTAAATCGTACTTTTGCGCTGTGCTTTTAAAACTGGCCTTATAGATCGGCATACGCTGACGCAAATCACGTTGAATCGTATTCCAGTTTTCAGGCTTCACGACATTACGGTTGTAAAAAGAGGCCAATTGACCAAGTGAACCAGATTGTTTACCACGGCAGACAAATCCACTCGCCGTTTGCGTCAATGGATCATTCGCATGTTTAAACACCCAGTTCAGCTCAGTATTGAGGCCATTTTTACGTAAAACGTTTAAATCACCACAAGTTGCAGAAAAGGTTGCGAGACTTTTTTGTTCAATCGTTTGAACACTTGCCGTCGTCATTGCAAAATTTGCTTTGCCCTGTGCTACCCATTTAAGTGCTGTAGCATTATCGGGGACGGTTTTGAAGTCTAGCTTTACATTTAAGCTATCTGCATAGTTACGTGCAAGGTCATAACCAAAACCATGCAAATGCTGACCATCTTTAAAAACGGTCGTTGGGTTTTCCACTGAAACGACAGTCAATTTATTATGATTGACGACGTTATCATATTGGTAGGTCTTACTTGCATTAATACTATGAAATGGAATTAACAAAGTACTTAAAGCAAGGGCTTTCAACGGGAGAGAGAAAGTTAATGAATTAAGGCAAAGCCTCGATCCAGAAGTTGAATTACTGTGCATGTTGTCTCCGCTACAAGTAATTTATGCCCTAGAACGCAAAGGCAAAAACATGCCTTAAAACGAGTTCAAGTTGTCTAAATTCAATAAGAGGTTGGGCATTCATGATGTCATTCAAAATGACATGGGATTAAGAAGATTATGTAGAAAAACTACATAGATTAAAAAATAGGCAACTAATTTAAGATGTGCGCATAATATATATCAATTTTAAAAGTGTCAAATTTTGTGCAATATTTTTTTGAAAAATGTAACATAACAATTTAATTTAATTCAGGAATTTATTTTATAAACTTCTGTTGTGGAGAAATAAGGGATAAAATAATCCTTTGTTGTAAATCAATAAGCAGATTTAGACGGCATTCATCATGAAATCAAACTTAATTACACGTGCTGGTCACGACAAATTGGTGGCGGAATTAAAGCAGCTTTGGCATGAAGAACGCCCTGAAATTACCAAGAAAGTAAACTGGGCGGCGAGCCTTGGTGATCGTAGTGAAAACGCGGATTTTGATTTATAACCCTTTGATTTGTACTATTTTATTTTATAAATAACAAAAACATAACTTTAGTGATAGTACACATACTAAAAAATATACTATAAAAAGATTTAAGAATTAAAACGAACAATTAGAACTACTCAATCTAAATGTTAAGGTGAGCCTTATGAGACCCGAGTCTTTTGAAATAAAATTACTGAGTAACTTACATGGAGAAGATCTCCAAATAATTAAAGATTATTGGCTACAAACTTATACAACGGCCGGTGATTTAAAATTTGCAAATACTGCTAAAACAATCACAGAACAATATAGATTTACAAATGCGAAAGAATTATCAGATTTTGTTGAATTGCATAGCTGCCTAGAACTTGTGGATACCAATTTCGAATGTAGAAAATGTCACTCAAGAGTAATATTTAAGAATAGAAGTATGTATAAAGAATTTTTTAAGAAAGGCTATTTATGTGTAAATTGTGAGTTAAAAAAGAATAATAAAAAAGCTAAGGATTTTATTGATGATTATGAAAATATATTGCAGGAAAAAGCCTTTTCTGAATTCGATTTTAGCTATCTTGAAATGATATACATTTTTCTATTCCTATCTCTTGACACAATGGGAGAAGAAAGATTTATCAATAAGAAAGTGTGGGATAGTTTTTATGAAGAAGAAAGAGGTGGGGCAAATATTGTGATTCAATCCTTGTTTGATAAAAGAGTCATAATTGATAAGTACAAAGATTTAAATAATTTAAAAGAGGAAATAAGTTTATTTTTGCGAGAAAATAGCTCTACTCTTAGTAACGAACAATATGATTCATTAGTAAGAATTCTTCAAATTAAAGTGCAAAATGGCATTTATTTGGCTATAGATGAGGATGTTAGTAATTATGAATTAAAAATATTTGTTGGCGGTTTTATTGATATGTTTAAATTAGACATGGTTGATATCCAGCAAATAGAAAATTTTGTTAAAAATATTAGATTGCAAGAAATATATTATTTAATTCCAGAGGTCTTCTCGAAATTTCCAGTTCCTTATGAGAAAAATTTAAATTTAGAAACTAATTTAATCCAACTTTCAGAATACTTTGATCTAGAACATTCATATAGCCTTTTGTTTTATCAGGCAAAACTGCTAGCAGGAGATTTGTTTATAGAAAAAATTAAAGATGAAATTGATCATGAAAAGCATAAGAACAAATACTCGAACAAAATTGCTTCTTATATTAAATATTTAGTCGATTCGAAAAAGAAGCCAAACTATCCTAAAAAACTACCTGATAATTGGCAATTCTCCAAAATTGAGCAATTTATAAGCTTAAATTTCTTTGATAATCAACATAATTGGGCTGGGATGAATACAAAGGAAATTATTTCTACATGGTTGAGTAAAGTATCAATATAATCAGAGTGATCAAGTGTTCCATGTTTTTGGTAGTAGAGGTAGGATATTACGGAGAGGTTTGGAGAATCTAAATGAATGTAGAGCGTGTATATACAGATGAAGAAGCTGTAGAGCTCCGTACAGCCCATATGTTAGCAAAAAGTATCATGGGTCACTCTTACCCTCAAAATGTCATAGAGGCTGCAGAAAAGCGATCTGAGGAAGACTTCGAGAGAATCGTTAGTGGAGAGGTCACACGAGCAGAAGTGGAAGCCGAGTTATTACTTCAATGGAACAAAAAAATGGCACTTCAACAGAGAATTAGTGAACTAGAAAAAGAACTCAAAGTTGGTCAAGAAATTCTTAATAACTGGAAAAATACAGAAGATCCATTGTTTGAGCGGCATAAAAGCTGTGTAGAGGGAATATTATCTAGACTTGTAAATATTAAGTGTCAATTAATAGAGGAAAGGTAATCTTACTGAAAATACTTTGAAGTTTTACTAAAAAGAAAATTATAAAAATTATGTATTTTGTGTAAATATCAGTTGGTTTTATTGTTTATTTTGTAAACTATAGTAATATAATTTAAAGATGTAAGTATACAAAATAATTCATTAAGAGATTGATATGACTTTAGATACTCAATTGAAAAATGCAGATGATATCAAAAATATTCTCAAAAATATTCCTATAGATTTTGAATTAGAAGATGGTCGAAAGGTTAACTCGTTACTAGTATATTTACCTTGTTATACTGATAATCAATCCTCTCATAAAGAGTTTTTCGAGTGTGTAAGAGAGGGGATTCTGTATAATTATGTCTTTAGCTGTACAGAAGTCGAAAAAAAACTTGGTGTTGATAATAATGATGTGAAAAAGGAAGCATTATTTCAAAAAGCATTAAGAAAAATTAGCCAGCAGACTGCAAAAGGTGAGCTTGGTGAAATGATACTTTTCACAATATTAGATGTTTATTTATGTGCTCCGAAATTACTAAGTAAAGTTGCAATGAAAACAAATGCAAGAATGCCTGTTTATGGTGCAGATGCTGTTCATGGGCAATTTATTGATGGAGAGTTAAGATTATATCTAGGCGAATCTAAATTACACGCAAGTTATAGTAATGCTTCAACAGATGCAGTACATTCTATTTCAAATGCAAGAGGTGATTATCAAACAGAGTTAGATTTAATCGACAGTCATCTAGATTTTCCTAATCTAAGTGAGGATTTGGTAGATGAAATTCTTGCAATTCTAAATCCTTATGAAACAACAAATATAATAGATAAAATTCATTCACCATGTTTTATTGGTTTTACAAAACCTGAAATATTGTTAAGCATAGAAAGTGAATATCATAAAAAATATTTAGAAGTTGCAGACTCATATATAAAAAGTTTTTATTCTAAAGCGGAGAGAAAAGGGTTAGATATTAATTCACTTACTCTTTTGTTATTACCTTTTAAATGTGTTCAAGAGTTAACTGAGGAGTTTATTAGTTATTTGGGGATTAGCGAATGACAAATCTTATAGATAAATTAAATAATAATATACTTAATAATGAACAATTTTTAATTGATAGAGATATTATCTTTGATAAATATGTTTCTTACCTTACAGGGGGGATTGTGAGGTAGATAGAAATATTGTAAAAAAAATATCTACGGTAATTCAATATTTTTATAAATCAAAGGATGAGAATGTAAAAAGAGAAGGAGCAATATTGTTAGCTATACTTTTAGATATAGCTGCAAGTAATAATCCAGATTTAGCAATTATAGCGAAAAAAATATTTTTTGATGTTGGTGACTTTCCAAATATTAAGTTGTTAAATAAGAAACATTCTAACTTTGAAATGAATTTTGGGTTTTATACAAATGCAAAATTTGATTTTAAAGAGAACTTGAATAGTGTTCCAGAGTTAGACTATGCATTAACAGATTTCCAAAGAGTTTTGTGGCAAGATTTAATGGAGGAGGAAGATGTAATAACAATAGCACCTACTTCAGCAGGTAAAACTCATATTATTCTTACATATTTAGTTAATAAAATTATCAAATCTTCAGGAGCATTTGCTGTAATAGTAGTTCCAACTAGAGCCTTAATAGCTGAAGTTTCAAATAAAGTGTTTGAGATTGCTAAATCTTTTAATCATGAAAAAGAAATAGAAATATGCACTATACCCAAAGATTCTAATTTTAAAGATAAAACTATATTTGTTATGACTCAAGAAAGACTATATGAGGTTCTGCAAAGTGGTGATTTAACTTTTAACTATTTGTTTATTGATGAAGCTCATAATATTTCTGATCCAAGTAGAGGAGTTTTACTCCATCTTACTGTGGAAAAACTATTAGAGAATAGCTTTCCTCAAATTATATTAAGTATGCCATCTGATAGTTATAAAGATACATTTAAATCTATTTTTAATGAAATCGATTTTAAGAGTAAAATTACTCAACATTCACCTGTGGCTAAAATATTAATGTCTGTTAAATTAACAGGAAGAAATATTGAAATATCTAGATATAATCATGATTATAGTATTCAAATACCTAAAAAATTTACAGGGAGTAAGTTGTCAGATATCGTTTTTAGGTTAGGGCAAGGGCAAAGTAATATAATTTATAGAAATAGAACAGATTATTGTGAAGATATAGCCGATGAAATTACAAAATTAATGGTAGATTTTGTCGCACCATCAGAACTTGAAGAAGCTGCGGACTATATAGAAAAGTTTATTCATGAAGAGTTTAGTTTAGCTGAAGCATTGAGAAAGGGTGTCGCATTTCATTATGGCCCTCTTCCAAGCTCTGTAAGAGTGATGATTGAAAGGTTAGCTAAAGAAGATTTAATTAAATATATAGCTTGTACAAGTACATTAGCTGAAGGTGTTAATTTGCCAGCAAAAAACCTGGCAGAGTAAAACTTGAAGTGCGACATAAACCACCTAATTAATTTAAAGGGTTTATGGAGTATATAAAATTGTCATACCATCATCTTAACTTTGAAGATCGTACTGCATTAATGCTTGAGTCAAGAAAAGAAGGCTTTTCAGCCAGAAAATTTGCTGAACTTATTAAAAGACATCCTAGTACGATCTATCGTGAGCTTAAAAGAAATAGCATCAATGACGTTTATCAAGCTCGATATGCTTCTGATAACACTTTTGCTAGACGTAGACGTGGTCACAGAAAACTCAAAATCGATTCAATCCTCTGGAAATTTATTGTTGAAGCGATCCGTTGTTTATGGTCTCCTCAGCAAATAGCAAAGCGTTTAAAGACATTTCCTGATTTGGATCAAACAATGAATGTAAGCCATACAACGATTTATTCAACGATACGAGCATTACCCAAGGGTGAGTTGAAAAAAGACTTATTATCCTGTCTACGTCATGAAAATAAAAAGCGAAAAGCTAACGGTGAACCTAAAAAAGATTCTATATTACAGGATATTAAAACTATTCATGAGCGCCCAGCCGAAGTTCAAGAAAGAAAAATACCGGGTCATTGGGAAGCTGATTTAATTAAAGGTAAAGACAATAAAAGTTCGATAGCAACACTTATTGAACGAAATACACGGCTCTGTATCTTGGCAACATTACCTGATGCAAAGGCAGAATCAGTGCGCAAGGCTTTAACTGAAGCTCTGAAATATTTACCTGCAGAACTGCGTAAAACGTTGACCTATGACCGTGGACGCGAGATGTCAGAACATAAAATACTCGAAGAAGATTTAGGCATAGATGTATATTTCTGTGACCCACATTCACCTTGGCAAAAAGGCACATGCGAAAATATGAATGGTTTAATTAGGCAATATTTACCTAAAGGGATTGATTTAAATCAGGCAGATCAGCATTATTTAAATCAAGTTGCCATGTCACTGAATACTCGTCCTAGAAAGGCGTTAGATTGGCTTACACCATTAGAGAAATTTGCTCAGCTTGTTGATTATCATATGGCTTTTGAAACTGTCGCACCTCATGTTTGAATTCGCCCCTTTTCTTAAAGAATCCATTACACCAAAATATTGGTAGAGAATCTGAAAGATTAGAAGATGTAAAAATTAACAATATAACTGGTCGCGCTGGAAGAATGATTGAGCATTTCTCTGGAAATATTTTTTTAATTGAACCCGAAGAATGGAAATTTCAAGATTATTTTGAGGAAGATAGAGAAGAAAGTTATAAAATACCAACTTATTACCGAACTTTAAATGAAAGTTTCCAGGATGTGATAACTGCACTTTCTGGTGGTTATTCCCATTCAAATGAAGATCAATATAGTTTATATACAATTGCTAATAAACTTATTAAGGACTTCACAAATGAAAACTTATCTTCAACTCTAGACTCAAACGATCTTAAATTATCAAAAGCAGAATTAGATAGTCTAATTTTTTCTATTAAAGAAGCTAGTGATAACCTTAATGTTGCTCCTTATCTTTTACAGGCTAACCCAACAATTGGTTATATTCAACAAAATAAACTATATGACTTTTTAAAAGGTTTAGAAAATTTAGATGAATGGTTATTACCCCATCCAAAATCTCCTAACTTATATGAAAAGTTAGTATCTATTATTTATAAGTTAGAGGAATTAGGTGTATATGTAATAAGTGATGGTTACCAGGTTGAATTTATTGTTACTATTGCATACAAATGGATATCTGGAAAAAGTTTAAAAGAAATAATATCAGAGCAGATAAGATGGGCGAATGATAATTTAGATGAAAAGCCAAGTATTAATACTTCAGTAAGAAATGTAATTAAAGTTATTAATAATAATATTAGATTTAGATTAGCTAATGCATTAAGTTGTTATCATTTGCTTTTATCTAATCAGTTGGAATTAAGAGAAATTGATAAACAAAGTATTAAAATTCATACCTATCTTGAGATAGGTGCTTGTGATGAAAGGATGATGAATTTAATTAAAATAGGCTTGTCAAGAGAAGCGGCGAAAGAGGTTGATGATAAACTACAGGGAAGTGTGGTAGTGGATAATATTTATGATTTAATTGAATTATTAGATAGAGGGGAATTAGATAATGTGCATCCTATAACAAAAAAAGAAATCAAATATATCTCTAGTTGATATCATTCGCTAATTCTAGTGCAGCATTTAAGATATTAGATGCTGTATTTTCATCAATATAGTTATTTCTAGTTGAAATTTCGGTCTTGTAATTTATAAATGCATTACCAAAATCTAGATTAACTTTTTTACCATCTTTATTTATACCTTTAACTTTTAAGACTGAACATGTTTCACTATCTGAAAGATAGTTTACAATTTCAATTAAACTTTCCTGGGTTAATATGCTTTCAGGATCTTCACTGCATTCTAAATCTAAAGAAAGTTGGATATTATTTTCTATGTAAGGTGCTGCTCCTAAATTTTTAATTAGCTGAGGAGCATCTTCTGTCAAATCTACTAATGATGAAGAATTAATTTTAAAATGAAGACTGTTAAAGTTAGTTAATTCAAGTAGTCGTGAAAATTCTTTTTCTTTAGGAATCAATGATAAATTTAATTTCGTCAACCTATCAGAATTGAATTGTTCGAGAGCAAATTTGGCAACACTTTTTAAACTACCGATGGGCCCAGTTGTGAAGCCAAATATTATTTTTTTATCAGGTACTACACAAAAATAGTAGGGATCTCCAATCATTCCTTGATTTAATGAAAGACTAGAAATTGATCCATCGCGCGTAGCTTTCGCCTGCCACGTATTTCGTTCTTTTACCACTGTTAAAAAAAATTTTTTACTATCAGTCGATACTGTTTTTACTAAATGTTTAGTATGTTTAATAGTAAAGATTCTTGAGTGCAGGTCACTTTTATAACTAACTAAATAGTTAGCAATAAAATTCTTAAAAAAGGATTGAGAGGTTTCAATGGAAAAAAAACGCACAGTTACATTTTTTTTAATTTTATTCACTTGCTCTACCACCATAAATTAAGATTTTAGACTTCTATTAATTACTTAAGAATATTCCTACTATTTTGTTTTAACAACAAAATTTTGAGTTCTTAAGTAGAAGAATCATAATGTTACACCAATTATAAAACATTTGTATATTCCACTTGTTTTATCTTAAACATGAAATAACTTATATTTTATAGATGAAAAATGTTTTTGTAAGTAATTGATTAATAATTAATGTTAATAATATACCAGTTTTTTAGCCCTGTAGGTGTGAGTACTCGAACCTCGTCATCTACAGACTTACCTAAACAGGCTTTAGCAATTGGCGATTGGAGAGAAATATAGTCTTTACGACCATAAATTTCCTCATCTCCAACAATACGAAATTTAATAGTTTCACCTTCATTATTTTCTAGTTCAACCCATGCCCCAAAGTATGCTTTCCCGTCTTGTTCAGGGCTATATTCAACTTTATGCGCGACTTCAAATAGTTTGGTTAGGTATCTAATTCTACGATCAATTTCTCGCAATTTTCTTTTATTGTAGTGGTAATCTGCGTTCTCTGATCGATCGCCTAAACTTGCTGCCCAGGATACAATTTTTGTAATCTCAGGACGTTCTTTACGAACCAAGTCATTAAGTTCATCTTGTAAACGTTGATATCCTTCAGCAGTCAGTAATTTGCGATTCATGATAAATATTCCAAAGCTTTACGCAATGCATCTAAAGTTGCTACCTTAAACACAGGCAGGTTCTTTTCATCTACTAAGGCACCATATTCTGTAGCTTTTAAATTCCACTTTTTCTGAAAGTCAGATGATAGTAAATATTGCAAAGCTCGAACTTCTTGATCTGTTAATTTAAATGATTGGTCAGATATCATATGCTTATGATCATAAATATCAATTCTTTGTTTTGGAGGGATAATTTCTCGAAGCATCTGTTGTGCCTCTTTTAACTCTGAGGCCATAATCCTAATCAATAATTGATGCTTAGGATTGTCAATTTCGGAAATCCAATCAGTTTCTTGTTTGGAAAGTTTTTTAAGCTTCTTCTTGCTGGATGTAGAATCAGCAAATGCTTGAATCAAAGCTCGGTATTTTTCACCTGTTTTATTGCGGATACTTTGTGCCTGGGGAACTCCACGTTTGCATCCTAATTTTGCAATTGTAGAAATAGAAAAGTCATATATTCCTCGTTCTTGTTGTTCCATGCAAATATCATAAATAGCTGTCAATGATTGCTGTATTTTGCTTGAAGCATCGCTTTTTAAATGTTCAAGTAGTTCTTCAGGACTCATGTTTTTAGCCCTCAATAAGATTCTTTGAATTTGTCATGATAAGTTCAATATCTGACTTCGAAATTTGCTCAGTGTCTGCTAATTCTGTGAATTTGATACGGCAGTCTATTACCTGTTGGACTTTATCCCAAGTTTTTAATCTGTTCATTAATAATTTAAAAATTTGGTTTCCTGCCATGAGTTGCTGTTCTTTAGTGAGAGTGAAAAGGCTAGGCATAATTTCATTAAACATAGCCATTCTATCAATCAATTGCGTTCTAGGATAAATTGCCTGATCAGCATTACATGATTTATAGATTACTGCATTCTCACAGACTTCCTGAAGTTGTTGATAATGATTGACCTCCTCCATTTCAATAATGAGTTCTGCATCTCGCATAGTAATGAGAGATAGCTCGTTTGTACTTGTATCTGAGGGGGTACTATTTATTAAGTTATGACAACGAGTTATATGCCCGTATGTTGCTTGGATATCACATAGCAACATATCTAATTTCTTCGCTGTTAACTCATATTCTGATTCAAAATTGCGTAATTCAGTTTCGAGCTTAGGGCGTTGTGTTTTACCTAAGAACTCTTGTTGTTTGAGATTTGCTATATATTCTTCTTGCTCTAATTTATTAATTTCATGATTTAGTAGAGTAATTTTCTTTTGTAATTGGTTACATGCATCTGATTGAGTATTTGCTTGTAGTAAAATTTCATTTGCAATCGCTAGAAGTCCACCTAAAAATGCTGGTCCAGTAATAAAATGTCTGCATCTAATACAATTTTGAATACCCAAATAACCTTGAGGGGTCGGGGTATAGAATGAGCTACTTTGAATTAATTCTCCACCATCTTGGCATCTTGATGCTGCAAAAGGGCAAATACCATAGTCTCTAAAAATATAATTTCCAGCTGGTATATCATTATTTAATGCTTGTAATAGTTCAGCGTTACTGCCAACAAGTTGATTTTTGATATCTTCAATTTTGTTCTGTTCAATTGTATGTTGAATTGCTTTAGCTTCATTCTTTAATATAATTTTTTCACTTTCTTCTAACTTCGTCCTTATATCCTGTTGGGAAACTTTGCAGTAATAAATGGACATGATTACTGAACTATGCCCAACAATTTTCATAACTATCTCGATAGGCATGCCCATCTCTATGACATATGCTGTTATGAGGCTTACACGCATACTATGTGGAGTATATTTTGATTTATATGCACCTATTGTTGCTGGATTACCTTCAAGAGTTGATAAGTTAAGATTAGTAGGTTGTATATAGTAAAGAGCAGTTGCTAATCGAGGTGTTAATGCATTAGACACCGCTGCTGGTTCAAAATCCCCAAATCTTCTAAATAAAAAGCAATTTATACCTTTAGATTTTCTTTGTAACTCATTTAAGTTAGTTCTTTGGCAGTCTAACCAAGTGCTAGGAGCCTTAATAGCATTATACTTTTGTTGCCATTTTCTTAATTTTATTAGCCAATATGCAAGATCTTCTGGAATCCAGGGAACGGTATAACCTAATCCATTATTATTGGTTTTATTGGTAGTAGTGAACATACCTAATTGTCCATCTGGCATACGTTGTATAAAAGATTGCTCTTTAGTCAAGCCAGCAAATAGCGAAGGATTTTCTATCCAAATGATTTGATTATGTTCATCAAGATCAGCAATGTACTTATCGGCTTCACCAGAGTCGTTATAAGCAATTTGTCTGCCCCTCAATGGCACCTTTGTTAAAGCGTATGTATGTATCCAATCAATTGGACACCACAAATAGTATTGATCATCTATTCTTTTGTAGATGCAATCTTTGTCATTAGGATCAATCAAATTGGAATTAATCTTAACCCAATCAACATCAAATTTTTGTAAGTGGCTAAGATCTCTAAAGTTCTTTGCTGTTACGGGAATAATCCAGTTCTGTGCTTTTTTAACAAAATGATACTGTAAGCAAGGTTTGGTTGTTTCAGAGCGTAAAGAGGAAGATGAAATATTCTGTTGAGCTAATAATAGAGTAAAGGGGTTACGTGCATTATCAACTCGTACAATTTCTCCTGTATCTTCATCTTCAATAGTCAGGTCATTATTAATGATATAATCAAGAAACTCGTTTACCGCAATCACAAGTTTTCTTCTCATATGATCAGATTCGAAATTTTCAAGAATATTTCGAAAGGGCTTAACGTCGAATTTTTCCTGAACAAGAAAAATATGAGGAGATTTACTTTTATCAAATCTTTCTATGTATAGACGTACGAATCGACATAAATGACTTTCTTTTGTACCACCACCTCGAGCTACTTTCATAAATTCAATTATTTTAGTAGCCCAGTCATGATACTCATAAGAAATAAAATCGGGCTTAAAGGGCTCCTCTTTTCCTAAGAATTTAAACCAATTCTCCCATTCATCTCCATAGCTACCTTGTGGATCAAGTGGTATTGATAAATCATTTTGTTTGTTAACAAAGTCTTTATATTCTTTCGCATTCTTTAAGTTTTGTGCATGAATAATTTTCTTTAGATCTACATAAGTATGATCCTAGACAAAATAATGGACAGCACGTCCCTCTAAAGATAACGTAACTTTAATCTTTGGAGATTCAAGAAATGGCTAAACGTTTTAGTCCCGAATTTAAACAGCAAGCGATTGATTATGCACTTTCAAACTCACACGAGTCTGTAGCTGCAATCGCCCAGAAATTAGGTGTGGGTTATTCAACATTAGATAAATGGATTCGTGAAACCAATCCGGCAGGTTCAAGCAAACGTCAACTTTCACCAGAACAACAGCGGATCGTGGAATTAGAGAAAGAAGTCAAACAGCTCAAGGAAGCCAATGACATCTTAAAAAAAGCGCATGTGTACTTTCTAACAGATCATGCCAAGAAAAGTACACGGTAATTCAAGATCTAGATATGAATGAAGTCACCGTATCTTCTGCCTGTAAATACCTAGGTGTCAGCACTTCAGGCTATTATGCCTGGCGAAAACGTCAAGCCAATACGGCACAGAAATATAATGACTTAAAAGCCGTATATTGGCAGCATCATGCACGATTGGGTGCACCTTCATTAGTACATGACATGCATGATTTAGGTTACAACATGAGCGAACGTACTATTGGAAGGATGCTAAAAAAGCTTGGTTTACGTAGCAGGATTGCACGTAAATACAAGCATACGACTGATTCAACCCATCGTTTGCCTACAGCACCCAACTTGTTGGATCGCCAATTTACAGTTACTCAGCCTAATAAAGTCTGGACAACAGACATTACCTATATCCGCACTAAAGAAGGTTGGTTGTATTTATGTGTGATGCTAGATTTATTTAGCCGTCGTATCGTGGGGTGGCAAACCAGCCATCGAATAGACCGCCAGTTGGTGTGTGATACGTTTAACTATGCAATGGCTCGTCAGGGTTATCCAACTGGTGTTATGGTTCATTCGGACCAAGGCTCACAGTACTGTAGTCGTGATTTTAGAGCGCTGTTACTGAAAAATGATTGTACTCAGAGTATGTCTAGACGTGGAAACTGTTGGGATAATGCAGTGACTGAAAGCTTCTTTCATACATTAAAAGGTCATGTGGTACATGGCAGTGTGTTTTCGACTCGAAAAGAAGCGAATGCTGTCTTGTTTGACTATATTGAAATTTATTACAATCGAGTCAGAAGACATTCTGCAAACGGCTGGTTAAGTCCAGAAGCCTTTGAACAGAAATATATTAAAAGTTTAGAGGGGCTGGTTGTCCACGATACTGTCTAGGATCAGTAATAATTTCTGGAATATCAAAAAAGTCCTTATAGCTTACCCACTCATCATAAATACGTTCAGGGTGTGCTGGTAAATTATGCTGACGATAGCTTTTCTTATAAATAACAGAATTTGTAATCCCTAATTGCTTACAAGTTTTTTTTAAGTCTTCAAAATTTGGAAAGGGTGAATAAGAGGTTGCAACTCCTGACTTACTAATATTTCTTAGATTGAAGTGTTTTATCATTTTATGCCTCTTAATTTTTCTTTGACTTCTTCTAGCGTTGGTTTGATATAGACTAAACAGGAGATAGGACTTTTATGATGCATTGCTTTTTGAATTGCTATTTGATCTAGACCCGCTGTTCTAGCCCTGAAGCCGTAAGCGTGTCTATGGCCATGTTCACTTGTACCAAGTTCTTTTTTACATTCTAGGCCGATTCGTTCTACTGCATTTTTATGAAGCCTTTGGAAGTTTTTAATTGTTTCTGGTGCTCCTAAGCTATTAGTAAATGCAAAAGGGTGGGGATTATTTTTTGGCGGCTCAACACGTTGATATTTTAAGTAGTTTATCCAAACTGCTAGAAATTCTCGTGCTTTTTCAGGTGGGTTAAAAAGTACTTCAAAGTAGCCATCTTTAGAAGTTAATAACGGTGTCTTCCAGCCTGAGTATAATCGTTCAGAAAATGAGTAGGTGTTTCTTGGCTTATATGATGTTTTGGAAAGAAGATACTCTTGCCTATTTCTATAATTTGGATCAGGTGAACTTCCTATAATTGGATGATAAACACGAACCAAAGCTTCCTTCGAATGATTCGGGTGCAAAGTAATATCAGAAATGAAAAGGTGAAAAACCTCGCTTTTTCTTAACCCTCCATAATTCATAAGCATTGTAATAGCTTGTGATTTATAGTCGAATTGCCCATTTTTCTCAAATCCTAAATAGAGAAGCTTTTCGATTTGGTTTTCAGGGAAACGGATTGCATATTCCGTATCATATTGATTTTCTTGTAATGAGCCAACTAAGCGTACTTGTTGTTGGGTAATATTTGCTTTGTCTTTATTTGTTAAATGGTTTAGGAATACATTTGCTTGTTTGTGGTAATAGGCACACCAATTAAGGCGTTCCTCATAGCTGGTTGCTTTACGAAAAGGGTTAACTCTTGGAGAGTTATATTCATCTTGTAGAGCTAAGAAGTCAGTATAGTGTGTGATGTGAAATAATAAGTTATTAGTGTCAGTGATAGTTCTAGGTCGCCAATAAAGATCGAGAGGATCAGTAAGGGTTTTATAATTGATTGTCCCTGTAGCTAGAGATTCTGTAAATGATTTGAGTAGTATCGTAGCACTTTCAATATTCGGAACGGCATTGATATATTTCAGCAAAAGCTGCAAAGCGAAACTTGAGCGTTCTTTCCAAGCCTCACTTTTTGAGTTGAACCAAGCCAAATACCTTAAGTGAGAAATCACCACACCTTTTTCAGTAAGGATCGATGGTAACGTTAATACTCTTCTTGTAGTACAGTCAGTGTAATTTACATAAATCTTTCGAACATAAGGCATATAATTTTTAGTACATATTATTGGGTGTTTAATTATTAGGCTAACAATATTTGATCAATTGTCAATTTGATTGGGTTGTAAATAGTATGTTTAGTCATGGGGTTATAATATCAGTACAACAAACAGCTTTTACGTAAGATTGATCGACGGGTTCGCTACTTGGGAAAACGTCTCGAAGAACTTCGTATTATCGACTTTTCTGAAGAGCAGGCTGGCAAGATTTATTTTGGGGCTTGGGTCGAAATTGAAAATGATGCAGGGGAACAAAAAATCTTACGCATCGTCGGGGTGGATGAAATTTACGATCATCACCCGCAGCACATCTCCATCGACTCGCCGATGGCACGTGCTTTACTCTCCAAACAAGTCGATGATGAAATTGAAGTGTTGACGCCAACTGGAAAAAAACACTGGTATGTCAATTCAATTCGTTATGAAAGACCTGAAAGTTCAGAGAATTAAAATATTTTGTTTTAATTTTAGCCACTTGGTGTGATTTTTGAAGAAAAGTATTTGCCAAGTAGATTGAATGTTTATATGATGTCGCCCATGGAAGCGTGGCAGAGCGGTTTAATGCACCGGTCTTGAAAACCGACGAGGGTGTGAGTCCTCCGTGAGTTCGAATCTCACCGCTTCCGCCAAATTCAAAAACCCTGACTAAGTCAGGGTTTTTTTTATGCCTTTTTTAAAGTTAATTTTTAAAAGATGCCAGAGTTATTGATCAATTTTCCATCCTATAGAGGCTGTAAATTTAATATCTTATTGAGATTGAACATTTTTTAGCTGAATAGTGGCTTTTTGCAGGCCGTGAGATGAAAAATATTTGCCAAAAAATATTTTTATTTATATGATAGCGCCCATGGAAGCGTGGCAGAGCGGTTTAATGCACCGGTCTTGAAAACCGACGAGGGTGTGAGTCCTCCGTGAGTTCGAATCTCACCGCTTCCGCCAAATTATTTTTAAATACAAACTAAAATTAATCAGTAATCAATAACCCAAGTTTAAGTTGGGCCATTACGGCAAGTAGTGTGGGGCACACCACATAGATCGGCAGTGATCAAATTCTAAAAAAAGCAGTTAGACTTTCTCTTACTGCTTTTTTTTATTTAAGGTATTTAACCTTCTTTTATAACTATTGAGCTGTCCAACTCGATCCCTTTTTAGATCCACTATTCGTTTCAGACAAGCAGTTATAGAGACTATGCAGTTGTACTGTGTAGCAGTCATTTCTGTAGATCAGTTTTTCGAAAGTTTCTCAATTTCATCTGTGCGGTTTTTAGCATCCTTCGTTTGATTTATCTAGCAACTCATTACCTATAAGTTTGAACTACATATGCTTTGTAAAAGTATAGAGCGATTGTTCTGTTTCACTTTGCTATCAACCGTCATTGTAATGGGGTGATTGAAGGGTATTCTCCTGTATTTGATTCATCTGATATTTCCTTCATTAAATAAGCAAAGGTGGCTTGCATATTTTTACAGATTCTATAAATTAGGTAGATCGGTCTACTTAGTTGAATGTGATGAATACGAAAACTGCGAAACAGAAAATCTTGGATGCAGCCGCAATTTTGTTTTATAACGATGGCATTACCGGTACAGGGATTAATAGCATTACCGATAAGGCCAAAGTTGCCAAAATGTCCTTATATAATAATTTCCCGACCAAGGCTGACCTGATTACCTCTTATATAGAAGCACGGCATCAAGAGTGGTTAGATTTGTATGCGCTTCGAAACCAACAAGCGCATACCCCTATTGATAAAATTGTCGCGGTTTTTGAAGCCTATCAAGACCATGCTGAGTTTGCCTATGAAAAAGGTTTTCGGGGCTGTGGTTTGTTGAATGCTGCTGCTGAGTTCCCAGCGCACAGCGCCGAGCGCTTGGCTGTAAAACGGCATAAGGATGAAATTGAAAACATTATCTCTACACAGCTTGCCCTTATCATTTTGGACGTAGATAAGGTCAAACAAATGGCTTTGTTGTTGTCTTTTATTCTAGAGGGATCGATTGCGCGAGCGGGCTTGGAAAGCTCGAGTGAAAAAGTACAAGCTGCAACGGCGATGGTGAAAACACTTTTAGCACAGGAAATTAGTACGTGAATCAGTCTGTTTCTGCGGTACCGAATTATGGTTTCATCGCGGTGCTGTTCGCTGCTTTTCTATGGGGAACGACGGGCACAGTGGCATCTTTTGCACCTAATTTGAGTCCTTTGGCTATTGGCGCTGCTGCGATGGGTGGTGGTGGACTGTTACAGGCACTTTTGGCGCGAAAAAGTATTATCTACCATCTGGTACATGTCAAAGCCAATGCAGTGATGCTCGGTGTAGGTGTAATTGCGGTTTTTATTTATCCTTTGGCCTTTTATTCATCGATGCACTATGCAGGCATCACCATTGGTACGGTCGTGTCGATTGGTACGGCGCCTTTATTTACTGCACTTTTAGAAAGGGTGTTTGACCGAAAAGCACTTTCGATGACATGGCTGATGAGTTTCGTATTGGGAGTGACGGGCGTTGCGCTACTTTCTCTCGGGGAATCACATGCTGTAGCAACCACGGAGCATTTGTCCCAAAATCGACCAATGTTGGGTATTGCTTTAGGGGCGGTTGCGGGATTGACCTATGCTTTATATTCTTGGGCGGCAAAACGAATGATTGACCAAGGAATGGATGCAAAAGCGTCAATGGGGCTCATCTTCGGGCTTGGTTCTTTATTATTACTTCCGACTTTATGGATAACAGGTTCAAACTTGTTTGAAGAAAACATCAACCTTTATGTCGTGGGTTATATGATGTTGATCCCCATGTTTTTGGGCTATGTTTTATTTGGATATGGCTTAAAAACCGTGACTGCCAGTAAAGTTATTACTTTGACCTTGTTTGAGCCTTTGATTGCCGCTGTATTTGCAATCCTGTTGGTGGGAGAACAACTTGCACCAATCGGCTGGATTGGGATGGTTTTAATTTCAATCTGCTTAGCATTGCAGGCTAAAGCAAAGTAAATTTTTTGCTTCAGACATTCGTTGGCGCATAAAGCATATTTGCCGAGTGTTGGGAAATCTGATGCCTAGTTGGACTAAGCATCAATGTTATTTCAGTGAAATGGGTTATACACCTTAAATCCTTAGAGGTATTTAAGAATGCGAATGTGTTTGTTTTTATGTTTAAAGGCTGAGAATTTTAACATCAACGGATAGAGAGCCACAGTTAAAATAATCGAAATGAGCCAGAGGGTGGAGACATGATCGACGCCGAAGTATTCGCCATGGGTCGTGCCAAACAGTGTGACCGCAGTGAGATAGAGGGCTTTCAGCACATATAAGTGTACGATATAGAAGAACATCGGCACGGAACCAAAGACAATCAAGGGTTTGATCCAAGGTTTACTTTCAACCTTTTGAAGTAACACTAACAGGACTAAACCTAGTCCGACATTCCACAAAATAAACAGCAGCGATGGCGGATACTTGGTCAAGTTCAAAAAATTCATAACGGTTTCAGTGCTGGTCGGCATGATTGACCATGCTTGGTCGCCATAGAGATTGATCATTCTTAAAACGATAAATAAACTGATACTGGCAAGCCCGAAGCCTAACAAGATTTGATTTCTTTTTGCGACATCGTGTGTGCTTTTAAATACGGTATGACCGATGCAATAGCCGAGGGTAATCACCCCAATCCAAGGCAGTACTGGGTAAGAGGTTCTAAAACGAATCAGATCTCCAAATTCGATCCAACCACGTTCATGTAAAATAAACCACAGATTTTGCAGGGTCGGCATCTGCGAAAATGACACTTGATCCAGCGCATTATGTCCAAAAATAATGCTGAGACTGATCACCCAGAGCCATTTTTGCGATAGCCCAATTAAGCCTGCTAAAACCACCATACTCAGACCAATGGCCCAAATCACTTGTAAATAGATGACATCGGGCGGGAACTGTCCAGTCCAAGCGAAGTTGATAATGATCAGTTCGAGAAAAATTAGAAATAGACCGCGCTTGAGTAAAAATTCACGGGTCATTTGAACACTGTTGTTTTTTGCTTGGTAAAGATAAGCCGATAAGCCTGTTAATACCACAAAAACAGGGGCACATAAGTGAGCCAAGATCCGGCTAAAGAAAAGGGATTCTTCAGTTCCTGGAATCAGCATCGGGTCGGGGACTTGCTGGTGGAGATAAAAAGTTTCTCTGACATGGTCGACCATCATAATCAGAATAACCAATCCTCTGAGGGCATCAATCGCTTGTAAACGTTGTGAAGGTGTAGACATAAGATGAATTGAAAATTATCGTTATGGTATAATATAACATTTATTTCAATCATTTATATTTAAAATTTAATCAGCAAAATTTATATGTAATCCAATGATTCGAGATGAAGTATCAAAGGTAGATGCATTATTTTATAGACGACTGGTCTATTATTGATTTATAGTGTGGATATGAAACGATCAGACAAAAGCGAAGCAACACGACTACACATTTTAAATAGCAGTTTTCAACTGGTATTACATAAAGGTTTTGTCGGAGTGGGCTTACAGGAAATTCTAAAGAATTGTGATGTGCCGAAAGGTTCATTCTATTACTACTTTGCTTCGAAAGAGGCTTTCGGCTGTGCGCTACTCCAGCAGTATCTGGCCGACTATAAAGTCAAAATCGATCAGCTGATACAGCAAGAACAGCGAAGCGCCTATGCAAGCCTGATGGCACTTTGGCAAGCATGGATTGATAACTCATCACATATTGAAAGTGATATTGAACATCATAGCGATGGGGGATGGGCGGAGAATTGTTTAATCGTCAAATTGGCAGCAGAAGTCTCAGATTTATCTGAAGATATGCGTCAGATTTTGAACTTCGGGGTGCGTAAGTTAACAGAACGTATTTCGGGTCTAATCCAAGCCGGGCAGCAAGACGGTTCAATTCCAGCGCATATTGACGCTGAAAAAATGGCACAGACGATGTATCAACTGTGGTTGGGAGCAGCTTTATTGGCAAGACTGGCCCGAGATAAGCAGCCCCTTTACCTCGCTTTGGAAACTACCCAACAACTATTACAGCCGATAAAGGAATAGCAAATGCAAAGTATTATTCATCACCATTTTGGTGAACCTGTTGACGTCTTGGAAGCTGCAGATATGCCGCAACCTGAACCGAAAGCGGGTGAAGTACGTATTAAAATGATTCTATCGCCAATGCATAACCATGACGTGTGGACAGTGCGTGGTAGTTATGGTTATAAGCCAACACTGCCTGCAATTGGTGGCAGTGAAGCTGTGGGTGTGATTGATGCGCTTGGTGAGGGTGTACAAGGCGTATCGATAGGGCAGCGTGTAGCAGTTGCTGCAGTTCATGGCAGTTGGGCTGAGTATTTTATTGCGCCAGCGCATGGCATAGTGCCTTTAACTGATGCGATTGATGACGAAACGGCAGCGCAGTTGATTGGGATGCCGATCAGTGCACTGATGCTCTTAGATTTTATCGACTTACCAGCAGATTCGTGGTTGATTCAGAACACCGCCAATGGTGCGGTGGGTAAAACCGTGGCAATGATTGCAAAAGCGCGTGGTCAAAAGGTGATTCATTTGGTTCGCCGTACTGAGGCTGTAGCTGAAATGCAGGCCTTAGGCATTCAAAATGTGGTGGCAACAGACCAAGCCGATTGGAAAGAACAAGTCAAAGCGATTCATGCAGATCAGCCACTGATTGCGGGTGTAGACTCCATTGGTGGTCAGGCCAGTGGTGAAATGTTGGCTTTGCTGAGTGAAAATAGTCTATTGGTTTCATTTGGCAGCATGACGGGTGAGACCATGCAGATTTCTTCGGGAGATCTGATTTTTAAACAAGCCACAATCAAAGGCTTTTGGGCGAGTGTGGTGAATAAGCAATTGTCTGCTGAACGCAAAAAGGCGTTAATTGTAGAGTTATTGACGCTTGCTGCACAGAAAAAATTACTGCTGCCTGTTGAAGGCATCTTCAGCTTTGCACAAATTAAAGATGCAGCACTGAAAGCGACGCAAGGCGCACGTCAGGGTAAAGTACTTTTGAAACCTTAACCGTTTTCGACTTAGATCAGCTGTGAAGCTGATCTAGCATCATTCATCAAAAATAAGGATAAAGCATATGATGGGACAAATTTTGATTGCTTTAATTGCACTGTTGCATGTGTATATTTTAGTTTTAGAGATGTTTTTATGGGATAAGCCCTATGGTTTAAAAGCCTTTGGCAATACGCCCGAAAAAGCACAACTGACCAAAGTTATGGCGCAAAATCAGGGTTTATACAATGGTTTCTTGGCTGCAGGTTTATTTTGGGCATTATGTGCACCTGAAACTTATGCACTGCCACTGGCCAATTTCTTTTTAGGCTGCGTTTTGGTTGCTGGGATTTATGGTGGGTTGACCGCCAGTAAGAAAATTATCTACATTCAAGCCTTACCTGCTGCTGTAGCGTTACTTGCGGTGAATGTTCTCTAAACCAAATGAAACAACTGATTGAGTTCTGCATTAAAAAAGCCAACGTCGAGACGTTGGCTTTTTATTGTGAGTGATGACTTATTTGACTTCAGGCAAATCAAACCAAATCACTTGTGCTTCTTCCAAAGCTTTAACGTCGCTTGCTTCTAAGAACGCAATCGCGTCACCTGCATGAAGAGTATGTTCTGCAATTTGGATAGAACCTGAAATTACATGCACATAGTTAATATGCTGTGTAGTTTTAACTTCTAGCATTTGATTTTTTTCAATCACAGCCGTTTTGACTTCGGCATCTTGACGGATATGCATTGCAGCATTGTCATTTGGACCACAAATCACATGCCATTGATTTGGCTGCTCATGTGGATCAAGACGAATCTGCTGATAGGTTGGTGCTGCATCCCTTTGATTTGGGGTAATCCAAATTTGTAGCAAATGTACTGGCTCATCACCCTGATTCATTTCACTGTGCTGTACACCGGTACCTGCACTCATCAGTTGCCATTCACCTGCAGAAATACCACCATGGTTGCCCATGCTGTCTTTATGGGTGATGGTACCTTTAAGCACACAGGTCAAGATTTCCATATTGTCATGGGGGTGCTGCCCAAAACCTTGATGACCCGCGATCACGTCGTCATTGATGACACGTAGAGCACTTACGCCCATATATTTAGGGTTATACCAACTGCCAAAAGAAAAACTGTGTTTAGACTCTAGCCAACCGATATTGACATGACCACGGTCTTGACTGCGATGAATGAAAGCATCCATTTTGAACTCCAATCTTATTTTTAATCTATGGAGTGATTTTAGCGTTTTATATTTGTCTCTAAAATAGTGAATTTGCAATGTTGCGTTTCAATATTGAAATGATTAAACACAACATTGCAGCCTTAGTTTAAATAACAATACCGTACGCGGAAATCTTTCCAGACGTAGTTTTTGCCTTGCGCATATTCAGCTAAAAATTGTTGATGTAGATTCGGCTGCTGTTGCATCCAGTCATTGCCCCATTTCACACCGAGTGGAGCTGCTTTGTCTTTAAAAACAAAATAGTCATCGAGGCAAGTACTGCTTTCAACGGAGAGTGGTACATCTTGATCATCGAGATAATTTTCATAATTAATCGAGTTGGGTGGATTCTTTAAGAACACTTTGTCACTGGCGGTGAGCAGAATTTTCTGTTCAAAGTGCTTCAATTGACCTTGTCTGTATTCATAGCGGGTTTCAAGGTTATAAGGGTGTACGGTTTGGTAGTCGCCTGGAGACTTGGTGCTGTATTCCAGTATTGCATTATTATAATCTAATAAGTCTTCATCCCATTTGGGGCCAAAACTCATTCCATCTTCAATGGTTGGAGCCACAAATTGCACGCGGTGGAGCTGTTTGCCATTCGTGTCAATTTCAATAATTTCATAGCTGTATCGGTAGCGATTGTTGGCATAGATGGAGTTCATAACCGCATTAGCTTTTAACTCTGTAGGGGTATAGGCATAGCGAGTACGAAAAATCATTGCGAGATGCTGAGCGACAGGCATAATCGAAAACAGCTCATGATCTTTGACGGTGTTGTTGAGTTGGGGCTGTAGGGTGATTTTTTCTCGATTTTCAGCATAAGCCTCGCCTATTGAAAAAACTGCAGAGTGGGGCTGGTTTAAATAAAGCAGTTTAGGCTTTTGCTCTGTTCGAATCACGTAATAGTGAATCGGAGATTTACCTGCGATGACGTAATAGCGTGCATTCAAAAGTGGCTCTCTGAGACTGTCTTGCTCTGGAATGTATTGTGGGGGTGACGGATTTTTTCATGATCATCCAGACTGTCAAATGGATGGTCAGATTCCACCGCATAAGCAGAAGCATCCACGCTGGTCACGATTTCTTCATCTAATTCGGCAAAGCTATAAGTTGAGAAAGCTAGTAAGCAGGCTACGGGCAGTATTATTTTTAAAGCGTTCATCGTCATTTTTATATTGTTGTAATAAAAAAAGGTGCTCTCAAGAGAACACCTTTTATAGCGTAAATACCTTAGAAAGCCAATTATTCTAAGAATTTAACCGTAACACCTGACTTCACTTTTTTGCCAAGATCATTAGCATCCCAGTTGGTCAAACGGATACAACCGTGTGATGCTGTTTTAGAAATAGCAGAAGGGTTTGGTGTACCGTGGATACCAAATGATTTTTTGCTTAAACCAATCCAGATATTCCCTACAGGACCGTTCGGACCTGGTGGTAGAGAAAGTGGTTTTAAGTTTTTACCCTGTACAAAGTTACTTGGCGAGTAGCTATACCATGGATTTGGTGCAACACCAGTGACTTTATAGGTACCCGCTGGCGATGGAGTGTCCGAGCTACCAATGGTTGCAGGGAAAGAACCAATCATTTGGTTGCGGCTGTTAAATAAATACAGCTGTTTTGCACCTTTGTGTGCAACAATCAAATGAATGTCTTCTGGCACTTCATTGCGGATATTGGCCACAATAATTTTTTCGCCCGCTTTTTTGAAGGTCGCTTTTGGATTTAACTTCTGCAAAAAGTCTTCATCCATATGGAACTTTTCACCCAACATTTCAGTCACGCGAGTGTAATACAAACCTTTCATTTTGGCTTGTAGTGCATAATCGCGTGGAATTGATGCGGCATAAGGACCTTTTAGGTCTGCTTCGGTAATGGTGTATTCAATAAATGCAGGCTTAGAACCTTGGCTTGCCAGTAGGGCATCCCAAGTTTCTTTGGTTAAAGTGCCTGTTGCTTTTAAACCGCTCATTTGCTGGAACGAAGCAATGGCTTTGAGGGTATTTTTACCGCTCATGCCATCAATTGCACCCGGAGACGCATGTGCATTATTCAGCATCACGTGAGCACGTGCATAGACAGGGAATTGGCCTTTACCAATATTGTCAAACCATTCTGCACTGTTTAGACCATTTAATGTCCACGATGCTTTTGCTGCAGCAGGATTGGTCGTCGTGGTGGTCGGTGCAGGGGTGGTTTTGCTTGGTGCAGCACCAACGTCAGCGGTTTTATCTTCAGATTGTTCAAGTTGATCTAAAGTTTGCGAAGCTTGGTTTAAGTCTGCTTGTTCTTTTGCTGTAATTTGGCTATTTGCAACCGCAGTAGAAGCTGAAGCGACATCTGTTGCTAAAGGATCAATAGGATCTTGAACTGAAGTACCAATGATCTTTTTGGGCGTCAAAGGTTGTTCAGTAGTAGATGCAGCAAACGCTGTACCAGCAAGAATGCAACTTAAACTCATCGCGAGTATTGTGCGAACGAACATGTAATTCAACCTTAAGAATTATTCATTTACAAAGTAAAAACTAGTCAAGTATTACAGAAAAAAGATGGAGATGCAGTATTTGTTTTGTGTAAATATTCGTTTGCATCTTTGTCCTGATCGAATTTTAGTGTTATGAGAAGTTATTAAAAATTCGACCTTTTTGTTATGATGGTGAGCAAATTTAATTGAGATGGGAAAGTAAATGACGACGCTTAAAAATGATCGTTTTCTACGTGCTTTATTACGTGAACCTGTAGATACCACACCCGTCTGGATGATGCGTCAAGCAGGACGTTATTTACCTGAATATCGTGCAACCCGTGCTCAAGCGGGTGATTTCCTTTCGCTGTGTAAAAATAACGAATTTGCGTGTGAAGTAACTTTACAGCCTTTACGTCGTTATGAGCTCGACGCTGCCATTTTATTTTCAGATATTTTAACTGTACCCGATGCTTTGGGTTTAGGGCTTTATTTTGAAGCTGGGGAAGGGCCTAAATTTCATAAAACGGTTCGTACTGAACAAGATGTGGCGAATTTACCTCAGTTTAATGCTGCATCTGATCTCGACTATGTGATGAATGCAGTCAAGACGATCCGTTCTGCGCTTGGCGGCCAAGTGCCATTAATTGGCTTTTCAGGCAGCCCTTGGACGCTGGCAACTTATATGGTTGAAGGTGGTTCGAGCAAAGATTTTCGTTTCACTAAGCAAATGATGTATGCGCAACCTGAAGTTTTACATGCGCTGCTCGATCGTTTGGCTGATGCGGTGATTGACTATCTAAATGCGCAAATTGATGCAGGTGCTCAAGCCGTACAGATTTTTGACAGCTGGGGCGGGGCATTGGCGCACCGTGAATATTTAGAGTTTTCTTTAAAATACATGCAAAAAATTGTTGCAGGTTTAAAACGTGAAAATGAAGGACGTAAAGTTCCAGTCATTTTATTCACCAAAGGTGGTGGTCAGTGGTTAGAGCCAATGGTGGCAACAGGGGCGGATGCTTTTGGTCTAGATTGGACGACACCATTAAATGTGGCTCGCCAAACGGTGGCTGACCGTGCGGCACTGCAAGGCAACTTAGACCCTGCAACATTATATGGTTCGCATGAGACCATCGTGAAAGCCACCAAAGCCATGTTGGATGACGCTTATGCAGGCGGTGAGAAAACGGGTTATGTTGCAAACTTAGGGCATGGCATTACCCAGTGGGTTGATCCTGAAAACCCGAAAGCCTTTATTGATACTGTGCATGAATACAGTGCCAAATATCTCTAAGTTTCACAGCTTCAATTCAATTAGGGTTCATGCGTGATCACGATTTTAAAATCATGTTTTGAGTTCTCATCTAAGGCAGCTTCGGCTGCCTTATTTGGGATATTGTTGTTATTGGCTTTTGCGCTCACAGCCAGTATGGGAAGTCAGGAATATTTCGGCTTTTTCCGTTATGACTATCTACTGTTTTATGCCGTGCTGATTCAAGTTTGTCTGCTGTATTTAAAACTTGAGTCTTGGGCCGAAGCTAAAGTGATTGCATTATTTCATGTGATGGCAATGGTGATGGAAATCTTTTTGACTCATCCGCAAATTGCATCTTGGCAGTATCCGCATCCCGCCGTGTTTAAAATTTTAACAGTGCCTTTGTTTGCAGGTTTTATGTATTCGGCTGTGGGCAGTTTTTTTGCGCGTTCATTGCGTCTTTATCATATTTCTTTTGAACACTTGCCCCGTTTCTCCGCCATGCTAACCTTAGCGGTGTTGTCTTATATCAACTTTATGTCCAAATTTTTTGTTCCCGATATTCGCTATCTTTTGTTTGCGTGGAGCATAGTGCTGTTTTGGAAAACCAAGATTGGCTTTGAATTACAGCAGCACCGTTTTCAACTGCCGATGTTACCCGTACTTTTACTGTTGGCTTTTATTATTTGGATTGCGGAAAATATCAGTACGTTTTACCAAATCTGGTTGTACCCAAGTCAAGTCGATGCATGGCATATGGTCGGTTGGGGCAAGTTGGGTTCTTGGTATTTATTGCTACTGCTCAGTCTGGTGTTGGTGTTAAAGATTTTAGGGAAACGAGATCTACGTGGCAGTTGGTCCTTATACCGCTAAAGCACATTTTTAAATATTCACTTCACTTTAGTATAAATTGTTTTGCGTTATGCGCTTGTTACGGCTATCTTACAAGGGTGTAGCTCAAAATACACACAATGGGAACAATAAAAATACTCGGAGATAATCGAGTCTGGAGAAACCTTATGTTGAAAAAAATAGCATTGGCTGCGGTTTTGGCTGTTGGTTCTACCGCTACATTTGCAGATAATGACGTCGGTTGTGGTATTGGTTCACAAATTTGGGCTGGCCAGTCTGGTAAAGTCGCTAAAATTTTAGCGGGTACAACCAATGGTCTTTTTGCTAACCAACTTTTCGGTATTACCTTTGGTACTTTAGGTTGTAGCGGTACAGGTACCGTGACTGCTCAGGCAGTAACATTTACCAACGAAAATGCGGAAGCATTGGCGCGTGATATGGCAGTTGGTGAGGGCGAAAGTCTAAATGTACTGGCTGAATTACTGAACATCCAGTCTGAAGATAAAGCACGTTTCTTTGAAGTGTCTAAACAAAACTTCGCAAAAATCTATTCAGCTGAAAACCAAGATGCGCTTCAAGTATTAGCATCTTTACAAGCAGTCATGGCAACGGATAGCTTATTAAAAGCATACGTTTAATTGCACCATAAAACCCTGCCATTCAGGCAGGGTTTTTCATATCTAAAAAAGAAGAATAGCTAACACTGCATGAAATCTGTTGTCCTCCTCTTTAGTGTGCTATTCAGCACCAGCATCTTTGCTCAAGCACCTAGCTCAGCAGAGTTTTATATTGAAAAAGCACAGCAGCTGAAGCTAGCCTCAAATGTGACTTGGCAACGTTTGATGTATGCCAATGTCTCAGGACAAAGTGAAGTCACTTATCGCCCATTTTTTTATAGCGAACACGGACAAACTCAGCTCAAACAAGAGCTTGATGCCAATATTTCAGCACTTTTTACCCCAGCCGAAGCCAATCAATCGATTCAATGTCGCTTTCCGGCACGTTCAAAATGGCTCATAGGACAACTGAATATTGTATCAAACCAACTGCCTAAAGCCTCATGTCCTGAGCTGGATGAGTGGCTTGGGCAAATTAAGCCGTATAAGGCGACTTTAATTTACGCTACGGACTTTATGGGCAATCCCAGTTCGATGTTTGGGCATACCCTGTTAAGGCTTGATCCTAAAGACCAAAAACAGCTGAACTTAGTTTCTTATGCCGTGAATTATGCAGCGACAGTGGCCAATAGCGACAGCTTTTCTTTTGCATGGAAGGGCTTAACCGGGCAGTACCCAGGTGAGTACTCACTCATGCCGTACTATCGAAAAGTGAAAGAATATGGTGATTTGGAAAGCCGCGATTTGTGGGAGTACGAGTTAGCCCTGACGCCAGAAGAAACCAAAACCATGGTTGAGCATATTTGGGAACTCAAGCATGTGCAATTTCCTTACTATTTTATCAGTGATAACTGTGCCTATCGTTTACTGGGTTTAATTGATTTGGTACGGCCAGAGGTCAACCTACAAAAACAATTTAAAACCGCTGCGATTCCTGTTGAGACTATTAAGGCGGTCGATGAAAACCATCTAATTGCAGAAAGTGTTTACCGTCCAGCTTTAGAAACTCAGTTGTTGGCACAAGCCAAACAACACGGACAAGCCTTGGCAGCGGCTGCGCATCAGGTTGCGCAACTTAAACCTGCTCAAATGCAAGATTATTTGAATCGCTATGCCTTGGTGGATCAGGCACGTATTTTAGAAATGGCCTATGACCATGTGTATTTACAGTTAATTGCACAAAAGATTGCGGCAGAAGACGCCCAACCGCGTATTCGACAACTGCTGGGTTTGCGGAGTCAGATTGACTTGGAAAAGCAACGTCAAGTGGTCGAAGCGCCAAAAGTAGATCCAGTAAAAGGCCACAATGCGCGAACCGTTCAGCTTGAAGCAGGTGAGATACAAGGTGACACTTATTTCCGACTGAGCCATCGTCAGGCCTATCATGACTTGATTGACCCGCAAGGCGGTTTCCGTTTGGGTACACAGCTTAAGTTTCTAGACGGCAGTCTCGAATACCGTGATGATCGACTAAAACTGCAAGAACTAAATGTGCTGGAGGTCAATGCCTACAGTCCACTGACTGCCTTTAAAACACCATTAAGCTGGGGTTTTAACATGGGTTGGCAACAAGAGGCACTAGATCGAGATGGTACATTTAGTGAACAAGATCAACACGGCGTATTTAATCTATCCAGTCAGTTTGGCTATAGTGTGGCAGATCAGGCGCGTCAACATTTATGCTATGCACAATTGCAAAATCATGTTCAAGCAGGCAAAGCTTTAGAGCGAGGTTGGCGCGTGGGACTTGGGCCAACGGTAGGCTGTCAGAACATCTGGAGCGAACATATCAATAGTTTGGTACAGGTCGAGCTGCCATATTGGGAAGATAGCCATCAATGGCAAGTCAGACTGAATACTCAGTTGCAATATTTATTCAATCAGCAAAATGCCTTGAGGCTTCATTGGCAGTATCAACAGCAAAAAGGCAAAGATTGGGATCAGATGGGTTTGAGTTATCTCCATTTCTTTTAGTTCGATCCTCTTTTCAAAGCCCCATTAATGGGGCTTTTTTTATGGAAGTCATTGCTGTTAAAACAACCAAACGTGAGCTTTACTTTTTATAAAGCGCTGAAAATGAAAGCTGATGGTGAAAATAAGTATTGAAATTTGCTATATTAATCACATAAATGTCTAGTAAGTCTAAAAAATATATAAATAGGTAATTTTTATGAATGATGAATGCATGGCTAAATTGGCCGAGCAGTGGGGGAAAATTTTCCAACATTATTCAGTGAATGATCACGTTAAAGCGCAAAATTTTATTCAGCAGCATTCGTCTGTATTGGTCAATGAATTTTATAGCAATATTGTCTTGGAGCCTGAGGCTGCAGATTTTTTTAAAGATGACATCATTCAACAACGTTTAAAAAACAGTTTAAACCAATGGCTCATTGAAAGTTTCGACGTGGCTGTGAATGAAGCTTATTGTGCAGCAGTTGAAAAACAACAAAAAGTTGGGCAGGTACATGCGCGGGTGAGCATTCCTTCTTGGTTGATCATGTGCGGTATTCGTGAGATTGAAAACAAAATTTTGGAACTCTTGGCTGAATTTCCGCTAGAAAATAACCACCACATGCTAAGTTATATGCTGCAAATTATGGGTTTTGCGACAGAAATTATTTGCAGATCCTATGAAGCCAATACTGAGCGGAGCCATGAAGTTAAGCATAGCTATCGTTTATTTTCTGCAATGCAAGATGTCGCAGTACAAAAAGATAAGCAGCGCAGTATTTTACTCGACTGGGAAAATGAGTTGATGTTCAAAGTCTTCTCCGAGCATCCGCAGTTGCAACACATTGCTTTGTCTAAGTCGGAATTTGGTCTATGGTTTGTGCATAAAGCAGCGTATGCGTTTACAGGTGCAGAGCAGGTGGAGACCATTATCAGGCTGATTCAACAGGTCGATACCCTCAATTTTGACATGCTCGACTGTCAGGATCAGGCTCAGAAGGTAGAACGCATTCAAGAAATTCGTGACGTGAACCGACAGATCCAGCATTTGGTCGATCAACTGTTTCAAGTGACCGAATATATAGACTCAGGCAATGACTCACTGACTCAACTTTTAAACCGTCGTTATTTAAGTACGATTGTGTCGCGTGAAATTAATTTTGCTCGTAAAAATGATGCGACACTCAGCCTATTGGCAATCGACGCGGATTATTTTAAACGTATTAATGATAAGTATGGGCATACAGCAGGGGATTTGGCACTGCGTTTTATTGCTGAAGTCTTGTTGGATGTAGCGAAGGGCAGTGACTATGCCTTCCGTGTCGGTGGCGAAGAGTTCTTATTGTTGTTGGTCGATAGTGATCTCACGCGTGCTTTACAAATCGCTGAAACGATTCGCATGCGGATACAGGAAACCCCAATTCGTACCGCTCATGGGCAAAATTTTAGTTTGACCGTCAGTATTGGTTGTACGGTTTATAATGGTCATCCTGACTATCAACGCTTTTTAGACACTGCCGATTCTGCACTCTATGCGGCCAAAAATAAAGGGCGGAACTGTATTCATGTGACTGAAAAAGTCCTGAGTGTTTAAATCTCAGACTTAAACACGAGCTGTTCTAAGACGTTTCAAATCGGTTGTTCAGGTACTTTATACCTCAACAATCACATAGTATTTTTTAACAGCTTCAACCACTTCAAATGTACCGATAAAACTCGGTGGAATAATTCCTGCCTGACCTGCTTTGACTTGAATGAAGTTTTGAGTGTGAGCATCATGAATACGGATGCAGCCTTCCATCACTTGAAAAAATTCCTGTTTATTGTCGGCAAATTGAATATTCCATGACCCAACTTCACAGTGCCAAATCCCGCAGCCCATGTGTGGGTGTTCATATAGACTATAGGTCTTGCGCTGTGGGTTGCCTTGGACCAAACGGTCTGGACGTGGAAAATCAATACTCTGTTCGCCTTGGGTCAAACCATGACCTGCTAACCAAATTGCTGACATTGCGTATTCCTCTAAACAAAAAATGAATCGTTCAATGATATATGCATAAAAAAAGCCCCAACAGAGGTTGAGGCTTAATGTTTCAATTAATAGCTTTCAGGGACTGCACTTAAAAACTCGCGACGCTCTTCTTTATTGGTTTTAAAGTCACCAATAAAGGAAACGGTACGTGTAGTCGATTCTTGCTTGCCTACGCCGCGCATCATCATACACATATGTGCAGAATCAATCATAACTGCCACGCCACGTGCACCTGTCACTTCTGCAACCGCTTCTGCAATCTGCTGCGTCAGATTTTCTTGAATCTGTAGACGACGTGCAAACATTTCGGTAATGCGTGCAAATTTAGAGAGTCCAAGGACATTACCTTCAGGTAAATACGCAATATGTACGCGACCATAGAAAGGCAATAAATGGTGTTCACAGAGTGAATAAAATTCGATATTTTTAACCAGCACCATTTCACGGTTGTCTGATGGGAACACCGCATTATTGGTCACTTCTTCTAAGCTTTTGCTATAACCAGACGTTAAATACGAAAAAGCTTTAGCAGCACGCATAGGCGTATCGAGGAGACCTGGACGGGTTAGGTCTTCACCAACGGCAGTTAAGATGTTAGCGTAGGATTGCTGCATAGACATAAGACGTGTTCACTTACACTGATATTGAACAAGGACGGCATTGTAGCAGAAAACTATTCCAATGCCTTATTTTGGACAAAAATCCGATTACTGTTTAAACTTTGGGTTCTTTTCAGCACGTTTTAGCAACACTAAAACTGCACCTGTGCCACCTTGTTTCTCTGGTGCACTCACAAAAGCCAGCACATCGCGGTGTTGACGCAGCCAACCATTCACATAGGTTTTTAAAATGGCTTCCGGACCTTTGCCGTGTACAATTTTAATGACATTTTGATTTTCATCTTTGGCCATTTGAATGACTTGTAAAACTGCGACACGGGCTTCTTCAACGGTGCAACCATGCAAGTCGACTGCTTCAAACCAACGAATGTTACCCGCTTTTAAATCTTCAAATACTTTGTGTTGCAGCGTAGCAATGCGATAACTGAGCGCGGCTTGGCTCGCGACAGGATTGAGCATGGCTTGAGTATCAGACAGCTCAGTTGCATCGGTATGCATTGGGCCTTCAGCCGCTGCACGTTTTGCTAAAGTTTGTGCATCGATTTTTTTCTTTGGATTTTTTTCTATTTTGGCAATGTTCGCGGTCTCCATTTTTTGGACACCTTGCATTTGTTTTTGAAACAACGCGAAATCATCTTCTGGCTCGGGCGGAGCAACTTGAGCTTGGGCCTCAGACTGTTTAATCGCAGTCGAATGCGGATTAGTGATTTGCTTTTTAAAGTCTTTCAGTAAATTAAACTGTTCTTTAGAAAGCGATGAATCATGTTTGCTCATAGGGTCAGAAAAATACGCAAAATAAGGAATTAGGCGATAATTATAGTCTGATTTTTCCTATATTTGAACTGAATTGCATTTATAGAGAATGGCAAAAAATTGAATAGCAAATGACTGATAGTATTTTGTGGAGTGCTCAAGAGAACGATAGTTGTGGAAGAACCTCAAATGATTGAACCCGAGCAACCATGCTACCTAGATAGAAAATGATCCACTCGGGTTCAGGTTTGGCATGCTAAGTCAGTCGTACCTTAACTTGCACGTAAAGTACGGATGATTTTATCTAGTTTTTTATCGATTTGGTTACGATAAAGGTCAGGCAAGACACGCGAAAGTTTGGCAAGAATACGTGCTTGAGTACTTGGAATAATCATAAATTGGGATGAGAAAATGCCGTTGTAAATTTCCTGACAGGCCTTCTCTAGTGGGAGGCTGCCGCCAAGTTGTTTTAATGCCGCTGTGACTGGTGAACCATTTTTACGTTCGTCAAATACCATCGGTGTTTCAATTTCTGGCGGGCAAACCACGGCAACTTTAATTTTCTGACTGCGCAGTTCCATACGTAGCACTTCAGCCAAACCGACCACGCCAAATTTAGATGAGCAGTAACCCGTATAACCATAGCAACCGACCAAGCCCGCTGCTGATGCAACTAAAACCAATTTTGGTGATTTGCCTTGTTGAACCGCTTGCTTGAGATGCGGTAATGCAGCATGGGCTACATTACGGCTACCGACCAGGTTGATATTAATTTGTCGTAAATATTCTTCAGACGTCATGTCTTCAAATGATTTTGCAATCGCAATGCCTGCTGAGTTAATGAGCAAATCTGGCGTACCAAATGCAGTCACCGCTTCTGCAAATTTTGCAATGATGCTGCTTTCATTTTGTACGTCCACTTCAAAACCACAGACAGTAGGTGAGCGCTTTTGCAAGTCAATCACTGCTTGTTCAATGCCAGCATGGGCAAAAATACACACTTGGAAGTTGTCTTTGAGTAGGTATTTAGTCAGTTCAAGACCAATACCGCTACTGCCGCCTGTAACCCATGCTGTTTTCATATTTTTTTTCATCACAATATCCTTTTGAATGTTTCGAATGAGCCTTAAACGACTTCGTCTTGAAGTAAAACATGACCAAATTGTTTGCGGAGTTCTACTTTCACAATTTTACCTGTACCGTTGATTGGCAGTGCATCTACAAAAATCACCACGTCAGGAATCTGCCAGCGGGCAATCTTATTATCAAAGTAAGCCAGCACTTCTTCTTCAGTCAGTGTTGAGTTTTCCTGTTTTACGGCAATCAAAATTGGGCGCTCATCCCATTTCGGATGACGTGCTGCAATAGCAGCTGCCATGTGAATTTCAGGGTGGCCTACGGCAATATTTTCAAGTTCAACCGAAGAAATCCATTCACCGCCCGATTTGATTAAGTCTTTGGCACGGTCGCAAATGGTCATATAACCGTCTGCATTTAATGTTGCGATATCCCCCGTGTCGAACCAACCATCGGCTGTGGTGGCACTTTTTTCTTGATTGAAATAATGATCGACAATCCAAGGGCCACGAATTTGTAAATTCCCTTGAGTATGACCATCGTTGGTTAGGACTTGATTGGTGCTTTCATCAACGATACGTAATTCAACACCAAAAGGTGGACGACCTTGGGTTAAGCGTAATTTTTCAAAACCTTCAGCACTCAACGTGGCATGTTTTGCTTTCGGTTGGTTCGCTGTTCCCAGTGGGCTGGTTTCAGACATTCCCCATGCATGAATGGTGTCGCAAGCATAGTTGTTTTTGAAATCACGAATAATCGACGGTGGGCATGCAGCGCCACCCACGACATTACGGTTCATACCTTCTAAAGTTGTCCCACGTTTTTTCGCAGCTGCAAGTAAGCCTTGCCAGATGGTGGGAACACCTAAAGCCACAGTAACTTTATAGTTGTCAATCAGGTTAACAAGGCTGTCACCATCTAAATTTGGTCCCGGTAAAACCACGCTACTACCGACCATAGCTGCGGCATAAGGAACCCCCCATGCATTGACATGGAACATTGGAACAACAGGCATGACCACATCATTTGCCGACAGGTTTAATGAGTCTGGCAAGCTAATTGCCATGGTGTGTAATAGGGTAGAACGGTGGCTATATAGTACGCCTTTCGGATTGCCTGTTGTGCCTGAGGTATAACATAAAGAACTTGGGGTTTCTTCGCCGAATTGCGGCCAGTTAAATTCAGCAGATTGGTTTTGAATTAAATCATCATAGAAAATAACATCAGGCAGCGCTGCAATGACTTTTTCATCACGCTCACCGTAACAGATAAATTTTTCAACGGTTGGTACTTTGCCTTGGATTGCGACAATTAACGGTAGAAAAGTTGAATCAAAGAAAATCGCTTTATCTTGTGCATCGTTAATAATGAACACCAGTTGTTCTGGGAATAAGCGAGGGTTGATGGTGTGGCATACATAACCACTCCCTGAAATAGCATACCAAGACTCTAAATGACGGTGGTTGTTCCACGCGATCGTTGCAAGACGATCACCTTGGTTAAGATTAAATGACGTGAAAGCATTGGCTAAACGTTTGCTATTCTGTTGGACCTGTAACCAATTGGTGGTGGTCATTTGACCATTTACTTCACGTGAAAAAATAGAAGTATCTGCGTGGTACTTTGCCGCATGTTCGATTAAATTACTAATCAATAAAGATTGGTGCATCATTTTGCCAAACATTTCATTCATCCTTGGTGACTATTTTTCTAATAAAAAAGGCTATTAGCCGAAGCCAAAAGCCTTTTGGAATTTATTTGTCGCTAAATACAACATCCGAACCCGGTTTAATATAACGCGGCATTTTTTGCCCAGTATGTTGTGTCACTGCATGCAGAGTACGTTCAATCCAACCTGCATCCATGATGAACATTAGAGAGTCATCATCATTTAAGTTGACGTTCGCACCATTAATGACCATAAAGCCTTCAGCACCTTCTGGTGTTGCTAAAGTATGGATCGAACCTGCTGGTTCAAATAAATAGCTGCCAGCCGTTTGAACATCTTCAGGATATTCGACATAATGCCATGAACCTGCTGTTGTATAGAAATGTACAACACCGGTATGGAAGTGACGTGGAAGGATAGTACTCGGTTCAAAACGGGCATGAATAACCCAGACGCCATTATCGGGGTCTAAAAAGCAAGGTGTGACATGTACACCCGGTAGTGCATTTTTGATTTCGCCATCTTTGATGTTAATCGTTAATAATCGATCCTGATGTTTAACTGATTGTGCGATGCTCATGATAAAATCCTTATATGTCTTTGATTTAGAATATGATATGAGATATCAATACCTAAGATTTCCTTAAGCTTGAGCATAACAAGGTTTCAGAAAATGCAAACCACTCGAAAGAATGGAATTTACATTGTTTGATAAATGCGCGAATGAACAGTTTAAAATAGGGATTGGAATGGTTTTTGATGCTATTTCATATTGCTTAACTGCGGTGCCCCTTCTAATTTATAAGTGTTTTAGACTGATGAATGGCATAACATGATTCGTAGAGGATGATGTTTTGCCAAATGCAAAATTCAGGGAAATGAATGTTGCAGATGTAAATGAATAAAAAGATTGGATGAATATACATGCAAGTGTTGAAGACTAAACTCAGTCGTCCGAGCATGCTGAATGGCAGGGCAATGCAACGTCCCCAACTGTTAAGTCAGATCGTGGGCTATTGTCAGTCTTCTTTGGTTTTTATTCACGCCGCGGCGGGTTATGGAAAAACCACGCTGATGCATCAACTTTCAGAGTCTCTTTTAGCAAAGGGAAAGAAAGTCTGTTGGTTAACTTTGGATGATGATGACAATGATCCAATTCGACTCTATCAATACTTGCGTTTGGCGCTTTTGGATTTAGAACCACCGCATTCGATCTCTTATGGACAGATCCATTAACAACACATCATTGAGCTGACACAAAAAGTTGCAGCAGAGGATGCTGACACAGTTTTATTTATCGATGAGTTTGAAGCATTAACAAACCCAGAATGTTTAAATATCTTTTGGTGGTTGTACCAGTCCTTACCTGAAAATTGTCATTTGGTGATCGCTTCAAGGGTCAAACCCAATTGGAGTTTCGCGAAAGAATATCTATTAGGTCGTTTAAAGTGGGTCACAGAGACTCAGCTCAGTATCAAACAGCAAGAAAGCAGTGCGCTTATTCAGTTTTTACAACAACAAAACTTTGACCAGCTTGCTTTAAGCACAGAGCTTGCAGAACAACTGATTGATAAAACTGAAGGCTGGTTTACAGGCATTCAGTTCACTAATTTATATTTGAAAGAACATCAAGATATTCATGGTTTTATTAAAAACTTAACTGGTGCGCATCATCAGATTGTGAATTACCTCAGTGAGCAGGTTTTTTTACAACAAGACCCTGAAATTCAGCAATTTTTATTGCAAATTAGTGTACTGAGGAAAATTAATCCAGCTTTGGTTATCGCCTTAACGGGTAATCATGCTGCACAGCAGATTCTCGATGTCATCAGCCAAAAAGGCTTGTTCATTCAAGCGATAGATGAACAGCGTACGTGGTATCGCGTGCATCATTTATTTCGAGACTTTTTGCAATCGAAGTTTAAGCTTTTACAACCCGATGCATATCAGCAAATGCATCGTAAAGCGGCAGAATGGTTCAAACAACAGCGTTATCTGATGGAAGCGATTTATCACGCCCAACAAGCAGAAGATCAGCAGCTGATTTTATCATTGCTCAACACGGTATGTCGTGAACTGATCTTAGAAGGCCGACACTATACGTTGTTGGAGTTGGTCAAACAGATCCCTGATTCTGTCTTGCTGCAAAATCCAAATTTGCTCTATGACATTATTTGGACCTTGGTGCTGACCCATCAAGTGACCCTAGCCAATCATTATTTACAGCTCTGGCATAGTGTGGATCAACATGAAACCTTATTACAACATGAGGACCAATTAGGTTTAGCTCCTCTCATTGCTGTTTTAGAAGACAAGTTAGATGTGGCTTATCGCTTAGCGCAACAAAACTTAGCACAACTGCCAAGTACCGTTTATTTTGTCCGTGCTCTACTGATTGGGATTGGGGCTTTACATCACATTTGTTTGGGGCAAATGAGTGAAGCACGAAAGCTATTACTACAAACGCGCATTATCTATTTGCAAGGTCATAACCTATATGGTTTGGCAATGGTCGATTGTATTGATGCCCTATGTGATTATTTATTAGGAAATTTAACGCTCGCGGCAGAGAAATTTACTCAAGTAGGGCAGAGCGAGGAATATCGTAAATTAGGCTTAGATGATGACAATAAAGCAGCCATTATGAATATTCTGAGCAGCTTTAAAGCAGACGTGTATTATGAAATGAACCAAATGTCGCAAGTCGAAGCTGCATTAATGGACTTTAAGGGCGGCGGTAATCTGGCAATGCCTGATATGGTGGTGGTGGGCTATATTTTACAAATGCGACTAGCGACCTTGCATCAAGATCAAAGCGCGATACAAATGTGCTTGCACCAAGCACATACGCGTAGTAGCCAATGGTCATTACCTAGACTCGCACAAACTATACAAGCCTATGTGCAACAAGCAAGCCCGCTTTCTGCATTAGCTGATTCTGAGCAGGCAGCATTTCAGCCGTATCTAAATTTTACCCATTTGCTGCGTGGCGATGATTTAATGCTGGTGCGTCAGCAAATTTTCATGGGGCAAGCCGAGCAAGCCAAAGAATATTTAAGCCAACAGTTAGCATTTTTTAGGATTTATCCGATACGTTTTGTGCGTGTTCAAATCTTGTTTGCACTGGCTCTGTATCAATTGAAACAACATGAACAGGCTTTTGAAGCGCTACAACAAGCACTTGAAACCCTCATGCCGACTCAAGCGGTGCGGGTGATTCTAGATGAAGACCCTTTAATTTGGGATATGTTAAGTGGTCTAAGTCAGCATTTAAGTCGACAGAAGCAAAAGCATACAGTTGTATTGCTAGAATATATCCAGCAACTTCAAAAGCTCAATCAAGCTGAAAGCAGTGCTGAAGCTTTGATCGGAAGTTCTGGCCTTGAGGCTTTATCAAAACGTGAAGTCCAAATTTTAGAAAAATTAAGCCGTGGCTGTACTGATGCTGAAATATCCGAGTCGATCTTTTTGTCCATCAATACGGTGAAATGGCATCTGCGTAAAATCTATAACAAGTTGCAGGTCCGCTCTCGAATGGAAGCGGTGAATGAGGCCAAGAAGCAGGGCTTAATTGAGTAATTTAAAATTGAACAATTTTTTATATGTTACTGTTTAACCAGATCTTCAACAGCTTTTTGAAAGTGCAAATCATAAAGTATTCAGGGCAAGAGCATGCCTTACCCTGAATATGCGATTAAAGTGATTTAGGTGTTCCAAATAGCTCAGTAAAGGCGTGATCTGGACGGGGCTGCTTCATAAAGCTTTCACCGACCAAGAAAGCATGAATGTCATGCTCTTGCATCATCGCAACATCCGCTGGGGTCGCAATGCCGCTTTCCGTCACCAGTAGACGAGATGGTTCAAGTAGTTTTTTCAGACGAATCGAAGTGTTTAAGTCCACATCAAAGGTTTTTAAGTTGCGGTTATTGACACCCAATACGCAACGCTCGGGTAGACGCAAAGCACGTTCAAGTTCTGCTTCATCGTGTACTTCAACCAAGACATCTAAATTCTGCTCAAAAGCCGTTTTAGACATTTCTTCGAGTTGTTGATCTGACAAGCATGCCACAATCAGAAGAATACAGTCGGCATGTAAAGCACGTGCTTCAATCACCCCATAAGGGTCAATCAAAAAGTCTTTGCGTAATGCAGGCAGGGCACAGTGAGAACGTGCAATTTGAATATTCTCATCGGCACCTTGGAAAAAATCGACATCGGTTAAAACCGATAAACATGCTGCACCTGCGGCTTCGTATTGCTGCGCGATTTCAGCAGGATCAAAGTTTTCACGAATGATGCCTTTAGATGGTGATGCTTTCTTAATTTCAGCGATCACACCCGGTTGTTTGCTCAGTAAAGACTTTGCAAAACCACGCACAGGAGTTGCCTCAAATGCCCATTCTTCAACATCTTTATAGCTACGTTGTTTGAGGCGTGCAGCAAACTCTTCCTGCTTGCGATCCACAATTTTGCCTAAAATCGTATTTGCGATATCTACCATGACAAAATCCTGTCTATCAAGCGTCGTATTGTTTAAGGGTTTTGCTGAATTCAGCAAGGATACTCATCTTTTCTAAAGCTTGTCCGCCGTAGATGATGTCATGTGCTAAAGCCACGCCTTGTTTATAACTGGTACAAAGTCCAGAGATATATAAACCAGCCCCTGCATTTAAAGCAATCATATTGGCTGCTTTTTCGCCTTTATCGGATTTGTTTTTACCTAAGGCATCTTTGATTAAGCTTAAACTTTCAGCAGAATTTTGAATGATTAAACCTGTTAAAGTTTGCGATTCGATTCCGACATCCTCAGGTTGAATCTCCCATTCTGTGACTTCACCATTTTTGAGTTCAGCCACATAAGTGCTTGATGCAAGGCTAATTTCATCTAAACCATCTTTCGAATGAACCACCATGACATGTTCAGCCCCCAGTTGTTTCATCACTTCTGCAATAGGACGGCACAATTCAGTCGAAAACACCCCAATCACTAGACGTTTTACTCCAGCCGGATTCGTAAGCGGGCCAAGTAAATTGAAAATACTGCGAATGCCTAATTCACGACGTGGGCCAACCGCATATTTCATCGCTTTATGATGATTCGGCGCAAACAAGAAACCTACACCCATTTCACGAATACAACGTTCAGTTTGTTGCATGTTTAAGTCAAGTTGGATACCTGCTTGTTCTAACAAGTCCGAGGAACCCGATTTGGTTGAAACACCACGGTTACCATGTTTAGCAATGGTTGCACCTGCCGCTGCAATCACAAAAGCAGATGCAGTCGAGACGTTAAATAAGTTCTGACCGTCACCACCTGTACCGACGATGTCGACTAAATAAGGCACATCACTGACATCAATTTTGATGGCAAACTCGCGCATGACACGAGCCGCTGCGGTAATTTCATCAATACTTTCGCCTTTTAAGCGAAGACCCATCATTAGTGCACCAATTTGGGCATCTGTTGCTTCACCATTCATGATGGTGCGCATGACGTCTTCCATTTGCGGTTGCGTCAACTCAATATTTTTAGTGATGTTATTTAAAGCTTGTTGCATATTCATTTTTCACTGCACTCATTTATGCGTAAATTTCTAAAAAGTTCTTAAAGATTTGATGGCCATGCTGACTCAAGATTGATTCAGGGTGAAATTGCACGCCTTCAACGGCAAGCGTCTTATGCTTTATACCCATGATTTCTTCAATTGAGCCATCTGCTTCATTGGTCCAGCAGGTCACTTCTAAGCATTCAGGCAAGCTTTCTTGATCAATCACCAGTGAGTGATAACGCGTTGCTGAAAACGGGGAAGGGAGGTTGCTAAAAATGCCTTTATTCGAGTGGTGCATGTCAGACAGACGCCCATGCATCACTTTTTTGGCACGAATGATTTCGCCACCAAATGCTTGACCAATGGCCTGATGTCCTAAGCACACCCCTAATAATGGAATTTTTCCAGCAAAATGCTGAATGGCTGGAATAGAAATTCCTGCTTCCGAAGGTGAGCATGGACCAGGGCCAATCACAAGATACTTAGGTTGCCATCGCTCAATATCTTCCAATGTCACGGCATCATTACGTACTACTTTTACTTCTTGATTTAACTCGCCAAAATACTGGACGATGTTGTAGGTAAAAGAGTCATAGTTGTCGATCATTAAAAGCATGAGCTTAACCTATTGAAATTTATGCACATAAATGTGCTTGAAGAGTCCTATGGTATTCGTGCGTTTACATTATAAAGCTATAAGTAAATTATTTTTCTCATTCAATGACTTGAATGGAGGCACAAAACCGAAATTATCATAGCAAAAAATACACAGCTAGGGCGCGACATTTTTTTGTGGGTCTAAAAATTACAATGGGTTTTGTTACTAACGGATATAGAGTTTATGAATATCTCAGATTCAAATCCTAACGAGAAGCCTCGTGGACTATGTATAAATGTCATGAAGCATGCATATTCAATGAATATAAAAAGAATATCTTCTGATGTTGTGAGCCAAAAACTCACCAAATATCACCAAAACAGAGCATCTTTATTTTCTTAGTCACATCTGAGATTTCGGCTTTATATAGGTTTGAATGGTGAGATTTTATATTTTTATAAAATTGAATAAAAACAGTTGTCTATACTGTTTATATTTGGTTTTAGGTATATCGCCCGCCGTAATATGAGGTGTTGAGGTCAAATCAAGGCGAAAATAACAGCTTAAACAGCGCTCTAATTTATAAAAAATGGGTGGAAATTGCACAGTGAAATTTAAAAATGCACCATTATGATCCACACTCAAAATCTTTTAGATTAAATGTGAAGAAGCATGCTTGAATATGGTGCATTTACTTTTTAGCTCAGTATAATAGAGCCAAAGCAAACAGCTTAAAACTGTTATTCTGATAATGAATTCAACATTTTAGCTAAGCTTTTTAAAGTTGGTACGGTAATTGCTTTAGAACAACCAACTACTAACACGCACTAAAGAGTGCAACAAAAATTCATCGGAGCAAAATGAGCATGGCGAACAAGGTCCTACAACTCATCCAAGAAAGTGGCGCAAAATGGGTCGATTTCCGTTTTACGGATACTAAGGGTAAAGAACAACACGTAACTTACCCAGCAGATACTATCGACGAAGATACTTTTGAAGACGGTAAAATGTTTGACGGTTCTTCAATTGCTGGTTGGAAAGGTATCGAAGCGTCTGACATGATTTTACGCCCAGATGCTGAAACTGGTTTTATCGACCCGTTCTTCGCTGAGCCTACAGTAGTTGTTACTTGTGATGTCATCGAGCCATCAACTGGTCAAGGTTATGACCGTGACCCACGTTCTATTGCTCGCCGTGCAGAAGAATACCTAAAATCTACAGGTATTGGTGATACTGCATTCTTTGGTCCAGAACCAGAATTTTTTGTATTTGACGAAGTGAAGTGGGAAATCGATATGTCTGGCGCACGCCATACATTGATCGCTGAAGAAGCTGCTTGGTCAACAAACAAAGACTACGAAGGCGGAAACTCTGGTCACCGTCCACGTGTTAAAGGTGGTTACTTCCCAGTTCCTCCAGTTGACTCTTCACACGATATGCGTGCTGATATGTGTGCGCGTATTGAAGACATCATGGGGCCAGGTCGTGTAGAAGTACATCACCACGAAGTTGCATCTTGCCAGTTAGAAATTGGCGTGAGCTTCAACACAATGGTTCGTAAAGCAGACGAAGTACAACAGTTCAAATATGCTGTTTGGAATGTTGCGCACCAATATGCAAAAACTGCAACTTTCATGCCTAAGCCAATGGTTGGTGATAACGGTTCTGGTATGCACGTTCACATGTCTATCTCTAAAGATGGCAAGAACTTGTTTGCTGGCGATGAATACGCTGGTCTTTCAGAAATGGCGCTTTACTTCATTGGTGGTGTAATTAAACACGCTCGTGCATTGAACGCAATTACGAACCCTTCTACCAACTCGTACAAGCGTTTAGTTCCACACTTCGAAGCGCCGATCATGTTGGCTTACTCAGCACGTAACCGTTCTGCTTCTATCCGTATTCCTTACGTTTCTAGCCCTAAAGGCAAACGTATCGAAGCTCGCTTCCCAGATCCAATGATGAACCCGTACTTAGGTTTCGCTGCATTGTTAATGGCGGGTCTTGATGGTATCCAAAATAAGATTCACCCAGGTGAAGCAGCTGACAAAAACTTATACGACCTTCCTCCTGAAGAAGAAGCGAAAATCCCTACAGTTGCGCACAGCCTAGACATGGCTCTTGAAGCGCTTCAAGCGGATCATGAGTTCCTTCTTAAAGGTGGTGTATTCACTAAAGAAATGCTTGATGCATATATTGAACTTAAAACTGAAGAAGTGCGTCGCTTGAACACGACAACTCACCCAGTTGAATTTGATATGTACTACAGCTTGTAATTCTGAACTGAATTTCACTGTAAAAAACCCGCGCTAGTCGCGGGTTTTTTTGTATCATCTGTTTAACTTGAAAAAAATTGATGAGAGCAATGGCACAGCGTAAGAAGCACACCAGTTTTTATCCTTGGATTGACCCTAAAGATCATGATAAAGGTTTTAAGCTAAATTTTTCGATGGTGACTTATATCGAAGTAGGTCGCACCCCTGAAGGCTACAAGCGGGCAGAATTTGTCGCATTGAAAAGCCCAGAGTTGGCACTGGATTATGATTATCCTCAAAGTTTTTACTTGAGTGCTGAAGGTTTTATTTTGGTAAAAACTCCGCAGGGTAAATTTGAAACCATTGCAAAAACAGATAATTGCTAAAGATTGATCTTAGAATTGAATCAATGACATTCTGCATAACTCAAAAAGCGTTTAAGCGCACAGTAAATCAATGGTACAGGTAGGCTTATGCAGCAGATTCCAGCTGAACTGAAAACATGGTTATATGCTTCAGGTTCACTTACTCAGCAACTGAAGGATTTGGCTGATGGAACATTTAGGGTTCAACCAACCAAAGAGCATTTTCAGCGTCTTCAGTTTATCGATGCAAAATGGATGGGCATGCCGTTTCAGCATACGTCATGGGTACGAGAAAGTTTTTTATATGGTAGTGATGTAGAGCCTTGGGTTAAAGCCAAAAGCATTTTTCCGATCTTAAGTTTGCAAGGCCGTGCACGGCTTTTTAAACATATTGGTAAAAAACCGATTGGCTGGTTCTTGTTTCAGCGCACCAATCCAGCATGTGAACGTCGTGTGATTTGGCTAGAAGATGGCTGGACTAGACAGAGCTGTTATACTTGGCACGGCTGCAAGTTTATTGTTCAAGAAACTTTTTTAGCGAGTTTTGAGCAATTTTTGCAAAAGCAGAATTCAGCATCTGAAGGACAGTCATGACAACTGCGCATCAAATTACTTGGCGTGAACGTTTAGAAGCCTATTATTATTTATGTCGTTTTGATAAGCCTGTTGGCACAGAATTGGTATTCTGGCCCACCATGTGGGCACTGTGGATTGCAGCAGAGGGCATACCGCCAATTGGTATTCTGATTCCGATGGTACTTGGCACGATATTTATGCGTGCGGCTGGGTGTGCAATTAATGATTTTGCTGATCGTAAGGTCGATGCGCATGTAGAGCGCACGAAAACAAGGCCTTTAGCAACAGGGATTATCACGGCCAAAGAAGCCATTTATGTGTTTCTAGCTCTAGTCTTTGCTAGTGCTTGTATGTTGTTGTTTCTACCGATTGAAACGTTTTATTGTGCTTTAGGTGGGCTTGTTCTCGCATTTATATATCCTTTCATGAAGCGCTATACCCATTTGCCTCAGGTTGTTTTAGGCATGGCTTTTTCGTGGGGAATTCCGATGTCATTTACGGCTATGGGTAAACCATTAGATTTAACCTGTTGGTTGCTGTATTTTGGTAATCTGGCTTGGACTGTGGCATACGATACTCAATATGCGATTACCGACCGTGAATATGATTTAAAAATTGGGGTGAAGTCGACAGCCATTTTATTCGGTCGTTTTGATATTCAAATCATTGCACTTTTACAGGCGATGAGTGTCGTTTTGATCGGTACGGCGCTTTACCTTGAAAATTTATTGATGCCATTGGGTCTAATCGCATTGCTTGTAGTCGTGGCTGATTTTATTTATCAATGGTCAAAAACCAAAGACAGAGATCCACAGCGTTGTTTTTGGGCATTCCGTCACAATCGTTGGGTGGGATTGATTGTTTTTTCTGGAATCTTTTTAGAATTAATTATTTAAATTTATATATTGGTTGAAAAAGCGTCCTGTACAGGGCGCTTTTTTATGTCTTAATAAAACGGCATGTAGTTTCATGCTTAAAAAAACAACGAATAAAAGGATATTTTATGAAACGCTCGAAAATAGCATTAGCCCTTACAGTTGCCGTTTCAATGCTGTCTTTAACTGCTTGTAATGACGATGATGATTCGCCCGCTTCAAATCAAAAAACAGACCTATGTTTCTGAAAGTACCTATTCAGAAGACACATTAACCACTGCAGCTTCTATTAAGGTAATGACGTATAACATGGAAAATGTTCAAGGTCAGACCGCTAAAGCAACGGCGCTGGTGATGTTCCCTAAAGTAGCACCACCTACAGATGGTTATCGCGTAGTGGTTTGGGAGCATGGCACGGTTGGGGTAGGTGATAGTTGTGCACCAAGTAATAATATGATTCACCCACGTTTTAAAATTTTAGCAGACAGTCTACTAGCTGCTGGTTATGTGGTTGTTGCGCCAGATTATGAAGGTTTGGGCACGCCAGGGATTCATCCATATTTAAACTTATCTAGTGCTGCGAAGTCAGCGCTTTCTGCTGTACAAGCAGCAAAAGATCATTATGGTAAGCAGTTGAATGGTGCGTGGATGTCTGTGGGGCAATCTCAAGGGGGACATGCCTCATTAGCGACCGCAGAATACGCAAATACAGATACAACCTATAAAGGTGCTGTGGCAGGTGCACCAGCTTCGAGTTTGGGCAAAATTATTCTTGAGGTTGCGCCTGCTGCATTGGCAGATATTGAAGCACGTGAAACGGCAGCTAATATCCCTCTAGAATTTCGAACATCGGTGGATACTTATGCAACTTTATTGGCTTATGCAGCATTAACAGGGGTGGGTATTAAAGCGTATGAGCCGCGATTTAATTATCAAGATATTTTCCAATCACGTGCCAAATCTTTGGCTGAGTTTGCAGAAGGTTCAACAGGGGATAATGGTCTGTGTTTAGACAATGATAATGACCCAAGTCTAAGTCTAATTAATAAGTTTAAAGATGATATTATTCAGTTTATGACTGCAAATCCTGATAAAAAAGTCATGGATTATCCTGGTTTAGATACTAGTGTGTTTGCGACCAATGAAACCGTAAAAAACTTCTTAGTAAGCAGTCAGCCTGGGACTAAACGAATTGATAAACCTGTATATATAGTACAAGGTACATTGGATACAAATGTTCCATATCCAGTCACACAGGGTTTAGTTACGAAGTTGCAAGGATTGGGTTCACCAAATGTTTTATTAGATCCAGTGGTTGGAGCAACTCATACCCAAGCAATTGTATGTAAAAATTTACAAGTTTATAATTTTATTCAAGATAAGATGCCAGCAAATACTAATATTATACTTGATCCAAATACAGTGGATGCCAGCACCAATGAAAACTGTACAGGTAAAGCACCGACATAAAATGAACCATTTAAACTGAAGACAGAGCCTCATGATTGAGGCTCTTTTTTTGTTATAGTATTGGCCCATCAAAATCTAGATATTGGAAAATAGGCTGGCTATGACGAAATCAACTCAAAAACTAACGCCAAAAGTGATGTTTTTGGCGAGTCTTGGTATTGTGATTCCATTGCTTATTTTAGGGATTGCTTTTTTAGCGGTAAAAAGCGATGCAAAAAACCAAGCGGAATATCAGCGTATTAAGGAAGAACAACAGCAGCGTATTCAAGAAAAGTTGGCTGCCGAAAAGCAATTCACACAGCAGGAAGCGAGCAGCGCAGTCTCAAAGTAATTTAAGCACGCATTGCAGGCGTGATACCAATGTGTTTATGCAGTTGGCGAATGCTTGGAATTTCAGTAAAACGCAGAACGATGTAACCTGCTTCATTGAGCATGGCATCACGTTCTGCATCTTCTTGTTCCTTGCCGATATGGGAAGGATCATCAAGTTCGATAATCACCACGACTGCCAATTGTTCATCTAATAAAACGAAATCGGTGACTTTGCGGTTAAATTTGGCCCGTATTTTATAGTGGTCACTGGTAATCAGTGAGCTAAATGAAACTTGAGCTAGAACATGATGGCGTGGGAAGGCTTCTTTTAAGCGAATAAACATTTTACGTTCAAACGGCGTAATGACGTGTTTGGCATAAAACTTTTGTTTACGGCGAAACAGGTCAGGGTAGACCATCATCACTAGTGTAATAGTGGCAAAGCAGCCGATGATAAAGAAGATGATTTGACTCAGATCGAACACAATATTTTCTAGCGCAAAGAAAAAACCCACTCGCATGGAGTGGGTTTTTAGAATTTTGGCTCTCCAACCTGGGCTCGAACCAGGGACCTGCGGATTAACAGTCCGTCGCTCTACCGACTGAGCTATTGGAGAATCTGCACGCATTCTATGTGGCAAAGCTCAAAGGGTCAAGTCTTTGGCCTGATATTTTTATATAATCTGCTTTAAATGATTTAAAAATAAACGGTTTAGCTTTTATTGGTGCGATTTGATTCAGTCTTTTTGGTTTTCCATGGAGATATTTGGGAGATTCAAGCTGAGAAGGGCCTGTATGGAAAGCTGCTTTGGAGTGATTTTGAGAGATTGGTTTTACTTATGGGGGAATGTCGTTTTTATAGACAGAAAAAAGCCCAAGTCATAATGCTTGGGCTTTTTAAAATTTGGCTCTCCAACCTGGGCTCGAACCAGGGACCTGCGGATTAACAGTCCGTCGCTCTACCGACTGAGCTATTGGAGAATCTGAAATGCAGTATAGAGAAAATTACACATCGGTCAAGTTACAATGCTAAAAAAAGTCGAATTTTAGATTAAATGTTTTTTTTATAAACAATTTGATATGTCATAGCTGTATACCAGAAGGGTATAGGGTGGTGATTAAAACAATGAGTGATAAAAAAAGCCCAAGTCACGATGCTTGGGCTTTTTAGAATCTTGGCTCTTCCACCTGGGCTCGAACCAGGGACCTGCGGATTAACAGTCCGTCGCTCTACCGACTGAGCTATGGAAGAATAGTGGCTCTCCAACCTGGGCTCGAACCAGGGACCTGCGGATTAACAGTCCGTCGCTCTACCGACTGAGCTATTGGAGAATCTGAGCGCATTTTAGGGAGGAAAGGAAAATGGGTCAAGCAAAAAATATTGAGAAATGAATTGTTTGCTTTATAAATATGCGTTTAGGTAGCAAAAACAAAAAAACCGCTCAAAAAGAGCGGTTTTTTAAACAAGACGAATCTTATTTTTCAACGCCAGCAGCTTGGCCTGCATATTTCGCGTTTGCATAATCCCAGTTTACAAGACTTTCAAGGAAAGTTTTGATGTAAACAGGACGCGCATTACGGAAGTCGATGTAGTAAGCATGTTCCCAAACGTCAATGGTTAACACTGCAACTTTACCGTGTGCAAGTGGAGTGTCTGCATTTGAAGTTTTAAGGATAGAAAGGTTGCCATTTACTTCGTCAGCAACTAACCAAGCCCAACCTGAACCGAATTGAGTTGTTGCAGCAGCAGCAAACTCTTCAGCGAATTTTTCGTAAGAACCGAATGCTTCATCAATTTTCGCTGCTAAAGCACCTGTTGCTTTACCACCACCGTTTTTAGCCATACAGTTCCAGTAGAAGGTGTGGTTCCAAACTTGTGCTGCGTTATTGAAGATACCTGCTTTAGATGCATCACCAGCAGAAGCTGTGATGATTTCTTCTAAAGTTTTGCCTTCAAGGTCAGTACCCTTGATTAGGTTGTTTAGGTTAACAACATAAGTATTGTGGTGTTTGTCGTGGTGGAATTCTAAAGTTTCTTTGCTGATGTGTGGAGCAAGATCTTCGTAGCCATATGGAAGTGCAGGTAAAGTAATGGTTGTCATGTTTCATTCCTTGCAGATTTGCTGGGTTTTACTTTAAGTGCATTTATTGTAAATGATTCTATAGACAATAGGGCAGTCTTTTAATACACAAAATATGCAAAAAATTTCGCAAGGAGACATATACGATACACAAGATATCGTTAGAGTCTTTTGTACAGAATGTGTTCATTTTAAAAGACTCTAAGCTCTAGATGGATTGAGGTGTGTAATTAATTTTTAGTCTGCAACGCAGCATGGTAACGGCGATTTACTTCATCCCAATCGACCACATTATAAAAGGCATTGATATATTCAGGACGGCGGTTTTGGTATTTTAGATAATACGCATGTTCCCATACATCTAAACCGAGAATAGGGGTATGACCGTGCATAAGAGGGGAATCCTGATTTGCACTGCTTTCAACAATCAGGTTGCGTTCAGGTGTCACACTCAGCCATGCCCAACCACTGCCAAAACGGCTAATCGCGGCTTTGGTAAATGCATCTTTAAAAGCATCAAAACCACCGAGTTGCTCATCAATAGCCTTTGCCACAGCTCCAGTCGGTTGGCCACCACCTTGTGGACTCATGACCGTCCAAAACAGTGAGTGGTTGGCATGACCACCTGCATTATTGATCACCATCTTTTTAAGATCAGTAGGGACTTCATTGACTTTGGCAACCAAATCTTCCACAGACAGTTTCTCCCATTCTGTGCCTGCAATCGCGCCATTAATGTTATTGATGTAGGTTTGATGGTGTTTACTGTGGTGAATTTCCATCGTTTTCGCATCAATATTGGGTTCGAGTGCATCATAGGCATAAGGAAGAGCGGGTAAAGAATAAGCCATGTGTTTGATTCCTTTAATCATCAAAATTGTTTTATTGGGATTTTTTAAAGCAGTTTCATTATCTACTTAAAAGTTAATGAGAATCAATATGTTTATTATTTACAATATTGGAGTGCAGCGTAGCAATTTATATTGTTCGTATTGGGTTGAACGTTCAGCAGGTATAACAAATATCAAATGCAAAGCGTTTTTGAACTGATGCTATGTTTTGTTTTAAAAAGATGAAAGGCTAGGAATAATATTTTAGAAATTAATCATTTGCTGAAATGGAAGTGATGTCGGATGCCATGCAATGTAAGCGCATTGAAAGGACTGGGATGAAAATAGTCTCATCCCAGCGATTGCTTAGATCGGGTTATTTAACTCGAAATAAACATATTCAATATTAAATTGTTCTGAAATTGCTTGACCTAATCGCTGCACGCCATAGCGTTCAGTCGCATGATGTCCGCAAGCAAAATAATGTACGCCTAATTCTTTAGCTTCATAGAAGGTACGTTCACTGACTTCGCCTGAAATATAGGCATCACATCCTTGTTCTGCGGCTTTTACAATAAAATCTTGAGCACCACCGGTACAAAAACCAACTTTTTCAATCATGGTCTTGTCCGCAGGAAGATGGGTGACATCAAACTTTAATTTCTCAGATACAAACTTTTTAAACTCTTCCACAGGCATGGGCTGTTTTAAATAACCAATATTGCCAATAGGATGACGCTCAGATGGATCAAGTGCTTCAATACGTTCCAGTTTGAGCAAATCTGCAATCGCTGCATTATTTCCAAGACTCGGATGGCTGTCGAGGGGGAGGTGATATGCCAACAAAGAAATGTCATGTTGGATCAGACTCTTGATCCGTTTACCGCGCATACCTGTGATGGGGTAGGCTTCACCTTTCCAAAAATAACCATGATGCACCAGTAAAAGATCCGCATTTTCTCGTATCGCGGCATCTATGGCATCTTGCGATGCTGTCACCGCCGCTAAAATTTTACGCACTTCGGTCTTTCCTTCAATTTGAAGGCCATTCGGTGCATAGTCCTTAAACTCAGGTGATTTGAGGGTTTGATCACACCACTGAATAATGTCTTGTAATTTTGCCATATTGACTTAAAAACTCTTTTAAATTGATTACATCGGAAGCTATTGTTTATTGTAACTAAAGCATGACAAAACTCTTGCTTATTTTTGTGCTTCGGCTTGAATTTCGCTTTACAATAGGCATAAATTACTTAGTCATCAATGAATTAAAACATTTTAGAGGGTGAAATCGTGCGCAGGACCTTTTCCTGGTTACCTTGGGTATTACTCATTTTAGTCATTGCTGGATTTTTTGCTTGGCAACAGTATCAAAAGCCAAAAGCACCTGTGGCGTCGGACGGTATTAAGATGCCCGCTGAAAAAGTTGAGCCTTTAATTAACACCACGCGTACCGGTGGTGTAGTTTCTTATAGCGCTGCAGTGAAAGTGGCTGCACCAGCAGTAGTAAATATTTTTACCACGCAAAAAGTCAAACAGCTTGACCATCCATTACTCAATGATCCTGCGTTCCGTGAATTTTTTGGCAATCAAATTCCAGATCAGTTTAGCCAAAATAAAAATGAAAACAGTTTGGGGTCAGGTGTGATTGTTCGCCCAGATGGTTATATTTTGACTAATAATCATGTAATTGCTCAAGCTGATCAAATTGTTGTGGCATTACAAGATGGTCGTCGCGCAGTGGCAAAAGTGATTGGTACCGACCCCGATACCGATTTGGCTGTGATTAAAATTGAGCTGGCAAATCTGCCTGTTTTACCCTTTAAGCTAAGTGGCAACGAAGTGGGTGATGTGGTCTTGGCCATTGGCAACCCATTTGGCGTAGGTCAAACCGTTACGCAGGGTATTATCTCTGCTACAGGACGCTCTGACCTGGGCATTAACACTTATGAAGACTTCATTCAAACCGATGCTGCGATTAATCCCGGCAATTCTGGCGGTGCTTTGATTGATGTCGCGGGGAATTTGATTGGAGTGAATACGGCGATTTTCTCTCAGTCAGGTGGGTCTTTAGGTATTGGTTTTGCCATTCCTGCAAGAATTTGTCAGCAAGTACTGAACTCCATTCTTAAAGATGGTCGTGTGGTACGTGGTTGGCTAGGTATCAGTTTATTGCCTGTTGAACAAGTCAATATCTTAGAGCCTAAAGGGCCAGGTGTGGTTGTCGCGGATGTGTTGAAAACGGGACCTGCTGCAAAAGCTGGTTTAAAGAAAGGCGACAAGATTGTGAAAGTGAATGATGAAGTGATTACTTCAACCTCACATTTGATTAATTTTGTGGCTTTACAACCGCCAAATAGCACCATTCAGATTTCACTTGAGCGCGATGGCAAACCTTTAGATGTTGCTGTGGTTGTTGGGGAAAGAAAAGAGCAAAATCAGGACTCTCAATTTATCCCATTACCTGAATAAGATTAAAAAACATAAATAAAAAATGCCTCTTTATAGAGGCATTTTTTATGAGTAGATGATTTACAGTGTGAATATTAAATGCAGAGCATGATCAATAAAAACCCTGTGCATTTTAAATGCCTAAGATTGGTAAATCATGATCTTAGTTTTAGTCGAAAATCAAAGCTCACTTATTTTTAGATATTGCCCATTCGCATCAAGCATTCATAACGCGATGAACTTATTTGTGTGGAGGTATAGGTCGAAGCTAAAAGAAGGTGTATGACTGAGGATGCATTGTACAGCCTTTCATTACGCTTGTTATTTAACATAGATGATAAGTTTTACTTCTAGGAAATGTTGAGCTTAACTTTTAAAAAACCATTGCTGTTATCGTTTTGAATGGTGTTTTTGTTTAAGCGAGGCGCTGATGACTCGGTTGAATCGATCGGAGGATTTATTAAGGCACAAAAAAAACAGCAACCGAAGTCGCTGTTTTTATATATCTAGAAATTATGCTTCTTGTTGGATACCCGCAACGAGCCAGTCTTGGGTAGAACCAGCTGGTTTTACAAAGTGCCAAACTTCAGCAAAAGGTTGCGGTAAGCTGTTGAGATCTTCACTTACTGTACCAGTAAAACGTACGCTAACCACGTATTGGCCATTTTCTGTCGCAGAGTCCGCAACCATCGCATTAAGGTTTGAAAACTCAGCTACATCTTGATCTTGATTCGCCATAATGTCTTGATACATAGACTGGTAAAGATCAGGTGTTAAGTAACGCTGAATTTCAGAAATGTTACTTGCCGTGTTCATCGACTGAATATGATTGAAACGTTGACGAGCAATACGTAAGAAAGCCGCAGGTTCTGTACCGTCTGGCAGCTGACTACCACTATTGGTATAGGCAGCACCAAAAGGTGCATTGTTTTGTGGTGCAGCAGCTGAACCACCTACAGACTGACCAAAAATATTGCTGTTGTCATTTGATGTACGTGGTGCAGATTGTTGGCCAAACGGTGCTTGAGTTGAACCATTGTTTGGCGCGTATGGATTAGCTGCTACTTTTTTTTTTGCGCCCATTTTACGGAAAATGAAGAAGGCAACAGCAGCGGCAAGAAGAATCCAAATCCAGCTCGGAATACCACCTTTTTCTTCCTGTGCTTGCGCTTGAGAAGCAGAGTTATCATCTGCCAATGCATTTGCAGCTACAGCACCAATTGCAGCACCCGCTACACCCGCCGCAACCATACCACCGACGCCTGGACCAGATTTAGCTGGAGCTGTAGCGGGCGCGGTCGGTTGTTGAGCTGGAGTTGCTTGACGAGGTTGTTGATAAGACTGAGTTGGTGCAGCTTGACGGCTCATGCCGTGGCTTTTACCACCACCTGCACGTTTAGCTTCTGCAGCTAAGGGTGCAACTAAAAGAGCCGCTGTTAAAAAACCAGCAATCAAACCACGCTGTCGAACTTCCATCAAATTTTCCTACTCTATAAAAAATAAATTTTAACTCTACCTTTATGCAGCCTTTCATCCTAAATTTCAATAAAAAACGTGTTTATTTTATGAGAAATTAAAATGGATGGAATTTAGCTTAGTTGAGTTCATCGCTTAAGCTCATGGCTTCAGTGAGTGCCTCATGTAAGCGAGCCACAGCGATGACCTTAACCCCAGCAATGTCTTTTTGCGGTGCGTTACCTCGCGGTAGAATAATGTACTTAAAACCATGTTTAATGGCTTCTTTTAAGCGTTCCTGCCCATTAGGGACTGGGCGAATTTCCCCGGAGAGTCCTACTTCACCAAAAACAGCCAATTGTTGTGGCAGCGCTTTACCTCGCAGACTCGATGCACAGGCCAATAAGACAGCCAAGTCAGAGCCTGTTTCCGTGATTTTTAAACCACCGACAACGTTGACGTAGACATCTTGTCCAGATGTTTGCACGCCACCATGGCGATGCATCACCGCCAAGAGCATATTTAAACGGTTTTGTTCTAAACCTAAGGCGACTCGGCGCGGTTGACCATGTGCATCATCAACCAAAGCTTGAACCTCAACCAACAGAGGACGTGTGCCTTCACGGCTGATCATCACGATTGAGCCTGCAATGGCTTCATCATAACGGCTTAAGAAAATGGCTGAAGGATTCGCTACTTCTCTTAAGCCTTTATCGGTCATGCCAAAAACCCCGAGTTCATTGACTGCACCAAAACGGTTTTTAACAGCTCGAATCATCCGATAACGTGAGTCGGACTGACCTTCAAAGTACAGAACACAGTCCACCATATGTTCAAGCACACGTGGACCAGCCAGTGCACCTTCCTTGGTGACGTGTCCGACGATGAACAAGGCTGTGCCACTATTTTTAGCAAAACGAGTTAGTAAAGCAGCAGATTCGCGAATTTGAGAAACGCCGCCCGGCGCTGACTGGAGTGTTTCGGTATACAGGGTTTGAATGGAATCTAAAATTGCCACGGCGGGACGCTCATGGGCAAGCATTTCACATATCCGCTCGACACAGGTTTCAGCCATGACTTTGAGTTTATCTGTGGGTAGATCAAGACGATTTGCACGCAAAGCCACTTGAGAGAGTGATTCTTCACCTGTGACATACAATGCCGCACTGTTGGCCGCGGCCATATGCGTTGCCGTTTGCAATAAAATGGTCGATTTCCCGATGCCCGGATCACCGCCAATCAGCACCACGGAACCCGTGACGAGACCACCCCCAAGCACACGATCAAACTCACCAATTCCTGTAGCCAGTCGAGTCTCATGTGAAACTGAAATTTGATTTAAGGTGCTAATAGCAGCAGCTTGACCTGCATAGCCGCCACCCATTTTGGGCTGCGCACGATGTGTGACTGCAGGTGCAATATTGACTTCAACTAGACTATTCCATTCTCCACATTCAGAACATTGGCCCGCCCATTTTGAATGGTCAGCGCCACATTGTTCACAGCGGTAAACACTTTTTGCTTTTGCCATACCTTATTTGATGCACTATTTGGAGTATTCGATGGTTCAACAGCATACAGAGGATTGGATTTGAAATGAATGCTCTGAATCAAAAAGCCACCCGAAGGTGGCTTAGCGATTGAAGATTTTATAAATTTGCTTTGAAAATAGCCTTAGTACAACTCACCTGATTTACGTTTTTCGACAAAATCACGCGACTCTTTCACAATCACGGTCGACAGCAATAACAAGGCAATTAAGTTTGGAACTGCCATTAAACCATTAAAGGTGTCGGCAAATAGCCAGACTAAATCAAGAGATGCCACGCAACCAATAAAGACTGATGCGATGTAAATGAGACGGTACAACAGAACATACTTTTCACCGAGTAAATAAGTACAGCATTTTTCGCCGTAATAGCACCAACCTAAAATGGTGGAGTAAGCGAAGAAAACAATACCAAAAGTCACGATCCAGCCTCCGACACCCGGCAGTAATTGGTTAAAAGTATGGGTAGTTAATACCGCGCCTGTTTCGCCACCAAAACTATTGCCCGCCATAATAAAGCCCATAACCAAAACGATCCCTGTAATACTACAGACGATAATGGTATCGATAAACGTACCTGTCATTGAGACTAAGCCTTGACGTGCAGGGTGGTCGGTTTTTGCAGCAGCGGCAGCAATGGGTGCTGAACCCATCCCTGCTTCATTTGAGAAGACGCCACGAGCAACACCGTAACGAATGACGGCACCGATTGCACCACCTGCTACAGCTTCACCCGTAAAGGCATCACGGAAGATCAGTTCAAGTGCAGGCATGACGAGTTCAAGATGGTTGAAGATAATAATGAGGCCACCGAGGACATATCCAATTGCCATAATCGGAACGATGAAAGAAGCTGCTTTAGAAATAGATTTAATCCCGCCTAAAATAACTAAAGCGGAGAATACAGTAATGACGATACCTGTGATCCATGTTGCAACTCCCGTACTGTTTTCAACAGCGAGAGCAACTGTGTTGGATTGCACTGAACTGCCAATCCCAAAAGACGCTAAGGTGCCAAATAGTGCAAAAATCAGTGCTAACCATTTCCATTTTAGGCCGCGTTCAATGTAGTACATTGGACCGCCAGACATTTCACCTTTTTCATTTTTGATTCGGTATTTAACTGCCAGTACACCTTCACCATATTTGGTTGCCATACCGAACAGGGCTGTCATCCACATCCAAAATACCGCACCTGGGCCACCAAGGACACAAGCGGTTGCAACACCGGCGATATTACCCGTACCAATGGTGGCAGAGAGTGCCGTCATGAGGGATGCAAAGTGCGAGATATCTCCTGTATGAGAATGTGCTTGGTCATGTTTGCCAAAGACTTGTTTAAAGGCCAGAGGCAACATGCGGATTTGCCAGAAGAACAAGCGTAATGTGAGGAATATCCCTGTTCCGACAATGAGGACCAACATATAGGGTCCCCAGACCAAACCACTGATAGTTTCCATAAAAGTTTGTAAACTTTGTGTATTCATTTTTCTTTTAGTCCTCTATATTTTAAAACTTGTAATTTCTAGAAAAATTTTGAGTTTTATTAAGCAATTGATATGCCACAGTCATGCTTCCTGCACGATTTTTTATTGATTTTTAGTCTTGTTGTATTTGTTACACGGAAATTTATTTTTGACAAGTGTTTTGCTGATTTTTTCAACAGGAACTTTTACGTGTCCTTTGTCGTATTAAATATAAGAAAAATTAATTAACTTTTCAAAAGATGTTGAAAATATAGATTAATACAATTTTATTTTTATTTTTTTGTTCTTTTCGGGTAATTTTGGCGACTGGAAATAAAAGATGACATCAAGAATGAGTTTAGAAAATACAGAATCGACCTCTGAACAGGGTGATTTAAAACGGAGTTTATCCAACCGACATTTACAACTCATTGCGATTGGCGGTGCGATTGGTACAGGTTTATTTATGGGGTCGGGGAAGACGATTAGTCTCGCTGGGCCATCGATTTTAATCATTTACATGATTATTGGTTTTATGGTGTTTTTGGTCATGCGCGCGCTTGGCGAATTACTGCTTTCTAACTTGAAGTACAAATCGTTTATCGATTTCTCTACCGATTTGATCGGACCGTGGGCGGGCTATTTCGTTGGTTGGACCTATTGGTTATGTTGGATCACGATTGGTATCGCGGACTTATCAGCCATTATTTATTACCTTCAGTTTTTTAATGGAGGGATGCCGTTCACACCTGGGGAAGGGGTGATGATCAGTGTTGCGGCCATTGTGTTCATCATGGGCTTGAACTTGGTCACGGTGAAACTGTTTGGTGAGCTAGAGTTCTGGTTTGCACTAATTAAGATTATTGCCATTGTGGTGTTGATTGCCGTTGGTTTATGGATGATCTTTACAGGGTTCACTTCAACCACGGGTGAAATTGCATCATTTAGTCATCTTTGGTCACATGGCGGAATGTTCCCAACAGGCGTGACAGGCTTCCTTGCTGGTTTCCAAATTGCGATCTTTGCCTTTGTGGGTGTAGAGCTGGTCGGTACCACGGCTGCTGAAACCAAAGACCCAGAGAAAAATTTGCCTAAAGCGGTGAACTCGATTCCAATTCGTATCATTGTTTTCTATGTGCTGTCTTTAGTGATTGTGATGTCAGTAACACCATGGAACGTAATCGATCCAGCGGTTTCTCCTTTTGTGAACTTATTCAGTCAAGCGGGTATTGCAGCTGCAGCAATCATCATGAATTTGGTGGTGTTATCTTCTGTGATGTCATCAATGAACAGTGGTGTGTTTTCAACGTCGCGTATGTTGTTTGGTTTGTCTCGTGAAGATCAAGGGCCAAAAGCATTTGGGCATTTAAACAAGCGTGCTGTTCCTGCAAATGCATTGTACTTTTCAGCCATTTGTTTACTGTTAGGTGCTGCACTACAGTACTTTGTACCAAATACCGTTGAAGCCTTTACTTTGGCAACTACACTGTCGACGATTTTGTTTATCTGTGTCTGGATTATGATTATCTGGAGCTACATTGTGTATTACAAAACACGTCCAGAGTTACATGTAAAATCGACCTTTAAGCTACCGGGTGGTCTGTTTACCTGTTGGTTTGTGATTGTTTTCTTTATTGGTGTGATCTATGTGTTATCACTAGAAGCCGATACCATGAAAGCTTTAATGGTGAGTCCGATTTGGTTCATCATTTTGATTATTGGTTATTTTGGTTTCTACAAACCGAAACATAAATAATCGATGCGATTGAGAAAAACGCCAGTCTTTAACTGGCGTTTTTTTTTAACTCACTATAATCTTTAGCGCTTAGTGGTTTGGTCATGTATGTTGATCAGGTTATACTTCTTCAAAATATCAAATAGGTGATCAGATGCGTTCTGTCATTTGCTGCATCAGTGTCTTGGTGATGAGTACTGCATTCGTCGGTTGTGGTCAGTCTGGTACATTACATATGCCAAATGATCCAAACTACGACAAGCGAGCGAAATATTTGCTTTATAAAGACGCAGCATCTAAGCCGTCTGTACAAAAGGAAGATACAGCGCCCGTTAAGCAAGAGTTTGCTGCACCTTCAGTTGAAACCAATCAGCCTTAATACCTTAAACGCTTCATAGAAAGGATACATTCATGAGTTTTACCCGCAATCATGGGGTTTTGCACGCTGAGCAATGCTCGCTGCAACAGCTTGCGCAGCAATTTGGTACACCACTGTATGTTTATTCAAAAGCGACTTTTGAAAAACACTTTACAGAGATGGATCGTGCTTTTGACTTTATCGATCATCAAATTTGCTTTGCGGTCAAGTCGAACTCAAACATTGCGGTATTGAATGTCCTTGCGAAGCTCGGTGCGGGTTTTGATATTGTGACCGGTGGAGAACTGGCTCGTGTACTAAAAGCGGGTGGCGATGCTTCTAAAATTGTCTTTTCGGGTTTAGGTAAAACTGAGGTTGATGTTCAAAAAGCATTAGAAGTGGATATTGCATGCTTCAATGTAGAGTCTCATGCAGAACTGGATCGTATTCAAAAAGTTGCAGCGAAGCTCGGTAAAAAAGCGCCGATTTCATTGCGCGTCAATCCAGATGTAGATGCGAAAACGCATCCTTATATTTCAACAGGTTTGAAAGAAAATAAATTTGGGATTCCGTCAGATACAGTTTTTGAAACCTATCAATATGCTGCAACGCTGCCGAATTTAGACATTATTGGGATTGACTGCCATATTGGTTCCCAACTGACTGAAACACAGCCTTTTGTGGATGCGCTAGATCGTGTGATTGTGATGATCGATCAGCTTAAAACCATGGGTATTCAGCTGAAACACATCGACATTGGTGGTGGTTTAGGCGTGACCTATAAAGATGAAGTGCCGCCTACCGTTTTTGAATATGCCAATGCAATGAAGCCCGCTTTAGAAAAACTGGGCTTGAAAGTGTATATGGAACCGGGACGCAGTATTTCGGCAAATGCAGGAGTACTCCTGACCAAAGTAGATTTACTCAAACCGACTATTCACCGTAACTTTGCGATTATTGATGCAGCTATGAACGACTTGATTCGTCCTGCACTGTATGAAGCATGGATGGATATTCAGCCCGTTACACCGCGCTCAGATGTCGAGGCAAAAGAGTGGGATGTGGTTGGTGCGATTTGTGAAACAGGTGATTTCTTAGGTAAAGAGCGTGTGCTTGCACTCAAAGAAAATGACGTACTGGCGGTATTAGGTGCTGGCGCTTATGGTTTTGTTATGAGTTCAAATTACAACAGTCGCGGTCGTGCCGCTGAAGTGATGGTGGATGGTGAAAACGCACATTTGATTCGTGAGCGTGAAACCATTGAGTCGCTTTGGGACAAAGAACGTTTATTGCCTGAAGGATAATTCAAGATGTTATTAGAATTTACCAAAATGCATGGTCTAGGCAATGACTTTATGGTGGTTGATTTAATCAGCCAAAGAGCATTCCTTGATACTGTCACGATTCAACGCTTGGCGGATCGTCATTTCGGCATCGGTTTTGATCAGTTGTTGATAGTCGAGCCACCCGATTTACCTAATGTCGATTTCAAATACCGAATTTTCAATGCCGATGGTTCTGAAGTTGAACAATGTGGTAATGGCGTGCGCTGCTTTGCACGCTTTGTACATGAGCGCCAGCTCACTACAAAGACCAAGATTAAAGTACAAACCAAGGCTGGAATTGTAGAACCCGAACTTGGTCAAAATGGCTGGGTACGCGTGAATATGGGCTATCCAAAGTTCTTGCCACAGGAAATTCCATTTATTGCGGATGCACCAGAAGCTTTGTATGACATTGCTTTGGCGAACAATGAGCAATTGACCATTGATGTGGTGAATATGGGTAACCCTCATGCAGTTACTATCGTTCCTGACGTGATTACAGCTGATGTTGCACGTCTAGGGCCTCAGGTTGAATCGCATGAGCGTTTTCCGCAGCGTGTGAATGCAGGGTTTATGCAAATCATTGATGAAAAGCATGCGCGCTTACGAGTGTTTGAACGTGGAGTAGGCGAAACCTTGGCCTGTGGAACAGGAGCTTGTGCGGCTGCGATTTCAGGTATGCGCCGCGGTTTACTCGATTCGTCTGTTGAGATTGAGCTAGCAGGTGGTAAGTTGCATATCGAATGGCGTGAAGGTGATGTGGTTTGGATGACGGGCCCAACCTCAAATGTCTACGAAGGACGTATCGATCTGAGTTACTATCAAAACTAAGTTTAGCGTCACACAAGAAGCACTGATTCATCAGTGCTTTTTTTATGAAAAATGAACATAGGCATATAAAGAGCTGAGACAGTGCTACTATGTAAAAGCCAATTAATTTTTCACCGAATAGAACTATAGAGGCTGACTTGTGACTTTTGAGCCGATGCAACTGCTCGCGATGTGGTTAAAACAACGAGAAATACAAAATCAGTCTGTTCATACTTTGCAGGCCTATGAACGAGATGTGTCTGATTTTTTGCTATTTTGCGAACAGAAAAAGCTTGAGTTGGGCGATGTTGAAGCCACTGATTTACGCGAATTTATTGCACAAAAAGTTGAATATCAACAGTTGAGCTCTAGTAGTTTACAGCGGATGTTGTCTTCTATTCGTCAGTTTATGAAATGGGCTGAGCAGGGGCAACACTTGGCTTTTAATCCTGCTGATGACTTTCAACTTAAACGTAAACCTCGCCCTTTACCAGGTCTAGTGGATATTGAAACCATCAATCAAATTTTGGATCAGGCCTTGCCTGAGAAAGAAGTCGAACAGCAAATGTGGTATCGAGACAAAGCTTTGCTTGAGCTGCTTTATGCCAGTGGATTACGCTTAGCGGAAGTGCAGGGCTTAAGAATTAAAGACATCGACTTTAACCGACAGTTACTGCGTATTACAGGTAAGGGGAATAAAACTCGGGTTGTACCTTTTGGTTCAAAAGCCAAAGATGCGGTAATGAAATGGCTGAGCATTTATCCGCTGTGGAATGGTGATTTTGTGCCAGATGCACAAGTTTTTATTACTCAAAAGGGCAATCCTTTGGGGATGCGCCAGATTGAAAATCGGGTCAAGTTTCAGGCACAGCGCGCAGGAGTAAATATCGATCTGCATCCGCACTTACTCCGTCATTGTTTTGCTAGTCACATGCTGTCAAACAGTGGTGATTTGCGCGCAGTGCAGGAAATGTTAGGTCACAGTAACTTAAGTACCACCCAAATTTATACCCATGTCGATTTTGACAGGCTGGCTCAAGTGTATGATCAGACACATCCAAGAGCACAGCAAAAGGTGAAAACTTAGTTCATACATACTTTAAAAATAGTGTCACATAATGCATGCACTATAGCGCTGTGCTTTAGGTTAAATGCCAAAGGTCAGAACAAACGGCGTAAACACATCCGTAGATAACTATTGTACGCATGTACGCACTAGGGCGGTCTGTGAGATTCGGCATTATTCTTGCTTTAATCAACTTGATCAATAAGTAGCAATGATCGCTCACTTTTGTTAGAAAAAGTGTGATTATGAACTTTTGTAGAATAATAAATCGGCAAAAAATAGAGTATAAACTTAAAAGAGGATGGGCTGAATATTCCAGTTTAATGAAACGGTAGATTTAAGCTTATATTGAAGATGACAAATGTGAAAATAGGTCAGTATATGATTTCAGATATACAAGTAAAGTATGATCAACTCAACTCCGCGCAAAAAGAAATTTTTGCGGGCTATGGTTTGCGTCAGGTCAAACACTTTGTTGAAATTAGTTTAGCCAATATTGAACCTGTACTGCCTGAAAATGCATTTGTTCAAGGCGTCAATGCAGCAGGTAAAGTTCAGGCTTTTAATGCAGAGACTGGGCAATACTATTTATGGATTTCCGATTTACAGTGGCAAGCGACTGCACAGCCCTCAAATAGCATTGATTTGAAAGATGACTTTCTTGAAGTCTGGAAAATTTTTAATCTTGGACAATATGAATTGATTGATTTAAGTCATATTCATCGTGATTTTTTAGAAAGTCAGTTGGCTTAATAGCATAGAGTGTATGTCGAAGCAGTGGGCTATTTTGGTCGAGTTTAGGATGATTAAAATAGCCACGATGTTGCATGCCGAGACGTTTCACTACCGCTTCAGAAGCCCTATTTTGAACTGCGGTAAAACCAACAACTTCATCCAGTTTTAAAACAGAAAAAGCAAAATATAGACAAGCCTGTGCAGCTTCTGTGGCATAACCCTGATGCCAAAACTTCGAGTCCAATCGCCAACCAATTTCGACACAGGGTGAAAAATCAAAGCACTCCGGTTGAGCATGTAAGCCTGTAAATCCAATGAACTTCTGACTATGCTTCAGTTCGACTGCCCAAAAGCCCCAACCATTTTGATTGATGAATTGCTGAAATATTTGCGCAAGGGCATCGCTTTCTGTTTGCGTGAGTGGATGAGGAAAATAACGCATCACTTGAGCATCGGCATTTAACTGCACAAATGCAGGAAAGTCATCTGCGCGCCAAGCTCTTAGACGTAAACGCGCTGTTTCTATCGCAAAATTTAAATGCGCTGACATTAGATTTCATTAAGCGGGAGTTGGAAACTTTGTTTAATGATTTGACTTGGCAAGTCTGTTTTGACACTGGTAATGCCATTTTTTTTGGTCAAATGTGTGGATTGGAATTCACGATAGCTTTCTAAATCAGGTACTACAACTTTCAGCATTGCATCGCATTCCCCTAAAATAATGTAGCATTCCATGACTTGTGGAAGTTCTTTCATGGCTTCAATAAAGGTGTCGATGGTTTCGGCATCTTGACCGACCAGCCAAATACGCGAGAACAGAATCAGTTGAAGGCCAATTTTTTGTGGATCGACCACTGTGGTATAATTTTGAATGACGCCTGCTTCTTCTAATAGTTTGACGCGTCTTAGGCACGAAGACGGTGATAGACCGATTTCTCGTGCTAAGTCATTATTTTGAATGCGGCCATTGTCTTGTAAGTGGCGAATGATATTTTTATCAATACGGTCAAGTTTTATGCGCACAGACTTTGGTGATTGTTTCATATCTTAGAATATAATTTGAAAAATACGTTTTATTATAGAATAAATTGAAAGCCAATTTTGTATTATTTCGCACATACTAATTTTCACTTTCTAATAGATGAAAGGGGAAAGGAAATGTCTGTATATGTACTCTTTGCACTGACCGTGCTGCCGCTGATTTTTACACCTGGGCCAGATATGTTATTTATTCTGTCTCAAGTTATGGGCAAAGATGCAAAAGCAGGCATGATGGCGACTGTCGGCGTATGTACAGGCTATTTACTACATTCAATTTTAGTGGCTTTGGGTATTGCTGCCATTATTGTGTCTTTCCCGCTTTTGTTTGAAACCATCCGTTGGTTGGGCATTGCCTATTTGTTGTATTTGGCCTTTGGTTTATTAAAGTCGGTTTTTAGTTCTAAAAAATTGCAACTAGACCGAAAAACGGAAAATAACCCAATCAAAAAAGGCTTTTTTACCGCACTGTTAAATCCCAAAGGTATGCTTATTTATTTTGCAATCTTGCCACAATTTATCGATAAATCAGCCAACACTGTCAGTCAAGGTTTGATTTTGTCTTTACTCTTTATCGCGATGATTTTTGTGGTCTACTGTAGTTTGAGTCTAGTTTTTGCAAAATTGACACAGAAGTCCTCAATAGATGAACGTAAGCAAAAATGGATTGATGGCACTTCAGGTGGTCTGTTGGCTTTGGCCGCGACATGGCTGATTGCCAATTAAACTCAGAGAAGCATGTCCGAATGGCATGCTTTTTTTTTTGAGGAAGTTTTTTAGATTGCCTAATAAAGCAGCAATATTGTGTCATCGTATGTCTGGAATATTGAATATTTGAATCTAAGGATGTGTGATCTATCTTAAATGACAGATTTGTGAAGCCTGATAAAGATGTAAACAGGCAGTCAATCATCTATTTGATGGTGAATATTAGAGAAAAGAAATCAAATCTTTGAATAATGTAAATCAGATAAAAATATAATAAAAATCATAACTTAATCTGAGTGCGATTTTGTGCAAATATAGTGCGTACAAAAAAGTATGAACGCGTCGTTCAGCTAAATTTACGCATTTTTACAGCTCTTTGGTGAATTGTGACTTGACCGAAATGCCGTACACATTGCAAGATAGGGCACCTAAAAAAATTTAAGTGAAGAGTTAAACTAACTTTTCTCAACATTTACATTTGCTAAAACAGCCGAGGATTACATGAAGGCTCTTGTTGCTGTAAAACGTGTGGTTGATGCCAACGTTAAAGTTCGCGTTAAGCCGGACAACAGTGGTGTTGACTTAACCAACGTTAAAATGTCAATTAACCCATTCTGTGAAATTGCAGTGGAAGAAGCGGTTCGCTTAAAAGAAAAAGGAACTGTTTCAGAAATCATCGTTGTTTCTATTGGTCCTAAAGAAGCGCAAGAGCAAATCCGTTCTGCAATGGCGCTTGGTGCTGACCGCGGTATTTTAGTTGAAGCTGATGACAGCCAACTGGGTGCTTTAGAAATTGCGAAAGTGTTGAAAGGCGTTGTTGACGCTGAACAACCTCAGTTGATTCTTCTTGGTAAGCAAGCAATTGATGATGACTCTAACCAAGTTGGCCAAATGCTTGGTGCGCTTCTAGGTGCAGGTCAAGGTACTTTTGCTTCTGAAGTTAAAGTTGATGGCGACAAAGTACAAGTAACTCGTGAAATCGACGGTGGTTTACAAACTGTTGAACTTGCACTTCCAGCGATCATCACCACTGACTTACGTTTGAACGAGCCACGTTATGCTGCTCTTCCAAACATCATGAAAGCGCGTAAAAAACCGCTGGATACGAAGTCTCCTGCTGATTTTGGTGTTTCTACGACAACTAAACTTAAAACAGTTAAAGTTGAAGCGCCTGCTGAACGTAAAGCAGGCGTACAAGTGAAGTCTGTAGACGAACTTGTAGAAAAACTAAAAAATGAAGCGAAAGTGATCTAATACAGAAGGATAAAATCATGAGTATTTTAGTTATCGCTGAGCACGACAACAAAGCACTAAACGGTGCAACTTTAAACGTTGTTGCTGCAGCTCAAAAAATCGGTGGTGATATCACTGTATTAGTTGCTGGTTCTGGCGCTCAAGCTGTTGCTGATGCTGCTGCAAAAGTTGCGGGTGTAAGCAAAGTATTACTTGCTGACAACGCAGTCTACGCAAACCAATTGGCTGAAAACGTTGCAGCTTTGGTTGCAGATATTGCTAAAGGTGGTTTCAAACACGTATTGGCTGCATCAACTACAACGGGTAAGAATATTCTTCCACGTGTGGCTGCACTTCTTGATGTCAGCATGATTACAGACATCATTGCTGTTGAATCTGCAAATACGTTCAAGCGTCCAATCTATGCAGGTAACGCGATTGCAACAGTTCAGTCTGATGAAGCAATCATTGTTGGTACTGTACGTGGTACAGCATTTGACCCTGTCGCTGCTGAAGGTGGTTCTGCTGCGGTTGAAGCTGTAAGCGAAGCAAAAGATGCGGGTATCTCTAAGTTTGTTGCTGAAGAGATCGTAAAATCTGAACGCCCAGAATTAACTGCTGCGCGTATTGTGGTTTCAGGTGGTCGTGGTGTAGGTTCAGGTGAGAACTACCATACTGTTCTTGATCCATTGGCTGACAAATTGGGCGCTGCTCAAGGTGCATCACGTGCTGCGGTTGACGCAGGTTTTGTTCCAAACGACATGCAAGTCGGTCAAACAGGTAAAATTGTTGCACCTGATCTGTATATCGCTGTAGGTATCTCTGGTGCGATCCAGCACTTGGCGGGTATGAAAGACTCTAAAGTGATCGTTGCGATCAACAAAGACGAAGAAGCACCGATCAATGCAGTAGCGGATTACTGGTTAGTAGGTGATTTGAATACCGTTGTTCCAGAGTTAGTATCTAAAATCTAATTCCTGACAACGTTTCAAAAAACGCTTTTGTGCAAGCAGTTTAAGCAATGCTTAGCTGTCATGTGCAGGAGCGTTTTTTTATGTGCGTAAATCAATCTCAATATTATAAAAAATCAAAATTACTCGATATTTATTTTGTTATTTTAAGTCCTTGTATTTTGCAAATAATAATGAAAATTTAAGCATTTCTTAAGATGAGTGTGCATCTGAATATTCAGATTTATGATACTATTTGCCATCCATTTTTAAGCTTAACTTACACAAAACATTTTTTGTTAAGTTGGGGGTTGTAATCTTGCTGATTGATACGCGTGTATCTTGGTCTGTTCTGATCGTTTCTGTTCTGTGTCTAATTTTTCCATTTTTAGCTGATCTGCAGTTTCCACTTTTAGGTGGTGCTGTTGTACGTGGTGTGGAAAATATTTAAGCGTTACTTTTATTCATATTTGCTGCATTTAGCTATTTTTACATGCAACCGATGCGTCTTCCTGAGGGTAAAAAGTATTTTTGGATCTGGGCTGTGTTGTGGTGGTTGCTTTTGTTTGGACGTAGCACCAGTTGGGGTAGAGACTATTTCCCTGAAGTCCCAAAAGTATATTTTCGTGGCATCTCGGTAGTTTTGATTGGTTCAGTCGTATTTATGTTGTTGGTTAAACCATTGCGCCATGAAATTGCGACAAAAATGAAGAACATTACGATACCTGCTTGGGCAATGCTGCTCACGGTGTTGGGTTTGATTATTTCTGACGGCATTGAACACAGTCGCATTTATGGTGGAATTTTCTTACATCAGATTGCATATAAAGACCTTATGGAGGAGCTATATGAGTTTCCTTTAATATTGGGCTTGTTTATGGTGGCATTTCATATTATGCGGCGCGATAAGCAAGAGATCGATCAGTAAGTCTAAAGATAGGCAAGACATGGCTTAAAGCTCTCAAAAATGAGGGCTTTTTTGCATCTTATGAAACGTTAACAGGGAATGTGATGGAGCTGTAAATGTCCATCCTATACATGTGTAAAAAATAACCCCTAAATTAAAGAAAATTAACGAGATTAACTGTGGTGACGTGACACAAAAATTAGAGTGTTTATGTTATAATTTACGGCTATATTTCAGTTTTTAGTTCAGTATTTTGAACTAATAATTTTGCAAGTTTTACGACATATAAATGCAAGCGGTTTTACGTTTGTAGAATAAGGAGTATGCATGAGCGTATCGGAAATCAGACCGATTGCGATTGAGGATGAACTCAAGAACTCGTATCTTGACTATGCAATGAGCGTGATTGTTTCTCGTGCTTTGCCAGATGTTCGAGATGGTCTAAAACCTGTTCATCGTCGTGTGCTTTATGCAATGCACGAATTGGGTAATGACTACAACAAAGCTTATAAAAAGTCTGCCCGCGTGGTTGGTGATGTGATCGGTAAATATCACCCACACGGTGATTATGCTGTTTATGAAACCATTGTTCGTATGGCTCAAGACTTTAGCTTGCGTTATCAATTGGTTGATGGTCAGGGGAACTTTGGTTCGGTTGATGGCGATAGCGCAGCTGCAATGCGTTATACCGAAGTTCGTATGCGTAAGTTGACTCATGAAATCCTTGCCGATCTTGAAAAAGATACGGTGGATTGGGAAGATAACTACGACGGTTCTGAACGCATTCCGCAAGTGATGCCAACGCGTATTCCTAACTTACTGATTAACGGTACTACAGGTATTGCTGTGGGTATGGCGACCAATATGGCGCCGCACAACATGACTGAAGTAGTGAACGCTTGTTTGGCCTATGCTGAAAACCCAAATATTTCAATTGAAGGATTGATGGAATATATTTCGGGTCCAGACTTTCCTACTGGTGGCATTATTTACGGTAAAGCGGGCATTGTTGATGCTTACCGTACGGGTAAAGGTCGTTTGCATATTCGTGGTAAATACCACTTTGAAGAAGACCAAAAAACAGGTCGCACCACGATCGTTTTCACAGAAATTCCATATCAAGTCAACAAAGCGAAAACCATTGAACGTATTGCTGAGTTGGTGAAAGAGAAAAAACTGGAAGGTATTTCTGAACTACGTGACGAATCTGACAAAGACGGGATGCGTATTGCCATTGACTTAAAGCGTGGTGAAAACGCTGAAGTTGTGGTAAATAACTTATTCCAAAACACGCAGTTGGAAAACTCTTTTAGCATTAACATGGTGTGCTTAGACAACGGCCAGCCAAAGTTAATGAACTTGAAAGACATTGTTGCGGCATTTATTCGTCACCGCCAAGAAGTAGTGACGCGTCGTACCATGTTTGAATTGCGCAAAGCACGTGAGCGCGGCCATATTTTAGAAGGTTTGACGGTAGCATTAGCAAATATTGATGCGATCATTGAAACCATTAAAACTTCTGCAAACCCAGCTGAGGCGCGTGAGCGTTTACAAGCAGGTGAGTGGGCAGCTGGGAATGTAATTGCACTGCTTGAAAAAGCAGGTTCTGTTTCTGTACGTCCCGACGAAATTGAAGGTGAAGACCCAAGTCGTCCGTTTGGTTTAGATGGTCAGATATATCGTTTATCGCCTGCACAAGTTGGTGCGATTCTTGAACTTCGTTTGCACCGTTTAACGGGTCTTGAACAAGATAAGTTACAAGCTGAATATACTGAAATTTTAGGTCAAATTACTGAACTCACAGCGATTTTAAATGACTTCAATTTATTGATGGCAGTGATTAAAGAAGAATTAGCTTTAATTTTGCAACAATACGGCGATGCGCGTCGTACCGCAATTGTTGAGTCTCGTATTGACTTCTCTCGTGAAGATTTAATTCCTGAAGAGCAAGTGGTACTGACTGTTTCAAAAACAGGTTATGCGAAAACTCAACCACTTTCAGACTATGCTGCGCAGCGTCGTGGTGGACGTGGTAAATCTGCGACCTCGATGAAAGAAGATGACTACATCCAGCATCTGATTGTGACATCTAACCATGCCACAGTGTTGTGCTTTACCAATGTTGGTAAAGTCTATCGCCTGAGAGTGTTTGAAGTGCCTCAAGCATCGCGTGGTTCGAAAGGTCGCCCAATGGTGAACTTATTGCCACTGGATGCCGATGAGACAATCACAGCAATTCTTCCTGTGATTGATGCGCCGAAGAAATTTAAAGAACGCTTAGCTGAGTTCAAAAACTTTGTGCGTAGCAATGTCGCGACATTACGTGAAAATAGTATTATCGACGCGCATTATGAAGCGTTAAAAGCTTCATTCGATGAGTTGGCAGAAGATGCTGATGAACTCTCTGATGCATTACGTAAGCAATTGAAAGAATTGGGTGTTGAGCTTTCAACAACAGATTTGGACAATGAAACAGTTGTTGAATTTGCTGATCTTGCAGAGAAAATGCGGAAGAATTTCTTTGTATTTATGGCAACAGCATCTGGTACAGTCAAGCGTGTTGAATTAGAGCAATTTAGTAATGTTCGTTCAAATGGCTTACGTGCGATTGAGCTAAAAGAAGAAGATACCTTGATTGGTGTTGCAATCACCGATGGCGAACAGCAAATTATGTTGTTCTCAAATGAAGGTAAAGCAATCCGCTTCTCTGAAACTGATGCACGTGTGATGGGACGAACTGCAAAAGGGGTACGTGGTATGCGTGTCACTTTAGCTGCAGCCCAGACCGAAGATGATGTTGAAACCGACACAGATTCAGATGATGAAGAATCTTCTGATTTAAATGTGGCAAGCCGTATTGTTTCATTAGTTGTTGTGCCTGAAACTGGCGAAGTACTGTGTGCTTCTGCAAATGGTTATGGTAAACGTACGCCAGTAGACGACTTCCCAACCAAGAAACGTGGTGGTAAAGGTGTTATTGCCATCAAAACATCTGAACGTAACGGTGAGTTGGTAGGTGCGGTTGCCATTGATGAATCTAAAGAGCTGATGTTGATTTCTGATGGCGGTACTTTAGTTCGTACTCGTGCCTCTGAGGTTGCTAGAACGGGTCGTAATGCACAAGGTGTACGTCTGATTCGTTTAGGTAACGAAGAAATCTTGGTCGGTGTCGTTGCTGTTGAAGCAGTTGAAGTCGAAGATGATATTTTAGATGCTTCTATGGAAACAACTGAAGAAACTGTGGTTGACGAAGTAAATGTAGATGCATCTGAAAATACAACAGATACCAATACATCGAACGAAGACTAACTGAATGAAAAAGAAAAGGGCGCTTCGGCGTCCTTTTTCATATTGGCGATGACCGAGTGGTGGATAAGATTTTATGAAAGCAAAATTACTGGTTTTGAGTTGCGCGTTGGCTTTAACAGCGTGTGATAAATTGGGACAACAGGCATTGGATTCGATCCCAAATCCGAGTCCTGCTCAAGAGAAAGCAGCTCAGCAGGCTTATCAAGCCTTTACTCAGGGCGATTTTCCGCAGCTATATACTTATTTTGAGCCAGAGTTACAGCGTAAATTTAAAACTCATGAAAAAGACATGCGAAAATTTGCAAAATCGATTCCTAAACAAGCCATAACGACTCAAAAAATTGTATCGAAACACATTGAAAAATCGACGGAAAAACCAAGTTTGTATGCAGTTACCTATGAGTATGCTTATAGCAATAAAAACCTAGTTCAATACGATGTTGGTTTTGATAAAGCCGGCGGAAGCACAAAAATTCGCAGCTTTGATGTCAAACTTTATGGGGCTTCAACGGATTAAATTGGTAGGATTGTTATCAATAGGTTCTAAAATTTAGCGATGCTTGAGACGCCAATAAGCAAATGCTGCGCACGCTATACCAAACACAAAGAGATAGAGTAGTTTCGGCAGAATAAGTGTAGTTGGTACACCCATTTGGTTCAGTTGAATAAACATTTGAATCCCTTGGGTCGATGGCAAAACATTGCCCAAGTATTGCATCCAAGCGGGCATTGCGGCGTGTGGCCATGCTGTTCCTGAAAGTAGAAATAGCGGAATAGAGGTAAATACAATGACATGTCCTGCACGCTCAGGCATATCGAAAAATGTTGAAATCAACATGCCTAAAGCCACGATACAGCCTATAAAAATCGGCACGGCCAGTAACATGCCACTAAAATTTCCCCCATGTGGGTAGTCATTTAACCAATAAATAAAGCCAAATAAATATAAACAACCGAGCATACCAATGGTCAGAATGGCGCAAAAAATCGCAAAAAATTCTGTCGTCGTTGGTCGCCATTTCTGTTCGCGGTATCCGGCCAATAACATCCCTAAACCGAGCACGATGGTTTGATGAATAATCAGCGGAGCAATGGCGGGGAAAATATAACTGCCATAACCCGACATGGTGTTAAAAAGCGGCGTTTGATGAATGGAAATAGTTGGAGAAAAGTGCGAAATATTGCCAAATTTTTCCACGTGCTCGCGTACAGCATTTTCAATTGAGGTAGCGAGACCTAGTCCAATTTGCTTGGTTTTTAAGAAGTTTGACGCGCTGAGATAGAGCCCAATCCCACCGACTTCGCCATGCCGAAGACTATTGGAAAGATTTTCGGGTAAGAGCAAAATACCATCGGCTTGCTGTTGTTTAATCATATTTTCAGCATCGAGGAAATTGCCCGTCACAGCTTTCACTTCAACATTTGGACTGAGCGAAACTTGCTGAATGATGTTATTGGTCACGATACTTTGTTCTTCATCCACAATTACAATCGGCAAAGCTTCTGCTTGCTGTGCTTTGTAGGCAGTCGGATAGAAAACACTATAGAAAATTACCGAGAGGATGAGCGTGGTTAAAATCGACTGATTGGCGAAAATGTCTTTAAATGTCTTGAGGTAATAGTGCAAAAATGACTTCATGACACTGCTCCTTTGATTCGTTTTTTGAGGAACAGGACAGAGGTCACAGCGTAAAAGACCACATAGAGAATAAGAATGAGTAAAGGTAACAGCGATGAACTGATTGGGCTACCAATGACCCATTGTTCAGTTTGTAGTTTGGCATAGGGTGTGTAAGGGATAATATTGGCCCAAAATTTGGTAAACAGTGGTGCATTATTTAAGGGGAGAGTCACTCCTGCAAAACTGAGTGATGAGCCGCCATACACAGCAATTAAACCAAAGGTTTTGGATAAGTTGTTGGTGGCTAAAACAATGGTGCTACTGATCAAGGCATAGGCGCTATAAAATAAAAGCTGTGCCAACATGATCAACCAAAGTTGACCTGCAACAAACCAACCGCGAATCTCAATCAGCCAAAACATCCACGCCCATGTCCATAAGCTAAAAATAAGTACATAGGTCAGGTTTTTCGTGAGGATGGCTTTAAAAGCAGATTGGTTGTTTAGCCAATTTTGCGCTGTATGAAACTTAAATTCTTGACCGACTGAAAATGCGACACAGCAGCAGAGTAGTAAATGCAAAATCGCAGGAATCATAAAGGGTTCTAAATAGAACTCATAACTCAAATTTGGGTTGTATAAGGTCGAAATTTTAACGTGTGGTGTAGGTACATCTAAATAAGGAATAGTATTTTCTAAATAGCTTTCACCAGCATAGTCTGCCATGGCTTCAACTGTGCTGAGTAACATAGCTGATGAAATGGTGTTCCCCACACTAAAGTAACTTTGGTTATAGGCAATGCTGATTTCAGCATCTTTAGCTTGAACAAAACGTTGTTCGGCGCCATTGGGAATACTGACGTAACCCCAAACTTTGGTTTGGTTCAGCAGCTTTTCAACTTCGGTATTTTGATCACTGACGATGGCGACATCTAAAGTATGGTTGAGTCTCAAGTAGCGCTGTATGTTTTGGCTTAGCTCGCTTTGATCCTGATCAATAATCGCAATAGGCAAATGTTCAGGTTTACCTTGGGCAAACATGCTGGAAAACAGCACGATAATAAACAGTGGGGCAAGCGTGACTAAACATAGATCCCACTTATGCTTCAGTAAATAGTTCAGTTCCCGCAGTAGCCCGCTTAGCATTATTTGCTCTCTTTGACTTTAAACAACACACTCATGCCAACTTTTAGGTCTGGAATGGCTTGCGCAGGCGTTAAATGAACTTTAAAGCTACGAATGTCATAGCCTCCTGTTTGGCGTGTGGTTTTAATGGTGGCAAATTCGCCTTCGGCATCAATATTCTTAATATTAAAGTTGGTATGTAGATTTAAGGCTGGAATAAAGCCTTCAATTTGTTTTGCCTGATAGATGTTGGCGTATTGGTCTTCACGAATATTCAGTGATACCCAAAGCTCGCGATCTTGAATAATACTGACAATCGGTACCCCCATCGCTACCAATTCAGAGGGTTTGCCATAGGTTTTAGACACGGTACCGTCAATAGGTGAGAGTAGTTTGGTTTCAGCTTCAAGTGCATTGACTTCAGCAACAGCTGCTTTTGCAATTTGCACTTGCGCATCTGCTGAACTTTTTTGCTGTGGAGTGCTGCCACGTTCAGCCCGAGCATATTGTTGATATGCGGCTTCTGTCATTTGAGCAGCTGATGGCGCCGCAGCATGCATTTCATCGCGACGTTGTCGCGAGATGACACCTTGTTGGTACAAGTTTGCACCACGTTGATAGGTGGTCTGTGCCAAAGTTTGCTGTGCTTTCAGTGCTTGCCAGTTGGCGTATAAACTCGCAATATTTTCTTCCTGAGAACCACGGTCAGCGGTGGACTGGAGTGCTAAAGCAGCCTGTAAGCTGGCCAGTGCTTGCTGTTTTTTGGCATCGACTTCTGGGCTATACAGTCGAACGAGTTCTTGATTTTTGCTGATCTTTTGTCCGTCATGGACATAAATCTCATCAATTCGACTCGGTACTTTGGTACTGACATGGATCGTTTCTGCCTCAACCCGACCTTGGATTTCAACCGTTTTCGGTTGATAGGCCTTCCACAGTCCAAAAGCAATCACGATGAATAGAATAATAAGAGCAAGGCCCCCAATTAGCTTGATCACTTTGGACTTTTGCTCGGTGTTCGTATTGACTGATGCTGGCTCAGTCTGTTCGCTCTCAGTCTGTGCCTGCTCTTGAGTATCATTTGTGGTTAATTCCTCTGTTGATGGCACCGCTTGATCTTGTTGTTTTTCAGGTTTTTGCGGATCAGATTGGTTTTGATCTTGATTCATTAAATGGCTCTCATCAAAGAATTAACGAATAAATCGCGTATTGGGTTGCAGAAGATAGGTTTGGAACTGATGGATCGAACCATGACTTTGTAGAAGCGTCGCCAGTGACATGACATATTTATAGGCATTTAGTGCTGTTTCTGCTTTTAAAGCGCTCAGCATATTTTGTGCATCGATCACTTGTGTCGCTGTTCCCATATCTTCTTTAAAGGACAGTTCTTGTATACGTAAATTTTCTTGCGCTGCTTTTATATTTTGCTGTAATAACAGATCACTTTGCTGCGCTGTGGTGGCTTCGCTATACGATTTATAAATCACATTTTCAATTTCTTGTTTGGTACGTGCTGTCATCAGTTCAGAAGCGTAGCGTTGTAACTCTGCTGCTTGGACATTTTTGTTTTTATCAATGCCTGAGAACAGATTGTACTGTGCGGCTAAGCCAACGATCCAGTTATTTTTATCGTCCAGACTGTATTCACCAAAGGCAAAAATATGTGGTTTCTTAGCGGCATTTTGTGCTGTGACATTGGCTTGTGCCAGTTGAGTGTCCATTTGCAGTTTTTGTACTAAAGCCGATTGATCTGCATATGACCTGAGTAGGGTATTCAGATCTTGGTTTTGGCTACTGTTAATAAAGAGTGGTGTGGTGAGTTCAGTAATTTGGCTGCTTTGTAAAAGGTTATTCAGTTGAAATAAACTGGCTTTTAAATTGGCCTGACTGGCTTGCTCATTGCGTTGTGCATTGTTTTTTGCCACTTCAAATTGCATGCGCTGGCCTTTACTAATAAAGCCCTGTTGTTCAAGTTTAAGTGCATTGTCATAGTGTTTTTGCATCGCATGCCAATTATATTGGCTAGACGCGAGTAACTGTTTTTGCAGTTGAACATTGAAATAGGCTTGAATCAGCTCAAAGCGTTGTAGGTCTTGCTGTTGTTTTGTATTGAGTTCGCTACGTTTTGCTTTGATATTGGCGACTTGTTTTGCACTTGAGGTTAACCCACCTGTATAAAGCGGCATCATTACAGAAATCGTCGGGCGTATGACTTGATCTTCTAAGGTAATTTGCGAGCTATTCGGAATAAGCCCGACACCTTTGTGGATGGTTTGATCAATACCTTGCTCTAAACCACTTAAATCGCCCACATTTGGATAGGTGTTTTGCCACTCATCAATTTTCGTGGCTACGCCATCAGTCAGTGTGTGTTCTAAATTATTTTTGAGTGCACCCAGAGGCACATCGAGCTCATTATGAAAAGCATAAGCACGTACGTTCAGATCGATACGGGGTAGCCCCAAACCTTTGACCGCTTCAGCTTCTAGTTTTGAGGCTTGTTGTAAGGCTTGTGTGGCCTGTGTGCTATACGAGTCTTGTAACACACTTTGCTCAGCTTGTTGATAGCTGATGGATGCAGCAAAAGTTGTCGAGCTGATTACGAGACTGAGGCCGAACATGCTTAATGACAAGATTGATGGCAGTGATGTACGCAATAGGAATTTGTTGGCTGGTGTATTAAGCATGTTGAATAGTCTTTGTGGCATGAGCACGACTCTTTTCTATGTTTTTGCACATTATACGCATAATCTAACTGTGCTGAATGCCGACTCAGTTACTGAATTGTTTAATTTGCAAATGTATATCAATAGATTAGCGACATTTTTAAGCAAAGGGAATGCTTTCGTTTGAGCTTTGGTGAATCGGAAAGCGCTGCTGTAATTGATTGAGCAGTGCTGAGTTCAAACTGGATCGTTGATCTTGATTGAGTTTTTGACTGTAAAGGTGAGATTACATTGAAATATTTTCAGTTGAATTTACTGCAAGCACTGGCTATCTGTGGTTAAATGCCATCATTTTATTGTGTTTCACTTTGAAAGGAAAAATCATGCGCGCGTACAACTTCTGTGCTGGTCCTGCTGCATTACCTACTGCCGTTTTAGAAAAAGCACAAGCTGAAATGCTTGATTGGCAAGGCAAGGGTCTTTCCATCATGGAAATGAGTCACCGTAGTAAAGACTATGTTGCTGTGGCTGAAAAAGCAGAAGCAGATTTACGTAAACTCATGAACATTCCAGAGAACTATAAAGTCTTGTTCCTTCAAGGTGGTGCTTCACTTCAGTTCTCCGCGATTCCTTTAAATTTGTTGGGTAAAAACAGCAAAGCGGACTATATCCATACTGGAATTTGGTCTGAGAAAGCACTGAAAGAAGCGCAGCGCTATGGCGATATCAACGTCATTGAAGCGGGTACGCAAATTGATGGAAAACTTGCCATTGCAGACTCAAGCACTTGGAACTTATCTCAAGATGCGGCTTATGTGCATTATGTAGACAATGAAACGATTGGTGGTCTTCAGTTTGCGGCTATTCCAGAAACCAATGCGCCATTGGTTGCAGATCTGTCTTCAAGTATTTTGTCTGCACCTGTTGATGTCACTAAATTTGGTATCATCTATGCAGGCGCGCAAAAGAACATTGGCCCAGCGGGTTTAACCTTGGTTATTGTTCGTGAAGATCTGCTAGATCAAGCCAAACCTGAAATTCCAAGCATCTTGAAATACGCTTCGCAAGCAAAGAATGATTCGATGGTCAATACACCATCGACCTATGCATGGTACTTATCCGGTCTGGTATTTGAATGGTTGCTTGAACAAGGCGGTGTTGAAGCGATTCATAAAGTGAACCTTGAAAAGGCGAAACTACTTTATGGTTATATCGATGCAAGCGATTTTTATGCGAACCCAATTGCTGTGCAAAACCGTTCAATTATGAATGTGCCGTTTACTTTGGCGAATCCAGATTTGGAGAAACTTTTCCTCAAAGAAGCTGAAGAAAACCATTTGTTGAACCTTGCAGGTCACCGCTCAGTTGGTGGGATGCGCGCAAGTATTTATAACGCGGTTCCTCTAGAAGGCGTGCAAGCGCTAGTGAACTTTATGGATGATTTTGCGAAACGCAATGCTTAAGTCATAGAGCCAGAAAAGCCAACTTAAAAGTTGTAATGCCAGTCAGTTAAGAAACGGACTGGCATTTTCTTTTGGCTAAACAAAAGAACAGAAAGAACTCCAAAAATTCGATTTGAACAGTAAGACTCCGTTGAGAATAGCCCAACAGTAAATGCATTCTATTGAAATGCCTTTACTGATCAGTCGTACATTGTTTGATGGGCTTTTTTATTGGTTTTTTAACAGATTATCTAAAACAATCGTGACATTTTGGTGTCATACCAATAAATCATTCATTTTATTTATCGCCTAGTACGGACGCCCACCTGCAAGACTAATACGCTTTAGTAAGCGACGTTGATCGACAGGAAAGGGACGACGTGAATGTAGTGTCGCCTGATTGTCCCAAAAGACAATATCTCCAGTTTCCCAATGATGTTCATAGCGGAACTCAGATTTCAGGATGTGCGCACGAAGTGCAGCAATCAGTTCACTGCCTGCCGTATCATCGACATTGAGCAATTCAACTTCCGAACGAGTATTGAGCCAAAGCGCTTTACGCCCAGATTCTGGATGTGTGCGGACTAAGGGATGAGGATAGGCATGACCTAAAATGGGTTGATCTTTAAAGCGATAATAAGGGCTGTCTCCATAACCCGTATTGCCTGTATTACTTTGCGCACGGACGAATGGGTTATAAGTAATCAGCTGTAGCTGGTCGATCTGCTTTTTGACGTCATCGGGAAGTGCATCATAGGCTTTGATGGTATTGAACCAAGAGGTTTGTCCGCCGTCTTGAGGAAGCTCAAGGGCATAGAGCAGAGAGCCAAAAGAGGGAAGCGGTATCCACTGGTGATCGGCATGTGGGGTGAGTTCGCCATGACCAGTATAGTCGCCTTGACCGACCGCATTGGAAACAGGAACCACATCGGGTGGAACACCAGTGTCAGACTGACTAGCCAGCACAGGATTGTCTGCACTTGGACGGAAAATAGAACCAAAATAGCTGGCAAATGCTAAATATTGCAGATCATCCAGAGTTTGGTTCTTAAAAATTAAAATCAGATGTTCGGCCAAAGCTTGTTTTAAGCGATAAATGGTTTCTCCTGCTTGGGCTTTACGGGCATCTAAACCAAAAACCACAGCACCTAAGGCTTCTTCCGCCAGTGGGATAATTTGTATTTCTTCTGGATTTTGAAATTGTTCAGGTTGATGCCAACGCGGGGCATCATGAATCGCTTGTGAAAGTTGGGTTAATGCGGTCATTTTGATTATTTTCTCTAGATATGGGGGCTAGAGAAAATGTAATCAAAATACTTGTAATCTTAAAATTAAAAGAAGTTCTAAACTTATGAAAAAATTTAAAAAATACTAAGATGCTGATTATATTGCTTTTTTTATAATGAAATATATAGCTCAAAATATGCAGATTTAATGTGCGCAAAATGCCTGATTAAAATACTCAAACAGGTCAGGCGTATTCAGCCAAAGGCTAATCGCCAGAGTAAACAAAGCAATAATACTAATGCCGATACCGCATTTGAGCCATAAAAATGAATTAGTCATGGACAACCGCCTTTTCATCGACAAAGAAATGTACCAGTACGCCAAAAACACTCAGAATAATAGAAAACAGCCAAATCAAGTCATAATTACCTGTCACGTCATGGTTCACACCACCTAGCCATCCACCGAAAAATGAACCAACTTGATGGGTAAAGAACACGATCCCGCTCAGCATGCTGAGGTACTTAATACCAAACATATTGGCTACAATACCGTTGGTCAAAGGTACTGTAGATAACCATAATAAACCCATCACCACACCAAAGCTATAGATGGTGAATGTGCTGAGCGGGAGCATTAAAAAGGCAATAATTGCAATGCCTCTGAGCCCATATAAGCCCATCAGTAACTTTGGTTTAGAATATTTCCCACCTAGCCAACCAGCAGTGTAGGTGCCAACGATATTAAATAAACCGACCAGCGCTAAGAAAACAGTTCCTGTAGTTGCATTAAAACCCTGGTCAATCAAATAGCCAGGTAAATGGATACCTATAAAGACCACTTGGAAGCCACAGACCAAAAAACCAAGTGATAGGAACCAAAATGGTTTATGGTTTTTCGCAATGACTAAAATATCTTTAAAACTGAGCTGAACTTGATTGGTTGACGCATTCGGTACAACAAAGGCGGGAGCTTTGAGCATCCAAGCCAGTGGAATAATCATCGCAATTAAAAGTGCACTAACGACCAACGCCGCAGACCAGCCAAAGTTTTGTAACAGCAGTAAGGTTGACGGCAGCATAATGAACTGCCCAAAAGAACCCGCTGCACTGGCAATGCCCATAGCAAGGCTACGTTTTTCAGGCGGTGCAGCACGACCCACCGCGGATAACAATACAGAAAAAGAGGTCGCAGATAATGCTAGGCCCAAAATAAGACCGACACTTAAGTTGAGTAACCAACCCGTAGAGCTGACTGCCATGAGCAGCAAACCAATGGTATACAACACACCACCGACGGCAACCACAATTTTAGAGCCATATTTATCTGCTAATGCGCCTGTAAAGGGTTGCGCAGCGCCCCAAATCAGGTTTTGCATCGCAATCGCTAGACTAAAAACATTATGTCCCCAGCCAAACTCATCACTCATAGGCACAAGGTAGAGTCCAAAGCCATGTCGGACACCCAGTGATAATGCCAGAATTATTGCACTTCCAATGAGCATGTAAATCAGCGGTTTGGAAAAATGAGTTTCTGACATATTTCAACCAAAAAATGAGCTTAGAGTTCGCTATATTAAGTGAATTATTTGCTGAAAGCGATGATAAAAAATTGACTATTTGATCAATAAAAACAATGAATATTCATGAAAAAAGACGACTTGGTGTCGTCTTTTTTGTAGTTCTTTTAAGGCTTAGAACCGGTAGCCGACACCTGCATACGCTAGAATAGGGTTAATTTCAATATCGGCTGTGGATTTAATCAGTTCACCGTGCGTAGCATCTTTGACGGTAATCGTGGTTTCATTTTTAAGATGAGCATAGGACACGGAACCGACAGCAAACCATTTATCATTAAAGTCATAGGTGAAACCGACGGTTGCAATAGGCGCGAAGGCATCAGTTGCTTCTAGCTTAACTTTGGGATTGGCTGAACTTTTTTTCCCTTCAAGTGATGCGCCAGCATTTCCTTCTTTAATATTGGCAATCATATGACCTGCTGCAATCAAGTCTTTTTCAGTTTGTGGGTTAATTTCCAGCTCATTAAAGTAGGCATACATCATTCCAACACCGATATAGGGGCGGAATTTATTTACCCCTGTTTTACCAAAGTGATATTGGAACTCGAAAGCAGGTGTCCATGCACGTGCAGATGCCGCAGGGCCGTGTGCTTCCAAATCGGTAATGAAAATATCATTTTCAAGTTCTAAATTTCCTAAAGCTCCGCCCATAGGTGTTGCAGTTGCTGAAAAAGGCGCATAAATTTTTCCTTTACCTTGTAAATCGACTTTTGGTGGAATCCCTGCTTTCATTTCAAAAGAAATATTGTCGGTAAAAAAGTAATTGGTCATGATGCCCAATGTGGTGACATCATCGGCTTCTAAACCTGTGCCTGGGTTGTCCCATTGACTGAGGCCACGTATTTCAGCAGTCCCACTTAGTGCTGAGGGGACATCAGCATTAATTAAAGCTAGCCCATCAAGAGTAGCCTTTAAGAGAGGATTGACGCTACTTCCTGGCTTGATATTGTCGAGCACCGTTTGTGCTTTGATATCTCCAACTTTTGCAGTTTCGCTTTCTTTAACCGATGTGTTAACTCGGAAAGGTTGAGCTTTACCTTGTGGCATGACATGTAAAGCACCGACCGATACAGAAAAGCGTTTAAATCCATCTCCATCTTGTAGACTAAAATAAGGTGAATCTGCATGTGTGAGCATAGGCAAGGCAGCAATAGATGTTGCTACACAAAGCAATGTTTTTTTCATTCTGGGACTCCATGTCCAAATTAGCTATTCGTTTTTATAGAGCGTATTACTCTGTACACGACAAAAATAGATAACTCATTGAAATAATGTCACAATAATTGTTTTCTAACGACGAATACTATGACACATCTCAATGAGTTATATCTTATCTTAAACAAATCTCTAAAATGGAACAAGTCACATTTAAAGTGCTTTGCGCTCATCATGCTTGTGATCATTTTAAAGCAAACATGTAATCTTTCTTCTGCATCTAAAGCCTTGCCCATCAAGTGCTTACCACAATCATTTTATCGACGTATGCAGCGCTTCTTTGCAGGTCAGTATTTTGATTATCGTCAAATTTCTCAGTTGATTTTCAATATGTTTTCATTCGACAAAGTGCAACTGACTTTAGATAGAACCAATTGGAAATGGGGAAAACGAAATATTAATATCCTGATGCTTGCGATCGTTTATCGTGGAATAGCGATACCTATCGTTTGGACATTGCTTAATAAACGTGGAAATTCAGATACGAAAGAGCGGATTGCTTTGATTCAACGCTTTATATCCATTTTTGGTAAAGACCGTATTGTGAATGTGTTCGCAGACAGAGAGTTTATCGGTGAGCAGTGGTTTACATGGTTAATTGAACAAGACATCAACTTCTGCATTCGTGTTAAAAAAACTTCATTTTCACCAATCATTTAGGGAAGAATCATAAAATTAGTGATTTATTTCGCCATCTTCAACTTGGTCAAATTGAATGTCGTAAACGACGGATTTTGGTTGGTCGGGTGAAACTATATATGAGTGCACTACAGTTAGAAAATGGAGAGCTTTTACTCGTCGTTTCTCCTCAGTTTAATGCCAATGCTATTCAGGATTATGCATTACGCTGGGAAATTGAAACCTTATTCAGTTGTCTCAAAGGACGAGGATTCAATCTTGAAAATACGCGCTTGACAGACCCTAGACGAGTGAAAAAATTGATTGCGGTCTTAGCTATAAGCTTCTGTTGGTGCTACTTAACGGGTGAATGGCAACATGATCAAAAAAAAGCGATAAAAATAAAGAAGCATGGACGACTCTCAATGAGTTTATTTCGCTATGGTTTAGACTATGTTCAAATGGCGATTCAGCGTTTAATTGGTTTTGGGAAAAAAGAAGAGTTTAAGGAAATTCTGGCAATTTTAAGAAGGCAGATGCCTGATAGGATAAGAGTTCTGTGAAATTTGTCGTGTACAGAGAGCGTATTATTAAGGTTGCTGCTACGATAAAGCTGTTGTTTTTGAAGGACATGTGTTTTTGACATTTGTGAATGTCAAAACCCGTTTTGTGTGATCGTGTTACTAGCTTGCAATCTTTGTTACAGGTAAATGAATGTAATAGAGCGCTACTGTTGAATATTTTTTGATTCTAGCTGTTTGTAAAATAAAGAATAAATTTCACATCTAATATTTGCTTAGCCCTAAAAAAGACCACCAGTAGGTGGTCTTTTTGACAGATGGCATCATATTTTATGCCAATGACAGCATTTAAGACTGAAAACGTGATAAATCTTCTTCAGGACGTGCAGTTAAAACTTCAACACCATTTTTAGTGACTAATAATGTATGTTCATACTGTGCAGACAAGCTATGGTCTTTGGTCACTACCGTCCATTTATCCCCCAGTAATTTAGTTTTCCAGTCACCACCATTGACCATTGGCTCAATGGTAAAGGTCATGCCTTCTTCTAAAATCATGCCTGAGTTTGGTTGACCATAGTGTAAGACTTGAGGTTCGTCATGGAACACAGTCCCAATACCGTGACCACAGTATTCACGCACGACACCAAAACGTTCCGATTCGACATATTGTTGAATGGCGTGACCAATGTCGCCAATGGTTGAACCCGGCTTCACTGTTGCTATTCCGCGGTACATTGCTTCTTGTGCCACTTTACATAAACGATTCGCGAGAATAGAAGTTTCGCCACCCACGATGTACATCATGTTGGTATCACCGTGGAAACCATCTTTAATGACCGTCACATCAATATTTAAAATATCGCCTTTTTTCAACACTTTTGCATCTGAAGGAATGCCGTGACAGACCACATGGTTTACAGAAGTACAAATCACATGTTGGAAAGCAGGGCGACCTGGTGCTGCACCGTAACCTAAACATGCTGGAATCGCGTCTTGTTTATTGACAATATAATCGTGACAAATCGTATCTAACTCAAGTGTAGTCACACCCGGTTTAATATGTGGCTTGATCATATCCAAGACTTCAGCCGCCAGTCGTCCAGCCACACGCATCTTTTCGATGTCTTCAGCGCTTTTGATGAGTCGACGGGGTGCTTCGTAAGTACTGTTCATGATCTCTAAAAACTTTTGGAAATTTGTGTGTGACTATGGTATAAATAGCCGCCCATTTTATCAAATGCTTTTTCGTGAATAAATTTCACGGGCTTTGTGCGATGGGGCAATAAAATCCGCACATATATCGACACATTTCTCTGGGTGCCCGTTAGGGTGGAGGATGCGGATATATGGAGGCCTAACCCAAACTTTAAGGTAAAGAAAATGGCAGATTACAACGTAAGCATGCGCGACCTTCTTCAAGCAGGCGCACACTTCGGTCACCAAACACGTTTCTGGAACCCAAAGATGCGTCAATACATCTTTGGTGCGCGTAACAAAATTCACATCATCAACCTTGAGCACACTGTTCCTGCGTTAAATGATGCTTTGAACTTTGTTAACAACCTTGCTAGCAAAAAGAATAAAGTATTGTTTGTTGGTACGAAACGTGCTGCTTCTAACATCATCCGTGAACAAGCACAACGTGCTGGTCAACCTTATGTTGATCACCGTTGGTTAGGTGGTATGTTGACGAACTGGAAAACACTTCGCCAATCTATCAACCGTCTTAAAGACCTTCAAACTCAATCTCAAGATGGTACTTTCGCTAAGCTTACTAAACGTGAAGCTTTAGAGCGTACTCGTGAGATGGAAAAACTTGAACGCGCTTTAGGCGGCGTTAAGAACATGGGTGGTTTACCTGACGCATTATTCGTAATCGACGTTGATCACGAAGCAATTGCAATTAAAGAAGCTAAAAACCTTGGTATTCCTGTAATCGGTATCGTTGATACAAACTCTAACCCAGACAACGTAGACTACGTTATTCCGGGTAATGACGATGCGATCCGTGCAGTTACTTTGTATGCTTCTGCTATGGCTGATGCGATTCTTGCTGGTAAAGAATATGCTCAATCACAAGCAAATGCACAAGCTAAAGTTGAAGAAGCTAAAGAAGCTCCTGAGGCTTAATGCGTTTGACGTAAGCTTGTCATTTTTGCGACATGTGATGGTGGCAAAGTAAGCGTCATGTATGCAGACGGCCCAAGAGACAGCTCTGGGCCGTTTCTGTTCTAAAAAGAATTCATTTTCTACCGTATTTAGGAGATTGACATGACTGCAGTTACAGCAAGCATGGTTAAAGAATTGCGCGATCGTACTGGTCTTGCAATGATGGAATGTAAAAAAGCATTAACAGAAGCGAATGGTGACATCGAATTAGCGATTGATAACCTTCGTAAATCTGGTCAAGCTAAAGCGGCTAAAAAAGCGGGTAACATTGCAGCTGATGGCGCAATCACTATCGCTCAAGACGGTAACAAAGCGCTTCTTTTAGAAGTAAACTGCCAAACTGACTTCGTTGCTAAAGACGAAAACTTTGCTGGTTTCTCTGCTCAAGTTGCTGCTGCTGCGTTAGCTGCTGGCGAAACTGATGCTGCTAAAATTGCTGAATTGAAACTTGAAGATGGTGCAACTGTAGAAGAAGCGCGTATTGCACTTGTTCAAAAAATCGGTGAAAACATCCAAGTTCGTCGTGCTCAAATCATTGAAGGCGAAAACCTTGCAGTTTACAAACACGGTTTAAAAATCGGTGTTGTTGTATCTTACACAGGTGATGCTGCGACTGGTAAAGGTATTGCAATGCACGTTGCTGCATTCAACCCAGTTGCTATCTCTGCTGAAGGTGTATCTGCTGAACTTATCGCTAAAGAGAAAGAAATTGCTGAAGCTAAAGCAATCGAATCTGGTAAGCCTGCAAACATCGTTGAGAAAATGGTCACTGGTTCAGTTGAGAAATACTTGAACGAAGTTGCTCTTGATCGTCAAATGTACGTAATCGACAACGACAAGAAAGTTGCGGACGTTCTTAAAGCAACTGGTACTACAGTTGTTCAATTTGCTCGCTTTGAAGTGGGTGAAGGTATTGAGAAAAAAGCTGAACTTTCTTTCGCTGAAGAAGTTGCTGCTGCTCAAGCTGCTGCAAAATAATTGAAAAATTATTTTGAGTAAAAAAAGCCCCTTTGGGGCTTTTTTTATACAATTAATAAAAATAAAACGAGGAAGTAGATAAGTGGCCAACAAAACCAACCTGAGTATTGGCGCGGTGATCGTACTTTTGATTGCTGCATATTTCGGAATCGATCTTCAAGAAAATCAATTACAAACATCGACACCATCAGTCGCGGTAGAGCCCTCTACACAGACCAGCCAACCGCAAAATCAAGTACTTGATGGCACAGCAAAAATTGCCCAAGCGTTTCAAAACCGGAAAAGTAATATTCAAGTTCAATCACAAGGGCGTGTTGTGGCTGTGCTTAAAGATGATAATAATGGTTCTCGTCATCAAAAATTTATTGTAGAACTCCCTAATACAATGACGGTTTTGGTTGCACATAATATTGATTTAGCACCCCGTATTGAACGCTTACAAAAAGGGGATACCGTTGGCTTCAATGGTGAATACGAATATAGTGAAAAAGGTGGGGTGATCCACTGGACACATCACGATCCACAACAGCGCCATGAAGGTGGTTGGTTAAAACACCAAGGAAAAACCTATCAGTAGTAGAGCAATTTTGTTCTATACGTTTTGCTGAATCGCAGTATGCTGAGTGTTCAGGAGAGGCCAACTCATGCACGAAATCAGACCCAGTGAATTTGTAAATTACCATCATGTTCAAGAACTTGACGGTCTTGAAATGTTAAAAGCCTCCTATCAGCATACGCAGTTTTCAAAACATACCCATGAAGGCTATTGCATTGGCTTAATTGATGAAGGTGCGCAGTCTTTTTTACGTACAGGAAATCAGCATATTGCACCGCAAGGCGACATTATTTTAGTGAATGCTGATGAGGTACATACGGGTTCTTCTGCTGTTGAAACTGGGTGGTGTTATCGGGCAATTTATCCGACTCCTGAAATGATCCAAGAGGTGAGTCAAGATTTTTTTCATGAAGCAGGGACTATGCCGTGGTTTCCGCAAGCTGTGGTTCATGATGAAGGACTAGCCAAACAATTGAATTTGCTGTTCGATTTGTTGTTACAGCCAAAAAATACACTGTTTAAACAAAGCTTATATATTTCAACTTTGGCTTATTTATTAAGCCGTTATAATCAATCTAAAAAAATATTAAAAGACTTACCCGAAGCACAGCGTAAAGTGGTCTTGGTACAAGAACTACTTGCTGCGGAACCTGAAAGAGAGCATCAACTGGCCGAGCTCGCCGCTGTCGTCGAGATGAGCCCATGGCATTTATTACGTCAATTTAAAAAGTTTACTGGACTTCCACCTCATGCATGGTTGGTACAGTTTCGATTACGTAAATCTTTATATTTACTTAAACAAGGCTGCGAGATTGCGACATTCGCACAACTCTGTGGTTTCTCCGATCAAAGCCATTACACTCGTCATTTTAAAAAGTCTTTGGGTTGTACGCCTGCGCAATATCTGGCACATAAAATTTAAAATAACAGCAATTTCATACAAGAAAGCCATCTAAGGTATGCCGCATATTGACTCTAGCGAATTGAAAAATGGAGTCTGCTGTGCAGTCGCAATTGATCCAACAAAAAAGTTTAAGCTTTTTCCGTGGTGTACAAGATATGTTGCCGCTTTCAGTCGCCGTTATTCCATGGGGAATATTGGCAGGCTCAGCAGCGATTAATGCGGGCCTGAGTGTCATACAAGCTGTAGGCATGTCAGCGTTAGTGTTTGCAGGTGCGGCACAATTGGTCAGTTTGAGTATGCTCATGACGGGTGCATCTTTACTGAGTATTCTGATCACCGTATTTTTTCTAACCAGTCAGCACTTTATTTATGCACTGAGTTTAAGAGAGGAGGTGAAGCCATGGTCACTCAAAAGAAGACTGAGCATCGGCTTTTTGCTGACCGATGAACTCTACGCCACCGCGATGCTGAAGGAAAAGCCGTCTTATGCCTATATGTTGGGTGCAGGATTTAGCTTTTATGTCAGTTGGGTGTTGTTTAGTCTAATGGGTATTTTGCTTGCAAATAAAGTACCTGATCTTTCAACTCTCCACTTAGAATTTTCAATTGTGGTGGTGTTCTTGGTTATGGCGGTGTTGCTGATTCAAAATAAGGCCGCAATTTATGGCGTGGTGAGTTCATCGATCATGGTGCCGATTTTGAGTTGGTTCGAGCTTGGATCAGCTATTTTGCTGGCTGGATTTAGTGGGATGTGGGTTGCTGCGCTCTTTGATCAAGCAGAGGACTAAAACATGACCTGGTTATTTGTTTTGAGTTTGACCTGTGTGACCTTTTTTAATCGGTATTTATTTTTAGAGCCTAAAACTCAAATTCGGCTGCCTAAATTTGCGACACGCATGCTGAAATATGCGGCACCTTGTCTGATGATTTCGATTTGTTTGCCACTGGTTTTTTTTGAAGGCGGGCACTGGAAAGGGATACTTCAAAATAGTTATTTTTATGGGGTAATTTTTACGCTGTTAATCACTCTTTTGACGAGAAAATTATTGCTTAGTATTTTGCTGAGTTTAGGATTTTTTTACAGTCTGAATCTATTATTCGATTTCTAGCATTTCATCAGCAAATAGGCCCATAAAATACCGAAAAAAGGATAAAAAAGTGTGCGAGCCCGATCTTTTTCATTGCTTTTAAATTTGTGTTGCTCTAAATGCTCACCATTTGCGATTTTTTCTATGTCTATCAAATTGGCGTAGCTTTGATTGGGGAACTAAAAAAGTTGAAAATAGAGCAAATGAGGTGGGGTTTGAGAACTTAGAAGAAATAACAAGGTTTTCTTTTGAGTTTTGGTCCATAGAATTGACTCAATTATATAAAAGAAGCAGGGCAATAGTGAATCTAATATCGCAAAAATGGCGCTTAATTTACTAGGTAATTCATAAAATCATTTTAATTTGACGAATGCATAAAACTACAGTTCAGGGTGGGTAGAAAATTGGCTTTGATCAGATAAGAATGAGCCGAGAAAATATTTAATTCTGCTAGTCTTCCACCGCTGTAAAAATATGAGCGCACTCACTTCAAAAAATCGGATCGATTGAGTTTTTTCATTTTATTCAGACTGAGCATCTGGGAGGGGATCAAGTGATGGAGAGCTATCTATTGGGCATTATGTAAATATGAGACATTAAAAAAGCCACATTACTGTGGCTTTACTGTCAAATGCATGTTGTAAGGACGAGTCTTAAGAGTTTGGCCCATCAATACGTTCAATGCTGACTTTCGCTGTACCTGCATTGGTAATACCCAGTTGCTTAGCAGCACCATAAGAAAGGTCAAGTACGCGGTTACCATGGAATGGGCCGCGGTCATTTACTTTAACCACAACACTTTTACCATTGGTTTTATTCGTTACACGAATAAAGCAGTTTAGCGGCAAGCTACGGTGAGCTGCAGTTAATGCATTCATATCGAATGTTTCACCGCTTGCTGTTTTACGACCGTGGAACTGACGACCATACCAAGACGCCATACCCGTTTGACTAAACTTACGGACTGTATTTGATGCAACAGTATTTAACTTTTCAATCACTGAAGGCTCTTCTTCAGGGATCTCAATTTTTGCAGCGATTGTTTCGCGACGAATTTTATCACCTGAACGTTCAGTGATTGAAAGGCTATTTAAATTTGAGAAGTGTGAGTTGAAGCCTTGAGCATCTTTATTCAAGACACGCGCAGCTAGGCGAGAGTTATCGTTATCATTGGTAAATGATGACTGAACCATCTCTGCTTGCGATTGGCTTAGCGCGATGGTCGAGGCAATGGCCAGTATATATTTAAGTGAAGACTGCATTTATAAACTCCAAAAGACAATACTTTTTTCTTTAAACTAAGTGGTTGAAAGATAAAAAAACTTGCCTGTTAATTCACTTTTGCAACAACATTTGACGAAATGGATAATATTCATGCAGTCATAAGCATGTCTAGTGTTTAATTAAAATAATGATAAAAACTACATAAACCGAACATTTTTTGATTAAAAAATAACCAATATTGTAACAAGGTATGAAAAATGCCGAAATTTACATCATTTTTAAATATTTTTTTATTGACATCTCAAGCTTGAGTAAAAAGCTAGCCCTATCGGCTAGCAATTTCAGCCCCTAATTGCCACACTGCAGTCGCATACATACGGCTCTTGTTATAGGTCGTAATCACTTGAAAGTTAGGGTAAGTGATGTAATAACTTTGCCCATAATTTTCCTGTAGTTGGATCACATTCACCATATCTAAATCATCGATTTTGACAATCGGATTGGTCGGTTGAATGCCCTGATTTTTTAAAACACCATAAGGCGTCGGTAAAGTTAAATCTTTGGCAATGACCGCTTCAGGATTCGAGCCACTATAACGTGCTGCGAATCCAATTGGCTGATTACGTTGCCAGCCATGATTTGCTAAATAGTTGGCAATCGAGCCGATGGCATCGACAGCTGAATTTCGTAAATCGACATGACCATTGCCGTCATAATCCACCCCAAACTTTGGAATATTGCTAGGCATAAATTGTGGGTAGCCCACCGCACCCGCGTATGAACCAACGACCGAGTTGGTTGGTACGCCATCTTTATAGCTCCACGCGATTAAAGCACTGAGTTCATCTTGGAAATATTGCTTACGACGTTCGTAACCAAAACCTAAAGTTGCTAAGGCATCACGGGTGACAAAATTACCTTTGTTCGTCCCAAAACCTGTTTCTACCCCTAAAATGCCGAGAATGACTGATTGCGGTACACCAAATTGTTGTTCGGCGCGGTTTAAAGTATCTGCGTACTGTGCTTTAAAACGGACACCACGTTGAATGGTGCTTTCTGCCATAAAGTTGGTTTTATATTCGTACCACGGTTTACTTTCACCAGGGCGGTTCATAATGTTGATGATGTTGGGTACATTTTTAGAACCACTCATCGCCCAATCGACTTGTTCAGCAGACAGACCATAATTTTGCATGGTTTTTTGTTTAAAGCTGTAATAGTCAGGATGAGAAGCGAAATCGTTGGCTTGGCAAAAACTGGTGATCGACAAAGCGCCAATCAATAAAGGTAAACGTTTAACTTTGTTATAAAAGTTTAAATTTAACATAGAAGTCTAATTTCCAGAGTCGTTATTGGCAGTGGAGCAAAGCGAATAGGGTAAAGCCCATAGTTCGCGTTTCTGTTATGTCGAAATTCTTGTGAACGGAGTCTATCGTGAATAGGCTTTAAGATAACATTGTCTGTACTGAAGCGGGCAAATAGGTATACAAAAAAAGACAAACTCAGCCTATATAAAGGACAGATTATTCAAAATGGCGCAGATTTTTAGGCAGAGTATTTACGTGACTATATAAGTCAAGTTTTACTGACTGATATAAAAAGTCTTCCTTATATAGAGGCAATTAAAATTGTAGTGTTTAGGGTCTAGTGACAATGACAAAAAGATCTGGTCTCAGCTTATATATGGCCTTTATATAGCTTTATATAAAGACTAAGAAATTACAGCTTAGAAACCAAAATGACCCTACACACGTAGAGTCATTTTTGATCTGAAAAGTCTCGAAGATTTTTAGTACTTAAGCATGAAATAAGGTGTCGTGATATTCAGCTAAAGCTAAAAGTTCATCTTTGGTTAAATTGGGGATGATTTTATTGGCAGCAATATGCACTGCTTTAATGACAGCAGCAGAACCGATATCGGCTGCTTTACGCTTAATCATGCCCAAATCGAGGGTTTTATTAAAGTCATTCATGAAGTGGCGTACAGTCGCTTCAGCGAACTGTTTATACAGTTCGGTTAACGCGGCTTTATCTACTTCATTGCCTGCTTTAATTTCAGCATAGTTATATTTGAGGCTGGTCACTAAGCTTGCATCTAACGCTTCACCCACACGGAACTGACCTTCAGCATCTTTAAACAAGCTTTTTTCAGAAAACTGAATCGATGCTTGAACCACATCATTCGATGATTTGCCTAAAAGCTGCTTCAACAGAACCGCAACTGTTGACTTAATATAGCCAGCCAGTTTCTCGGCTGTGTCACGTTTATCACTCGGTGGAAAACGGCGAACTAACTCAGTCAAAATGGCATCAATAATTTCATCATTGATGAGTAGTGCTGTTTTATCTCGAAGTGGATATAAAGGTTCACTTGAGTCTTTCTTCTGCTGTGCAGTTTGAATAGTCTGTAAAAGTTCAGTCGATGGAATAAAACCAAAAAATGGCATCGTGTATTAACCTCAATGTTCTTTATTTTATTGTCGCGCCAATCGAATTGGGCGGGGCATCCATGACACATCTGACACACGACAAGGGTTAATATCTAAACCACCACGGCGTGTATAAGCTGCGTACACCATCAGCTTTTCAGGTTTCAAATTTTGCCAAATATCGGCAAATATTTGTTCCACACATTGTTCGTGGAAACCGTTGTGCTGACGATAAGAGATAATATAAGCCAGTATGCTGTTATAACAAGGCTTTTTACCTTTATATCGGATAAATACCGTGCCCCAATCAGGTTGTCCAGTGACTGGACAGTTACTTCTGAGTAAATGCGAGTAAATCTGTACTTCAACATCTTCTGCTGCATCATCTAATGCCAATAGATTTGCATTGGGATGATTTTCCAATTGGGTCGGAGTCAGTTCATCAATACAGATACCTTCAGGTTGACTAACTTGCACATCATCAACATGAAACAACTCAATACTCACATCTGCACCAGCCGCCGCCGATAAATCCTGTTCGACTGTTTCTTTAAACGCAGCTTTAGACTCAAACTGAGTAAAGTTCATGCTATTAAAGTAGAGTTTTAATGACTTTGACTCAATGAGGTTGGGCGAGGTGGCCGGTAGGCTGATGCGACCAATGGCAACTTGCGGAACACCAAGGTGATTTAACCAAGAAATTTCAAAAACATGCCACCAGTCTTTACCTTGTTGAATACCTTTAACATGCGCATAGTGCTCACGTGCTGTGGCACGGGCGATAGGAAAAAGAATATCGGGTTGATAAGTTGTAGGGTAATTGGTGTCTTTACCCAAAAGAGAATGTTCTACACTCATTATTCACGCATTCCTGAACCACGAGAAAGTAAATAGTAAGCAATGCCATAAAGCACTGCACAGCATATGGTCATAACAGATAGGGAGACGACGACGTTAACATCGCTATGACCTAAGATACCGAAACGAAAAGCATTGACCATATATACAATCGGATTGATCAACGATAAATTTTGCCAAAAAGGGCTGAGTGCTGAAATGGCATAAAATACGCCACCTAAATAAGTTAAAGGCGTCAGCACAAATGTTGGGATGATGGAGATATCATCAAAAGATTTCGCATACACCGCATTGATAAAACCACCCAGTGAAAATAAGAACGAGGTGACTAAGACGGTGTAAATGGTAACAAACCAATTGGTAATATAAAGGTCAGTAAAAAATAAACTCATAGCTGTCACAATAATACCGACCAAGACCCCGCGACAGACACCACCTAAGACAAAGCCCCATAAAATGGCATGCAAAGGTACAGGACTCATGATTAGCTCTTCAATACTTTTTTGAAATTTGGCACTAAAAAAGCTCGATGAAACGTTAGCATAACTGTTGGTAATCACAGCCATCATAATTAGTCCAGGCACGATGAACTGCATATAGCTAAAACCGCCCATCTCACCAATACGAGAGCCGACCAAATTACCAAAAATCACAAAGTACAAACTCATGGTAATGGCAGGTGGAAGTAAGGTTTGCGGCCAGATGCGCATAAAGCGGCGAATTTCTTTATGCACCAGAGTATATAAAGCTACGCTAAGTTGATTTAAGTTCATGGCGTAGTTCCTTCGAGATTTTTTTCGACCATCTTCACAAACAGTTCTTCTAAACGGTTAGATTTGTTCCGCATACTACGAACTTGGATTCCTTGCGATTCGAGCAATTGAAATAAGTCATTGAGAGTATGCGCTCTATCCATAGTCACTTCTAAAGTCACGGTATCGACTAAATGGAAACGAACCCCAATGATGTCGATATGAATCGGTTCAATCGGTGCGGCCAAATCAAAAATAAAGGTTTCCTCATTGAGTTGATTGAGGAAATTTTTCATGCTGGTGTCTTCTTTAATGACACCACGGTCAATAATGGCAATTCGACGACACAGCATTTCCGCTTCTTCTAAATAGTGTGTGGTTAAAATGATCGATGTGCCTTTATTGTTCATTTCTGTGAGGAAGTCCCACATCGAACGACGTAGCTCAATATCAACCCCTGCTGTGGGTTCATCTAAAATAAGGAGTTTCGGTTCATGCATCATGGCACGGGCAATCATCAGGCGACGTTTCATACCGCCTGAAAGCATACGGGCTTGAACACCGTGTTTTTCCCATAAGCCGAGTTTTTCTAAATATTCTTCGGCACGAACTTCCGCAATTTTTTTAGGAATACCATAATAGCCCGCTTGTGTGACTAAAATATCGAAGGTTTTTTCAAACTGACCGAAGTTAAACTCTTGAGGTACAACTCCTAAGCATTGTTTAGCTTGAGAGGGGTGTGTGTCGAGATTATGTCCAAAAATTTCGACAGTGCCTGAGGTTTTCTTGGTCAATGAGCTGATAATACCAATCGTTGTAGATTTGCCTGCACCATTTGGTCCAAGAAGGGCATAGAACTCACCTTCAGGAACAGTTAAATCGATGCCTTTTAAAGCCTGAAATCCATTTTTATAGGTTTTGGACAAATCTCTTAACGTCAATGCATCAGTCATGAAATTCTCGAATGATTAATAGTGGCACTATTGTGAGCGATTATGCCTAATAAACCAAGTAATCTACTCGCAATTCTGTGTTGCAGATATGGAACATTGTATAAAGCATAAGCAGGAAAATCACTCTAAGCTATATAGATGCTTTACCTTGTGATTTTTTTTGATATGATGTGCTCGCGCGCTCATAGCTCAACTGGATAGAGTACAGGTCTCCGAAGCCTGTGGCGTGGGTTCGAGTCCCGCTGAGCGCACCATTTACTTATTTCAATACATACCAAAATAACCTCAAACACCTATAAATACTGTATTATCTGCCTTTTTCTTGTTTCAATTTGTTCCATACTGTACCGCTATAATCCATTTTTTTAGGGGCTATGCTTAGCAGTACATCAAAACAATAGTCTAAAATCTTTGTAAAAGCTTATTGGCTCATTCATTCGTGTGGCTTTCCCACCCACTAAAATCACTAGTGCTGTTGCTGGGTAGTTTTGCATGCCTTTGATCTAACATTCGTATGTAGGGATAATAATGCTCGTTAAATATTCAAGGGTACGGTCTAAGACAAAGCTGTTCATGCCTTAAGACCGTGTGCAAAAAGCACTTGGTTTGTATCACTATCCAATCGATGTTCTTAGATCGAGATGAAATCGACATAGTCCAATGTTACAGGGGCATCAGATCGAGCAGGGACTCGAACTATACTATTGGCTCGATTTAAGTTACTGAGCATGTGGGATTGTTGTTTGCCGAGTTTGGAAACGGTTAATTGTCCAAACTCATTGACATCTAATACCATTCGAACCAGTTGTTCACGGCTGTCTTGTTTGATGCTGTCGCTGAAGCGAGCTTTTTTCCAAGCAGGTGCAGGAGACGTAACTCCCTGTAAAGCAGCCAATAATGTCGATACATGTACAGCAAGACAGGTGAGCACAGCAGCAGGGTTCCCAGGCAAACCAATCAAATAAGAATGATGATGGTCTGTTTGATATTCAGCAAAATACAGCGGTTTACCCGGTTTTTGTGCAACTTGCCAGAAAATCTCTTTTGCACCTAAAGCCATTGAAACAGGTCGAATCAAATCATAATCGCCAACCGAAACACCGCCTGTAGTAATGACCACATCATAATGATTCATGGCATTCGAGAGCGCTTGTGTGAGTATCTTCTCATCATCAATCACATGCTCTAAATACACTTCAGCAAAACCCTGTTCTTTGAGCCAAGTGAGGATCATTGGGGCATTGGCATCGAACACTTTAGATTGATTGTCCAGTTGCGTACTGACTTCATCACCAGTAATAAGCACTGCAATTTTAGGTTGGCGATAAACCTCGACATGCTGAACACCCGCCATACTGAGTGCCGCAATTAAACCGCTGCCTAAACGCTGACCTTGTTGCGCAAGTGTTGTCCCGATGGATAACTCCTCACCTTGATAGCGAATGTCTGCGCCTTTGTCCAAAGCTTGAGTTAGAGTCGCTTGTTTATGGCCACGCGTGATAATTTCCTGTCGAGCCACAGTATCTGCTGAGTTTGGCAGCTTGCCCCCAGTAAAAATACGAACGGTTTGACCTGCTTGAATCTCAATATGTTCTTCAACACCCGCACGAATTTCACCAACCAATTCAAAGCTGGTAATTCCAGCTTGCAAGTCTTCAGAGCGCAGCGCATAGCCGTCAACCGCACTTTGGGTAAATAGAGGCAAGGCAACTGTTGATAAAACATCTGCCGCTAAAACATGCCGATGCGCCTGTACTAAAGGCATAGTAACGACAGGCAATGTTTGGACAGCGCTATAGTGTTTAAGAGCTTGATCGAGTGTAATTAAGCCAACGCCAGAGCAACTCATTCATAACCTCCCGGGTGAGGTAGATCACGGCAGACATCAAAAATATGGACCAAAGCAGGTAAAATGGCTGCCATAGATTCACTTGCACCACCACGGCTGCCCGGAAGGGTAATCACCAATGAACGGTCGATAAAACCTGCAACGCCACGTGACATCGCAGCATAGGGGGTACGTTTTTGTCCGAAAGCACGTGCGGCTTCCATCAGGCCATTGAGTTCACGTTCAAGTAAAGGCTCAAGTGTGTCTACTGTAATGTCACGTTTGCCGATGCCTGTTCCGCCTACAGTAATAATGCAGGCATAAGATTGAGTGAGCTCTAAGACCAATGCTTTTAACTGATCGGCTTCGTCAGGTAAAATTTGATAATGAATTGGATCAAAACCAGCTTCGGTTAAGGTCTCGACGACGGAGCGACCAGCAGTATCAGGTTTACGTCCCGCGGCAACGGTATCTGATAGAACCAATACTGCCGCAGAAACAGGCTGACGCAAATGACGTTTAAAGTGTGATTTTCCGCCTTTTTTCAGATCGAGTTTACATTGTTGAATGATCAGCTCATGCGGTTCGCAATGTGGTTTGAGCATGTCGTAAATGGTGAGAGCTGCAATACTGGCAGCGGTCAACGCTTCCATTTCTACACCTGTCGGCCCAATCGTTTCAACGGTTGCACGAATAACCACACGGTCGACAAGCAGTTCAAAATCGACATCGGCGCGGTAAATAGGCAGGGGGTGGCACAGCGGAATCAGTTCATCGGTACGTTTTGCGGCTAAAATCCCAGCAATTCGGGCTGTTTTGAGAGCATCACCTTTTTCGGTATTGCCGTCGGCAAGAAGTTGTAAACAATGTGCAGGGGCAAGCAGTTCAGAGCTTGCAGTTGCAACGCGATAGCTTTCTGGCTTCATGCCAACGTTTTTCATAAAGTATTCCGAAACATTGAAGTGTTGATCTAAAGTGAAACTGTTCAATCAAGAGAAAAAGTTTATGACGTATTTAGATAACACAAAAATAAATGCGGATACAGTCGAATGACTGACAAACTCAAAATTTACCTGCGAATTAACCCCCTATGGCATGCATACTGATTTTGCGTGCTGGGGCATGTTGATGTTCAATAAACCCCGCTTTTTTATGCCATACCGCCTTCAGAATCTGGGCTTGTAATAAAGCGGGATCTTTTTGTTGAAGTAAATGATGCAGCGGTGTTCCCCTATTGGCAAATAAACAGGTAAAAAGCTCTCCCGTTGCAGTAATACGTAAACGGTCACAGCTTTGACAAAAAGGTTTACTGATGGTGGAAATAATGCCTAATGTATACTGATCATTAAGCAGATAAATAGTTGCAGGGTCATGTTGTCTGGCTTGTTTCTTAATCTGAAAATGAGGCTTAAGATTTTGGATAATGTCATCTTCAGTGATGACTTTTTCTGCCTTCCAATGTTCAGGTTGATCTAAGGGCATATATTCAATAAAACGTAATGCGATCTTCTGTTGATAAGCCCATTGGGTCATTTCAAGCACTTCATGATCATTTTGTCCTGCGACTAAAACACAGTTTAATTTTATCGGGAGATGGGCTTGTTGAGCTGCTGCGATGCCTTCGAGCACTGGTGCTATCGGACGTTTAGTCATGTTCATAAACGTGTCTGCATGAATGCTATCGAGGCTGATATTAAGATCATCTAGTCCTGTTTCTTTTAGTGCTCGTGCATACTTGTTTAAATAGAACGCATTACTGGTCATGGCAATACGTTCTAAACCGTGTGGCTTGAGCCGATTCAAAGCATCAATAAAATTGACTACGCCTTGACGCATCAAAGGCTCTCCACCTGTTAAGCGAATGTGCCGAATGCCTAAACTGACCATCATTTCACAAAAGGTTAACAGCTCTTCAAAGCTTAAGATGTCTTTTTTGGCCAACCATTCAGGTGTATCGGGCATGCAATAACTACAACGATCTGTCAGTGAGATTCGGAGTTTATGTTTATGACGGCCAAATTGATCGATCAGTTGCGCTGACCTATGTTATAAGCGTGCAGTCGTCGAACCGTCCATAGTCGCTCCACTTCGTATTTACATACGATTTAGTTTTTATAAACGAGAGTATGAAATGTTTTATTTCAAAGATCAAACGGCGTTTTGAAGCTGTTTAGTTCATTCATTTTCAAAAAATGAGAGGGTATTCCTCGAACACGATCCATCAAATCATTGTCTTTTGTAATAATTCATCTATTGAAATTGCATGCCAAAAGGGTGATATTTTTGATCAGAAGTGTTTTTGGAATTGTGCCAAGAAACGCAGGCATGATGAATAAGAAAAGAGCAATAAAAAAGGGATGAGAAATCCAAATCGCTTGCAAGTATGAGCAAAGCGAACAGTGAATTGATCATTGCAGAACTTTTTACCGAAGACGGATATAGAGGGCGGTGAGATGGAAAACACTGAAGATAAAAAGCATGATGAAGAAACCAGCTATGCACGAATAGAACCTTATACCAATCCTGCGGGTGGATGGGGCGCGTTGTTAAGTGTTGCAAGAAACTTAAAGAGACAGGAAGTTTTCAAAAAAGGTGCGATTACGCTTCTCAATATTAACCAACCCACGGGTTTTGACTGCCCAGGATGTGCATGGCCTGAAAAGAAAGATGCACATGCCTTTAACTTTTGTGAAAATGGTGCAAAAGCCGTTGCCTTTGAAGCCACTTCAAAACGTATTACACCTGAATTTTTTGCGACCCATACGGTCAGTTGGCTGTCTGAACAAAGTGATTTCTTGCTTGAAGATTCAGGTCGTCTAACCGACCCAATGCGCTATGACAGCGCAACCGATAAATATGTGCCCATCTCGTGGGACGATGCTTTTGCCTTAATTGCAAAGCATTTACATGTCTTGGATCATCCAGATCAAGCGGCATTTTATACTTCGGGTCGTGCCAGTAATGAAGCGGCGTTTCTGTATCAACTCTTTGTCCGTGCTTTTGGTACCAATAATTTCCCAGACTGTTCCAATATGTGCCATGAGACTACCAGTGTAGGATTGTTGGATTCGATTGGACTCGGTAAGGGCACAGTCACATTAGAAGATTTTGATATAGCCGATGCGATTTTCAGTTTTGGACATAATCCGGGCACCAACCATCCGCGGATGTTGGGGACTTTACGTGAAGTGTCGCGCCGTGGTGGCAATATTGTTGCAATTAACCCCTTAAAAGAACGCGGTTTAGAGCGCTTCCAAGATCCTCAAGCGCCTGTTGAGATGATGACCAATGGCAGTACACCCATTAGTCGTTATTATTTCCAACCTAGCGTGGGCGGTGATTATGCGCTCATGTTTGGGATGCTGAAACATTTACGTGAGTGGGACATTCAAGCACTGGCAGCAGGGAAAAAGAGCGTTTTTGACCGATCTTTTATCGAAATGAACACGGTTGGTTTCGATGCCATGATGGAAGAAGTAGATCGTACTGCGTGGTCAGATATTCATGCACATACGGGACTTAGCCCTGAGCATTTAGAGTCTTTAGCTAAAATGTATTTGGATGCCAAAACGGCCATTTTCTGTTGGGGTATGGGGATTACACAGCATCGACACGGGACTGCGAATGTACATATGCTCGCAAACTTAATGTTGGCAAGAGGGCATATTGGTCGTCCAGGGGCAGGTTTAGCACCGATTCGCGGGCACAGTAATGTGCAAGGCGACCGAACTATGGGGATTAATGAATTACCAAGCCCTAAATTACTCGACAATATTGATCGTGTCTTTGGGATTAAATCACCACGACATCATGGTTTTGGGGTGGTGGATACCATTAAAGCCATGTATGAAGGTGATGTAAAAGTCTTTATTGGTTTGGGCGGTAACTTTGCTGTTGCCACCCCAGATACACCGTATACACAAGAAGGCTTACGTCGTTGTAATTTAACGGTACAGATTGCAACGAAGCTGAATCGTAGCCACTTGGTTTGTGGTAAAGAAGCATTACTTTTACCTTGTTTGGGCCGTACCGAAATTGATATGCAACAGCATGGGCCACAGGCAGTCAGTGTTGAAGATTCCATGAGTAATGTGCATCTTTCAGCAGGGCGTAATGAGCCTGCTTCTAAGAATCTACTTTCAGAGCCTGACATTGTGGCGCGTATGGCGGCAGCCGTCTTACCAGACAGTGATATCAGGTGGAAATGGTATGTAGAAAGCTATGACCGTATTCGAGATTCGATTGAAGAGGTCTTTGATGAATTCCATGATTTCAATGCACGTGTCTATCAGCCGGGTGGTTTTCACTTAGAGCATCCTGCCAATCAGCATGTATGGAATACGCCTGCAGGCAAGGCACAGTTTTTAATTACGCCGTTGGCTGAAGTGTATGCCGATAAAGAGAATAAATACGCTGAACAATATACAGGGGCTAAAGTCTATACCCTAATGACCACACGCTCTCATGACCAATACAACACAACCTTGTATGGACTCGATGACCGTTATCGTGGGGTATTTGGTCAGCGCCGTGTCTTGTTTATGAATGCAGAAGATATAGTCCGCACGCCAAAAAACCAATACAATACCGATATGAGTTATCCAATACATTTTAGAAAGAAAATATTAGCCAAGCTTGAAGAAGGTCAATCTATCCGAGCGGTTGCTCAGCACTTCGAAATTAATAAAAATACAATTGTCGAATGGAAAAAGCGAATCGAAATAAAAAGAACTCGACCAAGAAAACCATCTAAAGTTGATGATGATGCCTTACGTGCAGATGTTGAGCAATATCCCGATGATTATCAATATGAACGCGCTGCTCGTTTTGGTTGTGCTACTTCTACAATTGGAGATGCGCTCAAGCGTCTAAATATTACAGTTAAAAAAAGACCTTACGGCACCCGAAAGCAAAAACAGAACTCAGAGAGCAGTATTTAAAAGATTTAAACCGATTAAGGTATCAACACCCGATCATCTATCTTGATGAAAGTGGATTTAAATCTCATGAACATAGACCTCATGGTTATTCAAAACAGGGAACTCCTTGTTATGGAACATATAATTGGCAATTAAAAAATCAAACCAATGCAATAGGAGCAATCCATGAGGGTAAGTTATTTGCAGTGGGTTTATTTGATAGCAAAGTAAATTCGGATGTATTTTATTTTTGGGTAGATCAGTTTTTATTACCAGAACTACCCTCGAATAGTGTAATTGTCATGGACAATGCAGCCTTCCATAAACGACCAGATATACAAGATCTATTAAGCCAACATGGGCATCAAATACTTTGGTTACCACCTTATAGTCCTGACCTTAATCCTATTGAAAAAATGTGGGCATGGGTGAAAGCAAAAAGGAAAAAATGGTTGGTTAACTCAATAGATAAGCTTTTTAGTCGTTTCTTTAACGAGTGTATGGGTAATTAAGCGGTTTGAATATATCGCTGCGGCTGGTTTTGTTGCAGATCAATGGGTGGATATCGAAAGTATTTATTCGGACGGTGTTAAACGTGTGGTTCAAAGCTTCCGAATCGTCCCATATAACATTCCACGGGGTAGCCTCGCAGCCTATTATCCGGAGACTAATCCATTGGTTGCACTCAGTAGCCATGATAAATACGCCAAAATACCGGCGTCGAAAAGCGTGCCTGTGATTTTACATGCAGGTCAAGCCCCTGAACATTTTAACTTGGCGCAAGCGGTTGATCCTGAAGATGTCAATCAGATCGTGAATAGAGAGGTTAGTTGATTCAATGGGCTTTGTTGCACAAACCTATCTGTAAAGGCTTTTTTAGCGATATAATTTTCAAATGAAGAAGCCTACACACAAAATCTACCGCACAACCAATTGGCCCGCATATAACCGAGCACTCATGAGTCGCGGAAATATTGCCATTTGGTTTGATCCTGCTACGCAATGGTATGCGCCATCAAAAGGCAAACAAGGGCGAAATCAAACCTACTCCGACGCAGCGATCCAATGCTGCTTAATGATTAAATCCTTATTCCGTCTGTCTTTACGTATGGTCACTGGCTTTGTGCAAAGTCTGATTAAACTTTGCGGATTAAATTGGATAGCTCCAGATTACACCACGCTTTGTAGAAGACAAAAGCATATTGATATTGTAATCAGCTACCAAAAAAGTAGCGATGGGCTGCATCTACTCATGGACTCTACAGGCATGAAGTTTCTAGGTGAGGGCGAATGGAAACGCAAGAAACATGGATCTGAATATCGTCGCCAATGGCGTAAACTTCATATTGGTATAGATGCTAAAACCCTACAAATACGAGCAGTTCAGCTTACAACCAATAATGTCAGTGATTCACAGGTGCTTGGTGATTTACTTAATCAGATTCCACAAGATGAGCAGATTAACTGTGTTTATACCGATGGAGCTTATGACACCAAGCAATGCCGTCAGGTCATTGCAGATCGGCAAGGGCATGCGGTGATTCCACCTAGAAAAAATGCGAAACAATGGAAAGATACAAAGAGTAGCTCGCTAGAGCGAAATGAATTACTTAGAACAATTAAACGTTTAGGCAGGACACTATGGAAAAAATGGTCAGGCTATCATCGGCGAAGTTTGGTTGAAACTAAGATGCATTGCATCAAATTATTAGGAGATAAACTCAGTGCAAGGAGTTTTGATAGCCAAGTGAATGAGATCCATGCACGTGTAGCAGTCCTTAACAGATTTACGGAATTAGGTCGACCACTTACCCAAGTTACGCCTTAAATTTAGCTCAATTAGGGGTGCTTTGCATTTCAAATCTTTGTGCAACAAAGCCGCTCAACACCTGAAACAATAACTTATTCAGTCCAACTAAATACGTCTCATATTGATTCATGGCATACACGTATAAGCTTCCTCTATTTGATAAAACCTCCTTATCTACTCACTCGATAGCAAGAGCAGTATCAGTCACGTGATTAGGATACAAACGCTTTAACTTGAATGATAAATAATCTGTTTCTGGAATTGACGTTGCTTATGTATCCATATATTTTTAAAAACATATCGGTCAATTTATAATGCTTAAGGGGAACATGGTGCTGCTTAATTTTAAGAATAAGTACATGCAATATGCGATGTTGTGTTGTGGTTTGGCTCTTGCGGCACAGGTACATGCAGAGCAAGCCATTACCGTTTATGCAGCAGCCAGCTTGACCAATGCTATAGCAGATGTCGATGCAATGTTTGAACAACAAAAAAGAGTACGTGTGAAAACCTCTTATGCCGGGTCGTCGACTTTGGCTAAGCAAATTGAAGCGGGTGCACCTGCGGATGTTTTTATTTCGGCAGATGAACAGTGGATGAATTATCTACAAAATAAAAAGTTAATTGTGCCGAATAAACGTGTGAATTTATTGGGCAATCGTCTTGTATTGATTTCGCCAAAAGCTAAGCCCGTCAAAATAAAAATGGATAAAAGTTTTGATCCTTCTACCGCTTTTCAAGGCAAGCTTTGTACAGGTGACACCAAAAGTGTCCCAGTCGGAAAATACGGGAAACAAGCACTGACCGCATTGGGGTGGTGGTCAAAACTTGAACCAAGATTGGTTGAAACTGAAGATGTCAGAGCTGCGCTCAACTTTGTCGCACGTGGTGAATGTCAGCTTGGCATTGTCTATGCAACCGATGCTGCTATTAGTAACGATGTCACCGTCGTTGGCGTTTTCCCTATCAGCACCCATACCCCGATTGTTTATCCCTTAGGTCTTGTCAAAAATAATCCAGATGCACTAGCGTTTTATCAGTTTGTACAGAGTAAACAAGCACATGCAGTCTTTAAAAAATATGGCTTTACCGTTTTATCTGCTGCCAAGTGATGATGTTTTCTTTATCGGCTGAAGAAATAGAGGTACTCAAGTTATCCTGCCAAGTGGCTGCAACCTGTTTGGCATTTAGCCTGATCCCTGCGTTGGTAGTGGGTTGGGTTTTGGCACGTAAAGAGTTTTTTGGCAAATCATTATTTGAAACCTTTATTTTCCTACCTTTGGTGCTGCCGCCTGTAGTGCCAGGATATTTGCTGTTACAGGTTTTTGGAGGAAACGGAATACTGGGTAAATATCTTGAGCCCTTTGGACTCAATTTTGCATTTAATTGGAAAGGCGCAGTTTTGGCCTCAGCAGTGATGGGCTTTCCACTCTTGGTTCAATCGATTCGTTTGGCCATAGAGCTGGTGGATCAACGGCTAGAAATGGCGGCGAAAACGCTCGGTGCTTCCTCCTTGGGCACTTTTTTTTATGTCACTTTGCCTTTAGCCAGCAGTGGCATATTGGTGGGGGCAATTTTATGTTTTTGTCGCAGTCTGGGCGAGTTTGGCGCAACTATTACCTTTGTCGGTAATATTGCAGGGGAGACCAGAACTTTGCCCTTGGCCATGTATAGCTTGATGCAGCAACCCGACACAGAACAAGCGGTCTGGCGATTGATTATTCTGTCATTAACTGTGGCATTTTTGGCTTTATGGTTTGCCCAGTGGTTCCATCGTTATCAGAAAAACAAACGGGGGCATTAAGACGATGATTGACTGTCATATTCAGTTAAATTTAGGCAAATTTAAACTCGATCAGACATTTTCATCTGAACATTCTGTCGTTGGTTTATTTGGAGCGTCAGGCTCAGGAAAAACCAGTATTTTGCATGCTATTGCAGGACTTAATACTCCAGTCAATGGCTGGATTAAAATCAATCATCAGACATGGTTCGATGCGCAAAATAAGATCAATTTAAACGTACAGCAACGTCATGTTGGTTTAGTTTTTCAGGATGCACAACTGTTTCCACATATGACGGTGATGCAAAATTTATTGTTTGGCTATAAGCGCATTCCGCCTGAAAGCCGACGTTTTGATCCCGATTATATTATTGAACTGCTTAAACTCGACCATTTACTCAGTCGTATGCCGACGAAGCTTTCAGGTGGTGAAAAGCAGCGTGTTGCATTAGGTCGGGCACTGTTGTATTCGCCAAATTTATTATTATTAGATGAACCATTGTCTGCGTTAGACGCTGCACATAAACAGGAAATCCTTCCTTTTTTTCAAACCGTCCAACATGAAACCCATATCCCGATGCTGTATGTCAGCCATGATATGGATGAAATTAAGCAGCTGACCGAAGCAGTTTGGTTGCTTTAATTGAACACATTTTAGCTTCAACTTTTAAAGAGAGAACGAATAAAAACAGAAAAAATAGGCCTCTGTATCAGCTTAGGATCATTCGGTAACATTTTTATAAACAGACGGCGCTTGGCCTGTCCAGCGTTTAAATGCCAGACGAAATTCACGTACTTCACTAAAACCTAAAGCTTGGCTAATGTCCCCAATGGAGAGATTATTTTCAAGCATCTGTTTCGCTTTTCGCTCTAACACGGCTTTGTTGCACAAAGATTTGAAATGCAAAGCGCCCCTAATTGAGCTAAATTTAAGGCGTAACTTGGGTAAGTGGTCGACCTAATTCCGTAAATCTGTTAAGCACTGCTACACGTGCATGGATCTCATTCACTTGGCTATCAAAACTCCTTGCACTGAGTTTATCTCCTAATAATTTGATGCAATGCATCTTAGTTTCAACCAAACTTCGCCGATGATAGCCTGACCATTTTTTCCATAGTGTCCTGCCTAAACGTTTAATTGTTCGAAGTAATTCATTTCGCTCTAGCGAGCTACTCTTTGTATCTTTCCATTGTTTCGCATTTTTTCTAGGTGGAATCACCGCATGCCCTTGCCGATCTGCAATGACCTGACGGCATTGCTTGGTGTCATAAGCTCCATCGGTATAAACACAGTTAATCTGCTCATCTTGTGGAATCTGATTAAGTAAATCACCAAGCACCTGTGAATCACTGACATTATTGGTTGTAAGCTGAACTGCTCGTATTTGTAGGGTTTTAGCATCTACACCAATATGAAGTTTACGCCATTGGCGACGATATTCAGATCCATGTTTCTTGCGTTTCCATTCGCCCTCACCTAGAAACTTCATGCCTGTAGAGTCCATGAGTAGATGCAGCCCATCGCTACTTTTTTGGTAGTTGATTACAATATCAATATGCTTTTGTCTTCTACAAAGCGTGGTGTAATCTGGAGCTATAGTCAAACCGCTTAATTACCCATACACTCGTTAAAGAAACGACTAAAAAGCTTATCTATTGAGTTAACCAACCATTTTTTCCTTTTTGCTTTCACCCATGCCCACATTTTTTCAATAGGATTAAGGTCAGGACTATAAGGTGGTAACCAAAGTATTTGATGCCCATGTTGGCTTAATAGATCTTGTATATCTGGTCGTTTATGGAAGGCTGCATTGTCCATGACAATTACACTATTCGAGGGTAGTTCTGGTAATAAAAACTGATCTACCCAAAAATAAAATACATCCGAATTTACTTTGCTATCAAATAAACCCACTGCAAATAACTTACCCTCATGGATTGCTCCTATTGCATTGGTTTGATTTTTTAATTGCCAATTATATGTTCCATAACAAGGAGTTCCCTGTTTTGAATAACCATGAGGTCTATGTTCATGAGATTTAAATCCACTTTCATCAAGATAGATGATCGGGTGTTGATACCTTAATCGGTTTAAATCTTTTAAATACTGCTCTCTGAGTTCTGTTTTTGCTTTCGGGTGCCGTAAGGTCTTTTTTTAACTGTAATATTTAGACGCTTGAGCGCATCTCCAATTGTAGAAGTAGCACAACCAAAACGAGCAGCGCGTTCATATTGATAATCATCGGGATATTGCTCAACATCTGCACGTAAGGCATCATCATCAACTTTAGATGGTTTTCTTGGTCGAGTTCTTTTTATTTCGATTCGCTTTTTCCATTCGACAATTGTATTTTTATTAATTTCGAAGTGCTGAGCAACCGCTCGGATAGATTGACCTTCTTCAAGCTTGGCTAATATTTTCTTTCTAAAATGTATTGGATAACTCATATCGGTATTGTATTGGTTTTTTGGCGTGCGGACTATATCCAATTTAATCCGCAAAGTTTAATCAGACTTTGCACAAAGCCAGTGACCATACGTAAAGACAGACGGAATAAGGATTTAATCATTAAGCAGCATTGGATGGCTGCGTCGGAGTAGGTTTGATTTCGCCCTTGTTTGCCTTTTGATGGCGCATATCATTGCGTAGCAGGATCAAACCAAATGGCAATATTTCCGCGACTCATGAGTGCTCGGTTATATGCGGGCCAATTGGTTGTGCGGTAGATTTTGTGTGTAGGCTTCTTCATTTGAAAATTATATCGCTGAAAAAGCCTTTACAGATAGGTTTGTGCAACAAAGCCTCTCGGTTTTGCCTTTCAGTATGGTCTCTTATTTTTAAAAAATATCAATTGGCTTTTATTTGTACAGTTGTTTCGAAATGTCATGGGCTCTTGTCGAGAGTGAAAAATGCTTTTATATTCTACTTACAGTAGGTCGATAACTAAGACGCTACGATGTAGTTGGACGGATCAATGACAGCTCGTTGAGTTTGGAACGAAATGTTCAAACAATAAATCAGCACTAGCCTTCCAACATAGAAAAGCTCGCAGCAATGCGAGCTTTTTTTATGTGAAAAAATATGACTATGTATCTTAGTTGTTAAGCATATTTGATTTAAGTTTATGATTTATAGTTATGATTTTGAAAATATTTATATAAATTAACATTGCGATAAATTCTAACAACTCTTGGGGAGGTGTTGGAAAAAACTTGTGCTATAAGATTAAGCAGAGCTAAAAAAAGAAAAGGAAAATGACCATGACTCAGCTTGTAGATGTAAAGGTAAAGGACCAATACAGCCAAACTTATAATGTGAAGGCCCAGTTAAGGCAAGTACCTGAAAACTCCGAAGCAGAACGTTTGGATTTGTTTAAACGAATTGAACATATCGTTGTTGATGGTGAAGTGATTCTGCCTAGTATTGAACTGTTATTTGAAAGTCGGCAAACGGAAAATATATACCGAGTTGTTGATTAACCCTATTGAAAAAAGCCCATGTTTACATGGGTTTTTTATGGGCGATCTATATCAAGTTAAGTTATCCCATCGCTGAAGATAAGGGATAATTTTTTTGAGCGATTATATTGAAGATCATAAAGTGAAATTAGGATATCACTTCACACATAGTTCCTATTTATCAAGCTATTTGATGAATGGTTCAAGGAACTATTGTGCCAAAGTCTGAAAAAGTCGATGAAAGACATTAAGATTTATTGTATGAAAAAAATATAAGACAAGAGTTTTTAATAAAACTTGTAGTCTTTAAATCTTAACTAAGACAGAAAAAGACTCAATTATTCGTTGAATTTATTTAAGCTGCTTGCAAACGCAACAGTGAATGATTGATCTGTTGTAAGTGTTGGTTGAGTACTGTGGGTTCTATTCGACTTTCCTGTAACGTCGTAATCCATTGCATTTGGCAGCGTTTGAGACTGTGTAAGTCTGTCGCCGATTGAATTTGAAGAATGAGTTGTTTTGCCATTAAGCCACAATAACGTTGTAATAAGCTCATCATCAAATCGCGTGTTTCTTCAAAGCTATAAGCTTTAAGCGGTTGGGCTGGGCTTTGTGTAGGAGTGGGTGGTGTAGGAGTCTGCGCTTTGCTGTCTAAATCTATTGGATTGACGCTATTTTGACTATTTTCTAGTAGTGAGGCAGGTGGTTGAGATTCGGATAGAGGCTCTATTGGGCTAGAGACGTGAGCTGTTTGTGTGGAATGAATTAAACCCAATTCAATTAATTGTCCGAGGATTTCAGGCGTTGCGATGCGTTGTTTGAACTGGTCAGCCAATTGTTCAAAATCCTCTGTACCAATTAAAACCAATAGTCGTCTTTGACGCGCATTGAGTGGGATATGACGTTGTTGTAAAGCATCTAAACCCAATGCTGTCTTTTGATAATGATTCATACCTTAATTTACTCCCCCGAACAAATAAATTAAGGCTGAACATACAGGGTGAAAATTACAACAATATTAAGAATTTATGACAATACATTTTAGAGCGTTTTAAAGCTCGTATTTTCTAAAGCTTTACGTAAGTATGGATCGAGTTCATCTTGACGCATTAACCACTGAATATAGTCAGCGGGGAGTTCGGCAATTGCTGTTCCGCGATGCTTGCCAAAATTAATGACACGCGGAATACGAGCATCTTCAGAGACAGTAAATAATTGCTCCATGCTGTTTATTTTTAATTGATGAACCACATGCATTAAAATATTGGCTGTTAAAATAATATCCATATCGGCGCGATGAGCTTTTTTAATCATTTCACGGGCTTTTTCACTGCCTTTTGAAATCATATAAATGAGTGCCGAAATATTGTGGGCTTCAGCATCAGGCCAGACCAAACGTGCAAGGGCGAGTGTACAAATCGCTTTAATATGAGAAGTATCGACACCACATTTTTCGATAGCACGAATATCATAATCAATATTATGACCAATGATGTACTGCGTTTCGGCAGGTAGTTTAAAGGTCGTGTAGTGTGGCTTCCCAACGAGGTCTGACTCTAAAATATGATGCACAGCCATCGCTGCGAATGAGATCGGTTCATCGACGGTATAGAGCTGATCAAATACTTGGCTTTTGTCTAGGCTTAATTTGCCATTTGCAATTTCAATCGGTGCATATGCAATCTCAATGGGTTGACCATTTAGAGTATGGGTTTCTGTGTCGAGAATAATGGCTTGCATCTGCATATCCGAAAATTAAAAGCTGAATAAATTTATCATTTTCAAGACTATCAAGACAGCTGGATTTGTGGTTTATTCGCTGATTTTGTGCGGTGATGTTGTTTAAATCATCTGGTGAAGCTAGGTGATTAGAGATCAGGCTTTATTAAGCAAGGAAAAAGTCGGAAGTTACTCATCCATTTATTCAGGCAGATTGCAAGGAAAATGATGGCTTAAAATAAAAATAATTCTTTGGGATTCAGCTCAAACAAAGACTAGAGAAGAGCTCAATGCCTGAATTCAGTTGTGGGATCAGGATTTATTTTAAATTCCAAAGACCAGTTTTTATAACAATGGTAAGTGCTCACTTGCAGACAATGTTCACTTTGTATCATTCTCGTAACTGGTATTGCCATGCGTCATTTTGAGGCGTAAATCATTAATGTATTCAAGTGATTTGAATCGTTACAACAAGAAAAAAATGTCATTAAGGAATTTTAAGATGAAAAAACATATCTTGGCCGTGTTCGTCAGTAGTTCTATGCTTGTTTTAACAGCCTGTGGAGGAGGGGATGGCGATTCAACTTCTGTTGGTGTGGATGATGGGGTTCCTAAAAACAATATTGTTAATCCAGTCGTAACTACGCCAACAGCTTATACGGCTACAGATATGTCAGCTACGGCTGGTGAAAGTGTAGTCATGACTTATAAGATGCTGGGTCAGGACAATAAAGAAACTCGCGCAACGGCATTTTTTTACCCCTAAAACAGTAGCTCCCGCGAAAGGTTGGCCGATTGTTGTGTGGGCACATGGTACTACTGGTGTTGCTGATATTTGCGCGCCAAGTAAATCTTCTATGGATCCCGATGTAAAATCGATGATTAATGAGTTACTTAGCGCGGGATATGTTGTTGTTGCTCCTGATTACGAAGGACTGGGAGAGCCAAGTGGTACAGAAGCCCATCCTTATCTTAATTTAAAAAGTGAAGCTTTTTCGATTACAGATGCAGTAGTTGCAACACGTGACTACTTAACCAAGCAAGGTAAATCGGTTTCAAAAAACTGGGTGACGGTTGGGCATTCACAGGGTGGTCATGCTGCTTTAGGTGCTGGTGAATATCAAAGTCGCGCGCAGTTAGATTATAAAGGGACAGTTGCGATTGCACCTGCGTCTAATTTAAAAACGATCTTTCAAGTGGGGGCTGCAAGTGTTGCAAATTTGCCAGCAACTCAACAGGTTGCTACTTATACTTCACTGAATACCTATGCTGCACTCATCACTGCAGGTATGCAAAATCCACCCAATATAACTTTGTACGGGCAAGTGTTTGAGTCTGAAGCAGCCCGTATTGCACGAACAGCTGAATCGGCATGTTCAGGGACTGTTTCTGTAAATTACTATACGGAAATGTGGGCTTTAGCGACTGGTTATAACACATTAAATGGATATTACCCAAAAACAGGCTTTCTAGATTTGCCAGTCATAAAAAACTTTTTAGATAACACATCTCAGCCTTTGAAGGTCAAACAAACAGCGCCAATTATTATTTATCAAGGCACCAATGACACGACTGTTCCAAGAGCGATTACGAATATTTTATATGCTGGTGCTTCTCAAGCTGGAAATAATATTCGTTATGTGACTGATGACAGTGAAACGAGAAAGTGGACCCATACCACATCGTTTAGTGAAAATATCGATGATATTGTTGATGATGTCAAAACACTCATGCCAATTCAGTAATTTGCTTTGACCCAAATCGCTCATGAAGTTCTGCTTCATGAGCGATTTTTTATTTAAACTGCGTAAAGTTCATTCTCGAAATTTATAAACTTCATGCTACAATACGCGCCAATCTTAGCACGGCTTAAAAGCCCTAATTTCATAGGACCTCGCTAATGTTTGCCAATATCTCAATTGCTGAATTTGATCCAGAAATCGCGCAAGCAATCACAAATGAAGATGCTCGCCAAGAAGCGCACATCGAACTGATTGCTTCTGAAAACTATTGCTCTCCAGCAGTAATGGAAGCGCAAGGTTCAAAACTTACAAACAAATATGCTGAAGGCTACCCAGGCAAACGCTACTACGGCGGTTGTGAATATGTAGACGTGATTGAACAATTAGCGATTGACCGTGCTAAAGAGCTTTTCGGTGCAGATTACGCAAACGTTCAGCCACATGCTGGTTCACAAGCAAACTCTGCTGTTTACTTAGCTCTTCTTAACCCAGGCGACACTGTTTTGGGTATGAGTTTGGCTCACGGTGGTCACTTGACTCACGGTGCTAAAGTAAGTTTTTCTGGTAAAACATATAACGCAATTCAGTACGGTTTAAACCCTGAAACTGGCGAAATTGATTACGAAGAAGTTGAGCGTTTAGCAGTTGAGCACAAGCCACGTATGATCGTAGCTGGTTTCTCTGCTTATAGCCAAATTGTAGATTGGCAGCGTTTCCGTGACATCGCGGATAAAGTTGGCGCTTACCTATTTGTAGATATGGCTCACGTTGCTGGTCTAGTTGCTGCTGGTGTTTACCCAAGCCCAGTTCAGATTGCTGACGTAACAACAACCACTACACACAAAACACTTCGTGGCCCACGTTCAGGTTTAATCCTTGCGAAAGCAAACGAAGAAATTGAGAAAAAATTACAATCAGCTGTATTCCCTGGTAACCAAGGTGGTCCATTGGTTCATGCGGTAGCGGCTAAAGCAATTTGCTTTAAAGAAGCAATGGCTCCTGAATACAAAGTTTACCAACAACAAGTGGTGAAGAACGCTCAAGCAATGGCTGAAGTTCTCATTGCTCGTGGTTATGACATCGTTTCTGGTGGTACAGAAAACCACTTGTTCTTGTTATCTCTTATTAAGCAAGATGTAACAGGTAAAGAAGCAGATGCATGGTTAGGTGCAGCTCACATTACTGTGAACAAAAATGCTGTGCCAAATGACCCACGCTCACCATTTGTGACTTCTGGTATCCGTATTGGTACACCGGCTGTGACGACTCGTGGTTTCGGCGAAGCTGAAGTACGTGAACTTGCTGGCTGGATCGCTGATATCCTAGACAGCAAAGGTGATGAAGCTGTGATTAACGCTGTTAAAGCGAAAGTTGAAGCTGTTTGTGCGAAATTTCCTGTTTACGCAAACTAAGTTCTGACTTGAGAAAGCCCCCTCAAGGGGGCTTTTTTTATAGCATTAAAAAATCAAAATCAGTTGAAATGTAATTTAGACTGCATTTCTGATATAACAGAAGTTATAGGCTAATAAATTATTTTTAATAAGAATTTTATTCATACCGTATTCAAATAGGAATGCAGCACATGGCAAACCCGGCAATTATCATTTCTGAGCAGGATCTTCATCGTTTAGAAACGATGTTAGAACATCAGCCTAAACTTACACCGACCATGCAGTTGCTTGAAGAAGAATTGGCCCGCGCCGATGTTGTTGCTCCACAAGATATGCCTGCCAATGTGGTAACGATGAATGCAAAAGTTTTACTGACCATTGCACCATCTATAGAAGCATCTGAAATTACCTTGGTTTATCCGCATGATTTTAAAGGCGAGAAGGGACAGGTCAATGTTGTAGCCCCAATTGGCGCAGCAATTCTGGGCTTAGCTGAAGGTCAAGAAATTGAATGGCCGCAGCCAGATGGTCAAATGATGAAAGTCAAAATTGAAAAAGTGGTTTATCAACCTGAGCGTGAAGGCGATTATTTATAATTTCGAAACACCCCATTTTAAAGCCATGTTGATCATGGCTTTTTTATGACTTCAAATATGCGTTTTGTTTCATAAAGGATTGTAACTCCACAGAAGATAAAAATAGAGTATGTATTGATTGGATCTTTTATTTCTACTCAATAGGTTTGAGTCCTAGTACGAATAGAGTACTGAATAACAGATATAACCTTCGTGATAATTTCTACGGCACAAAAGATGTCACAGCATTTTTGCAAAAATCTACATGTTATTTGACATAAAAGCTGTACTATAAAAATGATTTTATTCAATTTCTTTATTGGGTTAAAGCACTATGGCACAAATTGACGTTCTTGTTCCTTTAAGGGATATACCAGTCAATTCAGATGAACTTTTAAGTATCCAGCGTAATGATTTGGTTCCGTTGCTGAACGATCAATATCGTCTTAATCATTATGCAGATAGTGTCATTCAAGCACAGTCTGTGCTGCTTAACGGGATAGATCCACAGTTGACCTTACAGTTGAGTCAAACCATTGAGCAACTGATTCAGTCACTGGCTGACTCAAAAAAATACCTGAAGAAGCGTAAATTTAATGGGCTACAAAAGTGGCTGGGAATTGATATTGAATATGGTTCAACCCAAGTTGAATACTATAAGAAACTGGATCAGCTGTTGGATCGGGCCAATCATCTTAGTCAAAAATTACAAATCGAAATTCAAAAGTCACAAGCACGCTATCAGCAGTTAACAGGCTTACGTGAGCAAATGGCCAAATATGTATCTGCGGCTGAAGCATTTTTAATGGAATATCCTAAATTTGTGAAGAATGCACATCCTTTAGATAATTTTGCAGAACGTTTATCCAAGAAAATAAACAGTTTACAAACTTTGCAAAGCAGTAATGATATTGCGATTACACAAATGCAGTTGTCTCAGCAGCTTTCATTGAGTTTGTTAGATCGTTTTAAAGAAGCGCAGCAGGTCTTGATCCCAGCATGGCAATATCATGTCAAACAATCGCAGCAATCAAGCTCGACAATTGAACTGGAAAAGCTCGATAATAGCCGTGAAAAATTGATTCGTACCTTAAAAAAATCACTACAGAAACCAACACTTTAAGAAATAGATTAGGTGAATTATGACCAACTCAGAACAAAACAGTCTTGTGGTAGAGCCAACCACCGAAGTGATTGAACATAAGTTTCAACAGTTAAATTTGCAAGAAATTGGCTTGCAACAAGATGACTTCAATGCGGTCTTGGCAGCACGGAAAGAGTTGGCAGAAATCAACCATAACGCCGTGGCGGAGTATGGTAAAAATATTGCGACACAAACCTCTGGATATACAGATGAGTTGCTTAATTTGGTTCAAAATAAAGATTTAGATGAAACAGGGCAAAAGCTGAATCAGGTGGTACAAGTCGCACAACAGCTCAATACCTCAAGTATCTTAAATAAAAAGAAAAATTCAGGTTTCTTCGGTGGCTTGATGAGCAAAATTAAAGGCGCAAAGAATAATATTGATATGCACTTTAATACCACCAAAGAACAGATAGATACTTTGGTGAAAGAAATTGAAAAATCGCAGTCTGGTTTAAAAGCACGTGTCGATACACTAGATCGGATGTTTAATGGTGTACAAAGTGAATATAAACAGCTGGGTGTCTATATTGCAGCAGGTAAGTTGAAACAGGATGAAATTCAGCAGGAAATCTCAACACTGACCTCACAGGCGCAAGACCAAACCACGACGCAGAGGGTTTACGACCTCAATCATTTAGCCAATAATTTGGAAAAACGCGTGAGTGATCTGCAGGTTTTACAACAATCAGCCATGCAAACATTACCGATGATTCGTATTATTCAGTCTAATAATTTGATGTTGGTCGATAAGTTTTATGCGATTAAAAACATCACATTGCCTGCATGGAAAAACCAAATTAGTCTGGCGATTTCTTTAAATGAGCAGAAGAATAGTGTGCAGTTGGCCAATACCATTGACGATGCGACCAATGATTTATTGAAGCGCAATGCTGATTTATTACATCAAAACTCAGTAGATACAGCAAAAGCAAATCAACGTTCAGTGATTGATATTGAGACGCTTGAACATGTACAAAACACCCTCATTAAAACAGTAAATGACGTGATTCAAATACAAAAGGAAGGGATGCAGAAACGTGCGGAAGCAACCACACGTTTGCGTAGTTTGCAGGACAATTTGAATCAATTGGTTTTAGACTCGAGTTCTAATCGTACGACACCATCTTAATGCCGAGTTGGGTGGTCGATAGAGGAGAAGTATTTGCCTTCCTTAGATGAGTATGTTGTTCAGCCTCAGCACATTGAGCAAGGCGTGGTTGCACTCAAACAACGTCAACGTAAACTGAGTTTATGGTGTATGTTGAGTGCAGCCTTGTTTATTGCCTCCAGCATTAGCTATTTTCTACAGCCTGATTTTGTCTATAGCTTTTTTGGACTGAGCACTGAAATACAGCAACTACATATGCCCATGAGTGTCGATGCAAATTTAGCATCACTTGGACATCAGCCAGATTATTTTCTGAATTTGCTGTCGTGGTTTGGTTGGCTTGTGCTCAAGATCATGGTGTCTTTTATTGGGGCATTCATACTGGTGCACTATGCACGGAAAATTCATTTTTTCTATGTACGTTTTCAATCTTTTATACTGAAGTTTGTGGCATGGCTGATTGCCTTTATTCTGCTTTGGTCTGGGCTGACTTATGTGCAATATGATTTAAAAGATGATGAAAGCGAGGCTTTTCAGCAAATCGTACACTACGATAAAAACATTCAGCAAAGTGAAATAGCACAGTATTTGCAGCAGTCACAAATACAAATGCCTGTAAAACATTATTTGCTTGCGCAAACGGCATTGTTACACCAACCTGTCGATAAAAATGCAGCAATTCCGCATGTGCTTGCTCTTGTCCAAGCAGAAAAAACCGATTCACATTTTATTGAGTATGGGTTTAAGCCTGAACAGTTATGGACGATGCAGCATCAGCTTTATGGCAAAACACTCACGCCGATGGCTGCAAGTGTAGAAAAACAAGTTCAACAAGCAGAGCAGTTCACGAAGGTCATGCAATTCTTTTCGCTTATCTTGATGCTGCTAATGGCGCTGTTGAGTCTTGTGTTATTTGGTCTGACGCGTCAGTTAAAAGCCCGAACTTTAAGAATTGAACAGCGGATGCAGAGTGAATCTTAAGCTTTTACTTCATTTAAAGACCTGCGTTTAGTGGGACTCTTTATGGTGAATATCTTTAAATCTATAAAACCGATTACCAAAATAAAAACAAACTGTTTTATCTATTTATAGATTTACTTTATGATTCTTCTATCAAATAAATTTATAGACTGCTTTGGAGAGCTTAACAATGTTAGATCAAAATACTTCAGCTCAATTAAAAACACTTCTTGAACGCCTTGAAGGTCCGATTGAATTGGTTGCGACTTTGAACGGTTCTGAGAAATCAGACAAAATCAAAGAATTGGTTGAAGAAGTTACAGCACTGTCTCCACTGGTGACTGCACGTTTTGATGGTCAAAACTCACGTGCACCCAGCTTTGGTGTGGCAAAAGCCGGTGAACAACCGCGTGTGTTCTTTGCGGGTTTACCGATGGGACATGAGTTTACCTCTTTGATTTTGGCATTGTTACAAACCTCAGGTTATGCACCCAAAGTATCGGATGAAGTTTTAGCTTCAATCAAAGCTTTGGGCATCCAGTCTGACTTTGACGTCTTTGTGTCTTTAAGCTGTCATAACTGTCCAGACGTGGTGCAAGCGTTGAACCTGATTGCTATTTACAACCCAGGCACGACAGCAACTATGATTGATGGTGCATTCTTCCAAGATGAAGTTGAAGAACGCAAAATCATGGCTGTACCGATGGTGTTCCAAGACAACAACCATATTGGTCAAGGCCGTATGACCTTGGAAGAGATTGTTGCCAAACTGGATACCAATTCTGCGGCCAAAGAAGCTGAAAAACTCAATGCCAAAGAGGCTTTTGATGTTTTAGTGGTTGGTGGTGGTCCTGCGGGAAATACCTCAGCCATTTATGCAGCACGTAAAGGCATTAAAACAGGGATCGTGGCTGAACGGATGGGTGGTCAAGTCATGGATACCATGGACATTGAAAACTATACCTCGATTCAAAAGACTCAAGGGCCGAAGTTTGCTGCTGAAATGGAAGCACATGTCCGTGAGTATGGTGTGGACATTATGAACTTACAGCGTGTTTCTAACATCAAAGGTGCAGATGAGACCGCGAATGGCTTGGTTGAAGTCACTTTAGAAAATGGTGCAAAACTTGAATCTAAAACGGTCATCCTTTCAACAGGAGCACGTTGGAGAGAGATGAATGTGCCGGGTGAAGCAGAATACCGCACTCGTGGTGTTGCTTACTGTCCACACTGTGATGGTCCACTGTTTAAAGGCAAACGTGTTGCGGTAATTGGCGGAGGTAACTCAGGTGTCGAAGCTGCGATTGATCTTGCTGGGATTGTAGAACATGTGACTTTGGTTGAGTTTGATACCAAACTACGTGCTGACCAAGTGTTGCAAGACAAATTGCATAGCTTGCCTAATACCACGGTGATCCTGAATGCACTATCAACTGAAGTTGTGGGTGATGGTAAGCAAGTGACAGCATTGAAATATAAAGATCGTGCAACTGATGTAGAACATACGGTTGAGCTTGCAGGAATCTTTGTACAAATTGGTTTATTGCCAAACACCGATTTCTTAAAAGAGACTGCTGTTGAGCTTTCAAACCGTGGTGAGATTGTGATTAACGATCGCAACGAAACCAATGTCAAAGGTGTATTTGCCGCAGGTGACTGTACGACTGTGCCATACAAGCAAATCATCATTGCTACAGGTGAAGGCGCGAAAGCATCTCTGTCTGCTTTTGATTATATTATTCGTTCTGGGCTGTAAGTGTGAAATGAAAAAGCCAACGCTCTCCCAAAATATACGTTGGCTTTTTCCCTTTATGTTGTATTGCTGATCTTTGGTTTTACCCTTGATAGGAACTGAGTCACTAACAGCTCAGTTCCTTTTTTTGTTTAAAGCAAATATCTTGTACAAAGAAAAAGCCAAAGTGCTCCCCAGTCACTTTGGCTTTTTCATTTAGTTGTTGTTTATTGTTATTCTTTGCCCAGTTTTTGTTTTGAAACTCTGAGTGTGGTCAGTACTCGGTTTCTTTTCTACTTTCCCCAAGGTTAGACGCTAAATAAGTTCAATCCTTTAAATTTTTCTAACAATTGTTGCTGTGTTTCAACGTGTTCTGGATGTGGCTCGATACAGGCAATTGGGCAAACATCGACACAGGTTTGGGTGTCATAAAAACCAACACACTCGGTGCAACGGCTGACGTCTATTTCATAAATTTTATCACCTTCAAAAATAGCGGTATTGGGACATTCGGGAAGACACATATCACAGTTAATACATGCATCCGTTATTCGTAGTGCCATGGCAATATCCCCAGTCAGCTTGCAACATAGGCCAAGGCAGGCGCTGAAATGTCGGTACTTGAATGCGGTAAGTTGCGAATGAGCAGGGCATAGTGCATGTCGACATCAGCAGGAACTGGGATTTCAACCACATGACCTGAGCCTTTCGCTTCAAGTATTGGATTCCCTTTTTTATCGAGGATTTCTGTTAGTTCAAAAGTGATGTTGCCTGAAGTGGTCATGAGTTCGAGCACATCACCCACTACAAAACGTTTTTTGACATCGACTTTCAGATAATCGCCATTGCGCTCCAAAATTTCACCGCAGTATTGTTGATGGTCAAAACTGGATGAACCATTTTCATAATTTTGATATTCGCTATGCACGTGGCGACGTAAAAAACCTTCGGTATAACCACGGTTGGCCAGACCTTCGAGTTGTGTCAGGAGTGAGGAATCGAAAGGTTTACCGGCGAGCGCATCATCTATGGCTTTGCGATAAATTTGTGCTGTACGCGCACAGTAAAAATAAGACTTGGTGCGCCCTTCAATTTTTAAAGAATGGATCCCCATTTGGGTTAAGCGCTCAACATGCTGCACCGCGCGCAAGTCTTTTGAGTTCATAAAGTAAGTACCATGTTCGTCTTCTTCAGCAGCAAACATGTCTTCATCATGACGTTGTAGTAATACGGGTTCATCAAACTGATGCTGTGCTTGCATATGCAGTTCATCAGCATCAGAGTTTGAACAGCAATTGGAGTCTGTATTCAGATTTTGGACTGGGATCACATCACCATTTTCATCTTGCGTAGTCTCATGAACTTTATATTCCCAACGGCAGGCATTGGTACATGCCCCTTGATTCGCATCACGTTTATTCATATAGCCTGAAAGCATACAACGTCCAGAGTATGCCATGCATAACGCACCATGCACAAAAACCTCAATTTCCATGTCAGGCACTTGTTGCTTAATTTCTTCAATTTCATTAATGGATAATTCACGGGACAAAATGACACGAGTCAGTCCCATATTTTTCCAAAACTTCACAGTAGCCCAGTTGACTGCATTGGCCTGAACGGAAAGATGCACATCCATGTCTGGAAAATGCTCGCGTACCATCATAATCAGCCCTGGATCCGACATGATCAGGGCATCGGGTTGCATTGCAACCACAGGTGTGAGGTCACGAATAAAGTTTTTGAGTTTCGAGTTATGCGGTTGAATGTTGACGACCACATAAAACTTTTTGCCTAAGTCGTGCGCTTCTTGAATGCCGATAGCCAGATTGTCATGGTCAAATTCATTATTGCGCACACGTAAACTGTAACGAGGTTGTCCGGCATAGACTGCATCTGCACCATAGGCAAATGCATAACGCATATTTTTAAGCGAACCTGCAGGAGAAAGAAGTTCAGTAACGTGATGAATGCTCATGATTAAACTAAGGCATAAAAAAAATATGGGTTTATTGTAGGGCTTTAAAAAATAGATTCAACCTAGTAAACAACTCGGAATTTAAGCAGAGGTAGACGCGAAAATTACATGTTCAAACGCTGGATGTGAGTGCTTAATGATAAGTATTTAGATAGATAGTTTTATATGAATGAGAAGAGAAGTAAATTTAAATATCCTTGTTTTATAAAGTAAAAGATTGGTTATATAAAACTTATCTGAGGTTCTAATCATCAAAAAGCTAGAGTTCTTTGTGGCCTTTTATTCGAAATAATTAGGGATCATTTTTATTAGATTTGCTGTGAAGCTAGATTTTTTATTTGTGAATTTATTAAAAAATTAAAGAAAATAAATATAAAAAACCTGCATTGACTATGTAAGGCTCGGGTAAATATATAGCAAAAACGAGTAATACCCATATTCTAAATTCTGCGTTGATGTGTTTTATGCATCTGAAAGCCCTGCTTCAAGATGTCTTAAAATTTGACAATCATCAATGGTTGATTGGGTTGTGCAAGACTGCCGAAGTTGTTGTAGTTGTATTTGAAATTTTTGCAATTCAATGATTTTTTGTTCGACTTGTTTTAAATGCTCAGCGATTAGTTGATTGACAGCATTACAGTCTTGTTGAGGATTTTGCTCCAGTTCAATCAGGTATTCAATTTCTTTGAGTGAGATATCTAGCGCGCGGCAACGTTTAATAAAAATGAGTCGTTTAAGCGCGTCATCTTGATAATAGCGATAGTTATTTTCTCCGCGAAAAGAAGGCTCTAATAAATGCTTTTTTTCATAAAAACGAATGGTATCGGCACTTAATCCTGTTTTATGGACTAAGTCTTTCATCAAATAAACAGGAGATGAGTTTTGTTGATTCATTTTGCTTGACCTTAGAGCGACTCCATAGTTTTTAATCATAATAGAAAATGATTAGGTCTGGATAGAGGTTGTGTATATGGCATGTTCTTCTTGCAGTTGTGCACCCGCACCGCAAAAGCCAAATAGTAAGTTTAGAACGGTATTGTGGATTGCCTTATTGATCAATTTAGCCATGTTTGTGGTGGAGCTTATTGGTGGAGCTTATGCACATTCATCATCCTTATGGGCCGATTCTTTAGATTTCTTTGGTGATGCAGTCAACTATGGTATTTCACTTGCGGTGCTTGGTGCGAGTTTGTATTGGCGGGCGACAGTGGCACTGCTCAAAGGCATGACCATGGCGTTGTTTGGCTTAGTGGTGATTGGTAAAGTGATCTATGCCTATGCTTTGGGAATTCCACCTGAAGCTATGACCATGGGGGTGATTGGTGTGATTGCTTTGCTTGCGAATGTGGTTTGTGCCGTCATTTTATATGCCTTTAGAGAAGGTGACTCTAATATGCAATCGGTCTGGCTCTGTAGCCGAAATGATGCGATTGGGAATGTGGCAGTTATTTTTGCTGCAATAGGTGTGTTTGGTACAGGCAGTTTGTGGCCAGACATAATCGTGGCAGGCATTATGGCGACTTTAGGTATGACTGCGGGTTATCAAGTGGTGAGCAAAGCATTATCTGAGCGTAGATTACAGCTCGAGAATTAAGAAAACGCTAAATTTCTTAATCAAAGTGAAATTATTTTCCATAAAAATGCTCCGCAGTTGCTCGGAGCATTTTGTTGTTTACATAATAAGAATAAAACTCTGCTCATTTGTCAAATTGATATAGCTATAATGGCGCCTAATTTATGATCGCTGTTTGCGATCGACTATGACTGAAACTTACTTTTTAAAAATATAGACGATGATAAATACAATCACTCAAGTGCTTGAGCAATTGGGGTTAAGTGCACAAAAACGTGCCATTCATGCACAATTTTCACCTGCTGCATTAAATCATGACATCTTTTTGCAGCATATTGAAGGCACACATGCATTAAACCAAGGTTTAAATGTTGAATTGATCTGCCTCTCAACCAATGCCCTGATTCCACTCAAACAGTTTATCGGAGTGCAAGTCGCGGTCGATCAGGTCACAGATCAAGGTACATTATTTCGCAGCACAGGGATCATCACCCAAGCCGAACAAGGACAAAGTGATGGTGCACTGACCTTGTATAAACTTCGCTTAGAAGATGCAACTGCACTTTGGCATAAACGTCGCAACAGCCGAGTGTTTATGAATAAAAGTGTGCGAGATGTCAGTGAAATACTCTTCAAGGAATGGCAGAGTAAAAGTCCGCTATTTGCTGCAAGCCTCAGTCTTGATCTTTCTGGTTTAAATACAGAGATTGATGTTCGTCCCTTCATCATGCAGTCGAATGAAACCGATTATGACTTTCTAACACGGCTCTGGCGCAGTGAAGGCATCAACTGGCTGATTGATGAAGCTGAACTCTATGTGCCTCATACTCGTCATCCAATTCAAGCCCAAAAACTTAGACTCTTGGATGACAACAGTCAGTTTCAAGCCTTAAAGCGTCGACAGATTCGTTTTCATCGTTCTAGTGCTACCGAACAACAGGATAGCATCATCAGTCTGAGTGCGCAGCGCAGCCTACAACCGACTGCAGTCCATATCCAACGTTGGCAAGCCGACCACCTGAGTCAAGAAGAAGGTGCAGGTTCAGTCCAAAGCCAACATCAACACAGTACACAACAAGACAATGCTAGCCTCAGTTTAGAACAAGCGTGGCATGTTAGCCCTGCATGGATGTAAGATTTAAATGGAGAAGATCAGGCGACCACAGCATCAAACAGCCAAATTGAAAAACTCAATCAAACCCTGAGTAATGTCTACAACCAACAGGCGAAACAATTCACTGCACAGAGCACCGTACGTGATGCCCAAGTGGGGTATTGGTTTGAGTTACATGAACATCCTGAACTGGATCAACATAGTGATGCAGACAAAGAATTTCTGATCACGACCAAGACTTTCTATAATCAAAACAACTTGCCCAAAGATCTGAGTGAGCAAATTCAGCATTTACTGAAACAAAGCCAATGGTCACTCAAAACCAGCACAGTGCCAAGCGAACGCCAAGCCAACCACTTGAGTTTACAGCGTCGTCACATCACGACCGTTCCAGCTTATAACCCGATAGCGCACCGACCAGCCACACACCCACAACGTGCCAAAGTTGTGGGACCAAGTGGCGAAGAAATTCATGTGGATGAATGGGGGCGGATTAAAGTTCGCTTCCTCTTTACCCGCAACGATGACCACAGCCATGACGGCGGTGCAGGCGCCAATGACAATGATACAGACTCGGCATGGGTTGATGTCTTGACCCCATGGGCGGGTGAGGGCTATGGCGCACGCTTTTTACCGCGCATTGGTGAAATCGTGGTGATTGATTTCTTTGATGGCAATCTCGACCGTCCCTTTGTGGTTGGACGGATTCATGAAGCGCAGCGCAGCCCAACGAAATTTGATCAGAAAGGTCAATTACCAGAAACCAAGAAACTAGCTGGGATTCGCTCTAAAGAAATAGGGGGTGAAGGCTATAACCAACTCCGCTTCGATGACACTACGGGTCAAATCTCGACTCAACTACAAAGTAGTCATGGGGCAACTCAGTTGAACCTCGGTAACCTTAGTCACCCCAAAGAAAGAGAGACAAGTGAGGGACGAGGAGAAGGCTTTGAGCTTCGAACAGATCAATGGGGCGCGATTCGAGCAGGTGAGGGATTACTGCTCAGTAGCCATAAACAAGATCAAGCTGCAGGTACACATCTGGATGCTCAACCTGCCAAACAACAACTTGAAGGGACTTTAAACAATAGCCAAGCGTTAAGTGAAGCGGCGAAGAATCAACAGACAGATCCACTAGAAGTTTTAGAAAACTTAAAAGGCTTCTTAGAACAGATTGAACAACAAGATCAAAACAAGGCAGATGCATTTAAACAAGCCATCATGATTCTCTCTGCACCAAACTCCATAGCTGTCAGCAGCAATGAAGATATTTATCTCTCAGCAGATGGCCAAATCAGCCAAAGTGCAGGGGAGAGTATTAACCTTTCTACGCAGAAATCATTGATTGCACATGCCAGTGAGAAAATAAGTCTCTTTGCAGCACAAGACGGGCTAAGAGCCTATGCAGGCAAGGGCAAGGTTGAGATACAGGCTCAAGGTGATGCACTCGATGTTATTGCGCGTAAAGACATTCAAATTATTTCCACGGAAGAGCAAATTGAAATTAAGGCCAGTAAGAAAATCGTGCTAACTGCGGGCGGTAGTCAAATTGAGATTAGTGGTGCTGGGGTATTACCGACTACTGCTGGAAAGTTTGAGAGTAAGGCTGGGCAGCATCAGTTTTTGGGTGGGGGTAGAATAGAAGATAGTTTTATGATTTTACCAGATCTTAGAAGTAAAAAATTTCATAGGCGTTTTTTATTTCACGATGAAATTTCTAGTCAGCCATTAAGCTATTACAAATATAGGGTTAAAAATAAAACAACAAATGAAATCCTTCAAGGCATCACTAATATTGATGGTTTAACAGAAATTATAACAACTACGGAAGATACCGATTTAGAAGTGCTAATCGGAAATGATGAAGTTGATGAAATTTTGAAAAAAATAAAGGGAGAGTAGGGGGTGAGTAAGACCATTCGTACAGTTCCTTTTGAAAGTGATCCACAATATCAAGTTCCTATCGGGCTTTATCAGATATCGTTATTAATCGGTAGTTCATATGGTGATGGTGAGCATGAATCCCCTTATGGACATACGGCTGTAGCAATATTTACGGAAAATAAAGATGTACCAGTCATTGTCTATGACTTTGGCAGATATGGTAAGACTTACTCAGAAGAGTTGGGGTTAGGAATCACTTTGAATGGCGCTAGTAGCCCCAGAGGCGAGGGGATTTTAAGATTATGGTGGAGCTTTTCTAGATATATTCAAGGTGAAAATGCTTGTGGCTATGGAACAAGCAAAACAAGAACAACTTATGAGTATATTTATTATGTTCAGCCGCAAAGCGTTCTTAATATTATGAATTTTTTTAAAAAATTAACTGATCAGGGCATTAGGTTAAACACTTCAGATATTAGGACAACATATAAATTGGTTGATCCATATTTTGCTTTAGGACCTAATTGCACTACATTAAGTTTAAATGCAATGAATGTAGGGTTGAGAAATTTTACCAAAAATTCTAGTAAATATATTGATTCAACAAAAGTGCTTGGACGAATGTTGTCAACCGCAATGAAAGCAAAATATCAAGAACCAAATTATTTGTATTTACTGGATAATCTTAAAGATTATCTTGAAAGCCAAGATGTAGCTATTAAGGTAAATGTTAAAAAATTTTATCATGCAAAAAATCAGCCAAAATTACCATCAGAGAGAATGAGAAGATGAAATGCTATTTTTCAAAAAAATATTTAGTTATAGTTTGACCTTTTTATTAGGAACGATTTTATCCTTTTTATTGTTTAATGGAAATTTATTTATGGATAAGAAAGAGATACATGTATTAGAAAAACCTATTTTGGTTAATTCACTTAGTGAAGAATCAGGTCAGGGAGGATATTATGTACTGCCTAAAGGTACAGTATTATATAATGATAGTGATTCTCTAAATACAAGAGTTTTAGTATATTTTAATGTGGTCGGAGATTTGGGTTTGGATTTTAAAGAACAAAATCCGGAAATAAGTAAACAGCCATCAGAGGTAGAGGTAATCGATAGTATGATGCTGCCAGAAATTTTAAAAAAGATAAATTTAAATAAGAATGATATTAAAAGTATTATTGATGAGGATAAAACTGTTCCTGCTAATGTTAAGAATATTCTGTATAAAAAATATAATATTGTTGAGTAGCTTCGCTTTTGTTGGATATAGCAATGCCCCTTCTATTTCACCAAATGAGTTGCCTGTGGGGCATGTTGACCAAATATACAATGAAAAAATTGAAATAGAGAAAGTTATATTGGTTGATGACTTATTTGTTGATAGCAATATCACTAATGATTCTGGTTTGGTTTTAAATACTGGTGTTGGAGAGCCTCCTTATAGTGATAATACAATTGAAGTTAAAGGGACCCCCATTAAAAATGGAAAATATGAAATTATATTAGAGGGGCAGACGGCTTTGTTGCACAAAGATTTGAAATGCAAAGCACCCCTAATTGAGCCAAATTTAAGGCGTAACTTGGGTAAGTGGTCGACCTAATTCCGTAAATCTGTTAAGGACTGCTACACGTGCATGGATCTCATTCACTTGGCTATCAAAACTCCTTGCACTGAGTTTATCTCCTAATAATTTGATGCAATGCATCTTAGTTTCAACCAAACTTCGCCGATGATAGCCTGACCATTTTTTCCATAGTGTCCTGCCTAAACGTTTAATTGTTCTAAGTAATTCATTTCGCTCTAGCGAGCTACTCTTTGTATCTTTCCATTGTTTCGCATTTTTTCTAGGTGGAATCACCGCATGCCCTTGCCGATCTGCAATGACCTGACGGCATTGCTTGGTGTCATAAGCTCCATCGGTATAAACACAGTTAATCTGCTCATCTTGTGGAATCTGATTAAGTAAATCACCAAGCACCTGTGAATCACTGACATTATTGGTTGTAAGCTGAACTGCTCGTATTTGTAGGGTTTTAGCATCTATACCAATATGAAGTTTACGCCATTGGCGACGATATTCAGATCCATGTTTCTTGCGTTTCCATTCGCCCTCACCTAGAAACTTCATGCCTGTAGAGTCCATGAGTAGATGCAGCCCATCGCTACTTTTTTGGTAGCTGATTACAATATCAATATGCTTTTGTCTTCTACAAAGCGTGGTGTAATCTGGAGCTATCCAATTTAATCCGCAAAGTTTAATCAGACTTTGCACAAAGCCAGTGACCATACGTAAAGACAGACGGAATAAGGATTTAATCATTAAGCAGCATTGGATGGCTGCGTCGGAGTAGGTTTGATTTCGCCCTTGTTTGCCTTTTGATGGCGCATATCATTGCGTAGCAGGATCAAACCAAATGGCAATATTTCCGCGACTCATGAGTGCTCGGTTATATGCGGGCCAATTGGTTGTGCGGTAGATTTTGTGTGTAGGCTTCTTCATTTGAAAATTATATCGCTGAAAAACCCTTTACAGATAGGTTTGTGCAACAAAGCCTTATCATAGTGAAAAAGACTCGATTCTTCTAGTGTTTTATTTATCTTAAAAACTATATATTTCAAACGTTTATTTTAATATTGGTATTGTTTTTATAAAAAAACGGCGTTGATCTAAATTTGATATATAATATCGTCTTCAATCGATGTATTTCGTTTTCATGTGCTGTTCTTTTGGGTTAATGGCTTAATTTTAAAGTTTTGTGCATCAGGTAAAATAAATGTCAAAAAAAGAAGACATCATTAACACAGCGCTTAATCTCTTTAACTCACATAGTTATAATTCTATCGGTGTGGATCGGATTATTAGCGAGTCTGGCGTTGCTAAAATGACGTTTTACAAATACTTCCCATCTAAAGCTAAATTAATTGAAGAATGCTTAGTGACAAGAAACCAAAATTTACAGCAGTCGCTTGAAGCGACGATTGCTGCATGTGACCCAAGTGATTATCTCTCCCATATTCGTGCAATTTTTGAATGGTACCATGCTTGGTTTCATAGCGCGGATTTTAATGGTTGTATGTTCCAAAAGGCAGTTGAAGAAATTTCAAAAATTTATCCTTCTTCGCTACAGCCTGCAATTGATTATAAAGAATGGTTAAAAGGCAAGCTATGTCAGGCTTTGAATCGTCTAGGTGTGAAACAGGATGAACAGTTGGCGGCTTTTTTATCGAGTATTTTGGATGGCATGACCATACAAGCGCAAATCGATCCGAACCAAGTGCATTTGGAAGATTATTGGAAGCGTGTGAATACTTTAATCCAAATGGAACTCTCGGCTGCTTAATATATAAACTTTGATTTTAAGTTTAACCCAATACACATTATATTGCTGGCTTAAATGAGTTTAAAATAAATCAAGTACAAATAAATAAGCGCGATAACGGTTAAGTTATCGCGCTTTGCTGATAATGATTATGTTCCATATCGCACATTATTTGACAATAATGCATGATATGGATATGAGCAACTTAATGTGCCTTCTTATATTTTTTGTACCCTCTGAATGTTTTCGGTCATTCAGTATTTCAGTAAAAATAGACAGACTTGTCTGTTTTGTTGAATTATAGAGACTTTGTGAAGAAAAACAACCAATCTCTCATTATCTTAGCTGAAATTTATTCATCATGCTTAATATTCCTTAAAATATGTAGGGTATTCATTATTTATTGTGTTATTCAGCCGAATGATTAAGGTACCTTTGGGGGTAAATAAATGGTAAATTCATTGATTGGTTCAATCAGAACACTATAGGGTTTGAGCTGATCTTCATAGCATACAAGATTGAGCTTTGCTAAAAGTTCAAAGCGAGCGTAATGCAGCGTTGCAGGTTTCGGATTTAAGCGGCCATGCCAGACGCGATAGCTGCCGAGTTTTCCATCGCTGCGATGGTAAAACCCTGCCAATGGATGAGTTAAGAAGACCTGATAACTTTCTAAATTGGGAAAGCCTTCAAAATGCCATGGGTCATGTTTGGACTGAGACAAATGTACATCTGAAGTGGCCCATGCCGATTGGGTACGCATTTTATATTGTGTATATCGACCCTCTAGATCTCGCTGACAATCAAACTCAATCTGTGCTGGATGCCACGGTAATTGCCAAACATAACGAGGAACGATCAGTGTCCAAGAGTCCAAAGTCGTTCCTAAAAACCAAACACAACGTTCCCGTGTTTCCTGATCAATCACGTAGACCCGATAATTGGTTTGCCCCATGGTGAATTTTGGAAAAGGGTAAACTGCGGAGCTCAAATCGACATCGATAAAGGGGACTACCGACATCAGTGCATGTTGTTTGCCTTGGTACTGGACCGTGTCTAACTTAAACCGTGCTGGAATGATCTCTTTAAAACGAGCTGGGTCAACGACATAAGTAATGAGAGCAAAATGCTGGAGTTTGCACTGTACATCGAGGCCGCTGGGCTTGGGTTTTGGATGTATAGTCAAATCACTATAAAACTAATACAAATCAGTCGATGAATTATTTCGAATTTTTTTAGAATCTTGTATGGATAATAAAGTAGTTTGACTATTAAATAGTCTTTAAATTTAAGTTCTGGAAAGGCCATGGGTTTAAATTCTAGATTTGTTATTTTTTTTAATATTAGATAAAACTATACGTAGAGTAAATAAAAAACCGAAGCCTAAGCTTCGGTTTTTTAATATCTTTATATGATCTTATTTTTCAACGAATGCACGTTCAATCACGTAGTCACCAAGTACACCCATACGTGGCGATTCTTTTAAACCATGTTGGTCTAGAAGTGCAGCAACGTCATCGAGGAATGCTGGGCTACCGCAAAGCATTGCACGATCCGTTTCTGGGTTAAAACGTGGTAAACCGATCTTCTCAAAAATCTCGCCAGTTTCAATCACTGTTGTTACACGACCTTGGTTTGGATACTCTTCACGAGTAACCGTTGGGTAGTAAACCAATTTATCTTTAATGCCTAGCTCTTCAAAGAACTCATTGTTCGGAAGTTCGTCTAAAATGAGGTCTTGGTAAGCCAACTCAGAAATGAAGCGTGTACCATGAACCACAATCACTTTCTCAAAACGTTCATAGGTTTCAGGATCACGAATGGTTGCCAAGAACGGCGCAAGACCTGTACCAGAAGAAAGCAGGTATAAGTTTTTACCAGGGTTTAAGTCATCAAGTACTAAAGTTCCTGTAGGCTTTTTAGATACCAGGATTTCGTCACCCACTTTAACTTTTTGTAAAATAGAGGTTAACGGGCCATCAGGAACTTTAATTGAGAAAAACTCAAGTTCTTCTTCGTAGTTTGCACTAGCAATAGAATAAGCACGCATTAACGGTTTGCCATTTACTTCAAGGCCGATCATCACAAATTGACCGTTTTTAAAACGTAGAGCAGTGTCGCGCGTCGTTTTAAAAGAGAATAAAGTATCATTCCAATGGTGGACGTGAGTAATCTTTTCGACGTTGAAAGCAGCCATTAAAGGTCTCAATAAATTATCAAATTAGAACAGGTTGCTATTCTAATCTAAAATCATTCTCGATAAACTGAATATATTTAATTGAGCTTATTAGAAAAAGTGATGATGACTGAGTTAACCTTGCCAATTATTGGCTATATGCACTCTTCTTATAAGGAAAAGTTTGGTATTCCTCGGCAGCCTAATTTGGTTCAAGTGGAATCGTATATTGAAATGCTAGCACCCTATAATGATGTTCTAGCCTTTGAAGGAATTGTGGCATTTAGTCATTTATGGTTGGTGTGGCAGTTTCATGACAATAAAAATCCAGAAAAAACCCAGTTTCGTACACAAGTTCGTCCGCCACGCTTAGGGGGCAATAAAAAAATAGGGGTATTTGCTACGCGCAGCATGTATCGTCCTTCACCGATTGGTCTATCGGTGGTGAGGCTCAAGTGCGTCAAAAAAGAGGGGAAGTCAGTTCGAGTGTATGTCACAGGAAGTGATTTACTAGATGGCACCCCAATTGTTGATATTAAACCTTATATTCACTACTCAGATGCAGTTATAGATGCGGAAAGTGGCTATGCGCAAGATGAACCTAAACGTAAATCGGTGATATGGTCGGATCGGGCGATCAAACAGAAGCAGCAGCTTTTGATGAGTGAAAAACTTTCACTACAGACCGTACAAGAGCTTGAAGCCGTTTTATCTTTAGATCCCAGACCGGCGTATCAGGATGATGAAGCGCGAATTTATGGGATGAAATTTGCAAATTTAGATGTGAAATTTAAAGTGAATGAAACGTGTATAGAAATACAGGAGCTATAAGCTCCTGTATCGATTCAAACTTAAACCCACTGAGTTATTCGGAATAGATTTAAAACTTCAGGTTTTGTTTTAAATAATTTGCTGCAACTGAATTGTATAAATCACAACCTTTATTTAAGCCATCTGCCTTAGTTAAAAGAGCGGTTTTCTCGTCGACAGACACATTCATTTGATTTATTCGCTCTTTCTCTGATTGAATATCATTTGCAAGATTGGACTCTACGCCAGCAGTTTCTTTTGAACTTGTATAGTAGGCGCCTTTATATTGAGTGTATCCACTAAAAGCATGTGCTTCGGTTTCATCGTGGCTGTAATGATAGGCAAGCGCATTATTAAATTTTGTGTATTTAAAATATTTCTGCCCAGTTTGGCTGGCAAAAGCCGTTGCGTATTCATTAAAGTCCTGTTGATATACATCTTCTGCTTCAGATAAGAGTAAATATTCCTGATTATTGGAGTATTCTGTTTCCTGTAAACAGGTTGAACCCGCTGGGAATTTTAATGCTTGGTATGCTTTTAATTTTGTATTGATTTCATCTGGATACTTCACGCTATATTGAGGATAGTCCAAGTTCCAATTCAGGTCAGGGTCTACAGTTGAAAGTACGCTTTCACCAGCAATATTACGCTGAGCCACAGTTGTGGTGAATTCTAAACCTGTAGATCCGATTGCGGAATAAGGCCGAAGTTTGATTTGATTATTGATGAAGGTCATTTGGCCAATTAAAGCGCCATAGCTATTGGTAGGGCCGAATGTTTGATACTCGCCTTGTTCAGTTAAGTAAATTTCATTTGTATCATCATCTGCATCGAAAGTAGCATAAGCTTTGCCATCAGCCAGCGTAATTTTTGTATTTAGCACGCCAAAATCAACAGCTTGAGTATGTGAGTCATACCAATAATCAATACGAACAGTTTCCCATTGTTGGGCTGTATTTGTATTATTAGAGTTATTATTTGAAGAATTACTGGATGTTGAGTTATTGCTAGTACTGGTATTGTTAGAACTCTCAGAACTTCCGCCACCACACGCGCTAAGCATTAATGCACTAAAAACTGCAAGCGATAATATTTTAAATTTCATAAAGATCCCGATTCAAAAATATATTATTAATAAAGTTATTGTTTAAAAATGAAGCGGGCTGATTATAGATTAATATGATGAAAATAAAAAATTAATTATTTAAATCGAATTAATAAATCGTCCACCAAAGTAGCCCAATCAAAACCACCATATGCAAAATCTGAATCGGGGCAAAAGTAATAAAGTATTGCTTACCACCTGTTAAGGCGGCATTAACGGATTTGGCAACAGCGTGTGCAGCTAAACCTAAGATAAATGCAGACATTGCTGCCGTGTCTGTCGGTGCCCCTTGCATGACCACTGTTGCCATCGCTGCATGAATCTCAAACAAAGAAGCCAGTAAAGTCCCAGCGATTAAACCTGCATCTCCCAGCCAAAGGTTAAGTCCATACACACCCGCTTGGATGAACGTCAAAGTCAGGGCAATAATGCCAGCCTCTTTTAAGCTAAACATGCGTGAATCAGTGGGTTGATATTGTTCTTGTGCAGGGGCAGATCGTACCAACGCATAAGCACAGATCCCTAAAAGGACACTTGCCACAAGCGTCGGCAGCAGTATAGTTTTGAGCCAAAGTATACTCACACCTGCGACTATAATTAGTAGTTGCAACAAAGTCGCAATACAGGACATGAGCGCTGCACCTGCATTGGGTTTGGCAAGTGCTCGACCTGCACGTACTTCCATGCCTAAGCTGACAACAGTCGCGGTACTGGATACAAAACCTGAGGCGATTGCCGATAAAATCATGGCATTTTTAGTGTTCAGCAGTCGTTTGGCAATATGTGCAAGCGCTTGAACACCAAGAATAAGTGTAACTAATTTTAAAATAATATAGGGATTCAGCACAGCACCCCATAAAGGCGTATTCGGCGTTAAGGGCAAAGCAATTAAAATCAGCGCTAGGAGAAAGATACCGTCTTTAAACTCAGCCTCAGTAATCCATTTCCCCGCAATGCTGTGCATCGGATGTTTGGTCATTAAAATAATGGTCAGGAGCACGGCTAAACCTGCTGCTAGAGGTGTATTCCATAAGCACATCGCCCCGATAAAATAAGTCATGACAAAGGCAAGTTCAGTGGTTGAACCCAAATCTTCTGTTTGGTTTTTCATTGAGAATATAACTATGCCGCCGATGATCAGCGCACCGACAATACCGATACTGACACCAAATAAAAAACAAATAGCACCGAGGAGTGCACAAATGGCAAAGGAGCGTAGTCCTGCAAAGCTCTGTTGGTTTTCACGTTGTTTACTTCGTTCACGTTCTAAACCAATCAATAGGCCACAGCCTAATGCTGAAGCCAAGGTGATGAGGACCTCAGATAACGCTAAGTTGTTGATGGAAACTATGCTGAAGTCCAAGCCTATCTCACAAAATCTAATGACTTGTCTAAAATATAGGCGAATGCTGAAGGTGGATTCAAGTTAAAAGAGCAAGATTTGTGAGTAAATTCGTGATTATATTGATGAGCTTGGCTACTTCTCGATATTTGTAGGATTTGCTTATGCTTTGTGCGAATGAATACAGAAAATCTTGCTATAGTGAGGTTATGTTTGGGGACGTATAACAATGAATTTTAATTTTGAAATTGATACCACTTGGTGCTTAGATCAACTGTTTAAAGATGGGCGAATTACTGAAAAAGAAAAAAATCTAGTACAAACCTCGCACCGTCAACGCGATCAATTGAAGTGGCATCCATTACAGTGGATTGCTCATTTTAATCTGGTAGATCAGTCGCATCCACAGTCAAGACTGACATTAAATCGGCTGTGTCAATGGTTAGCCGAAAAGACCCAATTACCGTTTTATGTGATTGATCCACTCAAAGCCGATGTGCAAGCTTTGACTTCGGTGATGTCTCAAGAATTCGCCTTCCGCAATAAAATCTTGGCAGTTGAAGTTCAGGCCAATCAAGTGTTGATTGCAACAGATCAGCCGTATATGAAAGATTGGATCGCAAATTTGGAGCACAATGTTGCACCGAAAAAAATCCAGCGTGTATTACTCAGCCCTGAACAATTACAGCGCTATATGGTCGAGTATTATCAAGTGAGTCGCGCCGTCAGTAATTCACAGAAGTCTGGGAGTTACGAGCGAGATAATAAAGGTGTTGAAGCACTTTTACAGTTGGGGGATAGTCAAAACCCTGATGCCAATGACCAACACATTGTTAAATTAGTCGACTGGGTTTTACAGTTTGCTTTTGAGCAAGGTGCCAGTGATATTCACTTAGAACCACGTAAAGACAACGGCAAAGTGCGTTTCCGTATTGATGGAGTGCTGCATACCATTTATAACATGCCTGCCAATACTTTAACCGCAGTGATTTCGCGGATTAAAATTTTAGGTCGAATGAATGTGGCAGAGAAACGTAAACCACAAGATGGACGTTTAAAAACACGGACACCGAAAGGGCAAGAAACAGAACTGCGTCTTTCGACTTTACCGACTGCTTTTGGTGAAAAGTTGGTGATGCGTATTTTTGACCCTGAAGTTTTAGTGCGTAGCTTTCAGCAGTTGGGTTTTGAAGGGCATTTGCTCAGTGATTGGCAAGCACTGACTTCGCATAGTCACGGCATTATTTTAGTGACAGGGCCAACGGGTTCAGGTAAAACCACCACGCTTTATTCTTCTTTGAAACAATTGGCTACCGAACAAGTGAACGTCTGTACCATTGAAGACCCGATTGAAATGTTAGAGCCGAGTTTTAACCAAATGCAGGTGAATACAGGCATTGATCTTGGTTTTGCTGATGGTGTTCGTGCGCTGATGCGTCAAGACCCTGACATTATTATGGTCGGTGAGATTCGTGATCATGATACGGCCAATATGGCGATTCAAGCAGCACTTACAGGACATTTAGTGCTGTCAACTCTGCACACCAATGATGCACCTTCCAGTCTGACGCGTTTGCATGATTTAGGCGTACAGCCGTTCTTAACCGCGGCAACCATTTTAGGGGTATTGGCACAGCGTCTCGTACGCCGCTTATGTCCACATTGTAAAGTTGAAAAGCAAATCAACAGCCAAGAATGGGAGCATCTGACTTTTGATTACATTATGGAGATGCCTGAAAAAGTCTTTACCGCAGTAGGATGTGAAGAGTGTCGGCAAACGGGCTATAAAGGACGAGTCGGTATTTATGAGTTTATGCCTGTGAGTTTAGAGGCCAAGCAACTGATTGGTGCCAATGGTGACTTGACTGCACTGCGTCAACAAGCCAAAAAAGAAGGCATTGAGCCTTTAAGAATTGCGGGTGCACGTAAAGTTTTAGAAGGCGTCACGACACTAGAAGAAGTGTTACGTGTTGTCCCACTCAACTAAGCGTTTAATGCGTTACTTGAAGCTTTCTTAAGATTCAACTCATCTAGTTTTGGTTTAATCACTTCATCAAATAGATGAACAATTAAATAGAGGTACTGGATATGAATATGATGATGAAAGCGTTATTAGTTACTGGTGTTATTGGTTCAACCACTGTCGCTGTAGCAAACACCGCAGTGAACCAAGCGGCAGTTGCTGCTTCAACACCAACTACGGTTAAGCATGCGCTAACATTAAAAGATGACAGTCACGTCCAGTTAAAAGGTTATGTGGTCAAAGCCATTGGGGATGAGAAGTATGAATTCCGTGACCAAACTGGTTCAATTACTGTCGACATTGATGATGAGTTATGGGGTGGCAAAGCAATTTCGGCTAAAATACCTGTAACCATTATCGGTGAAGTAGATATTGACTACAAACCAGCAAAACGCGTTGAAATTGACGTAGATCAAGTGAAATTCTAAACACACTTGCCCAAGTTCAATTCAATTTTGATTGGGCATTCTTAAAAAAACCACAGGGCTTTGAATGGATATTAGCCCTGTGGTTTTTTGTATTTTGAGCCATTTCACGGCATGATCTAAACAATAGTGATTAGGCAGGTTAAGCAGTGCGGATATTATTAGCAGAAGATGATGCCTCTCAAGCTGAGAGTATTAAAACTTGGCTTGAAATGGATGGCTACAGTGTCGACTGGGTGGAACGGGGCGACCATGCCATTTTAGCCATTGAACAGCATCAGTATGACTGTGTGCTTTTAGATCGTGGTTTGCCACATGCCACAGGTGATGACATTTTGCTGAAAGTCCGTGGCAAGAACCTATCGACTCCTGTGATTTTTTTAACAGCACGTGACAGTATTCGAGATCGAGTCGAAGGGCTAGACTTGGGCGCCAATGATTATTTGATCAAACCTTTTAGTCTAGAGGAATTATCCGCTCGAATTCGTTTACAACTTCGACAGCAACAGCATAGTAGCTCGCAGGTATTGAGCTATGCCAATATCCAACTCGACCCACAGGCCAAAAGTGTGACTCAAAATGGTCAAGCTGTTAATTTAACCGCCAAAGAGTTTCAAATTTTGCATAAATTGATGCTCAAGCCCGAATATGTCGTTACGCGGGAACAACTTGAGGAAAGTCTTTATGCATGGGGCGATGAAATCGAAAGCAATGCGATCGAGGTTTTTATTTATCAATTGAGAAAAAAACTCGGTAGCCACTGTATTAAAACCATTCGTGGTTTGGGCTACAGAATGAATCAGGACATATAATGGCTCAGCCAATTTCACTCCAGCGTCAGCTTGTGAAAAGTTCGCTCCTCAGTTCGATACTGGCGGGGCTTTTGGCATTGCTGATGTTTATTGGGGTGTCGGTTTATCAGACCATGTCTATGCAAGATGAAATTATGGATGAAATGGCCGATATGTTGCTGGCAGATGATTTAACGGTCAGCAATGGTCAAGCTTTGGCAGAGCTTAGTGATGAGTTTGATATTCGCTATCGACTCGATAATGCACAGCAACTTTTGACTGCATCCGAAGATGTACCTGAAAAAATTACTGTTGATCATTTGAGTTTGGTTTCAGATGCACCTTATGGTTTTTATTGGTCAGAGCAGAAACTGTGGCGTATTTATACTGCGCAGGATAATCACGGTTTACAGGTTCAAGTGACCCAGTCGATGTCCGAACGTTTCCAAGCCTTTTGGCAAAGCATCCTAGTTTTCAGCGGTGTGTTGTTTTTAGTCTGGTGTGTTCAGTGGTTGTTGATGCATTTCGCTATTCGACGTAAATTTCGGGTGATACACCAAGTTTCAGAGCAGATTTCAAATAAATCAGTTAATGATTTAGCACCTATTTCTATGCCAGAACCTGAGCTGATTGAGTTGCAACCGATGCTATTACAGCTGAATGCCTTATTGGCGCGTTTAGACCAAGCTTTAGTGGCAGAGCAGCGCTTTACCGCGGATGCTTCACATGAGCTACGTTCTCCACTGTCTGCGATACAAATGCGACTTCAGGTGCTCAAGCGCAAGTTTCCTGAACTTGAAAGTGAGTTCAAACCGATCCAACAAGATGTCAGTCGTGGGGTACAGGTGTTGGATAATTTGTTGTTGCTGGCACGTCTAGACCCTGAGCAAAAGGAAAGTTTGGCGAAGACTAAGTTTGACTTCAGTCTGCTAATGCAGGATGTGATTAAAGCTCTACAGCCGTTTGCGGACTCAAAACAGATTAAAATTAACGTGGTGCTTGCAGAGCAGGTTTATGTATTGGCCAATGAGCAGCTCTTATTTAGCGCACTTCGCAATTTGCTCGACAATGCCATTCGCTATAGCCCCGAGCAGGCACAAGTTTTTGTCAATCTCACGATCGAAAAACAGCAGCTCAGACTGAGGATTGAAAATAGTGGACATGGGGTCGATGCTACGATTATCCAGCGTTTGGGTGAGCGCTTCTATCGGGCTTTAGGTACAAAAACACAAGGTTCAGGCTTGGGTTTATCGATTTGTCAGAAGATTGTCGATTTACACGCAGGGCAGTTGTTATTTAGTTCATCCGACTTAGGCGGTTTAAAAGTGGAGCTGCTGTTAAATAGGGTTGAGCCTTAGATGTGCAGATTGTGATCTGTGATAAAAACAGCATAAATGATCAAACTTAAAGACATTAAAAAGCAGTACGCGCTGACATACTGCTTGTTTCCACGATTATTGTTATTGGGTTTTTATAGTTCTTATTTGGTAAGAATGAGTCGATTATTGCGAGTGAGTCGTAGACGATACTCTTCTCCAGCATGCATAATGCGAATTTCACGGCCTAGGGCAAATAAGTTGTTTGAGTGTAGCATTGGTAGTGAATGGGCTGTTTCGTTACGAGTAAATAAGCTAAATGGTGCGTTCATTCTGGCGACTCCGTGGTGTATGTTGAACGATTTAAATGATAATCATTATCGAATGAGGCTGTCAACATTTTCTCGCTGAAAATATAAAAAACTTCAATATCGTTACATGCAATCACTCAATACACTACACATCTGAAATGGAATCTGATTATGTCAAAACCTTTGGTTCAAGTTGCTATAGCCATCCTTTTACATCAAGGCAAAGTTTTGGTGGGCTGGCGCCAGGCGGAACAGCATCAGGGCAATAAGCACGAATTTCCTGGGGGGAAGGTGGAAGCAGGTGAAACGCCTGAGCAAGCTTGTCGCCGTGAAGTGTTAGAAGAGGTTGGAATTGATATACAAGATTGGCATGCTTTTGACTGTATTCAGTTTGAATATGACGATGTGATTGTCAATTTGCATTTATTTCATGCTGTGGTATCAAATCATCTATTGGCAGACATTCACTCACCATGGGCGTGGTTCAAGCGTGCCGAATTACAAGACCTTAACTTTCCAAAAGCCAATCAGGCCATTTTGAAGCGACTTTATGCTGCACCCGTGATTAAAATTTCAGATCAAATCGATGTGTTAAAGGATTTGCCTGAACAACAAGTGCTGTATTGGCGAGTGCCTGCCAGTCCTGAACATATTTTAAAAATTGCAGAACTGAGTGTAGAACAATTGGCACGGGTGATTGTCAATATAGAACTATGGAAAGGTTTAAATCCACTACAACAGCAGGCAGTTGCGGCCATACACCTGAAACAATCTCAACTGATGCAATTGAGTAAAGGGGAGTTGAACGTTGGGCAGCGTTATATAGCGGCCTGTCATGACCGTAGCAGTGCTGAACATGCACAAGAAATTGGCTGTGATGCTCTTTTACTCAGCCCTGTACTTGAAACACTCAGCCACCCCAATAGTGAAACTTTGGGTTGGCAACAGTTCAGTTTGATTGCAGAAGAGATTCATATCCCAATTTTTGCTCTCGGCGGCTTACAGTTAGCCGATTTAGCCAAAGCACAAAGTTATGGTGCTTATGGTATAGCAGGGCAGCGCTCCATCTAACGGAGCGTGCTTTTAAGACAGACTTTTGATTGCTGTTTGGGCTTGTTGAATGGTTTTCTGATTCTTCTGCATTTGACCTGCTTTTAAGATAATGCTCCAAAGCTGCTTTTTCATGGCATTGCTTTGAGCATAACTCAAGCCGCGACGTGCAAGCGATTCCGCATTTGCAGGTTGTTTTTGTTGATTAGCAATTAAAGCCAAATACAAAAAGGTCTCACTCGACTGTGGTGCTAAACGCTGTGCTTGCATGGCGTAGCTTTGTGCTTGACTCCACTGGCCTTGGCGATAGGCCGTTTGTGTTTTTTGCATCAGACTTTTAAAAGCAGGAAGCTGTCGCCCATCATCAAACTGTTGTTTGCTTTTCTGCTCAGGAATCACAATCTTCTGACGTTGAATTTCTTCGCGATCATAAGGATGAATTTTGACCCCTGAAGGTGTTTTCTGCTCTTTATCCGACTGTGTCGCCTTTTCAGGTATCTTTTTTTCAGCTGGCTGTGGGAGGCTTTGACAGCCTGCCACAGCCACGATGGTTGCTAAGATACTTAAACGTTTAAACCACATCAAAATTTAAATCCGTCCTATTTATTCAGGTTGATAGCTACCACTCGAAATGACTTGCGTCTCATCTTCTAAGTTTCGCTGCATGTTCGATTCACTTTCACGAATATAGTTGTCTATGCTGTCGCCTTGTTCAGGTGTAGCTTGGTAACCATCTGTTTCAGGATTGTAAGTGGGTTCAACTTGATAATGCGGTAAGCCACATGTGGTTGCTTTGCGTGGTACGGTGTTTCGCAACAGGGGAATATACATTGCACCCTCACAACCTTGAGCGGCAAGATAACCCGTGCCACGATCAATCCAATGCCATTGCACATCATCCGGTTGGCGTAAGTTGACTGGTTTTTGACGCAGCTGGCTCATTACACTTGTCCACACTGGCAACGCACCTGAAGAACCTGTTAAGCCAGTTTGTTTATTGTCATCTAAACCTAGCCAAACCACAGAAACATAATTGCCCGAGTAACCTGCAAACCATGAGTCACGGGTGTCATTGGTGGTTCCAGATTTGCCTGCAAGCTGAAGTGAGTTTGGTAGAGTGTTATAAGCTGAACGACCTGTACCTGAGGTCATCACTTGTTGTAGACCATAGTTCAGGACATAGGCAGAAGCAGGGTCAATGGTTTGTTGGACATTTAAACCATAACGGGTCAGCAAGCGACCATTTTGATCGACAACAGTACGAATGGATTTAGTCGGATACTTAAAACCGCCTGTGGCAAAGTTGCCATAAATGCTGAGCATTTCCATCGGAGACATGTCCACCGCACCCAAGAAAATGGATGGATAGGTTGGAATATTACTGGTCACACCAAAACGTTTTAGGTGGTTACTAAACGTCGATAAACCAAACTCTTGACCAAGGCGAACTGCTGACAAGTTATATGAATTAGACAGTGCCTGTACCATCGGCACAACGCCATGTTCGCCACCGCTATAGTTCTTGGGTGTCCATGCTTTACCATTGGATTGAATACTAATACTGCTATCTTCAATTGGGCTGGCCCAGTTGTAACGTCCCGATTGAATCGCACTGAGGTAAATCACAGGTTTAAGTAGTGAACCGACTTGACGTTTGGCATCGAGTGCACGGTTAAAACCCGTAAAGTCTTGGGTTGAACCAACCGCTGCAACCAATTCACCATTTTCAGGATGCGCAACCAATACCGCACCTTGCAGCTCTTTCAGACGGCTTGAGCCACGGCTTAAGCGACTAACAGTCGATTTAAACGCATCTTGAATTTTGGTTTGGGCAATTGGATCGAGCGTTGTAAAGATGCGTAGACCTTGGTTGGTCAAATCACCTTCTTGGTATTCGGTACGTAACTGACGGCGTACAATGTCTAAGAAATCTGGGAAACGTGAAGGGCCGAGAGTTGGTTTGGCAATCACATTTAAAGGGCGAGCTGTTTCAGTTTCATATTGTTCTTGGGTCAGATAGCCCATGACCAACATATTGTTTAAAACAATATTACGGCGCTTTTTCGCAGCTTCTGGGTTACGCCAAGGGTTATATAAGGTTGGACCTTGTACTAGACCCACCAAATAAGCTTGTTGCGCAATATTTAGCTCACGCAAAGGCATGCCGAAGTAAAACTGCGAAGCTAAACCATAGCCATTAATAGAATAGTTGCCATTTTGACCGAGGTTCACTTCATTGAGATAGGCTTCTAAAATTTCATCTTTGTCATAGTGAAACTCGACCAATAAAGCCATAAATGCTTCATTGACTTTACGCTTAATGGTTTTTTCAGGGGTGAGATAGAAGTTTTTCACCAACTGTTGGGTCAGTGTTGAACCACCTTGACGTTTTCCACCCGTGACATTACTCACAATCGCACGTGCCGTACCACGAATTGAAACGCCGTGGTGACTATAGAAATTACGATCTTCTGTTGCAATTAAAGCTTCAATTAAGGGCTTAGGGACTTTGTCGAGTTTAATTAGGACACGGTCTTCATTATGCTGCGGATAAATCCCGCCAATCAGCATCGGCTCTAAACGTGCAATCCCTGTAGATGAGGGTTTAGTTGCACTGACTTCAGCCACTTGCTCATTAGCAAAGGTAACTTTAAGCACTTGTTCAGGCTCTACACTATCACCGAAGTCAAAGCCACGAGTGTGTACATATAGCTCATTGCCAGAACTGACAAAGTTCCCTGATTTGGTATAGTTTTCCGAGGACTTATAGCCCAAAAGTTTTAACTCTTGAGTGAAGTCAGCCTGATTGACAGGGGCATTGGTATACACTTCGAGTGGGCGTGCGAATACCTTCGCAGGAATGTCCCAGCGCTTGCCTTCAAACTTGTCACGTACAACGGAGTCGAGTCTTATTAAATAAATACTAAACACCAAGAATGCTGCAATGACTAAGATGCAGAAGATCAGTGCAATTAAACCTATGCCACGTTCTGACTTCATAAATACGAATAAGATCCTGAGAAATTGTGCTAATCATGCGAAGCTTTTCGCTAATTTGCAATAATTAAACTGTGAACAAACTGAAATATAGAGACAATTCCGTGTGTAGCAGCAGTCACTTTAGTTTTTGAATCAATTTAAATAAATAATGTTATGATAGGCGGGAATCGTAGCGGAGCGATGTTGCAGGTGCAAATTTCACATAAAACATTTCGAAACATAGGCTTAATTGGACGTCCAGATAAGTCTTCAGTTGTCGAAACCTTATGTCTTATTCATGATCATCTACTCAGCTTAGGGTTACATCCCGTTTTTGATGCGCAAACCGCTGAACTGGTTCCTTATAAAAATACACAAACGGTGAGTCGTGCACTTCTGGGTGAAGTGGTCGATTTGGTGATTGTGGTGGGCGGGGATGGCTCACTTCTGCATGCTGCACGTGCCTTGGTCAAATTCAATACTCCTGTAATGGGTGTAAACCGAGGGCGTTTGGGTTTTTTAACCGATATTAAGCCGACTGAAGTGATTTTTAAGCTCGATCAAGTTTTAAAAGGTGAGTTTCAGTTAGATCGTCGTTTCTTATTGGAAATGGAAATTCGCTCAAAGGGCGAGACGATTTATGATGCGATTGCGCTAAACGATGTGGTACTACACTCGGGCAAGTCGGTGCATATGATTGACTTCGAACTGAATATCGATGGTCAATATGTCTACCGTCAACACAGTGATGGTTTGATTGTATCGACGCCTACGGGTTCAACAGCCTATTCGTTGTCAGGTGGTGGCCCAATCGTGCATCCGGGGATGGATGCGATTGCTTTGGTACCGATGCATCCGCATACCTTGTCTTCACGCCCGATTGTGGTGGGTGGACACAGTGAAATTAAGCTTCTGATTCGTGAAAACCGTGTCTTGCCGATGGTCAGTGCCGATGGTCAACACAGTGTTTCGCTCAATGTGGGAGACAGCTTACATATTCGTAAGCACCCCTTTAAACTGAATTTATTACATCCACCGGGTTATGATTTTTATATGTCATGCCGAACTAAACTTGGGTGGAACCAAGATTTTGACTCTTTTCAACAGGATTAAATCATGAATATTGAACAGATGCTTTCTATTTTAGATGCTGATATTGTTGAGCGTTTAAAAACAGCTGTAGAAATTGGTAAATGGCCAAATGGCGTTGCGTTGACTGCTGAACAACGTCAAACTTGTATGCAAGCCGTTATTGCTTGGGAGCATCAGAATACTCCTGAAAAAGAACGTACTGGCTATATCGATAAAGGGCACAAAGAGGAAGGTGAGGAGTGTGATTCTCATGTTCCTGAACCAGAATTTAAACCTATTCGCTTTATTTAATTGATTAAAAAGACGTTGAATCGCTTAGCAAGAGATGCTTGGTGATTCAACAACTCAATTTAAAAGAATAACCTTCAAACTTTTTCAATCCTTATGCTTATAAAATAATAAAGCTCACTCGACTCAGTTTATTCTTCATTACTGCAATTTCGATCAATGTATAGCTGAATACTTAATTTATTATCACACCTAAAACCATAGGAAATGAGGTTTTACAGATGTTTCCATGTGCTAGTGTTTTTAGAATTTAGCTATATTTGCTGAGACAGCAACTGATGCAAGAAAAATTGAATGTTTATTAGATGTTTCTGTGTTACCGAGTCAAAATTTTCAAAATGCCGTCACACAATACACATCAATGAAAAATGATGGTTATCCGATGTTATTGATTGGGATAAACATCTATAACGCCCATGCAGGCTAAGTATCAAAAAAGATAAAAAGTCATCAACTCTATTGTTCAAACCTCATTGGACAATAAAAAATGTTTATTTATCTGGTACTTATTAATCCCAAAAAATTGAGGTCCATATTGATGATCAGTTGATACTCAGAAATATTCATTCTTCAGGAAAGCATTATCCTTACTGGGCCGACTTTTACTGGATCGAAAAGCGTGACGAATAACGTTCACGCTTTTGTTTGTCCTTTATGCTTAGAAACGAGTGTGCCAAAGCTGCTTGGCCTGTTGCATGGCATCGTTATATGTATCGCAGACCCCCATGGTATATAGTGCAATGCCAATAGTTTCAGTCACTGCCATTTCACCATACTCATGCTGTTTTTCACCCAGCCAAACTGCTTTGAACTCAGCCAAATCTAACTCTTCTTCAATTGGGCTTCGGTTGTCGGTCAGTTTGGGTAGCTCATGTTCGTAGAGTTCACCATTTTTAATGCCGCAGATCAGTGTTTTGGCATCTGGGTTACGTTCAAATTCACCGCCTTCACCTTTAATGACTGCACTATTTTGATAGCCCAGTTTAAATGCCGCTTGCTGATGCGAACTACGATAAGCAGGGTGGAAAATAGCTTGCAGGGTTGCTTTGGCATTAAAAGGATTGATCAGGCGCGCAAGGGTATGAATGGGTGAGCGAAGGCCCATAACATTTCGTAGGGAAATTAAGTCACTTAAAATTGGGGAGATGGCGTGCAGCGGTAAATATGCAAAATTACGCGACGATAATTCCTGTTCCACATCTGCTTGAGTTTGGCAAATATTAAAATCGAGATATTCCAATACCTGTTCAGTATAAATACGGTTAATGGTATGACCTGATGCACCGTGCATCACGATCTTATAACCTGCTTTAGCTAAAGTCAGTACCGCTAAGAGAAACCATGGATAGTGTTTACGCTTGCCTGCATAAGAAGACCAGTCTAAATCGACCTCTAAAGGCGTAAACGGCAGTTGATCTCGTGTGGCTTGAACAAAGCCTGCCAGTTCATCTACAGACTCTTCCTTAACTCGTAGTAGCATCAGAAATGCACCGAGCTGTACATCTAACACTTGATTTTTCAAGATCATATCAAAAGCTTGGTAAGCTTCTTCATAACTGAGTGAGCGCGCACCATTTTTCCCTTTGCCAATAATGCGAACAAACTGGGCAAAAGGGTGCTCAGCATCTTTATAAATATTTCTTTTGTTGTTCATGGAAAAACCAAAGTAAGTGAAGGCTGTGTTGTGCTATTTTAGTGGAACAATCAAAAAAAACAGCACTTTTAATTTTAAATAAATTTTTCACCATTAGACTAAAGTATGAGTCATATTGTTTAGATTTTATACATTATGATTGAAATCAGTTTACTTTGATTAAAGAATGTTAGGTAAAATTTACCCAATAATTGTGACTCGCTAGTTTTTAGTCTCTCCCATTGCAGTAAATATGAATGAACTGTGATTTTTGTCACAGTGCTGTTGTTTGTACACTATGATTTTTTTACCCGGTGTTTGGATGCGGTCCAAACTGTGGGCTTTTTTGTGTTTATCAGAAAGCCAACTACCTATGAGGAAGTATAGGTATACCGATTTTTTCAGTCTTTTGATTTACAGAAGTATTCGTTATGACTAAGAAACCAATCTATAAGTCACTATATTTTCAAGTTATTGTCGCGATTATTGCGGGTATCTTAGTAGGACATTTTTTCCCTAGTGGTACGCAAGTTATCAATGGCGTTGAAAAATATGTACCCGGCTGGGGCGAGCTTTTTTATCCTCTAGGTCAAGGCTTTATTAAGCTGATCAAGATGATTATTGCGCCAGTAATTTTCTGTACCGTCGTGAGTGGTATCGCGGGTATGGAAAGTATGAAGTCTGTGGGTAAGACAGGCGGTGTTGCGCTACTTTACTTTGAAATTGTATCGACTATTGCACTATTGATCGGTTTACTGGTCATTAACATCTGGAAGCCAGGTGTGGGCATGAATGTTGATCCTTCAACACTAGATACCTCTGGGATCTCAAAGTTTGTTGAGTCGGGTCAGCAGCAAACCACTGTCGACTTTTTTATGCATATCATTCCAAATACGGTTGTTGGAGCATTTGCTGAAGGTGAAATCCTGCAAGTGCTACTTTTTGCCTTGATGTTTGGTTTTGCATTACATAAGTTGGGTGATGCAGGTAAACCTGTACTGAAGTTCATCGATCAAATTTCTCATGTGTTCTTTAACATTGTAAACATGATCATGAAACTTGCTCCAATTGGTGCTTTTGGTGCAATGGCATATACCATCGGTAAATATGGTATTGGTAGCTTGGCGCAACTTGCTCAGTTGATTATTTGTTTCTACATTACTTGTTTACTTTTCATTTTCTTGGTTCTAGGCACTATTTCACGTGTTTGTGGCTTTAGTATTTTGAAAATGATTCGTATGATTCGCGAAGAGTTGTTGATCGTACTGGGTACGTCATCTTCAGAATCGGTTTTACCGCGTATGCTGAAAAAGCTTGAAATTGCGGGTTGTGAAAAGTCAGTGGTTGGTTTGGTTATTCCAACAGGTTATTCATTTAACTTAGACGGTACCTCAATCTACCTGACAATGGCAGCAATCTTCATTGCACAAGCGACCAATACTCAGCTGGATCTTATGCACCAAGTGACTTTATTGGGTGTGTTATTGATTTCATCGAAAGGTGCTGCAGGTGTAACAGGTTCGGGTTTTATTGTGATGGCAGCGACTTTGTCAGCCGTTGGTCATATTCCAGTGGCGGGTCTTGCACTCATCTTAGGTATTGACCGTTTCATGTCTGAAGCACGTGCCTTAACCAACTTGGTGGGTAACTCATTGGCAACGATTGTTGTTGCGAAATGGGTCGGTCAGTTAGACCAAGAGAAATTACATTTTGCACTAGCAAATCCAGATGAAGTAGACCGCCAAATGGCTGTTGAAGAAAATGCTCACGCATAATTTCAGCTCATCTTAAACAGGAAGCCTAAGGGCTTCCTTTTTTATTGGCATAAAAAAATGGCCTGATGCGGTTATGACAGTTGCGTTAAAAATGGCTAGCATGTGGACTGAATAATAAAACAACGTCACTACAAGGAAGAAACATGTTGAATTACGATGCAGACCTAGAACTATTTCGCGATAACTTTCGCCGTTTTATGAATGAACACATTGCGCCACACTATGAACAGTGGGAACGAGAAGGCTTAATGCCGCGCTCAGTCTGGAATGCCTTGGGTGAAAATGGCTTCTTATGTGTCGATGTTCCAGAGGAATACGGTGGTTACGGTGTTCCAACGCATTATTCACTCATGTTAGTGGAAGAGTCGGCACGTGCAGGTTTTAGTGCTTTATCGACAGGAATTTCTTGTCACTCTGAAATTGCTGCGCCTTATATTTTGCATATCGGAACTGAAGCACAGAAGCAGTACTGGTTACCGAAAATGGTGTCAGGTGAAGTGGTCGGTGCGATTGGGATGACGGAACCGGGTGCGGGTTCAGACTTACAAGCCATGCGAAGTAATGCTATTTTGCAAGGTGAGCATTATAATTTAAATGGCTCTAAAACCTTTATTTCAAATGGGCAGCATGCCGACCTTGTGGTCTTGGCAGTAAAAACTGATCCGCAAGCCCGCGCAAAGGGTGTTTCACTGATGTTAGTCGATACCCACTTAGACGGATTTAAAAAAGGCACCAACCTCGACAAAATTGGGTTACATTCGCAAGACACTTCTGAGCTGTTTTATGACAATGTGAAAGTCCCGAAAGATCAATTATTGGGACAAGCAGGTCAAGGTTTTGCTTATTTGATGCAAGAGCTACCACGAGAGCGTACAGCAATTGCAGCAACGGCTATAGGGGCAATTCGCGGTTCGATAGATGTCACTATCCAATACGTCAAAGAGCGTCAAGCCTTTGGTCAACATATTTCGCAGTTCCAAAATACACGTTTTGTTTTGGCTCAAGCCAAGATTGATGAACAAGCCACAGCTGCTTTTTACAATCAAAACGTTGAGCTTTACATGCAAGGTAAGCTGGATGTCGAAACCGCAGCTGCGCTAAAAAGTTTTTCAACAGACATGCAAATGAAGGTGGCAGATAATTTACTGCAGCTCTTTGGTGGTTATGGCTATATGAGTGAATATCCAATTTCACGTTTCTTTGTCGATGCGCGTATTCAACGCATTTACGGCGGGACCAATGAAATTATGAAAGAAATTGTCGCACGTAGTCTACTTGGGAGCTAAGGCTTAAGTGTTGATATAAACATGCGTAAAAGAGCCTCAAGTAGGCTCTTTTTTATCGGTTCAGTACCAATAAACTTTCTTGTATAAAGGCGGGTAGGTCATATCGGGTTTGCGATGAAATGTATAAATTATTGTCATTCACAACACCTGTGTCATAAAGCACCGCACCTGCATCTTTTAAGTCTTGATGAAGGTGATGGATACACGTCATGCGTCTACCTTTCACAACTCCAGCATGCATTAAAATTTTGGGTGCATCAGCACTGCATAAAATGGGTTTTTGCATGTTTGCAAAGTGCCTGACAAATAAGATATAGCGTTCATCTTGGCACAGTTTATCTGGCGAAAAAGCGCCAGGAATGAGTAATGCATCGAAGTCATGCACGGAGGCATCATCGATACTTTGGTCAATGGTGACAAAAGCTTTACGCTTTTTGCCATAAATGATTTTGCCAGCCTGACTTTCAAGGTTAATAATACTATGCCGAGCTGCTCGAAATGCTTCTACTGGTTCAGCATATTCGGCATCCTCAAAGTCATAGGTGACCAAGACTGCAATTTTTTTGTGCATGACAGTACCTACAGTTCATTATTGTTTTATTGAGACTATAGAGCAATCGCTACTGCTGCATACTCTCTTTGTTATGTATACGTCAACTTAAGTAAATCGTATTTTAAAAGATATTCTAACGCACTGAAATACGGATGAATGGTGATTTTTGTGAAGGTGTAGCAAAATTTTTCAAAGCCTAGACGCAGCTTTAAAAGCGTTGAGTTAAGACCCAAATACCACCGTCTTAGTGTTTTGCTTGAGCGATGTTTATGCATAACAGCAAGAAGAAAATAGGCAGGGTTCAGTGGTTTTATTGATGTCTATTATTGGGGCAGTTTATTGATAAACTTGATGATTAAATCAACTGTATGTTTTTAGCACTGAAACATGCAAAGTCTTATTGCGCAAGATTTCAAAGCTAACTATTGTTATACTGTTTGCACAATGTATATGAAGGGCGACATAACAATGATCCAAGACGATCAAAACACAACGACTTCTCTTGACCTTAATCAAATCCGTCAGGATATCGACTCTGTTGATCAACAGATTCAACAGCTTATTAACCGTCGAGCGAAACTGGCGGAAGCTGTTGCAAAAGCAAAATTTGCTTCTGAAGAGAATCCAATGTTTTACCGTCCAGAACGTGAAGCGCAAGTTTTACGGAATGTTATGGAGCGTAATGAAGGCCCTTTGTCTGATGTGACCATGGCACGTTTGTTCCGTGAAATCATGTCTGCATGTTTGGCTCTAGAAGCACCGCAAAGTATTGCATTTTTAGGTCCTGTCGGTACGTATACGCACTCTGCGGTGTTAAAGCACTTTGGACATGATGCTGTGGTTCGTCCTTTACCGACTATTGATGAAGTGTTCCGTGAAGTGGAAGCAGGCAGTGCACACTATGGTTTGGTGCCGGTAGAAAATTCATCAGAAGGTGTGGTCAATCATACTTTGGATTGTTTTAAAGCCTCACACTTAAATGTGATTGGTGAAGTTGAATTGCGTATTCATCACCAGTTTCTTGTGTCTGAAAACACGCGTAAAGACAGCATTAAACAAATTTATGCGCATCAGCAAACTTTGGCGCAGTGCCGTGCATGGTTGGACGCACACTATCCAGGTGTGGAACGTGTAGCTTTAAGTTCGAATGCTGAAGCGGCACGTCGTATTCGTACTGAATGGCATTCGGCTGCTATTGCATCTGATGTTGCAGCAAGTATTTATGATTTAGAAATTTTGCACAGTAATATTGAAGATAATCCTGAGAACACCACGCGTTTCTTGGTAATTGGTCGTGAAAGAATACCGCAAAGTGGTAATGATAAAACCTCATTGCTGATTTCTGCACATGATCGTGCAGGTGCATTATTAGAAATCCTTGCACCATTTGCAAAGCACAACATTAGTTTGACCAGCATCGAAACGCGTCCAGCATTGCCTGAAAAATGGGCTTATGTCTTCTTCATCGACTTGGAAGGTCATGTGGAACAAGACAATGTTAAAGCGGCGATTGAAGAGATTCGTCCACTGGTGAAAGAAGTTCGAGTATTGGGCTCATACCCGATTGCAGTATTGTAATCTCTAAGGTGGTTGGGTTTACTCCAAACTCAACCATGTACACCACTTGTAAGAATGGAAAGGTCACATGTCGTTTGCTCCAGCCAATGAAGGTATTGCGAAGTTAAAACCATATCAACCGGGTAAGCCAATCAGCGAATTAGAGCGTGAATTGGGAATGACCGATATTGTTAAGCTTGCTTCAAATGAAAACCCTTTGGGTTGTTCGGACAAAGTCAAAGAAGCAGTTGCTGCTGAATTGGCGGAAATTGGACGATATCCAGACGGTGGTGGTTTTATCTTGAAGGATCAAGTTCATACGCAGTTTGGTGTAGCACATGATTGTATTACTTTAGGCAATGGCTCAAACGATCTACTTGAAATTTTTGCCCGTGCATTTGTTTCAGATAAAGACTCGGTAGTGTATAGCCAACACGCATTTGCAGTTTATGCTTTGGTCACGCAAGCCATCAATGCTGAAGCGATTGAGGTACCTGCTCAAGGTTTTTCGCATGACCTTGACGCGATGGTGGCGGCAATTAAAGACAATACCAAATTGGTGTTTATTGCAAATCCCAATAATCCGACAGGAACTTGGTTTGAAGAGGCCGAATTTGAGCGCTTCATGCAAAAAGTACCGAGCCATGTGATCGTGGTTTTAGATGAAGCTTATGTGGAATATTTCCCAGAAAACTTTAATAGCTTAAAGTTTTTAGCACAGTATTCAAACCTGATTGTTAGCCGTACCATGTCAAAGTGCTTTGGTTTAGCGGCATTACGTGTTGGCTTTGCTTTAGCATCGGCAGAAGTGACAGATTTCTTAAATCGTATTCGTCAGCCGTTTAACGTCAACCATTTAGCCATGGTGGCAGCAGTTGCTGCACTAAAAGATGAAGATTTCATTGAGAAATCACGTGTGGTCAATAAAGCGGGCATGGTGCAACTTGAAACAGGTTTTAAAGCGCTAGGCCTAAACTATGAGCCTTCTCGTGCCAACTTTATTTTGGTCGATATACAAGCCGATCCTGCACAAACTTTTAATGCTTTATTAAAAGAAGGGGTGATTGTTCGTCCTGTGGGCATCGCCAATCATTTACGAGTATCGATTGGAACTGAAGCTGAAAATACGAAATTTCTAACGGCTTTGGCCAACGTACTAGGTTTAGAGGCGAACGCTTAAATTATGTCTGTGCCACTATTTGAAAAAGTTGCATTTATTGGTCTTGGACTGATTGGTTCAAGTCTTGCACGGGTGATGATTGCTGAAGGTTTAACCCAAAATATTGTAGCCTCTACACGTTCGGAAAAAACCTTACAGGATGCCCAAGCTTTGGGCTTAATCCAACAGGGGTATAGTGATCCTGTGCAGGCGGTTCAAGGTGCGGACTTGGTGGTTTTGGCCTTGCCTGTTCGTGCAACGCAAAAAGTATTGGAAACCATCAAACCATATTTGCAAGAACATACGATTATTACCGATGTGGGCAGTACCAAAGGCAATGTGGTCGACGCGGCCAAAGCCGTGTATGGCGAAGCATTACCTGTTGGCTTTGTACCGGGGCATCCAATTGCGGGGGCAGAACATACAGGTGTGCATGCAGGTAAGGTCGATTTATTTGCAAATCATAAAGTGATTTTGACACCGTTACCAACCAGTGCTGATTGGGCCGTAGAGAAACTGATCCAACTGTGGCAAGCTGCGAAAGCAGAGGTGATTTGTATGGATGTGGCCAAGCATGATGAAGTCTTGGCACATACCAGTCATCTTCCGCATTTGATGGCTTTTAACTTAGTTGAACAACTTGCAAACCGTGAAGATAATTTAGACATTTTCCGCTATGCTGCGGGGGGATTCCGTGATTTTTCTCGAATTGCGGCAAGTGACCCACAGATGTGGCATGACATCTTTTTTGCCAATAAAAAAGCCATTTTAAATGCCGTAGATGGTTTTGAAAACCAACTGGCAACGATTCGTAAACTCATTGAAGATGAAGATTCACATGCTTTAATGGGCTTGCTCGGACATGCGCAAGCAGCACGCCAGCATTTTAACCATATGCTCGCTCAAAAACCTTTCATGGAGAACAATAAAGTGACGACACAGCAATTCACCATATTACCGGGTAAAAAGAGTTTCCAAGGTAAGTTTAGCGTGCCAGGCGATAAATCTGTGTCACACCGTTCAATCATGTTTGGTGCAATTGCGGAAGGAACGACGCATGTGACAGGTTTCTTGGAAGGTGAAGATGCGTTAGCAACCTTACAAGCGTTCCGTGATATGGGCGTGAGCATTGAAGGTCCTAAAAATGGTGAAGTGACGATTCATGGTGTGGGCGTAAATGGCCTAAAAGCACCAGCAAGTGCGCTTTACATGGGTAACTCAGGTACTTCGATGCGTCTGCTTTCAGGCATGCTTTCTGCGCAAAAATTTGACTCTGTCATGACGGGTGATGCATCACTGTCAAAACGTCCAATGGAACGTATTGCTAAACCATTACGTGAAATGGGTGCACAGATTCAAACCACAGGTGAGCGTGGTACACCTCCTGTTTCGATCACTGGAAACCAAGCTTTGCAAGGCATTCACTATGATTTGCCAATGGCATCTGCGCAGGTGAAATCTGGGATTTTATTGGCAGGCTTGTGGGCAGCAGGTGAAACATCGGTCACAGAACCTGAACCTACACGTGACCATACTGAACGTATGCTACGTGCATTTGGTTATGACGTGAAAACAGAAGGCAACCGTATTTCACTGCAAGGTGGTGGTAAGTTAGTTGGTACAGAGATTCAAGTGCCATCAGATATTTCATCGGCTGCTTTCTTTATGGTGGGTGCTGCTATTACTGAAGGTTCAGACGTCACTTTAGAAGCGGTGGGCATTAACCCAACGCGTACAGGTGTGATCGAGATTTTGAAGCAAATGGGTGCGGACATTACGGTTGAGAATGAGCGTATTGCAGGTGGTGAGCCGATTGCAGACATTCGTATTCAAGGCACACGTACACTCAAAGGGATTCATATGCCTGAAGATCAAGTGCCATTGGCGATTGATGAATTCCCTGCATTGTTCATTGCAGCGGCATGTGCTGAAGGGCAAACCGTATTAACGGGTGCTGCTGAGCTGCGTGTGAAAGAATCAGACCGTATTCAAGTGATGGCGGATGGTTTAAAAACCATGGGTATCGATTGTACGCCGACTGACGATGGCATCATCATTGAAGGTAAAGGTCATTCGGGCGAGTGGGGTGCGATTTTCACTGGTGGCGAAATTGAATCACATCACGATCACCGTATTGCGATGAGTTTTTCAATGGCCGGCTTACGCACCTCTGGCGAAATTAAAATCATTGGTACTGAAACGGTTGCCACAAGTTTCCCGACCTTTACGCAATTGAGCAATCAAGCTGGTTTAGCGATCCAAGTCACTGAATAAGACTAAAGCTTAGATATTTTGTATGAAAACAGCCAAGCTTTTGCTTGGCTGTTTTGTGTTAAGTCATTATGCTAAACCCATATAACAAAAAAGCCTTTGGGATGATCAATGAGAAAATTACAATTTACAGCACAGCATGGACAGCAGCAGGATGTAAATGAAAGCGGTGTAGTACAGAAGCAAGTACAAGACCTACTGGTTCAAAAGTTAGGTCAATTTGGTTTTGAAACTTTGCCACAAAGTGGTGATCAGGTGGCTGTGAGTGTCGATAATCATACTTTGCCATTGTCTATTACGTGCCAAGGTCATGACAGCGAAGGAAATCTGGTGTGTGAAATTGCCTCTTATCCAGATGAGGAGCAAGACTGGTTAGACCGAATTGCTGAACGAAGCTTATTAAATCAATTGGCGCAAGCGGTTGAAACCACACTAAAAACAGATAAAAGTTTTACTGAATTTGAGTGGAAAGGCTAATTGAATAGATAAAAAATGCTGAATTGGTTTTTCCTAATTCAGCATTTTTTAGAACAGAACACGTTTAATATTTTGATGGGTCAACGCGCTTATAACTGGATGTGCTATAAGACTTATTCCACACGTAACCAAGTTTGGCTACGTCCCACAGCAGAAACACCTAAATAACCTCTTAAGAATAGCTTTTTACCATTTGGGCTAATTTTACCTTTTAGGCTATACAGCTTGCCTGAAACGGGATCAATGATTTTGCCATGCGTATAATTAATATTATTTTCAGTTTTTAAACCGGTAATCACTTGCATACCAATAATAGGCTTATCGGTGTAGGGTGCAGGGCAGTTGGTGCAAAACTCTTTTGCTGTATAACCTGGACGAGGTGTTGCTTTCAGTGCAGTTCCAGCATAAGTCCCGTTGGCTTGCTTTTCAATTTTCACCAGACCTTTGGGTTCTCCAGTTTTATCATCGATATAACGCCAAGTTCCTATAATGTCTTGAGCACAGGCTGATGTGGTGGCTATAGTGACTAAAACTGCCCCGAGAATTGTTTTCATAAAATCCCTGAATATTTTAAAAATTATTTAAATGAATAGCTCTCACGAGCTAAGATGTTGATTGTATAATTTATTATTTGAATAATGATGTGCAGAATATATCAAGTTCAAGAGTAGATTGTTGCATAAAGTACCATTAGCAGGATTAAATGCTCACTTATTTTTAAAACAGGCATAGGGTGGAGATAGTGCTGATTGAGTTTAGCACTCAAAAGTAAGCTTAAAATTATTTTTGGGAAGACAATTAATATAACGCACGAATAATGAAGCTAGTTGAAATGACTTATTAAGCGTTGGGATAGAAAAAGAGATACGTCTAGATTAAAAATAAAAAGTTCAAGAAAGAAAGGGGCTAATGTTAGACATCCATTTCTTTCTTTAACTTAGTGATGTGTTAAATCCACAGGAAACGTGTAATCGCAATACGTAACTGTTTTAAGTAACCTGTAAAGAAATGGTTTGCACCAGGTAATACAGTGACTAAATGGCGCTGCGGTTTAGCCCATGTAATCATGTCAGACAGTAAGGTCACTTCATCGGCTTCGCCATGGATGAATAAGATGTCACCTTTAAGCTGCGGTGTTACATAGTGGCGTACACCAGCGACCGTTGCCGTTGGTAGACCACATAAAATGGTTTGTTTTGGTCGAATTTCTTCTTGTAAAGCATCATAGCATTTTGCCATGACATGCGCACCGAAACTAAAACCACCTGCATAGAAGGGTAAAGTTGTATGTGCTGCACGAGCATACTTAATCACTTCAAGAACATCATCAGTTTCGCCATGACCTTCGTCGTGTAGACCAACACTTTGACCTGAGCCACGGAAACTTGGACGGTACACAATACAACCACGTTCTAAGAACATTTGCGCAAGCAATGCAGGAACCTTGTGTTGAGGCGTACCACCTTGGAGTGGATGGGGGTGAGTAACTACCGCGAATCCTTTCACTTCACCCTGCGGATAATCTACAAAAACTTCAATTTGCCCAACTGGACCTTGAATGAACATCTGCTCAGACATAGAGAATCGATACATATAACAGGAGAATGGGCTAGTTTAACCGTTTATGCTTATTAAAAACACAGATTGGCAATAAAATAAGTCTACTGATATAGTCTGTTTAATTGTTTTTTAATCAGGTTATCTATGCTTGCCCTTGTTTCTCCTGCCAAAACTTTAGATTACCAAACTGCTTTACCAACCGATGCGTATACACAACCCAGATTGCTGCAACATTCCCAAGAATTGATCGAAGTTAGTCGCAAACTGTCAGCAAGTGAAATTGCAAGCTTAATGAGTGTCAGTGAAAAAATTGCCACCTTAAACGTCGATCGTTTTCGCGATTGGCAGCCAGAATTCAGCTTTGCCAATGCCCGACAAGCTATGTTTGCTTTTAAGGGCGATGTCTATACTGGTTTAGATGCTTATCATTTGTCGGAGTCGAACATTGAATATGCACAGCAACATTTAAGAATGCTCTCTGGTCTATATGGTTTGCTACGTCCATTGGACTTGATGATGCCGTATCGTTTAGAGATGGGAACCAAGCTGGCTAACCCACACGGACATAATCTGTATGAGTTTTGGGGCAATCACATTACCGATTTAATTAACCAAGATTTAGAGCAGGCAGGTTCTAAAATTTTGCTGAATATTGCTTCGGATGAATACTATAAATCTGTAAAAGAAAGCAAAATTCAAGCAGAAATTATTAAGCCTGTGTTTTTAGATCAGAAAAATGGCAAATATAAAGTCATTAGTTTCTATGCCAAAAAAGCACGTGGTTTGATGGCGCGTTATATGATTGAAAACCAAATTGATCAAATTGAAGGGTTAAAATCATTCCAAACAGATGGTTATTACTTTGATGCCGACAGCTCATTAAAAGGTGAGTTGGTCTTTAAACGAGATGAACAGGCAGCATAACGAAAGGGCCTTCCAATGGTGCAGTATACAAAACAGTTTCAGGACTATTGGGCGCTCACCGCAAAGCAACTGAGTTTGGATGACGATACCAGTCAAAATTTCTATACATTGCTTTATGGCGCCTATAGTGAAGTGCAGCGGCATTATCATAGCATTCAACATATTGTTGAATGTTTAGAGCATTTTCATCAGATCAAAACCTACCTGGATGATACTTTGTCTGTTGAGTTGGCCATTTGGTTTCATGATGTCATTTATAACCCGCAAGCACATGACAATGAGCAGCAAAGCGCCGATTATATGCAACAGATGCTTAAAAATGTGCTTGGAGCTGAGCAAATTGCAAAGATCTATGCATGGATTTTGGCAACTAAAGCACATGCACCGACCGCTGATACTGATTTGGCTTATCTATTGGATATTGATCTGGCTATTTTAGCCAGCGATCCTATGCGTTTTGCTGAATATGAATGCCAAATTCGGCAAGAATATGCTTGGGTTGAGCCCTCACTTTATGTGCAGAAGCGTCAACAAGTGTTAAGGCACTTTTTGGAAACGCAGCCACTGTACCAGACGCCATTTTTTCAAAAGCGCTATGAGCATCAGGCTAAGCAGAACTTAACCCAAACTTTAGGTGTTTAAAGCCCTTTAAATGCTTCGATGGCACGAATACGACTGGATTTTAAATCGACGATTGGTTGGGGGTAGTCCAAATCCATATTCGGCTGCTTCGCATAAGGCTCATGAATGCTTTTGGCATCTAAATGTGCAAGCTCTGGCAGCCATTGTCGAATATAATCACCATTGCTATCAAATTTCTGGGATTGGCTCACAGGGTTAAAGACTCGGAAGTAAGGCACAGCATCGGTGCCCGTGGAGGCACACCACTGCCATCCGCCATTATTGGCAGCTAAGTCACCATCAGCCAAATGTTGCATAAACCATTGCTCGCCCAGGCGCCAATCAATCAACAAGTTTTTAGTTAAGAACATTGCGACAATCATACGAACTCGATTATGCATCCAGCCTGTCGCAAGGAGTTGTCGCATGCCTGCATCCACAATTGGAATACCAGTACGGCCTTGTTGCCACGCGTTTAAATCTTCAGGCGAATCTCGCCATACAATACGCTGCGTGCTGGCTTTAAAGGGCAGGTGTTTAGAGACATGTGGAAAATCAAATAAAATATGCTGATAAAACTCTCGCCAAAGTAATTCATCTAACCAAGTCTGCTGGCCTGTGTTATCAATCATAAATTGACCGTGTTGAGCACGAAACAGGGCATTGAGACACTGGCGAATCGACACGATCCCGAGATTTAAATAAGTTGAAAGTTGACTGGTGCTATTTAAAAATGGAAAGTCTCTTTCTTTTTGATAGTCACTAACTTTATGATCAATAAAATCATCGAGTACAGAAAGCGCATATATTTCCGTTTCAGGCCAATAGGCTTTAATTTGATTTAGCTCATTGGTATTTACATCAATCAGTGATTCAATGAGTGGAATGGCTGTATTTAAATCGGCAGGAAGCTGTATAGGTTGCTGTGCAGAAAGGAGAGGGTAACACTGCGGTAAGCCAATATTTAAGCGCTCATAACAGGTTTTTTTAAAAGCGCCAAAGACTTGATAGGGCTTACCAGATTGGTTACGAATACTGTTTAAGGGAAAGAGGGTTCGATCTTGGAAGAGTGTAAATTCAATGTGTTGCTGATTTAAGCATTGTTGAACTTCGGCATCGCGCTTAAGCTCATTCACGCCCATTTCGATATTTGCAAAGATTTGTTGTACTTGCAGTGTATGACATAAAGATGAAAGCTGACGTGGAATATCTTGCCACAGCGGAATATTTAAAATGAGCAAAGGAATATTCAGCTGAGCAAGGCTCTGTTTTAAATCGTGCAATTGTCTGACATATAAATCAATTTTTACAGCTGCATCATGATGTAATAGCCACTGTTGTGGGGATAGGATCACTAAAGCCAGCATAGGTCCATGTTGGCTTGCATGCCAAAGTGCGGCATGGTCGTGTATGCGAAGATCTTGTCTAAACCAAATTATGTTCATAAAAGGTTAATCAACTGTAATTTTTTGAAATATAAAATATTACAAAATTGAGCACTTTGATCATATTTTTTTCTCACTCATTTAATTTAATCTTATGTTATTGAAATAATTAAATCAGAAAAAACTATAAAGTGTGAAGATACTTTTTATCTGATAAATGTGTGGCCCTTTGTATTATTTGTTATGATTTGTAATCATGCTAAAGCAGTTGTGGATATTGTGAATGTCATGAAAAAAATTCTAATCCCTATTTTTGTGGCTGCTGTTTGTTTGCTTGGGTTTGTTGTTTTTCAGGATACAGAAACGAAAAAACAGCAACAGTTGAATCAACTCATGAACAGTACTGAGCCTAAAGTGCAAAAGTTGAGTCCTCTCTCCAAGGCAAACGTCGTGCCTGAAAAAGTCAATAGCTCGTTTCAAAGTGATGCTGAAGCAATAATCGATCAGGTCTCCATTAAAGTAATTTGAAGCTTAAGATAGAATAAAATCATGTATAAATGACTTATCGTGTTGAATTTTAATTAAAAATAAATTTAAAACAATTAAAAATCAGTGTGTTATAATTCGCGCCAAGATATATTGAATTTTAGACTTTGAGTCTAAAATGACGTTTTTGTTGAAAGCTGCATACGGTTTATGCGGCTTTTTTGTTTAGGTATATATGGTTCGACCATACGTTTGAATCATTCATGGCTAAATAAACTTTTCCTAAATTGAGGAAATTTGGCATATTCATTGCTTTAACTTCCAGAAATTTAATCAGATTTTCATCGTACTGAGTGTCGAAATTTTTTGGCAGTTATACAGTTTTAAAAGTTTATTTACAGGGGCTAGGTCATGACGACTCCTAATCCATCTTCAGAAAATATGCTCGAGCGTATGTTCAAACTGAGTGAAAATAAAACCAGTTTTCGTACAGAGCTTCTTGCAGGTGTAACCACATTTTTAACCATGTGTTACATCATTATTGTGAATCCAATGATTTTATCCGAAACGGGGATGGATCATGGTGCTGTCTTTGTAGCGACTTGTCTTGCAGCCGCAATTGGCTGTTTGGTTATGGGTATTGTTGCAAATTATCCAATTGCATTAGCACCAGGTATGGGCTTAAACGCTTACTTTACCTATTCGGTGTGTATGGGTATGGGGGTGCCTTGGCAGACTGCTTTAGCTGCAGTGTTTGTATCAGGTTTGGTGTTCATTGCGATCAGTATGTTTAAGATCCGTGAAGCCATTGTGAATGCAATCCCAATGTCGCTTAAGCTTGCGATTGGCGGCGGAATTGGTTTATTCCTTGCATTGATTGCTTTAAAAAATGCAGGCGTTATTGTGGACAATCCAGCGACTTTGGTTGGATTGGGCGACTTAAAGCAACCGACAGTTCTTTTGGCTTTATTTGGCTTCTTGATGGTGGTTGTACTGCATCACTTTAAAGTGCGTGGTGCCATTATTATCAGCATCTTGGCTTTAACTGCAATTTCAACAGCAATGGGCTTAAGCGAGTTCAAAGGTGTTGTTGGTGAGATTCCATCAATTGCTCCAACATTCATGCAAATGGACTTTGAGGGTCTATTTACAGCAAGCTTAGTGGGTGTTATTTTTGTATTCTTTTTGGTCGATTTATTTGACTCAACAGGTACATTGGTTGGCGTGTCACACCGTGCAGGCTTACTGAAAGATGGCAAGCTTCCACGTTTGAAAAAAGCATTATTTGCAGACTCAACCGCAATTGTTGCAGGTGCAGCATTAGGTACATCTTCCACGACACCATATATTGAGTCGTCTGCGGGTGTTGCTGCTGGTGGCCGTACAGGTTTAACCGCAGTTGTGGTCGGTGTGTTATTTATCTTATGTTTGTTTTTAGCACCCTTAGCTCAATCTGTACCCGGTTTTGCAACAGCTCCAGCATTGTTATTTGTTGGCGTGTTAATGATTCAGGGAATTACCCATATTGATTGGGATGATATTACTGAAGCTGTACCTGCGTTCTTAACCATTGTATTTATGCCATTTACCTACTCAATTGCAGATGGTATTGCGATGGGCTTTATTAGCTATGCATTGGTTAAATTGTTCACCGGTAAAGCGGCGACTGTACCGTACATGGTGTGGATCGTGGCTGTGCTTTGGGCATTAAAATTCGCGTTATTTGGTGGCTAATTCATCAAATAGTGATAAGGGTGTAAACTCAGTTTACGCCCTTTTTTATTTTTAAAGAGGAAAAGATATGAGTCAATTGGAGCTCATTCGTGCTTTACCAAAAGCTGAATTGCATGTGCATATTGAAGGGACATTTGAGCCAGAACTCATGTTTGCAATCGCACAGCGTAATCAAATAGACATTCCTTATAAGTCGGTTGAAGAAGTGAAACAGGCTTATAATTTTCACAATCTGCAATCATTTTTAGACATTTATTATGCAGGTGCAAATGTACTGATTCATGAGCAAGACTTTTATGACTTGGCTTGGGCATACTTTGAAAAATGTGCCGAAGATCGTGTAGTGCATACCGAAATGTTCTTTGATCCACAAACGCATACTGACCGCGGTATTGCTTTTGAAACAGTGATTAATGGTCTGCAACGCGCATGTGATGATGCCAAGGCAAAATTTGGCATTAGTTCGCATTTGATTATGTGTTTCTTGCGTCATTTAAGTGAAGAAGCAGCCCTTGAAACTTTAGCACAGGCATTGCCTTATAAAGATCAAATCATTGGTGTGGGCTTGGACTCAAGCGAAGTTGGGCATCCTCCTTCAAAGTTTGAACGTGTCTTTGCTAAAGCGCGTGAAGCTGGCTTTTTAGTGGTGGCACATGCGGGTGAAGAAGGTCCAGCAGAATATGTGTGGGAAGCTTTAGATTTGCTGCAAGTGAATCGCATTGACCACGGCGTGCGTTCTGAAGAAGACCCTGTATTAATGCAGCGTTTGATCGCAGAGAAAATGCCACTAACAGTTTGTCCACTCAGTAACTTAAAGTTATGTGTCGTTGAAGATATGGCACAGCACAATATCCGCCGTTTGTTGCAACAAGGTGTGCAAGTGACAGTAAATTCAGATGATCCATCGTACTTTGGTGGTTATATGAATGATAACTTTATTGCTATTACAGATGCGTTGGACTTAACAGCAGCTGAGCTAAAACAATTGGCGTTAAACTCTTTTGAAGCGTCGTTTATTTCGGCAGAAGAGAAGCAAAAATGGGCGGCTGAAATTGCAGCCATTGCTTAATCTGATGTCCTTTTAAAGACAGAGTTCGCTCTGTCTTTTTTATGTGAGATCAATATGAAAAAAATCATTGCACTGCTAGTAGTTATTTTTGTGCTCTTTGCCGTTTATTTGCTCAAAACAGATACAGGGTTAACTCAAAAACTATTAAAGCCAGTGGTGGTGTATCAGTGCGGTGTTGAGCTTGAAGCGACAAGGCTGTGGAAAGTCAGTACAGCATTGCTTGGTGAAGAGAAAAAGAATCAGCTGCAAACGCAAATCTGTGGTTGCGTGGGTGAAAATGCGTTAAAGGATATTCCTGCAACAACTTTGTTACGTGCATTGGTTGATGAACAAGTCAAAAAACAGGTGGTCCAACAGGGTGTGTTGAATACGCTGAAAGGATGTGTGGTGGATGAAGTCCTAAAAGCAACAGATTGATGCTTTTAGGCTGGTTCAACTTGCTCTTACTTTGCTTGTTTGGTCATGCTATTTAACACATTATCTTTATCAATAAAGTGGTGTTTCAGTGCTGCTGCAATATGACCCACTAACAGCAATCCTGCAGCCCATGAAATCCAGATATGTAAAGGTTTTACGATTGCGAGTAATTCAGGGTTGTCTTGTACTAAACGGGGAATTTCAAAAAGGTACAATACAGGCGCAGGGTGCCCAGCACTCCAGCTAAATAAACAGCCAGTAATTGGCAAAGCCAACAAAATGAAATATAAAGCCAAATGACCGAGGTGTGCCATTTTTTGCATGAACGGTGACATACTGTCTGGAAGTTTGGGTGCAGGGTGGGTATAGCGCCAAAAGATACGAATCACCACCAGAAAAATAATCGTGGTTGCAATGTTCTTATGTAAGGTAATGACATCCCCTTTAAAGCTACCATCAGCATCATAGCTGAGGAAGTTTCAGCTATAAAAACCAATCAGCCAAGCAGCAATAAAGATAATTGCCATGAGCCAATGCAGAATTTGAGCGGTACGCGTGTAATGGGTATTTGCCGAGTTCATTAGATTCACATCCATTTTTATGTTGCGCTATTTTATAGAACTATAGATAGGTCAAAAATGTAGTAGATGCAACATAGCGTTGATATTCTGCAACGCTGTACAGACCAGTGACGCATGACTGATCTAAAGTTGTGCAATAAGCGAAAGATATTAAAATGGCATGGAAATAGTGTTTCCGTAACTAGCAAAGATTTGGCAAAATACGCGCACTTTAACTGTTATAAATGGATATATCCGTGAAAAAAATGATTGCAGTGCTTGCTCCTTTGGCTTTGATCCTTTCGGCTTGTACAACGACTGATATGGCAACGACCAATACGACGACCACCACGCAACAACTGGGTACAGCAGCGCTTAAAATTGCCATTAATGCAAAATGTACGACTGAGTTGAATAATCTACCAGCATGGAAAACAGCAACCAAATTTATGACGGCTGATCAAAAAACCGATATTCAGGCTGAAATTTGTGGTTGCGTAAGTGAAAAAGCCCCACAAAATATTACCGCTGTCGATGTGGCAACAGCGGCCATTGACCCTGCGGCACGTACAACTATTATTAGCAATGCAGTAACCAAAACCATCAATGCATGTGTGGCTGAAGCGGTGAATTAAGTTGTGATATATCAAAGAAGCGGGGACATGCCTGGCTTCTTTGCAGTTTTTTTGTACTTTTTGGCGTTTATCTTTTATATTGATGTGAATAATAACAATTGAAGCCTTATTTCTTTTACAACAAAGGGTGTCTCTGTATGAAAAATGATAAGTTAATTCTCTGTTTGTTTGGCTCGCTTATGCTTTCCGCTTGTGTGTCGAATCCTTTATCTAGCTCAGATGATGATGGAATCTCGGCTATTAAAATGGCCTCACATGCAAAATGTATGGATGAAATAGAAACTAATCCGACATGGATCATGGGCAGTAAGCTGTTATCAGAAGACCAAAAACAAAAGAAAAAACGTGAAGTATGTAACTGTGTGGGTGATAATTCGCCAAAAGTGTTGTCTAAAGAGCAATTGGCTTTGGCGGCAATTGATCCCAAAGCAAAAGCAACCTATAGCGCTTTAGCAGCAACAAAAACAACAGCCACATGTGCCTCTGAAATGCTAAACTAAGCCGAATAAATTGTTAAGTTTTTAGAATGGCTGTTGATCAGCCATTTTTTATGAGAGTAGAAAATGCAAATTGCAGGTGCAGATGAGGCAGGGCGCGGCCCTTTGGTGGGTTCAGTGGTCGCTGCTGCGGTAATATTAGACCCGAATAACCCGATACAAGGGTTAAATGATTCCAAAAAACTGACCGAAAGAAAACGTGAAAAACTTTTTGTCGAAATTCAGGAAAAAGCATTGGCATGGGCGATTGCTGAGGCAAGTGCTGCTGAAATTGATGAGATCAATATTTTACAAGCATCTTTGCTTGCGATGCGCCGCGCAGTTGAACAGCTCACGATACAGCCCGAACATGTCTTGGTTGATGGTAATAAAATTCCACAAGGCTTGAGTATGAGCTGTGAGGCAATTGTGGGCGGGGATGCTTTACATGCTGAAATCTCAGCGGCGAGTATTTTGGCCAAAGTGACACGTGACCATCAAATGATTGAGATGGATCGAAAATATCCTCAGTTTGGTTTTGCCAAACACAAAGGTTATCCAACCAAAGCGCATTTTGAGGCGATTGCTGAACATGGGGTCATTGACGAGCATCGTCGTAGTTTTGGGCCTGTAAAGAAAGTAATTGAGGCATTTGAGCAAAAAGAGACTGTATAAAAATTTAAAGCGGCCAATCGGGCCGCTTTATATCTGAATGTTTCAATCTTAACGATTGAAATTATTCTGCTGTGCACCTTCATCTTCAAATGCAGGCTGGTAGTCCTGATCAAGATGTTGAAGATGTTCATGCATTGCACGTTCATGCTGAATGCGTTGATAAATCTCTTCACGATGTACAGATACTTCTTTGGGAGCATTGACACCAATACGAACTTGGTTGCCTTTGACACCAAGTACAGTAACACTTACTTGATCCCCAATCATTAATGTTTCACCGACGCGTCGGGTCAAAATCAGCATGTTTATCTCCTTGCAAAACGCTAAACCTGCAGTTGTACTAAAGTAAAATACATAATTTTTTGTATTTAAAAAAATTTAAACAAATGTTTAATACAACCGCATGACACTTGAATTTTTAGATATCTAGTGACATTAGGTATAACATTCATCTAAATTTAAGAAAGCCTCGGGCTTAATATAACAGAGCCACTATAGAAAAAACTATAGTGGCCCCTGATTTTTGTAGTCTTTTGCAAAAACTGTCAGACAATGACAAGTTTTTCGCAAGATTGCTTAAGCACGTGCGCTTGATTCACCGTGTTCACGGTCTAAACCGAAAGCAGTGTGTAGAGAACGTACAGCAAGTTCTAGGTAGTTTTCTTCAATAATCACAGAAATTTTGATTTCTGAAGTTGAGATCATCAAAATGTTGATGCCTTCATCAGCCAGAGCAGTAAACATTTTACTTGCAACACCTGCGTGTGAACGCATACCCACACCTACAATTGACACTTTCACAATGTCATCACGTGTAGCAACTTCGCGTGCACCAATAGCTTGAGCAGTTTCTTGAAGAATTTTTGTTGCTTTTGCAAGTTCGCCGCGGTTTACCGTGAAGGTGAAGTCAGTCGTACCATCTTCTTCAACATTTTGGATAATCATATCCACTTCAATGTTGGCATTACCAATTGGCGATAAAATTTTAGATGCAATACCTGGTTCATCAGGAACACCTAGAATCGTAAGTTTAGCTTCGTCACGGTTAAATGCGATACCGGAGATAATTGGTTGTTCCATGTTGTCTTCCGCCTCAGTGGTGATTAGTGTTCCGACATTCTTTTTAAAGTCTTCGTCGAATGCGCCATCATCGTCATTATCAAAACTTGATAATACGCGTAAAGGCACTTGGTATTTTCCTGCAAATTCAACCGAACGAATTTGTAGAACTTTAGAACCAAGTGATGCCATTTCCAGCATTTCTTCAAATGAAATACGGTCTACTTTTTTCGCTTTTGGTGCAACGCGTGGGTCAGTGGTATAAACGCCATCTACATCGGTATAGATTTGGCATTCATCTGCTTTTAATGCCGCAGCAAGTGCTACACCAGAAGTATCTGAACCGCCACGGCCGAGGGTGGTGGTGTTACCATCGGCATCGAAGCCTTGGAAACCAGCAACCACGATCACACGACCAGCATCTAAATGCGCAGTCATAGTGTCAGTATCAATCGACTCGATACGTGCTTTGGTAAACGCATTGTCTGTTTTGATACCGACTTGGCGACCCGTAAGTGACTTAGCTTCAACGCCAATAGAATTGAGCGCCATCGCTAACATTGAAATCGTTACCTGTTCACCCGTAGAAACCATTTGGTCTAATTCTCGTGGGTCAGGGGTTTCGGTAATGGCTTTCGCTAAAGCAAGTAGACGATTGGTTTCGCCACTCATTGCTGATACAACCACTACAACCTTGTGGCCGTGGTCATGCCAACGCTTTACACGACGAGCAACATTTAAAATGCGCTCTGGAGTACCCATAGAGGTACCGCCATATTTTTGAACGATTAATGCCATAGTTGTTCCATATAAACCATGACCCTGAATGCATCATTCAGGGTCAGTTACACAAAAGGTGAAGTTTTATTTCGCTTCAAGCCAAGCAGTTAAATCTGCCATCACTGTTGCAAACTTCTCGTTTAGTGGCGCGCCACCTTGTGCTAAGTCAGGTTTGCCACCACCTTTACCACCAAGCTCAGTTGCTAGATGTTTGATGATGTCACCTGCTTTAATAGAAGCAGTAAAGTCTTTTGCTACAGATGCGATCAGGCTAACTTTGTCACCTTCAACACCAGCAAGTACGATGACTGCATTTTCTAATTTTGATTTCACACCGTCATGTAGGTTGCGAAGTGATTTCGCATCCATGTTTTGAACAGTAGTGATCAGCGTCTGACGACCCGCAAGCGTTTGAACTTGGCTAAGCAGTTCAGCAGCTTGGAAGCTGGCAAGTTTTTGATTGAGTTGCTCAATCTGTTTTTGCAAGCTTGATGCTGTGTCGACTAAGGCTTCAACTTTTTCTAAAGTTTGGTCTTTTTGAGCTTTCAATAAACCATTGATGGTATTGATATCACGGTCAGCTTTTTGAGTAACTTCAATGGCTTTGGTACCCGTTACCGCTTCAATACGACGTACACCCGCAGCTACACCACCTTCAGAAGTGATTTTAAACAAGCCAATGTCGCCTGTGCGTTTAACGTGAATACCACCGCATAGCTCGATTGAAAAGTTCTTCTCTTCAATGATTGAACCCATTGAAAGGACACGAACTTCATCGCCATATTTTTCACCGAACAGCATCATCGCACCTTTTGCTTTCGCAGATTCGATGTCAAGAAGTTCAGTGGTCACAGCGCTGTTTGCAATCACTTCGGCATTCACTAAACGTTCAATTTCTTGAAGTTGTTCAAATGAAACAGGTTGATCGTTGGCAAAGTCAAAACGTAAAATGTCTGACGCAACCAATGAGCCTTTTTGTTGCACGTGTTCGCCTAAAATTTGACGTAGTGCAGCATGCAAAAGGTGAGTTGCAGAGTGGTTACGTGCAGTTGCCGCGCGGATATCTGCTTTGACTGTTGCTTCAACATTTTGAGCAAGCTTAATGCTACCTACAGTCACGATACCTTGGTGGACAAAAGCGCCGCCCGATTTCTTGGTGTCTTGAACTTCAAAAATACCTGTGTCATTTTTGAAGATACCCGTGTCACCAATCTGACCACCGCTTTCTGCATAGAAAGGTGTTTGATTCAGTACGATCAGGGCTTCATCACCTTCAACCACTTCATCAACTTGTTCGCCATCTTTATAGATCGCAATAATTTGACCTTCGCCAACTGTGGCATCATAGCCGTCAAACTGAGTTTCGCCGTCAACTTTAACAACAGAGTTGTAGTCAATTGCGAATTTACCTGCATCGCGTGCGCGTTGACGTTGTGCAGCCATTTCGACTTCAAAGCCAGCTTCATCAATGGTTAAATCACGTTCACGTGCGATGTCAGCAGTCAGGTCAGTTGGGAAACCGTAAGTATCATACAGTTTAAACACTACTTCACCTGGAATCACAGAACCTTTCAGTTGAGCCAATTCACCTTCAAGCAATTTCAAACCTTGCTCTAGAGTTTTAGCAAATTGTTCTTCTTCTTTCAGCAATTGCGCTTCAATACGTACTTTCTGTGCTTCAAGTTCTGGGTAGGCTTGACCCATCACCTCAATTAAAGGTTGCAACATTTTATGGAAGAATGAGCCTGTTGCACCGAGCTTGTTACCATGACGAACTGCGCGACGGATAATACGGCGTAGTACATAACCACGACCTTCATTGGATGGGTTTACACCATCAGCAATCAGGAATGAACATGAACGGGCATGGTCAGCAACGACTTTCAATGAAGCAGGATAATCCACGGGCTTGCCTTCAGATTGTGCTTTCGCTTCAAGTTCTGAGGTGTCTAGACCAATAATTTCAGCCGCAGCTTTAAGTAAATGCTGGAATAAATCGATTTCGTAGTTTGAGTTGACGTGTTGTAAAACTGCAGAAATACGCTCTAAGCCCATACCTGTATCAACAGAAGGCGCCGGAAGAGGGTGTAATACGCCATCTGCAGTACGGTTAAACTGCATGAAAACGTTGTTCCAGATTTCAATGAAACGATCGCCGTCTTCTTCAGGTGTACCCGGTAAGCCGCCCCAAATATGGTCGCCATGGTCAAAGAAGATTTCAGAACATGGACCACATGGACCAGTATCACCCATTGCCCAGAAGTTATCTGATGCGTATTGGCCACCTTTGTTGTCGCCAATACGGATAATACGTGATGCATCTAAACCAATTTCTTTGTTCCAGATGTCAAATGCTTCGTCGTCAGTGTGGTAAACCGTTGCATAGAGTTTGTCTTTAGGCAGCGCTAACCAAGCTTCACCTGTTAGAAAATCCCATGCAAATTTGATCGCATCACGTTTGAAGTAGCCGCCAAATGAGAAGTTACCTAACATTTCAAAGAAGGTATGGTGACGTGCGGTATAACCGACATTGTCTAAGTCGTTGTGTTTACCACCTGCGCGGACACATTTTTGTGAAGACACCGCACGTACATAATCACGTTTTTCTAGGCCTAAGAAACAATCTTTAAATTGGTTCATACCCGCGTTGGTAAACAACAAAGTAGGGTCGTTGGCGGGAACTAGAGAACTCGACGCGACACGTGTATGCCCTTGCGATTCAAAGTAGCTTAAAAAAGCTTCGCGAATTTCAGCTGATGTCATAAAACGAGTACTCACAACCAAGTCACTCCATAATTTCGATTTGGCTAATAGTAGCTGAAGAAAGTCTTATTCTAAATACGCTGACTTCAGATACTGGCTTAAAAATTTTAAAACGCCAAATTATAACGGAAAAAGGATGTTGCACCAATCACTTTAAGGCGAATTGATGACATTTCTATGTATTCGATAGTTCTAAGATTTTGCTTGTTATTGTTGGATATTTATATCATTTCATGGAAATGAGTTGATTAGTGCGAGGTTGTCAGGCTGGTCAATTTATGACTTAAGGGTTCATATTCATCATCTTCACTGATGGGGGATAGAAAAAGAAAGCTTAACCAAACCTATATAAATCCATTAATATAGGCCTGCTTTATCTTTCATCATTTTATAAATAAGGGCAAGTCATGCAACGAGTGGCGATAAATGGATTTGGTCGAATCGGACGTAATGTACTACGCGCTTGGTTTGAAAATCCAAAGAACTTTCAGTTTGAAATCGTCGCAGTAAATGATGTAGCAGATGTAGAAACCTTATTGCATTTATTTAAATATGACACCACGCATGGGCGATTTCCGGGCAAAGTCGATTTAAGTTATGAAAATGAAAGGATTTATTTACATCTTTCTAAAGATCAAGCGCAGCTCAAAGTTGAAGTATTGTGTCAGGCAAACCCGCAGGATTTACCTTGGGCAAGTCTCAATGTCGACGTGGTTCTAGAGTGCACAGGTTTATTTCGCTCGCGTGAAGCGGCAACAGGGCATATCAGCGCAGGTGCAAAGCGCGTGATTATTGGTGCAGCACCTTTTGATTCGGTTGATGCTGCAATTGTGTATGGGGTGAATCACCATGAGGTCAAAGTGAGTGACCAAATCATTTCCAGTGTGTCATGTACCACGCAGGCCTTAGTGCCTTTGGTTAAAATCATTGATGATGCTTTTGGGATTGATACCGCGCTCATGACCGAAATTCATGCAGTGACTGCCGATCAGTCTGTATTAGATCATGCGCATCGTGATTTAAGACGTGCCCGTGCTTCAGGTCAAAATATTATTCCCACCACATCGTCAGCCCTCGGTGCTTTAAAACAAGTTATGCCAAAAATGGCCGATCGTATCGATGGTTATTCGATTCGTGTGCCAACCATTAATGTGGCTGCAATTGATTTAACTTTTATTTCGCAGACACCAATTACCGATCATAAAATTAATGAAGTACTGATTCAGGCGGCGAAGTCAGACTACCGTGAAATTATGGATGTGACGGATGAACCTTTGGTGTCTTCAGATTTTAACCATTCACCCTATTCACTCATTGTTGATTTAACGCAAACCATGGTGGTCGGGCATCAAGCCAAAGTCTTTGCGTGGTATGACAATGAATGGGGCTATGCAAACCGCTTATTAGATTTGTGTGAATCTTTTAGTGCGTCAACCACCTAAAGGTCTTTATTTTTAAGCATCTTTTACTCTGAAAACAAGATGATAGGCATAGACCGAATACAGACTTGTGGTTATCATGAATTTATAAACGAAAATAATGTAGAGCGGTGCTTATGTTGATCTTAATTTGGGGATTTATTTTGCTGTTGGCGGTTGCTGTCGTATTTTTAATTTGGTTTCAATTTAAAAATCAGGCAGATAAAACCGATCCAAGCGTAGAGCAGAATCAACTGCAAGAAAAAGTACATCATCTTGAAGAAAACTTAAAAAAGACCTTGGAAATTATGCAAGATCTTGCAAAAAAGATGCATGTGCAACAGGAAGTGATCGAACAGACCACGTCTAAGTTGCAAAAAGTTGAGTTACAAAACGCTGAATTGGTGAATATTCTCGCTAAAGCCGTACAGCCTGAACGCTAAAAATTAAGTTTAGATGAGCGCGGTACGTAATAATGCCGCGCTCAGCATACTAATCACAACGGTTGGTAAAAGTGAAAAGCGTGAAGCTGCAATCAATGTGATGGCAATGGCGAGTAGATCTGCGACATTGTCTTTGACAAAATAAGGTGCAATTACTGAAATAAGTACGCAGCCCGGAACAACTTCCAAAATCTTTCGTTGTTTGTTGCTTAAAGTTTTATTTTTCAGCAAAACATAGCCCAATATACGCGTCAGGTAAGTGGTGGCTGCGACCAATAAAATTGCGACAAGTGTAGTGCTGTGGATCATAGCTCATCCTCCTGAATAAATAAGAAAGCAGAGGCGATGCCACAGATTGCCCCAATAGGCACATACCAACCCGTCGGTAAATATAAATAAGCAATGGCCGCACTGATTAGACTGATAAGCCAAGGGCGTGCTGCACTGAATCCTTTCCACATACCACGCAGTAAAACCAAAAATACTGCAGCAAAGGCCATATCAAATCCATAACGGTGAACATCGCCTAACAAAGGACCAAGAATGGCACCTAAGCTGGTAAAACTGACCCACATCAAGTACAGGGCAAAACAGATACCTGCGTAGTAGGACATGCTAAAGGCCTGTTGTAGCCCAAATCTTTTCTTTTGTTCTGCATCGGCAAGAGCTGCGGCCCAACTTTCATCACACATGAAAAACAGGGCAGGGAAAACCTGTCGATTAGGCAAATGGCGTAAATAGGGCACGAGACTTGCACCCATGAGTAAATGACGGCTATTAACTAGAAAAGTAATGAAAATTAAAACGAGAAAATTTGGTGGATTGGTCCAAACCTCGAGCACTGCAAACTCGGAACCGCCCGCAAAGTTTAGACCAGTAAATAATGGAACTTCTAAATGGCTAAAGCCTTTTTGAGTGGCTTGTGTTCCTAAGACCAAAGCAAAAGGAATAATGCCCAGCAGCATGGGGATAGATGTTTTAATACCGCGTTTAAACTCGACGTAATCTGTAGAGTCATTGAGTTCTTGAGTCGTATTTCTAAGGGAGAACATTTTAAATCGCCTATGCGTGCTAGGTTTTGGTGCAGTAGGTGAATAAGTTTAGGCTTTTTCCGAAGATATTTTTTGCTTTATTTAGCTTAATATAGAGCTTGTTTGGAATAATATGCTGCGATTGCTTAAATATGAGCAAAATTATGCTTTAAGGGTGGGATTTATGGATCAAACAGATAAGCGGATATTGCAAGTACTACAAACCGACGGAAAACTTCAAAATAATGAGTTGGCTCAGCGCATTGGACTGTCTGCCTCACCGTGTTTAAGGCGAGTAAAACAGCTGGAAGAAGACGGGATTATTCGGGCTTATGTGGCTTTGGTAGATCCTGCTAAGGTGAATCTGCGTTTGACCGTGTTTGCACGCATTTGGCTAAAAAGTCAGGATCCGCAAACGGTGAACCAATTTGTTGAATCGATTCGTGAAGTTCCTGAAGTGGTCGAGTGTCATTTAATGGCAGGGGATTGTGATTTCTTTTTACGTATTGTGGTTGCAGACTTAGACGCCTATCGACAGTTTCAAATCCATCGTCTAAATAAAATCCCCAATATACAAAGTATTAAAACAGAAATTCCATTGCAAAATATCAAACAAACCACAGAATTGCCGATTTGGTAGCTCAAAAGTTGATAGCGAAATTGCCCGTGAATGTGACAGCATGACTAAAATGATAGGACTTGTACTCTAGTCATGCTACTTAGGATGTTATGGTTCTTCGTTTAAAAAGCCTTCTTTAATTTCTTTAGGCAGATCTGCGTGCCACCATGCATAAATACTGGCTTTAATTTCTTCATCTTCTTCAGGGTCATTTAGAGGTTCATCATCTTCACGAACCAGTTCATCACCTTCAAATTTGAACCAAAACTCCCAAGGATCATCATCACCGCAACCCCATGCTTGCGCATGGATGTCTGGAAGCAAGGCTTTCAGGAAGAATAAAATCGCTTCCATGAACTCATCACCTGATGAACCATGGACAAAGTGTGCGATGGAATAACCCGCGAGGGAGTATAGCGATTCAGGACCCAAGTCAAACTCGATATTATCGACGGTATTTAAAATATCTTCGGCCAGTTCAGCGCCATGGTCTGGATTAATGTCACAGACTAAAGCCCTAAATTGACTCGCATCGCCGCGATGTTCTTGAAATAATCGGTCTAACTTTGACATGATTTGAGCATCTGGATGCTTGTAATATAAGTTGCTGTGCATTTCCATCGAATTTTCCCCAAGTAAAAAATATGTGATTAAAAGTGCTATTTGTATAACGCCGTTGTATTTATTGTTGCTGTTAAATTGAGCTGAAGTATAAAAGAATGTGTCTTTTGTGCAAGCATAGGTATAATTGGAAATAAAATATAAAACAAAGTCTTAAATGAATTTTTCCAATCTGTACAGAGCACTAGGATGAGTTAATATTATTTATTCTGATACTTGGGCATTGTCTAAAGCCATGTTTGGAATAGCTCACTCAAAATCGGTAAGAATGTATAAAGTTGTTAACGATGACATCGAAACGATAAATTAAATTTTCCGAAATTGTCTAATGCACAGCACATTGTATCGTGATAGACTAAGAGAAATCGGGTGTGCCCCGATTTTTTTATGCGGATTCGTTCCGCGCAGACAAGATTTTAGGTTTACAACATGCCCATTTCAGAGACATGGTTATTACCTGATGGTGTAGCTGATGTACTACCAGAACAGGCGCAAGTGATTGAAACTTTGCGTCGTCAAGCATTAGATTTCCTCGCAACTCGAGGTTATCAGTTGGTGTACACGCCATTCATTGAATACATCGAATCGTTATCTTCTCTTTCAGAATCGAATCAAGATTTAGACTTAGCCACTTTTAAAGTGATTGATCAGCTTTCTGGTCGTTTGCTTGGTGTGCGTGCCGATATGACACCACAAGTGGCTCGTATTGATGCGCATGTACATCCAGTTGAAGGCGTTGCTCGTTATTGCTATGCAGGAACAGTCCTACATACCAAACCACAAGGCTTTAATACCACGCGTACACCTTTGCAGTTAGGTGCTGAGCTATTCGGTTCAGACAGCATCGATGCCGATGTTGAACTGATTGATGTGATGATCAGCCTGCTTGAAAAAACAGGTTTTGCAGACGGTATCCATTTGGATTTAGGCCACGTGGGCTTATTCCGTAGTATGGTGAAGGTTGCGGGTTTAAACAAAGCGACTGAACGCCAACTCTCTGATTTATACCAACGTAAAGCTCTGCCAGAATTGGCTGAATTTACCCAAGATTTAAACTTTGGTGCTGACTTTTATACTTTAGGTCGTTATGCAAGTGACTTAAATGCCTTGCAAACGCATTTAAGTTCAGAAGTCATTGCCGATGCAGAATTTAAGCACGCTTTTGATGCATTAAAAACTACACAATCTGAGATTCAAGCACGTTGGCCAAATCTTCAGATGGGTATTGATGTGGTTGAGCTACGTTCGTATCACTACCATACTGGCTTAATGTATGCCGTTTATGCACCAAACCGTGCTGCGCCATTGGCACAAGGTGGACGCTATGACGGGATTGGTGAGCACTTTGGGCGTGCACGTCCAGCAACTGGCTTTAGTTGTGACTTATATGCACTTAGTGCAGGTCGTTTTCAGCAAAACAGTCTTGTGGTTGCACCCAAAGGTACCCAAACAGATTTGATCCAAGCGATTGAACACACGCGTGCTCAAGGCATGAGCGTGATTCAACTTTTGGGGCAGGATGATTTAACTACGCTTCCATATGCAACGCACCAGTTGGTGAATGTTGCAGGTCAATGGACTGTAGAACAGATTTAATCACTTCTTCAGGTAAGCTAAAACCTGAGAAGTTCTTCAATTTTAACAGCATGATGCAATGAGGCTATTATGGGCAAGAATGTTGTGGTACTCGGTACCCAATGGGGCGACGAAGGTAAAGGTAAAATCGTCGACCTGCTCACAGATCAAGCGGCTGCGGTCGTTCGTTATCAAGGCGGACATAACGCAGGTCATACACTTGTCGTTGGTGGTAAGAAAACTGTATTACACCTCATTCCATCTGGTATTTTACGTGAAAACGTACTGTGCTTAATTGGTAATGGTGTGGTACTTTCTCCTGAAGCGCTCATCAAAGAGATGGACATTCTTGAAAAAGAAGGCGTGCCAGTTAAAGAACGTCTACGTATTTCTCCGAACTGTCCACTGATTTTGCCAAACCATATTGCACTTGACCAAGCGCGTGAAATCAAGCGTGGTAATGCGAAAATTGGTACCACTGGTCGTGGTATTGGGCCTGCCTATGAAGACAAAGTTGCACGCCGTGCAATTCGTGTTGCAGACTTGGTTCGTGGTGGCGAGCATCTTAAAGCTCAGTTAACTGAACTTCTTGAGTACCATAACTTCCAATTAACGCAATTCTACGGCGTAGAAGCAGTTAAATTAGAAGATGTACTTGCGCTGTGTGATCAATGGCGTGAAGTGGTTGCACCACTTGTGATTGATGTCACTACAGAGCTGCATAATTACCGTAAAAACGGTGACAACATCATGTTTGAAGGTGCTCAAGGCTCCCTTCTAGATGTTGACCATGGTACATATCCGTATGTAACGTCTTCAAACACGACTGCTGGTGGAGTAAGCTCAGGTTCTGGTTTGGGTCCATTACATCTTGACTATGTATTGGGTATTACCAAAGCATACACAACACGTGTAGGTGCAGGTCCGTTCCCAACTGAGTTGGTTTATGACGCTGCAAATGACGTAGGTGATGCGATTGGTAAGCACTTAGGGACTGTAGGTTCTGAATTTGGTGCCTCTACAGGTCGTCAACGTCGTTGTGGTTGGTTCGATGCTGAAATCCTTCGTCGTTCTGTAGACGTAAACTCACTTTCAGGTATTTGCTTAACTAAACTTGACGTTCTTGATGGTTTAGAAGAAGTGAAAATCTGCGTAGGTTATGAAGCAGCGGATTCTGGTTGTGTTGGTTCTTCTGATGCGCTTGCATTTGAAACTTTAAAACCAATTTACGAAACAATGCCAGGTTGGTCTGAGTCTACCTTTGGTGCGAAATCAATGGATCAATTGCCACAAGCAGCGATCAACTATGTAAAACGCATTGAACAATTAATCGAATGCCCAATCGATATCATTTCTACAGGTCCAGACCGTGAAGAAACGATTGTTTTACGTCATCCATTTGACGCTTAAGCGATAAGGCATTGAATAAAAACCCTGTCTCGTACAGGGTTTTTTTATTTGTGCGGTACATCTGTACATGAGCGTTACAGATATTGATTTAAGCTGCTGAGATGGAATGATTTTCCCGACTAAAGTTGCATGAATAAGCACGACATAGTGTATAAGTGCTTGTTAGAATAAAATGCACAATAAACAGATGAGCAGGCAGGATGCAAAAGAATATCGCGGGAACTATTTTTTACTCACTACTTTTTGCTATGGGGGGTGCGCCAACAATCGCGATGATGATTATTCAAGGGCAAACCACCGATCCAGACGTGATTTATAGTGCGCTCATTGGATTGTCTGTGATTATTGCTTGTATCTTGGTGCCGATCATTCTGCTCCAAAATGCATTTCTGTTTGCAAAGCGTAAAAGTGCGACCCTTGAGGAAAAAATTGAACCTTTAAGCCACCTGTATTTGGGTTTAAATATCCTGTGTTTGGTTTATTGGCTTTTAATTCAGTTTATGTAAGTAGGTTTAAGGTGGCGTGTAGATAAGGCTTTACCGCTGAAATTTGGCGTATTGTACTTAATTGTGAAGATATTTTTACATAATTGCTATGATAAAACGCGGTGATGATATTTAACACTTTAAATCTATTCAATATAATTCAGCACATTATGTAAAATGCTTTGAGATGGATGGAGTTAAGCAATAATGAAAAATAAAATATTAATGAGTTTGTGTGCAGCAAGTGTGGTTACCATTTCAGGTTGTGCAACTTTTGCGGAAGTGGCAGGTGCAGACACTGCAACATTAAATGCAGCAGCAACCCAAGGCTTCAACAAAACAGTGAATGAAGCGCGAAGCACAAAGACCTTAGATACCTCATCTACGACCTATAAGCGTATTTATGGTGTATTCAATCGCTTGAAGCCATATGCCGATCAAATGAACCAAACTGGAACGAAATTTGACTGGCAGTTGGCGGTACTTAAGTCAAATCAGGTCAACGCCTATGTTGCACCTGGTGGTAAGGTGGTGTTCTACACAGGTATTGTAGATAAATTGAACCTAACTGATGCTGAAATTGCAGCGGTGATGGGACATGAGATGGTGCATGCTTTAGAAGAGCACTCGAAGAGTAAAGTGGGTGCGCAGGCATTAACGGATTTGGCCTTGGGAATTGGTTTAAGTGCGGCAGGTGTAGGTCAAACAGGTTCAGCAGCAGCGCAGCTAGGTAGTCAAATTGGTATTGGTTTGCCTTACTCACGTAGCTTAGAAAGTCGTGCGGACCAAGGTGGTCTAATGTTGATGGCTAAAGCAGGCTATAACCCTCAAGCCGCAATTAGTCTGTGGGAAAAAATGAATAAGCTTGATGGAGCAGGCGGTTCTTCATTCCTGTCGACACACCCATCAAATAGTCAACGTATTGAAGCAATGCGTAAGAATTTAGCTGCTGCTCAAGCGGTTTATAATCAAAGACGTTAATTTATCTTTGAGTAAAAAAGGACGCTAAGGCGTCCTTTTTTAATGTCAGTTGATGATTTTGAAAAGTATAAATTATTTGTGACAGGTGAAGTCGCGTTTCACCTGAACAGCTAACTAAGAAATATCTATGGCGCAGGATTAGGTTGTTGCTGATGGATAGCTTGAATACCCTGTAAAACTTCTTCCGATAAATCTATCTCAAAGGCTTGGATATTTTCTTTCAATTGGTCTAAGTTGGTTGCCCCAATAATCGTACTGGTCACAAAAAACTGCTGCTTGATGAAGGCTAAAGCCAGTTGCGTCGGCGTTAAACCGTGATGTTCAGCCAGCTGTGCATACTGTTCTGTTGCCCATTCACTCTCTGGGTTGCTATAACGACTAAAGCGGCTGAAAAGCGTCACGCGAGCATTCGCTGGGCGTGCACCATTACGGAATTTACCAGTGAGATAGCCAAAAGCGAGTGGGGAGTAGGCGAGTAAACCAACGTCTTCATATTTCGCAATTTCCGACATACCAATTTCATAAGTACGGTTCAGTAGGCTATATGGGTTTTGCACACTGACAAATTTAGATAGACCAAGCTGTTCTGCAATCTGCAGAAACTTCATGGTGCCCCATGGTGTTTCATTAGATAAGCCAATATAACGAATACGCCCTTTTTGAATCTCTGCTTCTAATGCTTGTAGTGTTTCTTGCAAAGAGGTCACGGTTTGCGTGTTCTGGGCTTCACTGTTTTCATAGCCTAATTTGCCGAAAAAGTTGGTTGGGCGCTGTGGCCAGTGTAGTTGATATAAATCGATATAATCGGTCTGTAAACGCTTTAGGTTGCCATCTAGGGCAGAAGAAATGTCGCTTGCATTAAAACGAGTCTGTCCATCACGAATATGACTACCACCTTGCGACGGCCCCGCAATTTTAGAGGCTAAAAATAGCTTGTCTCGACCGCCGCGCTGGGCAATCCATTGGCCAATAATACTTTCGGTTGCACCTTGGGTTTCAGTTTTTGGAGGAACAGGGTACATTTCCGCAGTGTCCCAAAAGTTAATGCCTTGCGCTAAAGCATAATCAAGTTGTTCAAAGGCTTCAGCTTGAGTGTTTTGCTCACCAAAGGTCATGGTGCCGAGACAAATTTCAGGAACCAAAATGCCTGTATTCGCTAAGGGTTTAAATTGCATTCAACATTTCCTTTTATGGACTGCGTTTTTTCGGTCGAATTAGGTTACACAGTTATGCCCAGTAGGTTAAATCACTATTTTTACAAAGTTTGTCATGATTTTGTCAAAGCAGAAGCAGATTTAAAGACATAAAAAAAAGCAAATCCTAAGATTTGCTTTTGGCTGTATCAGCTATGGAGGAAAGTCTTATTCTTCGTCTTCATAGTCATCAGCATTCGCTTTTGACTCTTCTAAAGAGGCATCAAAAATTAAGATGGCTTTACCATCAGTTTCGATCATGCCTTGCTCTTCGAGTGTTTTCAAAACACGACCAACCATTTCACGTGAACAACCGACAATACGTCCAATCTCTTGACGCGTAATACGAATTTGGCGGCCATTTGGTAAAATCATCGCTTCAGGCTGCGAAGATAGGTCGATGAGGCAACGTGCAATACGACCTGAAACATCGATAAAGGCAAGGTCAGTCACTTTACGAGTGGTATTTTTTAGACGGCGTACCAGCTGTGCAAATACGGCATAGCTCAGGTCAGGGTATTGTTTACTGAGTTCATGGAAGTTTTCATAAGTCACTTCAGCAATTTCGCAGACATCACGGGTACGCACTTCTGCAGTACGTTGTGAGTTTGCTTCGAATAGACCCATTTCTCCAAAAAAATCACCCGCATTTAAATAAGCGACCACGATTTCACGTTCATCGTCTTCACGCAGAATAATGGAGACCGAACCTTTTAAAATCAAATATAAAGATTTAGATTCTGAGCCTGCATCTACGATGGTGGTACGCTTAGGATAACGATTAATATATGCGCGTTTTAATAATGCTTTGACTGACTCGGGGAGTTGACCTGGAGACAGCGCATCAGTGCTTAATTGTGAAAAGCTTGAAGTCATGCTAACGGTTCCGAAAATGGATAAAATATAGATCGCACAGACCTAGGGTGAACTTGTCACACAGTCAGACAGAGCTGAAATTCCTTATCAACTCAATTTATGTTAGTGTACAGTCACTTCGTCAATCTATAGCTTTTTTTAGGTACTTGCAATGCAAACAACTGTTCATTGGTTAGAGAATGTTGCTTTCGAAGCAAAAACTCAAAGTGGTCACAGTGTTATCATGGATGGATCGCCAGAATATGGGGGTGAAAACCGTGGTCCAAGACCAATGGAATTAATCCTGACAGGACTGGGTGGTTGTGCCTCTTTTGACATCGTGACCATACTTAAAAAATCACGCCAAGAAATTACCGATGTACGCTGTGAAATCAAGGCAGAGCGGGCAGATAGCATCCCTGCAGTGTTCACAAAAATCCACTTACATTTCGTGATTACGGGTCATGCGGTGAAGGAAAAACAAGTCGCAAAAGCCGTGGAATTATCGGCAGAAAAGTACTGTTCTGCGAGCAAAATGTTGATGGATGGTGGGGTTGAAATCACCCATGATTTTGAGATTATTGCAGCAAATTAAACGCTGACTTTTAAGTCATTTGAGGCTGATCTAGTGATCGGCCTTTTTCATGCTTCACGCTTTTGTTTTGATTCCGTAAACTGGGACACAATTCATCACACGAATAAATAGAAAAATGCGTTGCTTTTTTGATTAATAATTGATCAAATGATTTTGGTTGTCACGGATTGATAGGTCGTCGTGGTCTTTAATACATAAATAATCTAGGTTGGCGCTTGAAAATAAGGCGGAGAAGACCCATCTTATAACCGAGTCTTATGAGTTTATTTTTAAGATAAACTAATGAAAAATAAGTTAAAATGTAGAAAAATTAATTAAATTTGAATTGAATTTTTAGCAATTGTTCCCATATATCTATCAAGTTCGAAATTTGTTGTGAGGAAAACAAGAATGCGATTTGAAAAATTCACAAACCGCTTACAGCAAGCTCTCTCAGATGCTCAATCACTTGCAGTGGGGAAAGACCATACCGCAATTGAAGGTATTCATATTTTATCAACATTGTTAGATGAAACCTCCAATCTGAGTTTGTTGCAACAAGCGGGTGCCAATTTACCTGCTTTACAAAGCAAATTAAAACAAGCACTAGCTGATGCACCAACACTGACAAATCCTACAGGAGACGTCAACTTAAGTTCAGAGGCAGTCAAAGCGCTGAATTTGGCAGATAGTTTTGCTCAAAAAGCAGGCGATGAGTTTTTGTCTACCGATTGGGTGATGCAAGCCTTGGCCGAAGTGGGGGCAACTAAAACGCTACTCAACAGCGTGGGCGTACAAGCAGACAGCTTACGCCAAGTCATTTTAAAAATTCGAGGTGATGAGAAAGTCATGAGCAACAATCATGAAGATCAACGTGATTCTCTAAATAAATACACCATTGATTTAACTGAACGCGCACTTGCAGGTAAGTTAGATCCTGTGATTGGGCGTGATGACGAAATTCGTCGTACCATTCAAGTTTTGTCGCGTCGTACCAAAAATAACCCAGTGTTGATTGGTGAACCGGGGGTGGGTAAAACAGCCATTGTTGAAGGCTTGGCACAGCGGATTATTAATCGTGAGGTGCCTGAAAGCTTACAAGGTAAACGTGTTTTATCTTTAGATTTGGGTTCTTTGCTTGCGGGTGCTAAATACCGTGGCGAGTTTGAAGAGCGCTTAAAAGCAGTACTGAAAGATTTGTCTAAACAGGATGGTGAAGTCATTTTGTTCATCGACGAATTACACACGCTGGTAGGCGCAGGTAAAGGCGATGGTGCAATGGATGCAGGCAATATGCTCAAACCTGCTCTGGCACGTGGTGAGTTACGCTGTGTCGGTGCAACCACATTAGATGAATATCGCCAATTCATTGAAAAAGATGCTGCGCTAGAGCGTCGTTTCCAAAAAGTGTTGGTTGATGAGCCAAGTGTGGAAGACACCATTGCGATTTTACGTGGTTTGAAAGAGCGCTATGAAGTACACCATGGTGTGAAAATTTTAGACTCTGCCATCATTGCAGCAGCGAAAATGTCACATCGTTACATCACTGACCGTCAATTGCCTGATAAAGCAATTGATTTGATTGATGAAGCGGCTTCTCGTATCAAAATGGAGCTTGACTCTAAGCCAGAAGCTTTGGATAAACTTGAACGTCGTTTGATTCAATTGAAACTGCAACTTGAAGCAGTGAAAAAGGATGAAGATGCCGGTAGTCGTGCGGAAGTCGCTCATCTTGAAAAGCAAATTAGCGAAGTTCAGCGCGAATACAATGATTTAGAAGAAGTTTGGAAAGCTGAAAAAACCTTAGTTGAAGGTACCAAACAAGTTCAAGCTGAATTAGATCAGGCGCGTATTGCGCTTCAAAAAGCGCAGCGTGAAAACGACTTGGGTGAAATGTCGCGTCTTCAGTATGGTGTGATTCCAGAGTTGGAAAAACGTCTCAATGAAGAAGAAGTCGTTGAGGAAAAAGAAGAGCCAAAACTACTGCGTAACAAAGTCACTGACAATGAAATTGCAGAAGTCGTTAGTGCTGCTACGGGCATTCCAGTGGCTAAAATGATGCAAGGTGAACGTGAGAAACTTCTCCATATGGAAGAGTTCCTACATAACCGTGTCGTCGGGCAGGATGATGCTGTGGTTGCAGTATCCAATGCGGTTCGTCGTTCGCGTGCTGGCTTGTCCGATCCGAACAGACCAAGCGGCTCGTTCTTATTCTTGGGCCCAACTGGTGTTGGTAAAACAGAGTTGACTAAAGCACTGGCAAACTTCTTGTTTGATAGTGACGATGCCATGATTCGTATAGACATGTCCGAGTTTATGGAAAAACACTCTGTCAGCCGTTTGGTGGGTGCGCCTCCTGGTTATGTCGGCTACGAAGAAGGTGGTGTGTTAACCGAAGCTGTACGCCGTAAACCGTATAGTGTCGTGCTGTTCGATGAAGTGGAAAAAGCACATCCCGATGTGTTTAACATCTTGCTCCAAGTGTTGGATGATGGACGCTTAACGGATTCGCAAGGTCGCGTGGTTGACTTTAAAAATACCGTGATCGTCATGACATCGAATTTAGGTTCGAGTGATGTGCGTGAGTTGGGTGATAATCCTTTGGATGAAGAAGTTCGAGCAGTGGTGATGAATGCTGTGACGCAACATTTCCGTCCAGAGTTTATCAACCGTATTGATGAGTTAGTGGTCTTCCATTCACTCAAAAAAGCGCAAATTCGTGGTATTGCCGATATCCAATTGGCTCGTTTACGTGATCGTTTGGTTGAAAAAGATATGCGCTTAACGGTGGATGATCAAGCCTTTGACTTATTGATTGACGCTGGTTTTGACCCTGTTTACGGTGCACGCCCATTGAAACGTGCCATCCAGCAACAGGTTGAAAACAACTTAGCTCAAAAAATATTGTCGGGTTACTATGTGGCCGGAGACAATATTATGATCACTGCACAAGATGGTCAGTTGAGCTTTGACAAAGTGAAAATGAGTTAATCATTTAAACGGTGCATTGAAACTAAAAAACCCAGCTTCGGCTGGGTTTTTTATTGCGTGATAGAAATGTTAAAAGATGACACTTTTAAGCAAAAATGTGACGTAAGTTTTCACATTTATGTGATGGATATTGCATCTAAGTGATTTATTTGCAAAACAATTATCTTTATTTAAAGATTCTCTTTATAATTTATTTTAATAAAAAACAAACAACTTGAGATAGAAGAAATGACTCAATTGAAGTGGGGTATTGGAGGCGTACTTACGCTTGCTGTGGTCGCAGTAGGGGGGAATCTTTATGCGGATAAAAGTTTGAAGGCTTATTATCAACACAGCACCAAACAGTCGAATGATTTAAAGTTGCAATATCAACAATTTCAAATGGGGGCTTTAAATGGCAGTGCAAACTGGACCGCTGAATTAGTACTAGACCCATGTAAACCGAAAGAAGTGATCCAATTGAAGGGGCAGGATCATATTCAACGGAGTTGGAATGGATATGCGATTCGTTCAGATATTAACATTACTCAGGCACCCGGTGCACTTCAGTCCTTGTTGAAGGAACCGCTGAAAGTACAAAGCAAAGTGAATTGGTTGGGTACTTTGAGTAGTACCCTGACTACGCCAGTGATTACCCGCAATGAAGCTCAACTCCAGTCTAGATTAGACCCGATGACATTAAAGTTTCGTGCAAAACCGATCGAACAACAGTTAAAGATACTGGATTTACAGCTTGAAATTCCGAATTTAACAGTCACCGATCCAAATATACATTTGCAAATGGTGGGGCTAAAGCTAGAAAGTAACCAAGGGCTGAATGGTGAATATCTTGAGGCGGGTGAAACCAAAATTAAGATGGATCTGCTGAAAATGTCAGATCGAGATATCAATAAACCTACCAATGCCGAACTGAAGAATTTTAGCATAGAAACACAAAGTGAGCTGACAGACCGAGTTGTAAACACTGAAATGTTGTTGCGTCTAGATGAAATGAAAATGCCTTCAGCACCCGCAGTCCAAAACGTACAGTTTAATTTTAATGTACTCGATGTAAACCGACAGAAATTACAGACGCTGTTTGATATTTTGGCGAAAAGTGAAAACAGTTGTTTGGCAAAAGAGGCAATGGAAAAAGATATGGAGCCAGCTTTATTGGCAGTGATCAATGAGGGTTTCCGTTTTGAATCCAAAGAGAACCAATTTGCTATCGGGGAAGGGGTTGCACAAGCAAGTGTGACGGGGCGTATTATGCCGAGTCATCAATCGACGGTGATGGGTATGGTAAAAATGATGCCAAGTTTAATGGAATATAAAGCAGATGTTCAGTTTGATAAAAATATGATCTCGCGCATCATGAATAATTATCTGCAAAAAGGTGGCGTCAGCATGTCTGATCAAGAGATCGAAACCATGCTTTCGACGATGCAGAGTTCAGGGCAGGTGAAACGTGAAGGGAATGTCATGAAAATGTCAGTTGATTACAAATATGGGCAAACCAATTTCCTGACTGAATAATGCAAAATATGATGATCTAACATAATAAAAGGGACGTATTTCGTCCCTTTTTTATATCTGAAAATTGTCTAATGCAAAATTTAGCGAAGATGAAAGACCTACTGATATTTCATCTTCAGTGCATTAGTTTTTTGGATGGGTAATTTTCCACGCACGGTGGATTTTTTGATTGCGCTTGAAATCAGGCCCAATGGTTTCACTGGTAATTTCTTCGACATCAAAGAACGCCAAAATTTCTTCGTCCATTTCAAAACCACGGTAGTTGTTTGAGAAGTACAAAGTACCATCCGTGGTTAAACGGTTCATCGCACGTTTAAGCAATGATAAATGGTCGCGTTGTACGTCAAAGGTACCGTAGAATTTCTTCGAGTTTGAGAAGGTTGGTGGGTCAATAAAGATCAGCTCATACTGTTCATGACCTTCTTTTAACCACTCAAAACAATCACTAGCAAAGAACTGATGTTGTTCATCGGCATGATCGACCGTTAAGCCGTTTAAGACGAAGTTCTCTTTAGACCAGTTCAAATAAGTATTTGAAAGATCGACGCTGGTGGTACTTGCTGCACCGCCTAAAGCTGCATGTAAGCTGGCTGTAGAGGTATAGCTATACAAGTTCAAGAAGTGCTTACCACGCGCTTCTTGTGCGATGCGTAGACGGATTTGACGGTGGTCGAGGAACAAGCCAGTATCTAAGTAATCAGTTAAGTTGACTAAGATTTTTGCTTTGCCTTCTTGCACGATAAAACGCTTAGAAGCAGTACTTTGCTTGGTATATTGAGTTTTACCTTCTTGGCGAGCACGTGTTTTGATAAAGATCGCATCACGGCCTAAACCTGTCACCGCACGAATGGCCTGTAAAGCAAGATTGAAGCGTTTCTTGGCTTTTTCAGGATCGATTTTTTTCGGCGGCGCATATTCTTGGACATGTAAGCGTTCGCCATACAAATCGACTGCAACGTTAAAGTCTGGAAGATCGGCATCATATAAACGTAAACAGTGAATGTTTTCTTTCACTGCCCATTTCTTTAAGGTCTGCATGTTCTTTTGTAAACGGTTAGCAAAGTCTTCAGCGCCTTCAATTGCTTCAAACTGTTGCGGTTGCCATGTTTCCAAGAACGGCTTGATCACTGCAACAGGTTTAACTGAACCTGAACGCACGTAAATTGGCAGTTTACCATTCATCAAACGCATGGTTTGTGGGTCATTCAGCGCCAATACATCTGCTTGCTCGACGGCTGCAGCGATAACTGCTGCGGTTTGATTTGGGAAGTTCTTTTGCAGTAAAGCAGATAAGCCTAAATATAAAGCACGGTTTGAGGCTTTATCACCCAAACGCTCACCATAAGGTGGGTTGGTCACAATAAAGGCGGTTTTTCCTTCGGCTTCAAAGTTTGGCCAGTCGGCTAAAGTCCGTTCTTCGATTTGGATCTGGTCAAGTACACGTTCAAAACCAGCAGCAATAATATTTTGCTTGGTGGCTTTTACCGCTTCCCAGTCTGCATCAAATGCGTAGAACTTAGGGAGCGGTTGTTCCAAGGCTGTTTGATGACGTTCAGCAGCTTCCGCTTTAATGCTCATCCACAGATCATGGTCATGGCCATTCCATCCATTGAAACCGAAACGACGAACTAAACCAGGTGCGCGGTCAGTCAGCATCATTAATGCTTCAATAATGAACGTCCCAGAACCACACATTGGGTCAAGGAAAATATCGGGTCTTTTTGTAAGGAGCTTGGCTTTGTGTAAAATCGCAGCAGCTAAATTTTCTTTAATTGGGGCATCGGTCATATAACGACGGTAGCCACGTTTATGCAATGAATCACCAGATAAGTCTAAACAGTATGTGTGTTCAGTTTTTCCTGCGAGTGCATAAATGGTAATTTCAGGTTGCTTAATATCAATACTTGGACGTTTACCGACAGCTTCCATGAATGAATCGACGATACCGTCTTTTACGCGTAGAGTTGCAAACTGGCTGTTCACCTTAATTTCACGTTCAATATGTAAACGAACGGCGAAGGTGCTTTGTGGTGCAAAAATTAGCGACCAATCAAAGTTCATTGCACCTTCGTAGAGCTCTTCAGCGACATCACGTGCGTCATGGCTAAATTCCAGCTCATGGACATGAATTGGTGTGAGTACACGCGAAGCAAGACGCGACCACATACAAATGCGATAGGCATGTTCCAGTGTACCTTTGAAAACTAAACGCCCAGGAAAACGTTCAATGTTTTGAACACCTAAACCTTCTAATTCTTCTTGGAGTAAGGTTTCTAAGCCATCGGCACACGTAACCCAATAGCTGCTTAAACGCGAAGCGGTTTTCATAAATTTGAGAGACCAAAATAAAACAAAATAAACTCGCTAAAGTTTAACGTATTTTGCCTCTGAATGGTTTTTTAAATATGCTTCTACTCAGCGGAAATATCAAAATAAATGAATCACCATGTGAACAATAACGTTTTTGGTACGTATTTTGCTAAATCCTTGCAAGTTTAATTTACTGACTGATTTCTGATAGATCGTCAGTAAATATTTTTCACTTGAAAGGGGATGAATATGTCGACCAAGTTAGATCGCGGTGTTGTAAGTCATGCTGATGCTTTTTCAATTGCAACTTTACTTTATGCACGTCTGCGCCGTGTATCGGGGCGTGTAATTGATGTGATGTATTTGGTGGAAAACCCAAGTTATGCACGTCAAATGGCAGAGCTTGCTTTAAGTACAGAAGATGCTGAACTGATTCGATTGGTGAGTCGTTTAGACAGTGTCATGGATGTTTTTAACTATGAAGAAACCGCCGTGATCGAAAAACCTAAACAGGTAGACACGACACGACATGAGTTGGAAGCCACTGAAGAAGAAATCTACCGTGCCCAAGTGTCACATCACTATATTGGTGCTTTACGATAAGAATCGCTGAAGTTGGATCGCTCTCGCAAGAGAGCTTTTTTAAATGTCCGCTTGGGATAAATGAGATAAGAAACTCTATAGAATTGATATTTATAGCAATTTGATGAGCTCTAAATTTGGCTAATTTAGCCTTTGATGGTTTAATTTAACTGGTTGAAATAATAGATAAGAATTTCATAATCTTAGTTTTGAAGACGATGATAATTAAGGCAATTGTTTTAAACTGAGGTCCAAATCAAAAAGAAAATCTGTATAATGCGTTAACTTAACGTACAAGGAATCTCTCATGCACTTGGCAGCATTGCATACTCCGAGTCAGATTCAACTCAACCAAGATGGTCATCTCAAACACTTCGTCACCATCGAAGGTCTTTCTAAAGAAACTCTTACAAAAATATTGGACACCGCGCAGTCCTTTTTTAATGACCAAAATCAGCTGATTACCAACAACCTCTTAGAAGGTCGAACGGTAATGAACCTTTTCTTTGAAAACTCAACCCGTACTCGTACTACTTTTGAAGCAGCGGCAAAACGCCTTTCTGCAAATGTATTAAATATTGATATCGCACGTTCAAGTACTTCCAAAGGGGAGACGCTTAGAGACACTTTGTGGAACTTAGAAGCGATGGCTGCGGATATTTTTGTGGTACGCCATTCTTCATCGGGTGCGGCACATTTCATTGCCCAAACCGTTTGTCCACACGTTGCAATTATCAATGCAGGTGATGGCCGTCATGCACATCCAACACAAGCCATGCTGGACATGCTGACCATTCGCCGTGAAACTAAAAAGAAATTTGAAGATATTTCAATTGCCATCATTGGTGATATTAAACATTCACGCGTAGCGCGTTCAGATGTTGCTGCATTACAAACACTGGGGTGTAAAGACATTCGCGTAATTGCACCGAACACGCTGCTGCCATATGGTTTTGATGAATATGGTGAAGGTGTACGTTTATTTAATAACATGGAAGCAGGGATTCAAGACTGCGACGTGATTATTACCTTACGTATTCAAAATGAACGTATTGATTCGCCTGCGCTGTCATCTCAAGCTGAATTCTACAAAATGTACGGTTTAAACAAAGAACGTCTTGCAATGGCAAAACCTGATTGCATCGTGATGCATCCGGGGCCTATGAACCGTGGTGTCGAAATTGATTCCAGTATTGCTGATGGTCCACAGTCTGTGATTTTAAATCAGGTGACCAACGGGATTGCTGTACGTATGGCAGTTTTGGCGCTTGCAATGCAAGGTCAACTGCAAGAGCAAGGTTTGTTAGACGCGATTGCGGTATAAGGAATAAGTCATGACTGTTGTAAAAATTGAAAATGTACGTGTTCTTGACCCAATTCATCAAACAGATGCGGTTCAAACGGTGTATATCGAAAATGGCAAGCTGGTTGCTGAAACAGCCAATGTCACTGAAACAATTGATGGTCAAGGCAAGTGGTTAATGCCAACCATGGTGGACTTATGTGCACGCCTACGTGAACCAGGTCAGCAACAGCACGGGACATTAAAATCAGAAGGTCGTGCTGCGCGTGAAAATGGTATTTTGCATGTGTTTACACCGCCAGACTCAAAACCGATTGTGCAAGACAATGGTGCTTTGATTCATGGTTTGATGGAAAAAGCCATGTTGGATGGCGGCATTTATCTTGAAGTGATTGGTGCTCAAACCCAAGGTCTACAAGGTAATCAACCTGCAAATATGGCGGGTCTCAAAAAGGGTGGTTGTACAGCCGTTTCAAATGCCAATGCGCCTTTTGCAGATGACGATGTGGTGCTGCGCACTTTAGAATACGCAGCTGGCCTTGGTATGACTGTGGTGTTTTATGCCGAAGAACCGCAAATTGCCAAAGATGGCTGTGTCCATGAGGGCTTTGTGGCATCGCGTCAGGGCTTACCGACCATCCCTGCGATTGCCGAAACCATTGCGATTGCCAAGTATTTGCTAATGATTGAAGCGACGGGTGTTCGTGCTCACTTTGGCTTATTGTCTACAGGCACTTCTGTCGATTTGATCAAAATCGCTAAAGATAAAGGCCTGCCAGTCACTTGTGATGTGGCAATGCATCAGCTGCATTTAACAGATCAGTTGATTGATGGCTTTAACTCACTTGCACATGTCCGTCCGCCGTTACGTGCTGAGTCGGATAAAGAGCTCCTTCGCCAAGGTGTGAAAAGTGGAGTGATCGATGCGATTTGTACACATCATGAACCGTTAAGCAGTTCTGCAAAGCTAGCACCATTTGCTGAAACGCAACCGGGCATCACTGCTTTTGATACCTATGTAGCTTTTGGTGTGCAATTGGTACGTGAAGGTTTATTTAGTCCTTTGGAATGGGTCGAAAAAGTCACGATTGCACCTGCCACGGTAGCCAATATGCTTGAACGTTGGACTGCTGAAGCAGGCTGGGTATTGGTTGATCCTGAGTTAGACTGGATTGTGAATAAAGACAATATTTTGTCGCAAGGTAAAAATACACCTTTGATCAATCAAGTGGTGAAAGGAAAAGTTCTAAAAACTTTTGCAGCTTAAACATTGCATTACACGTGGATTAAAAAGTCAGCTTCGGCTGGCTTTTTTATTGGACCTAGATAAAACTGATGTAAATACAATATTTTACAAAGTATAAAAAATGAACAGATAAACTGAAAAATGACGATGAAAACAATGAGAAAAAGTGGGGTAAGACTTCATGAATGTCGATTTTATGGATTTACTAAAACAAAATGTCTCTGCAATTGTTTTAGAGGGTGATACACAACATTTACTTGAAAAAAATCAAGCAATTCAATCCTTTTTACCAATTTTACTGTCTATATTAAAGTCAAAATCTGAATTGATTCCTGCATTTCAACAGCAGTTGAATCCACGTCTCAATGATGCTTTTGCATCGAATGTCAGTCTAAAGCAACAGTTTTTGGAGCATGTCCGCGGGCCAGCACCCGCAGATGAAATTGAAAGTACCTTGAGCCGTTCGATTACACCTACATTAGCATTTTTAGCCACTGAGGCAGGCTCTTCAGAACCTGAAGCGATTTCCCATTTACTAGAGGTCAACACAGATTCCATTAGTCGTGCATTACCTGAGTGGGCAAGCGCGTTACTGGCTGGATTAGGGGTAAATACCTTACAAGGACAGGCTACACATGTCGCACCTGCAAGTGTACATGCCACAAAAGTAGATGAGAAACGGTCATTTTTACTGCCAATTTTGGCTTTAATTATTTTTGCGGCATTGTTTGCTTTTATTTTTAGGGCCTGTACCGAAAAAGCCACGACTGAAACAGCACCAGTTGCAAATGTGAATGCCAGCCAACCTGCTAAATTTCAAATCACCACAGGGGCAACAGGAGACTTGGTCACTTGCCAAATTTTCTCAGCCAATGCAGCTTATGTTGAAATTTTGCAAAAAGAAGTAAAGCAAATTTTTAATAATAGCATCGGCTGTGGTGCAGATATGCAGAGTATGTATCACACTGAATTTATTGACCAAGATGCGATACCCAGTGTAATCAGTGCATTGAAAGGTGTGCCAAATATAAATTTAACATGGTTTGGCAATCAGTTATCGATTCAATCACAAGATCCAGCCAATGCACTTAAAGTGGCAGATCAAATTAAACCTTTACTGCGTAATATGACAGTTGTGACGCAGCAACCACTGGATGTAAACCGTGCCGTGGATACCAGTATTAGTGATGCTGAGCGTGCGCTGGCAGAAATTAATCCTGAGCAAGTTCGAGCATTAGATGTTGCCACGGCATTGAATTTGCAAATTATTAACTTTGATACAGCTTCATCGACGATACCTGATGCCAATAAGTCGATCTTGGATCAGGCCGCAGCGCTGATGCAAAAAGCACCGCAAGTCAAACTTACCGTGATGGGGCATACAGATGCAACGGGAGATGCGGCAGTCAATAAAACTTTGTCGCAAAATCGGGCACAAGCGGTGGTGGATTATTTAATTTTTAAAGGTGTCGATCCTGCGCAGTTGAGAGCCATTGGTTATGGGCAAGAAAAGCCAATTGCAGACAATCAAACCGATGAAGGCAAGTTTAAAAACCGCCGTATCGAGTTTGAGGTTTTAAATACAGACTCGGGTGTGGTGCGTGAAGTGGATGATCGTGGTGTTGAAAAGGTCAACTAAGCGATGTTTTAACCCTGCTACGGCAGGGTTCTTTTATATAGCTACTCGCATAAAAGCTTATTTTTTGGTTAAATACGCTGCGAAAAACAACAGCCTTATGGTTTTATAACAATGATGAAGAAAACAATTTTTGCCAGTCTAATCTTGAGCAGTTTATTTTTAAGTGCTTGTAACCGAACCGAGAATAAAACAGAAACGGTTGCTGAACCGCAAGAAATGTCAGATTGGAGTTGTACGGCTCCTGCCAATGTCGAACAAATTCAAGCGCATTTAAAAGCTGAATACTTAAAAGCCTTAGACCGCCGTTTGCGTGATAGCCGTGAATATGAGGCCGATGAAAAATTATTAACGCAGATTAATAACGGCATTCGCTTTGAAATTAAAGGGATTTCAACAACTACAGAAAAGCCTGATACAGCGAAGCAATTGGACTGCGAAAGCCAGTTGGTGGTGATTTTCCCGAAAGGGTTACAGAAACGTGCTGAAAATGCGTTTTTAGCGCGTCCATGCGAAGAGTGTGAGGACGGTTATCAAAGTACTTTGCGTGATGTCTTAGAAGAGGGGGAATATTCACTCAACTTAGACAATGATCAGCTACAAGGTGCATTCAGCTATAACATCATTAAAACAGATAAAGAAGGCATTAGCCTGAATGTACCCAATCAAAATGGCGTGATTGATGGTGTAGTGTTGGTGACTCAGCATGCGGTTCAGTTTGCGGCATATGAAAAAGAAAATGCAGAAATACAAAAGAATATAAAACAATATAATGAGCAAGAAGTTGCGCAGATGGAACTGGCACAGAAAGCCATGAATATTCGTAAGAAAGAACTGGACGCTGACCAAGTCAAAGTGGTGGAACGTCTGAACCAAACTTGGGACAATTTCACTGAGGAACAAAAACAGCAGCTACAACAAGACCAAACGGAGTGGTTTGAAAAGCGTGATGTGGACTGTAAAGTGATTTCCCAAAAAAGTGTCTACCAAATGACGGATAGTGAAAAAGAAACTTATCAAAAGCAGTCGCAATATTGGGATGATGCTTTACGTGCCCAAGATCAACAATTGCAATATACCAAGTGCTTTAACCAAAAAACTAATGAGCGCATTGTGTATTTAAATAATGTGTTTAATTAATTGGACTACATTAAAAATACGCTTTATAGAATGAGAAAAGGACGAATATGATTCGTCCTTTTTTATTTAGATTGTGTTTTTTGTCCCTCGTTTAGAAGGTAGGTGGCATATAGGTCAGGCTACGACCTAAAATCCAAAGTAGGAACAGCACCAAAGGCAGATGGAAAACCAATTGAGTGACGGTAAAGCCAATCACATCTTTGGCTTTTAATTTGAGAATGCCAAGCATGGGCAGCATAAAAAATGGGTTGATTAAATTCGGCAAGGCTTCAGCAGCATTATAGATTTGCACCGACCAGCCCAAATGCACTTTTAAATCATGTGCTGCTTGCATGACATAGGGTGCTTCAATAATCCATTTACCGCCGCCAGAAGGAATGAAAAAGCCTAAAATGGCAGAATATAAGCCCATCACAATGGCAAAGGTCTCTTTGGAGGCAATCGAAACAAAAAACTCAGCAATATAATGTGATAGCGACAAATCATGACTGTTCAAGGCTTGCGTCATCATAAAGGCGATACTGCCATACAGCGGAAACTGAATCAGGACCCCTGAGACTGCTGGCACGGCTTTGGTGACAGCATTGAGGAAATTTCGTGGCGTACCATGTAGTGCAATACCCAGCATCAGGAAAATAAAGTTGTAGGTATTTAGGCTTGAAATGGCCAAGATCGGATTACTTTTGCTGAACTCATTGAACATCCAAACTAGACCCAAGAGCACAATCAAGATACTCAATAAAGGCGAGTTCTCTAACCAGTCTCCTGGGCGTTTTGTGGTTGCTGTCGGCTTAGTTTCTTCCTCAAACTGGATGGGGAATTGATCAATGGTTTTAATGTCTTGCCCTTTGGGTGCAGACCAAAATGAAATAGCAATCGAGGCAATAATCAATACAGCCGTCATGATCATCGACTGAGGCAAGAAAATGGTTTCGGTAAAGGGAATCACACCGGTTAGATTGTAAATCGATTCGGGCAGGCTGGATTTGTTGGCTTGCAGTTGTGCCGCAGAAGAACTAATACCTAAGGCCCACGTTGCTCCCATACCAATAATCGCGGCGGCAGCGGCAGCACGATAGTCCATATTCAGTTCTTTGCGTTTAGCTAACGCAATCACCAGCAGGGCAGTCAGTACCGTACTCATTGCCCAGTTAATCAGCGAAATTAATAAACTGACCGTGGCAACAAGAACAATTGCACCGCGACCACTATGGGGAATTCGGGCCATTTTTTGAATCAGCAGCTCTACAGGCTTTGAAACAGAAACCACATAACCAACCACAATCAGCATACACATTTGTAAGGTAAAAGGGATCAGACTCCAAAAACCATCACCAAAGGACACTGCGACATCTTTGGCAGGTGCGCCAATGCTGATCGAAGCAATTGCGACGATCACGACACCCAATAGGGCAAAAATATAAGAGTCTGGAAACCATTTCTCCGACCAATCACTGACACTTAGTGCAAAACGTTGCAAAATATTTTGAGAGTTTTCCATGCATTGATTCCATTTTTATCTATAAGGTATGAATTTTTGATTCAGCCTATCCGTGCTGATAGAAATGCCTTTAAAACAGGATCGCTGCTTTAAAGGCATTGGATTATTTTTCTATTGTATAAATGATGTCGAATTAGCGGATGAGGGGAACACCTGTCACTTTTTGAATATCTTCAAAACTGACATCTTTCGCCAGTTCAACTAATTTCACACCTTCCTGCGTAATGTCCATGACACCGAGGTCAGTAATCACGCGATGTACGACATTTTTGCCTGTCAGGGGCAGGCTACACTGCTCGACAATTTTCGGCGTACCATCTTTTGCAGAGTGTTCCATGAGCACCACCACTTTTTGTACTCCAGCAACCAAATCCATGGCGCCACCCATGCCTTTGACTTTTTTACCCGGAATCATCCAGTTGGCCAAATCGCCATTTTGTGAGACTTCCATTGCCCCTAAAATGGCGATATTGACATGACCTCCACGGATCATGGCAAAAGAATCTGCACTAGAGAAAAATGCGGCGCCCTGACGTGCAGTAACAGTTTGTTTTCCAGCATTGATTAAATCGGCATCGACTGTTTCGGCTGTTGGAAACTCGCCAATACCTAACAATCCATTTTCAGACTGCAACCAGACGTTGACGTTTTCAGGAATATAGTTGGCCACCAGTGTGGGTAAGCCAATGCCTAAATTGACATAAAAACCATCTTCCAGCTCAAGCGCTGCACGTTGTGCCATTTCATTACGAGACCAAGCCATGGGTTAAGCCTCCTCTTTTAATGTGAATTGTTCGATACGTTTTTCAGGGTTTGCATTCAGCACAATGCGATTGACATAAATACCCGGCAGGTGAATTTGGTCTGGATCTAAAGCGCCAATTTCAACAATTTCCTCAACTTCGACAATGCAGACTTTTCCAGCCATCGCACATACAGGGTTAAAGTTTTGTGCGGTTTTACGGAAAATTAAGTTACCTGCAGTATCGGCCTTGTATGCCTTCACGAGTGCAATGTCTGCGGTGAGTGAGTTTTCTAGAATATAAGGTTTGCCATTAAACATACGCTCTTCTTTGCCTTCGGCAATAAGCGTACCGACGCCTGTTGCGGTAAAGAAAGCGGGAATACCTGCACCTCCAGCACGGAGTTTTTCTGCCAGTGTACCTTGAGGGGTGAGCTCCACTTCAAGCTCCCCACTTAAGAACTGACGTTCAAATTCTTTGTTTTCACCTACATAGGAAGCAATCATTTTTTTGATTTGTTTGCTTTCTAATAAGAGTCCTAAGCCGAAACCATCGACGCCTGCATTGTTCGAAATACAGGTGAGGTTTTTCACGCCCGTTTGTTTCAAGGCCGTAATTAGACTTTCTGGAATACCGCATAAACCAAAGCCACCAACCGCTAGGGTTTGACCATCTTGAACCACATCTTGCAGTGCATCCTTTGCACTTGAATAAACTTTATTGACCATAGTGTTCTCGTTATCAATTGAATGGCTTAGGCACAGCGCTTTTGCCAGTAGGCATTGGCATAGTTAGATGGATTGGTACGTTGTAGTACTTGGCTGATGTTTTGGCTGGCAATCATCAGTGCATCAAGATCAATCCCTGTGTCATAGCCCATGTTGGAGAGTAGGTAGTAAAGGTCTTCTGTGGAGACATTGCCCGATGCACCTTTGGCATAAGGGCAGCCACCTAGACCTGCAATGGACGAATCAAATACACGAATGCCTTGTTCTAAAGACTGGTAAATGTTGGCAATCGCCATGCCATAGGTATTATGAAAATGTCCTGCTAAACTCGCGGCATCCATTTCAGCTAAACATGCCTGCCAGACTTTTTTCACGCGGTCTGGTGTCGCCGCGCCAATCGTTTCACCTAAGGACACTTCATAGCAGCCCATGTCCAGCAAACGTTGACTGACGTGTGCAACTTTGCTCGGCGCAATTGCACCTTCATAGGGACAGTCAACAATACAAGACACATAACCACGCACTTTGAGGTGATGAGCTTTCGCTGCAGTCATGATGTCTGCAAATTTTTCAAAGCTTTCATCAATGGAGCAATTGATGTTTCTTTGAGTGAAGCTTTCGGAGGCTGCGGTAAAAACAGCAACCTCCTGACAGCCGACAGCCAATGCAGACTCAAACCCTTTTAAGTTCGGAGTCAATAAACTAAAACTGATATTCGGATCTTTAGGTAAGCTGGCAAAGAGTTCATCACTCTGTGCCATTTGTGGAACCCACTTTGCAGAGACACAAGAGCCCACTTCAATGGCACTGAGTCCTGTCTGCATTAAATCTAAAATCAGTTTACGACGGTCATCCGAAGTGAGTGGTGTCTTTTCATTTTGCAAACCATCTCGCGGCCCGACTTCGACAATTTTGACAAATTCACTCATGCGGCACCTTCCAAGCTTGAAAACTCAACCAATTCATCACCCGCTTTGACCTGATCACCGACTTGGAAGTAAGCCGCAGAGACAATGCCATCATGTGGAGCACGAATTGAATATTCAATTTTCATCGCTTCCAGCGTGAGGAGGACATCATCTTTTTTCACTGCGCTGTTGTTTTGTACCAAGACTTGCGTGATCACACCTGGCATTGGTGCTTTTAAGTTGTTGGCATCAGAAGCATCATCTTCCGTATTAAAGTTAGGCTGAATATGTGCAAATTTATAGCTTTGACCATCTGCATACAGGGTTAGGCCGTGTGAATTTGAACTATAAGCATAGGTCTTTTTGCTTGTTTTACATTCAATTTTAGCTAAATGTGCTTCTAACAATTCACCCTGAATGAAAACGCTATGTCCATTGTACTGCGCTGTAAATCCTTTTGCCGTTGGACTGAAATAGACTTTATGTTCTTCATCGTTTAGTGCCAGTTTAATGGCATAGCTAGCATTAATATTTAAACGCCATAGAGACTCGGCTTGCCATACAGGATTTGCAGCTGTTTTATTACTGGCAAAACGGGACAAGAGTTCAATCAATGCTGCCGTAATGATGAGCTCTGAAGAGGCTGTTTCATTGTGCTGCAGTAAAAACGCTTCTTCACGTTGAATTAAGTTGGTGTCTAGGTTGGCAGTTTTAAACGATTCTGAACGGACCAAACGGTCTAAGAATGCAATGTTATTGCCCAAGCCATCGACATGGAATTGACTCAGTGCATGGTGCATTTGGGTGAGTGCGGCTTCACGATTCTTTGCCCAAACAATTAATTTGGCAATCATTGGGTCGTAAAAGGTCGTGATTTCATCCCCTTCAACAATGCCACTGTCTACGCGGACATGCTCATTTTGCTGAGGGTAGTGCAGGTAGTGGATTTTACCAATTGCAGGTAAGAAACCTTTTTCAGGTTCTTCAGCATAGACACGCGCTTCTAATGCATGACCATGAATACTGAGCTCGTGTTGTTGTTTAGGCAGCGGTTCACCAAAAGCGACACGTAGTTGCCATTCCACCAAATCTTGCCCTGTAATCATCTCTGTTACAGGATGCTCAACTTGCAGGCGAGTATTCATTTCCATGAAATACGCCGTGCCGTCTTGTTCCACAATAAACTCAACTGTCCCTGCACCGACATAATCCACTGCACGTGCTGCATCAATAGCGGCTTGGCGCATGGCTTCGAGTTTTGGCTCTGCCATTTTGGGTGCAGGCGCTTCTTCTAGTACTTTTTGATGGCGACGTTGTACCGAACAATCGCGTTCAAAGAGGTGCACATAGTTACCATGTGTATCACCAAAAACTTGCACTTCAATATGGCGCGGTTGTACTACATAGCGTTCAACCAGTACATCGTCATTGCCAAAGCTTGAACGCGCCTCACTTTTACATGAAGCCAAATGGCTTAAAAAGTCTTCGCCTCGATCAACCAAACGCATGCCTTTACCACCACCGCCAGCACTGGCTTTAATCAGTACAGGGTAGCCAATGGCATCGGCTTGTTGTTTTAAAAAATCAGGATCTTGGTTGGTGCCATGGTAGCCCGGTGTCAGCGGTACACCTGCTTTCTCCATTAAGGATTTAGAAGTGGCTTTGAGGCCCATGGCTAAAATGGCATCTACAGGTGGGCCAATAAAGACAATGTTGTTTTCTTGGCAGGCATTGGCAAATTGGTCATTTTCAGACAAAAAGCCATAACCTGGATGAATTGCTTCTGCGCCTGTATCTAAGGCAGCTTGGATAATACGTTCAATTTGTAGGTAGCTTTGTGCAGCAGGAGATTCGCCAATATAAATGGCTTCATCGGCTTGTTGCACGTGCTGTGCTTGAGCGTCAGCATCTGAATAGACTGCAACGGTGGCAATGCCCATTTTTTTTGCAGTTCGGATCACACGACAAGCAATTTCACCACGGTTTGCAATTAAGATTTTATTAAACATATCGATATCCTTTCTTGTTGTTATGCCGTCGTCTTGATCCAGACTGGACTATGTTTATTTAAAAAAGCATTTAAGCCATTTTTCGCCTCTGATCCTTGGCGTACATGGGCAATATGTTGTGCTGTTTGCAACAACAATGCTTCGGTTAACACTTGCTGATCGACCATTTGGATAAGTTGTTTTGAAGCCGTTTGTGCTGCTGGCCCACCCAAAAGTAAGGCATCGACCATTTCTGTGACTTTTTCATCTAACTGTTCAGCATCGGCCACCACATGCGCTAGACCAATGTGTAGGGCTTGCTCCGCAGAAATACGCTCTGCGGTTAAAAAGTAGCGTGAAGCCTGACGTGCACCAATCGCACGAATCACATAAGGGCTAATGGTTGAAGGGGCTAAACCTAAGCGAACTTCAGAGGTCGCAAACTTAGCATCGCTGCTTGCCACACAAATATCACAGGCAGAAGCCAGTCCCATCCCACCACCAAAAGCAATGCCTTGCACACGGGCGATGGTTGGTTGTTTTAAAGTCGCTAAACTTTGTAGCATTTTCGCTAGTTTCAGTGCATCGGCTTCATTTTCAGCCTGTGAGGCTTGTCCTGCTTCTTTCATCCAGTTCAGGTCAGCACCTGCTGAGAAGCTTTTGCCACGTCCTGCTAAAATCACGACACGAACATCATCACGCGTGTTGAGTTCGCTAAAGCAGCGGTGCAGTTCTTCAATCACTTGAGTATTGAAGGCATTATGCATTTCTGCACGATTAATCCATACCGTTGCCACTTGGTCGCGTTGTTCGAGTTGTAAATATTGAAAGCTCATTGCTCATCTCCTACATGCGGAACACGCCGAATTTGGTCGGTTGAATGGGTGCATTTAAGGCTGCGGCTAAACTTAAACCGAGCACCTGACGGCTTTGTGCAGGGTCAATCACACCGTCATCCCACAAACGCGCCGATGCATAATATGGATGGCCTTGACGTTCAAATTGGTCACGGAAAGGTTGTTTAAAATCATCTTCTTCTGCCGCAGACCAAGACTCGCCACGTTTTTCGATTTGATCACGCTTTAAGGTCGACAATACACTTGCCGCTTGTTCACCACCCATGACTGAAATACGCGAGTTCGGCCATGTCCACATGAAGCGTGGAGAATAGGCACGACCACACATACCGTAGTTGCCTGCACCAAATGAACCACCAATCACAAGGGTAAGTTTCGGGACATTTGCGGTTGCAACAGCCATGACCAGTTTGGCGCCATTTTTGGCAATGCCTTCATTTTCGTATTGGCGACCGACCATAAAGCCAGTAATGTTTTGAAGGAACAGTAGGGGAATATTGCGCTGCGTACAGAGCTCAATAAAATGAGCCCCTTTTTGAGCAGACTCTGAAAATAAAATACCGTTGTTTGCAATAATGCCAATGGGCATGCCATAGATTTTGGCAAAACCTGTGACTAAGGTGGTGCCAAAGCGAGCTTTGAATTCATCAAAACGTGAACCATCAACAATACGCGCAATCACTTCACGAATATCGAATGGTTTACGTGCATCACTTGGCACAATGCCATACAGTTCTGTTGCATCAAATAACGGTTCTTCAATCTCTGTTGCACGCGTTTGTGGTGTTTTATTCAGGTTCGCCACGATGTTACGAGCAATGGCAATTGCATGTTCGTCGTTCTCAGCTAAATGATCCGCTACACCAGACAGGCGAGTATGCACATCACCACCGCCTAAGTCTTCACTGCTGACCACTTCACCTGTTGCTGCTTTCACCAGCGGTGGGCCACCTAAGAAAATAGTCCCTTGGTTACGCACAATAATGGTTTCATCAGACATGGCAGGTACGTATGCCCCCCCAGCTGTACAACTGCCCATTACCACCGCAATTTGGGCAATTCCCATGCTCGACATGCGGGCTTGATTATAGAAAATACGTCCAAAGTGATCACGATCAGGGAAAACTTCGTCCTGCATGGGTAAATAAGCACCGCCTGAGTCCACCAAATAAATACATGGTAAATGGTTTTGCTCCGCAATTTCTTGAGCACGTAAGTGTTTTTTCACCGTCAATGGGTAGTACGTGCCGCCTTTCACTGTCGCATCGTTGGCGACGATCATACAGGTCACACCATTGACCTGACCTACACCAGCAACGACACCAGCCGCAGGTACATCGTCTGCATAGACGTTTTGTGCTGCCAACTGACCAATTTCAAGGAATGCCGTGCCTGCATCAATTAACTGATCAATACGATCACGTGCTAACAGTTTTCCGCGTGCCAAATGTTTTTGTCGCGCCGCTTCGCCGCCGCCTAAAGCAATTTGTTCTGCTTTTTGCTTTAAGTCATCGACCAAGCTTTGCATCGCGGTTTGGTTGGTTTTGAAGTCTTCACTTCGAATATTGATCTTGCTATGTAATTGATTCATCACGAACATCCTTGTCATTTTTATTGTTGTGGAGGATTAAGCTGTTTCATTAAACAGTTCACGGCCAATCAACATACGGCGAATTTCAGAAGTTCCCGCGCCAATTTCATAGAGTTTTGCATCGCGCCATAGACGGCCTGCAGAAAATTCATTGATATACCCATTTCCACCTAAGGTCTGAATGGTTTCACCTGCCATCCATGTGGCTTTTTCAGCAGCATATAAAATTGCACTGGCTGCATCTTTACGTAGGCTACGGCTATGGTCGGCCTTATCGCACTCAGCACCCACGGCATAGACTAGCGCTTTACATGCCAACCAAGTCGAATACATATCGGCAATTTTTCCTTGCATCAACTGGAACTCACCGAGCGCTTGGCCGAATTGTTTACGGTCATGGATATAGGGAATCACGGTGTCCATGCAGGCATCCATAATGCCTAAAGGACCTGCACTTAAAACCGCACGCTCATAATCCAAACCACTCATGAGCACTTTGGTGCCGTTTCCAACACCGCCCATTACGTTTTCTTTTGGCACTTTCACGTTGTCAAAGAACAGCGGGTAAGTATTCGAACCACGCATACCCAATTTGTCTAAATGTGTTCCATGACTAAAACCTTCCATGCCTTTTTCTACAAGGAAGGCTGTCATGCCTTTAGCACCTGCATGCAGATCCGTTTTGGCATACACTACAAGCACATCAGCATCACCACCATTGGTGATCCACATTTTTGAACCATTTAACAGAAAGTGATCGTCACAATCTTCAGCTTTGAGTTTCATGCTGACTACATCTGAGCCTGCGTTTGGTTCAGACATTGCGAGTGCACCGACGTATTCACCTGAAATTAGCTTAGGTAAATAGCGCTGCTTTTGTTCCTCGCTGCCATTTCGGTTAATTTGATTCACACATAGGTTAGAATGTGCACCATAAGAAAGACCAATCGAAGCTGAAGCACGTGAGATTTCTTGCATGGCAATGATATGTGCCAAATAACCTAGGCCTGTACCGCCATATTCTTCACTGACGGTCAGACCGAGTAAGCCCATATCGCCAAATTTTTTCCACAACTGAGCTGGAAATTCGTTGTTCTGATCGACTTGTTGCGCAATAGGAGTAATTTCCTTGGCACAAAAAGCCGCAACGGAATCACGCAGTGCAATGAGTGTTTCATCTAAACCGAAATTTAAGCTTTGGAAGGTCATTTCTTCATTCGTCCTATGAGTGTATTTATTGTTCCTGATAAAGCATTTTTGTTGTGCTTGATTTTTACAATACATCGAATTTTTAAAAAAGTGAACTAAAATTCACAAATTGATTTACAATTCATTTTATCTGGTTGAGAATAGAATTATGAGTTATAAAAGATCATCGTTGATGCAAGAACGAATGGAACAAAATCGCCAAGCGATTTTGCAATCCGCTCGTGAACTTATTGCTCAAGGGGGGATTAAGGACGCACAAATTCAAGCGATTGCTGAACGTGCAGGTGTTTCCAGTGGTTTGGTATATCGTTACTTCGATAACAAAAGCCAAGTGTTAATTGAGGTTCTTTCGGAGGCCATTCAGCATGAGGTGAAAATTTTAAATCACATTGCTGAAAGTGAGCTCTCGTCAAAACAGAAATTAGACAAAGCGGTGACCACGTTTGTGAAGCGTGCCATGAATAGCCCCCAACTTGCGTATTCACTCATGTTTGAACCAGTTGATGCTGAATTAGAACATGAGCGTTTTCGCAGTAAACAACTGATTAAACAGAGCATGAAAGAGATACTGGCCGCAGGGAAAATTAACGGCGAGTTCGGTTTTGAAGACTTAAATACCGCAGCACTTTGTGTGGTCGGCGCCATGACTTTTGTGGTGATTGAGCCTTTAAATCCGTCTCGAAATGTGATGTTTGATCAAAACTATAAAGACTACTTTGTGAAACAAATTGCCGAATTTTGTGTCAATGCAGTTCAGGTTCAGGAGGAAAAATAGTAGCAGGTGTGAACACAAAGGCTTGGTGTTTGAAGGGAAGTAGTCATAGAACAATTAAAGTTGAATAACAAGATTACAATGAATCAAGGAGATCGATTCGATGACACAAGAACGGTTAAGTTATGCCTATGGAACGAGCAGTCAGCCCCTATTAGGCATGACGATTGGTGAGAAATTTGATCAGGCTTGTCAGCAGTATGCGGAACAAGATGCTGTTGTCAGCCTGCATCAAAATGTCAGACTCACGTATAAGGAATTGCAAACTCAGGTCAATGCGTTTGCCTGTAGTTTACTAAAACTGGGCTTGAAGAAAGGCGATCGACTTGCGATTTGGTCACCGAACTGTGTGGAATGGACGATTACCCAGTTTGCTGCGTTTAAAGCGGGTATCATTTTAGTCAACTTGAACCCTGCCTATAAAAGTAATGAGCTCGAATATGTGATGAATAAAGTCTCTTGTAAGGGCTTGGTCATTGCATCGCAATTTAAAAGCACCAATTATCAAGATATTCTAATGAAAATTGCCCCTGAAATTAAAGGTGCTGAAAATAAAGTGTTAAAGGCAGAACGACTGCCACATTTAAAATATATTATTAAAATTGATGAAGAAGAACATACGGGTTTGCATCGTTTTAGCGACTTACTCTCTCCCCCCAGTAAGCGACAGCTCAATCAATTAGAGCTCGTTGCTAGCGAGTCACAGTTTGATGAAACCATCAATATCCAGTTCACTTCGGGCACCACGGGTAACCCGAAGGGCACAATGCTGACACATAATAATATTCTCAATAATGGTTATTTTGTTGGTGAAGCCATTCACTTAAGCCCTGCCGATCGAGTCTGTATTTCTGTACCGCTCTTTCACTGTTTCGGTATGGTGATGGGTAATTTGGCCTGTATTACGCATGGTTCAACCATGGTCTATCCATCGGCGGTGTTCAATCCTTTAGAAACGTTAAAAGCCATTCAACAAGAAAAATGTACTGCTGCATACGGTGTACCGACCATGTTCATTGCCATTTTAGAGCATGAACAGTTTGATGACTTTGATCTTTCTAGTTTACGTACAGGCATTATGGCGGGTAGTCCGTGTCCACGTGAAATTATGCAACGTGTTATTGATCGGATGCATATGTCTGAAATTACCATTTGCTATGGTATGACTGAAACGGCACCGGTTAGTGCACAAAGTTCAACTTCAGATTCAGTTGAACAACGGGTCGGAACCGTAGGGCGTGTCCATCCACATCTTGAAATTAAAATTGTTGATGAACAAGGCAAAGTTGTGCCGCGCGGTCAGTTGGGTGAACTGTGTGTTCGTGGCTATTCGGTAATGTTGGGGTATTGGGAAGACCATGAGAAGTCACAAGAAGTGATTGATTCAGCACGTTGGATGCATACAGGTGACATCGCAGAAATGGACGAAGCAGGCTTTGTGAAAATTAAAGGCCGAATTAAGGATGTGGTCATTCGTGGCGGAGAAAACTTATTCCCGAAAGAAATCGAGGACTTTTTATATACCCATCCTGATGTCAGTGATGTCCAAGTCATTGGTCTGCCAGATGCACGTTATGGTGAAGAGTTGTGTGCTTGTATTATTTTACATGAGCATCATGAAATTACTGAAGAGTCGATCCGTCAGTACTGTGCGGAACACATTTCACACAATAAAGTTCCACGTTATGTCCGGTTTTTTAATGAGTTCCCAATGACGGCTTCGGGCAAAGCACAGAAGTTTAAATTGCAGGAATTTATGCGTAATGAACTGGACTTGAAAGAAATCGCATAAGGTTGAAGACGGACTTTCCTTTGTTGGGTTAAAGCCAAAGGAAAGTCCGAAGTGAAAAGCAAAAGGAATAGAATATGCACCTGAGAAATGATTGGACTCGCGCTGAAATACAAGCACTCTACCAACAGCCTTTTTTAGATTTGGTCTTTCAAGCACAGCAAATTCATCGTCAGTTCTTTGAAGCGAATGCCATTCAAGTCAGTACTTTACTGTCGATCAAAACAGGAAAATGCCCTGAAGACTGCAAATATTGTTCACAGTCTGCGCGTTATGACTCAAAGCTTGAAGCTGAAAAAAGAATTGCGGTTGAAAAGGTCATTAGCGAAGCACAGCAGGCGAAGGCCTCGGGTTCTACACGGTTTTGTATGGGTGCAGCATGGCGAAATCCACATGAGCGCGACATGCCTTATGTCTTGGATATGGTACGTGAAGTCAAAGCATTGGGTTTAGAAACCTGTATGACCCTAGGCATGCTGAATGCCTCCCAAGCCGAACGATTAAAAGGTGCAGGACTCGATTATTACAACCATAACTTAGACACGTCGCGTGAGTACTATCCTAATGTGATTAGTACCCGTAGTTTTGATGACCGTTTGGATACCTTAAGTCATGTTCGAGAGGCAGGCTTAAAAGTGTGTAGTGGCGGGATTGTTGGCCTAGGTGAAGAGACCAAAGATCGAATTGGCTTATTGTTTGAATTGGCGACTTTACCGATACATCCCGAATCTGTGCCAATCAACATGCTGGTCCCAATGCAGGGTACGCCTTTGGCAGAAGTTGAAAAGTTAGATGTGACAGAGTGGATTCGCACAATTGCCGTAGCGCGCATTATTATGCCGAAAAGTTATATTCGTCTATCTGCGGGACGTGAATCGTTGTCCGATGCAGATCAAGCTTTGGCTTTTATGGCCGGTGCAAACTCATTGTTTTCTGGTGAGAAATTGCTGACTACGCCAAATACAGCACAAGGCAAGGATCAACAACTCTTTCAAAAACTGGGTTTACATGCAGAAAAAGCCAAACCCCAACTTGCTGAGTTAACGGTCGATGCTATGGCTGTGGCTTAAGTGCTAGAACATGCGGTGATGAACGTGTAGATTTAGGGCGACGAATAAAAGTAGATGAGTGAACAATAAAATGGCGAAAGACTTTCAGAGTCAAACTGTAGTGGATGGTTATGATCAACATATTCGTAAGCTCATTCCAGGTTATGAGTTGGTTCATCTGCAAATTCAAGCCATTTTAAAAACACATTTACCAGAACATGCGAACGTATTGATTGTGGGATGTGGTACAGGTTATGAGCTTTCATATTTGTTGGCGCAGCATCCGACGTGGAGTTTTACCGCTGTCGACCCATCTTTGACCATGATTGAAAAAGCGCAGCAGTTATTGAGCGAGACCCATAGTGATTTAACGCGGGTTCACTTTGTTCATGGTGATACGACGGCATTACAAGAAAGTGCACAGTTTGATGCCGCTTTAGCCATATTGGTGGCACATTTTATTCCACTTGAAGCAAAGTCATTCTTCTTTGCCGACATTTTACGCTGTCTTAAAACACAAGCTATTTTACTGAGCTATGACCTGATGAGCTCTAGTGATGACACTGAACTCAAGGTTCTACAAACCTTATGTCAGAGCAATGGTTTGACAGTGATACAGAGTGAAAAAATGATTGAGCGGCTACAACAAGATTTTTATTTGGTCTCGGTCAGCCAGATGCGAGAGCTTCTGACTAAAGTTGGATTTAATGAAGTACGAACTTATAGTCAATTGTTGAATTATTATGGTTTTTTTGTACAAAAGTAAAAACCAATTGCAGTAAAAAGATACATTTTAAAGATAAGAGTGAAGGAATATACATGGCAGCCTATTATCAACTTTTAAATCGTGAACAGCACAGTGATGGGAGCTGTACGGCGTCTTATCTTTCCAATATTCATGCACAAGGCGCATGGAACCCGCATGAACAGCACATGGCACCTGCAACAGGGGTTTTGTGTGCAGAGTTAGAGCAGTTTCAACCACGTGATGAGATGCGCATTGGACGCGTGAGTTTAGATATTTTTGGACTGATCGCTTTTGGTGAGTTTACGGTGCATACCCGTGTCATTCGTGCTGGAAAAACCATTGAACTGATCGAGGCGGAAATGCAGGCAAACGGGAAGACCTGTATTGTGGCCCGTGCTTGGAAAATGATGAAGCAAGATACCAGTGCAATTGCAGGGCTAGAAGATCAATCGATTGTACATCCTGAAACTTTGCCAGTATGGGATGGGATGAAATGTTGGCCGGGTGGTTATATCCAAAGTATTGAGACACGTGCGGCAGAAGGGCACCGTGCGGGTAAAGGCATTGTCTGGTTACATAATGATTTGGACATGGTGGAAGCTCAGGACACATCAAGTTTTGTGCGCTTATTGGGCATGGTCGACACAGCCAACGGTATTGTGCCACGTCAAAATCCTGCATCTGGATGGGGCTTTCCCAATTTAGACCTACAACTGCATTTATACCGTTTACCCCAAGGGAAATGGTTAGGTTTGGAAGCGACGCAGCAATATGGTGATGATGGTATCGGTTTAACCAGTGCGGTTTTGCACGATGAGCAAGGGCCATTTGGTCGTAGTGAACAGATTTTGACCCTGCGTAAGTTTTAGTTGGTCAGTGTCAATTTAATAAAAAAGGATGAATTGCTTCATCCTTTTTTTATTGGCATGCTGTAGGCATTTTAAAATAGTGAAATGAAGATGCGGATCAGTTTAATTGGAGCCGGGCGGGTGGCTCATCATTTGGCCAAAGCCCTGATGTCTCAGCATGAAATCGTCAATATTTATAGCCGAAGCTTTGACAAAGCTACAGATTTGGCACAAGTCGTACATGCAAAGGCGGTCAGTCATTTTCAGCAGTTAAATGCTGATGTGGATTTGGTGATGATTGCAGTAAGTGATCAGTCTATTCCGAGTGTGATTTCGGCCTTGACTGAATATCTGCCGAATGTGTTGATTGTACATACTTCGGGGAGTACAGCGCTTTCAGTTTTGTCGACGCAACATGCACGTGCAGGAGTTTTTTATCCCTTACAGACCTTTAGCTTAGAACGTGAAATTGATTGGTCAAATACGCCGTTGTTTGTAGAAGCCACTGAAAATATGGATCTTCAACGATTACATACACTGGCAGAAAGCCTGAGCCAACGCGTGTATAGCTACAGCTCTGCGCAGCGTCTAAGTTTGCATTTAGCGGCTGTCTTTGCCTGTAATTTTAGTAATTATTGTTATGACATGGCGAAACAAGTGGTGGATGCAGAGCAGGTCGATTTTAGTCTGCTATACCCCTTGATTTTAGAAACCGCGCAGAAAGCCACACAGAATAATCCGAAGCAGATGCAAACTGGCCCTGCGATGCGTCAGGATCAGAATATTTTACAGATGCATCAACAGATGCTTGCGCAAGCTCAACGAGCGGATCTTGCTGAAGTGTATGCCTTAATGAGTCAGCAGATCAGTCAACGTCACAGTTGACATTTAAAATAATAAACAAAAAAGCGAGTCACAAAGAACAAGCAAAGCCACTGAAAACGTGGCTTTTTTTATGCCCTAAGATTCGGTACAGTGTTGCTTAAAATAAATACAAACAAATAGAGGGCGTATGCGTTCACATTCATTATTAGAACAAGTGCAGTGGAAAGATCTCGTTCAGTTAGGCCGTGCCGATGTGATCAGTGAGTTATTTATCTCTTTACCGTGGTTGATCGTTTCTTTTATTTTTGCAAGTTTACAGTGGTATGTCTTGGCGCTGTTTTGCTCGTTTATGTTTTTCTTAACAGGGCTCAGACAGGTGCATAACGCTTTTCATTTTGCCTTAGGGATTAGCCGACCTGCGACCCATTGGGTGATGTTTGTTTTGAGCATCGTCATGCTCGGTTCGATGCATGCAGTACAAATTAATCACCTCCGACACCATCAGCACTGTATGCAGGATGAGGATATTGAAGCGAAAAGTGCAACCATGAAGTGGTGGCAAGCCTTACTTTTTGGCCCTGTTTTTCCATGGATGTTGCATAAAAAAGCCTTTGAGGTTGGGACTAAAAACCAGAAAAAATGGATGTCTGCTGAGCTGGTTGCCAACGTCATTGTATTGTTTTTGGTTTTTGTGGTCTTGGATATCAGTATTTTAAAATACCATGTCAGTGCCATGTTGATTGGGCAATGCATGACGGCATTTTTTGCGGTATGGACGGTGCATCATGATACGGAAGATCATGTGTATATGGCGCGTACTGTGCGTAATGAGTTTAAACGGGTCGTAACCTACAACATGTTTTATCATGTGGAACATCATTTGTTTCCCGCAGTGCCGACACGACGTTTACATATTTTGGCAAAACGTTTGGATGAACATGATCCAACGGTTGAAATTAGGCATGTGTTTTAACATTTTTAAGCATAAAAAATAGGGCTCTAGGCCCTATTTTTTGAAGATCTAAAATTTATTTAATTTTCTTAAATAAGAAGTCGTTAATCTTATGACCTTCTTCGAGTCCACGACGTTCAAATTTAGTTTGTGGACGCCAGTCTGGACGTGGGTAACTGTTACCTTTACCTGCCATATTTTCAAGATTTGGACGGTTATCGAGTACATCAATCATCCACTCTGCATACGGTTCCCAGTCTGTCGCTGCGTGGAATGTGCCACCCATTTCTAGCTTTTGCTCAACCAGCGGCATACGGTCATGTGACACAAAACGACGTTTGAAGTGACGTTTTTTCTGCCATGGGTCTGGGAAGTATAGTTGCACAGCGTTGATGCTGTTATCTGGCATTTCACGTAATACTTGAATGGCATCTGCATCTAAAAGACGAAGATTGGTTAAACCTGCAATTCCAGCTTCATACACACATTGCGCAATCCCCGGAACATGCACTTCAATCCCGACATAGTTACGTTCAGGGTTGGCCTGCGCCATCAAGACCAATGAACGTCCCATACCAAAGCCGATTTCAACCGTGAGCGGACGCTCTGGATGTTCAAACTGCTGACGTAAGTCACCTACAGGATATTCCAAAATCATGTGACCATATTGTTCAAGCGCAGTACGTTGCGAGGTGTTCAGCGGAGATGAACGACGCATAAATGTCACAATTTCGCGGTGTTCATTTAAGTTGTCTAGCTCGACGACTTGCTGGTCTAATTGATCATTCGTCATAATTTTGGCAGATGTAGAAATTCGAAAGCGGTATTGTAAGTCCTGAGCAGGACAAGTCAAATTTTTTACTCAGAATTTATTAAATTCAGCACCATTGAGTTTGCTCAGCCTAGAAACTGTCATCATTTATTAATCATGATGTAACGAATAAAAATTAACCTGCCAGCTGATTTAACCAACTGATAAAAAATGATGAAGAATTTTAAGCCACAGATATTAAGCCTGAGCCTGATTTTGGCGGGTTGTTCCTTTCCTGCGTATTCGCAACTCTTGTTTAGTCAGTATGTAGATGGAAGCAAAAATAAGAAAGGATTGGAAATTTATAATCCAGATCCGACGACGGTCAATTTGGCAGAATATCAGATCAAGCAATACGCAAATGGTGAGACCAATGCAAATTTGACAGTGAGTTTGACAGGTCAATTGGCGGCAAGGGGGCATTATTTGGTCGGGCATTCTGCTTTAAAAGAAGCTCTGGGCGATGCGGTGCAACAGCAGGCGAACTTAGCTTTCAATGGTGACGATGCTTTGGTGCTTTATCATAATGGCGTTGCGATTGACCGCTTTGGCACAGTGGGTGAAAGACCAAGCACTGGATGGGGTAGTGTTGCAACAGCGAATAGTTTTAAACGCACACTATTAAGTAATAATGTATCCAGTGCAGGGATTGACGTTACCGCACCGTTTGATTTGGCATCGGCATGGGAAAAATGGTCAGACCGAAATGCATTTTCCAGTTATCTTGCTGGAAATACGGCACCCCCTCTAAGCTCCGTGAGCTGTAGTACGACAGCGACCCCAATTGCGACATTGCAAAGTGCAGCGCAAGAGGAGGAATATGTGGTGAAAGGCGTAATTACGGCAGATTATCGTTATAACAATGGTTTCTCAGGTTTCTTTGTCCAAACCCCAGATGCTCAAGCCAAAGCCAATAGCAGTAATGCGGTGTTTGTCTATGTTCCTTCTTCAAGTAGTGTGACCGGTGGTCAAGTGGGGCAGGAAGTCATTTTCAAAGGCAAATTGAAAACCTATCAAAACCAATTACAGCTTCAAGATTTAAGCAGCGATATTAACGTCTGTAATCCTTCGGCGAGTGACTTGGTTAAGCCAATGGCGATCAATTTGCCCTTTGATAATTTGACTGAAATGTCAGGCCATGCACCAAAACGCTATCAAGGCATGTTGGTTAATATTCCTCAAACTTTAACTGTCAGTGAAAACTATGATTATGGGCGTTATGGTCAGTTGGCTTTAAGCCCTGCGCGTTTATATATCCCAACCAATTTATATCCGGCCCATTCAACGGAAGCCAAAGCACTGGCACAACAAAATTTACGGTCTAAACTCATTTTGGATGATGGTTATAACAATCAGAACAGAACGCCGTGGTTGCCAACGATCTTTAGTGCTAAAAACACCCTACGTACAGGCGCACAACTGCAAAATGTACAAGGCATTTTAGAATACCGCTATAACCAATGGCGAATTCAACCTGTGCTTGGTGCAACAGCGCCGCAAGTCTTAGACACGACAAACCCTCGTGCAAGCGTTCCAGCAAAGGCTACACAGCAAGTTCGTGTTGCAGCATTTAACGTACTGAATTATGACAATGGTTTGGCGCAAGGTTTTCCTACGGAACGTGGTGCAAGTTCTGAGGCTGAGTTTAAAAAGCAACATCTGAAAATTGTCAGTGCATTAAAAGCGATTGATGCAGATGTTTATGGTCTGATGGAAATTGCCAACAATGGTTATGGCGAGCGTAGCGCAGTTGCTTATTTAGCTCAGGCGCTTGGAAGCGACTGGAAATATGTAACGCCTCCGAATGCTGACAAACTTGGAACCGATGCGATTGCTGTTGCCATTATTTATAATGCTAAGCGCGTCAAACCAATCAATGAAGCAGCGGTCTTTGATGACCAGAGTCAGAAAAACCGAGTCACGATGGCGCAAACCTTTCAAGCTCTATCAGGTGGGAAGACTTTTACGGTTATTCCGAACCATTTGAAATCTAAAGGTAGCTGTCCAGATGATAAAACCTCGATAGAGGCAGATCAGGGCGACGGTCAAGGTTGCTGGAATCCAACCCGCGTTAAAGCGGTGCAAGCGTTAATGCAATGGGTTGCAAAAAATCCAACGCAGGTGAGTAAACCAAATGTCTTACTGTTAGGTGATCTGAACAGTTATGCCAAAGAAGATCCCATTGTGGCGCTTGAACAAGCCAACTATAAAGTGCTTTTAAACGATGAAAAAATTGGTCAAGGGAAAACAGCGTATAGCTATGTTTTCGGCGTAGCCAGTAATGCTCAAGGTTATGGTGGTGCAGGCAATTTAGACCATGCGATTGCCGATGCAGCACTTTACCCTTTGGTGAAAAAAGCATTTGCATGGCATATCAATGCGGATGAGCCGACGGTACTAGACTATAACGAAGAATATAAAACGGAGGAGCAAATTGCTGCATTCTATGCGGACGATGCTTACCGCTCTTCTGACCATGACCCTGTGATTGTGGATTTAGACTTAAACGATGCAGTGGTTAACGATGATGATAAAACCAGTGCGGGAAGTACAGGACTGTGGTCTGCATTAGGATTAATCAGTTTGGCCTTGTATGGCAGCCTAAGACGTCGCAAGAATCAGTCTTAATCCGCTTTATTGACAATAAAAGGGCGTCATCGCCCTTTTATTTTGCCTATGGTTTCAACTTTATGAGCTGATACGGTCAATGAGGGTGCTGCTGGCTTCATTTAAGCCTAACACCTCGACCACTACACCGTGGGCTTCAAACTTTTCAACTACCGCATTTAACATTTGAACTGAAGTCATATCCCAAATATGAGCATGGCTGAGTTCAATTTCAACCTTCTGAATATGTTCGTTAAAGTCAAAAAACTGAAAGAATTTCTCTGAGCTGCTAAAGAAAATTTGACCACTCACAACATAGCGACGAGTATAGTTAAGCAGTTCAGACTGAACATGAACCGTACTTTCCAGCTTGTTAATGAAAAATAATGCGGACAGTAAAACTCCGACAAAGACACCCAAGGCAAGATTGTGTGTGGCTAAGACAATCATCACGACACTCAACATCACTACATTACTTTGTAGCGGGTGTTTAGCGATGTTTTTAACCGAGTCCCATTGGAAGGTTGTAAATGCCACCATGATCATAATGGCAACCAGCGCCGCCATTGGAATATAGGACAGCCAGTCTTTAAAAAACACCACCAAACACAGTAAAAATACACCAGCCACTAAGGTTGAAAGTCGAGTACGTGCACCTGAGCTGACATTAATCACAGACTGTCCAATCATGGCACAGCCTGCCATACCGCCCATAAAACCGCTCACAATATTTGCCATACCTTGTCCGCGACATTCTTGATGACGGTCACCTTCAGTGCCTGTGACTTCATTCACTACTGTGGTGGTCATCATGCTTTCAAGCAAACCGACAGTCGCTAATGTGATGGCATAAGGGAAGACAATTTGCAGCGTTTCAAAGGTCAGTGGAATATCAGGTAGTAGAAAAATAGGTAAAGTATCAGGGAAATGACCTAAATCACTGACCATACGCATATCCGTGCCTAAAAACAGTGCCAAAGCGGTCAGGATAAGAATACAAATAAGTGGTGAGGGAATGTTTTTTCCCACTTTAGGTAGATAGGGAAACAGATAAATGACAGCGAGGCCAAGAGCGACAAATGCATAGCCCCAGTGATTCATTTGGCTGAGCTCTGGAAGTTGTGCCACGAAGATTAAAATCGCTAGCGCATTTAAAAAACCATACACTACTGACTGCGACACAAAACGCATCAGTTTGGCAACTTTAAAATAACCCGCAACGATCTGAATGACCCCAGTGAGAATGGTTGCCGCCAGTAAATACTGTAGGCCATGCTCTTTGACCAGTGTGATCATGAGTAGTGCCATCGCGCCTGTTGCTGCTGAAATCATGGCTGGACGACCGCCAAAAAAAGCAATGCTCACTGCGATACAAAAGGAGGCATACAGTCCGACTTGAGGGTCTACACCTGCAATTGCTGAAAAAGCAATAGATTCGGGAATCAGGGCAAGTCCTACCACTAAACCTGCTAGAACATCGGTACGAATGTTAGAAAACCATTCATCTTTTTTAAGGCTAATCACAGATCAAATTCATTTTAGGGTCAAGGGGGCTATGTTAAAACAACTCTGTTGCAAATTGCAGTGTTGTTGTACTTGAAAAAAAATGTGAATTAGACAATATTCAATAGGCGAACGAATGATTTTTCGTTTACGCTTTTTTGCAATTTACAGGTTTTGATCACTTGAAAGTTTGTTAGAAGCCATTTAAAACAGAGAATAGAGTTATAACAAGGATCAGATATGAAGCTTTATTATGCACCGGGTGCGTGCTCGCTTGCGGCGCACATTATCCTCAATGAAATTAATGTTGACTTTGATTTAGTCCGAGTAGATTTAAAAACACATAAAACAGAAAAAGGTGCTGATTATTACGAAATTAATCCAAAAGGATATGTACCCGCTTTAGAGATTAATCCAGGTTTGATTCTGACTGAAAATGTAGCCATTTTGCCATTTTTAGCACAACATGATCCAAAACAAGATCTTATTCCGCCATCGGGTTTGGGGCGTGCCAAAGTTTTAGAATGGTTAGGTTATTTAAATTCTGAATTACATGATGCTTATGCCGTTTTCTTCGGTGCGCCATTAGATGCTGCTGCCAAAGAAAAAGCCTACGCAGAGATTGATCGTTTACTCAGTTACATCGATAAACAAATTGGTGAGTCGGATCATGACTATTTGGTCGATGATAATTTTGGCCCTGCGGATGCATATTTATTTGTCCTCACCAATTGGTCAAATGGCATCGAACATGATTTATCACCGTATAAAAATATTATCTTTATCCGTAATAAAGTGGCTGAACGTCAGTCTGTACAAATTGCAATGCGAGATGAAGGTCTAATTCCTTAATTTTGATGCATTGAAGAAGCGCCGAGAGGCGCTTTTTTATTACTCTAAAGTTTATTGTTGATATTTAGTCAATAATATTTTGCAGATTCACTCCTTTTTAGTGTTGAACAGAATCTTTATAGTGCCTGCATAGATTTTGGCTTTTAGGTTATTCCCATGAAAAATATTTTATTAATTAACGGTGCAAAAACTTTTGCACACTCGAATGGTCAGTTAAACGATACCTTAACTCAACTTGCACAAGAGGTCTTGTCAGGTCTAGGACATCAGGTTCAAGTGACCCGTGCCGACAGTGAATATGATACAAAAGCTGAAGTGGAGAAATTTCTGTGGGCAGACAGCGTGATTTACCAAATGCCGGGTTGGTGGATGGGTGCACCATGGACTGTGAAAAAATATATCGATGATGTCTTTACCGAAGGGCACGGTAGTCTGTATGCCAATGATGGTCGCTCACGTTCGGATGCTTCAAAAAAGTATGGTTCAGGCGGTCTGATTCACGATAAAAACTATATGCTGTCGTTGACATGGAATGCACCGATGGATGCATTTAACGACGCTGAACAATTTTTCCATGGGGTTGGGGTCGACGGGGTTTATTTACCTTTTCACAAAGCCAATCAATTTTTAGGGATGCAAACCTTACCGACGTTTATTGTCAATGATGTGATTAAAGCCCCTGAAGTTGAAGCCTATATGGCACAGTACCGTGACCATTTGACGCAAGTTTTTGCTTAATCGGGAGAAGTGACCATGTTAACTGTCATTGCTGAAATTATTTGTCATTCAGAGCAAGATTTTACAACGGTTCTTGATTCATTCAACAACATCCGTGAGCAAGTATTACAAGAGCCCGGTTGCCATCTCTATAATGTGTATATCGACCATCCTGCTGTTGAGAGTGCATTACAAACCAAAGTACCGTTTTCAATCATGATGTATGAAAAATGGGAAAGCATGAAGCATTTAGAAACACATATGCACAGTGTCAATATGCAGCAACATGCTCAAGCAACCGAAGGTGCAGTTGCTCATGTACAAATTCGTATTTTAGAAGCGCAATAAGTGATGTATATAAGTTTGACAGCGCTTTTCTTCGCTCTGTTTATTTAAACTCCAGTGGCTCATTGAACTGAACCTGTTCGAGTTTCAATGTGTAGCGCTGTTTGAGTGTTGTCCATTGAACTTTGACAGGTTGAGTGCTTTCAGCAAACTCATTTTGGCCTGTCGTACTTTTTACTTTGCCTGTCATAAAATTAATACTTCGCGCCGTGATGTCGCCTGATGCACGGTGGAAATCATCGACATCATAACCAATCAGTTTAAATGCACGGTCTTGGTATCGGAAGGTATACGCGTGATTGGTCACATACCACGAACCACAGCTTAACCAGTAGTGCAGATGAATTTTGAGCACACCTTTTTGAATGCTTAACGCTTCAGTCTCACCGAGTGGATCAGCGAGGCAAGGGGACTCTATATCGCCTTTTGTCGGCAAAGTAGTATTAGTTGCCGCAAGTTGATAACCATGCGTTTGCTTCAATAAAACCAAAAGCTTTCGTTCATTGATATTGAGGACATCACTCCCTAAGCGATCATTTTTAACAAAATGTTCAGGATTGGTGTCTTCAATAATCAGGGCAATATCCGCTTGACCATCTTGGTTTAAATCGCCTTGGACTTTTTCTAAAATCTTCCAGTTTTTTGGCACAAAAGATTGGTAGCTTGTTTTGAGAGTCGGTTTTTCCTCTACTTTGGCCCAAGCATTGCTTGTGAGTGTTAGGAAAAATAGGGCATTAACTATGAGTGTTGGTCTGATCCATTTTTGCATGGGCATCGCTTCCTCTCATTTTTATATGGTTATAGATGTTTGAAAGTGTCATTGAGTGTATCAAAGCGTGTGGCGAAATGTCCCAACAACCTAGGTCATCATAAAGAGCTGCCCTTGTGTTGAAATAAATAAAAAAGGACTCAGAAGAATCCTTTTTATCGCTTAAAACAGATTAAGAGATTATTTAAAGAAATAACCTGTTTCTGGTGAGCTTGCGTTGGCCATACGTTTGCGAGGCATACGACCTGCGAGGAAGGCTTCTCGACCTGCTTCAACGGCTTTTTTCATTGCAGAAGCCATTAAAATGGGATGTTGAGCGGCAGCAATCGCGGTATTCATCAACACGCCATCACAGCCGAGTTCCATGGCAATGGCTGCATCGCTTGCAGTTCCCACACCAGCATCTACCAACACAGGCACTTTGGCATTTTCTTTAATAATAGAAATCGTGTGTGGATTCAAAATCCCTAGACCCGAACCAATCAAACTACCTAAAGGCATGATGGCAACACAACCCATACTTTCAAGTTCTTGCGCCACAATTGGGTCATCGGAGGTATAGACCATGATTTCAAAACCATCGTCAATCAAGGTGCGTGCCGCTTTCAATGTTTCAGTAATGTTTGGATATAACGTTTTTTCATCGCCCAATACTTCAAGCTTGACCAAGTTATGACCGTCTAATAATTCACGCGCTAACATACAGGTACGCACGGCACTATTGGCATCAAAGCAGCCTGCTGTATTCGGGAGAATCGTGTATTTTTCAGGTGGGACCACGGACAATAAGTTTGGTTGGTCGGGGTGTTGACCAATATTGACGCGACGAATCGCAACCGTCACGATTTCTGCGCCACTGGCTTGGATGGCTAAATCGGTTTCTTGCAGGTCTTTATATTTACCTGTGCCCACCAGTAGACGAGATTGAAATGATCTAGAACCAATGATGAGAGGGCTGTCTTGCATGTGAACTCCGTATTAACCGCCACCGACGGCATGAATAATTTCAATTCGATCCATTGCACAAATTGGGGTGTATTCCAATTTACTTTTACTAATAATGTTTTCATTTTGCTCAACAGCAAAACGTTTGCCTTCAAGTGCAAAGGTTTGCACCAGTTCAAGCAGGTTTTTACATTCGGTGTGCTGTAGTTCGCCGTTTAAATAAATCTGCATCGTGCTCATCCCTAGTTGTTTACTTGGCATATTTCATGGCATTCCATGCCAGAATCAACCAACCTGCAATCATCAATGCCCCACCAATCGGGGTAATCGCACCTAGGCCACGCGGTAAGCCCAATGCCATAACATAGAGGGAACCACAGAAAAAGAAGATGCCGACTTGAATCACTAAAAAGCTGGTTTTGATGGGAAGTTGCGGGATGACTTTGGCCAAAATACCAAGCGCCAGTAAACCAAGCGCATGATAAAAAAAGTAATCAGTTGCAGTTTGCCACCAAGCCAATTGGGCTTCAGTAGCACGTGCTTTGAGACCATGTGCACCAAAGGCACCTAATATAACGGCAAACGCTAAATTCAGAGCTGAAATCGCAATCCACATATGCAATGCTTTACTTATATCACTGTGCGCAACAAAGTAGCATATTTTGAAGAAAGGTTAAAAGACAAAAAGCCTCATTTATTGGTAAAAAGAAAAGGGCATTTCGCCCTTTTCTGTATTGGTATCATCTTAGTTCGATGACATCGCCACTTTAATTTTTTCCATGGCATTTTTTTCAAGCTGACGAATACGTTCGGCCGAAACATTATATTCAGCAGCCAGTTCGTGCAGCGTCGATTTTTCATCATCTAACCAACGGCGCTGTAAAATATTACGCGAACGGTAATCAAGCTGTTCCATCGCATCATGCAAAGCATTGGTGCTCTGTTCTTCGTAATCTTCTTCTTCAGCCAAACGCGCTGGGTCGTAGCGGTTATCTTCAAGGTAAAGCGCAGGTGCAACATGGGTTGAACCTTCATCGTCATCATCGCCCTGAGCTTCAAACGCTGCATCATAAGCAGTTAAACGACCTTCCATTTCTAACACCTGTTCAGGTGTCACATTGAGGTCATTTGCAATCGATTGAGCTTCTTTTAGAGTGAGCTTTTTAGACGATTTTTTTAGACTACGTAAATTAAAGAACAGTTTACGCTGTGCTTTAGTCGTCGCAATTTTGACAATACGCCAGTTACGAATCACATATTCGTGAATTTCGGCTTTAATCCAGTGTACCGCAAAAGAGACCAAGCGTACGCCCATGTTTGGGTCGAAGCGTTTAACGGCTTTCATTAAGCCCAAGTTACCTTCTTGAATGAGGTCACCTTGAGGTAAGCCGTAGCCTGCATAACTGCGGGCAATATGAACCACAAAACGTAGATGCGACATGACTAGAAGTTTAGCGGCATCGAGGTCTTGGTCATAATAGTAGCGTTCAGCTAGCTCTTTTTCTTGTTCCGCTGTCAAAATCGGGATTTGGTTGACAGTACTAATATAAGCGCCCAAGTTTACACCTGGTGCCGATAATGACAGGGGCATCAATTGATTGCTGCTGTCACTCATGTGTTCTCCTTAGGGATTTCATTTTTACCCAACAATTGAATTTATCTTAATCCAATCTTCCACTGAATAATGGAAAATTGGGTATAGAAATGTAAACTTTTATGCAAATGTGAATAGACTTAGTGTAATTGAAAAGAATTAAGATTCAATGAAGTAGTGAAATTCATGTTCATTAATTTGTTTCAAAACACAAGTTAAATGATGGATTTCGCAATAACGCGTGATATCGATCTGACTGTGCGGATCAGACGATTTTAATAGAAAATGCTGCGCCGGACTCTTCTTAAGTGCGCGTTTAAGCAACAACAGAGGCATAGGACATGGTTGCCCCATTGCATCAATAATGTTGGTATTTTGTTCGATATCACTCATATAGCTTAGTAAGGCTTCACAACATTTAGGTGGGTAGAAATATTAGCAAATTCAGTGCCAAAACCCAAATATTTCATGTGTTATAGGCCTATAGTCGCTATATCCAAAATTACAAATAACTAGTTAAAAAATATGCTGAATTAAAAAGACGATTAATCAAAAAAAAGGGTATGAATTGTTTTTAACCCATGTTAAGCTCGTCGCGTACTGGGATTTAACACAACCATAAATTGTTTTAAATCCTATTTTACAAATGGATGTAACCGGGATTTTGTTAATAGTTATACAGAATGATTACAAGCTTAGAAATAATAAATATTTTTAAACCTTGTTTGGTCTGCTGTTTGCAACACCGGGTGGTCCTTCTTTTAGATACAATGAGGATTAACTTATGACAGCTCGTGAACAAGGCGTAGTTAAATGGTTCAACGACACTAAAGGCTTCGGCTTTATCCAACGCAATGGCGGCGACGATGTATTCGTTCACTTCCGTGCAATCCAAGGCGACGGCCACCGTTCACTACGTGACGGCCAACGCGTTGAATTCAGCGTTGTAAAAGGTCAAAAAGGCTTCCAAGCTGAAGAAGTACAACCTTTAGACTAATTGTCTGAACGTACTTTAAAACGCCCCAATGTAAATTGGGGCGTTTTTGTTTATACTACAGATCAATTTTCGTGATTTTTCGTCAGAGCGCACTTATATGTCATCAGGTTTTGAAACCTTAAATTTACATCCTCAACTTAAACGAGCTATTGATGCTTTAGGTTTTAAGGATATGACGCCTATTCAGCAAAAGGTTTTAAAATTCACTTTGGCGGGACACGATGCAATTGGTCGTGCGCAAACAGGGACTGGTAAAACAGCGGCATTTTTGGTGAGCGTGATTAACGACTTGCTGAACAACCCAATTCAAGAGCAGCGCTACCGCGGTGAACCTCGCGCCTTGATTTTAGCACCGACTCGAGAACTTGCACTGCAAATTGAAAGCGATGCGAAAGAACTCACAAAATTCTCAGATTTACATGTCGTGACGCTTTTAGGCGGCGTTGACTTTGATAAACAAAAAGCACAACTCGATAAAAAACCTGTCGATATTATGGTGGCGACGCCAGGTCGTCTGATTGACTTTGTTGAGCAAAAAGAAGTTTGGCTCGACCAGATTGAGTTTTTAGTGATTGATGAAGCCGATCGCTTATTGGATATGGGCTTTATTCCTTCAGTCAAACGCATTGTTCGTTTCTCACCGCGTAAGGAACAGCGTCAAACTCTGATGTTCTCTGCAACGTTTAGTTACGATGTTTTAAACCTTGCGCAGCAGTGGTTGTTTGAACCTGTAACTGTTGAAATTGAGCCAGAGAAGAAGACCAATGCGGACGTTGAACAACGTGTCTACATGGTCGCAAAGTCTGATAAATATAAATTGCTACAAGACATTCTGCGTGATGAGCCCATTGAAAAAGTGATGATTTTCGCAAATCGTCGCGATCAAGTGCGTAAACTCTATGACAACTTAAAGCGTGATGGCTATAAAGTGGTGATGTTGTCAGGTGAAATCGCACAAGACAAACGTTTGAAAATGCTGGATCAATTTAAAAATGGTCAACATAACATCATGATTGCAACCGATGTTGCAGGTCGTGGTATCCATGTGGATGGTGTATCGCATGTGGTGAATTTCACCTTACCTGAACAGTCGGATGACTATGTACACCGTATTGGTCGTACAGGTCGTGCAGGTACGCGTGGTGTGAGTATTAGTTTCTTATCTGAAGATGATGCATTCTATCTACCAGAAATTGAAAAAGCCATTGGGCAAAAACTACCACTGACACGTTTAGAAGGTTATTGCTAATCGTTTGACGTGATTGGTGTAAAAAAACCGCTCAGATGAGCGGTTTTTTTGATGGTATCTTTATTTTGCTTTACACGAAAAAGTCAGGATTGTTTGATAGTCACTGTCTTGGTTAATGCCTGAGTTTGTACCCGAAATAGAACCCAGTACTGAAGCGGCTGCTTGGATCATTTTTCCAGTTTCATCGCTCACCACGCCTTTTAAAGCGCCTTGATATTCGGTTTTTTCATCACTCACAATCGCCGTTGCTTTAGAGCCACACGTTTTAGCTGCTGCTTCAATGGCGTTGTTTTTTGCAATCAATGCAGTTTTACCAATACCCGTAACTTCGTATTGATTGTCAGCTTTTTGGATCGCTAAAGAGTTGCTTGGTGTCGATGCGCAAGCGCTTAGAAGTAGTGTTAGTGCTGCTGCTCCAGCAATAGCGATATTCTTTTTCATTTCATACCCCAGTCATGTTTTATTAAATCATTGTTTATTGGAACATAGCTTGTCGGATGAATCATGTAAGAAATGTATGAAAAATGCAGTCTTATCGAACAGTTTAAAAAGTGCTCAGGATTTTAAAATTAGTTTTGCTGAAACTGGGTATTTCATACTGAAGCGCTAGAGCAAACTTTTCAGAGTGTGCTACTCTAAAACGTATTGTTTAATTTGAAAGATTAAGAGCCTAATGACGGAACTCGCGGTAGATATCGTTCACCAGAATATGCATCAACGTCAATCGATTGGCCATTTGGTCGAGCCTGCTCCCAATGCAGAACAATTAGAGCGGGCATTTCAAGCCGCATTGACTGCACCAGATCATCATCGTTTAAAGCCGACACGTTTTATCGTAATTGCTGAAGATCAACGTGAGGCATTTGGTGAGTTATTGTCACAAGCCTTGGCTGATTTGGGCGAAACGGAATCAGCACAGTTAGAGCGTGTTAAAAATCATCCTTTTCGTGCCCCATTACTGGTTTTGGCACTGACTAAATTTCAATCGCATCCGAAAGTCCCTAATTTTGAGCAGACTTTAAGTAGTGGGGCTGCTATTCAGAATTTTATTTTGTCCTTACAAGCTCAAGGTTTTTCGAGTATGTGGCGTAGTGGGGCAGTGGTGGAATCGGTGCATTTCAAACAGGCTTTAGGCCTCAGTGCAGATGATTTGATCTCAGGTATTTTATATATTGGTACGGCAGTTAAAGCGATTCCACCACGTGCCGAAATTCAAACCGAAGATTATGTAAGTTATTGGAATCAATAGTTCCATTTTAGGATATAAAAATAATGTCAGAGTTAAAGTTTTCAGATTTGGTTGAACCTGTAGCAGTAGATCAAAAAACGGCACTACGTATTACTGTTTTGGGTGGTGGTAGTTTTGGGACTGCGATGGCGAATACTGCCGTTCGTAATGGCTGCGATACCATGATTTGGATTCGTGATGAAGCCGTTGCAGCTGATATCAATGCGACGCACGTAAATAAACGCTATTTGCCCGATTTTAAACTTGAAGATGGTTTACGTGCAGTTTCAAATATAGAAGAGGCTGTTCGTGATCGCGACATTATTTTGGTGGCGATTCCGAGTCATTCTTTCCGTGATGTCCTTAAACAAATTAAACCGTTTATTACTTCGCAAGCAGTGGTGTCTTTGACCAAGGGTATTGAAGCGAAGACTTTTAGTTTTATGAGTGACATTATTCGCTCAGAGCTACCAGAAGTACCTTATGGCGTGTTATCTGGGCCCAACTTGGCTAAGGAAATTGTGGCAGGACAACCAGCCGGAACAGTGATTGCAAGCCAGTCTGACTTGGTGCGTTATGCGGTACAACAAGCTTTGCATAGTGCCTTGTTCCGTGTTTTCGCCAGTGATGATGTGCATGGTGTAGAACTCGGCGGTGCACTTAAAAACATTTATGCGGTTGCGATGGGAATGGCTGCTGCATACAAAGTCGGTGAAAATACCAAGAGTATGATTTTGACTCGTGCTTTGGCGGAAATGAGTCGTTTTGCTGTGAAGTTAGGGGCAAATCCACTGACCTTCTTAGGGCTGTCTGGTGTCGGTGATTTATTTGCAACGTGTAGCAGCCCACTCAGTCGCAACTATCAAGTCGGTTTTGCACTGGGGCAAGGCAAGAGTTTGGAACAGGCGACCACTGAATTGGGACAAACAGCAGAAGGCATTAACACCATTGTACAAGTTAAAGCACGTTCTGAAGAGCTAGACGTGTATATGCCGATTACCAGTGCGTTATACAGTGTTATTTTTGAAAATGCACCACCAATGACAATTGCATTATCCTTAATGAAAAATGGACACCGCAGTGATGTGGAGTTTGTTTTGCCGCATCATGAGGTTTAAAGTCACTTAAAAAACGAAATAAAATGAGCGTTTAAGTGGGTAGAATGACTGAATTGTCATAAAAATTAATTAAAATAATCAGGATTTGAATAAGGATTTTTTATGCAACTGACTTTGGTACGTCATGGCGAAGCTGCACCACCAATCATGGGGAATGACACTAAGCGCCCACTCACCGAACGTGGGCATGCACAGGCAGAGCAAACTGCTGACTTTTTAAAGTCACGGATCCAACCTGATGTCTTTGTGGTTAGCCCATTGCTGCGTGCGCAGGAAACATTGGCACACATTAAACAGCACTTTGCTGATGTACCTGTTGTAATCTGTAATACCATTAAGCCGGATGATGATGCAAAAGCGGCTGTGGAATGGTTATCACATTTGCCGTATGAGTCTATTGTAGTGGTGTGTCATATGAATGTGGTGGCACATATGGCCTCGATTTTGGTGACAGAATCTTTCAATCCTTATGCTTTGGCTGAAGCGCGGATTTATGAGCAAGCAGTTATCGCGGAAGGCTTGTCGACACAAACAAAAGCATTTATACCTAGCATATAAAAAACCAATTAAAACGGCAGAATATAATACATGTTGCAAATTTGGATGCCCGAAGCCGATGGAACATGGCACTGGTCTATAGGGGAAAGATGGCAATCTGCTCATACACTTGAGCAATTGATCCAAGATATACAAGCGCATCATGGTGAGGAAGCAACTGTTTTCTTTCCAAGCCGTGATGTGCAAATTATTCAGCAAAATATGCCTAAGGCCCAATACAAGCAGTTGGGGGCTGAAGGTGTGAAGTATTTGCTCGAAGAATATACATTGAGCTCAATCGAACAGATGAAAGTATTACATCACTTTCAAGCACCTGAGCAACTCACTGTTTTGGGTATTTCAAAGCATCGTTTAGAGACTTTGCAGCATGCCTTGAGTTTGATTCCTGTGAAGCTGGTCAGTCTATTGCCTGATTTTCTGATTTTGCCTGTACCTGATGCAGAACAGGTAATCTTGGGCTATGTTGAAGAGCGACTTCTGTTTCGCTCTAATACTTGGTTGGGCGGATCAATTGATGATCTTGCTGTATTTTTAGATTATCAAGCAGCCAATCAAAAATATAAAATTTGTAACTTTAGTGCTTCGCACATGCATAGCTTAAACGCCAGTGTGACGCAGGAGCAGCTTGAGTCGTTCCATTATGAATGGACGGCATTGCCAAGAGCAAAACAATATCCATGGAATCTTTTGCCGAAGGTGAAAGAGCAACATGTTTCAACGGGCTATTGGAAAGCCTGTGCAGCGGTATTGGTTGCGTTGATTGTGACCCAACTGACCTACGATGCGACGCGTTGGTATCAAAATAAAAAGCTTGCAGAGCAAGTGGCTGTGCAAGCAGTCGATCAATTTAAATATTGGTTTGGTGCGAATTATCCTGTGACTGAGCAAACCCTGCGAAGCCAGTTTGAATATCAACTGAATATGAATAAACAAGCTGATGCTCAAGCTTTGTCTTTATTGAGTCGTGTTGGCCCTGTGCTCATGCAACAGCAAATTGTGGCAAATCAGGTGATGTATGAAGCAAATAGCTTAAATATGCAACTTAAAGCTAACTCGGCAGAGGCTTTACAAACACTCACTCAGCAGCTTAATCAACAGGGTTTTCAGGTTGAGTTAGGTAATATTCAGCCGACCACGGGTGGGGCAATTGGAATGGTGAAAATACAATAATGAAAGCCATGCAAAATTTACAAACTGTTTTGGATCAGCGTTTAGAGCTGATCAGTACTTATTTTGATCGCCTTACACCGCGCGACCGTGTATTAGCCATCTTCTTGGTCATTTTCGTATTGGTGAACTCGATAGGGGCTGCACTTTGGTATACCCATGCTGCGGCAGATAAACAGCAAAAACGCGTGAACCAGCTCAAAGAAACCATGACATGGATGCAGAGCAATGCAGTCACCATGAAATCGAGCTCAGATGGGCAACTGACTCCGATGGAGCAGATTCAACGTATTGCACAGCAGCAAGGTTTGTCGGTTGCTTCGCAGCAGAATGCTGAACAAATTCAGTTGGTGGTAAGCCATGCAAACTATGTGGTGTTGGCCAACTTTTTGACCCAACTAACGCAAAATGGTTTGAGTATTGAAAAAATGGAGTTGGTCTCAGATGCAGGGCAGATTAAATTATCGGCTAGCGTTAAATAATCGCTAAAAATAAAGCCAGACGAAGCATGGTGTTTTAGCTAGGCTATGCCTATAATATGGCGACTTAAAAAGCAGTAGACTTTTACAGATATGTTGTATTCTCTTGCCCGCCCTTTGTTGTTTACTTTAGCACCAGAGCGTGCACATGAGCTAACACTATCGCTATTGAAATCAACGCATAAGCTAGGCTTAATGCGTCAAAATATAGCGGCTAAACCGGTGACATGTATGGGCATCGAGTTTCCCAATCCTGTAGGTTTGGCTGCTGGTCTAGATAAAAATGGTGCTTATATTGATGCACTGGCAGGTCTAGGGTTTGGTTTTATTGAAATTGGAACCATTACTCCACGTCCACAGCAGGGTAATCCTTTACCGCGTTTATTCCGTATCCCACAAGCTAAAGCCATTATTAACCGTATGGGTTTTAACAACGCTGGTGTGGATCAATTGATTGAAAATGTCAAAGCGGCAAAATTTAAAGGTGTTTTGGGGATTAATATCGGCAAAAATGCGGATACCCCAGTCGAAAATGCAGTAGATGACTATCTCATTTGTTTAGAAAAAGTCTATAACTATGCGTCTTATATTACTGTTAACATTTCTTCTCCAAATACTAAAAACCTGCGTAGTTTGCAAAGTGGTGATGCTTTAACCGAGCTGCTAGAGACGCTGAAAAAACGTCAGTTAGAGTTGGCTGAAGAGCAGCAGCACTATGTACCCTTGGTGTTGAAAGTTGCGCCGGATTTGGAAGCGGAAGATATTCAATTTATTGCGAAACAACTGCTTCAGTTTAAAATTGATGGGTTGATTGTAACCAATACGACTTTGTCTCGTGAAGGGGTGGAAAACTTACCTTTTGGTGATGAAGCGGGTGGTTTATCTGGTGCGCCTGTGTTTGAGAAAAGTACAGCGTGTTTAAAAGCCTTTGCTGAGGTTGTAAAAGGTCAGATTCCTTTGATTGGTGTGGGTGGGATTTTGTCGGGTGAGCAGGCGCTTGCAAAACAAAATGCAGGGGCAAACCTTGTACAAGTTTATAGTGGCCTCATCTATACAGGACCAACCTTAATTCAAGACTGCGTCTCTGCAATGAAAACAACATGAATGCCATTGATATCTTCATATTGATTGTATTGCTCATTGGAGGGCTCAACGGTTTGCGTCAAGGATTTGTTAAAGCCTTTGCGAACTTGATAGGATGGATTTTAGCGCTGATTGTTGGTGCTAAATTTGCAAGTGTCCTAGCACCTTCGATGGTCTCACTCAGTGAAGATCCAGTGGTTCAAAAAATTGCAGCTTTTGCATTTATTGTATTGGTTATTGTGGTTTTGACGTGGATTGTCACGGCATTACTGAATAACATATTGAAGAGTTTAAAACTCGGGCCTTTGAATCGATTAGCCGGCGGTGCTTTTGGTTCATTAAAAGGGTTGTTAATTGTTCTGATTACGATGCAAGGTGTGGGTTCTTGGGTTGAAAGTTCTCCATACTGGAGACAATCCAAATTTGTCCAAACACTTTTGCCTTACGCGCCTTGGGCGATGGAGCTTTCTAAAGAGGCTGCAAGCGAGGCGATGTCACATATCAAGTCTAAAGATACACATGTATCTTCAGATTCTTCACCGAAAATTTCCTCGAAAAATGCTGAGGGACAGGGTGAGTCAACAAATAATCCTTTTTATTAATCCTAGCTTGTCTGCGAGGTTGCTATGTGTGGAGTAGTTGGTATAGCTGGTAAATCAGCTGTTAACCAAATGTTGTTTGATGCATTAACGATGTTACAACATCGTGGGCAAGATGCAGCTGGGATAGTAACCTGCCACGAAGGTCGTTTATTTTTACGTAAAGACAATGGCATGGTTCGTGATGTGTTCCACACTCGCCATATGCGTGCATTACAAGGTAATTATGGTATTGGTCATGTGCGTTATCCTACAGCGGGTTCGTCGAGCAGCGCTGAAGCGCAGCCCTTCTATGTGAACTCACCTTACGGGATCACGTTGGCGCATAATGGTAACTTAACCAATGCTGAAGAAATTCATGACGACCTGTTTAAAACAGACTTACGTCATATGAATACGGATTCAGACTCAGAAGTATTGTTAAACGTATTTGCGCATGAGTTGCAAAAACGCGGCAAATTGATGCCTACAGCAGACGACATTTTTCATGTAGTTAGTAAAGTACATGAACGCTGTAAAGGTGGTTATGCCGTGGTTGCAATGCTTACTGGGCATGGCTTAGTGGGTTTCCGTGATCCAAATGGTATTCGTCCACTGATTTACGGTTCGCGTGAAACTGATGCTGGTATGGAATATATCATTGCATCTGAGTCTGTCGCTATTACGGCACTTGGCTTTAAAGTTGAGCGTGATATTGCGCCGGGTGAAGCGATCTTTATCGACTCACAAGGGCAGATGTTTACCAAGCAGTGTGCTGAAGCGCCTGAATACCGCCCATGTATTTTTGAATATGTTTACTTTGCGCGTCCAGATGCGATTATTGATGGCATTTCAGTCTACAAAGCACGTTTAAAAATGGGCGAAAAGCTTGCTCAAAAAATTCTGACGGAGTGGAGTGAAGAGCATGATATCGATGTCGTGATCCCAATTCCAGATACCTCGCGTACTTCTGCTCTTGAACTTGCAAATATGCTGGGCGTGAAGTTTCGTGAAGGCTTTATGAAGAACCGCTACATCGGGCGTACCTTCATTATGCCGGGTCAGCAATTACGTAAGAAATCAGTGCGTCAAAAGTTGAACCCTGTTGAACTTGAGTTCCAAGGCAAAAATGTACTTTTGGTGGATGACTCGATTGTACGTGGTACGACGTGTAACGAAATTATCCAAATGGCACGTGATGCGGGTGCGAAAAAAGTCTTCTTTGCTTCTGCTGCGCCGATGGTGAAATATCCAAACGTGTATGGCATTGATATGCCAGCAAAAGAAGAGTTGATTGCATCTGAGCGTACCGTTGAAGAAATTCGTGAAATTATTGGTGCAGATCGTCTAATTTTCCAAGATTTGGAAGACTTAAAAGCCGCTGTGCGCACCAGCAAAGTGCCAGATTTACAAGAGTTTGATTGCTCGGTATTTGATGGTAAATATGTTGCTGGTGGTATCGATGAAGCTTATTTAGATGAATTACAGGCGAAACGTCGTGAAACATCGAAAAAGAAAGACGGCTATATTGATGTCAATGTTGATGCAGCTTCCGTTGATTTGACAGGTGTGAAAGAAGTGTAATTGATTTAGATTTGAGAAAAGCGGGAGTTTCCCGCTTTTTTCATTTATGATGGATTGATTCAAACAATGTAAGAAAAGGGATTTACATTGAAGGGTGTAAGTTATTCAATCATAAAGAATAAAAATATGTTGTGGTCTGCCAGTATCTGCTTGCTTGCGGTACTTTTGTCGCTATTTATTTTAAATACTGTGGCTGGACTGCTGGTTTTTTATTTTGATTCGAGTCAAAGCATTTTTTGGCATAGCTTGAGTATTTATATCATTGGTTTATTGCTCTTGGTGATGAGTTATTCCGTGGTATATGAGCTGTATGTGTTCCGTTCAGGCGGACACAGTCTGGCCAAGCAACTGCGTGCACGACGTTTAAGTTTGATTGAAAGTACACCAGAAGAAAGTATTGCGCTGAAAATTACAGAAAAACTAGCTGATACTTTTTTAATTGAAACACCTGCTGTGTATGTTTTGCCCGATGAAGTGGGGGTAAATGCCTTAACCGCTGGTTTTTATCCCAAAGATATTGCGATTATTTTAACGTGGGGCGCCCTGCAAAACCTCGATGAACTTGAGCTGACGGGGTTATTGAATCATGAGTTTAATCAAATTTTATCTGGTGAGACCGCTGAAAATACACGGCTAAAAATTTTATATAGTGCTCTCACGACCTTTAGTCAGTGGGGCAGTAAAATTGCTAAATTGGGATTTTCAACTCATCATAAAAAGTCGCAAAGTTTTGAAACCACTTTTGTCGCAATAGGTGGTGTGATTTGGCTGATTGGTAGTTTGGGGGTGCTGGTTACCCGCTGTATTAAGTTTCTGACGTTGGGAGGGCGTACTTTAAAAAATGATATGAAAACACGTCGCCTGATGCAAAATGATGCCAATATTCAAACCTTGATGCGTATCTATGTGCATCACGCAGGTTCGCAAATTCACAGTGAATATTCTGAGTCGATTGCACACATGTGTTTTGCCAACTCATTAAGTGCGCAAAGTTGGATGAATATTCATCCAAGCATTGAAGAGCGTATTTATGAAATGAATCCGAATTTGGTTCAAGACATACAGTTGGAAAACCTAGAAAAACTGCGCAACCGTCCGCTATTTGGCCTGTTTCGTTCCTTAGAAGAGCAGTATGCGGATTTTCAAGCCCCTTGGACTTCACCACAGCCTTTGCCCTTATTGCGATTGTCACCGATTAGTTTTGCCATTAAAGATGCGATTAAACCGCTGAACCCTGAAGTGCGTGCGCATATTGAACGTCCAGAGTTAATTCAGCGTGCTTTACAGACCGCAACAGGTTCACGCGAGCTGATGGTCGCGATTTTGATGATTCGCCAATTTCGTGAGTTCATTCCTGCTGAGGCTGAAGTCAGCCGTGCCATTGTTGATTCATTGTTAAACCTAGATGGTCGTGTTCATATTTCAATTTTCCATGAAGCATGCCGAAATATTGGTGGTATGCCAGCGACAATTGCACGCCAGTTTTTATTAAAGTTGGCGAGGATTATTCAAGAAGACGGTGAAATTGGACTGTTAGATGCACTGCTACTTGAACGGGTCAAGTTTGAGCTGAATTTGTTGCCCGTACATACACCTGCGGCCCTAGATGAAGTTAAACCGCAGATTGTGCGTTTAATTGATGCTTTGTTACATGTGCAACAAATCAATAGTGAAACACAGTTGGAGGTACGAGAGAAAATCTTGCGTCGAGTTTTAACTGTGCAAGAGTTAGAGCAGTATGCGGAAATTTCAGATGAGCCGATTGATTTGGCCGAAATTTTAAATGATATGGCAGGGCTGCTGCTGCGAGATCGTTTGAGTATTTTGGGGGTGGCTGAAATTTGTTTATGGAATGACCGCATTATTACCCAAGATGAGCAGGATGTTTTGGAGTTGCTTTATTGGCGTCTCGGTTTTGACAGTGAAGAGATCGTTGAACAAATGCAAAAGAAGAATCGCTTGATGATTATTTAATTGAGTGGTGAATTTTTCCTTTAGCATGCTCTTGATGTTTGCATACTGTCTATGCGAATAAAGTATGAAAAGAACAGCATCTCTAAGCATTTCTCGATAGAATATGCACTGAATGAAGTGTGAAGGTAAAAGATGATCGGGCATCAGCGTGAGGTTTTGGCGAGTTTAGGAATTGATTGGTGGGTTCCTGACTTTTTGCCGTCTCAACAAAATGTAGCCACATCGATCTGGCGAGATCAAAGCGCGATTGAGATTATTTCTGAAATTGTGCGACCTCGATCTCAGCCCGAAGCCAAAAGTATTCCTGAACATCCACCTGCACAGCATAAGCTTCCACATCCTGCGCCTCCTGCTGAAATTGCAACGCAGCCAGTTGAACAAAAAGTTGATACAGCATTAAAAGAAGAAATTGTTCGAGAGGTCATCCATGTTGAGGCTTTTCAGATGCAAGCTGTTGCCTTGGAGCACTGCGCCTTGGTCATTGAAGCGACACAATTGAGCTTGGAGCAGCAACAGCTGTGGCAAAATATTGTGCAAGCCTTACCAGCGCAAAAGTATGTACTGAATTGGCCTTTTCCTTTGTTGAACTTACAAGATGGGCGCGGTGTCCAGAGTTATATTCAAGGTTTCTTTGATGGTTTAAGTCAGGGTAAAACTGTTATTGCATTGGGCTCTATACCAAATACTAATGGTATAAAAGTCACACAAGCAGCAAGCTTACAAGAAATGCTTGATCAGCCATTACTTAAAAAATCCCTGTGGGACATGATGCGAGCAAAACAACAAAATATGGAATAGGTATGAAGCAGAAAGTCGTTGTTTTTAGTCAAATAGATGCAGAAGTATTACAGCGCCTAGAGCAGCGTTATCACGTGGTGGTTATCAACCCGAAAGTAGGTGATGTAAATACGCAAATCCGTGAGCAAGTTGCGGATGCGGATGCCATGATTGGTGCAGGGCGTTTACTGAATCAAAACAACCTAGAAACGGCGAAACAGCTTAAAATTATATCTAGTGTTAGTGTTGGCTATGACAACTATGATCTAAACTACTTAAACCAAGCAAAAATTTGGCTCAGCCACACCCCTCATGTGCTAACTGAAACGACTGCCGATTTGGCCTTCACTTTGTTGATGAGTGCGGCGCGTCAAGTGCCTTATTTGGATCAATGGACCAAAACAGGTCAGTGGTCGCGTACTGTCGGGCAGGCACAATTTGGTCAGGAAATTTTTGGTCAAACATTGGGTATTATTGGTTTAGGGAATATTGGTGCAGCAATTGCACGACGTGGTTTTCATGGGTTCAATATGAATATTTTGTATCACGGACGCCGAGAAAAATTAGAATTGGCACAACCCTTAAATGCACGTTTTTGCGAATTAGATGAGCTGTTAGAGCAATCGGACTTCATTGTCGTAGCGGTTGATCTAAACGCGAATACGCAGCATTTGATTGATGCAGAAGCTTTTAAGAAAATGCAATCTCATTCTGTTTTTGTAAATATTTCGCGTGGTGCCGTGGTGGATGAGCAGGCACTTATTCGGGCCTTGGAGCAAAAGCAAATTTTTGCAGCAGGTTTGGATGTTTATGAGAAAGAACCCTTGCAAGATTCGGCACTGTTCCAGCTTCACAACGTAGTGACGTTACCGCATGTCGGTTCAGCAACGTCTGTAACACGTAAAAAAATGGCAGAGTTGGCTTACCAAAACTTGGTGAAAGCGTTGGAGGCTGGCCAACCTCAATATGTGGTGAATCCTGAATTTAGATAAAAATTTGATAACACTTCATTGCATTTTCATTCAATTATCAATGTTATAGTCATTCGATTCCTTTAAATAAAGTCGGGGTGAGGGTTGAAGCGTTTTCTGTGTGCGTGCAGTTTAAGTCTTATTTCGACTGTTGGTTTTGCAGAAGGTCAATTTCTTACGAATGCCCCACAGTTTAATGTGCCTGAGATTGGTTCGGGTATAGGTTTTATTGATCAATATAACGAGCGCTATATTGGTGAAAAAGTTTATCGTGAAGTACAGCGTCAGCTACCTGTTACGCAAAATCCGTGGCTAGAAGATCAACTGATGAATGCTTTTTCAAGCATTTTGAGTCAAACCCAGCTTGGCCAACCAATTGGTCTGGTGGTCATTAATGACCCGCAAATTAATGCCTTTGCAGTCCCGGGTGGTTTGTTTGCATTAAATGCTGGTTTGATTACCAATGCCAATAATATGGATGAAGTTGCTGGCGTAATGGCGCACGAAATTGCGCACGTCACACAGCGCCACTACAGTCGTTCGCAAGAGGCGTTTAAGGGGCAGGGATTACTCGCGCTAGCAGGAATTTTGGTTGGTGCTTTGGTTGCATCTCAAGCCGATGGTGATGTCGGTTCAGCGGTAATGGTGGGTACGCAAGCCGCACTCATGGACAAGCAGCTGTCTTATAGTCGTAACCAAGAGCGTGAAGCTGACCGTATAGGGATGCAGTACATGTATAGCGCTGGTTATAACCCGCAAAGTATGGCTGATTTTTTTGAAGTGATGCACCGTGCAACTAGTCGCGTGAGTTTTTTACCAGACTTTTGGTTCACACACCCACTCACGACTGAGCGAATGAGTGAAGCGAGACTTAGAGCGAATCAGTTGCCTAAAGTGAAATCTACTTGGCGTGATGAAGACTTTGAAATATTGAAGCTGTATACCATGGTGATCTCGAATCAGGCGACAGAACAGCAACTACAGATGTTGGTGAGTCGTAACAGCTATGCAGCACAACTGGCTTTGGCTAGTTTTTACCTTAAACAAGGTGACTATAAGCTTGCTCAACAAGTGTTAGATCAGGCCAAGTCACATCAGAAATTACATAATCTACAAACCTTAATTCAAACTGATATTTTGCTTGGACAAAATCGAGTGAATGAGGCTTTAGCGGTGATTCAATCACCTGCGAGCATCATGCCTGAAAATCGGGCTTTAAATTATAAATTGGCTGAAGTTTATATTCGTCAAAATCGACCTGAGCTTGCGCAGCCTGTACTCAATCAGTTTTTGAAAAATAATCCGCGTGATGTGAATGCGTGGAGACTGATGCAGCAAGCCGCGAGTTTAGATAAAAAATCGCCAATGCATACCATTAATGTTTTGCGCTATCGGGCTGAAGTGCAGTTTTGGTCGGGCTTTGAAGAAGAGGCGATTAAATCTTTATTGCATGCTCAGCGTTTAGTGAAAGATAATGAATCAATGTCAGCGACCATTAAAACGCGTTTAACCCAAATGCAAAAGGATCGACAATTTAGAGCTTAGAAAAGTGGCATTGCAAATAGAGGGGTAAGCGGAGACAAGTCGGAAGTTGTTTTAAGGCTGAGAATGAAGAGATAAAATAAAAAGAAGAATAATAATTTTTATACAAAGTAGAACTTTGAACTGCCTTTTTTAAGGTCAGTTCAACGTAATCGATTTAAAAATTTTTTAAATTAAGCCAGTTTTGCTTTAATTTTTGCTGAAACTTGAGAAGGATCGGCGCGCCCGGCTATGAGCGGACGCAGAGAATTCATCACCTTACCCATATCTTTCATGCTAGTAGCTTCTTGCGCTGCAATCGTTTGCGCAATCATGGAATCAAGTTCTTCCTCAGTCATAGCTTCTGGTAGAAATTGAGATAAAACCTCAAGTTCGGCTTGTTCCTTACTAGCTAAATCTTCTCGACCAGCACTTTCAAAGGCTTTGATCGATTCTTTACGTTGTTTAATTTGTTTTTCAATGGCCGCAAGAACTTGAGCGTCGTCAAGTTCTTTGCGCTCATCGACTTCGATTTGCTTAATTGCTGCCTGTAGACCACGAATTACCGTTAACTTATCCATTTCTTTAGCACGCATAGTGGCTTTCAAAACTTCAGTTATTTGGCTTTTTAAAGTAGTCATTATTTAGTCCAGGCAGTCAATCACAAATTAATCTTAGTAAAGGCGAGTAGTACGTACTGATTCACGCGCCAATTTCTTTTGGTAGCGTTTAACAGCAGCAGCTTTTTTGCGCTTACGTTCTTGAGTTGGTTTCTCGTAGAATTCGCGCTTACGAACGTCAGCTAAAACGCCCGCTTTTTCGCATGAACGTTTGAAACGACGGATAGCTACGTCTACTGGTTCGCCTTCTTTCAATTTAACTTGTGGCATGAAGAATCCTCATTAAGTTATGGATAAGATCTGGGCGACATTGCCCTGATCACAAGTGAAGGTCAGTATTTTACTCATTTACATCTCATACCACAAGTCTATAATGGTTCACGCAATAGATTTGATACAGGTTATAGGCAGTTTAATGATCGTTTTAGGCTTAGAAACATCTTGTGATGAAACAGGACTTGCCCTTTATGACAGCGAGTCGGGTTTGCGTGGGCAAGTGCTGTACAGCCAAATTAAACTGCATGCAGAGTATGGTGGTGTGGTACCAGAGTTGGCATCGCGTGACCATGTGCGTAAGCTGATTCCATTGATGAATCAACTGCTTGAAGAAAGTGGTGTAAAAAAATCTGAAATTGATGCCGTGGCATATACGCGTGGCCCAGGTTTGATGGGTGCGTTGATGACAGGCGCGCTGTTTGGTCGAACTTTGGCCTTTGCTTTAAATAAACCTGCAATTGGTGTGCATCATATGGAAGGGCATATGTTGGCACCACTTTTATCGGAAACGCCGCCAGAATTTCCTTTTGTAGCACTTTTGGTCTCAGGTGGACATTCTCAACTGATGGCTGCCTATGGTATTGGGCAGTATGAATTGTTGGGGGAGTCGATTGATGATGCTGCAGGTGAAGCCTTTGATAAGGTTGCGAAAATGATGGGGTTACCGTATCCAGGTGGCCCAAATATTTCAAAACTAGCTGAGCAAGGTGATCCGAATGCCTTTGCTTTCCCACGCCCAATGCTGCATCAAGGTTTGGAGTTTTCATTTAGTGGTTTAAAAACAGCCGTATCTGTGCAAATGAAAAAATTAGGTGATGAAAACCGTGATGCGGATATTGCAGCGAGTTTTCAAGAAGCCATCGTGGATACCTTAGTTAAAAAATCTGTGAAAGCGCTGAAGCAAACAGGTTTAAAACGTTTAGTGATTGCAGGTGGTGTCAGTGCCAATAAACGTTTACGAGAGCGTTTGGAAGCAGATTTAACCAAGATTCGTGCTCAGGTTTACTATGCCGAACCTGCACTTTGTACGGACAATGGTGCCATGATTGCTTTTGCTGGTTATCAGCGCTTAAAAGCAGGGCAGCATGACGGTTTGGCAGTAACGACAACACCACGCTGGCCAATGACTGAGTTGACTAATCCCAGTGAAGTCTAAGACTTTCATTTGATAAGCTTAAAGCCTGACTGAATGTTGGGCTTTTTTACATTTAGGTCTTTATCACAAGGCTTTTCAAAAAACGCTGCTTAGACTTTAAAAATATTTTTTGACTTACTTAAATGTAGCTTAGCATCAAGTTAAAAGTATTTACCCATAGGTTTATCCATAGAAATTGGGGATAAGTATGCCTAGCGTAGTTTTTGATTGATCTCAAAAGATTAAAACTTTGAGTATTTTGACTTCAATTGAAATTCTATTTTATATGGTTTTAAGGTATTGATTAATATTAAGAGTTTGTATTTTTCTTAAGTTTTTATTTCTATACGAGGATAAAACTCAAAGCCACGAAGGCCAATTACAACACGTAAGATGATTTAGCTTCCTGAGCTTAAGGATATTCTTTAGTTTATATGAAAGGCAGATGTAGATTTAATTAAAAATATCTTGGTCGTATAAATCACAAAGCTATGACGGTCTGTCTTAGGAACTTTCATTACAACAATGGAAGTACATAATTAGAAGAAAATTTTAGAGGTGTTACCCATGGTGGCTACTAATGGAATGCTAGACCCTGATGATTCGATAATTCTACTGATTGACCATCAAAGTGGACTTTTTAATACCGTACGCGATGTACCTGTACCCGACTTACGCAATTATGTGATTGCAATTGCAAAAGCAGCAACTTTATTAAATATACCTGTAATTACCACGGTTTCTGTACCTGACGGCCCCAATGGCCCTTTAATTCCTGAAATTCACCACTTTGCTCCGCATGCAGTTTATGTACCACGTACTGGACAAATTAATACTTGGGACAATCCCTTATTTGTAGATGAAGTTAAAAAAACGGGTAGGAAGACACTGATTATTGCTGGAACGCTGACCAGTGTATGTATGACTTCCCTGCTGTAAGCGCTCGTAAAGAAGGTTATAACGTCTATTGTGTTGTGGATGCATCAGGCAACTGGAGCAAGTTAGCCACAGATACATCAATTGCTCGTGTGACCCAAGCGGGCGCAATTCCAACTGATACTTTTGCGATTGTGGCCGAGTTAATGCGTACTTGGAACCGTCCAGAAGGCTCCCGTTTTGCTGAAATTCTTTCAGATCATGTCTGCCCAGAATATAAATGCTTAATGGAGAGTTATGCAAAAGCACAAGCTGTGGTTAAAGATGGGCCAGTAACAAACTTAGATAAATATCAATAATCAGATCAAACCGATTTGAACTGATATTTATCCCTAATTTTCAAAGAAATAACCCAAATTCTAATGCGAAATTTAGGTTATTTCTTTGATCAGAATGAACTATTAAATATAAAAATAATTGAAATAAAATAGATGCTTAAGCGCCGATCAGTATTTTTATCCTAAAGCTGTTTTAATTGTTGTGAACCGACCCAGTGTTTAGAAAATTGATACGCGGCACGTCCAGAGCGTTGTCCACGCGCTTGACACCAACGAAGCGCTTCGGCTCGTACCATATCGTCCATGGAGATTTGAGCTTTTGCTAAGTAGTGCTGCACAATGTCCAAATATAAGTTTTGATCCATTGGATAAAAAGACAGCCATAATCCAAAACGATCGGAGAGTGAAATTTTTTCTTCAATCGCTTCTTGTGGATGTAGTTCAGTGTACTGCGGTACGTCGACTCGAGTCACAGGCGTGTTTTCATGCATAAACTCAGGCAGCAAATGACGACGGTTACTGGTGGCATAGATAATAAAATTACTTGAACCTGACTGCAAAGACCCATCCAGCACACTTTTTAAACTGCGATAGTTTTCATCTTCGGCGTTAAAAGCCAAGTCATCACAATACACAATAAACTTTTCAGGGCGCTCTGCAATTAGATTTTGAATTTCAGGCAGTTCGGATAAATCATCACGTTCAATTTCAATCAGCCTTAAGCCTTGCTCTGCGTATTCCGTTAATAAAGCACGCACAATAGAGGACTTGCCTGTCCCGCGAGAGCCCGTCAGCAGAACGTCATTGGCAGGTAAACCATTAAGAAACTGTTCTGTATTTTGCAGTACTTTTTCTTTTTGACGCTCAATGCCTTTTAAATCATTTAATTCGATTCGTTTGAGCTGATGAATGGCTTTTAACTCGCCATTTTCCCATTTAAAGGCAATCGCTGAAAAATCAGGTGCTTGTTTAACTTCTGGTAGGCTTTGCTGTAGTTGTTGGAGTACAGTCGATAGTGCTTCTAAGATATTGTTCGGTAGGTCAATGGTCGCCATGATTAATCAGCTTATAATTACACTTGTCGTCGATCTTAACATCCGATCTAGTCGTATCAAACCCTTAACGTGGTGCAGATTTGCCAATTTTAGGCTTGAAATGGCAATTGTAATGCTCACATAATTTGCACATAGTCAGTTAGACTGACGGTTGAACATGTCAGTGAAATTTTAGGAAAACAAAAAAAGTGGGTGAGTATGAATATGTTGTTTAAAGATTTCACACGGGAAATCAACCCGCACCAAGCCTATCGAATCAAAAAACTGAAAAACCAATTGGCTCAGGCAGAGAACTATACTGAGTGGAAAAGCATTGCACTTAGAATTGATGAAGAGTCAGGGGCGCAAGAGTGGAAGTATGACAACTGTTCACCTTATTTCGATGCAGAAGTGATTACCCATCGTTTGGGTTTGTTGAAGCGTTATCGCCAACAAAAGCGTACGACCGATTTAATGTACCTACTACGTGAAGGTCTGAGTTATGACATTGCCAATATTGCTCACCCCATGCTGTTTACTGCAACCTATGTCGGCACCAAGAAAATTATTGAAGACTATATTGAAGAAGTTAGTCGAGGTTTAGCATTTGTAGCATCTACGGATTGCCAGTATTTAGATAAACAGCAAAAAATTGAATTTTTTCAGCACTGTCAAAAAGCTTTTGGGCAACCAGCCATGATGTTTTCAGGCGGTGCAACATTAGGACTGTTTCATACAGGGGTGTGCAAGGCTTTGCTTGAGCAAGACCTGATGCCGAAAGTGCTGTCTGGTTCAAGTGCAGGTGCGATTATGACAGCGATGCTGGGGCGAGCAACGCCTGCAGAAATGCTAAGCATCTTAAATGGTGAAAACTTTTTCACCGATGCTTTTCAATTTCGAGGCTTTCGTGAGGTCTTAAAGGGCAATGGTGGTTTAGCGGATGTAAAGCATTTAAAAAACTTTTTAATTGCAAATTTGGGTGACGTTACCTTTGAAGAGGCATTTAAGCAGTCAGGCTTGTATAACAATGTCGCGGTTGCACCTTATGATGCCTCACAAAATCCACGCATTATGAATACCTTTACTTCACCTGACTTATTGGTATGGAGTGCGGTACTCGCGTCTTGTGCAGTGCCGATTCTATTTCCGCCAGTCAAGCTCACCAGTAAACGACATGATGGCTTATATACCCCCTATATGTCTTCTACTCGCTGGGTTGATGGCAGCGTGCGTAGCGATTTTCCGCAGGAAAAAATGGCGCGTTTATACAATTTAAACTACACCATTGCCAGTCAAGTGAACCCGCATGTGGTGCCGTTTATGCAGTCAGATGAAGCGCGGTTTCGGAAAGACATGTTGAGCTGGCCTGAACGGATTGTACGCAGACAGGGTAAAGTGATTAGTAAAGGGGTGATGGACTTTGCGCGTGAGCGTGTGGGTATGATTCCACCGATTCGTCGTTTACTGGATCATGGCTATGGCGTGGTCGATCAGCGTTATTATGGCGATGTAAACATTGTAGGGAAATATGGCCTGCGCCATTATAGCTATATGCTGCAAAATCCAAGACCACACTTATTTAAACTCTTACAACGTGAAGGCGAACGTGCAACTTGGCCAAAAATCTCAATGATTGAAACACATGCTCGTGTCGGGAAAACTATACAACATTGTTTAGAGGTCTTAACTGCATTGGATATGGCAGAGATGAATGAATCCGAATTCTTGGCAGTTTAATCGTCAAGAATTAAATGCTCTCGCGATGTTGCTTCATACTCCGACTCAGCGTTTGGGCTGGGGGCGAAGGCTTTATCGCTTTGAAGTTGCAGGGCAGGGGTATTGGTTAAAGTATCAGTCGCTATCAGAGCATGTGGTGCTAATTAACGGCTTTGACACTGAACTTAGTTTTTATCAACATGCACTTGCGATGCTGCAACTGCCGAAGTTCTTGCCTGAAGTGCAAATCCTTGAAAATTTTGAGCTTCACTCAGAGCAGGTGAAAGTCGCACTCATCTTAAAAAATGTTCCATCATTACTTATGGCGAATCCCCGTCACTTAAGTCGAGATCATGTCATTCATATCATCTTTAAAATGCTGAATGCTGTTGAAGAATTACATCAGATGGGGTGGATTCATGCTGATTTGAAAGCTTCGCATTTTTTGCTAGATGGTTCTATATGTAAGTTAATTGATTTTGAGCAGAGCCAAAGAATTGGTGAAATAAGCTGTCAAAAGGCTCTAACGGCGACACCGCGCTATATGGCACCTGAATTATTTCATGGTGAAGCAAAGACCGTACAAACAGACCTGTATGCACTCGGGATCATTCTACTTGAGTGGTTGACTGATCAACGTTTGCAGGCATCAAGCTACCAAGATTGGGCGTATTTACACTGTCAGTTTTTGAAGATAGCGCTTCCAGAACCTTTTCAGGGTTTTAGTCCACTATTACATGGACTTTTAGCTAAGCAAAAAAGCCAAAGATGGCAAAACACCATGGCTGCAAAACGATGCTTAATGACTGAAATTGAATGAGAAAAAGCCAAGTATATGATTTTTGTTTCTTATTTAATCAAATGAGTGTGTTTTTCTTAAAAATTGCTTGTCATGCGAAAATGATCCCTATAGTATACACAGCCATTGGGGACGTGGCGAAATTGGTAGACGCACTGGATTTAGGTTCCAGCGCCGCAAGGTGTGAGAGTTCGAGTCTCTCCGTCCCCACCATAAATCATTTGAATTAAGATGGTTTATAAGGCAATAGAGGATTGGTGTAATGGTAGCATGACGGTCTCCAAAACCGTTCGTCAAGGTTCGAATCCTTGATCCTCTGCCAACTTAAAGTCTAACGCAAAGTTAGCACCCTGATGGGGACGTGGCGAAATTGGTAGACGCACTGGATTTAGGTTCCAGCGCCGCAAGGTGTGAGAGTTCGAGTCTCTCCGTCCCCACCATCAGTAATGAAGCAAGGTATTAAACCTTGCTTTTTTATTGCCTAAAATTTAGTGAAGAACTGAATAGCCTTTTTATATAGATAAAGCATAAAAATAGATTCAACTGCCGATTTTATGACAGAAAAGCGGGTGATTGCTTATAAAAGCGCTTGTCATATAGTTTCTATCGCTATAATATACACAGCCATTGGGGACGTGGCGAAATTGGTAGACGCACTGGATTTAGGTTCCAGCGCCGCAAGGTGTGAGAGTTCGAGTCTCTCCGTCCCCACCATAAATCATTTGAATTAAGATGGTTTATAAGGCAATAGAGGATTGGTGTAATGGTAGCATGACGGTCTCCAAAACCGTTCGTCAAGGTTCGAATCCTTGATCCTCTGCCAACTTAAAGTCTAACGCAAAGTTAGCACCCTGATGGGGACGTGGCGAAATTGGTAGACGCACTGGATTTAGGTTCCAGCGCCGCAAGGTGTGAGAGTTCGAGTCTCTCCGTCCCCACCATCAGTAATGAAGCAAGGTATAAAGCCTTGCTTTTTTATTGCCTAAAATTTAATAGATGATTCATATATAAAAAAAGCCCCTTTAAGGGGCTAAATTTTGATTCATCACGCGAAGTAAGTATGGAGCAATTTTAGGCTTTCAAATGGTCTTCGAATTCTTCACCGAGCTGCATGGCTAAGTTATTGCCCGCTAGGTCGCAAGTCACCAGTCCATATTCTTTTTTAAAGCTAAAAGTAAAGCCACGGTTGTCTGCTAAAGTTTTAACTGAATAACCTAATTTCTCTAGCCAAATACGAAAGGCGATGAGGTTTTTTGCTTTCACTACTTTTTTCACGAGGATATTCCTTTTTCACTGATAAATTATTAATAGGGATATTTCACGCTTTTTTAAAGGGGATTTTTTTATATATTTTTGTTTTTGTCTCTTTTTAAAGCAATCTAAACTAAGGTGAAAGTATGTAGAAAGCATAAATGAGAGTATTTTATTGTTTAAAATAATTTTATCATGATGAAAAATAATAATATTTTGATATGAATCTCAAGACTTTAGAATTATGTGCGTTCGTAGTAGAGAAATATTTTATCGTAAATAGAAATGTAATGATTTTTTTCAAAGGCTGGGTACTTTGAGACAGTATTCTCAAACAGCCTTGCTCGTGATCATTCGATTCTGGCATCGTGTGGCTTGAAACTGCATTGGTTGAAATTTTGAGAGCTTAAAGTTTAAGGGGGGAGTTCCAACTGATCATTTTAACTCAATAGAAGCATACATACATAATAGGAGACTGCGTTCGTTAGCAGTCTCTATAAGGGGGGGAACCAATTAAAATTGATCCTTCAGATCACGCAGTCGTTTAAACTCTTCAACATTTTCTGTACGTAAAAAAGGATTGGTTTCGAGTTCGATCTCAATACTGCTAGGAAGGCTACATTGACCCAAATAGCGCATGGTTTCGACACGGTCTAAACGCTCTTGAATAGCGATATTGTCTGGTTCGACATGGTTGGCAAACTTCGCGTTAGAGAGCGTGTATTCGTGCGTACAATAGACTTTGGTTTCGGCAGGCAAAGCCGCTAAACGATTAAGCGAATGGTACATCTGCTCATGTGTACCTTCAAACACTCGCCCACAGCCCATAGCAAACAGGGTGTCACCGCAAAATAAAGTCTGGATAGATTCAATAAAGTACACAATATGGCCCAGTGTGTGGCCAGGAACTGCTAAAACGTCGACATGTAAATCATGAAACGAGAAATAGTCATCATCCATCAATGCATGGGTGATGAATGGAATTTTAGATAATTCCTCACGTGGTCCATACACAGGAATATTGCGACTCGCAATCAGGTCAGCGACACCGCCAATATGGTCTTTATGCCAATGAGTCAGCCAAATTTGAGCAATGTTTAAGCCATGTTCAGTGCAATAATCTTCAACTAATCCAGCCTCAGTTGGATCAACCACCACGACTTGCTTTGATGAGCTGTGTTCCAGCAGCCAAATATAGTTTTGGAGTTGGTTTTTCACATCAATCATATGAACTTGATAAGTCATTTTTCTTCTTCAAAGAGCTGCATATATTCACTCTACTGTAGCGGGTACACGCACTGAATTCCAGTCATGAATCATTTACAGAGCATAGAGGATAGGTGTTTATTGTTCTGTATTTTTCTCTTTCTTGTCATATTGTACTGTTATCTTGGCCATAAAAAAACCACGCTAAAAAGCGTGGTTTTTTATGTGTTCAATCTAATTTAGATTAGATTTTACCTACTAGGTCGATTGAAGGAGCAAGAGTTGCTTCGCCTTCTTTCCATTTAGCTGGGCAAACTTCACCTGGGTGAGCGTGAACGTATTGAGCTGCTTTAACTTTACGAAGTAATTCTTGAGCATCACGACCAATACCACCAGCGTTGATTTCAACGATTTGGATTTTACCTTCTGGGTCGATTACGAAAGTACCACGGTCAGCAAGACCAGCAGCTTCGATTAGAACGTGGAAGTTTTTAGAAAGAGTCCAAGTTGGGTCGCCAATTAATGGGTATTGGATTTTACCAATAACTTCAGAAGTGTCGTGCCAAGCTTTGTGAGTGAAGTGAGTGTCAGTAGAAACACCGTAGATTTCCACGCCTAATTTTTGGAATTCAGCGTAGTTGTCAGCAAGGTCACCAAGTTCAGTTGGGCAAACGAAAGTGAAGTCAGCAGGGTAGAAGAATACTACAGACCATTTGCCTTTAAGATCTGCTTCAGTTACGTCAACAAATTGGCCGTTGTGATATGCAGTAGCTGCGAATGGTTTTACTTCAGTATTAATCAAGCTCATCATTGTCTCCATGATTGGGGTTTGTATTTAATGTTGAATAGGGTATCGAAATTTTTGTTATTGCTGAAACAGTATTTTTACATTACAAGAATCGGAAAAACCGAATCTGACTCCAGACTATTTCAGCGAATGTGATCATTCTGTTCATTTAGCATGATAAATATGATGACTAAATGACAAAATCGTCTATTCCGCAACTCGTTTACAGACATGATGTCCCTAGGCTTAAAATTCAAGGGGATATTTGAAAAAAAGTTAAAATTAAAAAATTATGCTGTACTTTCGCTTCGCTGTATTACCACGTAAACTAAGCGATTGATGTTTTTGATGTAGGTATTTTTTCTGTGCAGCGTCCTTTAAATATAGAGCAATTGGTGATGGTCAAAGACCGTCATCGTTTAAACCGACTCAAAAAAGGAAAAGATGCCAACGAAAAGCAATATCAAGCATTATTTGAACAGTCGCATTTAAAAGTTCTAGAGCGTATTGAACGCATTCCGAATATTAAACTGAATCAAGACCTGCCTGTTACGCAGTATGCAGATAAGTTAATTGATGCCATTCAAGAGCATCAAGTGATTATCGTTGCAGGGGAAACAGGTTCAGGTAAAACCACACAGCTACCGCAAATTGCGATGCTAGCAGGGCGTGGTTTAACTGGTCTGATTGGTCACACACAGCCACGTCGTTTGGCTGCACGTAGTGTGTCCCAGCGTATTGCGGAAGAAGTTGGTGAGAAACTTGGTGAGTCGATTTCCTTTAAAGTTCGTTTTAATGAACAAGGGTCGCAGGATTCGATCATTCGTTTAATGACAGATGGTATTTTGCTGGCAGAGTTGGCCAATGACCGTTATCTCAATAAATACGACACCATTATTATCGATGAAGCGCATGAGCGTTCGCTTAATATCGACTTTATCATGGGGTATCTCAAACAACTTTTGCCTCGCCGTAAAGATTTAAAAGTCATCATCACTTCGGCAACTTTAGATGTAAACCGTTTTAGTCAGTACTTTAACAATGCACCTATTTTTGAAGTAGAAGGTCGTAGCTTTCCTGTTGAACTACGTTATCGCCCTGTATCTGAGATGAGCATTGTCGGTAGTGATGATGATGAGTTTGATGACTTTGAAGAAAATCTACCTCGTGCTGTCGTGCAAGCTGTGGAGGAATGTTTTAGGGATGCACAAGAAAAAGGCCATCCTGAATATGCCGATACTTTAATTTTTGCCAGCACTGAACAAGAGATTCGTGAATTACAAGAAACTTTGCAAAAGCATGGGCCGCGGCATACAGAAATTTTACCCTTATATGCGCGCTTGGCCTTGGCTGAACAACAAAAAATCTTTAATCCATCGGGTGGTGGGCGACGCATTATTATCGCCACCAACGTTGCAGAAACAGCGTTGACTGTACCCAATATTCGTTATGTGATTGACAGTGGTTTTGCGCGTATTTCTCGCTATAACTATCGTTCACGCGTACAGCGTTTACCGATTGAAGCAGTTTCTCAGGCCGCAGCAAATCAGCGTAAAGGTCGTTGTGGTCGTATTGCCCCAGGTGTATGTATTCGTTTGTATTCTGAGGAAGACTTTCAAAGCCGCCCAGAGTTTACCGAACCCGAAATTAAGCGAACGAACTTAGCTTCAGTGATTTTGCAGATGCAAAGTTTAGGGCTGGGGGCTTTAGAAGATTTTGATTTCATTGAGCCGCCAGATCATCGTTTAGTTAACGATGGTCGTAAGTTGTTGGTTGAACTTGGGGCAATGACGGAGAAAAGTAAACCCCCTGTTTTGCAAAGAGGAGGCGGGGGAGATTCATCTGAAGACAATCCCGCTCAATCCCCCTTTTTCAAAGGGAGGGGTAAAGGAGATTTAACCAAAATTGGTCAACAGATGGCCAAAATGCCAATTGACCCACGTCTGGCCCGTATGATTTTGGGTGGGGCACATTTTGGTGTGTTGAATGAAGTCTTGGTAATCGTTGCCGCTTTGGCCGTACAAGACCCACGTGAACGCCCTGCAGATAAACAAATGCAGGCAGATCAAAAACATGCGTTGTTCCGTGAAGCCGATTCTGACTTTTTATTTTATATCAAACTTTGGGAAGCGCTGGTTGCCAACCGAGACATGAGTGAAAACAAACGCCGTACTTTTGCGCGTAATCACTTTTTAAGTTGGTTGCGTCTACGTGAGTGGAAGAAAACTCATGAGCAATTGGTTGATTTGGCAAAAGGCTTAAAGCTGTCTTTTAATGAGAAAAAAGCCAGTTATGAAAATTTACACCGTGCACTTTTAACAGGTTTGTTGTCTTTTATTGCCAATAAAACCGATGAACGCAATGTGTTTATGGCGGTGCGTCAGCAAAAGGCCCGCATTTTTCCAGCATCTACCTTACATAAGACCAATACGCCTTGGGTCATGGCTTTTGAGATGGTAGAAACCTCACAGGTCTACATTCGTACACTAGCAAAAATTGAACCTGAGTGGATTTTGCTTGCAGCAGGTGATTTGCTGAAGCACCACTATTTTGAGCCGCACTGGTCGAAAAAAGCAGGTGTGGTCAATGCCTATGACCAAATTTCACTATTTGGCTTAATTATTGAGCCGAAACGTCAAATCAACTATGAAAAAGTCGACCATGTTGCAGCACATGAAATTTTCCTTCGAGATGCACTGACGACAGGGCATTTGGGCATTACGCCACCATTTTTAAAACACAACCTGCTTAAACTTGAAGAAGTAGAGCGGGTCGAGGATAAGCTACGCCGCCGTGATTTGGTGGTGGATGAAGAGACTATTTACCAGTTTTATGCGGCTAAAGTTCCTGAAGAGGTCGCAAGTCGTCGTAGTTTTGAAGACTGGCGCGCAACGGTTGAACCGCAAAACCCACGTTATTTATTTATCGATGATGATGCGCTATGGCTGAACGACCGTCCAACCACGCAGCAATTTCCCGATTTTTTACGCAATGGTGAACTGCGCCTTGCGGCCAGTTACCGTTTTGATCCAAGCCATGACGAAGATGGTGCAACAGTAAAAATTCCGTTGCAAGCTTTGCCTCAGGTGGATGAAAACTTGTGGTCTTGGGGTATTCCCGGTTGGCGTCAGGATTTAATGGAGGCGTTACTCAAGGCGCTGCCTAAAGATAAACGACGTCATTTGGTGCCTATCCCTGATACGGCTGCAAAGCTAATGGCGAAAGTAGATGCGATGCATTTGCAGCAGCATATTTTTAGCTTTTTAGCCTTCCAGTTGCGTGGCGAACAAATCTCTGAAAAAGACTTTAGCTTTGAGCGGGTTGAACAATATTTATTGCCGTTGATTAAAGTCATTGACGACAAAGGCCGTGTGATTGAACAAGGTCGTGACTTGTCTGAGTTAAAAGCGCGCTGTCGAACAGAAACTCATAGTCCAGTCAAACAGCTCAAAGGTGAGTTCCAAACTTTTCCTGAAAATTTTGTGTTTGAAGCATCACAAAAAGTGACGGGTGTGGTGGTGAAGCAGTATCAAGCTTTAGTCCCGACCAAGGCCTTTGCGGCACTGGAACAAAAGGATGAGTCTAGTGTGGTGATTCAGACCTTTAATGATCAAGCTGAGGCAACTAAACAGCACCGTGAGGGTGTACTCCGTTTGGTGCATATACAACTGGGGGATTTGGTTCGTCAGTTGAAAAAGCAAATTTCCAAACCGTTGGCATTGGCGTATTCACCTTTGGGCGATAAGGTGCAGCTGGAACAAATGTTAGTTTATGCCACACTGCAAATGTCGATCAATGAACTGCCTGTCAACGCACAAGAGTTTGAAAACTTGGTTGCAAATGTCAAAAAAACTTTTCTGACCCATGGGCAAAAAGCACTGGCAGATGTGACAGAGATCTATATTCAATGGCAGGATATACGTCGAAAACTGTTGGTTTTAGATGATGCTGTGTTTGGGAAAAATATTGATGATGTTGAAGATCAGCTAGATTTGATGTGCTTATCAAATTTTGTTTATGTGAAATCTTCCGATATTTGGCTTGAATTTCCTCGATATTTGAAAGCATTGGTCTTGCGTTTGGAGCGCCTGCCCAATAACCTACAGAGGGATAATTCTGCCATTGATCAAGTTGACCCGTGGATGGAAAAATTATTTAAGTTTAAAAATGACACTCGCCTTAAAGAATTGTATTTCATGGTTGAGGAGTTTCGGATTTCTTTATTCTCTCAACCGATGAAGACAAAGATGCCCATTTCTCCGACTCGCTTGCAAAAAGTATGGGAAAAACTTGGAATCAGTTAAGATATAGGTAATTTAAAGAAGGAGTTTTACATGGGCATCCGCATTACAGGTACGGGTCTTTATCATCCTGAAGACATCATTACCAATGAAGAGTTAGTTGAAAGTTTAAATGCTTATGTGGAACAGTATAACTTAGACAATGCTGACAAAATTGCTTCGGGCGAGTTGGAAGCCCGTCGTGGGTCAAGTGCAGAGTTTATTGAAAAAGCATCTGGTGTAAAACGTCGTTATGTGGTTGAGAAAACAGGGATCTTAGATCCAAAGCGTTTACGTCCATTGTTACATGAACGTTCAAATGATGAACTCTCGATTCAAGCCGAATGGGGCGTGATCGCTGCAAAACAAGCGATGGAAAATGCAGGCGTGACTGCAGAAGATATCGATGTGGTAATTTTATCGTGCTCTAATTTACAGCGTGCTTATCCTGCTGTTGCAATTGAAATCCAAACAGCATTGGGTATTCAAGGCTATGCCTACGACATGAACGTGGCATGTTCGGCCGCAACCTTTGGCATTAAACAAGCGTATGATGCGATTAAAGCGGGCGGACGCCGTGTATTATTGGTGAATGTAGAAATCACCTCTGGTCATACCGACTACCGTTCACGTGATTGCCACTTTATCTTTGGTGATGTTGCAACGGCTTCAATCATTGAAGAAACCGACAGCAAAACTGGTTTTGAAATTGAAGACATTAACTTATTCACCCAGTTCTCAAACAACATCCGCAATAACTTTGGTTTCCTAAACTTAAGTGAAGTCGATGCAGACATTGAAAATAATCGTTTTGCTCAAGACGGTCGTAAAGTGTTCAAAGAAGTTTGTCCACTGGTTGCCAAAATGATTACAGCGCAACTTGAGAAAAATAACATTGCACCGACTGATGTGAAGCGTTTCTGGTTACACCAAGCCAATGCCAGCATGAATGAGCTGATTTTGAAATTAGTCGTAGGCAAAGAAAATGCTCAGCCTGATTTAGTGCCGATCATTTTAGATGAATTTGCAAATACCTCTTCAGCAGGTGTCATCATTGCGTTGCATCGCACAGCAGACCAAGTCAATGACGGTGAATACGGTGTCTTGTGTTCATTCGGCGCAGGTTACTCTGTTGGTGCTGTGCTTGTGAAAAAACACGTCGCATAAGCCCGTATGTTGCAGGTTGAGCATGATGCAAAATGGATTAAACGCCTGAGTGCTTTATCCAAAGTTTATTTCACACCGACATTTATCGGTGCTGAACAGTTAGATGCATCACAACCTGCAATGTATGTAGGAAATCATTCCTTATATGGTGTGCTCGATTCACCTATGTTGATTGATTATCTCTACAATGAGCATCAGGTGGCTGTGGTCAGTATTGCTGATCATAGCCATTTTTATTTGCCACTGTGGCGTAGTGTGGTGAAAAAATTTGGTGCAGTCGATGGTGTCCCAGCCTATGTGCGTGAAGCCATGCAACAAGGCTATTCTATTTTGGTTTTTCCTGGTGGCGGACGCGAAGTTCTAAAACGTGAGGGTGAACAGTATCAACTGATTTGGAAACAGCGCTACGGCTTTTTAAAGCTCGCTCAAGAATTTGGCTATGACATTGTACCCTTTGCCGCGTTAGGCGGAGATGAAGTCTTTGATATTGGTTTTGATGCTAATAAAGTTGTTCAGCACCAATATTTTCAAAAGTTGCTACAAGTGCAGCAGTTAAGTCGCCTGCTGCGTAAAGGGGAGGTGATTCCATCTTTACCGAAACATTTGATTCCGAAACGCTTGCCTTTTTATTTTAAGTTTATGCCCAGACAAAGTTTGATGCATATTGAAAACTTAGAACAGTTACAGCAGTTCCGCGACTTGATTGCAGCAGAAATTTATACTGGGCTTGCAGACTTAAGAGTATTGCGTCAACAGCAACATGGTGACCGATTTGATTGAGCATTTGCAGGCGTAAAATCTGCTTAGTCTTCCTGTAAATCTTTCAACAAATGTGCAATTTTTAAAGTATGGGTCTTATTCCCTTTGACTTCCATAACCTTATTTTCCACCCACCATAAATATTCAAAAATTTCAGTTTCACTGGCTTGTTCGCAAATGAATCGAAATAAACTGGGTAAGTATTCCTCATATTCATCTTGTAGTGCAGGATTACGATAGATCCGCAGGGGATCCCAGTCTTTAATCAGTATTTTGTTAATCGCATGTAATAAAGAAATATGTCGATTTTCCTCGGTAAACATAATACACCCCGCTGTCCTTGGGTTAGTTTGACGTTTAAAAAAGAAGTTGTGATGAAGATTATTTATCTATTGTTTTCATGTGTTAAAAGATATTAGCGTGTTTTTCGCATGAGTAAATAGCACGCTCAGATAAATGGAAGCTAAAGAAAAATGTCTGATAAAGTGGTAGTAAAGTTAGATCACAGATTTACTTCAAAATATTTTTCAGAATAAATGTTTTAAAATGGTGCGTAATTACGTATCAAGTAACATATAGTAATAATTTAAAAATCAAGAATTTGTTTGAAGGACGCAATTTTCACTAATACCGCGAATTTCATCACTATCTAAATTTATATCATCCCATTTTTGCATTTGCTGTGTGAGCCAAACAAAATCCGAAACTTGCGGCTGGGCTTGTTCTGGAATAAAACCACGAATGATGTTCTGAATCAGGTGATATTTTTCGACGTGAACACTTGCTGAACACGCAAAGCGAATGATGTTGTAATCGACCAAGACTTGCCAAACAGGTTCAAGATCCGGCATCTGTTTAAGTTCAACTTGTGCTTTTTGGATGGCTTGGACGAGGGCTGAAAGTGTATTGGGATTGGAGATAGCCCATTCTTGAGTCACAGCCAGTACTTTGTCTGCGACGCGAGGAATAATGTCTGAGCCAGTCGCAATGATTTGGCTATAACCTTGAATTTCCGCTTGTGTGTTCCAAGGTTCCCCAACACAAAAACCATCGATCAATTGGTTTGAAATGGCTTCCACCATATAGGGCGGCGGTAAAGTGCGGAGATGTACGCGTTTGGCAAATTCAGGATTGGCCAACGCCAACCACTCACGTAAACAATAATGATGAATAGACTGCTTAAACACATGGGCAATCGGAAGATACTGTTCATACTGCATGGCGCTAAAAAATTTCTGTGCAGTGGTGGCTGCATCGTCAGTTTTTTTGATATCGAGCGCATAGCATAGTTTTTGGCTTAAGCTGATAAAAGCACTGTTGTAGCTTAATACGAGAGGGGTTTGTAGCGGAATACCGAGTTGATCTTGAGCGAGTGCAGCAGCAGGCAACATGGCAGATAAACAATGCGCGGCGTCTAGAAAACCAAAAGCCAAACGATCTCTTAAGCTTGCCCAAGACGCTTCTTTGACTAAGCTTACGTCTAAGCCTACTTCCTCAAAAAAACCACGTTCTTTAGCCCATAGTAAAGAGACACAGTCTAAAAGTGGGATATAGCCCAGATGAAGTTGTGACTTTTCGAGTTGAGCCATGACTTAGTCCTTGAGTTGAGATTGTAAAAGCTGTTGAGCATCCAACAGACGTCTTGCCATTTCACCGATGGTCATACGGTGGCTCATGGCATTTTTACGTAGCAATTGAAAGGCATCGTCTTCAGATAGCCCATGTAATTGCATCAGCAAGACTTTCGCACGCTCCACATCTTTACGATCGGCGAGTTTATTTTTGGTGTCTTGTAAGTCTGTGAGCAACTTTTTGTGTTTACGAAACTGCTCGATTGAGATTTCTAAAATATTTTCTAACTTTGAAGGATCGATCCCATCCACAATATAAGCTGTCACTCCAGCATCTATGGCACTTTTAATGGTGTCTTTATGGCTATTTTTAGTAAATAAAACAGTGGGTAGATTAAATTGGCTGACACAGCTTTCAATAATGTCACGTTGCGGATGGTCCATATCTAACAAAATGACATCCGCACTTAATTGTTCAAGACGACTAATATTGATGTGATCGATAATCAGGCAGGCAACTACATCGAAATCATGTTCGATGAGGGAACTTCGAATATATTGTGCGCGTTCTTGATTGTCATCAATCAATGCAATTTTCAGTTTAGGCATACTGTACAGTGCTCAGGAAAACCTGAAAATGAGATCTAAAAGTGTACAAGCAATTTAAATGCCAAACTTAACAAATGCCAGCTTTATCTCGGATTAGGCAGTCAATCTTTATGGTCGCGATTACAGACAAAGTATGCATGTTGCATATGTTGTGATCGGAGTTTTCATGAAAGAGTTTACGGATATGGATTCAGTAAATTGAAGTGTTGATGTTCACAGTCGATTTGTACATCTAAGGGAGAATTTCTAGATGTCGTGCTTAGAACAAAGCAATGTCGTTTATTTGAGAAAAAAGATGCTCATCGATAATGCAAAATGCACCAAGAGGTAGCAGGGTTTTAAAAAGTCGGAAAAATTAGCTGTTGTGCTTTAAAAATAAAAAGAGCTGATTATATCGAATTATAAGATTTTATTTTAAATAAAATATTAAAATACAACATATTAAGATTTAATTATAAATATTGGCACACTCGTTGCATTATCCCTAATGAGTCAAAGACGACTCTAAATCAAATTTGTAAGACGGCCAACGACGTCCGTTCTGATCGCTTCTACATCCCAAGTGTTTGTGCTGTAGAAAAACTATACGCTCAGTTCAGTCTGGAGAAGGTTATGTCTTCAAATTTACATGCTAAAAAAGCAACAAAAATAAGTCTTTTCAGTTTTAACGGCGCAGCAATGAGAGCCTTCCACATGAGTTGGCTCGCCTTTTTTGTCTGCTTCTTTGCTTGGTTCGCTTGTGCTCCGCTGATGCCAGTGATTGCGGGTGAATTTCACTTAACCAAAGATCAAATTGCCAATATTAATATTGCTGCTGTAGCCATCACCATTTTAGTTCGTCTTATTGTGGGGCCGCTGTGTGATAAATACGGGCCACGTAAAACCTATACTGCGCTTCTTGTACTCGGCAGCATTCCAGTCTTTGGAGTCGCGTCTGCAAATAGCTATGAATCCTTCTTGTTCTTCCGTCTATTGATTGGTGCGATTGGGGCAAGCTTTGTCATCACTCAGTACCACACCAGCATTATGTTTGCGCCAAACGTAGTCGGGACTGCAAACGCAGCGACAGCAGGCTGGGGTAATGCAGGCGGTGGTGCAACACAAGTACTCATGCCATTGATGCTCGGTGCCTTGGTGATGTTTGGTGTAGAGCAAGCGATGGGCTGGAGAATTGCACTGATTGTTCCGGGTGTCCTGATGCTGATCGTGGGTTTGATGTACTGGAAATTTACTCAAGATTGTCCACAAGGCAACTTCAAAGAACTTCGTGCAGAGGGTGTCAGTGTTGGTTCAGATAAAAAAGGTGGTGTAGCGATTCTGATGCATGCTGCGAAAAACTACCGTGTTTGGATTCTATTTGGCGCTTATGCCGCGTGTTTCGGGATTGAAATATTTATTCACAACATTGTCGCGATGTACTACGTCGACCATTTTAGCTTTGGTTTAAAAGAAGCGGGAATGGCGGCAGGTATTTTCGGTTTACTGGCACTGTTTGCTCGTGCTCTGGGCGGCATTGTGTCAGACAAAGTTGCAACCAAAAAAGGGCTTGATGGTCGTACCAAAGTATTGTTTGGCATGATACTGCTGGAAGGTCTCTTCCTCGTCCTATTCTCTCAAATGAATACCCCCATCTTCGCGATTCTCGCAATGACAGTCTTTGCATTGTTTACGCACATGGCATGTGGTGCAACTTATGCGTTGGTGCCTTTTATTGATCGTGATGCCTTAGGCGGTGTGGCAGGCATTATTGGCGCAGGGGGGAACGTGGGTGCAGTGGCAGCAGGTTTCCTACTCAAAGGGATGTTGGATATTCAAACCACACTAATGATTTTAGGTGGCTTGGTGGTCATCGCTGCAAGTTTTGTTCTCATGATTCGCTTCTCTGTTGAGCATAAAGAAAAGGAACAGCGCTTATTCGAACAAGCGGTACATGATCGTAGCATTGCTGAAGCGCAAAACTAAATAAAGAGATTAAACCCAAGCCTCAAGGCTCAGGCAGAACAAATGAAATATTGCGGAGAAAGAATATGAAAATCATCATGATTGGTCATGGCATGGTTGGCCACAAATTTATCGAATCAGTACTCGAACATGTGGGTGATGATGTTGAAATTACCATCTTGGCCGAAGAACCGCGCTTGGCTTATGACCGTGTACATTTGACTGAATATTTCAGTGGTAAATCAGCAAAGGATTTAACCCTTTGTCGTGCAGATTTTGCTGATGCTTATGGCATAGATTTACGTTTGAATACCAAAGCAGTTGCAATTGATCAAAGCCATAAAACAGTGACGACGAATCATGGTGATGTTCTTAGTTTTGACAAATTAATCTTGGCAACAGGTTCATATGCTTTTGTTCCGCCTATTTCGGGTAATGACCGTGAAAACTGCTTTGTTTACCGAACCATTGAAGACTTAGATGCGATTCGTGCTGCAAGTCTCAATGCTAAATCGGGTGTGGTGATTGGTGGTGGTTTATTGGGCCTAGAAGCCGCTAAGGCGCTACGGGATCTAAACTTGGAAACCCATGTGGTTGAGTTTGCTCCGCGTCTCATGGCGGTTCAAATTGATGACTTGGGCGGAAAGGTTCTACGTGCAAAAATTGAAAACTTAGGCGTAAAAGTCCATACCCAAAAAGCAACTTCATCAATTGAGGAAGGTGCTACGACTAAGCATGTGATGAAATTTGGTGATGGTTCTGAGCTTGAAACAGACATCATTTTGTTCTCAGCGGGTATTCGCCCACGTGATGAGTTGGCACGTCAAAGCGGTTTAGCCCTCGGGGAGCGTGGCGGGATCATGATTAATGATTATTGCCAAACGTCAAATCCAGATATTTATGCTATTGGTGAATGTGCACTGTGGCAAAACAAAATTTATGGTCTGGTGGCACCGGGCTATGACATGGCACGTATTGCAGCAAAACATGTCACTGAACAAGCTTGTGCTGAATTTGCGGGTGCAGACATGAGCACCAAGTTGAAACTGATGGGCGTTGATGTTGCTTCGGTAGGTGATGCACATGCGATGACACCGAATGCACTCAGTTATTTCTATGCTGATGAAGATACACAAGTTTATAAAAAAATCGTGGTGAACGGCGAAAAGACCAAGTTACTTGGCGCAGTTTTAGTGGGCTGTGCAAAAGAGTACAACGACTTACTACAAATGATGCTGAATGGTTTAGTGCTTCCAGAAAATCCTGAAAGTTTAATCATGCCGGGTTATGCACAATCCTCAAGTAAATCTGGCGGTAGTGGAGTTGATTTACTGCCAGACAGTGCAACCATTTGCTCATGTAATAACGTCTCTAAAGCCGATATTTGTAGTGCAATTGCCGAGGGTTCAACGTCTCTAGGTGCCCTAAAAAAATGTACCAAAGCAGCTACAGCATGTGGTGGATGTGCACCGCTGGTCACTCAAGTACTGAAGTCTGAATTACAACGCCAAGGCGTAACCGTGAATAACCATATTTGTGAACACTTTGCTTACTCACGTCAAGAGCTGTATCACTTGGTACGGGTTAATGAAATCAAAACTTTTGATGACCTGATTCAACAACATGGTCATGGTTTAGGCTGCGATATTTGTAAGCCAACTGCAGCCAATATTTTAGCATCGTGTTGGAATGACTTTGTTTTGAAACCAAGCCATGCAGGCCTACAAGACAGTAATGATTACTACCTAGGAAATATTCAAAAAGATGGTTCTTATTCTGTAGTCCCACGCATGGCCGGTGGTGAAGTGACGCCTGATGGCTTAATTGCTGTGGGGCAAATTGCTAAAGAATATGGCTTATATACCAAACTCACTGGTGGACAACGTGTCGATATGTTTGGCGCGCAAATTCACCAACTTCCTGAAATCTGGGAAAAGCTCATCGCTGCGGGCTTTGAGTCAGGCCATGCTTATGGGAAATCGTTGCGTACAGTGAAGTCTTGTGTCGGCAGTACATGGTGTCGCTACGGTGTGGATGACTCGGTTGGTTTAGCTATTTTCTTAGAGAACCGCTACAAAGGCTTACGTTCACCACACAAATTAAAAATGGCTGTTTCAGGCTGTACCCGTGAATGTGCCGAAGCACAAAGTAAAGATGTCGGTGTGATTGCCACTGAAAAAGGCTGGAACCTGTATGTCTGCGGTAATGGAGGGATGAAGCCTCGCCATGCCGAGTTATTGGCTTCGGATCTTGATACCCAAACTTTAATTAAATACATCGACCGATTCTTTATGTTCTATGTGCAAACCGCAGACCGTTTACAACGAACTTCAGTATGGCGCGACAACATGGAAGGTGGTTTAGATTATCTCAAAGATGTGGTTGTGCATGATTCTTTAGGTCTAGCTGCTGAACTAGAACGTCGTATGAGCCATGTGGTGGGGACTTATCAAGATGAATGGCGTACGGCTGTTGAAGACCCAGAAGTACGTAAACGCTTCGTGACTTTCATCAATGCCAAAGCTGAGCAACAACAAGATCCGCATATTCAGTTTGCAGAAGTTCGTGGCCAGATTCGTCCTAAAACTGAGGCTGAACGAGATCGTAGCCGTATTCCAGTGGTTGAAGCTTAACAAATTAGGATATTCAAACTTCTTTCTTCAGCACTCCCTCAAAAGCAAAGATAGAGGGAATAAATGAATGAATAAGTTTAAAAAGGATCGAGATGATGACAATTTTAAAAGAAATGAATGAGTTAGATTGGGTTGATGTCTGTGCGCTAGATGATGTAACGCCAAACACTGGCGTAGGAGCACTTATTGAACATCAGCAAATTGCTATTTTTCGTGTTGGTGCTGAAAAGCGGGTATATGCCTTGAGCAATCAAGACCCATTTAGCCAAGCTTTTGTGATGTCGCGCGGCATTATTGGTGATTTACAAGGTGAGCGTGTGGTGGCATCCCCGATTTACAAACAGCATTTTAGCTTGGCGACAGGACGTTGTTTGGAAGATAAAGATCAGAAACTGTTGGTTTTTCCAAGCAAAATTGAAAATGGGCGAGTGTGGATTAGTCCGACACCACAAAAAACCTACATCACCAACACAGGTACATCTCAGGAAAAAATGAAGTTGGTGCTGGTTGGCAATGGCCTAGCGGGGATGCGTTGTCTGGAAGATTTACTCGACATGGCACCAGAACGTTATGACGTGACAGTGATTGGTGAAGAGCCTTGGGGGAACTACAACCGTATTATGTTATCGCCTGTATTATCAGGAGATAAAACCATTGACGACATCATGTTGCATCCACATGCATGGTATAGCGACAAAGGGATTCGTTTCATTGCGGGTGACCCTGCGGTACGTATAGACCGTCCTCGTAAGCAGGTCTATACCGAAAAAGGTGAAGTGGTTGATTATGATCGTTTAATTTTAGCGACAGGTTCGAAACCATTTATTCCTCCAATTGCTGGAGCGGATTTGAAAGGTGTCATTAGTTTCCGAGATATCTATGACATCAACACCATGTTGGATTACTGCAAGACCAAGAAAAACGCGGTGGTAATCGGTGGTGGACTGTTGGGACTTGAAGCTGCATATGGCCTCAAACAACGTGGCATGAATGTCACAGTTTTACATCTAATGGATCGCATTATGGAGCGCCAATTAGACAGTAAAGCTAGCCAAATGTTACGCCATAGTATTGAACAAAAGGGCATCTCCATTATCACTGAGGCCAATACTGAAGCATTGGTGGGTGTGGATGGTCATGTCACTCAAATTCGCTTGAAAGACGGTACAGTCTTAGAGGCGGATCTTGTGGTATTTGCAGTTGGTATTCGTCCGAACATGGCACTTGCACAAAGTGCAGGACTACGCTGTAACCGTGGTGTGTTGGTGAATGACACCATGCAGACTTTTGACCCAAGTATTTACGCCGTGGGGGAGTGTATTGAACATCGTAGCCAGACTTTTGGCTTGGTTGAGCCACTTTGGGGGCAGGCGTTCATTTGTGCCTCACATTTGGCGGAGCATGGCAGCTTAACGTTCAAAGCACCAACTGTTCCGACACAGTTAAAGGTAAGTGGCTGTGATGTGTTCTCAGCGGGTAATTTTGAACCGAAGGATGACTTTGAAGACATCATTTTAAATGATGAAAAACGTCAGATTTATAAACGCATTATTATTCAAAAGGATAAGGTCGTTGGTGCGGTGTTGTTTGGGGATACCGAAGATGGTGTTTGGTATGCAGAACTTATTTCAGATCAAACCCCAATTTCCTCAATTCGAAATAAACTGTTATTTGGTAAAGATTTTGCATTAAAAAAAGCAGGGTAAAACCTCCTCTTGAAAGGAGGGGGATAGATTTTCTAATAGTTAATTTGATACGCGGAAACGTCATTCACAACTTGTTTGAGGCAGGGTTACTTATGAAAATTAATGTTTCTGCGAGTAAGTTGGGATGAAGGTGGTATGGGACGAGTTTTGTGAATGACAATGGTTTTGCCTACTTTTCCCAAAAGAAAAGTAGGTCGAACCGAAGGTTAATCCTAAATCTAAACACAAAAGAAAAGACGCCGTTGTGAGTGATTCAAAATAAATGAAAGGCAAATAGGAGCGAAGCAGAAATGAATAGTATCCCTGTAATGGAACTGCATAGCTCCACAGAAAAAATGATTACAACTACACAAACCACCTGCCCATATTGTGGGGTGGGTTGTGGGGTAACAGCAACTGTTGAAGAAACGGCTTTAGGGCAAAAAGTCTCTGTGGTGGGTGATGCTCAGCATCCATCTAATTTCGGAAAGTTGTGCATTAAAGGCAGTAATTTAGCCGACACGGTAGGTTTAGAAACACGTGTCTTACATCCCATGTTAGGGCGTAAACCGCAACGTGAGGTAAGTTCATGGGATACCGCAACAGATTTAATCGCCAACAAATTTCAACATTATATCGATCAATATGGGCCTGAAAGTATTGCTTTTTATGTCTCAGGTCAGCTGCTGACTGAAGATTATTATGTGGTCAATAAATTTGTTAAAGGCTACTTGGGTACGGCCAATATCGACACCAATTCACGGTTGTGTATGTCTTCGGCCGTTGCTGCGCATAAACGCGCTTTTGGGGAAGATTTAGTCCCAGCCAGTTATAGTGATTTTGAACATACCGATATGGTGGTTTTGGTGGGTTCAAATACTGCATGGTGTCATCCTGTGCTGTATCAACGCATCATGAAAGCCAAAGAGGAGCGAGATCTTTTTGTCGTCGTGATTGACCCGCGTTTTACTGCAACCTGTGAGGCGGCTGATTTACACTTACCAATTTTACCGGGGCAGGATGTCGCACTGTTCAATGGTTTATTACAGTATTTAGCAACCAATCATTATACCGATACCGATTTTATTGCAAAGCATACTCAAGGCTTAGAACAAGCGCTGGCAAGCAGTGCTTCTGAAGCATCAATAGTGAGTGTGAGCGAACGGACGGGGATTTCTGTTGAAAAATTAGCACTCTTTTTTGAAAAATTTGCACAAACAGAAAAAGTGATGAGTTTATTTTCAATGGGTGTGAATCAGTCTTCACGTGGGGTAGACAAAGCCAATAGCATTACCAACTGTCATTTGTTAACGGGCAAAATTGGGCAATTGGGCGCAGCGCCTTTTTCCATGACGGGCCAACCGAATGCAATGGGCGGGCGTGAAGTGGGTGGCCTTGCCAATATGTTGGCTGCCCATATGGATTTGGATAATCCCAAGCATCAGCAACTCGTACAGCAGTTTTGGCACAGTCCAACGATTGCCAAGCAAGTGGGTTTAAAGGCTGTCGACCTTTTCGAAGCGGTTGAGGCAGGGAAAATTAAAGCCATTTGGATTATGGCGACCAACCCTGTCGTGAGTTTACCAAATGCAGATCAGGTAAAACGTGCGCTAGAAAAATGTGAGTTTGTGGTGGTGTCAGACATTTGTCTAGATACAGATACCACGCAATATGCCGATGTGTTATTGCCTGCATTGGGTTGGGGTGAAAAAGACGGCACGGTGACCAATTCTGAACGCCGTATTTCCAGACAGCGTGCTTTTTTAGACATTCCAGAACAAGCTAAAGCGGATTGGTGGTCAGTTTCACAAGTGGCGAAAAAATTAGGATTTCAGGGTTTTGACTTTGAAAGTAGTCATGACATTTTCAAAGAACATGCCCAGCTCTCAGCCTATCAAAATGCAGAAATTGCTTTACGTTCATCGACTGAAACATTCCGCTATTTCAATTTGGCAGGTCTGAAGAATCTTTCATTTGATGACTACCAAGAGCTTGAACCGACGCAATGGCCTGTGCTCGTACCTTTGAAAAATGGCCAAACCACACCAAACACTTTTGCCCAATTATTTAAAGATGGTCAGTTTAGTCACCTAGATGGTAAAGCCAAGTTTATTGCAACAACGGCAGTTGGTGCAGTGAATCCAACCAGCAGTGAGTATCCATTGGTGCTGAATACAGGACGCATCCGCGATCAATGGCATACCATGACACGTACAGGTTTATCAGCCAATTTAAGTACACATAAAGCAGAACCTTATTGTGAAATTCACCCAAATGATGCACTGAAATATGGTTTGAAAGATGGGGAACTGGTAGAGATCAAATCGGCTTGGGGAAATTGCGTACTGCGTGCCACGGTCAGTGACAATATCCGCCGTGGACAGATTTTTGCACCGATTCACTGGAGTGATCAATTCGCATCAGATGCACGGATTGGCAAAGTGGTGAATCCTGTGGTGGATGCGATTTCAGGAGAACCTGAGTTCAAACATACCCCTGTGATGATTCATCCGTTTTATACGCAATGGCAGGGCGTATTTTATGTCAGAACGGGCTTTGAACATTTGGTGCAACAAAGCATTGAACAAAGCGTTTGGTGGACAAAAATCAAAACGTCCAAAGCTATTCGTTATGAGCTGGCAGACCGTCGACGTTTTACGGAAACGACCGAACAACTCAAAGCTTTATTGCCTTTTGATGATGAAAGTTTTGAATGGCTCAATGTAGAAGATCAAACCGCTCATATCAGTCATAGTGTGGTGTTACAAGATGGACACCTCGTTGCAAGTCTGTATATTGCGCCTAAAGCGTTATTGCCAGATCGAGACTGGGTGGCAAGTCTGTTTAAGCGCGAACGCTTAAGCGCGATGCATCGGAAGGCTTTATTGGCAGGGCAAGCCATGTCAATGACTAATAGCGATGGCCCACTGGTCTGTAGCTGTTTTAAAGTTGGGAAAAATCGTATTATCGATGTCATTAAAGAAAAAAATATCACCCATGAAAAACAAGTCACTGCATGCTTAAAGGCAGGAGGCAATTGCGGTTCCTGCTTACCTGAAATTCGAGGTCTGATCAAAGCGTGTCAAACGGAGGATGTCGAATGAAAAGAAAAATATTCAAACCCGTGAGCTACCCAGAAACTGAAGTTGTCATTTTGGCGGGCGGTCAGGCGCGTCGTATGAATGGCATTAATAAACTCTTGCAAAAATTTGATGATGAAATTCAACTTATCAAAATTCATCAGCAGTTAAAGTCACGTGCAACCAAGGTATGGGTCAACAGCCATAGGGATCATTCCATTTATGAGCGGTTGATTCCGTCGATTGGTTTTTTTGAAGATGAGACAACAGGCTTTCAAGGGCCTTTGATGGGGATGAAAAGTGCATGGACACATGTGCAATCAGACTATGTGCTGTTCGTACCCTGTGATGTGACTTTTATTCCTAAAAAAGTGTTTTCACGGTTACATCAGGCGATGCAACAAGATCCGAACTGTGGTGTCGTTATTGTAGAAATCAATGACCGTGCACTGTATCCGTTTTGTTTGTTAAAACGGAGCAGTTTACCGACATTGATTCAGCACCTTGAGCAAAATCAGCGCAGTTTAAGGCAGTGTTTTGCAGATTTGCACCCACAAGTGGCACGATTTAAAAATCATGCACTGTTTTTTCACAGCATTAACTCGTTGGATGAGTTACAGCAGCATCGGCAACTTAATTTTTTATAAATACCTCAGATATTGAAGAGAGGAGGTGTGTGTTGAGAGCAAAAGATGTTGCCATAAACCGATTTGACTGTTTAAATAAAAATCTATAAAAGAACTAAATAAATACTTATTTTTATATTAAATTTTTATAAAACAATAACTTGATATTTTTTTCGGAAAAATCGTTTTTTATTTAAATTATAAATGTATGTAGCAGTGATCACTCAATACGGCATTGAACTGAAATACTCAAAATTTAGAAAGTGCACAAAGTTGGAACAGTTATTGCAAAATATACTTCAGAAAATAGGGCGTGAAATATGAACTGCACCCACACCGCTCAAAGGACGCATAGGCAAGACAGATGAACAGCATGACCCATGTATCCGCAGTTAAAGTATTCCAAGATCAGTTTGGACGTGAAAAGCGCAAACTACGAATCTCGGTGACGGATCGTTGTAATTTTAAATGTGTATATTGCATGCCCGAACATCCCGAATGGATGAAAAAACACGACTTGCTCAGTTTTGAAGAACTTTATCATTTTTGCAAATTGATGGTGCAGCATGGCATTGAGCAAATTCGTATCACGGGGGGTGAACCGTTGATGCGCCAAGGTGTGGTGCATTTTATCGAACAGTTACAAAGCCTAAAAAAACAGGGGCTGAAGCGTATTTCCATGACCACCAATGGTCATTATTTAAAACAATATGCCGTTGCTTTAAAGCAAGCAGGGTTAGATGATTTAAATATTAGTCTAGACAGTCTAGATGCCGAGCAATTTCAACACCTCACAAAAAAACAACTACATACAGTGCTGGAAGGCATTCAGGCCGCACAACAGCTTGGTTTTAACATCAAAATGAATACCGTACTGATGAAAGGCATCAATGACGATCAAATTGTCCCTTTGGTGCAGTGGGCAAAGCAGCAAAAGGTAGAACTGCGTTTTATTGAGTTTATGCCTTTAGATGGCGATCAAAATTGGTCGCAAGCCGATGTCGTCACTGAACAAGAGATTTTGTCCCAACTCAGGTCGCAATTTACGGTGCAAGTGCTTGAAGGACAAGGCGCCAATCCAGCGCGTAGTTATCGAGTAGATGGTGCGAACATTGGGATTATCTCCACCATTAGCAACTCGTTTTGTGGGGAGTGTGACCGACTGCGGTTGAATGCACAGGGTGAGTTTTATAATTGTCTTTTTGCCAAGCAAGGCTTAAATTTAAAGTCAGACATTCAACAACTTGCCCAACTCAATCAGCACGAATCCTTTGTTTTAGAAAGTAAACTTTCAACTTATGTTTGGCATAAAGAGCAAGGTTTTCATGCCATTCAAAAACAGCAGTTGCATCAGCCTGTGCGAAAAATCAGTATGCATATGATTGGAGGTTAGGATGACTCAGGAGTTAAACAACGTGATTAGAGTGAAGATTGAAGCCTTTGGTGCGATTGAACGCCAGTTGCCCCGCAATTTAATGCTGCAATGTGAGCCTGATTCATCGGTTGCGGCGGTATTAAAGGATCTCGTTACCAAATACCCAGCGGTCCACACATTATTGGAGCGCTGTGCCTGTGCAATCGGTGAAGACATTATTCCAAGGCAGACCATTTTAAGTCGAGATTGTACTTTGGTGTTGTTGTCCCCTGTGGCAGGAGGTTGATATGGAATTAAAACAATTTCCACGGATTCAAACAGTGACTTTTAGCCAAAATGACTTTGATGGCATTCAGCATTTTCCTGAGTGTGGTGGTATTGGCATATTCATTGGTACGGTGCGGAATCATCATCAAGGTAAAGCTGTAAAAGCGTTAAAATATACCGCTTATGCACCAGTCGCTGAAAAAATGATTCGTCAAATTGAACAAGAGATCCAATTAAAATATGGCGTGTCTTATGTTCGGGTGGTGCATCGCATTGGTGCTTTAGATATTGGCGATACTGCGATTATTGCGATGGCTTATGCCGCGCACCGTCGTGAAGCCTTCCAAGCTTGCGAGGAAGCAGTAGAGCGGGTGAAACATGAAGTTCCTGTGTGGAAAGAGGAGTTTTATGTGGATGGTACCAGTCAGTATGTCGAGGGCTGTTGTATTCGAACAGATCATGAAGCGCCAAAACCTCATAGCCATGAGCATTGCGAGCATGTACATGTTCATCCCTAGTAAATGCATCATGCAATGCCAATATTTACCGGTAACCCGTTTAAGATTTGGATAATGGAAATTTGGAAATAGTTGCGTATAAATGAAAAGTGGCGAGATAATTGAAAGAAAAATCTTCTGAAAACTTTATGAAAAATAATGCTTAGGTTAAGATGATCCATTCTTATATTTGAAGTCTTTTGAATCGCTATGCAACCATTTGTTCTATATAACTCAGAGCAACGCAAAAAAGTAGAATTCGTACCTCGTGTTGAGGGGCATATTGATATGTATGTTTGCGGTATGACGGTGTATGACTACTGTCATATTGGACATGCGCGCGTGATGGTTGCATTTGACTATATTATTCGCTTCCTGCGTAGCCAAGGTTGGAGCGTTAAATATGTACGTAACATTACCGACATTGACGACAAAATCATTAAACGTGCCAATGAAAATGGCGAGTCGATTACGCAGCTGACAGACCGCTTTATTCAAGCGATGAATGAAGATGCTGAAAATCTAGGTTGTTTACATCCAGATGAAGCACCACGTGCAACGGGTTATATTGATCAAATGCAAAGCATGATTGGTAATTTGGTTGAAAAGGGCACAGCTTATCCATCTGCCAATGGTGATGTGTATTTCCAAGTGGAAAAATTCGCTAAATATGGTCGTCTTTCGGGTCGTAAACTGGAAGATATGCAGGCGGGTGCATCTGAACGTGTCGATGTTGAAGTTGAGAAAAAACATCCCTTTGACTTTGTACTTTGGAAACATGCCAAAGAAAATGAACCTGCATGGGCTTCACCGTGGGGCAAAGGTCGTCCGGGTTGGCATATTGAATGTTCTGCCATGTCGACTTGCTGCCTAGGGAACCATTTTGACATTCATGGTGGTGGTTCGGACCTCATGTTCCCGCACCATGAAAATGAAATTGCACAGTCTGAGGCTTCAACTGGCGAGCAGTATGTCAACTATTGGATGCATGTTGGTTTCATCAACGTTGATGGCGAGAAAATGTCGAAGTCATTGGGCAATTTCTTTACCATTCGTGATGTGATGGATAAGTTCCACCCTGAAGTGATTCGCTACTTCATTGTGTCATCACATTATCGTAGCCCTGTGAACTTCTCTGATGTTGCTTTAAAAGAAGCAAAAACAGCGCTGTCACGTTTCTATCATTCATTCAAAGCTTATCAACAAGCCTATGGCGATACACAAGTCGATACCTTAGATGAAACATTGCTTGAGCGTTTCAATAGTACCATGCGTGATGACTTCAATACCGCTGAAGCCATTGCGGTATTGTTTGAAGTCAACAAAGAATTGAACCGTGCCGTGAAAGAGCAACAAGCGGAACAAGCGGCGATTTACTATGCAACTTTGCGTCATTTAACCAATATTCTAGGTTTGGTTCAGCACAATGTTGAAGAGTTCCTGAAGTCTGACATTGGGCAAGAGGCTTTGGCTTTGTCTGAAGAGCAAATTGAAGATTTGATTCAACAACGTCAAGATGCGAAAAAAGCCAAAGAATTTGCCAAAGCGGATCAAATTCGTCAGTCCTTGTTAGATCAAGGTGTGGTTTTGGAAGACACTCGCCAAGGGACAATCTGGCGTCGTGCTGATTAATTCAGCAATTGCATTATAGAGTGTTGACAGTTTGATGAAACTCTCTATAATGCACATCCATATTGCGGGAATAGCTCAGTTGGTAGAGCACAACCTTGCCAAGGTTGGGGTCGCGAGTTCGAGTCTCGTTTCCCGCTCCAAAATTTAAAAAGCCTCAAGTTTAACTTGGGGTTTTTTTATGCCTGTAATTTGAGTGTGTTGAAAATAATTCATTTAAATGTGAAATTATCTTGGTGTTTCAGCCCATAATTTTGACAAAAATATGCTTAAATTATTCATCTTCATTTGTGATTAAAATTGTGTTTCTTCAACCCCATAGCACTGTAGTACCGACCGAAGCTCGAGACTATCCTGAATGGCATTTGGGACGAGAACGCTATGCACTTTGGTATATTGAAGTGGATGATCCCGTTTTGATCAGTTATTTAACAAAGCTTCGTGAGCAGTTCTCAGATTTGCTTTATCAACCAAATCAACGGCAGTTTCATATCACTTTATTTGTTGCAGGTTTTTGGGTAGAACAGGCAACACAGTCGGATGACTTTAGTCGAGTGCAACTGAATCAGCAGCTTGAACGCCTTAAAAATTTAAAACTAGAATCTTTTCAGTTACAGATGGGTGAATTAAATAGTTTTGAAAGTGCCTTATTTTTAAAAGTGGATGATACCGCAGGCGTGTTGGATAAAATTAGAAAGACATTGCTGCAAACCTCGCAGGAAGTCGCAGCATTAAGTTATTGTCCACATATTACATTAGGTCTATACCGTGAAGCGGTGAGTAGTGATCATGTATTGGCACGGATGGCTGAAATTGAAGATATCAACTCTAGCTTAAACATCTCAAAGCTCACGTTTGGTTTTTATCAGGCCCATGTGCTACAAGGGCTATTGTTTTCACATGCACAAATTGAGTTGGGGAATGCGCAATGCAGCTGATTTTAGGTGGTGCACGTTCGGGGAAAAGTCGCTTGGCGGAGCAGATTGCACAACAGTTGGCGCAGCCTGTGGTTTATGTGGCAACTGCACAAGCCTTGGATGGGGAGATGCAAGTGCGCATTCAACACCATCAGCAACAACGACCCGAAGATTGGGGGCTGTGTGAAGAACCCACTTATCTTGCCGAGCAGTTGGTCAAATTAGACCGTCCAAACCAAACTATTTTGGTTGATTGCCTGACCTTATGGATGAGTAATTTACTGATGCATGCTGACCCTGATTTGCAAGTTCAAGAATGCCAGAAGTTGTTAGATGTTGTAGGAAATTTACAGTCCGAGCTGATTTTAGTGAGTAATGAAACAGGCTTAGGTGTGGTTCCTATAGGACAAATTAGCCGACGCTTTGTCGATGAAACAGGGCGATTGCATCAGCAGTTAGGTCAAATCGCTCATAAAGTGGTGTTCTGCGTGGCAGGATTTCCCATGATTTTAAAAGGAGAACAAGTGTGAGTTGGTGGTTAGAAGCATGTCAAAGTCCGAGTGAGTCTGTATTGGCTCAAGCCCTAGCACGCCAGTCACAGTTGACCAAACCGACAGGCTCGTTGTCGGAGCTTGAATCGGTTGCAGTGACATTAGCCAGTTTGCAAAACACTGTAAAACCCAAGATTGACCGTCCATGGATTACGATTTTTGCAAGTGATCATGGGGTGATGGAAGAAAATATTTCTGCCTATCCACAAGCGGTGACGCGTCAAATGTTGCAGAACTTCGCAACTGGCGGGGCGTGTATTAGTGTGATTGCCAAAGAGTATCAAGCCAAGTTACAAGTCATCGACTGTGGTTCAGTCGGTGAAGCGTATGAATATGTCGGGGTTGAACGCCACTGCATCCGCGCTGGGACGGCTAACTTTGCTCAAACCCAAGCCATGACTGAAGCTGAATGTGAAGCAGCTTTTGCTTTGGGGCAAAAAAGTGTAGAAGATGCTATCGCTTATGGGGCAGATATCTATGTCGCGGGTGAGATGGGCATTGGAAATACCTGTTCAGCCTCAGCCGTGGCTTGTTTTTTATTGGCTGAACCCGCTGAAAAGCTCACGGGTGTTGGAACGGGTATCCGTACTGAACAATTGATACATAAAAAACAGGTGATTGATCAAGCACTTGCACTTCATGCCCAATATGTCGGGAACGATCCATTTAAAGCCTTATGTGCCGTGGGTGGACTTGAAATCGCAGCCATGACAGGCGCGTATATTCGCTGTGCGCAATTGGGTCTGCCGATGGTGGTGGATGGGTTTATCAGTACTGTTTCGGCTTTGCTCGCAGTACGTTTAAATCCAGATGTTCGCGCTTGGATGCTTTTTGGGCATCAGTCGGCTGAATATGGTCATGTCCGTTTGTTAGAAGAACTTAAAGCGATGCCTTTATTGAAGCTGAACCTACGTTTGGGTGAGGGGAGTGGCGCAGGGGCTGCACTGGGTCTGATCAAGTTAGCCTGTCGCTTAAACAATGAGATGGCAACATTTGCTGAAGCAGCCGTGATTGGTGAGAAAGTTTAAGGATGTTGTATTTAGATTTTCTACGCCACGGCGAAACTAGCTTAAGCCATACCCTACGGGGTAGAACGGATGATGCTTTGACTGCGAAGGGTTGGGTGCAAATGCGTTCTACCATCACCCAGTCTGAGCAGACTGGGCAGGCGTGGGATGTTATTTATAGCTCACCATTACAGCGCTGCCGTCTATTTGCAGAGCAGTGGGCGGAGCAAAAACAGCTTCCTTTTTTTATAGAACCGAATTTGCAAGAAATGGATTTTGGGGAATGGGAGGCTCAGTCGACTGAGCGACTCTATCAACTCTACCCAGATGAATTGGCTCAATTTTGGCAAACACCGTTAAGCTTTACCCCGCCTCAGGCGGAAAGTTTAATGGCATTTAAAAGCCGCGTTCTAGAGTCTGTAGAGACGTTAACCCAGCAAATGCATGTGCAAGGCTGGCAACGCGCATTGATTATTTCCCATGGTGGCGTAATCAAATTATTAAAATGCCAAGCGCTGAAACAGCATGATAACGATCTTTTAAAAATGTCTGCGGAGTTGGGGCAGTTGAACCGCTTTGTATTCGATCAAGGGCAACTTCAGGTTATTCAAAGTGAGGGCGTGTAATGACACCTTTTTGGATTGCATTACAGTTTTTAACGACATTCCCAGTTCGTTTAAGCACAACGCCAACGCCTCAGCAAAATGCGCAAGCACTGTTATTTTATCCTGTGGTGGGCTTGCTCATAGGCGGCATTCTGTATGGGATTGTCCTGTTATTGCATGCTTTGCCACTTGTGCTATTAAGCAGTGTGGTTCTGGTGCTATGGATTTGGCTGACGGGTGGTTTACATCTGGATGGTTTAGCCGACACTGCAGATGCTTGGGTCGGTGGTTTTGGCGATAAAGCGCGTACACTTGAGATCATGAAAGATCCAAGTTGTGGGCCGATAGGTGTACTCAGTCTTATCATGGTATGCATATTAAAGTGGTCTGCACTGTATGTGTTATTGCAGCAGCAGTGTTATAGCGCACTCATTTTATTTCCTGTCTTAGGACGTCTCGTACCGCTATTCTTCTTTTTAAGTACAGACTATGTGCGCGATAAAGGACTCGGCAGTCAGTTGAGCCAACATTTAGCACGACCAATTGCAATGGCACTTTTACTGCTGATGCCTTTGGTGGCTTTGTATTGGGCATGGGTTGGTGCTGTGGTGATTGCCACTTTTTATCTGGTACTGTGGTATTTGCGGTATAAATTTATACAGCGTATTGGCGGTGTGACTGGAGATACCATTGGTGCAAGTATTGAAATGATTGAATTAGCGACATTGTTTAGTTTTGTGATGGCTACTTTTTATTTCACTTAAGTTAGGGAATAAATAAGAGCCTCTCAGTGTGAAAGGTGTGCAGGTTATACGTGGTCGAAAGAAAAAATAATAAAAAGGAAACGAGCTATATGTACTTGAAACAAAGGTCTTCCAGCATAGGCAAAACACATTTGTAGATATGTTGTGAAAATCCAAAGATTTCCGCGCTAGTTGTCTACAGAGATATGATAAAATTGCGAAAATTATTTTTTATGTGCTGACGTTTCATTTCGTCACACGGTTCAGGTAAAACAACGTTGAATTCTGAAAATATGTCAAATCCCATTGATTTCCAAAAAGTTGCTTTAGAAACACTAGAGATAGAGCGTCAGGCACTCTCTGTACTTGCTCAGCAAATCGATGATCGTTTTAGCCGTGCTTGTGAAATTATCTTAAAGTGTAAAGGTCGCTTAGTCATTACTGGCATGGGTAAATCAGGGCATATTGGCCGAAAAATGGCAGCTACATTTGCCTCTACAGGTACGCCATCATTCTTTATGCACCCAGGTGAAGCGGGGCATGGTGATTTAGGGATGTTGGTTGCAGGTGATGTGCTGATTGCGATTTCAAACTCAGGCAAGAGTGATGAAATCATGATGTTGATGCCTTTGATCAAATATTTGGGCGTGCCTTTAATTACCATCAGTGGGGATGAGCGTGGGCCGATGCCACAAAATGCTGATGTGGCACTGACATTGGGTAATATCCAAGAAGCTTGTCCATTAGGCCTAGCGCCAACATCGAGTACGACGGCGACTTTAGCTTTGGGTGATGCATTGGCTGTTGCACTGTTAGATGCACGCGGCTTTACTTCAGATGACTTTGCACGCTCGCATCCTGCGGGTGCTTTGGGTAAACGCTTGTTATTACATGTGAAGCATTTAATGCACACTGGAGACGAACTACCGAAAGTGTCTCCAGATACAGCAATGAACAAAGTTCTGTACGAAATCTCTAACAAACGCCTAGGTTTAACCACAATTGTGGATGACAATGATCATCTATTGGGGATTTTTACCGATGGTGACTTACGCCGTTTGATTGATAAACAGCAAGGTTTTGATGTGAACTTGGCGGTGTCTGATGTGATGATTAAGAGCCCGCTTACTATTTCACCGGAAGCGCGTGCTGTTGAGGCATTAGAGCGAATGAATGAAAAGAAAATTAACCAATTTGTTGTCGTTGATGAGAGCAATAAAGTCATTGGTGTTTTAAGTATGCATGACCTGATTCAAGCTGGGGTAAATTAAAAAATGGCTTCTTATATTTTGTTAGAACAAGCGCGTTATGTAGAAGCTCTAGTTTTGGATGTCGATGGTATTTTAAGTGATGGTTTTGTGACTTTGACCAACTCGGGGGACGAAATCAAATCTTTCGATATCCGTGATGGCTTAGGTATGAAACTTGTTCAGCAAGCTGGTGTGAAAGTGATTATTATCACAGGACGTAAAAGTCAGATCGTGGAAAAACGGATGTCTGATTTGGGCGTTGACCTTGTTTATCAAGGCCGTGAAGACAAAGGTGTTGCACTGCGCGAGGCTTGTGCAAAATTTGGTATTTCACCCGAAGATTGTTTATACATGGGTGATGACTGGCCTGACCTATCTGCATTTGCCATTGCAGGCATGAAAGTAACCGTGCCAAATGGTCATTTAGAAGTACGTCGTCGTGCCGATTTGGTGACTCAAGCGATGGGTGGACGTGGCGCGGTACGTGAAATCTGCGATATGATTTTACAAGCCAAAGGTGTATACGAAACTTTACTTGAAAAGTACACCGCAGTCCCGCATTAATCTGTATGCATGCATGAGAGTTTAGTTAACATTTATGGATACTAAAGTTTTATATATCACTGCTGTAGCCATTGCGGCTATCAGTAGTGGTTATTACTATTACAGCGGAAAAGGGCAAAAGCTCGAGGTCGATGGTGCGCAAAGCATGACCTATTCTGCTGAGCAGATCCAACTGACTCAAACAGATGAGCAGGGTAATTTATACGTCCGCGCAAAAGTAGACCGTCTTGAGCAGGACATGCAAAAGAAGACCTCTAAGTTAGAGAACTTAAATGCTGAGATGTATAAAGATGGAAAAGTGGATGCGACTTTCTATGCCAAGCAAGCCAATGGCATCAACGACAACGAAAAAGTCGTTCTGACAAATGAAGTGGTTGCAAAGAAAATGTTGGATCAAGGTCAGATGCAGTTTGAGACCGCAGAACTGACTGCGTTTCCACAGACGCGCGAACTTGAATCTCAGCATCAAGTGGTTGTTACGACGCCACAAGCTGAATTTGTCAGTCAGGGCTTAAAAGCGAATTTAAATACGGGTCAATATGACTTTTTCCATATTCGAGGGAAGTATGAACCATAATCCAAAATTTTCTATTTCGAAAACTTTCCTCAAGCAAACACTTGCACTGAGTTTAGGTGTGGCTGTTTCAACTTTTGCTTTGGCATTGCCAAGTGACCGTAGTAAAGCGATTTCGTTGGTGGCAGATCGAGCAACGTTTAATGAAAAAACGGGTGTTACGACGTACACAGGCAATGTCATCATTGAACAGGGTACGATGAAACTACAAGCGGATTCGATTGTTGCCAATTTAAATCAAACCCGTCAAATTAGCACCATTACGGCCAATGGTAAGCCTGCACGTTTCCAGCAGCAAGTCAGTACCAATAAAGGTATTGCCAAAGGTCAGGCGCAAAAAATTATTTATAATGCAGAAACAGGCATTATTACCTTATCCGGCAGCGCACTTCTAGAACAAGATGGTGCCAGTATTCGCGGTAATACATTACGTTATAGTATGAATAAAGGTGACATCGAAGCGATTGGTACACCAAATAACAGTGGTTCGTCGAGTGGTCGTGTTCAAATTGTGATCCCACCTTCAGGTTCTCAATCCTTCCCGGGAGCGCGTGACTAATGGAGCAAACTCTCAATCAGCCACAAACCCTATGTATTAAGCATCTCGCGAAAAACTACAGTAAGCGTTGGGTAGTGAAAGATGTATCTTTTAGCATGCAAAGTGGACAAATCGTAGGTTTACTAGGTCCGAATGGTGCAGGGAAAACTACCAGCTTCTATATGGTGGTTGGACTGGTGCGTATGGACAAAGGTGAAATTCATCTTGATGACCTAGATATGTCTGATTTGGCCATGCATGAACGTGCGCGTAAAGGTATTGGTTACTTACCTCAAGAAGCATCAATTTTTAGAAAACTCACTATTTCTGAAAATATTATGTCGATTTTGGAAACGCGTAAAGACCTCAACAAAGAACAACGTAAACAGCGTTTGCATGAATTGCTGGCGGATTTCAAAATTAGCCATATTAAAGATTCATTGGGTATGAGTGTGTCTGGTGGTGAACGTCGTCGTGCTGAAATTGCGCGTGCGCTGGCAGCCGATCCAAAATTTATGTTACTCGATGAGCCTTTTGCTGGGGTTGACCCAATTTCAGTGGGTGATATTAAAGATATTATTCGTACCCTAAAAGACCGTGGTATTGGCGTTCTTATTACGGATCATAACGTTCGTGAGACTTTGGCGATTTGTGAACGTGCTTATATCGTGAGTGAGGGTGCGGTGATTGCTGAAGGTTCTCCAGATGAAATCTTAGCCAATGAAACCGTGCGTCAAGTTTACCTTGGTGATGACTTCACTGTATAAGATTATTCTGCGCCAATGAAAATAATTGGCGCAGATTTTCCCCCCAATATGTTTAATCGATCTCTTTGCATTGAATTAAGAATAGGGCATCCCTTTATATTCAAACTGCGCGCTCTGCCATCCTTTTGAAATCGCTTTTTCAGCATGTTACACAGTATGCATATCTATTTATTTTGTGTGGGCTTAAAGCGAAAAGCCATTTTCATACGATAGCTAATTGAAAATACGTTATAATTTTTTGTGAAATTTTTAAAAATTACGCTATGCCATTTACCATCTCTAGTTTAGTGAGCTATGAAGAAGACATTAAAAAAAGTCGTTTTCAAGCTTTTGCTGTGCCTGTTGAAAATGAACAGGCCGTTAAAGATTTTCTAGAGCAATATAAAGATATCAGCACCACACATCAGTGCTGGGCATGGAAAATTGGCCACAATGTTCGTTTCAATGATGACGGTGAACCTTCAGGTACCGCAGGTCGTCCTATTTTAGCGACCATTGAAGGCAATGAACTGACCAATGTTTTGGTTTTGGTCAATCGTTGGTATGGTGGCGTCAAGCTAGGCACAGGCGGGTTGGTACGTGCTTATGGTGGAACAGCAGGTCAGTGTTTACTGTTGGCTGAAAAAATAGAACTCATTGAAAAGAAAAAAGTGCATTTTGCCTGCCAATTTAATGAATGGGCGATTTTCCAGTACGAGCTGAATAGCCAGCAGATTGAATTTAATGAGCAATATACTGCGGATGGCGTGCTTGTAGAGGCATTATTACAAGTGCATCAGATTGAAGTGCTCGCACTTAAAATACAAGATGTGACCCGTGGACGTGAAGCCTTAAAAATTGTGGATGACCATCATGACTGATCCCTTATTAAAATATCGTGAGCAGCATAAGCATCGCTTAAACTATATGCCCTGGTTGTATTGGTCGCTCAAGCCTAAAAACCGTGTGTGGGCTGATGTATGGCAGCAAGAATACCAAGCTTATCTAATGGAAATGGAAACGGTTGAAATTGGTCAAAACTGTTTTATTTCTCCATTGGCACACATATTTGCAGAGCCTGGTCGAAAAATTGTCATTGGGGACAACACGTTTATTGCTGCCGATTGTACTTTGCATGGGCCTTTAGATATTGGCAGCGAAGTCGCGATCAACCACCATTGTATTTTAGATGGTGGTCGTGTGGGGATTAAGTTACATGATCAAGTGCGTATTGCGGCATATTGTCACTTATATGCCTTTGATCATGGTATGGCACTCAGTGATCCGATTTATCAACAACCTATGCGTTCACAAGGGATAGAAATTGGACGGGATGTTTGGTTGGGTGCGCATGTGGGCGTGAAAGATGGAGTGAAAATTGGTGCACATGCAGTGGTGGGAATGAATAGTATGGTCACCAAAGATATCGCGGAGCAATCGATTGTTGCTGGCAATCCTGCTCAGTTTATTCGTTTACGTGATTAAGATATCAAAGAATATTGAACATTTATCGATACTTAATTACATAAAAACCTGCCATCAAAAAAAAAGATATGCTAAGTTTAGAACAACAATGAGACCTTATACCAAATGCGGTGTAATGAGAGGCGATAATGAAACGAGTCATTGCATGTATCGATTCTTCCCCTTGTATCAATGCCCTAGCAGAAGCTGCGGCGTGGATTGCAAAACAGACGGGGCGGGAATTGGTCCTTTTACAAGTTTTGGATTATTATCCTGCAAGTTATCACTTAGGTGAAATTAGCGGGGTAATTGGATTTGAAAGCAATGCAATGTTGCTCAAAGAGCTGGCTGAATTAGAGCAAAAACAAAGTGAACTTGCGCTCAGTTATAGCAATAATTTACTCGATCATATTTCTAAACTCATTCTCGAAACGCATGGCCTACATACAACGCATATTCAAGAAAAGGGTGACTTTCTAGAGCAAAGTTTTAACTTATTGCATGAAGATGACATTGTGGTGATTGGCCGTGTGGGTGAGAAATCGGCTGAACGCAATAAACCATTGGGCAGTAATGTTGAGAACTTTATCCGTGGCGCAAACTGTACCGTCATGACGGTAGGCGATAGCTTTAAGCCACCTACGCGCTTTATCTTTGCCTATGAGTATTCACCGACCTGTGTGAAGATGATGAAACGGATTGCGCAAAGTGATCTACTGCGTCTCTTACAATGCCATTTAGTCTATGTCGGTGACCACCCTGAAATTTTAAGAGAGCCTGAACAATATCTGAAAGATGCAAATTTAGATGTGATTACAGAATATCGTTATGGTGACGTGGCTGAGAATATTCTGGAATACCAAAATGAGCATGGCATACAATTGATTGTACTCGGTGCATTCAGCCACAGTAAAATTCATCAGTTCTTCTTGGGCAGCATTGCAACCACCATCTTTAGGAATGCCAAAGTTCCTTTACTGGTCGCCCGTTAATTTAGAGTGATTTATCTAAATTGAAACTGTTTTATCCATAGTTATCCGCATTAATTGTGGATAACTATATGGACAGTAAATGTAAGTTTATAATTTATATAAGCTTAAATTAATCGATTGTTTTTTAATCTAAGTTTTAGCTTATTTTACAATAGCTAAGGCAAATCCATCATGTCCTTTGCTACCAACAGTTTGAAGTGCGGTGCACGACAAAATTTTCGGATGGTTTTGCATCGCTTTGAACATATTTCGAATCCCTTCAATACTTGGTTTATGATTTTCAGGATTGATAATATCGCCTGCACGAATCACGTTATCGAGGAAAATCAAAGTACCTGAATGAGATAGGTTCAGGCTTAATTCCAAATACTCTGGGTAGCTTTGTTTATCGGCATCAATAAAAATAAAGTCGAAAGGTTCAATGTCTGCAGGCAGTGATTTAAGGATATCTGTTGCACGTCCACATTTGAGTTCAACGGTTTGTTTAAGCTGAGCTTTGTCGATATTTTCTTGGCCCATCGCGGCATGCGTATCACGCCCTTCAATCGTTAAAATATAGCCGTCTTCAGGTAAAGCGCGCGCTAACCACATGGTGCTATAGGCAGCAAAAGTGCCAAGCTCTAGCACACGCTTACATTGATTCATTTGAATCAGCATTTGTAAAAGCATGCCTTGGTTTGGTGCAACAGCTAAGTGATCTGGAAAACCATGCTTCTCAGTATTTTCTAAAGTTTGCAGTAGAATTGGGTCTTCAGGAATTAAATGTGCATCGATATAGTTATCAATCTCTGTCCACATTTGTTGCATAGCATGTTCACCTTGGTTGCGATGTGGAGCATTTTAAACTTTTATTTTCAGAGTGCAATTTTTCCGACCATATTTGTTGAAATCAATGCTCAAAAAAAGAGGTCATATTGACCTCTTTTAATTTTTAAAAACTAGTAACTACACATCGAAGAATTGCGACTGAGGTCTGGGCCCCATGTGCGATATCCTTGGGTATCAATGTGAATCTGACCAGAAGCATATAAACCTAAGCCCATGTTTAAGCTCTGACCATGTTGGGTCCAAAATTGGCATAGACGATATTTTGTATTTTCAATATAAGCATAATCTTCGGGTTGCGGGTTTTCAGGTCCGATTCGAAAATCGATGGCAGAATTGAATAAGTGGCGTGACGAGTTTGCACCGCCAGCACATTGGTTTAAAGGCAGATCACGATAAACTGAAGTGACTTCAAAATCGGTCAGTACTTTGGCTGCAACTAAATATTTAAATACTTTTAAAGTGGCAATTTGGTTTTTCCAAAGTTCACGATTTGGAATCATATATTGTGAGCGACCACATTTTTGCCAGTCACGAGCGGTTCTGAGCAGTTCAAAGCTTGGGATGATATTCCCAACTCCATTACGTTCAAGGAAAACTTCATACTCACGTACGCGTGCTAGTGTGTCACCTACAGACATCCAAGCATTATAGGTATAAGGAATAATTTTAGGTGGTGCAGGGCGGTCAAAACTAATTTGCTCTTGTGGGATAAAAATACGTTTTCCATCAGGTGTTGTGATGGTCTTGCCTTTGTGAGATGAAGTCGTACAGCCAATCATCACCAAGGGGATTATGCTAACCGTAAATAATCCCTTTAAAAATTTCTTCATTATAGAAATCAAATATTTAAAAAATACGCCTATTATTTTAATCCAAATTTGTGAGGAAAAATTGGAAATATTGCAATCAAATGTGTGTTTTAGGTATAAAAAAAGATCAGCTTATGCTGATCTTTTTCTGGCTTACTTTTCTAAGTATTGTAACTTATCTGCTTTACCGTTCCATTCTTCACGGTCAGCAGGTTGGTCACCAATCTGGGTAATGTTCGGCCAAGTTTGTGATAATTCAGCATTTAGTTCAATAAATACTTCTTGACCTTCTGGCAGTTCATCTTCAGAGAAAATTGCATTTGCTGGACATTCAGGTTCACACAGTGCGCAATCGATACATTCATCAGGATTGATCACTAGAAAGTTTGGACCTTCATAGAAACAGTCTACTGGACAAACTTCTACGCAGTCTTGATATTTACATTTAATACAATTTTCAGTGACAACAAAGGTCATGGCGAAGGCTACCTAAAAATATGGTTCTAATAACTAATGTGTATTTTAGGCAAAAACAGCACCAACTAACAATTGCTTTTATTGATATTTGTTATATGCACGGCTGTTAAATTTGATAAAAACTGAACATTCTGCTGAAAATTGCTTTTTACAATAAAAAGACCGTCATTTTGACGGTCTAGACGGTTTACAAAAATAGAAAACTACTATGAATGTAGCTGATCTTTCAATGCATAAAGCTGCTGTAAGGCTTCACGTGGACTTAAGTTATCGACATCAATGCTCTTGAGTAGTTCAAGTGCGGCAGAAGGCTTCTCAATTTCGACCACACGTTCAATGATTTCAAGTTCAGGTGTTTCTATCGCGGCAAACAAATCATTTTGAACGACTTTAGGTTTTTGCAGTTGTTGCTTCTCTAAAATTTTCAGACGATTTTGTGCTTCTTTGATCACACTGGCAGGAATACCCGCCAATTTTGCTACCTGTAAGCCGTGACTTTGGCTCGCTGGCCCATGTTGGACTTTATGTAACAAAATGAGGTTGCCATTGAGTTCTTTTGCGGTGACATGGTAGTTATCAATAGCAGTTTCTTTGGCTAGCTCGGTTAGTTCAAAGTAATGTGTGGCAAATAAACATAAGCATTTAATGCGTTTGGTTAAGTCAAGTACGCAAGCCCATGCCAAGGATAAACCATCATAGGTACTGGTGCCACGACCAACTTCATCCATCAGAACCAGCGACTGATTGGTTGCATGATGTAGGATTTGCGAGGTCTCAGTCATTTCCACCATAAAGGTCGATTTGCCTGTAGATAGGTCGTCCGCAGAACCAATACGGGTAAAGATTCGATCAATAGGACCTAAGACTGCTGATTGGGCTGGTACATATGAGCCACAATAGGCCAATAGGCTAATTAAAGCCGTTTGACGCATAAAGGTTGATTTACCGCCCATGTTAGGACCCGTAATAATGGCCATGCGGTGGTTAAAATCAAGTGTCGTGTCATTCGGTGTAAATGAGGCTTTGTTCAAAGCCTCAACCACTGGATGACGTCCCGCAATAATTTTAACCCCAATTTCTGGGCTATACTCAGGACGTGACCAATTGCGTAAGCGAGCCTGATGTGCAAAGTTGGCTAAGAGGTCGATTTGCGTAATAGCGCTACTCATCATTTGTAAATGACCAATGTCGGCGCGGAGTTCATCTAAAAGCATTTCGAACAGCATTTTTTCGCGGGCTAATGCGCGGGACTCACTCGAAAGCACTTTGTCTTCAAAGGTTTTCAGCTCAGGCGTGATATAACGCTCAGCATTTTTCAAGGTTTGACGACGAATGTAGTGATCAGGCGCTTGCTCGGCTTGTGCACGGGTCAGTTCAATGTAGTACCCACTGACACGGTTATAACCAATTTTTAAGGTCGAAATTCCAGTATTTTGACGTTCTTGAATTTCAAGGTCGATCAAGTATTGTCCTGCATGATCGCGGATTTTACGGAGTTCATCAAGTTCCTGATCGAAACCTTCCGCTATCACATTTCCATCTCGTAAAAGCACAGGTGGATGTTCAACGATGGCAGACATTAAACGTTGATGTAAGCCATGGAAATCTCCCAATTCTTCATTCAATTGGGTAATGAGTGCAGACTGTTTACTTTGAATCACGGGTTGAATGGCATGACGTAAATAAGGGACTTGCGCACAGGCTTGGCGCAGTTGCACTAAGTCACGCGGACGGGCACTACCTAAAGCCACCCGACTGAGGACACGTTCAATGTCTCCAATCTCTTTTAATACTAAACGGACTGGCGATTCATGGTAGCCATCCACAAGACTCTTGGTAGCATCTAAACGTGCGTCTAAGAGCTTGGTATCACGTAACGGTTGCATCAGTGTACGACTAAGTAAACGTCCACCCATTGCAGTTTGACAGTCATTGATGAGTTGGAATAATGACGTGCCGTGTTCAAACAGAGGCTCAACCAACTCTAAGTTTCTACGCGTCACAGGATCAAGCGCAATGAAATCACTGCTTTGTTCTAGTTGAATCGAACGAATATGCGGCAAGGCAGTCTTTTGCGTTTCTTTGGCATAATGAATCAGCGATGCTGCTGCTGCTTTGGCAAGCGGCAAATGGTCAATACCGAAACCAGCTAAAGTCGATACTGCAAACTGATCACATAAGGTTTTTTGTGCATTGTTTAAATTAAAGTCGACATTGGGACGGCGTGTTACAGGGCAGTCGAGCAGTTTTTTAATGTGTTCAATGATATTGGGGTCGACAATATTTTCATCGACCAAAATTTCACTTGGCATCAGACGAGACAGTTCAATACCGAGTTGCTCAAGCTGAAACTCTTGTTGCTGAACTTTGAATAAACCTGCACTTAAATCTAACAATGCAATACCAATTTCATTTTGTTGTACGCAAAGCGCCACAAGGTTTGAACTTTGATGTGCAGTCAGTAAGGCATCATCTGTCAGCGTACCTGGTGTAATAATCCGGACAACGCCACGTTCAACAGGGGCCTTACCTGTAACCTCACCAATTTGCTCGCAAATGACGACGGTTTCGCCTTTTTTCACCAAGCGAGCAAGGTAGCCTTCAGCTGCGTGGTAAGGAACGCCTGCCATAGGGATAGGTTCACCATTGGCTTTGCCACGATGGGTTAGGGTAATTCCGAGAAGTTTAGCGGCCTTGTGTGCATCTTCAAAAAACAGCTCGTAGAAGTCTCCCATACGATAAAACATCAAAGAGTGCGGATGTTGCATTTTGACACCCATATATTGTTGCATCATGGGAGTGAGGGTGGACAAATCAGTTATGATTCCCGAATTGCTCATGTAGGTGAAATCCTTAAATCTTTGAAAATGCACAATATAAAAATAGACCGAGCGACACCGCTTACCGTGTGTATTTATGCGCTATGAACAGCTATTGTATGAATGGCAATATCTTAGCAAAATTGAAAACGACTAAACAATAAATCATCTATAAAGCGAACAGTTGTTAAACAGCCAAGTGATTATTGCTGTAGGCATTAGGTGTAAAGCAAAAATAAAAAAGCCTAAACATCTGTTTAGGCTTTTTAAGATTTAAGGCTTATACAGACCGAGTTCAGTCAGCTGCAACCGTAGGATACGACGTAACTCAAGAACAGCTTCAGGCGTTTCTTGAATAGAATGTCCACCTTTAATAATCTTCTCAGACAATGCACCATCTAGATGGGCACTCGTATAAGGCACGACATCGTCTGTAATGATATTGAGGTCATTACTTTTGGTCGCATTCCCCATGATGCTGTGGAATTTCATGCCTTTGTATGGAACGACATTTTTAGTTAACCGAGTAAAGTTAGAGTTTTTACTGAGATCACTTGGCCCATTTTGAATGAGTCCATTATCGACATCTTTAATGAAGGCTTGTAGGTCAGGGTCACTACTTTGTATAACATCGGTCAGTGCCCCCAAAAACGCACCTGGTAGACGAATGACTTTACGTGCCGCAAGGGTAAACCAGCGGTCAGCAAACTCTGTCCCACGATGTGGTGCTGCCAAAAAAATGGCCCGACTAAAGTTTGGAATCGGTTGAATGTCGAGACGTGATTTAAACAGAGGGTCATTTTTAAATTGTTGCACACGTCGATTGGGTAGCAGTTTCATTGCAGCAGGGGTTAAGTCAGCATCGCTCACCAAAAGCCGCGCAATAATACCGCCCATACTATGACCCACTAGCACGGCATCCTTTTTAGCAGGCGCTTTGCTGTCGACCAAATTAAAACTTTGTTGAATGATTGCATAGATTTGGAAACGACTTTCTAAAATTGGCATATTGGTCGAGTAGAACACTTGCCAGACTTGATAGTGCTCACGTAGCACGGGATCGCCCATGACATCATTCGTCAAACGAATCCATGCCTCTGGACTACTGGCTAGTCCGTGAACGAGCACCACCACTTTTTTATTTGGGTTGTACGGCTCAAGCATGAATAGGTGCGGCATAGTGAGGCGTGCATCACGATCAATCAGGGATAAATACGCGGCCTTGCCTAAATTGTTTTGTGCCAACCATAAGCCATAAGGTGCAGAAAAGTTTGCAGCAAGAGGGTAACTTTTACCTGCAATTTTCGCAGATTCAAACTTATAGGGATCATAAGCTGAGATTTCAAACTCAGGGTTGTTTAAGATCTCATCGATACTAGATGCAGAGCGTGGCTGTGCGGTAATAGTTGCCGCCAAATAACGGGCATTGTGAATGTTAGGATTACGACCATTGGTATACTGATAATGCAGTGGATCGACAATATATTTGGCTTTTTCGGGGGAGGTGTCGTTTTGCTCGGGTGGGAGGACAATCAGAAACTCTGAACCAAAACCATCGCGACGTGTGATAGAGCGTAGGCCTGAAAAGTTCATATTGTAAGTTGACATCAGTTGTTCAACTTGACGGTTTTTTAAAAGTGGGTAGTTATCGTAATTTATGCGGTAAATACTTTGCCCCACTTTTATTTGATTACCGACTTCAGATGGCCCATGGCGTAAGCCATAACTATTTACAAGTTTAGCGATAGCTTGGTTATAAAAGTCACGGAGTTGGACTTGACGGTTATCAAAAATACGATCTTGCGGGCCACGTTTGGTGTTAAACATGTAGGCGTAACTATAACGAATACTTTTATCTAGCATGCCGAGTTGCTGATCTAGGCAGCTTTGGTAGTTTTGTTTTTGTAGCGCTTTTTTTTCTGCAGACTGGGTCTTGGCTAAAATACTCACTTTACAGGCAGATGATTTTTCTAAGGAAATTGCTTTAGCGAGATACAGTTCGCTGGCAGTAGAGAGAAGTTGTTCATCCTGAATTTGTGGAATTTGTCTGAGTTCGCTGACACATTCTTCAGGTTGCTCTGAACAGATTTTGGCTTCTCGACCTGTCATAGACAGTACGTTTAGACTCGCTTCACTGAGCTTATCCCGCGTTAAAATACTCTCACGCTCATTGGTAATTGTGACGTTCAGTGATTGATTTTTCACACTGACCACTTGGCAACCACTCAAAAGCGAAACGAGAGTGGTCATCATCAAGGTGCTACGGATGTATTTAGGCATAAAAAGCGTCGACTACCGTTTATTCTTTTGAATTTTTTAAATCATACGATAATTCTCGGATTTATCAATAAAAATAGACCGAAAATTCGGTCTATTTTTAGGTACATCAGAAGTGATGGAATTATTTTGCAGTATTTAGAACTTGCCAAACATTCCAACGACCTTGTTTTTCAATTTCATTAATCAAGCGATCCGCAACTTCGGCTTCTTGTGGATATTTCAGCTTGTAGTTTTTCAAGGTTTGCACCGCATTTTTCTTTTGTTCCATAGCAATGTAGTTATTTGCTGTCGCTAAATAGGCTTCTTGAACACCAGATTTCATTGCTTTATCGAGGTATGGCATCGCTTCGCGTTGGCCACCACCTTCAGACAAAGCAAAACCGAACCAGAAGTTTGCTTCAGGGTCTTCTTGGTTAATTTTTAAAATACGCTGTGCATAAGCCAAAGATTTGGTGGTATAGACTGAACCGAGGTCTAAATTACGTGCCATAACGCTAGCTTTGAACGCACGAACCAGTACATCAAATGAGGCATTGTCTTTCGATGCTAACGTATCAAGCTGTTGTGTCACTTCTTTTAGTTTTAACTCAAAACCTTTACGTTCTTGGCGTTCTGTAAAACGTGGTGGGTAGTGACGGGCTTTGCCTTCAACCAACTGTAAGAAGTCATCAATTTCAGTAATGTCGACTTCATTGTCGCCTGCCAGTACGGCAAACTTCAACTGACGGTCTTTGCTGTTTACGGTCGGGATAATCAGTTTATTGGTGTCTAAAACCAGTTTTTTAGTTGGGTCGTCAGAGCGAGTCACTTCCATTTTAGTTACGGGTTGAGCCGCTGCTTTTTTTAAGTTAATTTCAAATGGAGGTGGCGCATCATAATTAAATGGATTGAGTGCATAAAATGGTGCAGTTAATTCAGGCTCTGTAAAAACGATGGTATCGTTGTTATTCTTCGTTGGGTTTGAGCTACACGCTGTTAAAAACGAGACAGCAAGAACAGCAACCGCTAAGGGTTTAAGCATCATAAGGTTCTTCCATTCATTATTTTAAGAAGTGGTATAAAAGGCATGTTCGTCAGTCTAAAAAAACTCTGATGAACATGCAAGGTTTGCTATAGGCAGGTTTTCAAAAACTAACACTTTTCATGTTTAGTCGTTAGATGGCAGGCTTTGAGCTTCACATTCGCGGCGTACATCTTCCAAAATTTTCAATTCTTCAGCACTAAAAGGTTGTTCATTTTGTTGTTGCTTTTTAAAAGTTGGATCAAGCAAAGACAAACGTTGGCAAAGGGTGTTCATCCGTTTCTCATTCAGCTGAATGCGGTCAAGTAGAACACGCATACCTTCAAGAATTGGATCAGACTGGTCTTGCGTTGCAGCATAAGGTTGGAAACCAATACTTTCTGCATAATCGCGACGACGTGTTTCTGCTTCATCTTTCGGTTTATCTTTAGAAATAAAGCGTGCAGGGTTACCAACTGCGGTGGTGTCGGCTGGAACAGCTTTGGTGACGACTGCATTTGAGCCGACTTTCGCATTTTTACCGACAGTAAAAGGGCCTAAAATTTTAGCACCAGCACCAACCACCACGCCGTCTTCTAAGGTCGGGTGACGTTTGCCTTTATTCCATGTGGTTCCACCTAAAGTGACACCGTGATATAAGGTCACATCGTCGCCAATTTCAGCGGTTTCACCAATCACGACGCCCATGCCATGGTCAATAAAAAAACGACGACCAATTTTAGCACCCGGGTGAATTTCAATACCTGTTGCAAATCGGCTAAAAGAAGACAATAAACGAGCTGAGCCTTTACATTCTTTTTTCCATAACTCATGCGCCATGCGGTGCATGATCAAGGCATGAATGCCTGGATATGTGGTTAGAACTTCTAAAGTGTTTCGTGCCGCAGGATCGCGCGCGAATACAGCTTGTATATCTTCTTTGAGCTGTTTAAGCATTAGATTGATCCTCTGTCTGATCCGTATTTGACTTTTTCCATGTGCCATTATTTAAGGCTTGTACACGACTAAAAATACCACGAAGTAAATGATATTCCATACGATCTAATTGTATACGTCCAAAAAGACGACGCAAGCGTAAAGGCAGTAATCGAGGATTTTTGGGATCTAAAAATTCAATCTCGGCCAACATTTTTTCAATGTGCGGGTAGAACTGTTCCATTTGCTCATGTGTGACCAAAGGCTCATCCCACTGCATGGACTCTGTATCTGTGACAGGCATGGTTGCAGCTTCATTTTCAGCGCTTTCTACAGCAGCAAGAGTTGCCATACGCATTTCATAACAAATCACTTGAATCGCTTGAGCCACATTTAGCACGCCATAGTCTGTATTTACAGGAATGGTGACATGGTAGTTGGCCATAGCCAGTTCTTCGTTGGTCAGTCCGCGGTCTTCACGGCCAAATACAACAGCAACCTCTTGCTGATCATTGACCACTGCTGAAATTGATTTTTCAGCCGCGGGACGTGCGTCTAGCAAAGGCCAAGGAATGGTACGACTACGTGCACTCGTGCCAAACACTAAATGGCAGTCTTTGATGGCATTGGCAAGGGTTTCAACGATTTCAATCTGCTCGATTAAATCCGTTGCACCTGCAGCCAAAGCATCGATATCGGGATGCGGATAGGTTTTTGGCGCAACCAACACCAGCTTTGAGAGTCCCATTGTTTTCATGGCACGCAGTGCGCTACCAATGTTCGCAGGGAGTGTGGTATTGACCATGACAATACGCACATGGGAGAGATGCGCTGAAATAGCGGCATTGTCAAATTGGCTCATGATTTTTCCAATGAATCTTTAAAATTTAAATAATTAAGAGAACTGACCGACTTCAGCTTGATATAAGTCCATGGCATCATCCATGCTCATATCCGCAGGTGGCGGTGGTACATCTACAGGTTTGGCTTCTTCATAGCTCACCGCTTTGGCGGCTTTGGATTTGACCTGATATTCCACATGAAGATTTTCTTTACCAAAATAGTCACGGAGTTTAGAAAGTAGTTCATCCTGCGGCGCCACTTTCCAATTAATCCCTAAGTGTAATTCAGCCGTGGCATACGGGTAGTCCAACAGCAATTGCAGCGGGATGTGGTTACACATATCGACATTACAAAAGGGTGCAAGAATATTTTTTAAATCTTGGCTTAGTGTTTTTGTGCTATGTGTTGGGTCGAGACGAATTTGAATACAGTTGGCGCGTTTTTGACGAATTTCATTCAGCGTAAATGCTTTGGTTAAGCGCCCCATTGGGCGGTCAAAACCTTCACGCTCGTAAATTTCACCCTCAATCACCACCACTTTTTCATTTTGAATGATGTCTTTAAAACGCATAAAGCGTTCATGATTCGCAGAGACTTCAATCCGTGAGGTACCATCATCTAAGGTCACCATCATTCGGTTCGGGAAGTTAGCTACATCAACCACAAGACCTGCAAAAACCGTAGTAACACCACGACGAGTTGGGGTAAGTTCATTAATTTTATTCGGAATAAACGCTTTCAACTCAGTGCGATAGACATCAATTGGGTGGCCGGTTAAATACAACCCTAGAGTGTCTTTTTCACCTTTGAGACGGACTTCATCTGACCAAGGTTTAACAGGTTTGGCGGGTTTACGTTGTACTTCTTCAACCTCACCAAACAAGTCCATGATGCCTGTTTCACGGTTTGAGCGAGCTTGATCTGCCGCTTGTACCGCTTCAGGTAGCTGCGCCATTAGACTTGAGCGCTCAATGCCGAGGCAGTCTAAAGCACCTGAGCGAATCAATGCTTCTAAAGTCCGTTTATTGATTTTTTTCAGATCAATACGATGGCAGAAATCAAACAAGTCACGATAAGGCCCATCTTGAATACGCGAGTCAATGACCGACTGCATCGCCGCTTCACCGACACCTTTAATTGCGCCGAGTCCATAAACGATCGTTTTGTCGTCCGAAGCATGGAATTGATAGATAGACATATTGACCGAAGGCGGCAATACCTCTATATCATTGTGTCGACAGTCGTCAATCAAGAACACCACGTTATCGGTGTTTTGCATTTCCGAAGACATCACCGCTGCTAAGAATTCAGCTGGATAATGCGCTTTGAGCCATGCCGTTTGATAGGCCACTAAGGCATAAGCTGCGGCATGCGATTTGTTAAAGCCATAACCTGCGAACTTTTCCATATAGTCAAAGATATGGTTGGCAGTGGCTTCATCAATATCTTTTTTTGCTGCACCTTCCGTGAAAATTTGGCGCTGTTTGACCATTTCTTCGGGCTTTTTCTTACCCATCGCACGACGTAGTAAGTCCGCACCACCCAAGCTATAGCCCGCACAATACTGTGCTGCCTGCATTACCTGTTCTTGGTAAACCATAATGCCGTAAGTCGGCTCAAGTACACCTTCAAGTAGGGGATGGAGATATTCAAACTCGCCACCATGCATACGGTGGATAAAGTCTGGAATCAGGTCCATCGGACCCGGACGGTAAAGGGATACGAAGGCGATAATTTCTTCAAATTTACTTGGACGTGCTTCCTTGAGCATTTTTTTCATGCCCACGGATTCAAACTGGAAGACCGCTGTGGTGTTGGCATTGGCAAAGATGAGGTATGCATCTTTGTCGTCAAGCGGAATGAACGCAATGTCTAAAGGCACATCTAGCTGAATGCGCTTATTGATATTCTTCACGGCATCTTCAATGACCGTTAAGTTGCGCAGACCCAAGAAGTCGAACTTTACTAGACCTGCAGATTCAACATCGTCTTTATCGTACTGCGCAACACGGCCTGTACCATCTGCATCACACATCACGGCAGAAAAGTCGGTAATTTTAGTCGGGGAAATGACCACGCCACCTGCGTGTTTACCTGTGTTACGGGTAATGCCTTCGAGTTTTAATGCCATTTCCCAAATTTCAGCGGCATCGTCATTGTCTGGGTTAGATGGGTTGGTGACAATGTCTTTAAGCTGTGGCTCTGCTTCAATCGACTCTTCGAGGCTTAAACCTAAAGGTTTGGTCGGAATCATTTTTGAGATTCGGTCTGCCAAACCATAGGATTTACCCAAGACACGTGCCACATCACGAATGGCACCTTTAGCTGCCATAGTACCGAAAGTGGCAATTTGTGATACTGCATCGCGTCCGTATGTACGCGCCACATAGTCAATCACACGATCACGACCAGCAATACAGAAATCGACGTCGAAATCGGGCATTGAAACACGTTCTGGGTTTAAGAAGCGTTCGAAGAGTAGTCCGTATGGGAGAGGATCGAGATCCGTAATTTTTAAGCTGTAGGCAACAAGTGAACCTGCACCTGAACCACGGCCTGGACCAACCGGAACGCCATTACCTTTAGACCATTGGATGAAGTCCATGACAATCAAGAAGTAACCTGGGAAACCCATTTTAAGAATGGTCCCGATTTCATACTCTAAACGATCATCATATTCTTTACGTTTTTGAGGCCAGTATTCATCACGCGTTTCAGGTGGATATAAAAAGTCTAAACGCTCTTCTAAACCTTCTTTGGATAAATGTGCAAAGTAGGTGTCGATGGTATGGCCTTCAGGAATAGGGTAGTCAGGCAGGAAGTATTTACCTAATTGCAGGGTAACGTTACAACGTTTAGCAATCTGATAAGTATTTTCAATTGCAGAGGGAATGTCTGCAAATAATTCCGCCATTTGTTGGCCAGATTTAAAATATTGCTCTGGAGAGTAATTTTTTGGTCGGCGGTTATCCCCTAATACATAACCATCGGCAATACAGACTCGGGCTTCGTGTGCTTCAAAGTCGATTTCTTTCATGAAGTGCACATCGTTGTGTGCAACTACACCAATATTATATTTTTTAGCCAGTTTTAAGGCTTCATAATTGAAGTCATCTTCACCTGAGCGTTCTGTTCGACATAGAGCCAAATAAACACGATTGCCAAATTTTGAAATCCATTCTTCGAGTAAAGGTTCGGCTTTTTGCGGATTCGATGTACAGAGCATTTTGCCGACATCAGATCGCATGCCAAGTAGCGCAATCAGGTCATGGTTTTGTTCTAAAATCCAGTCTTTTGCAACGCAAGGAATATCAAGCTGTTGACCTCGGATAAAACCTTCTGAAACCAGTTCGGTTAGATTACGCCAGCCAACATTGCTCATCGCCAATAATGTCACGCGATGTTCAGCATCGTTCAAGCGAACTTCTGAACCCATAATCGGTTTGATACCATTATCTAAGCATTTACCATAAAATTTTACAGCAGCATGTAAGTTAGATAAGTCAGTAATGGCAAGGGCTGGCATACCTTCTGCCTTAGCAGCTTTGACTAAATCAGGTATACGTACAATTGATTCTGTGATTGAAAATTCTGTATGAATACCAAGATGTACAAAGTGCATAAGTGAGTCCCTGCAAAAACCGCTGAATAGTTTAACATGCTCTGCCTTCATTCTGAGTGCGATTCAAATGAATTGGCAAAATTTAATAGGCTACAGTGTTTGGACTGTTTATTTTATTGTCAGTAAGTTCTAAACGACTTAAAAAAGGCAATGTCAGTCGCATTGTTTCTTGGAATAAAAGCCTTTAGCAGGCCACTGCTTGCTGAATGGCAAAGCTGCTTAACTGTCCATTTTTAAAACCAAAGTTGAGATAAGCCGTGTAGGGTGGGGCAAAGTCTTGCGGTTCTTTCAGAAAGGCTTTGATTTCATTGGGTTGTAAGAGCAAAACTAGGGCTTCCCCTGATGTTGCCATACCTTGTGCACTGTATTTAAAGTCTTGTTTAAACTGCTGTAAAGTATAATTCGGTGTGATCTGAATATTTTGCACACGTATATTTTCGCTCATCGCTTGAGTGCTTTTCCAGTCAAGCCAAACACGGCCTTTGGTGTGACCGAGTTGTTTTAAACTCGCTTTGTCTTTATAGAATTTTTCAGCCTGAATTTTGGGATTATCTTCGCTAAAAATCTCAAATTTTAGGGTTTTGGGGTGGGCAGTTGTAATACTGTATTCATAGTTGCCTGTACATTCTGCATATTGTTTGCTGGTTATTCCATTCGGAGGAGCGAGTAATTCACTAACTTGATGTGCTGTCACAGATGCATTGAGTTCAACCTGATTCACTTTCACACTGGTGACGTAGTTATAGGGATTTGAAGCTGCATGACTGAGCATCGGCAAAAGACTTAGACTGATCAATAGAGTTGTTATTTTCATCGTTATAGCTTTTAAAAGTTTTGTTTGCCGCATGATATAAAACTTAGACCTGAAAAAAAGCTCCCAATATTGAGAGCTTAATTTTGTTAGCGCAGTTTAGATAGCCAATCGCCAACGGATTGTACAATTTGCACCATGATTAACAGCACAATCACTGTGAGTATCACGACACTGGTATCAAAACGTTGATAACCATAAGAAATAGCAAGGTCACCAATACCACCTGCACCCACTGCACCGGCCATCGCGGTTGCACCAATTAAGCTAATCGTGGCTGTGGTTAAGTTTAAAATCAGTGAACTGCGTGCTTCAGGTAAAATAAATTTAAAGATGATTTGTAGTGGAGTTGCACCCATGGCTTGTGCAGATTCGATAATCCCCTCATTCACTTCCAGTAATGAAGTTTCCACCAAACGACCAATGTATGGTCCAACATAAATGGTGAGCGGAACAATCGCTGCCCACGTGCCAATCGATGTTCCGACGATGAGTTTGGTTAAAGGTAAAACCGCAATCAGCAAAATAATAAAGGGCAGAGAGCGCAGGGCATTCACAATTGGGTTCAGGCTGTGATAAATCGCTTTGTTTGGCAAAATACCATCAGGACGTGTGACCAATAAAATGATGGCCTGAATAAAGCCCCAAATACAGCCAAATAGCATTGCAAAAAACACCATATGAAATGTTTCTTGCAAAGCAGTAATAAACTGGTCAATCGATAAAGAGCTTTTCCAAAAAGGTGCTGTGATTTGAGTTAACCACTGGACAATTAAATCTCTCATTCCAGCTCTCCTGATTGTTCAACAGCCACACCATGTTGTTTTAAAAACTCAACCGCTTCAGCGATCAGGCTTTCATTGCCCAAGAGCTGAACAAACATTTGTCCAATCACATTGCCATCAATTTCAATCATGTTGGCAAACAAGATATTGAGACTAATATCAAACTGTTTAATTAAGTTTTGAATTACGGTTTCGTGTGCAGAGTTACCAAGAAACTGTAAGCGGTAAATACTATGATGATGCTTATGTTCGAGGTTATTCAGAAGTTTAATTGGTAGCTGTTGATGCAAAATCGTTTGAATAAAATTCTGTGTCGTTGCATGTTGTGGGCGACTAAATAATTCCACCGTTTTCCCAGTTTCAACTACTTTGCCGAGTTCCATCACGGCCACATGTGAGCAGATGCTTTGAATCACATCCATTTCATGTGTCACCATGACGATGGTAATGCCTTGCTCTTGATTGATTTTTTTGAGCAAGTCTAAAACTGACTTGGTGGTTTGTGGGTCTAGTGCAGAAGTCGCTTCGTCACAAAGTAATATTTTAGGATGGTTGGCAAGCGCACGTGCAATACCGACACGTTGTTTTTGACCACCCGAGAGCTCATCTGGATAAGCTTCTTTTTTGTGTTTGAGATCAATAAATTCAAGTAGCTCATTCAAACGTTTTTCACGTTCAGCTTTGCTATAACCTAAAAGTTTCATGGGCATTTCAATATTGGCTGCAACGGTTTTGGTTTGCAGTAAATTAAAATGCTGGAAAATCATGCCAATATTTGCACGTTCTTGACGTAATGCTTTTGCATCTAATGCAGTAAAGTCTTTTTGATTGATAATCACTTGGCCTTGAGTTGGGCGTTCAAGTAAATTGATCAAACGAATGAGGGTACTTTTACCTGCACCACTATAGCCAATAACGCCAAAAATACTGCCTTCTGGAATGTCCAAATTGATTTGGTCCAGTGCAGGAATGATTTGGCCTTTCAGCTGATAGTGCTTTGAAATGTTTTTAAATTGAATCATATCGTCAAAAACTACACAAAAATGAAAAAACAGGCAAAGAGACTTTGCCTGTTTCGTTGATTTGATTATATTACTATTTAGCTTGAGTAAGGTAGCTTACTGGTTTGTTCACATCAATTTTTGTGCCACCAAAATGCTCTTGAACATATTTGCCTACTGCAGCGACATGGTAAAGCTCACCAACTTTTTTCAGTACAGGGTCGTTTTGACGCGCTTCAGCCACAGCAAGAACGTTGACGTTCATTTTCGTGGTTTGGTCGATTGGCTCATAGTAAATCGCATCTTTCAATACGTTTAGACCACCTTCCATTGCAAGGGTATTACCCAGAACAATGGCATCCACTTCGTCTTTCACACGTACAGCTGTTGCCATTTGAATTGGCTTGATGATGAGAGCTTTGTTGTTTTCAACAATGTCTTTCGAAGTGCCTTTCACGAAGTCAAAGTCATTTTTTAACTTCACTAGACCCGCAGATTGTAATAATAACAATGCACGTGATTCGTTCGCACCATCATTTGGAATTGCAATCGTAGCACCATTTTTAAATTCAGCCAGAGTTTTTACTTTGCTTGAATAGATGCCCATTGGCTCTAGGTAGGTCGTTGAAAGTGGAGCAATTTTCGCTGTGTTCGCTTCGTTATATGCTACAAGGTAAGCATAAGATTGGAATGCATTGACATCGACTTCATTGTTTGCAACAGCAGTGTTCATTGCAACATAGTCAGTGAAGTTTTTAATGTCTAGCTTTAAGCCAGCTGCTTTAGTTTCTGGCAAAGTTGCAATATAGCGCCAAATGTCTGCATCAGACCCAGTCGATGCGATGGTTACTGTTTGCTCAGCTGCTGCAGTATCCGTTTTAGCCGCATCTGCTGCAGGTGCTTCAGGTTTACTACAACCCGTTAAAACAACAGATAAACCCAGCGCAATTCCTAGAATTTTTTTCATTTTTTCTTCCCGAGTAAGCACCCAAACGAGGCTTAACTTAGCTGAACAATAGAGAGATCGATTGATTTTAAATCAGGTATTCCTGATTTGATGCATATGACTGTAATGTGAGTTTTGCAAGTGTGCAATTCGATATCAGTCGAATATGTACTTTCACTTTGGAAAAGATTAACTTTTTCAAATCACTAGAAACATCTTTGCTCAATCGTTAAATTTTGCACATCATATCAACAAAGTAATATTCGATATAGAGCATAAAAGTTCAATACTTATCTTATTTAAAGATTAGTAATTTGAATTTTGTTTATAATTTTATAATGAAAACAATATATTATTCTTAATTAATCTATTTAAAAATAATAATTTGCATAAATTTTGTTCTTTATAAGATTTTATCCAAACTAAATACAAAAAATAGATATAACGAGTATAAAGGGCTTTGTTGCACAAACCTATCTGTAAAGGGTTTTTCAGCGATATAATTTTCAAATGAAGAAGCCTACACACAAAATCTACCGCACAACCAATTGGCCCGCATATAACCGAGCACTCATGAGTCGCGGAAATATTGCCATTTGGTTTGATCCTGCTACGCAATGGTATGCGCCATCAAAAGGCAAACAAGGGCGAAATCAAACCTACTCCGACGCAGCCATCCAATGCTGCTTAATGATTAAATCCTTATTCCGTCTGTCTTTACGTATGGTCACTGGCTTTGTGCAAAGTCTGATTAAACTTTGCGGATTAAATTGGATAGCTCCAGATTACACCACGCTTTGTAGAAGACAAAAGCATATTGATATTGTAATCAGCTACCAAAAAGTAGCGATGGACTGCATCTACTCATGGACTCTACAGGCATGAAGTTTCTAGGTGAGGGCGAATGGAAACGCAAGAAACATGGACCTGAATATCGTCGCCAATGGCGTAAACTTCATATTGGTATAGATGCTAAAACCCTACAAATACGAGCAGTTCAGCTTACAACCAATAATGTCAGTGATTCACAGGTGCTTGGTGATTTACTTAATCAGATTCCACAAGATGAGCGGATTGACTCTGTTTATACCGATGGAGCTTATGACACCAAGCAATGCCGTCAGGTCATTGCAGATCGGCAAGGGCATGCGGTGATTCCACCTAGAAAAAATGCGAAACAATGGAAAGATACAAAGAGTAGCTCGCTAGAGCGAAATGAATTACTTCGAACAATTAAACGTTTAGGCAGGACACTATGGAAAAAATGGTCAGGCTATCATCGGCGAAGTTTGGTTGAAACTAAGATGCATTGCATCAAATTATTAGGAGATAAACTCAGTGCAAGGAGTTTTGATAGCCAAGTGAATGAGATCCATGCACGTGTAGCAGTGCTTAACAGATTTACGGAATTAGGTCGACCACTTACCCAAGTTACGCCTTAAATTTAGCTCAATTAGGGGCGCTTTGCATTTCCAATCTTTGTGCAACAAAGCCGTTTGAAGCGCAAAATTGATGAACAAATAAATTGCTCATAGGGCTATTCTGCCGTGGCTTTTTTATGCTAACTTGACGTAATGAGTCAATTTTTTGACGTATTGAGACAGGGATTGTGGAAATGAATCAGGATGATTCGATCGCAGTTGAGTACCCGAGAAATATCCATGAGGATATGGTGCATAGTTCAGGGCTACGTGGCTATCTAGAGGTAATGCAACATTTGGGCATCGACCCAATGCCGTTGTTGGCCAAGCATGGAATTCAACTTGCACAATTACAAGATGACAATGCATGGATTTCACATACAGCACTAATCCAACTTCTAGAAGAAAGTGCGCAACAGGCCAACTGTGCCGATTTAGGTTTACGGATCTCACAGTATCAAGATATTGGCATTTTGGGTGTACTTGGGCTGATCTTACAGTGCATCGACACTTCATGAAGTGATTAAATACAGTTCAGATTTACTGTTTTTACATGGTTCTGCACTACGTTTATATATCAATGATCGTGTTAGCACAGATGCATTTGAACCCAGCTCGGATATTGTAGAGCTTATTTTTGATATTCAGCTCCATGACGCTACGCATATTTTGAGTAAACGACAAACCATGGATCTGGGGCTTGCTGTGTGTCATCGGGTTCTACGTTATTTGAGTGGTGAGCGTTATCAGCCGCTCCGAGTTGCACTACCGTACAGTCCAATTGCGCCCTTAATTGTGTATAAACGGTTTTTTCATGCCGAAGTCATGATAGATCAACAGCATGCAGCTTTGTATTTTCACAAAGATATGTTGAATATTACTTTAGATAACCTGAGTTCGACGAAATCTGCTTAGCCTTTTAGCATATTTTGGAAAGTTGGCTTATTGGGATTCAAACAATAAGCCACTACAGCAGCCATGATATTCACCATGAAGTTATTTACCGAACGATGACGTGAATGTTCAAGTTGATGTAAATTTTTTAATTGATCATTCACGGTTTCGATCAATCCTCTTCTGCAAAGTAATTGTTTTTCTTCTTCAGTTTGGATGGGTTTATTTTTCATATTCCGACGTGATGGGGTCAATATTTTCAGTCCTCTTGCTGCTAAAGCTTCGGCTTTTGCTTTGCTCAAATAGCCTTTGTCTCCGAGTAGGATTCCTTTTAATTCTTGAGTTAAAGATTCTAATATAGCAACATCATGAACATTTCCCGATGTTAGTTTGAGATTAATAATTTCACCTAAATTATTGATAACGATATGTAATTTAAAACCATGAAACCAACCCGTACTACTTTTCCCACGGCCGGCCAAGCCTTTAAATACACAATGCCTTTTAATCCGAAGATTATGGCAAACTACCAATTTAGTGGAGTCAATGATACTGATTCCCGTATCTTTTCCTTTCACCTGGTGGAAGAAACTACTCAGAGCTTGCAAACAACGGGGCATGATTTCAATAAATCGGTTGTAGCTAAGCAGTTTAGTAAAAGCAGATTTCCAGAATGGAACGATCATTTGGCAATAAAAATATTTGAAGAATCTAAAACCGGATTGATGAAATAAAATGACAATGGTCATTGCTTCAGACAAGCTCAAGGCTGACTTTTTCAGCTTGGATTTTTGATCAGAAATTAAAGCTTTTTCTAAAGATTCATTAAATGTTTTGCAGAAATCGTCCAAAATACAAAATAATTCGGTAATATGATCCATCGAGAAGCCTTGTTTTATAACATTTTGTATTGAGAACCAATATGTTATAAATTCAGGGCTTTTTTTCTACTCTTTTTTATATCGAACTCAGGTTAGATAGTATTGATCATGGCTTACGTGAAATTGTCGATAGTTATCTGGAGCGGAGTTTTCGGAGTCATCAAGGTTCATTTAGTGATCGTGTACGACATGCGATACGCATTCATTTATCTGGTCCAAAAGCCAATAAAACAGATATTGCAAATATGCTCGCGATGCATCCTCGAAGCTTACAACGTAAATTAGATGAAGAAGGGACCAGCTTTGAGCAGATTCGAGATAAACTCAGACAACAGTTGTTGTTGCAATATTTAGCAGACTCAAAAGCATCGATGAGTCAAATCGCTTCTGTACAGGGTTTTTCCGAGCAGTCCGCATTAAGCCGTGCTTGTAAAAATTGGTTTGGTGTAACACCGAGACAGCTAAAAAAGCTTCGCAGCGGTTTGCAATAAAAAAACCCGCATTTAGCGGGTTTTTACGGTATGAATGTTTTTAAGCATTTTCACGCGCAATAGCACGATAACCAATGTCTGTACGATATTGCATACCTGTAAATGTAACTTGACCACAAACTTCTAAAGCATTGACTTGCGCTTCAAGTACGGTATCGCCAAGAGCTGTGACACATAAAACACGACCACCCGCAGTCAAGATGTGACCGTCGGCACTCATTGTAGTGCCCGCATGGAAGATTTTTGTGTTTTCAGGAGATTGACCAAGACCAGAGATGACGTCACCTTGACGAACAGTTTCTGGGTAGCCTGCTGCCGCAAGAACAATACCAATTGATTTGCGTTCATCCCATTCAGCATCAGCTGGAAGATTACCTGCAATACCAGCTTCAACCAGATCGACCAATGATGATTTTAAACGCATCATAATCGGCTGAGTTTCAGGGTCACCAAAACGACAGTTGAACTCGATCACTTTTGGTTGACCTTTGTCATCAATCATCAAGCCTGCGTATAAGAAACCTGTATAAATGTGACCGTCTTTTTTCATACCTTCAACGGTAGGACGCATCACTTCATTCATGGTTTTTTCAAATACATCTGCAGTCACCACAGGAGCAGGAGAGTAAGCACCCATACCACCCGTGTTTGGACCTTGGTCGCCTTCAAAAATACGCTTATGGTCTTGAGATGTTGCCATTGGTAAGATGTTGTCGCCATCAATCATACAAATGAAAGACGCTTCTTCACCAGCAAGGAATTCTTCGATCACAACACGAGAACCAGCATCACCAAACTTGTTGCCCGCCAGCATGTCATCAATCGCATCAAAAGCCTCTTGATTGGTCATGGCTACAATTACGCCTTTACCCGCAGCAAGACCGTCGGCCTTGATCACGATTGGCGCGCCATTTTTTTCAACAAATGCTTTCGCTGCATCGACTTCAGTAAATACATCGTAGAACGCAGTAGGAATATTGTGGCGTTTTAAGAAGTGCTTAGCAAAAGCTTTTGAGCCTTCTAGCTGGGCAGCAAACTGAGTTGGCCCCCAAATTTGAAGCTCTGCCGCGCGGCAAGCATCAACTACACCATTTACAAGCGGTGCTTCTGGACCCACAATAATCAAATCTACTGCATTATTTTTTGCAAAGTCGATAATTGCAGCATTGTCTAAAATGTTGAGTGCAACATTTTCACATTTGTTTTCTGTTGCAGTTCCTGCATTACCTGGTGCAACAAAAACTTTTGCAACTTTTTTATCTTGCGCGATTTTCCATGCCAATGCATGTTCACGACCGCCATTACCCAAAACTAAAATGTTCATCGGTTCATACTCCATGAATCGAAATGACATAAAGTCCTCAGCCTAAAAAGGAGAGGACTTTATGTAAGATTTAGAAATCTGTTTTAAACCACATGTATGACTTTGTCATTACGGTCTGCATCTATCACTTAGTGACGGAAGTGACGCATGCCCGTGAAGACCATTGCAATACCAGCTTCATCAGCTGCTGCAATAGTTTCTTCATCACGCATAGAACCACCCGGTTGGATAATACATTTAATGCCTGCTTTCGCAGCATTATCAATACCATCGCGGAATGGGAAGAATGCATCAGATGCCATTACAGCACCTTCAACCACTAAACCTGCATGTTCCGCTTTAATCGCAGCAATACGCGCTGAGTTAACACGGCTCATTTGACCTGCGCCTACACCAATGGTTTGACGACCTTTAGCATAAACAATGGCATTTGATTTCACGTATTTCGCAACTTTCCATGCAAAAATTAAGTCATCAATTTCAGCATCCGTTGGCGCGCGTTTCGTCACGACTTTTAAATCATCTTTGGTGATCATGCCTAAGTCTTGGTCTTGAACCAATAAACCGCCATTTACGCGTTTATAGTCAAGTTGTGGCGCACGTTCATCAAGTGCCGGTAATTCACCACAAACGAGAACACGAACATTTTTCTTCGCGCCAGTGACTTCAAGTACACCTTCAGCAATGCTTGGTGCAATAATCACTTCAACAAACTGACGGTCAACAATTGCTTGTGCAGTTGCAACGTCTAATTCACGGTTGAATGCAATGATGCCGCCAAAAGCTGATTCTGGATCTGTTGCATAAGCCAAGTCATATGCCGCTTGAATACCATCTAAAGACACCGCAACGCCACATGGGTTTGCGTGTTTAACGATGACACAAGCCGGTTTTGCAAATGATTTCACACATTCAAGTGCGGCATCTGTATCTGCAATGTTGTTATAAGAAAGTTCTTTACCTTGAAGTTGTTTCGCCGTTGAAACAGAGGCTTCAGTTGCTGTGCTTTCTACATAGAATGCTGCTGACTGATGCGGGTTTTCACCATAACGCAAGTCTTGAGCTTTATTTAACTGTGTATTGAAAGTACGTGCAAACTTGTCTGCTTGACCTTCTTCCTTGCCTACGCGAGCGCCTAGGTAAGAAGCAATCATGCCATCATACTGTGCTGTATGTTCAAATGCTTTAACGGCTAAGTCAAAACGAGTTTCGTAAGACAAAGCACCATTTTCTTTTAGTTCAGCAACAACAGTGTCGTAGTCTGTAGCATTGACCACAATACCGACAGAAGCATGGTTTTTCGCAGCAGCACGCACCATGGTTGGGCCACCGATGTCGATATTTTCAATCGCATCTGCAAGTGAGCAGTTTGGTTTAGCGACTGTTGCAGCAAATGGATAAAGGTTTACAACCACAAGATCGATCGCATCGATATTGTGTTCAGCCATCACAGCTTCGTCTAGACCGCGACGAGCTAAGATACCACCATGAATTTTCGGGTGTAGCGTTTTTACACGACCATCCATCATTTCTGGGAAACCGGTATGCTCTGAAACTTCGACTACAGCGATATTGTTGTCTTTTAACAACTTATATGTACCGCCAGTAGATAAAATTTCTACCCCTAGAGCAACAAGGTTTTGAGCGAACTCAACAATGCCAGTTTTATCGGAAACAGAGATTAAAGCGCGTTTAATGGTCATGATCTTCGTCACAGTTATCAAGAATTAAAACAAAAAGCCAAAAATAGCAGGTAAAAAAAATGCCCGCGGAAGCCGCAAGCATTTTATCATTTATTCACTCATTAAACCGTGAGCTTTTAACTTTTTACGTAAAGTTCCACGGTTAAGTCCTAGAATCTCCGCAGCACGTGTTTGGTTGCCGCGGGTATATTCTAAAACTACAGATAGAAGAGGTTTCTCCATTTCTGCCAGCACCATGTCGTAGACCTGAGATGGTTGCTCGCCTTGCAGTTGTGCAAAATAGTGGCGAACTGCGCGATCTACGTGAATACGAAGAGCGACATCAGACTGTGCAGTAAAAATAGGAGATTTGCTATTCATGCGAAGTAATCCGAAAAATCTAAATATCACTTGGGTAAAGTGACATATATAAAGTGGTCTAAAATTAAAATGAACTTCGTTTTAGATCCTAAAACGACTAGTTCTAAAACTGTACATTTAGCATGCCACAATATCGCTAAGTTGGTCGAAATATAAGCGTAACAATAGTTAAATATTTGTTACCGACCTTTTTTAAACAAAAAAATCTGCTAAATACGCGATATTTCGATAACGCGCATTTTTGCTGATGTTCTATTTGTATTAAAAGACTGAGGAGATTGCAGCACTAAGCTTTTGTGGCGCGTATCATACCATTGTCTAAGAAAAAGTGAGCAAGAAAACTGCATTTTTTTTCACTTTTTTTACATTTTTTTTAAATTTTAGGGCTGGACTATTTCTAAACTGTAATGATTGAAGCTTTTACGGCTGACTGGCAGGCTAAATTTGAATTTGAACGGACTATTTTTAGGAATTCGTTTGATTCCAACCAGACTATCAATCAAATATTCATTTGCATGTAGTTGATAGGTTGAATCGACTTCACCATCCACTTTTAAAATGACCTTAAGATCTGGTAGGGGAAGGCTGGTGTCATGATAGTTGATCAGTTCACCTGAAAATTGAGTTTTCTGTGCATCGAGACGTTTTACTTTTAATTTGTTAATGCTGATCAGACTGTAACGTTCTTGTAGGCTGCTACAGTTCAGTACGAGACAAATTTTATTATAGGTTGCACCTAATGCTGGGCTGTTATTGAGGATATGTGGATTAAACCATAGGTATTGGAAACACAATAATGCCAATAAGCTGAAGTTAATCACACACCAAAGCATATAGTACATCGGGCTTTTTTGCGGTTTCGCTGGATTGTTGTCTGCCAAATTCATGGCAGGATAGTTACCAATCGGGTCGGTACTAAAATAGTTTAAATTGTTTAAATAGGTTTTAAGGTCAATGTTGGAGTGCTCAACTTTCAGGTTGAAAATATCAAGCAAATTTGATGTCGACATTGAAAGCGCAGTAGATTGTGATAAATCAAAATGAATGCTGTCTACACGAGGAGAGGAAAATGCGGAATTTGAAGACAGGCTCTTGTCATTCTGATTCGCTGATCTTTCCTCACCAGTGTCACAAGTATGACCCGTGGTTAAATGCGACAGCGCATTAAAGGTCATCGAACACTTTGGGCAACAAACCATACCTTGCGCAACAGTGAGTTGTGCAACACTTACTTTGTAGATGGTTAGGCATTTAGGGCAAGAGGTTTGTTTGTCGCTCATAGTGTATTAAGGGTTCATTTAAAGGGTGTGGCGTTTACCCGAGATTCGGCACCAGTTTTCATCACGTTTCTCGACCTCTAATATATCAAAAAACTCAGAATAAACACTAGAAACATCAGAAACTTGCTCTTCAATTACACCTGCAAGTGCGAACTCTCCCTCAGATTTGACCAAAGTTGCGAATTCTGGCGCTAACATCATAAGCGGGCCTGCCAAAATATTTGCAACAAAGACATCTGCCTTTTGGTCAGCCAGCTCTAAATTGAACTCGTCTGGTAAGCCGACATAAAGGTTCTCAGCCACACCATTGAGTGCCGCATTTTGTTCAGTGGCTAAAATTGCTTGTGGATCAATATCTGTCGCATAGACTTTTTTTGCACCTAGGAGTAGAGCAGCAACCCCTAAAATACCTGAACCGCAACCATAGTCGATCACGATTTTATCTTTAACATCAGTTTTACCTAACCACTGCAGGCAAAGAAAAGTAGATGCATGGTTCCCTGTACCAAACGCTAAGCCTGGATCAAGTTTAATGTTGACTGCATCTGGTTCTGGTGCTTCCATCCATTCAGGAACGATCCAGTATTTGTCAGCAATTTGAATCGGTTCGTAGGCATCCATCCATGTGCGTTCCCATTCTTGGTCTTCAAGAAATTCACTACGCATCGGCGCATCAGGCATTTGAGTGCGAATAAACGTTTCTAATGCATTGACATCAATTTCTTCGTCGTCTTCTTGCGCATAGATACCTGTCACAATGACTTTATTCCAAAGTGGAGTTTCACCTGGAAGTGGTTCAAGTAAGTCTTGGTTTTCTGCATCATCTAATGTGACACTGACTGCACCCAAAGATTCTAAAAGGGTTTCAGTAAAATCGACTTGCGCTTGATCAACCGTAATATGAATTTGTAACCACTTCACAGGAATAACCTAATATTTATGTATAAATAAATATTGTAGCGGAACAGGGGGCAGTTCGACAGCATTCCTCAAAATAAAAAAGGATGCCGAAGCATCCTTAGATCTACACCTGTTCTAGGCTTGTTCTGTACTGGTTTGAACCGATGGGGCAAAACGGTTGAGTAATGTCCCAAAGATGGCAGCAAAGATATACATAAAAATAGAATAGACCGCTGCAGGCATGGCAATGGTGGTACTGGCCATCACGGTGAGTGCAATGGTCATGGCAAGGGTGCTGTTATGAATGCCAATTTCAAAGGCACAAGCCCGTGCTTGAGCACTGTTGATCCCCAGTAGTCTCGGTACAAAATAACCAATCATTAAACTACAAATACAGAAAATGACGGTGGCTAAACCGACCTGAGTCAGATACTCCAGAATATGTGCGCGTTCTTTGGCTATTGCTCCAACAATGATTAAGACCAAAAATACAACAGAAAAAATACGCAATGGCTTATTCAGCTTCTTGGTAAAAGAAGGTGCATAGTGGCGAATCAACATACCAATACAGACGGGGATAAGAATAATCGAGAATACCTGCAAGATTTTACTAAACTGCATACTGACGTGTTGTCCATCCTGCATAAAGTACTGAATGGCAAAGTTGACAATTAGCGGCAAGGTAAACGCTGCAATAACGGAGTTAATTGCGGTTAAAGTAATATTGAGCGCAATATCACCTTTAAACAAATAGCTAAATAAGTTTGCAGTACTACCACCTGGAGAAGCTGCTAAGAGCATTAAGCCGACGGCAAGCAGTGGCGGTAAGTTGAGTACTTTGCAAATTACAAAGGCAATCCCAACAAGAAGTACCAACTGACAAAATAAAGCAACCAATACTGCTTTGGGATGTTTGCTGACGCGTGCAAAATCCTTCGGGGTTAACTCTAAGCCCAAACCAATCATGATGATGGCAAGAGCTAGGGGTAACATAATAGTGATAATTCCTGAATCCATAGGTGTATATTCTCCTTAAAATTATATAAATCATGACCGTGAAATTATTCAACTGCGGTCTCTTTCTTCAAAAATAAACTGTCATTTCTTCGCGAGATTAATAGGCCTAATAACGCAGCAAATACAAACATGAAAATAGAATAAATACCGGCAGGAATAGCCATGGCGGTGTTGCCTAAGACTGACAGGGCAACCGTAATGGCAAGTGCGGTGTTGTGAATGGTGATCTCAAAAGAGCAGGTTAAGGCTTGTTTTTCTGGAATATTGGCAAGATGTGGCACAAAAAAACCAATAAACATGCTACAGAAGCAGAATAAGGCTACGGCAGGCCCAATCTCAAACACATATTCAACAAAATTATGTCGCTCTAAGTACAGTGCGAGAAAAAAGATAAAAAGAAGACAGCTTGCAGACAAAATACGCATTGGGCGGTTTAATTTGTCGGCAAGTTTTGGAAAGTAATAACGTAAAAACATGCCCATGCTGACTGGAAGTAGAGTGATGAAAAAAACTTTCATCATTTTCATGGCGGGCATGTCAACGGGTTGTGATGTTTGTAGAAAGTACATCAGTGAAAAATTAATAATAAAAGGGAGAGTTAGTGTTGAAATGATGGAGTTCGTGGCTGTAAGAGTAATGTTGAGCGCAACATCACCTTTAAATAAATAGGTCAATAGGTTTGACGTTGGTCCACCTGGTGAAGCTGCAACGAGCATCAAACCAATCGCGAAAATAGGCGCTAAATTTAAAAATTGGCAAATGAGGAACGCAATGCCCACCAGTAGAACTAACTGTGAAAATAGCGCGATGAAAATGACTTTGGGGTGCAGGGTGAGGCGATAAAAATCAGCTGGGCGTAGGTGTAAACCAAGACCCATCATCATCAAGGCCAAAGTCAAAGGCAAAAAAACTGTAAACAATTCCGAATCCATGGAATACCTTTTTTATTCGTTTTTATCTTTTGTGTTTTTGAGTGTATACAGAATTCAATAATTTACAAGGTAGAAAAAAGGGCAAAAAATGGACTATTTTTTACCCTCAATACAGCATGAACTTTAAGTTGTTTTGCTTACATTCTTGGTTTAGGTGCTACAAAACCAAGGGCACATTTGCCTTTGATTTCTTTACCTTCGATATTGATTGATGTCGCTTTTGAGTCGCCTTGGCAAATGCTGGCTAACTCAGCTTCATCACCATGAATATTGGCATTTTTTGAGCTTGGGAAAAATTGAGGTTCACAGGTACCATTCCAAATAATGCCTCGATAGGCAAAACTAACCGCTGTTCCTTGTGACTTACCTTTACAGACTTGTTGATAACGTTGACTATCATAGACCTTTTCAACTTTGTCGTTGGCTGATACAAAAGGCGAAAAAAATAAACCGCAGAGAATGGATGAAAAAAAAATCTTCTTATTCATAATGCTTACCTTTGGTTGTTGTATGATCAACTTATAGGATAAAAAATGATCAAATTAATACAAGGCTTTTCAGGTAACAAAACGCATCCTTTGTTGAGTTTTTGCTACTACTCTGCAAGTAAAATTACATAAACCTAGCGCTGGCGCAGTAAGCACAGCACCGTATATACAATAAATTCCACGGAATCTGTCAACTTACAATCGAAAATTTGCTATAATCTTTCGTTATCATTTTTTAATCTCCTTTACCACTATGCATTATCCTAAAGTTTACGATGTCATTGTTATCGGCGGCGGTCACGCAGGTACAGAAGCAGCATTGGCTGCGGCACGTATGGGGCGACAGACTTTACTCTTAACTCATAATATTGAGACTTTAGGGCAGATGAGCTGTAATCCAGCAATTGGTGGTATTGGTAAATCGCATTTGGTGCGTGAAATTGATGCCTTGGGCGGTGCAATGGCATTGGCTGCCGATAAAGGTGGTATTCAGTTCCGTATCCTAAACTCACGTAAAGGTGCAGCCGTTCGTGCAACACGTGCACAGGCAGACCGTATTCGCTATAAAGCCGCGATTCGTGACACTTTAGAAAACCAAGCAAATCTCGATATTTTCCAACAAGCCGCAGACGACCTGATTGTTGAGGGTGATACTGTAAAGGGCGTTGTAACTCAAACGGGTATTCGCTTTGATGCGAAAACAGTTGTACTCACCGCAGGGACGTTCTTGGGTGGTGTAATCCACGTTGGTCTTGAAAAATCAAGTGGCGGCCGTGCAGGTGATCCACCTTCAATTTCACTGGCACACCGTTTACGTGAATTGAATTTGCCCGTGGGTCGTTTAAAGACAGGTACGCCACCACGTATTGATGCGCGTTCGGTTGATTTTTCTGTGATGATTCCACAGCCGGGTGATTTCCCATCACCGACTATGTCATTCATGGGTGATGCATCTATGCACCCTGAACAAGTGAATTGTTATATTACACATACCAATGAAAAAACCCATGACATCATCCGCGGCGGTTTAGACCGTTCACCGATGTACACTGGTGTTATTGAAGGTGTGGGGCCACGTTACTGCCCATCCATTGAAGACAAAATTCACCGTTTTGCCGATAAAGACTCGCACCAAGTATTCTTAGAGCCTGAAGGTCTAGATACACATGAGCTTTATCCAAATGGTATTTCAACGTCACTTCCGTTTGATGTGCAGTTTGAGCTGGTTCGTTCAATTCGCGGGATGGAAAATGCGCACATTTTACGTCCGGGCTATGCTATTGAATACGATTATTTCAACCCGCAAGCGTTGAAGTTTACTTTAGAAACCAAAGCCATCAATAACTTGTACTTTGCCGGTCAAATCAATGGTACGACAGGGTATGAAGAGGCGGGTGCACAAGGCTTGCTTGCAGGCTTAAACGCTGCGCGTCGTGCGTGGGATCAAGAGCAATGGACACCAAAACGTGATGAAGCCTATATGGGCGTATTGGTGGATGACTTGATCACGCTAGGCACGAAAGAACCGTACCGTATGTTTACTTCACGTGCCGAATATCGTTTGATGCTACGTGAAGACAATGCGGATCAACGTTTAACGCCAGTGGGTCGTGAAATGGGCTTGGTGGATGATGAGCGTTGGGCTGCTTACTGTGAAAAAATGGAAGCTGTTGAACAAGAAACAGGCCGTTTACAACACCTTTGGGCGGCACCAAACAACCCAATGGGCAAAAAGTTTGTTGAAATGACGGGTGCAGATTTATCGAAAGAATGCTCGGCGATTGATTTGTTAAAACGTCCGAATATTTCATTTGCTCAAATTGCGGAACTCACAGGTTCTGAAGTCTCTGCGCAAGTGGGCGATCAAATTGAGATCGCGGTGAAATATGCAGGTTATATTAACCGTCAACATGAAGATGTTGCGCAAATGAAGCGTTTGGAAGAAACTAAAATTCCAGCCGATTTTAATTATGATGTCGTTTCAGGCTTATCTCGTGAAATTACTTTAAAATTGAAAGATGTACGTCCTGAGACATTAGCTCAAGCAAATCGTATTCCGGGGGTAACACCTGCAGCAGTGCAATTAATCATGATTACGATCCGTAAAAATGCACAAGCGAAAAAATCTGCTTAAGTTCATTTGATTTGAGAAAACCCGCTTTAGAGCGGGTTTTTTTATTTAGGCAGCTTTGTTCTTCAACTCTTTTTCTTTTAATCGTTCGAGAAGCTCAATGAACCATTGTTCATTTTTTAGGTTCGATAAGTCTTCATCGTTGACTAGATGATTATGACCAGATTTGGGTAAATAACCGTTTAGTTCGCAATCTAGCAAATATTTTTTTGCTAATTCAAAACGTTTTCTTACACTGTAATAACAGGCTAAATCGTAAGTTGCATAAGGATCATCTTTAATTAAAGTGGTTAGATGTTCAAATGCTTTTTCATAAAATTTTTCGTCATTATTTAGTGATGCAATTCGAATTAAGGTATTTACGTATAATTTAGTAATAAAGTTATCTGATTGGCCTAATTTTATCAATTTTTCTAAAATAATAAGACAATCTTGATATTTTTGCATATCCGTATTAAAAGTAGCAAGTTTGTACAATGTAAACCCGTAATTAACTAGGGCAGATGGGTCGTCCTGATTTTTCTCAATATATAGCTCTAAGTAATATTTAGATTTTTCGTATATGTTACTGTCATTGAAAGTATTGGCATAACTTAATAGCGAGTGACAGTAATTTCCTAATATATCTGTATCCTCATCAATGTCTAAAAGCTTCATATAAATTTCCCAAGCTTTATGGTAATTGTCTTTTGATTTTTCTAATTCTCCTAAGCTATTTAATGCATGTGCGTAATTTTGCAAGAGTCCTGAATCTTCATTATTTACGTCTAAGGCTTTTGTATATTTTTCAAGGGAATGCGATATAAGCTTAGCATCTTTTAGCTCTTCTCCTTGATTCCATAGAGCTAATCCATAGTTATGTAAACACCCAAAATGATTTGGCTCAATATTTAAAGCTTTTTCATATAAAGCAAAGCATTGTTTTGCTTTTTTTGTGCTATGGAGTAACCAAGCTTGTTTGTCATAAGCCCACATGACGTCATCAATTTCATCTACTGTTAAATGTTGCGTAGAGTCCTTTGAAGGGTATTTATGTATAAATGAAGTATACAAGATATTTGTTAATGAATTTTTTGAACGCCGTTTTAAGTATTTTGATAAGTTAGATAACATATCGAGACCATCATCCAGTGGATATGGTTGAATAACTTGTAGTTGTTTTTCTAAAAAGTTGTAGGGATTTAAAAATAATTGAGGTGGGAAACAGTCTAATTCTTTTGCAAGTTGAATTAAAAAGTCGTCAGCATCAACGCCACCAATATAATGTGTTAAATTATTATTTTTTTTTAAGAAACCTTTAACAGACTCAGCTTCAATTTGATCAATATTTTCCTTTCGCCCTGTCCAAATTAAGCGATGTTGTTCTGAATATTTTTTTTCGAGTAGGGGGAAAAATTCGTCTGCGTTTCCACTATAACCAATAAATAAACTTGGATTGGAATTTAATGTTGAGGCAATAAAATCACCCAATTGTTCGGTATGTTTTAGTGTTTCTTCTTGAGTATTCAGTTGAACAAATCCTGTACCTTGCCCATGTAAGTGAACAATAGATGGATCATTAATTAAATGATAAAGATGTGGATTCGCTGTTGCAAAATCATAAATAGAAGGATGTAAACCAAGCAGATTACAAGCACGTGATAGTATGCTGTCAAAATTAAATGTTAGAACACGTTGGATATATCCGCTTTGCATAAGACAAGCGAGCGCAATATGCGCCCAATTGATTTTTTTATTGTCGATAATATGTGGTTTAAGTAATTCCCTACGCTCAGATTTATCTAAAGCAGACATATACTTGCCGTAATTGAATTTGTCTTTTTTAGGGTCAATATTTTTGACTTGGATTGGGAATTTCTTACAAATCTCTTGAATAAGTTCTGTTGCAGTTGGAACGTCTGCTCTCACGGAGCAACCAGCACCCGTAAAGAATACATACGGTTTTTCATTTTCTTTGGCTTGCTTTAAAAGCTGTGCGACTTCTTTTACGTTAAAGCTCATGTTATTTAAGTTATTAAAATTGATGATTAATTTTATTATACGATAAATTTTGAAAAGTTGAGGTATTAGATTCAAACTATCAAATTAAGGTCTTATTTAATAGACCTGCTTTTTGTTTTGACAGATAAACTAAGCATAAGAGTTGTTTAACATAAAAACAGATAAAAATAGCCAATCATGTTATTTCACAAAAGTATCGCCGTCTTTTAAATTGATTTTACGTTCTTAACATGAGGTCAACACCATGACAATGAAATCGATCCGTTTTAACAGTGGAGAGCTTGCATGCCAATGCTAGTTTGTATCAATCACCAAAAACAGCGCACTTATCTTGGTTTAGGGGAGGCATTAAACCAAGATGAGCAATGAAAACGACAAACCCAAGCAATTCAAATATCTAATACTAAAAAGACTGTAAAGCCCCTAATACTTGGGGCTTTTTTTATTTTAGTCGGTGATGGTCTGATTAACTGCATCACGAACTTCTTTGGGTTCAATGTGACTAATTTTATGCCCAAAACTACGTAACCACCACACCAGTTGATTGGTAAAAGGTACGGTCGCATGAACCAAGATTTGCCCATTTCCAAGCGGTTCTAAAACCTGATTGGTGCTGAGTTTGGTTTCCTCCAAATACAGCGCATCTATTTCAGTCATAGTCAGGGTAAGTGCAACGGTTTCTGTAGGTTTTGAAAAGTCTACACGGAAACCTAATGCACCCGATTCGATGTATTCATCGATATCAAAATTGACTGGGTGTAAGGCACGTGTGTTTAAAACCGTCGCTGATTTGAAACGGTGCAGTGCAAAGGTTTGAATATCGGTTTTGTCGTGGCGCGTACAAATTAGATAAATAATTGCACCTTTTTGAACCAATGCGAGTGGATTGAGCGTATAGGTTTTTGCTTCAGCCGCTTGGTTTAAACCTTGATAAACGCATTCCAGTTGTTTGTCTTGGAGCAGCCCTTCATAGATGGCTTGCTGTGCTGTTTTCTCCACAATTGGGGGAATCAGCGGTTGTGTCGCAGGCACAATGCGTACGCGGTTAATCCATTGGCGCACATTGTTTTGGGTCGATAGGCTACGACGTGCTAAGTCAAACCATGGATTCATTTCTTCAATTAAGCTGGGTGGAAGAAGATGTTTAAGGTGTTCTTCAACCATCATAAATGTCACCGCTTGAGAGCTGGTCATGTGCGGTAAGCTTTGAATCGGGGCATCAGAACGCCAACGCCAGCCTTGAGGCACAGCCCCATTGTTTTCAATCGGAAAGCGTTGAGAGATTTGGTTTAAATCACGTTGAATGGTCCGTAAAGTAATATCGATGCCTTCACGTTGTAAAATCTCTTGCAGCTCTCGAGTGCCCATCCATTTTCCAGAGGAAAGGCGAGACAAAATTTGCCATTGGCGATAGAGACTATTGGACGTTTCTTTTTCTTGTATAGACATAGTTTAATAAAATATAGGAGTCGAAATTACTTACTTGAATGTGAACACAATAAGAAAACTCATTCGTTTAAGCAAGCTTTGCTTGAAATTTTTCAGTTATATTTTTTGACACAACTTAATGCGAAATAGAATTGAAGCAATGCGTTTTTTATCGATTAATAAACAAAGCATCTTTAGAAATCCATGGCATAGATATTGCTACGTATGGGTTACATATCGATAACAATTGAGAGGTTTGTATGTTTAAAGAAGATAAAGATACAAATGTAAATACGATGTTGGACGGATATAAGCTTAACTCTCCTGTATTAAATCCGATACACTCTCATGATCGTCTATCGAGCCAGTCTGTTGGATTGTTTCATCAAATGACCTCGAATTTCTTTAATGAAATGACAGATGACCAAGCGATGTCTGGTGAGGCTTGTGCGCGTATTGAGCACTGGTTGTCACAGCATAGTGTAGAAGAACTCGAAGAACTGAACCAAATTGCCAAACAGCATTTTTTATATGAAGGTATTACGTTTACTGTATATGGTGAATCTGAGGGCATTGAGCGCACCATTCCTTATGATTTAATTCCACGTGTGATCGCTAAACAACAATGGAATAAAATCTCCCTTGGCTCTGCACAACGTGTGCGGGCTTTAAATCTATTTTTACATGATATTTACCATCAACAAGACATTCTCAAAGCTAAAATTATTCCAGAACTGCAAGTTTTGACGCATGAAGCTTATCAACCGCATATGTATGAGCACCGTTTAAAAGGTCAGATTTATAGCCAAATTAGTGGAATTGATATTATCCGTGATGGGCAGGGAGAGTTTTATGTACTTGAAGATAATTTAAGAACGCCATCGGGCGTATCTTATATGCTTGAAAGTCGTAAGATTAGTGAAAAACTTATGCCTGATTTGATGCAGAAGAACCATATTTTAGGCATAGAACAATACCCACAATTACTCAAAGAAATCTTGGCTGAAAATGCTTATGTCGATCAGCCTTTCATCGTGGTGTTGACACCGGGACGTTTTAATAGTGCCTATTATGAACATGCTTTTTTAGCCCGTGAAATGGATGTGCCTTTGGTGACATCGCGTGATTTGTTTGTAGAGCATGATAAAGTCTATGTCAAAACCATTCGTGGCCGTCAACGAGTAGATGTGATTTACCGACGTTTGGATGATGCTTATCTTGATCCGCTGTGCTTTATGCCGAATAGCACTTTAGGTGTCGCAGGGTTGATGTCAGCTTATCTGAGTCATAACGTGGTTATTGCGAATGCACCAGGCACAGGGGTTGCGGATGATAAATCGATTTATCCTTATGTCGACAAAATGATTCAGTTTTATTTAGGTGAAAAACCTATCTTAAAAAATGTTCCGACATATCAATGCCGTAACAAGCAAGACTTGGCTTATGTACTGGAGAACCTTGAGCAGTTAGTGGTCAAAGAGGCGCAAGGTTCGGGTGGGTATGGTATGCTGATTGGACCGCAAGCCTGTAAAAGTCAAATTGAGCAATTTAGAGATAACCTCATGGCGACGCCGCATTTATATATTGCCCAGCCCACTTTAGAGCTTTCAGTCAGTCCAACCATGACTGAATCGGGTGTTTCTGAGCGTCATATTGACCTTAGACCGTTTGTGCTCAGTTCACCGTATCGTACCGAAATTGTCCCTGGCGGTTTAACACGTGTTGCGATGAAAGAAGGTTCGTTGGTGGTCAACTCATCCCAAGGAGGAGGAATTAAAGACACTTGGGTCGTGGAAAACTTACATTCATAAAATAAACAAATATGAGGGTAGAACTATGATTTTATTAAGCACCAATGCTGAAAATATTTTTTGGTTAGGGCGTTATTTAACACGTACTCAATATTTGTGTGCTCAGTTTCCTTTTACCCAAGACCAGCCTGCAATGGATTATGCGCATGCATTTTGTTTGCCTGCTTTTGATGCGTGCTCACTGAATGAGCTGATTTTAAACCCAAACAATCCTGCTTCATTTAACCAGCAATTTCAAAGCGCTAAGAGTAATGTTCAAGACTTGCGCGGGATTTTATCTGCAAAGGCATATGCGGAACTGAATCAATTTATCAAAAATGCCACTGAAAACACCGCCTATATTTGTGATGTGGTTGGAGAGTGTCAAGATGTGCTTGAGTCTGAAGCCAGTGATGTCTTTTTATTCTTTAGTTTGGGGCAAATGATTGAGCAGCTCGACCGTCAAATTCGCCTGAAACAGGATGCACAAAATACTTTAGTTGAAATAGAAAACATCGTCATGTTGTTAAAAGAAATGGGCTGGCTAAATTTGGCACAGGCTTGGCTAGAGCTCAAATCACAACCTGATGCGATGAATTTTTATCATTTTAGTGATTATATTCAACAATTGTTTGAGGTTGATGTATGAAACTTATGATCAATCATCAAACGCATTATCAATATAGTGAATTGGCCCTGAATAGCATTCAATATATCAAAATGACACCCACGAATAATTCACACCAAAAGGTATGTCACTGGCATGTGAGTGTGCCAGGAGAGCGTGAAGAAAAACGGGATGCCTTCCAAAATATTTGGATTACCAGTTCGCAACGTGAAGCCTATCAACAGCTGACCATAATGGCACAGGGCATTGTTGAAATTAATAGCTTGGCAGAACATGGCATCCAAGATCGTCTGAATCCCAATTTATTTTTACAGCCGACGCACAATACCCAGTGCAATGCCGAAATGAAGGCATTTGCACATCAGTATGTGCCTGAGCTGAATCGGGAAAATTTGATGAAACTGTCAGAAGCAGTTTTAGCGCATATTCCTTATGTACCTGCTGAAACCTCGGTGCTAACTTCAGCAATCGATGCATTCAATGGGCAGCAAGGCGTATGCCAGGACCATAGTCATGTTTTTATTGCCATGTGTAAGCATCTTGGCTTACCGGTACGTTATGTATCGGGGTATTTGCATGTGCCTGAAACTTCACACCTCGCCAGTCACGCGTGGGCCGAGGTGTACATTGATGATGCATGGTATTGTTTTGATACCAGTAATCAATTGTTCAAACCACAGTCACATATCTATGTAGCTATTGGGCGCGATTATTGGGATGTGGCTCCCGTTCGTGGTGTACGTGAAAAAGGTGGAGTGGAATCGATGCATTCCATGGTACAAGTTTTAAGTTGTTAAGGTTTAGCTGAAAAAGGATGTTCTATGACCTATTGTTGTGCACTTCGTCTTCAAGATGGTTTGGTTTTTATAAGTGATACGCGTACGAATGCAGGTGTAGACCATATATCCGTGTTTAGGAAGCTGTATACCTTTGGTGTAGAGGGTGAACGCTTTATTGCGATTCAAACCTCAGGAAACTTAGCCACGACCCAAGCGGTGATTGGACATTTAAAAAATCATCTGGAGTTAAGCCAAGAACCGAATTTATATAGTGTCAATACCATGTTCGAAGCGGCTGAGTTGGTCGGGCACACTTTGAAAAAAGTCTTGGCGGATATGGCACCAGACACGCAAGAACAGAGTAATTACTACTGTAGCTTATTGGTCGGTGGACAAATTAAAGGGGCAGAAATGCAACTTTATAATATTTATCCGCAGGGGAATTTTATTTGTGCGACCAAAGATACGCCGTATTTTCAAATTGGTGAAAGTAAATATGGCAAGCCGATTCTAGATCGTGCATTACGGTATGACATGCCCTTAGCCGAAGCGGTGAAGTGTAGTTTGATTTCTTTTGATTCAACCTTACGTTCCAATGTTTCTGTCGGATTGCCCTTAGATGCTTTAGTATATACGAAAGATAGTTTACATATTCCAGTGGGTAAGCGGATTGATGAAGAAGATCCGTATTTTTCAAGCATTAGTAAGCAATGGTCAGATACCTTAAGAAAAGGATTGCAAGAATTGGCAAAGCCGACGGATGACTATTTAGTATAAACGTGTTAGATGCTAAAAATAATGAAATCAATCAATTGGGGAAGTCTATGCGGCAAATTTGCTATGCAAGTACTTCAACTTCGGATCATGTACAGCTTCTTCAAGATGTTCGGGACATTTTAAGCGAAGCATGTGATTTTAATACAGTACATAATATTTCAGGCGTTCTTTATTATGCAGATCAGCATTATTTCCAGTGCTTAGAAGGGGATGAAGCTGCTTTAGAATTATTAATGTCAAAATTATTGAAAGACCCTAGACATAAAGATATTAAAGTCTTTGAGGCGAAAACGATTCACGCGGCACATTTTAGAGCTTGGGGCATGAAGTATGTGCAACGTATGAGTAGCGTACATACCAAAATGCGTGAGATGGGTTTTGCAAAATTTGAACCGCAGAGTATGAGTCAACAACAAATTGATCAACTATTGCAAGACCTTTATGATGCCCAGTCTGATGAGAGTCTAGGTTGAAAAAAGCCCAAGTTCTACTTGGGCTTTTATGGTTAGATTTGCTTACGTGTAGGGCGATTGCTTAACCGACAAAGTAGCTCATAGCCAATGGTTCCATTGGCTTCCGCAACATCGTCAACTAAGCGGCTTTCACCCCAGAGCTCAACTTTTGTACCGAGTCTGGCGTTTAACCCCGTCACATCGATTGCAATCATGTCCATTGCTACTCGGCCCACAACAGCTACTGCCTGACCATCTATAGCAACATAGTTTTGCTTTGGAAATGCACGTGGATAGCCATCACCATAACCAATCGAAACAATGGCCAGTTCAGTTTCTTGGTTTGCGACAAAATGTGAACCATAGCCGACACCTTCACCTGCTTGAATGGTATTTAATGCAATAATTTCCGCCGTGAAGGTCATAACTGGCTTTAAGTCTAAGTCGTGTGCATTTTTATCGGCAAAAGGTGATGCACCGTATAGCATGATGCCGGGACGAACAAAATCAAAATGAAGTTCAGGCCATTTAAAAATAGCAGCTGAGTTACAACATGAGGCTAGGATGGGTGAGCACGCTTCTTTGATGTGTAGGAATTGCGCACGTTGCTGCTCATTGAGTGGGTGATCCGCATCGGCGTTAGCAAAGTGCATTGCCAGTACACATGTAAAGCCTTCTGCTTTTAAAGTGTTGATGACATCAATGATTTCGGCAACTTTAAAGCCTAAACGGTTCATACCGCTATTGAGTTTTACCCATACTTTAAGCTTTTGTGCGATATACGCGGTTTTATGTGAGATTAACCAATCGACTTGTTGTTGCTGATGAACCACACACTCGATATTTTGCTCAATGACGGTTGGCATTTCATCTGCTGAGAATACACCTTCAATCAGTGTAATCGGTTGTGTAAAGCCGAGTGCACGAATCTCTAGTGCTTCTTCTAAACAGGCGACGCCAAAGACATCGGTTTCACTTAAGGCTGCTAAACAGTCTTTGACTCCGTGTCCATAAGCATTGGCTTTGACCATGCTGACGATTTTCGCGTTTGGGGCAAGTTGTTTGACACGGTTTAAATTATATTGGAGCGCTTGGCTATCAATATAAACTGTTGCTTGACGCACCCTAATTACTCCTACAGGGTCATGGAAGGGCGACGATGAGGCTTTAATTATTCCTCATCATCGTACTGAGCATAAAACTCAGGGGATAAGTTACTAAAGCGGGTATATTGGCCTTCAAAAGCAAGTCGAACGGTACCAATAGGGCCGTTACGTTGTTTACCAATAATAATTTCAGCGGTGCCCGCTTCTTTGGACTCTTTGTTATAGACTTCGTCACGGTAAATAAACATGATCAAGTCGGCGTCCTGCTCGATCGCACCGGATTCACGTAAGTCTGACATCACGGGACGTTTGTTGGGACGATTCTCGAGGGAACGGTTAAGCTGCGATAGTGCAATTACAGGGCACATCATTTCTTTGGCAAGAGCTTTTAAGCTTCGTGAAATTTCTGAAATCTCACCGACACGGTTATCACCCATACCTGGTACTTTCATCAGCTGTAAGTAATCGACCATGATGCAGCCGAGTTTACCATCGTGCTGTTTGGCAATACGACGTGCACGTGCTCGAACTTCTGTAGGTGGAAGAGCAGAGGAGTCATCGATATAGAGCTTTTTCTCTTGCAGTTGCAAAATGGTCCCGGTCACTTTTGACCATTCATCACCATCGAGTTTACCCGAACGTAAATGGCCCTGATGGACTTTTCCGTAAGATGAAATCAAACGCATGGCGATGGAGTCGGCTGGCATCTCCATGGAGTAAACCAAGGCAGGTAGGTCATTATTGAACAGCACGCTTTCAACCAAATTCATGGCAAAGGTGGTTTTACCCATCGATGGACGCGCTGCAACAATAATCAAATCACCTGCTTGCATACCCGAAGTTTTATTGTCGAGTTCAAGAAAGCCTGTGGTTAAGCCTGTAATGCTGCCTTCCATTTGCGACAGCTCATTCAGCTTATCAAAGACATCGGCCACAACTGTATTGATGGCTTTAGGCCCTTGAGCTTTGGCGTTGTTATTGTGTTGTTCTGCCAAGGAGAAAATATTGGTTTCGGCCAAATCTAAAATTTCACTGACGTTACGACCTTTGGTGTCATAGGCATTTTGTAAAATTTCAGAGCTGACCTTAATCATGCTACGCAAAGTTGAAAATTCTTTGATCTTGGTGGCATAAGTTTCCATGTTATAGAAACTAGACGGGGAGTCTGCCATCAATTGCATCAGGTACTCTTCACCACCAACCGCATCGAGTAGGTTTTGTGTGGTGAGCCAGTCATGGACTAAAACCGCATCATAGGGTGAGCTGTCTTTGGAGAGTTGCGCAATCGCACGAAAAATATATTTATGGCGCGTCGCATAAAAGTCATTTTCAGTTAGGACATCGCCAACTTGTTCAAAGGATTCAGCAACCGTCATTAAAGCGGCAAGTACGGCTTGTTCCAATGCTAAGTTATGCGGAGGTGTACGGAATTCTTTCAGTTGCCCTGACTCATTCGGTTTATTGTCTTGTTTCGATGAGCTCTTTTGAGCAGTGGCATTCGCCTGTGACATATAACGCCCTGATTTTTAATACAGTAAGAGGGATAACTTAAGATAAATTTCACTGTAAATTTGGAAAAAATTACAGCCATTTAACTCTATGCACTTTATCAAAAAATGCAGCTGCTGTGTGCTGAATTCAAGGCTTATGGATAAAACCCATAATATTCAAATTTGGCATTTTGCGGGGCAGGCTGATGAAGTTTTAAGCTGAGCGAAGAAACTACTTTTTCATAGAGATAAAAAAAAGAGCATGCAAAAGCATGCTCTTTTTTTTGCAAAAAATTACTCAGATACGATAGTAACGAGAACTTCAGCAACAACATCATGGTGCAATTGGATTGCGATGTTGAATTCGCCAGTGTGACGAAGTGCACCGTTCGGTAAACGAACTTCTGCACGGTCAACTTCAAGACCAGCATTTGTTAACGCGTCAGCGATATCACGAGTACCGATAGAACCGAATAGTTTACCTTCGTCACCAGCTTTCGCAGTGATTACGATGTTAACTTCGTCTAATTGGCTAGCACGTGCTTGAGCAGCAGCTAAAACATCAGCTTCAGCTTTCTCAAGTTCAGCGCGACGAGCTTCAAAAGCAGCAGTGTTAGCTTCAGTAGCAGCTACTGCTTGACCTTGAGGGATAAGGTAGTTGCGGCCGTAACCAGCTTTAACTGAAACTTTATCGCCTAATTTACCAAGGTTTTTAATGCGTTGTAATAAGATAATATCCACAGCTCAACCTCACTTATGATTGTCAGTGTAAGGGATCAAAGACAAGTAGCGAGCTTGTTTAATAGCAAGCGCTAATTGACGTTGGTAACGAGCTTTAGTACCTGTAATACGGCTAGGAACAATCTTGCCGTTTTCAGTGATGTACTGTTTTAAAGTGTCGATATCTTTGTAGTCGATGTACGTAACGTTCTCAGCTGTAAAGCGGCAGAACTTGCGACGACGGTAAAAACGTGCCATTGATGTTCTCCTTATGCTTCAGCAGAGTCTTGAGCTTGTTGTGCTTCTTCACGTTGAGCTTTACGCGCACGTTTTTCTTCAGCACTCTTAGCCAATAGTGACTCTTCAGTGATAGCGTTCTCACGACGGATGATAAGGCTACGAATAATTGCATCGTTGTAACGGAACAATTCTTCTAACTCATCAAGAGTAGTTTGACCACACTCAACATTCATAAGAATGTAGTGAGCTTTGTGGATCTTGTTAATTGGGTAAGCCAATTGACGACGGCCCCAATCTTCAAGACGGTGAATTTGACCTTCAGCTTCTTTGATGTGAGTTAGGTAGCGTTCTACCATACCAACGACTTGATCGCTTTGATCAGGGTGTACTAAAAGTACGATTTCGTAATGACGCATTGTCAGCTCCTTACGGTTTAAACAGCCCCTAACAAAAAAGTTGTTAGAAGCAAGGAGTCACAACCTAGGTTGTGTCGCATTAGATGCGAAGGGAGAATTTTAGAGACTTTGCTCGCCAAATTCAAGAACTTCTCTTAAAAAGCCCTAATTATTTTGAGGTTTTGAGCGTAAAAGGAAGACGACATAGCCTTTAAAGTTCGGATCATTTTCAAGCTTAGGCGGTCTATGCCACTCACCATATTGAACAATGCCAATTTTATAAGGCAGTTTTAGTGCTGAAACTTTTTTTAGATAAGCTGCATAGTTGGATATGGTGGTTGAACCTTGATAGGTTTGAATGACCAACTCGTCGATGGTGTTATTCAGGAGGTTTAAAGTCTCCTGATTTGTGACATTGGTCCAGTCCATTAAACCCGTGATACTGAGTTGATAGTGCTGAGGCAATTGTTTTCTTAATTGACTTAAGAATAGGGCATATTGGTGAATGTGTTTGGTTTTGGCATCGAAATCAATTTGTATGCCTTGAATATGATTCCCTGCATTTTCCCATTGCTGAACGCGTTTTAAAATTTGTGTAAGCTCTTGGCCTTGCCAGTCTAAATGATAATTACGAAAAACCAGCCACACCTTTTGCTGAGGAATTGTTAAGACGCTTACGCCTTGCGGTATGAGCTTAGAGTGATGTGTTTGGGAATCTAAACGGATTTCACCTTGTAAAATATAAAGTTCTTTAGCCGCATTTAGGTAAGGGGTAGATGAAATATTGCCCCAAATCCAAAATGCATCATAGTCTTCGGCATTTACCGAACCAAATGTTGAAGCTGGCTGACTCGGCTGACAAGCCATGATGCTCAGCATACAGATCAACGTCATAACAACGGAAAAAATCTGCTTCAACATATAGTCTTACCAGTAATACTTTAAAGATTGTGCCCAAGAAGTACTTGGGTAGTCACGTTTAATGTGGTCGAACCATTGTTTACGGGTGGATTTTTCAACTTCTGCATCCTGACAGTCATTCATCCCGCTTGGTGAATAACACATGATTGAGCGATAAAGCGCATACGCTTTTAAATCAGGTACAGAACTGGATTTGATGATGTCCTTATACACTTGACCACGGGCAAAAATTGCACCTTGGAAGCTGGAAGTTTCTTTTTCTAAAGCGGTGACATAGCTTATGTTGTAGCCTTGAGTCGAGCGTGCATATTCGCCCAAACAAAGTCGGAGCTTTAAATCTTGAGGTGAATTTTCAAGTTTTTGAGTCAGGCTGAATAAGTCAGGGCATTGCATTTGTGGCGTGATTTTTGTTCCTACCCAAATGAAATCACTGAAAGGCGGTTGGTTTTTATAGTTTTGATATGTTTCTGAGTCATATTTATACTTCGCGACATCTTGTGGTAGCAGTACAAAGGCTTGATTAAATAGTTTAAAGTTTTGATGTACCAATGATTTTTGCAAAGTTTTATATAAAGCTAAATTTTTTTGATCTGTATTTGATGCTTTGCTCTGTACAATTTGCATTAAGCTTTTTTCATTGGCTTCATTTTCAATAAAGCTTTTTTGCAATGAAGCTTGTTTGATTTTAGCATCTGAACCGATGAATACGTTTGCGCTTTGCTGCTGAGCATAATGTGGATACAACATTAGCTCAAATAAGCCACGCTGTTCAATGGATTTTGATTGACTCAGCCAACCTTCCCAATACTGTTGTGCATTTTGAGTTTGTCCGAGTTTTTCTAAAATACGACCTTTTAACAATATTTGACTGAGTTGAAGGTAACTATTAATTGAATTAGAGGAATGTTCTGGCAAATATTTTAAAGCTTCGGCTGGTTTGTTTTGCACAAAGAATAAGTGATTGGCTTGTAGGTATTGGAACAGTTCTGGCTGATTATTAAATAGTGTTTTTTGGTTGTTGAGTTCAGACCAGCTTAAGACTTTATCTTCTGCCGATGTTGCCTGACGCATTTGCGTTAAGTCTGAAATAGCCAGAAAGAACGGATCTTTTAGATTTTTTGGATTGAATGAGCGGCTTTGAAAAACATGGCGATCCATTTCGAAGGCTAGATTATCGAGCTCTAAATTATAGTATTTGGAATCGGGATGATTGATTTGCCATGCGAGTTCGCTGGTCAGGAGTTCGGTATTTCCACTCAGCCAATAACAACGACGTAGTAAACCGCGTGCGCTTGCCGCATATTTTCCCTCAGGGAAGCGTTTGAAGTAGGTAGTGATATGCTCATAGGTATTTTTGAGTAAAGTCTGATTTACTTTATCGATTTTTAAATCACCATATTCACCGATACCCGACTGATAGCTTTCATTGAGGCTGCTACGGATCAACATATATTGCGATGTTTCTTTGATCCAAGACTGATCAACCGTAGTTAATACTGAGTAAATTTTAGTAGCTGTGGAAAAGTTACTATTATAAAAGGCAATGGTTGCATTTAAATAAGACGCATACTGACGTGCTTGTATAGACCAGTTCGGATTGACTTGGATGAGGGCAAGATCACGGTCACAGGCCGAGATATTTTGTCTTTCTTGAATCAGTAAATCTTTTTCCACTTTGCTGAGATTTTGGTCGGCTTTCACCTGTTGGGTAAATTGATCCGCACCATTGTCTAGACTACTGCAATGTTCTTGGTAAGGAGTCTTTTGATTGTTTGGTTTTAATCGGGCATTCGGTCGTTTATTGGTTGCGCTTTCAAACAATGTTTTAGCCGCAAATGGTACGTTGCTATATTCAGTTTCCCAAAGCGGACTATTTGGCTGATTAAAATTCAATTTGGCCAAGCCCATGTCGCTCAGGAGTAGGAGCATATTGGTTTGATTGTCATTGGCGGGCGTGAGCGCAGGCAAATTGTCACAGGCTGTATAGGCATTGGTTTGAATGTTGGTCGATGGGTAGCAAGTAACATCAAAACCAGAAAAACTGTGCGTGCTATAAGCAAGAGTGATAGGGAATAGACTAATAAAAATAGATTTTTTAAAAAATTGTGATGGCATTTTCATTACAGAGCATGAGTTATTGTTGTGTCTGCTATGGTAACAATTTAAAGACTAGACTTAAATATTGAATAAGTTGAAATAAAAAAAAGATAGAGAGAACTCTATCTTTTTAAAACAGCGGCAAATGTGGAGCAGGTGAGACATAGCTAAAACTAAAACTAAAACTTAATGCAGTAATTAAAATCACTGAATATAAGAAATAGCGTTTTGCCCAAACCTGATCATTTTCAGCTTTAAAACCAATGATTGATAAATATACCCAATAAGCACAGAGTGCGTTAAAGGTGATAAGAAAAAACATATTGGTATAGCCAAAACAATACAAACCATTTAACACCGCAGCAAACAGCAAGACATAAATCAAGCTTTCAACTTTCGTGCGGAAAATTGAACGTGCTACAGGTAAAATTGGAATGCCTGCATTTTTATAGTCGTCAAAGCGGTATACCGCAATTCCCCATGAATGAGGCATTTGCCAAAGTGCATATGCTAAGAAAAGCAACAATGCGGCAACATCAAATTCATTGGTCACAGCTGCATAGCCGATCACTGGTGGACTAGCACCAGAAATACTTCCAATCACGGTTTGGTGAATGGATGTGCGTTTGCTCCATAGACTATAAAAAATCACATAAACCACAAAACCAAGTACAGCAAAGCCAAAGGCATAAGCATTAACAAAGAACCAGAGTAGGGCGAAACCTAATATTCCAAGCGCAGCAGAAAATGCCAAAGCAACGGAAGGACTGATGGTTTTTTTAACTAATGCACGGTTCATCGTCCGTTCCATCTTTTGATCAATATCTTGATCAATGACGTTATTGACGACACAGCCAGAAGCAACAACCAGTGTTGTACCGAGTAGGGTGATGAGAAGGAGGAGGAAATCTACAGACCCCTGAGCGGCTAAAAAGAAGCCGCCCAGAGTGGTAACGAAGTTACCAAAGAGAATTCCTGGTTTAGTCAGGAATAAATACTTTTTCAACATGACGATCAGTTTAGATCATCATGTTGTAGTGTAAGTAGTTCATAATCCATACAGAGCCGACTAGAAGTACAGCAATACAAAGTACTGTATAGATAAATGCAATCACGTTCCAACGTTGCTCTGAAGATGAGTTCATGTGCAAGAAGTAAACTAATTGAACTAGAACCTGAGCAACCGCTGTAATTGCGATAACCGCCATAACAATACCGCGACCAAAACCACCAGCCATTACCATACCGAATGGAATTACGGTCAGGATAACTGAAAGGATAAAGCCGATCGTGTATTGCTTGGTGTTACCGTGTGAAGCACCAGCTGAGTTATGATCGTGACTCATTATAGAACTCCCATCAAGTAAACTACGCTGAATACACAGATCCAAACGATGTCAAGGAAGTGCCAGAACAAGCTTAGGCAAGCAAGACGACGAGTGTTTGGAAGAGTCAAACCATTTTTCTTGATCTGAATCATCAAAATGATCATCCATACCAAACCTGAAGTTACGTGAATACCGTGCGTACCTACTAAAGTAAAGAACGACGATAAAAACGCACTTACGCTTGGACCGTGGCCAGCATGAACTAAGTGATTAAACTCATATAGTTCCATGCCGATGAATGAAGCACCGAATAACCAAGTGATCGCTAACCAAGTTAAAACTTGGTTGACGTTCTTTTTGTATGCAGCAAGAACCGCAAAACCAAAAGTTACAGAAGAGATCAAGAGAGCGAAAGTTTCAGTTAAAACGAAACCTAAAGACTCACCGAATAATTCTTTTGCACTTGGTGTGCCCATAGGCACATGGCTACTTAAAACAGCGAATGCAATGAAGAGTGTACCGAATAGAATCAAGTCACTCATCAAATAAGTCCAAAAACCAAAGACGGTGATGTCAGTATCATCGTGGTGATGATGCTCATCGTGTCCGTGGTTTTCGTGATGAAGTACGTCAGCCATTGTCTTAGTCCTTCTTCAAATGTTTTTCAAGAATCGCGTAACGTTCATTTTCAATACGCTCAACTTCAGCAGCAGGAACATAGTAGTCCACTTTCTTCGTAAACGAAGACGCGATGAAGCTGATAATAGCAGCGATGAACATTACAACAACTAACCACCAGATATGCCAGATTAAACCAAAGCCCATAACAGTAATGAACATGGCAATCACAACACCAGCAGCACGATTCGTTGGCATATGAATGTCTTCGTATGAAGTAGGTTTCGCATATGCTACGCCATTCTCTTTGTCATTCCAGAACGTATCAATACCATTGATTGTTGGAAGGTGAGCAAAGTTGTAGAACGGAGCAGGAGACGAAGTCGCCCATTCAAGTGTACGACCATCCCATGGATCGCCTGTAAGGTCGAGGTTGTCGTTGCGTTGTAAGTAACCAACAACAATCTGCATAACGAAACATGCAATACCAATCGCGACTAACACAGAACCGAAGAATGCAATAGCGATGTACGGATCCCATTCAGGGTTGTCATATGTATTCAAACGACGAGTCATACCCATGAAACCAAGGATATAAAGTGGCATGAATGCAAAGTAGAAACCGAAGAACCAGAACCAGAATGCAGCTTTACCCCATGCTTCATTGAGCTTCCAACCAAACATTTTCGGCCAGTAGAAAATGATGCCGGCAAACATACCAAACACCACACCACCGATAATTACGTTATGGAAGTGAGCAATCAAGAACAATGAGTTGTGTACAAGGAAGTCCGCAGGTGGAACCGCCATTAATACACCAGTTAAACCGCCAATACCGAATGTTACAAGGAAGCCAAGCGTCCATAACATAGGAGTAGTGAAGGTGATACGACCCTTATACATTGTGAATAACCAAGAGAAGATTTTCACACCAGTAGGAATCGCAATAACCATGGTCATGATACCGAAGAACGCATTCACGTTCGCACCAGCACCCATGGTGAAGAAGTGGTGAAGCCATACTACGAACGCAAGTACTGTGATCGCAATTGTTGCATACACCATTGATTTGTAACCGAACAACGTTTTACGAGAGAACGTTGATACAACTTCAGAGTAAATACCAAATGCTGGTAATACTAAGATGTAAACTTCTGGGTGACCCCATGTCCAAATCAAGTTTACATACAACATTGGGCTACCACCCATGTCATTTGTAAAGAAGTGGAAACCGAAGTAACGGTCAAGCGTTAACATCGCAATTGTTGCTGTTAACACTGGGAATGACGCAATGATCAATACAGCTGTACACAAAGATGTCCAAGTAAAGATCGGCATGTCCATAAGTGACATACCAGGCGCGCGCATTTTAATGATGGTAACGAAGAAGTTAACACCCGTTAATAGCGTACCTAAACCTGAAATCTGAAGTGCCCAGATATAGTAATCCACCCCCACGCCTGGAGAGTATTCGATACCTGAAAGAGGAGGATAAGCCATCCAACCTGTTGCAGCGAATTCACCAATTGCAAGAGATGCCATCATTAAGCCTGCAGCACCAGCAAATAACCAGAAGCTTAGAGAGTTTAATAATGGGAAGGCAACATCACGTGCACCAATTTGAAGTGGTACAGAGATGTTCATTAAGCCAACAACTAGACCCATTGCTACGAAGAAGATCATGATTACACCGTGTGCGGTGAAGATCTGATCGTAGTGTTCTGGGTGTAAATAACCTTCACCGCCACCTTTTGCAAGGAACAGTTGAAGACGCATCATAATCGCATCGGCGAAACCACGCAAAAGCATGATGATCGATACGAAAAGATACATGATACCAATTTTTTTATGGTCGACTGATGTGAACCATTCGTTCCACAAGTAGCCCCATTTTTTAAAGTAGGTAATACCAGCAACAACTGCGATACCACCTAAGATCATCATTGCAACTGTGACCAGTACAATTGGATCGTGCGGAATAACGTCCGGACCTAACTTACCTAAGAAGCTCATGTCTTATTCCCCTACAACTGATGAAGCAGGTTCAACAGCGGCATGTGCTTCAGATGAAGCAGCCCCGTGAGCACCCGCAGTCGCTGAGTGATCAGCACCGTGATAGTTGCTCATATATTTGCTGATGACTGACTTAAACAAGCCTTCCTCTACAGAAGAGTAGTAAGTCACAGGGTGTGGCTTAGTTGGATAAGGCTTCATTGCCTCAGCAGCAGCCTTCTCTTCAGGAGTTTTTGCTTTTGAAATCAAAACTTCAATTTGGTGTTTACCACGGTTACCGTCACGTAAAGACTCAAATTCAGCTTGATCTAAAATTGTTTTTTGTACAGCTTTAGGATTAATGCTTGTACCGTTACCTGCTTTAACTGCAGCAACCCATTCAGCGAATTGAGCGTCAGTTACAGAGTGAGCACGGAAGCGCATTTGCGAGAAGCCGTAGCCTGAATAGTTCGAAGAGAAACCGCGGTAGCCTTCAGCTGGGCTAGTTCCATCTGCTAACAAATTCAAGTGCGTTTGCATACCTGCCATTGCATAAATTTGACCACCTAACGCAGGGATGAAGAACGAGTTCATCGTGAAGTTAGAGGTAATTTTAAGTGCAACTGGAGTTTTTTCAGGGAAACGAATTTCGTTAACCGTCGCAATGTTAAGATCAGGGTAAATGAAGATCCATTTAAACTGTTCTGCAATGACTTGAATATTTACAGGTGCTTTATCAGATTCGAGCGGGCGGTAAGGGTCATACTTGTGTGAACCCCACCAAGTTAACCAAGCCAGAATACCAATAATAATGACAGGAATACCCCAAACTACAATTTCAATTGCAGTAGAGTGTGCCCATGTAGGTTTATAGTCTGCATCTTTATTCGACGCGCGATATTTCCAACCAAACCATAATGCCATTACGACTGATGGAATAACCACCAATAGCATTAAATAGATCGCAGTCATCATTAAGTCAGATTGACCTTGTGCAACTGGACCTTTTGAGTTTAGAAGTACCATATCACCACCACACCCAGTTAAGAGCGCGGCGATCGCAGATAAAGACAATACAGCTAAAATCGTTTGTCTCATTTTACAACCTCGGTGAAGAGTCCCATTCCCTAATAAAATTGGGATAGCGATTAAAGTGTCGCATGATTGAAAGTTTCTTTTTAAGTCTAAAAACACTTCTCAATCATAAGACACCGCTACGTTGTAGGGCATTATGCCTCATATCGACAAACTAAGCTATACGTAAAGATGCTTTAAATGACTGTTATAAAAACCGATTTTTTCACTCGGAATTTTATAATTTATTTATGGATTTATTTTGAATATCAATAAACTGCAGAAAACTGAGGTGCGCCAAACCTCAGCTTAAATGTGGTCAAATTACTGCTTAATGACCTTGGTTTTTGCCAGCTTATCGTGCAAAGTTTGACGCTTTGCAGTTAAACCAAAGACGTGATCGGCGATGGTAATAAACGGCATGAACAGCATATTGAGTACAATAAAGACAACACTGCGTAATGTGAATACACGTAAAAGGCTGACTTTTTCGTTGGTTTCAACGTCTACAATTTTAATTTTGGTGATTTTTTTACCAATACTTTGACCATTTTTTGCTAAGAAAAAGGCCTGTATGCCGAGCATAATCAGCAGGTAAATTCCCATGGTGGTCCATGCTTCAGTAGGAATCAAACTGAACAGTTGTGCTTGCAGTTCACTGGCCTGAGTGGCTGTAGTAGCCGCTTGCATTTTTTGCTGAATTTCAGTCAGTTCACCAAACTGGTTGGCTTGTAAAAAGAACGAGGGAATCGCAGCGGCAGGGAGCCAAAGAAGTAAATCAATGACTTTGGCTAAGACGCGTGTGCCTATCGATGCCAGTTCAGGTTGAGCAACTTTTGCCGCTAGGCGGTTTGGTTGTGAAAATTGATTTGGCGCATGCATTGGCTCAGGAATAGGGGGTTGAGGCTGATAACCTACAGGTTCATACGCCAGTTTTCCTTGGGTGAGTTCACCTAAAGCTTTCCATTCAGGCATACCCTGATGCCAAACTAAATCCGTCAATAAAACTTGTTGGCTTGCGAGCATCTGATTCAACTGCTCTAAGGTATATGGACCGGCTTGTTGATTATTTCGTGCCAAGTAAATCTGCATATAAACTTAATCTCAAAATATAAGTTGGGATATTCAAATAATAAATGTATTTGTTTTTAGATTAAAAACAAATAAAAAATCTATGGTAAAACATGCGGATAGTCTAGAGAATTTCAAGCTGAAATTAACCAAAACTACACAAAATCCAGGACAGTGTAGCAAGGATTATGCTGCTTCTTCTAGCTTTATCGTAATGCGATCTCTTCTCAATCAAGATGTTGATGCATGAATGCCAGACTTAGTCTAAGTTTTTGTATAAAAAAGTTTGTTTCAATGCGGATACGTTGAAAGAATAGATATAAAAAAGACCCATGAAAGGGTCTTTTTTTCGCATCAAAGAGTTAAGCTTTTTGAACTTTTTCTTCTGCAAGGAAGAACCAAGTGTCTAATACTGAGTCAGGGTTAAGTGATACAGATTCGATACCTTGTTCCATCAGCCATTGCGCAAGATCTGGGTGATCTGATGGGCCTTGACCACAGATACCCACATATTTACCTGCTTTACGGCATGCATGAATTGCCATAGAAAGAAGTGCTTTTACGGCTGGATCACGTTCATCAAATAAGTGAGAAACAATTCCAGAGTCACGGTCTAGACCAAGCGTTAACTGGGTTAAGTCGTTTGAACCGATAGAGAAGCCATCGAAGTGTTCAAGGAACTGTTCAGCCAATAATGCGTTCGTTGGTAACTCACACATCATGATCACTTTCAGACCATTTTCACCACGTTTCAGGCCGTTTAACGCCAATAATTCAATTACACGTTTCGCTTCATGTACAGTACGTACGAAAGGAATCATGATTTGAATATTGGTTAAGCCCATTTCGTCACGTGCTTTTTTCAACGCGCGGCATTCTAATTCGAAGCAGTCACGGAAGTTGTCAGACACATAACGGCTTGCACCACGGAAGCCCAACATTGGGTTTTCTTCTTCAGGTTCGTATAACTTACCACCGATCAAGTTTGCGTATTCATTTGACTTAAAATCAGACATACGAACGATCACAGGTTTGTCTGCAAATGCTGCAGCAAGGGTAGAAATACCTTCAACCAGTTTTTCAACATAGAACTCGATTGGCGATGCATAACCCGCTGTACGTGCCATCACCGCAGCACGAGTTTCACGTGGCAAGCTGTCAATGTTCAACAATGCTTTAGGGTGGACACCGATCATACGGTTAATGATGAACTCAAGACGTGCAAGACCAATCCCTTCATTTGGAATTTGTGCAAAGTCAAATGCGCGGTCAGGGTTACCGACGTTCATCATAACTTTGAACGGAAGCTCTGGCATCGATTCGATAGAGTTGGTTTGAATCTCGAAATCTAAAGAACCTTCGTAGATGAAACCTGTATCACCTTCCGCACATGAAACAGTCACTTCCTGACCGTCTACTAGAACTTCAGTTGCATTACCACAACCAACGATTGCTGGAACACCCAATTCACGTGCAATAATCGCTGCGTGGCAAGTACGACCACCACGGTTAGTCACAATTGCAGCCGCACGTTTCATGACTGGTTCCCAGTCTGGGTCAGTCATGTCAGATACAAGCACGTCACCGTCTTGTACTTTGTCCATTTCTTTAATAGACGTAACAATACGGACTTTACCAGAACCAATACGTTGACCGATTGAACGACCTTCACAAATCACTGTGCCTTTTTGTTTTAAAAGGTAGCGTTCCATAGTGCCGACGTTTTCACGGCTCTTCACTGTTTCAGGGCGCGCTTGAACGATATAAATTTGACCGTCATCGCCATCTTTTGCCCACTCGATGTCCATTGGAGAACCATAATGGTTTTCAATGATCAGCGCTTGTTTTGCAAGTTCTTGTAGTTCGTGGTCGTTCAATGCGAATTGTTGGCGCTCTTGTTTTTCAACATCAACCACAACAACTGATTTACCTGCAGATGCTTCTTCGCCATAAATCATTTTTTGGTGTTTAGAACCAAGATTACGACGGAGTACAGCGTGCTTGCCTGCATTTAAAAGGGGTTTAGAGAGGTAGAATTCGTCAGGGTTTACTGCACCTTGAACAACCATTTCACCCAAACCATAAGATGCAGTGATGAAGACTACGTCACGGAAACCTGATTCAGTGTCGAGTGTAAACATTACACCTGCTGCACCAGTTTCAGAGCGAACCATACGCTGAATACCAGCAGATAAAGCCACAACATCATGCGCAAAGTTTTGGTGTACGCGGTAAGAGATTGCACGGTCGTTATACAGTGATGCAAATACTTCTTTGATCGCGATCAATACGTTGTCGATACCGCGAATGTTTAAGAAGGTTTCTTGTTGGCCTGCAAAAGAAGCATCTGGTAAATCTTCTGCTGTCGCAGAAGAACGAACGGCAACCGCGATGTCTGGGTTGCCGTTTGAAAGCTCTGCAAATGCTTTACGAACTTCTTGTTCGAGTTCTGCTGTAAGTGGAGTATCTACAATCCATTGGCGAATTTTCGCGCCTGTTTCAGCAAGAGCATTTACATCATCAACATTGAGGACTTTTAACTCTGCATTGATTTTAGCGTTTAGGCCACTTTGCTCGAGAAATTCACGATATGCTTGAGCTGTAGTAGCAAAGCCACCTGGTACAGATACACCTGCATTTGATAGGTGGCTGATCATTTCACCTAAAGATGAGTTTTTCCCACCTACAAGTTCAACGTCGTGTTTCCCTAATTTTTCTAGACCAATTACGCGCGCTTCCAAAGTTGTTACTCCACTTTTGCAGTATTTAATCACTATCTTGGCATCAAATTATAACAAATCTACTTAGCTTTTTGATTTTACTAAGCGACAGTCATGTAAGATCGGTTTACTATAAAGATTATATAGCACTAAGACAAATTTTTGAGGAGAATTTTAATGTCAGGAAGTAAACAATTTAAGCGGAGTGTTTTTTTTGTATCTGATGGTACTGCAATTACTGCTGAAACCCTTGGGCACTCGCTATTGGCGCAGTTTCCAAATGTTGACTTTGACATTCATATTATTCCTTATATTAGCTCTGAAGAAGCTGCTACAAATGTGGTTGCTGAGATCAATTTAAGGGCACAACAAGACGGACAAAAGCCACTGGTTTTTGACACTTTAGTTGACCCGTATGTGCGTGATATTATTAACACTGCAAATGCTATAAATCTTGATGTATTTGAAGGGCTTATTAGTAAATTGTCTGAAGAGTTAGGAACGCCACCTACAACTTTAGTCGGACAGACCCATGCGGTGACCGATTCGGAGTCTTATAAAGCACGTATTGATGCGGTGCATTTTGCTTTAGATAACGATGACGGTGCACGTACACGCCACTATGACAAGGCCGATCTGATTCTGATTGGGGTGTCACGTTCGGGTAAAACACCGACGTCAATTTATTTGTCATTACAGTTTGGTATTCGTGTTGCAAACTATCCTTTAACGGAAGAAGACTTAGATGACAACCGTTTACCTGCGGTACTTCGCGCGCATAAACAGAAGCTTTTTGGTTTGATGATTGATGCTGAACGTCTTGTCGCTATTCGCTCTGAACGTAAAGCCAATAGCCGTTATGCAAGCTTCAGCCAGTGCCAAATGGAGCTTCGTGCAATTGAAGGGATTTATATCTCTGAAGGGATTAAATACTTAAATGTCTCGGAAATGTCGATTGAAGAAATTTCAACTCGTGTACTCCAAATGACGGGTTTAAAACGTCGCATTGGTTGATATTGTCATTACATTATAAAGCGTCATATTGATGATGCTTTATAATATTGATCAATATAAAAATACAGATTAGATCAAATGAAAATAATATCAAAATGCCTATTAGGTGTATTTTGTTGTGCTCATTTTAATATGGCTTTATATGCGCAAAATATATCAATTCAACAGTCTGAGCAGGCGATTGATCAAAAATATGCAGCGCTAGATTTTTATGCGGTGAATCAACAGATCGAAAGTGATGTGGTTGATTTAATCCGTGAAAATGCAGAAAGTTATGCTTATTCTTTCCCCAAATTGACTGAAAATCTTAGACTAAAGATTAATGCCTCACCGGACCAACTGCTTAAATTCTATACCTTTGATGTAGGTGGTGGCGGTACCATGGGTGAATTTTCATCCTATGTACAGATGAAATTGAGCACGTCCATTAAACTTCAGCCTTTAGAAACAGGCTATATTTTAAAGATTGACCAAGTAAAATTGGGTACACAGCCGATTTATCTGATTCAAAGTTATTACAAAGGTGATAGCTGTCACGGTCTCTATCAAATTCAGGCCTTTAAAATGCACGCCCAAGCTTTGACAGCAACACCAGTTTTCCAGACCAAGAAAAAACAGTTAAGTTCGATTGAAGTAAATTATGACTGCCATTATGACGAAGAGCGGCGCGGTTCATATATCCGCGTTTCAAAAGACTTAAACAAGATTGATATCACTTTATTAGATCAAAACAGCCAGCCGACTGGAAAATACTTACGTTACCAGCGTTCAAATACAGGCTATCAGTATACAGGTGTTACGAAATAAACAACGGGTAAGTGGGTAAAACTTACCCTATACGGTTAATGGCTATAGGTGGTAATGATCACATCGACTGGATATTCAGCACCATCTAAACTTTGAATATCATGTTCTCTAATTTTGACTATTGGCCAAGTGATTAGCTTACAGTTGTCGCGTTGTAGTGCATGATAATAATGATCGGATTTAAAAAATTTAAGTTTATCGGCAGCGGAGTTAGGTTTAAGTTGGTGTCTAAGCCATGGGTCTTGAACTTGGGTTTCTAAAAAGCGTAGAGCCAGTAGGCATTTGATCCGTGTGTTAAATAGGCGTCGGTTCTTAATAACCAGTGGATGTTGAATTAAGCGCTGAATTCCACGCTCTGTTTTTGGCAAGATAAATTGTGGCGCATTTTGAAAAACATAGACCGATTGAGCGACCTGACAAACCGACTCAAGGGCAGTTACTGTATGCTGGTTGGTACCAATAATTGCGACACGTTGTTCAGTAAAAGCATGTTGTTTAATTTCTGATGCGGTAATCAATTGCCCTTTAAAATGCTGAAAATATTCGGGATGGTTTTGAAATAAACCAGATACGTTGTCTGTTGAATACAAATTGACCATGCTTGATCCTTAATTGTTTTTTATCGTCTTTCCTTAATTTATTATTTTTAGTGCTTTTGCTCTAAAAAAGCAAAGTGATAAATTGTCTGAGCAGTCACGCTAACTTTAGTCTAGACATAGCAGCAGTTTTGCAGGGCTTTAAGGATTTTTTAAGTATCGGCTAAGATTTTGGTTATTCATTTATGCACGTCGCCTTATGGGTATGCATTAATACGCATAAGGCGATTCACTTCATTTGTACTTAACTGTTTTTGATCTGCATGAGACGTTCAAAGTTTTCTAAACGTTTGTCCGTGTCATAGATGTCACAGGTGAAAATAAACTCATCAACATCATATTCCAAAAGAAGCTGTTTCAAGCCTTCTTTCACCGTGCCATTGGAACCGATTTGCGCCATGGCATAAAAACTGTCTACCGACATTTTTTCCGCAGGTGACCATAGACCGTCCATGCTGGCAATCGGTGCTTTTAACTTTAAACTTTGACCGCGCATGAGACCTAAAACACGTTGATAGGCACTGGTCGCTAGATACTCAGCTTCAGCATCGGTTTCAGCAACGACCGTCGGGACACCCATAGACACATAAGGTTTCGATAAGTATTCAGAGGGTTCAAAGTTTTCACGATAGAGCTGAATCGCTTGTTTCAGCATACGCGGTGCAAAGTGTGATGCAAAAGAGTAGGGAAGACCGAGTTTTGCAGCCAGTTGTGCACTAAATAAACTTGAACCGAGTAGCCATACAGGCACATGTGTCCCTTGCCCCGGAGTTGCAATGATGCGCTGATTTGGCTCAGCGTCCTTAAAGTAATGCAGAATTTCTAAAACATCTTGTGGGAACTGATCTTCAGTTTCTTGACGGCCACGGCGAAGTGCGCGCATGGTCATTTGGTCTGTACCTGGTGCTCGACCTAAGCCTAATTCGATCCGGTTTGGATAGAGTGTCGCAAGCGTACCGAATTGCTCCGCTACGATCAGTGGGGCATGGTTTGGGAGCATGATACCGCCAGAACCCACTTTTAAGGTTGAGGTATTTGCGAGTAAATAGCCGAGTAGCACCGCAGTTGCAGAGCTGGCAATACCATCCATATTATGATGTTCTGCAAGCCAAAGTCGGCTATAGCCTAAACGCTCAGCTTGTTGGGCCAATTTTAAGCTATGCTGTAGAGTGAGTTGTACAGTTTGATCTTCGCGGACAGGAGCTAATTCTAGAATAGAAAATTGAGTCTCGGACAACATGCGCATTCTACTTCTCAGTTTTGTTTTATATATCGAAATAATACGATATAACTGTTATTTTGTATATCGATTTTATTCGATATTCTGGTTGTTTTATATAAGGTATTGATTTAAAAATGAAACTAAATATCTATTCAACATCGTTGAACCGCACCAGCCACATATGCGTTTAAAGCAAAAAGAAGTAAGCTACTGTATCGCAGAGACGATACAGTGTCTTTTTTGAGTGTAGTGGTCAGATAAATAAAAAGCACCCGAAGGTGCTCTTTTATTTGAAAATGTTTTATGGGTGCTTAACGTTTCCCGTTTTTGTACCAGCCCAAGTGACGGCCATTGTCACCACGGTAGTTGCGATCATTATACTTATAATTGTTGTTACGGTAGCCGCGGCTGTCATAACGACGATCATAACGGTCATCGTAACGGCGGTCATATTCATCATCATAACGACGGTCTTCAGAGACTTTTTTACCCAGAACTGCACCACCCGCTGAACCTAGACCTGCGCCAATATACCCACCATTGGTACCGCCCATGTTTTTACCTACGGTATAACCACCAGCACCACCGAGTGCTCCACCAATGATTGCACCATTACGGTCACGTTTGTTGGCTGAAGCAGCTGCACCTGCACCACCACCAATGGCAGAACCGATCATCGCGCCTGTTTGTCCACCCATTTGATTACCAATCGCAGCACCGACAACACCACCTAATGCAGACGTTAGTGCAGTATTGGTTGTATTACCTGCATATGTTGTGGTCATCGTTAATGCTGAAGCTGCAATTACGGTACTGATTAAAATTGATTTAATTTTCATTTTTAAACTCCTAAGAGCATGTCTATTTTGTCTTGATTTCACTTTAGCGAAACAAGTTGGAAGAATAATGAAGAGAAACTTTATCGAAACCGTTGCTTTGGTAAGTGCTGTGTAACGACTCTTCGTATTTTCTACCAGTTTGGCTAGAGTGTTATTGCGTCTAAATCTATGCCATAAAAAAGCACCCGAAGGTGCTTTCAATGACATCTTTACGATGCAGCTAATTAATGGTGTTTATGTTTTTTCTTCCATTTTTTACCATGGTAAGAATCATATTGTTTGTCTTTTGAGATCTTGTTTCCGAGAGCTGCACCGCCCGCTGCACCTAATGCAGAACCAACGTAGCCACCATTGGTGCCACCCATGCTTTTACCTACGGTATAGCCCGCACCACCACCGATCGCACCGCCAATAGCAGATTCGGTACGATGACGTTTGTCACTTGCAACGGCCGCACCACCTGCACCACCGAGTGCTGCGCCAATAGTTGCACCAGTTGTGCCACCCATGTTTTTACCAATTGCTGTCCCTGCAACACTACCTAAAGCACTGGCTGCTGCAACGCGAGTTGTGCTGTCTGCATATGCAGTTGCAGTAAACATAGATGCCGTTGCTAATGTTGCTGACATTAAGAGTGTATTAAGTTTCATGTGTTTCTCCATGTCCAACATTGGTTGAACTGTCTTACTTTTTTCGATGTGGCTAATGTAACAAAAAGATTCCAGTTAATTGTGGAGAGTTAAAACTAAATTGAAACCCGTTGGTTTCTTGTTTGTATCAGTTTTATTACAAATTTGAATAAGCAGAATGAAATTTATCCAAAATCATGCAAATGTGGATAAACCTAGGAGTGATGCAGTTCACACTCTGAATTTTGAGCTGAAATGGCCTATTAAAAAGGTGTATATGAAATAAGCTGTTTTGCATTTTTTAAGCGTTAGTAAGGTCATAAACATGCTTTAAAAGTGTATCAATCTACTGAGGCGTATAAAGTAAACGTCGCTCAGGATTGAATAAAGATGTTCTTTGCGTGATAGAGCCGTTAAACTAAGCGCAAATTTTTTGGTGCTGTGAAACTGTATTGCAGCCTTTATATTGAGATATTTTCCTAATGAAAGAATCGTTACGTTTACGATTAGATCAACTTTCTGACCGTCACGAAGAATTAACAGCATTACTTGCAGATGTAGAAGTCATTTCGGATAACAAACGCTTTCGTCAGTTGTCACGTGAACATAGTGATTTAAGCGAAATCACAGAAGTTTGGACCAAGTACAAACAAGCTGAAGCTGATATTGAAACGGCTGAAGCGATGCTGTCAGATCCTGATTTTAAGGAAATGGCTGTTGAAGAAATTAAAGAAAATAAAGCCATTATTGCGTCTTTAGAAGCTGATTTAAATATCTTAATGATTCCGAAAGATCCAAATGATGCGAACTCTGCATATTTGGAAATTCGAGCGGGAACAGGCGGTGATGAAGCTGCTATTTTCTCGGGTGATTTATACCGCATGTATACCAAGTACGCTGAATCACAAGGCTGGCGTATTGAAGTGTTGTCTGAAAATGAAGGCGAACACGGTGGTTATAAAGAAATTATTTGTTTGGTGAATGGTGAGGGCGTTTACGGCCGCTTGAAGTTTGAAAGTGGCGCGCACCGTGTACAACGAGTACCTGCAACGGAGTCTCAAGGACGCGTGCATACTTCGGCGTGTACTGTTGCTATTTTGCCTGAAATTGATGTTGATACAACGGTTGAGATTAATGCATCAGACTTACGTATTGATACCTACCGCGCCTCAGGTGCGGGTGGTCAGCACATCAACAAAACCGATTCCGCCGTGCGTATTACCCACATTCCAACAGGAACGGTGGTGGAATGTCAGGAAGAGCGTTCACAACATAAGAACAAAGCCAAAGCGATGGCTTTACTTGCTTCACGGTTGGAAAATGCAAAACGTGCAGCAGCTGATGCAGCAACGTCTGAAATGCGCCGTGACTTGGTCGGCTCGGGCGATCGTTCAGAACGTATCCGTACCTATAACTACCCGCAAGGTCGTATGACCGATCACCGTATTAACTTAACTTTATACAAGTTAGATGCGGTTATGGAAGGCGATTTAACTGAACTATTAGATAGCTTACATCGTGAATATCAAGCAGATCAGCTTGCGATGCTTGCACAGCAGAATGGTGGATAATGAATATTGCCCAAGCTTTGGCTTTACGTGGTGAAGCTGAGAGTTACGAACGTCAAGAGAATGCATGGTTGTTGGAGCACATTACCAAAATTGATTCTTTTGATTTGGTTATGAAAAAAGATCAAGTGCTGACCAATGAACAAGAGCAGGCCTATGTTGCTGCCTTGGCACGAATCGAAGCAGGTGAACCTTTGGCCTATGTGACAGGTTCGCAGCCGTTTTGGACGCTAGATTTGATTGTTACTTCTGACACTTTAGTTCCACGTCCAGATACCGAGGTACTGGTTGAAACTGTACTACGTTTAGACTTACCTGAAGATGCGCGCATTGTCGACTTAGGCACGGGGACAGGTGCGGTTGCGCTTTCATTGGCCAGTGAACGGGACACGTGGGACATTACGGCGACCGATATTTATGAGCCAACTTTAGCTGTTGCGCAGCAAAATGCAGAAAAGCATGACTTAAATGATGTGACTTTTGTGTGTGGCAGTTGGTTTGCACCGCTGAATCGAAAGTTTTTTGATGTGATTGTCTCGAACCCGCCGTACATCGATGCTGATGATGCTCACATGCAAGACTTAGCAACTGAGCCTGAACGTGCCCTAGTTGCAGCAGATCATGGTTTGGCTGATTTAAGAGTCATTATCCAGCAAGGTAAAAAGCATTTAACTCTTGATGGCTGGGTGGTACTTGAGCATGGTTATGACCAAGCTGACGCTGTACAGAAAATCTTTAAAGAAGCGGGCTATAAACAAGTCCGTACGGTGAAAGATTATGGTGGTAATGACCGCGTCACTTTAGGGCAGTGGACACAATAATTTCATTGTTCCCTTCAAAATAAAAGCGCAGTTGATGCGCTTTTATTTTTTCTACCTTATGTTCCAAATACGTCACGCCAACGCAGTAGCCAAGTCTCGATGGCTTTCATAATGCCATCGCTGAATTTTCCAAGTACGGCTAAAAGAATAATTGCTAAGATCACAATATCGGGACGTGAAGTTTCTCGGCCATCACTCAGTAAGTAGCCTATGCCTTGTGTCGCTGCAATCAGTTCTGCTGCAATCATAAACATCCATGCCAAACTTAAACTGTTACGCAGTCCCGTTAAAATTCCCGGAGATGCTGCAGGCAAAATAATCTGTTGCACTTGCTGCCAGTACTTCAGCCGATAGACTTGTGCGACTTCTATAAGCTTGCGATCTACACCTTTAATCGCTGCGACAGTGTTGGTATAGGTCGGAAAAAATGCGCCAATTGCAATTAGGGTAATCTTCGATGCTTCATCAATTCCCAACCACAGTAAAAGTAGAGGAATCCACGCTAAGCTCGGGATGGATTTGATCGCTGAAAAACTGGGTTCTAAAAATGCTTCAACCTGTTTGTTAAGCCCGACCAAAATCGCACAAATTAACGCCAGAGCACTCCCAATAAAAAAGCCTAAAAACACCCGCCATGTACTGGTCCAGACATGCATCCATAAATCTGCCTGACATAAATCTAGAAAGGTTTGCCACAGACTACTAGGTGCAGGCAATAAATAAGGTTCAATAAAACCAGCACGGACTAGATATTCACAAGCAATCAGTAAGAGCGCTGGAAGGGTGATCGCTTTGAGAACACTCTTCAATTTCAACTGAAATGAGGAACTCTTTTTCACTACAATAGGGCTGAAAGAGCTCGCGACTGACTTGGTCATTATTTGCTTACAACCTTTTGTGCATATTGTGGTTTAAACAACTGAGTCACGACTTGATTAACATTGCTGCCTTTACGAACTAAGTCTTCTTCATTCAAAATGCCGCCAGACTTTTGTAATGCAGCAATCTGTTTGGCTGACGGAATGTTTTGATCAAAGTTGGTACGGCTTAGTTGTAATTTTGCGACATTCAACGGCAGTTTGGACTCGCGTGCCAGTAACTCCGCCAATTTCTCTGGATTAGCTTTGGCCCATTTACGTGCTTGCTCATAAGCTTTAATCACGGCTTCAATGGCTTCGGGACTTTGCTGAGTAAAAGACTCTTTGACACTGAGCACGCTATAACTGTTAAACCCAATATTTCGATACAACAGTTTTGTGCCAGATTGCACTTGTGCCGATGCCATCAGTGGATCTAAGCCTGCCCAAGCATCGACTTGACCACGTTCTAAAGCCGTTTTGCCATCTGGATGTTGTAAATGAACCAGTTGTACATCACGTTTATTTAGACCCACTGTATCCAGCGCTTGTAAGGTAAATAGAAATGGATCTGTGCCTTTGGTTGCGGCAATTTTTTTTCCTTTTAAGTCTTTTAGGCTTTTAATTTGGGAGTTTTTAGCAACCACCAAAGCAGTCCATTCAGGTTGGCTCTGGATATAAACGGTATTGATTGGACTGCCGTTGGCACGACTAAGTACAGCTGCAAGCCCTGCGGTTGAAGCAAAATCGACACTGCCACTATTTAAATATTCCAGTGAACGGTTACTGCCTTGGCTAAACACCCATTTAATTTCAGTTTTAGGTAAGGCTTTTTCTAACAGTTTTTGTTCTTTCACTACGAGGCTGGTTGGTGCGTAGTAGGCATAATCAAGTTTGAGCGTGTTTGGAATAGCGGCATGGGTATAAGAGCCGATCAGACCTAAAATCAGTGAAGTGCTCAGTAGTTTAAAGTTTTTCATGTTGCATCATTTAAATAAGTTTATTTGAGGGTTCTTTTAACCTGATGTATGCGAAAAATAAAAAAAGAAAAATGGATAACAAAATATTAAATTGAAATAAACGGGTGGTCTTGGTTTAACTATCTGAATTTTAATAACTTGGTTGAGCTATGTGCAGTTTTTGGAGTATAGAATAACTTCCAAAAAGCATAGAATAATTTCTTCTTATATGAAAATTGCATAACTAAATCATTCATTTTGAATGTAAAAAAGCGACTGTAATAGTCGCTTTTTTAAGGGGGTTGCAAGCTTACATTGGATAGTCTTGTAAACTGTCAAACACTTCAACTTGCTCTAAAGCATCAGTTTCAAGTGCAAGACAAAGTGTCACAATTTTCTTTAGATCAGCTAAATATTGTTCATCTTTAAACGATGCACCTAACTGAAGGGCTTGAATACGGTCAGCGCTAATATCCAACGCTTGAGCAGCTTCAATCGCATTAACTTCATTAAAAAATGCAGTAACAGCATGATTTAATTCGAGGTCTGATGCATTGAGAATGCCTTGATCCAGTTGCTCTTCAAATTGTGGGGTAGGAGACTGCAAAGCTTGAGTAAAGTTTTGCACCAGACGTTGATCGAGAACATCAATCATTTTAAGCATGTCATAACCTTTAAAAGAAATAAGGTGATTAAACAGGGGGAGTACAGCCAGAAATAAGCATTAAAGAATGCTTTAAAATTGGTTGAAAAATAATCCATTTTGGAATTTTTTGCAAATAGATTCCGATAAATGAAAGATGGATTTGTTAAGTGAATGAAAAGCTTAAATTTATTAAATTGAGTGCCTGTGTGCATTTCATACGACTGTTGCAAGGGGCTCGGATAGATCAAAAAGAAGCGTTCAGTGCGGAATATCGTGGAGTTTCAATTAAAAATTTATTTGAATTGTTTTCAAGCTATTGAAATAAATTAATTATATTTTGGATTCTCTGGAATGTTCTTTATTTTAAGATTACTGATTCAAACGTAGACATATTGTGGAATTACAATTTATAAGGACAAGCTAAAGCAAGTTGAGGTACATCACCTTGCTTTAGTTGTCTGTGTTTGGGGTAGAGAATGATGAACGTTTACGCCACTAGTTAAAGTGCTTTTGCCTCAGTTGTTCTAGGCGGAGTTGATACTGCTGTTGCCATGCACTTTCAGCTAAGTTTTGTTTTTGCTGGTTCATTTCTTGGTTGAGAGCAGCAAGCTCAGATTGATAACTGGCGATCTGTTGTTGCTGTCGAGCGACTTGTTGTTCGCGTTCAGCCAATTGCGCCGCCTCTTTGCCTGAAAAGTAGCTGTTACGAATTTGTTGGGTAATTTCTTGTTGCTGCATTGGGTCGGTGACGCCAATTAAAGCCAATTTAAGGGCTTTATCATAACTACCACTTTGACCATCAATATTTTTGCTTGGGTTTTTATATTGTTGCTGTAGTTATGAAAGTTCACTCAGTCGTTGTTGTAAGGTCATGTTCGGTGCGCGGCTCAAGAGCTCACCATAAGCAAACTGATAGCTGGCAAACTCTTTTTCTTCAGCAAAGCCGAGTTGTGTTTCTTGCTTACCTAAAGTCTGTTCGCGTAAGTTCCAAATCTCCTGATAACGCTGTTGCGGTGTCATTTGTGTGGACATGGTTTTAGCTTGCATTTCTTTTTCGTACAGTGGTAGGCGTTCTATCAATTGTTTTAAAGTCTGGGCAAACTGTTGATCTGGATATTCGGCCAATACCTGTTTTAATAATGCCTGACAGTTGGTATCAGGGCAGTTTTGCTGTAACTGGTTTAATAATTGTGTGATATTGCCCGGATTTTTTTGAAAGAGTTGAATGATTTTTTGGATGGATTCTTGTTGCTGTTGTTGCTGCATTTTTGACTCGTCATTGTTTGCAGCAGCAAGCTTCTCTTGCAAATTGCTGGGTTGAGCGGTCTCTGTAAGGGACGGTGAGGATGCCTGAGTTTGACCCGATGTGGCATATGATGAGCCAAGGCCCAACCATATCACCACACCGATCACCAATACGCTCAGCACCAAAGCGATAAGCCCAAAGCGCTTCATTGTTCTTCCTTATGGGTTATATTGGAATTGACCCATTACTGGGAAGTGGTCAGATAAGTCCCAAGTCATAAATAAGGGGTCGGCAGCCGAGCGAAGAATGCGGACATCATTACGTGCTTGCATAGGCTGACGGTGGTTATTGGATGACACCACGTAGTCTAAATACTCCACGGTAGAGCCGCCCGTGAGTCCTGCACCCGCGAGTTTATTCACTCGTGGATCGAAGGTCGATTCGGTATATCCTGTGCTGACTGGTACTGTACCATTCAAGTTAATTTGCATTTGCGCATAATCTTGCGGCCACAGGAGCTTATTGACATTAAAGTCACCGCCCATGAGTACCGCATCAAATGATGGAATATTTTGCTTATCGACCAAAGCGCGGATTTGCTTAAATTGTTGCTGGCGCATATCACGTGCCGCGTCGGTATCAAACGATGCGGTATGCGTGGAGGTCACATGATAGGCTTTGCCATTCTTGAGAATTTCAGCATAAATCACGCCTTTATCGGCAAAACAGTCAATGCCTGTAAAGCTTGGGTAAATAAAATGATCCGTTTGTACAATCGGGTGGCGACTGGCAACCAATATGCCGCTGTCATAAATGTTGTAGCCTGAACCGACTGGAATATAAGTTTGGTACGGATATTCCTGAGCTAATTTGGCCAACATGGCGGTACGACCAGAAGCAAAGGTCTCTTGGAATAAAATCGCGTCGTAGCCTTTTAGGTTTTGTGGTAGTTGTTCTAAGCGTTCATCAATTTTACTTGCCACCAAAGGAAGGGCATAAATATTGTAGGTTAAAACTTTAAACTCATCGGCACTGCTGGCAACAGGTTCTGGCACGGTATTTTGATGGATGGTGTAGTGGAAGTCGTCATAACCACCAGTGTATTCAGCTTTAAAAGCAGTCTGCGCTGCTTTTCCTGCATAATTGGTGTTGAAACGTTGAATGTTGCGGTCATTGAACCATGGTGCAGAGAAATCACTGCCGGATGCAGAGTGTTTAATATCACTGCCAGACCAAGTGCCAGTCATGGATTGCTTTAGGGTGACACTTGAACCACCGCCTGTAATCACGGTATCAAAATTATAGGTTTGACCTGACTTTACCCCAGTATAACGGTTAAAACGCAGTACACGTTTGGTTTCATAAGGTGCAATTTGGGTGGCTTCTTGAGCCCATTGACTCCCCTGAGTTAAGGTGCGTGTACCATGATGATTAATATTGACGGATACCGTTTCAGGGGTGGTATTGGTCACATAAATGTATGAGTCTGCTATCGCTTGCTGACTGCACACTAATAATGATAACCATCCGATATTTTTCATTAAGTTTTTATTTAATTGGGTGCTCATGTGTTCCCTCCATGATGTTTTTATTCAATATTGTGTAAAACAATATGACGAGATCACTATGGCAGGTAATTTTTTTAAGTCAGTGACAAAGTGCGACAGCCCCCTGATTTTCCGATGAATGAGCATCAAAAATTCAATTTAATGTATAAGCTCTGTTGACATTTCATTTGGCAAATCAAAACCAAACCCAGAACAATAGAATGTTGAGGTTTACTTTAACGAGAGAATTTTATGGGTTGGTTATTTGTTATGTAGAAAGAGCAAGAGCGTTTCGTAGTTGCTTATACCAATCGACTGAAATTAAGCATCCTTATTTTGACGATAAGCACCAGGGCTGACGCCTGTCCATTTTTTAAAAGCACGATGGAAAGCACTCGGATCATGAAAATTGAGTTCAGTGCTAATGTCTTGTAATGATACTTGGCTGTTACTGAGCAGCTCAATCGCCATATCACGGCGTATATCATTTTTGAGCTGTTGATAACTGAAACCTTCACTTTTCAGTCGCCGTTGAATAGTCGCCTCAGACATATTGAAATGATGGGCAATTTCAGACAGTTCCAGCCACTGGATCGGGGGTTCTTGCATTAAATAGCGACGAATTTGGGCACTGGTTGAATGTGGATTTTTATAACGGGTCAGTAAAATATGTGGGGTTTGCTGAATAAATTGATACCACGATTTACTGTCCTGTTTTATGGGCATTTTTAGATAATTGGCATCGAACTGAATATAGTTTTCAGCCATTTGATACTGGATATTTTCACAAAAACGAACTTTGTAATCGATGTCATTTGTAGGTGCATCACATTTGAGTTGAATTTGATTCAAAATCACCCGTTGACCCACTAACCAACACATTAGAGCATGAATCAGCATGATGTAAGTTGCGTAACTAAACATGCGTTTGGGCTGTTGTCGTTCATAAATCACAATATAAGCATAATGTTCTTGCACCATGAGGTGACTGCTAAAGTCGTCGAGTACCAGATTCATAAACTGCAAAATATGCTGAATGGCTTGGTCCAGCTGAGTGGTGTGTAACAGTGATTTAGATAAAAACTGAAAACTGCCACGGCGCATAGCATGGCGATCCATTCCAAAAAACTCATCATTCATGACATTGGCCAGTTCAGTCCAGAGCTGTGCATATTGATTGACTGAGACCCGTGCTTTTGCCGCACTTAACAGTTCGCTATTGATGCCTGCATTTTTCAAAATATCAGCAACTGCATATCCCTGCTTTTCAGCTTCAAACAATGCTTCGTGTACCAAAGCAATTGAAATGGAATCTTTCTGGGTGTTTGCATGTTCCGATGCAGTCATAGTGGCTTCCATATTTTTATTGTGCATTTTGAGCATTGTCCAAAACCATCATGGAAGATGCAATATTTGGAAATTGTACTTAAAGGGTTCTGTGTTTACATTTCTTCTTAAGTCGTAGCATTCAATCATACAAGGAAAAATAAATGAAGATTCAAGGGAAGGTTTTTGTCGTCACTGGTGGTGCATCGGGTTTAGGTGCAGCGACAGCACGTCATTTGATTGAGCAAGGCGCGAAAGTCATTTTGGTGGATATGAACCAAGCTTTAGGTGAAGAGCTACAGCGTGAGTTGGGTGAAAATGCTCAGTTTAAAAGCCTCGATGTTACTGATGAGCACGCTGTGCAAAGTTTCTTCCAAGAAGTCGAGGCGGAATATGGACAATTGAATGGTTTGGTGAACTGTGCGGGTGTAGCACCTTCAGCCAAAGTGTTGGGTCGTGATGGTATTCATGAGCTGGCGTTATTCCAAAAAGTATTAAACATCAATGTCTCAGGTACTTTTAATATGCTGCGTTTTGCTGCGCAGTTAATCGCGAAATATGAACTTCAAGCTGGTGAAGAAGAACGCGGAGTGATTGTGAATACAGCTTCGGTTGCAGCCTATGACGGACAAATTGGCCAGACCGCTTATGCAGCCTCTAAGGGTGCTATTGTCTCGATGACTTTACCGCTGGCACGTGAACTAGCACGTGAGAAAATTCGAGTGATGACCATTGCTCCAGGCATTATGGAAACGCCAATGTTGAAGGCGATGCCGCAAAATGTACAAGATGCGTTGGGTGAAATGGTGCCATTTCCGAAGCGGTTGGCAAAACCTCAAGAGTTTGCTCAGCTTGTGGGGCATATTTTTGAAAATAGTTATTTGAATGGTGAAGTGATTCGTTTAGATGGCGCGATTCGTATGCAGCCTAAATAATTTATTTTGACTTGTGATCTTTAAGTTTATAACGGAGTCTTTGCCTCGATAAGTAAAGGCTTCTTATAACCTTCGGTTCGACCTACTTTTCTTTCGGGAAAAGTAGGCAAAACCATCTCCATTCGCAAAACCTGTTTTATTAAATTTACAGACTACTTTCTCGCAGAAACATTATCTTTTGAAAGGCTTTCAGGTTGCGAATGGGGCGCCGTGTATCAAATATTTATTAAATTTAATAACCTGAACAGAGAAGGGATACTCCATGCTTTTAAATGAAGAACAAAAAATGATTCAGGACATGCTGCGTAGTTATTCGCAGGAAAAACTGAAGTCAACAGCAGCAGAACGTGACAAAACCGCACAGTTTCCTGCGCAACAACTTAAAGAGCTGGGTGAGTTGGGTGCTTTGGGTATGACTGTTTCACCTGAGTGGGGTGGTGCGGGTTTAGATTATATTTCACTGGTGGTGGCACTTGAGGAAATTGCAGCAGGTGATGGTGCGATTTCGACCATTGTCAGCGTGCAAAACTCACTGCCGTGTGGCATTACCCAACGTTATGGAACTGATGCGCAAAAGCAGAAATATTTAAGCAAGCTTGCCACAGGTGAGTGGTTGGGTTGTTTTTGTCTCACTGAACCACAAGCAGGCTCAGATGCAGGTGCGTTGGAGTGCAAGGCCGTTCGTGAAGGTGAGGAATGGGTGCTGAATGGAACCAAACAATTCATTACCACAGGAAAGCATGCGCAAGTCGCTTTGGTTTTTGCAGTCACAGACAAAGCTGCGGGTAAGAAAGGCATTTCTTGCTTTTTAGTCCCAACCGATACCGAAGGCTATATTGTCTCTCGTATAGAAGAAAAGATGGGGCAGCACTGTTCGGATACGGCAACCATTGTTTTGGAGAACTGCCGCATTCCTGCTGATCATTTGCTAGGTGCTGAAGGCGAAGGCTATAAAATTGCGCTTTCGAATTTGGAGTCAGGACGTATTGGTATTGCAGCGCAATCAGTGGGTATGGCTCGAGCCGCTTTAGATGCAGCAGTTGAATATGCCAATGACCGCAAAGCCTTCGGTGTTGAAATTGTACAACATCAGGCAGTTGCTTTTCGTTTAGCCGATATGGCAACGCAAATTGAAGCGGCACGTCAGTTAATTTTCCATGCAGCTGCTTTGAAGGATGCAGGTTTGCCATGTTTAAAAGAAGCCTCTATGGCCAAACTGTTTGCCTCAACCATGGCAGAGCGTGTTTGTTCTGATGCGATTCAAATTCATGGTGGCTATGGCTATGTTTCAGATTTTCCTGTTGAACGAATTTATCGAGACGTCCGTGTGAGCCAGATTTATGAAGGAGCGTCTGATATCCAACGTCTTGTCATTGCACGTGAAGTCACCAAGGTTTAAGTCGACTCAGTTTTAGACCTTGGTCGATGTTCAAAGCTTGCACTTTCATTGAGGGATTTGGAAATTGTAGGTGCATTTAAAACATGGTTATCTAGGTGCAGCAGTTACTTACAGGCATTAAGTCGAGCAGCTGAGCTGCTCTAGGTTTTCAAATAATATAGAACTGACAATGAGGTCAGTTCAACGCTTAAAACGATAAAGAACATGGACGGCCAAAGTGGATTTGGTCTTAAAAAATGGATAATGCGAGGTTGTCGTGATGAAGACATTAGAACAAGCCCATCAAGAATTTAACTATGATCAACTGATTCAAGAACAATTGGTCGGCCAACCCAATGCAGTGAATGCTTATATTGAGTGCTGTCAGCGTTATGTCGGGTTACAAAAAATAGCACTCATCTGGGAAGGAAAAAATGGCGAGTCTGAGCAATGGAGCTTTGAACAGCTCGATGTTGCCTCAGCTCAGTTGGCAAATTATTTTAAAAGTATTGGGATTCAAGTAGGTGACTGTATCGCAGGGCTGTTACCGCGTACGCGTGAACTATTGATTACAATTTTAGCAACATGGCGGATCGGCGCGATTTATCAGCCTTTGTTTACTGCTTTTGAGTCGAAGGCGATTGAACATCGAGTTTTAACTGCAAACACCAAATTGATTGTAACCAATGCAGAGCAACGTCCAAAGCTAAATCATGTTGAAGTCAAACATATCCTGACTGTGAATGCAGGAACAAACTTAACTAGCAATGAAGCTGATTTTTGGCAAGAGGTCAAACAACAGTCCGATCAATGTGAAGCTGTTTTGCGTAGCTTTGATGATGATTTCCTGATGATGTTTACCTCAGGCACCACAGGTTTGGCAAAATCAGTGCCTGTCCCTTTAAAAGCGGTTTTGGCTTTTAAGGGCTATATGCAACATGCGGTCGATTTAAGAGAAGACGATTCATTTTGGAATTTAGCCGATCCGGGTTGGGCTTATGGGTTGTACTACGGCATTACAGGGCCGCTCAGTTTGGGGCACAGCATTATTATGGATGAGCGTGCATTTAGCGTCGATCATACGGTTGAAGTCATTAAAAAGTATCGCGTCAGTAACTTAACGGGTTCGCCTACAGCTTTTCGGATGTTCTTTGGTTTTAAAGAAAAGTTTGATCCTTCCATTAAGACACATTTACGCGCCGTCAGTAGTGCGGGTGAGCCTTTGACCCCAGAAGTGATTCATTGGTTCAATAATGATCTGAACGTCAACATTTATGACCAATATGGACAAACTGAGTTGGGCATGGTGATTGCGAACCATCATGCATTGGAGCATGAGAAAAAAGTTGGTTCGGCAGGCTTTGCCAACCCAGGACATCGCTTTGCTGTACTTGATGCGAACTACCAAGAAGTGAAGTACGGCGAAATTGGAACGTTGGCGATAGACTTTAGCCAGTCGCCACTGACATGGTTTAAGGGCTATGGTGGCAATAATCGTAAGTCCTTTGTGGGACAGTATTATTTAACAGGTGATACGGTCAAGCTGAATGAAATTGGTGGTATCGACTTTGTTGGACGTGCTGACGATGTCATTACAACGTCAGGCTATCGAGTTGGACCTTTTGATGTCGAAAGTACTTTGCTTGAGTGTGCGGAAGTACTCGAGTCTGCTGTGATTGGTAAGCCTGATCCAGAGCGCACTGAAGTGGTGAAAGCTTTTGTGGTGCTAAAGCCACAGTACAAAGCCTCTAAAGAGTTGGATAGCAAACTCCAAGCCTATGTGCGTTCACGTTTATCTAAACATGCTTATCCGAAAGAAATTGAGTTTGTTGAAAGCTTGCCAAAAACGTCGAGTGGAAAAATTCAACGTAATTTGCTGAAACAGCAAGAAGTGGCAAAGATGCAAACTTTACAAGCTGCCATTTAATTTACAAATAAAAGGGTCTTAAAGCTAAAGCCAGTCAGTTCTAAATAGACTGGCTTTTTCTTTTAACCATTTATAGTGGTATGTGATTTGTGGAACACCGCTCGAAATATAGCTAGAGATATAAATAGCCTAAGAAAATTTAACTAGGCAACTAGTATGATTCAATCTCCATTACTTAAAAATGAAAAAGTTGAGCTATCTAAAGCACATAGCATTGATTGAATTTGTGCATAGCTAACCTTGGTTTCATGGTTATAATTCGCCATCAACATTTTCTTTAGCAAAAGGCTGAATCATGGATGAGTTAGATGAAAGTCTAGAACTCAGTAATGCTGAAATGCATCTCTATAGTCGTCAAATTTTATTGGACGGATGGGATATAGAGGCACAAGAAAAATTAAAGTTGGCCAACATACTCATCGTAGGCTGTGGTGGTATTGGTTGTATGACTGCGGAGTTATTGGCACGTGCTGGTGTAGGGCAAATCACTCTGATTGATGCTGATACGATCGAAGTGAGCAATCTCCAAAGACAGATTGCCTATGTAGAAAATAATGTCGGTTTTTATAAAGCGGAGGTTTTGGCCCAGCGTTTAAAGCAGATCAATCCCTACATCAAAGTCCATGCGCATGCTGTAAAACTTGATACAGCCAATGCAGCTAGTTTAATTGCAGGCCAAGACTTAGTCCTTGATGGTTGTGATAATTTTACGACACGGTATTTGGTCAATCAGCAGTGTAAAGCAGCCAATGTTCCACTCATCAGTGCATCGGCCATTGGTTTTCAAGGGCAACTGTTTATGGTGGAAGGTGAGTCCGCTTGCTATGAATGTCTGTTCCCTAAAGAAGAACATGCGAATGAAAGCCTACGCTGTGCAGATTCGGGCGTTTTAGCTACCACCCCGAATGTAATGGCCAGTCTTCAAGCGCATCATGCACTTTTATACTTGGGTTTAAATGTCACCGCACTCAAACAACGCCTGTTGCTTTGGGATGGTCTAAGTATGAAACAACGTTTGCTTGCTTTCGAAAAAGATACAGATTGTCCCGTTTGTCAGGCAAGATAAGCCTACAATTTTTTCATTCTTTGATACACTCAATACAATTTATTTTTGACCGATATTATGAAGAACAATATCTTTTTAGATGGACTGCGTTCTGTTGCCCGTGTTGGGGAAACAGCAGTCATTGCAGCACGTGCCGGTATTAAGTACGCCACTGAAAAACCAAGTAATGCCAAACTGATGCGTGAAACCTTCGAGTCTCTGGGTTCAACCTATATCAAGTTGGGTCAGTTTATTGCGAGTACACCTTCACTTTTTCCACGTGAATATGTTGAAGAGTTTCAAGGCTGTTTAGACCAAACTCCATCTTTACCGTTTAGTTATGTACAAGGGGTTTTGGCGTCTGAGTTTGAAGGCCGAAACCTGTCTGAGATTTTTGTATCGATTGATGAAACACCGTTAGCTTCAGCGTCTATTGCCCAAGTCCATGCTGCAAAGCTGGTGACGGGCGAAGATGTAGTGATTAAAGTACAAAAGCCGGGTGTAGAAACAATTCTGTATACCGACTTAAATGTTCTGCACTGGGCTACCAAGGTTTTAGAAAAAGCAGTGCCTAAAGTCAAATTTGCATCGCTTGCAGATATTGTGGAAGAAATCAAAACCCGTATGGTTCGCGAAGTCGATTTTATTGAAGAAGCCAGTAATCTTGATGACTTTGTGAATTATCTCAATATCACGCAAAACCATAAGGCGATGGCACCTAAAGTCTATCACCAGTATTCGACTCGCCGTGTGCTCACCATGCAGCGTCTTTACGGTGTGCCATTAACTGATTTTGAAGTGGTTAAAAAGCGCTGTAAAGACCCATCCCAAGTCCTGATTACTGCTATGAATACATGGTTTGGTAGTCTAATGATGTGTAATAGCTTCCACGCCGACTTACATGCTGGAAACCTGATGCTGCTTGATGATGGTCGTGTGGGTTTTATTGATTTCGGCATTGTGGGGCAGTTGAAACCTGAAGTATGGACAGCTTGTATCGCCTTTATGGATGCCTTACAAAAAACGGATTATGCACTCATGGCGGAAAACATGCTGAAAATGGGCATGACTGCAGTGAAGATTGATACTCAGGTGTTGGCTGCAGATCTTGAGCGTTTATTTAGTGGTGTGTTGTTGGCAGATCCGAAAGAATTGCTGAGTTCAAACCCAGCAGATTTGAATGACATCATGATGGATATGGTTGCAGTAGGTGAGCGTCACGGTATTCGCTTCCCACGTGATTTTGCCTTGTTATTTAAACAGATGCTGTATTTCGATCGTTTCATGCGCATCCTTGCACCGTATACCGACATCTATGCTGACCAGCGTTTGCAAATGGTGCAAACTATGGATCCAAATGTGTTGTTAAAAAACTAAGTTCTTTTGACGCACATTCACCAAAAAAACCTTTCAGTCCTTCTTTTGAAAGGAGGGACTGAAAAACGCTTTCCTGTTTAAGGAATGAGAAACTTGGTTTCGCAAGGCAGGGATTAAAAGTCAAAATCTGTTAAAGGTAATAATGTGGACGCAATTATCATTGAAGGCTTAAAAGTTGAAACAGTGGTTGGCTGTTTTAACTGGGAACGTCAGATTATTCAGCCTTTAATGTTGGATATGATTATTCAAACGGATTTGGAGCAAGCATCAAACTCAGATGACTTAGACCATACCTTAAATTATGCTGAAATTTGTGAAATTGCAGCAAAGGTCATTCAAGGCGCCAAGCCTGAACTGATTGAACATGCAGCAAAATTGGTCATCAACGCACTTTTTTCTACCTTTCATGCGATTGAATCCATTAATATTACCATCCGTAAGCCTGCCATTATCGCGCAAGCAAATTCTGTAGGAATTCGTCTTGAACGCCACCGAAACGATTTTCGCCCTAGCTCTGGCGAGTAATAATAATCCCAAGCAACATTTTTTATATGCCTCTGAGCAACTTGCTAAAATTGGGCAACTACATTTTTCGAATATTTATTTAATTCCATGCCGCGATGGGGTTGGGGCAGATTATTGGAATGCAGCCTGTTTGCTGAAATCGTCTTTGTCCGTTGCCGATATTTCGGTATTGCTGAAAAATATGGAAGCCACATCTGGGCGTGTCCGTCCATCACATCAGATTTCACTGGATGTCGATTTGATTGCATGGGGTGAAAACTTAGAACATATGCAGTTCAATCCCAAAAAATTGCCTTTGGCTTTAGATGTTAAAATTCCAATGTTCGATGTGTGGAAGGATAATGCATTTCAACATCCGAAGCATGCATTTCCAACGGTGAGCTGCTTGGAAGCCAAGTAACATATCGAAGTGTGATTGGTTGTTGAATTGGCTTAACATACTTATAAAACACAATTCATAGCGAACTTTTTTCATGAAAATACAAATTTTGAGTGCTCTTTCTTTGGCCATGTTTTTAGCGGGCTGTCATTCAACTCCGTCCAAAATGACGGCGACAACTACAACTGCTATGGATACAACGAGTGTACCTCAACCTACTGAAAAACAAGGGTTAAAACTAGCTGTTCAGGCCTATACCCAAGATCAATCGGATTATCAAACTCGCCTATATGATCTAAACCAAGACGGAATCGATGATGCCGTGGTGCTATTAAGTGGGATGGAGTGGTGTGGTTCAGGTGGCTGTACGTTGTTGGTCTTTAAAGGTCTTGCAGATGGGAGTTTCCAACCGCATAGCAAAATGACTGTGTCATCTACACCGATTTATGCCTTAAGTACCCAAACCCAAGGTTGGCGTGATTTGTCGGTTTATACCCGTGGTTTAGGACAGGTCATACTGAAGTACAATGGGAAAAGCTATCCATCTAACCCATCACTGGCGTCAAAATATACGGCGAATTTAAAGCAAGCGGGTAATACCTTATTACTGCCGATATCAGCGGAATAAGCAAATTAGAGTCAATAAAAAAGCAGTGGCATAACCACTGCTTTTTTATAAGAGTAAGGCATATTTGCTTAAATAAAATAACTGGTCTTGGTCATGAGTTTGGAAATAGCCGTCATGGTGATTTTGACAGGAATCGGTAAATCGACACCGCCAGCATTCAGTGCTGTATCACGATGGTGTAATTCATCTTCATTCATTTGCACAAGGATATTACGAGAACGGTCATCTTGAGCAGGGAGTTGGCTGATGTGATGCTGTAAGTGCAGGCTCACTTGGCGTTCAGTTTCTGCAACAAAACCTAAGCTATATTTATCGCCTGCAATGCCTGCGATTGCGCCCATACCAAAGGATAAGCCGTACCAAATAGGATTGAGCAGACTGGTATGGCTATCCAGCTCTTTTAATCGGTCTTCACACCATGCAAGATGGTCTTGTTCTTCAATCGCGGCTTGTTCCATTTCGCGGCGTACATTTGGCAGTTTTGCCGTTAAAGCTTGCCCATGATAAAGCGCTTGCGCACAGACTTCACCACTATGGTTGACCCGCATTAAACCTGCAACATGACGCGCTTCACTCACGGCGAGTTGGGTTTCGACCGCCTTGCCTGGGTTTTCACGTTGAGCAGACGTCGTGCCTGGAACTAAGCTACGCAGGGCTTGATCAAAAGAATTGATAAATTTATCGATGCCAGTGTAATGACGCATAACTTTAGTCCTCTAACTCAGGTTGTACAGTTTTTAGCATAGGTTTAAGTCGATATAACAACCACACTGTAAAAACTGCACTCAATATAGCGGTAATGCTGAAAAGTATTTTAATATCAATCTTTAAAACACTTAAAATGATAATCGAAAATACAGCAGAAGACACCATAAACACCGCATTTAATATATTGTTTGCGGCAACAACACGTGCACGATGTGAACGCGGTGAATAGGCTTGCATCATGGCGTATAGCGGCACAATATAAAAACCACCACTGATGCCGAGCAAGGTCACAGCAAGCATGACATGGTAGTAAATTGCACCGTGGTTAAACATATCCGCGACATTCATCATCGCGCCTGTACGCTCAGGTACAAAAGCTAGACTCAAAGCCAAGTAAAAGGCAAATAGGGTGAGTCCAATCGCACCGATAGGCACCATTTTAATATTCACTTCAGAGCCACCAATTCTACGACACAGCAGTGAACCGACTCCAATCCCGACAGAAAAGAACGTGAGTAAAAGACTGACGACATTTTCTGATGCATGTAAGTTTTGTTGAGTCAGCTGTGGAATTTGGGTGAGATAGGTTGCACCGTAAAACCAATACCATGAATTCCCCAGTAGAATCATAAAGATGAGGGGGATGCTTTTGGCATATTTGAGTGTTTGAAAACTGGTTCTAAAGAAATTCCAGTCAATTTTTAAGTCGGGTGAGCTGACTTGCTGTTTTAAAATAAATCGGCTGGATAGATAACCCAAAACGGCAATGATGACGACAGTTAGGCTGATCCAAATAAGATTGCCTTGTGACACCGAAATAACTGCACCACCCAAAATCATCCCGATTAAAATAGCAATAGATGTGCCTGACTGAAATAACGCATTGCCTGACATGAGTTCATTCGGTTTTAGAATCTCAGGTAAAATGGCGTATTTAATGGGGCCAAAGAAGGTGGAATGTGTGCCCATCATAAATAGAGCCAAGAGCAGCAGCCATAAATTGCCCAACAAGAAACCCGCGGAACCAATGAGCATAATCACAATTTCTAGAACTTTGATGCCACGAATAAGTTGTGAGCGCTCAAACTTATCGGCAATTTGTCCTGCAGTTGCAGAAAAAATGAAGTAAGGCAAAATAAATAACAGCGCGGCTAAATTATTTAAGGTACTGACATCTGCGGCTTGTTGATTAATCCATCCATAAGTAATGACTAAAAGCAAAGCTTGTTTATAGACATTGTCGTTTAAAGCACCAAAAAATTGGGTTATAAACATGGGAAGAAAACGACGGGTACTTAATAGATGTTCATTGTTTTTCATGCTTTTTGCACTGCATTAAGTTTTATTAAGAAATGTGACTAATTGCTCAAACGTTCAATAAAATCATGTAATATATTTAAAACCTGAAATCGGGTAAAATAATCAATAGATTTCAGTTCTTTTGTGACAATTCATTAGAGCAAATCCATAACGATTAAATAAATTTAGAGTTTTCTATGCTTGCTAAAACACAATTTAAAAAGTCGACTCTTTCATTGAGTATGAATTCTTTCATACCGTGGCATCATAACAATAAATATTTGTGTCTGAGTATCTTTTTAACGCTTTTGTCACAAGCGGCTTTGGCTGAAACACCCGTTGCGATTGAACCCAATAACGCCCAAGTTGAGCCACAAACTTCTACTCAATTCACTGAAGACATTAAAAAAGAAGCAATTCGCCAAGGTATGGGTAGTGCGGACGAATTAAAAAAAGTTGAAAATTCTGTATTTCAGTCCACGGTTCCTGACAGTATGCAAATGTTGCAACAGCAGCAGACGGCTTTAAAAAATTTACCTGAATTTGCACCGATTGAGTTTGAAGACCTTGAGGACTTGCCAACTGTGCAAGTTGATCAAGGCATGGCCAATGATATTTATCAGATGGCTGAGCAAGCGAAAGCAGAAGCTCAAGCTTACCGAAGTGGTCAAACGACAGAGTTGGTGGTGAGTGATGCAACTCAGCAGGAAATGGCGGAAATTAATCAAGCTCCAGTCAATGTTGATCAACTAATGCAAAGCATTCAAGCAGACAGTAAAATTTCAGTAGAAGCCAACACGGAAGGCAATACCTTAGACTTTGGCATGAGTACTGAAGAGCAAATTGCCAAAGAACCCAATTTCTTTAAGCGCATGCTTTATAAAATTCGACCACCAAGAGAACTGGATACTGCAAAAGTGCCGCGGATCAGTGCGGATGTCGAAATCATCAATGCGAAATATGAAGGTGAAATATCCAATAAAGCATATCAGGCCGCTTTGGTTAATTTAAAAGAAAATATTAAAGGCAAAGTTTCTAGCTTTACCGAAGAGTCTTTTGAAGACTTTCCTTCTGCACTGCCACAGTTGCGTTCACTTTCAAACCAAGCCGCACAAGCTGTCGGTTTTTATAATGCTGAGTTTAAGTTTGAAAAAACCAGCAGTAACCGTGTGCGCATTCAGGTGGTACCGAATACCCCTGTGCGGATTGAAGAACAAAACATCGAGTTTAGTGGTGCAGGTCAGTACTTACCGCAGTTCCAAGTGATTAAAGTCTTACCAGAGCAAGACGTCGGTGATGTATTGCACCACGGCTTATACGAGTCGACCAAAGCACGAATTAATGAAGCGGCCAGCAATAACGGTTTCTTTGATAGTTACTGGCGTTTACATGATGTGAAAGTTGAGCAGCCGCAAAATACGGCAGACATTAACTTACGTTATGAAACAGGTCAACGTTATAAACTCGGCGGTGTTGAGTTTGTGATGAGTGATCCAAGCAAACCACTGCCTATTGATTTAGATGTTTTACAAAGTTTAGTGACTTGGGAGCCTGGCGCGGACTATACCTTTTGGCGTGTTAATGGTTTGGCTAATAATTTGACCAACTCACGTTACTTCAACTACAGTTTGGTAGATGCTGTTCGACCTGATCCGGTTGAAGGAATCCGTGAGTTACCGCCTGATTTACAGCAGTTGGTCGATGAACAACAACTTTCTCGTCAGGATGTTCTGGTTCAAGAGAAACAGGAAGTCGCTTCGAATCGTGAAGTGACGCAGTCTGTGGTGAGTGAAGCACAGTTCGCAGGTGTTAATGATCCTGAGCAGAATAAAGCACAAGCAGCGCTTCGCACCGCACAAGAAACCAAACAGAGTGAAGAAGAGCGTTTAAAACTTGAAGCTCGGGCAACAAAAGTAATTCCTGTTAAAGTTACTTTAAATGCAGACCAGTTAAATAGTGTAGAAGTTGGTGCAGGTTACGGTAGTGACTCAGGTGCACGCTTACGTACACAGTATCGCCGTGCGATTGTGAACCAGCGTGGACACTCTTTTGATGCCAACTTAGAACTTTCAGAAATTCGTCAATCTATCGATGGTCGCTATAATATTCCATATAAACATCCACTAAATGATTATATCAGTCTCGTGGGCGGGTATGAGCGTGAAGAAAGAGATGACATCGGACAAGGCGTAAACTTACTCACTGAGTCTGCTGTTGCTGGGGCTGACCGTGTTATTAAAAACCCTATGGGAAATTGGCAACATACTTATGGTGTACGTTACCGTTTAGATCGATTGACGCAAAAGGGTTCAGCGAAAGTAGATGATTTGCCTGATGCATTTATTGCAAATAATGATCCTGAGCAAGAGTCGCTTTTATTGGGTTATGAAATTTCTAGAATCGATAGCGATAAACGTGTAAACCCAAGTAAGGGAATTAAACAAACTTATAAAATTGAACTGGGAAGTGAAAGCTTGCTTTCAGATGCAGATATGGCCATCGTAAATGCAGGTTGGCGTTTTATCTATTCCTTGGGTGAAAATGACAACCACCAATTTGTTGGACGTGGCGATCTCGGTTATATCTTTACCTCAGACTTTAATAAAGTCCCTTATAACTTACGTTATTTCACGGGTGGAGACCAAGGCATTCGTGGTTTTGACTACAAGAGTTTGTCACCTGTGGTCGATGGTTTTAAAGTGGGTGGTCAAGCCTTAGCTGTCGGCTCCATGGAATACAATTACCAATTTAAAGAAGGCTGGCGTGCAGCAGTATTCAGCGACTTTGGTAATGCTTATGATACAGATTTTAGCAATGACACCGAATACAGTATTGGTCTTGGTGTGCGTTGGGCATCACCGATAGGCCCCATTCGGATTGATGTAGCTTCAGGTATTTCTGATGATAGTCATCCGATACGTGTGCATTTCTTTATTGGCTCATTATTATAATATTTAACACTTTTTTGGGAAGACTATGGCTGAAGTAGAACAGCAGCAAGAACCAACACCACCTGCGCCGCTTATCAAACAGCGACGTATTTTTAGAAGTGTCATTTTGACACTATTGTTGACGCTCATCTTGTTGGTGATATCGCTTGCGGTCATGTTTTCTACCGATAAAGGCAGTAAGTTCTTACTCGACCAAGTTTTACAACGCCAGCAGATTATCCAATATGAATATGAAGGTGGTAATCTGTGGAAAGGCATTATCCTTAAAAATGTGGTGGTTACCTTAAAGCCTGTCGATGTCAAAATTGACCGTGCTGACGTGATTTTGGGTTGGCGTGCCATCTTAGATAAGGAGATTCATCTACGTGAAGCTGATGTACGCAATTTGCGCATCATTACCAAAGGTGAACCGAGTGATGAACCCTTTAAGTTCAGCGAAATTAAATTACCCTTTGTTTTACGTTTAGATACAGCAGATATTGATCATTTAAATATCCGGACTGCATCCGATGCCCAAGTAGATTTTTATGATGTGCATTTAAATAATGCCCTCTGGTCGGGGACGGAACTTGAGTTTGAAGACTCTCGCATGGACATGGGCTATTTAGCAGTTCGTAATGCAACTGGGAAAATGAAATTCTCAGGGAAATATCCACTTGAGGCGACTGCTATTGCCAACCTACCGTCACTGCGTGATAGTTTAAATGTGCATGATATTGCTGTACACGCAACAGGGACATTGGATACTATTCAAGCGGGTTTTGCAACGCGGACACCTGACCTGTTGACAGGTTGGGCTATTTTGCACCCTGTACGTAAGCATGTACCGATGCAAGGTCAGCTTAAATTTAATCATTACAACTTACCGCTCCTGACCGATTACAAACTCTATGCTGAAAAAGGCGTTGCTAAATTTTCAGGTGATATAGAACGTTTAAATATCGACTTAAATACAGATCTGAGTGGTAAAGATATTCCAAAAGGTCAATATACAGCCTTGATGCATACCGACTTGGTTCATCAACTTGACATTGATAACCTAAATGCTCAGTTGATGAAAGGTTCGGTCAATCTGGGTGGTGTGGTAAGTTGGAAGGATCATGTCACTTGGGACATACAAGGTCGTTTAGATAAAATCAATCCTAAAGACGATGTACTGCCACAAGTAGTTTCTGACTTTCTACCACCAAGTTTGGATGCAAAAATTGCATCCAAAGGTACGCTTGAAAAGGGTTTACACTTAACTGCAGATCTAGACTTTGATCGTTATGAAGCATGGCATCTCGCACTAGACCAAAACCCAGAGAAAAATAACAAAGTCCAGCCAATGTTGATGGATGTCTCTTGGAAAAATATTGATCGTGCCGTGCCTTATATCGGCTGGTTAAGTAGTGCTTCAGGGGATGTAAAACTGGCGTTGGTTGAAGGTCAGCAAGATATTCATGTTGCTACTGTTGTGAGTCAACACGAAAAAGCGACGTTACCTGCGGGTAATTACCTCGCGCAGTTAAATTTTAAAAATAATAATTTAAATGTGCCGAGTTTTAGTTATGTAGCAGGTAAGGGAAGCTTAAGTGGTAATGCTGTGGTAGAGCTGCCAGATGAGAAACGTCAACTGAAGTGGAAAGCTGCTTTAAACGCGAAAGATTTTAACCCGCAAATGGTAGCAGAAGCTTCACCAGTTAATCTATTGAATGGAAAGCTCCAAGCAAGTGGCTATGCCAAACCGAATCAGCAAATCATTCAGCTACAGGGCATTGATCTGACTGGAAAACTGGTGGGCAATAATGAAACGGTTCACTTAACGGGTCAGTCAACCGCGGCACTCCTGTTTAATGATGAAAAAGCTGGTGGTGCTTTCAAAGGCTATGCAGTGAACTATGATGGCGCTTTAAAAGCCAGCCAGTTTGAAGCGAGTCAGGGTGCGTTAAACCTAAAACTTTCAGGAACGCCTGAGTTTATTAAAGTAACTGAGTTGAAACACAATGGTGTGGCAGGTCAAATTAATGCCAGTGGTTTGGTGCATTTTATTCACGGTATCACTTGGGATGTGAATGCAGCATTCATTCGTTTTAAACCACAATATTTTGCATCTAGTGTTAAAGGCGAATTGTCTGGTGTAGTGAAAACCAAAGGCACATGGTCAGATGCTTTAAAACGCATTAACATTGAGAGCTTAAACCTCGCAGGCATGCTCAATAATAAACCACTGCGTGGTACAGGTAATTTAGCTTTGGTGCTCAACTCCAGTGAAAAGGGCTTTTTACCGCAACAGTTTGAAGCGAATAATCTACTGTTGGCTTATGCCAAAAACCAAGTGCAAGCGACGGGTAATGCGCAAAATTTAAGACTGAATATTAATGCGCCTGCACTGTATGAAATTTATGCGGGTTTACGTGGCCGTGCCTACGGTTATTTAAATATTCAATCTCAACCACGTTTAAGGGCTACGGCAAACTTAGCAGTGGATAATTTTGGCTTTAAAGATCTGATTGATATGCGTAAATTACGCATTGTCGGGCAATTGCCGACATCGGAAACAACGCCATCATTATTGACTGCAAAAATGGAAAGCTTAAGAAGTGGTAATCGTGAAATTCAACAAGGTGAAATTTCACTGGCAGGTATTCGCAAAGCTCATTTATTAAAAGTTTCTGCACAAAACGAAAAGTCGAAATTTTATGTGCAATTGGCAGGTGGTTTTAATGCGCAAAATGATTGGTTAGGTCAGATCCAAAAAGGTGATTTTGACTCTTTACGTGCACGTTTGGTACAGCGCCAAAGTGCAGCCGTGGTCTATAACAGTGCCAAAGCAGATTTGTTGATTGGTGCGCATTGTTGGATGAGTCAACAAAGTCAGTTGTGTTTTGACCAACCGATTCGAGTCAGTAAAACACGTGGCAATATTTCATTCTTGACTCAAAACCTCGACCTAAACGACTTTGCTGCCTTTATGCCTGAAGGATTAGCGATTACAGGTAAGTTAAATGGACATGCTAAAGCGGTTTGGGCACAAGGATCTAAACCAAAAATTGATGCGCGCTTAGTCACCCGTGATGGTGTGATTGGCTTGGCGGCGGATGACCCACAAGATATGGGCTCAACCTTAAAATATGAACAAGTGGCTTTGGTTGCCAAAAGCATTGCAGAAGGTTTACAAATCCGTTTGGATGTCAAAACACCTGAAATTGGTGTGGGCTATGCTAATGTGGTTATTGATCCGTATCGGGACAATATGCCTATGCGCGGTGAAATTGCATTTGATCAGGTACAACTTAAAGTCTTTAAACCTTTCATTGCGGATGTACGTTCGATGGGTGGAACAATTTCGTATGCAGGTAAGATTAATGGAACGCTAAAAGCACCACTACTTACAGGCGATGTCCGTCTGAAAGACGGTTCGATTAGTATGATTTCACTCCCAGTCAACTTGACCAATATTCAGCTGTATTCGGCTATACGCCAAGACCAAGCCACCATCAATAGTGCTTTTAACAGTGGTCGTGGTGTGGGTACACTTACAGGGACGGTAGATTGGAAAAATGATCCACGTATTCAGCTTCAGTTGAATGGAGAAAATCTACTGATTCGCCAAGCGCCATTAATTACCGCGCTAGTGACGCCGAAAATCACACTGGATGTTTTACCGTTGAGTAAGAAATTAACCTTAAACGGTGAAATTCAAGTTCCTCGTGCGCTTATTTCGATGCCTGAAGCATCTGTACCTGTGGTGAACGTATCGTCAGATGTACGCGTGGTCAGAGAAGGTCAAAACCAATTGGCGATTTTAAATAGCGCAAAACCTTGGGACATTCGTGCTGATCTGATGGTTGGACTAGGTAATCAAGTTGTGTTCCAAGGGTTTAATAGCCGTATTCCATTGTTAGGACGTTTATATCTATCTCAGCGCGGTGCTGAAACCGCAATGCGTGCCAATGGTGCAATTGGGGTAAGTCAGAAAGTTAAAATTGAAGCTTATGGACAGAGTTTGGATTTAAATCGTGCCATTGCGCGTTTTAACGGTGTGTTGAGCAACCCAACACTGGATGTCGATGCAAATAAAAATGTACAAGGCAGCACGGTGGGTTTCCGTGTGACGGGTACGGCAACATCACCAAATATTCAGGTCTATAACGATGCAGGGCTGTCTGAGCAAGAGGCTTTGAATGCGTTAATTACAGGCCGCATTAACGAGGGTACAAGTGGTTTAAGTCAAACTGAAGGTTTCAAGTCAGATGTCAACAACACCATTGCTGCCGCAGGGATTAGTTTAGGTTTAGGCGGGACACGCGCCTTTACTAACCAAATTGGACGTACTTTTGGTTTAAGCGGTTTAGCGCTGGATGCGCAAGGCACAGGGGATGACACACAAGTCAGCCTGACGGGTTATATTACACCTGATTTATATATTCGTTATGGCGTGGGTGTCTTTACGCCAGTCAATAAACTGACTCTGCGTTATCAAATGAACAAACGTATGTACTTAGAGGCGAGTCAGTCATTAGAGCGTGCAATCGACGTCTTCTATAACTGGAAGTTCTAAAGCTACTCTTCTGCTAAATAAAGCCTACATCATGTAGGCTTTATTTTTAGGTGTTAAAAAAAGCTTAATCCTCCATTTGATAAAACTCTTTATTTGATAGATGAAGAAAACCTATGAATAACAGGCACTAGATACTTAAAATCAATTAAACCATAATGAAAGTAGGTGTATAGTAAATGGACTTGCTAAATTTAGAGTGATGATCCCTATGCCGATCAAATTTGTAATACGCTTTGCAGCGATTTTATTTTCAGTTTTAATTTTAGTGGCGCTTGCTATTCAGTTTTTCTTTGATCCGCACTATACCGTGGTCTTTTGGATCTTTGCTATGCCGTTCATTTTAGGTACTCCAATTCTAGCATCTGTAGTTTTAGCGAAAAATGAAGAACTTGATATTCACTCAGTCAATTAAAAATGACCTGAAAATATAGCCTTTCAGCATACAAAAGTCCGTCAAATGATGGGCTTTTTATGCAATCTTAAATTTTGCAAAACTCGCACAATTTTTTTCAAACATATTTGCTATGTTGATATTTTATTTAAAGAAATATTTTTTATGAAAAAAATCGTAATGCTTGGATTAATGGTTGCAGCTATTTCGGGTTGTAGTACTGCGCAAAAAAATGAAACTGAAAAGCCAACTTTAGGTATGGCTAATCCTGCCAGTACATACTGTGTTGAACAGGGTGGTAAATTAGAGATTCGAAAAGAGGCCAATGGTGAAGTAGACTATTGCCATTTGCCGCATGGTCAAGTCATTGATGAATGGGCGCTTTTCCGTGCTAGTCAAAGCAAATGTGTTGCTGAGCAAGCGACAGCTTTGATTGGTCAGTCAAATTTGACTGAAGCGCAGATTAAGCAAAAAACCAGTGCGAAGATGGTACGTTTAGTACAACCGGGGCAGCCTGTGACTATGGATTATCGTGAAGACCGTGTGACAGTAACAGTCGATCCAAAAACCAATAAAGTGGTTCAAGCAAGCTGCGGTTAATTTTTCCAAGTATAAAAGCCCAAATTTGGGCTTTTATACTATTTAAAGTGGGTAATGGTTCTTCATTTGAAAAAGTTTGATTATGATAGGGCGAATAGGAGAGTTGTAATGAAAAAGTTATTCGCTTTGGCTGCTGTAATTGCACTGGTGGGTTGTGCTGAAAAAAAACCGTTAACACCAGAAGAGCAATGGCATGGCTATTGTAAAAGTATTGGTAATGCAGCACGTTCAATTATGTTAGATCGTCAAAATGCCATTGAAAAAGATAAAGCGATTGAGCATGCCAATAAAGTTGAAGACGAAATGACCAAGGCATTTGCGTTAGAAATTATTGAAGATGTTTATGCTTTACCTGAGGCTGAAATTAAATCTGATATTGAAGGTGCACGTGAAAAAATTCGTGTGAAATATACTGAAAAATGTATCGCAACACCGCATACTGAAATGCCAGATTACAAACCGTTCTAAGGAACGGTTTTTTTATTTTTGGATGGAACTTTTTGTGACAAAACTCTAAATCATATATATAGCAAAGCATATAAAAATAAAGAATAATGAACATAAAATAAAAAACGAGAGGAGCAGAAAATGGAAGTTGTTGGCTATTTAAATCATGCAGATTTACTCTTGGAAGATGAAAATGGTGTGGCCGTAATTGGCGGTGGTCATTATGTCCTTAGCTTGGGTGACCATGTATACTTGAAACACGCGCTTGACCACGAATCTACGCGTATTTCAGTGCAAATTTCTTTTGCAAGCTCCGCACATCAAAATTTGCATGAGGATGAAATTCAGATGAAATTTGAAGGCTGTCGTGAAAGTTTCAAACAATATATCCAAGCGACAACAGTACACTAAGGTTGAATATTTATATTGAGTAAAAAGAGGCAACATAGGTTGCCTTTTTTGTTTTTAAATGGCAGTTCAAAGTTAATGTGAAATAATTCCAAAGGATCTGACTATATTGCTGTTTTTATGTGCAATTGATATGAACATCATTTAGTTAGAAAATAATGGGCATCACGAAGAAACACTTGTAGCGCATTAACTTTTAACTGGAATTTTAGTAAAATTAAGCAGTCCATATTATTTACGTAGCTTTCTTTAAAGCAGGAATACGTAAATAATTTTTTAAAAAAGAGGAATAACACTGTGCTAGAAGCTTACCGCCAACACGTTGCAGAACGTGCCGCACTCGGAGTCCCACCGAAGCCACTTGACGATGCTCAAACAGCTGCATTAGTTGAATTATTAAAAAACCCACCAGCTGGCGAAGAAGCATTTTTAGTTGATTTACTAGAAAACCGTGTTCCAGCGGGTGTTGACCAAGCTGCATATGTTAAAGCTGCATTCTTAGCTGCTTTGGCTAAAGGCGAGGCGACTTCACCATTAGTTTCTAAAGAACGTGCGGTTTACTTACTAGGCACTATGCTTGGTGGTTATAACGTTGCTCCTTTAGTTGCTCTTCTTGATGACGCTGAATTAGGTGAACTTGCTGCTGAAGCGCTGAAGAAAACGCTTCTCGTATTTGACGCGTTCCATGACGTTGCAGACAAAGCAAAAGCGGGTAACGCGAATGCACAAGCGGTTATGCAGTCTTGGGCTGACGCTGAATGGTTCACCAGCCGCAAAGACGTTCCGACTGAAATTAAACTGACAGTTTTCAAAGTTACTGGTGAAACCAACACTGATGACTTGTCTCCAGCTCAAGACGCTTGGAGTCGTCCAGACATCCCATTACACGCAAATGCAATGTTGAAAAACGTGCGTGACGGTATTAACCCAGAAGTTCCTGGTGAAGTTGGTCCGTTAAACCAAATTAAAGAACTTGTTGCTAAAGGTAACCAAGTTGCTTACGTCGGTGACGTTGTAGGTACAGGCTCTTCTCGTAAATCTGCAACTAACTCTGTACTTTGGTTCTTCGGTGACGAAATTGCTCATATCCCGAACAAAAAAGAAGGCGGTTACTGCTTAGGTTCTAAAATTGCTCCGATTTTCTTCAACACTATGGAAGACGCTGGTGCGTTACCAGTTGAAATTGACGTAGCAAACATGAACATGGGTGATGAAATCACTCTTAAAATCGACAAGGCTACTGCTAAAGTAACTGCGTTCAAAGACGGCGCTCAAATCGCTGAAGCTGACCTTAAAACTCCAGTACTTCTAGACGAAGTTCGTGCGGGTGGTCGTATTAACCTGATCATTGGTCGTGGTTTGACAACTAAAGCACGTGAAGAGCTTGGTCTTGAGCCATCAACTCTGTTCCGTACTCCAGTACAACCTGCTGACACTGGCAAAGGCTTCACCCTTGCTCAGAAGATGGTTGGTCGCGCTTGTGGTCTTCCTGAAGGTCAGGGTATCCGTCCAGGTACTTACTGTGAACCACGTATGACCACTGTTGGTTCTCAAGATACAACTGGTCCTATGACTCGTGACGAACTGAAAGACTTGGCTTGCCTAGGCTTCTCTGCTGACTTGGTAATGCAATCTTTCTGTCACACAGCTGCGTATCCAAAACCAGTTGACGTTCAAATGCAACACACGCTTCCTGATTTCATCATGAACCGTGGCGGTGTGTCTTTACGTCCAGGTGACGGTATTATCCACTCTTGGTTAAACCGTATGCTTCTTCCAGATACTGTTGGTACTGGTGGTGACTCACATACTCGTTTCCCAATCGGTATTTCATTCCCAGCGGGTTCTGGTCTTGTAGCATTCGCTGCAGCAACTGGTGTTATGCCACTTGATATGCCAGAGTCTGTTCTTGTGAAGTTCAAAGGTAAAATGCAGCCTGGTATCACTCTACGTGACCTAGTACATGCAATTCCTTACGTAGCGATCCAAGAAGGTGACCTGACTGTAGAGAAGAAAGGTAAGAAAAACATCTTTTCTGGCCGTATCCTTGAGATCGACCTGACAGAAATGGAAACTGACCTGACTGTTGAGCAAGCATTCGAACTTTCTGATGCTTCTGCTGAACGTTCTGCTGCTGGTTGTGCGATCACTCTTTCTGAAGAGAAAGTTGCTGAATACCTACGTTCTAATATCACTATGCTGAAGTGGATGATTTCACAAGGCTATGGCGATGCTCGTACTATGGCGCGCCGTGTTGAGAACATGGAAAAATGGTTGGCTAACCCATCACTTCTTAAAGCTGATGCTGATGCTGAATACACGAAAGTGTATGAAATCGACCTTTCTACAATCACAGAACCAGTTCTTTGCTGCCCGAACGACCCAGATGATGCGAAACTTCTTTCTGACGTTCAAGGCGTAAAAATTGATGAAGTATTCATCGGTTCTTGTATGACTAACATCGGTCACTTCCGTGCAGCTGGTAAACTTCTAGACAAAGTACCTGGTGGTTCTTTATCTACTCGTCTATGGTTGGCTCCTCCAACTCGTATGGACGAACACCAATTGATGGAAGAAGGTTTCTACAATACTTATGGTAAAGCGGGCGCTCGTACAGAAATGCCAGGCTGTTCATTATGTATGGGTAACCAAGCACGTGTAGCTCCGAACACTACTTGTGTATCGACTTCTACTCGTAACTTCCCGAACCGTCTAGGTCAAGGTGCGAACGTTTACCTGGCATCTGCTGAGCTTGCTTCTGTTGCTGCTGTATTGGGTAAATTACCTTCTCCAGAAGAATACCAACAGTACGCTGCTCAAATCGACAGTATGTCTGCTGACATCTACCAATACTTGAACTTCGACAAGATGAGCGAGTATACAGATGCTGCTAAAGACATCGATACTAAGAAAATTGCTGCTGCTCAATTGGCTTAATTTGTTGAAAAATAAATTAAATTGAGTTAGAAATAAGGGCTGAGTAATCAGCCCTTATTTTTTATGCAAAATTATTACGAAAATAAATTTGAATTTCTTGTAGCAGAGTTTGGTTTTGAAGTAGCAAAAGAAAAAATTGTCCAAAACCTCTTATATAAAAGTTCACAACCCAAGCTTGGTACATTTAAAAATAAATTTGATATGTTTTGGCAATCAAGTTTTATTAAATTTTTGACAGTTGATGATGCACAAAGTGAAAATTATATTCTCGCACTAAGCCAATATGTTCGCTTTAATTTGGTTGATAAAAGTATTTGTCTAAATTATTTAAAACTTGATGTTCAAAGCTTTATTTTAGCTGTGCGTTATTCTGGCATAATCCTTAATGCGGAACATCATTCCTGGTCTGTACTAAATGAAATTAAACAAGAAGTTAATATAGAAAAACTGTCTATATTTTTTCAGACTGAAGAGTATTTACAATCACAATATAAGCATCGATTAGACATTTATGAAGATATTAAGAATAGGCTGAATATTGGTCAAATTACGGCTATGGCTTTTGGAAGTTTATATGCATATGAATATTTGATTCCAAATCAGGATTACTTTAATTATTTGCCTTATCAGTTTGATGAAAATGAAAATAATTCAGCAGAAACAGTTTGGAAAGCTTTTGATGAAATAGTTAAATTTTCTAAAAAAAATACTAAAAAACTGACGGATCAATCAATAGGATTAGCACTGAAAAATAAATTAATGCCTTTCTTAATCGGGGAAGGAATGACTCCGCTTCTTCAAGAGCAGTATGAATTGTATAAAAAGCTTGTGGCTATCAAAATTGAGATTATAAATTATAAAAGAAATGTACTAGAGTCGTTTAGTTTTGATAAGCAGGTAAATTACGAGCTGAAAAATTCAGAATTGATTTATACTAATACAAAAGATAAAAAAGATAATTGGTCAGAGAAAAATTCATTACTCATAAGTTATTGGTTGGGTATTGGTACTAAAAAACTGTTAAATTCCGATGTTATATATAGCATTATAAATACTGGTCATAACTTAGAAGCTAATGCAGTTGCTTTATCTAAGGCTTTTGCTGTTAAAGAACAATTAGAACAAGTTTATGGGATTTTAGACTTCAGTATTAATCAACAAAAATTAGATGCTTATGAAATCATGATTACTATGACTTTATCACAAGCTCATTATTTAAAAGATCATATAGAAAAATTTATAGGTTTTTTACCTCATGCTGAAAGTAATTTGCATGCTTTAACAGAACTAACTATGCATGGTTTTGTAATAGGTGAAAATAGAATGCCTTTCACATTTGCAAGGCAAGAAGATAAGATTAAAAGAATGTCATCATGGGTAAAAGGCAGTTCAAATACTGTCAAAAAAAATAAAATGGAACAAATTTTGAATTTTTGGACTTGTGATTTGTATAGTGAAGATCATCATTCAACATTTCAACAAAAGCCATTTTACAAAATCGATAATTTCGTTTTTCAATTTCCATGGCTAACTGCATTTCAAAATGTAAATACGATGATGATTAATTATGTGCGTAAGCTGCATAAAAATCGTTTAGAACTTAAAAGTGAAACAGATAATATTGAATTAAATTTAGCTGAGAAGTTTAAGAATGCTGGGTTTAATGTATTTTGCCAATATCAACCTGCAGATAGAGAAGTTGGTGAAATTGATCTTATTGCTATATGTGAAAATCATGTTATCGTCGTAGAGGTTAAATCGACTTATATTAAAAGTAGTATTCAAGAAATTTATGAATATCGAAATTTCACTCTGAATAAGGCTGCTTATCAACTTTCCAAAAAAGTTGAATTTGTGAAAAATGGTTTTTTAAATCAATTTTTTGAAAATTTAGATGATGTAAAAATTCACTCTTGGATTATAGATACAACCTTAGAGTTTGATCATCACTATTTTGATAATCATTTAAAAATATCAATGGATGAAATAATTATATCTTTAAATGGAAAAGTTGATTTTATGGATTCGATTGTAAATAGTTCATTCGATGAAGAAAGTGATGTGAAAAATATTGACCCTCTTAATTTTATAAAAAATATTGAGAAAGATGAATTTTGGGAACATCAAATAGGTAATTATGATAATTTTATGAATCGTATGATGAGTAAATTGAATGCCTAAACAATCTCGATTCCTCTGTATTGGTGGTTTCCTCAACGGAACTCAAGTTAAAGATCAAGGCGATAGCTTTATTTGTGTGGAAAATAGCAAACAAGTGACCTACCGAAAAATGGAAATTTTCCATCAAGATGCGTGGGATCATGACTATTATGTTTGTGAAACTACGACAGACCAACAAGCACGAAATTGGGTGTATGACATTGAGTAAGTCATCAATGGATTTATGAGTTAAAAATAGACCAAAATATACTTGGTCTATTTTTTGTTCTCATATTTATAATTATAAAAAATTAGAGCATTATAAATAGCGATTGTTTGTTCTTTGCTCAGTCTTCTGTGAAGAGGAACGTATATCGGCAATACAAATATCTTAAATCTAAATTAAAGATGTATTTGCTAATGATAATTAGTATCACTTGCGTTATTTTTTGTTTATAATTTTTCGAAATGGATTGATATGTAATGACTCAAACCACTGAGATGTTCGAAAAGGATTTTATAAAACTTAGTACTTGTGATACTACAAACGTGCTTGTTTTACTTAAGCATAGTAGGCATGCGTGCACTTTAAAATTATCAATTCATTGTCTTATTTTTTCTCATTAGCTGTGAATGTCCCGATATGTTTAAACGTCCTCTGTCTACACAAAAGCCACTCTATTTGGCGATGCAAATTATTTTCCTATCTTCAACTGCCATGCTGTCTATAACACACGCAAACACCGTGGAAGAGGAGGAGGCGAATGCAAGGTCTCAGCCAAATGCACACTTGGCGACCATCACCCTTACAGCCCAAGATAAAACAGCAGTCACCGAAAATACAGGCAGCTATACGACGAGCAGCACAAATACCGCAACCAAGTTAAATTTATCACTGCGTGAAACGCCACAAACAGTCAAAGTCTATACCCGAGAATATTTAGATGACCGTAATATTGAGTCTTTCCAAGATTTGATGAGTAATATTACAGGTGTATCTATTCCGCGTACGGACGAACGTCAGCGACCTTATGCACGCGGTTTTGATGTAGATTATTTCCTCATCGATGGCAAGCCAACAACTGCAAACTTAGTGGCAGCTGACCTAGATTTAAGCATTTATGATCGTGTTGAAGTCGTAAAAGGTGCTAATGGTTTAATGACTGGAGCTGGAAGCCCAGCAATGGGTATTAATTTAATCCGTAAGCATGCAAATTCAAGGGAATTTGCTGGATCAGTAAGTGCATCGGCAGGTTCATGGAATAGTTATTCAAGCTTGGCAGATTTATCTGCACCTTTAAATAATGATGGCTCACTTCGTGGACGCATCTTCGTAAAAGATTCTGATGAAGATTCATTTATGGATTTTTATGAGAAAGAGCGAAATATTGTTTATGGTGCAATTGATTATGATATTAGCGATAAAACATTATTATCTTTCGCTGCATCTTATCAAGAGTTGAATCGCGATGGTGTACGTTGGGGAGGCTTACCCGCATTTTATACCGATGGTACCAGACCAATTTTGATCGATCACTGACAGTCAGTTCTGACTGGACGTATTGGGATGCCAAAACGACAATGCTTTTTGCTGACTTAAAGCATACTTTGTTTAATGATGTAAGTTTAAACGTTTCATATTTATATAGACAAGAAGATTCATCTTCAAACTTGTTGTACACAACAGGGCAAGTGAATAAAGAAACAAATAAACTTCCTGTCTATAATAAGACTACCAAAAAATATAATGTTTCTGTTTATGCAGATGATGAACTTACCGATGAAAATAATGTCGATGTTTATATCGCAGCACCTTTCACACTTGCCGGCCTTGAGCAAGAGGTTGTTATTGGAGGGGCATGGAATAAATCTGAATTAAAGAAAAATAACTTTGGAGGTTCTTATTATACGGGAGGGAATGTATTAAATGTAGATACATTAAACTTTAACGATATGAATACCCAAATTGTTGTACCTATAGAAAAAAATCAAAAAGGTGTACTCAATAACACGGTTCAAACAGCAGGTTACATTTCAGGTAAATTCCATATTTTAGATCCATTAAAAGCAGTTGCAGGTGTTCGTGTTTCAAATTGGGAATACGAAGCAGCAGATGGTAAAGGGAATAGAGAGTTTAAAAATGAGATTACACCTTACTTTGGCCTTATTTATGACGTTGCGCGAGATTATTCAGCATACGTGAGCTATACCAGTATTTTTAAACCACAAAACAGAAAAGATGTAAGTGGCAATTACCTTGATCCTATTGACGGTAAAAGCTATGAAATGGGTTTAAAAGGTGAATATTTGGATGGAAAGCTAAATGCCGCCTTATCTATCTTCCGGATTGAACAGGCTTTGTTGCATAAATATGTAAGCATCTGATTTAAATAAATTTAATTTTGGATCAAAAAATAATCAAAACTTTTAAAATCATATAGTTATGAAATCTTTGTGCAACAAAGCCTCTTGCAAATGCAATGCTGGGTTATAAGTTTGATCCAAATTTTAGTACACAACTTAATGTAAATAATTTATTTGATAAAAAATATTATGATGGAATAGGCTCAGACTCAATGATTTGGGGTGAACCAAGAAATGCAACATTAAGCTTTCATTATAAATTTTAATTTTAAAGTTACGCTGCTATAAAAATAAAAAGACCCAATTGGGTCTTTTTATTTTTTAAGATTATGTATTTTTAAAATACTGAGCTCAGTTTTAAAACATCATGTAATCTAAAGCATAGAAATTGTACATTGAGAAACTTTAGCCTGTTCATCACTGACTTATCTGTTTTAGAATTAATGCAATAAGCATCATTGGATATCTCATGAACTATCAATTCGATGCATTTATGACCATTGTTGCAGCAGTTGCTGTGCTATTGGTCGGTTATGTATTTGTGAATAAAGTCAGTATTTTAAAAAAATATAACATTCCCGAACCAGTTGCGGGTGGGTTGGTTGCAGCTGTTATCACTTATAGCTTATTTAAAAGTTCAAACATAACTGTCAACTTTGATACCAATATTCAGCAAATTTTTATGCTGATGTTCTTCACCTCTGTGGGGTTAAGTGCAAGCTTAGTTAAGCTCAAAGAAGGTGGGAAGTCGCTGCTTATATTTTTAGTCTGCGTTATTGTATTTGTCCTGCTGCAAAATGTGGTCGGTATTAGTCTTGCCAAAGTTTTAGGTCTAGACCCGCTGATTGGTTTAATTACAGGCTCGGTCACACTCACAGGTGGTCATGGGACAGCAGGTGCATGGGGCACGATATTTGAACAAGAACATGGTGTGCATGGTGCGATTGTGCTGGGTATGGCAAGTGCAACATTTGGTTTAATCATTGGTGGGGTAATAGGTGGACCTATCGCTAAATTTCTGATACGTCGCTACCAGTTGGCTGAAGAAATTCCAGCTGCAACAGGGCGTAATGAAGCGCCACCTTCAGCACAAACGGCTCCATTTGAATTTCCTGAAAAAACGCGTCTAATTACGGCAGATGATGCGGTCAAAACCATGGGGATGTTTGCCATTTGTATCAGCTTTGCATACTTCATGACAGCGGTAGCTAAAGGGCAGTGGTTTGAGCTACCAAGTTTTGTTTGGGCGCTAATGTGTGGTGTGATTTTACGTAATATTTTAGAGCATGGGTTGAGAGTTAAGGTTTTTGACCGCTGCATCGATGTATTTGGCAATGCTTCACTGGCACTGTTTTTAGCCATGGCGTTGATGTCCTTACAGCTTTGGTTGTTGGCAGATTTAGCTGGCCCACTGGTGATTATCCTGATTGTTCAAACACTGTTCTTAGCACTTTATTTGTACTTTGTGACCTTTCGTGTGATGGGGAAGAACTACGATGCTGCGGTACTTTGTGCAGGCCAATGTGGTGTCAACTTAGGTGCGACACCGACAGCAATTGCTAATATTCAAGCGGTAACCAATACCTATGGACCATCCCATAAAGCCTTTTTGATCATTCCGCTGACGGGTGCATTCTTTGTCGATATTGTGAATGCTTTTGTGATTCAGCTCTCAATTGGTATTTTGGGTTAATATTTTAGAGATGATATCGTTAATAAAAAAGCACTTTAGGGTGCTTTTTTATTGGTTACGGTTTTGTATTGGAATAATTTGCACTATCTAAAACATTAGTATTCTAAAACGTATAGACATTAAAAAGCCCCATGGTTAGGGGCTAGTCGTATGCACATCTAAGGAACATACTGTAAGAGGCTCATCTCATACTGCGTGTATTAAACCACATTTACACAATATTTGCAGCAATCACTCAATCATAATGAGGTCGGATTTATTTTCGAGCTTCAAAGGGCGTAAGGCAAAAATGGAGCGTGTATGACGCACACCTTTCATTGAATATAAGTTTTTACGCAAAAAGCGCTCATAGTGTTCTGCATTTTTTACTGCGACTTTAAGTAAGTAGTCGTAATCGCCAGTTACTAAATGCGCTTCAACCACTTCAGGCATGTAAGCCAGTGCTTCACTAAATTGTTCTAAGATTTCATCATCATGGCGTTCAAGGGTAATTTCAATAAAAAACAGCTCATTAATCCCAATGGCTTTTGAATTAATCTTTGCTGTATAGCCTTCAATGATATTGAGATTTTCTAGGCGTTTTACACGTGTCCAGCAAGGAGAAGAGGACAGCCCAACTTTCTCAGCCAACTGGGTAACGGTCAGACGGCCATCTTGGCGAAGTTCAGACAAAATACGACGGTCAATTTTATCTAAAACGTAGTGAGCGTCATTCATAACGTATTCCTGCGTATAATTTTCTTTATAAACTATTTTATGTGAAAATATTTCTCAATAAATACTCAAAATAAGCAAATAAAAGAGAAACACTCTGCATCGGTCATGACTACAATAAAGTGATTCAATCAAAGTCATTTGGGAAATTGGCTTTGATTTGCAACCAGCGCCCTTAAAGGGAAGGGTGCCTTTTATTGGCGCTGTTTGCTGACTTATTTATTGTATTTTTTGCATTTTTGATCTTTGTTTAAACCAATAAGTTAGGGTTAAACAGCCAATCCAAAGTGGAATCAGCATCACTGCAATTCGCATATCATGTGTGAGCCACATCACCACTAAAATACCAAGCATAAATACAATACAGATATAGTTGCTGATGGGGTAAATCAAAGTTGGAAACAAGGTTGATTTTTGCAATGCCAGCATACGTTGCTTGAATTTTAAATGGGTCAACGCCAACATCATCCAGTTAATCACAATGGCTGAAACCACAAGACTCATTAGCAGTTTAAAGGCTTTTTCTGGAAAGATATAATTCAAGACGACACACAGTAAGGTCACCAATGCAGAGCATAAAATGGCTGCATAAGGGATGCCGCGTTGGTTAATCTTCTTTAAAAACTGTGGGGCATTACCTTGTTCTGCCAGACCTAGCAGCATACGACTCGTGCCATAGTTGGTACCGTTATACACCGATATGGCTGCGGTTAAGACCACAAAATTCAGTACAGTTGCAACGCCTTGACTACCTAAGGAGTCAAAAATCAAAACAAAAGGACTACCGCCTTCTGCGATTTGATTCCATGGAAACAATGAGAGCAGAACGATGATCGTAAGCACGTAAAACAGCAACACACGATAGACAATTTGATTGACTGCTTTAGGAATAGTTGTAGTCGGATTTTTGGTTTCCGCAGCAGCAATACCAACGAGTTCAATCCCGCCAAAGGAAAACATAATGATGGCCATCGCCATGATTAAGCCAGAAATCCCATTGGGAAAGAAACCGCCTAGAGCCCAGAGGTTGGAAATAGAGGCATGTGCACCACCGTGACCACTTGCCAGTAACCAAGCGCCATATCCAATCATGGCAATGATTGCGAGAATTTTAATCATGGAGAATAAAAATTCTGTTTCACCAAACACTTTGACATGCAGCAGGTTGATGGCATTGATCAGTACAAAGAAACCAAGTGCTGAAATCCATGTGGGAATTTCAGGCCACCAATACTGGACATAGAGCCCGATGGCACTGAGTTCCGCCATGCAGACTAAAACATTGAGTACCCAATAGTTCCAACCAGACATAAAGCCCGCAAAAGGACTCCAAAACTTATAGGCAAAATAACTAAAAGAACCACTCACGGGTTCTTCAACCACCATTTCACCCAACTGGCGCATCATGAAAAATGCAATTAAGCCCGCCAATGCGTAGCCTAAAATAACTGAAGGACCAGCCAGTTTTATGGTTTGAGAAATGCCTAAAAATAGGCCTGTACCAATAGAGCCACCTAAAGCAATCAGCTGAATATGACGGTTGCTCAGCCCATGCTTAAGCTGGGGTTGCTGTTGTGCAGACATGATTCATCCATCTCTAGCACATGCGATAGACATCACATGAACTATGACTTAATAAAAATTCGTGGTGGAAATATAATATTTATTTATCGATTAATAAAATTAAATTTATCAATAGCATTGGTTTTTATCTGAAAGCTGCAACTTTGCGGTGAAAATAAAGCCAGTCAAGCAAGTGTTGCTTGAACTGGCGATAGGCTTGGCTTGATATGTGACGCCTTAAGATGAAAGCTGTGCTGCAATCTCAGGCCATAAGTTTTGATGGGAACGCTTAAACATCGCCATATGACCAATGGTTTTGTGGCCATAAGCCTGTGGTTTGAGTTCAATTTGATCTGTTTGGGCATTTGGGTAAAGGCTGAGTAGGCCTTTGACATTCACTTGTGTGGCAATTTCATCATCCGATGCCCAAATGGCTATGATTGGACAGCGAATATCACGGTGGAAATCATCTTGTACTGTTTTGCCTAAGGCATTGATTACATAACCCGGTTTGCTGCAAAACTGTGCCCAATCACGCGCCACGTCTTTGGGTAGGTTTTCGCCCATGCCAATGGCATTGGTCGGTCCGTAACCTAAGGTATAACGTGCAATAGGAAAGATCATTTTAAACATCACAGGAGCCAAGAGTTTGGTACGACCTTTCAAATCTTTTACGTGTCCGGTTGAGCCTGCAACAGCAATGACTTTTGCGACTTTTTCATAGTTTGGGTTAATACCTAATAGTTGCCCGCCTGCACTATGACCGAGCAAGATCACTTGTGTTGTTTGGGTCTTATTCAATAGCACTTCCATCGCTGCGGGGATATCTAATTGCCCCCATTGCACGATGCTGGCTTTCGACTTTTTAAGTGGTTCATGCAGAGACTCACCAATGCCGCGAAAATCAAAAACCAAAACGGCATAGCCTTGATCGGCAAGCCATGATGCAAAATGATGGTAAAACTGTTGGGTAATACCTGTTGCAGGGCAGATTAAAACAGGTAGGGCTTGTTGTGTGCCTTGGGCTGCATAAAAGCGTCCACTGAGTGAATAATGGTCAGAGCAGGTGATGGTTAAAGTTTCGTAATTTTGCATAATCGGTTTAAGCATTTTAATTTGCTTCTACTCTACCTAAGTTCCAAAAAGAAACTTGTCTAATCTATGACTTTGAAGTCAAGTAGATCTGTATAGAATAGGGTGAAAATAAAAAAGGAAAATACATGCAGTTTGTTGAATTAGATATGTCGGTAAAATTTGCTCTTTTATTTAGTGGGATTTTTCTATTTGTTGGGATGCTGACAGGGGTATGGAAATATGCACAAATACGCCATTCACCACAGTTTCACGCACACTATTATGTTGATATCGCACACCGCAGCAGTTTGCTATATGCACCTGCAAGTTTAATTATTGCGGTAATGGCCGCAATTTCAGTCTTGCCTGAACCTGTGAATATGCTGTTTGTGGGAATTAATTTATTCTTTTTTAGCTTTTCGATACTGAGCTATATTGTGCATGGGGTGTTGCAAGACACCAATAACCAATTTCGTAGTCCGCATGTTTTAGGAAAATGGACTTTATCCAAATCAATCATGCTGATGGCAATGATAGCATTGGTTGTGGGGGAAATTGTGGCGACGTTGGGTTTGTTGTGGGGAATGTTTCTAGGTTTATTTTAAGTTGTTCTTATAGTTTTTTTAATTTTTATACTTTTACAAAGGTGGATGACTAATCATCCACCTGTTTGCTAGTCAATTGACTGTGTGGCCTTTCGGAATTTTTGATCGACGACTGCCCATAAATAAAAGGCAAATGATACGACGATAGCGTAAGCAAAATATTCAGCTTTAAGGTTACCTTGAATTAAACCATGCATGATCATAATGACCATCAGGGCAATGGTGGTACTTAAATACGTCACCATATTCTTGTTTGCCTTCAGAGCGTTAATGAAGACTTGCTTGTTGAAATGTAATGATAACATCTCCATCCCTCCTTGAGTTTTTGACTAAAAACCAATGTGTTTAGTCGGATTAGTTCTTAATGTTGTACTGCTAAAACTTGCGTTGATCAAGAGCAAAAACAACTATTTTTCAGAGAAATTATGCTATACCAATCAGAAAATATGTATGTAGCATTTTTTTAGTGAATAAATAGTATTTCGTTACGGTATAAGATGACAAATAAATGATGCATGTAAGCTTATACATAGATTGTATAAAGCAATATTGATGCCATGAATAGCTTGATAGGACAGGCTTTAAAGAGTTTTTTATTTTCTAATATTAAATTTATAAGAGATATGAAGGTGTTGATATACGACTTTAGCGGTGTATATGAAATGTGTCAGTATGTATAAAAACTGATGTAGAAAGAAATGAAACAATATGTGTCCATTTGGATAAAATGTAACAAATATTGATCATGCTTAAAATCAGGTTTGGGTAAAACTAGACTTTAACAACATCAGTTTTTGCTTACTTTTTCACTTTGTCGATTACAAAAGCAATTACAAAAACCACCAATGATGGGATAAGCCATGCAAGGTTTTGTTCTGCAAGAGGTAAGTGAGTCAGCGCATAAGGCAGTTCAAAGTTCGCAACTTTTAAACCATCTACAATACCAAAGACCAAAGACACTGCGGTAACAGGTGCGATCACTCGGCGAGGATGATTAAAGAATTTCCAGCCAAAGCTCAGCATAATCACTACAATTGCAGGTGGATAAATTGCACTTAAAACAGGCACAGAAAAGGCGATAAGTTTGGTTAAACCTAAGTTGGAAATAATGAAAGAGAAACCAATCAGAATAAAGACCCAAACTTTATAGCCAATTTTAGTGATTGAACTGAAATATTCAGCACACGCACAGGTCAGGCCAATCGCAGTAACCATACACGCAATAAAAATCATGGCAGAAAGGAAGATAGAACCTAAGTCACCAAATGCATGTTGAACATATGCATGCAGGATCACTGCACCATTGCTCGCATTTGCTGCGACTTCATGGCTTCCAAGGCCAAGTTTAAATAAGCTGAGGTAAACTACAGTTAAACCAATACCAGAAATAATACTTGCAATAACCGCATAACGTGTAATCAGTTTAGGGTTGCTGACACCGCGTGAACGAATTGCTTGAATAATTACAATACCAAAAACCAAAGCACCTAAAGTGTCCATGGTCAAGTAACCATTTACAAAACCTTCAGAAACAGGGCTGTCGATATAATTATTGATGGCTGGCGGAACGAAACCCGTTGGAATCATCATCGCCGCAATGCCAAGGATGGTCAAAGATAAAATCTTTAGTGGCGAGAGTACATAGCCAACCGTGTCTAAAATCTTGTTTGGATACAGTGAAATGAGGGTAACTACACTAAAGTAGATTGCACTGTAGATCAGCAAGCTGCTGCTTGATGTTCCAAGATAAGATGAAAAACCAATTTCATAAGAAACGGTTGCAGTACGTGGTGTCGCAAAGAGTGGTCCGACAGTTAGGTAACACGTAATGGTTAAAATGAGACTGGCTATTTTACCCAAAGGTGAACTTAAAATTTGAATCGAACCTTCGACACGTGACAGCGCAATAATGGTGATTACAGGTAAGCCTACAGCAGTGATTAAGAAACCAAAAGCTGCAAGCCATACATGCTCACCCGCTTGTTGAGCCACAATCGGTGGAAAGATAATGTTGCCCGCACCAATGAAGAGTGCGAAAGTCATAAAACCCAAAGCAACAATATCCCGAGTACGCAGACTTGTCATAAAAGGGAGATCGAGTTGAACAAAGGGGACGATTTTAGTGCATAAGTGTTTTTTTGGCTAATTTATTTCATGGGTAGTATTAAATTTTTTTATAAGATGAAAAGTGAATATATCAACTTGTAAAAAATAGGTTGATATATGTGATTGATTATTCATTTTAAAATAGAAAAATTATAAATATGAAAAGCTTGAGGCACTATTTTTCCTAAATTAAAAGTCGTAGTGCAAATGCTTTAAAATTACACAAATTTTTTTAAAGGTTGGTTGTTGGAGGCTACCCTAAGATTTAAGTTTGAACAAAAATATTGAGAAAAGGTCTATACTTGCGACTTCATAATTGAGGATATTTCAATGCGTGGCTTAAATGTGAGCATAAAAACTGAACAAGATGTAGAAAAACTTCGTATATCTGGTCGTTTGGCTGCCGAAGTTTTAGCGATGATTGGTGAGCATGTAAAGCCGGGTGTCACGACTGAATATCTGGATGATATTTGTCATGACTTCATTGTAAATACCTTAAAAGTGACGCCTGCCAATATTGGTTATCATGGCTATACCAAAACCACCTGTATTTCTCCAAATGAAGTGGTCTGTCACGGTATTCCATCGCCGAATGTTGTACTCAAAGATGGCGATATTATTAATATTGATGTGGCGATTATTAAAGATGGCTACTTTGGTGATACCAGTCGTATGTACTATGTGGGTACAGTGAAACCGGAAGCCAAAAAGCTAGTCGATACGACTTATGAGGCGATGGTTGCGGGTATTCATGCTGTGAAGCAAGGTGCGACGCTTGGTGATATTGGTTATGCCATTCAAACTGTTGCGCACCGTGAAGGTTATAGTGTGGTACGCGAGTATTGTGGTCATGGTATTGGCAAAGTTTATCACGAACAGCCAAGCGTATTGCACTATGGTCAACCAGGTAAGGGGATGCAGCTTAAAGCGGGCATGGTGTTCACAATTGAACCGATGATTAATATGGGCAAAGCGCATGTCAAAGAACTTAAGGATGGTTGGACAGTCGTGACTGCCGATAAGTCTTTAACTGCGCAGTGGGAGCATATGGTACTCGTGACTGAAACCGGTTTTGAGTTACTATCACCTTGGCCTGAAGGTACGGGCAGTTATTCAGAAATTTAAGTTGATGTTTTGTCGGTGATTAAATTTTAGACTTTGGTCTAGCTTTGTGGCCTAAAAGCTAAATTAAGTCTTAAAAGCAATCACTGATATTTCTGAAAGCCTTTATTTGTCGTGTTTTTGATATTTTTTGATTAACACTTATACATGTAAGCTATTGGTCTAGACTTTATTTTGTCACTAAAATTGTTTCCAAGATACTCGCTGTAGTTTCTTATTTTGAAAGTTTATGAGCTTATCCACCTCGGTTAAGCTCTTTTTTTTGTCTCATGGATTGGCTCAATGTGATTGAGCATGTGTAGGGTTTAAAGTGATTTATTTGCGCTAAGGTGTTCAATTAAATAGTCAATAAACACGCGGACAGCAGGCAATAAACCACGACGTGAAGGATAGACCGCATGAAAAATACCGTGTGGTGCTTTCCAGTCGGGTAGGACACGAACCAGCTCACCACTTTTCACCATATCTTGTACGATGCTGTCTGGAAGTAAGGCAATGCCGCAGTTCTTACGGACCAGTTGAGCCAACATACTCAAATCAGAGCCCATCACTACAGGATTGACGCGTATTTTCTTTTGTTGCTGCGCATCATTATGCACGATGATATGTTGATCTAAATGCTCATCAACCATACTCAGTATATGATGTTGGCTTAAATCTTCAGGTTGTTTCAGTTCGCCAAATTCATTTAAGTAGGCTTGGCTGGCAAATAAATGCTGCTCGATATTTTCAAATTTACGAATTACCAAACTTGGATCATCGTCTAGATTGGAGCGGACGCGAAGGGCAATATCAAAACCTTCGTTGATAATATCCACACGGCGATTGGTTACCATCATTTGCACTTTAATTTCGGGATAGGTTTTTAAGAAACTTGGTAAAATGCGTGCAATTTCGTTTTGTGCAATCGATACTGGCAGGCTGAGTTTAATGACGCCACGCGGTTGTAAACTGAGATGATCGACCAAATCGTGTGCGGCTTGTGCAGCATTCATCATCACTTGCGCATGACGGTAAATATTCATACCAATATCGGTCACTGCGAAATGGCGAGAGCTGCGTTGAATTAGGCGTACACCCAAGCGCTCTTCGAGGTTATACACGCGTCGACTGAGCTTGGATTTAGGAATATCTGTTGCGCGTTCGGCTGCGCTAAAACCACCATGTTCAACCACTTGAGCAAAACAATAAAAATCATCTAAATCGCTTAACATTCACGATGTCCATTTGTGCAACGATAAGCTTAATTAAAAAGTGATCGTTGCAGTTTGTCAATTTTGAAATTGTAGAGATTTAATTGAAAATACTCAGCTATTTTAAGGGTTTCGCTGAGTTTTCGCTTGTTTGAGTATTTCAAGCACCACTTTATATTCTTCAAGTCGTGCAAAGTCGTGTGCTGTTGGATTGTTTATGCGCGTAAGGTTCATATTATCGAGTACATCAACATATTTCACTTGGGTTGCAAGAGGGTTTAATACAGTGCGCTTAGCCGCTTCCAAACGTGATTCACCTGTTTATTTGGTCAGTGCTTGTATGGATTGAATGATCTCGACACTAAAGCCAAGCGCTTTTAAGTCTTCAGCAGTCGTTGCGGTGTCTTCCAAAATGTCATGCAACACCGCAATGATTTGTAGGGTGGGATTGGAAAATTGCAACATGAGGCGAAGTGGATGCAAGATGTAAGGTTGTCCGCCCTTATCGAGTTGCCCCACATGTTGGGTTGCAGCCAGTGCAATGGCTTTTTCTAAAGTCGACATGATTATTCTAGGTACTTTATCCTATGCTAAACTTCGCAGCATCTTTGTTTAAAAACTAAATTATGACTTATCAATTGATCCCACTAGACTGTGAAGCGACAGATCCCGTAGCGTGTCCACACTGCCAACAACAGGTAATTGATTGGTCTCAGGAACAATACGTTCAGCCTTGTGAGCATACCTTATTTATTGCGATGGATATTGGCTTTGAATATATCACAGATGAATTTGAAGCGACTATGCAGCGCAGTGTTGATGATCTCCATGCACATGATGATCAAGTCATTATGTTTGAAGAGTTAACTCAAGCCAGTTACCCAAATTTTATCATGTTAAAAGCACCACTTGGTGTTGAAGGCTATTCACGCTATTTAGGCTTTACGGCTTAATAAATAAAAGCGCCATTGCGGCGCTTTTATTTGAATCTGCCTTAGTTTTCTAAAACTTCCTCTTCACTTTCATCGTCTGCGGTATCCATACCTAGCTCTTTAAGTTTACGCGTAAGGGTGTTGCGCCCCCAACCGAGCAACTCAGCCGCATGCCGTTTACGGCCACGGGTTTGTTGCAGCGCAGCAATGATCAATGTGCGTTCGAACATAGGGGTGGCGATATCGAGGATTTTCATCTCGCCATTTTTCAGCTTTTGCACAGCCCATTGACCCAACAACTCGTCCCAATGGTGGACTGCAATGCGATCTAAGTTCTGCACAGATTGTGCATCTTCACCTGAGCGAGTAATTGGAATTTGCTTCAGCTCTGACGGTAAGTCTTCAGGATAAACTTCACGCCCTGTAATCATGACCGTTAACCAGCGGCAGGTGTTCTCGAGTTGACGTACGTTTCCTTGCCAAGGCAGCTGTTGCATATATTCTTGCGTTTCAGGGCGAAGGATTTTAGGGCTGACGCCTAATTCTTTGCCTGCACGTGCCAAGAAGTGTTGCGCTAACATTGGGATGTCTTCGCTACGATGCGCCAGTTTTGGAATATGAATGCGAATCACGTTCAGACGGTGGTATAAGTCTTCACGGAAGCGACCATCATGTACCAATTTTTCTAAGTCTTGGTGCGTTGCCGCAACAATACGTACATCTACTTTTACTGGAATATGCCCACCGACGCGATAGAACTCGCCATCAGCCAGCACACGCAGTAAACGTGTTTGCGTTTCGAAAGGCATATCGCCAATTTCATCTAAAAACAGTGTTCCGCCATTGGCCTGTTCAAAGCGACCTTGGCGTTGGGTATTTGCCCCTGTAAAGGCACCTTTCTCATGACCAAAAAGCTCTGTTTCAATTAGGTCTTTGGGAATCGCGGCCATGTTGAGTGCAATAAAAGGTTTACTGCTCCGTGGTGAGTGGCGGTGTAAAGCATGTGCAACCAACTCTTTACCTGTGCCAGATTCACCATTAATCAGCACTGTAATGTGTGACTGAGACAAACGACCAATCGCACGGAAGACTTCCTGCATAGCAGGAGACTCGCCAATGATTTCGGTCGATTGAATCGGTTGTACCGTTTTTGCCGACTCTTGCTGCTGCATTTTGGTGATGTGCAAAATCGCACGATTCACTAAAGCTAAGGCTTCATCAATATCAAAAGGCTTGGGCAAATACTCAAATGCGCCTGTTTGATAACTTGAAACAGCAGACTCTAGGTCAGAGTGAGCCGTCATAATAATGACAGGTAGATCAGGATAGTTGGCTTTAACTTTCGCTAAAAAAGTTAAGCCATCTATGCCGGGCATACGAATATCGGTCAAGATCACATCGGGTGCATCTAAACTGAGTTGGTCTAAAGCAGATTGAGCTTCTTCAAAACTTGTGACGTCAAAACCTTCTTCTTTGAACGTTTTTTCCAGCACCCAGCGCATGGCGCGATCGTCATCAATTACCCATATTTTATTTCGCGACATGGTTTAACTCCCAAGGTATATATAAGCTAAAAGTTGTTTTTCCGGGAACAGATTGACATTCAATCATTCCGTTATGTTGATGCATAATATTTTGCGCAATACTTAAACCTAGTCCTGTGCCTTTAGCACGACCCGTGACCAGCGGGTAAAACACAGATTCTAAAATTTCTTCTGGAACGCCTGGACCATTGTCTTCGATATCAATCCGCACCACAGAGCGTTGCAGTACACCATTGATGGTCACTAAACGTTGAATACGAGTACGTAACATCAGCTCAGGTTGGTGGTCGACAAAGAACTCTTTATTTTCAGTCATGGCTTGCACTGCATTAACGCTAATGTTCAACATGACTTGTATCAGCTGATCACGATCGGCCATCACTTCAGGTAATGACAAATCATAATCACGGGTGATCTTAATTTTCTTTTTGGTTTGGTTGGTTATGAGTGAGCGAACGCGCTCTAAAGGCTCATGTACATTGACCAACTCATAACTTGGGAGTTGACGAGAACCAAGCATGGTATCTGCTAAATTACGTAAGCGATCGACTTCACTAATAATAATGTCGGTAAACTCGCTATATTGCGGATCATTGAGGCTACGTGCTAACAGTTGTGTAGCACCACGAATCCCGCCCAACGGATTTTTAATTTCATGTGCAACACCACGAATCAGTTGGCGTGCGACCTGATGTTGTTGTAAAAAGTTTTCTTCCTTTGAAATTTTGAGCATCCGATCAATTGGATTGATCTCAATTAAAAGCAAAGGATGATAGGGTTTATTTGAATTTAGCTGTGACACGGTATAGTCAACATGAATATCTTTAAAGTTGACCTTAATGATAGCTTCACGGCGGGTGTAGTGTTGTCCCGAGTTTAAAGTATTGAGAAGTGCTTCTTCTGTATTGAACTCATCATTGGGTGCATGGAGTAAATTAAGTGCAGGTTGGCCAGAGGCGCGTAAAAGGCTGATATCAAATAATGCTTCGCAAGAGGAATTTAAGTAAAAAATATTTAATTTACTGTCGACCAATAGAATCGCAGTGGTCAAATTGTCCACTAAAAGGCGATAGTCGATAGAAATAGGGTGATCCATTAGCGAATGTATCCTGTATTAAAATAGCGCAATGGCATCTTGATAAAGCATTAACCGTTCCAAATAGCGGACTGAATTGATGCAAATAAAGCAAAATGCACGCCAACTTTGATTTTGTATAGTGAAATGAGCACACTTTTTTTGCGGAATGCGCTGTAAATGAACGATTAGCTAAAGATATAGCGGATTCTAAAAATCAAGTAAACTGAAAGTGACTTAAAATGGTGCGTTATACTGATTCTACTACAGTGTTGGTTTTATTTTGGTGCATTAAACAAAGAGTGTGGAATCGATCTGTTTTTATAAACAGAAAAGACATACAATACGCGCATTCTAGTGGAGCGCAGATTCATGAAATCCCCCAAAGTCGGTTTTGTTTCTTTAGGTTGTCCTAAGGCATTGGTTGATTCCGAACGAATTTTAACTCAGTTGAAGACTGAAGGTTATGATGTAGCATCAGATTATGATGGTGCGGATTTAGTTGTTGTAAATACCTGTGGTTTTATTGAATCTGCAGTGCAAGAGTCTTTAGATGCCATTGGCGAAGCCATGAGTGCGAACGGTCGTGTAATCGTTACGGGCTGCCTAGGTAAAGACGAAGATAAAATTCGCCAAATGCACCCAAATGTCTTAAAAGTGACAGGGGCGGCTGCATATCAAGAAGTGATGGAAGCCGTGCACCAATACGTGCCTGAGCCACCAAAACACAACCCATTTATTGACCTTGTTCCAGAACAAGGGATTCGTTTAACGCCGAAGCATTATGCGTACTTAAAAATCTCAGAAGGATGCAACCATCGTTGTACCTTCTGCATTATTCCAAGTATGCGCGGTGACTTAGTGTCTCGCCCAGTCGGTTCTGTTTTAGAAGAAGCGGCTGCGCTTAAACGTGCCGGTGTAAAAGAAGTACTCGTTATCTCCCAAGATACTTCTGCTTACGGTCTCGATACCAAATACAAATTAGACTTTTGGAATGGTCAACCTGTTAAGACGAAGTTCTATGACATGTGTGAGGCCTTAGGTCAACTCGGTATTTGGGTGCGTTTGCACTATGTATATCCATATCCACATGTGGATGCAGTGATTGACTTGATGGCACAAGGCAAAATTTTGCCTTATTTGGATATTCCATTCCAACATGCCAGCCCAAAAGTTCTAAAACTGATGAAACGACCTGCGCATAGTGAAAATACACTTGAGCGTTTAAAGCTGTGGCGTGAAAAATGTCCTGACTTGGTGATTCGTTCAACCTTCGTTGTGGGTTTCCCTGGTGAAACTGAAGAAGATTTTGAAATCTTGCTTGAGTGGCTAAAAGAAGCACAACTTGATCGCGTAGGCTGCTTTACCTATTCACCTGTTGAAGGTGCGACAGCAAACGACTTACCAGATCACGTGCCAGAAGAGATTAAGCAACAGCGTTATGAGCGCTTTATGGAAGTGCAACAGGCGATTTCTGCTGCAAAACTTCAAAAGCGTGTTGGTCAGAAAATGACGGTGCTGGTCGATGAGCTTGATGAAGAATTCCCAGTTGCGATTGCACGTTCATACGCAGATGCTCCTGAAATTGATGGCAATGTCTTTGTAGAAGATATTGATAAAAGCCAGATTAAATCAGGCGATTTGTTAGAAGTCGAAATTACCGATGCAGACGAATATGATCTGTATGCACAATTGATTTCGATTAAATCGAATTGAGACACAAATAAAATTTTAAAATTTAGATATTGGAGTTATTGCGATGTTGGATTCTAAAAAACCACGTTTTGAACGCATCTTACTGAAACTTTCTGGCGAAGCATTGGCTGGAAATAAAGATATGGGTATTGATGCTCAAGTCCTTGATCAAATGTCTTTGGCAATTGCGCACTTAGTGGGTTTGGGTGTGCAAGTCGGGATTGTTGTGGGTGGTGGTAACTTATATCGCGGTAGTCAATTACAAAAAGATGGTTTGGTTGGTCGTGTAACCGGTGACCAAATGGGTATGCTTGCAACCGTGATGAATGGTTTGGCATTACGTGATGCTTTGGTACGCCGTAATATCAAAACTCGTTTGATGTCAGCATTGCCAATTGGTGCTGTAGTTGAATCATACTCAAGCCGTGATGCCATTCGTCATCTAACACAAGGTGAAGTTTGTGTATTTGTCGCAGGTACAGGTAATCCGTTCTTTACCACAGATACAGCAGCATGCTTACGTGGTATCGAGATTGAAGCCAACCTGATCCTAAAAGCAACGAAAGTTGATGGTGTCTACAACAAAGACCCAAGCAAATATGATGATGCTGTTAAATATGACACCTTAACTTTTGACCAAGTGTTAGATGAGAAATTGGGTGTGATGGATTTAACGGCGATTTGCTTATGCCGTGACCATAATGTACCGCTTCAAGTCTTTGATATGAATAAAGCAGGTTCACTGCTTTCAGTGGTTATGGGTGAAAAAGAGGGTACTCACGTAACGAACTAATGTACGTGACCTAGAAAGCTCTCTATACTACACACTATTTTAGAATTTATATCTTTTCGAATTAAGTAAGGAAGATCACATGATTAACGATCTTAAAAAAGACGCAGAAGACCGTATGAACAAGTCACTTGACTCGTTAGAGCATGGTTTTGCTAAGGTTCGTACAGGACGTGCGCATCCATCTATCTTAAACGGGGTAATGGTTCCTTACTATGGCTCAGATGTGCCATTAAACCAAGTAGCAAACGTGGGTGTTGAAGACTCGCGTACATTGTTGGTTCAGCCATTTGAACGCACCATGGTTGCAGCAATTGATAAAGCCATCCGTGAATCAGATTTGGGCCTAAACCCAATTACAGCTGATGCGATTCGTGTTCCAATGGCTGCATTGACGGAAGAAACACGCCGTGACATGCAAAAAGTTGCGCGTAACGAAGCTGAAAATGCAAAAGTTGCAGTACGTAATATTCGCCGTGATGTACTGGGCGACATCAAAGCATTGTTGAAAGAAAAAGAAATTTCTGAAGATGATGAGCGTCGTGCATCTGATGATATTCAAAAAATCACAGATAAGTTTGTTGCTGAAATTGACAAACGTCTTGCGAATAAAGAAGCTGAGTTGTTGAAGGTCTAACTTGTATAATGACCGATTCAGAAGATAAGCTTACTCTTCCAAAACATGTTGCCATCATCATGGATGGCAACAATCGTTTTGCCAAAAAAAATGCAATGCAAAAGGGCGATGGTCACCGTGAAGGAAAAAATGTCCTTGACCCGATTGTAGAGCATTGTCGAAAAAAAAATATTCAAGCATTAACCGTTTTTGCTTTTTCGAGTGAAAATTGGAAGCGCCCTCAAGCTGAAGTTGATTTGCTCATGAAACTGTTGGAAGACACGATTCATGAACAGTTGCCTCGTATGCATCAATATCAAATGTCTTTACGTTTTATTGGTGATCGTTCTAAATTATCTCCGCAATTGCGTGACTTAATGTTGCATGCCGAACAAGACACTGCTAATTTCGACAAGATGACTTTGACCATCGCAATTAGTTACGGTGGGATGTGGGATATGGCGCATGCGGCTAAGCAGATTGCACTTGCTGTTCAATCTCAAGCGTTAGATCCTGAGCAAATTGATGAACATGTTTTTGGCCAATACGTTAGTTTGAGTGATTTACCCGCTGTGGATCTATTGATTCGTACAGGCGGGGATTTTCGTTTATCGAACTTTATGTTGTGGCAAGCAGCTTATGCAGAGCTTTACTTCACTCCAACTCTTTGGCCAGAGTTCAGTGTAGAAGAGTTTGATGACGCCTTGGCTGTATTTGGTGGGCGTGAACGTCGTTTCGGGAAAACGACGGAACAAATTCTACAAGATAAAATTGAGAACTAATAAATGTTAGAGCGGATTATAACCGCATTGGTTTTGGTGGCCGTTGTACTGAGTTGTATGTTTGCAACCCAGTCACACTATCCAATGTTTGTGCTGATGATTATTGCGGCAGGGGTTGCAGGCTATGAGTGGTTTAAACTCATGCCCCGTACAACAAAAAATGTTAATAAACCTCTAGCATGGGGTTTTGGTTTACTAAGTGCTGGCCTTGCTACACTTGCTTTATACTTTAACGATATTGCGCTTCTACTTTGGGCTGCCTCTATCCTATGTTGGCTGCTAAGCCTGTATTGGGTTAAATCCTATCCAAATTATGATGCTTGGTATAATTCAACCCTTAAGGTGGTTGGTATTGTTCTGATATCTTCAGCTGTGACCGCTATTTTTGCACTCTGGAAGATGTCTCCATGGTGGCTAATGTACCTGTTTTTATTGGTATGGGGTGCTGACAGCGGGGCATACTTTGTTGGGCGTAAACTGGGTAAACGTAAACTTGCACCTGAAGTGAGTCCAAATAAATCTTTGGAAGGTCTCTATGGTGGTGTGATTACGGCCATGATCATTGTGGTCGCTGTTGAAATACTCTATTTAGACTTAACTTACGCACAGCATTTATTATTTCTTATTTTATCTGTAGTCACTGTATTTAGTTCGGTGCTCGGCGATTTGTTTGAGTCTATGATTAAACGTCGTGCTGGAATTAAAGACTCAGGTCGTATTTTGCCAGGGCATGGCGGGGTGTTGGATCGTATTGACTCGTTACTGGCTGCTGCACCTATCTTTGCTGCGGGTGTATATATGTTAAAACTTATTGGCGTAGATTTGTAAATGTCTCAATCTGTTTGTATTTTAGGTGTTACAGGTTCGATTGGGCAGAGCACCTTAAAAATATTGCAACAACATGCTGAATGCTATTCTGTGTTTGCTGTTACTGCACATAGTCGGATGCAAGAGCTTGTTGATATTTGTCAGCAGTTTCAACCGCAAATTGCAGTTGTACCTCAAGCAAAAGTAGATGAACTACGCCAACTACTTGTCGCAGCCAATTTGCAAAGCATTGAAATTTTGGCCGATGAGGCGGGCCTCATCGCAGTTGCTGAACATCCAGAAGTGGATGTGGTGATGGCGGCGATTGTGGGTGCGGCAGGTTTAATGCCGACCCTAGCAGCGGTAAAAGCAGGAAAGCGTGTCCTTTTGGCAAATAAAGAAGCACTGGTGATGTCGGGTGACATCATGATGCAGGCTGCTCATGATCATCAGGCTCTTTTACTTCCTGTAGATTCTGAGCATAATGCAATCTTCCAATGCTTGCCGCCGACCTATTTACAAGCTGAGCGTCACGGACAGCCGAAACTCGGAGTCTCTGGTATTCTTCTGACTGCATCAGGCGGGCCATTTCTAAAACATAGTTTAGATGAATTACATAATGTAACGCCTTCGCAGGCGTGCAAACATCCGAATTGGTCCATGGGGCAGAAAATTTCGGTTGATTCTGCGACCCTCATGAACAAAGGGTTAGAGCTGATTGAAGCTTGTCATCTTTTTTCAATCGAAGAACATTTTGTTACAGTAGTTGTGCATCCGCAGAGTATTATTCATTCCATGGTGCAATATGTGGATGGTTCAACATTGGCGCAAATGGGAAATCCTGATATGTGTACGCCGATTGCACATGCGTTGGCATGGCCTGAGCGTATTCAAACCCATGTTCCAGCTCTAGATTTATTTAAAAATCATCAGTTGGATTTTCAAGCGCCAGATACACATCGATTCCCGGCATTAAGCTTGGCACGTCAAGCGATGAAAACTGGGGGAACAGCCCCTGCGATTTTAAATGCAGCCAATGAAATTGCGGTTTCTGCATTTTTAAATCAACAGGTGGGGTTTATGCAGATTCCTGCTATTGTTGAACACACTTTGAATACCATCCCACGTCAAGCAGCAACACAACTTGATGTTATTTTAGAAGCCGATCAAAACGCACGTCATGTTGCTCAGCAATATGTGGTGAATATAGGAATTTAAGCATGAGCGCCTTGTTTATGATTGTTGCGGCAATTTTGCTTTTAGGCCCACTTATTGCAATACATGAGTTTGGGCACTATTTTGTTGCGCGTAAATTGGGCGTAAAAGTTTTAGTTTATTCCATTGGTTTTGGACCAACGGTTTTAAAGTGGACCTCTAAAAAGTCAGGTATACAATATCAGCTTTCGGCATTGCCCTTGGGTGGTTATGTCAAAATGCTGGATGAGCGTGAAGGTGATGTTGCTGAAGAGGATGCGCCCAAAGCATTTAATCGTCAGTCACCTTGGAAGCGTATCGCAATTGTTGCAGCTGGCCCATTGATTAACTTGGCCTTCGCCATTTTACTGTTTTGGATTTTGTTTTTACCTGCACAAGAGCAGTTGAATACACGTGTGGGTAAAGTGTTACCTCATACACCTGCAGCACAAGTTCAAATGCAAGTGGGTGATAAAATTACCGCTGTTGATGGCTTAACGACACCCACTTGGGAGAAGTTGAATTTTGCCTTGGTTGATCGTGTGGGTGAAACGGGATCAATCCAAATTCAGGCCGAACGTGCGGGACAAGTTAAAACGTTTAGTTTGCCTATTCAAAACTTCTTGAAAGATCAAACACAGTCTCCGCTTGATGTTCTGGGTTTTACGCCTTATCGACCTAAAATTCCTGCGGTCGTGACTAAGTTGAGCGAAGATGGTGCAGCCATTCGTCAGGGTATGCAACAAGGTGACAAAATTGTCGCGATTGATGGCATCAAGATGAATGATTGGTTTGATGTGGTACAAGTGGTTCAAGCTTCACCTGAGAAATTGTTAAAAATTGATGTGCTTCGTCAAAATAAATTAGTACAACTTGAGGTGATGCCGCAAGGTAAGCGCGACAATATGGGCAAGGTTTCTGGTGTCTTGGGTGTACAAAGTGACGCAGGAAAGATCAGTATTCCTACAGAATATAAACAAACGATACAATATAATCCTGCTGAAGCCTTCATGATGGCGGTGGATAAAACTGGTCAATTGTCGAGTATGATTTTGAACTCGATTGTGAAAATGGTGCGCGGTTTGATTGGTTTAGACAACCTATCTGGGCCTATTACCATTGCCAAAGTCGCAGGACAAAGTGCGGAAATGGGTTGGCAAACTTTTATCTCATTTATGGCACTGATGAGTGTAAGTTTAGGGATATTAAATTTATTGCCTATTCCTATGCTTGATGGTGGACATTTGGTCTATTATTTTATAGAACTAATACGTGGTAAACCTGTTTCTGAACAAATACAATTGGTTGGTTTAAAAATTGGTATGGTATTGCTCGGAAGTATGATGCTTTTGGCACTATTCAATGATTTTATGCGTTTGTAAAAAAGCGTAGATACGGAATTAAATTTTACATCGGAAAAAACTGGCATGCAGCACACACATTTATTTATGCCTTTGGCGCTCATCAGTGCTATGGCAACAGTACAACAAGTATATGCAGCAGAAGATTATATAGTACGTGATATTAAGGTTGATGGACTTGTTCGTTTAACGCCAGCAAATGTCTATGGAATGATTCCGTTGAATAGTGGGGATCGTGTGAGCGATGCAGCACTTGCCAATGCCATTCGTAGTTTATATGCAACAGGTTTGTTTGATGACATTAAAACAGAAAAGCAGGGTGATACGCTGGTTTTCAAAGTTGTCGAACGCCCACTAATTTCTAAAGTTGAATTTAAAGGTAATAAACTCATTCCTAAAGAGGCCTTGGAAGAAGGCTTGAAGAAGATGGGGATTACCGAAGGTGAAGTGCTGAAAAAATCAGCGCTACAGACGGTTGAGTCTGAGCTTGAACAACAGTACATGCAGCAAGGTCGTTATGATGCTGATGTAAAAGTTGTGACAACAGCGAAGCCGAACAACCGTGTAGACCTTACTATTGAGTTTGTTGAAGGTAAGGCTGCAAAAGTTGTAGATATCAATATTATTGGTAATACCGTATTTAAAGAAAGCGAAATTGAACAAGCGTTTGCGGTAAAAGAAAGCGGTTGGACGTCCATTATTTCACGTAATGACCGTTATGCACGTGAAAAGATGGCTGCAAGCTTAGAGTCTTTACGTGCACTTTATTTAAACAAAGGCTATATCAACTTTAATATTAATCACTCAAGCTTAAATTTAAGTGAAGATAAAAAGAATATTTTTGTTGAAGTTTCAGTGGATGAAGGCGAACAGTTTAAATTTGGCGAAACCAAATTTTTGGGCGATGCTTTATACACGCCAGCAGAGCTGAAAGCTTTACAAATTTATAAAGATGGCGATATCTATTCACAAGAAAAAGTGAATGCAGTTAAACAGTTGCTTCTACGTAAATACGGTAATGCAGGTTATTACTATGCAGAAGTGAACGTCGTGCCTCAGATTGATAAAGAAACTCATCTGGTGGATTTAAATTATTATGTGAATCCAGGTCAGCAAGTGACTGTGCGTCGTATTAACTTTACTGGCAACACGAAAACTGCGGATGAAGTATTACGTCGTGAAATGCGCCAAATGGAAGGTGCACTCGCAAGTAATGAGAAAATTGATTTATCTAAAGTTCGTTTAGAGCGCACAGGTTTCTTTAAAACTGTAGATATCAAACCGGCGCGTGTTCCGAACACAGCCGATCAGGTTGATTTAAATATTAATGTTGAAGAGCAGCACTCGGGTACCAGTACCTTAGCAGTTGGTTTCTCACAAAGTGGTGGTGTAACCTTCCAAGCAGGTTTAAGTCAAACTAATTTCATGGGTACAGGTAACTCTGTTGCCATTGATTTATCCCGCTCAGAAACGCAAGATTATTACAACCTAAGTGTGACGGATCCATACTTTACGATTGATGGTGTACGTCGTGGTTATAACATGTACTACCGTAAAACTAAGTTGGATGAAGACTATAACGTCAATAACTATGTGACGGATAGTTTTGGTGGTGGTATCAATTTTGGTTATCCAATTGATGAAAACCAAAGCGTCAGTGCGGGTTTAAACATCGACCAAACTGAAGTAACCACAGGTCCATATGTATCGACCTATGTACGTGATTACTTGCTGGCGCATGGTGGTAAAGCCACTGCAACATCTACTTATTGTTTAGATGAAAATATTCCAGTAGGAGAGACTTGTGCTAATCCATCGGCACCGTTTGGTTCTGAGTTTACTGGAGACTTCTTAACGTATAACTTAAACTTGGGTTGGTCATATAACACCTTAAACCGTCCAGTGTTCCCGACATCGGGGATGTCACACCGTGTGAATGGCGAAATTGCATTGCCAGGCAGTGATGTTGAATATCAAAAACTGACTTATGATGCTCAGGCGTACTTCCCGCTTGCGAAAGACTTTGTGTTACGAGGCTACGGTAAGTTGGGCTATGGTAATGACTTACCATTCTATAAAAACTTCTATGCAGGTGGTTTTGGTTCGGTACGTGGTTATGATAACAGTACCTTAGGTCCAAAATACCCAGGTGTGACTTATAGTGAATCAAGATCTAAAGATTATGATTTTGAGGAAGTGGGTGGTAACGCACTGATCCAATTTGGTACAGAATTGGCTTTGCCTTTGCCATTTAAAGGGGATTGGACACGTCAGGTTCGCCCAGTTATCTTTGCTGAAGGCGCGCAAGTATTTGATACGCAGTGTGATGTTCCATCTGGTCAGTTATATATGACTGGAAGTAAAACTGATGCTGGTGTAGATGCGAAGCAATACTGTAAAGACAACTTCGGTTTCGAGCTTGATAACATGCGCTATAGCGTGGGTGTAGGCTTTACTTGGATTACCATGATTGGCCCATTGTCTCTCAGCTATGCATACCCATTGAATGATAAAGATGGCGACGAAACAAAGAACATTCAATTTGAAATCGGTCGTACCTTCTAAGGTCGACCGTTTCTCTACATGAAAGATATAAATATGAAAAAATTTCTTACAGCTTTAACACTTACAGCATTAACTTCTACAGTGGTGAATGCTGCTGGCTATGGTGTAGTGGATCTTGAGCGTGTTGTTGAAAATAGTAGCTATTTAAAACAGCAAAATTCGAGTTTTCAACAGAAAATTCAACCGCAAAGTACGAAGCTTGATCAACTTAGTAAAGAGCTTCAAGACTTACAACAGCGTTTACAAACAGGTGATAAGTTGAGCGCTACGGATAAGCAAAAAATGGTGACTCAGTATCAAACCAAAATGAATGAGTTCAATACTTTGCAGCAAACCATGCAAAGCAGTGTGCAAAGCTCTATTCAGCAAGTACGTACTGTATTTGATGGTCGTGTAAAGCAGGTTGCTGAACAATTGCGTAAAGAAAATCAATTAGATGTTGTTTTGAATAAAAACTCAGCACTTGCCTATGACGCTAAGTATGATTTAACTGATAAAATGATTCAAAAGGTTAACGCAATTAAGTAATCAATGAATCCTCAACAGTATCGCTTAGAAGATCTTGCTCGTTTAGTCCAAGGTGAGTGTGTAGGTCAAGCTGATTTAATCCTTAAGGGATTAGCAAGTCTAGATTCTGCAGAATCTAGACATCTTGCATTTGTAAATGGTGAAAAGTACTTAGAGCAAGCACAGCAGTCTAAAGCTGGAGCATTTATTGTTACAGCAGATTTGAAAGATCACTTGGTTGGACATCAAAACTTTATTGTTGTTGCCAATCCTTATTTAGCCTTTGCCATTTTAACCCATGCTTTTGAGGTTAAACACACTGAGCAGGGTATAGAAAGCACTGCACAGATACATCCATCAGCAATCATCTCAGATACTGCTTATATTGGTCATTATGTGGTCATTGGTGAAAATTGCGTTGTTGGCGATGATACGATTATCCATTCCCATGTCAGCATACATGATGGGGTTGAAATTGGCCGCGCTGGTTTAATTGAATCGCATGTAAATCTGATGTCATGCAAAATTGGTGATCGTGTCCGTATTCATGCCAATACTGTGATTGGTAGTGAGGGTTTTGGTTTTGCCCCTTATCAAGGGAAATGGCATCGAATTGCTCAATTGGGTTCGGTCATCATTGGAAATGATGTACGGGTTGGTTCAAATTGTAGTATTGATCGCGGTGCATTGGATGACACAATTTTGGAAGATGGTGTCATTATTGATAACCTTGTGCAAATCGCCCATAACGCTAAAATTGGTGCCAATTCAGCTTTTGCTGCCAATACCGCAATAGCGGGTAGTACAACCATTGGCAAAAATTGCATCGTAGGTGGTGGGTCTGCAATTGCAGGGCACCTAAATATTGTTGATAATGTCACTTTAACTGGAATGTCAATGGTCACAAATAATATTTCTGTGGCTGGAACGTATTCTTCAGGAATTGGACTGTTTGAAAATCAAAAGTGGAAACGCACCGTTGTTCGTTTAAGACAATTAGCAGATGTGCCATTGACCCAATTGGTAAAAAAACTTGATCATATGCAGGCTCAAATCGAGTCCCTTGAATCAACAATTAAATTGCGTAAATAGAAATATGATGACTGAGTCGAATTCTACTAGTTTCACGAAACCTGAATTGCCAATGACGATTCAAACCATTCGTGAGTACTTACCACACCGCTATCCTTTTTTATTGGTCGATCGTGTTGTTGATGTGACTGAAAATGGAATTGTGGCGTATAAAAATGTGTCTATTAATGAAGAATTTCTTCAAGGCCATTTCCCTAATTATCCAATTATGCCTGGTGTTTTGATTGTCGAAGCATTAGCGCAAGTTTCAGGTATTCTTGGTTTCATCATGAACAATGAGAAACCGAGTGAAGGTTCTTTGTTCTTGTTTGCAGGTGCAGAGAAAGTTCGCTTTAAAAAGCAAGTCGTTGCAGGCGACCAATTGGTGTTAAAATCAGAATTGGTTATGCAGAAACGTGGTATTTACAAATATAATTGTATTGCCACCGTTGACGGTGTAGTAGCAGCATCTGCGGAAATTATGGTTTCGCATCAGAAAATAGAGCAATCATGAGCAATAACGAATTTATTCACCCAACAGCAATCATCGATGCATCTGCCGTGATTGCAGCAGATGCAAAGATTGGACCGTATTGTATTATTGGTCCAAATGTCACTATTGGTGCAGGTACGCAGTTACATTCGCACGTAGTGGTCGGTGGTTATACACGTATTGGAGAACACAATGAAATTTTCCAATTCGCAAGCGTGGGTGAGGTCTGCCAAGATCTAAAATATGCAGGTGAAGAAACCTGGTTAGAAATTGGTGACCATAATAAAATTCGTGAACATTGTAGTTTACACCGTGGCACGGTTCAGGATCACGGTATAACCAAGATTGGTAGCCATAATTTATTGATGGTAAATACGCATATTGCGCACGACTGTGTGGTCGGTGATCATAATATTTTTGCAAACAACGTCGGCGTGGCTGGCCATGTTCACGTAGGTGACTATGTGATTGTCGGCGGTAACTCGGGTATACACCAATTCTGTAAGATTGATTCTTATAGCATGATTGGTGGTGCATCATTGATTGTGAAAGATGTACCTGCTTATGTGATGGTTTCTGGTAATCCTGCACATGCTTTTGCGATGAATGTTGAAGGTATGCGTCGTAAAGGTTGGTCTAAAAATGTGATTCAAGGTTTACGTACAGCATTTAAACTGATCTATAAAGAAGGTTTGACGACAGAGCAGGCTTTAGAACGTATCCGTGCAGAAATTTTGCCTGAAGTCGCTGAGGTACAATTGCTCATTGACTCCTTAGAACAGTCAGAGCGTGGCATTGTGCGTTAAGTTTAATCCAAAGATAAAAAAAGACACTTCGCGTGTCTTTTTTTATATCTGTAGGAAAATTATTTTTTAAAGAAAGAGGTTTCTTCAGACTTGGGATATTGCTTAAGAAGTTTGGCTTTGTATTGGTTGGCCTGAGTCGAGTTTTTATCCACTTCTTTGGCAATATTATAGAGTTGATAGACGGCTCGAGGCGCGCGCGAAGAGTTTGGGTATTGGTTTGCCACAATCCCGTAGTTCTTTTTCGCTTCTGCATAGTTGGTAGGTTCAATCGCTAAATTAAATTCCGCTAACCAGAAATATGCATTGCTGATGTAAACACTGTTGGGATTGTTTTTAATAAAATTTTGCATGGGGGCAATCGCTTTCTTCGCACCACCTTGCTTATAGGCATCCAATGCGACAGTATACGCGGCTTTTTCTAGCTCAGATGGCTCTGATGTGTTTTGCGTACTGACCACTACAGGTGCTTTGTTTACTGCGGCTGCGGTTGTGTTACTGCTGGGGTTGGTGATTGTGGTGTTACTGGGAGGAGTATCCTGTTGGTTATCCTCCGTTGTGGTACTCGCTTCAGGGTCTACTTTTTGCTGAAGTAACTCTAAGCGTTGATCTAGGTCAGCGTAACGATTTTCCAACTCATGTTTGAGTTGAGCGATCTCGTTGTCTTGCTCTTCAAGTTTACCGCGTAAACTACGCAAATCACTTTCTAATTGTTGGTTCTTTTGCATGATTTGCCAATTAATATTGGTTGCTGTTGCACTCGCACCTGTGTCTACTGCGACGCTGGTTGGATTGACACTATTGTTCGTTGCTTGGCTTAAGCCGCGAGATTCAATTGGAATATTGGCGAAAACAGGCGTTGTGCAAAGTAGGGTGAGGGCACATAGGCTATGCTTCTTTAGCATCATAAAATATCCGTGTTATAAGGCTTTGATGGGGGACGCATCAAACAAAATTCATTTCCCTCATTAAAAACGGCAACGTTATGAATTGCAATAAGCTTTTACATTGTTGTCGTATATTTAGGTAAATGAATGTAGCCTAGTCGTTACCAAAAATTGAGCGATTTTTCTTGAGTTTGTTTTATAAATAGTCAATTGAATGAAATACTTATTGAAAAGTCGTTTATAGGCTTGCAACTTAGGGAAAAATCTCTATACTCTGTTCTTGCAATGGTAGCCCTGCCGGTTACTTCGCAATTGTACTCTACGAACCCCGCCAGGACCGGAAGGTAGCAACGGTAGTAGAAATATGATGTGCCGAAGGCTTGCTGGTAGGGTTGCCACCAGTTTTATAAATAAAAAGAATAAATATGAAAGACTACTATGGCATTGATGCAGGTCTAGTTGTAAGTATTGAATCCTCTGAGAAAGTGAAAAGTATTCTGCTTTTTCTTCTATTTTTTGCAATTACCATTATTTTTATCTATTTCTCAATTCTATATTTTATTTCAAATGGATTCTCAAATTATATTGTCGTAGGTATTTTTCTATCTTGCTTGTGTGTTTTATTCTGTATTTTTTATTTGTTGTTGGAAAGTATAAATACCGAAATTCTTTTTAATGAAGACCATCTTCTCTATCGTAAAGTTTTTTCAGTCAAAAAAGTACTCTATAGTGAAATAAAAGGCTACCAAATCTTACATTTTAAAAAAAGAAGTCGTCTATTGTTGGTCGATCAGCATCATCAAGTTGTCAATATTAGTTCAGATTTTGAGTCATATAAAAGAATTTGTAATATGTTTATGGCGCATTTTGAAGATATTGAGGCCGTCAATAAACGAGAGCAAGAACAAAATTTTATACAAGAACATACAAAAAATATTTCCAGTGAACAGCAACAAAAATATTTAAAATATGCATTAAGAATTAGAAAAATTTTAGATTCATTGACGGTTATTATTTTCTTTTTAGCTACTATATTTGATTGGTCAGATTTTTTATTTCATGGTATGGCATTGGTTTATCTATATCTTAGTTATCCAAAGCATCGTAATTTTTATATTGTTTATATGCAAAAGGCTAAAATCTCTACCGAGATGCTGGCTTTTCTAATTATGCTTGCATGCAATATTTTATTTTTACGGGATATTATCCAGCACCACGATTTAGCTTTTTTATTTTATTCATTGATATGTATGAGCTTTCTGGTATCAGCTCTATATGTTGTATTTAAAAAGAAGTTTGCTCAAAAAATGAAGCGGCAAATGATCATGGTGATCGCACTTGCTCTACCTATTGTCGGTATTTATTCTGTGAGTTTGGTGGGTATTGTGAATAGCATAAATGATAACAGTATTTTAAGTTCTCAAGATGTGCAGGTCGTAAATAAGGAAAAAAGTGAGAGCAGCAGTAGAAGAAATAGATATGCAAATTATTATTTGGATGTTCGAATGTCTGATGGTGAGGTGCGGCGTCTCAAAGTAAGATCTAGTGAATACTATAATACAAGTGTTGATGGTGGTTATAAGATGACACTACATAAAGGTAACTTAGGCATCACTTGGTCAGCTTATGAGCTGTAGTAAATTAGATTTTTAGCATTTAAGGTTTAATAGATGATAAGCCTGTTTACGTTTTCTTGATATAGCTAGATGACAGATTAACCATGTGTGGGCTAGTGCAGGTAAATAGCCGTTTAATCTTCCACTTTTCTAGAAATCGCTTTCATAATCGCTTCCATTTCAAAGCCACGATACATTAAAAAACGGATTTGCTTGGCTTTTAGTTTTGGATCTGTTGCGACCTCAGTTCCATACTTTCTAACTTTGAGTTGATAGGCTTGTTCGACCCAATCTGTTTCTTTTAGTTCTTCTAAAATTAAACCAGTGTCAATCTTTTTGTTTTTTAGCGCCAGTTTAATGCGATTAGGGCCTTTGCCTTTACGCTTTTGGCTCGATAAAGTGATCTCAGCCACACGTTGATCACTCTGATAGTTTTGTGCTGAAAGCTCTTCAACCAGTTTAATCACTTCTTCGCGGTGCATTGCCCATGTGGCCAATTTTTCAATCAATTCTGCTTTTGAATATTCTTTACGTGTTAATACTGCAAAGGCATAAGAACGTAGACGAGAACCTGTTAAACCTGTGGGTTTGGGTTGATTCTCTTCATCAAAATCTAAAGCAGCAGCAGTTTCTTGTGTTACCTGCGTGTGGCCGTATTGAGTAGCGGGGGATTCATCCTCACCAAATTGTTGTTTGAGAGCATCATAGTCAAGAAGTTTGGGGAATTTTGAATTAGGCATAATCGGCTATGAAATAGATCTGAATAAACAAAACGCCCCGTAGGGCGTTTCTTAGTGTAAGCCTAAATGTCGTGTAATAACATTTAATCTTTTTCGATACTTTTAATTAAGCATCTAAAAAGTCTGGCTCTTCTTCATTCTCTTCTACAGGCGCAGCATTTGCAGTCGTCAGTAGTTTTTCTCGAATGATTTTCTCAATGGTTTCAGCCAACTGAGGGTTTTCTTCAAGGTGACGGATCACATTGTTTTTACCTTGACCAATTTTATCACCTTGGTATGAATACCAAGCACCTGCTTTTTGTACGATTTCTTGTTGAACAGCCAAGTCTACAAGTTCGCCCAAATGATTGACACCTTTACCATATAGGATTTGGAAGAGCGCTTCGCGGAATGGAGGTGCCATTTTGTTTTTGACAACTTTCACTTTGGTTTCAGAACCAACGATTTCATCGCCTTCTTTGACTTGACCTACGCGACGAATGTCTAAACGCACAGACGCATAGAATTTCAACGCATTACCACCAGTCGTGGTTTCAGGGCTACCAAACATTACACCAATTTTCATACGAATTTGGTTAATGAAAATCACCATACAGTTTGAACGTTTTGCATTACCTGTAATTTTACGTAATGCTTGGCTCATTAAACGTGCCTGGAGGCCCATGTGTGAGTCGCCCATTTCACCTTCAATTTCTGCACGTGGTGTCAATGCTGCAACAGAGTCGACAACGATGAGGTCAATGGCACCAGAGCGAACCAGCATGTCTGCAATTTCAAGTGCTTGCTCACCATGGTCAGGCTGAGAAACCAAGAGATTGTCAATATCTACGCCAAGTTTACGCGCATACTGTGGGTCTAAAGCATGTTCTGCATCGATAAATGCACATGTACCACCTGCTTTTTGACATTCGGCAATCGCTTGTAAAGTCATGGTTGTTTTACCTGAAGATTCAGGACCATAAATCTCAACGATACGGCCTTTTGGTAAGCCGCCAATGCCTAGAGCAATATCAAGTGTCAAAGAACCCGTTGATACCGCTTCAACAGCTTGTACGGTGTTATCGCCAAGACGCATTACTGTGTTTTTACCAAACTGCTTTTCAATTTGGCTTAGCGCAGCATTGAGCGCCTTGCTTTTATTATCATCCATCTTACAACCTCAAAACGATGTCACGGATATTTACTGAATATGCTCAGTATAGTGACAGATTTAGTCTGTATCTTCTATAAAAGTCAGATCGTGTGCGACACAATATGACGCATGTCATTCATCATCATTATAAGACCAATATTGGTCAAATTGTTGATCATTTTCTTGTCTAAACTTACTGATATCGCGTCGGTCTTTTTTACTTGGACGATGATCAGGTCGAGCTAGATTATGCAACTTTCTTTGGCTTGCAATCAATTCCCGTCGTGTAATACTGACTTCAGTTTCTTCATATAATTTTTGTGCAACAGGAGCGGGACCACGCACGTCAGAGAGTTCTTTGATCACCACGGTTTTCTTGTCAATACCTTGCTGTATGGTGAGTTCCATTCCAACCCGAACTTCTCTCGATACCTTGACACGTTCGCCATTGTGGTGAACTTTGCCTCCCTCAATTGCATTTTTGGCGATTGAACGTGTTTTAAAAAAACGTGCTGCCCATAACCATTTGTCAATGCGCATGCCGACAGCATCTTCCGCTAAAGTGGATTTACGCATATTTGGCCGTGACCTCAGCTTGCTCTAAATAAGGAATTAAATCGGTGAGCTGATTTAAGATCGGATAAGGGCTGGATGTCTTGCTTTGACCTAGTGATGAGGGTTGAGCAATGGTAAATAGGTTTTGAATGCCATAACTTTCAGCACCTTTTAATACTTTTTCAGTGTCATCGATAAAGTAACACTGTGTGGCTGCAAAAGGATAGCGTTCATGGAGATGTTGCCAAAACTCAGTAAACTCTTTGGCATGACCGAGGGTTTCGCTGCTAATAATGACATCGAAATATGAGGCCAGTTTCGTGTGTTCGAGTTTGAACTTGAGTCCCTCACAGTCCGCATTAGTGGCAAGCCAGCAAGGATAGCCGTTACTTTTTAAATAGTCGAGAAGTTCAAGACAGCCTTCACGTAGGCTAACTTTATGCTTAAATTCCTGCTGCAAAGCGAGCGTATCTACGCCAACTTTAGCTGTCCAAAAGCGCGTAGAATACCAATTGAGTGTATGATTATGGGTTTGATAAAACTGAAACAGGGCCTGAGTACTTTGTTCTAAAGAGCACTGGTGTTGTTCAGCATAACGGATAGGAAGCTGATGATTCCAAATAAAATCATCATAGGCAAGATCCAGTAATGTACCGTCCATATCAAAAATGATAATTGGCTTTTCCACTCAAAAAATCTCCAATATTTCAAAGTTCAGCAATGGCTATAGAAAACAGTTAGCAACTGATTTAGCAGTTTTGCTTTATGCAAATATGACGTAATTATAGCGTATAGATGCATAAGATGACGGATTTGCATAGCCCATTGTCAAAAATTGAAGAATACGGGATCTCAATTTTTTAAGTAAGAGTATATAAGATGTGTTAATCGTACATTGATCCACAACAATATTGAACTTCAGCATAAGAAATGATTCACCTTATGGAGAAGGAAGAGTTTTTGTAAACATCCGATGAGAGCGCTTAGCGCTGTCATTATTATGGAAAATCTCCACTGTTGCTGCTGACCTAAATCAGCCATGGATTACAACGGACAGCATCATTGGTTTTGTCAGCTTTTCAGTACTACTTAGCTATTCGGCTCTCATGTCTATTTCATCAAATGTTCATTTTATATTGATACCATTAACACCACCTGAGGGTAGTTTTTATGTTTGAAGCTAAATTTAAACCACTTCAGCTGGTGGAGAAAGGTTGGCTGTATTTAGCGGATTAATGCGATAAACGTAAGTTTTCTGACAAAAATGAAAATAAAAAAAAGTGGTTTTGCTGGTTATTTACACAAGAATCGGTTAAAAAAGATGTGGCGAATGAGAATAAAATAGAGAGGAATGGATGAGTGAATTAAATTTAGATTTTTTAGATGAAACCTTAGATAAATATGAAGCAAAAGGTAAGAAAAAGGCCATTAAAAAAATCCGTATTGGTTATATGCTCTATGCAAAGTTTATGTCGAATAAAAAATTTGCAGAAAATGTAATGAGTTCATCTTTAGATCCAAATAAGCGGACTTATCGTAATACCAAGATTAAAATTACGCATGATGAATATGAGTTAACCTTTTTACGTAATGATGATTAAGTATTGAATTGTGTTAAAAAACCTTAAGGTTTCATTTATTTGAAATATTTGAGCTGTAGAGTGTGTGACATAAAGCAATGAAAATATAATGATTAGATGATGTTTGTGCAGTTAAGCCTGTTTATTTGGAGAGAGGTAAACAGGTTTTTTATTATAATAACTTTCTGGTCTGAGTGATTACAGACAAAAAGCCCGATTTGTTTTCATACTGATCGGGCTTTTATTTTTCTATTGAAATGAAAATAGTGAGAAAGATGATTTCTGACATCTTTTGATCATATTATTCATGGATAATCTTTTTTATTTTGAGTTGCTTCGATATGTCAATTGTTACTGCAAATGAACTAGATGATATTTTAAAAGAATTAATTTCCAAAAATAAAAAGCCTGAAAAAATTTTGATTGGTTATAAAGCATATAGCGAGCTTATGAATGATCGAAAGTTTTTGCAAGAAGTCGCTAGCTCGGCTATGGATCCGAATAAAAGAAAGTATCAAAAGATTAAGATCAAAGTCACACAGGATGAATATCAATTAGAAGTGAAGTGTTCAGATAAAAATGAGTCGCTGTAAAGTAATTTAAAAAAACTGCAGGGATACCGCATTTTTTAATTGATGTATTTGAAATACAGGTTTATACTACACTCGAAATTAAAGCGCTGTAGCTTTTCTTGTTTTATATCCCACGCTTCCATGCGTGGGATTTTTTTGCGCGATGATTTTTCATAAAGAAACCACTTGGATGTATAAAGCTGAAAAGAAATTAAGCGTAAGTACAAATTAGAAGCGGTCAGTTTTTGACTTTCTCTAGCATCAATATTTAAGGTGTGGGTAAAGGTAAAGTCAGGTTGATTGGACCACTCAACCCAAAGTCAAAAGAAGAATTGGAATTGAGTGATATTTCCTGAGTGTCTTAGGCGTATAATATTTTTAAGGCAGTGTTGAAAAAAGTGTTCACGTGTTCTCACTTTGAGGTGACAGCATACCGTTGAATACAAGGCGATGAGAATGCTGCTATCCCAATAGATGAACTTCTCGATCTATAACTTAATGAATAAAAAGGCGGTCTCATGTTTAAGCCCACAACTGCACCTCAAGATGCACTGATATTGCAACTTGTACCGATTGTGACTCAAGCGTGCGAGATTTTGCGAGAGGAGTATCAAGCTTATGTTGCAGGTGGTGATTTTACAGTTGAACGAAAATCCGATCATTCACCTGTCACGCAAGCTGACTATCGTGTCAATCAATTTATTACCGATGCTTTAAACAAAGCCTTTCCTCATTTGCCTGTTCTTTCTGAAGAAGGGCAGCATGTGCATAGACAGCAGTGGCAGTCTTTTTGGATGCTTGATCCCTTAGATGGTACGAAAGAATTTTTGCATCAACGTCCAGAATTCACTATCAATCTCAGTCTTATCGAGGGTGCGCATACAACTTTTGCGGTGTTGGCTATTCCTTGTGAACAGCAAGTTTACTTCTGTCCACTACGCGGTCAGCCGTTAAAATACAATATGGAAAAAGACGTATGGTCTGAATATGCTCCAGTTGAAAACCACAGTGCTGTTCAAGTCGGCTTAAGTCAAAGTAGTCAGAGTAAGCCGCAGTATCAAGTATATTTAGAGCAGTTGGAAAAACTTACGCCTATTCAAGAGTATCGCGCAGGGAGTGCATATAAGTTCTGCATGGTGTTAGAAGACCGAGTCGATATTTACCCGCGCTTTCACCCAACGAGTGAGTGGGATACCAGTGCTGGACAGTGTTTATTAGAGCGAATCGGTGGTGGTTTGGTTGATTTTCAGGGACGACCATTCGTATATAACCAAAGATTGAGTTTATTGAATGGCGGTTTTATTGCATATCGAAATAACGATATGAAAAAACTGGCATTACAAGCACTTGAACTAATGCCTTCGTCGGCTTGAGCTAAAAACTGAGCGTGCTATAGTGTTTTTTGAATTATTGAGTTGCTAGTGATTATGGTCTTAGAGTTACTCCCGCCTAGTATGTTGAAGGCAATCGATTTATTGCCAGATGCAAAAACGCCAGTGACGTTGTTTACACGTCATTCCATTCGTGAAGTTGTTACGGGTCAGGGGCTTGCAGGCTATGATTTACAGTTGACGCATCAAGGGCGCGATTTGGCACAGGCATGGGGTTCCTATCTGATCGATAATACGGATCGAGTGATACAACACTGTATTTCTAGCCCAATTCAACGTTGTATTGATACCGCTGCGCTAATGATTCAAGGGGCAGATGGACAAACCCTTGAGCCAAATACCCACCGTATTGAAATTATCGAACAAGGTTTATTGGTTGAGCCAGGCAGTTTTGTTTTGGATATTAAGCAAGCTGGGCCTTATTTTCAGCGTCAAGGTGCTCTAGGATTTATTAATAGCTTTGTTAATAATGCCTTACCCGGTATGAAGCATCCGATTCATGGCGTCGTAGATGTATTGGAGCTTATATATAACACGCATCCGAACAACCCTTATGGTTTGAGCCTTGCGGTCAGTCATGACACGATTTTAGCTGCGATTTTGGCGGTTATTTCAGGGCGCACGATTGTGACCAAAGAAGACTGGCCGAAAATGATGGAAGGTCTTTTTGTGTGGTTTGAGGGAGATGTGTTTTTGGAATCAAAATTGAAATGGATTTGGCGCGGAGAAATGAATGAACTGAATATTCATGAATTTCAAAATCTGTAAGTGATTTGTTTATTAATAAAAATCAGCTATAAATCTCGTTTCTTCATTTAGACAGTTGTTTGAACGAAAAAAGAATATACGAGATTTATAGATCGATCATTCGTCAACCTTATTAAATGCTATATCGCATCAGTTTAAATTTTTGCTTTGAGTCGATTGGGAAAATCGAGCAAGTCGATACTTAGGCCTTCATCATTTAAAGGCCATAATGAGGTATTCACTGCTACGCTGTGCTGATGAATGCGATTGTATTTATCTGCAGCAATGAGTGTGGCAATCTCATGATTCGAAAGGGTATATGCATTGACAACATCGGCTGGATATTGAGTACGGTCATAAAACTCAGCTTCGCTTTCCCCTTGGTGTAGTGCAAAAATACGTTCAATTGCAGGCAAATAGACGCCATAGCCTAACCACGCATCAACGCCCTGAGAAGCCTGAATTTCTGCGGTTCCACGCATATTTGAGATGACTTTGGCGAGTATGTCTTTTTCACCTTTGGCATGAAAATACTCAATATATTGTTGTTCTGTCAGTTGGAATTTTTCAAGTGTTGGAAGAAATTTATTAATCATGCTATTCCCCAGTAGAACATTCTATGTGGTTTCATTATAAGAAAACAGAATACCATAATTTATTTATGGGATTTTAATTTTAATCATTTTGGATTTAAAAATTAAAATAAGTTACATGCTTACAAAGAAAATTAATTGAAATATATTTTTTTATTGATTGACAAATATTGGCACTATATTGGTGCAAATTTAAATGTATAACTCATCATTATTTTTCATAAATTCAAGCCCTGTCACAGAACTTTTATTTTTCGGGCATTAGTTTCAAGACCGATAAAAAATATGTCCTGAAGTGACAAATTATGTAAATTGAATATGTATAGAAAATAGTGTTAAATAATTAAGCTTTTGATTTATATAAATTATTAATGGTTTTTTAATTTTTATTTGTGACTATTTTGGGGGGGAGATGTGAAAAGTGTGAATGAGTTCTTGTATTGCAAGCTAAGTCTTTGCGTTGTAACACTGATGTTAGCTGCGTGTGGTGGAGAAAGTGGAACCGAAAACTCTACAACGTCTGTAGTGAAAACCTATGCTGAACCTACACAGGATGTGGCTGATGGAAATACATTGGGTTATTTTGATTACGATGCAAGCTCCAATAGGCGTGTGATACGAAATGACTTAACTGGTAACTTCGAAGCAATGCTGCAATTTGGTCAGAGTCATGTGGTTGATCCAAATGGTAATGAAAGTAAAAAAATGCCGCGTCTGACGATGGAAAAAGAAGCGCTATTGTTAGTTACGCCAACTGATAGCATGGGGAAAATTGATGGTCTGAGTGCTGATATTTACATGAATAATCAGTTGCTCCGCACAGTTACATTTAACGATCCAACTCAGATTCCTCAGTCTGATCAAACCAATACCGATGAGCGTGCGCGTGTGCAATATAGTAAGCGTGCGTGGAGTGCTCAACTCAATTGGGATGAAATACGTCCAGGTTTGCGTATTCAGTTTAAAGATTCTCATGGACGGCAGGGGCAAATTGCGGAAGATAAAATTGATTTTGCCTCTCCGGGAGAGTTGGTCTTAAATAATATTCGTATCGGCATGTTAACTGCTCCCCCTGTTTTCAATGGTCACTATATGCTGAATGATCCTGTTCGGGCAGGTTCAGATTACTTTCAAACGATTCCAGCTGCTGAAATGACCGTTGCAAAATATGATGATATTCAGTTAGATCGCGTCATGATTGCCGACGGGACGATTTACGATACGGCAAGTGCCAGCCAAGGCGGGGTTTATGAGGGTGACATGCGTGAAAACGTGGGTAAGTCGACATTTAGCGTAGGCATTAATCTAGCAAACTGGGGCATTACCAGTGCTTCGATGGCAAGTCAAAATCAACCACAATTAACCCAAACCGTAGTTGCACACCATAGCCGTGGAAAATATGCCAATGGCGAAAGTAATCATGGTTTAAGTGGTGGTAACGGCATGCTGACGTTGTATGATTCGGTTGGAAACGAGTTTAGTCATGAAATTGGACACCACTATGGACTGGGGCATTATCCTGGGCAGGAGGGTGATAACCAGTTCTGGACTTCACATCATGCGGATAGTGGTTGGGGTTACATTCCGTATCGCAATATGATGCGGGGTAATTTGATTTGGAATAATAAGGATTTATGGGCTAATTCTACAGGAATTGCAAATTTTTTAGCTTTATATCCACATAGCCGAGATGCAATGTCTGGCGGTTATGCATCAAGCTCAGTTTCACGTTATATCCACTATACGGGCTATAGCACTTATTTAAAAATTCAACCGCACTTTAACCGTTATGTGTGGGACAAGACTTCACCGACGGGTTATAAAAAATGGAATGAAGTCACACGGCAGATGGAAGTGGCTCAACCTACTATGCCAGATTCTGCTGCACCTGTTTGGTATCAACCAAAGCAAAACTATTTACGCCCACGTGTCTTTGGTGAGCCTGTAGTGACTATTTTGGGTGGCTATGACCCTGTTGCAAAGGCTGGGCTACTCTATCCTGCGGCACGTTCAAACTGGGGCAATGTTTATGATTTACCCGCTGCAAATACGGCGTTAAATCAGGATGCATGTTGGTTAAATGTACAGTATCCAAATACAGTAACCAATATTGCACTGGCTCCGACACGATTAGGTAGTAATGCCAATAAATTACATGTCAATTTAGCGCTTGCAGATCACCCTCAAAAAGTTGATTTATATTGTAAGCAGGCCAATGCTGCTGCCAAATTATTATCGACTACAGTGATTCCCCAATATGTTACGGCTATTACGTCTGCAGTTAAGATTGGGAAAGCACAGGGTTATAAAGCCTTACGCGATGTAGAGTTGCCCCTACTTGAGCAAGGGCTACTGAATCAAGCGGCGAACAATATTATTGTTTTGTCACCAAACGGTTTAATGCTTTATCAGGCTTATAAGTCATATAAAAATGAGATGAGTTTAGCTGCACAGCAGGTGCTTGAGCGTTATGAAGAGCAAGAAACTAGGTGGATGCGTTTAAATCGTTGGGTAAATGTTTATTATGATGATTTGGGCAAAGATGTACCTGCTGCGATTGATGCACTCAATGCTTTTATCAAACAGCTAGGTTTACAACAAGATGACCCACTTGCACAAAGTGGATTGTTGAAAAATAACAAGAATTGCTTGAAAACAGAGCTGGCATCTAACCAAAAAATGGATGTTTACATTAGTGGCCCATCGGCTTGTACTGCTGATGATACTGAGCAGTGGGTTTATGACAGTTTAGGACGTATCCATAGCAAAGCGGCTATGGGGCAGTGTTTAACGGGTAATGGAGGAAGTGCTAAAGTCACCTTGACTGACTGTGTGGCGAATAATACAGCACAAGTGTGGTCAATGGATGCCACGACGTCTGCCATTAAACAATCAGGACAGTGCTTAGACTTAAACTCGGGTAGTTTGGTAAATAACCGTCAGATTGCAATTCGATATGGTTGCTCTGGAAATAATAATCAACGATGGACAATGCTGAACCAAAATACAAGTATGATTTTAGCTGGGGCAACATCAAAAAACATTGGTATTTTAGTGAAAAACTTGAAAGCTCAATCTTTGAATTAAACCACTGCTCATCTGGCAAATGATTTAACATGAAATGAAAACGAGCTCCCTAAAGGGGGGGCTTTTTTTGTAAGTAGATGTTCTCGTGGGTGCGAGAGACGGCTGCTGGATTCTATTTAGGTTTTAAGTTGTATTCTTAGGTAGCAGATGTTTTGGAAAAGGTATAGGCGTTAGAAAGTTCAAAAAATAGATACAAAAAAAGCCCTTTAAAAAGGGCTTTTTTTAATGCATAAATTAGTTAGCTAAAGCTTTAACTTGTGCATTTAAACGGCTCTTATGACGAGCAGCTTTGTTCTTATGGATGATGCCTTTATCAGCCATACGGTCGATTACTGGTACAGCAGTTTTGTATGCTTCAGAAGCAACTGCGTAATCACCAGCAGCGATAGCCGCTACTGTACGTTTGATGTAAGTACGAACCATAGAACGTAAGCTTGCGTTGTGTTTGCGTGCTTTAACGTTTTGACGAGCACGTTTTTTAGCTTGAGCAGAGTTTGCCACTCGTGCACTCCTTGAAATAGATTGGTCTGGGCGGGCTGAAATTCAAACTGAAAACCACATCAGAAGAACAATCACCAGCCCGTAAACAAGTGGCATATTTTGATTAATATACGCAGTGAAGTCAAGTCTTGACATGCTTTGACTATATTTAAGATACATAAAAATTCTAAAGAAAAGGTAAGATTAGCCATCTGCATGGGAGTTTGTATAAAAATGACACAAAATATAGAACAAGCGATTGTGATTGGAGCAACGGGTTTGGTGGGCTTAAACCTGATTCAACAATTACAACAACTGCCAAGTTGTAGCAAAATACTGGCTGTGGTTAGAAAGCATAATGTGCAGCTCGACCAGTATGACAAAGTTCAGCAACTGGAGCTGGATGATTTTTTATTACTCAATCATGAGGATATTCAGGGCTACAGTCATGCTTTTAGTTGTTTGGGGACGACTTTAAAGAAAGCTGGTTCAAAAGAGCAGTTTTATGCCATCGACTATGTGGTGAATGCACATTTTGCTGAATTGTTTGTTTTGACCAAAACCCATTATGTGTTGATCAGTGCCTTGGGTGCGCAAGCCAATTCAAAAATTTTCTATAATCGCGTCAAAGGTGAGCTTGAAGAGACCATTCGTGGACTCGATTTATATAAGGTTAGTATTTTGCAGCCATCCTTACTGATCGGACAGCGTAATGAAGGTCGCATGTTGGAAGATATATTCCAAAAGGCTTATACCAAACTATCGCATTTTATACCAAAGCATTTTAAATATAAGCCAGTGACAGCAGAACAAGTGGCTCATACTATGGTCGAGGCTGCCCAAACGCAGACCGAGAAATTTGAAATATATGATAATTTACGCATACAAAAGACAAAATGAGGGGATGTGTGGTGATGACAACATTTGTGACATGCGATTTATTGGATGATCATCCTGAACTTGATTTACAAGTGGTCAGCCCATCAATGGATGGTAAGTTCTTTAAGAGCTATGGTGCGCGTAAAACCTTTGGTGGTCAGGTGGTTACGGTTAAATGCTTTGAAGATAACTCTCGGGTGAAAGAGCTGTTAGCAACAGATGGTACGGGTAAAGTATTGGTTGTGGATGGTGGCGCTTCGATGCGCTGTGCCTTGATGGGAGACTTAATTGCAGAGTCAGCAGTCAAAAATCACTGGAATGGTGTGGTGATTTATGGCTGTGTCCGTGATGTAGATGCCATTGCTGAACTAGATTTAGGTGTGCATGCTTTAGCTGCTATTCCACAAAAAAGTAACCGTAAAGGTGTAGGGGAAGTTGATATCAGCTTGCATTTTGGTGGTGTCACCATTCAATCAGGTCATTATCTCTATGCGGATAATAACGGCATTGTCATTGCAAAAGAAAAACTGGTCGATGCATAAGCACCAACCAGACTCATAACAACATCAACAAAAGATATGGACGTGTAATATGGTGAAGCATCAAATTAAAGTGATTCAGGCTCTTTTTTCTGGGCTTGCGCAAGGTGGACGTGGTGTAACAGGAACGCCGCATCCTAAACAACCTGAGCAACCTTTAAAGCTCTATGAGTTTGAAGGCTCGCCATATTGTCGTCGTGTGCGTGAAGTATTGACTTTGTTGAACTTGGATTATGAAGTGTATCCATGTCCTAAGGGTGGAACTAAATATCGCCCTTTGGTGAAACAGTTGGGTGGGAAAACCCAATTTCCTTTTTTACTTGATGAAAATACAGACACCAAGCTGTACGAATCTGAAGATATTATTCACTACTTATTTGAACAGTATGGCCGCAGTGGTAAAACACCGAAAAAGTATGCACATTATCCCAAAACACCTTATGTTGCTTATGTTGGGACATTGGTAAATGGAGCGAGTGGAGTGTGGATCAATAAGAACATTAAAGATCGCGTAGCGCCAGAACAGCTGTTACAACTTTGGGGATTTGAAGCCAGTCCTTATACTCGGATTGTCCGTGGTTTACTGACCGAGTTGGAGCTCCCTTTTAAGTTTCATAATGTGCCTAAAGAACGTTGGCAAGATCAAGGCCCAGCAGTACTGCGTTTGAAGCCGGGCAAGTATGTACCTTTGGCAGGTGGAAAGCGTGAGCAAGTTATGCAGGTGATGGGGCGTGATATTCAAGTGCCATATTTGGTTGATCCGAACACTGAAACGGCTTTGTTTGAGTCGGCGGATATTGTTGCTTATCTCAAGCAGACCTATGCAGCATAAGAAAAAGGCATCTCTTAGAGATGCCTTTTTTAATTCCTAAACATTGGTGTTTTATCGGGTTGATCTGTTTTTTGTCATTACAATGGAATGATGAATTGTATTTATCTTCAGCTATTATAAAAATATTCATCATTTGGCTGATAATACGACATGCATTTAAATATTCGTGGCGTTGAGGAAACGTGTAATTTCTTGGGAGAATTTGCGCGGTTCACTCAATAAAGGCGTATGCCCAGATTTTTTAAAGATCACCGTTTTGGCATGCGGTACGCTTGAGGCAATCAGCTTTTGTCCTTGAGCAGGATAAAGTTTAGAGTCTTCACCAATAAAAAATGTAGCTGGTCGGTCAATCTGACGGAGGGCACTGCGATAGTCTTCTTGATGATCAAGATAATTTTGAATATACCAAGCCATATAGTCTAAACGCTGGATCGGGAGCATGAATTTTTGCAAGTATGGCTGGTGAAATGCTTTTTGAAATAAAGCCGCAGTTCGAGATGGCGTGGCTTGTAGTTGAATAAAAGCAAACCATTGCTTAACCAGTTCTGTACGCATAGACGCTGTTAAGTCTGAGACCAAACGATACTGTGCATTTTGGGCCAATAGGTCTGCAATGTTTTGTAGGATGACTTTGAAGTCAGCATGCTTTTCAGCAAATAAACCATGTGGCCAGTCTGCATCTACGCTAATCTTGGGAGTTTGGTCAATGTGTAAATAGCTACTGATATGGTCTTGAAAGCGACCATATTGCATACCATGCATGGCTGTCGTGGCGCCCATAGAGTAGGCAATCACATGGAATGTTGTATCAGCATATTGATTTAGAAAGCAGTTTAAATCTTGCCAGTGGCTGGAAATCGCATCCAGTGTGGGAATTTTGCACTGCGCTGAACCACCAAAACCTCGCCAGTCAGGAATGTAAAAACGGTACTTTTTACGGTGTTGATATAAAAAAGGCAGCCATTGCCAACTTTGCATCCCTAAGCCAGATAAGACCAGTACTGGTGTGCCTTGTCCAAATTCTCGAACATAGAGTTTTTCGCCATCTGGCATTAAATAATGTGGCATGGTCAATCCTTTGTGTGGTTTTTTATTTTTCGAAGTTTTTAAGTGCTGGAATTATGGTCTCTAGCCATTCAATCCAACCACATTCTAAATTAATTCCAAGTTGTAAAATCATTTTATGGATGTATAAGGTGCGATCATTTTCTTCAGCATGACCAAAGTCTTTGGCAAAAATGCTTTGGTAAATTTGTAATTTTTCTTTGTGTAGGGTGAGATGTCGTTCCAGTTCAGGCAAAACCGTGTTGCCGCCAAGTTGAGCTTCAACACGCAGTCTCACCATCAGTTCTTCACGGAGCTGGGCAGGTGGGCTTTGTTTTACCAGCCAGTCGGCAAGTTCTGTACGTCCGAGCTGTTCTGCCTGATAGGTTTTTTTACGCGAGGTTGCACCATCATCTTCTATTGTTGAAATCCAGCCTTTGCTTTGCATAGCGCTGAGTTCTCTATATATCTGTTGATGTGTAGCATTCCAAAAGAAGCCCATTGAACGGTCAAAACGACGCGCTAACTCAATACCTGTGCTTGGTTTTTCAATCAAACTGGTCAATAAAACATGAGCTAATGACATTTCGGTAATATTTCGCAAATAAAATGGACGTAGAGTCATTATGCAACATGTTGCATAAAAAACAAATCTCGATTATAAAGATAAACATTATGCAACTTGTTGCATTAAATAATTTGATCTAACCTTGTATTTAAAAATACCAGCCAGCGAAAGCACGCCAAGGAGTACACATGTCTAATTATCCGCATTTACTTGCGCCTTTAGATTTAGGCTTTACCACATTAAAAAACCGCGTATTAATGGGATCTATGCACGTTGGACTTGAAGAAGTTGAAGGTGGTTATGATCGCATGGCGGCATTTTATGCAGAGCGTGCCGCTGGCGGTGTAGGACTCATTGTAACAGGGGGTATTTCACCGAATGATCATGGTGTGACTTTTCACGGTGGTTCTAAATTAGATACTTTAGAAGAAGCGGAAAAGCATAAAGTCATCACACAAGCCGTACATGATGCGGGTGGTAAAATTGCATTACAGATTTTACATACTGGTCGTTATTCTTATCAGGCTGAAAACGTTGCACCTTCTGCAATTCAAGCACCGATTAACCCTGTAAAACCCCATGCTCTTACTTCTGCTGAAGTGAATCAGACTATTGCAGACTTTGTGAATTGTGCAAAATTGTCACAAGTTGCTGGCTATGATGGTGTTGAAATCATGGGTTCAGAAGGCTACTTAATCAATGAATTTATCGCGGCACGTACCAATCATCGTGATGATGAATGGGGGGGAAGCTATGAAAATCGTATTCGTTTTCCGATTGAAATCGTAAAACGCACTCGTGCAGAAGTCGGTGAAAACTTTATTATTATTTATCGTCTTTCAATGCTGGATTTGGTTGAAGGTGGTTCGACTTTAGAAGAAGTGATTCAGCTTGCCAAAGAAATTGAAAAGGCGGGTGCAACCATTATCAACACAGGTATTGGTTGGCATGAAGCACGTATTCCAACGATTGCAACCAAAGTGCCGCGTGCGGCATTTACATGGGTGACCAAGAAGCTAAAAGGTTCGGTTCAGATTCCTTTAGTGACGTCTAACCGTATTAATACACCAGAAATGGCTGAACATGTTTTGGCTCAGGGTGATGCAGATATGGTGTCTATGGCACGCCCAATGCTTGCAGATGCTGAGTTTGTACTCAAAGCAGAACAAGGCCGTAGTGATGAAATCAATACCTGTATTGGTTGTAACCAAGCCTGTTTAGATCAAATTTTCTCCATGCAAATTGCGACGTGTTTAGTCAACCCGCGTGCATGCTATGAAACTGAACTGATTTTTAAAGAAAGTGCGGCTAAGAAAAATATTGCGGTGATTGGTGCTGGGCCTGCAGGTTTGAGTTTTGCGACTTATGCTGCTGACCGTGGGCATCAAGTGACTGTTTTTGATGCAGCCAGTCAGATTGGTGGTCAGTTTAATATTGCGAAGACTATTCCTGGTAAAGAAGAGTTTTACGAAACACTGCGTTATTTCAAACGTAAAATTGAATTACAACCCAATATCAAATTGGTGCTGAATCATACCGCAACTTATGAGGAACTGAGCGCTGAGAACTATGATGACATCGTGGTTGCAACAGGTGTGACTCCACGTGAGCTGACTATAGAAGGGATTGATCACCCGAAAGTGTTGAGCTATATCGAAGTTCTACGTGAGCGTAAGCCCGTCGGTAAAAAAGTCGCGATTATTGGTGCGGGTGGTATTGGTTTCGATACAGCAGAATACTTAAGCCATGAAGGTGAAAGTGGTAGTTTAAACCCACAAAAATTCTATGATGAGTGGGGAATCGACACCAGCTATGCGCATGTCGGTGGCTTAAAACAGCCAGTCTTGGAGCAGTCAGATCGTGAAATTTACCTTCTACAGCGTAAAGTGAAGGCAGTCGGTGCAAGCTTAGGTAAAACCACGGGTTGGATTCACCGTACAGGGTTAAAACATCGCGATGTAAAAATGATTGCAGGTGCAAGCTACGACAAAATTGATGATCAAGGCCTCCACATTACAGTGAATGATCAGCCAACGGTTTTAGAGGTTGATCACGTGATTATCTGTGCAGGACAAGAGTCTTATACTGCAATGTACGACCAGTTAAAAGCCGATGGTAAAAATGTGCATTTGATTGGTGGTGCGAAAGAAGCAGGTGAGTTGGATGCGAAGCGTGCGATTCGTCAAGGCGCTGAACTGGCTGCGACCATTTAATCGATAACAATCATTTATCCGCTTAAAATTTGTAATCAAGCTCCCTCTCCTATACGGAGAGGGTTTGGGGGAGATATTTTCCAAAATCTTATCTTTTCCCTCGTGTTGCCTTTTCTTTGAATCATATATGGTGCAAGAGAATGTGCTTTTATTGCAATTAGATTTGAGTAGATTCACTTTCATAAGGACATAAGAATGAGTTTAGCAACAACAAAACAAGCCTTGGTACGCTGGCATGATATGGTCATGACACGTGATATGAGTATCCTAAATGAGCTTTTAGCAGAAGATGTCGTATTTCGTTCACCTGTGGCATTTAATCCTTATTCAGGTAAGCAGGTGGTTTTTTTTATTTTAACTAATGTGATTCAGGTTTTTGAAAACTTTACTTACCACCGTGAATTTTTTACAGAAGATGGTTTAAGTGTCGTCCTTGAGTTTTCTGCCAATGTCGGCGAAAAAAAGCTCAAAGGGATTGACATGATTCGTTTTAATGAGCAAGGTCAAATTGTAGATTTTGAAGTGATGATCCGTCCTAAATCGGGGCTAGAGGCCTTAGCTATACAAATGGGACAGCGAATGGCAGCTTTTGCACCTCAAGCTGGATGATAAACGTGTGACTTGTTATTTATAGTTAGGCACGAAAATTGATGCATCACCAAGAAAGATAGGAAAAAGAAGTTACTGATATGAATGCTGTGTTCAGTTTGCTAAACCAATTAAGCCAAACGGCGTGGGATCGAGTGACTGGTGCGGAACAACCGAAGCTCTATGTTAACCCGCAAGGGCAAATTCAAGAGACTGTTGGGGCGCTTACACAGCTTCAGGAAAAGTACAGACCAACACCGTGGTTATCCAACACGCATGCCCATCTTTTATATTTTGATGTGATTCAAAAGCGTCGGATTCAATTGGAATACGATCATTTTGATCAATTAGACATGCAAGACGGTGGGGTCACTGGCATTATGTGGTTCGGTTATGACTTGCCTGAAGTGACGCCAACGGTTGTGGTTATGCATACGATTACGGGCTCTCCTGAAAGTATGCGTGAGGTGGTGCGTGACTTAAATCGCTATACGGGTTGGCGCATTGCACTGTGCTTACGCCGTGGACATGCAGACCTTCCAATGCCTGTACCCAAAATGAATCTTTTTGGTTCAACCGATGATTTACGTGAGCAAATTGCCTTTATTCAAATTACATTTCCAAGTTCAACGTTGTATGCGGTTGGCTCTTCTGCGGGAACGGGGCTTTTGGTGCGTTATTTGGGTGAAGAAGGGAGTCAAACCCCTTTTAGGGCGGCCTTTGCCCTGTGTCCGGGTTATAACACGGAGTTGGGTTTTGTAAATGTGCATCCCTTTTACAGTAAGGTCATGACCAAGAAACTGTTTAAGAAATTTATTTTTCCTTATCAGCAAACTTGGCAAGAAACGGCGTCTGTCTCGCAAGTTTTAATGACTAAAACCTTGGCTGAGTTTGAGTCGAGTTATTATGAAATGGCGGGTTATGTGGACTATGACAGTTATAAACAAGCCACAAACCCAATCTATGTATTTGAAAATGTCACCATTCCATTGCTGATTTTAAATGCAGAGGATGACCCCGTCTGTCATATTAAAAATTTTGAACCGTATAAAGACATGATCCGTCAAATGTCGAATATTGCGGTAGTGACCACCAAAAAAGGCAGCCATTGTGGCTTCTATGAAGGGGTACTCAATACCGAGTCTTGGGCAACCAAGCTGATTGCGGACTTTTTGAAACTGGAACATCAAAAAACACTAAAAAAAAGACCTAGAGCAGTGTAGGTCTTTTTTGATTGGTTCAGCAGTGTAAAGGCTTAAACGGCTTCACAGGCTTTCTTGCTAAGACCGAACTTCATTTGCAGTAAGACCAAGATCAAGGCCATAAAGCTGAGTGCGGCACCTGCATATGAAACTGCTGCATAGCTGAGTTGCATACTCAGTACCGTTGCACCTGCAAAGGCACCTAAGGCATTACCTAAGTTAAACGCACCAATGTTGACTGAAGAGGCAAGACCAGGCGCATCTGCTGCGACTGACATGACGCGCATTTGCAGTGGCGGTACTACCGCAAATGCTGCTGCACCCCAAATCACTAAGCCAATCGCTGCACCAACTGTTGTTTGCGCTAATACTGGGAAAACAAGCATCATCACCATTAAAAGTACAAGGAAGCCTATCAGAGTTTTCTCTAGGGATAGATCGGCAAACTTTCCACCCAAATGATTACCAATGGAGAAACCAATCCCGGTTAACACCAACATCAAGGTGATGGTTTGCGGTGATGCCTGCATAAATACATGTAGGCTCGGAGCAATGTAGGTATATAACGCAAACATTGCGCCCGCGCTCATGACCGTGGTTAATAAAGCAAGGACGACAGGCGCACGTGTTAAAACACGTAATTCTTTTGCTACATTCGGTTTAACCACATCGTGATCTTGCGGGAGCGCTTTCCATAGCGCCAACATGGTTATAATGCCTAAGATTGAAATAGCAGCAAAGGCCATGCGCCAACTGGTATTTTGACTGAGCCACGTTGCAAGTGGCACACCGCCAATATTGGCAATGGTGAGACCCATAAACATCATGGCGACTGCACTGGCTTGTTTGTCTTTAGGCACTACGCTGGCTGCCACCACCGAACCTAAACCAAAGAATGCACCATGGTTTAAACTGGTAATTAAACGTGCACCCATTAAGCTCATATAATCAGGTGCAACGGTCGCCAACACATTCCCAATTGTGAAAATAGCCATCAATAGGATTAAAGCTGTTTTCTTAGGAAAGCGTGCCAGCCATAAGGTCATGAGCGGAGCCCCAATCATGACACCTACTGCATAGGCACTAATCAGCAGTCCGGCTTGTGGAATTGAAACGGACAAATCATTGGCAATTTCAGGCAAAAAGCCCATGGGTGAAAACTCGGTGGTTCCAATGGCAAAAGCACCCACCGCAAGCGCCAAAAGCGGAAAATTAATTTTCATAGCGATGCTCAATCCCAAATCGGTGCTAATCCTTCAGGATTAACTTCACGTTGATTTCGGTCTAATTGCGTAATTACCATCATTTCTTCAGTCGACAGTTGAATCTCTTGCGCCTTTAAGTTGGACATCAAGTGTTCACGTTTGGTTGAAGATGGTATGACTGCAAAACCACGTTGTAATGCCCAAGCCAAACTAATTTGTGCAGTCGATACTTGATGTTGCTGCGCGATGTGCATTAAAACAGGATCATTCAAAACCTTACCGTAAGCCAGTGTCATATATGAAGTGACATCAATGTTTTGCGCTTGGAGGAAATCAACCAACTTATGGTTTTGTAAGTAAGGACTGAGTTCAATTTGGTTGGTTGCGATGTTTTCTAGCCCAATACTCTCAATCGCCTGTTGAGTCAGCTCAATATTGAAGTTAGAAACACCAATGTGTTCGGTCAAACCTTGTTGTTTCGCTTCCAATAAGTTCTGCATGAGTTCTGTAATGTTTACACCTGTACTTGGGGCAGGCCAGTGGATCAAGGTTAGATTCACTGCATCGGTTTTTAATTTGCTTAAACTTTCTTTTAAACTTGGAATCAATTTTTCTGCTGAATAATTTTCCGTCCAGATCTTTGTGGTGAGAAAAAGATCTTGACGATTGATACCACTCAGCTCAATGGCTTGACCAACTTCGGCTTCATTACCATAGATTTGAGCAGTATCGACCGCACGATAACCGACTTCTAGTGCAGTTTTCACAGACTCAATGACAGTGTCACCTGTTAAGCGGAAAGTGCCTAGGCCGAATTGAGGAACGATATTCATTTTTTACTCGATAACTTGTTTCATGGAATGAGGCTATTTTGTAGAAAAAAGACTTGCTTAAAAACTGGGTAATTTGCAAAATATTATTGACTATTAATCAATAATTACACATGAAATCAACCATAGAAGAATTAACGGCTTTTGTGAGCATTGTTGATAGTGGCTCTATCGTCAAAGCTGCGCAGCAATTGGATCAAACCACATCGGGTGTCAGCCGAGCCTTGCAACGTCTAGAGTTAAAGTTGAATGTGACTTTGCTAGAGCGAACGACACGGAAGCTCAAGTTGACCTATGAAGGGCAGCAGTTTTTGACAAAGGCACGTAAAATTTTACTTGATCTGACCGAAGCTGAAGAAAGCCTGCAAAATAATGATGCTGAGGCGTCTGGTTTAATTCGGATTGATTCAGCAACGCCTTTTGTGCTGCATGTGATAGTGCCGCTGATTGAAGAGTTTATGCAGCGCTATCCAAAAATTGATATAGAAATTACCAATCACGATCAGGTTATAGACTTACTTGAACATAAAACCGATGTCGCGATTCGGTTTGGTGAGTTAGCGGATTCCAGCTTACATGCCAAGCTGCTTTGTAAAAGTCGGTTATATATTGTGGCTAGTCCTGTTTATGCGCAAGAACATGGTCTACCTAAAAATGCAGCAGAATTAAGCTCACATACTTTGCTTGGTTTTAGTCAGCCTGCACATTTAAATACGTGGCCTATTCAGTTGGAGGATGAGCCTTTAATTATTCAGGCCAAAATTAAATGTTCAAATGGAGAAACGGTTCGTCAGTTGGCATTGCAAGGGGCAGGGATTGCGTGTTTGTCACGTTTTATGGTCGAGCAAGATATTCAAGATGGGCGGTTTATTGCTTTGTTGGAAGATCAAATTCAGATCAAAGAGCAGAAAATACATGCGGTCTACTATCAACAGAATTATGTGCCAAAACGTATTCGCTTATTTATTGACTTTCTTGCAGAAAAATTAAAAGCTTATTTATAAGCCGGCAATAAAAAAACCCGATATCAATCGGGTTTTTTTAATCATCTAATATAGCGATGCTTAGTTTTCTAAAGCTGGTGTCGCTGCTGCAATGGCTGCTGCAACCGCATCATCTTCAGTTTGCGTATTTGGGTTTGTATTACTTGGGCGTGCTTGCGTTGGTTTTTCTTCAGCTTTTGGTGCTTCTGCTTTTGGTGCAGGCTGAGCTGCTGGAGCAGGTGCTGGCGTTTCACGACGGATCTCAGTAGTTGTATTCGGTGTTTCTTCGCGAATCACTTCAACTTGCGCTGGAATCTCAGGCTCAGATGCTGCCAAAGGTTGAAGTTCAACAGTTTGTTGTTGCTCTGTAGTGACGACTTCAACTTGTTCTTGTTCATCTTCTTTAGGCGCTTCTTTCTTTACACATGCTGTTAATAGTAAGCCTGCTGCAATGGCACCACAAATTAAAAGTTTTTTATTCATAATTACATAAAATCGAGTGTTTGAAGGATCGTGCCATTATAACAGCAAAATGCAAGATGAAAATCCTATGAACTTAGCTTAATTTTATCTGCCAAATGCTGATAGAATATCCAATTGTTTATTGTTCTATGAATTGATGCGGATTGACTTTGCTTTATTGGTGCAAGGTAAAGTAAAATTGCGCAACATTGCAGGCCGAATTAGGCTCGATTGTACGAGAAACCCAATGACCCATTTTATTTTCGTGACTGGTGGTGTAGTTTCATCACTAGGTAAAGGTATTTCAGCTGCTTCAGTTGCTGCGCTTTTAGAAGCCCGTGGATTAAAAGTAACCATGGTAAAAATGGATCCATACATTAATGTCGATCCAGGGACTATGAGCCCGTTCCAACATGGTGAAGTTTTTGTCACAGAGGATGGTGCAGAAACCGATTTAGACTTGGGTTATTACGAACGTTTCTTGCGTCGTGCGAAAATGACCAAGTTAAATAACTTTACTTCTGGTCGCGTATACCAAGACGTTTTAAATAAAGAACGCCGTGGTGACTACCTTGGTGGAACTGTTCAAGTTATTCCACATATTACAGACAACATCAAAGAACGTGTACTTCGTGCAGGCGAAGGTTATGACGTTGCGATTGTTGAAATTGGCGGTACAGTAGGTGACATCGAATCTCTCCCATTCATGGAATCTGTACGTCAACTTATGGTTGAACTAGGTCATAAGCGCACCATGCTTATGCATTTAACTTTGCTTCCATATATCAAATCTGCGGCAGAGTTGAAAACTAAACCAACTCAGCACTCGGTAAAAGAATTGTTGTCGATTGGTATTCAGCCAGACATTTTAATTTGTCGTACTGAATATGATGTTGATGCAGACACGACCCGCAAAATTGCCTTGTTCACAAACGTTGAAGCACGTGCAGTTGTGGTGTGTAAAGATGCGCGCAGCATTTACCAAATTCCGCGTACATTCTATGAACAAAATGTTGACGACTTGATCTGTGAACGTTTTGGTTTCAATGACTTACCTGAAGCCGATTTAACCGATTGGGACAATGTTGTAGAGGCACTACTAAACCCTGAATACACGGTACGTGTTGCAATGGTGGGTAAGTATGTTGAACTTCCAGATGCGTATAAGTCTGTGAATGAAGCGCTTTTACATGCGGGCATTCAAAATCGCGTTAAAGTTCAAATTGAGTATGTCAATGCTGAAGAACTTGAAAGCCAAGATGTCAATGAAGTATTGAAAGATATGGATGCAATCTTGGTACCAGGCGGTTTTGGTGAACGTGGTACTGAAGGGAAAATGCAAGCGATTAAATTCGCACGTGAAAACGGTGTTCCATTCTTGGGTATCTGTTTAGGTATGCAGTTGGCTGTAATCGAATATGCACGTAATGTCGTGGGTATTAGTGACGCGAGTTCGACTGAATTCAACCGTTCGACTAAGTCTCCATTGATTGGTCTAATCACTGAATGGTTAGATGAGCGTGGTGAAGTTCAACAGCGTAATGTTGACTCTGATCTTGGCGGTACGATGCGTCTTGGTGCTCAAAAATCAGAATTGGTTGAAGGGACTAAAACACGTGAAGTGTATGGTTCAGCAGATATTATTGAACGTCACCGTCATCGTTATGAGATGAATAACCGTTTTATTCCAGCGCTTGAAGAAGCAGGCATGAAAATTTCGGGCTATTCACCTGTACAGCACTTAGTAGAAACAGTTGAAATTCCTCAACATCCTTGGTTTATTGCTGTACAATTCCACCCGGAATTTACAAGTTCACCACGTGATGGACACCCATTATTTGCTAGTTTTATTGATGCTGCGAAAGCACAGTACAAAAAAGCGAAGTAATTTGGGTTAAGCAATAAACTAGGAAGTTTAAATGTCACAATTAAAACCACAAGAAATTGTACGTTTAGGCGATATACAAATGGCAAACCACTTGCCATTTGTACTATTCGGCGGCATGAACGTACTTGAGTCTAAAGATTTGGCTTTTGAAATTGCAGAGACCTATGTTGATATCTGCAAGCGTTTGGAGATTCCTTACGTATTTAAAGCCAGTTTTGATAAGGCCAACCGTTCAAGCTTGAACTCGTTTCGAGGGCCAGGCCTAGAAAAAGGGATTGAGTGGTTAGCTGACATTAAAAAACATTTCAATGTACCCATCATTACTGATGTACATGAACCTTACCAAGCTGCACCTGTAGCGGAAGTTGCGGATATTATCCAACTTCCTGCTTTCCTAAGTCGTCAGACTGATTTGGTTGAAGCGATGGCAAAAACTGATGCCATCATTAACATCAAAAAAGCACAATTCCTTGCACCACATGAAATGCGCCATATTTTGCATAAGTGTTTAGAGGCAGGGAATGACAAGCTCATTATTTGTGAACGTGGTTCGGCATTTGGTTACAACAATTTGGTTGTAGACATGTTGGGCTTTGACATCATGAAAGAAATGAATGTCCCTGTGTTCTTTGATGTGACTCATGCGCTTCAAACTCCGGGTGGTCGTGCGGATTCTGCGGGCGGTCGCCGTGCGCAAATCACGACACTTGCTCGCGCGGGAATGGCAACAGGTCTTGCAGGTCTATTCTTAGAAGCGCATCCAGACCCAGAAAAAGCCAAGTGTGATGGGCCATGCGCATTGCGTATGTCTCAACTTGAGCCTTTCTTGGCACAGCTAAAAGAATTGGACACCTTGGTTAAAGGTTTCAAAAAGCTAGATACACACTAAATTATAAACTCATTGATGCCATCTAAAGCATCTCGTTATTAATCAACTGAGGAATTGTTCATGAGCCAAATCGTTGACATCCGTGCACGTGAAATTTTGGACTCTCGTGGTAACCCAACCATCGAAGCAGACGTAATCTTAGCATCTGGCGTAGTTGGCCGTGCATGTGCACCATCTGGTGCTTCAACTGGTTCTCGTGAAGCTTTAGAACTTCGTGATGGCGACAAAGCACGCTATTTGGGTAAGGGTGTTAAAAATGCGGTTAATAACGTAAACACTTTGATCCGTGATGCTCTAGTGGGTAAATCAGTGTTTGAACAAAAAGACATCGATAACACCATGATTGCGCTTGATGGTACTGAAAACAAAGAAAAATTGGGTGCGAATGCAACTTTAGCTGTTTCGCTCGCTGCTGCACGTGCTGCTGCTGATGAAAAGAAAATTCCTCTTTTCCAATACATCGCAGACTTACGCGGTCAAACTACTTTGACTATGCCTGTACCAATGATGAACATCATCAATGGTGGTTCGCATGCAGACAACAATGTTGATATTCAAGAGTTTATGATTGAGCCTGTAGGCTTCACCTCATTCTCTGAAGCACTACGTGCGGGTGCTGAAATCTTCCATTCTCTTAAGTCAGTTTTAAACAAAAAGGGTTTAAACACTGCTGTAGGTGATGAGGGTGGTTTTGCGCCGAACTTACGTTCAAACGAAGAAGCAATCACTGTGATTCTTGAAGCGATTGGTCAAACTGGCTACAAAGCGGGTTCTGATATTATGCTTGCGCTTGACTGTGCATCTTCAGAATTTTACAAAAATGGTCAGTACATTCTTGCGGGTGAAGGCAACAAAGCGTTCACAAGCAACCAGTTCTCTGACTATTTAGCGGGTCTTGTAAACCAATATCCAATTATCTCGATTGAAGACGGTTTAGATGAGTCGGATTGGGAAGGTTGGTCTTACTTGACATCTATCCTTGGCGACAAAATCCAATTGGTAGGTGATGACTTATTCGTTACAAACCCGAAAATCCTTCAACGTGGTATTAATGAGAAAGTAGGTAACTCTATCTTAATTAAGTACAACCAAATTGGTACGTTGACTGAAACTCTAGATGCAATCTATCTTGCGAAAGAAAATGGTTACTCTACAGTGATTTCACACCGTTCTGGCGAAACTGAAGATTCTACGATTGCAGATCTTGCGGTGGGTACTGCTGCTGGTCAAATCAAGACAGGTTCACTATGCCGTTCTGACCGCGTAGCGAAATACAACCAATTGCTTCGTATTGAAGAATTGACAAATGCTGCTTACCGCGGTAAAGCTGAGTTTAAAGGTTTAAACTAAGCGACTGATGTCAATGTTCAATGTATTCGACTCGTTGATGAGTAAAGTACTACTAGGCCTTGCGATCATTTTGATCGCAGGGTTTCAGTATTTATACTGGTTTGGTGAGGGTGGTTATCAAGACCATTTACAACTCACACAAAAAATCCAACAACAAACTGAAATTAATAACGACTTAAAAGAACGTAATCGTGTCTTGGCAGCAGAAGTGTATGATTTGAAAAATGGTATTGAAGCCATTGAAGAGCATGCACGCTTGGACTTGGGTTTAATCAAACCTCGAGAAACGTTTATTCAAATGAGTACCATTAGTACTCAATATAAGCCTGTTTATATTGATCCTAACGCCCAAATTGATTTGCGAACCAATGAAGACGATGAGCCTGAAACCCCTCCAGCTACCCCATAAATTGTGGGCTATTATTCCTGCTGCTGGCTCGGGTAGTCGCTTTTCTCAAACTGAACTAAAACAATATCAAATGATTGGACAAAAGACCGTACTTGAACATACGGTTTTACGTCTTAATCAATTGCCCTTGCAGGGCTATGTTTTGGCGATTGGTTCAGATGATGATGTCGCTCAAAGTTTGCCTTTTACCAACATGGAAAAAGCACATTTCTGCGAAGGTGGTGCTGAGCGTGTAGACTCAGTGCTCAATGCGCTCAATTATCTTTCCACAATCGCTGATGCTGACGACTGGGTCTTTGTCCATGATGCAGCTCGTCCATGTGTCACGCAGGATTGTTTGGTGAGACTGGTTGATACTGCTATTCAGTCCAATACAGGGGCGATTTTAGCTATTCCTGTTAGAGATACTTTAAAGCGTGTAGCCTCAGCGCAAGATATTCAAGAAACCGTTGATCGTTCACAGCTTTGGCAGGCACAAACCCCGCAGATTGCTAAACTGGGGGTACTGAAAAAAGCAATTGAACATGCACTAGAGGCACAAGCCTTAATTACAGATGAAGCTAGTGCTTTAGAGTTTGTTGGTGAAAAGGTTCAAGTCGTACAAGGGCGCTCCGATAATATTAAAATTACCTATCCAGATGACCTTGAGCTTGCGCGCCTGATTTTGGCGGCACAATAAAAATTATTTGGATTTATTGAGCTAAAACTACAGAAATATGGGTTTGAATGATGTTATCTAAAACACTTTGAACTTATAATTTGCCCTGTCTTTAGCTCATTCAATTTACGCAAATGATACCATCACAGCAGTATCGTTTTTTACGTCAGTCTTTACGTGACGGTAGAAGCATTAAACATGACTCATCTCGCTGGGCTAAATTACATTTAGATCCATGGCTTTTATGCTTTCTGATTTTAAATGCCGTGTTGGGGTTGTTGGTCATTTATAGTGCTTCAGCGCAAGATATGGGCATGGTGTTTCGCCAAGCCACGAGCTTTGCTGTGGGCTTCATTGTGATGATGATCTGTGCGCAAATCCCACCCAAAGTCTATCAGGCCATTAGTCCGTATTTTTTCATCTTCGCTGTGATTTTAATGGTATTGGTTTTGGTGGTGGGGGAAACCCGCATGGGCGCGAAGCGTTGGATTAGCCTTCCAGGTATTGGGAGTATGCAGCCTTCTGAGTTTATGAAGTTTGCCATGCCTTTGATGATGGCGTGGTACTTTGCAGGCCGCGCATTCCCGCCGAAGTTTATGCATATTGTGATTTCGTTGGGCATTATGATGCTGCCGTTTTTATTGGCAGCTTTACAGCCCGACTTAAACCTAGGTCTCTTGATCCCTGGTGTGTGCGTCATTTTCCTGAGCGGTATCTCTTGGCGGCTCATAGCTTTGGCCTGTGGTGCATTGGCTGTTGTCGCTCCCTTACTTTGGATGTTCTTTTTGCAAGAGTACCAAAAAAAGCGAGTGCTCACTTTATTTGATCCAGAGTCAGATGCATTAGGCGCGGGTTGGAATATCATCCAATCCAAAATCGCTATTGGTTCTGGCGGCTTAATGGGAAAGGGTTTCACAGAAGGCACACAGTCACATTTGGGGTATTTGCCTGAGCACCATACTGACTTCATTATGTCAACGTATGCGGAAGAGTTTGGCTTTATTGGTGTGTTCTTGCTGTTTAGTTTATTTGCGGCCATTATCATTCGTTGTTTGATTATTGGTATGAACAGCTTCCATAATTTTGGGCGTTTATATGCGGGTGCTGTGGGCTTAACGTTCTTCTTCTTTGTATTGTTAAACTCGGGGATGGTAAGTGGGATTTTACCTGTAACAGGTGATCCATTGCCACTGATGAGTTATGGCGGAACCGCGGTGATTACCATGCTAGCGAGCATGGGCATCGTGATGTCGATTCATACCCATCGCTAAAGTCTAAAAGAATCAAGCCAGCGATATTGCTGGCTTTTTTGTGCTTAAAATAAGAAGAAAACTCTAACGGTTTTTTTGAGCTTTATAAAGCACCATATTGTTGCCATGTTTCGCCTGTATGTAGGCTGTCATAATAGTTTTGCAGAGTGTTCAAGTCATAGTATTGCGTATAGGCCAGTACTAAAAGCCCAAAAATTAAAGCCGTTTTCAATAGATTTAAACGCGAATGTTGCTGTGAAAAATAGCCTAAGCTAAGTGCGGTGAGTATGACTGAGGGAAGAATGGCAATACTTTCATACTGAGAAAGAAACATCCAATGATTGAGATAAATCAGAATTAGAATGAGTCCAATCAATCCCATGTAGTTATAGATCTTTTTATTTACAGATGCTTTAAAAACAGTAATTGTTTGAAATATTAAAATCAGACTACTGAAAAGGTATGCACTTTTTCCACCAATAATCACACTATAGATTGCATTGAATAGGCAATAAGCCAACAACATGGATAGTACGAAAGAATAGAGTTTGACATAGAGAGTGTGTGAAAAGGGGAGAATCTGTTTCATAATTTGCTCTATTGAAAACTCACATCATATTAAAAGGAGATTTGAAGCTTAACATGCTATTCGATTTTTGTGACGGTGACATGTTTTTGTTGTGTTGGAGATGGATTGAGTAAATGTCGCGTACGAGTAGAGCTTAGACCACAGATTATTAAACACAGCGTCCCGCCAATAAGTACTGCTGGCACCACAGAAAAATAGCGCGTCATCTGGCTCATGTGTAGGGCACCGAGTTGATTACCTGAAGTCACTAAGATGCCATTTAAAGCTGCTACACGTCCTAATAGTGCTTTTGGGGGGAGTTGCTGTAATAAAGTTTGTCGAATGATCATGCTGATGCTATCAAAGGCGCCAATCAAAACAAGGAAGAAGACTGAGAGCCAAATATGGGGGGATAGTGCAAAGGCTAAAGTGCACAAAGCAATTGCAAAACTACTATAGAGCATGTTTCTCCATGCATTTTGCATCGGAGAATAACAGGTCAACATCAACATCATGATACAGGCGCCAATGGCTGGTGCTGCTCTGAGTATACCTAGGCCTTCAACGCCTAGATGAAGGATATCCTGTGCAAAAATAGGCAGTAAGATAATGACACTACAAAAAAGCATGGCGCTGAGATCCAGCAACATACTCCAAAACATCAGTGGATGTTTAAAGATAAACCAATAGGCTTCTTTTAAGCTTTTGCTTAAATGTTGTTTATGCGGGCTTGGGAAGTCGCGAGCGCTTAATCCGAATAAGCAGATGCTACCCACGCAACATAAGAAAAAAACAATCAAGAGGGTTTTTTCAAGCCCAAGTTGGCCAAGTAACAGTCCTGCACATAAGGGTGCTAAAATGCCGCCCATTTGCCAAATGAGAGCAGTCCATGTGGCTGCATTGCTATAGGCTGACTCTGGGGTTAGAAAAGGGCGTAATGAATTAAAAGATGGGCTGTAAATACCTCTAAGTATGCCTAAGCAAAAGATGAGGCTATAAATGCCGCATAAAAGTGTATTTTGTTGAATGTGCTGTTGTTGGTACTGAGAAAAAAGAACAATAAATAATAAGGGAATTAGAGTGCTACAGCTAAAACTCCACTGCACAATTTTTTGTCTGTTATAGCGGTCAGCCCAGTCGCCACTGATCAGGGAGAGGCAAATAAAGGGGAGTAACTCAATTAAGGCAATCATGCCAAGGCTGAGTGGATTTTGAGTGAGTTGATAGATACTATAAGCAATGACGACTTCTTGAATCATGATGGTTAGAATTAAGCACAACTGATTGACACTCAGAAGTGAAAAATCACGTGAATGAAAAGCCAAAAAAGCATCGGAATGGAAAAGCGACATACACAGAATAGTTTCAAATATGAATTAAAAAAGGATGGCGCAAAGTCCATCCTTTTTAGGGTTTAAAGCAGATTACTGTGCTTTTGCTACCGCAACAGTTTCGTCATTTGCAGCCTTAGCCATAGGTGTGTATTTCAAACCTAGGGTTGTGCTGGTGTACTGGCGAACTTGGTCAAGAAGAACAGGATTGGTGCTGAGTTCTTGTTGGTACGATTTTACAATTTCATGTAATTTCGGATTCCATTTACCTTCTACTTGTTGTGGGAATGCTTTCTCAAGCAAGCTCAACATAATATAAGGAGAAGTTGAAGCACCTGGTGAAGCACCTAATAGGGCAGTCACAGCACCGTCTTGAGATGCAAAAATCTCGGTACCAAATTGCAAGCTTGCAGGTTTGCCTGGTTCTTTCTTGATGATTTGAACACGTTGACCACCTTGATTCATGCGCCAGTCTTCTGGTTTTGCATCAGGGTAGTATTTTTTCAATTCATTAAAACGGTCTTCATCGGTCATCATGACTTGGCTCACCAAGTATTTGACCAAATCAAGATTTTCCATACCCACAGCAGTCATTGGTAAAACGTTATTCTTCGTGGTTGATTTCAATAAATCAAGCTGAGAACCTTGTTTTAAGAATTTGTTTGAATAAGTCGCAAATGGACCAAACAACACATATTTTTTACCGTCGATATAACGCGTATCAATATGTGGAACAGACATTGGAGGTGCGCCTAATTCAGCACGACCATAAACTTTTGCAGTATGGCCTTCAGTGACTTTCGGGTTGTCGGTCATTAAGAACACGCCACCTACAGGGAAGCCAGCATATTGCTTCGCTTCTGGTAAGCCTGTCATTTGTAAAAGTTTAACCGCTGCACCGCCTGCACCAATAAAGACAAAGCGCGTTTTCACGTGATCTGTTTTCCCTGTAGTGAGGTTTTTAAATGCAACAGTCCACGTTTTATCATCATTTTGGCTAATGCCAGTCACTTCAGTCGATGTTTGTAACTGGAAATTAGATTGTTTTTTAAGGTGATCGACCAATTGAGTGGTGATCGAACCATAGTTCACATCCGAACCTACATCCATGCGTGTTGCAGCTACTTTTTGTGCAGCATCACGGCCATTCATCACCAATGGTGCCCATTGTTTAATTTCGGCAGGATTCTCAGAGAATTTCATGCCATAAAACATTGGGTTTTTAACCATTGCAGCATAACGTTTTTCGAGGAAATTCACGTTATCGCCCCAAACGAAGGCAATGTGCGGTACAGGGTTGATAAAGCTATTTGGTTGACCCAAAACGCCTTCTTTCACCTGATAAGACCAGAACTGTTTTGCAACTTCAAATTGTTCCGCAACGTTCACAGCTTTAGAAATGTCCATTTTTCCATCTTTTTCAGAGGTATAGTTCATTTCCATAAAGCCAGAGTGGCCTGTGCCAGCATTGTTGAAGCCGTTTGAGCTTTCTTGTGCAACATTGTCTAGGCGTTCATACATGCGAATTTGCCAGTTTGGCTCAAGCTCGCTTAGATATGTGCCTAAAGTTGCACTCATGATCCCACCGCCGACTAAGACTGCGTCAACAACAGGCTCGTTGCTGGTGGTTTGAATTTTTTTAGACGTGACGGGTCTAAATAAGAAAATTACGACTGCAATAATAAGCAGTATGATCAATACCAAAAGGTATTTTAAAAATTTGTTCATGCGATTATGACCTTGGGGAGCAGGTTTTGGATCGCTTTATAGCGAAGAGAAAATAACAATTATGGTGATAGAGGTGCTTGTAAAAAATTAGCTTGGCAGAATTGAAGTAATACTTAAAATCTCAAGTAGCCAAAGCTTAAATTTTTAAGCTATCACGCATCTTGACTTATGGGTATTTTAGACTAAATATGTATTGACTTAGTAATTTTTATTTTAAATGGGTTGGGTTAAATTATAAATATCAGTGATGTTTGTTTTTAGCTATTGTTTTTATTGAGTTTTATTTGGGTATAATTTCTGTATTTAAAATACAGATGTTGAATATCTATACAAGAGCATAATCTTTTTAACGTTTAAATGTATAAGTTGAGATGTAAAGTAAGTTCTAAAGATAAAGCAAGTTGTGATTATGGTGTTTTAGAAAATATGAATAATTGCCTGACCTAATTATTCTAAAGTTGAATAAAAGGTCAGGTTTTACACCATTAAGAGTTATGCGATTTCGGCGCGATAAAATGGAGCAGTTGAGGGTGGTAAAGCTTGGTGACCACGTATTTGATCTGCTATTTTTTCAGCCATCATAATGGTGGTTGCATTTAAGTTACCTGTGATAATCAGCGGCATAATCGATGCATCCACCACACGTAAACTTTGCAGGCCATGCACGCGACCTTGTCCATCGACTACCGCCATATCATCTTCACCCATTTTACAACTACAGGATGGATGATAAGCCGTTTCGGCGTGATTACGTACAAATTCGTCTAATTCAGCATCGCTACTCACATCTTTTCCAGGGCTAATTTCTTCGCCACGGTAAGGATCAAGCGCAGGTTGCTGCATGATTTCGCGGGTGATTCGAATCGCATCACGAAATTCCTGCCAGTCTTGTTCTGTCGACATGTAGTTAAATAAAATACTTGGATGGTCGAAAGGATTCTTGGATGTCACATGTACGCGACCGCGTGAAGGCGAGCGCATCGAACCGACATGGGCTTGGAAGCCATGCTCTTTGACGGCATTGCTGCCATTATAGTTAATTGCAACAGGCAAGAAGTGGTATTGAATATTTGGCCAAGCAAACTCTTTGGATGATCGAATAAAGCCACCTGCTTCAAACTGGTTGCTTGCTCCAATCCCTGTTCCGTTAAACAACCACTCTGCACCAATTGCAGGTTGATTTTGCCATTTTAAAGCAGGGTAGAGAGAAACAGGTTGCTTACACTTATATTGTAAGTACATTTCTAAATGGTCTTGCAGGTTTTCACCGACACCCGGTAAGTCATGCACGACTGGAATGTCGAGAGACTGAAGTAAAGTACTTGAACCAACACCCGAACGTTGCAAAATTTGCGGTGATGCAATCGCTCCAGCACAGAGTAGAACTTCCTTATCGGCATAGACCTGAAGCAAGTTGTTTTGATTAGCACTTTGAATATATTCAACACCAATCGCTTGTTTGCCACTGAACAAAATTTGATTGGTCATGGCATGGGTGATAATGGTTAAATTCGCTCGACCTTTGGCCATATCTAAATAGCCACGTGCAGTGCTTGAGCGTCGACCTTTGGGGGTCACGGTTCGATCCATTGGGCCGAAACCTTCTTGTTGATAACCATTTAAGTCATCGGTGCGTGGATAGCCTGCTTGTACACCAGCTTCAACCATGGCATTGAATAAAACATTATTGTCTGCTTTAGGTGTGGCGACAGAAACAGGGCCAGCATCGCCATGATAGTCATTGCCACCGAGATCACGGGTTTCTGCTTTTTTGTAGTAAGGCAGACAGTCGGCATAGCTCCAATTTTCAAGGCCTTTCAAGCTAGCCCATTGTTCTAAGTCCATGGCATTACCACGGATATAGCACATGCCATTAATTAGGGATGAGCCGCCTAAGCCTTTGCCGCGACCACATTCCATGCGGCGGTTATTCATATGAGGTTCTGGGTCGGTTAAATACGCCCAGTTATAACGACGACCTTGCAAGGGATAGGCTAAGGCAGCAGGCATCTGGGTACGGAAGTCGAGACGATAATCAGGACCACCTGCTTCGAGTAACAGTACCGAAACATCGGGGTCTTCTGTTAAACGAGCAGCCAGTACGTTACCCGCAGAACCTGCACCAATAATAATATAATCGTAGTGTTGAGAATGCATAATGATCCTTTTTCTATGGCAGGGCCACGTTGCATGAGAACGTGGCCACATGTTGAGTTGAGGATGAAAAAAAGAATAAATAAAAAGGAAGTAAGGATTTAGATAGTTAAAATTCAGACTTTAAAAAATACTTTGGTATTCACCCAGTTCAACTTGAACCGATTTGATACGGGTATAGTGTTCAAGTGTGGTGATGCCATTTTCACGTCCGACTCCTGACTGTTTATAACCCCCTACAGGCATCTCAGCAGGGGATTCGCCCCATGTATTGATCCAGCAAATACCAGCCTCAAGCTGATGAATAATGCGATGCGCTTGGGAAATATCTTGTGTGACCACACCCGCAGCTAAACCATAACTGGTGTTGTTGGCACGTTGAATAGCTTCTTCAATACTGTCATAGCTTAAAATGCTCATGACTGGACCAAAGATTTCATCTTGCACAATGTGCATGTCGTCATGACAGTCGGTGAACACGGTCGGTAAAACATATGCGCCCTGAGCAAGTGCTGCTTCAGTGCCACGTTGTCCACCAATCAATAAAGTCGCACCTTGTTGTTTGCCCGACTCAATATAAGACAAGACTTTTTCCATATGCGGAAAGCTGACTAAAGGTCCAAAGTTGGTTTCAGCCTGCATAGGGTCACCCATACGGATACGTTTTACACGCTCAATCACTGCTTGTTCAAATGCAGCCTTGAGGGTTTGTGGTACAAACACACGGGTGCCATTGGTACATACTTGACCTGAGCTAAAGAAGTTCGCCATTACTGCAATATCGGCTGCGCGATCAAGGTTGGCATCGGCACAAATAATGAGAGGTGACTTGCCACCGAGCTCCATGGTAACTTCTTTGAGACTAGAAGCCGCAGCACTGGCCATGACCTTTTTACCCGTTGCCACACCACCTGTGAACGAAATTTTTTGGATATCTGGGTGTTCAGTCAACCATTGACCCACTTCAGCACCAAAACCTTGTACAACGTTGAAAACCCCAGCAGGTACGCCTGCTTCAGTATAGATCTCTGCTAACTTTAAGGCGGTAAGAGGGGTCACTTCGCTGGGTTTAAAAATCATGGCATTCCCCGCAGCGAGGGCAGGAGCTGATTTCCAAAGTGCAATTTGGATGGGATAATTCCAAGCACCAATGCCTGCCACCACACCTAAAGGTTCACGGCGCGTGTAGAAAAAACTACTTTCACGTAGTGGCACTTGTTCACCTTGAATGGCAGTTGCAAGTCCTGCGTAGTACTCTAAAACGTCAGCACCAGTGACAATATCGACGGTAGAGGTTTCACTGAACGCTTTACCTGTATCGAGTGTTTCTAGGCGTGCTAATTCGTCATTACGAGCGCGTAAAATATCGACGGCACGACGTAAAATACGGGCACGTTCGACTGCCGTCATGGCAGCCCATTTACGTTGCCCTTGTACAGCACTTTGCACAGCTGAATCGACATCAGCTTTAGAGGCTTGCTGAATAGTGGCAATGACCTGACCTGTAGCAGGATTGATACTGTTAAAGCTTTGACCACTGGTGGCATTGAAATATTGTCCGTGAATATAAAGCGAGTGAAGCTGTACATTATTCATTTTGTTGTTCCTGCCGTATCTGTTGAATTAAGCGAAGTTGCATATCGACATAGTCGTATGCAATAGAACGTGCCAAAACACGATCAAATGCTTGATGACCACTTAAACTTCCACGTAACCATAATCCATCAATCAGTGCTGCTAGCCCTTTAGCGGCTTGGCTTGCTTGGGCCTTTGGCATGAGCTGCAAGAAATGAAACTTCAAATTTGAATAAAGACGTTGGTCATTAATTCGTTGCAGTCGACCTAAGTCGGGTAGGTGCATACTGGCAGACCAAAAAGCGAGCCAAACCCGCATAGCAGTGTTGTTGACCTGGCTGATGTCAAAGTTGGCATCAATAATGGCTTTGAGCGAATGTTCTGGACTGGGCTGCACCACCTTTGCCTTATAGCTTGCCGTGGTCTCGGCTAAGACATTGAGCATTTGACGCATGCAACTGTGAATGAGGCCTTGTTTATCGCCAAAATAATGACTCACAATGCCCGTAGAAAGCTGTGCTTTTTTCGCAATTTGAGCAATGGTGGTGTTGGATAAGCCCACTTCATAAATGACTGCATAGGCAGCATTAATGATTTCTTCACGGCGCTCATGCTCAGGTTTTACTCTACGTTTATTCATGACAATCCAGAACAATTTGTCTTAAATTTAAAGACGTTAGATTCAATAACTTACATGGAAAGCATCATAGCATTTTTTTATGATACTTTTTATTGATTGAACGTTCAATCAATAAAAAGTACACTTATGGTTAAATTCAAAGCAAAATATTGCTAAATTGCTTTGAGTATTCGACATAACTTTTTATTTATCAAAAGGATGTGTCATAAGGGTTTAATTGCAGAACATCATTCAGAAAAGTGAGCTGATGAGCTATGGGCTTACGGTTTTATACTTTTTTCGAGTTGAGAAAACTTTTATAGTCATTTTGAAGGGAGACATGTGTAAGATTTCTATCAAAATATCGATGAACAAGGGTGGCTTACATTTTAAAACTGTGTAGCAAATGCACCGCATAAATGATTTAAACCTTCAGGTTTAAAGAAGATAGCGTTTTTATTTCTGATAAAAATACTGTCGTTTTCGTTAGTCGATTTTTAAGCTCTCGACCACGAGAAGTTTAAAAATTGGCTTTTGTCTTTTTTTATTTACTTTCTTGAGGATTGTATGGCGACAGATAATCCAAGAGCAGTTGATGATCAAACATTAGCGCCTAAAGACCGTTTAAATGGTGTGGTCTTTTACATTTCAGCTCTCATTATTTTAATTTTTTCTATTACCACCATTTTGTTTAATGACTTTGCTAATCGGACCTTAAATACAGTCTTGGCGTGGGTGAGTTCAACTTTTAGTTGGTATTACTTACTCGCAGCGACTTTGTATATGGTCTTTGTCATTTTTATTGCCTGTTCTCGCTACGGCAACATCAAATTAGGCCCCAAACATTCCAAGCCAGAATTTAGCCTTTTAAGTTGGTCTGCAATGCTGTTCTCAGCTGGGATTGGCATCGATTTGATGTTCTTCTCGGTGGCGGAACCATTATCCCATTATATGCATCCCCCTGTGGGTGAGGGGCAGACCCTAGAAGCTGCACGTCAAGGCATGGTGTGGACGCTGTTTCACTATGGTCTAACTGGATGGTGTATGTATGCCTTGATTGGCATGGCATTGGGATATTTTAGTTATCGCTATAACTTACCACTGACTATTCGCTCTGCTTTATATCCGATCTTTGGGAATAAGATTCATGGGCCGATTGGTCATAGTGTTGATACCGCAGCGGTCATCGGGACTATCTTTGGTATTGCTACAACCTGCGGGATTGGGGTGGTACAGCTGAACTACGGCTTACATGTGCTGTTCGATTTACCCGAAAACCTCTGGATGCAAACCGCATTAATTGTGGTTGCGGTGGTAATGACCATTATTTCAGTGACTTCAGGGGTGAATAAGGGACTGCGTGTTCTTTCCGAGATCAATATTTATGTCTCTGTCGGGTTGATGCTGTTTATTTTGTTTTTGGGCAATACCGAATTTCTATTGAATGCCTTTGTGCAAAATATTGGGGACTACATTAACCGTTTTCCAAGTATGACTTTGGAAAGTTTTGCCTTTCAACAACCGAAAGAATGGATGAACAGTTGGACTTTGTTCTTTTGGGCATGGTGGGTGGCTTGGTCACCCTTCGTAGGTTTGTTTTTAGCACGGATTTCACGTGGTCGAACCATTCGTGAGTTTGTCAGTGGGACCCTTATTATTCCTTTGTTTTTCACACTTACGTGGTTATCAATATTTGGAAATAGTGCACTACATAGTGTGATTTTTGATGGTAATTTGGCCCTCGCACAGAGTGTCATTGCCAACCCAGCACATGGTTTTTATGACTTGCTGGCACAGTATCCATGGTTTCCGTTTATTGCAGGTGTAGCCACAATTACGGGCTTACTGTTTTATGTGACCTCGGCGGACTCTGGTGCACTGGTGTTGGGTAATTTCACCACTCAATTTACCAATGTCGATCATGATGCACCGCGATGGTTGAGTGTATTCTGGGCCATAGCGATTGGTTTATTGACCCTTGCAATGTTGATGGCTAACGGGATTACGGCACTACAAAATGCCACGATTATTATGGGGTTGCCGTTTAGTTTTGTGATGTTCTTGGTGATGGCAGGTTTGTATAAATCACTGCGTTTAGAAGACTATCGACAAGCCAGTAGCAGTTTAAATGCTGCACCTGTGGTGGGCAATGTCGACATCCTCAACTGGAAAAAACGTTTGTCCCGAGTCATGCACCATCCAGGAACAACTGATACTCGGCGTATGCTCGATGACATTTGCCGACCTGCGGTAATGGCGGTTGCCGAGGAAATGTAAAAACGTGGTATCGACATCAGTGTTCAAGAGAGTGCATTAGAAGAAGACCCAAATCTGTATCATTTAGATTTGATGATACATTTGGAAGAAGAACAAAACTTTGTCTATCAAATTTGGCCAGTACGTTATATCGCGCCGACCTTTAGTGAGCGTGGCAAACTAGGTAAACGCTTCTACTACCGTCTTGAAACTTATTTGTATGAAGGTTCTCAAGGCAACGACCTTGTTGGTTATACCAAAGAGCAAGTGATTAATGATGTGCTGGATCGTTATGAGCGTCACATGACCTTCTTACATATCAATCGAATCAGTCCAGGGAATCGTCCCTTATTTCCAGACCCTCAAGGATAATTAGGAGGAACCATGTTGACCTCATATTTACATGCTTTTGCTTTGTTTTTCTCATTGCTGAATCCGTTTTTAATGAGTATTTACATGATTGGCATGATTCGGAACTCCGAAGCTAAAGTGTTTAATAAGGCCTTGATTCAGGGCTGTCTCATTGCCTTTATAGTATTTATGCTGTTTGCATGGGGTGGAGAAGCGATTTTTAGTAAATATTTAAATGTACGCTTTGAAGCCTTCCAAATATTTGGTGGCCTGATCTTCTTGGTGATTGGTTATCGTTACGTGTTTCAGGGGGCAGATACCATTGGTGAAATGCGTGGTGCGCCTGAGCATTTGGCAGGAACCATTGCGATGCCTTTTATGATTGGTCCAGGAACCATCAGTGCCGCTGTGGTGACAGGTATGGCATTGCCAATCAGCGGCGCAGCTATGATTATTTTCCTGACTTTGGCGTTGACCTGTGGCTTGATGATTTTAATGAAATTTGCACATGATCATTTACGCTATAAGCATGCCAAATATATTGACCGTTATGTTGATATTGTCGGGCGACTGTCTGCCTTACTGATTGGGACTATTGCGGTAGATATGATTATTAATGGCATTATTGGTGTCATGGCTGAAATGTAGAATTCACGAATAGCGGACCATAAAAAAGCCCTCAGTCAATGAGGGCTTTTTTATTTAACTGAAGAACCAAGTGTAATAACCCCAGATCATCAGTGGCCACGATAGAAACGGGCTAAACAGCCATTTCCAAATCCAGTGGCGTGGCACGAAGCCAACGCCGTGGATAAAGCCGCCTGAGATACCAATCATGATATACATCAGCGCACTGTGGCTATAGTGACCATTGTCATCCAACATAGCAGCAGGATGCACTAACAACACCGCTGCAAGTGGAAAGGCCAATAGGCAGGAAATTAGCATCGCAAATTTGTTCGGCTTTTTATCTACAGTTTGGTTTTCCATAGCAACGTCTGTCATGGTTTATTCCTCATCAAGGTCTTGATGATGTTCGATATACAAAGCACTGAGTACACCTGCAAAGCAAGCCATCAAAATGCCGAGAATCCATGCAAAATACCACATAATTTCATCTCCTTAGACACAGCCTTAGTAAAGGCTGTGTGAATTCTCTTTAATGTGTGTGTTGGTAATAACACCCCACATTTTGTAGTAACACCAAGTGGTATAGCACAAAATGAGTGGGACAAAGATACATGCCGCAACGGTCATTACAGTTAACGTCGTTTTACTTGAAACTGCATCCCACATGGTCAAGCTTGCAACAGGTTGAATACTTGACGGCATTAAGAATGGGAACAGCGCAAAACCAGCAGTTAAAATTGCCCCCACGACTGCTAGACTTGAACCCAAGAAGCTAAAGCCTGCTTTGTTTTTGCTTGCTGCAAGCACCACAATTAAACCACCTAAGATACCTGCGATAGGCGCAATCATAGTAATTGGGTAAGTCGAGTAGTTGTTCATCCAGCCATGGTTGGCATTGGTCAACACTTCTTTTGCCAATGGGTTAGCAACACCGTTGGTGTCAAATGGAGTGACTAAGGTATAACCTTCGATTCCACCAAAGTACAACCAAGCACCAGCACCTAAGAAACAGATGAGATAAACAATGCCCATAAGTTTCGTTGCTTGTGCTGAGCGTCTACGTAAGTCACCATCGGTACGAAGCATGAGCCATGCACCGCCGTGTGCACACAGCATTGATAAACTAACTAGACCGCAGACTAAAGCAAATGGGTTAAGCAGGGCGAAGAAGCTCCCTGTATAAGTTGAGCGGACGGTATCATCTAAACTAAATGGCACGCCTAAGAACATGTTCCCAAAAGCCACACCGAAGACCAGTGCAGGCACAGCACCACCGACTGCTAAACCCCAGTCCCATGACGTACGCCATTTGGTATTTTGCAGTTTAGAGCGGTAGTCAAAACCTACAGGTCGTAAGAATAGGGCAAACAGTACCAACAGTAGCGCCCAATACATGCCTGAGAATGCTGTTGCATAAACCATTGGCCATGCGGCAAACAATGCACCGCCAGCAGTAATGAACCAAACTTGGTTACCGTCCCAGTGCGGAGCAATGGTATTGATGGCCGCACGGCGTTCTTCATCTGTTTTGCCCACAAATGGCATGATCGCCATAGAGCCCATATCGAAGCCATCGGTGAGGGCAAAGCCAATCAGCAAGACGCCGACTAAAACCCACCAAATGATTTTGAGTAATTCATATTCGATCATGCTTGAGTCTCCTCATTACGAGCTGCTTCAAGTTTTTCAAAATGGTATTTACCAGTGTGAAGCGAACTTGGACCAAGACGTGAGAATTTGATCATTAAATACATTTCAATAATCAAAAGAACGGTATAGAACGCAGCTAAGGCAGCGATAGAACCCCATACATCACCTGTGCTTAAGCTTGATGCTGACAAGTGTGTAGGTAGAACTTCACCAATCGTCCACGGTTGACGACCTACTTCAGCAACATACCAACCTGTTTGTGCAGCAATCCATGGCAGAGGTAGAGCGAATAGTGCGAACTTCAGTAACCATGGTTTGTTTTCTGCATTGCGTTTTGCCACAGCAAAGGTTGCTAGAGCAAATAACAACAGCATAAGGAAACCAGATACAACCATGGCACGGAATGCCCAGAATAAGCTTGGTACGTGCGGAATCGTGTCTTTTGCAGCAGATTTAATTTGATCTTCAGATGCATCAACTACATTTGGTGTATATTTTTTCAGCAGTAAGCCATAGCCCAAGTCTTTTTGAGTTTCAGCAAAGGCAGCTTTTAGCTCTGGAGAAGTATCACCCGCGCGTAGTTTTTCCAGTTGTGAGTAAGCCACCATACCGTTACGAATACGATCTTCGTGTTGTACGATCAAATCTTTAATGCCAGTCACTTCTTTGTCTAAAGAACGTGTTGCAATAAGACCCATCACATATGGAATTTTCACTGCATAATCTGTAGTCATGGTTTCTTTATTTGGAATACCAAACAAAGTAAAGGGTGCAGGTGCAGGGTGAGTATCCCATTCTGCTTCAATGGCTGCGAGTTTAGTTTTTTGAACATCACCCAGTTCATAACCTGACTCATCGCCCAGTAAAATCACTGAAAGTGTTGAAGCTAAACCAAAAATTGCGGCAATCGCAAATGAACGACGCGCAAAAGGAATATCGCGTTTTTTCAGTAAGTAGTAGCTTGAAATAGCAAGGACGAAAATAGCGCCTGTCACATAACCCGCAGACACGGTATGTACAAATTTTACCTGCGCAACTGGGTTAAAAATGAGAGCACCAAAATCTACCAGTTCCATACGCATGGTTTCATAGTTAAATACAGAACCGACAGGGTTTTGCATCCAACCATTTGCAACCAGAATCCATAAGGCAGACATATTAGAACCGAGTGCAACTAGCCATGTTACACACAAGTGCTGCACTTTGGATAAGCGATCCCATCCAAAGAAGAACAGACCGATGAATGTCGATTCTAAGAAGAATGCCATTAATCCTTCAATGGCTAATGGAGCACCGAAAATATCCCCCACATAGTGTGAGTAATATGCCCAGTTAGTCCCGAACTGGAACTCCATGGTTAAGCCAGTAGTGACCCCTAAAGCGAAGTTAATACCGAAGAGTTTCCCCCAAAACTTGGTCATGTCTTTATAAATTTCTTTACCTGAAATCACATAGGTGGTTTCCATAATGGCAAGAATAAAGGCAAGCCCCAGTGTAAGTGGAACAAAAATAAAGTGATACATCGCGGTCATAGCGAACTGGAACCGCGAAAGATCGACCACGCTTTCAGATATCATCAACGTGTCTCCTTGATTGGGGATGGATTGCCAGCAATACGCTCAGCAACTTGATTGTCAAAATTTTTAGGAATCGTTGGGGCGTCAAACCAGATGTTCTTAATAACCATTAAAATAATCACCTTAATGATTAAAATGGCCACAATCTCTCTGGTGACTTTTTGATTGAGATTTTTGGGGACTAAGCTCATTTCACAAAGCCTATTTTTTAACTTGCTTTATATTATTAAACAAAAACATACAAAAGATAAATAGTCTTTAAACTTAAATAAAAAATATATTATTAAGTTGTTTAAATACATATACTTAAAATAATGGTGTGATGAAAAATAAACTAATATTTTTGTATTTTAAAGTTGACCAAATTACTTATGTTTATATTTAAATACCTGACTAAAATACTTGTATATATTTATTTTAAATCCGACTAAAACGCTTATATTTAACGTTCATCGTTATTTTATTGATAATTCTTCTTAAGATAATAAAAGTGATAGGGCTTTTAAATGATGGATTTTAACGGTTATGAATCATGGATGATTTGATCTGTCGCATACATCACAAGGAAATTAGGAATTGAAAATGGCTTTGTTGCACAAAGATTTCATAACTATATGATTTTAAAAGTTTTGATTATTTTTTGATCTAAAATTAAATTTATTTAAATCAGATGCTTACATATTTATGCAACAAAGCCATTGAAAATCGAATTAATATTTAAAAAGTCTTTTATTGTGTCATATAAGCTTGAAGGCAGAGGCGGAGAGTAAAATTCTCATCCTGATCTTATTTTGCGCAAATATTTTTAAATTGTAGAAAGCTGGATTGTGAATGAAAGATTACTTTAAAAAGATTGAGCAAGAAGATGACGCAAGGGTTCGATTTAAACAGCGCGTTGTGAGGCGTTTGTTGGAGGCTGACACTATCAATATCTTGGTAGGGTATAGGCCATGGCAAAGGATAAACTTGCTCATAAAGACGTACAGCGTTGAAATGGGATCAGATGGGGGTGCTTGTTTAGCGCGTACTTTCGCCGCTAAAAAGTTGATTGGATTTTGAAATTTTCTTTGCAATGTAATGCGACTTTTTTAGACGAATGAGAATAATTTGTGACTGAAACTCAAGCTCACCAAACTCAGGTTCAACTTGCACATAGTGGAGTTGACCATATTCATCGCGAACGCGTGCTTGAGCCGAAAAACCAGGACGTGCATTCCCGCTGGAGATGGTCGCCAGACGACCCAGTAAGTTGGTTTGTTTTTTATCTGGTCTGGGTTTAATAACTTGATCCAAACAGTGGATCATAAAAACGGTAAAGAAAATTGCAATAATCAGTGCGGGCAAAATCAGATAGTAAGCCGAAGTAAACGCTTGTTCTTTGGCATAGATACAGAACTGAAGGAAATAACCTGCAACACTAAAATTAAGTAAGAGAAAAACCACAATCAGCACTTTAGAAAACTTAACGTCCAGCAGTGGAGATTCAGTCAGTTTTTGTGGTGATAGCCTTTTGAGGAAATGACTGGGGCGGGATTTAAAAAAGTAGCCTAAGGTTTCCACCATGCTGAGTATGACTAAAGTCAATAAGCTGAAATGAAAGAGCATCAAATCAGGGTGATGTAGCAACTCATACATGGTGAACGTCCAATTTCATTATTCTTCTGTGAGATAAATCCCACCGTCAGAATGCACGGTAATCGCTACTTTTTCAAGTGCTTCGCCTTGGCATGGGCCAGAAATGCATTCACCTGTTTCCACCATAAACAGCGCACCATGGGTCGAACATTCAATAAATTCTTGGTCGCGGTCTAAAAACTGGTTTTCCAAAAATTCAAGTTCAACTTGCAAATGCGGGCAAATGTTTTGGTAAGCAAAGAAGGCACCGTCACGTTGGGTGATAAAAATCGTATCCCCTTTAGGTGTTTCAAAAGAACGCGCTTCGCGTTCTGGGATGTCTTCCGTCATGCAAATTTTTTGCATCATGCACATTCCTTTTGCAGTTGTTGGAACAATTCAGCGTAATCTGCCACAGCCAAACGAGGGCCGAACTGTGACACCACTTCACTTGAAATCAAAATTGCAAGTTGCGCAGCTGTATGTAAGCCTAAGCCCGCATTCACTGCATAAAGGAAGGCACCAGCAAAGGCATCACCTGCGCCATTGGCATCAATAGCGTGTACTTTACGACCCGCGACATTAAATGTTTCCTGTGTATTTGAAATAAGTGCGCCTTCAGCTGAAAGAGTAATCACCACATGCTGGCTCAGTGTTTTAAGTTTTGCTAAAGCCGCGTCAACTGTTTCGGTTTCGGTGTACATCATGGCTTCTTGCTGGTTACAGAACAATAAGTCCACACCATCCGCTATCATTTCATCTAGACCATGACGCGCGTATTGCACCATCGCAGGGTCAGATAGGGTTAATGCAATTTTAACGCCATGAGCTTTGGCAATTTCACGCGCTTGTTTAACCGCTAAACGTGCGCTATCGCTGGTTGAAAGATAACCTTCGATATAGAGCCATTTCGCTGTTTTTAAGGGTTCAAAGTCAATCTGTTGTTCAGTTAACTCGGCCGTGATCCCCAAATAGGTATGCATAGTCCGTTCAGAGTCTTCGCTGACTAGAACCATACACGTGCCTGTTAGGCCTTCACTGATTGATTTTTCAGTGTTTTTAATGCCTGCTTCGTGCAAACCGTTGAGGTAAGTTTGTCCTAGCTCATCATTACCCACGCGGCATGCGTAAAATGCTGAACCACCCAAGGCACTAAAGGCAACGGTGGTGTTGGCTGCTGAACCACCTGAAGCCTGACCTTTATAGCTTTGTGTTTCTTTTAATTTTTTATAAAGATCTGCTTGTGTTTCACCATCAGTTAACTGCATAGTGCCTTTTTGCAAATGTTGTTGAATAAGGAAGTCGTCAGAGACTTTAAATTCTTGGTCGATTAGTGCATTACCAATTGCAAAAAGATCAACAGTTGCCATGTCTTTTTTCGTCACGTATTGAAAATAAAGCGACATTTTACACTAATGCTCAAGATTGCTGTAGTTTGTTGAGGAAAATTCATTTTATTTACGTGGCAAATGTAGTGAAATGGCTTTGCTCATATTCAAGGAAGTTTAGATGGAAATTTTAATTCAAGCGGCAGAACAATTACCTCCTCAAATACAAGCTTTGGCACAACATGCAGCAAAAGAAGGATATGAACCGTTGACCCGCTTGATCGAAGAATATCAAAGTGGAAAAAATCGTTTTGATCAAAAGGGTGAAGTGTTGTTATTGGCCTACGATCAAGACCAATTGATTGCCTGCGGCGGTTTAAATCAGCAATGGGGTGAAAATGAAATCGAGGCGCGTATTGGGCGCGTACGCCGTTTTTATGTACATCCTAAATACCGTAAGAGCGGTGTGGGTCGTCAGTTGTTGGCGCATCTAGAAAAATGTGCGCGTCCAAACTTTTCTGCACTGTGTTTAAATACCGCGGATTTGTCCGCAGCCAGTTTTTATCAAAAGCAAAACTATGTTTTTGTGGAAAATCACCCGAACTATAATTATTTTAAATATCTCATCTAGTTTTACTTTCTGAGAACACTTCCCTCAAAAAGACTGAAATTTGGAAAGCAGCGAGATGCTTTTCAAATTTCCAGCAAATTACTCGGGTTTTCAGCGTGAAATCTTTTGACAACTACAGCTATAATGCAGGCAGTGTATTAATTATTGTTAGGAGATCACATGACTGTAGATGTCACTGAAACCATTTCTCAAACTGTACATCCTGCGTTTCAGTTGGTACGTCAACACCATGTTGAAGCTTTAGACATTTTAGTGTCTGAATATAAACATAAAGTCACTGGGGCAGTGCATTATCACTTGGCCACCAATCATGATGAAAATGTATTCTTGGTTGCATTTCGCACCCAACCTATGGATTCAAAAGGCGAAGCGCATATTTTAGAGCACACAGCACTGTGTGGTTCTGAAAAATTCCCTGTTCGTGATCCGTTCTTTTTAATGATTCGTCGTTCATTAAACACGTTCATGAATGCTTTTACCGCGGCGGACTGGACAGCGTATCCATTTGCGACTCAGAATAAGAAAGACTTTCAAAATTTACTTGAAGTGTATTTAGATGCGGCTTTTGCAGCCAATTTGAATCCGCTGGATTTTGCCCAAGAAGGGATCCGCATTGAGCTTGAAAACGGTGAGCCTGTTTATAAAGGGGTGGTTTTCAACGAAATGAAAGGGGCAATGAGTTCGCCTTCAGACCAGTTGTATCATCAGTTAGCGCATCACTTATTCCCTGAAACCACTTATCACTACAACTCAGGTGGCGACCCTAAAGATATTCCGGACTTAACTTATCCTGAGTTGGTGGATTTCTACAAGTCACATTATCACCCAAGTAACGCAGTTTTCATGACCTTTGGTAATGAGCCTGCTTACAATCTACAAGAGCAGTTTGAAACTTTAGCCTTGGCGAAGTTTTCAAAAGGTGAAACGCTTTTTTCTAAAGAAGAGCGACGCCTGACTGCGCCGCTGGAAGTGACTGAAACCTATGCGGTAGATGCAGAAGATTTAAAAGACAAAACTTATCACATTATTTCGTGGTTATTGCCTAAAGCCAGTGAGATAAAACTACGCCTAGGTATGCGTCTTGTCGAAGGTGTATTGTTAGAAGATTCGGCTTCTCCGTTACGTCATTACCTTGAGACCTGTGGTTATGCACAGTCTACTGGCCCGATTATGGGAGTAGATGATTCAAATTATGAAATGACATTCTACTGTGGCGTACAGGGTTCAAACCCTGAACATACAGCTGAGTTTAAAGCAGGTGTGTTTAAGGTTTTAGAAGACGTCGCTTCAAAACCTGTTGATCAAAACATGGTCGATGCGATTTTACATCAAATTGAATTGCACCAACGTGAAATCAATGGCGATGGTATGCCTTATGGTCTAAGCCTGATTTTAAATGGTTTGGGCAGTGCGATTCACCACAGCGACCCAGTCACTGTATGGGATGTGGACTCAGCCATTGCTGCGGTAAAAGAAGAACTGAAAGATCCAATGTGGTTGTCAAACTTAATCAAAACCTATTTGATTGATAACCCGCACCGTGTACAAATGACTTTGGTGCCTGATGCCAATAAATCTGCAGTGGAAGCGGCGGCAGAAAAAGCACGTTTAGCCGAAATTGGTGCACAGCTAACAGGAGCTGAAAAAGCAGAAATTGAAGCACAAACTGAAGCACTTAAAGTCCGTCAAGATACCCCAGATGACCTTAACCTTCTGCCAAAAGTGGGTTTGGAAGATGTGCCTGCTGAACTGCAAATCGTACAAGGGCAGTTGCGTGAGATTATCTCAAATCGTATCGATTATCCGTTAAATCTTTATCATGCAGGTACGAACGGCATTTACTACAATCAAGTGCTGATCCAAATTCCGCAAGATGTAGTGCAGTCGCCTTACTTTAACTTGCTGTCCATTTTGATGGGTGAAGTTGGTGCAGGTCAATATGACTATCTAGAACTACAACAACTGCAAACTGCGGTGAGTGGTGGTTTAGGTATGGGTGCCTCTTTACGTTCTCAAGTAAATGACAAAAATCAAATCAGTGCATGGTTAACGCTGACCACAAAATCGTTGGTGAGTAATTTTGACAGTATCGCTTTGTTGAAACTGGCATTTGAACAACTGCGTTTTGACGAAAAAGATCGAATTGTTGAGTTATTGCAACAACGTAAAACGCGTTGGGCATCTCGTCTGTCAGGTTCAGGACACAGTTATGCCATGCAAATTGCAGGACGTAACCACAGTGCTTTGGCAAAACGTGATTATCACAACACAGGCTTGGGTGCATTAAACTGGTTAGGCGATTTAGTCAGCCGTATTGAAAAAGATGCAGCAGCTTATGATGATTTGATCAATGAATTAAAAGCGATTCATTTGAAACTTTTACAAGCACCAAAACAGTTCTTACTGGTTTGTGAAGAACATCAGTCAGACCGTTTGGTTGAAGAAGTTCAAAATGTGTGGGACAAGTTAGCCATTCCTGAGCAAACTGTGAGTTTGAAAACGGCTGAGCAGATCGATACCGATGCAGATGAGGCGTGGTTAATTCAAGCCAATGTTCAATTCTGTTCATCGGCTTATCAAGCCGTTGAGGTGTCACATCCAGATGCTGCACCGCTAATGGTACTGGCAGCGTACTTGCGTAATGGTTTCTTACACAGTGCGATTCGTGAAAAAGGTGGGGCTTATGGTGGTGGCGCAAGCTATGACGGCAATGCATGTTCATTCCGCTTCTATAGCTATCGTGACCCGCGTTTGGCTGAAACCTTCAATGACTTTGAAGCCAGTGTGCAATGGTTGCTCAATACTGAGCAAAAGCCTCATCAGCTTGAAGAAGCAATTTTAGGTTTGATTGCGGGTATGGACAAACCAGGTTCACCAGCGGGTGAAGCGATTACGGCATGTTATGCACTTTTACATGCACGTACACCAGCCTTCCGTAAGCAGTTACGTAGCCGTCTTTTGGCTGTGAGTTTAGAGGACTTGCAACGTGTGGCGGTACAATACTTGCTTGAACAAAAACCAACGAAAGCCGTGGTTGCACCTATGGCGAAGCGTGATACTTTAATTGAGTTAGGTTTTAGTATTCAACAAGTTCAGTAAAACAATAAGAGGGTCATATGGCGTTCAAATCATTTGAGCGTTCAACTTTAGTACTGAGCATGACTGTGCTCAGTACTTTGGGTGTCGCTAAAACACATGCACAAATTTCCGAAGTACCTGCAACTCCTGCAACAGCCGAGGCATGTGTTGCATTAGCATCTAATGCAGACCGTTTGGCTTGTTATGATGCATTATTCAAAATTCCTGAAGCAGTAAAGCCGCGCATTGTTTCTGAGCAACGTGCAGCCATGGAAATTGCGCCAGAACCTGAAAATATCACAGGGAAGATTGCACAAGGTGTGAGCTCTGTTTTCGCTTCTGAAGGTCCTAAAATATCCCCGAATTTATCTTTAATGGATAGCCGTTGGGAGCTTTCACCCGAAAGTAAATTAGGGACTTGGAATATTCGTGCTTATCAACCTGTGTACTTAATGCCTGGTTTTTGGACGACAGATAAAAATGAACGTCCATCGAGCCCAAATGAAAACAATACTGTAAATGCCGATCGAGAGCAAAACCTGAAGTCGATGGAAGCGAAATTTCAACTGTCTTTAAAAACCAAAGCAGTCGAGAACTTATTTGGAGACAATGGCGATGTTTGGTTGGGTTATACCCAGTCTTCTCGTTGGCAGGTGTATAACGGTGAAGAATCACGTCCGTTCCGTGAAACCAACTATGAGCCTGAAGCCAGTTTGGTTTTCCGTACCAATTATGAACTGTTGGGTTTAAATGGTCGCTTACTGGGATTAACTTTCAACCACCAGTCTAATGGTCGTTCCGATCCGCTGTCGCGTAGTTGGAACCGTGTCATGTTGAATGTGGGTTTTGAAAGAGACAACTTTGCGCTCATGCTGCGCCCTTGGTACCGTCTAGATGAAGATGCAGGTGATGATAATAACCCTGATATTAAGGATTATGTCGGACGGGGTGATTTAACAGCATTCTACCGTTGGAATGAACATGATTTTTCACTCATGCTGCGCCATAGTTTAAAAGGTGGCGATGACTCGCGCGGTGCTGCACAGTTTGATTGGGCTTTTCCTATTTCAGGGAAGTTGCGTGGCCATTTCCAGTTGTTTGATGGTTATGGCGAAAGCTTAATTGATTATAACCACCGAGCGACTTATGTGGGCTTGGGCGTGTCTTTAATGAATTGGTACTAATTTAGAAACATAAAAAACCACGTTTGATACGTGGTTTTTTATGTTTAAGTGTTAGGTGTTTTAACCAATTTGAATATCGGCAGTTGGGTGTTTTAGGCGGCTCTTTTTCGGCGTCGCAATCAGGTAGGCCAGCGTTAAAGGACCTAAACGACCTGCAAACATCAAGAGCATCAAGATAAATAAACTTGCAGGTTGAAGTTCACCGGTGATGCCACGTGACAAACCGACAGTACAAGCAGCGGAAATGGCTTCAAATAACAAATCCATAAACTGATGATTAGGTTCGATTAAAGATAAACTAAAGATGCCTAAGAAAATAAGTGCCGCGGTAATAGAGACAACAGCCATCGCCTTGAAAGAGGTTTTCTGAGAAACGGAGTGATTGAACACGCGAATTTCATCTTCACGTCTAAGGAAGCTAATCACGCTGAGCAAAACAATAATAAAAGTACCTACTTTAATCCCGCCCGCGGTACTCATCGAGCCGCCCCCAATGAACATCAGTAACATGGTCACGAGGGTCGAAGCATCTTTCATTTGTGCTAAATCAAGACTGTTAAAGCCCGATGAACGAGGTACGGTGGCATGGAACCATGCATTTAAAGCTTGGTCACCTAAGCTCATTGGCGCTAAGGTGAGGGGATTGTTCGATTCAATTGCCCATAAAAGAACAAAAGCAATCAGGTTCAAACCTGCAATTGTGGATAAAATCAGTTTGCTATTGGTACTTAAGCCTTTCCAACGTTTGCTGCGTTTAATGTCCATTAACACCACAAAACCTGTCCCACCAATGATGTATAGCATACTGATGGTAAAGGTAATGAGATACTGACCCGAGAAGCTCATTAGACTGTTGGGAAACAGTGAAAAGCCACCATTGTTAAATGCAGATACACTATAAAAAGCCGCATAAAACAGAGCTTGATTGAAGTTGTAATCTTCTAACCATGCAATGGTCAAAATAACCGTGCCGATCGCTTCAAAAAATAAGGAATACAGCAGTACTCCTTTAATGGTGAAGGATACTTTGGATAAGCTGGTTTGGCCAATGGTCTCTTGCGCCATGATTTGTTGCTTTAAACCGAGTTTGGTCGACAGACTCAGTGCGGCTAAAATTGCAAAAGTCATAAAGCCTAAGCCACCAATTTGAATCAGTAGCATGATGATGATTTTACCTGTTACGGTAAAAGTTTCACCGACATTCACCACAGACAGTCCCGTAATGGTGACTGCTGAGCTGGCGGTGAACAAAGAGTGAATCCAACTGAGTTCACCGTAGTGTGAAATGGGTAACTTTAATAATAGAGTCCCAATAATAATAAAGCTCAAAAAACCCAAAGCCAGCAGGCTGGGCGGGCTTAAATTAATGGTGCTGTTTTTGGGGGTTTGCCATTCTTTGACTTTTTTCATGATTTGAACCGTGCTGAAAGACGACGTAATGTTTCAACTAAACCTTCAACAACTAGAATATCACCCACTTGTAAAATTAAATTGGGGTCAATGCTGTACAAAACGTCTTTGCCACGTTTATGGAGTAAGGTTTTCACATCAGGTGCTTGATCCATCAGTTGGCGGAAGCGAGTCCCTTGTAGTTTTTCATCAATTTCAATTTTGACAATATAGTGGTTATCTTCAAGTGCCATATAGCGGCTGACCATGGGGTAGCATAAAGACTGCGCAATCCGCACGCCCATGTCCTCTTCAGGGTGAATAATTTTACTAATCCCTAAATGGCTTAAAATCATATGGTGCGACTTCGATTTGGCTTTGACCCAAATTTTTTCAACCCCAATATTTTTGAGGTGCAGTACACACAAAATACTGGCTTCAATATTTTCACCAATTGCGACCACCACGGCATCGCAGTTTTTAATATTTAATTCATCGAGGACATGTTCATCTGTTGCATCGGCAATGACAGCATGGGTCACCTGCTCAGAAATATTTTCAACATATTTTTTTTCACTATCGATACCAATGACATCATGTCCCAGTTCAATGAGTTGAGTTGCAACTGTGGCTCCAAAGCTTCCTAAACCAATCACTGCAAATTGCGCCATGTCATCTTTCCTTTAAATTTTTTATACATCGATTGTTAACGAATGTTGTGCCAAATTTCACAAGATGTCATCTTTATACAGACACGCTATTTTCGCTCAACCGCGCTTTGCCTTATACCAATATATCACTCATCCAAAGGAGTATATAAATGCGGAAGACACTGTATGAATCCCTCAGGATCGCGTTTCCAGAATTGAATGATACCGCAATTCCAGAAGAACAAGATGAGTTCGAGCACTTTGTACGTTGGTTGAATAGCGATTATTCAAACATTCAAAAAATAGAACTCGATGATTTTCGACAAAATGGTATTGATGAATGCCATCGACTCCAACAGTTAGGTATTGACTTAGACGAGCTGAAAAACCAAATTAATGATGATATGGCGTCTTTTTATCAAATGTATGACAGTGAGGGAGAAGAAACCTCAGACATGCATGGTTATGATTTTGAGTTTAGTTTTGATGTTATTTTTAACCACATTAAAATTTTTATCGAGCCTTATGAACTCAGTTTGCTGGTTATTGAGCGGGAAAACCCTTATTGGCTGTTGGTACCGCATAATGATGAGCTGATCGATAGAATTATTGTTACATATAATCACACGTTCGGTGATGAAGAGCCGATGCAGCTCATAGAATAAAACCGCCTCGAAGGGCGGTTTTATGTATGTATTGAATCTTTTATTTTAAGAAACGTTGATAACCTAGGTTATTGGTAATTTCTTCATATGGATACGAAATACTTTCTAAGGTTTCAATCAAACCATCTGGGTTTTGTTTAGCATCACTTGCCTCTAAACCAACAAGGACACGACCTTCCGCAGCACCGTGGTTGCGGTAGTGGAATAGGGTAATGTTATGCGTAGGGCCAAGGCGCTCGAGGAACATTAACAGTGCGCCTGGACGTTCAGGGAACTCAACACGGAATAAACGCTCATTTTCAAGGTCTGCATGACCACCAATCAGGTAGCGAATATGCAATTTTGCCACTTCATCATCAGACAAGTCATCGACATCGAACTGAGTTTTGAGTGCTTCAAAAATATCGTGACGCTCTTTTTCACCGCCTTTTAAGCTAATCCCGACAAAGACTTGCGCTGCACTAGCATCGCTCGCACGGTAGTTAAACTCGGTGATATTACGGCCTTGTAGTGCTCGGCAGAAATTCAGGAATGAACCTTTTTTCTCTGGAATGGTCACAGCAAAAATAGCTTCTTTGCGTTCACCCAATTCAGTGCGTTCTGCAATATAACGTAAACGGTCAAAGTTCATGTTGGCACCGCATACAATTGAGACGATGTTTTGCCCAATCAGCTCGTGTTTTTCAACATATTTTTTAATCCCTGCCAAGGCCATCGCACCCGATGGTTCAACGATACTACGACATTCATCATAGGTGTCTTTAATGGCAGCACAAATTTCATCGGTATTGACTAAAACCACTTCACGCTCAACGATCGGGCCTGAGTTATCCGACTTTTGTAGTTGAATCACTTCAAATGGTTTTTCACCAATCTGTGCTACAGCCGTACCGTCGGCAAATAAGCCGACTTGAGGTAGTACTACGCGTTCACCTGCTTCAAATGCGGCTTTTAAACAAGCAGATTCGTCATATTCAACAGGAATGACTTTGACATGTGGTGCAACATCGCCTAAGTAGGCTGCTACACCAGCAATCAAACCGCCACCACCCACAGCGACGAAAACGTAGTCGACATCGCGCCATTGACGCAAAATTTCATTGCCAATCGTGCCTTGACCTGCCATGACCAGTTCATCATCATAGGGTGGAATAAAGCTCATACCGTCTTCTGCGGCACGTTGAATTGCGTATTTGTTTGCAACATCAAAAGAGTCGCCGTGGAGAACCACTTCACCGCCTAAGCGTTTGACCGCCTGAACTTTAATATCTGGGGTGGTTTTCGGCATCACAATAATGGCACGAATGCCGAGTTTTTTACCTGACAGTGCTACACCTTGGGCATGGTTGCCAGCAGATGCAGTAATCACACCACGTTCAAGTTGAGCTCTAGGAAGTTGGCTAATGCGGTTATAGGCACCGCGCAGCTTAAATGAAAAGACTGGTTGTAAGTCTTCACGTTTAAAACGAATGTTGTTATTGAGTTTCTCACTAATTCGAGGTGCCGCTTCGAGTGGAGTTTCGATTGCAACATCGTAGACTGTTGCTTGTAATATTTGTCGAACCAAACGAGACAGCATGTTAATTTCCCATTTAACAGTTTAAAATAGAGGATCATTGTAACAAACCCATGTACATTTGGGCTGTAAAATCAGCAACAAATGTCAAAAAATAGTTGAGCCAAATTATGAGTCTGTATGCTACCCAAGATGAAAAAAAGCAAGCTGCTGCAAAAGCTGCCTTAAAGCACTTACCTAAAGGTGGCATTTTAGGGGTGGGTACAGGCAGCACCGTAAATTTCTTAATTGAACTTTTACCAGAGCTTCAGCTTGAAGCAGCTGTGGCAAGTTCAGAAGCAACGGCTGAGCGTTTAAAGAAATTAGGCATTGAAGTGGTTGATATGAACTCTGTCGGCGGTTTAGATGCCTATGTCGATGGTGCAGACGAAATTGACCGTCATATGCATATGATCAAAGGCGGTGGCGCCGCACTTACTCGCGAGAAAATTGTGGCTTCAATTGCGAGAAAATTTGTTTGTATCGTTGATGATTCTAAGTGGGTTGATCAATTGGGGCGTGACTTCCCACTTCCGATTGAAGTGATTCCAATGGCTCGTTCAGCTGTGGCACGTAAAATTGTAGCGCTCGGTGGTGATCCTGCTTACCGTGAAGGCGTGGTGACGGATAACGGTAACGTGATTTTAGACGTCTATAACCTGAACATCTTAAATGCGCTTGAGCTTGAAAAAACCATTAACGACATTCCAGGTGTGGTGTGTAATGGTATTTTTGCAATCAATAAAGCAGATGTGGCAGTTGTTGCAACAGACAGCGGTATTGAAGAACGTACCGCTGTTTAATTTTAAATCTTCCCTAAGCTCTTCTTTGAAAAAGAGAGGCTAAAAGCAAAAACATTTTTATCTTATGTTTTTCTCCCTCCTTTTAAAAGGAGGGCTAGGGAGGATGATTCAATAAAAGAATAATATTAATGACCTTAGTAGACCTACCTGAAATTCAAATCACCCATCATGCACGTGCGACCCGGTTACGACTTCGTGTTGAACCAACTCAAATTCGTTTAACCGTGCCTAAGTTTTGTAGCAAACGGCAAATTCAGGATTTTTTAAATCAATCTGAACAGTGGATGGTTGAAACTTGGCAGAAGCAACAAGCCAGTCTGGTACAGATAGATCGAACCCTTCCCATAGAGTTGCGGTTATTTAATCGCCAAAATGCTTTAACGGTGAGCTATAAAACACAAAAAAATGCGTATATTTTGGATGAGGATAATCACCAGCTTTGGATCAGTGACCGTCAGCCCGAAAGTTATTTAAAATCTTTTGTAATTGCATACGCCAAACAGCACTTGCCTATTTATTTGCAACAGATTAGTCATGAAACTGGTTTAAAATTTGCACAATGTTCAATTCGTCAGCCCAAAACCCGCTGGGGGAGTTGTAGTGCCAAACACGACATTATGCTTAACAGTGCTTTAGTGTTGTTTCCTGAAGCCATTACCCGTTATGTCTGTGTGCATGAACTCGCACATACGCAACATTTTGATCATAGTGCACGTTTTTGGGCGGAAGTTGCCAAATATGATGCCGCTTTTCAACAGCATCAAAAAACCTTAAAAACAACCGTATTGCCGTATTGGTGGGCAAGCGCTTAAAGTTAATTTGACGTGCAAAATTTAAAAATAACTTCTTCTGACCGATTGAGCGTGAGTCAAAAAATGCTCTAAACTTCATGATCTAAGGTAAACATTCCTCAATTTCAGTCCAAAGACCTCAAATGTGAATTTTACAGATATCCACTATTTTATATTAATCGTTCCAGCTTGCCTGATTTTAATGGGAAGCTTGCTTTTAATATGTCATTTTGCTTTTAGGGCTCCCTCATATTTATTGTGGCTCGGGCTTGGATATATTGTGCCTTCGTTTTCTGTGGCCGCGCAAAGTTTTATGTCGAATAAGCAGTTGGCTTTGTCGGCACCCATTTTAGGCAGTATGTATTTGTTTGGCGCATGAGCTAGCGCTTATGCCATGGGCTTAAGAAAGAATGCCAATGCACGTCCATATTGGTGTCTTGCCTTGGTCGTGATGGCCTTACTTTCACTCAGTTATTATTCCTACGTAGATGATCAACTGTGGATCAGAATGCTGATTCTAAACATTTCAATTGCATTGGTTGAGTCTTTGGTTTTGTTTTCAATGTTTAAACATTATCAAGGGATTGATTTGCTCAATAAAATAGTCGACTTTTCCTACTTGTTTATTGTGCTGTATACCTTTGTTCGCGGAATCATTATTTTTCTTTTTTTAAGAAATATCGAAGCAGACATGTTGGCAAATTCAGTTTGGTGGCTGATGATACTTGCTGCGAGCATTATCTTAAGTATGTGGTTTGCAATAGTGCTGCTCGGAACCTTGGTGCGCGATATTATCCATCAACTCAATGACGAGCGACTAAGAGATCCGCTAACGCATTTATTCAATCGACGAGGCTTTAACGAAGCCGCTAAACGAAAGTTGCATCAGTTATCTAAACAGCCTTATTTCTTGCTCATGTGTGATATTGACCATTTTAAGAAAATTAATGACACCTATGGGCATTTGGTGGGTGATCAAATTTTACAACAAGTCGGTCAAATTATTGGGCAAAACGTCCGTGCGCACGACTTGGTAGGGCGTTTTGACGGGGAAGAGTTCATTGTCTTATTGCAAATTGATGACCCCACGCTGGCTTATAATATTGCCAATCGTATTCGTTTAGGTATTGCCGATGCACGATTATCCTCAAAAAATATTGCCGTGACAGCAAGTTTTGGACTGGCTGCGCTACATCAACCCAACTTAAAATACGCCATACATGCTGCCGATCAATTGTTATATCAGGCGAAACATGCGGGACGAAATCAGATTGGTTTTGAGCCAGCACAGAGTATATTGGATGTGCCTCATTAGTTGTCGATAGCACTAAAAACGCATAAATTCCAAGTAAAACAGTTTAGAAAGCAGAAACTTCCTGTCATACTAGGCAGTTACGAAATGGACAGTTTAAGTTTGAGGTAATACACGTGATTTCAGTTGGTATTGTCGGCGGTACAGGTTATACAGGCGTTGAATTGTTGCGTCTTTTACTACGACACCCAAATGTGCAAGTAAGCGTATTAACATCGCGTACAGAAGACGGTCGCCGTGTAGATGATATGTTCCCAAGCCTACGTGGACATACCGAACTCAAATATTCAGATTTGAATATTGATGAACTGAAAAAATGTGATGTGGTGTTCTTTGCGACACCGCATGGCGTTGCCATGAAGTATGCCGAAGAGCTGGTGGCTGCAAATACCAAAGTGATTGACCTTGCCGCAGACTTCCGTCTACAAGACTTAGAACAGTTTGAAAAATGGTATGGTATGCAACATGCGTGCCCTGAACTGTTGAAAGACTCGGTTTATGGTTTGTCAGAATTAAACCGTGAGCAGATTAAACAAGCCAATGTCATTGGTAACCCTGGTTGTTACCCAACGACAGTACAACTGGGTTTAGCGCCGTTATTTAAGCAAAAAGACACATTAGTTAAACCTGAAAGTATTATTATTGATGCAAAATCGGGTGTGTCTGGTGCAGGTCGTAAAGCCAGCCTTGGTATGATCTATTCTGAAAATGCAGATAATTTCAAAGCTTATGGCGTTGCAGGTCACCGTCATCATCCTGAAATTGTGGAAGCGTTGGAAAATATTTCAGGTTTCAAAGAGGTGTTTAACCACATTTTATTTGTCCCACATTTGGTGCCAATGATTCGTGGCATGCTGAGCACGATTTATGTGGACTTAACCGATGCGGGTGAAGCTGCTGATTTGCAAAGTTTATATGAACAGTTTTATGCCAATGAAGTTTTTGTTGATGTAATGCCTGCTGGAAGCTCACCAGAGACGCGTTCTGTGCGGGGTGCCAATCAACTTCGTATTGCGCTGTATAAACCACAACCGAAAAAATTGGTGGTCATTTCAGTACAAGACAATTTGGTTAAAGGGGCAGCAGGTCAGGCCGTTCAAAACATGAACTTAATGTTTGGATTTGCTGAAACAGCGGGCCTAGACGGAATTGGTTTATTACCATAAAAAACGTTTTAAAACTTCACACACATTTAGATTTCGATTTAAATGTGTGTTTTGAATTGAATCAAAATAAGAGATGACGATGCCGAACACTGACACAAATATGACGTCACAACAGCCTGAACCTGCAAAGCCGTTTTTACAGACCAATAAGCCCTTGGCAATTGGTGCTGCAATATTGATGGTTGCAAGTGGGGTATTGGGCTATACCGTCGGACATCGTCAGGGTTTAACGGTGGTAGGTTTTGATGCTGATGCTGAGCAACTGGTCGAAGTGGTACAAAAGCAAAAGACCAGTCTGGATGCTTTGAATAAAAACTACAATGCTGCTGTTCAGGAGCGTGATGTTGCTGTGACCAATTCAAATGAGCTGTATTTGTCATTGCAAAAAGCTCTGGATCAACAAGCGCAATCTGAAACCACTGCTGTGATTTACCGTGAGGTTTTGCGTCAACGCGGTGGTATTCCACTGGCTGTGCAGCATATTGCGATTAAACCTTTGCCTGAGAATGCATTTGAATATCAACTTGACTTGGTTCAAGTTAGTCCATCTAAACGTGCAGCTTCAGGTACAGTTGAACTCCGACTCATTCGTGGTACAGAGGTTTTAGTTGTGCCTCTTGAAGACAAAAACTTTAACTTTGAAAACTATGAGCGCTTAACAGGGCGTTGGACGATGCCTAAAGGCTTTACGCCACAGTTTATCGAAGTCCGTTTAACAGGTAGCACACCAGTGACACGACGCTTTAGTTGGTCACGTGGTGAGGCCGTAGAAAGTCAATCTGCATTTGTCTCTGAAATCCCTCAGGCTGAGGCGAATGCACAATAATTGTGAATTGTAAGTTTATGGGTATCTCTAAGCGTTCAACGTGTTTAAATGAAATCAAGCAGTCTTTTCATGAATCTGGCTATGTCGATTGGCATATCAGCCCGCGCTTGAGCAATGATGAACCGCATGAAGAAGAAAATGGGGATGTTGCTGTCCAAACCGCTCCACCGGAACTTAAGCGTCCTCCACTCTATGCCGTCGTTTTAATGAACGATGACTACACCCCAATGGACTTTGTTATTGAAATTTTACAACAATACTTTGCTTTGAATCTTGACCAAGCCACTCAAGTAATGCTAACTGTACATTATGAAGGAAAAGGTGTTGCAGGCGTTTACCCGAGAGACATCGCGGAAACAAAAGCAAACCAAGTCAATAATTACGCTCGGTCTCAAGGTCATCCTTTACTTTGTCAGATTGAGCCGAAAGATTAAGGGGGTTCCATGCTCAGTCGTCAATTAGAAGTATCCTTACGTTTGGCTGTTAGTATGGCTCGACAAAAGAGACATGAATTCCTAACCGTTGAACATTTATTATTGGCTTTACTCGATAATGATTCGGCCGTAAATGCATTGAAAGCCTGTGGTGCAGATATTATTGTGCTTCGCAAAGAGCTTGAAGAATATGTAGAGCAGCACACCCCTAAACTGGGCGAAAACAGTGATCAAGCCCCGCACCCAACCGAAAGTTTTGACCGTATCTTACAACGTGCAATTTTCCATGTACAATCAAGCGGTGGTGATCGAACAGTTGAAGGCGCAGACATTTTAGTTGCGATGTACTCTGAACGTGACTCTTTTGCAGTCTACCTCTTAAAACGCCATCAAATTAACCGATTAACTCTGACACAATACTTGGCCCACGGCACACGTAAAGACGAAGTGCAAGTGGAAGAAGAAATTGAAGATCTTGATGGTGAATCGACCAGTTCAAGCAACGCAGGTCCTTTAGAGCTGTATACAACCAACTTGAATGTTGAGGCACAAAAGGGTAAAACGGATCCTTTAATTGGTCGTGAAAAAGAAATTGAACGTGCTGCGCAAATTTTGTGCCGTCGTCGTAAAAACAACCCATTATTGGTCGGTGATCCTGGTGTCGGTAAAACATCGATTGCTGAAGGTTTAGCTTGGCTCATTGTTAATGGTAAAGCGCCGAAACCATTAGCAAATGCTGAAGTGTATAGCTTGGATATTGGTGCATTGGTGGCAGGAACCAAATACCGTGGTGACTTTGAAAAACGTTTAAAACAGCTTTTGAACGCGTTGAAAAAGAAACCAGAAGCAGTTTTGTTTATTGACGAAATTCACATGATTATTGGTGCAGGCTCAAGTATGGGCAGTACGATGGATGCGTCAAACTTGATTAAACCCGCATTGGCTAATGGTTCATTGCGCTGCATCGGTTCAACCACGTTCCAAGAATACCGCCAAGTCTTTGAAAAAGATCATGCATTGTCACGTCGTTTCCAAAAAATTGATGTCAATGAACCATCTATTTCAGAAACGATTGATATTTTACGTGGGTTAAAGTCTAAGTTTGAAGATTTCCATCATGTTAAATATGACGACAAAGCTTTAATTTCTGCGGTTGAGCTGTCTGCGAAGTTCATTAATGACCGTTTCTTGCCGGATAAAGCTATTGATGTCATTGATGAAGCAGGGGCACAACGTCGTCTGAAAGCTGAGCAAGATGACACCTTGATTACCGTGGAAAATATTGAAGATATCGTGTCGAAAATTGCACGTATTCCACCAAAAACTGTGTCTAAAGATGACAAGACCGTTCTTGAAAATCTTGAACGTGATTTAAAACGTGTGGTCTTTGGTCAAGATGAAGCCATTGAAGCTTTAGGCTCAGCAATTAAACTGTCGCGTGCAGGCTTAAAATCACCAGATAAACCTGTGGGTAGTTTCGTTTTTGCAGGCCCAACTGGGGTAGGTAAAACAGAAGTCACCAAGCAGCTTGCGAAATTACTGGGTGTTGAGCTGGTTCGTTTCGATATGTCGGAGTACATGGAGCGCCATGCGGTTTCACGTTTGATCGGTGCGCCTCCAGGTTATGTGGGCTTTGATCAAGGTGGTCTGTTGACCGATGCGATTCATAAAAATCCGCACTGTGTATTATTACTAGATGAGATTGAAAAAGCGCATCCAGACGTGTTTAACTTATTGCTACAAATCATGGATCATGGTTCATTGACCGATAACAATGGTCGTAAATCAGACTTCCGTAATGTGGTGTTGGTCTTGACCACAAATATTGGCGCGGAAAGTATTTCTCGCGTGAGTATTGGCTTCATGGATCAAGACAACAGTAATGATAACCAAGATGCGATGAAGAAAGCATTTTCTCCTGAGTTCCGTAACCGTTTAGACAGCGTGATTCAGTTTAAAGCTTTACCAACGACAGTAATTGAAAACGTAGTAGATAAGTTCTTAACTGAACTCCAAGCGCAACTGGATGAGAAAAAAGTCATTCTAGAAGTGGATCAAAGTGCGCGTGAGTGGATGGCTGAAAATGGCTATGACCGTTTAATGGGTGCTCGCCCAATGCAACGACTCATCCAAGAGCATTTGAAAAAACCACTGGCTGAAATGATTCTATTTGGTGAGCTTGCAGAACATGGTGGTAATGTTGCGGTCTCTGTGAAGAACGAAAATGGTAAAGCGGTGGGTTTAAAACTTGAAGTTTTTGAAGATCAAACGGCTGAACCTGCTTAAAGATCGCTACATAATTTAAAACCCGTGTTCGCACGGGTTTTTTATTGAAGAAGTATTTAACAGTTAGAAGTAATAAAAGTAGGTTGCATGGATATTCAATTGACGAAAGTTTTAAGTACATTTGTGCTGTTTTTGGTAACCGCTGTGATGGAAATATTAGGTTGTTATTTCCCTTATTTGATTTTAAATCAGGGAAGAAGTCATTGGTTGTGGATTCCTACAGCTTTAGCGCTAGGTGCTTTTGTCTGGTTGTTGACTTTACATCCGGCTGCATCAGGACGTATTTATGCCGCTTATGGCGGAATTTATATTTTTACCGCATTGCTATGGTTGCGTTATGTCGATCAAGTTTATTTATCCCGTTGGGACATAATGGGTGGGGCAGTGGTGTTGATTGGTGCGGCCATGATTATCTTACAACCGCAAGGATTGGTTCGCTAAAGTAGAGAACCAATCGCTAGAAAGGTACTATTTGATACCACAATCTTTTTGCTTTAATTCTAAATCGTAGCTATTTTTCTCAGAGCTGAGCTGTAATTTTATAATGTAGGGGTTATGGCGTTGATATTGATGCTCGAAGAAAATATTGCAGTTTTGCACAACATTCTTTTTAATCACTTTTTGAACTGCTTTCGCACCCAAATCCTGTTCAAACTGCGCAAAATCAGGGGTAATGATCAAGCCTTTAAGCTCGGTACGGTCTGCATATAGATTAAATTGTTCAATGATGGTGTTGTTATCAATCTCAATTGGGAGAGTTCGTGAGTCTTCTGCGGTTAATACAGTTAAAATCTCGTTCAGAGTTTCAGGCTGTTTAATTTTAAAATTTTGATCAATAATTTGTTTGGACTGTAAGTAGTCATCAAACTCTGAGGCTTGAACCTGAAAAAAAGTAGAGCTTAGGATTGTAGCAAGGCACAGGCCTGTTTTTTTGAAATGCATGGAAAGTGTCGCTTATAAAAATTATGTTCCGATTATAGCTTTGCCCGTATAAAAAAAGCACCCTTAGGTGCTTTTCGTTGGAAAAATTAATTAATCTTTCTTGGTGTTTTCATTGATTAAAAACTCAACCAATGCTTTTTGTGCATGTAAGCGGTTTTCAGCTTCATCCCAAACCACGGCATTTTTATGGTCGAGCATCTTTTCAGAAATTTCTTCGCCGCGATGCGCAGGTAAACAATGCATAAATAAACAATCAGGATGAGCAAGATCCATAAGATGTTCATTCACTTGATAGTCTGCAAAAGCAGCTTCACGAATTTTTTGCTCTTCTTCTTGGCCCATGCTTGCCCATACATCGGTCACGATAAGGTCTGCGTTTACGGCAGCATCTTCAGCTGAGTTAACCAGTTCTGCACAATGCGCAAATTCACTTAAAAATTCTGCTTTGGGTTCATAACCTTTAGGCGCAGCAATTTTTAACTTGAAGCCCCACATATGTGCAGCTTCAATATATGAATTACACATGTTGTTGCCATCACCAATCCAGGCTACCGTTTTGCCTGCAATCGGGCCACGGTGTTCAACAAAAGTTTGAACATCTGCAAGTAGTTGGCAAGGGTGGTGATCATCGGTTAAAGCATTAATCACAGGAACTTTTGAATAAGAGGCAAAACGTTCAACAATGTCATGTCCAAAAGTACGGATCATCACAATATCCAACATGCTTGAAATCACGCGTGCTGAATCTTCAATCGGTTCACCACGACCCAATTGGGTGTCTCGTGGAGAGAGGAAAATTGCACTGCCACCAAACTGGCTCATGCCTGCTTCGAACGATACACGGGTACGGGTGCTCGATTTTTCAAAAATCATACCCATGACTTTACCAACAAACGGTTGGAATACTTCGCTGTTGTGCTGTTTACGCTTTAGTTCGATACCGCGTTGCACAACTTGGTTCAGTTCTAAAGTAGATAAATCGCGTAAGGTAAGAAAGTGACGTAGAGCCATTGTTACTCCACAATAATTGCTGAAAACCGAAATAGGTACAGAACAACAATTAGTTGTTGGTTGGTGAAAAGAAAAAAGAGAGTCGATTAATATACTATATGCAAAGGAAATTGCAAAAAAACTAGACTTTTTGATGACCTGCTAAGAAACGATCTACGCAATAATGAACATATTCTAGATTTTCTTGTTCATTTTCTTCAACATAGATGTTCATCAGCACTCGCCACTCTAATTCACGCACAATACCAAAAAAAAGCTGCGCAGAATAATTCGGGTGTTCACATTGAATAATGCCTATTTCATCTGCTTTGGTTAAAATGCAAGCCACGGCATCTTCAATATGTTTAGGTCCTTGTTTGTGAATATGAAAGGCCAACTGCGGATTACGTTGTACTTGTTCCATAATGAGTCTTAAAAAAGAGGCATTTTCTGGAAGCACAAGATGCGTTTGAATATTTAAAATGGTTTGTATTAAATAAACGCGCAAATTGTCCTTAGTGAAATCAAAAGGCATACAAATATCTTTAAAAAACAACTCACGACGGTAGTCGCAAATTGCTGTAAAAAGACCGTCTTTATTTCCAAAATATTTGTAAATCGATGCTTTTGAACCACCCGCATGATTGACAATATCATCGAGTGAAACTGCATCGTAGCCATGTTGCAAAAACAACTCATTTGCACTTAATAAAAATGCAAGACAGCGTTCATGACCTCGTTTTGTGTGAGGTATGTCACGTGTAAGGGGTTCTAGTTGAACTGAGTCGTGCATATAACTAACAACAGCCTAATAAATGTGGATCTCTAGTTGCTATCATAGCAAAAATATGTACACATTGTTGTTTTGGGGCTTATCTGTTTACCACTAAACCTCAGTGTGTGGAAGAAAATTACACAATAAAAGCGTGAACCATGGGACTAAAGTTTTAGAGTTTTCATTCTAAAATGTCATAGCCAATTCAGTCATTATGGCTATACTCAAAACTCGAAAATTAAAGTAAATGCCGTGGAAAGGACGATGACAGAACAAAAATCTGCAGGCTTAAGATTTAGACAAGCACTAGAAGTGGAAAAACCATTACAAATTATCGGTACAGTCAATGCTTATGCAGCAATGATGGCGAAACAGGTGGGCTACAAGGCCATCTACCTTTCGGGTGCTGGTGTAGCCAACTACTCTTATGGATTGCCTGATTTAGGCATGACCAGTCTGGATAATGTTTTGGAAGATGTACGCCGCATTACCGAACGTGTAGACACCCCGTTACTGGTCGATATCGACACCGGTTGGGGTGGGGCATTTAACATTGCCCGTAGCGTTAAACAAATGATTGCCGCAGGCGCAGCCGCAGTTCACATCGAAGACCAAGTGGCACAAAAACGCTGTGGCCACCGCCCCAACAAAGAAATTGTCACCCAACAAGAAATGGTTGATCGCGTCAAAGCTGCAGTTGATGCCAAAACCGATGCAAACTTTGTGGTGATGGCACGTACCGATGCCCTACAAAAAGAAGGCCTACAAGCGGTGATTGACCGTGCCTGTGCTTGTGTAGAAGCCGGTGCTGATGCGATCTTTGCCGAAGCAATGACTGACATTACCATGTACAAAACCGTCTGCGATGCAGTCGGTGTCCCAGTATTGGCGAACATCACCGAATTTGGCGATACCCCATACTACACCAAAGAACAACTGGCAGAACAAGGCATCTCGATGGTGCTGTACCCACTGTCACCGACCCGTGCCATGCAAAAGGCAGCACTGGAAGTCATGCATGCCATTCGCAATGACGGTACCCAAGTCAACGTTCTCGACAAAATGCAACAGCGCAAAGAACTCTACGAATTTCTCGATTACCACACCTTTGAAAACACATTAGACAAGCTGTTTAAACAGGAGAATTAAAAATGGCTGAAGGAAAAGTCCTCACAGGCGCAGGATTGCGCGGACAAGTTGCAGGAAAGACAGCACTATCAACCGTAGGCAAAAGCGGAGCAGGTCTCACCTACCGTGGTTATGACGTCCAAGACTTAGCAGAAAACTGCCAATTCGAAGAAGTGGCTTACCTGATCTTCTTTGGTGAACTACCAACAGCAGCACAGCTCACCGCTTACAAAGCTAAACTCAAATCACTGCGCCAACTGCCACAAGCACTCAAAGAAGTACTTGAGCGTATCCCAGCAGACTCACACCCAATGGATGTGATGCGTACAGGCGTATCAATGCTGGGTAACCTAGAAACAGAACAATCTTTTGCAGAACAGCAAGATGTTGCAGACCGCATTCTCGCAACCCTTCCAGCGATCATTTGCTACTGGTACCGTTTTAGCCATGATGGCGTACGCATTGAAGAAAACACCGATGACGATTCAATTGGCGCTCAATTCCTACACCTACTTCGTGGTGAAAAACCAAATGAACTGCATGAACAAGTGATGAACGTCTCACTGATCCTGTATGCAGAGCATGAATTCAACGCATCAACATTCACAGCACGTGTATGTGCATCAACATTGTCAGATATGCATTCATGTATTACCGGTGCGATTGGTTCGCTACGTGGTCCATTACATGGTGGAGCAAACGAAGCAGCGATGGAAATGATTGAAAACTGGGCGTCCCCTGAAGAAGCTGAGCGAGAAATGCTGGGCAAATTGGAACGTAAAGAAAAGATCATGGGCTTTGGCCATGCAATCTACAAAGACAATGATCCACGTAACGGCATCATTAAAATTTGGTCAGAGCGCTTAGCCAAGGATGTCGGTGATACCGTTCTTTATCCAGTTTCAGTACGTTGTGAAGAAGTAATGTGGCGTGAGAAGAAACTGTTCTGTAACGCGGACTTCTTCCATGCATCTGCTTACCACTTCATGGATATTGCGACCAAATTATTCACACCAATCTTCGTGATGAGCCGTGTGACAGGTTGGGCAGCGCATGTGATGGAACAACGTGCGGACAACCGTATTATTCGCCCAAGTGCGGACTATACGGGACCTGAACTACGTAAAGTTGTTCCAATTGAAGAGCGTACAGCAGCTTAATATAAAGCGTATAGTATATAAAAGAACCTCTTCAGAATAAGTCTGATCAGTTAAGGAGTTTTGCGATAAACTCCTTAACTTTTTAGTTCTTCACAACGGTGCCTTATCTATTTGAATTGGATACTTACCGCTCATTTATGGCCTTGGATCAACCCAAATGAGAAGCTCAAAATACCCAACAAAGTATCTTAAGCCCACTACAAAACTCGCCCAATACCTTTTATTGATGAATAAATCACAGTAACCCTAATTTTTAAAACTAGTTTTGTCTTGAACTATTAAGGATGACGTTTTCGCATATCAAAGAACATCATGAATTTAAAAACAAAATGCCAGTCAATTTTTAACGAACAGGCATGATCTCTTTGGAGGCTTTTTTATGTACAAATTTTTTGTTGATATTTCTCACTGGTTAATTCCATATAAATATTTAATTTTAATGAAATAATTGATAAATAAAAAAATATAGTTGCTATAATTGCGACCGTTTATTTTTATATTTTTTATTGTAATTTACTTTATGAAACATAAGTTTTTGTGTGTATCTGTACTATTTCTGGGATTGTCTCATTCTGCTTTCGCTATGCCTTTTGACCCACTGATTGGGACGTGGAAGGTCATTGATGACCGAACAGGTTCTTATATTTCAGATATTGTGATTCGTAAGAACTCAAAAACAGCACAATATAGCGCAGTAGTGACGAAATATTATCCTTTGGCTGGCGCACCGATCACTGATGTCTGTACAAAATGTCAGGGTGGACTCAAGGATAAACCAATTTTTGGTATGCAAATTTTAAGCGGTTTAGTGGCCGATAAAACAGGTCAAAAATTCGCAAAAGGCCAATGGCTGAATCCTCAAGATGGCCGTGTGTATAACATCAATATTGCGCAGTTAAATGCTGGTAAAGATCAGATGAAGGTACAAGCCACAGCAAAAGATGCGAAAGGTTTGAGCAACATGACATGGAAAAAGCTTTAAGTCTTTTGCTTGTATCGATAAAGCCATTGAACTTTCATAGTGCGGTGGCTTTTGTTATGGATAAAAAAGTTGGAAGGAGATTTCCTAGACTTGTTCAATCCGTATAAAAAGGAAAATCATCTTTCGGAGTGTGTGGTCAAAGATAATGTAGACTATTTAATCGATGAGATGTACGTCATGATAGAGAGATGATAAAGATTTAATTGATAATTATAATGATAATTATTATGTGTTAGGCTTCAGTATCTCATGGCTGTATATACAAAAAATGACGCATCTTTATAGAAAGATTTTTACTACTCTGCTTTCGCGAATTTTTAGCTCGTTATTGATTTTGGGTGCCAGCTTAAGTGCTTATGCGAAACCTGAAATAAAACCTTTGCCTGCCAATATTGCAGAAATAGGCTCGGCGTATTACGGTTTTAAAGTCAAAGAGTTTGCAACTACAGATCAAAATAAAACTTATCGCGTTTGGTTAGGTATTCCAAAGACAGTGCAGAAGACGAAGGACGCTTATGCATCGGTCTTTATGCTGGATGGGAACGCTGCGATGTCCCATCTGAATGAAGAAATACTTAAGTCTTTGTATGAAAATGATGCCCCTGTATTGGTTGCCATTGGCTATAAAACCAACTTGCCATTTGCCACAGCTTTTCGTTCACTTGACTATACTCCAGTAGATTTATTAATGGGGAAACCCGCTCAAGACCCAAGAAATCCAGAGCGAATGAGCGGGGGAAGTGCTGATTTTAGAAATGTGATTTTGAAGGACATCGCTCCTTGGGTTGAGCAGAATGTAAAGCTGGATGCGCAAAAAAGAGCGTTATGGGGGCATTCCTATGGAGGGCTTTTTGTGCTTGATAGCTTGCTCGATGGTCGTTATTTCAGCCATTTCTTTGCTGTAAGTCCATCACTTTCTTGGGCAGATGAGCGCATGATGCAAAAAATTAGAACAGTAAAATTAGTCAAAGAGCCACAAAAACATGTATGGCTGATGGAAGGTGATCTTTTAACACATAGTGGAACACAGCAAAGTGCTAATTTTGATACAAATGGCATCAATAAAAATAGAGAAATTTTGTCTATATTCGATCAGCAGGGCGTCAAGGCTAAATTTTTAATCTATCCAAATCTAAAGCATGGTGAGGTCTTTAAAGCGTCTTTATTAGACGTGCTCTCAAATAAATTATATTGATGGTATTTAAATTATCCGAACATAAAGAAAAGCCTGAGCATAAGATCAGGCTTTTCTTTTAAACAATGTTAAACAGAATTTTGTTCTAGTAGTACTTGGCCATATTGGGCGCGGAGTTCACGTTTTAGCATTTTACCCGTACCGCTCAGTGGAATGCTATCGACAAAAATCACACGGTCAGGGATCTGCCATTTCGCAATTTTGTCGGTATAGTAGTCTAAGACATCTTGTTCAGTGACCGTGCTATCAGGTTTCTTCACAGCGATGACAATAGGACGTTCATCCCATTTTGGATGTTCGGCTGCAATAACGGCTGCCATAAGAATGTCTGAATGTCCCATCGCCAGGTTTTCAAGTTCAACTGATGAAATCCATTCGCCGCCAGACTTAATTAAATCTTTAGAGCGGTCACTGATGCATAAGAAGCCGTCTTCATCTAAGGTTGCAATATCACCTGTGTCAAACCAGCCATCGGTCGTGAGTGCGGATTCATCTTTACCAAAGTAACTGTCAATAATCCAGTGCCCTTTAATTTGTAGATTTCCAATTTGTTCACCATCGCGGGCAATTTCATGGCTGCCTTTTTCTTCATCGGTAAGACGTAAATCCACGCCAAAAGGCGGACGGCCTTGAGAAAGACGTAGCTTGAAACGCTCTTGTTCAGAGAGCTGTTGATGTTTGGCTTTAAGTTGGTTGGCAGAACCGAGTGGACTGGTTTCGGTCATGCCCCATGCATGGATAGTGTCGCAGTTATAGTCATTTTTAAAGGCCGCTAACATGGATGGTGGACATGCAGAACCACCAACAACGTTACGGTTCATACTTGCCAGCTGGCTGCCTATTTGTTTGGCTGCTGCCAGTAAACCTTGCCAAATGGTTGGTACACCCAAAGCCACAGTGACTTTATAGGTGTCAATCATGTTCACTAAACTTGGCCCATCTAAGCCTGGCCCAGGCAATACAACTGTACAACCGACCATAGCTGCTGCATAAGGCGTACCCCAAGCATTGACATGGAACATGGGTACTACAGGCAACATAATGTCATTTGCAGACAGATTGAGAGAATCGGGTAGGCTGATGGCAAAACTATGCAAAATGGTGGAGCGGTGGCTATATAGCACGCCTTTTGGATTTCCAGTTGTGCCCGAGGTATAGCACAAAGAGCTTGCAGTTTGCTCATCAAAACTTGGCCATGTGAATTGTTCAGACTCTTTGCTGACCAAGTCATCATAAAATTTTACATCGGCAATTTTTTCTGCAATAGCGTCATCTACGGCATCTAAGCAAATAAAGTGCTCTACATGGGGTAAATGTGCTTTTACCGCAGCAATGAGTGGTGCAAAGGTTTTATCAAATAACACCACACGGTCTTGGGCATCATTGATAATAAAAATCAGTTGTTCCGGAAATAAACGTGGGTTGATGGTATGGCAAATATAGCCACTACCAGAGATCGCATACCAAGATTCTAGGTGACGATGATTGTTCCATGCGATGGTCGCTACACGATCGCTTTGCGAAAGTCCTAAGCTTTTGAGTACATTAGCAAATCGCTTAGAATTGACTGCGACTTTGGCCCAGTTGGTTTCAGTGATACTACCGTCTGTATTTTTAGAAATAATAGCTGTATCGGCATGGTAGCGTTCTGCGTGATCAATAAGATTGCTAATTAATAGCGGTTGAAACATCATACGTCCAAGCATGTATAAATATCCTTATCGTTGCTTTTTTATCAAACTCTTTATTGGTTGCTCGAAACATCTGTTTTAAGCATTGATTGTATTTTTATCCTAGCTTGATCCAAATTTAAATCAAGCATTCTTTCAATCTCAGCCGCATTTTTAACAGCGATGTGAGGCAGAACAACAAGTAAATAAAAAGCATCATTTAAAAAAGTAAATGACCATTTATCACTTTATGCTGTTATTCGATAAAAGGCACTTGAAATTTATAAAAAGTATGTTTAAAACTGTGTATAGCTCATGAGATATGAGTTGTGGGTATTTCAGGAAGATATACCTATTTTAAGAAGCGAATTTTTAAAAAATCATTTACAGGAGTTAAAAATGCTTCAGTTGTTTAAAAAATTATTTTGCATCCACGTTTATGAATATGAACAAATGACTGAAATAGGGGAGCATATGGAATGCCGAAAGTGCGGTGATTCTAAAACCGACTAATCATCTTAAGGAAAAGTGAGCGTAGGCTCACTTTTTAATGCCTGTATTTTTTATGGCTTGGTTTGGCTGAATCGACTCGGAACGGCTTACAATAGACGAATCACAGTGTTTAGCGTATACAGATAATGACTAAAAATTTTCAAGCACAGACTTATATTGTCGATGATAATCTGAGTGATACCTTAAGCTGGCTGTGTGAGCATCAAGAGTGTTTTGATTCTTTTCACTATGACGCGATTCGACAAACCTTAACCGTACGCCATGCCAATGGTGAAGATGAGATCTTCCAAGGTGATTATCTGAATGCCAGTTATGGTATTTTAATTACGGCACATAATTTTGCTCAGTCGCCTGAAGGTTAAATAGATAGACATTAAAAAAGCCCCATACTGAATAAGGGGCTTTTTTTGTGCTTAGCAAATCTTGGGAATTAGCTTGCCATGGCATCTAGACTAAGGTCTGCCACCGTTGGTTTTGGCTTTTCTGCCACTAAACCTAATTTGGTGAACAGTTGACGGTCTTTACCTTCACCTGCATTTGGTGTGGTTAATAGTTTCTCACCAGAGAACAACGAATTTGCACCCGCCATAAATGCAAGTGCTTGGTCTGAGTCAGAAAGTGCTTCACGACCTGCAGATAGGCGGATATAGCTGTGCGGCATGATAATGCGCGCAACTGCAATGGTACGAATCCATTCCGTCAAATCGAGTTTTTCAACATCTGCCAGTGGCGTGCCTTCAATTGGAACCAACATGTTGATTGGCACAGATTCTGGATGAATTGGCATGGTTGCAAGCTCTTGCAATAAACCAATACGGTCTTCTTTCTTTTCACCTAGACCAACGATACCACCGCTACACACTTTCATACCTGCTTGACGGACATATTCTAAGGTATTTAAACGATCGTCAAAGGTACGAGTACTAATAATATGTGAATAATACTCGCGTGAAGTGTCGAGGTTATGGTTGTAATAATCTAAACCTGCATCTTTTAAACGCCCAGCTTGAGACTCATTCAGCATCCCTAAAGTCATGCAAGTCTCTAAACCAAGTGCTTTCACCTCTTTAACCATTTCTAGTACATACGGCATGTCACGTTCATGTGGGTTACGCCAAGCTGCGCCCATACAAAAACGAGATGAGCCTGAGGCTAGAGCTTCTTTGGCTTCTGAAATCACTTTGTCTACAGCAATTCGCTTTTCGGCTTCAAGTTTTGAGTCATAACGTGCTGACTGAGAACAGTACTTACAGTCTTCAGGACATTTACCTGTTTTAATCGACAATAAAGTACTGACTTGAATGGTGTTGGCTTGGAAATGTTGGCGATGTACGGTCTGCGCTTGAAAGACGAGATCAAGAAAGGGCTGATCATACAAAGCTTCGATTTCTTCACGCGTCCAATCATTGCGTAGGTTCATAATGGCGATCCATTTTTAATTCTAACTTGTATACATCATACATTTAACGTGCCAACTTAAAAGGCATTATTGCTCATTTTTAATAGTATCTCCCGATTATGTTTTTAATTTTATCTTTTTATGAGATTGTAAAAATAGTTGCAAAGTTGAGCGTTTTTCCGGAAATTTGGCCACAAAATTCTATTTATTTGGATTTTGAGTTACACTGAAAATGCAGCTAAATAGATAAAATAAATAAAATTATGCAAGCAAATGGCTATTTGATTGAACTTTTATTGATTAAGTCTGTTTGAAGCAAGTTTTAGTGCTTTTTCATCAGTTGCTCTTGGATGGCCCAGTCAATATGGACTTGCACAATATCGTTAAGCTCTGGGCGAGAAGCTTGTAATTGCTGCAATATTTCATCTGAAAATGGTGCATTACCTAGACCAATCGCGACGTTACGCATAAAGCTTTGGTAGCCTGTACGACGTAGGGGACTCCCTTCTGTATTTGCCATAAAAGTGTTTTCATCCCATTGCCAAAGGTCAATTAGTTGAATGTCATCCAAACCATGACGCGGGTTAAAATCATCAATTGGTGTGGTTTTGGCAAAGCTATTCCATGGGCAAATGAGCTGACAGTCATCGCAACCAAACACACGGTTACCAATACCGCGGCGTAGTTCTTCAGGAATAATGCCTTGAAACTCAATAGTTAAATAGGCAATGCATTTACGCGCATCTAATAAATAAGGCTCAACAATGGCTTGGGTCGGGCAAATATCAATACACGCGCTACATGAACCACAGTGTTTGGTGGTGGCTTGGTCAAAAGGTAGCTCTAAAGAGGTGAAGAGCTCGCCCAAAACAAAAAATGAGCCTGATGTTTTATGAATGAGTAAGGTGTGTTTACCGACCCAGCCCATGCCCGCATTTTCAGCCAATGATTTTTCAAAAATGGGTGCCGAGTCTGCAAAGGGGCGAGATTCAAAATCGCTAACTTTGGCTTTGATTTTCTGAGAAAGGGTCTTTAAACGCCCACGCATGACTTTGTGATAGTCACGTCCGCGTGCATAACGCGCAATGATGGCGCTATTTGGTGCAAAAGGCACAAGACGTGGTTCAGGAACGGCTACCAAATAATCCATACGCACACAAATAATACTTTTGGTGCCCGGAACAAGCAGTGTTGGATCTGCGCGTTTTTCTAAGTTTTCAGCAAGAAAATGCATGTCACCATGATAACCAAGTTCTAAATATTTTTTAAAACGCGGCAATTCAACTTGAGCATCTGGTTTGGCGATGACACAATCAGAAAATCCCAAAGCCAGTGCTTCAGCTTTAATCCAAGCCTTAAGCTGCTCTGGATCATATTGATCTACAGGGATTTTTGAGGAAGATGTGGATGTTGTCATAACCAAGAACAAAGGAAAAATCATGCATCAGCAAGTGTACCACAGCAGTGAGATTCAAGCATGGGAAGGACGTTGGTTCGCGCAGCAAAATAGCGCTTATGGGCTGATGCAACAAGTCGCATGGGCAACAACTGAACATATGCTGCCTAGGCTTAAACAGCAGCAAGTCAAAAGCGTTGCGGTGTGTTGTGGTCAAGGCAACAATGCAGGTGATGGTTACTTGATTGCATCGTATCTAGCCGCGCAAGGTTATGACGTTGAAATTTATGCAGCTGCTTTGGGAGAGTCTACTTCACTGCAACAAGCACATGCAGCAGCTGTGCAACAGGGGATAATGATTCATACCGGTTTTGCTTTTCAACACCCTTATGATGCGTATATTGATGCTTTGTTTGGCATTGGGTTAAACCGTGAACTCAGTTCAGACTGGCAGGCAGTGATTCAGCAGATTAATAGACAAACAGGTTTAAAAATTGCGGTTGATATTCCAAGTGGTTTGCAGGCCAACACGGGACAAGCTTTACCTTGTGCAGTTGTCGCCGATTATACCTTTACGGCTCTGGGCTTAAAGGCGGGTTTATTTACTGGGCTGGGTAAAGCTTATGCAGGAGTCGTTGAGCTTATTTCGGTACTTCCCGTAGACAGTGCTTTAAAACCTTTAGCTTCACTTGCTCCACAGTATGTGCAGCTTGTACCACGTCAAGCCTTTGGACATAAAGGAAGTTATGGGCATGTACTGGTGATTGGGGGAGATGCGCAGATGGGTGGTGCGGTGATGTTAGCCGCTGAAGCTGCCTTTCACGCGGGTGCTGGCAAGGTGACGGTGGTGTGTGATGCAAAACACCATACTGCGATTTTATCCCGTGCACCCAATATTATGCTGCGCGATATTAACCAAATGTCGCTCCAAGAGCGTGAAGCGTTGGTGGCACATGTGGATGCAGTCAGTTTTGGTATGGGCTTGGGAAGAGACTCGTGGGCTCAGCAGCAGTTTGATGCATGGTTTCCACTCATTCAGACGAGTGCTTTACAGGTGGTGTTGGATGCGGATGCTTTATGGTTCTTAGCCTCAAGACCTGTAAAACTCGGTGAGCAGATCTACGCAACACCGCATCCTGGCGAGGCAGCGACTTTGCTCGGTATCAGTACCTCAGCGGTGGAGTCTGACCGCATTGCAGCTATTTATGCTTTACAAAAAAAATATGCAGGACAATGGGTGCTGAAAGGTTCAGGAAGCTTGATTTTAGATACGCAACTTTGGATTTGTACCGCAGGTAATCCAGGGATGGGTACAGGTGGTATGGGAGATGTATTGGCAGGCATGATTGCCAGTTTAAAAGCACAGTTGAAAGATGACATTGCGTTACATCAAATTGTGACCTTACATGCCCAAGCAGGCGATCTTTTGGCTCAACAAGGTGAGCGTGGTTTACAAGCACAGCAAATGAGACAGGCTATTTATAAGGTCGTGAACCGAGAGCATACAGTATGAAAGCAGTAAAACTGACCATATCGGGAAAAGTTCAGGGTGTTGGATATCGACGCTGGTTTGCACAATATGCTGTTGCTTTAGGTTTAAAGGGTTATGTACAGAATCTGGCTTCAGGTGCAGTTGAAGCGTTGCTTTTTGGAAATGATGGTATGGTTGCCGAACTGGTGAATCGCGCTAAAGTCGGGCCAACTCATGCGGTAGTCACGGATGTGGTCATCGTAGAATTGGTTTCAAAACAGCAAACCTTTACAGATTTTCAAATACGTCGCGAATGACTAAGTATTCAAAATAAAAAAGGGCGAAAGTTAAACTTTCGCCCTTTTTTCTAAGATGTTAAATCTTAGTGGTGGTGACCACCAGCACCGTGCGCATGGCCGTGCTGTAATTCGTCTTCAGTTGCATCGCGGATTTCTACGATTTCAACTTCGAAAGTTAAGTCTTGACCAGCAAGTGGGAAGTTCGCATCAACAATTACGTTTTCGCCTTCAACTGCTTTTACAGTTACGATTTGAACGCCATCATCAGTTTGAGCTTGGAACTGCATACCCGCTTGGATGTTGTCTACGCCTTGGAACATTTGCGCTGGAACTTCTTGAACGAGTTCAGGATTGTATTCGCCATAACCTTCAGCAGCAGGAACAGTAACAGTGAATTTTTCACCTACAGTTTTGCCTAGCAATGCATTTTCTAAACCTGGGATGATGTTACCTGCGCCGTGCAAATATGCAAGTGGTTCACCTTGTGATTGGTCTAGCGTTTCGCCTTCAGCGTTAGTCAATTTGTAGTTGAAAGAAACCACGTGATCATTTGCGATAGCAGTCATGTTTTTCGTCCATTCATTTAGAATTTAAGGGGTATATCATAAAGTGAAAAGCAGCTTTTGTAGACTAAATTTAGCAAAAAACTGCATTTTCCACGTTCTTATGGCGTTTTTTTATTAGTGGGGACGCATTTTTAGATTTCAATGCAATTTTATTTTCGGACCGACTTTTTTATTCATCAGGTCTTTTACGGTCATCAGCCCAGCTTGGGTATAGCCATGTAAGGTGGCCTGATGGAGTCGATATAAAGAAACATACATGGTTTTTGCCAGCACGCCTTGCACATTGACTTGGCCCAGTAGCTCACCCACAGCTTTGTATTGACTGAGAGAAACCAAAGAGCCTTTGTCAGAAAATTTAAACATCGGCAAAGACTGACCACGAATGCGCGCTTTGAGCGCTCGAACCAAAAAGGCCGCTTGTTGGCTGGCCACTTGAGCACGTGGGCCAAGGACTGGTTCATCGGCCGCGGGCTGACAGTGGGCGCAATCACCAAAGGCAAAAATGTTGGGGTCGGAACGGGTTTGCAAAGTCGCATAGACTTTAAGGCGGCCAATCGTATCTTTTTGAAAGCCTTCAAGCGCGTTTAAAACGACAGGCGCTTTGATGCCCGCTGCCCAAACTTTAAGATCGGCATCGATTTGTGAGCCATTGGCAAAATAGACATGGTCTTTATCTAACTTGGCAACACGGTGATGGGTGAGGACTTCAACGCCAAGCTTTTCCAATTGAGTATGTGTGTGTGTTGCCATTTTAGTGGATAGGGCGGGAAGAATACGATCCGCTGCTTCAATCAAGGTCACTTTGACTTTGTTTGGGTCAATTTTATTGAGACCGTATTTAAAAAAGGTACTTTTCGCATGGACCAATTCGGCTGCAAGCTCGACTCCTGTGGCACCTGCACCAATAATCGCAATATTGAGTGCGCGTGTTTCGGGACGGTTTTGTGCATCTAAATACAAATGTAGAAGGTCTTGCTGGAAAATTTCAGCTTGCTGGCGACTGTCGAGGAAGTGGCAGTAATGTTTAGCACCTTCGGTCGCAAAGTCGTTAGAGGTCGAGCCGACTGCAAGAACTAAGGTATCGTAGTTGAGTTCAAACTGCGTGGTTTCAGTGCTTTGTTTGGCATATTGGCGTGCTTCAAGTTTTACTTGTTTATGTTCTTGGTCTAAGCCGACAAAACGACCTAAAACAAACTCATAATGATGTTTAGACGCATGTGCAAAATAATTAATTTCTTCAACACTTGGGTTGAGTGTACCTGCCGCAATTTCGTGGAGTAAGGGTTTCCATATGTGGGTGAGGTTTTGATCGACGAGGGTGATTTTCACCCTCTTGGATTTTGCGAAGCTGTCACCGAGTTGCGTTGCTAACTCTAGACCACCAGCACCACCGCCAATAATGACAATATGGTGTGGCACTTGTTCTATTTGTACAGCCATATGAAGCAACCTATTTATTATTAAAAAAAGAAGATGATATTGAATATGCCATCTTCTTGATTTATTGATAATTAGATTGTCTTACAAGTTACATAAAGTATAAAACTCGGGATACTGCTCGAACTTAACCGAGTGTATAGGTTTTTACTTTAGGTTCATCGCTTGATAAAAATGGAAACAAGCTTTTGAACCAAAACATTAGTCGCTGGAAAATATTGGCTTCTTCAATTTGTACATCTTCTTCAATGGTGAACGTTTGAATGAGCTGATTGTTTTGATAGACCTGCACTTTTGCTAATTGCATCACTTCAGCCAGCGGAGCGGTCAGCTTGTTTTGCAACACTTCAATATTGAAATGCGTTTTTGTGGACTCTAATGGATCAATGCGTTGTATAGTGCCATTGCCTGTATTGAGCATAATGCGTTGGTTGGTCTGGTCAAAGGCATGTAAGTCAATGGCATATGGTTGATCGTACAGTGATGTGGTCACAATTTTCGGTTGCTTACTTTCCACTTTGAACATTTTCAATGTCGATTTGACTACAGGCAGTTCTGCGATAATTTGCTTATCTTTCAGCGCAACTTCGTTACGAGTATAGGTATAAGACAAATTCATCAGGTTGTGTGCAACTTCAGCACGCTTAGCTGCACTTTCTGTACCCAAAACAATGACCACCAAGCGACGGTTTGGATTGTCTGGATTCATGGTCGGGCGGTTTGCTGTCAGTGCTAAGTTATATCCCGCTGCTTTGGTATAACCTGTTTTTAAGCCATCTACTGTCGGGTCTTGTTTTAACAGAATATTTGTTGCACGGTGAAAGCGTTGGTTATAGCTAAAACTTTGCTGTTTTGAATAGTGTAAATAGTCTGGTGTTTCATTCACCAAGGCTTGGCCTAATAGCGCTAAATCATGTGCAGTCGAATAGTGCTCTGGCATGGTGATACCCGCAGGGTTTTGGAAATGCGTTTCAGTCATTCCCAGTGCTTTGGCTTCTTGGTTCATTCGTGCAACAAAGTTTGGAATATCACCCGAGATGCGTTCCGCTAAAGTCACTGCTGCATCGTTGGCAGACATGACCACTAAACCCGCTAGAAGCTGATCCACAGAAATCTGTTCACCTTGTTTTAAGTACATTTGGGACTCATCCCACATCACAGTACTGACCACAGGTGTTGCGGTAAGAATTTCGCTCTTATTGAGCTTTCCTGCATTGATTTCTTTGAGTGCAATATAAGCCACCATCATTTTGGTGAGCGAAGCGGGTGCACGTTGAACATGACTATTATGCTCTGCAATGATTTGCCCCGATTGGCTGTCAAAAACTGTCCAAGCTTGAGCTTCAACTGTTTCAGGAACAATATTGAGCAATGCCGCTTGAGTGAAACTTGAACATAAGGCGAAGAGTGTAGCGATGAAGTAGATGACAGCTTTCAATGAAATTCCCTAACCAAGCCATTCCGTGACTTTTAAACCTAAAACAGCTGCAAATGCTATGCCTTTTTTTCCTCAATGACCAGTCAAAAATGCAGACAAATGTGACTGCGACGCAAAACTGGCGTAAATAATGCTAAGCTAAGTTATAACTCATTTCATTTTATTTTGTATCGCCCATTATGTTGCATTATCAGATCGAATTTGACGATTATCGTCAGCACCTTATACACGTGACTTTACGCTTTGTAGCAGACCCAACACAGGTACTTTCATTACCAACTTGGATTCCGGGTAGTTACCTCATTCGCGAGTTTTCAAAGCATATAGAGTCGGTTCGTGCTTATGATGAAGAAGGGCGTTTGTTAGAAATTCAAAAATTTGAAAAGAATAAATGGCGTCTTTTTAATACCGACCATGAACTGATTACGGTTGAGTATGATGTCTATGCCTATGATCTATCGGTGCGCGGTGCGTATGTAGATCAAACCCGTTTATATGTAAACCCTGCATGTGCTTGCTTAGGTTTAGAGGGGCAAGAGGACAAAGCAGTTGAAGTTGAACTGTTCCTTCCTGATGAGCTGAAACACTTCCAATTGGCTACTGGTATGGCTTCAAAAAGCCTCGTTAAAGGTCGTTTTACTTTAAAAGCCAAAAACTATGCCGAGCTAATTGATGCACCATTTGAGTTGGCAGAACAGACTCGTTTTGGTTTTGAAGCCAATGGCATCCCACACGAGTTTGTGGTGTCAGGTAAACATGCCATGAATGCTGCACGTATGCAGCAAGACATTGAAAAAATCTGTGCAACAGAAATCTCAATGTTTGGCTCAGCACCATTTTCAAACTACACCTTTATGACGATGGCTACAGCAAATAGTTATGGTGGTTTGGAGCATCCAAATTCAACCAGCTTGATTAGTCCACGTGAAGACTTACCAAAAGCTAACGAGCCTGAAGAGCCGTCTGAAGACTATCAACTTTTCTTAGGTTTATGTAGTCATGAATACTTCCACTCATGGTTGGTCAAATTCATTCGTCCTGAAAACTTTGTCAATTATGATCTAAATAAAGAAGGCTATACCTCTTTGCTTTGGATTTTTGAAGGTTTCACGTCTTATTATGATGACCTGATTTTGCTACGTAGTGGTGTGATTTCCCAAGCCTCATATATTAAACTACTCAAAACTCAGATTGATCGCTATTTGCAAAATCCAGGTCGTTTTGTTCAGTCTGTGTCTGAGTCTAGCTTCGATGCATGGGTGAAATTTTACCGTCAGGATGAAAACTCGAACAATGCAGGCACCAGCTATTACAACAAAGGCTGTTTGGTTGCACTATGCTTAGACTTAGGTTTGCGCTTACGTGGTTCAAGCTTAGACGCGCTTATGCGTAAACTTTATGAGAACGCGCAAAAGGGCATACAAGTACATGAGCGTACAATTGTAGAGTTGTGTAATGAGCTGACGGGTGATAACTGGATTGAGCAAATCAATCACTTAATTAACACCACAGATGAGTTGCCGCTGGATCAACTTTTCCCTGAGTTTGGTTTAAGTTATAGCCTGAAAAATGATAAGTCATTGCCGTTAGGTTTAAAGCTTGTAGATAAGCCAGAAGGCGTGTTGGTGCAAAGCGCACGTCGTGATGGTGCTGCTGCTCAAGCTGGCCTTTCTGCCCATGATGTGATCATTGCGATTGATGGTCTCAAAGCAACGGTGAAACTGGTAGAAAAGTATGCCAAGCAAGAAGGTACGTATAACATTTTGGCATTCCGCCGTGATGAGTTGATGAGCTTTGACGTAAAAGCTGCTGGCTCAGAGCTGACTGAAGTTGAATTAAAAGTTGAAGACCAAGCGAAAGCAGAGAAGTGGTTCAAGGCTTAATCCTTTACCCACTTTATTTGATACTTTGTATAGACAAAAACCGATGCCTAGACATCGGTTTTTTTATGCGTTTATTTATTGCATTAACTACCACGGTAAGTGGAATAGCCATATGGGCTAATTAACAGCGGAATATGGTAATGATCCAATGAACCATCAATTACAAACACCACGGGCACTTCTGGAAAGAATGAGCGCTGATTTTTTTGGCGAAACCAATCACCCGTTTTAAAGGTAACTTTGTATACACCTTTTTGTAAGGTCGTATCTTTGGGATATAAATCATTGATTCGACCTTGGTCATCGGTCGTGCTTGAGCTGATTTCTGTCCATTTATCATTCTGTTGGGCTTCAAGTGTCACTTTGACATTGGCAGAAGGGAGACCATTTTCCAAATTCAGCACATGAACGCTCAATGGATTTTGAGCAAAACACCAAGAAGAAAAACCAAGTCCAATGAGCGGAAGCAGCATTTTTAGCATTGAATTGACCCTTACCGTTGCAGGAAAAAGATTCAGTTTAACCAACCATATAAAAATCATAGGTTTAAAAATGTAAAAATGGGGGAGTACGCGTAGAGGGTTTATGTATCAATATTTAAGCTTCGGCATGATGAATGGCTCTGCCGATTTAAATTTAGCGCTGAGAAAAGTCATGCTTATGCATGTAGGGCTACAAGACTGTAAAACGATTTGAAGACTGTATTATGTGAAAAGTATCTGTTGTTGTGGCTTAAATGAGGTAAATAACACATTTCGCTAAAAAATTTGTTTATTTGTTAAGCAAAAGCTAAAGCCTTGTGGAAAGGCGTAATTTTGAAAAACGAAGGCTGTAGTGGTATTTTCTGGCGAAATGTCGTTATCACTGGATATTACGTTGACTGGAAAGCCCTGAGGGACGATACTTTCAGGGTTTTATTCAAGCACATCGGTTCGCAGGGGTTGAGCCAGAAGCTCATCACCCTAAAAAACTCAATCTAACGCAAGGGGCTATATATGGCTGGTGGAAAGTCAACCATCATTTACACACTGACCGACGAGGCGCCATTGCTAGCGACTTATTCGCTACTGCCGATCATTGAGACCTTTACTAAACCTGCTGGTGTAGAGATCGTTAAAACTGATATCTCTGTTGCCGCACGTGTTCTCGCAGAATTCTCTGAATACCTAAAAGAAGAGCAAAAAGTCCCAGACAATCTTGCAGAACTAGGTCGTCTTACCCAAGATCCAGATACTAATATCATTAAACTCCCGAATATTAGTGCCTCTGTTGCTCAGTTAACAGCATGTATCAAAGAGCTTCAATCAAAAGGCTACGCGATTCCTGACTATCCTGAAAACCCGACCACTGAAGACGAAAAAGCGATTAAAGCACGCTATGGCAAATGTCTTGGTTCAGCTGTAAACCCTGTATTACGTGAAGGTAACTCTGACCGTCGTGCACCTGCTGCAGTGAAAAACTACGCGAAAAAACACCCGCACTCTATGGGTGAATGGAAGCAATGGTCACAAACTCACGTTTCACACATGAATGAAGGCGACTTCTACCATGGCGAAAAATCGATGACGCTTGACCGCGCACGTAACGTAAAAATGGAACTCATCACTCATTCTGGTGAAACCATTGTATTGAAAGAAAAAGTAGCGTTACTTGATGGCGAAATCATCGACTCTATGTTCATGAGCAAAAAAGCACTTTGCGACTTTTATGAAAAACAACTGGATGATTGTAAAGAAGCAGGCATTTTGTTCTCTTTACACGTAAAAGCAACCATGATGAAAGTTTCACACCCGATTGTATTCGGTCACTGTGTGAAAATTTACTATAAAGAAGCGTTTGAAAAACACGGTAAATTGTTTGAAGAACTTGGCATTAACGTCAACAACGGTATGGCGGGTCTTTATGAAAAGATCGAAACCTTACCAACTTCTTTACGTGAAGAAATCATCGAAGATTTACACGCATGCCAAGAACACCGCCCTGCACTTGCAATGGTGGATTCTGCAAAAGGCATCACCAACTTCCATTCTCCAAACGACGTAATTGTAGATGCTTCTATGCCTGCAATGATTCGTGGTGGCGGTAAAATGTGGGGTGCTGACGGCAAGCCTTATGACTGTAAAGCTGTAATGCCAGAGTCGACTTTCGCACGTATTTACCAAGAAATGATCAATTTCTGTAAATGGAATGGCAACTTCGACCCACGTACGATGGGTACTGTGCCAAACGTAGGTTTGATGGCGCAAAAAGCTGAAGAATACGGTTCACACGACAAGACTTTTGAAGTTCCTGCTGCGGGTGTTGCAAACATCACCGACATTGACACTGGTGAAGTGTTGATGACTCAAAACGTGGAAGAAGGCGATATCTGGCGTATGTGTCAGGTGAAAGACGCACCAATTCGCGACTGGGTTAAACTTGCAGTAACACGTGCACGTAACTCTGGCATGCCAGCGATCTTCTGGTTAGACCCGTACCGTCCACACGAAAACGAAGTGATCAAAAAAGTTCAAAAATACTTAAAAGATCACGACACGACTGGTTTAGACATTCAAATCATGTCTCAAGTGCGTGCGATGCGTTATACGCTTGAGCGTGTTGCGCGTGGTTTAGATACCATTTCTGTAACAGGTAACATCTTACGTGACTACCTCACTGACTTGTTCCCAATTATGGAACTTGGTACTTCCGCGAAAATGCTGTCTATCGTTCCGTTAATGGCGGGTGGCGGTATGTATGAAACTGGTGCGGGTGGTTCTGCGCCTAAACACGTACAACAACTTGTTGAAGAAAACCACTTACGTTGGGATTCTTTAGGTGAGTTCCTTGCACTTGCTGCTTCTTTAGAAGAAATGGGGATTAAAGAAGATAATACTCGTGCAAAATTACTTGCATCGACTCTTGATCAAGCGACCAGCAAATTATTGGATAATGACAAGTCTCCATCACGACGTACTGGTGAATTGGACAACCGTGGCAGCCACTTCTACTTGGCAAAATTCTGGGCAGAAGCACTTGCTGCACAAGATGAAGATACTGAGTTAAAAGCGAAGTTTGCCCCACTTGCACAAGCTTTAGCTGCAAACGAAGACAAAATTGTTGCTGAACTTACTGAAGTACAAGGTAAATCGGTTGATATCGGTGGTTACTACGCAGTAGATCAAGCTAAAGTGAATGCAGTAATGCGTCCAAGTGAGACTTTGAATGCTGCACTTGACGCGATCTAAGTCATAACTAAATCGGTAAATTTACCGATGAAGTGAAAAAGCCGATGCATATGCGTCGGCTTTTTTTCATAAATATATAATTAACCTGAGTTCGATATAAAAAAGAGTAGAAAAAAAGCCCTGAATTTATAACACATTGGTTCTCAATACAAAATGTTATAAAACAAGGCTTCTCGATGGATCATATTACCGAATTATTTTGTATTTTGGACGATTTCTGCAAAACATTTAATGAATCTTTAGAAAAAGCTTTAATTTCTGATCAAAAATCCAAGCTGAAAAAGTCAGCCTTGAGCTTGTCTGAAGCAATGACCATTGTCATTTTATTTCATCAATCCGGTTTTAGATTCTTCAAATATTTTTATTGCCAAATGATCGTTCCATTCTGGAAATCTGCTTTTACTAAACTGCTTAGCTACAACCGATTTATTGAAATCATGCCCCGTTGTTTGCAAGCTCTGAGTAGTTTCTTCCACCAGGTGAAAGGAAAAGATACGGGAATCAGTATCATTGACTCCACTAAATTGGTAGTTTGCCATAATCTTCGGATTAAAAGGCATTGTGTATTTAAAGGCTTGGCCGGCCGTGGGAAAAGTAGTACGGGTTGGTTTTATGGTTTTAAATTACATAAGGACAGTTGGTTTATCAAAGATAAAGTTGTTTAGCGGCTTGTAAACCTGCGACTGAAAAGGTCATGAGATGTTTGACCAAAAGCGCAGGTTCAAGCTTGGAGACATTTTTAAGTGGGCTTGGCCCATTTGCATCTGCCAAAATCAGCATCATACAAGGCGCGACTGTGCTGAGTACACAAGGCAAAAGTACAGGGTGATTTTCATCAATGCCTGAAACTTGGCTAATAATTTTTTTGACCAAAAGAAACTTTCGCGCACCATCATTTTGCATAAACGTGTATAGGTGGGTGGTCGGTGAAAAAAGTTCACGAACAAACACCTTGCTATGCCAGACATCGGTTTCAACCAGCTTACCGATCAGGCTTTCAAAAAAAGCTTCCAGTTTTTCAGTAGGCGTTTTAGAGCTGTTAAGCAAGGTCAAGAGTTCTTGTTCATCAATATAATGCGTATGTGCTTCGGCAAGTACGGCACGATACAGACCATCACGACCATCGAAGTGATAGTTAATGGCAGCTAAATCGACTTCGGCCAGCTTGGCAATGGCTTTACTCGTGGTTTTTGCAAAACCATCCTGAGCAATTAGGCGGCCAGCAGCATCCAAAATTTTCGATTTGGTTAAATCACCATCGCTACGTCCAGCTCTAGACATAATTTACTCTGCATCAAAATTTAGACTTGAAGTATATCTTTCTTAATTGAATTGTTATAGTTTAAATTAAATTTAAACTTGTATTAAAACTAAGCGAAGGTTTGGTGTACATGAACAAAAGTAAGTTCATACTGCTGGTTGGGGTATTGCTGATTGCTGTAGCGGCTGCATTTTTGTGGTTCAGTCGAGACAAAGCCGATCCCGATCATCTGGTGCTATATGGCAATGTCGATATTCGACAAGTCTCGCTGGCATTTGAAACGGCTGGACGTATTCAAAGCTTGGCTGTTCAAGAAGGTGATCGCGTTCAAAAAGGTCAGGTTCTTGCCGAACTGAATACCGACTCGCTGACTATACAAGCACAGCAAGCCCAAGCACAGTTACAAGTTCAACAGCAAACCTTAAATGAACAAGCTGCGGGCAATCGACCTGAAGAGATTACCCAAGCGAAAGCGAAAGTACAGTCTGCCCAAGCCCAATTTGAAAATGCCGATAAACAATACCAGCGTTTAAATGTCTTAAATCGGAGTACTGCGGGTCAAGCGGTGAGTAAGCAAGAGGTTGATGCTGCAAAAAGCAATATGAAAATGGCGGAAGCGGCTGTAGGTGAAACCAAAGCCAACCTAGAGCTACTTTTGAAAGGTGCGCGCACAGAAGATCGTGAAGCGGCTAAAGCACAATATGAATCGACCAAGGCCAATCTTGATTTGATTGATTACCAAATTACTCAAAGTAAGCTGCTGGCACCTGTTAATGGCGTAATTCGTGCACGTTTACAAGAAGTCGGCGACATGACGACTTCAAACAAGTCCGTCTATACCATTGCTCTGATCCACCCTAAATGGGTGCGTGTTTATGCCAGTGAAATGGATCTTGGATATATCAACATGGGCGCAGCAGCACAAGTCATTCGTGACTCACAACCGAATCAGCCCATCACAGGAAAAATTGGTTATATCTCATCTGTGGCAGAATTTACCCCGAAAACGGTACAGACCCAAGATATTCGCACGACTTTGGTGTATGAAGTCCATATTTATGTCGATGACCCGAATGACCAACTAAAAATGGGACAGCCTGTGACAGTGAGCATAGCCAAATCATCGCGTCCAACTGCCATAAACAATCCTTAAGGCAGGGGAGTATGTCGATGTCAGTAGAGAGCATTGTAATTGCCACGGATTTAAACAAAACCTTTAAAACAGAACAAAAAGGTTTGGATGATGTGCAGGCTTTGCAAGGCATAAATATGCAGATCAAGGCAGGACAACTAACGGCTTTGGTTGGGCCTGATGGTGCAGGTAAAACTACATTTTTAAGATTGATCGCAGGTTTATATGAGCCAACTACTGGAAGCTTAAAAGTCTTAGGAATGGATGTCGCCAAAGATCCACAATCTGTGCAAGATCGTATCAGCTACATGCCGCAAAAGTTTGGTTTGTATGAAGACCTCAGTATTCAAGAAAATTTAGACTTGTATGCGGATTTGCATGGTGTGCCAATGAATGTTCGTAAGGAGCGTTTTGCACGTTTGCTCAAGATTACCGACTTAGCGCGCTTTACAGAGCGTCCCGCAGGAAAACTCTCTGGAGGTATGAAGCAGAAGTTAGGTTTGGCCTGCACTTTAGTCCGTTCACCTGAACTATTGCTGCTGGATGAACCAAGTGTCGGTGTCGATCCACTCTCGCGCCGTGATTTGTGGATCATCATTGAACAATTGGTGAGGGAGGAGAACTTGAGTGTCATTCTCAGTACGGCGTATATGGATGAAGCTGAGCGCTGTCATCAGGTTTATGTCATGTTGGATGGGCAAGTCTTAAAGCAAGGTACACCCGACGAGCTGACGGCTCAGGCACAGGGACAAACATGGCAAGTAAAACCCAGACCTGACATGAAGGCGCGGGTGTTACAAGCACATTTACTCGATAATCAATATTATATTGCCGATGCAGTTCCCAAAGGAGATGTAGTGCGTTTTATTACGCGAACTGAAAGCCCATCACTTCCAGCAGATCTCTTGCCCAAAGGCGTTGTTGCGGAACCGAGAGCAGCAGAGCTAGAAGATGCATTTATGTTGCTTTTACATGAGGCGAAACATATTCAAAAAACGGTATTGGCACAGGAAAATTTAGCTTTAGACCCTTCAATAACTTTGATAGAAAACTCTGATCCACCACAAGTGAAAACAGAGCAGAATGTAAAACAGCAGCTCGAAAACCCTGTGATTGTGGTGAAGGATTTGGTACGCACTTTTGGCGACTTTACCGCTGTAGCCAGTACCTCGTTTGATGTGTCTCGAGGCGAAATTTTTGGTTTACTGGGCCCCAATGGTGCAGGTAAGACCACGACGTTTCGTATGCTCTGTGGTTTACTGCCCGCCAGTAGTGGTGTGTTGGAAGTGGCAGGCATGAATTTGCGTACAGCTCGTGCGCAGGCAAGGGCAAAAATTGGTTATGTATCGCAGAAGTTTGCCCTGTATGGCAATTTGAGTGTGCTGGATAATTTAAAGTTTTTTGGTGGGGCGTATGGCTTATCAGGCAAACAGTTAAAGCAACAAATTGATAAAGCATTGCTTCAATTTGAACTTAAGCCACATGCTAAAAGCGGTGATCTACCAAATGGTTTTAAACAGCGTTTGTCGATGGCAGCAGCACTGTTACATCAGCCTGAAATTGTATTTTTAGATGAACCGACCAGTGGTATTGATCCATTAGCAAGGCGCTCTTTTTGGTACACCATTGGAGAGTTGGCGAACCAAGGCATGACCATAATTGTGACCACACACTTCATGGAAGAAGCTGAATATTGTGATCGGATTGCGATTCAAGATGCAGGGAAGTTGCTGGCGATTGGCACACCTCAACAGATTCGTGGGATGGCACAGTTAGAGGGTGTAAACGATATGAATAGCGCTTTTATTGCCATCGTTGAACAGTCCCGTGCGGACATGCAGGTTAACTGAGGAGCGTCAGATGAATCATTTCTCAGCTTTCTGGACACGACTGTTTGCCTTGACACGTAAAGAATCCAAACAACTGCTTCGTGATAAAAGCAGTATGGCGATCGGTTTCATACTACCGATTATTTTAATTTTGTTGTTTGGTTATGGACTGTCTTTCGATTTAACCAACGGACGCGTCGGGGTGGTGGAGCAACAGCCCACGCCACAGAGTCAGCAACTGATGAGTGGGCTAAACGGCTCTAAATACATTACCGTCAAGCACTATCCAAGCTTTAGTCAAGCTGAAGCTGCAATAGGCAATGCTGAAATTGATGCCATCGTCAATATACCCAGCAACTTTGCGGAGCAATATGCAAAGGGAGTGGGTGCTGTTCAGGTCATTACCAATGGCCGTTCGACCAGTATTGCTTCGGCTTTGCAGGGTTATATTACCAGTGCGTTCAATACCGCCAGCTTGATAAAAGCAGACCGAACCAATGCAGCTTCGGTGGGTGGCATTATCACGGTTGAACAACGTATGTGGTTTAACGAGTCTGCAAATAGCACATGGTTTTTAGTGCCGGGTTTAATTGTCCTAATTTTGACCTTGGTAGGCGCATTTTTAACAGGTTTGCTGATTGCACGTGAGCGCGAGCGTGGCACTTTAGAGGCATTATATGTTACGCCCGTACGTCCTCTAGAAATTGTACTTTCAAAACTGGCGCCCTATATCGTGATTGGGATGATTGATATTGTGATGTGCTTAGTTGCAGCACATGTTTTATTTGATGTACCCATCCGCGCATCGCTGTTCTCTGTTATGAGTGCCTCTTTTTTATATTTAATGGTGTCGTTACTGTTGGGGCTGATGATTTCAGGCCTATCAAAAAGTCAGTTTCAAGCCAGTCAAATGGCACTACTGGCCAGCTTCATGCCCGCTTTGATGCTTTCAGGTTTTGTGTTTGATACACGAAACTTACCGCTAATTGTGCAAATCATCAGCAATGTTTTACCGGCAACGCACTATATGACTTTGATTAAAACGCTATTACTCGGTGGTGATGATTGGTCTTTATGGTTCAAAGAATGTGGCATTTTACTGATTTATATCGTGCTATTCACAGTAATGACCGCGCGTACACTGAAAAAGCGCTTGGGCTAACGAAAGGAAGAATGGTGTTATGACAACGTTAATGCGCTGGTTTCGTTATCTTTGGGTACTAATTCGAAAAGAGTTTTTAGCTATTTTAGTCGATCCAGCCAATCGAGTGACCTTAATCGCGCCTGTATTTATTCAAGCGGTCTTGTTTGGTTATGCCGCAAGTTATGATGTGAATCATGTTGATTATGCTGTACTGGATCAAAGTCGAAGCCAAAGCTCACAACAAGTTTTAGCACATTTAGATGGTTCAGGAATTTTTAAACGAACAGCAGATTTGCAAAATAATCAACAAATCCAACAGGTGATTAATGATCGAACAGCCTTGGCGGTCATCACCATTCCTGCTGATTTTGAAGATAAGCTCAATAGTCAAGAGGCTTCGCCGATTCAAGTGATTCTAGATGGGGGAAACTCATCAACCGCAAGTATGGCGGGTTCTTACATCAGCAATGTAGTAGGGCAGGTCAATCAAGAACGTTTGGGAATCAACTCCGCGATCACGGTACAAGCGCGGACATGGTATAACCCGAATGTCGAGTCGAGATGGGGCATCATGCCATCTCTGATTGCAACTTTAAGTATGATGCAGACACTGTTACTTTCGGCACTTTCAGTAGCACGCGAGCGTGAACAAGGGACTTTTGATCAGCTCTTAGTTACACCCTATACCCCGACGCAGATTATGATTAGTAAGGCCATTCCACCGATTATTATTGGGGTTATTCAATCTTCCATTATTTTGGCGATTATTCTGTTCTGGTTCCAGATCCCGATGAATGGCTCCTTGACCTTACTTTATTTTGGATTATTTGCCTTTAATAGTGCCGTTGTGGGTGTGGGACTGTCGATTTCAGCAATTGCACTGAATATGCAACAAGCCATGCTGTATACTTTCTTTTTGATCATGCCTTTGACACTTTTATCTGGTTTACTAACTCCTGTGCAAAATATGCCTGAAGTATTGAATTGGCTGACTTATGCCAACCCGTTACGCTTTGGCATAGACTTGGTACAACGGGTGTATTTGGAAGGTGCGAGTTTTGCGCAAGTGAAATGGGACTTTGTACCGATGTTAATATTAGCCGTAATTACCTTGCCTTTGGCTGCGTGGTTATTTCGAAATCGTTTGTCATAATAGAGTGATATCTTGATGTATCGCTTATGGATACAGACTGTGATTCGGCGTTTGACGTTAAATAATGCAATCAATATCGGTTCATGATTAAAAAAAACGATTTTTGCATTGTATTTCTAGCTTAAGCTTTTTATTATTGCCCGCTTGTTTTCGCGATCAGCTTGGAATGGAACCTTGAGTAATTTTCTAACCGAACACCTGATTCATCGAGATGAAGACTTTATGGTCATCCATAAGCCTGCAGGTATACTCACCGTTCCGGGGAAGACAGAAGACTTACAAGATTGTATGATCAATCGTTTAGTCAAACTAGAACCTAAAACACTACTGATCCACCGTCTTGATCGTGATACCTCAGGTATCTTGGTTTTTGGTCTCAGCCGTTGGGGACAAAAATCCATTTCTCGTCAGTTTCAAGAACGCCAAACCGATAAAACCTATCAAGCGATTGTGGCTGGTCATTTAGAGGGTCAGGGCACTGTTGATGTGCCTGTGATTTATGATCCATCCCGTCCACCGTTACATATTGCAGAGCCCAGTCATAACAAGCCTGCTGTGACGGAGTGGAAAGCCATTGAACACTTTGAAATAAAGGGTCAGCCAGTGACTCGTGTGGCGCTCACCCCTATTACAGGGCGTTCGCATCAACTTCGTGTACATATGCAGTTTTTAGGTCATCCTATCGTGGGAGATACGCTTTATGCTGCGCCTGACCAGCAAGATTTGATGCCGCGTTTGTGTTTACACGCAGAGCGTTTGAGTTTTCATCATCCCCAAACCGATGAACGTATCGAATTTATTTGTCCAGTACCATTTTAAGTACGTGGAATCATCAAATTTGCTCACTTTTTTAGTGAGCTTTATGTCAAAATATATTGCTTAAAGGTGTATAATTTTGCTCAAATATCAAACAATGTTTGAGCATTAAATTTGCAGTCCTAACTTGTAGATAAAGGTGGAAAAATTGCAGCAGTTTGCTATTGGTCAACGTTGGTTATCAGATACAGAAACGGAACTAGGTCTAGGAGTTCTTATTGATGTAGATGAGCGATCTGTCAGCATCTTATTCCCTAAAAGTGATGAAACACGTGTTTATGCACGGAATAATGCACCTTTATCACGTATCATTTTTAACGTGAACGATGAATTACAAGATCAAGAAGGCACCAAGTGGACGGTTGAATCACATGAAGACCGTCATGGTGTGGTGCGTTATAACGTTGTTCGTCGCTTAGAAGATGGCACGGAAGAACATAAATCACTGAATGAGACTCGCATTGGCGCTCAAATTCAGTTGTCTAAACCGCTTGATCGCTTATTGGCAAGTCAAATTGACTATAAAGAATGGTACGACTTACGTATTGAAGCGATGCTGATGCAAGCCAATATGAAGTCGAGCCCTTTACGCGGTATGGTCGGTTCACGTGTCGGTCTGATTCCTCATCAGTTGTATATTGCACACGAAGTAGGTCAGCGTTTTGCTCCCCGTGTTCTTTTAGCCGATGAAGTGGGCTTAGGTAAAACCATTGAAGCTGGATTAATTATCCATCAACAGCTTAAAACGGGCCGTTCAGAACGTATCCTAATTTTGGTGCCCGATTCACTGCAATATCAGTGGATGATTGAAATGCGTCGTCGTTTCAATTTGAACTTCTCATTATTTGATTTAACCCGTACGGCTTCAATCAAAGAACATGATCCTGAACTGAATCCATTCCTGACTGAACAATGCATTATTGCGTCAATTGATTTGATGATTGATCATGATGACTTGCGTGAACAAGCCCTAGAAGCTGGTTTCGATCTATTGGTGGTCGATGAAGCACATCACTTGATGTGGAATGAAGAAGACGGTGGCAATGACCGCTATGACTTGATCGAAGAGTTAGCAGAAAAAACTCCGGGTGTTTTACTGTTAACGGCAACTCCAGAACAGCTGGGTGTGGAAAGTCACTTTGCACGTTTACGTTTACTTGACCCACAGCGTTTTAGTTCGCTGGATCGTTTCTTGGATGAAGAAACCCAGTATCAACAAACTGCAAAAATTGCTGAAGTACTGATGGCAGATATGCCACTTGAAGAAGGGCATTTAGCTACATTAGAAGGTTTGCTAGGACATCGTATTGAAGATGCACCCGAACAACGTTTCCGTGCCATTCATGAGCTTTTAGACCGTCATGGTACAGGGCGTATTTTGTTCCGTAACACCCGTGAAGCCATTCAAGGCTTCCCAGGTCGTGACTGTCAGCCTGCACCTTTGCCTGCACCAGAAAACTGGTCTAAAGACGGTAAATTGCGTGAACAAATGTGGCCAGAAGAAGCGCAGCTTGACGGTGCGTGGATGGAAGCTGACCCGCGTGTCATGTGGCTCATGGAAAAACTACGTACAGACTTAAAACACAAAAAAGTGTTGCTTATTGCACGTACTGGTCCCGTGGTTGAAGCACTTGAAAACGTACTCCGTTTACATGCGGGTATTCGTACTGCAATGTTCCATGAAGGCATGAGTTTACTTGAGCGTGACCAAGCGTCAGCTTACTTTGCTGAAGAATCTTATGGTGCACAAATTTTACTGTGCTCTGAAATTGGTTCTGAAGGTCGTAACTTCCAGTTTGCATCAGATCTGATTTTATTTGATTTGCCTGCAAACCCAGATGTACTTGAACAACGTATTGGCCGTTTAGACCGTATTGGTCAAGAAAATCGGATTCAAATTCATGTGCCGTATTTGATTGGTACAGCGCAAGAACGTATGTTCCGTTGGTATAACGAAGCATTAAATATTTTTAGTAATATCTCGCCAACTGCGCAAACTTTACAAGAAAACTTTATTGTTGAATTGAAAGATTGTTTACTGACAGATCAAGGTCAGCAGTTAGATGACTTACTCGAAGCAGTTAGCGTGCAACGCGAAGCCTTAGAAGCAGAGTTACAATCAGGTCGCGACCGTTTGCTTGAATACAACTCTTGTCGTCCAATTGTGGCGCAAGAAATTGTACAAGCGCTTGAGTCTTATGATGACAACACTACTTTGCCAATGTTTATGAAGCGCTTTATGGCGTCGACAAATATTGATTTTGACGAACAAAGCAACGGTACAGTCATCATTAAACCAACCGATCAAATGCAAGTTCAAGGTTTAACCTTGGATGAAGAAGGTATGACTGCGACCTTCTACCGCGATCAAGCTCAGATACGTGAAGATGCTCAGTATTTAACTCTTGAACATCCATTTACTGAAAGCGTAATGGAAATGATCAATACTCAAGGTTTTGGTAGTACCAACGTTGCAGTGTTGAAGTCAGCGGCTTTACCACAAGGTTCTGTGTTGTTAGAAGTGTGGTTTAAGGTCGATGTGGTTGCACCGAAAGCATTGAATTTGCCTTCAAGCTTACCGCAGCAGCTGGTTCGCGTTTTGTTGAGTGAAAAGGGTCAAGACCTGTCGCAGAAAATTGCACCTGAAATTTTAAAACCGTACTTGCATCATTTGGATGGTAATAGCTGTCGTCAAGTTGTGAAAGCACGCCGTGAAGTGATTGAACAGCGTTATGTACAAGCATTAGAGCTTGCACGTGCGGCTTTACCAAGCTTTGTGCAACAGGCGAAAGAAGTCTACGGTAGCAAGTGGCAGTATGAAATTGACCGCCTGTCTTATTTAAAGCAGTTTAATCCGAGTATTCGTGAAGATGAAATTTCGCGCCTACAAAAACTGCAAAAAGAAGGTCTTGGTTTGCTCGATGGCCTATCGGTCACACCAGAAGCAATTCAAGTGATGGTTGTGGTTAAACCATAATTCGAATCGCTGTATGAAAAGCACCTTTGGGTGCTTTTTTAATGGATCCTTAAAAAAGAGATGTCTAAGTTGTATTTGAAAAGTAATTCATTGAAATTTTAAGCGCTTGCTTATGCTAGAATTTTCGCCATTAAAACTCTAATGTATCGAACAATAAATTATGTCTAAAGCTCTAGTAACAATGGGTTCAAAAACAACACATGGTGGCATCGTCACTGAGTGTGAAAACAGTTTTGTGATCAATGGTATTGCTGTGCATTTAAATGGAATGAAGCACTTTTGTCCAAAGTGTCGAATGGTGGTTTCTGCGATTGCAGCAGATCAGAGTACAACGGTCTTGGGACGTGCTGTGGTGATTGCAGGAGACAAAACCAACTGTGGCGCTACTTTTTTAGGCAATCAGAACTTAACTGTTTCTGCAAAGTGATCTCAGATCTATCCCAGAATATTTTTATAAATTGGCCGAAGTGATCAAAGTTCATGACTTAGGATTCATCCTGCGCCATTTCGTTTAGATTGAAAAACGATTATGGTAAAGATGCTATAAAAATAGATTTGAATGACATGAGCAAACCAGCCTTACACTTTACCCATGCAAATGGCATTCCCTCGGGCAGCTATCAAAAATTTTTCCAATTTTTAAATCAAGATTTTGATGTCAAAGCAATTCCGATGATTGGTCTAGATCCGCACTATCCTGTGGAATATCGCTGGGAAGCGTTGGTCGATCAAGTTATTTCGGATATTGAACAGCAGTTTCCACGGCAACAAGTGATTGGTTTAGGGCATTCTTTTGGCTCTTTACTCACACTTATGGCGGCCTATAAAAAACCACAGTTGTTTTCGCAAGTGATTATCATGGACCCACCGTTTGTGATTGGTTCAAAAGCCTTTTTATTTGAAGCGTTACAAAAGCTGGGATCGAAGTCCATTGAAAAACTCACCCCAGCTGCGGTGACCGTCAAACGTCGTGATCATTGGGAAAGTATTGAGCAGGCCAGTCAGGCGCTCAGACCGAATCGTATTTTTAAAGACTTTGATGAACAGTGTTTTGCGGACTTTATAGCGTGTGGTCTAAAAAGTGATCCGACTCGAAATGGGGTGACGCTAACCATTCCCAAACATACTGAAGCAGAGATCTTCAGGACTGTGCCTGCATGGTGGTGGCGTACCCCACGCAAAGCACCTGATATGCCGATTCATGTGTTGACTGCAAAAGATAGCCATTTCTATAAGCAAGGTTTGCCCCAAGGGATGAAAAAAACCTATGCGATTGACTATAGTGTGCTTGACGGCGGGCATATGTTTCCACTGGAACAACCGAAACAGACCGCTGAATTTGTGCAACAGCTCATTGAAAAACAACGACGAAACAAATAATACGCTATTTCAGCGAATCTGTTGGGTGTAATCACAGATTAGCGAATCATCGCTTCATCTAAATGGCGTGAACCTTCCAAAATCATGCGAATCATGATCATGGTTTGTTCAGCCATTTTTTTACGCTCTACACTTGGCATATCAATCACTTTGGCACCCATATTGAAGACCAATTGGGTGATTGCCATGGACACCAATTCAGGGTGGAAGAGTTTGCTATTATTTAAGCGTTCTAAACGAATTAAATCGTCTTTGAGTTCTTGTTGGAAATAATTCAACTGTCTTTCGACCGCATTTTTATAAGATGCGGAACCCGTATATGCTTCGCGTAATAGCAGGCTTAAGTTGCCGTCATCAGCATCAAGTTGTTCAATAAAAACTTCGACTGAGCTACGAATAATACTTTCTTGGCGAATGGCCTTAATCCGTGCTTCATGCAAAATTTGGCGTAGCACAACACCTGCACGTTCAATCAACTCGATAGCCAGTTCATCGGTATCTTTAAAATGACGATAAAAACTATTCGGTGCAATGCCTGCTTCACGTGCGACTTCACGCAAGCTTAGGGATGCAATACTTTTTTCAGGACCAATCAAATTTAAAGCAGCTTGAAACAGTTCATCTTTTGTAATCGTTGCTTTTCGACCAACACTACGTGCAAGCACTGGTGCATGTTTTTTTGAAGCTTCATGCTCTGTGTTGGTTGTATGGGTTTGAATGGTGGTCGGTGTCATATTTATCAAGCAATTAAATCAATCGGTTCATTATAGCCCCACTGGTCGGCATTGTGAAACGAAACGAAACAATCAGAGTATATATACAAATATATATACATGTGTATAATAATTCAAAATCTATGGCGTGGTCCTTTACTATGCAGATCCTTGAAAAAACTAAATCTCCTTTAACTGAGTATGCTGAGAGTGTTATAGACCGATACACTGCTAACTTTTGGCTTCAAAAAATCAACCCACTTTGGTCGATACACCAAGCTTTAGGTAAAGTGGTAAAAAAAGAGCAAGTTGCACACGATATGGTGAGCTTGACGCTGCAAACCAACCGTCACTTTCAAATGGGGCAAGCGGGACAGCACCATCCTGTATATGTCGTGGTTCAAGGCGTACGTTATGAACGTACCTATAGTTTGACCCAGATTGATGCGCAACATGTCTTACTGAATGTGAAAAAAGTAGACCAAGGCAAAGCAAGTCATTGGTTATGTGAGCAGGCTCAAATCGGCGATGTTTTAGAATTCGGCCAGCCTTATGGCGATATGCAATTGACTGTAAATGATCAACAGTTAATTTTACTCGCTGCGGGCAGTGGTATTACCCCCATGCTGAGTTTACTGAAACGTTTAGAAAAGACCGCTAAGCTTAAAAAGCAGCCTGTACATTTGATGTATTGGGTGAAAAAGCATACTGATGCTGCATTCAAAGTATATTTTGAGCAGTTGGCAACACAATATTCAAACTTCACATTTAGCATGTTTTATACCCAAGAGTCAGATGAAGGTGAGCGTTTAAATCAAAACCATGTGTCTGGACTGGATCAGATTGAAAAGGCAACGGTATATGCATGCGGCCCTTCAGGGTTTGTGGCTACGGTTGAGCAGCTTTTCGCTCATGCCAACACCTTAAAAACTGAAGCGTTTAGCATGAGCCCCTTTGCAAATGATGATGTTGGTTTTGTGAATATTACCTTAACAAAGTCGAAGAAGATTTTAAGCATTCCAAAAGGTCAATCCATTCTTGCAAGTTTGGAACAGCAAAATGTGAAGCCTCAACATGGCTGCCGTATGGGAATCTGTAATAAATGTGCCTGTAACAAAGTCGAAGGTTCGACTAAAAACTTGGTTAATGGTGCACAAAATTCTGAGCCTGGAAATTTTCTAAAAATTTGTGTTAATACGGCACAAACCGATCTTGTTGTTGATTTATAAGGAGAATAAATACAATGAATATGCCTGTTAAAGTTGAATATTTTAAAAACCCGAAGAATCGTGAGTTAACGACATCTGAGTTAGATGAACTTGCACGTGAGCTAGATGCCATTAAACAAGAAGTACTGGATGATATTGGCGAGAAAGATGCGCAATATATTCGTCGTGTCTATGCAGCGGTGCGTTATGCATCTATTGCAGGTCGTGTATGTTTGTTTGCCGGTTGGTTCCCACCTGCATGGGTGTTGGGCACGGGCTTGCTGAGTTTTGCCAAGATTATGGAAAACATGGAATTAGGTCATAACGTGATGCACGGTCAATATGACTGGATGAATGACCCTAAGTTTAATGGGCAAAACTATGAGTGGGACATCGTAGGTACAGCAGATAACTGGCGTCAGACCCATAACTACAAGCATCATACCTATACCAATATTAAAGGGATGGATGATGACATTGGCTATGGTCTGCTTCGATTATTCCCTGAACAACGTTGGAAACCGGGCTTTTTATTACAACCGATTTATAGCATTCCATTTTGTTTGTTGTTCCAATGGGGCGTTGCGATCCAAAACTTGGAATTAGGCAAATATTTCAAGGGGCGTAAAAGCAAAGCGCAGACTTTAGCTGAATGGAAACCTATGCAGCGCAAAATTGGTAAACAATTGTTTAAAGATTATGTGTTTTTCCCACTTATTGCAGGACCTGCGGCATTGCCTGTGTTTACAGGGAATTTGGTTGCAAATGGTATCCGTAATATGTGGACATTTAGTGTGATTTTCTGTGGTCACTTCACCAAAGATGTCGAAGTTTTTCCGAAAAAAGTACTGGAAAATGAAAGCCGTGGTCACTGGTACATGCGCCAAATTCGTGGTTCGTCGAATTTAACTGGTTCAGAAGCATTCCATATTTTGACGGGGCACTTAAGTCATCAAATTGAGCATCACTTATACCCAGACGTACCCGCGCGTCGTTACCGTAAAATGGCGCCGAAAGTACAAGCGGTTTGTGAAAAGTATGGCATTAACTATAACAATGCCAGTTTAGTCAAACAGTATGGTAGCGTCATCAAACGTATTGTGAAATATGCGTTTCCCTTTAAAAAGTAAGTAAAAAAGCCACTTCATTTGAAGTGGCTTTTTTTGTTATTTACTAAATTGACGTAATGTCTTTACCAGATGATGATAATCACCTTGTTTGGCGATATTGAGCACATGTTCGATTTCGTGTTTTAACCATTTTTGTTTTGAAGCATTAAAAGCGAACTGCGCCAATAATACAAAGGGGCTTTCACCGAATTTGATCGAAAGACCTTTGACATACTTGGGTGGAGATAACGGTTCCATACTGATGCCTTTTTATAATTTAAGTGGAATGGTTCTCAAAATATTTTTATTAGGCAAAATTTATCATAAATATATTTTTTGGTAAATAAAACATGCTGAATTTTAATAATAAATATTTTTAAAAATTTAATATGGCTAATTATTAATCCGTGCTTAATAATTAACTTATTTGGCGCTGATTTGATGTATTTGACAAGTCAGGAAGACTTAAATCTGTCCCTACCAAGTAGCTAAAATCAGCCAAAGACAACATTTGTTTATCTTCAATGCTATTTCCATAAGCATAAACGGCATGGTAATTATCTAGCTCATATTTTTCTTGGATACGTTGAGCTTTGTACTCACAGCTACAGTCCGCAGTCAGATAGCGCCCTGTATAGCGTTGCTGGTCTTGTTCAACTTGGGTACAGATCAGATCGATTGAGAGGATTTCACACACATATTTTAAATAGATATCAATTGAAGCAGAGACCAAAACTATATCATCGCCCAAACTTTGGTGTTGCTTTAGTTGGCTATAAAGTGCTGGGTTAAGTCCTTTGATTAAGAGTTCTGCATAGCGTTTTGCATAAGCGTCAATTTCGCTCACTTCAGCTTGCTTAAACATTGCATGGAAGAGTTTAGAGCGCATATGATGGGCAGGATAAAAACCTAAATAATAACTTTGAATATAAGGCAGTACTTTTAAGCCTTGTAGGGCAATATGCCGTTTCGAGTGTACGTAGAAGATGAACCCCGTAAAACTGTCTTTGTCATACAGGGTGCCATCAAAGTCAAAAAAGGCTAGATTTTTATGCGCTTTGCACGTTGCATGCATGTTTGATAACGTCCATTGACACGAGTGGCAAACCAGTTGGTATTATAGTCACGGCTGAGCTTTGGACCAGAAATGACGACTTCTGGCATCATGGCATAGAAAGGTTCTTTTTTAGTGACTTCTTGATAAAGCTTAGCCACAGCACGATAGGTGGCTGTATCTTCAAATTTCTTCTCTTTCTCTTTTTTCAGGTCAGAGCGAATTTGACGCGGAGTAACCAAAATATTGTGTTGGGCAAAAACACTGATGAGTTCACGCTCTGATTGACTCTTTGCAGATTTAGGTGAACCATCTTTGCCATAAAGTAACAAGTCACCGTCTAAATCAAGTTCAGCTTCAGTTAAGTCATTTAACATACTTTGGAAGGCTGCATTTCGACTTGAGTACATGCCCGAGTTATAGTCAGCAAAACGGTAAAGGGGTTTGTCATAGTCAGCAGGGTACATCATCAGGCGGTGAATGCCATAGTATAGACCACCATATTGGCTATAAAGGTCGGTACGTAGGTCAGCCATGCTGCCACCTTCACGTTTATTATCTTTGGCATAACCGATATGCACTTGCATTGAACCCAACGTGGTAATCGGGTTCATTTTTTCGCCCACGTCCTGACCGACAAGTTTCGCTGCACCTGTGAGTGCACTGACGTGATAATGCTTTGACATATAGTCAAAAATTTCACGGTACAGTTCATCCAGTTCACGTTCTGTTTTAACGCGGCGCATTTGACTTAAATAGTTGTCTTCAGGACTCGGCTGCTCTTTTAAAACCTGTTGGAAATAACCTGCGATGGTGCCACCAATGGCATCGCCGAGCTTATCTTTAAATTTTTCATCTAAGCGATCTTGGACTTCTTTAACCGCTTTTTCGCCTAAACCATAAACTTGTGGATCTGCAACAAAGTTAGACTCTTGATCAACCACGGCAATGATCGAACACATATTCTCTTTATTTTGAGGAATACCAAACTGTTCAGAAATATCGTAAATATCTTCAGCCCATGAACGGCGGTCATTTACGCGTCCGGGAATGATGCGTGCGATTTGTTCAGCATTGAGCTTAGGCTCATCATCTGTCCACCATGAACGATCACCGCAGGCGGTTAAGCCTATAGATATGGCCAAGACACTTAGTGTTTTTAAACCAGAAGAAAGAAACAGCTTTTTATTCATAAACAGAGAACACATGATAAAAGGTGAGCCGAAACAGCAGGTGCAGTATACTATGTCGGTCGAAAAAGTGATGAATTTATATGTATATTGGTCGGTATCAACTGTCAAATCATTTGATTGTTGTTCTGATGGCAGGTGGGTTGGGTTGTTAAGAAGAATGAATATTATTCAGTCTGTTATCGGTTTTATTGTGGTGCAAAATTTGTGCAATAGATTGAGGGGGAGCTTAACTCATGACGCTTCCATTTTTTAAATTCTTTTTTAATAAATCAAACAGAAAATAGTTCAATGAATAGACTGTAATGACATTCAAAAAACAAATTTAAATTAATATTTGAAAAATAAAGTAAAAGGGTTAAGATCTAAAATTAGATCAAAAAATATACTTGTAATAATAATGAGGGGAATATGGAAAATTTTATTAATAGACTAAGAAGCCATATTGAACATGTGAAAAAAGTAGGGGGCCACTGTACTACAGAAGAAACAACTAAACAGGCTTTAATCCTTCCTTTATTAGATATTTTAGGTTTTAGCCCTTATGACCCGACCAAGGTACTTGCAGAATTTGCAGCTGATTTTCCAGGTGTGAAATCTACAGAAAGAGTTGATTATGCACTTTACTGTAATGGGCAACCTGTAATGTTTATTGAAGCAAAACCTTATGTTGCTAACTTAACGAATCATGCTCCGCAGCTATCTAGGTATTTTAACAGTAGTTTAGGGGTGACCATTGGCGCGATCACAAATGGTAAAGAATGGAGATTTTTTACTGATTTAATTAATCCAAATGTAATGGATGATAAGCCATTTTTAACAGTTGATTTTACGAAGAACAAAGCCGAGGATTTAACACAGCTAGCTGAATTTAAACATGATAATTTTCATGTAGAAAAGCTACGCTTTTTTGCTGAAGAAAATCAATATATCCAGCAGTTTAAAACTGTAATAAAAAGAAGTATTAATGAAGTTGATATTGATTTTGTTCGCTATGTGGCTCAACAAGCAAGTATTCCTCGTCAATTAAACACTAAATTTTTAGAGTCAATTCAGCCTTTTGTAAAACAAGCTGTTGAGCAGTCAATTAGTGATACCGTTGTTAAAGGACTATCTTCGCCTACAATTATTACTGCCCAGCCAGTTGAACAAAAAGTAGAGGACACTATTGAGATTGTGTCCGAAAGTTCAGCGCTAGCTGACATTGTTAACTCTGAAAATGAAAGAATTGTGACTACTGTTGATGAGCAGGAATTAAGTCGTATTGTGACAGAGCTCTTTCCTGAAGTTGAATTGGTTGCTAAAGATACAGAAAGCTATTTTAGCGTGCTGTTTCAGAATAAAAATAATCGCTGGTTATTTAGATATGATGTAAATCGTAAGAGACCAACCATTCAGTTTGCAGTAGCAATTGATGACTATCGAAAAAAAGAGTTAGAGCGGGCAGGATTGGAAGTGCAAAATAACGGTCAAGTTTTTTTAGATAAACCTGAACACATATATAGAGCCGTAGGCATTTTAAAAGATTGCTTGGATTACTGTAGTAATGATGACAACTTTAAAAGAATATCTAATTCCTAATAGAAAAAGCCACTTTATAAGTGGCTTTTTCATAGCACAGTAAAACTTCATACTTGAGAGTTAGGATAGATCTTATTTTGTCATTACAAGTCATCCTTGGACGTGACCGTCGTGCAAAGATATCAAAATGTTGTTTCTAATTTTCGATGAACTATGAATAAGAGTTATGGAGTACAGCCAAAGGCTTGGCAATAAGCCTCAAAAGCTTATCAAAGAGTAGGCTTTTCTATTTGTGCTATAGTTTAATTGTTACTTAGCAGGCAGAACAATATGAATATCTGTATTGGTGGTGACTTGGATGGTCAAGTAGTGATTTTAAATAAGATGCGATTTAATGCAAAAGAGATAGATCAAAATAAATCATCGAGCTATATCAAGCAAAAGTACGTTAAGGGCGATCAAGTCTTTAATTTTTGGCGACATGCAGAAATGAAAATATGGGATGTTACTCATCAAGTTGAGTTGATTTTATGAAAGAAAAATTAGCTAGAAGCGGGCAAATAAGCTTTATTCGCTTTTAGTGAAGATTTTCTTATCAATATGGATGAAAAAGCATTTCATGTGGGGTTGGGGGGTAGCAATAAAATAATATGTTAAGGTCTATCTATTGCACGCTAAAAAGCTTATAGTGATAGTGTATTAGAATTATTTATTTTATTGTATTTACTAAAGTTATTTCGCAATTGATTCAACTCTGCGGTTTATCCGATGTATATGATTTAAAAGATTAATTCTTATATTTTTCAAAATTTAAGAGAATATTTATGTCAAACATTACAACTGGTACCGTTAAGTGGTTTAATGAAACTAAAGGCTTTGGTTTTATTTCTAGCGATACTGGAGAAGACGTTTTTGCACACTTTAGCGAAATCCAATCAAACGGTTTCAAAGTGTTGAATGAAGGTCAACGTGTTCAGTTTACGATTGTAGCTGGCAAGAAAGGCCCTCAAGCAAGCTGTATCACAGTAATCTAAGAATATTGTGAATTAAAAAACCCGCTTCAGTTAGCGGGTTTTTTAATGGCAGCTTATTTACTACTCAGTTGTTAAGGCGTCGTACGCTCACTATCTTTAGGCGGTGAATGGCTTATTTAAAAAATATATGAACAAATATTAATTGATCTATAAGAAATCTTTTGAAGGACTTATTAAGAATAGTAGAAAAATCCCTAGATAAAGGGATTTCAATGCCAAGTAATCAATATGAGAATAGGAATGAGGTGAAATTGTGATATTTGCTATGACACCGTAAAAGACTCTAGGAACGAGTTTAGTGATGAAAGTGTAAAAGCTGACTCGGAAAAATGGAGTGATCTATGAGTATTGTTGAATTACATGAAGTGAAGCGCCACTTACACTATGCCGATGATAGCAATGATGTTTCATTAAAAAGCTTTATTGTTGCTGCTGACGCTATAATTAAAAATTATATTACAGATAATTTTGGATCGGAATATCCATCTGCCATTAAACAAGCTGCTTTACTATTAATTGAATACTGGGAACAGCACAGAAAAGATGGGGGAGAGGTATCTGTGAATGGTAACTACCTCCCAATACCCGTACTCTCTTTGCTTAATCTATATCGTAAGCCCACTGTTTGATAGGTGATGTAGATAATTGTATGTATCTTTAGATAGGCATATTTGAAATTATGATAATTGTAATTGAGAATTATTTGCATTTATTGAGTTTGTGCGTTAGAATCAATTTCAAGAATAAAATAAAATTTAACAATGATGTTTCATTAACCCAGCTCTATTGATTCTCCAGAGGCTGGGTTTTTTATCTACTTTAACAAAGAAAAAAATTAGGTTAAATTATACCAATTGTTAAAATAAATATGAGAAGAATAGACCATGAATAAAAAATTTGAATTACATGTACTCAGCCAAATCTATGACTTTATAATTGAAAGAGAAGGATTCACTGCTCTGAATCTTCATTTTAAGGTTATGGAATTTTTTAGGGAGTTACATGTAGGGGATAAGAGAGATTTTGTTATTTTGGCACCGAATAAAATTTCAGGTAATTTCGGTGAGGTTACTCATATTCATTTATTAAATATTCCACATTTCCATGAAAAGGACAAATTCATTCATTGGGCACATAAAGCTCTAAATCGCCAAGCGTCTCATCTGTAAAGAAAGAGAATGGGGTTGTTTCATAAATTAAACATTGAAATCTTTAGATTTTGATAAGTTATATTTTTAAATCGTGCTAGGCAAAAATGATGAAAATATTTGCAATAGTAAGTTTAGTTTTAATGCTGGGATTAACGGCATGCCAAAAACGAGATACAGATACGAAAGAGCAGGATAAAACTACAACGCCACATTCCATGGATAAAGATCAGTAAGAAAAAGCTCGCCAAATGGTGGGCTTTTTTAAGAGTTAAAATGGTATAGTAGTGCTGTCCTTTAAGTACTTTTTTCTATGTCTGAAACCTATAAATACATTTACACCCAAATTAGTACATTTGGATCATTACCTACACATAAAGTTCTTATAAGTAGTATGGGAAGGAAGACAAAATTAGTTTTCGCTGATAATACTTTTGTTTATAGTACAGTTTCAGATTGGGCTTTAAGTCATTCGGGTCTTGATTCAAGAAAATCAATATGGTCTGAAGAGCCTAAGTCATTTTTAGACAGTGAAAAAACAAGATTAAGCGTCTATAGAGCCTCACATCCCGCTTTTATCACTGAAGCAAGCATTGGCTAAGCACTAGTATTTTGTATGCTGCTTATGTAATAACTGTTTATATTGCAAATAAAGTTTGCTTTGTGGGTGCTTAAGGCGTATAAAGCTAACTCGTTGATGCGGGATGGAGCAGTCTGGTAGCTCGTCGGGCTCATAACCCGAAGGTCGTTGGTTCAAATCCAGCTCCCGCTACCAACGAAAAAAGATTCAAAGTTTATAGCCTAGTCTTCACAGATTAGGCTTTTTTTATGGCTAGTTAATTTTATACATAGCTGTTTCTAAGAACGTAATTTTTATACAAGTCACTGTAATGGCGTGTAAGCGATGAAACTACAGTATTTATAGAAAACACTGGACTGTAAGTGAAGTAAAACAGGTTTAAATTTTATTCTGATTCTAAAGGCATAATGGGTTTCCCAAATAAACCAATATTCTTATCCCCCCATTGTTTTAATGCAACCAAAATAGGTGCTAAAGAAGTGTCGAGTGTAGATAATCGATATTCTACTTTAGGTGGGCTTTGTTGCATAAATATGTAAGCATCTGATTTAAATAAATTTAATTTTGGATCAAAAAATAATCAAAACTTTTAAAATCATATAGTTATGAAATCTTTGTGCAACAAAGCCTTTAAAGGCTATTTTATTTATCCAGAATGAACCCATACTACACCTTATGCGAAACGTTTGAAATTTCATCTCTAGCCTCAATGTTTTGGTTCAAGCTATTCTAAGGCTCAGCACACGACTAGGTAGGGCTTTTTTAGATGCTACGACTTCTATTTTTAAGGACGATTCAATTCATTGCAGGGAACACTTAATATAATTAAAATTTATGACAGCTATAAATAACTTGAATATTTACTTTTTTCATGTATACTTGGCCTAACTAGAAAAAAGTAATGTTTAGTAAATCTTCTTTAAGTATCGCAGTTTTAGTCATAATCCTCCGTTGTTTCAGATCTTAAGCTCCACTTTTATTATTTTCAAAGTTACATCTAGTCATTTATTTTTGACTAAAATTATTAAAATTCAGCAGGATATATTATGTCTACTACAGTTACCGGTACAGTTAAATGGTTTAATGAAACTAAAGGCTTTGGTTTCATTCAACAAGAATCTGGTCCAGATGTTTTTGCTCACTTTCGCGAAATCGCTAGTTCAGGCTTCAAAACATTGCATGAAGGGCAACAAGTGTCATTCAGCATAGAGCAAGGTCAAAAAGGCCCAAATGCTGTAAATATTGTTGCTTTATAAGAAGCATTAAATATAAAAAAGCACTGAATAGTGCTTTTTTAATGACCAAAAATTATTAATTAAATATTTATTCCTTGTTGGAATATATGAAAAAAACTGGTGGAAATTGAAAAAACCTAATACCTTAATTGCTAAATCTTCAAATGGTACTGAAATTATAGTCTCGTTAATTCCTCTAAATAAAATGCAAAATACCCGTGATGGATTCAAATCTATTGAAGTGGGTAAGCGTGTGTTGCTTCAGTCTGGAATCGAAGTGGACTTAAATTTAGATGGTAGAACATTTTATACCGCTTTAAATCAATTATTTAAATTTAACTATAAAGTTGCCTAACTAAATATTTGATTATATTGTTTTTAAATGAATTAATATTATAGGTATAGAAAAAATGTTAAAGAAAAACGTTACTGTCAAAGATCAATTCGGTACTGAATACTCTATTCAGGCAACTGTAGATAAAAACTCTTGCAGCACAATGTTGCATTCAAATTTAAGATATATAACTATTGATGGCGAAGATATTCGTCCTGGTTTTGAAATGTTCTTCCAAAGTCTCAATAGCGGTAAAATTTTCAAGTTGATCTGAATGTTATTATTTTTAAGTTGGTCGTGATGACTAATATTACATTATCTTAATCACCCCCAATTACTCCTCCTCAAATCTATTTGAATTATAGAACAGTTATTTTAGATAATTTGAAGAGGGCTATGTCAGGCAGAATACTTTTGTTAATAAGTAGTTTAATGACATAGCTAAAATGTATTCTTAGCAAAGAATATTTTGTAAATATATGGATTTAGGTACTTTTGCTATATGAATGCTATTGATTTATGGATTGTTAGCTTGTTCACGAGGAATTCTTAATCTCTAAATTTCTTCCAATAATTGTTTTTCGAAGCAGCCCTTTGCCTATTATTCGTTATATTTCTAGCTCAATTCGCTCCTAAATGAGTTCACAGAAAGTTTTCCGCAAATGAGTTTTTAAGAATCAAATTCATAATAGGTGTCTGCTGCATGACAATATGACCTATGTCGTATTGGAACTCATTGAAAGTAAGTATAGAAATGCTAGCGTATGACGATCAACACCTGTTTGAAATGAAGGCTGCTTTTTCGTATTCAAGATAGAATTTACTGCATTAAAAATATAATAAAAAGTTTTACAATAAAGATGATAATAATTTTCATTCTTGAAAATATTTTACAGAAGAGAAATAAAAATGCGCTTGTCACACTTTAGTCTTTGTCTACTTACGGCAGCTATTTGTACCCAACTGTATGCTGAAGACACAGCAACAAATGACTCTACAACACAAAATACTGAAGCTAAACTTCCAACTATCGTGATGACAGCAACACGTACACCGAAAAGCATTTCCGAAATTGCAGGAACTGTCCAAACCATTTCTGCTGATGAAATTGCGCAACAGGCTGGCCCAGGTCGTAAAGTTGCAGATGTTTTGGCGCAACTGGTTCCATCTTTAGCGCCAAGCAGTGGAACGAGTAGTAATTATGGTCAAACTATGCGTGGACGTAATGTACTTGTAATGATTGATGGTGTATCACAAACGGGTTCACGTGATGTGTCACGTCAGTTAAATAGTATTAGCCCAAATATGATTGATCACATTGAAGTGGTTTCTGGTGCGACCAGTATTTATGGTTCAGGTGCGACAGGCGGGATTATTAATATTATTACCAAACGTGCCGATAAATCAGAACCAGTCAGTTTTCAAACCAAATTGGGTGTGACATCTGCCGATAATTTCCGCGGTGACAGCCTAGCTTATCAAGTGGGACAAACAGCTTCATTTGCAAATGACAAAGTCGACGGTTTTCTTGGCTTAGACTATACCAATCGAGGCTCCCAATTTGATGGTAATGGGGATCGTATTTCATTAAGTCCTTGGCAGGGCAGCACCATGGATACCGATACTATTGATATGAATGGTCGTTTAAACTTTAATTTAACTGACAACCAAAGTTTAAGTTTTGGTGCTCAGTACTATAAAGATGAACAAGATACAGAATATGGGCCTGATTATTCTTATTTACTCACCAAAACAGATCCATCTTACAAAGCGGTCAAAGGTTGGAGCTTAGATAATCAGCCTTTTACTGAACGTTATGCTTTTAATACGCAGTACCAAAATCAGGATTTTTTAGGTCAAGTTCTGAATGTTGAGGCATACTATCGAAATGAGAAGTCATGCTTCGTACCTTATGGTTATTCAGCTGACGGTGTTAGTGTAAAGCAAAGTCAATCCAATGTGGATTACGCAGGTATTCGTTCAACTTTACAGTCTGATCTTGTAGTTGCTGACCGTGATTTAAAACTAACTTATGGCTTAGACTATGATTGGGAAAAAGACCATCAGTGGGCAGACTACTACATGCCAAGCAATAATGGCCTAGTTTATACCCCAACTGGAGAAAAACAAGGCTCAGGACCAGATACTGAAATTCAGAATATTGGTACCTTTATACAAGGGGACTATGCCATAACTGATCAGCTTAATATTCAAGCCGGGGTACGTTACCAATATGTTCAGGCAGACACTGACAGCTATTTAACTGCACGTAAGCCATATACATTAATGGCGGCAGACTCTACAGATTCAGACAAATTCCTGTTTAATCTAGGCGCTGTTTATAAGCTAAATGATGTACAACAAATTTATGCTAACTTCTCTCAAGGCTATAGTTATCCTGATGTACAACGTGTATTACGTGATGTCGCAGCATATACTTTAACCACGTCTGGTATCGCTCCAATCACTGTGAATAGCTATGAACTAGGCTGGCGCTTAAATCAAGACACAGGCTTAAATTTGGGCTTAACAGGTTTCTATAATAACTCTGATAAAGTCGTTCAATTTAACTCGAATCGTTCTGTAAATGTTGTCGACACAGATCAGCGAGTTTATGGTGCGGAGGCAACAGTAAGTTACCCATTTATGGAAAATTATAAGGTGGGTGGAACTTTGGGTTATACAAGAGGCCAGTATCAGGATGTGGCCAATAACTGGCATGAGTTAAATGCTTTTGCAGTTTCACCAATGAAAGGCACATTGTTTGCAGAATGGAATAATGAAGATGGCTATGGTGTACGTGCTCAAATGCTTGCAATCAAAGGAACTGACAAAGCCTATAAAGATGACCTAGAGTTAAAAGCAGCTGGATTGAGTGATAGTAACAGTGCAGCAGAGATTAAAGGTTATACGACTATGGATGTATTAGCACATTTTCCAGTAGCGAAAGGCCGTATGGACTTTGGTGTTTATAATCTATGGGGTAATCAATATAAAACTGTATTCGCCCAAAACAAGCAGCAGTGACCAATGCTAACTCATTGTTAGCGATCCCAGCGGAAGGTCGTACTTTTGCACTAAGTTATACCATTAATTACTAATGGTGCCTGAAGCATGTTATGTAGAACTTTTTAATTCTATCTAAAAGAATCGGGATAACATTTTTAGTTAAATTCCTAAGATTTAACATATAGCATCAACATTTTATGCAAGGCCATTCTAGAGCTCATGGAACTAGAATGGCCTTCATGTAATTTTACTCATCTGAATTATTTGTATGATTAATACCTCAAACTAACTTCTCGTCGAATTACACGCGACGAGAAGGCAACTTACAAGACCTGATTGTAAACTTCGAATCTACAAATTTTTAGGGGACTTGAGAGAATACGCATGATCTGTCCTCATAACCTATAAATGTAGAACATGCGCATAAACACTCAATTATTTTGTGTAAATATTCTATTTGTGCAGAATATGTAAATGATAATTAGTATATAATGATTCTCATTTGCAAATGGTAACTTGTGGTATGCAGTATTTCCCACCTAATAAAATTTGGCTTATCGTTCTTTCAACTCCTTTATTTAGTTCATATCTTTATGCAGCAGCATCTGAGCCAGTAGCAAGTTTAGCTCCTATAGTGGTGCAGGCTGAAGACGGGGAGGATGCTACGGAAAACAGTAAAAAATATAAAAAGAGTAAGTCTTCTCAAGCAACCAAAATGAATATTGCATTGAAGGAAACACCTCAGACAGTGACTGTTGTTACACAGCAAACAATGCAGGATCAAGGCTTAGCGACTGTTGCAGACGTGATGCAACAAGTACCCGGAGTAAGTATTGGATATAACGATAGCGAACGCCCAAATTACAACATTCGTGGGTTTGCGGTCGATAATATTCAAATCGATGGTATTGCATCATCTTATTCAGGTGTTAGTGGTTCCGTAATTGCTATGCCTGTGTTTGATACGGCAATTTATGATCACATTGAAGTTTTAAAGGGGGTAAACGGCCTAAACACTGGGTTAGGTGAGCCTTCTGCATCAATTAATATGGTCCATAAAAAACCAATACAAGAGCTTAATGCACAGCTTGGAGCAAGTTACGATACTTTCGATGGGCGAAGATTTACTGGAGATATTAGTGGCGGGCTGTTAGCTGATGATAAACTTAACGCACGTTTAATTGTTGCGACATCAGACGGTGGAACAGGGAAAAATTATTATGAAAAGATTACAACAACGATTTCAGGATCATTAACGTCTAAACTCACTGATCAAACTCAACTTACTTTGGGTATTGATTACCAAGATGATGACCCTCACGGTCTTGGTGGAGGTGTACCAATTTTCTATAGCGATGGGAGTCAAACTAGCTTTTCATCAGAAGATAACTTTGGTTCGATGAACTGGGTGAGATGGCAACGTGAATTACAAAATAGTTATGTGTATTTAGACCATAATTTTAATGACAGATGGAAGGCTAAACTTTCATTCAGTCGACAGGATCTGGATGCATTTGCTAAAACATCATATGCATACAATGGAAATTTAAACAAAGATGGCACGGGTTTAAGTTATTCACATTGGACATCTGAAGGGGATTTGAATCAAAATACATATGATTTAACAGTTAATGGACTATTCGACTTATTTAACCGAGAACATCAAGTGGTCTTTGGTTTTAATGGTTGGGATAGAGAAGCTAATGAATATGGACTCACTTACCCTATTTACTCAGCAGGAAATACAATTAATGATATTGAACATTTCTACGGAAATGCATCTCCTGATTTCAAACCAGAAAGAACGGGTGTAGACAAAACAACAGACACCAAAATGTTTGGAACTTTTATTAATACACGATGGAACATCGCAGACAAGTTCAAGATTTTCACCGGTGGACGTATGTCTGACTGGGAGACTAAAACCCGTAACTTCAATCAAGGCCAACTCATCAGTACGACTTCAAAGCAAAAGCAATCTAGTATTTTTGTGCCTTATGTGGCTGCTACGTATAACATTTTTCCAACTAGCACTATTTATGCAAGTTATACCGAAATCTTTAAACCACAGTCGAGTTTAGATGCTAATGATAATTTCTTGGATCCTGTTACTGGCAGTAATACAGAGCTAGGTTTAAAAAATAGCTTCTTTGATGATCATCTAGACGTCAATGCGGCAGTTTTCTATGCTCAAAAAGACAATGTCGCTGAACAAATTGCTGGTACTGGATTAAATGGCATTGAAGCGCGTTATAGAGCTGTGAAAGGTGCTAAAACGAAAGGCTTTGAAGTTGAAGCATTAGGTCAACTTACGGATGCATGGACGCTTACATTTGGATATGCATACAATGACACAGAGGATGCGAAAGGCAAAAAAATTAATATCGCAAATCCAAAGCAGACAGCTAAATTCAATACAAACTACCAGTTTAGTGGTGATCTTTCTGGATTGAGAGTTGGTGGGAGTCTAAACTGGTATGGTTCAAGCTATGATTATATCAATATGGGAACACGAGCTCAGCCTAACCTAATAAAAGCGGAACAAAAAGATTATGTTGTAGCAAGCTTGTATGGTGCTTATGATCTTAATGAGAAAACCCGCGTGTCGCTAAATATTAATAATTTATTTGATGAGCAGTACTACACCCGCATCATTGCAAACTACAAAACTGGCTATATGGGAGACGGCAGGTCTGCTGTAGTTGCGTTAAATTATAAATTTTAAAATGTATGAAGTCGCATTTTTTAATCAAGGTTGGCTTTGTTGCATAAATATGTAAGCATCTGATTTAAATAAATTTAATTTTGGATCAAAAAATAATCAAAACTTTTAAAATCATATAGTTATGAAATCTTTGTGCAACAAAGCCTAGCAAACACTAAAGTCGAAAATTATGATAGCCGTATGGAGTGGATTCAGAAAGCAGCAGAAAAATACCATCGTTTGATGCTTAGTGACAAAGGACGTCAATTCTTGGAAAAAGAGTTGGGGGTTATTGCAGAATGGGGCAAGAGTAAGGCAGATTTTACTGTTGGCAAGGATAGTAATGATGGAAAAATTTAACTATTTCAATTTTGTCCTCGCCTTAACTTTCGGATGGCTACTTTTAGGATGCCAACCAAACACAAAAAATACAGAGAAAAAAGCCATGAATCAACAGCCTTATATTTTACACTTTGGTCAACAAGGTTTTAAAGATTTTGCTCAATATAATGAAGGACAGGTTGATCAACATCCTTCTGGTGCTGGTTTTCGAGAATTAGATTTTACACCACCCAACTTAGGTAAGATTAAAGTTGAAAATGGTGAAAATATTTTAGTCATAGAGCATGTTTTCTCGGTTTTAGGTACGTCTTTTCATAAAGAAGATGGCATTCAAGGCCTTGATATTAATGCAGGATTAAATAAAGAGGAATTTGTTAATCCAGAACAAGCCTACCAAGCCTATGTTGATCTAATGAAACGAATAAATCAGGCAGGGTGGAAAAATTATTTTTATCGTTTTTCTGCACGAATAGCAAAAGAAGACAATATTCGATATTTAATGGAAGGACATGATGTAATTGACCCAAGTTACATCTTCACTTATGACGAATGGCGAAAAATAATTAGTACAACTGGTGGAAACTCGATCGGCTATCGGTTATATGCCAATGGTATCCTTTTGGATCTAAGCATAAAACAAACCCTAAAAACTGAAGACGGTAAAGAGCAATATATAGTTCGTTATGCTTTAAATACAATTCGCTATGATGAAAGAAATTCAATGGATGATTCAGAGAATAATATTGATACTTATAAAATGACATCAAAAGAGTTAGAGCAAGCATTTAAAAATGAGTTGATAAGAAATAAAAAATCAAGAGAAATTGATGAAAAAGAAGCCATGGCACAGGGCTATCATATCAATGAGAACTATATTGATCCTGATGTTTGGCAGTATGTGAAATAATTAAGTTAAGAATTCCTAAAATTAATATAATACACCTCATACGAAATGCGTGAAGCTTTACGTTGGGCATTACTTAAACCAAGGTTGAATGTCACGGTTTGTATGAGGTGTGTGAATTGAGAAAGCCTTTAGGTGAGGGCTTTCGTATAAGCTCAATTATGTTAAATAGATGATCGAAAGGCCAATGAATCTGGTCTTGCCAAATAAATTTTGAAGGATAACTTTGTACAATAAAGGGCTTTGTTGCACAAACCTATCTGTAAAGGCTTTTTCAGCGATATAATTTTCAAATGAAGAAGCCTACACACAAAATCTACCGCACAACCAATTGGCCCGCATATAACCGAGCACTCATGAGTCGCGGAAATATTGCCATTTGGTTTGATCCTGCTACGCAATGATATGCGCCATCAAAAGGCAAACAAGGGCGAAATCAAACCTACTCCGACGCAGCCATCCAATGCTGCTTAATGATTAAATCCTTATTCCGTCTGTCTTTACGTATGGTCACTGGCTTTGTGCAAAGTCTGATTAAACTTTGCGGATTAAATTGGATAGCTCCAGATTACACCACGCTTTGTAGAAGACAAAAGCATATTGATATTGTAATCAGCTACCAAAAAAGTAGCGATGGGCTGCATCTACTCATGGACTCTACAGGCATGAAGTTTCTAGGTGAGGGCGAATGGAAACGCAAGAAACATGGATCTGAATATCGTCGCCAATGGCGTAAACTTCATATTGGTATAGATGCTAAAACCCTGCAAATACGAGCAGTTCAGCTTACAACCAATAATGTCAGTGATTCACAGGTGCTTGGTGATTTACTTAATCAGATTCCACAAGATGAGCGGATTGACTCTGTTTATACCGATGGAGCTTATGACACCAAGCAATGCCGTCAGGTCATTGCAGATCGGCAAGGGCATGCGGTGATTCCACCTAGAAAAAATGCGAAACCATGGAAAGATACAAAGAGTAGCTCGCTAGAGCGAAATGAATTACTTAGAACAATTAAACGTTTAGGCAGGACACTATGGAAAAAATGGTCAGGCTATCATCGGCGAAGTTTGGTTGAAACGGCTTTGTTGCACAAAGATTTCATAACTATATGATTTTAAAAGTTTTGATTATTTTTTGATCCAAAATTAAATTTATTTAAATCAGATGCTTACATATTTATGCAACAAAGCCGTTTCAAGGTGCGCGTACTTATGGTTACCCTCAGACCCTTCGGGGTATTTAGCATCTCGAACCAACCATTGTGTATTGTGACGATCGTAATCAGCTAATCGCAAAGAACAAATTTCATCTTCCTGACGTCCTGAGTAGATTGCAAACCAAATGATCAGATGCATAGGTACAGATTTAGTTTATGCTTCCAGTTTTTGTAAAAATGCGTTGTTAATGCCTGAAGCTCTTCAAAGGTTGGTAATCGGTCACGAGTCTTAGACTTAGTGACGATTCTTGATTTTCGTAAACCTGTTAGCGCTTTGTCATATTCAACAACGACTTCTTCTAAAGGCTCACCCCAAACATGTTCAACATGGATCAACACTGCCTTAATATGGCCTAAATCTTTTAATGCTGTGGAAGGAGCAACCCCTTCAGTACCTTTTAAAGGATCACCTTTACGTCGAGTAATTGCAAAATCAGCAAAATCTTGGCGAGTTAATGAATAGATATTTTTCTCTGAAATCTCTAAACTAGCGATGTTATTTAGTGACCATGTTTTTGTTCGAGCAAAATTATCTGCCTCTTCAAGGTATCTCTTAATAAAGTCAGCCAAAGTTGCATGCTTTAACTTCTCTTGAGGATTGAGCATCTTTTTTGGATTCAGCTCTATTTCAGCTTCAGTACGTTTAATCCATTCGTCTGCTAATGATTTTTTGCTAAAAGTTTTTGAGACTTTATAAATAGGGTAGCTTTCTCGTTGCACACGTACTTGAGCACGATAACGTATAGTTCCATCTTTTATTGACGTTTAGTAACCGTACCCATGTGATTTGCACCATAACTTTTAAGCGGTGCAAATAGGAAGCTGCTAGAAGTCAATAAAAAGCGATTCAAAGAAGTTAAACGAGGTTAAAGAAATTGAGTCAAAACAATGTAATTAAAGAATTGTTTGATAAACCAATAGGTAAGAAACTTTGGGTCGCTCCGATGGCAGGCGTAACTGACCGTCCATTTAGGTCTCTGTGCAAATACTTTGGTGCAGGGCATGCTGTCAGTGAAATGATGACATCAGACCAAACGTTACGGATGAGTAAAAAAAGCTTATATCGTGCTAATTTTGATGGTGAATTGGCGCCTATTTCAGCACAAATTGCAGGATCAGATCCCAAAGAGTTAGCGGAAGCTGCACGATATCAGGTCTCAAATGGTGCTCAAATTGTGGACATTAATATGGGGTGTCCTGCCAAGAAAGTCTGTAATAAGCTGGCGGGTTCTGCACTTTTAAAAGATGAAGACTTGGTGGCTCGAATTTTGGATGAAGTTGTGGCTGCAGTTGATGTACCTGTCACACTTAAAACTCGTTTGGGTTTTTTGAATGGTCATGAAAATATCTTACGTGTAGCGAAACGTGCTGAAGAGGCGGGTATTGCCGCGTTGGCGTTGCATGGGCGCACCCGTGAAGACATGTATTTGAACACGGCTCGTTATGATTTAATTAAAGAGGCTAAACAGCTCATTCGTATACCAGTGGTTGCCAATGGGGATATTGATAGTCCAGAAAAAGCCAAATATGTACTCGATTATACTGGTGCAGATGCAATTATGATTGGTCGCGCTGCGCAAGGGCGTCCATGGATTTTTCGTGAAATCGCACATTATTTGGAGACAGGTGAACATTTGGCAGCACCAAGCATTCAAGAAGTAAAAGAAGTTCTACTTGGACATCTTGCTGAACTGTACACATTTTACGGGGAATACTCTGGCTGCCGAATTGCACGTAAACATATTGCTTGGTACACCAAAGGTTTACGTTCAAGTAATGAATTTCGCCAGAACATGTACAAAGTGGAAAGTACAACTGAACAATTTAAAGTGGTCGCTGACTACTTTGACCAATTACTCATACATGGTGAAACCATGAATGACGTACAGGTTGAACAGGTCAATTTGTTAGAAACCAAATAAACAAAGCTCCACGTAGGGAGCTTTGAGTGAATAATGAGACTTAATAACGGCTTTGTTGCATAAATATGTAAGCATCTGATTTAAATAGATTTAATTTTGGATCAAAAAATAATCAAAACTTTTAAAATCATATAGTTATGAAATCTTTGTGCAACAAAGCCCTTAATAACTGACTTGTTGCATTTCAACCAACAATTGGTTAATTAAGTCAGGTGCTTCCATGGCACGAATTTGCGAAACATTCGTACCTGCCCAAAATGCACCAAAGCCTTGATCGCCTTGTTTACTTGCTGCGGCATGTAATTGTTTTCCAAGATCATAACAGTAGGGATATGCAGCAACAGCAGGGCGGTTCGGTAGATCAATCTGGGTATGCCAGTGACCCAGTAAGCCGCGAGCTGGGCGACCTGAAATACTGGCACTTATTTGTGTGATGTGCTCATGGAAAAGTGCATGACGGTAGGCATCATTGGCATTCGACGTTTTGCATTGTACGAAAGCTGTCCCCAACTGTACCGCACTCGCGCCGAGGCTTAACATCTGCTGAGCCTGTGTACCATTCATAATGCCACCCGCAGCAATAATCGGGCACCGACAGTGCTGCGTCAGTAATTGTACGAGGTCGACCGTACGTATTGCACTATCAAAATGTTCATTAAAAATCCCGCGGTGTCCACCTGCTTCTATGCCTTGAGCAATAATAAAATCAATTCCTGCTGCTTCAATGGCCCGTGCTTCCGCTAAGTTGGTTGCAGAAACCATGGTTAAAATGCCAGCGTCTTTTAGCGCCTGTATTTGGTGCGGATGGGGAATACCGAAGTGAAAACTGACGGCTTTAGGGCGAGTTTCAAGTACAACATTTAAAAAGTCATCATTGTCCAAAAAGCTAGGATAAATACAGTGCAGTTGCGTGGGGGGGGCTGCATCGTATTGTTCAAAATGAGGTCTTACAAAATCAATCCATGTTTGTGCGATAGCTGGATCAAGTTCGACACTTTGATGACAGAAAAAATTAACTTGAAAAGGTTGTTCGGTCAGTGCTTGGGTTTTTAAAATTTGGCTACGTGCGGTTTCTGCGGTGTTTGCACCTAATCCAAGTGAGCCTAGCCCGCCTTGATTTGAAACCTCCGCCGCAAGCTCTGGTGTGGAAACACCAGCCATCGGTGCAAGGAAGATAGGATGTTTAATTTCAAGGCGTTCTAATAATAAAGACATGTACTTGCTCCTTTTACATATAGACACTTTGCCCAAGCACTGCAAAATTGGCAAATAATATTCAGTATTTTCTCGAAAAATATCTAAAAGCAATCACGTTTATTTTTCGGTTTTTAGCGACAATCCATGTCGTTGGGTATGTGTATTGGTAATGCTTTTAGTCTGAAATTTTTTATACTTTTATTTTTAGATTTTACTGAGGACCGTCATGACCGATCGTATCCGTGAAAAGCTACAGATTTTAGCTGATGCAGCTAAATATGACGTGTCCTGTTCGTCCAGTGGTAGCAATCGTAAAAACAAAGGCAAAGGTTTGGGGAATACAGGAAACGGTATCTGTCATAGTTATACAGAAGATGGTCGCTGTGTTTCATTGCTTAAAATTCTATTTTCAAATGTCTGTATTTTTGATTGTTCGTACTGTGTTTCTAGACGCTCTAATGATGTCAAACGAGCCGCTTTTACTGTACAAGAAGTGGTGGATTTAACCATCAACTTTTACCGCCGCAATTATATTGAAGGGTTATTTCTCAGTTCAGGTATTTTTAAATCAGCTGATTTCACTATGGAGCGAATGCTACAAGTGGTGAAAAAATTACGCCTTGAAGAAAACTTTAATGGTTATATTCATCTAAAAACGATACCTGGTGCTTCCCAAGAGATTATTACCGAGGCGGGCTTATATGTAGACCGCATGAGTATTAACTTGGAAATGCCAACGGAAGTTGGTTTAAAACAGTTTGCACCTGAGAAATCACATGCAGAAGTACAAAAGGACTTGGGCATTGTCCGCGACCGCTTAATTCAGTTGACGGATGAACGGCGTGTAATTCGGCATGTGCCGAAGTTTGTACCCGCGGGACAAACCACTCAGATGGTGGTGGGCGCACATCAAGAAACAGACAAAGATATTATTTTAATGGCGGATCACCATTACAAAGTGTATCAGCTCAAACGGGTGTATTTTTCAGGTTATATCCCAATCAATGAACAGGAAAAAATGCTTCCTGTTGTGGGTTCTGCACCGCCATTATTAAGAGAAAATCGGCTGTACCAATCGGATTGGCTCATGCGTTTCTATGGTTTTGATGCGCAGGAAATTGTGAATGATCAGCATCCGAATTTAGATTTGGACATCGACCCGAAGCTAAGTTGGGCACTACGTAACCCTGAGCATTTCCCTGTTGATATTCAACATGCAGACTATCGTATGATTTTACGTGTTCCGGGGATAGGGGTGCAATCGGCTAAAAAAATTGTGCAAGCTCGTCGTTTTGGGCAGATTCATATCGATCAACTAAAGCGTATGGGAATTGCTTACAATCGGGCACAGCATTTTATTCGCTGTGCAGATACGCCAAAGTTTAAAAAAGAACAACAAGCGAACCAGATTCGGCAGCACATTTTGCAATCGGGGCAATCCAAATATCAAAAACAGTTTTCGCCTCAACTAGGCTTTGGTTTTTAGTATGTCGACATATCACTTTGATCAAAGCATGACTGGACTACTGAGTTGTGTATATAGAAGCTTTCAGTTTAAAGATTTTGACGTCAAGCTTGCATCTAACAATTCACAAGCCAGCTTGTTTGATGAGTGTATTGAGGTTGCTTCAAATGACGAACACGCAGAGCGAGTTTGGCGGGGATTAAAACAAAAAATCACAGCTGAGAGTCTGCGATCTTTTTATTATTGCTTTCTGTCTGAGCAGGAACAGGCACATCAACATCTTTTTAATTTCTGTATCTATGTGTTTAAAAATACACATTCTGTAGATCGTAACTATGCGCATGCGGATATATTGGCTGTTTCGCAGTGGGCCAAGCAAGTGGGCAGAGAAAAGCACCGTATGGAAGCTTTTGTCCGCTTTAAAAAATGTCAGGATGGATTGTTTTTAAGTTTGGTACAGCCAGATTTTAATGTTTTACCGCTGATAGAACCACATTTTAGAAACCGATATCAAGATCAAAGATGGTTGATTTATGATGAAAGAAGAAATTTTGGAATTTATTATGATTTGACAGCTGTGCATCAGGTGAAGATGGATGTGGATCAAATTGATCATGCACACAAAGTCGGACACAGTCAGTCCTTTAGTGTTGAATTAGATGATGATGAGCTGCTGTATGACCAGTTATGGAAAGATTATTTTAAAAGTATCAACATCGAGGCAAGAGCAAATATCAAACTACATGTGCAATATGTTCCTAAACGCTACTGGCGTTATATGAATGAAAAAACAATCTAGCGAGATGTAAGTAAGGCGTTGACTCATCATTTTCTATGATGTTTTGGGCTGTTATGGGAAGGGGAATAGACGTTAAGCAATTCATGCTAATTAAAAAATAAGCTGTTGCACCTGTAGAATTGAACTTCAATCATCAGTAATAGTGCATCTGAGTAGTGGCTCAGAGAAAAATGTGCAAGCTTAAAGTTGATGGTAAATGATGCTGTAAATAGTAAAAAGCCCATTCAATCCATGGACTTTTTACATTTTAAATAGGTAGTCTGCTATCGCTTTTCGTGTTGTTGACGTTAAACATGCACATTAAATAGGGAGCCAATCCAACTAGAAAATAGCATCGCAAAAATTCCCCATAGTGTCACACGAAATGCACCTGTCCACATAGAAGTCCCAGAAAAGTAGCTCGATAAAGCCCCTAAACCGAACAATGATAGTACCCCTGTTAGGGCAACTGACTGAGTCAGATAACCTTGAGGGCTTAATAGAATGGCCAGCATAGGAAACAGAGCACCTAGTGAAAAGGCGAGGGCAGAAGAACCCGCGGCTTCAAGTGGCTTTGCACTGGTATTTTCATGGATGCCTATTTCATCACGAGCATGTGCAGACAGTGCATCATGTGCGCTGAGTTGTACTGCGACTTCATGTGCCAGTTCGGGTTCTAGTCCACGTTGTATATAAATTTGAGTCAGTTCTTTAAGTTCTAAGTGCGGGTTTTTATCTAACTCCCTAGCTTCATGTTTTAAGTCGGCTTCTTCAATATCTGATTGAGACTTCACCGAAATATACTCACCCGCAGCCATAGAGCTTGCACCTGAAATGAGCCCTGCAATACACGTGATGAGTAAGGTATGGCTTGTTGCGCCACTGGCTGCCATCCCCATAATCAAACTGGTCACTGAAATGATGCCGTCATTGGCACCCAAAACCGCTGCACGTAGCCAACCAGTACGATGAATTAAATGAGGTTCAACATGGTGAGAATAGGACATGACGATAGATCATCCTCAAAATTTAAAGTTATGATTTATTTAATAATGCACGTTTCATCTACTATAGCACAGCCCATAAAAAAGCCTCCGAGTGGGAGGCTTTTTTGAGTTTAGAAATATTATTGCGCTTTTTCTTTCACATCAGCAGCGCCTTGTTCTACTGCACCAGCAACATGAGCTGTTGCTTCTTTAGAGGCATTTTTAACATCTTCAGCAGCAGCTTCAGTTTTCGCAGCAGCTTCGTCAGCGGCAGCACCAATTTTTGCAGATGCTTCATCTGCCGCTTTCTGAGTGTCAGATACGGCTTCACTTGCAGCTTTGTTAATGTCATGACCTGCTTGTTCAGCAGCATTTTCAAGGTGTTCACCTGTCGTTGCACCTGTTTCAGGTGCTTTTTCTTTTGAACAACCCACTAAAACAACAGCAGCAGCAAGACCTAAAGCAATAAGTAATTTATTCATTTTCATATCCTTTTCGTTTTATACCCAAAAGTAGGGGTTGGGCAAAATATAATCTACTTTGAATGTAAAGCAGACTGCATTATTGTTAAAAAAATGTAATTTTTTATAAAAAACAGCGTGATAAAAAGGCTTATAAGCTGAGTTGCCTATAAGCCTTTAGCAGGGAAGCATTTGAGAGGATTACACGCCAGAACGAATAATATAATCAAAAGCAGACAGAGCTGCTTTCGCGCCTTCACCTGTGGCAATGATGATTTGCTTGTATGGCACAGTCGTACAGTCACCTGCGGCAAATATACCTTTGACATTGGTTTCGTTGCGATCGTTAATCATAATCTCATTACGGTTTGAAAGCTCAACAGCAGTCTCTTTTAAGAAATCAGTGTTTGGTAATAAACCAATTTGCACAAAGATTCCTGCAAGCTCAACCGTATGTTCTACATCCGTTGCACGGTCTTTATATTTCAATGCCGTCACTTGTGAACCATCACCCACAACTTCGGTCGAGAGTGCATTCAGGATCACCGTAGTGTTAGGCAAACTATGCAATTTGTCTTGCAACACTTGGTCGGCACGTAGTTTGGTATCAAACTCAACCAAAGTTACATGTTCAACAATCCCAGCAAGATCAATCGCAGCTTCGACACCTGAGTTACCTCCGCCAATTACTGCTACACGTTTGCCTTTAAACAGTGGACCATCACAGTGTGGGCAGTAAGCAACACCACGAGTACGGTATTCTGCTTCGCCCGGCACATTCATTTCTCTCCAACGTGCACCTGTTGAAAGAATCACAGTTTTAGATTCAAGCTTCGCACCATTTTCTAAAGTGACTTCAACCAAGCCATTCGCGGTCTCATCTGCACCTTTGATGTTAGAAACACGTTGTAAGTTCATGATGTCCACACCGTACTCACGTACATGTGCTTCCATTTCAGCAGCAAACTTCGGCCCTTGGGTCTTTTGAATCGAGGTATAGTTTTCAATGTCCATGGTATCCATGACTTGACCACCCATACGTTCAGCCACGATCCCTGTTTTAATGCCTTTACGTGCTGCGTAAATGGCAGAGGTATTTCCCGCAGGGCCACCACCAATCACGAGAACATCAAAAGCATCTTTGGCATTGAGTTTTTCAGCTTCTTTGACTGCTGAATTGGTATCCAGTTTGGCAATAATTTCTTCCAAGGTCATACGGCCTTGACCGATATGGGTGTTGTCTTGGAACACCATCGGTACAGCCATGATTTTGCGTTCTTCAACTTCATCTTGGAAGAATGCACCATCAATCATAGTTGCTGTCGTGCCTGGATTGTAAATGGCAATCAGGTTCAAGGCTTGCACCACGTCTGGACAGTTATGACAGCTTAAAGAGACAAATACATCAAAGTTAGACTGGATGCCCAAAGCTTTGATTGAAGCCAAAACTTCATCCGATACTTTGGGTGCGTAACCTGAGGTTTGTAACAATGCCAAAATCAAAGAGGTAAACTCATGCCCCATCGGCAAACCCGCAAAGAAAACACGCGGTTCTTCACCGGCTTTTGCTACACCAAAGCTGGGTACACGTGAGTTTTGACCATCAAAACGTGCAGTCACCAGTGGAGACAGTGCTGCAACTTCTTCAACCAATTCTTTGATTTTGTCTGATTTCTCAGTACCGTTCAAAGTCGCAACCAATTCAATCGGACCTTCTAGGCGTTCAAGAAGTGTTTTTAATTGAGCTGAAGTATTTTGATCTAACATTGTTAAGCTCTCCAAAGCAGTCTATAAATTTATTTGATAGAAGAATCATAGAGTAAATCTAAAAATAGATAAAACAGTTTGTTTTTATTTTAATAATCGGTTTTATAGATTTAAAAGTATTTTCTTCAATCATTTCATAAAGCTATATGGGGGAATTAAATGATTTTTCAAGTGATTTGCAGTTTCAGCCGTATAAATTAGGTATGATCGAGACAATTAAAAAATAGGGAAGCAAGTGATGCAATTACAGCGCGGTATTTATCAGCATTATAAAGGGCAACTGTATCAAGTTTTACATGTAGCGACGCATAGTGAAACCGAAGAAAAACTGGTGGTTTATCAGTGTTTATATGGGGATTACTCGATTTGGGTACGTCCACTTGCCATGTTTACTGAAACGGTAATGCTAGAAGATGATCGTGAAGTTGAGCGCTTTAAACTGATTCAAGAAGTATAAACAACGCTAAGTAAAGTAGAGGGGGATTTGATCATGCATGCAGAATTTTTGAATAAAGTATCGGCCTTATATCAACGCTTTCAAGAACATGACAGTACGCAAGCAGATCGTATTGCGCGCTTTCGCAATATTGAGCCTGAGTCTGCACAGTTTTTGGCGCAACTGGTGCATATTCAACAGCCTCAGCAGATATTAGAAATAGGAACATCAACGGGCTACTCAACCTTATGGTTGGCTTATGCAGCGCAACAAGTGAATGCTCGATTAACCACTTTGGAAATTGATGCTGAGAGAAGTCAACAAGCCGCGAGTCATCTTGCGGATTTCAATTTATCCAATGGCGTTGAGTTTTGGGTGGGTGACGCAGCTGAATATTTGAAGCAGTCGCAAGCCATCTTTGATTTTATATTGCTAGATGCTGAACGTGATGCTTATGTCGACTATTGGCCAGATTTGAAACGACTAATGTGTGTTTCACGCGGAGTTTTGGTGGCTGATAATGTTCTATCGCATGCAGATCAAGTCACGGACTTCATCGCGCTTATTCAGCAGGACGAGCAGTTTAACCTGTCTACATTAGCGATTGGTGCCGGCTTGTTGGTGGTGACGTGGGATCATGGAAAACAATCAGGATAAATCCTGATTGTTTGTGCTTGAAAAATTAATGAATACTTAAGCGTGTAAAGTGCAAATCATATTCTAAATATTTATGAACAAAGGCTGTTTTATTATTACATCGAACTAAATTGTTATAAACAAATTCAGGCACGGGATGATACAACTCGCCTGAACCATCGGCATAGAAAATTTTTAAATAGCGTGAAGAAGCATTGTATTTCCAGGATGTTACCGCAATTGTCCCCATAAGCGACTCCCCATCATCTCAATGGAATCACAGCAAAATGGCTGCTTCTTTTAAACTTATGCCAAACTTGAAAAGTGATGTATTACAGTTTTGTAAATAAAAAAACCGTACATAAAGTACGGTTTTTTAAGTGATCAATTAACGCATTTTCGCAAGGAAACGGCCTACTCGGGTAATGGCTTCACGTAGTTCATTTTCAGCAGGTAAGAACACCACACGGAAGTGATCTGGTGTTGGCCAGTTAAAGCCTGTGCCTTGAACCAGAAGTACTTTTTCAGCACGAAGTAGATCAAGCATCAGTTTTTCATCATCCTGAACTGGATAGATTTCTGGGTCCAATTTCGGGAAGCAATACATTGCACCTTCAGGCTTAACACATGATACACCTGGAATGTCATTCAACATTTGCCAAGCAATATTACGCTGCTCGTATAAACGACCACCCGGACGAATTAAATCATTGATTGACTGGTAGCCGCCTAAAGCAGTTTGAATGGCATACTGTGCTTGGTGGTTGGCACACAAACGCATAGAAGCGAGCATATCTAAACCTTCAATATAGTCGACTGCACGTGACTTATCGCCTGTGATGGCCATCCAGCCTGAACGGTAACCCGCAATACGGTATGCTTTAGATAAGCCATTGAAAGAGATACAGAGTTGGTCACCCGCTAATGCTGCTACAGAAACATGTTCAATACCGTCATAAACAATTTTGTCGTAAATTTCATCTGCAAACAAAATCAAATCGTGCTTTTTAGCCAATGCGACGATTTGCTCAAGTACATGGCGTGGATAAACTGCACCTGTTGGGTTGTTTGGATTAATAATCACGATACCGCGGGTACGTGGTGTGATTTTACTCTCCATATCCGCAATATCGGGATACCAAAAGTTTTCTTCATCACATTTATAATGAATAGCTGTACCGCCTGAAAGATTTACCGCAGCCGTCCAAAGGGGATAGTCAGGCATTGGCACGAGCATCTCGTCACCATCATCTAACAAGCCTTGCATGGCCATCACGATCAATTCAGAGACACCATTTCCGATATACACGTCATTAACGTGCATATCTAAAATGCCTTTTTGTTGGTAGTACTGACAGATGGCTTTACGCGCAGGGAAAATCCCTTTTGAGTCGGTATAGCCCACTGCATTTGGCAGGTTTAAAGCTACATCATTAATAATCTCTTGAGGAGCTTCAAAACCAAAAGGTGCAGGGTTACCAATATTGAGTTTGATAATCTTATGACCGGCTTCTTCCATTTCATTGGCCGCTCGCAACACTGGTCCACGGATGTCGTAGCAAACATGCTCGAGCTTAGACGATTTTTTTATTTCGCGTGGGGTGTGGAGAGTGTTCGGCATTTTGATGTTCTCGGAAAGAGTGGAGGTCACTTTTGCATAACGGTATAAATAGCTTTTAAATGTTTCAGTTGTCACCAGATCGAGATCATGTTCATCTCTAAGTAAAGCAACAATTTTTTCATGCGTAAATCCCACCTGTTGATATTGTTTAATCACAGGCAGTAGATGTTTAAAAATAACGCTCTTTTTTTGCGACATTTTTTTAATCCTGAGCAAGAATGTCAATAAGACTAACATTAAATTTGCTCACAAAAAAGCATTAAAGAAAATAAATTGCTTACCTCTTTTGTAAAATGCTTTCTTTTTGCTTTTATTGGAATTATAGGTCTTTTGTAAATTGTGAACTAAACACTAGAAATTTTAAGATGAATCACGTAAATATAGGATTATCCTATTTTAAATAGCAAGATGGAAAGGGACGTAATCATGGGAAAACTCAATAAAACAGACCGAGAATGGCAAAGAGAGTTATCACCTGACGAATTTCGCATTACGCGACAAAAGGGGACGGAGCCAGCTTTTACGGGGAAATATTGGAATACTAAACAAGCCGGCACTTATGTATGCCGTTGTTGTGGTACGCCATTATTTAATTCTGAAAACAAATATGACAGTGGTTGCGGCTGGCCAAGTTTTTATAAGCCACTCAATACGACTGTGATAGAAGAGCATCAAGATACAACACATGGCATGGTGCGTACCGAAATTGTATGTCATCACTGTGATGCTCATTTAGGCCATGTTTTTACAGATGGACCTGAGCCTACAGGTTTACGTTACTGTGTAAACTCGGCTTCATTAGAACTAGAAACACAAGAAAAAAGTGATGAGGATACTTATCCATGACCAACATTTATCAGTTTGAAGCGGAATTGTTAGATGGAAAAAATAAATCCTTTGCTGACTATGAGGGCGAAGTGCTGCTCATCGTCAATACGGCCAGTAAATGTGGTTTTACACCACAATTTGCGGGATTAGAAAAAATTTATGAGCAATATCATGCACAAGGGTTTGAGGTATTAGGCTTCCCTTGTAATCAGTTTGGGGGGCAAGATCCGGGTAGCAATGAGCAAATAGGAACGTATTGTCAGAAAAACTATGGGGTGACTTTTCCCATGTTTTCCAAAGTCGATGTTAAAGGCCCAGAAGCCCACGCCATATTCCGTTATTTAACCAATAACAGCAAAGGGATTCTCGGCAGCGGCATTAAGTGGAATTTTACAAAATTCTTGATTGGTAAAGATGGCAAAGTAATTAATCGTTATGCGCCAACCACCAAGCCTGAAGCGATTCAGGCAGATATTGAAAAAGCATTACAACAATAATCTGTTGATGTGTCGTCAGTGGTGAAAGAGCAAGGTACTTCAGTTGAATTTTGGAGTGATCCGCGCATGTCCTATGTGGAAACACGTCGGGCATGTGCAAGTCTTGCTTGTTATAAAGCCCATAGTCATCCGACATTTTCAATTGGAACGGTGGATCAAGGTAACAGCATTTTCACTAGCCACTTCGGTGGAACGCAACAAATAGACGTGGGTACCTTGGTATTGGTTCCTGCACATGTAGAACATGAGTGTAATCCTGTTCCAGATCAAGCTTGGAGCTACCAAATGATGCATTTAGATGCACGTTGGTTGAACCAGTTATTACAAGAAACTGCACATAAAGATGCTTATCAAGACATACCGCAGTTCAAACCTGTGTTGTATAAACAGCCTAAGATGTATCAAGACTTTAGTTGTCTCAACAGTCAATTATTTGATACTGCACTGTCTTATTGGGAAAAAGAACAAAGCTTAATCACAACACTTACTGAGCTTTTATTTCCATATATTCAGCTAGAACTGCTTGCTCCTCAACACTATGCACAGCAAGAGTTTAAGCAGCTTTTATCGATGATTCAGGATACTGACGCGTTTTTATCATTAGAGCAAATGTCGCAAGAAGTCCAGTTGAGTCGGTATGCCATTATTCGGCTATTTAAATCATTTTTAGGCATGACGCCGCACGCTTATCAATTGAATCATAAAATTAATGATGCACGCATCTTTTTAAAACAAGGTATGGATATTGCGCAACTGAGTTATACGTTGGGCTTTAGTGACCAAAGTCATTTTCATCGTGTTTTTAAAAATTTAACGGGCACTACGCCTAAGCTCTATCAAAAGCAACATCGCGCAATTTTATCCAAGAGTTGATCTTCATCCATCGTTAGGCTTGTCTCACTTTTAAAGAGAGATTAGTGATGGAGCTTTTTATTGTTATTGCTGTGACGCATTTTGTGGCTTTGCTTTCTCCTGGCCCTGATTTTTTCCTGATTCTGATGACGGCATTAAACAGTGGTCAAAGAAGAGCACGATATACAGTTTTCGGTATTGTAGCTGGGAATGCTTTTATTCTAGCGCTGATTTTTACTTTACTGGGGTGGCTTGGGCATATTCATGCTTTTGTTCTGATGTTGCTACGCGGATTAGGTGTTGCGTATTTGTTGTATTTGTCTATACAGTGTTTTCGCTATAAGCATCATGAAAATGTTGATGTTCAAGCACATGATTCCATACCTCATCAAACTAAAATTCTATGTTTTACTCAAGGTTTACAGTCAAGTTTGCTGAACCCTAAAAATATGATGTTCTATAGTAGTTTGATATTGCTGGTTTATTCAAAATCTGATGTTTGTACCTTGCTCTTAATGAGTCTCTGGATGGTGGCTGTGGTTCTGATGTGGAATCTGTTGTTGCTTAAGTTATTGAGTTGGAAGTGCTGGAATCATTTTTTAACTCAGCGACTCAACTGGCTTTATAAGATGTCAGGGTGCTGCTTTGCCTCTTTTGCAATCGTTTTGTTATTAGATGGACTAGTAATATGAGAATCTTAAAGTAAAAGTCAATCAGTTGTCTGACATCATAAGTTATAACAATGGAATAATTAATTCTCATTTACTATCAGGCTCGAATTTTAGATTGATGAAAAAGGTAGGAAATGGTTAAGCTGAAACCATTGGTGTTAATGATGGTATGTGTATCTGGGTACAGTATTTCACATTCTGCCGAAGCTCCAGTTGTCGTTGAATCTGACTCATCATCTCAGGCGAGTAATGTTACAGCTTTGGAAACAATCCGTATAGTTGCAAGTGCCGATGCTTCTGCAAATGGTTTAATGGAGGCTTTCGCTGGTGGACAGGTCGCGACTGGCGGGCGAGTAGGTGTCTTTGGTAACCAGAAAAATTTAGATAACCCATTTAGCTTAACCAGCTATACCAACCAATACATTCAAGAACGTCAAGCAAAGAGTGTTGGGGATGTTTTACAAGTTGATCCATCCGTTCGTTTAGCGAAAGGTTTTGGTAACTTTCAGGAAACTTACTTTATTCGTGGTTTCGTTTTGGCCTCTGATGATACAAGTTATAATGGCTTGTATGGGATTTTGCCGCGTCAATACATTCCTACAGAATTATTTGAGCGAGTTGAAGTTTTCAAAGGTGCTTCAGCATTTTTAAATGGTGCAATGCCGGGAGGTTCTGGCATTGGTGGTTCTGTTAACTTGGTGCCTAAACGCGCAGCCAATGAACCGCTTAAACGTGTAACAGCAGGTACAGATTTTAATGGTGGTTACTTATCGAGTGATGTATCCGAACGTTTTGGTGAAAATGATGAAAATGATGAAAATGATGAATATGGTGTACGTGTAAATACGGCATACCATGGCGGTGGTACAGAAGTTGAAAAAGAAGATAATTCGCTTGGGTTGGCTTCGATTGCGCTTGATTATCGTGGTGATCAACTGCGCTTATCAGGCGATTTAGGGTACAACAACAACCGTCTTAAAGAAAACCGTCCAAGTTTGCGTTTGACCAATGCGGTAACTTCGGTTCCAAGTGCATCACAATATGCGGATTATCATGGACAATCATGGACATATTCTAATGAGGAAGATGTCTTTGGTAGTTATCGTGCAGAATATGACTTTAATGATGCAGTGACTGCATATGCTGCTTATGGTTTCCGTGTGAGTGAAGAAGCGGGCGTATATTCTAGTCAGCAACTCAGCAATACTGAAACGGGCGCTGCCTCTTTATTTGCCTCAACAATTTTACGAAAAGATAAAAACCATACGGGTGAAGTGGGTGTTAAAACCAAATTTAATACTGGTACATTAAGCCATAATGTTGTTTTGTCTGGTTCGATGTACCAAGCAGATAAGCGCTATAGTTATGGTTATGCTACAGGAGTGGCTGATAACTTCTATAACCCTATTTATAGTAATGAGTTTAATATTGATAAATGGCTAGGTTCTAAAGGAACTTATCCGAAAGCGAATGTGGCGACTTTAAGAAGTGTGGCTTTAGGTGACAATATTTCCGCTCTAGATGATCGATTAACGGTAATGCTTGGGGCACGTTATCAAGAAATAGATCAAGATGTTTATTCATATGGGGTCTACAAGCACAACATTAATAAAGATAAAGTTACACCTGCTTTAGGTGTAAGTTATAAAATTACACCTGAACTAGCAGTCTATACCAACTATGTCGAAGCTTTGGTTCAAGGTGATGGCATTTTAGATAGTACTGGTAACTATTATGTGGCTGATCCTTTTGTGTCAAAACAAAAAGAAATTGGCTTGAAATATGAAAATGGTGTAATTGGTGGTGGTTTAAATTACTTCAACACTGAGCGTCGTAAAGCTGCTGTAAATATGGCAGGTTCAGCCCAACCCACTGATGCAAAAAATATTCATCAGGGTATTGAATTTAATGCCTATGGTCAATTAACCGATGCAGTTCGCATCTTAGGTGGTGCAACATGGATTGATACTGAGCAAAAAGAGACGCATCAAGGTTTGTTTGATGGCAACCAAGTGGTTGGTGTGCCGGAGTTTCAGGCGAATGTTGAAGCAGATTGGAAATTACCTGTACCACAAGATGTTTCAATTAATGGTCGTGTCGTTTATACAGGTAGTCAGTACGCAAATAATGCGAATACATTAAAATTAAACGATTGGACGCGTGTAGATGTGGGGGCGAATTATAAAACCCAGATCAATCAAGTTCCAACAGTGATTAATTTTGGTATTACCAACTTATTTGATAAAGAGTATTGGGCTTCAGCAAGTACCAATGATTATACTTACTTAACACTGGCACAACCTCGTACATTTACTTTAAGTGCATCATTTGATTTTTAATCGAATGAAAAAAGAAAACCTCCATTATAGGAGGTTTTCTTATTTAGATGAGCTTATTTATAAAATTGCTTTAAGGCGAGCAATGACTTGTTCACACTGTGCAAGATCTGCAACTAGCGCAAGACGCACATGGTTTTCGCCTGGGTTACCTTGCTCAGTATCGCGTGACAAATAACGTCCAGGAAGTACTTTGACATGTGCTTTTTCCATGAGCATTTTTGCAAAAGTTTCGTCATTATCTACTTTTAACCAGTAGTAAAAGCCTGCATCTGGTTTTTGTAGGGGCAGTATATGGCCTAATTCCTTTTGAAATAAATCAAATTTTGCACGATATTGCACACGGTTTTCTTCAACATGCGCTTCGTCATCCCATGCTGCAATCGAAGCCAATTGGTGCTGTACAGGCATCGCCGCACCATGATACGTACGGTATTGTAAATAAGGTTTGAGCAATGCTGCATCACCCGAGACAAAGCCAGAGCGCATACCCGGTAAGTTTGAGCGCTTAGACAGTGAGTGGAATACGACACAGTTTTTGTAGTCATCTCGGCCTATTTCAGCACAAACTTCGAGTAGGCCCACAGGTGCAGTATCAAACCAAAGCTCTGAATAGCATTCATCCGATGCAATGACAAAACCATATTGGTCTGACAGTGCGATTAATTTTTTGAATTGTTCTTTTGATAACACCGCACCAGTTGGGTTTCCCGGTGTACAGACAAATAACAAGGCTGTTTTCTCCCAGACTTCAGCAGGCACAGCATCAAAGTCACCGAGATAACCATTTTCTTCGGTGCAATTTACAAAGTACGGTTTTGCTCCAGCAAGTAAAGCGGCACCTTCATAAATTTGGTAGAACGGGTTAGGCATAACCACATAAGGCGCATCTTCACGATTTACCAATGCCTGCACAAAAGAGAAAATTGCTTCACGTGTGCCCGAAACAGGCAATATATTGTTTTCTGCACTAATCTGATTGAGTTGAAAACGACGGGTTAGCCAGTTTGCAATACTGGTGCGTAATTCGGGTATACCTTTACTGTTTGGGTAGGTCGATAAATGCTGAAAATTCTCGATAATGGCTTGTTTCACAAACTCGGGTGCAGGATGCTTAGGCTCACCAATCGATAATGGAATGAGGGGTAAGTCTGCGGGAGTAATATCCTGAAATAGTTTATTCAACTTTTCAAAAGGATAAGGGTGTAAAAGGGATAAACTCGAGTTCATGAAACAAAATACCAGTGTGTATTGTTAATGTTGACCACAGACCTGACTAGAGGCTTCATCTAAGGCTGATTTTAGTTGTGCAGCAAAAGTTTCAGCTTCAGTTTCGGTCATGGGTTGCCCATCTTTTTTGGTGACAAAGAAAATATCTTCGGCACGCTCACCTAGGGTGGCAATTTTAGCAGAGTGAATATCTAGACCTTGCATCATAAACAACCCGCCTACTTTGGCAAGTAAGCCGGGATGGTCAAGTGTTGCAATTTCAACCATGTTTTGTTGCAGTGCTTCATTCAGCGTAATATCAACGGTGTTTTCAATGTCGAAATGGCGTAGCTGACGAGGGATGCGACGTTGCATGAGCCCAGGGTATTTATCTGAATTGGCTAAGGCATCTTTTAATGCTGATAGCACTTTTGCTTCACGTTCAGGGTCGGTTAGCAGCGTACCAAAACGGTCAAGAACGACATAAGTGTCTAAGCTAAATGCTTTGGTCGCGGTAATAATACGCGCATCTTGTACGTCCAAGTTCATACGATCGAGAATAGCAACCGTTGTTGCAAACAGATTGGGCTGATCTTGGGTATAAATAAAGATTTGTACCGCATCTTGAGCAAATTTACGCTGTGCGCGCATCAAAACCAGCGGTTCAGGGTTATCACCGTGTTGTAAAATAGCACGTGTGTGCCAAGCAATTTCATCGGCAGACTCTTTGAGGAAATATTCATCCCCCAGTTCTTGCCAGACTTTTTCGACATCATCTAGTGCAAACTCTTCGACCAGTTGTTCGCTGGCAGAAAACTTAGTGTCCTCGATGAGCATTTGATAGTCCACAGGACGGCCTAAACCTGAGCGAATCACGTCACGTGCATGGGTATAGAGCTGACGCATGAGAGATGCGCGCCACGTATTCCAAAGTGAAGGATTGGTTGCATTGATATCCGAAACTGTCAACGTATATAGATAATCGAGATGTTCCATGTCGCCCATTTTCTCAGCAAAAGCTTTAACCACATCGGGGTCAGAAATATCTTTCTTTTGAGAGGTAACAGACATGAGTAAATGGTTTTGGATGAGCCATGCGACAAGGTTGCATTCACGTTCGGTAAAACCATGACTACGACAGAATTCAATCGCATCGCTTGCACCTAGCTCACTATGGTCTCCGCCACGGCCTTTCGCGATATCATGGAAAATGGCAGCCAAATAGACAATGTCACGACGTGCCAGACGTTGGAACACGGAACTCACGACAGGGAAGTCCTTGGCAAACTCAGGTTCTTTGAAACGGTTTAAGTTCCGCAGTAACAATAAGGTGTGTGCATCGACCGTATAGATATGGAACAAGTCATATTGCATCAACCCCATAATCTGCCCAAATGCAGGAATATAGTTACCTAAAACGCCATAACGTTTCATTGCCACCATGGTTTCATATAAACGATGGGGTGAGCGAATGATGGCCATAAACAGGGCTTGATGCGCTGGATTATCTCTATATTTTTGGTCAATACGTTTAGCTGCCAAAATTAACAAACGTAGCGTACGCGCGCGAATGCCTGTAATTTCAGGTCGATTGGCCAATATATAGAAAATTTCTAAAATAGCACTTGGAATTTCAGAGAAAATTTTATGGTGTTGAACGGCTAGTTTGCCGTCGACCAGTTTAAAATTTTCATTGATTTCCTCAATGTTACGCTCATAGTTCGGTAGGCGTGGGGTAATCACAGATTCATTGAAATAAGCCAACAGCATTTCATTCAGCGTGGTGACTTGTTGAGCGCTTCGATAATAACGCTTCATGAATTGTTCAATTGGATAATTCGGTGATTTGCCTTCTTCACGCACATAGCCAAACTTTGCGGCAATGTCACGTTGATAGTCGAACAGTAAACGGTTTTCATCACGTTTAGTGAGGCGGTGTAGGTGATGACGAATTTCCCAGAGGAAGCTTTCGGCTTCTTCTAATACCCCTAACTCAAACTCTGAAATAAAGCCTAAGTGCACCAAGTCATAAATACGGTTGACGCGGAAATGCCGCTTAGCAATCCAACCAATTTGGTTAATGTCCCGAATGCCACCCGGCGCGTTTTTAATATCAGGCTCTAGATTACTTTCCGTAAAGTTATGCTGTGCATAGCGTTTGGCCTGTTCTTCCATTTTTGCATCATAGAAGGTCTTGTCTGTCCATGTTTGTGAAACAATGCGTCGTGGCCATTTGGCTAAGTGTTCATTGCCTGTAATTAAACGGGACTCAATGAGGGCAGTAGCAACAGTTAAGTCGGAGGTTGCTTGTTCAACACAGTTGGCAATGGTACGTACACTAATGCCGGGCTTGAAATTGCCGACATCCCAAAGTGAGGAAATAAAGACTGAAATGATTTTCTCTTGTTCTTCGCTAAACTCATCCTCAGACAAGATCATGATGTCTACATCAGAGTAAGGCAGCATCTCTCGGCGACCGTAACCACCGACAGCAAATAAACTTAGGTCTGTCTGATCGAGTTTTGCATATTTCCATAGGAAAATAAGTGCTTCATCGGTCATATTTGAACGCGTTAAAATGATATCGCGGATGGATTGGCCATGATCAAAACTTTCTTGTAATTGATTTTCGACATCACTACGCCATTGATTAATCGCTTTGATGTCGTGATTGCTGCTGACATAGTTAAGCAGTGGAGAAGTATTGATCATGAACCGTATCCGTATATTTTAACAACGCTTAATTTTGATGAACGCTCACTAGTCCAGCAGCTTCGGCCGCCAGTTCACGCGCTTGGTCGGTTGTTTCAGCACGTGCTGTCGCAACGCCCATACGGCGACGTGTAAAGCCTTCTGGTTTTCCAAAAATGCGTAAATCAGTATTTGGGTTTGCCAAAGCAAGATTTAAGCCAGAAAAAGATAAGTTATTATCATCTACGCCTGCATAGATGACGGCACTCGCTGCAATGCTGTGGCGTGCTGTATTGACAGGTAATCCCAAAATCGCACGTGCATGTAATTCAAATTCACTTTGGAACTGAGAGGCAAGCGTCACAAGACCTGTGTCATGTGGGCGTGGTGATACTTCACTAAACCACACTTTATCGCCTTTGACAAAGAGTTCTACACCGAAAATACCACAGCCACCCAATGCGATGGTGACTTTATTGGCAATACGTTTTGCTTCGTCGAGGGCCACTGGTGACATAGCTTGAGGCTGCCAGCTTTCAACATAGTCGCCCGCGTCTTGGCGGTGACCAATTGGGTCGCAGTACGAAGTTTCAATTTCACCCGTTTCTGGGTTTTTTGAACGTACTGTTAATAGCGTAATTTCAAAATCAAAATCAATTTGTGATTCTACAATTACTGTTCCTTGATTTACACGACCACCTGTTTGTGCATATTTCCACGCAGCATCTACTTCTGAAAATTCTTTTACGCGGGATTGGCCTTTACCAGAAGAGGACATGACTGGTTTAACAAAGTTTGGATAACCAATGTCATCACATGCAGCACGGAAAGATTCTAAAGTATCTGCAAAACGGTAAGCCGATGTCGGTAAGCCCAGTTCTTCCGCAGCTAAACGACGGATGCCTTCACGGTTCATGGTTAAATTAACCGCTTTTGCAGAGGGGATGACTGTGGCAATATTTTCTTGTTCGATTTCAACCAATACTTGTGTCGCAATGGCTTCAATTTCAGGGACAATTAAATTCGGCTTAACGTCCTGAATGAGTTGTTTAAGCGCTGTCGCATCTGCCATATTTAAGGTATAGGCATAGTGTGCCACTTGCATTGCAGGAGCATGATCGTAACGGTCAGCAGCATGAACTTCTACACCCAAACGTTGTAAAGAAATCACAACTTCTTTCCCAAGCTCTCCAGAACCCAATAGCAGGACTTTAAATGCTGAAGGCTGAAGTGGAGTACCAATAGTAACGCTCATGTAAATCATCCATGCTTGATTTTATGGGCTTTTAGCATAGCAGAACTCTTAAAAGTGTTCAGGGTTCATTCACATAAATTAATGATATTGTCCAACAATTTTTTTTATAAAGCTGCGCATTCCAAAGTCAAAATTTTCATGCAAAAGGATGCTAAATAAACTTTTCCAATCAAGCTGGAAATGACTTGCACAGCTGAGCGCTTCAAATAGTAAATTAGGTTTTGATGGATGCAAGATATGGGTTAAAAAGGCATAGGAATATAGGTATAAACCAAACCATAGCTCAGTGCTGCGGTGAGTGTAGCGGGGACAATTTGCTTAAACTTGAAATAAAGTCCAGCTAATACGATGAAGCCGACCAACATGGCAAAACTTTTATTGGGTGTATCTAACAGTGGTGGCAAGGTGGCAACCACAAGCATTGAACTAATCGCCGCAATACCAATCGAACCCAATGCAATTTTTAACCATAGAGCACCGCGCTTTTGTGAACCTTGCTGGAACTTTTGAATGACGAAGAATGGGCCAAAGCGTGAAGCAAAATTTGCAATACCCACTACAATGCCGACCAAAATAATTTCGATATTCATGCTTGATCTCCCATATGTTCAGGGTCTGGTTTTTTCAGTACATAGTGCTTAAACAAACCTGCAAATATACCTGAACTGATACCAATAAAAATTGCAGCAGATAAGTCAATAAAATAGCAGGCAATGGCAGATACAAGAATGGTCACAGCCACCACAAAAGTGTGTTTCTTTTCAAATGCTGCCAATAAGAAACTTAAGAACAGTGCAGGTAATAAAAAGTCTAGAGCGGCTTGTAAAAACTGGGGTAAATGACTGACTTGGTCTGCAAACATTCCACCTAGAAAAGAACCTATAGCCCATGCGAGCCAACTAAACAGGCTTAAGCCCAGCATCCAAGACTCAGACCACTCTTGACGGCGTTGTGACAGTTTAATCATACCTGAGGCAAAGACTTCGTCGGTTAGCCCCCATGACCAAATAGCGGTTTTTTTTAAGTTCAGTTTATCTTGAATTAAGTTTTGTAGCGCAGGGCCATAGAGTAAGTGACGAATATCTAGGGCAATCACAGTGAGGGCAGTCATCCAAATAGACGTGCCACTACCCAATAGTGCAACCACTAAAAACTGACTGGCCCCTGCATACATTGAGCAGGATAAAAATAAAGCTTCCCATGCACTAAAGCCAAACTGGGTTGCAGATACACCAAAGGCAAAAGAAACAGGCAGATAGGTAAAGATAATCGCTTGGCTATCCTTAGCCCCTTGCCAAAAGCCAGCAGCTTGTGCAGGAGTGGGATTAAGTTCGGACACAACACACCTTGAAGAAGACTTTATCAATAGGTCAAAATTGATTGTGTATTGTAACTGAATTCACTAGCATAGTGCCCAATTGTTTGTTGAGGCGTTTAACCATGTTGAAGCTCGAATTACGTACTTTAGGGCTGGCTGCTATAATTGTAAGCAGTTTACTTTTGCAAGCTTGTGGGCAGTCAGAGCAAGCTCCTGAACAAAAAGTAGAAATTAAGGCTGCGCCAAAAATTACCAATGACGCTACGGAATATGCCCAGCGTGCTTGGGTGTTTATCAATGAAGTCGATGGCTTGGTCTATAATAAGCAACTGGATCAGATTGAAGCCAAAGTCCGTCATCCTGCACGTAAACTCAGTACGGACTGGCGTATCAATGTCAAAATGACAGACTCAGTGACCGAAGGGAAATACGCACTGTGCCGTAAAGCCTTGACCAGTTTAGAAGTATGGGCTCGTGAGACCTTAGACGGTTCGTCAAGTGTTGCACAGAAACAGAGCGATTATGAACGTGATAAAGCACAATGTCGGGGCGCAATTGATAACCCAAGTTTAGGCAATACAGACCCTAAAAAAGTGGGTGTCTAAGACCGATATAGTATGACCAAAAGCGAGTTTTAAAAACTCGCTTTTTTATGGTTAGAGCTTTAATGAATGACATAATAAAAATATCCCTATACAATAAAATATAAGAATTGAGTCGAATTTTGAGAGTTAATCTAAAAAATTTAGCTGTTGCAATGTTTGCATTAGCTGCCTGTCAAACACGGTGACAGCAGTCCAAAGTCGTTGAGAAAAATAGTCAAGACGTTACGCCGCGTAGCAATATTTTTATACATCTTTTTTATATGAATTGCGCTCTTAAGGCGCACACTTGATTGTCTATTCTGAGCTATGTGCCATTTTATGCAGCATTGCAGGATCTAAAATCTTAATCTTTTTAAAAGCAATTGCCAGTATTCCTTGTTTTTCTAAGTTTTGAAGTTCTTGGTTAATCGTTTGGCGTGAACACATCAGCATTTGAGCTAGTTGCTCCTGTGATAAATGGATTTCATCATTGGTAATCGATAGATGGTTGCCATAACCGCTTAAAATAAACAGTAAGCGTTGAGCCAGTCGTTGGCTGATATTTTGACTTTGGATTGCGATTAGTTCTAAAAAAGCGAGGCGTAACTTCTGTGAAGCAAGCTGTGCAATATGAAACCAAAATTCTGGGGTAGCTTGGATAAACGCCTCAACATCGCGTTTAGGCAGATGGAGCAGGGTGCTTTTTTGAATAGCAATCGCATCGTGCGAACGCGGTTGCTGATCTATTAATGAAATTTCTCCAAACCACATAATCGGTTCTGCGATTGCTGCAACTGCTTCTTTACCTTCAATGTCGACATGACCTAAGCGAATTGCGCCGTTCAAGACTGCATAGATGCCATCAAATAAATCTCCAGAGTGAAAAACAGCTTGGTCTTTTGCAACCTCAATATATTTGGCATGTTGCACAATATACTGTTGATAGGCTTGTGGTAGTTTGGCGAACCAATTGTTATTGAGTAATTGTTGTTGATGTTGAACTTCCAGCATTCCGCGTCCTTTCGTGATTGATCGAGCAACTTGTCAGGTCGACGACAACTTGATGAGCTGTTTTCCTTTAAAGTTATTCTATATCGTGATCAATATCATGCAATAAGGAAATACAGTATGAGTAAATTAGAAAAATTATTAAGTCAGTATGCAGCTTATCATCTTGATCATAAAAATATCGTGACCCACTTTGTGGGTATTCCGTTGATTGTGTTTTCAATTATGTGCTTAACCGCGAGAGCTGGCATGGCTGTGGGCAGTTTTGAAATTACCTTGGCGATGGTTTTGATATTAGCGAGTATTGTTTACTACTTAAGCCTAGATCGAATTTTTGGTGTGATCATGTTAGTGATCTATGCCATGGCTTATCCATTGGCTTATAAAATTGCACAGTTTGATTTGGGACTTTGGTTAGGTCTCAGTATTGGTATTTTTGTCGTTGGCTGGGCGTTCCAGTTTGTCGGGCATTTCTATGAGAAGAAAAAACCGGCCTTTATGGATGATGTGATTGGCCTAGCCATCGGTCCATTATTTGTTTTGGCGGAAATGGTGTTTATGCTTGGTTTTAGAAAAGACATCGAACAACGCATGTTAGATGAAGCGCGCAAACAGCGTGCTGCAATGGATAATAAACATGTCTCTGTGACATCACATTAACTGAATTGTTTTATCGATAAAAAAGCCAGTGAATTTCACTGGCTTTTTTATGCTGTTTTAAGATGTCTTCGCGACTTTATGTATATCTGGTTGAGCTTTGGGTGTATTCGGGTTTGGAGCATGAGCATCTTTATGGGATTTATGGGTCATATCATTGGCTTTCATTGAATCATGTTTCACCATTTTATCTTGCTTCATGGCTTGATCGTGTTTGGATGTTTTGTCTTGTTTCATTGCCTGATCATGTTTCGTCACGTTCATGGTTGCGACGCACTTACCACCTTTATGATTTGCACCTGTACCACCCGACAGTGTTGTTCCTTGTGGGCATGCAAATGCTGTAGCGCTAAGCGTTGTGAATAAACCTGCTGCAATAAATGTGCTGATCTTTTTCATTTTCGTTTGTTCAATGAAGGCATTAGTGCCTGTGATTAAATTAGCGATAATACGAAAGAATAGAAGTTATAATATTGTGTGAGATCCAAACGGATCAGGTGTTCATATGTTATTTAATGCTGTTTTTAAGCTTGGTTTAAGCTTATAAAAAAACCCGATGGGTATCGGGTTTTTTTATATTCGGAACGACTTATACGTTGAAGCGGAAGTGTAAAACATCACCGTCTTGAACGATGTAGGTTTTACCTTCTAAACGCCATTTACCTGCTTCTTTCGCACCTGCTTCACCGTTGTATTGAACGAAATCGTTATAAGCAACACATTCAGCACGGATAAAGCCTTTTTCGAAGTCAGTGTGGATCACACCCGCCGCTTGTGGTGCAGTTGCACCCACTTTAACGGTCCAAGCACGAACTTCTTGTACACCCGCCGTGAAGTAAGTCTGTAAACCTAAAAGACCATAGCCCGCGCGAATTACCACGTTTAGACCTGGTTCTTCCATGCCTAAAGCTTCAAGGAACTCAGCCCGGTCTTCATCTTCAAGCAGTGAAATTTCAGCTTCGATTTGGTTGCAAAGCGGAACGACGATTGCATTTTCTTCAGCTGCAAGTTTTTTCACAGCATCTAAATGCGGGTTGTTTTCAAAACCATCTTCAGCAACGTTCGCAATATACATGGTTGGTTTTAAAGTCATTAAACCAAAACCACGAACTAGTTTACGTTCGTCGTCGTCTAGGTCAGCTGCGCGAGCAGGTTTGCCTTCATCAAGTAAAGGTAAAATTTTGTCTAAAACCGCTTTGGTTGCGAGCGCTTCTTTGTCGCCACCTTTTGCAGATTTTGCTAAACGAGTCACTGCTTTTGTCACAGTTTCTAAGTCAGCAAGTGCAAGTTCCGTATTGATGGTTGCGATGTCATCAAGCGGGTCAATTTTACCGTTAACGTGAATGACGTTTTCATCTTCAAAACAGCGTACAACGTGAGCAATCGCATCCGTTTCACGGATGTTTGCAAGGAATTGGTTCCCCAAGCCTTCACCTTTAGATGCACCAGCAACTAAACCTGCGATGTCTACAAATTCCATCGTCGTTGGAATCACACGTTGAGGTTTTACAATCGCTGTTAATTTGTCTAAACGTGGATCTGGCACAGGAACGATGCCTGTGTTTGGTTCAATGGTACAGAATGGGAAGTTTTCAGCAGCAATAGCAGCTTTAGTCAATGCATTGAAAAGTGTAGATTTACCAACGTTCGGCAAGCCGACAATACCGCAATTAAAACCCATGAAATAACTCACAACGTGTTATATAAAAATTGCCAGTGATTTTACATGAAAGCCATGACAAAGTCAGGTGTCAGGGGAGAAGAATCAAATTTGTAAATCATGTTGTGAGCAGAACTTCCTCATTTAAGCCCTATGTACGAGCCTTTTAAGCCTTTTCTTTTAATAAAGAAACCAGATTTAAGAGGTCAGTTGCATGTAGATCATTGTCTATGCAAGGACTAGAGTCTTTCAATTGAGCTGCACCATACTCAAAGGGGCGTTCAATATAAGCTGTCAGAAGTCCACAGCTACGCGCTGCGGCAAGGTCATCTTGATGAGTGGCAACCATCATCACTTGACTCGGTACAACATTGAGTAAGTCTGCGACACCTAAATAGGTTTGGGGAGAAGGTTTGTAGGCTTTGAAATTTTCAGCAGAGAAAATAGTGTCCCAAGGCAATTTTGCGTACTTTGCGAGATCGATCAATAAGTGAATGTTGCCATTTGAAAGGGTGCAAATAATATAATCTTGTTTTAATTGATTGAGTGCTGCGACTGTATCTGGCCAAGGGTTGAGACGATGCCAAATAAAGTTTAAATCCATTTTTTGAGCTTCGGTCAGTGTGGAGATTTGATATTTCGCTAAAAGCTCATCCAAAATGAGACGGTGAATATCATCAATGGAGGTCCACGGCTGCTGACCTGACAAAACCTGATCCATTGCAGGTCGATAGCCTGCTCGCCAGTCTAATGCAAATTGGTTGGCATCGATGTTCAAGGCTAGATGTTCCACTTCTTGAACGATTGAATAATGCCAGTCCACGACAGTTCCAAAGATGTCGAAAGCGAGTACTTTAATTTTAGGAGGAATGATGCATATTGAGATGGTTATTCTTATTTAGGCTTGAGTATACGTTATAGCTTATTCATTTCTATCTGTATATTGAGAGCTATATTTTCTATGTGAATTTGAAAGAAAAACAATGTTGATTCAGTTGATTAGATTGCTGTCATAAAGCAAAGGTGATTATAACTGGGTAGTGAATTTCATACTGAAACACCCTCCTTAGAAAAAGGAGGGGCTAAAAAACTTAAGTGGACAGTATAGTGCTCTACTTTATGTGGAGATGGGATTAAACTTTCCTCTTATCGAGTTGAGTTGCCAGATTGTCTCCAATCGCTTGCACACACATCACCAAAATCACGAGCACGACAATCACGGCCAACATGATCTGCATATCAAAACGCTGATAACCATAACGATAGGCGATATCACCTAAACCTCCAGCACCAATTGCGCCTGCAATGGCAGAGGAGTTAATCATGGTCACAATGGTTACGGTAAAACCTGCGACAATTCCAGGAAGAGCTTCAGGTAACAATACATGCCAAATGATTTGAGTACGGTTACAGCCTATGGCTTGCGCAGCCTCAATCAACCCTTGATCCACTTCGCGTAAACTGACTTCTGCAATTCGTGCAAAAAAGGGTGTTGCTGCTAAGGTTAAAGGGACAACTGCTGCCCAAACACCATAACTGGTGCCTACAATCCAACGTGTGAGTGGAATCAGGGCCACCATCAAAATCAGGAAGGGAACGGAACGAGTGATATTTACCAACCAGCCTAAGCTATGGTTAATACTTTTGGAAGGATAAATGCCATGCTCAGAGGTGCTGACTAGAACTACTGCCATTGGCAGACCAATGAGTAAGGCAAAAAATGCGGATGCACCGACCATGATTAAGGTGTCGATGGTGCCTGTCAGTAATAAATCAATGAGTTGGTCGTGCATAGCCCAGTACCTCTACATGTGTCACATGCGCTTTTAGTTTTTGTAGTAGCGATTGAATTTCTAAGTCCTGTGTACGAACAGCAATAACCAATGTTCCAATTAAATGGTTTTGGATGGTGTCGACCTGACTTTGATATAAATGCACAGTTTGTGGAAAGTGCTCCAAAATCTTTTTTAAGTCAGGTGGATGATGCGCATCTGACGTCGAGCGAATTTTGAAAATGGCGTGTGTATCGAGCTGCGTAGGTTCAGCATTTAAGCGAAAAGGCAAATCGAGTTGTTCTAGATTCAGTAGTTCTTGGGTAATGTCTTGCTGGGGTTGTGAGAACACCGACCAAACTTCGCCTGATTCCACAATTTCACCAGCATCGATGACCACGACCTGATCGCAGATTTCCCGAATCACTTGCATTTCATGGGTAATCAATACAATGGTGATACCCAGCTTTTGATTAATCTCTTTGAGTAGGGACAACACTACAGAGGTACTTTCTGGATCGAGAGCAGATGTCGCTTCATCACAGAGCAAAATTTCAGGATGGTGAACCAATGCACGGGCAATGCCGACACGCTGCTTTTGACCGCCAGACAGTTGTGATGGGTAATGCTGTGCCTTATCACTCAGCCCGACCAACTGTAAAACCTCGTTGACACGTTGTTCGATGTCTTGTTTGGGATAATTGGCCACTTTGAGGGGCAGTGCGACATTTTCATAGACTGTTTTGGCAGACATTAGATTAAAATGCTGGAAAATCATGCCAATGTGTTGGCGGAGCTGAATCAGCTCAGCGTGGTTCAATGCGGCCAAGTCTTGCTGATGGATATGAATATGACCTTCACTGATACGTTCTAAACCATTTAAGGTGCGGATCAGGGAGGATTTACCTGCACCACTTTTGCCAATAATGCCAAACACTTTTCCTGTCGGGATGTCGAGGTCAATATTTTTGAGTGCATGTACAGTATGCCCTTGTACCGCATAGTGCTTGTTTAAGTTACGAATTTTGATATGTGGAATTGAAAAATCCACATGAGAACCAAAGCTGACCATTCTTTTTCTCCTTATTTCCAGCCTTCAAACCACAGACCTTGGCCAAAATCACGGTCTAAAATTTCTGGAACGTGTTTTGAGTTTTGGAATGCTTGAACAAAGGTCGCAAGTTTTTGGTTTTGGTCTGGGTAGTCTTTGCGTGTCACAAATAAGATGGCGTATTTCTTGTCTATCGGATCAAGAAAAAGGGCATGATGCGGATCTGTGACTTTGGCCATTTTTAAATAATGTGGGAAGCCAAAAATTAAATCAGCATCATTAAACGCATGAGCAGTTTGTGGGCCTTCGACTTCAATAAACTGAAGCTGTTTAGGATTGCTCACAATATCTTTTACAGTAGACAGTTCATTGTTAATGTCTTTGAGCTGAATCAAACCTGCACGATGCAGTAAAATTAGGGCGCGTGCCGAATTCACTGGATCATTGGGGATGACCACACGTGCTTGAGCTGGTAGTGCATCTAAGGACTTATATTTTTTTGAATACAGTCCGACATGACTTCCTGTTCCTGTGGCGAATGCATGCAGATCATAATTTGTTTCGCGTATTGCATTGCGTAGAAAGACACTTTGCTGAAAAAAGTTGGCATCAATGTCACCATTTTGCACAGCAACATTCGGTGCATGCCAGTCCGAGAATTCAACCAGTTTGACCTGAATGCCTTGTTTCTTTACCTCATCTGCCACGCTTTGCAGCAGTTCGGCATAAGGTGGGCTAATACCAATCGTTAAGACATCATCTTGTGAATAGCTTTTGCTATAGCGGTAACCCGCTAGAGCAAAAATTGCCACGATGACGCTTAAGCCAATCAGCCATTTTTTTCGATTTTGAGTGAAAGATTGCGTCATGGCTTATACTCACTTCCAACCAGGGAACCAAAGTTTTTCACCAATTTCACTATTCAAAGTCTGTTTAACTTTGTCTGATGTTTGATAAATCTTGATGAACTTTTCAAGTTGCGCGGCTTTCTCTGGATGTTTCTGTTGGTAGTCGTCACGCACCACAAATAAAATCGAATACAGGGTATTGGTGTTGTCATCTAAGATCAGCGCATCATTTGGGTCGATGGTTTTTGCAAGACGTAAATAATGTGGATAGCTAAAGACCAAGTCAGCATCATCAACGGCACGCGCAGTTTGTGGACCTTCAACTTCAATAAACTGCAGCTTTTTAGGATTGCTGACAATATCTTGCAGGTTCGATAGATGATTGTTTGGGTCTTTTAAGCTAATCAATTTAGCCTGTTGTAACAGTAAAAGCGCACGACCTTGATTCACTGGATCATTTGGAATAACTGTACGTGCATTTTCAGGAATCGCATCAATCGAGTCATATTTTTTTGAATATAAACCGACGTGTGTGGTGACGCCTTTATCCAGTGCTTTCAGTTTAAATTGAGTTTCTTTGATAGCGTTATCTAAGAAGGGCTGATGCTGAAAATAGTTGGCATCAATATCACCATGGTTGAGCGTGATATTGGGGGTATTCCAATCCGAAAACTCGACCAGTTTGACGTTGATGCCTTGCTGTTTTGCTTCTTCCACAGCCACCTTTAAGGGATTGGCAAAGGGTGGGCTGATACCAATCACCAGTTCAGTGTTGCTCGATTTTTTATGATAAGACCAAGCCACTAGTGCAATGACGATAGCGGCGACAATTACCCCAATAACGGTAAATTTTGTTTTTGCAGTTTGAGCCATGATATTTCTCGTATTTTAAAATTTATGCGGTTTGTTTTTGCTGTGTTTTAGGATGAAGGCTCGAGCTTTGACATCGATACTGCTGTACTGGGTGGTCTGCGGCTAGTCGGTCACCTTGAGCGAATAATTTGTGGCGTAAACTACCTGTTTCATAGGCGGTTTTATAACGGCCACGCTCTTGTAATTCTGGGATGACCCAACGAATAAAGTCTTGATGTGACTCTAGGGCGACTGTTCGTGTGAGATTAAAGCCATCTACGCCAGTTTCATCTAAGAGCTGAATGAGTTTTTCTGCTACAGTTTTTCCACTCCCGACGATCAGTGGATAGCGTCCACCGAGTACATGCTGGGCTTTCAAATCAGCTCGCGTAACTTTTTGCTCTTTAAATTTGTGATTGACCGAGGCAATGCTATTGGTTTGTTTGTAAGGAATCGCTTCATCATCTGTGAACTGTGCCAAGTCAATTCCGACTGAACTTGAAAAATGCGCCAAACCAGCTTCTGGACTGGCATAGCGAATATATTCGGCCAGTTTTTCTTGTGCGAGTTCATCCGTTTCTGCAGTCACTACACTAATGCCGACAAAGAGTTTAATGGCTTGCTCATCACGACCATGGCTTAATGCAAGCGCACGAATCTTATCGACTTGCTGTTTCAGTTTTTCAGGCGTGTCAGCACCAATAAACATGGCTTCAGCATGCTGAGTTGCGAAAGCTAAGCCTTTACTTGAAGCGCCCGCTTGATAAAGTACAGGCGTCCGCTGAATAGATGGAGAAACTTGAAAAACGCCCTGGCTTTGGAAAAATTTGCCTTGATGCTGTATGGCGTGAACTTTTGAAGGGTCGGTAAAGACACGGTTTAACTTATCTTTTTGGACGGCATCGTCTTCCCAAGAACCTTCCCAAAATTTATAGCAAAGTTCGAGAAACTCTTCAGCTTGCTCATAACGTAAGTCGTGATCTTTTAAACCTTTTTGACCAATTAATCGTTCTGCGCTGTCTAAGTAACCCGTGACAATGTTCCAACCAATACGACCGTGGGTTAAATGGTCAAGGCTTGCAAAGCGCCGTGCAAACTGATAAGGCGACTCATAGCTCAAGTTCACAGTGACGCCAAACCCTAAGTGCTGTGTAACGGCAGCCATTGCAGAAACGAGTGTACTTGGGTCATGGCTTGGAAGTTGAATTGACTCTTTTAGGGTTAAATCCAGACCATTTTGATAAACATCGTAGACACCCGTAATGTCGGCGATAAACAAACCATCAAATAAACCTTGCTCTAAAGTTTGCGCCAAATCGGTCCAATAGCTGAGCTCATTAAAACGATGCGACTCATCGCGTGGGTGTGTCCACAAACCATGATTGATATGACCTACGCTATTCATATCAAAGGCATTCAGGATGATTTGTTTCGTGTTTTTATTTTGAGATGATAGTGTCATTACAATGTCCCTCTGCGTGGCGGAAGTACACCGTTAAGAAGATAATTGGCAATGAAGTAATATTTCCAACGTGACGCATCATGTAGCGTGTGAACACGGGCATTACGCCAAAAACGGTCTAGGCCATCTTCACGCTGACTACCACGACTGCCTGCCAGTTCAATCAATTTCGAAGCGGCTTTTAATGCGGTTTCTGTGCTATGTGCACGAACTTTCGCTACATCGAGAGAAGCTTTTGCAATGTTCTCTATGGTTGGTTGGGGACGTGCTGCATCGATTGAACGAGCCGCTTGTTTGAGTAGGACTTCACTGGCACGCACATCGGCAACCACGCGTCCTAGTTCAAACTGTGTTAAAGGGTCATCAGTTGCCTGTTCAACAGCAGAGTCAATCCATGGCCGAGCCTGACGCACACGAACCAGTGTTTCCTCAAAAGCAGCACGCGCGATACCCGTTTCAATTGCAGCATGCATAATTTGCGCAAAAGGCCCAACCAGAGTCGGTCTAGAAAAAGCGGTATCGAAAAGAACAATATCTTCTGCATCTACAGCAACATGATTGAATTTGACTGTACCGCTGCCTGTGGTGCGTTGACCAAAACCAGACCAATCATCTATCAGTTCGAGTCCTTGGCTACTCCGTGGGATAAAGACAAGAAACTCTTTGTCATCGGCATCTTTGACTAAAGTGGGGATGCGGTCTGCAAACAGACTGCCTGTGCAATAAAACTTTTCACCATTGACCACATAGCCTTGTTCAGTTTGGCTGAGTGCAGTTTGTTTTTGTGTTGCGTTTTTAGTTTTAAACTCTGCCAAGGCATTACCAAAACGTGCACCTTTTAGCACTTCTGCATAGAGTTTACGCTTTTGTTGTTCAGTGCCGTTGTTACGTAAAACCTCTAAGGCATAGAAATGGTTCTGGGGAATTTGTCCAATCGAACCATCTACGCCACTCATTAGTGCGATAATTTGCGCGACCGTATAGCTTGAAACATCTGCACCTCCGAATTCCTTCGGTACAGTAATCGCCCAGAGCCCAGATTGGCTATAGGCTTCAATTTCCTCAAAAGGCAAAATTCGTTCAGCATCGCGTTGGATAGCCTGCTGTTTAAACTCCTCAGCCAAATTTTTGGCAATTTCTAAGGCTTCAGCATCACTTTGAATAATATGTGCATACGCCGTGTCTTGGGATTGAAGAGGAAGAATGGGTTGAAATGAAGTCATGATGCTCTCCTTAAATCCAAGCGTGGCGGGCAGGGAAAGTATTATTTAAATAGTAGTTACCCAGTGCATGCAGCTTCCAGCGGATCGGGTCGTGTAAGGTATGTACGCGTGCATTGCGCCAATGTTGATCTAAGTTATGTTGGCTTAGGCTCGAACGACTCCCACCAAGCTCTAGGAGTTTTTCAGAAATTTGTAGTGCAGCATCATTGGCATAGACCTTGGCTTCGGCGACTAAAATGGAGGCTTGAGCTGCTTGTTCCGCACTGACAACGCTCAGTTGGTCAAGTTCATCTAAATATTCGGCTGCTTCGTCGAGCAGTAGGATAGCGGCATCCAGCAGCACTGCAGATTTGCCGACTTCTTGTAAGGTGTAATGTTCAAAACTGGCTTTCTCAACCTGCGCATCGACAATCGGTCGGGCTTTTTTAACCGCTGACAATGTGTCTTCAAACGCAGCTTCTGCAATACCCACATCAATCGCGACTTGCATTAGCTGAGAGAAGGCACCGCGATAAGTAACGTCCTCAGCTAGTTTCCGCTCATCAAAGATAAGGAGTGGATCGACTTCAACCCGTTGTAATTTTACTGTGCCACTTGAGGTTGTACGCTGACCAAAACCGTTCCAGTTATCAATGACTTCGACACCTTGTGCTGTGACATCAATAAGCGTCAGTACCACATAACCTTCAGGGTGAATGGCTTTAATGGCTAACCAATGGGCAAAGCTACTGCCTGTAGAATAGAACTTTTCACCATCGACATAGTAACGACCATTTTCAATGCTTAATGTCGTATTTAATGTTTTAGTGTCTTTGGTATTTCGTTCGGGGCCACCATTGGCAAGGCGTTTGCCGTTTAATATTTCATTAAAAATAAACTGTTTTTGTTGTTCGCTACCTAAAATATCAATCATGTTGAGTAGCGCAATTTGGTTTTGTGGAATTTGACCGACACTTGAGTCGGCTTTATTAATAATGCGAAAAACCTGAGCTAAAGTTTTATTGGAAACAAATGCGCCTCCAAAAGCTTGAGGAATACGAATACCGCCTAAGCCTTTTTTGCTGAATAATTCGATTTCAGCAAATGGAAGCTGACGGTTCTGATCACGTTGATCTCGACCTTCTAAGGCAAAGTCAGCGACATGATAGGCTGCATTAATCGCATCCTGATCATTTTGTATCACGTGAATATTTTTAGAGAGAGTATGAGACATAAAAGCACCTTTACTTAATCTCTATACGCTACTTGGGATTGTTTGAATGATTAAATGAAGGATTTTGAATTGCTTAGCAGCTAAAAAGTTAAAAATAAAATGTGCTAAGTTTAATCATTTGATGAATATTCTAAATATTTGAAAAATATAAAATATGTATTTTAGTTACAGTCTAAGCAAGGTCGTTAAATTTTTACTTATTCAGATTTGAGATATTGTAGAGAAAAATACGTATAAATTTGATAAAGGCTGTTGAACATTTTCTGGGCAGTTTTGGGTAAAAAGTACATTGTAAATCTTAAATACAGTGACTAAAGTATCCAACTGAAATAGATGGCTTTGCTAAAAAGCCAAAATAGAAAAATAAGTGTGGAGCATTTATGAGAACTTTATACCAGTTTCCTTTATCTCATTTTTGTGAGAAAGCTCGCTGGTTGCTCGATCATAAAGAGCTAGATTTTGTCGCGCAAAATGTAGTGCCTGGGGTTCATCGGGCGTTTGCGCAGTTAAAGACAGGGCAGAATAAATTGCCTATTTTACGTGATCAAGACAAATGGGTCGCAGATACCACCGAGATTGCGTTATATCTGGATGAGCGTTATCCAGAACATCGACTGTTACGTAATGAAGCACAGCTTCGTAAAGAGGCTTTAGATGTTAATGCGTTAGCCAATGACTTGGGATTGCATGTGCGTCGTTGGGGATTGGCACATGCATTGTCCGATAACGATCAATCGTTACAGATTATGTTGGGCGAAAAGGGGTATTTACGTAAATTTGAAAAATACACCAAACCTTTAATGAAAACATTGATGTCGAAAGGCTATGAGTTGAATGCAGAGAAAATAGAGCATTCCAAAGCTGAAATGCAGCGTTTAATTGAAGTATTGAATGAGAAGTTAATTGCTAATCATGGACGTTACTTTGTCGGGGATCGTTTAGGTTTGGCCGATATTGCTGTGTGTTCGATGTTGGCGCCTGTGCTGGAAATTAAAGGGACACCTTGGGAAAAAGACCATGAGGAAAGTCTATCTGAAGAATTTAGTACTTATAAAACCTATTTAACCAATTTACCCTTGGGGCAGTATGTTTTAAGAGTCTATCAAACCGAGCGCAATGCTCGAGTCGACTGGCGCGGCGTTTAAAATAAGCTTAAGCCAAACAAGGCAAAGGTGATGTGTGACACAGACAGCCTTTGCCTTTCTTGTATTTTCAATATCATGATTTATATAAGCTAAATAGAAATTTTCTCAGTTGATTTGCAACTTTGTAAAAGATCATGGCACTCTTTGTTTGAAAAAGCTGATATCTTTTTATCAATCTCAAAATATATGAGAAAAAATGCAAATAAGCTTTATCTTTCATTTGAAATGCTTAATATAAAATAAACACCTATAAACATAAGTTGTCATGAGAGTTAAATAATGGAATTAGATCGTTTTGATAAGCAAATTTTAGAAATTTTAAGTAATGAAGATATCAATCTAAACGAATTATCAGAGCGTATTAATCTATCGGTCAGTTCAGTACATCGTCGTATTAAGCACCTCATTGATAACGACATTATGACCAAAGTTAAGCGTGATATTAACTATCAAAAGCTCGGTTTTAGTCTACATGTTTTACTCCAAGTATCTTTGAGCAAGCACGATACCGACACTTTTTCCAAGTTTTTAGAAGAGCTAGAAAATATTCCTGAAGTGACCAATGCCTTTTTAGTGACAGGGCAGTCGGCAGACTTTATCGTTGAAGTTGTGGCAAGAGATATGGAAAACTATAGTGATATTTTACTCAAACGCATTGGTAAAATCGAACATGTGGTGGCACTGCACTCAAGCTTTGTGATTAAAGAATATAACGTTTTTAACTGTAGTGGTTTGTTGAGCAAAGTCTAAGTCACGCTAAACTTGTATGAGTCTAATGAGTATTAGGCTTCCTACTTTCAAAAGTTTGCATATTATCAGCGACAATAAGAGTACATCAGCTGTGTATGTTAGAGGTGCTACAGCAGGATGATGTTACTATTCAATTGGTCGTGAAAAACGCTCGGTGGCAAAGTTTTCTGATATTTCGTGATCGTTTGTTGGAAAATCAAAAATTAGTGACGGCGTATAACCAATTAAAACAAGACAGCCAATACTTAACGATGGATGAATATCGATCTAAAAAAGCAAAATTTATTGAAAGTGTATTCAATCAGCCATAAAAAATGCGCTCTCAAAGTTATGTTTGAGAACGCATTTTTATAAAGCAGTAGATTAGGCGTCTAATTCTGCCAACACCGCATCAGAGAATTCAACGTTGGTATATACGTTTTGTACATCATCTAAATCTTCAAGCATATCAATCATTTTCATAATCTTTTTCGCTTGGTCGATATCAGAAATTTCAGCTTTTGTTGAAGGGCTCATGACCACTTCAGCATTGTCCGATTTTAAACCTGCAGCAGTTAAAGCATCTTGTACATCACCAAAAGATTCAGGTGTAGTAATGACTAAGATTTCATCTTCATCGACTTCGATATCTTCAGCACCTGCTTCAAGTGCCACGTCCATGATTTTATCTTCTAAAGACACATCTTCAAAAGTGATCTCGCCACGTTTTGTGAACAAGAAAGCAACTGAACCGTTTGTGCCTAAGTTACCATCTGTTTTTGAGAAACAGTGACGGACATCTGGTACAGTACGGTTTAAGTTGTCAGTCATAGTTTCTACAATAACTGCAACTCCACCAACACCATAACCTTCGTAGGTAATTTCTTTTAAATCATCGTTATCCTCACCACCAGCACCACGTTGGATTGCACGGTTGATGACGTCACGTGTCATATTTACAGAAAGTGCTTTTTCTACAACCGCACGAAGACGTGGGTTGCTTGCAGCATCACCACCGCCAAGCTTTGCAGCAGTTGTTAATTCACGAATAAATTTGGTAAAAAGTTTACCACGGCTAGCATCTTGTTTTGCTTTACGATGCTTAATATTGGCCCACTTGGAATGACCCGCCATGAGAAATATGCTCCTTGTAGATTGGCTTTGTGCCTATCAAATTGTGCAAATTCTACCATAAGCACTTTTTTATGCGAAAGTAGGTGTTTTTCTGAAATCTGCCTGAACAAACAAAAAAGAATTAAAATTGTTTGAAATAAAGCCAGTTATTTCAAATTTACCTTGTAAAGGAAGTTCACTTTAAAAATTAACTGTTGGGAAACACTCACAGAGGCCTAAAAGAATAGTGTCTTCACATTCTTTTAGGCTAATTAAACGACCTTATTGTGCAGCAGTTTTAGGTTCTGGAATCTCAATATCTAAACCAACATGCTCTTTATAAAGTGCTTTAATAAGTGCTAAGTCATGATCTAGATCTGTTGGGTAGATTTTTCCAAAAATACCGCCTTGCTTAGTTTTTGAGTTCGCGTACATCAGTACAATAGGGACATTTGCTGCTTTAGCAATGTGCCAAAACCCAGTACGAATAGGTTTACGTACTTCACCTGTTTTGGCACGTGTCGCTTCAGGCGCAATGACTAAATTGAATTTTTTATTTTGGGTAAAGTGCTCAACCATTTGAGACACAATGTCTTTATTTGACTTACGATCGACCGCGATGCCACCAATGGCTTCGAGTATGGGCTTCATTGGCCCTTTAAATAATTCTTTTTTAATCAGAGTATGGATTTTCATATCGTAGATTTGAAAAATCGCCAGTGACAAGACAGCATCCAACATAGAAGTATGTTCAAAACCAATAATGACTTGCTTATCTTCCAAAACGTTTGGTTGTACATGATATTTCCAGCCTGCGAGTTTAAACACAGACTCACCAATGAATTTTTTTAACATGAGCATAAAAATACAAGTGTTTTTTAAAGAGGGTAATGTCTGCTTGTTTACGCTTTGAGTCAAGTCCTACTTGATTGCACTTGCTACTTTTATGAATCGTTTTGAATCCTCATCAGTTGAACAAGGAGAGGGCAAGAATTGAATACTAAGATGTTTTAAATCTAATCAAATAGAAAATAAATATGCTGAAAATGAAAATACCACTATTCATAATCTAAATGACAGATTAGACTTTGGTCTAAGATTAAAGTGTGCATTTTCACACTTTAACTTTGGTTTAACAAAGCTCAGGATTGTTAAAATGGCTTATCTTTCGACTTTTTTATGGGCATTTGTCCTTTTCGGTTTGGTTGTTCTGTGGTCGGTTGTTGAATTTTTCATTGAGTTTCGTAAGAAAAAGGAAATCAGTATTTAGTGGTAATAATGGGCTTTGTTGCACAAAGATTTCATAACTATATGATTTTAAAAGTTTTGATTATTTTTTGATCCAAAATTAAATTTATTTAAATCAGATGCTTACATATTTATGCAACAAAGCCGTAATAATGTATAAATGCACTGATTTTTGATGCTAGCTATAAATAGCTTGATTGACTTAAAAATTTAATTTTCAATCATCTATAATCGTTAATAGCTCTTATTCTAAATGAGATACTTTGTTAGAGCATCATGTTTGGATGCTTAAAATTTATACTTACTAGTCATATATAGCGTGTTGGATGTTATGTTCACAGTTATTCAATGCTTAACTTAGCCATATTTTTGTGAGTAGTGAGGCTAAGTGATTACAGTATAGGTTTCTGTAGGAGGGTATAGAAACAATGGGGCACGATCAGTCATGATGGCTTGACTCATATCATTTGAATCTATAGCTGCAAGTTTAGGCAAAGAATTTGTTACAGTTATCATAGAAAATGCCTGAAAATAAGATTTGACAGGAAAATCTAAAGCAAAGATAAATTAGGTCGTGATTCTGAGAATGATGAAGATTAGAAAGGATTGCTTAAATGAAAATTTCGAATCTTTTTTTAAATAAGCAGAAACGACTAATACTTGAATTCAAAATGTTTATATAAAAATAGCCAATAAAAAACCACCTAGGATTAATGCACCTAAGTGGTTGTTTTATATGGTGGGCCCACACAGACTTGAACTGTGGACCAACGGATTATGAGTCCGCTGCTCTAACCAACTGAGCTATAGGCCCTAATATCTTGAATTTGTTATATATCAACAAGTTCAAGCGAAATGAATACTAGCGAAGATTTTTTAAAAAAACAAGCTTTTTCATACTTGGTTGTACAGTATCCCAACAATTAGAAGATTTGAATATTAATACGTAAGTAATTTAGAAAATGATGAGTTTTCAATGTTGTTGAATTAATTTATGCATCTAGCAAGTGGTGCTACTAAATTGTTTCGGTCAATACATCAAGTGGAACTAAGTATAGACATTCCTAATTCTGTGCAAATGCAGATTATATAGGCTCTGACCCGCAATAACTAGCAATAGAAAGGATATAGGGGGCTTTGGCCAAAATCTAATGCCCTCAGACAAAAGGCTCTACTTTCATAATTTTAGACCTTATTTTTTATCGGGTGAGAAGTACAGGGTCTTCAATGTTATAACCTGTTTCAAAAGGAATCCCGAGATATTGAACTGTCACCAGTGCTTTTTGTTGATGAGGAACTTTATAAGTTTGTGAAATGCGCAGCCCATTTTTATAGTCCACTGCCTTGTGTACGGGACTTTTCAAATTGCTGTATTTCACTTGATATTGATAGCTAAATTTCAGGATGGAGAGTTTAGGATCATACCAAGAAGGTTCTTTTGAAGCCTTTTTACTGATGACTTGAATTTTAACCTGCTTTGGCGGAATCGGCGTTAAAGCTTTGAGTCGTTTTTTTATTTTTGCAATGTCACGGTCAAACTTCTGACTGTCTTGATCATAGTCAATTTTTTGAGTTTTTGGATTGATATATAAAGATTTCACTTCAATCAGTTTGGAGGGGGTTTTGCTGTTGAGTTGATAATAATACAATTGTGGCAAACGACCCCGACCATCTAAGTAATGTCGCATCACATATATTTTTTGATCAGCTTGGTCGAGTCCTAAAACTTCAATATTTTGTGGTCCCCCTACAGTTGCAAAACTGTGGCTTGAAAAAAGTAAGGTGCTGAAAAGTAAAGGAGGGATTATTTTCATCATCATGAGGCGCTTCACATTTTTATTGATTATGGTTCAGTTTAAAGGCTCTAAATGTAGAAAAATCAAATTTAGTGTAAAGATTTAAGTATTTTGAACACGTTGAATGACCATTTGAGCTACGTTTTTCGTAAGTTGATCAAGTCGCTCGAGCGCACTGCCCAGTAGTAAATAATGGTAAGTGCTTAAAGTGTTTTGATAATGAATGGCAATGTAAAAGGTGCCTTCAGGTTTCTCAGGCGTCGCACTTCCACCAGGTTTGAGTAGCCCCGTACACGAGACAATAATATCGGCATGACGAAATAGTCGATGACCCTGAAGCGCCATAGCCTCAGTGACTTCACTCGACTCCGCTGTAAATTGTTGAATAAGTGCAGGATCAATCTTTAAAATTTCATATTTGATACTGGGATCGTAACTGACCAGTCCACCGAGTAAAATGTCAGCTCCGCTATGTTTATAAATCGAAAACTGGCTGGACAAATAACCAGAACTGGCACTTTCGATAAAGGCGATGGTCAATTTTTTCTGTTCTAGGAGGTTGCAGCATTGTACTAATATTTGCACGTTTTTAACCTCCTGATGTTCATTAGGTTGATCTATTTGGTAGCCTAGTCATAAACACGATACACACCAACAAAACGATTACATGCTTTGTTTTCACTTTTTACAGAAAGAATGGCTTTTTGAAAGTTGAACTGATAATGGCAGTTGTTTTCATTGTCCGTGATGTTTTGTTTCTGATCTGGTGTAGTGTAGGCCAAAAATGAAATGGTTTGGGTTTCTATGCGGTTATTGGGGCTACGATATGCAATACCTTCGATCTTAATTTTATCTTTAGACAGTTGATGAACTTGCAGATGCACAGGTTGCTTAGCAATCGTCCCATGTTCAAACTTTAAATAGTGTTGGGTCAAACTTTGATTAAGTGAAGTATAGAAATTCAGATCATCAATTCGAAAATCCATCTGCTGTTGATAGCAATCTAAGGATTTGCACTGTTGTAGACGGTTCAACCATAGCTGTTGGGTATCGACTAATAAACGCTGTGGGGCATCACTGATTAAAAAAGCAGTCATGGATTGCGTGTCTAATTTGTGCCGAATGTCTTTGAATTGATCACCACAGATCTTTTTAAGACCAGACGATGAAGGAGCGTCACAGTCAATGACTTGAGCATAACTAAAGCTGGTACAAAGACAACTTAGACACACTAAAATACTAAATTTTTTCATAAGTTTTATGTCGGTTTCCAACAGCATGATCGCTTATACTTTCACTATGTTGCGCTGCTTGTAACTATAGCGAAAGAGAAAGCGTGAATACAAGATTTCAATCATTTATTTCTTAAAGGAAACTGAGCATGGTTGCACATATTCGAATTGGACAGGGGCTGGATGTACATGCTTTTGAAGAGGGTGAGTTTGTCACGTTGGCTGGGATTCAGATTCCACATACACACGGTTTGAAAGCACATTCAGATGGTGATGTTGTTTTGCATGCTTTAACAGATGCATTATTGGGTGCGTTGGCTTTGGGGGATATTGGTCAACACTTTCCAGATACAGACCCTCGTTTTAAGGGAGCAGACAGTCGTGTATTGCTTAAACATGTCTATCAGCTTATTTTAGACCGTGGCTATCAATTAAATAATGCTGATATTACCGTAGCATGTGAACGTCCGAAGTTAGCGCCGCATAATCTGGCAATGCGTCAAAGTATTGCAGACCTTCTTGATGTCGAAGTTACGCAGATTAGTATCAAAGCAACGACCACAGAGAAACTCGGTTTCACGGGTCGTCAAGAAGGTATTTTATCTACTGCAACAGTGTTGATTTCTCATGCAAAATGATCAGGGTTGATCATCGCAAGTTTTAACTCTTGTGTTGCTTTACGGCCTTGAAGTTGTAAAGCAACAGCATGTGCTAAACCTGTCCATGTGTCATTGGGTTCCCAAATTTGATGCATGGCCTCATGGGCTGTCGGCATATCCATATTCATATAATACTGACGATATAAATACATTAAACTGCTGACGCTGTAGTTCTTCGAACAGTGTACCCAAATGGTTTGTTCTTGAACTAAATGATCAATCATATCTAAGATCAATAAACATTGATCATCAGAAGGCATGTCCGACGAAATAGGTACATGTATATAGTTCAGCCCTAAATCTAAGCAAATTTGATCTTCACTGGGCAAATGATTACTGGCATTACTGAGCGCAAGATTGATCACAGTATTTACACCATACTCTTTAATTTGCTTTAACTGTTCTGCAGTTGGTTGTCCAGAAGTCAGTAAATGCTCGTGGATGAATTGAAAATTCAGGGTTTGGCTTAAGTGAGTTTCAATAGCGTTCATAATTTTTTCTTAATCATAGAATGAAAAACGCCATCCGAAGATGGCGTTTTTTAAACTTATCGGTTTGGTAAAACGTCTTTAAGTGCTTCGTGCATCTCTAGTAATACCTTTTCTGTGGTATCCCAGTCAATACAACCATCGGTTACAGACTTACCATATTCGAGGTCGCATAAGTTTTCAGGAATTTCTTGACGTCCACCTTTAAGGTGACTTTCAACCATAATGCCAATAATAGACTTATTACCATCAAGGATTTGTTCTGTAATATTTTTCAGAACAAGCGGTTGGAGGAATGGGTCTTTGTTTGAGTTTGCATGACTGGTGTCAATCATGATTTTCGTACTGACTTTAGCTTTAGCCAATGCTGCTTCAGCATCTGCTACAGAACCTGCGTCGTAGTTTGGCTTGCCGTTACCGCCACGAAGCACTACGTGTGCGTATGGGTTACCTGAAGTACGAATTACAGAAACTTGTCCTTGGTTGTTTAGGCCTAAGAAGTGGTGTCCATGTTTAACAGACTGCATTGCATTCGTTGCAACAGTTAAACCACCGTCTGTACCATTTTTGAAACCTACAGGTGAAGATAAACCTGAAGACATTTCACGGTGTGTTTGGCTTTCAGTGGTACGTGCACCAATCGCTGACCAAGAGATTAAATCTTGATAGTATTGTGGTGAGTTTGGATCAAGTGCCTCAGTTGCACACGGTAAACCTTTTTCATTTAACTCAACCAGAAGCTTACGACCAATTCGTAACCCTTTTTCAATGTTAAATGAGTCATTCATGTCTGGGTCATTAATGAGACCTTTCCAACCCACAGTGGTACGTGGTTTTTCAAAATAAACACGCATTACGACATAGATTGAGTCTTTAATTTTATCGCTTAAAACTTTTAAACGGTCTGCGTATTCGTGAGCAGCGACAGGATCATGAATTGAACATGGGCCAATCACCACAAAAATGCGTTTGTCTTTACCATCTAAAATATTGCGAATTGTTTCACGACCGTGAAGTACAGTTTGATATGCAGACTCAGTGAGAGGCAATTCAGTTTTTAATTCCGCTGGGGTAACTAGCGGATGAATGCTTTGTAAATTCACGTCATCGATGTCGTTTTGGGTAATAGAGTTTGACTGTAGAGTATTCATTGCCGTCACTGGTTCGATCGTATTAAGTTGCTTTATAAGCTGAATATAACACGGTTTAGCTGATAAAAGGTTATAAAAAAGTCGAATGAATCTTTGAAAAAAAAGTGATGAATCTTAGGTTTATTTTAAATCAGAATGCCTACACTGAGGCATTCTTAACTGTTGAAATTTGAATGACTTGAGCGGTTTCAGCTGGCTTCACTGGTTTGACTTTGATCGGATTCAACATGAAGTTGACACCCAGCGCAAACAGAGTAATACCCAACACTTTACGGATGATTTTTTCAGGAAGGCGTGAACTAATCAGTGTTCCAATAATAATTGCTGGAATTGAACCGACCAATAACCACATAAGGAGGTGGAAGTCCACGTTGCCTGAAGTCATGTGACCCATACCTGCAACGAAAGTAAGTAGTACCGCATGCACAACGTCAGAACCAATAATACGAATCATTGGTAGGTTGGGGAACATAATGACCAAAGCCATGATTCCAAAAGCACCAGCACCGACTGATGATAGTGTCACGAAGACCCCAAGAATTACACCCATCATCACAATGTACTTACGTTTATTGCTGGTTTGAAGTTGAACTTTTTCTAAGTCTTCGGTCATGTCTGGGAGTTCATCTTTACGTAATTTGTTGAAAAATTTTTCAATTTGATTACGGAAGACAATTGATAAACCTGTAATGGTCAACATGAAGCCTAAAACTATGGTGAGCACGGCTTTGTAGTGGGTAGACTGGCTCAAATAGTTGTCGAGTACCCAGTGCGTTGCAAAGGAAGCAGGAATACTACCAATTGCAAGCCAAAGCACAATCGGCCACACAATATTTAGTTTTTTGGCATGTACAAATGAACCACAAAATTTTGAAATTGCGGCATAGAGCAAGTCTGTACCAATGGCAATGTGAGGTTCAATTCTGAAAAGGCTGATGAGGATCGGCGTCATTAATGAACCACCACCTACACCAGTAATTCCCACACAAAAACCGACTAAAACACCTGCGAGAATAAATTCGAGTGGACCAAACATTGTTATATGCCAAAATATCAAAAAACGTGCATATCTTATGACGTTTTTATATAAGTCGTTGTCTTGATTGTTGATTTACTTATTCTAAAAAGAGATATAGGAGTTATTGTTTGAGCTGTATACGTGCTTTTATTTTTAAGCCTACAATTGTCAGCAACCACCATAGATTGAGACTTATGAGTGTTCGTAGAACATAAAGAGGGGCTAGCTGATGCTTTTTCCATTGCTCAAAATTCGCTGCGGTCGAGCCATAGGTCATATCTAATTGCTGCTGAGGTGGATCAACTAATGTGATCTGTTGAATAAACACCTCCTTTTTGGTGTTTTTTAGATTCCAAAAAATACGCTCTAAATAGTAAACCTCGACCTGCTTTGCCGTAAATTGGTGACGATGTGATGACTGGTCACATAGTGTTTGAACAGGTTCTCCCATCAATGTGCAGTTTGCGATCCATAAATGATGCTGTTGTTTAAATTTCAACGCGCTGATTCGTCCTTTACCGACTTCAACGGTGAATTCATCAAAGGTTTTACTCTGAATCTGAGTGCGGATCCAGCTGTTCGGGAAACAAATAAATACAAGCAAATTGAAAATGAGGGAAATAAAAAGTGTCCAGCCAAAATGATGCTTCGACCAACTGCAGAGCTGTTGAAAGGGGGGGATGATTTCTTGTTGTAACCAATCTAAAGCTGAACGTAATGTTTGTCCCGTGAAAAGAGGTTTAAAAGTGTTTATTATTGAGCGTGTTATAACTAAAAAATCACGATGCTTCAACTTAAATGATTTTGATTAGGCTCTAAAATTCTGTTGTAATGGCTCTGGTTCATATATTTACATACACCTTTATATTTGGCTCATGAACCAAATATAAAGGCATGTGAGTTGAAGTGTAAGTGATTATTTAGATTTAGTTTTTTTTTGGTTTTAAGTCATTGATGCTTAAAATCAGTATAAAAAGTATCGGGGTTGCAAATACAAATAAACTGACACTACCCACACCGCGGCCTGTGAATTGAGTCAATAAAATTAATGTCGCGGTCAGTACACCAAAAGCCAGATATCGGCAGATTTGATAATGTTCTGCACACTTGGCCCAACGTGACTTTTGAGTTTTTGGACGCTGCTTATCGCTCACTAGAAATAACACATAGCACGCGAAACTGATGAGAAGTCCTGCAATCAGGTAGATCATGAATTGGGCTCCTGAACTGTAGGGTTGGCATATTTTTTCTGAATTTTTTGTACTGCTTTTTGTTGAATGGGCTGGATTTTTTGATGTAAGAAAAAAGCCAATATCGCAAGGATGATGATCATAAGATCAACTCGCAAAAATAACCAATATTCATGTAAGTCATGTACATATTGGTGGCTGATTAAATAATAAAGGTTGAAAATAGGCAAAGATACAGCCAGTAAAATGAAGGCCTTCAGTTGAGTTTTCCAAAGGTGTTGCTGTGGAGTGAGCAATCCAATGGCTAAACTGAGTAACCAAGTGCCGAAAAATACGTAAATTTCGTAGTTGCGTTGACCAGCTTCTAACTGAAGTAAACGGTTTGCACAAAGATAACTGAGCATAGCAATCGGTAAGCCAATGATGGCAGCCGTATTTAGGCGGTTAACTACATAATGTCCAAAGTGCAAACTTTGTTTCTTATTTTGTAGCTGACGTTTTAAGCTCCAGAGTAAAAGCCCAGACGCAATCATGGCACAGCCTAAAAGCCCTGAGAAAAATAACGTAAAGCGTAATAGAGGCTGCGCAAAGTGTGCCATATGTAAACCATAGACTCCATTATTGAGCGTGGCGATTGCACTATTATTTCGAGTGTCTCCGAGCAGGGCACCAGATTCGCCGTTAAAGCTGAGTTGGGCTTGGTTTCGCGTGATGCTTCGGTCAGTTGACTCAACCAAGTTCACTTGAGCGATATTGGTATTGGGGTGTTTGACCGTAATATTGCCAATTTCTGTTTTACCCCAACGCTGCTCAGATTGTTGTATGAAGTATTCAATTGGTCGCATCGTAGCAGGTGTCGGTTTAGCCTCAGAGCTGATGCTAATATTTCTAATTTCATCAAAATATTGGAACGGTTGCTCTGGGTAAAGTTTCTTCATGCCATTGGGAAGAATGAGATAAAAGAAAATGGCTAAACCAGTGAATGTAATGGTCAGAAAAAAGGGTAAAGCAATGACAGAGGTAACATTGTGAAAGTCTAGATACGAGCGTTGACCCTTGAAGGCTCTAAGGATAAAGAATTCGGTGAATATCTTTTTGTGTGTGATGACGCCTGAAATGAGGATGATCAACATTAAGAAGGCCGCAATAGTGACTAAAAGCCTACCGATAAAATAGGGCACACCATACAGCTGATAGTGAAAGCCATAGAAAAACTCACCGCCTTGAGTTGCAGATAAGGTGACTTCTTTACCTGTGTTCGCATCCAAAGTCTTATTTTCGTAGCCACCATCGGCCTTTTGCCAGTAGATTTTATTAACAGGTGAACTCGGACTAGCTACGCCGATATACCAACTTTGCGCATCTGTGGCATTTTTTTGTAAATATTGATATGCCGAGTTCATCGCAGTGTCTTGTTTGACCTGCATGGTGGCAAATTGAGGTTGCATCCACAAATTTATTTCATGACGGTAATAGGTCGCAGCACCTGTTAAAAAAATGGCAAATAATAACCATCCCAGTGTTAGTCCAAGCCAAGAGTGTAGCCATGCCATTGATTGGCGAACAGATTTTTGCATGGTTTAACCTACGAACTTCAGCAATAGAAAAAAGCAAAGGGAAAGCGAAATGGTTGAAGCGCTTAACTTTTTCAGGGATTGAACACAAAAGCTCAAAATGACAAAAATGATAAAGAAAATAAGAGATAGAAAAGCCGCCAAATAAATGGATTCTGCTTTAGCTAATTGAGGGTAAAAACTGAGTGTAAGCAGTTCTGATAACATGAATGTACATATATAGCCTAAGCCAAATGCGATCAAAAACCGGAACATAACGGTTATAGGGTATTTAAGCTGACTTAGGGGCATAAAGATCACATGAATGAAGTCATAAAGGGAGGCTTAACGTTACGTTGTACTCACTAAGCATTGAACCTAAATTTAATATTTAAGCAAAACATAATCATCTCTATTGTGCGTATAAGCAATCGACGTAGCCAAAATACTGGTATTAGGCAGCGTAAGTTGAGCAACAGAGTATATATGAATTAACGATAATGATTCTCAATAATTTTATGTTCTAATAGGCATCTTATGCAATATTTAAATGATCGAAAATTGAAATTAACCCGACTTTTTTCGTGTTCTTTAGATGTATCAAATAAGTCATTCATTTTTTATCTGCAGCATAAATAGAAAGAGCCGATCAATACCCATCCCAAAAGACGCTATGTTATGATGCATGGGTTGAAAAATAAGGAATAATGCTTTGCAAAATCGGAAACTTAAAATTGGAATCGTAGTGGGTGAAGTATCGGGTGATACTTTAGGTGCTAAACTTATTCGCAGTTTTCGTGAGCAAGGAATTGATGCAGAATTTGAGGGTATTGGTGGCCCGCAAATGATTGCAGAGGGTTTCAAGAGCTTTTATCCGATGGATATTTTGTCTGTTATGGGGTTGGTTGAGGTTCTTAAAGACATTAAAAAGCTTTTTGCTGTACGTGATGGACTGGTAGAGAAGTGGACAGCCCATCCTGTCGATGTGTTTATTGGGATTGATGCACCAGACTTTAATCTGCGTCTTTCAAAAAGTTTAAAACAAAAACAACTGCCAATAAAAACCGTGCAGTATGTTAGTCCTTCCGTTTGGGCATGGCGTCAGGGACGGGTTCATGGCATCAAAGCTTCTATTGATTTGGTACTGTGTTTATTTCCGTTTGAAAAAGCATTTTATAAAAAATGGAATGTTCCTGCTGCGTTTGTAGGACACCCCTTGGCCAGCCAATTGCCTTTGGAAAACCCAATTTTACAAGCCAAAGAAGAACTGGGTTTAGATCTGACCCAAAAGCATATTGCCTTATTGCCGGGAAGTCGACGTGGTGAAATTGAAAAGCTCGGTCCACTGGTTTTAGATGCTGCAAAATTGCTCTACGCCAAATATCCAAACTATCGCTTTGTGATACCGGCTATCAACGATGCACGTAAGCAACAAATCGAAGCTTTGCTTGCCCAGTATCCAAAAGAACTGGTCGATCAAATTGACTTACTTGAAAACTCAGGCACCGAGTCGAAGATTGGGCGTCAAGTTATGAACGCCGCTAATATTGTAGCTTTGGCTTCAGGTACAGCAACTTTGGAAGCTATGCTGTTACACCGACCAATGGTGACCTTCTATAAGTTGAATTGGCTCACCTATCATGTGGTGAAATTCTTGATCAAGATTCAATATTATTCATTGCCGAATATTATTGCGGGCAAGAAAGTGATACAAGAATTAATTCAAAAAGATGCAACACCTGAGAAATTGGCGGCTGAAATTGAAAAATTAATGAATATAGAAACAGCACAGATTCAGGCTATGCAGCACATTACCATGCATAAACAATTACTTGCAGGTAATAGTGAAAATCCTGTTGAGGCGATTTTAAATATTTTAGATTAATTCTCTTTAAGACATCGTGATAGGTGCAGTGAGAAACAACCCAAACGTATTTGGGTTGTTTCTTTTTATTTTAAGGTTTTAATCCAACGGCTTTAGCACGAGCAGCGTGTAACTTTTTATAACTGTCGATTAAACGTAAGTGACGGTCCAAACCTTCAAGTTTCATACTGGTTTCTGTTAAACCATAGAAACGAATACGACCTTCAACTGTGCCTATTACCGCATCCATACGTTCATCACCGAACATACGGCGGAAGTTTGCTTCATATTCTTCCAGTTCCATGTCGTCATCTAACATCACTTCGAGCACGACATTCATGCATTGGTAGAACAGACCACGTTCAACGGTATTGGTGTTGTATTGTAAGAATGCTTCAACCAAGTCTTTCGCTTCCTCAAACTGCTCTAATGCAAGATAGATCAATAGTTTAAGTTCAAGCAGAGTCAATTGACCCCATTCGGTATTGTCATCAAACTCAATTCCGATCAAAGTCTTGATTTCAGTATAGTCATCTAGCTCACATTCTTCCAAACGTTCAACCAGCGCTTCGAGTTGTTCGTTGTCTAAACGGTGTAAGTTGAGGATGTCTTCACGGTAAAGCAGTGCTTTGTTGGTGTTATCCCAAACCAAGTCTTCAACCAAGTAAATTTCTGAGTAACCCGGTACCAAGATACGGCACGCCGTTGCACCTAAATGTTGGTAAATGGCCATATAGACTTCTTTGCCCATATTTTCCAAAATACCGAACAGTGCATCAGCCTCATCTGCATTTGAGTTTTGGCCTTGATTGGTAAAGTCCCACTCGACAAAGTCATAGTTTGATTTGGCACTAAAGAAACGCCATGACACCACACCACTTGAGTCAATGAAGTGCTCAACAAAGTTATTGGGTTCAGTGACCGCATTTGAGCTAAATGTTGGGCAAGGTAAGTCGTTCAGACCTTCAAAGCTACGACCTTGCAGTAGCTCAGTTAAGCTACGCTCAAGCGCAACTTCAAAGCTTGGGTGTGCACCGAAAGAGGCGAATACACCGCCTGTACGAGGGTTCATTAAAGTCACACACATCACAGGGTATTGACCGCCTAGAGAAGCATCTTTCACCAGTACAGGGAAACCTTGCTCTTCTAAACCTTGGATGCCCGCTAAAATACTTGGGTATTTCGCTAAAACCTCTTGCGGTACATCTGGTAGGGTCAGTTCACCTTCTAAAATTTCACGTTTTACCGCACGCTCAAAAATTTCAGACAAACACTGTACTTGTGCTTCAGCTAAGGTGTTTCCTGCACTCATCCCGTTACTAAGGTATAAGTTTTCAATTAAGTTCGATGGGAAGTAAACCACTTCAGCATCAGACTGGCGAACAAAAGGTAAAGCGCAAATACCGCGTTCAGTTTTCCCTGAGTTGGTGTCGTATAAATGCGTACCTAACAGTTCTTCTTCAGGGTCATAAATTTCAAGGGTGTACTCATCCAGTACACCTTCAGGCATTTCACCATTTGGACCTGGCATGAACCATTTTTCATCTGGATAATGCACAAACTCGGCATTGGCAATGTCTTCACCCCAGAACTGGTCGTTATAGAAGAAGTTACAGTTCAGACGTTCAATGAACTCACCCAGCGCAGAAGCTAATGCACTTTCCTTACTGGACCCTTTACCGTTGGTAAAACACATGGGCGATTGAGCATCACGAATATGTAAAGACCACACATTTGGCACAATATTACGCCAAGAAGCGATTTCAATTTTCATGCCTAGACCAGCCAAAATACCTGACATATTGGCAATGGTTTCTTCTAAAGGCAGGTCTTTACCCGCAATGATTGTGCTAGTTTCAGAAGCAAGGCTTGGAATAAGCAGGGCTTGTGCATCGGCATCAATGCTTTCCACTTCTTCAATAATAAACTCAGGACCTGTTTGAATCACTTTCTTAACAGTACAACGGTCGATAGAGCGCAAAATACCTTGGCGATCTTTTTCTGAAATGTCCGCTGGGAGCTCAACTTGAATTTTGAAGATTTGTTTATAGCGGTTTTCAGGATCAACAATGTTGTTTTGTGACAAACGAATGTTGTCAGTTGGAATGTCACGTGCTAAACAATACACTTTGACAAAGTAAGCCGCGCAAAGCGCAGAAGATGCTAAAAAGTAGTCAAATGGACCGGGTGCAGAGCCATCACCTTTGTAGCGAATCGGTTGATCGGCAATGACTGTAAAATCATCGAACTTCGCTTCTTGGCGAAGATTATCGAGATAATTAACCTTGATTTCCATGCTGGCACCTAAATTTTCTTATATGTCAGCATGGACATATAAGAGATAAAATATTGAAAAATAAGCCGAATCACGGATGAAAACTGGACTTAAAAAAGTGTGGCTAGAGCGAAAAAGAACAAACAAGCAGTGGTTTGAAGCCATCTCTAGCAAGGATGCGGGATATTATAGTGTGATTTTCACAAGATGCTAATCTTTGTCTGCAAGTTCAGGGTATTTATCTCGACGGACAAAGACATAAGCTGAGAGAAGATTGCTATTAAACCATTACGGACGAGCATTTTAAGTTGGGTTTTGATTATTTCTATATTGGCTTGGGCTCAGTTGGTACTGTCGTTTAAAGCTTTGGCTAAAAGCCGTTTCAGAGTTATAACCCACCCGATGTGCAATTTGCTGAATAGTACCTTGTCCATTACGCAGGTATTGGGCAGCTAAACGCAGACGGTGTTGTTGCAAATAAGCCAAAGGGCTGATGCCTAAAATTTGGCTAAACAATGTGGCAAATTTAGACCGTGACATACAACACTGTTCTGCAAGGGACTCAACTGTCCAAGGCTGTGCAGGTTCCGCATGAATTTTTGTAAGGGCATTGGAGAGTTCAGGATGAGATAAAGCACTCAGCCAATTGTTCGAATCTTGCAGCGCATCAATATAATCACGTACACATTCAATCAATAAAATACTCACCAAATGATCCAAAATTTTGTCACGACCCGGGCGTATGCGTTGGACTTCTAGAGCGAGAAACTGCAGCCCAATTTGCAACCATTCAGGAACCGTGCTGAGATCTTTGTGTTGAAGGTGAATAAACGCGGGTAAGGCCTGTACCAACGGACGCGCCATAATAGGGTCCATATGTGCATGTAAGGCCAAGATCACGGTTTTTTGTTGTGTCGCATTACTCCCAAAAGAGACTTCTTTGTGTTGGTTTTGGGCAAATAAGTCAGAAATATCGAATACTTCCAATAGTTGGTCGGTGGTTGAGGATCGACACTCATGACTTGGCCCTGAAGGGAGTAAGATCAAGTCTCCGACTTCAGCAACAATAATTTGTTTAGCATCTAAACAAATGGTGAATTGTCCTTGAAGTACCGCATAGGCCATCATGGTGGATTGTTCGGTATAGCGAAAAGCCCACTCACCATACGGTTTAAGGTAGAGGTACTCAGATTGGTTGAGGTGTATATCTTCAAAAATTTTACTTAAAGCATCCATACTTTACGATTTCTAGTCTTTACATCTTAGGCTTAATATTTGATTTAGGGTCAATTTAAGTCATTTCAGGCCAAGGACGATTACGCTGTTTTCTTGGACGTTAGCAACTGTTCTTTATGTCCCATTTCTAGAAATATAAAGGCATAACAAGAAAATTGGAAGAATGGTAATGAATGCATCAGTGAAAATGACGAATGCTAGCGTGGTCGTCAAAAATGCAGCAGGGATCGATAAAAAGCGTTTTGGTTGGTTATTGAGTCCTGGGCTTCCTGTGATTGGCATGGGCATTTTAGCGGGCTATCATTTTGGTCCGAAACCCACTAAGAAAATCTTCGCTTTGGGTGGGCCGCTGTTACTGCATGTCATTATTCCTGCGGTAGATGGTCTGGTCGGTGCAGATGAAAATAATCCTTCGGATGATGAAATTAAGGTCTTGGTAAATGACCCGTACTATGACCGTATTGTGAAATTGTTCATTCCGCTACAAATGGCAGCCAATTTGTTTGCAGGTTATGTGGTGACTCGCCAAAATGTATCGATGCTCGACCAAATATTATTGGGTGTTTCCATGGGGGCAATTAATGGAGTAGCAGTGAATACAGCACATGAGCTGTGTCACCGTCCTAAAAAATCAGATCATTATTGGTCACACATGACTTTAGCGCCGTTGGTCTACAACCATTTCCGCATTGAGCACCCTTATGGGCATCATAAACGTGCTGCAACGCCAGAAGATCCTGCTTCATCGAAAATGGGGGAGACTTTTTATGAGTTTTGGCCACGCACCGTTTTCGGTGGGCTGAAGTCGGCTGTTGAAATTGAACATAAGCGCCTAAAACGAAAAGGACTATCTTTCTTCTCTAAAGAAAATGAACTGTTTCATGGATGGGCGATGAGTGCTGGTTTTCATGCAACCATGTTTAAATTGTTTGGTAAAAAAGTGACGCCATATCTGGTGACACAAGCATTTTATGGCGTGAGTCTGTTTGAAATTATTAATTATATTGAACACTATGGTTTAAAGCGTAGCCAAAAAGAAGATGGAAGTTATGCGCGAACCATGCCTGAACACAGCTGGAATAATAACAACATTGTGACTAACTTATTCTTATACCAGTTACAACGCCATTCAGATCATCATGCCTATCCAACCCGCCCATTTCAGGCCTTAAGACATTTTGATGAAGCCCCTGAGCTACCGAGTGGTTATGCCACCATGTTAATTCCAGCGTTAATTCCAAAGCTGTGGTTTAAAATGATGGATCAACGAGTGTTTGATCACTACGAAGGTGATTTGACCAAAGCCAATATTTTGCCAAAGCGCCGTGCTCAAATCTTTAAGAAATTTGGATTAAGTGCAGACTAAACTGTGATATTTCAGTGATAACAAGGTGCATACATAGTTGACATCGAACTTACAGTCATTGATTCGTTGAGTGCCTGTAAGTTCGATGATCATGATAGGTGTACCGCTAAACTTTCTTTTTGAATAGGCATATAATGCCGAATATGTAGTGAAAATATTGAACAGAAATGACACCTGCAACCAAACTTTTAAAAGCCAATAAAATCGATTTTTCTATTCATGAATATGAACATGATGCCAATGCAAAAAGCTTTGGGCTTGAAGCCGCAGAAAAATTAAATCTACGTGTCGAAGAGGTGTTTAAAACACTTTTAGTGACCGATGAAAAAAACTATTTTGTTGCGATTCTTCCTGTACATCATCAGTTAAATTTGAAAAAAGTTGCACAGGCAGTGGGGGCAAAAAAACTAAAAATGTCCGACCCTAAAGATGCAGAACGACTGACAGGTTATTTGGTCGGTGGGATTAGTCCTGTCGGGCAGAAAAAAAGGTTAAAAACCGTGATTGACCAAAGCGCAGTACAGTTGGAAAAATTATATGTCAGTGGGGGGAAGCGCGGCTTAGATATCGGTTTAAAACCGCAGGATTTAGCAAAAGTACTTTCAGCCACTTTTGCTGATGTACTGGATGAATAAAGAGTAGTGACGTCTTCGCTGCTTTATCTATATTAATTTAGTCTTGAGTTCTTTTGAGCACAAATGAAAGCTCATTCAGGTGACTGAATGGGCTTTTCCTTATGAAATATAGGGAAATTTTATAGTTCGAATCAATTATAAATTCATAAACTATCATTTAAAGCTATGGTGTAATTTTATATAGGCTTTATCAGAAAAACTGATTAAATTTTTAAAAGTATTAAAAAACAATAATATATGTTGGTGTAGTGCGTATATTTTCAAAAGTAAACAAAATTGCAAAGATAAATGATAATAATTACCATTAACATGCTTTTGCAGCGTTGGCCAACGTGAACACCTTTAAGAAACATAATTACATGAAATGAGCTTGGAATAAGCTTTAAAAAGAGGAAATGGTCAGATGAAAGAGCTAGCCAATCGCTTGGCGATGCAGCATCTTGTCAATGCATACTCACAAGAAACAGGCAAGGCAAGCCTGTTTGAGAAGTATCAACAAAATTCAACTCAACTCGCGTTTAGCCAAGGTTTGACGCTGTTATCTTTGCCGCTTAGTTTAATCCAAGCACAGCTTTTTGTTCCGTTAAGTTATGTCAGTCGTGTTGGGCGACATCGTATTGCGGCTTTACCGCAAATTTTTCAAAAAGGCCAAAAGCTTAACTTTAGCGCTGCAGCAATGGTCAGTTTGCTACTCGAAGAGTTAGTGCAACAATCCGAAGGCCATGTTGATGCAGCATCCTTGGTTGAGCGTTGGATTCAAAGTCGTGATGCATTACAACAGTTTTTAAATATTCGGGCAGAGAATTTTGATGCGCTCGTACAACTTGAGCAAGGTTTTATAGCGTCTGAACAGGCTTTGATTTTAGGTCATAGCATGCATCCTGCACCGAAAAGCCGAACAGGTTTTGTCCATGAAGACTGGCAAAAATATTCCCCCGAAGCTTGTGGGCAGACCCAACTGCATTATTGGCTGGTGGCATCTGAATATGTTGCGGAAGGAACAGCGCTTGAGCAGGCTTTTTCAGAGCAACTTAAACAAGAAATCAAATGGCATTTGTCTGAATCGGAACTTGAAACCTTAGCTGCATATGCACATTACAAATTGCTACCACTGCATCCATGGCAAGCCCGCTATTTACAAAGTAAAGCATGGTTTAAAAGTTTAAAGGCTAAACTGAAAATCATCGATTTGGGCGAAAAAGCATGGATATTTTCACCAACCACTTCTGTACGTACTTTGGCGAGTTTTAATGCGCCGTGGATGCTGAAACCTTCGCTTTCAGTGATGATTACCAACTCTATTCGCGTCAATTTAGCAAAAGAATGTCACCGCGGTGAAATGACCCATCGGCTTTGGCACAGTGAATTGGGTCGAGATATTTTAAAACAATGTCCAAGCCTAAAAGCGGTGAATGATCCCGCGTGGATTGCTATTCAGTTAGATGGTGAAATCATCGATGAAACGATTTGTATTGTACGTGATCAGCCGTTTACTCCCGAACAGCAAGTCACGTGTATTGCTTCATTGTGTCAGGATCATCCCGTAGAAGAACGTAATCGTTTTAATGCATTATTTGATCAAATTGCTTCTCAACAAAAGTTAAATGATAAAGCACAAATCGCTCATGATTGGTTCAAGACCTTTTTAAACATCAGTCTGAGCCCACTCATGTACGTCTACCATCGTTATGGTATGGCCTTTGAGTCACATCAGCAAAATGTCTTGGTTGAATTGAAAGATGGCTGGCCACAGTGGCTATGGCTACGGGACAATCAAGGTTTTTATTATATCGAAGAACTCGCAGATGAAATTTTACAACAATTTCCAGAACTGAATGATAAAGCCCATGCGGTAGGTTCAAAGGCTTTTGTCGATGAGCGCTTTAGTTATTATTTCTTTGGCAATACCTTGTTTGGCATCATCAATGCCATCGGTGCAACAGGTTTTGTTAGTGAGCAAGATTTACTGTCTGTTTTACAGCAACACCTCTTTGACCTGTTGAAGCAATATCCAGAGAGTAGTTTGATTCAAAGTCTGTTGTATCAACCGACGCTGCCTTATAAGGGTAACTTACTGACCCGTTTACATGAACTAGATGAATTGATTGCACCCGTTGAAAATCAGTCTGTCTATATTCAGTTAGCCAATCCGCTCTATATCAAACAAGAGGATGCTCTCTATGCTTGATTTTATTGCGATTGGCCTTGGGCCATTTAACTTAAGCCTAGCCAGTTTGTTACATGAAAAGACTGAACTGCACTATTTGTTTTTTGAAAAAAAAGCGCAGTTCGACTGGCATGCAGGTATGCAACTTCCCAATACGGTCTTACAAGTTCCATTCATGGCGGATTTGGTGTCGATGGTGGATCCGACCAGTCCGTTAAGTTTTTTGAATTACCTAAAATCACAGCGGCGCTTATATAAGTTCTACTTCCTTGAGCAGCCTCATATTCCGCGCCGTGAATATAACCATTATTGCCAATGGGTGGCGGATCAACTGGGTCATATACAGTACCAATCGACGGTGAAGGCAATTTATGCCAAAAGCGAAGGTTTTGAGGTGGTGGTTGAGCAAGGTGGCCGTTTTATTCGTTACTTGTGTCGAAACTTGGTGATTGGTTCGGGCAACCAGCCTTATTTGCCTGAATGTCTGCGTAAGTTACAACAACAAGTCCCCGAAAAATGTATTCATTCAGCAGAGTACTTAATCCATAAAAAAGGCAAGCTCAAAGGCAATGTTGTAGTCTTAGGCTCAGGTCAGTCTTCTGCTGAAGTCTTTTTAGATTTGTTTGATCAGCAGTATCAACATGACTGTGTACCAACGGCTGACTTTAAGCTGCATTGGCTGACGCGTTCCAATGGCTTTTTCCCGATGGAATATGCACCTTTGGGATTGGAACATTTTAGTCCGAACTATACCCAACATTTTTATAGACTTTCAGAAACACAAAAAGCAGCGCAGTTGAAAGATCAAGGCTTGCTGTACAAAGGCATTAGTGCCAAAACCATACGTGAGATTTACCAAAAACTTTACCATCGTAGTATTGCCTCTGCTGTACAAGCAACACATTTGCATGCACAAATTCAGTTGCTTGATGCTGAGTTACGGGAAAGTCAGCAGATTCGCTTGAGCCTTGAAAATACCGTAACCAAGCAACGTTTTTATATGGATGTTGATTTTGTAGTGGCGTCTACAGGTTATTACAGCCCTGAGTTTTCATTTTTAAAATACTTAAAGCCCTTGATTACAACAGATCAAGCGGGGCGTTGGAAAGTGAGCCAAGACTATCGCTTGCAGCATACAGCAATGGGTGAAATTTATGTGCAAAACCAAGAAATGCACAGTCATGGCGTAGGTACACCTGATTTAGGTTTAGGCGCTTTTCGTGCTGCGACCATCGCCAATCAACTACTGGGTTATCAGCTGTATGAGCTGGACAGTAATGAAGAGACCTTTCAGCATTTCAACGCTGAGCAGAACCCTGAAATGTATGTGCAGAATGACACATCTATTACACGAACAGCTGCTTTAGCACCATCGATTCCTAAATCAAAAAATATTGAGCAGCGCAAAATACAAACAGGGGCACATCCCTCTATGCAGCCTTATACATTCGAGAAAATCATATGAGCTTTGCACAACTTCAGGTGAATCAGAAACAGTGGCGTTTGGCAGGACAGCGCTTAATTGAAATGGCGATTGCTGAATTTTTATATGAAGAAATTATTCAAGTGACCGATTTAAAGAACAATCGTTACCAGCTGACGTTGGATGATCAAACCTATACTTTTAAAGCACAAAACTATTTATTGGGACATTGGCAGATTGAGGAGGGTTCAGTACGTGAGTTGAGCGTGGTTGAAGACCTGCCTGCATGGAACTTACATACTTTTATTCGCGCGTTTTCAAATCAAACCGAAGTTAAGCCCTTTACCAAGGCATATCTCATCAAAGAAATGAACAATACATGGTTAGCTGAGGCGCATTTATTTGATGAACGTCGTTTAAGCAGTGCAGCAGCATTGACGGCATCACATCATGAAATTGAAGGTATGCTCCGTGGTCATCCGTGGTTGATTATGAGCAAAGGTCGTATGGGTTTTGGTTATGACGACTACTTAAGTGCCGCTCCTGAACTTTCGCCAACAGTCAAAGTACTGTGGCTTGCGGTGCATCGTGATTTGGCAGAGTTCCGTTCTACCGAGGAGTGGCAAGCGGGGACTCTTTATCAATATGAGTTGGATGCAGAAGAGTTAGATAGCTTTGAACAACAGTTACATGAAAGAGGCTGCTCTTGTCGTGACTATTTCCTTATTCCAGTACATGCATGGCAGTGGCATCAATGGTTAGTGCCAACTTATGCCAATGAAATCGTGGATCAGCGCATTATTGAACTAGGCGTTGGGCAAGATGACTATGTACCTATGCAGTCGATTCGCACACTTTGCAATATCAGTCAGCCTGAGCGTCATTATGTCAAATTGCCTGTCAGTATCTTCAATACTGCGGTGTATCGTGGGTTGCCGTCTAAACGAAACTTAGCAGCTCCAGCCGTCACAGCTTGGTTAAAGCAGATTCAATCTCAAGATTCAGACTTGAAACAGTCAGGCGTTGCATTCTTAGGTGAAGTGGCAACTTTGACCATTCATCAGCCTTGTTTTGATCAGATTGAAGGTGCGCCGTATCAGTTTAAAGAACTGTTTGGGTGTTTGTGGCGTGAAAGTGTAGATCCAGTGATTGGAACAGGTGAACAGGCACTTTCTCAAGCGGCTTTATTACATCGAGACATCAACGGACAGTCGATATTAGCCGTGTTGATTCAGGCGTCGGGTTTGAGTCCATTACAGTGGTTAAAACGCTTTGCCGAAGTCTCTGTTACTCCACTCTTAATCTGCTTGTACAAATATGGCTTGGCTTTTTCTCCACATGGGGAAAATACCATGCTCATTCATGCCAATGGCGTACCGCAGAAAATGGTGCTGAAAGACTTTATTGATGATATCAATTTGGTTGATGAAGACTTCCCAGAATTAGCCAGTTTACCTATCGAAGGGCAAATTTTACTGCGTCATCCTGCGCATGAACTCAGTCATTTTATTTTCACTGGGCTGTTTATGGTGCATTACCGTTATATCTGTAATGTATTTTTACAAGACTACCCTGAGCATAGCGAAGTTGAATTTTGGCAAACCATTTCATTGGTCATTGATACTTTCCATCAGGCGCATCCAGAGTTGGCAGAACGCATTGAAAAATTTGCCATGTTTAGAGCCGAATTTGAAAAAATTTGTTTAAACCGAGTGCGTCTATTTACCACCAGTTATAACGATGAAGCAGAACGTCCTGTCCCTGTATTTTTAGATCCAATTGCCAATCCTGTCAGCCCTGAAACCTTAAAACGATGGTCAGAGCAGGTATCTAAATCAACTGACGATACAACCACAAAGCGTATCGCATCATAAAACATTCAAAAATTAGCAGGCTTCTACATGAAAACACTTTCACAGCAACTTCCCAATTTCTACGAATACTATGAGAATGAGACGCAATTTTACTTGCGCCAAGTACAGTATCCGCAGGACTTAGCACTGTTACATAAATGGATGCATGAGCCTCATGTTATTCCACAGTGGCAGTTGAATAAGTCTGAAATTGATCTCGCGGTGTATTTTGAAAAAATGCTGGCCGATGACCATCACCGTTTGTTGATCGTTGGGGTGGATGGACAGGATGTGGGCTATACCGAAATCTATGAAGGCAAGCGTGACCGTCTAGGACGTTATTACGATGGTGATGATTTAGAACTCGGTTGGCATTTATTGTTTGGTGAAAAGTCGGCTTTCGGTAAAGGCTACTTGCGTCCAGTGATGCGGCTATTAGGTTTTTATATTTTTGAAAATGCACCTTCCGACAAAATTGTCGGGGAGCCTGACCACACCGTTAAACCCTATGCCGCAGTAGTCGAAGAAATGTGCTATGAGGCGCAGCGCTTGATCCCGATGCCTGAAAAAACGGCCATGTTGTATTACTGCTTTAAACAAAAATTCTATGAAAAATTTGGAGGGTATTTAACTGATTCAAATGCATTTATGCAAAACCATAACCCACTCAATAGGACTGAGGAACTTACATGAGCTATAGCTCAGAACATATACAAATCATGGACATGCGCTTTTCAGCGCATGTTACTGTCGACGAATTTGAACAATGGCTTAGCCAAGTCGAACGTTTTTTCTTAAAAAAACAGCACTTTGTTTTGGTCATGCAAACCGATATCGGTACGGAATTTCCTGAGGAATACCGTCAACTGCAAGCGGTTTGGTACAAAAAGTATAAACAACTTTTTTTTCAATACTGCTTGGGTCTGGTTCGAATTGCACAAGACCCAACCGACCAACAACGACTGAATACACCTTCGCTGCATGCTGCATGGCGGGTGCCTTACTACGTCACACTTGATCATTCTGATGCACTGCAATGGGCAGTGCAGAGGTGGATATGCAAAACCTAAATACACAAAAAGCAACACGCCAAATCTCAGCTTTGAGCTTAGCCGTTGTCATTGTTTTATATCTGGCACATGCCTTGCCTTTGTATTTTTACAATGTGGCATTGCCTGCTATTTTGCGACATCAGGGGGTAGACTTACGTTGGATTGGAATGCTGTCGCTGCTTTATATTCCATGGGCGTTTAAGTTTTTATGGGCACCACTCATTGACCGACTCTATATCAAAAATTTAGGTAAACGAAAAACATGGCTGCTCTTTACACAAATAGCCCTAGTACTTGGGGTATTGGCCTTGGCATTTACCCAGTTCTCTTATGGGCTGGTGGTGTTTGTTGTGATTGGCTTGTGGATTTCAAGCTTTGCGGCGACTCAAGACATTGCCATTGATGGTTATACCGTAGAAACCTTTTCAGCATCTGACTACCGCCTAGGTAGTATGGCTCAGAGTATAGGGGTGGCTTTGGGGAGTATGTTGGGGGGCGCAGCGACACTGTGGCTATACCAGTACTATGGCTGGGAAAGTGCATTGGTATGTTTAGCGCTCATGACCGCTTTAACAATGTTTGCTGTTTTTTATATTCAAGAAAATACAAACGAACAGACAAATATTGCCAAACAAGCGCCAAGCTTAGCCCGTGCTTTCAAACGTCCTGAAATTTTATCTGCCTTGGCCCTGATCCTGTGTTATCGCGTGGTGGAAGCACCAGCAATGGCGATGCTCAATCCAATGCTGATTGACCAAAAATGGACGCTTGCCCAAATTGGGGTGTTGATGTCTGTGATTGGCGCAAGTGTGGGGTTGCTTGCTGCTGTGAGTGCTGCATTTTTATTGAAAAAAATTCAGGCTACACAGTTGCTCATTTGGGCGGGGTGGTGTCGAACAGCATTGTATGGGGTGATTGGTGTAGCCATTATTTTGGGTTGGTTAAACCAGTGGCATTTGCTCTTGGGGGGATTTGTCATTGTCATGCTTGCGATTCGTTATGTCGCGATGACTTCGCTATATGCCTATTTCATGCAAAGCAGTTCCAAAGAACAGGCAGGCACCGACTTCACCATCTTGGTGTGTTTTGAACTGTTGGTTTATTTCATCGGGGGAGCCGCATCGGGCTTTTTAGCCAAAGCACTTGGCTATGGCAATTTTTATGTGGTGTTGGCGGTTTCATCTGTAGTCAGTGTACTACTGAGCCAATACATCATTGCACGTTATCAAAAAACTCAACAAAAACTGTTGAATCGAGAAATTTAATAAAAGGAAAAAGAAATGAACCGTTTTATGTTACCTATGCAGTTGACTTGTTTAACACTGGCTGTATGTACACAGTTATATGCTCAAGATAACGTTGTAACAAATTCAGCGAGCCAAACGAGCAGTGTTGAGGCCCAACAAAAAGAAACCACACAACTCGCACCGATTGTGGTGACAGCAACCCGCTCTGCAAAGAGTATTGCGGACATTGCGGGCACCGTTTATAGCATTGATCAAGCTGAAATTGAAAAACAGGCCAATGCAGGTCGTTCAACTGCTGACATTATTGGCTTTTTAATTCCTTCATTGACACCAAGTTCAGGTACAACCAGTAACTATGGGATGACCATGCGTGGTCGTGCAGTGCAATACATGATTGACGGAGTACCTCAGACAGGTTCTCGTGATAGCTCACGTCAGTTGAATAGCATCAGCCCAAATTCGATTGAACGTATCGAAGTGGTATCAGGTGCCAGTAGTATCTATGGTGCAGGTGCGACAGGCGGTATTATCAATATCATTACCAAAAAAGGTAGTGATGATGCACTGAGCTTTGAATCTAAACTCGGTGTGACGTCGGGTGATAATATCCGTAGCGATGCTATGGCATATGAAGCATTCCAATCGGTTGCCTTTAATCAAGGTAATGTAAGTGGTTATTTGGGTGCGAGTTATAACAAACGTGGCGAATTTCAAGATAGTCACGGTGATCGTATTGGACCTGAGGTTGCCCAGACGGATCGTCAAGATACAGAAACTGTCGATGTGAATGGTCGTCTAAGTTGGCAATTTACTGACAATCAAAAGCTAAGCTTTGGTGCGCAATATTATAATGATGAGCAAGATAGTGAGTATGGTCCTGATTATGGTACAGGCTTAGCCGTCCTGTTTGGTGCGGAGCCGACTTTAAATGCTGTAAAAGGTTTAGATCTCGATACTCAGCCAAGAACCAAACGTTCGAACTTTAATCTGCAATATGAGCATCAAGATGTGTTAGGGCAGATATTAAATGCGGAAGCTTATTATCGTTCAGAAACAGGGCGTTTTTATCCAAGTGCAAATTATTTAGCACATTCTGCAATTCCAAGTGGTGGTACATATATCGTAACGCAATCTGAAACTGATATTGATGTATGGGGCGCTCGACTTGCTTTACAAAAAGCCTTTGATCTGGGTAGCCGTAGTCTGAACCTAACTTATGGTATGGATTATGATTTTGAGCAAGGTTCTCAGACTGCACAACAATATAATCTTGGAACCTTTATGGCGAGTAATGGTTTGACACTCGATCCACAAAATGAATATGCCTTTGGTCCAGATGTTGATACGTCGAAATTTGGTCTTTTCTTACAAACACAATTCGATGTTACGGATCACTTAAATCTACAAGCTGGCATTCGTCATGAGCGTATTGATAGTGAAGTTCAGGACTCGATTCCTTACAGTGAAGCGATGGTTGCAGATGCTATTCCAACATATACACCAGTTGCTTTAAATGGTGGTACGATCAAACATGATGCAACATTATTTAATCTTGGTGCTGTATATCATTTGACGGATGCTCAACAAGTTTTCGCAAACTTTTCTCAGGGCTCAAGTCTACCAGACATTCAACGTATGCTTCGTGATGTACCCGCAAGTTTTACTGTGAATAGTCAAACTATTGATCCAATTAAAGTCAATAACTATGAGTTGGGTTGGCGTTTGCAAGGTGAATCAGGTTCGAATTTGGGGCTAACAGCTTTCTATAATGATTCAGACAAGGTGGTTAAGTTCAACGGTATTCCAAACTACAACATTGAAGTAATTGATACGGACGAGCGCGTTTATGGGGTTGAAGGAAATATATCCTATCGACTACAACCGAATTGGACAGTGGGTGGAACCATGGCTTATACCCGCGGACAGTTTAAAAATACCGCAGGAAAGTGGCAAGAGCTAGACGCAATTCGTGTTGCACCACTGAAAGGCACGGCATTTTCTGAGTGGCAGTTTAACAACGATATGAGCCTGCGCGTTCAATCTCTTGCTATCGGTGGTACAGATAAAGCCAAAAAAGATGCGGTAAAGTATGGTTCAACGCTTCCTGCTGAAATCAAAGGTTTCGCAACAATGGACGTTATAGCCAATGCCAAAGCAGGTCCTGGTACTGTGGGTTTTGGTGTGTATAACGTATGGAATGCAGACTATAAAACTGTATTTAGTCAGGCTGTCGCACCAACCTATGGCGCCATTTCAAGCTTACCTGCTCAAGGTCGAACCTATGGTTTGAGCTACACATTAAAATACTAATTGCACAACTAGAAGAGGTAGCTTTCAGCTACCTCTTTGCTTTGTAATCTCGCTTTAAGAAATGGTTTAAATAATAAAATGAATAGCAATAACAAAATCTTTATTGCAGGCAGCCTTGCCAATGGTGCCTGTTTTTCAATGATTTTACCTTTACTGGCACCGTTTATTCGGCAACTGGGGCTGACGGAACTGCAAGGTGGAGCGTTGGTTTCGGTTGGTGCTTTGGTGATGGCCATCTCAGCTATTTATATTTCTAAACAAACTCAAAAATTCAGCATTTATCAATTGTTAAGTATCGGTTTTATCGGTATGGCAATCACTTGGGGCTTATTTGCGGCGGTACTCAGCTATGGACTGAGTTATGCCATTTCATTTGCTGCTTTGTTTAGCTTACTGATATTGACCCGTGCCAGTACTGGCTTTTTTATGGCGATGCCACAAATTGCGCTGCAAAGTTATGTCATGACGGCTTTTCACAGTGAACAGGAACGTAGCCAGAATATGGCGAAGTTTGGCGCGCTGAACAGTTTAGGCGTGGTGATAGGTCCTTTAGCGACGACATTATTGCTGACATGGAGTATGTTGACACCGTTATGGGGTGCAGTGGCTATTTTAACAGCTATGGCGGCTTGGATTGTACTAGGCTTTCATGGGAAGCAAGCATCACAGACACAAGAACGGGAGGATACCACAGCTAAATTACAAGATTACCCGACAGAAAAGCTGCAATGGTCAAAATTAGGGATTTGGTTATTGCTGGGCTTTAGCTTATATGTCGCTATTGTCACCCTGAATTTAACCGCTGGTTTTTATATCCAAGATCGATTCCATTTCGATACCTATCAGAGTGCAATGTATTTTTCTCAGTGTTCATTGATTGTGGGGATAGCGCTCGTTTTGATGCAATTGATGATTTCAAAATGTTTTAAATGGTCAATTAAACAATTGCTTTGGGTCGGTCTTGTGACGATGGTTTTAGGTTTATTACTTTCACTGAGTGCTGGTCAGATTTGGACTTTCCAAGCAGCTTATGTTTTTTATGGTATTGCCGTGGCTTGTTTAATTCCAGCTTTTACCACGGGGGCAGCTCAAACCGCACCAACCACGCTACAAACTAAAATTGCCAGTTTATGCACGGCTACGCAAGCACTGAGTTTCGTTTTTGCACCTTTACTAAGTACAGGCTTATATCAGTGGAATCAACATTTACCCTATTATTTTTTATTGGTATTGATGATGGCGCTGATGTTGTACTTCAGCTTTAAACACATACAAACCAACAAGGATCTCAGTAGTGTGGTATGAGATTCTTTATCGAGAATGTTTAACCAAGAAGATAAACGACAGCGTGAATTAAACTTGGGCCAAACAGCACCATGAAAATACCGGCCAAAACCATACTGAGGCAGGCCGCGACACCTTCTTCTTTATGACGTTTGAACGCAGTACTGGTACCAAAACCATGTGCGGCACTACCCAAGGATGCACCTTGAGCAAATTTAGAATCCAATTTTAGAACAAGTAATACGGTGTTGGCCAAGAGTCCACCAACGATCCCCGTAATCACAGTGAATAAAATCACCAGCTCGACTGAGCCTCCGACGGCTTGAGTGACTTCCATGGCAAAAGGGGTAGAGATAGAGCGGCTCATCAAACTATAACTGGTTGCGGCATCGAAATGGAACAACCGTGCCAAGTAAAAAGAGCTGACTACGCCAACCAGCATACCCACGATAATCCCTAAAGCAATCGAAAAAGCATGCTGCTGAATGACTTTGCGATATTCATAGATCGGGATGGCAAATGCGACCGTTGCAGGACCTAACATCCAGACTAACCATTTGCTGTAATACATATAGTTGTCATACTGAATGTTGAAAAACACCAGACATAAAATAATCAGACAGGGAATAAAAACCGCTGGTGAGAGCAATACATACGGGTGTTTCTGATAAAACTTTTTACCCCAAAGATAGGCCAATATAGTTCCGATAAAACAGATCAAGGCAACGAAGTGAATATGCATGATCGTTCCTTAAATGTGACTTTTCAGCTGATGTGATTGCTTCGGCTTTTTTTGAAACTTGGCCTCAAGCTTAAAGCCCAAGAAAACACAGTAAGCAGTGCAGGTCATCACGCAAATGGTCCCAAGGACAATAGATAAAACCAGTTGCCAACCTTGGGTGAGAAAAAGATGTTTATATTTGATTAAGCCAATAATACAGGGGATAAAAAACAACAACAGTTCAGCTAAAAGCAAATCCGAACCTGACTTAATCCAGTCCAGCTTAAATACACCCGCTAACAGAGAAATAAGTAAAAGCGTTAGACCCACGACCCCACCTGATATCGGTAAAGACAGGGCGACTTGTATCAGCGTTCCGAGATACCAAATCCCAATCAGCAAAGCTACTTGAAGAGTAGAACGATAAGGCAATTTGAACGGACGCATTGGAAGACCACAGGGTATAAGTTGTTGGTGTTATTTTAAGTTTGACCTGATCGTGTAATTATGAATAATAAAATAATAATTATGCTTAATTGGAATAATTTTGGATTTTAAAGCGCTAAAAATATTTGTGCAGCTGGTGAAAAGTCACAGTTTTAGTCTTGCTGCGGAGGAACTATCTGTTACTCAACCCACTATTAGTAAATCTTTAAAACAGTTAGAAGACGAGATAGGGCTGCCTCTATTTCATAAAGGTGAAGCAGGGCGAAAGCGAGAAGTCAAACTGACCTATATGGGAGAACAAGTCTATTTACATGCTGTGCAGATTTTGCACCAGGAGCAACAGATCTTAGAAGCAGCAGATCAAATTCGTGGGTTGAAACAAGGTGTGCTGAGATTGGGTTTACCACCTTTAGGTTCAGTACTGCTGAGTTCCTTAATCGTTAAATTTCACAAATTGTATCCCAACATTGAATTGAACTTTTTAGAAGTCGGTGCAACAGGAATTGAAGAAGCCATTTTGGCCAAAAAAATTGACGTTGGGATTTTATTGGGCGAGTTAAAACCCAGCATTCAAGGCATTCAAATTATCGATTCACCGTTGTGTTTGCTTTCCAACTACGATTCACAGTGGAGAAAGCGCGGTGTGGTGCAATTCGCTGAACTTAAAGAAGAGTCATTTTTACTGTATGCAGACACCTTTACTTTAAACCATGTGATTCTAGATGCTGCAATGGCGGCTGGCTTTGAACCCAAAGTATTATGCAAAAGTAGCCAGTGGGACTTTATTGCCAAAATGGTCGAGTCAGGTGTCGGTATTGCTTTATTGCCGCAAATTTATTGTGAGCAGTTAGATCGCTCTAAATTCAGTGTCAGTTTAGTGGAACAACCCAGTTTGCGGTGGAACTTAAATATGGCATGGAATTCAACCGTAGTGATGAATCCTGCAACTCGTGCATGGTTATCGATCATTGATGAATATAAAGATCAAATTCATTTTTAGAAGTTTCATCTTGAGACACGCTTTATTAAAAAATGATCACTCTGGTTACGTTTTGATTACCTAGTGTTACCTTATGCTTACAAAAAAATGTCTAAACAACAATCTATTGATTAATAATTAAACAAAAATGTTTCATAAAATCAGATCAAAGTCTCTGTGCCCGATTTTTGTATAGTCTAAGTGCAAACATAAAAACGGAGGCTAAATGTTTAAATTTAAGAATGATATTGTGCACGGTGCGCTTTTTGACATGGATGGAACAATGTTTGATACCGAGCGTTTACGGTTTCAAACCTTGAAACAGGCGTCCAGAGAGCTAATTGGGGTCGAGTTTTCAGATGCCTACCTTATGGCATGTTTAGGCTTAAGCGCCCGAAGTGCGGAAGCCTTGGCGCAAAAGCAATATGGACAGGAAGTTCCCTATGCTGAGATTCGTAAGCGTGCAGACGAATTAGAATTAGAAACAGTGCGCCAATATGGTGTGCCGATTAAAAAAGGTTTGGTACAAGTTCTAGAACGCTTACGTAAAGCAGGATTACGTATGGCTGTGGCGACCTCTAGTCGAAGAGCGATTGCTGAAGAGTATTTAATCAATGCCAATGTTTATAAGTTTTTTGATGTTTTGGTCTGTGGTGATGAGGTTGAAAAGGGAAAACCACATCCTGAAATTTTTTTAAGTGCAGCGCAAAAACTAAACCTTGAACCTGCGCAGTGTTTTATGTTTGAAGACTCTGAAAATGGTATCCGCTCGGCATATGATGCTGGGGGTATCTGTGTACTGTTCAAAGATATTAAAGAACCCAATGCAAATATGTTGGCACATGCCAATTATTATTTCGAAAATATGTATGACTATCTAATGGAATTAGATATCTATAGCTCGCATCTGGAAATGCCCAATTTACAAGAAAGCTTTCCTCAAACTTTAAATCAACTGACCGTCGGGGTTCATGGATTTGGCGCCATTGGCGGAGGCTATATTGCACAAATCTTGTCGCATTGGGATGGCTATACGCGTCCTAAAAAAATCTATGCGTCTACACGCAACAGTTTATACCGTTCAGCTGTAAACGCTTTTGGGGCGTATTGTATTCGCTATGGGCAAGTGTCTTATGATGAGCGTATTGAAAATATGCATATTATCGATGCTGAAGACTTACAGCAGATGCATGCCATGTATGTCGAGTCGAGTTTAATTGCGATTTGTCTAGCTGAAAATGCTTTAGTCAGTGAAGCAGCGACCATTGCACAGGGCCTCTATGCACGCTATCTGGCACAAGATGAGCAAGTTAAAACTCCACTGACGCTGTTAATTATCTTAAATAAAATAGGCGCCAAGCAGTTGGTTCTAGAGCAGGTACGTAAAGCCTTGGTGGAATTAACAGACCATGCTGTTGCTGATTTTATTTTAGAGCAGCACTATTTCTGCGATACGGTAGTCAACCGTATGGTGTCTAAGCTGAGCGATAAAAATCTATATCGTCAATTGTGCATTAAATACAACATTTTTAAGCAATATCAACTTGATGACGAGAGTAATCAAATTGAAGTTGAAGATGTCAGTAAACTCAGTGCAGAACAAGAGCGCCGTGCCAGTGAATATGTAGAAGATTTAAGACAAAATTTCCAACCGAGTCATATTTTACAGCATATGGATTTAATCCTTTTCAATGCTGAAATGGATATGCCAATCTATGTGGAAAACAAAAGTCCCTTACTCAGTAAAATGCGTCAAATGATCTTGGTAGATCAAATTTCAGATATTCAGCTCATTAAAAACCGCTTATGGAATGGCGTACATGCCATGACTGCGTGGTATGCCAGCCTACTCGGGCATCAGACTATTGGTGTGGCGATGGGCGATCCGCGAGTGCAGTATTATGTTGAAAAACTGCTTACAGAAGTAACACAGGGTCTGACGCATTACCTGCCAAAACGAAAAAATGATTTAACGCGTTTAGCGCGAAGTTTTGATCAATCTTGCCAGTATGCCTATAAAGACCCCTGTAGTCGGGTTGGGCGTGATCCACTGCGTAAGTTGAGTGCATTTGAACGTGTATTTTCATCGGTCGCATACAATGTTTCGCATGGATTTTCTTTTGAAGCGCTATTAAGTGGTGCGATCTTTGGCTATCTGTATTTGATGGAAGAAGAGAACCAGCCCATGGATGTATTGTTAGAGCATCTGAAGCAGCAACTTCAACAGATGAATCTATCAAAAGCGCACAAAAAAGCGCTTTATTATGTCATTCAAAAACGTCTCAATGAATATCAAAAGGGTGAGTTGGGAATGGAAGACTTTATGATCCCTCACCAACCTCAAAAGGCTGAAATGAGCTGTGCTTAAGTCTTCATGATATTCAGATCTCTTTGAGCCGTCTTAAATGTTAAAACACCATAAGAAAGGCTTGATAAAAAGAGCTTTTCTTATGGTCTTAAATCTTTTAACGTTAGACCTAAGAGAGACTTGGTTTTTTACAATGAAATGGGATGAGATCGGAGAACAACCGTGTTCAATTGCACGAACGCTGTCGGTAATTGGCGATCGGTGGACGATGTTGATTTTACGAAATGCATTCTTGGGTGCACGCCGTTTTGAAAGTTTTCAACAAAATTTGGGTGTCACTCGTCATGTGCTTTCTGAGCGTTTAAAGCGTTTGGTTGAACATGATATTTTGGAGAAAAGACCCTATACAGATCGTCAAGAGCGCTTTGAATATTGTTTGACTGAAAAAGGTTTGGCTTTATACCCAGTGCTGATGTCCATGGCAACATGGGCCGATCAATGGATGGACGAGGGCTTAGGTCGTCCCGTACAATTTATCCATAAAACCTGTGGGCATAGCATTCAGCCACATTTGGTTTGTAACGAATGTGGTGATGCCATACATGCCAAAGACATCAAAGCGATACCGACACAGGTTTATGTCGATGCTTTAGCTGCTCAATCAGACGTTAAACAAGCTTAAGTTTATAAACAGTTTGCAGGTTTTGGCACGCCTGCCAAACGACTCAGATGGCGCGCTACAAGCCCAGTATTAAACTTTTCTTGCAGTATGGCATTATTGATGTCTGCACTGACTGTTTTCATTAAAAACTTAATCAGCGGACGTGTTGCAGGTGAGTGTCCAAACTGTTGGTAAAACTGACGCACTGCCATGAGGATTTCAAAGTGCCAATCAGTCAATTCAAGCTCTAAAGATTTTGCTAGCTCTTTTGCAACCTCTTGATTCCAAATGGTGTAATCAACCAAATGACCATCTTGGTCTAATTCTAAATTCATCTAAACACTCAAAATTATTTTAAACTGATACAACGATTATGGCTTAAGCATAGCTCAGCAAACCGAACATAGCTGATGGTTTCTAGGTTACTCGAATGGATAGCAGCAATATTTTCAGCATCCTGTTCAAGCACAAATACACAAGCTAGCTGCTGAATAAAAGTATGTTGTATATACAGGGCTGCATCACCCATTAAAACCACATCATCCCCTGATTGATAGAGGTTTTGTAATTTACTCAGCACTTGTTCCGTCGCGGAAAATGGAGACTGCACGAGATAAAGTGTTTTGCTCATAATTGTTTCCTTACCAATACAATACATGGTCAAACTGCTGTATTAAATTGGCATTGAGTTCAACACATTCTATTTCTTGCTCGGTTTGTTGAACAAAAGCAGAAGCTTGATTCTTGGTTTCAATCCAAATTGGGCTTAAGTCATAAAACTCAAAGCTATCAACCATGTTTGAAGCCAGTTTAAAAGCATGTTTTAAGGGTTCAAATGACTGAGCATTGTTTAATAAGCTGAGTGCAGCATCTTGTAATAAGACTTTGACTTCACAGCCAAAAGTTGCAAGAACCATGGTTGCAGACAGGCTTTCATGCACTTGCAAAGAGTTCAAATTGGCTTGGGTTAAAATAACCAGTACAGATTTCACACAATATACCTTTTAAAAGCAACAAATTCTTGAAAACTTAGCACTTAGAATTGAATTAAGCGCTCTGCAGATTGAACGGCATCGGCCAGTTCCCCTAGGCCTACCAAGTCAAAACCTGTAGCAAGATTATGCTGTGCTAGCTGATGACGCTGTGCATTTTCGGCATCGGTAATTCCTCGAGCCAAGGCTGCACTTACACAAACGGGTAGGCGAATAGCGAGTTTTTGCCACTCAGAACATAGATTCCGTTGGTCGTCAGGTACCCATTGCAGAGCATTGGCAACCTGAACAGCATCTTGGTAGAAAAACACTCGAAAGGGTTCATTTTTCGCATGCAGTGCTTGTGCTAAACCTAGAGCATGCCATGCATGAATTGAACTCGGTGCGGAGGTAATTAGTAATAAAGTACTCATCAAACTTCACTAGAGGAATGTCCAAAGCTTGCTTGGTACATTCGGACTTCATAATAAAAAGGTAGTATACAATGATTTTAGGTGGTATCTAAAGAATTTAGCACCAAATATAAAAAATATTTTAAAAATAAATTTTATAAAACAATATGTTATGAAATTGGTTTAAATGAAGAAAAACAAAAATCCATTTTTTATCTGCACGAAATTACCTGTATTTTCTTTCCTTTTGCTACATTCTCGATAGAATAAAAGGCGATCTGCACCAAGAAAAATGAAGCTTCCGAAACCAATACAACGTGGGTCAACTTGGCGTATCACTGTTACTTTTGACAAGCAGCGATACTCAGTGACCAGAGATACAGCAAAAGAGTGCGAGCACTGGGCATCAATCAAACTGCTGGAGCTTAAAACTGGTAAGGCTGATTTAGAACAAGGAATAAAGCCAGCATACCCATTTCGCCAATTATGCGATAAGTACTATCAAGAGCATGGCAGACATATGCGATCTGCTAGAACAATTATGCTCAAGATTAAAAACCTTGATCGCATTGCACCCAATGTTGCCGATAAGTCTATCTATGATTTTAAGCCCAGCGACATTGTTGAGTGGCGAAATAAACGGAAAAAAGAAGTCAAAGTATCAACTTTAAGAAATGAGCATGCTATCTATTCGGCTGTTTTCACTTATGCCTTGAAAGAGCTTTTTTTAATTGAGTCGAATGTTTGGCAAACTGTGCCGATGCCAAGTAAGGAAAAATCACGAAATCAGCGAATCATGCCTGAACAGCAAGGAGTATTGCTCAAAGCGCTGGATTGGGATGGTGTGTCTACACCTGAGAAGTCAAAGCACTATGTAGCATGGGCATTTCTATTTGCGCTTGAAACTGCAATGCGACAAGGTGAAATACTGGCAATGCGTAGAACAGACTTGAGAGATGGTTTTGTACATCTGCCAATGACTAAAAATGGCGAGTCTCGAAACGTACCGTTATCGAAAGAAGCAAAGCGCCTGCTTTCATTATTACCTTTGGATAGCAATGTTCTGGTACCAATCGACAAAGATATATGTTGTGCAACGTGGGTGAGAGCTAAAAAAAGAGCGAATCTACCTCACATCAATTTCCATGATTCACGACATGAAGCAATCACAAGAATGGTTAAGGTACGGAAATTACCAGTTGAGGTTTTAGCAAAGATCACCGGGCATAAAACAATTGGGATATTAATTAACACTTACTACAATCCAGATGCTCAGGACCGACCGTACACAGATAAATGCTAGAATAGATGTGAAGTGTGGCTTGGCGGCATTGCATGTGTGCTATGGATTTATCTCTTTTGATACTATCAAAAACCAGCCCTAGGCTGGTTTTTTGGCATTACATTTGGGGCTTATAATTATCTAAGATTGATTTCCTACCATCCGGGGTAGTTTCTACCTCATACAGCATCTCATAAATTTCTTTGTCTTCTGGCGATTTTTTTGAGTCTACAAGTTGTTTTAATTTTAACTTATAGTCTTTTTTACCTGCATGAAGCAAACTTGCATAGTATGCCCATTCTGTTTGATCGTAATAGGGGGCATCTTTAGGCATATTATCTAATTTATTTTTATATAAATTGGCGTTGTATAAATAACAGTCTTCAATATCCTTCTTAGGTTTGTTTAAAACTTCAATGAGTAAACATTGAAGATTTTTCATATTAGTTGTTTCTTTTCTTGCCAAGATTTTATTTGTAATAGCATAGGCTTCAGCATAATTACCAAGACTCATATTGATGTTAAGTGAAAGATTATTTCGTTCTTTCTCTGAATTAATTTGAGAGATCTGAGGAAGAATTTCCTTGAGCTTTTGATTAGTAATTTTTGGGTCTGGCTCGCTTTGAGATTGAATTAATATCTGATTATATTCATTTATGATTTTTTGACTGTCCAGAGAGAGTTCAGCATCAGCTCCAGTTGTTGAGCTTTGTGTGTGGATTTCTGTTTCACTTGCACTGCTACAAGCCGTAAGGGGAAGGATCGAGAGTAAAAGTGGGAATAATATCTGTTTCATTAGTTTACACGCTTAGCTGCTGAATTTAGTTTAAAAGTATATTTTTTATATGGAGGAATAGGGGTTACATATCCCACACTATCTGCCGGTTTTACTGTGTAACCCAATGTTAATTCAACCTCAACAAGTTGTAAATTTGGTTCCGGCAAAGTGATGTTACAACTCCCAAGTGGTGCTTTCTTTTTATCCGTATTCCAAATTCCTTCACCAATTGTCAATTTAGCCACACTTAACAGCTCTCCTTCACGACTAATTTTTACACGACCATAAGGTAGAACCTTTCCACTTTCAGATAGCGGATAAGCATTAATTGAGACACTGATAAATAAATTTTTTTCATTTAAAACGTAATTTAATAAATAACTAACAGCACCTGATAGAACTTGGACACCTTCATCAAATGGTTGAATAACGGCTTTATGACTAATAAATACATCTGTAGAGTTTTGAGGAATATAGTAATTTATATATTGCTCTTTTTCTGCGCTAAAGCTATTAGTTAAATTATTGGAATTTTGAGATGTTGGTGTAAGTGAGTTTGAGCGATTTAATCCAGAAACACTACCAGATGCTTTGACGACTAAATTTTGACTTGAGATGAAGGTGGCACCGCAGGTAGTTTTATCTCCTGCTACGATCATAGCCTTGCCATTAATAACAACTAAGCTATTACTTGCTATAGCTGTAACGATAGTGTTGCATTTAGGGCAGTAATGTTTCATTCCATTTAGATGAGCAGCTTTACCTTGAACGATGAAGTTATTATCTGCCTCAATCACTATACCCCCATGGGTCGTTTTGTCGCCTATTGTTATTGTTGCTTGCATTAAGATAACTCTTTTGTATTGCTAATATAATGAGATAGATGTGGATGTTATCTTTTACACACCATAAATTCCTTCTGATTTTTGTAAGATTTTTAAGTTGACCCTGTACAAGGTATATGGCATATTTCTGCTATAGTGGGCGAAGTTATAGTAATTCACTTAGCATTATGAACAGCGAGCCGATAATGTGGATTAGTTGACAACTCGGAAAGACGAGCATCCAAGCCTAATCATTTAATTGGGTTTTTTTATGCCTTGAGAATTGTTCCGTGAAAGCAATATCAAGGCACCCAATGGCGGCTTAACTTTAATCGTAGTGGTTTAAATTTTAATGCCGCCACCCAGATTTCAATTAAAGTTAATTCATAAAATATTGATTTATTCTTAATTCATTTTTCACAAAAAATTCACGAATAAGTATGCATGATTGCTGCTAGAAACAGCTGTAGTTTCTGAATGACCTTCCAAGGTCCTTAGTTTAAGCCCACATCAATCTACTGCTGAGGTGGGCTTTTTTTTGCATCGAGAAAAGTAATGCTCCGATTGTTAATGTGTTTATTTGGCCTTCATGGTGCAATTGAGATAGATCACACGATTGATGGTGATGAGATCAAGGTGTGTCGTGATTGCTCGAAAGAAATTAAGTGATATTTAAGAAATTGAGTGATTTATTCATCATAGTGAAACAATGGGATTATATTCTGTGAAAAATAAAGATGAATTAAAGAATTAGTAATAAAGCGCAAATTTAACCCGCTTACTTTGGGAGAGGTAAGCGGGTTTTTTATTGAGTAATTTATATTTCCTTTTTGCCGAACGTATTACGGCACATAGAACCCCGCTCAATATGCATTATTGGCGGGGTTTTCTTTTCTTATTTGAACTATCCGGAAATACCGGAGGGTTGGGATTTATGACAGATCGTGTACAAGCGAAAAAAGATTTGCAGTTCTGTTGTTCGGAGCTGGCGAAATATCAAAACCTCAGCCGTTCAGGTCTTAAACGTCATCAAATGATAGCGATTGATGAAATAATGAGATCGCAATACTTTCAGCATGAAATACTTTGGCATCTGCCTTGTCATCAACCCAAAACCATTCAGGCTGATACACCTGCCGAATGTCTGAAAAGTCGTTATATTCATTTTCTTCAGTAGCATCTCGATAGACAAGCCATTTGTCGTCTTTGGAGATGTAGGCCATTAAACACCCCTTTAAATTTCAAACTTCACAATTTATTCAATAAGCTTTTTCTTTTCATAAACAATATACAGTTCATAGGTATAACTGTAACACATGCAATATTCCGAACCTATAATATGGTGGTATAGTGCTCTTGCAGATTGACCGGCTCAAGAGAATTCTTAAGTCGGTTTTTTGCGTTTAATATCTGTGGATAAGTCATTTGTAACACCAAAAATACACCAATAAATCACAACTTGCTGATTATTATAAGGAGTATCTATACAATGATTTTAGTGACTGGTGGTTTAGGCTTTATAGGCTCTCATATTGCTTTGAGCTTTATGGCACATGGGCAAGAGGTCATTATTGTAGACAATTTATCCAATGCGAACTTACAAACTCTTGAACGATTGGAATTTATTAGTGGCATGTACGTGCCTTTTGTCAAAATTGATATACGAAATACGCCTGCTTTAAACAAAGTTTTTGAGCAGTATTCCATCGATGCAGTGGTGCATGCAGCAAGTTTCAAATCACTTGAAGAATCTGTACTGAAGCCTTTGGAGTACTATAACGATAATGTCAGTTGTATCATGAGTTTACTGCGTGCCATGCAGCGCACAGGTGTCCGAACTTTGGTTCATCTCTCCAGTCTTGCGGTCTATGGTGAATCCAGCCTACATTTAGAAGAAGATTTGGAGCTGAATTTCGGCTATCCAAACCCGTATATCAAGTCGCAGCAAATGGTCGAAGAAATTATTCGAGATACAGCAAAAACGGATAATGAATGGAAAATTGCAATTTTAAGAATGGGCAATGTTGCTGGTGCATTTGAAAATGCGATGCTCGGAGAACTGTTCCCACCTTTACCGAAAAATATTATCCCACTGTTGATGCAAGTCGCTGCAAAACAGCGTGATTATATTGAACTTAGACAAAGTGCACAAACTACAGATCATACCGTAGAGCGTAGTTTTTTACATATACTCGATGCCTGTGATGCGATTGCGGCTTCGTTACAATGGTTAAGTACTCAACAGTTTGCTTGTGAAGCTTTTAATATTGCAGGTCAAAGTGTGTCGATACAGCAGTTGGTTGAAAAAGTTGAAAATGTGACACAAAGTGATATTGCTACAGTCGATGTTGTGGATTCGCATATCGTGGAATTAGATCAGGTCGCAGCAGAGTGTAGTAAAGCAAAAAACGTTTTACACTGGGAAGCGAAGCGCAGTTTAGAACAAATCCTTGAAGATGGATGGCGTTTCTACCGACAAAGTTTAGATAGCCGTTAATTAATTTAATGATAACAATTATCATTTACATATTTTTACTTAATCATTAAGATAAGGAAAACAAGCGCAAAATAATTATTTTGCAATTCACTTAAAAAGGAAGAGGTTAAAATGCAAACACGTATTGAACATGACACGATGGGCGAAGTTGAAGTACCGAGCGAAGCACTTTGGGGTGCTCAAACTCAGCGTAGTTTGCAAAACTTTAAAATTGGCAGTGAACGTCTACCACGTCCAATGATTCGTGCCATGGGCTTAGTGAAAAAAGCAGCAGCACAGACCAATGCTGAACTTAACCAAATTCCACAAGAATTGGCGCAATACATCGTCGGTGCTGCGGATGAAGTGATTGCAGGGCAGTGGGATAGTCAATTTCCTTTGGTGGTATGGCAAACTGGTTCAGGCACACAAAGCAACATGAACTGTAATGAAGTGATTGCGAATATCGCCAATCAGAAACTTGGCAATCCTTTAGGTGCACAAAAACCTGTCCACCCGAACGATCACGTGAATCGTGCACAGTCGACCAATGACTCGTTTCCAACGGCGATTCATGTCGCAGCAAGTATTCAGATCAATGAATTATTGATTCCTGCGGTGACACAGCTGCGAGATACTTTAGAGGCAAAGTCTCAAGCATTTGCTGACATCGTTAAGATTGGTCGAACTCATTTACAAGATGCGACACCCTTAACCTTAGGCCAAGAATTTAGCGGTTATGTTTCTCAGCTCGATCACGGCTTAAAGCGTTTACAACAAGCACTTTCAGGCTTGTATGAGCTGCCTTTAGGTGGAACAGCTGTAGGTACAGGATTGAATGCTCATCCCGATTATGCAGAAAAATCAGCGGAGCAATTGGCACAGTTGACAGGGCTACCTTTTGTGACTGCACCAAATAAATTTGAAGCATTGGCTGGGCGTGATGCAGCAGTGTTTGCCTCAGGCGCATTAAAAACGCTTGCGGTAAGCTTGAACAAAATTGCCAATGACATTCGCTGGTTGTCAAGTGGTCCACGTTGTGGTTTTGGCGAGTTACGTATTCCTGAAAATGAACCAGGCTCAAGTATTATGCCGGGGAAAGTGAACCCGACTCAAAGTGAAGCGATGACTATGGTAGTGGCTCAAGTCTTAGGCAATGACACCACGATTAATGTTGCGGGTGCATCGGGTAATTTTGAACTGAATGTATTCATGCCAGTGATTGCGTTTAATTTGTTGCAGTCGATTCAGCTTTTGGGTGACGCATGTAATAGTTTTAATGATCACTGTGCAGTGGGTATTGAGCCAAACCGAGAAAAAATTGACCACTTCTTACATGACTCATTGATGTTAGTTACGGCTTTAAATCCAGTGATTGGCTATGAAAATGCAGCAAAAGTTGCCAAAACAGCCTATAAAGAAGGGAAAACGTTAAAACAGGTGGCCGTAGAGTTGAACTTAGTCACTGCTGAGCAGTTTGATGAAGTGGTACGTCCAGAGCAAATGATTTCCCCAAATGTAAAATAGCCCTTGGTCCAGATGCTCAACTAAAGAGCAAATGAACATCAGCAGTTTTTATCTTTGGGTGAAGTCGGTACAATGGTCGACTAAAGATAAACTGCTGATGAGTTACCATGCTTTATATTTATTTGACAGATGTTCAGAAAAACGTGCAATTTAACGATTATCCGGGTGAGCATCCTGTTAAATTTGTTTTAAATTTCAAAAAGATTTTTCCAAGTGTTATGGAGTTATTACTTCCTGTTCTACCTGAAAATGAAAATCTTGAAGAAATGACATGGGAATCAACCACGGCTGACTTTGAACTTTTCAAACTGTTGTTGAGTGGTTGGGGCGTGATTGAATTACGCTTAAACGCGATCAAACAGTTTAAAGATAAAGATTTTGCCGATGCTCTAGTGAAACGTGCACAACAAAAGCGCAAAGACTTTGCAAAAGCACAGCAGCAGTTGAAAACAGTTGAACTCGATTATTTATTTATGCATGAGATTCATGCATTGATCGATGCAGAATTGGTTGAACTGGGTGAAAAGTTCTATTTACCCGTTCTTCGTGACTTATGGAAAAATAAAATTCCAACTCAAGTCTTAGAAGCCAAATTTTAAGTCATTCAAAAAATCCTCCAAATGGAGGATTTTTTATATCGATAGCAAAACTATGTATTTGCGAGCACAAGAAAGTATTTAAACTGCATCTAAAGCACTAAATTTTATTATTTGGTCAAATGTTGGAATTAATATTGCTTGATACATTGCGTCATCATTCACACTATAGCCGTAAGGATTTTATAATATGTCAAATCAGTTCATCGACTTAATCACAAAGCGTCGTACCATTTATGCCATTGGTAAAAAGGTCGAGCACAGCCCTGAATTTTTAACTGATTTGATTCAAACTGCCATTAAACAAAGCCCATCATCGTTCAATTCACAGTCATCTCGGGCGGTGATTTTGTTTAATACGCAACATGAAAAGTTCTGGACTTTTGTGGCTGAAAAACTGAAGTCTTATGCTAAGGATGAAGAAAGCGCGGCTAAAACAACGGTAAAAATGACCAGTTTTGCAGCAGGTGTGGGAACTGTTTTATTTTTTGAAGATTTAGATGTAATTCAGGACTTACAAGAGCAATTTCCATCTTATGCTGAAAATTTCCCAGTATGGGCAGAGCATTCAACTGCAATAGCGCAGTTTGCAACTTGGACTGCATTACATACCTTAGGTTTAGGTGCATCTTTACAGCATTACAATCCAATTGTAGACGAAGAAGTCCATGCTGAGTGGGATGTGCCTGTAAGTTGGAAACTGCGAGCACAACTGGTATTCGGCTCAGTTGAGGGGGAAGCTAAAGAAAAAGGCTTTGTGGATGATGCTGTACGCTTTAAAGTCTTCAAATAATCAATAAAAAAGCCGCTTTATATGGAGCGGCTTTTTTTTGGCTGAGTTTTTACAGATCGGCTACTTCTTCATTTTTCGGTAGTCACTCAGGCGAATAGGGCGGGTGCCGCGCCATAAACCTTTCTTATGCTTTTTCGCATGACTTTGTAAAGCATTCATATGTTTCAAATGCTTTTTATCCTTAATATAGTCCTCATAGACCCATGCTGCACCACGTTTGACCATCTCTTCATTCATACTTCTCTGAAAACGATAGATTTCACCTACACAGCGACCATAACGGTCAATGTCTGTAATGCGAACACGAACCACTTTCCGATAAACCATTTTTTTGATTAAGCGTTTTGATTCAGGCCCATAGCTTTGAGTCGACTCCGGCGCATCAATATAGGCAAAGCGTAATTTGGTTTCAGAGCGTCGAAAGTTAAATCGATAACATGTCAGTGTATCACCATCACTTATAGCCGTAATTCGGCACCAATAGGTTTTACCTTTTTTAAAGGGATGGAGAAATTGGCTGAGAGCATTTTGTATTTTATAAAAAGTAAATACCAGTATCAGGCAAAGGGCGAAGCCAATACCGATGAGCCAGCTATTGGGCAGGTGATCAAACATAGAGGGAGCAATGGAAAATAAAAATATCAAAAAGACATTGTATGGCAGATACACTATTTAAAATGCTTTAAGTGATCTCAAGTGTTTATTTTTCATAAGAAAGTAGATGTTTAATTAAACAAGTAAACAGGAACAAATTTTTAACGAAGTAAAATAGCCATTAGTCAGTTTAATTAAGTGAATTTGTATTCCTTTAAATCATTTGAATGCTATTTAAACTGATATTTTCATAAGAAAAATAATTATTTATCCCTGATAACAAAAAATATACCGAATAGTTTTGAGAACAATACATTGTTTTGTTAGCATATTTTTGTAAAATTAAGGTCATAATAATGATAAATAATATTTCCAGTATTTTGGATAAGCTTGGTTTTGGACTGCAAAAACGAGCAATTAGTATTCAATTTTCAAATGCAGCAGTTAATTCTCAAATCATGCTGCAACGCCTCGAAGGTTATCATGGTATTAATGATGGGTTATCCTTAGAACTAATCTGCTTATCTACAAATCCATATATTGAATTAAAACAATTTATTGGATGCCAAGTTGCCGTCGATCAGGTGACAGATTCAGGCCAACTATTTAGAACTACAGGCATTATTACAGGTGCAAGCCAAGGGCAAAGTGATGGTGCTTTGAGCCTCTATCGGCTTACAATGCAGGATGCCACTAGTTTACTGCGCAAACGGTGTAATAGCCGTGTATTTATGAATAAAAGCGCGGTGGAAATTTGTGAAATTATTTTCAAAGAATGGCAAAGTAAAAGTCCTTTGTTTGCTGCTAGTCTAAGATTAGATACCAGTGGTTTAAGCAGGAATTACGATATACGTCCTTTCTCCATGCAATCGAATGAAAGTGATTATGCTTATTTAACTCGGCTGTTACGCGAAGAGTCGATTAATTGGTTGGTTGGTGAGTCTCATCTTTTTGTTTCAAGTAACGATTACAGTATTGAGCCACAAATACTTAAGTTAATAGATAATAATGCTCAATTTGAAGCAATTGAGCGAAGAAGCATTCGCTATCATCGTTCAGATGCCACAGAACAATCAGATAGCATTACAAGTTTTATTGCGCAGCGTCAATTGCAACCGACAGCCATTCACGTACAACGTTGGCAAGCTGATCGTTTGAGGCAAGAAGACGCAAGTGGTTCAGTGATCAGTTCACATCAGCACAGTGCCCAGCAAGATAATGAAAGTTTAACTTTGGAGCAAGCTTGGAATATCTCACCTGCTTGGATTGGGGATCTAAAAGGGGAAGATCAGGCTACTGCTTCAGGAAATGGCCAATTAGATAAACTCAATAAACAGCTGAATCAATATCAGGCTTTGCAGGCAAAATATTTTATAGCAAATAGTAGTGTACGTGATACTCAAGTTGGCTATTGGTTTCAGTTGAATGATCATCCAGAGTTAGAGAAGAACCATAGCCCAAAGGATAAAGAATTTTTAATCTTAACGAAGCATTTTTATAATCAAAATAACCTTCCAAAAGATATCAAAGATCAAGTTGAAAAGTTGTTAAGTTTAAGTCATTGGGCAACGAGTAAAGACAGTGATCAAGAACGCCAAGCAAATGAGCTAACTGTTGTACGTCGTACGATTGAGGTTGTTCCTGAATATGATCCATTGACTCATCGGCCGACTGCACATGTACAACGCGCTAAAGTTGTGAGTGATGGTGAAGAAATCCATGTTGATGAATGGGGGAGAATCAAGGTCCGTTTCTTATTCACACGTAGAGAAGACCATGCACACGATGGTGGTGCAGGATCAAATGACACTGATACCGATTCGGCATGGGTAGATGTTCTCACCCCTTGGGCAGGCGAGGGTTATGGTGCACGTTTTTTACCACGTAAGGATGAAATGGTTGTTATCGACTTCTTTGATGGCAATATTGATCGTCCATTTGTTACTGGCCGAATTCACGAAGCGCAGCGTTCGCCAACCAAATTTGATATTAAAGGACAACTCCCCGATACCAAAAAACTCAGTGGAATCCGTTCAAAAGAAGTCGGTGGTGAAGGCTATAACCAACTGCGTTTTGATGATACAACAGGGCAAATCAGTGCCCAATTACATAGCAGTCACGGTGCAACCCAACTGAACTTAGGGAATTTAAGTCATCCAAAAGACAAAGCTGAAAGTGATGGTCGTGGAGAAGGCTTTGAACTTAGAACTGATTATGCAGGTGCTATTCGAAGTAAAGGACTCTATATCTCAACGTTTGTTCAAGACAAAGCAACCGATATACACTTAGAGACAAAAGAAGCTGTCCAAAACTTCACAGAAAGTTTGGAAAGTATGAAGGCACTATCTGAATATGCAGTTAAGCAAAAAGCTGAAGCTGCAGATATGCTCGAAAATATTGATCAATATATTAAAACGATTGAATCACAATGGTCTGACTTAAAAGCAACGAAAGATGCTCTGATGCTCTTGGCATCACCAGAAAGTATTTCTCTGGTTTCAGGGAAAGACATTCATATGAATGCTTTGGATAGTATTACCGTTGGTGGTGGTCAATCGATCAATGTTAGTACAGATGAACACATCATATTGAATGCCAAGAAAAAAGTCAGTGTTTTTGCAGGTGAAGACGATCTAAAAATTTATGCAGCAAAAGGCAAATTTGATCTGCAATCACAAGACAATGTATTAGATGTTTCAGCACGACTAGACGTTAAAATAACCTCATCTGAAGGCAAAGTAGAAATTCACAGCCCGACCGAAATTGTATTTAAAGCAAAAGACAGTGCCTTAAAAATCAATGGTGATGGGGTTACCGTCATTACACCAAATAAATTTACTGCCAAAGCTAGTCAACATCTCTTTACAGCAGGTGCGAGTGAAAGTCCTATACTTCCTCTTTTCCCTAACAATATTTGTTGGGAATGTCTCGCTCGACGGGCAGCACAACGTGGTGCTTTTATTAACAAAGGAGATGGAATGTAAATGATAGGCAACCAAAGTCTCCAAATTTTCTTTAAAACATTTGAAAAGTATCCGCTTGATCAAGTTGGATTAAACGTTTATGCATTAGCCGATGCAGCCCAAGATAAAACATTCTTAAAAGTTTTAGAGCATTTAAGGCAAAAATGCCTATTGAAAGAAGCAGGTGGTGAAAAAGCTAGAGAAATCTCTCCACATTTACTGCAATTACCAAAAGACTTTACTGCACTCGAATGGGAGTGGATAGAAAAAAATATCGCTGGCACGACCAAAATGACGATTATTATTTCACCCTTGACATTTGATTACTTATATAAACACTTACGCCAATTCTTAGATGTCGAATTCGATGGTGGTCTAGAAATGATGTTGGCATTTTGGGATCCTGCTATCTTAGCAACACTGGTTGGCCACAAAGCCGATAAAACATTATATGTACAAGGACCTGTATTCAATCCACAACAAATTGAAACCTTGCTTAAACCGATTCAAAGTTGGTGGTACTGGGATCGTTCAGGTAATTTGCAGGGCGTATTTGGCTTGAATGAGCGTGTTGAATTACTTCCATCCATAGAAACACCACTACACTTTTCTAGTGAACAAGAAGAAATGATGGTCGAGGCAACCTTTCCCGATCATTTGATGTATTACCTCAAACTCAATAACTCATTTTTAGTCGATAAAATTGATGATGATACATTGTATCAGTTGGTGGTTAAGAGTATCCCTGAAGCAAGAACGTACAATCTATCTGGTACACGTGATATTTTAAATTTCATCTGTTTAAAGCTGATTTACAAAGATCAATTTGAGTCTGACGATAATTTACAGTATCAATTGATTCATTTGAAAGATAAAAAGTTCACAATGGATCAAGTGATGAATAATGTAATGGCTAAAACTGAATAATATTATTTTAGTATTTTATACACCTTATTAAAATGAATAAACATAAATTCTCAAGAGAGAGTAAATATGAATTACAAAGTATTATTTTTCTTGCTTATCATTATACCAGTGGCGTTATCTGGCTGTATCGGAAATTGGGCATATGGACAGATTTAAGCAATGATACTGATTCATCCTAAAAAAGGAATTTTAATACCAGTAATTATCTTTGCATTAATTGGATGTGCCAGTATTGGACCAAATGCAACATATTATATGGGAATAGTATCCTTTAATTATAATCCAGCGTATGCAAGCTGTATGGTGAAATTAAATGGTACAGAAATAGGTGGAGGTTATGGGAGATCTATGAATACTTCTCCTGTAAAAGTTGGAACTCAAATTGTCACATGGAGGGATGCAAAAACAGGGCAAGTTCATAATGCTACAAATGAAGTCAGCCTAACAAAAGAAGACATTAAAGGAATGAAGTACTTGGCGGTACACTTATATCCAGATGATAGTATTGAAATTACAACATCCAATAATTGGCCAAATCCGACTGTAAAAGGTAATGCTTGGTACGATAGGTTAACTAAATAGATCTAAATAATGTTTATGAAAACGATTAAAGCTATTTAATCTATATAAATTATATATGTTTACATAGATTAAATATTTTAAAGAAAACAAGGAACTATCATGAACATAAAAAAACTCCTTCTCCCTATTAGCTTAGTTTTCAGCATTGCTGGGTGTGCTGGTATTGGACCGAATGCAACATATGATATAGCTACTACATCCTTCAACTATGATCCAACTTATTCTGACTATATGCTGAAACTGAATGGACAAGAAATTGGAGGAGGCTTCGGTGGAGCTATGTCAACGAACTCAATTAAAACTGGTCCTCAAGTCATTACATGGAAAGATGCAAAAACAGGTAAACCACACTCTGCTAAAAACCAAGTAATTATTACGAAAGAACAATTAAAAGGTAAGAAATATTTAGCTGCTCATATCTATCCAGATGATACAGTTGAAGTTACGACATCTAATAATTGGCCAAATCCAACCGAAAAAGGAATTAAGTGGCTCAATCAATTAAAAAATAATAAATAGTGAGTATATATAATGTTTACGAAAACGATTATAAAACGAACCGTAGAAACTAATAACGATGTTTCAAATACGCCACCTACTGCAAAACAGGATTGTTCCGATGTAGTCCATATTTCGGTTTTTTTTGACGGTACAGGCAATAACAAAGATGCTGATGAAGAAAAAAAGAAGTGGTCTAATCCAGCTCGATTATGGCGTAATGCAAGAACTCTCCTTGATGAACATAAAAAAGAAGGAAAAGATAGCTCAAATTATGCAATCTATGTATCAGGTGTAGGCACACGGTTTAATGGTGAGCTAAATATTTTTCAACGTGCACTCGCTATGATGCAAGACCATAGTGGTTTTGGCCTTGGTGTAGGGACAGGTGGTACCCGACGCCTAGATTATGGCGAAGACCAACTGAATGATGCGTTAAAGCAAGTCATGATCATCAATGCGAAAAAAGCAGAAATAGACACAGGTAAATATGCAAATGAAAAAAAAGTGTATAGCTTTGCAGAGGTCGATAAAAGTTTAAAGCAACATCGTCTCATTAAAAAAATTAATATTTCTACATTTGGCTTTTCTCGTGGTGCTGCTTTAGCACGTGCTTTTACCAATCAATTTATGTGGCAATGTGAGTCTGATTGCAACGGTTTAATCTATGGTACTGGGAAATATCCCATTGAATTTAAATTTATGGGAATTTTTGATACCGTGGCCTCATTTGGCTTACCAGCGACCAACTTAAATAATAATTTAACTTTTGAAGGTCGGGATATGGTCATTGATGAGCGCGTCAAAATGTGTGTGCATCATGTTGCAGGAAATGAGCTGCGCTTTGCCTTCCCTGTTGATTTAATTCATAAAGAAAATGGGCAAATTGCCAATTCAAACTGGAAAGAACTCGTTTACCCAGGCATGCATTCCGATGTCGGAGGTGGCTACACGCCTGGTAGTCAAAATGTAAATGACAACTTTGCCCGTATCCCACTGAAAGACATGCTGGAAGATGCGGTCAGTGCAGGTGTCCGAATGTTTGATTATGACCAATTAAAAGAAAAGTATGGCGCGTTATTTGCTGAACAGTTTGAAATTCAATACGAAACACAGCGTTTATATGATGAGGTAAAAGCACAAATACCGTCTACAGGAAAAGTTCAAGATCAAATTATTGCTGCTATGAAAGTTTATTATAGTGCGTATGGTACATTGGCGAGAAGTAAGACAGCCTCTGTCAGTCAAAATGTACGTAAAGATAATAAATTTCGTGAAATATTACCGATCGGCCCATCAGATATGGCAACTGAAATCAGCCGCTTAGAAAAATTACAAAACCTAACAGCACCTAATAAATCTGGTGGAATGAATATTTTTAGAATATTGTCACCTGTTTCAAAAGCATATGAGTTTTTCTTAGACGTAGATGATTGGGAGTTCGCGAGTTGGCATAAAGAATCAACACCAGAAATTATGAGCTTTTATCAAAACTATATTCATGACTCTAAGTACGGTTTTATGAGTAATGCTGAACCATTTAGTTATTTCCGGCAAAGGACGGTATATGAGTCCCGTCGTAGTGGAAAGGGAGAAGAGGTAGATCAAAAAACTGCAGAAGATAAAGCAGTATGCACTGTGGTAAATAGGGAAGTACAACAAGAAGAATTTTTTGATGCATTTGAACGAGCTAAACAAGAAGATTTACCGTTAGCTATGTAAAAAAGAATAAACTCTTGGTACGGTCGCTAAGTTTTAACTCCTTATAAGTGCTATTAAGAAATTAATATTTACTCCATATTTTAAGCATCTTAAGATGAGATGCTTATTGTTTACTTTCATATTGAGTGCCCTACAAATGGTTATGGTGCAAATAACAAAGATACAGAATTAGAAAAACAAGGAGTAATTTGTAAGACTGGTGCGTTGGTTGTTTAGAGGTTCCAAATGACAGTCAATACAGGAAACTAAGTTAGAACTTCGATTTTTTTTAAATTATATAAAATAGCCTAAGCAAAAATTTTATAAATTTCGTTCCTTAAAAAATAGTGTCTTTTATTTTCAGTTAAATTTTTATGCCAATAAATTCCAATATTCATCTGCGGCAGTTTCACAGGAACATCAAAAATATTGAGTAGAGGGGAAACATGCAAATGGCTCAAAATATTTTGAGGAATCGTTAAAATTGCATTTGGATATTGCTCTAAAATTTGTAGCGCAGTGGAATAGTGCTGACAACGCAAAAAAACCTGCCTAGACAGTTGCTTACGATTTAAATGAACATCTTCAACCAAAACACCAGTTCGCCTTGATGACACACCAATATGCGGTGCAGCCAAATACAATTCAGCATTGATTTGCTGGAGCTGAGTACAAGCCACAAACTGGTCTTTGACCAAGCTCTCAAATTGAATTTTATCGCCAAAGTTTTGTTCCAAATCAATCACAAAATCAATTTGTTGAGAAACTAAATCGGCATCTACCGTTTTACGGTCCAGCTTACTACTCATGAACTGAATACTTAATCCAAGTTTCTGAAAGTGAGCGACTAACTTTGGGAAAACAATTGGTTCGATTTCATCATGAATCGCAATTTTTAGGCTTTGAACCATGTTCGGGTCGAAGCTTTGCTGCTGCATGGAAATACTTTGAATTGCAATTAAAGCATTTTTAATAATCAGGTAATTTTGTTCTGCAAAAGGTGTTGGAAGCATTTGGCTGCCAGAGCGAACAAATAAATCATCCTTTAAATGGCTACGTAGACGCTGCAAGGCATGACTGGCAGCAGACTGCGTAATCGACAAGATTTGAGCTGCTTTTGAAATACTTTTTTGCTCATAAATCGCAATAAAAAGTGGGTATAAATTGATATCGATGCGATGAAAAAGTCCCATATCAATGGGTAACTTACTATGAATACTGTTCATGCTGATCTATAAAATAAAATCATTTTGTTCATATTAGTTTTCAGGTTATGTTGATGTAAAGCGAAAATATCAAAATAGATCGAAGGAAGTAGCCATGTTTGAACTTTCAGCACGTGCTCAAGATTATGTAGAACGTACCAAACAATTTATTCAAAACGAAATTGAGCCGATCGAAACTGACTTTTGGCATGAGGTACATGAACTAAACCAAGGTGGTGACTGGACCAAATGGCAGTGGCCCGCACAACTTGAAATGCTCAAAGCCAAAGCAAAAGCTGCAGGTTTATGGAATATGTTTTTGCCTTGTCCTGAATTGGGTCAAGGTCTATCGGTTCAAGAGTACGCTCATATTGCAGAACTCACAGGTCGAAGTCTTCTTGCGCCGACCGTATTTAATTGTAATGCGCCTGACAGTGGCAACATGGAAGTATTGTGGCGTTATGGCTCTGAAGCTCAAAAGCAAGAGTGGCTTACGCAGCTTTTAGATGGAAAAATTCGCTCTGTTTTCTGCATGACAGAGCCTGCCGTCGCTTCATCTGATGCGACCAATATGCAAGCAACAGCCGTGATCGAAGGTGATGAAATTGTGCTAAATGGCCGTAAATGGTGGTCTTCAGGCTTAGGTGACCCCAATGCCAAAATTATTATTTTTATGGCGCATACACCAGATGAAACCAAAGATCGCCACCATCAACACTCGATGGTTTTAGTGCCTGTTGAAACGGCTGGAGTCAAAATAGAACGAATGTTACCAGTCTTTGGTGACTACGATGCACCCCATGGTCACGGCGAAATTAGCTTTAGTAATGTTCGTGTTCCTGTTTCCAACTTTATTGGTGGTGCAGGTCAAGGTTTTGAAATCGCCCAAGGTCGTTTAGGGCCGGGTCGTATTCATCACTGTATGCGCTGCATTGGTGCTGCGGAAAAATCTTTAGAGTTGATGATTGATCGCGGCATGAGTCGTACTGCATTTGGCAAAGAGATTTTAAAATTAGGTGGAAACCTAGAGCGCGTGGCTGATGCACGTGTTGCAATTGATCAAGCACGTTTATTAACCTTGTATGCTGCGTATAAAATGGATACTTTAGGGAATATGACAGCGTTAACTGAAATCTCTGCCATTAAAGTCGTTGCGCCAAGTGTGCTTGAAAAAGTGGTCGATATGGCGATTCAAATTCACGGCGGAGCAGGTGTGTCGCGTGATACACCTTTGACAGGTTTCTTCGCCCAAGCACGTTCACTGCGTTTGGCCGATGGACCAGATGAAGTCCATAAAGGCATGATTGCAAAACTAGAACTGGCAAAACGCGGCTATAGTACGCGTCGTAAAAAATAATAGAGGAGAAGATCATCTCTTTAATTCATCGTGTTGAAATAAGAATAGATGATCTTCTTAGTCATAAAGAAAAGATTGATAGTTTGGGAAAAAAGAATGTCAGCGATTGATGTAGGTGGAACAGTTCGGGCGGGTGAAGAACTGGATGCTGTAGCCGTAGAAAACTGGCTCAAAGCACAAGGTGTCGATCTACAAGGGCAGGTTGAAGTCACGCAATACTCAGGCGGTGCATCTAACTGGACGTATAGATTGAAATACGACAATGTCGATCTAATTCTACGCCGCCCACCCAAAGGTACCAAAGCTAAATCTGCACATGACATGGCACGTGAATATCATGTGCAAAAGAATTTAACCCCTTTTTATCCTGTACTTCCCGAAATGGTTGCATTGTGTCAGGACGAATCTGTTCTTGGCTGTGACTTCTACGTGATGAAACGTGTAGAAGGCATTATTCCACGTGCCAATTTACCGAGAGAGCTAGATTTTAAAGAAGCCCAAGTTCGTGAGTTGTGTATCAATGTGATTGATAAACTGATCGAACTTCATCAAGTGCCATACCAAGGCACAGAACTTGAGAACCTTGGTAAAGGTGAGGGTTATTGTCGTCGTCAAGTGGAAGGTTGGGACGCTCGTTTTGAAAAAGCCAAAACCATTAACGTCCCTTCATTCAAATATGTGCGAAAGTGGCTGAAAGATAATATTCCAGCAGACTCAAAAACCTGCGTAATTCATAACGATTGGCGTTTTGATAATGTCATTTTAGATCCGAATCATCCGACGCAAATTATTGGAGTTTTAGATTGGGAAATGGCAACGCTCGGTGACCCACTCATGGACTTAGGTTCGGCCTTGGCATATTGGGTTGAAGAGTCGGATAGTGCACTCTTTAAAGCGACACGTCGTCAACCGACAAATCTTAAAGGCATGTTCACACGTAAAGAAGTGGTCGATTATTATTTAGAAAAAACGGGTTTAGAGGTCGAGAATTGGACCTTTTATGAAGTCTTTGGCATTTTCCGTTTAGCCGTAATTGCCCAACAAATTTATTATCGCTATCACCATAAGCAGACCAATAACCCAGCCTTCAAAGATTTTTGGATTTTAATTCATGCTCTCCATATTCGCGCACTTAAATTGATTGGTTTACAAAAAATTGAAGCCAATGAAGTCGCTCAAAAATACATTGTTAAAATGAAGGAAATATTAGGCAAATGACCACTATTTATTTCATTCGCCACGGGCAAGCATCTTTTGGTGCAGAAAGTTATGATCAACTCTCTCCCAATGGTGAACTCCAAGCCAAAATTTTAGGTCAATATTTTGATCAGATCTTAAAAGAAGCGCCTGTGGTGGTGTCAGGCTCCATGCAGCGACATCAGCAAACGGCATGTATTTCTTTGGCTGAGTGCTTTCCTGAAGTAGATGTTTTAACAAATTCTGCATGGAATGAGTTCAATCATCAACAAGTCTTCGCTCATTACGAACCGCGTTTTAACGAGCCACATTTACTAAAAGCCGATGTGGCTAAAGAATCGAACCCACGTGCATATTTGGCCAAGATATTTGAAGGGGCAATTGAACGATGGACAGGTGGCGATTATCACCATGAATACGATGAATCATGGCCTGAATTTAAAAGTCGAATTGAAGTCGCTTTACAAGATTTGTGTGATGAATTGGCTCAAAGCAAACCGCGCTATGCTGTGGTGTTTACTTCAGGCGGTGTAATTTCAGTGGTTGCAGGTAAGCTGTTGGGTTTAAGTCCAAATAAAACCTTTGCCCTAAATTGGGCTATTGCCAACAGCAGCATGACCACATTACGACTGGTGGGCAATGAACCGCAGCTTTTAAGTCTCAATGAACATCATTTTATTAAAGCCGAAAACTCAAACTTACTGACATGGATCTAAGGACAGGATTAAGACATGGCTAAAACAATTTTAATTACAGGGGCAAGTTCTGGCATTGGTGCAGGTATGGCGCGCGAATTTGCACAAAAAGGCTATAACTTGGCAATTTGTGCACGACGCTTAGATCGCCTCGAAAGCCTAAAACAGGAACTTGAGAGCAAGTACGGCATAAAAGTCATCCCTAAAGTTTTAGATGTGACCAATTACGATCAAGTGTTTGAAGTCTTTCGTGCATTTAAACAAGAATTTGGCCATTTAGACCGTGTGATTGTAAATGCTGGAATTGGAGATGGACGTCGAATTGGTAAAGGCAGTTTTGCGATTAATAAAGCCACGGTTGAAACCAACTTTATTTCAGCTCTAGCGCAGTGCGAAGCTGCAGTTGAAATTTTCCGTGAGCAAAATGCAGGGCATTTGGTTGTTATCTCGTCTATGAGTGCAGTCCGCGGTATGCCGAAACATTTGACAGCGTATGGTGCAAGTAAAGCGGGTGTTGCACATTTGGCTGAAGGTATTCGTGCAGAACTGCTCAATACCCCAATTAAAGTCACGACTATTTTTCCTGGCTATATTCGTACAGAAATTAATGAGGGTGCCAAACCACTACCTTTTGAAGTGGATGAAAAAACAGGTTCACGACTGTTGGCCGCAGAAATTGAAAAAGCCCCTGTAAAAGCCTATGTTCCTAAATGGCCGTGGTTACCACTGGGTTTAGCAATGAAAATTTTACCACTGAAATTGGTCAATAAACTGGGTTAATGATTGAAATAAAAAGGCTGTAAATCAGCCTTTTTATTTTTAACTATGCCACTGCCTTCTAAACATATGTTGCTATTTCCAGATGATCATTTGAGTGTATTCATGAGTTGGTCATAAAATCGAGGTAGCATTGAAGAAAAAGGTGATCAAGATGTCCACACAATTCGACTTTGTTTCAGTCAGAAAAAAGCCCAATGTTCATTTTGGTGGGCGCTCAATCAGTCATGTCATTCAATGTGAAGATGGTTCACAAAAGACCCTTGGGGTTATTTTGCCTACAGATCAACCGCTGACGTTTGAAACGCATGTTGCGGAGCATATTGAAATTGTTTCAGGTCAATGCCAAGTTAAAATTGGGCTACAGACTGAAATGACTCTGTATTATGCAGGTGAAAGTTTTGATGTTCCTGCCAACAGCCGCTTTAGTATGATGGCAAGTGAAGTTGTAGATTATATTTGTCACTTAGAAAAATAGCCGAAGACAAAGACTCAAATTGTTAGAATAATATTAAGTCTTATAAATTATTGATTTAATAGGTGTTATGTTATGTTATTTACTTTGCAGCAATATTTCTGAAAAATATTTAAGTCTGTGTATCGGTGCAATTCAACGTATACTATTTTCATCTCTTAGCTAGCTTAGACCCAGTCACTGAATATGCGATTAAAAATTTATACGCTGGCTTTAATTCCAGTCATTCTTTTTCAGGGCTATGCTGTCAAAAAAAATACACCAAGATTGGCTGAACCCGAAGGAGAGCGCATTGGACAAAAGGGCGTGGGTCAGTCGCTTGCTTTGCTCATTTTGGGGGATTCAGCAGCGGCAGGTGTTGGTGTAAATGCTCAAGATGATGCGTTATTGGGTTCAATTTTAAAAGAACTGTCATCTGAGTTTAGTATTCAATTTTATTTACAAGCAACGACGGGATTCACCACAGATCAGGTCATTCAGTCCATCCAAACGCTTGAGACACAGCATTTTGATGTCATCATTACTTCTGTGGGCGTAAATGACATTACAAAATTCACTTCGCCGCAGGCTTGGATCGCAAAACAGAAGCAGCTTTATGACATACTCAAACATAAGTTTAGTCCACAACTAACAATCGCATCAGGTGTACCACCGATGGATCAGTTTCCTGCACTTCCAAACCCACTTGCATGGTTGTTCGGTCAATATGCCAAAGAGATGAACTTAAAATTAGGCCAATTTGTCGCCCAGCAAAATCAGATGGATTGGATAGAGTACGATCTCAAGAAATTTTTGGCTTTAAACTTAGTTATGGCCGAAGACGGTTTCCACCCTAGCAAAGAAATTTATCAATTTTGGGGTAAACAAGTGGCTGAAAAAATACGCCAATCTTTTTAAAATGCAATAAAGACAATTTTTTATAGCTTATGACACATTCAGTTGAAATCGAAAAACATCCACTTAAACCGTTCCTCCCAGCTAATGCCAAATTATTGATGCTGGGCAGCTTTCCGCCGCCCAAGACCCGCTGGAAAATGGACTTTTACTATCCAAATTTTCAAAATGATATGTGGAAAATATTTGGCCTGTGTTTTTTCCAAGATAAAAATTATTTTCTCAATATCGAGCAGAAGACATTTAAAGAACAAAAGATCCGTACATTTTTAAATGAACGGGGCATTGCGATTTTTGATACGGCCTATGAAGTGATTCGCCAAAAAGGCAATGCTTCAGATAAGTTTTTGCATATTGTTACCCCAACCAATATACAACATTTACTTGAAAAAATGCCCGAATGTCATAGTGTGATGACCACGGGCGATAAAGCCACTGATACGCTCATGCTGTCTATGCCTACTGGTACGTTAAAACCACAAATTGGCATGAAGTCCGAGACGCATTTTGCTGGGCGAGACCTGAGGCTTTATCGGATGCCATCTTCTTCTCGTGCCTATCCTTTGGCTTTAGAGAAAAAAGCCGAGGCTTATTACAACTTATTTTCTGAAATAGGCTTACTTTAGGTCACTATTTGGATTATCCACATGACTGAATGTTCCAGCCATTCGTAGATAGTTGGTCTGCTTTAGTCTTCGTACTCAACATAGTCCCAGAGATTAAGCCGCGCTTTAATCTGTTTGCGTAGTTGTGGCAGCATAGGAAATAATGTTCCATCAATCCATAGGCTGAGTGCACCTGCCGAAAGTGGTTGTTGCGATTCATCGATCAATTGAGCGCCTTTCACCAAAACAAAAGACTCTTCGCTTGCAGCTGTTTCGATCCCTTTAAACCGAACTAAAAGTTCATGGCCTGTATCTTGGATTTGCCACTCCAGTTCAATTTGGATATTTTGATTGGATTTTAAAACGACTTGTCCTTCAACCATGTCATTGTCAACCAAGCAGTCATGTTCAACACGCACTTTACTTAGAAACCATTCTTGTCGGGCAAGATTTTCTAGTGTTTTGTAGGGGGTTAAAATATTGCTGAGATTAAACTGACGACTTAAATCAAAAAATTGCATTACTAAACTTTATAAAGGAGAGATAAAAAAGGAGGGCTGCATGTTAAATCAAAGTGTGTACTCAGTAAAACCTTTCAAGCCCTTGAATGAATTTAGGTATCAGATCCAATTATTCTGTTCGAGTCTTATATTCAAAGTTGTTTATTAAAAATAGCAATAGATAAAGTATTTTTAAGCTGAGCCTAAAAACAAAGCAACTCAGCCTAAACAGAAAGCTATCGTACATTAGAAAATGTGGATAACATCATTCACCTGTAATTACATCATCCATTCAATGGGCAGGTAGGATACAGCTTTCATCATAAAACGCTGAAATTTTGTGGTTTCAGGTTCTTTTTGATGTTCAATGACACTTCCATCTTTTTGATGTTCAAGCCAAATGATATCGCCTTGAGGATTAAGCTTTAACTCATATGCAATATGCGGGAGAAATTCATCTAACTTGTGTGAGATTGCATTTTGCAATTGATCTGACTCCACCACTAAGCCTACTTCTGTATTTAAATGGGCTGAGCGCGGGTCAAAGTTAAACGAACCGACAAAGACTTTTCCGTCTATATCAAAAAATTTGGCATGGAGCCGTGAGGAACTTCGACCTTTAGCAGGAATCACATGACCAGTTGCCACTTCATACCATGTGTATTTCTCTCGTTCGATATAAGGTTTAAATTCATATAATTTGACGCCATTTTCAAGCAAGCCACGGCGATATTTTTTATAAAATGCATGCACAATGGCAACATCATTAGCCAATAACGAATTGGTTAAGACCCGAACTCGAGTTCCATTTTTTGCCAAATTGGAGAGATATTCGGCACCTGCTGTGGTTGGAACAAAATATGCGGAGACCAACTCCATATGCTTTTCAGGCTTGCCCATCAAATCGAACATTTGTTTGACAATGATTTCATCAGGCTTTGCTTCACCACGAATTTTATTGGGAGAATCGGCAATGAAATGAGCCTTTGCCCAGTTAACAGGATGTTTAGTCAGCTCTGAATCGACTTGTATCCGAGCCAAATCAATTTTCTGTTCAATCACATTTTTATCTAAGGCATCCGCTTCATAGTGCTGTTTTAATTTAGCCAGTTCTTCTTTTGTCCCACGACCCACTAATTGGGGAATGGTATAACTGAGATCATCATTCCAGAAATTTAGAAATACACTGTTAGCATGCTCTACAGCTTGCCCATAAAATAAAATGTCCAAATCAGTAAATTGGAATTTTTCACTGGCATCAAAGTATTCACTGCTGATGTTACGACCACCAGTTACCGCAATTGCACCATCAGCAATGATCAGCTTGTTATGCATACGATGGTTAATGTGATTGAAGCGGAAAGCATAATCAATCACACGTAAATGGCGGTATTTGTAAGGGTTAAATAATTTGATTTCAAAGTTGGGATGAGCGGCCAACTTTTTGAAGGTTTCATCAAGTGCCGTGCCGTTTTGGTCATCAATTAATAAACGTACTTTCACCCCACGATCCGCAGCATTCAGCAGTTCATGCAACATCATATGGCCTATAAAGTCATCTCCCCAGATATAGTATTGGACATCTAGACTGTGCTTGGCTTCTCGTATCAAGTGTAAGCGTGAGGCAATGCTCATAAATGCTTCGTCCAATGCCAAATAAGCCGTAAGTCCCTGTTTTTGCTGTGCAGATACATCTTGACCCTTGAGCCAATGCTCTGCATATACCTCTACAGGGGCTGAAGGCTTAGCCTGATTAGGGGCGAGCTGGCATCCCGCGAGTGTTAAAACGGTGCTCAGCAAAATCAGCGGTCGACAATGAGTTGGTATCGCCATATTTCTTTTAAAGACCTAATTTTTATAAGTTATATATTTCACATGTTATAGGTTCAAACAGAGAATAAAAAGCGGTTACTGTAGCGCATCTGTTAAAGACCTGTTAAGTAAGGATAGCGAAAATGAAATCACGTGCAGCAGTTGCCTTTGGACCTGGACAACCTCTGGAAATTGTAGAAATTGATGTTGCTCCACCGCAAAAAGGTGAAGTTTTAGTCAAAATTACCCATACAGGTGTATGCCATACCGACGCATTTACTTTATCTGGTGATGATCCTGAAGGTGTTTTTCCAGCAGTTTTAGGCCATGAAGGTGCGGGTATCGTAGTTCAGGTCGGTGAAGGCGTAACTAGCGTTCAGCCGGGTGATCATGTTATTCCACTGTATACGGCTGAGTGTGGCGAGTGTTTATTCTGTCAGTCAGGCAAGACCAATCTATGTGTTGCAGTTCGAGCTACACAAGGTAAAGGTCTGATGCCCGATGGTACAACGCGTTTTTCTTATAATGGACAACCGATTTATCACTACATGGGCTGTTCAACATTTTCTGAATATACCGTTGTCGCAGAAGTGTCTTTGGCTAAAATTAATCCAGATGCTAACCCTGAACACGTCTGTTTATTGGGTTGTGGCGTGACTACTGGTTTAGGTGCAGTCAAAAATACAGCCAAAGTGCAAGAGGGTGATACCGTTGCAGTCTTTGGTTTAGGTGGTATTGGTCTCGCTGTTGTACAAGGTGCAAAAAAAGCCAAAGCCAGCCGTATTATTGCGGTTGATACGAACCCTGACAAATATAAATTAGCAGCAGAAGCAAATGTTATTCGTAGTTTATGGGCATCCGCGGTGATTTTTAATGGTCACTTTACCGAAGACGCTGAAAACTTTGAAATGGACAATATCAACAATGAAACACGGGCCGAATGGTATCTACGCCAAATTCGAGGCTCAAGTAATTTTAGTGGGACACAGGGCTTGCATATCTTAAGCGGGAACTTGAGTCATCAAATCGAACATCATCTTTTCCCGGACATGCCAGCCAATCGCTACACACAAGTCGCACCCAAAATTAAAGCACTGTGTGCAGAGTATGGAATTCATTACAATGAAGCGAGCTTTATCAAACAGTTCTCATCTGTTTGGGTGAAATTGGCTAAATACTCACTGCCAAATGAATGTTATGAAAAAAGTGACCCTACACAGTCTTTTCTGAAACACAATCTGAGTTTATTGAAAAAAAGAATCTTTAAATCATAGCTCACAAGTATGTACCAGAGCAGAAACTTTATTGGATAATATTGACCCATTAGGTTTCTGCTTTTTTTTTTGCACAAAAGTAGGGCGTAAAACCCCTCTATATGATGTCTTTGTGTAAGTCGGATTAAATTTAATCATTATGTGAATAGTCGGTATTTACTTAAAATAAATTATTGTTAATATTGGTTTTTCAGTGAAAGTTGTTTAGCTTTGCTATGTCGCTCAAATGAATACTCATTTGCTATTGAAAACGGCTCTCAGTTATTTGTCTAATTTGTGTAATAGTTGCAATTTTTCATTGGTATACGCTTATATAAGTTGTATATGATGCATATTGTGATGGTAATCACGCAGCGTCATTATACTTATATTTACTTTTTTGTTTTTCATTTTTTTTCATTGTTTTTCATGACTTTGCTTGATTTCTTTTTTAAACAATATGTCTGGTTATGGACTAAACCAGCAAGTTTAAGTTGCAGATAATTATTATGTCTCGAACCCATTCACAGCCTAAGAATAAATCTAAAAATATTGCTTATGATCAACAGGCAGGAATGCGTTCTACTTCAAAAAAAAACCACAATCTGATTGATATTATTCCTCAGCTTTTTTGGATTCATAATGACCTCTGTAAATATATAAATTTACCCTTACGTCATTATGTAGGCGGAATGGATTTATCTGCAGATAGCTTTAATTTGGTCGAATATATTCATCCAGAAGATGTGCCAGCATTAGATGAGTTTTTGCATCAACCGATAATTGCCGAGCTTGCATTTGAAAAAACCTGTCGGATTCGTAATCATCAGGGCCAGTATCATTGGTTCTTAGTCCAAGGTGAAATGGATCGCTCGACGGCTGGATTTCAACTGAGTTGCACTGATATTCATCTGGGCATGAAAATTTATATCGAGTCTTTGGCGCTGTTACGTGCCCATTCGGATATGTTAAATGCCAGCGTAGACTGCATTATTGCGGTTGAGCCAGATGGCACGGTCACCCATATGAATAAGTCGGCATGTGTCATGTTATTGGGAAGTGCAGATGTTAAGGACTTTGGTATGTCTTGGGTCGAACTTTTGCCTCCTGCGGTGCGTAAAAAAGCCAAAAAAGCATTGCATGATGCAGGCCAAGGCCAAATTTCCCGTTTTAACGGCATGAGTTTATCGGACGGTAAAGTTTATTATTGGGATAATGTTCTGACACCTGTACTTGATGTTGACGGAAAAACCCAGAGTATTTTATGTGTTTCACGTGATATCACGCTGCAATATTTGACTGAACAAAAATTAAAACAAGGCAGCGAACGTGATGAATTAACCGGTTTAAATAACCGGCGTGCGTTTAAAGAAAAAATCAGAAAACTGTATAACAGCGCACGTGATAAAAAACAAAAGTTAGCCGTCATGTTGATGGATTTAGATCACTTTAAAACCATCAATGACACACTGGGTTATACGGCAGGTGACCACCTTTTAAGAATTTTATCGAAACGTTTAAAACAAATTTTAGAAGGACGTGCTTTCTTGGCACGTCTTGGTGGGGATGAGTTTGGTGTGATTATTCCGAATGTGCAGGATATCGGTGAGCTCAATCAAATTGCCCAGCAGATTTTGCAACAACTCGAGATTCCCATCACATTTTCGGGGAACTACATCAATGGTGGTATGAGCATTGGATGTGGCCTCTATCCAGATGATGCCAATGACCTCAGTGAGTTACTCAAATGTGCCGACACAGCACTTAATGATGTTAAAGCACAAGGCCGTGGCGGTATGCGCATGTTTGATCAGGATATGTTTAATGCAGTACGGGAACAATCTGAACAACTGAATTGTGCGCACCAAATTATTCGTAATGTTGCCATCGAGGCTTTCTTTCAACCGAAGGTCTGTTTAGATTCAGAACGAATTATTGGTTATGAAGCGCTATTACGCTGGCGTGATGATCAGAATAACATTCAAAGCCCTGCACGAATCGCAGCAGCTTTTAATGATTATGAGTTATCCAGCCGTATTGGTGAGATTATGCAGCATCAGGTTTTCAAGCAGATTACTGAATGGTGGGCAAAAGGCTTACACATTGTACCCATTTCAATTAATGCAGCACCTGTTGAGTTTATGCGTGATAATTTTGCGGAGATCTTTTTAAAACGTCTCAAATCCTACCGCATACCCTCAAAATTTGTTGAAATTGAGGTTACTGAATATCATTTGGCTGAACGCGGCTATGAATATGTGGTTCGTGCTTTAAAAAAACTCAAAGCAAATGGTGTGCGAATAGCACTGGATGATTTTGGTACGGGGCATTCTTCTCTTACTCATTTGCGCGATTATCCTGTTGATATTATTAAAGTTGACTGCTCTTTTGTACAACGCTTAAGTGATGATAAATCGATTTATGCCATTGTCGAAGGGTTAGCCAAACTCGGCCCGATTTTATCAATGGATATCGTTGCCGAAGGCATTGAAACCGAAACACAATTGCAGCTGTTAAGAGATATGGGCTGTCATATTGGGCAAGGTTATCTGTTTAGTCCACCTGTTTGTGCTCAGCAGGCAGAAATGCAGTTGCTAAAACTACACTAGGCTTCATAGCGACTGTTCTCATGAACTCAAACATGATAGGCCATTAAGTTAAAGGCAAAGGCTTAAACGGAATAGAACAGAATTTTTTGTATAAAAAAGTGTTGTAAAAGCAAAAAAATCAGCGTATTTTAAATTTCAGATAACATATTTTTTGAAGATATAAAAATGTTAAAGCAACCTGTAATCTCTAACGCAAATTATTACTTCTGGCAATTTAGATAATTGCCTGAACGCGTTCGGGCATCAAGAGGTTGCCCACCTAGTTAATACCTGATCGGCAACCCTGGTCAGGTTTTTTTATATCTGCTGTTTTAATAAATTTTGGAGTACTTCATGAAAACAACTAACTATTCATACTTTAGCAACTTTTATTGGTTTTACTTTAGTCAATTTATGACTTTAGCCCAGCAATCCATTAGACCCATAACGCTCAAATAAAAGATCGGACTGAACACCACAGTCCAAAGGATACAAACCAATGAATGCTCTAAATACTGCACTACAAAGTACTCAAACGACAGTTCAAGAAACACTTTTAAGTTTGCCGCAGCAACTCAAAGCGCAGTTGCCACTTTCAACGCCATTAAAACTACAAATTGCTGAACAGCGTCAAACCATTCAAAATATATTAGAAGGCAAAGACCATCGTTTAATGGTCATTACAGGCCCGTGTTCCATTCACGACCCTATTGCGGTTTTAGAATACGCTGAAAAGTTAAAACAATTACAAACCAAAGTTTCAGATCAGATTTTCTTCGTAATGCGTGCCTATATTGAAAAACCACGGACTACGGTGGGCTGGAAAGGTTTTTTATACGATCCTTTACTTGATGGATCTTCCAATATGCAGTTGGGATTAGAGCAGTCTCGAGCATTGTATTTAGCGATTATTGAAATGGGTTTGCCGATTGCTACAGAAATTTTAAGCCCGATGGCGACTGCTTATTTCGACGATCTGTTGGCATGGGGAGCTATTGGTGCGCGTACCAGCGAGTCGCAGATTCATCGTGAAATTTCGAGTCATATGCCGTTTAGTATTGGTTTCAAAAATGGCACAGATGGTTCAATTCAAATTGCTCTGGATGCGATTCAGTCTGCATCAAACCCTCACCAGTTCATGGGAATTGGGCAGCAAGGCATGGCATGTATGCTTCAGTCCCAAGGAAATCCGAAGCCACACTTGATTTTACGTGGTGCAAACTCGGGGCCTAACTATGCTTTAGCCGATATTCGTCATATGCAAGATAAAGTCAAAGATGAATTACCTGCTTTGGTGATTGACTGTAGTCATGGTAACAGTAGTAAAAATCCACTCAATCAACCTAATGTATTGCGTAGCATTGTTGCAGAACGTACGCAAAGCAATGTGTGTGGTGTCATGCTTGAAAGTCATTTGGTTGATGGTAATCAGAAAATTTCAGATGACATGGTCTATGGTCAGTCTGTTACCGATGGCTGTTTAGGCTGGGAAAAAACCGAGCAAGTACTTTTAGAGGTTGCCGACACATTACGCAGCCACGCTGTTCAACGTAGTGCTTAATCAACGCAACCAAAAAGACCTTTCAATGAAAGGTCTTTTTTTTGTGATGCAGTTCAAAAAATTAAGATAATAAATTGAAAAATAAGCTAAAAGTTATTTATCAAACGATAAATTAGGTTGAGCTAGAGCATAAACTTATGCAAAATCAGAAGCCTGAAACAACACGATAAAAATTGTATTTTGAATAAAAGAAATGCTTTTTAAAGTCAGCTATTTGCACTAATTTTTAGAGAACACTATGTATTCTGCAGAACTTTTAGAAGAAGCCCGTCGGATGATGTTTCACATGCTCAGCAAAGTGGTTGAGTATGGTGGCTCAGACTTATTTATATCTGCAGACTTTCCGCCAAGTATTAAGCATCAGGGCCTTATGAAGCCATTGGGTCAACAAAATTTGCCATCTGATCAGACTAAGCTCTTTGCTTATAGCTTAATGAACGAAAAGCAACGATTGGAGTTCGAAACTGAGCTTGAGTGTAATTTTGCAATTAGCGTTCCCAATGTTTCGCGTTTTCGTATCAATGTTTTTCAGCAGCAACTGCATGTGGGGATGGTGATTCGTACGATTACCGCGGAAATTCCTAACTTCACCAAGTTACAACTTCCAACGTCTTTAAAAGACGTGATTATGGAAAAACGTGGCTTAGTATTGGTAGTTGGGGGTACAGGGTCGGGTAAATCTACGTCTTTGGCGGCCATGATTGATCATCGAAATGAAAACTCGGCAGGGCACATTATTACGGTTGAAGACCCAGTGGAATATGTTCACAAGCATAAGAAATCGATGATTACTCATCGGGAAGTGGGTGTAGACTGTCATTCTTGGCACAATGCTTTGAAAAATACTTTGCGCCAAGCGCCCGATGTCATTTTAATTGGTGAAATTCGTGACACGGAGACTATGGAGCATGCCATAGCTTTTGCAGAAACAGGCCACTTATGCCTAGGCACATTACATGCTAATAATGCAAATCAGGCTTTAGATCGAATTATTAACTTTTTCCCAGACGAACGTCGCAATCAACTTTTGATGGACTTATCTTCCAATATGAAGGCGATTATTTCACAGCGTCTGGTGCGAACTGAAGATGGTCGTGGTCGCCGAGCAGCAGTGGAAATCATGCTCAATACGCCGTTGATGTCAGACTTGATACTTAAAGGGAATTTCCATGAACTCAAAGAAGTGATGTCGAAGTCACGAGAGCTAGGTATGCAGACCTTTGATCAGGCTTTGTTTGATTTATACAATCAAGGTGCAATTGCTTACGAAGAAGCGCTACGAAATGCAGACTCGGTCAATGAATTACGTCTACAGATTAAATTAAAGAGTAGTCGTGCTAACCCACAGTTAAACTCAAGTAGTGCTTTGTCTTTTGATCAAGCGGTTGCCGAAAAGGCCAAAGAAGCTGAAGAAGAGAAAGACGACGCTTAATTTTTGAGTCCGTATGTTCATTACTATGGGCATACGGATTGATGTTTTAAGCGGTTTTCTTTCTATTCGTAATAAAGGCATAGAAAAATAAACTTAAAACGGTTGTCAGTGCACAGAATAAATAGGTGAAGCTATAACCTTGCTTAGCAATGAGTATACCTAACAAAACAGAGCCAAGAGCAATACCTAAGTCATACATGGTAAAGAACGTGAAGGTCGCATGGCTAATCCGATGCTTTTCTGCACCTTGAATAGCTAAAGTTTGTAGACAAGGCTGTGCAGAACCAAAGCCCATGCCAACGCATACTGCCGCAACCAATAAACCCGTCAGAGATTGAATCTGACTGAGAATCATAAGCCCCAAGCTAAATAATATAATCGCTGGGTAAATCACATAACTTGCCCCACGACGGTCATAAACTTTGCCTGTAATCGGGCGTAGACTCATCATGGAAATCGCAAAGACGATAAAAAACAAGCTCGCGTAGTTCAGTAGATGTTTAGACTCTGCATAAGTTGAAATGAACGACATGATACTGGCATAGGAAAAAGAAACGATCATGCCCATAATTGAAATATTCAAGGTTTTAGTTTCAACAAAGTCATGGATACTGAGCTTGCGCTTCACGGCGGGTGTCAATTTTTGAGTGGACTGCTGAATTGGGATAAAGAAGCAAAACAAGAAACCGAGACAGACACTAAACGCTAAAATCCCTGCGACCATTGGATAGGATCCAAACTGGATCAGGGTTAAACCGAGGAATGGCCCAAGTACAATCCCCAGATTAATGGACATGACAAAATAGCCCATGCCTTCGCCTTTACGTTTTTCTGGAATAAACTCATTGACGATAGGTACGGCAACTGTGGTGACGATGCTGAACCAAATGCCATGTAGAAAACGAATCAGTAGTAACAGTTGTAAATTATCAGCAAACAAATAGGCCAAGGAAAACAAACAAAATAGGGCCTCTGCGATAAAAAGCGTTTTCTTATTGCCCAATTTTTCAATAATGAGTCCGCTAAAAGGGCGAACTGCGATAGACGATGCCATGAACAAAGTCATGGCTAAGCCTGCTTGTGCAAGGTTTCCTCCCAAATCATTCAAAATATAGATTGGGAGGATTGAAGTCTGTGCAAAGTAAAAGATGAACAAAAACAAATTGTTCGCTAAGCAAAGAATAAAAGACTTATTCCATAGTGATGATGTATTGAGAGCAGACATGCAGAACCCTTGGCTCGAAGATGAGGCCACAGAACGTGAACTGTTGTTATTATTTTATGCAAAAGCTAGGTCACGGCTGTGAAATTAGAACAACTAAATTATAGGATAATGCACGTGAAAAGTGTAATTATAGCGATAAATTCTTGTGTTTAATCGAGATTAATATATAAATATAGAGTGAATTTATCAAAATAAGAGTATATATGTAAAAAATCAGTCCGTAGACTGATTTTTTTGAGCCGTAAATATGAATACTAGGCTTATAGACCCGCTTCATAGGCTGTGCTTGAAAGGAGTTGTTCTACATCTGCGATATTGTCTGGTTTGATTTTATAAATCCAACCTTTACCATAAGGGTCATCATTGACGAAATCAGGATCATCTTCCAGATTGGCATTGATTTCTATTACGGTGCCAGAAACTGGTGCATGAATATCAGAAGCTGTTTTTACAGATTCAACCACACCCGCTTGTTCGCCCGCAGTGATTTGTTGACCAACTTCTGGTGTTTCAACATAGACTAAATCGCCTAAAGCATCCTGTGCATGGTCTGAAATACCAGTTACAACAAGATCACCTTCAATACGCACCCATTCATGTGTACTTGCATACTTCAATTCTGAAGGATGATTCATGAATAACTCCTTAAAATACAAAAATCATTTTTCGCATGATTTATACATGCTTTTCTATCAAAACAAAAGATCTATAAATACGGATCTTTACGCCAATTACTCGGGCTGCGTCCACTCCAACGCTTAAAGGCTCGGCTGAAATTTGCCACATCACTATATCCCAGTTCATCCGCAATTTGCTCTAAGCTATAGTCTGTACGTGACAAAAGTGACGTGGCATGACGGTAACGCACTTCATCCACAATGGTGGAAAAAGATGTGCTTTCAGCAGCCAGTTGGCGTTTCAGTGTTCGATCAGACATGTGTAAGAGGTCAGCCACATGCTCGATGCTTAAATAGTGTTGTTCTGAGCGCGTCAAAATGTCACGTACACGCATCGATAATCTTCGGCGTTCGCCCATGGCTGAGAGCTCAGCTTCACATTGATTAATGGCTATTTGGCTTGCAAGTGGATCAGCATTGACCATTTTAAAACCTAGATAATGCTTATCGAAACTCAAAAGTAAATGTGGTTGATCAAAGCGAACACTATGGTTTGGCAGCTTTGCTCGATAGCGATCAAAGCCTTCTGGTTCTGGAAAATCAAAATCAATTTCCCCAGCCAGATTTTCAATGCCCGTGAGCGCCTTGCTCATAGAAACAATGCCAAAAATAATACTGATCGCAATATCGGTACGCAACGGTTCTATATCGACATCACAGCGTAATTGTAAAGTCGCTTTTTCGCCAAAGGTGGAAAAGAAAAGCTGCAAAAAAGGCATGCGCAGTTGAATAAAGCGGTTAGCAAGTACCAAGGCTTCGCCAATATCATGGGTGGTCATAATGGCATAGCCAATGAAGCCATGAATTGAAATACGCATTTGCGTGCCTAGATGGTAGCCAAGCGTGGGCTCACCAGTGAGACGGCTGGCCAACTTCACAAGTTCATTGGCAGTATGAACAGGTATGCGAAAGTCAGGCTCTGCGAGTTGTTCGCTCGTGAGTTGAAAAGGGGAAAATAGCGTCTCTGCGTTATAGCCCCAACGAGACACAACATCTAACAACAATAAGCCATAAACACCAGGAATTCCTTGATCTTGGCGAAGTGAAACTGTTTTCATGCGCGATCCATTGCATTTTTCTTTCTTATCTGACTAAAGTTATATTGGCATGAATATTTCAAATTCATGGAGCATATTGTTGGACAATATGTTCCGAGCCTATATCAATTCAGTATCCTTTTCATTTCTGATTTAGTAGAACGATATTATAAATATCATAAATTTCTGAGCAAAAATATAAGACTCTCGATAAAAGTAAAGGCTCAGCAAATGATGCTAAAAGTTAAGTAAAATCTTTTCAAAATCAGCACACTAAAATCATTGATGATAATGATCTATGCGTGCTGAAAATGGAAAGTAAAATTAGGCTTCTTTCTTTTTAATTGGATGTTGTTCCGTTAAAAATCCACCTGTTTGACGCTGCCAAAGGTGCGCATAGATACCATTTTTTTGAATCAGCTCTTCATGTGTCCCTTGTTCTGCAATACGACCTTCATCAAGCACAATCAAACGATCCATTTGAGCAATGGTTGAAAGACGGTGAGCAATCGCAATCACCGTTTTATCTTGCATTAAGTCATCAAGGCTAGATTGAATTGCAGCTTCAACTTCTGAGTCTAGGGCACTGGTGGCTTCATCTAAAATTAGAATCGGTGCATCTTTCAAGAACACACGAGCAATGGCGATACGCTGACGTTGGCCACCTGAAAGTTTCACTCCACGCTCACCAACATAGGCTTCATAACCTGATTTACCACGTAAGTCAGTCAGCTGAGGAATAAACTCTTCGGCTTTGGCTTTACGTACAGCAGCATACATTTCTTCATCACTGGCATTGGGACGGCCATATTTGATATTTTCTGCGACACTACGGTGTAGCAGGGAGGTATCTTGAGTCACTAAGGCAATATTACGACGTAAGCTGTCTTGGGTGACATCTTCGATATTCTGTCCATCAATTAAAATTTCACCCTGTTTCAATTGATAAAAATGCAGTAATAGTTGAATCAGTGTTGATTTCCCTGCACCAGAGCGACCCACGATCCCAATTTTTTCACCAGCTCGGATGCGTAGGTTTAAATTGTCGATGACATTTTTACTGTTGTACGCGAAAGTGACGTCTTTAAATTCAATCACGCCTTGTTTAACCTCAAGGTCTTTGGCATCAGGTTTGTCTTGAATGGTGATCGAACGACCGAGAGTTTTCATGCCATCTTGAATAGTGCCGACACTTTCAAAAAGTGCTGAGGTTTGCCACATGATAAATTCAGCAATACTGCTCAGTTTTAAAATCATAGCCGTTGCAGCAGCAATAACACCGAGTTCAACTCGCCCATTCATCCATAACCAAACTGCAGTACCCAGTACACCCGCGTACAGCACTATGTTTAAAAACAGGATGCTTATTTCATATTTGGCACCTAAACGCATTTGTTTATAGACGGTGACCATGAACTCCTGCATCGAGGCTTTGGCATATAAGCTTTCACGTCCTGCATGGGCAAAAAGCTTCACTGTTTGAATATTGGTATAGGCATCGGTAACACGACCAGTCATTACAGCTCGGGCATCAGCCTGTTCATTTGAAACTTTGCTCAAACGTGGGATGAAGTAATACGCAGCACAGATAAACAACGCCAACCAGACCAGTAAAGGCAATATTAGGAGTGGGGAAATAGCGGCAAGCACCAGATTGACCGTGACAAAATAAATCAGCACATAAGCCAACATGTCACCCAAAATAACCCAAAACTCACGTATTGCCAGTGCGGTTTGCATGACTTTTGCGGAGAGGCGTCCTGCAAAGTCATTGTGAAAAAAGTCGAGACTTTGCTTCAGCAGTAAATTATGAAAGCGCCAGCGCAGACGCATCGGAAAAGTGCTAAATAATATTTGGTGTTTAATAATCGACTGTAAACTCGCAAATAAAATATTGGCCAATAAAATACAGAATAAAAGGACTAAATTTGAACCATGTTCTGCTAAAAATGTTTCTGGCTGGCTTTTACTGAGCCAGTTTACTAAGTCACCAATTTTGGCATAAAACAAAGCTTCAAAACTGGCAGCACCAGCTGTGAATAAAATCAAAATCAACAAATAGCCACGTACACCTTTAGCGGCCTGCCATACAAACGGAAAGAACGTGGTCGGTAAAGGTTGGTTTAAACCTTCTTCTGGATAGGGATCAACACGTTTTTCAAACCATTTGAACATGAATAAAACCTTCTAAAAATAAGCCATTTATAAGGTAATGGCTTGTTTTATAAATAAGCAGAATTTGAAAATTTTAGCATGAAAAGACCTCAGTGGTCTGTGTAAATTGCGAGAGACTAAACGATGTTGTAGCAGTATTGATAGCAAGAAATGTAGATGAATAGATATAAAAGTCTGATATAGAGAAGAGTGATAAAAGGGAATCCAACCAAATGAATCCCCAAGATACTTAAAGCATTAGTTTGCTTGAGCTTCTGATGTCGCAACCGAATCAGATGCAGCGGCTTCTGAAGCAGGTGCTGCATTTTCAGTTGCAACAGCAGCTTGAGTGGTTTCTACAACTTGAGTTTCTGCTGCAAAAGAAGATGTCGCTACTACAGCTAAAAGGGCAGCACATAAAGATTTATTTAAAGTATTCATTTTAGAAAGTCTTACAAAGTGAAAAGGAGTGGCTAATTTAATGAAGAGAAAAGGTTGATATTGTGATATTGAGGTATATTTCATGTAAATAATCACATAATTAACTTGCATAATACACAAGGTAAATAACACAGTTGTTGAAAAACTAATGTTATGTATTTTCATAATTTTTATTCTAGAGTTGGTGATTTAGAACGTATATTAAAATGCCTATTCTTCGTTTTTAAGACCTTAGTATGCTAAAACTAGAGTGGTTTTAGCATACCAAAGTGAAAAAATTACGGGTTTGACATTGCGATTTGCATGTCATATCCCGATGGTGCTTGGTAAATTTTGAGACCAAATTCGGGAAGAATGGCAATCAAATGATCGAAAATATCCGACTGAATTGCTTCATAGTCTTTCCATGCAATTTGATTGCTAAATGCATAAATTTCCAGTGGCAAGCCTTTTTCAGTCGGTTGTAACTGACGTACGATTAAAGATTGGTGTTTTGAAATGTTCGGATGCTGATTAAGGTACAGCTCAACATACGTACGGAAGGTCCCAATATTGGTTAAACGTCGCTGATTACAAGGAGATGTATTGCTCAATTTCTGATTAAACTCAATCAGCTCTGTACTCTTGTGATCTAGATATTGGTCTAATAATAAAAACTCTTTAAGTTTGCTTTGTTCTGCTTCAGACATAAAGTGAACGCTACTTTGGTCAATATAAAGTGAGCGTTTGATACGACGTACGCCTGCCTGTGACATACCCCGCCAGTTTTTAAAAGTATCAGTGACCAATTTGTTGGTTGGAATTGTGGTAAAGGTTTTATCAAAGTTCTGTACGGTGATGGTATGTAATGACATATCAATGACATCACCGTCTGCATTCAGGGATGGCATTTCAATCCAATCTCCAATACGCACCATGTCATAGGATGAAATCTGAACAGAAGCCACCAAAGACAAAATGGTGTTTTGGAAGACCAACATCAGCACTGCTGCCATAGCGCCGAAGCCCGCTAGCAAGGTGAAGACATCTTTTTTCAGGAAAGTTCCTAAGATCATCAAACCACAAACGATGAAAATAATCAGTTTGATCAGCTGTAAATAGCCTTTGATGGGCTTATTTCTAGACTTCGGATTGCGTTGATAAACCAAATTGAAGATATTCAGTAATTCACCAATCGCGAGCGCAATGGTTAAGAAAATAAAGGCCTGTGCCGCCATTTGGACAAAGCTGACCATTTTCGCAGACAGGTGAGGAACGGTGACGATACCATTCATAATGACGATTGCTGGGACAATGTTCGCAATTCGACGAATCACGCTATGCTGTGACATGATGTCGTGATTGGCAAATTTTAGCTTAGTGATGAGATGCCGAATACCACGAACGACAACATGCTTGGCAATAATATACGCCAGTATAGCCACTAGAATAAGTATGCAGAATCCTGTCAGCATTTCGATCCAAGGATACTGATCTGACCAGTCTTTTAAACTCTGTATGAAATGAAAATTATCCAAAATGCGATCTTCTTTTGATTAAAACACTGCAAATATTGTAATCAGCTATACGAATTAAGCAAATTGTGTCACTAAGTTTATACATGTTATCAACGACTTGTTTATTTACTCTCTTAGATTCAGCTTTTAAGTCATTATTTGGATTTCGTGAAGTATAGCTCGTTGATGGTCGCGGGATATGTCAGATCAGTGGAGTGGTAAATTAGTTTTATAATGAACTAGGAAAAAAGAAGCTTCCAATAAGGAAGCTTCTGATGGTTCAAATTACCACATGAGATCATCAGGGATCACGTACGCAGCGTATGGATCTTCCTCATCTGTGACTGCCTCATTTTTCTCTGAGGTATTTACGATAATAAAGCCTTCAAGTTTGGCATTAATACGATCAGCTAAAGCTTTAGGTAAGAAGGCATAACTTTCATGATCCCGTGCAATCACGAGGCTACCAGCAACCAAGGCATTATAAATTTGTTGATTGATATATTGTTTTTTGATTTTGCCATCGTCAATAAACTGATAGGCCACGTCACCATCGGTATCCCTGATTTTATGCTGCGTGATCATTTGAATGATCGTCGCTTTGAGCTCTTTTTCTTGCAATATCGCTTTCTTCTCAAGTTCAATAGCTTGATCTTTGGCCTGTTTTTGCTGTTTGTCTTGTGCAATTTTTGCCTTGATCTCAGCTTCACTGCTTTGACCTGTTCTTTGCTCATGCACTGCTTGTTTAGAAAGTTTTTTGGCCTTTTTGTTGTCAACTAAACCGGCTTTGAGTAACTGAGCCTGTAATGCATTTTTTACCATAGCGAATTCCACAACTGCGTTTAAAAACGACGATAACGAAAGTAAATGATCCAATATACAACACTAAGGATCAAGCTGAATGCTGTTGGAACTAAAAAAGAATTGAGTTTTAAATAGGGATACATCCAACTTGCACAGAGTCCGCCGATCAAAAAGCCACTTAAAATCAAAAGATGTAAAACTACACGCCGACGCTCAACCACGAGTCCGCGCACACGATAACCAAGCGCTAAGCCGAGATCGGTAAGAACACCCGATAAATGTGTAGTGCGAATGATGGTGCCTTTATAATGGCTCACCATGGCATTTTGCACACCCATTGCGACACAGGCCCAGAGTAAAGCATAGCGTGGAAAATAAGGCAGAAAGAACCAACACAGAAAAATAAAAAAAGCCACTAACGTGAGTGGTACGCCATAGCGGCGTCCCAATCGAAAGTGACTATTTCCCAGAATTACACCGCTATAAAATGAACCGATGACATAGCAGACAGTTACTAATAGCAAATATAAAATGCTTTCGGGTTGCCAGTGTACAAGCGACATCGCCAAAACACTTACATTACCAGTCATATGGGAAACAGACTGGTGTAAAACAGTCACCAGTCCTAAGACATTAATCATTCCTGCATTGACTGCAAGAAAGAATGCCCCCAGTTGAATCCAAAGTGGTAAGTGTTGAAATGGCATAACTTCAAAAAAGAAATAATATACTGATTCTACAATATATTATTTTGAAGCGCGGTCAACTGCTGCAGTAAATAATACGTCAGTTGATGAGTTCAATGCGGTTTCAGTAGAGTCTTGTAGTACGCTAATCACCATACCAATTGCAACCACTTGCATTGAAATATCAGATGAAATACCAAACAGTCCACACGCAACAGGGATCAACAGCAAAGAACCACCTGCGACACCAGAAGCACCACATGCTGAAACTGTTGCAAGCACAGATAAAATCATCATGGTGGTAAAGTCAACATTAAGACCTAGTGTATTGACTGCTGCCAGTGTAAGCACAGTAATAGTTACTGAAGCACCCGCCATGTTAATGGTCGCACCGAGTGGAATGGCTACGCTTGCTGTAGATTCAGGCACACCCAAACGTTTTGCAAGATCTAAGTTCACAGGAATGTTCGCAGCAGAACTTCGCGTGAAGAAAGCAGTGATACCACTTTCACGTAAACACTGAAATACCAAAGGATATGGATTGCTACGTGTTACCACAGCAACCATAAGCGGGTTGATGACTAAGGCAACGAAAGCCATTGTGCCGAGTAAGACCGCCAATAAGTGTGCATAGCTTGCTAATGTGCTTAAACCTGTTTCTGCAAAGGTTACCGCCACTAGACCGAAAATACCGATAGGCGCAAAGTTAATCACCAAACGAATCACGCTATTTACTGCGTGTGCAGTATCATTGAGTAAGTCTTTGGTTGAGTCTTTGGCATGACGGAATGCAGCACCCAAGGCCACAGCCCACGCTAAAATACCAATGAAGTTTGCTTCACTAATGGCAGTTACAGGGTTAGCAATAAAGCTCAGCAGTAGGTTCTTAAAGATTTCAATCAAGCTACTTGGTGGTTGTAAGTCAGTATTCGCAGGTAAGTTTAAGAACAAAGTACTTGGGAAAGCGATGCTGACAGCAACTGCTGAAAAAGCAGCCAGTAGCATACCCACGGCATACATGATGATGATAGGACGTAAATTCGCACTATGACCTACTTTAAAATTTGCAATAGAAGCAAGAACCAAGACAAATACAAGTACAGGCGCGACAGATTTTAACGCTTTAATAAATAAGTCGCCTAGCAGGCTCAAATAAGGTGCAACGCCTGGGAAAACAAAGGCTACACCAATACCCAAAATAATGGCAATAATAATTCGAGTAACTAGACTCATTCGCGCTAAAACAGAAAACATAGAGGCGCCTTGTTGAAATTACGAGGACAAAATACGGATTTTAAGTGCGCCATTTTATACCTAATTTGCTAACTGACTGAAAAATATTTAAATATAAAAATTAAGTTATTGTAATTCCAGTTTTTATTATTCATTTTAATTCATAAAAACGACATATTTAATGGATTTTTATCATAAATGCCTGCTTGATATTTCTCACTAAATTGAAAAAGTACAAGCAGACATTCAGTCTCTTATGAAGTTTTAAGCAGCTGAGGTGAAAGGGTCTGAATGGCTTGATAGTGAGTTAAAAAGACATTCCCACTCAAATGTTTCAATAGCTTTGAGCTTTGCAGTCTATCCATCACAGGGCCTTTAACTTCGGACAAATGCAGCTGAATGTTTTGCTTGGCCAATTCTAGATTAATATCTTCCAGCATTTCTAAAGCACTCAAGTCGATACTGCTCACACTGGAACAATTAATCACGACATGAGCTAACTCAGGTTGTTGGCTCACGGCATTGATCAGCTCGCCTTTCAATATGTTGGCATTTAAGAAGGTTAGGCTTTCATCTATACGCATTGACAGTACTTGTGCCGTCGTCTGAACTTGATGGCGTTCAACATTGCGAAAATGTTGAGTCCCCTCGACCAAGCCAATCACAGCAATATGTGGTCGGCTAATCCGCCAAAGCAACAAAATAAAGGTTGAGATCATGCCAATGATCAGGCCAGTTGAAATATCGATACAGACAACACCAAAAAAGGTAATCCACATCGCGATACCATCTGCTTTGGAATACTTCCATGCTTCGATGAAGGGTTTAAAGTCCACAAGTTTCCATATGGAGACGATAATTGTTGCAGCCAAAATAGCTAAAGGAAGATCCTGAAAGAAACCTGTAAAGTATAAGCTCACTACAATAATCAACAGCGAAGAGAGGACGCCAGCCATAGGGGTCTGAGCGCCTGCATCTGCATTAACGACAGTACGAGAAAGGCTGCCTGTTACAGGAAAGGCCGAACTGAAACCTGCACTGATATTGGCTAGCCCCAAAGCGATAAGTTCTTGGTTGCTATTAAGTTGACTTCGGTTTTGTAAAGCAGTGGCTTGAGCAATGGAAAGTGATTCAACAAAACTGATCATCGCGATCATGGTCGCACCTGGCAAAAGTTGCAGAACTAAAGTCCAGTTCCAATACGGCATATCGAGTGGAGGCATACCAGATGGAATGATTCCGACGGTTTTAATTCCAAGCGTTTGCAGTTGGAAAAAATAGACCAAGGCAATCGAGGCAACCACTAAAAATAAAGGAATGGTACGCGAAAGTAATACGGTCGATCCGAACCAACCTTTTAAGGTATTAGTATTCAGCAGCTTTGGTACATAAATTAAAAATACGATTGCGCACAGTCCAAACAGCAGCGTACCTATATGAGTCAAACTGATGTATTGCCAAACACTTACCACAAACTCGGGGATATTATTGGCTTTTAAAGGCAGATCGACAATAAACTTCAACTGACCCAACGCAATCAGCAAAGCAGACGCAATAATGAAACTTTGGATGACGGGGTGGCTAATCAGTTGGATGAGGAAACCAAAGCGAAATAAACCCAACAGCAGGGAAATGACACCGACCATTAGGGCTAATAAACATGCCGCTTGTATATAAACTGGTGAACCAACTTCAAACATTGAGCTCAAAGTCGCAAAGGTCATCATCGAAATGATGGCAACAGGGCCAATAGAAAGTGTAGGGCTGCCGCCAACGATGGCATAAATAATCATTGGGATAATGCTGGCATATAGCCCAGTGATTGGTGGTAAGCCTGCCAACATGGCATAGGCCATGCCTTGAGGAACCAACATGGCAATGACGATAAAAGATGCAAGTAAATCTGACTTAAACGTAGGCGTGTCATAGTTCTTGAGCCATTGCCATGCGGGTAGATAATGGCTTAGACGACGATTCCAATCAGACATAAAAAAATCTAAATCACAAATTTAGATATATTATGCATAAAAAATGCTAAGAAGTCTTAGCATTCGTTTTCAGAGCACAGAAAATATAGCAGTAATTTGGTTTAGAGACGTGGTTTTGGGCAGTACAAGCTATACAAAGTATTTAAAACTTCAATCATGCGTTCATCTTTAATGGAGTAATAAATTTGCTTACCATCACGGCGCGTATTTACCACATCACTTTTACGTAACATCATTAATTGTTGAGAAAGAGTCGGCTGTTTGATGTCGGTAATTTCTTCAATTTGAGAAACATTAAGTTCTTGTTGCGACAAATGACACAAAATTAATAAACGATCAGTATTGGCTAGAGATTTTAAAATACTCACAACAACTTCAGCAGAGTCGCGCATAGACGTTATTTCAAGTCCTGTGTTCATTTAAAACCTACTCATAAAACAAAACAACTGTGCGCTTAGTATAAAACCAAGCAGTTCATAATGCTGTCTTTTCAAGTCCAATATGCATGGCTTTTAGTGAAATAAAATATTAGCTAAAGTTATATATACTTAATATTTACATCAAAATTAGTTATTCAAAATGTTACTTAAGTTCTAGATATTTATATAATTTAAGTCGATTTTTTAAATCAAAAACTCATTCTTTATGATTATTTATAATAAGCTTTGAATATTTTATCATATAGAGGGCATTAAAATCATAATTACAGAGCTTTTTAAAAAATTCATTATAAATTTAAAAAATACAAACATTTATTAAAAGGCATAATTATTGCTAGATAATATTTTTGACCAAAAAGTAAACTTTGAGATGAATGTACAAATTTTTCCATCCCATATAGAAGATGCTGAATATGTGGTTTTGTCATCAGGTTTAGGTGGACATGCGCAGTTTTGGCAGCCACAAATTCAAGACCTGCAAACCAAATTTCATGTCCTAACTTACGATCAAGAAGGTTGCCATGAAAGCAGTACATTATTAAAACCAGATTATTGCATACGCGATTTGAGGCAGCAGCTTTTGCTGATTTTAAAGCAACAACATATTCGACGCTTTCATTTTATCGGTCATGCACTAGGTGGTTTTATTGGTGCGGAGTTAGCCTACTTGTGCCAATCGACCGAGTATCAGATGTTGTCAATCACGATTTTAAATGGTTGGGACACGTTAGATGCGCATACCTATAAATGCTTTGAAACCCGAATTAATCTTTTAACATGTGCAGGCACTGAAGCTTATGTCAAAGCACAGGCCTTGTTTTTATATCCGCCAGCTTGGATTTCAGAAAATATAGAAAGTATTCAAAAGCAAGAACAGTTTCAAATTCAAAACTTTCCACCGCATGAAAATGTATTGCGACGGCTAAGTGCATTAATGAACTTTCAACTGAGCGAGGAGATACGAGCCGCTTTGCAGAATATACCGATGCATTTGATTGCAAACCAAGATGATTTCCTTGTGCCTTACCAACGCTCACAAAACCTAAAAGGGTTGTTTCCGCATGCACAGTTGACTCTTTTAAAGCAGGGCGCTCATGCAGCGACTGTAACCGAAACAGTACTGATGAATAAAGAAATGTTGGGCTTTTTAACAGGGCAGGAAAGTTTAGTTTAGATTATCGATTGTTTAATTTTTCTTTATAAAGTGAAGGTGTATAGGTTTTGAAATCTATACACCTTTTTTATTTAGGCTAAAAATATAAAAATTCTAGTTTGGATCATTTATCGCACAATCATTGATCACTCCTCACAGAGATAGTGCATGAAATAAAAACTAATTTTACTTTTTGGTAAAAAATAAAATTAAGTAAAATTATTTAATATATTGAAAAATAACAATAAATAATAGTTGGCATGGCTTGTGCAAATATATTTTTATCAAACTAAAGGTCAAAAGTCTTGCTGTATTTAGCCTTTGATGTTCTGCAAATAATGAAATAAGTGTAGAGGATGAATGAGATGAAAATAGGTGTATTTTGTCCAATTGGAAATAATGGCTGGCTGCTTTCGGAAAACGCGCCACAGTACATGCCTTCATTTGAACTAAATAAAAAAATTGTTCAACGTGCTGAGTATTATGGTTTTGACTTTGCTTTGTCGATGATCAAACTGCGTGGCTTTGGCGGGAAAACAGAGTTTTGGGATCATAACCTAGAAACATTTACCTTGATGGCTGGGCTCGCTGCGGTGACCAGTAAAATCCAAATCTATGCAACAGCAGCGACGTTGGTGATGCCGCCTGCAATTGTGGCACGTATGGCGTCAACCATTGATTCTATTTCAAATGGTCGTTTTGGTTTAAATGTCGTGACAGGCTGGCAAGCACCCGAATATACGCAAATGGGGATGTGGCCAGGAGATGAGTATTTTGCACAGCGCTATGAATATCTTTCTGAATATGTAGAAATTTTGCGTGAACTCTGGGCGACAGGTCGTTCAGATTTTAAAGGAGAGCATTTTACTATGCATGACTGCCGTGTGAGTCCGCGTCCACAAGCGGATATGAAAATAATTTGTGCGGGTCAGTCTGATACAGGGCTTGAGTTTTCTGCCAAATATGCCGATTACAACTTTGTTTTCGGTAAAGGGCTGAATACACCGACAGCTTATGCAGAGATCAATGAGCGTTTAAAACAGCAAACCGATAAAACAGGGCGTGACGTGCAAACCTATGTGTTGTTTATGGTGATTGCTGCAGAAACCGATGAAGAGGCGCATGCGAAATGGCAAACATATAACGCTGGTGCGGATATGGAGGCGATTAATTGGCTGATCAACCAAGGAGGTAAAGATACCAAATCTGGAACAGATACCAATATTCGCCAAATGGCATCTTCGGTTTCGCCTGTGAATATCAATATGGGAACTTTAGTCGGTTCGTTTGAACATGTTGCACAAATGTTGGATGAAATTAGTGAAATTCAGGGGACTGAAGGTATTTTACTTACCTTTGATGACTTTGTACAAGGGGTCGAAGACTTTGGTCAGCGTATACAACCTTTGATGAAATGCCGTGAACATATCGTGGTTGAAGCGGATGCGCCACGCGTTGTTTTGGAGAAAAGCGCATGAATGACTCTATAGTCTGTACAGAATTTACTAAACAAAGTCTGCAAGCAAAAACATTAAAAGCAGAACCTGAACATATTGCTTTAGCACCTGAACACACGGCATTGATTGTGATTGATATGCAAAATGCCTATACCTCAGTAGGTGGCTATTTGGACTTGGCCGGGTTTGATGTATCTAAAACCAAACCTGTGGTTGAAAACATTCAAAAAACCATTACTGCTGCACATGCAGCTGGCATTCAGGTGATTTACTTTAAAAATGGTTGGGATGACCAGTACCGTGAAGCAGGAGGGGGTGATTCACCAAACTTCCATAAGTCGAATGCTTTAAAAACCATGCGCAAAAATCCAGAGCTGCAGGGAAAACTACTGGCAAAAGGTGGTTGGGATTTTGAGTTGATTGATGCACTCAAGCCTGAACCACAAGATTTAGTTATAGAAAAGCCTCGTTATAGTGGATTCTTTAATACTGCGTTGGACAGTATGTTGCGGGTGCGAGGAATCCGAAATTTAGTTTTTGTCGGTATTGCGACCAATGTCTGTGTCGAGTCAACTTTAAGGGATGGTTTTTTCTTGGAGTATTTTGGAATCGCTCTTAAAGATGCGTGCTATCAAGCTGGGCCTATCGAGGCGCAAGAAGCAAGTCTCTATAACATCAAAACCTTTTTTGGTTGGGTGTCTGATACACAAAGTTTTGCGAACACCTTTCAAACATCAAGCAGTCAAACACTGGCAAAAACTGCATAAGTCATACATACGAAAGATAGAGAAAATCTCATGCCTAAAGAAATTATTGTGCCAGAAGGCACAGCGAAACCACTTGCACCATTTGTACCTGCAACTAAGGCTGACAATATCGTTTATGTATCAGGCACCTTGGCCTTTGATGAACATAACAACGTCGTTCACGTTGGTGATGCAGCAGCACAGACTCGACATATTTTAGAAATCATTAAACGAGTTCTTGCAACGGCAGGTGGCACAATGGATGACGTCACTTTTAATCATGTCTTTGTGAAAGATTGGGCCGATTATGGCGCGATTAATGCTGTATATGCCGAGTATTTTCCAAACGATAAACCTGCACGCTATTGCGTACAGACTGGACTGGTCAAGCCAGAGGCTTTGGTTGAAATCGCTTCGGTTGCACATGTGGCTTAAGTGGAATAATCAAATTTTAATGCCCTGATATACGATTTTTTTAGGGCATGGAGAATACGATGAATGCAAAATTGATGAATCAAGATCAAGTTGAAACCATGCTGAATCATAAAGCACCAGAGGCAATCTTGGATCAACACACGTTTCGTCAAGGTATGGCGAATCTAGGGGCTGCGGTCAATGTGATTACAACAGATGGGAGGGCTGGTCAGGCAGGCTTTACGGCATCGGCAGTATGTAGTGTGACCGATACACCGCCAACGTTGTTGGTGTGTTTAAACCGTGCATCCTCTGTGTTTGAGACATTTAAAAGCAATCAAGTGTTATGTGTGAATACGTTGTCGAGTCAGCAACAACACTTATCTAATCTGTTTGGAGGTAAAACTCCAATGCTTGAACGTTTTGCTCAGGGCACATGGTCCACACTGTTAACCAATGCACCGGTCTTGGAGGATGCCTTGGTGAGTTTTGATTGTGAAGTGGTACAGACCATGTCTGTGGGTAGTCATGATGTGCTGTTTTGCCAAGTCAAAGCCATGAAGCAAAGTTATGGACTAAATGCGCTGATGTATTTTAACCGTGGTTACTGTGAGCCATTACCAATGTGCTAATTCAAAAATTCCTACTTTTACAAGGAGGGGAAACCCATGCAAACAAAAGAATCGTGGTTTCCAAAATTTAAGCCTTATCAAGGCGATTTAGATACAACGCCTGTGCAAACAGATGAATACTTACCCGCAGGAAAAAGCATTATTTTGGGGTTGCAACATGCTTTTGCCATGTTCGGCGCAACCGTACTTGCCCCATTGTTGATGGGCTTTGATCCGAATCTAACGATCTTCATTACAGGCATTGGTACGATACTCTTCTTCCTCATGACCGGTGGACGTATGCCAAGTTATTTGGGGTCAAGCTTTGCCTTCATTGGAGCAGTGGTTGCAGTTACGGGTTATACAGGTGTTGGAGCAAACCCAAATCTTTCTTTAGCACTGGGTGGAACCATTGCGTGTGGAGTGCTGTACGCGTTAATCGGTTTAGTTGTGATACGTACTGGTACGGCATGGATTGAAAAGTTGATGCCACCTATTGTGACAGGCGCCATCGTAATGATTATTGGCCTACACCTCGCACCAGTTGCGATCAAAAGTGTGTCAGCCAATCAGTTTGACTCTTGGATGGCGTTAATCACGATTATTTGTATCAGTGTCATTGCGGTATTTACCAAAGGTATGGTGCGCCGTTTACTGCTACTTTTAGGCTTGGTTGCATCCTATTTTATTTATTTCTTACTCACGAATGTCATGGGTTTTGGCACTGCAATTGACTTTGCAAAAGTTGGTCAAGCAGCATGGTTTGGTTTGCCAACTTTCCACAGACCAACCTTTGATGTAAACGCCATGATGTTGATTGCACCCGTTGCGATTATTTTGGTGGCTGAAAACTTAGGACATTTCAAAGCTGTGTCGGCGATGACTGGGAAAAATTTGTCTCATTATATGGGACGCGGTTTCTTTGCAGATGGGGTATGTACCACACTCTCTGCTTCGGTTGGTGGCACAGGGATGACCACCTATGCTGAAAACATTGGGGTGATGGCAGTTACTAAAGTTTATTCAACCACAATCTTTGTTTTTGCAGGTGTATTTGCGATTTTACTAGGGCTTTCACCTAAGTTTGGCGCAGTGATTAGTACAATTCCCGTTGCACTCTTGGGTGGCGCATCCATTGTGGTTTTTGGTTTGATTACCGTTGCTGGCGCAAAAATTTGGGTCGATAACAAAATTGATTTTACCAAGAACAGTACTTTAATGATTGGTGCAGTGTGTCTGATTATGGGAACTGGTAATTACAGCTTACAAATAGGGAGTTTTGACCTAGGTGGTATTGGCACTGCAACACTAGCAGCCATTCTACTTAATCTTTTCTTGAATCGAGGCAGTGAGAAAGAGCCAGTCGTAGAAAAGTCGGACGATCAAATCAATAGCACTATTGCACACAGTTAGGAGTACGTTTTGAGTCTAAATATTGCATTTATAGGACTTGGGGCAATGGGTTGGCACATGGCCTCCCATTTGCCAAAACTGGGTTATCCTGTTTGGGTGTGGAATCGCACAGCGGAAAAAGCGTCTTCACATGCGCAAACCTTCGGTACTTTGCAGGTTGAATTTCAACAAGCGATGCAAGCCGATGTGATATTTTCATGCTTACCGACCAGTGCAGACGTTGAAGCTTTAATTGCGTTACATCCACCCAAATCTGGAAGTTTATGGGTGGATTGTACCAGTGGCGTACCTGAGTCTGCGCAGCGAATTTCCACTGATTTGGCAGCACGTGGTGTGACTTACTTAGATGCACCTGTTTCAGGTCAAACCATCGGTGCTGAACGCGGTACTTTGACGGTTATGGTGGGTGGTAATATCGCTGGATTTGAAAGGGCAAAACCTATTATTCAGGCATTTTCTGGGCTGATTAAATACGTCGGGAAAAGTGGTGCAGGCTTTGCGGTTAAGGCGGTGAACAATACGCTCATGGCAACGCATTTATGGGCACTGTCTGAAGGTTTATCTATTTTGAAGAATCGAGGCGTTGACTTGGCTGGAGCATTGAGTTGTATTAATCACTCCAGTGGCAAAAGTACCATGTCTGAAACGGTGATGGCGCAAAAAGTTTTGAGCCGCACTTTTCAAAAAACATTTGCTTTAAACCTGTTGCAAAAAGACATTGGTATTGCGATGGATCTGGCCGAAGAAGGACAGATGAAAACACCTGTTTTTCAAGTGACACAAGAACTGTTCTTAAAAACAGATCGAGAACAGGCTGGACAAGTAGATTTTAGCGCGGCCGTTACACAGTTAGAAAAGTGGAATAGTGTAAGGCTCGTTTAAGCTGGTCGCGCGGGAGAAAAGCATGGGAAAACTCATGCTTTTTCTGTTTAATTGATTTATTTATCAAATAAAAACATAAGCCCGACCAAATGTCAGTTTGCATTTAAAAATCAGGGTATGATAATGAGTGGATCATTAAAAACAACATAGGAAACATTGGTATGAGTACTGACTCAGCTTTTCCAACGCCTAATAATTTAGGGATAGCGGTTTATAGTAATAATGCAGAAGCGATTGGTAACACACCATTGGTTCGTATTAACCGAATTATACAAAGTCCAGCCACCGTTTTAGCCAAAGTTGAAAGCCGTAACCCTGCATTTTCAGTAAAATGTCGTATTGGGGCTGCGCTGATTGCGGATGCGGAAGCACGCGGTGTGCTGAAAGCGGGAATGCATATTGTCGAACCAACCAGTGGCAATACAGGCATTGCTTTGGCATTTGTTGCTGCTGCAAAAGGTTATGCGTTAACCCTGACTATGCCATCAAGCATGAGTATCGAACGCCGCAAGGTGATGAAAGCTTTGGGCGCGAACTTGGTTCTCACCGACCCTGCAAAAGGCATGCGTGGTGCGGTAGAAGAAGCACAGCGTTTGTTGGATAAAAATCCAGAAACCTATTTTTTGCCACAACAGTTTGAAAACCCAGCAAACCCAGCTATTCATGAAGCAACTACTGGCCCAGAAATTTGGGATGCAACAGGTGGTAAAGTTGATATTTTAGTTGCAGGTGTGGGGACAGGTGGTACGATTTCAGGGATTTCAAGTTATTTTGAAAAAGTAAAAAAACAAGCCCTGTATTCAGTTGCGGTAGAACCTGCTGAATCGCCGATTATTGGTCAAACCAAACGTGGCGAAGCTTTGACGCCTGGACCACATAAGATACAGGGTATTGGCGCTAACTTTATTCCTAAAAACTTAGACCTTGATTTGGTCGATGAAGTGATGCCAATTGATGCAGCAACAGCAATTGATTGGGCGCGTAAAACAGCAAGTCAAGAAGGTATTTTGGTGGGTATTTCAAGTGGTGCCGCGATGGCAGCAGCAGCTGAACTTGCAGCACGCCCTGAAAATGCAGGTAAAACCATTGTAGTGATTTTACCTGACGGTGGTGAACGTTATTTATCTTCAGTTTTGTTTGAAGATATTTCCGTAGACTAATTTACTGTATGAAAAAAAGCTAAACATAAAATGTTTAGCTTTTTTTATGCCGTTTAGAAGTTTTAAAGGGCTGCGTGTGAAATTTTATCGGGTGTCATGAGGGCTTGGTTGACATATAGTTTAATCAGACGCTCACGTGAACCGATTGATTTTTGATAATGCGTTGAATTGAGTAACAATGACGCACCATAGGTCACTGTCCATACATAAGATAAATAATCACGAATGGACATTGCACTGTCTAAAGACTTTAAATAGTCAGAGGTCATGTCTTTAATTTCGATAATACGTTGTTCACGTATTTGATAGAGCTTCTCAAAAAGTTCTTTGAGTTTACGTTCATTATTGGTTAAACGTTCTTCAATAACGTGCAGTAAAATCGTACGGTTCGAGTTCAACATATTATAAAGCATGTATTCGGAAACATACGTTTTAATATCATTGTTATGCTTTTGAGAAATCTCTAGCAGGCGAGTTTCATTCAAGATAATCAGCTCTAGATAAAGTTGATTTTTACTTTTGAAATGCTTGTAGATCGTACCCTTCGCAATATCGAGTTCCGTTGCTAATTCGCTTAAGGTGATGTCTTGATTATTGTCTAATAATAAAGTCTCAGCCATGGCTAAAATTTTCTCTTTGCGTAATAGAAAATTTTGTTGGCGTACTGAAGTCATTGGCTTATTCCAGTGTATTCCATGAGAACTATAGAGAGGCTATTGAACTTGGTTGAAAATGAAAATGCAACTAAGGTCTTGGATATTACTACAATCGTTTTAAAAATATCCACTTGTTCAACAATAGAAATAAATACAGGTGCATTTTCGCATTTCGTTGTCAATAAATTTGATCTCTAGAGATCAAATTTGGGCCATTGCATTCCTTTTTCGTGATTTTTACACTATTGTCAGTATAGCCACTGTGTTCTTAGAGACGAGAACCTTTAGTGCTCAAGCCTCGAATGCAGTGCGGGTTGATAAATAGATCATCTGTCGTATGGATCGATGTCTTATTCACGTGTGTTTATTTTAATGTCTTTATAGATGACTCGCTTTGAGACGGTAGCACTATGAAAAACATTAAAATAAGATCTGAAACGATTAACCCTTTTGTAATATGAAAAAATAGATAGGGAATGTTTTTAAGTCTCTTAATTGGGCTAAAAGCAAATAAAACGCAAAAAAGGATGAAATAGAAAATGATTGTTATTGTAGACGGTGTACGTACAGCAATGGGTGGTTTTCAAGGTTCACTGTCGAGCTGTACCGCGCCTGAACTTGGTGCGGTGACAATTAGAGAAGTGTTAAACCGTTCTGGCCTACAACCAACCGATGTGGATGAAGTGATCTTTGGTTGCGTACTTCCAGCAGGTTTAAAACAAGGCCCTGCACGTCAAGCAATGCGTATGGCGGGTCTACCTGACTCAACGGGTGCAACAACCATCAATAAAATTTGCGGCTCTGGTATGAAAGCCGTCATGCAAGCGGCTGATGCGATTAAAGCGGGCTCAGCTGAAATTGTGGTGGCCGGTGGTATGGAGTCGATGTCAAATGCGCCGTACTTACTTGAAAAAGCACGCGCGGGCTACCGTATGGGACATGGTAAAACCACTGATCACATGTTCCAAGAAGGTTTAGAAGATGCTGAAACAGGTCTGTCGATGGGTGTACTTGCTCAAGAAATGGCAGATAAAAAAGCCTATACCCGTGAGCAGCAGGATCAGTATGCCATTGGTTCTTTAAATAAAGCCGTTGCTGCGATTCAAGGTGGTTTCTTTAAAGATGAAATCGTACCTGTGACGGTGAGTAGCCGTAAAGGCGATGTTGTGGTTGATCAAGATGAACAGCCGCTCAATGCCAAAGTGGATAAAATTCCAACTTTACGTCCGGCATTTAAAAAAGACGGCACGATTACCGCGGCAAATTCAAGCTCTATTTCGGATGGTGCTTCGGCACTGGTTGTAACTTCATCCGAAGTTGCTGACGCACGTGGTCTTAAGCCATTGGCAAAAGTTGTGGCTTATGCAAGTAATTCCCAGCATCCATCTGAGTTCACCATTGCCCCTGTAGGTGCCATTGAGAAAGTTTTAGTCAAAGCAGGTTGGTCTGCGAGTGATGTAGATCTGTGGGAAGTCAATGAAGCGTTTGCGATGGTCACAATGCTTGCAATTGATGGTTTTCATTTAGACCCTGCAAAAGTCAATGTGAATGGTGGCGCTTGTGCACTTGGTCATCCATTGGGTTCATCTGGTTCACGTATTATCGTGACTTTACTGCATGCCTTGAAACGTACTGGTGGGAAAAAGGGTGTAGCTGCTTTATGTATTGGTGGTGGTGAGGCGACTGCTATTGCCGTCGAGCTGCTGAACTAAAACTGTAATATTCATAGCTATGCCTGTGAAGAAAATACTTTAAATAGCTATAATTCGGCATGGTTGATTTCATCAAAGGTTCGATTGATTTGGGCCTTTTTTGTTATGTAAAATACATGCAGATCATGCGACATAAATTTTCAGGGAAAGCATCGATTGTTCAGTACAGCTAAAAGTATAATTAATGTACTTTTATTGCTGAAACGTCTGATATTAGACCTAGATGCTTATAAAAGTAAGTTTTGAGCATTGGATCATCGCTATAATGGGTAGATGATGGATCGTCTACCATCACCATACATATAAGGAACATTTTTTTCGTGTTTGAACTGGACTGTAAATTACTCAGTATCTTTTTTTACGTTTATAAGTTTAAAAGTGTGTCACTGGCGGCTGATCATTTAGAAATGAGTCAACCGACGGTGAGTAACATTCTGAATAAAATTCGCCAACATTATAATGATCCGTTATTTTTACGGATTGGCAATGAAATGGTGCCGACTGAGCTGTCGAAACAGTTATTTCCATTGGTCAGTGAGGCTTTAAACAAGGTTGAAATCATCAATAACTTTACGATTGATTTTGACCAAGCCACTTCACAGCAACAGTTTTCTTTGGCCATGACCGATGTTTCGCATTTGGTGCTGTTGCCGAAAATTTCGCAATACTTAAAAAAACATGCGCCGCATATTCGTCTGAATATCCGTCCAATCACCTCTGAAACCAGTTATCAGATGGCAAACGGCGAGATTGATTTGGCGCTGGGTTTTTTACCTCAACTGGAAAATGGCTTTTATCAACAGCAATTGTTTGAGCAGTATTATGTGGTGATTGCAGCCAAAGACCATCCGCGTTTGACAGGTGACAGTATCAGCACAGCACAGTACTTGGCTGAGTCACATATCGATATTGATGCGGGCATGGGACATTATCATATTGAAAACGAACTGCTCAATTTAGAACTAAAACGTGACATTTTAATGCGTTTACCGAGCTATTTAGGCGTCGGCTTGGTGGTACAAGAAACCGATGCAATTGCGACAGTCCCGTATTATTTAAGTGAAGTGCTGCTTTCACGTGGTAATTTAAAGATCTTCAATGCACCAATTGCCTTCCCAAGTTATGGGGTGAAACAGTATTGGCATATGTCTTGTCATCACAAAACCAGTCATCAGTGGCTGCGTCACATGTTCCATGAAATTTTAATGAAGTAATTCTTAAAATTTGATGCTTTTTAGTGCGCATAGCGAAAATATACGTGCTTGAAATCTAAAGTGCCCATTTATTGCACATAAATAGTATTACGAAGTTTAAAAATCGTAATACTAAATTGGCACAGCCTTTGCATCGTCTAATCTGAAAGAGTGATCTAGGGTTCCGATACATATCTATTTTATGTATGTCTGCGACCGAGAGTTCACGGTTCGAAAGAGCTACACGGAGGGATAAAAGCCCGGGAGGTAAACAGTTACGATTTAGGCAGAGGCGCATGAGCACAATAACTTATCACGACGATAAAGCACTATGGACTGAACTTTTACCGGGTGGGAATCACTGGTCTGGACGTATTCAACGCGGCACAGTCTTACAGTTTAAAGCCTTGGGGGCACAAGCCAACGTTTCTCTTTTCTGTGTCAACAGCGAAGATAAGCTCGAACGTTTTAATATGCCAGATAGCCTAAAGGCACAACATACGGCATTTCTAAGTACAGGGCATGTGTTGTATTCGGACTTAGGTCGGGTTATGGCTTCAATTGTTCATGATGATCATGGTTGGAATGATGCCTTATGTGGTCCGAGTCGCACAGAACAGATCCAAAAACAATTCGGCACTCAAACCTTTCAAGATGCACGAAATGAGATGTATCGGAGTGGACGCGACAGCCTGTTACTTGAAATGACCAAGTTCTCATTAGGTCAAGCCGACCTGTCAGCTACGGTCAACCTATTCTCTAAAGTTCGCCCTGATGATGCAGGCAACTTATCTTATATCGATGTCGATAATACCCATCAAACTATTGAATTGCGTTTTGAGATGGACTGTCTGGTGTTCTTATCTGCCGCGCCACATAGTTTGAGTCAAGCAACAAAGTATCAGCCTGCCGATATTCAAATGCGCTTATTTAAAGCCTCCGCTTTAGCAGTACACGATGTCTGTCGTGATTCATGCCCACAAAACCAACGCGGTTATCAAAACAACGCACGTTATTACGCATTTGATGCTGCTTAAGCCCGAGGAGAATACGCATGACCAGTTTACAAGCATTTGATCTAACCGTTTTAAATGAAGTCTGTCCAGCGGGTGAGGCATGGATGTGTGAAGTCCAGAAAGGGCAATATTTCCGCATTATTGACCTCGAAGGCAACCAAGCAGTCGATACTTTATTGATTTCTGCGAGCAATCCTGAAGAACGTTACAGCGCAACCGATACTCTAGCCATTAACCAGCAGATTTATCTCGAAAAAGGCACAGCTCTATATACCAACTATGGCAACAAAATCGCCACGATCCATGATGATAACTGTGGTCGCCATGACACCTTAGGCGGTGCTTGTTCATGTGAGAGTAACACCGTACGTTATGCACACGACACATTTCCGATGCACAGCTGTCGCAATAACTTTATGACAGCTTTAGCTTTGCACCCAATTGCGAAAAAGCATGGACTGAATGTTCGTCATATTGGGCCGAATATTAACTTCTTTATGAATGTTCCTGTGAGCAGTGATGGGCATCTCAAGTTTGACGATGGAATATCGGCGCCGGGTAAATATGTTGAAATTCAAGCAGAGATGGATCTCATCGTGCTGATTTCTAACTGCCCACAACTGAACAACCCATGTAATGCCTACAACCCGACCAAAATTCAACTGATTGTACGTGACGGCAAGGAGTAATCAGCATGTTTAAAAAAGTTCTCATTGCCAACCGTGGTGCAATTGCCTGCCGAGTAATTCGTACATTAAAGAAGTTAGGCATTCAGTCTGTTGCGGTGTATTCAGAAGCAGATCGTGATTCCTTACATGTGACTTTGGCTGATGAAGCGGTATTTATTGGTGATAGCCCAGCCAGTCAAAGTTATTTAAATATTGAAAAAATTTTACAGGCCGCGAATGAAGCAGGTGCTGAAGCCATTCATCCGGGCTATGGCTTCTTGTCTGAAAATGCTGAATTTTGTGATTTGTGTGAGTCACGGGGCATTGTGTTTCTAGGGCCGAATTCTGCGCAAATGCGTAGTTTTGGCTTAAAGCATACTGCGCGTGAACTTGCCACTCAGGCGAACGTGCCATTGTTACCGGGGAGCCAACTTTTAGCAGACGAAGCGGAAGCACTGATCGAAGCAAAGCGTATCGGTTATCCCTTGATGCTGAAAAGTACCGCAGGTGGTGGTGGTATTGGTATGCGTTTGGTGTGGAATGAAGCAGAGCTTAAAGATGCTTATGCAACGGTATCTTATTTGGCACAAGCGAACTTTAAAGATGCAGGCTTGTATTTAGAAAAGTTTGTGGAACATGCGCGTCATATTGAAGTCCAAATTTTTGGTGATGGCCAAGGTTTGGTTTTGGCTTTGGGAGAGCGGGACTGTTCAGTACAGCGTCGTAACCAGAAAGTAATCGAGGAGACCCCAGCACCGCATTTAAATGATGAACAACGTGCTTATATTCAAGGTGTTGCGATTCAACTGATGCAGTCGGTGAATTACCGCTCGGCAGGTACGGTTGAATTTGTGATGGATACTGACACTCAGAATTTCTATTTCTTAGAGGTGAATACACGGTTGCAAGTTGAACATGGCGTGACCGAGCAAGTATTTGCTGTAGACCTTGTGGAATGGATGGTCACTTTAGGTAGTGGTGACTGGACTGCGCCAACAGAGATGCTTGCACCTAAAGGCCATTCGATCCAAGTCCGTTTATATGCTGAAGATCCAATTAAAAACTTTCAACCCAGTGCTGGCTTACTGACCTATGTCGAGTTTGACCCACAAGCACGCAATGAAACATGGGTAGAAACGGGTTCAAACGTGTCTTCTTTTTATGATCCAATGATTGCCAAAATCATTGTGACTCACGAAAACCGTGAAAGTGCAATTCAGGCCATGAGCGATACTTTGGCAAAAACCTCAGTGGCAGGAATTGAAACCAATCTTGAGTATTTACAAAATATTATTGACTGTGAAGTGTTTAAAGCAGGGACACAGACTACACGTTTCTTGAATACATTCGAGTGGAAAACTCAAAAAATTGAGGTATTACAGTCTGGTATTCAAACGTCAATACAAGACGTCAATGGTCGTTTGGGGTACTGGGATGTTGGAGTGCCACCATCAGGTGCGATTGATCCTTTGTCTTTAAATGTCGCCAATCAACTATTGGGGAATCCATTTAATACCGCAGGGCTCGAATGTACATTACAAGGCCCAACTTTAAAGTTTCACTGTGATAGCCAAATCGTGATTACGGGTGGCGACATGCTTGCGACATTGGATGGTGTCGACGTTGCTATGTGGCAGACCCTTAATGTTAAAAAAGGGCAAATTCTTAAAACAGGTAAAATCACCACAGGTTGTCGCAGTTATATTGGCATTAAAGGCGGGTTCAATGTACCTACCTACTTAGGCTCACAAGCGACTTTTACTTTAGGTCAGTTTGGTGGTCATGCTGGGCGCAATTTACTCATAGGAGATATGTTGCCCATTACGGCTTATAGCTCGGTAGAAACTGTTGCACTCAGTGCAGCACAGGTGCCAAGCTTTAGCCAGACTTGGAACATTGCAGTGATGTATGGACCACATGGTGCGCCTGACTTTTTCACCAAACGAGATATTGAGCGCTTCTTTGAGCAAGACTTTGAAATTCACTTTAACTCAAGTCGTACAGGCATTCGTTTAGTCGGTGAAAAACCTGAATGGGCACGTACCGATGGTGGTGAGGCAGGGCTGCATCCTTCGAATATTCATGATAATGCTTATGCCATTGGCGCGATTGACTTCACTGGAGATATGCCAATTATTTTAGGACCCGATGGTCCAAGCTTGGGCGGTTTCGTTTGCCCAGCGGTGGTGGTTAGCTCAGAACTATGGAAAATTGGTCAGCTTAAAGCGGGCGATAAAGTTAAATTTATCCCAATTTCTTATGATCAAGCACAAGTATTAAATCAAAAATATAGCGCAGCGTTAACCGCAGATACGACTGAAAATGTAGAATTTTCTCCAAGCTTTCATGCTGAAATGGAGACCTTATCAGATGCTGTTTTAGCGACATTAAAAGGTGAGAACGCTAGACCTGATGTGACTTATCGTCCTGCAGGTAATAGCTATCTGTTGGTTGAATATGGAGAGTTGGTTTTAGATCTCAATTTACGCTTCCGTATTCATGCTTTAATGCAATGGGTTAAAGACCAAAGTATCGAAGGGATTATAGACTTAACACCGGGTATTCGTTCGCTGCAAATTCATTTTGATTCATTGGTGCTAGATCAAAAACATTTATTAAGCCTTTTACAGCAAGCAGAAAGTGAATTGCCTGATGTGACAGCAATGGAAGTGCCTTCGCGCACAGTCTATTTGCCTTTGGCTTGGGAGGACTCACAAACTCAGTTGGCGACTGAACGTTATATGCAAACAGTCCGTCCAGATGCGCCGTGGTGTCCTGACAATGTAGAGTTTATTCGTCGTATCAATGGTTTAGACTCAAAGCAAGCAGTGAAGGATATCGTATTCAGCACCAATTATTTGGTGATGGGTTTGGGAGATGTGTATTTGGGTGCACCTGTGGCAACGCCGCTGGACCCACGTCATCGTTTAGTAACTACCAAATATAATCCTGCACGTACATGGACGCCTGAAAATGCAGTCGGCATTGGTGGCGCGTATATGTGTGTCTATGGCATGGAAGGCCCAGGCGGTTATCAGTTTGTTGGGCGTACAACACAAATGTGGAGTCGTTACCGCAAAAATCCAGACTTTGAACAGGATAAGCCATGGCTACTGCGCTTCTTTGATCAAATTAAATTTTACGAAGTGTCTGAAACAGAACTGATGCAAATGCGGGAAGACTTTAAAGCGGGACGCTTAAAGCTTCGTGTAGAAGATGGGATTTTAAACCTAAAAGAATATAATGACTTCCTCATTGAAAATGCGGCATCCATTTCAAGTTTTAAAGCGGTACAGCAAGCGAACTTTGAAGATGAACGCCGTCGTTGGCATGAGGCAGGTTTGGCTGAACATGTTTCTGAAAGTCTAGATACGGTGTTAGATGACAGTGAAATTCAAATTCCTGAAGGTGGTTGTGCAGTAGAGTCGCATATGCCGGGTTCTATTTGGAAAATTGAATGTACCTCTGGAGACATTGTGGAAGAAGGGGCAACTTTGGCCGTGATTGAAGCCATGAAAATTGAAATTCCCATTATTGCACCTGAGCGGATGAAGGTTGAAACCATTACCATTGAAAAAGGGCAAACGGTAAAAACAGGTCAGGTGCTGTTTACACTGGCACCGGTAGCCTAAATTCAAATATCAAGAAATACAAAAAAGACTGCTTAAGCGGTCTTTTTTCGATTCTGAAAGGAGAATTTATCTAGTGCTGACAATAAATCGTTTTGTTAAATCGAGATTGCAACCCATAACAAAAAATAGATTGTTATGAAATGGTTATAAAATGATGTTTTGAATCAAAATATGCTAATTTAGTGAGACGCTTAAAAACATTATGGCTTGTATGAAAAAAACATTACTCGGCATGTTATTCATGTTAACTTCATCAGTGCTTATGGCAAATACGCCAAGTCAGGCTGAGGATACTCAAGCATCAAATCAAAATAATATTCGTGTAACGACTCGCCCTGAAATTGTGGGCTTATGGGGAATGGAAATTCCAAATAATCGTAAATGCGTTGAATACTATAATTTTAAAAGTAATAGTGATGTTGTGATTAAAAGTGGGGAAGAATGGTCCACGGGAATTTATGATTACCAGCCATCTACCGATAAAAATGTACAACTGCCTGCTTTGATTTTACAGGTCAAATTTGACAATAACCAAGTGGATTGTTCTGGGTCACAAGAAGATCAGACTGGTGAAATGTCTCAGTATTTTGTGAAATGGCAAAGTCCATCGACTATTAATTTTTGTGCCAATGATAAAGCACAACAATGCTTTGCAACGCTACGTCGTGTATTGCCTTAATTAATTCTTTTATAAATAAAAAACCGCGATGAATCGCGGTTTTTTATTTAAGGATCAAGACAATTATTTATCTTGATTTCCTTCAATTTGCTTTAATAAATGCTTTTCAAGGTAGTGAATATCCATCGCTTGTTCACAGAATTTTTCATCTTGAAGAATCAAATCTTTATGCAATGGAATATTGGTTTTAATACCGGTCAGAATCATTTCATCAAGTGCTTGGCGCATGCGAGCAAGTGATGTTTTACGATCCTTACCGTGTGCAATCAGCTTTGCAATCATCGAGTCATAGTATGGCGGAATGCTATAGCCTTGATAGATATGTGAATCAAGACGAATACCTGCACCACCTGGCACATAAAAATTCTCAATTTTACCCGGTGAAGGTAAGAAAGTCGTTGGATCTTCAGCATTGATACGACATTCAATCGCATGACCCTTGACTTCAACTTGATCTTGTTCAATTTCAAGACCTAAGCCACCAGCAATGCGGAGCTGTTGCTCAATAATGTCGATACCTGTCACCATTTCAGTTACAGGGTGTTCAACTTGAACACGTGTATTCATCTCAATAAAGAAGAATTCACCATCTTCAAACAAGAACTCGAATGTACCTGCACCGCGGTACTGCATTAATTTACAAGCATTTACGCAAGCTTCTAAAATGTCAGCACGTGCTTGTTCAGGTAAATTTGGCGCTGGCGCTTCTTCTAGCACTTTCTGATGGCGACGCTGTAAAGAGCAGTCTCGGTCATACAGGTGAATCGCGTGGCCATTACCGTCAGCAAGAACTTGAACTTCAACGTGACGAGGTTTTTGTAGGAAACGCTCCATATACACCGTGTCATCGCCAAACCACATTTCAGCATCACGCTGTGCAGCTTGAACGGATTCAAGCAGGGTGTCGACACGTTCTACAATACGCATACCACGACCACCACCACCAGAAGCAGCTTTTACGATCAATGGAAAACCAATTTCTTTAGCTTCAGCCAGCGCATTTTGCGGTGTAACCGCATTTGCAGAACCGGGTACGGTTGGAACACCTGCTTTACGCATTGCGGTAATTGCAGAAACTTTATTACCCATCAAACGAATATGTTCAGGGCGTGGTCCAATAAAAATAAAACCTGAGTTTTCTACAATTTCAGCAAATTCAGCATTTTCTGATAAGAAGCCATAACCTGGGTGAATGGCATCTGCACCTGAAATTTCAGCTGCTGTAATAATGGCAGGAATGTTCAAGTAGCTTTCGCTGCTCGCACCCGGTCCAATACATACTGCTTCGTCTACAAAACGTAGATGCATTAAGTCTTTGTCGGCATCTGAATAGATTCCTACAGTCTTAATCCCTAAAGTTTTGCAGGCACGGGTGATGCGCAGGGCAATTTCACCACGGTTTGCAATTAAAACTTTTTGCAACATTATAAGTCCCCGTCTATTACGCGCGGTAGCGGAATAATGGTTGACCGAATTGGATCACTTCGCCGTTTTTCACTAAAATTTCTTCGACTACACCGCTTTGCGTTGCTTCAATCGGGTTCATGATTTTCATTGCTTCGATAATACCAAGTGTTTCACCTGCAGTGATTGTTTGACCGACTTTAACAAATGGCGCTTCACCTGGGCTCGGAGCCGCGTAGAACACACCAACCATTGGAGACGTTTCTACAGCACCACGTGGTGCTTTAGCCGCTGGAGCTTGAGTAACAGGAGCTGTCATAGCAACAGGAGCACCAGCTGCAACAACTGGATTACGACGAGTCAATGCAATCGATTGATCGCCTTCTTTAACTTCAATCGCTTGTAAGTCAGATTCAATCATCAGGTCGATGAGTTTCTTGATTTTACGAATATCCATGTGACAGTATTCCTAATTATGATTGCGTAGAGGGTTGAATTTTATTGAGAGCGTAATTGAGCGCAGCGCTATAACCTTGAGCACCTAAGCCACAAATAACGCCAACGGCTTTATCTGATAAATATGAATGATGTCTAAATGTTTCGCGCGCATGAACATTTGATAAATGAACTTCAATAAATGGGATGGCTACACCAAGCAAAGCATCACGTAGAGCAACAGAGGTATGCGTGAGTGCAGCAGGGTTAATAATAATAAATTGAACGCCATCCGCTTGAGCTTGATGAATACGGTCGACAATGGCACCTTCCCAATTGCTTTGGAAAGTGTCGAGAGAAATTGAAGCATTTTCAGCTTGTGCAATGAGTTGTAGGTTGATGTCTTTCAGCGTTAGAGAGCCATAGACCTCTGGTTCACGCATTCCTAGCAAATTTAGATTCGGTCCATGAATAACCAAAATGGTCGAACTCATTTATCTTGCTCCAATTATAAGTTGCAATAAATCTTTGCAAGATGGCTGCAAAGTTTGCGTATTATGGCATAAAGTTCTACATTTTTTTTATAGTTTGTTTGAATTGACGTAGATGCTTAGTGCCAAACTTCGGCAATATAATGTAAATTTTGCAAGTAATTGGCAATGTTAAAAGATTACAAATTTTTGGATTATTACTCTTTTTTACATTGTAAGCCAAATTGACCAAAAGCAGCAGATTTGTTTTCGTTTTGTGCCACAGGTACAACTCAAGTCTTGAAACGAGGGCAACTCAGCCTTCTGAGTCGGTAGCTCACTCTGCATCAGATCTAGATCAATTTTTATATGGCTAAACTGTATATCAAAATAAAACTGATGTCTGATATGGTTTGTATCTGGAGATGATCTGATCAATTTATTCTAACTCTTTTGGCTGGCTTGACGAGCATGATCAATTCAGCTTCTAAGCTTTATTGGATCAACATTGAACTGGAAAAATATCACTTTCATCAATTAAAACATTAACTTGTTACATTAGAGTGTAGATGCACGATTTTGTCTGTTGTTAACGTCTATCTAGCTGATGCCATGATCTTTTAGATAAAAACTGAAAAACTTGAACCAGTAAGAGGAAAATTCAGGTTTGTAACGGTGTTTTTCAGCATCCTCTTGGTTGAGAAATTTTGCCGTTAAATAAACAAAAGACTGTAGAAAAATTGCTGATTAGCAGAATGTATTGAAAAAATATCCTCCTATTGCGTCAGGGCTTTTGCTGTGAGAGAAGATTTTATAAAAGAAAAGAATTGGCTATTTTGCTCATTTTAACTGGGTAGATTTGGCTTTACATGATGGGATCTGGTGACTTTAGGATTGGCAATAAGTGAAATTTGGAAGAGATAATTTTGCAATCATAATAATTTCAGTTTGTTTTATATACAACTTTTTAAGTTTTGATGATTTTAAGAGGAAAAATAGAATGAACCAAAGCCAGCATGTTTTTAATGATTCGTTTGATGCCTTCTTACCTCTTTATTTAAATAGATAAAAAAACAGCCCCTGTTGTGCTGTTTTGCGTTCAGATCTAGAGCATTAAGCAATAAAGTCTAAAATGGCCTGATTGAAGGCTTTGGGCTGTTCGATATTTGAAATATGAGAGGCATCGATTTCAAATAGGGCACTACTTCGGATGTGATTCACCATGTACTGTGCATCTGAGACTGTTGTTACGGGGTCTTTACGCCCAGCAATAACAAGTAAAGGTACGTGAATACTTTCGAGTTTTTCACGTAAATCCCTGCTTTGGCATCGGCTTCGTCTGCACGTAAGTCGAGGTAGTGTTCAAGACCAAGACCAGCCGCAAGTAAACCGAGTTCGTTGGCTTGGCCTGCATCCGTAAAGTATTCAAGACCTTTCCAAACTTCAGTTTGGCTCAAATCTAAGTCTTCAATCGCTTGGAATAAGTCACCCAATAGGCGAACCACAATTTGTTGAGTACGTGCGTCTACAGAACCTGTTGCTGTATCCACATTCATTGTTTTGACTAATGCATCAATCTGTTGACGATTCATACTATTGCTCCTTAAGTATGTTTGCTGTGTGGTGGCTAGCTTTATGAATAGGTTGAAAAGCTTAGCTGCCACGTTCCTTGTTAATTTCTTTCACTAGATCATTCATTAGGTTCCAGTGATTAAATTGCATAAAATCTTTTTTCAATTAACGATCATCTTCGCGAATAGAAGAGGGATGTCGGTTTAAAGGCATCACTTCAATATTCATATACGGGTACAGAGGTAAACCTTGCAAAAGGTTGTGTAGCTCTTCATTGCTGTCTACATCAAAAATGCTGATGTTTGAGTACTGACCTGTAATACGCCAAATATGTCGCCATTTGCCTTGAGCTTGTAGCTCTTGCGAATATGCTTTTTCGACTGCTTTAATTTCACTGGCAGTTTCAGCAGGCATATCCAGTGGAATGTTTACATCCATACGTACGTGAAAAAGCATGTGTAACTCCTAAACGGTTAAGACGTCGCTTAAGCGCGGCGTAGCTGATCAATCTTGTTTTCATCCAGTTCAATACCGAGTCCTTTGCCTTGAGGTAAGTGCAAGGCGAAGTCAGTGTATTGAAGTGGGGTTTTTAAAATATCTTGGGTTAACAGCAGTGGGCCGAATAGCTCGGTGCCATAGGCTAAATTTTCAAAGGTCGAGAACAAATGTGCCGAAGCAATCGTGCCGACGGCACCTTCAAGCATGGTTCCACCATACAAATCTATACCGGCTAAGTTGGCAATCTTCGCGACTTCATGACCTTCAATTAGTCCACCAGACTGAGCCACTTTGACTGCAAAAACAGAGGCCGCATTGGTTTTGGCTAAACGGTAGGCTGAGCTTGGTCCCATGAGCGATTCATCCGCCATGATGGCAAGATCAAAACGTCGTGTTAAACGCTGCATCGCATCAATGTTGTCAATCGCACACGGCTGCTCAATCAGGTCAACACCACCATTTTGTAAAAGTTGAATACCCTTAATCGCATCTAGCTCAGACCATGCACGGTTCACATCGACACGGATGGAAATGTCTGAACCCAGTGCTTGTTTAATCGCAAGAACATGCTCAACATCTTCTTCTACACGGCGTGAACCGATTTTAAGTTTGAAAATATTGTGGCGTCTTGCCTCAATCATTTTTCGCCCTTCAGCAATATCTTTTTCAGTGTCACCAGAAGCCAACACCCAAAGTACAGGTAAACTGTCACGTAAGCGGCCGCCTAACACTTCAGAAAGGGGTAAATCTAAACGTTGCGCTTGAATGTCGAGTAGAGCTGTTTGAATTGCACATTTGGCAAAACGGTTACCATTAATATTCTTTTTCAAAGCACGCATGGTTTGTGCGATGTTTTGAGCTTTAAGGGACTTCAATAAAGGTGCAAAATAAGTTTCAATATTGGTCTTAATGCTTTCTGGGCTTTCTTCACCGTAGCCCAGTCCGCCAATTGTTGTCGCTTCACCCCAACCGACAAAGCCATCTTCAGTGCTGATTTTCACCAAGACAAGCGTTTGCGTTTGCATAGTCGCTACCGCCATTTTGTGTGGGCGAATAGTGGGGATTTCGACGAGTAAGGTTTCTATAGATTTATACATCTTAACTCTGCGCAGCCTTGCGTTGTGTACCTGATTTGATATACCTTAAAAGAATAAATATGAACTGTCGAAGATCAAATTAGCATTTTAATATATCTTAAAGGTATAAATAGTCATGGAATTGAGACACCTCCGCTACTATGTAGCTGTTGTAGAAGAGCAGAGTTTTACCAAAGCTGCTGAAAAATTATTCATTGCACAGCCTCCTTTAAGCCGCCAGATACAAAATCTGGAGGCTGAATTGGGGGTGCAATTATTTGAACGTGGTAGCCGTCCACTCAAGACCACGGAAGCAGGACAATTCTTCTATCAACACGCTGTTAAACTTTTGTCTAATGCCGAAGAAGTCAAAGCCATGACACAACGTGTAGGCTTGGTTGAAAAAACGGTGACTATGGGCTTTGTAGGTTCATTGTTATATGGTTTATTGCCTAAAATTGTGTATTTATTTCGCCAACAGCAGCCACATTTAAAAATCGAATTGATCGAAATGAGTACCAAAGACCAAATTCAAGCCTTAAAAGAAGGACGGATTGATGTTGGTTTTGGACGTTTACGCATTTCCGATCCTGCTGTGCGTCGGATTTTACTGCGTGAAGAGCCGTTGATGTTGGCGGCACATTCGAGTCATCCTTTGACGGTGCAAAAACAAGGTGTGTACCTGTCGGACTTGGTCGATCAGAACTTATTTCTTTATCCAAGTCACCCCAAGCCAAACTTTTCTACTCAAGTCCAAGGGCTGTTTTCAGAATATGGACTGGAACCTAAACACTTAAAAGAAGTCCGTGAAATACAATTGGCACTGGGGTTAGTTGCCGCTGGAGAAGGAATTTGTGTGGTTCCTGAAAGTGCACGAACCATTCAACTGCCGCATTTGAACTATATTCCAATCTTAGATGATGCAGCGACTAGCCCCATTTTTCTCGCCATTCGTTCCATGGATGAAAGTGAGGACATTCGTTCATTATTTGATTGTATTTATCAGGTCTATGACCTTGAAGCGATCAAATATGACCGTGCATTTATCTAAACTTTGGGGTTTAAATTTCACGATACTTTTAACGTCTACATTTTAAAACGAGCCATTTTAGCCATCCTTGGGGATGGCTTTTTTTATAGTCATTTTCGCTTGGTTTTGCTTATTTTCTGTCTCTCACTGCAATCATGGCTTATATAAGCTATTTATTTAAAACAATAAAAACCTTAACCGACCTTAAAGGTATAAATATAGAGTTATTCGGTTTTGGACAAGAAAGCTACTTTTGCGGCAATGTGCACAGCAACAAACATTCGCAAGCAGGAGGCTTAAAGTGAATACAAATCCAGTTAACATCAACACGGTGGTCGATGAAGCCAAATTTACGCCCTTTCATTGGAGTGTACTCATTTGGTGTCTACTGATTATTATTTTTGACGGTTATGATTTAGTCATCTATGGCGTGGCGTTGCCACTTTTGATGCAAGAGTGGGGACTCAGTGCAGTACAAGCTGGCTTACTTGCGAGTACAGCCTTGTTTGGCATGATGTTCGGTGCGATGAGTTTTGGTACATTGTCTGACAAATTGGGCCGTAAAAAGACCATTATGATTTGTGTGGCTATTTTTAGTGGCTTCACCTTTCTAGGCGCATTTGCAAGCAATCCTATCGAGTTTGGGATTTTACGTTTTCTTGCGGGACTTGGCATTGGTGGGGTGATGCCAAACGTGGTCGCACTCATGACTGAATATGCTCCGAAGCGTATTCGTAGCACACTCGTGGCGGTTATGTTCAGTGGTTATGCTATTGGTGGCATGACCTCAGCTTTACTGGGTGCATGGTTAGTAACAGACTATGGTTGGAAAATCATGTTCTATATCGCCATCATTCCATTTTTGGCTTTACCGATTCTTTGGAAGTTTTTACCTGAGTCTTTAATGTTCCTGACTAAAAAAGGCGAAACTGAAAAAGTCCGTGAAATTGTGCAAAAAATTGCACCTGAGCAAGCGATTCAGCCTGAAACGACATTTAAGCTCAGCGAACCTGTTGCAGGTGATGATGCTCCATTAAAAGCATTATTCCAACAAGGCCGTACCTTTAGCACCATGATGTTTTGGGTGGCATTCTTTATGTGCTTACTCATGGTCTATGCGCTTGGAAGCTGGTTACCAAAACTAATGATTCAAGCAGGTTATTCGCTTGGTGCAAGTATGATTTTCTTATTTGCTTTAAATATTGGCGGTATGGTTGGAGCGATTGGCGGTGGTGCGCTCGCAGACCGTTTCCACTTAAAACCAGTTTTGACAACCATGTTCACCTTGGGTGCTATTGCGCTGATTCTACTTGGTTTCAACAGTCCACAAATGGTGCTGTACGGTTTAATTGCGATTGCAGGCGCAGCAACCATTGGTTCACAAATTCTACTGTATACCTTTGTCGCACAGTTCTATCCAACTGCTGTGCGCTCTACAGGTATGGGCTGGGCTTCAGGCATAGGACGCATTGGCGCAATTGTTGGACCTGTACTGACAGGTGCATTGTTAACTTTTGAGTTGCCACATCAAATGAATTTTCTCGTGATTGCGATACCTGGGGTGATTGCGGCTTTGGCCGTGTTTATGGTCAACTTAAAAGTATCTGTAGATGGTGAAAAAACCAAATCAAAACAAGTGTTTGATGCAGTTAAATCCACAGCCAATTAAAGAATACCGAACCCATGAGTCTAGTGCATTAGTAGTAGGCTCATTTCAAAAACTGTATGAACTGTTAAAATCAATTTGCTTTTTATAAGTTGTTTTTTAACGCGATTTTTAATGCAATAAAAAGTTTCATTTTAAAGTATTAAAAGAAATGCATTGCGTTAGAAAACAGCGATGAAAAATAGAGCTAAATATTAAAGAGTAAAAGTCAGGACAGACTTAAATACACAGGACCCGTGTTAAATGAAACAATTTAAGAAGAACGTTTTAGTTGTCACTTTATCGATGTTAAGCAGTGCAGCATTACATGCACAAAGCAATACGACGACAGAGATTGAGCAACTTAGAAATGAAATTAATGCGTTAAAACAAATGCTTCAACAGAATACTCAGCAACAACAGCAGCAAGCTGTTCAATTGAGCGCTGTTGAACGTCAAGTGTTGACGACGCCAAAAACGGTTGAAAAAACGGGTTTAGGTTTGACCAAAGGTGGGGCAGAGTTCAACTTATACGGTAATGTTCGCGCGGACGCATCGTATCAGGCCGAAGGTGGCTCTCGTGATATGCCCTATAACCAAATCAATAGCGTGCCTTTAGAAGGAAATGCTGAAAATAGCGATCGCTTAAGATCAACCCTTTCAGCAACGCGATTAGGTTTGGACTTTAAAGCGCCAGTCGCCGATCAGAACTTAAATGCCAAAATTGAGGTCGACTTTTTAGGCGGCGCAAACCTTGATAATTTACGTATTCGTCATGCGTATTTAAACTATGGTAACTGGTTAATTGGTCAAACGTGGTCAAACTTTGCGACTCCAGACTACATCCCTGAAACGATTGATGCTTTGGCTTATGTGGGTGCTTCAATTAAACGTACACCTCAAGTGCGTTATACCCATAAATTTACGCCAAATACTAACTTAGTCGCGGCAGTGGAAGACCCGAAAGATGCCAGCATGAGCCAACGTATGCCAGCATTTACAGGACGACTGAATCATAAGTTTAATGATGCACTTTCAGTCAGTGGGCGTGCAATGGCGCATGAAAAACGCATTCAAAATCAAGAAGAGTGGGCGTATGGCGTAGGTGTTGGTGCCAAATTTGACATCACCCCTGTGACTTCTGTGAAAGCCGACTACTACCATGTTAAAGGCGATAGCAGCTTTGTATCCTTTACTAACCCTGGCGTAGTTGCAACAGGCACAAGTATTGAACAAAGTGAGTTTTACTCAATTACTGTCGGTTTAACACAGAAGTTTAATGACAAATTACGTGGTACTTTGGCTTATGGTTATATGACTTTTGATAAAAATCAGGACTACCTTGATGCTGTAGCTGATGATACCAAAATCAATAAAAACTTATGGCAGGCATGGGGTAATTTATTCTATAGCCCAGTTCAGCCTGTTAGCCTTGGCGTAGAGTATGTCTACGGTGAGCGTGAAGCGTTTGCACCTGCGGCAAATGGTAGTAAAAAAGGTGAAGACAACCGTGTGAACTTGGTTGCGATTTATAACTTCTAATACTTTAAGTGATAACCCGTTTTCACTTTGATATGTATAGATCGAAGTGAAATTTCACATAGAAGCCGAAGGATAACCCCTTCGGCTTTTTATGTTTTGCTCGATACTCAGTTTTGAGGAAATGTTGCGAAAGTCATGCAATAGTCGAAGTTTCGTCAGAACTTAAGTTATTTGTCACATAAGAATAAGTCATGAAAATAAAGCACATGTGCTGCCATCAACGGGTTACATTATGTGAGGTAAGTAACTGTATATAGAGTACTTGATGACAATAACATGGATTCTTTTTACGCTTATGGCCGCTTTCATGCAGGCTTGGCGCAACGCTTTTCAAAAGCAACTCAGTACTACTGTAGATGTTTATGGAGTGACTCTAGCGCGGTTCATCTTTGCTTTACCTTTAGCACTGATTTACATCAGTTGCCTTTACCATTTCAAACCTGTGACAGAGTCCGTCCATTTCAATCTCCGTTTTGCTATCTATGTGCTTATTGCGGCGTTGAGCCAAATTGCAGCAACAGCATTGATGGTTCAGCTTTTTAAGCAAAAAAATTATGCAATTGGAGTGGGTCTTGCTAAAAGTGAAGCAGTACTTGCCGCGATTATTGCCGTGCTCTTTTTATCCGATCATTTAAGCCTTTTAGGCTGGTTTGGGGTTGCTGTCGGAGGCTTCGCAGTTTTTTTAATGTCCAAAGGGCGGGACTTTTCTGATTTTTCGGTGCAAACCTTGTGTATAGGTATCGGTAGTGGTTTATGTTTTGCCATTACCTCGCTCTTGGTACGTGAGGCCAGTTTAGAACTAGATAATTTACCGTTTATTCACCGTGCAGCTTGGGTGCTCTTAATGGTGATTGGGACACAGTGCTGTTTACTTTTAATGTATTTGGGTATATTTCGCCGTGCAACATTATGGGCCATGTGGCAGCGTATTGGACTTACATTTCGTGTCAGCTTATGTAGTTTTTTGGCGTCACTGGGTTGGTTTAGTGCCATGAGTATGCAGTCAGTGCCCATTGTAAAAACTTTGGGGCAGGTTGAGATTATTTTTAGTATGTTGATTTCAGCCTACTTCTTTAAAGAAAAGCTGGCACGTGCTGAACATCTCGGTATTGTATTGGTAGTGATTGCAGCATTTTTAGTGATTTGGGCTTAAAGTCTGATCTTTACACAGCCCACGTCATTCATTTGTAATGACATTAACCATCCAAAATGTAATGTAACTGCCGTTTTACTAGTCTTCAACTCAAAAAATAGAGATTAAACCCATGTCTAGGTCTAATCTCCAAAGTCTATACTTCTCGTAAAATTCAATTCTGAGGCCAAAATTTAGATGTTTATATCAGTGTAACAAGCTTCAGATTCTTACTGAAGAAGGTAGTTTTGATCTGCACCGACAAAGAAAATCACACCTATGCAAAAAAGCCCACAGTAAATCGCAAACCAGATAATCATGTTTTTAAAAGCTTTATCTGAAATTGAACTATCTGCATATTTTGCTGGTTTTTTTGAGTCTAGATCTTTCATGGTTACTGCACTCAACTGAGGTGATGAGTACATTATGCAAAGCAAAGGACTGATGAAACAGGTACAAAAACAAGATTAAAAAAATATAACAGATGAAGCAGAATTGCTAAGGACTGTTATATTTTAAATCCTGTCGGGACAGTATGTAGATATCAGTAACTTGATTTCAGTTTTTAGAGTCCTATCACTTAAGAACAAAAACCCAATAGAAAATGATCTTATATTTAAAATACCACTCATGAATTTTATACATATTGAATCATTAGAAATGATCATTTCATTCATGACTGTAATTTTTGTACATTAACTAAAATAGCACCTTGGCTGCGTAGAATTAGAGTACTTGAACCTTCAGCATGACGTTTAAGTGTAAAACGATATTTAGAACACTATATTTTAGAGAGCATTATGAAAAGTTTTGAAAATAAAGTGGCTGCGATCACAGGCGCAGGTTCAGGCATTGGGCAGCAGTTGGCGATTCAACTGGCTAAACAAGGTACACATTTGGCACTCAGTGATGTCAATGAACAAGGTTTGGCGGAAACCTTAAACCACGTCAAAGATTATCCTGTTTCAGTCACGCTCACAAAACTAGATGTTTCAGACCGTAAGGCAGTAGAGGACTGGGCAAAGCAGTGTGAGCAGGATTTCGGACAGGTCAATTTAGTTTTTAATAATGCAGGGGTCGCGTTAGCGAGTACTGTTGAAGGCTTAAGCTATGAAGATGCCGAGTGGATTTTCAACATCAACTTTTGGGGAGTGGTGTATGGAACCAAAGCTTTTTTACCCTACTTAAAACAAAGTGGCTCTGGGCATATTGTTAATATTTCAAGTTTATTTGGACTCACTGCTCAGCCTACTCAGAGTGCCTATAATGCGACAAAGTTTGCTGTCCGTGGTTTTACCGAAGCACTACGTCAAGAGTTAGATTTGCAAAACTGTGGCGTTAGTGCAACTTGTGTTCATCCCGGTGGTATACGTACCAATATCGCCAATAGTGCTCGAATGAGTGACAGTATTCGTACGCTGGGTATGAACCCAGAGCGTGCCAGCCATTCTTTCAATAAAATGCTTAAAACCCCGCCAGATGTAGCAGCACAGGCCATTTTAAAGGCTGTGAAAAAAGATGAGCGCCGTGTATTAATTGGAACAGATGCCAAAATTATCGATCTGGTACAGCGTATTACACCAACAGGCTATACACAGGCCATGAACTTTTTGACAGGAAAAAAACGCCGCAAATAAAGACGTATTCACATGAAAGATGATTTTATCGTTTTAACCGAGTATGCTAAATCGAGTAATTTTTAAATTAAAAAAAGCTTCGATTTCAATGGTGAAGCATTCCGTTAAATAAAATGATAAGGAGTCCTACATGAGTGGTTCTCATAACCATGATCACAGTCATGTTGAAGTGACTGCAAAAAATGCCAAGAAATTAACCATTGCACTTGCCTTGACGTTTACCTTCTTAATTGTGGAAGTGGTTGCAGGATTTATCACACAAAGTTTGGCCTTACTGTCCGATGCAGCGCATATGTTTACCGATGCCGCTGCTTTAGCCATTGCTTTAGCAGCCATCAAAATTGGGCAAAAGCCTGCCGATGATAAACGTACTTTTGGCTATCAACGGTTTGAAATCTTGGCAGCTTTGTTTAATGCCATGATGTTGTTTGTGGTGGCGATTTACATTTTATATGAAGCCTATCAGCGTTTTAGTCAGCCACCTGAAATTCAAAGCTTGGGCATGCTGATTGTTGCGGCTTTGGGTTTAATCATCAATCTGATTTCAATGAAAATTTTGGTGTCGAGCAGCCAAGACAGCTTAAATGTGAAAGGGGCTTATCTTGAGGTGCTCAGTGATGCCTTAGGCTCTGTGGGTGTGATCATAGGCGCACTGGTGATTTATTTCACAGGTTGGATGTGGTTAGATAGCGTTATTGCGGTGTTGATTGGCTTTTGGGTTTTACCTCGAACTTGGGTGCTACTGAAACAAAGTATCAATATTTTGCTCGAAGGTGTACCAAGTGAAATTGATATCGAATCTTTACGCAATGATTTGCTGGCTTTAGAGGGTGTACAAAGCATTCATCAGCTTAAAGTTTGGGCCATTACTTCTAAAAATGTGCATTTAACAGCGCATTTGATTGCACCTGATGTAGATCCGAGAGCTTTATACCACCAAGCTGTGGAGTTATTGGGGCATGAGCATGGGATTACGCAAGTGACTTTGCAGATTGAAGAAGATGAATGCCATCCACACCAACATGAACATAGTCATTAAAAAGACTTGACCTTAGACTTAGTCTAGGCTTTACAATAGCGTCACTTTATTTCAGTACGACATTATGCGTTCTACCACGTGGATTAGCGTCTTAGTTGCTTTATTCATGTTCCAAAGTCTATGGAACGTGGCGGCAGCTTTTTGCGTCCATGAAGAACAAAAAGCTCAAGTCGTGACGCAACAAGGTTTTCATTTTGGCCACCATCAAACCACCTTGTGTGTGTCTGATGATAAGGCACACCAACAAATCAGTGTTGATGACCATACTCAAACGGTAAATGATCAGTTTCAATTGGGTGAAGACCATCAAGATCATTTGCCCTCAATGGCACATTTGATTATTCCGAAAGAAAAAAACTATCAATTGCCGCTCGCGCTTGAGATAAAAGAACCGCCACAATTTTTTTGGCATAATGCCTATCAAGCTCCTGATTTACTGGGGCAACATCCGCCTCCTGAACTTTCCCCGCTAATGGTGGGGTAGCCTAAAACATTTCCCACCACTTCTTCTAAAAATTAGTGGGAAAAAGCATGTCGAATCAATTTAAGGCGTTTATACGCCAAGCCCTTGCTGTGGGCATAACAACAGCCACGATGCAGTGGAGTTTTGCCGAACCGATCAAGACTTTAGATGAAGCTTTTGCAAAAGTAGAGCGCTATCAAAACCAAAGTGACATTGGGCAACAGCGTCAAAGCATTTCAGAGCTGAACATCAAAAACAGTGGCCTATGGCAAAATCCTAGCTTAAATATCAATCAAGATGGTTTTGGTTCAAATACCGATCAAGAGCTCAGTATTGCCATCAGTCAGCCCTTAGATGTGTTTGGACAGCGTAAGCTCAATCAAAAACTCGCAGAAACAGCGCACCAACAAGGGCAGTTACAGCAACAACTGTGGACAGCACAAAGCCAATTGGTGGTGAAATTTGCATGGTCTCAATTGGCTTTGGCACAAGTTGAAAAATCGCTGTACGCAGCACAACTCAAAGTGAGTCAAAACAATTTAGACAGTGCCAAAAAACGTTATCAGGCGGGCAGTATTGCTTTGGTTGACTATGAACGTGCGCAAATCGAAAGTTTGGATATGCAGCGCTTATACCAACAAGCGGTATTGGCAGAACAAGTAGCACAGCGTCAACTCTCAAACCTATGGGGCGAAACCAAAGCCGATATTCAACTCAATGCGACCACCATGCCATGGCCAGATCAAAGTGATGCCACAGTACAGCGCTATATTGCTGAAGGTTGGTTGGAAAAGCTGTATGCACTGAACATTCAACAATCCAATTTAAATATTGAAAGTTTAAAAGTGCAGGCGCGTCCTAATCCGACCTTAAATGTCGGCATGAAACGAAGCCAAGCACCGAATGAAAGTAGCGATACCACATTAGGTGTCGGTGTGGATATTCCGCTGAATATTTTTAACCGCCAGCAATACAGCATTCCGATGGCCCAGCGCCAGCAAAGCTTGTTAAATCAGCAGCAACAGCGCGAGTTAAAACAGCAGATTTTAGATATCGCCAATGCCATGCATGAGCTTAAAGGACTAAAACTGCAGTTCAGTGCGATCAGTCAACAAACCACTTTGGCAGAACAAGTGCAAGTCCGCACACTGCAAGGTTTTAAAGCGGGAAAGTTGTCCATTACCGACATTCAACAAGCCAACTCACAACTGCAAAGCATACGCCTTGGGCAGTTGCAGTTATTACGTCAAGCTTGGCAGACCGCATTGAGCGCAGAAGCACTCAGCCTCGGTACCAGCTATGAACAGATCAGTAGTTCAGATGCTTTTAGCCAAATCAGTAAAAATTCGATCGCACAAATACAAGACCTCATCCTTGGCGGAGCACAATAATATGCAACTAAAAAACCAATTTGGAAAAATATCACAGCCATTGATGATTGGGCTTTTGCTCCTTATTACATTCCTCATCGCTGTTGGGATCTGGTTTAGCTCCAAAGATAAAACCACCGATGAACATGCGCATGCCGAACATGAAGAATCTGAACATACGGATAAGCCCGAGGCAGAAAAAGGACATGCCGAGGAAGGTGAAATTCAACTGACAGCGCAGCAACTGACAGAGCAAGGCATTCAAATCGCTTCAGCTCAACAAGGTGTGGTGTCTCAAGTCACCGTTCTACCCGGAAAGCTTGTGGTCAATACCGATCAGCAAGCTCATATTTCGCCAAACTTTGGTGGGCATGTGGAACAGGTGAATGTTGAACTTGGTCAAAACATACAAAAAGGACAAACCTTAGCTGTACTGTCTGTACCCGAGCTGATCGATCAACAAGCCAATTTGCGGATGGCCCAAGCTAGCTTGGATTTAGCGCGTCAAGATTATCAACGTGAACAGCAGTTATGGTCACAGGGCATTTCTGCCAAGCAAGATTATCAACGGGCAGAAAATGCTTACCGACAAGCGCAGATTACTGTGCAATCGGTGCAAAGCCGCTTAAACGCCCTAGGTGCAACAGGTGGGGTAAATGGTCGTTTTGCCATTAAAGCACCCATTTCAGGTGTGATTAGCCAAAAAGATATCGTAGTGGGTGAAAACGTACAATTGGCCGATCAGCTTTTTGTGATTGAACAATTTAAAGAGTTATGGCTTGAGTTTAATCTGCCTGCTCAGTACTCAGGTCAGTTACAAGCCAATCAGAGTCTGACATTTAAGCCGAATGCTTCTGAGCAAAAATATGAAGCTGTCATCCAAAGCTTAACTTCTCAAGCCGATGCACAAACAGGACGTTTGGTGGTACGTGCTAAATTAAAAAGCCAAGCGGCGGAGCTACGTCCAAATGTTTTGGTGAATATCTTTTTAGACAATACCAGTTCAAAAACAGCGCTTCGCGTCCATAAAAGTGCTATTCAAAACATTGAAGGCCAAACTTCGGTATTTGTGGTCGACGCTGAACAAAAAGGACAAGTGCATTTGAAAGCGCAGCCCATTCAACTTGGGCAAGCTTCAAATGACGCTCAATGGGTGGAAGTGATTTCAGGCCTAACAGCAGGACAACGCTATGTCAGCCAAGGCAGCTTTGTCCTTAAGTCTGAACTAGAAAAAGGCGAGGCTGATCATGCACACTAATCATGATTTACCCAAGCCTGAGGGTTTGTTTGAACGAATTATTCAGTTCTCTATTCAAAATGCAATTTGGGTCATGCTCTTTGTCTGTACATGGATTGCGGTCGGAGTTTATAGCTATCAAAAACTGCCGATCGATGCAGTGCCCGATATTACCAATACGCAAGTACAAATTAATACCCAAGCCAATGGTTTTACCGCACTGGAGGTTGAGCAGCGGATTACCTATCCGATTGAAACTGCAATGGCTGGTATTCCAGATTTAGAGCTGACTCGTTCTATTTCACGTTATGGTTTGTCCCAAGTCACTATTGTATTTGAGGATGGCACAGACATCTATTGGGCACGCCAGCAGATTAATCAGCGGGTTCAAGAGGTCAAAGCGGACTTACCTAGCGATGTTTCTCCAACCATGTCGCCAGTTTCAACAGGTTTAGGTGAAATTTATCAATGGGTCATGGCTTTGTTGCACAAAGATTTCATAACTATATGATTTTAAAAGTTTTGATTATTTTTTGATCCAAAATTAAATCTATTTAAATCAGATGCTTACATATTTATGCAACAAAGCCGGTGTGAGATACAAAGCGAGAGTCGTAAAAAAGCCACTACAATGAGTGGCTTTTTTTGGCTTTGAAAATTAGTGATTTTCAGACGCGTGGTTAATTGTGTATTTAGGAATTTCAACTTCTAAGTCTTCATCCACTAACTTCACTTGGCAAGACAAGCGAGAGTCAGGTTCTAAGCCCCAAGCACGATCTAGGAGGTCGGCTTCAACATCATTCATTTCTTCTAAGCTGTCGAAGCCTTTACGTACCACAACGTGACAGGTTGTACATGCAGCGGACATATCGCACGCATGTTCAATCTTGATCCCATTTTTCAGTAAGCTTTCACAAAGATTTGCATTCTGTTCAACTTCAAACTCAGCACCTTCTGGGCAGATTTGCGCATGTGGGAGAACTTTAATACGTGGCATAGTCTTTACCTATAAATTAGTTTGAGTTTGACCAGTCGTCGAGTTTTGTGCCTTTCAGCGCCGCATCGATATGCTGATTCATACGTGCTGCTGCAAAAGCATCACTGTGTATTTTAAGCTGTTCAACAGCAGATTCAATTGCTTTGATTTCTGTTGTTTCAAGTGTTGCTTCTAATGAGGTTTTGGCCGCATTTAATGCAACTTGTTGTTCACTCGTGAGCAGGTGAGCATCCACTTTTAGGGCTTGCTCTAAAGCTTCGAGTTCGCGTTTTGCTTCAACTTTAGTTTCTTGTAAGTGACGAAGATTTTTATCTTCTTCAGCAAACTTATAACCATCGAGCAGTAATCGTTCCATGTCACTATCAGCCAAACCATATGATGGTTTGATGTCAATTTGTGCATGTACGCCAGAGGTTGTTTCTTTAGCTGAAACCGTCAGTAGGCCATCGGCATCCACTTGGAAGGTCACTTCAATACGTGCTTGACCCGCAGTCATGGGTGGAATGCCGCGAAGGACAAAACGACCTAAGCTACGACAATGCTCAACCAAATCACGCTCACCTTGAACCACATGAATCAACATCGCTGTTTGGCCATCTTGGTAGGTGGTGAACTCTTGGCGACGTGCAACTGGGATTGCGATATTGCGTGAAATAAGACGCTCAACCAAGCCCCCCATGGTTTCTAGACCGAGAGAAAGAGGAGTTACATCAAGCAGTAATGCGCCATCAGCTGTGTTTCCAATCAGCTGATTGGCTGTAATCGATGCACCAATAGCAACAACTTCGTCTGGGTTGATGGTACACAATGGCTCTTGAGCAAATACATCGCGTACAGCGTTTTGTACAGCATAAGAGCGAGTTGAGCCACCGACCAAAACCACGTTTTGAATGTCGCTGAGTTCAAGTTTGGCATCGCGGAGGACGCGTTTGCAGACACTAATCGTTTTATCTAAAGCAACTTTGATAATGCTTTCAAATGTCGCACGATCAAGAGTTAAGCTATGCTCTAGGACTTGTAAATGAACGCTTTCTGCGTCGGTTAAAGCTTCTTTGGCTTTACGTGCAGCAACTAAAACGTGTGCATATTCAGTGTCATCGAACTGCTCAATGTTGAGTTCTTTTTTCGCCCATTTTACGATTAAACGGTCAAGGTCATCACCACCTAATGCAGTGTGACCACCCGTCGCTAACACTTCAAACACGCCTTGTGAAAAGCGTAAAATTGAAACGTCAAAGGTACCGCCACCCAAGTCATAAATCACATAGTTGTGATCATGCGCAAGATTGGTTTCTTGGTCGAGACCATAGGCAACTGCAGCAGCAGTAGGCTCATTTAAAAGACGTAATACGTTTAAACCCGCAAGTTGTGCGGCATCACGTGTCGCTTGACGCTGAGCTTCATCGAAGTATGCAGGAACGGTAATCACTGCACCATTGACTTCATTTTTTAAGCTCGCTTCAGCACGATCTTTCAGTTGCTTTAAAATTTCAGCGGACACTTCGACAGGGGTTTTGCGACCCTGAGCGGTTTCAAAAGCAGGCATTTGATTATCTTCACCCACTAAGGTGTAGGGGTGTTGAAACTTAATGTCGGCTTTAGAGCGTCCCATAAAACGTTTGACTGAAACGATGGTGTTTTTAGGATCAGCGGTCAAAAATGGTTTTGCTTCGTCGCCATATTGGGTTTGGTTTACACCATAATGCGCGATCGATGGGAGTAAGACACGACCTTGTTCATCATGCAAAACCTTTGCTTTGCCTGAAAGTATAGTTGCAACTAGAGAGTGAGTTGTACCTAAGTCGATACCAATGGCAATACGGTGTTCATGTGGCGCACTTGATTGTCCAGGTTCTGCAATTTGCAAGAGAGCCATGTGTTACATCCTTTGAGCGTCAAAAATTAAAAATAAGTTAAAATTCATCATCTAAATCAAAGCTATCATCATCTTCAAAACGATCTTCAGCTTTATCTATGTCATGCATGACTTTTACAAAGAAGCGAAGTTTGCGGACATCATCACGTGCCTCAGCCCAATCTTCCTCTTCAAAATCAATTTTGAATTCGCGGACTAAACCATCAATCCATTGTTGAACGTCTAATTTGAGTGATTGTAATTCATCTGCTGAACGTGCTTCATCAAGTTGTTCACGGATTTCTAGGGCAGACTGGAGAAATTCAAAATCATTGATGGATTGATCAAGATGATAATCTTGTTTTTTTAATCCTAATAAATATCCTGCACGGCTATCAACCTGAGATAAAACTTTAAATGCTTGATTGATCTCACTTGATTTTATGAGGGCTTGATCTTTATCGAGAGCTTTATCTGGGTGATATTGTTGCTGCAACTTTAAAAATTCTGATTTTAAGGTTGCTAAATCAATATCGAGTGCTACTGGGAGGTTAAACAACTCAAAATGATTCATAGGAGAGGGATTCCGCGCTAAATTGGGGGTCATTGCGAAAGCAAAAACACTCTATGTAAATACAATTAAAACAGTGTGATACACACTGTTTTAATGTTGAAAAGCAAGTTAATGAACTGTTATACGGTGAAAGATTCACCACAGCCACATTCGCCTTTTTTGTTTGGGTTGTTAAACTCAAAGCCTTCGTTTAAACCATTTTTTACGTAGTCCATCTCCATACCATCGAGATAAACCAAGCTTTTTGGGTCTACAAATACTTTCACCCCAAACTGCTCAAAGGTGGTGTCATGTGCATCAATTGAATCGACAAATTCAAGCACATAAGCCAAACCAGAACAGCCTGAAGTTTTCACGCCAACGCGAATACCTTCACCCTTACCGCGATTTTTTAAATAATTGCTGATATGAGTTGCAGCATTTTCAGTTAAGTTGATCATGAAAACTCCCTAATCTTTCTTTAAAATGCGAAGCAATTAAGCTTTAGATTTTTTGCTGCGGTAGTCTTCAACAGCAGCTTTAATAGCATCTTCAGCCAGTACAGAACAGTGTACTTTTACTGGAGGAAGCGCAAGTTCAGTTGCGATATCAATGTTTTTGATCGCTTGAGCTTGATCTAAAGTTTTGCCTTTTAGCCATTCAGTCACTAAAGAGCTTGATGCAATAGCAGAGCCACAACCATAAGTTTTGAAACGTGCTTCTTCAATCACACCGTTGTCATCTACTTGGATCTGTAAACGCATAACGTCGCCACATGCAGGTGCTCCGACCATACCTGTACCTACGTTTTCAGCATTTTTGTCTAATACACCTACATTACGAGGGTTTTCGTAATGGTCAATTACTTTTTCGCTATAAGCCATGATGCGTCTCCAAACCTCGGGGTCAGCGTTAATATTAAATATGGGGTCAAAACTTGATTTTTCAATGAAGCCATCCAGTATGTGAATGACTTCAATGGGAAAAATTAGTGTTCAGCCCACTCAACTGTAGAAAGGTCGATACCGTCTTTGTACATGTCCCAAAGTGGAGAAAGTTCACGAAGTTTCTCAACAGCAGAACGCGTCACTGTAAGTACATGGTCAATGTCTGCTTCAGTGGTGTATTTACCAAAACTGAAACGAATTGAACTGTGCGCAAGTTCGTCAGACAAACCTAGTGCACGTAATACATAAGAAGGTTCTAATGTTGCTGAAGTACAAGCTGAACCCGAAGATACAGCAGCGTCTTTCAGCGACATCATTAACGATTCACCTTCAACAAAGTTGAAACTTACGTTTAAGTAGTTCGCAACGTTTTGTGTTGGGTGGCCGTTTAAGAAAATTTGTTCTAAGTCTTGTAAGCCATTCCAAAGCTTGTCACGAAGTACGCGAATGCGTGCTTGTTCAGAAGCTAAGTTTTTACCTGCAAGTTCAAATGCTTCACCCATACCAACGATTTGGTGTGTTGCAAGTGTACCAGAACGCATACCGCGTTCATGACCGCCACCATGCATTTGCGCTTTTAAACGAACACGTGGAGTACGACGTACATAGAGTGCGCCAATACCTTTAGGGCCATAAATTTTATGAGCAGAGAAGCTCATAAGGTCAACTTTCATAGTTGAAAGGTCAATTTCAACTTTACCTGCAGCTTGCGCCGCATCGACATGGAAGAAGATCTTGTGTGCACGAGTAATTTCACCAATTGCCGCAACATCAGTCACAGAACCAATTTCGTTGTTTACCATCATAAGTGAAACAAGAATAGTGTCTGGACGAATAGCTGCTTCAACCATTTCAGGGGTAATTAAACCCGTGTTTGGAAGTGGCTCAAGGTAAGTGATTTCAAAACCTTCAGACTCAAGCTCACGGCAAGTGTCTAAAATAGCTTTGTGTTCAATTTTACTTGTAATAATGTGCTTGCCTTTAGACGCATAGAATTGTGCTACGCCTTTAAGAGCTAAGTTGTCTGATTCAGTTGCACCAGAAGTCCAAACGATTTCGCGTGGATCAGCTTTGATCAAGTTCGCAACTTGTTCACGTGCATATTCTACTTTTTCTTCTGCTTGCCAACCGTAAGCATGAGAACGAGATGCTGGGTTGCCAAATGTGCCGTCAAATGTCAGACATTCCATCATGCGATCAGCGACTTGCGGGTCTACAGGAGTTGTTGCTGCATAATCAAGATAAATTGGACGTTTCATGTCAAATACCTGTTACCGATAAAAGGGCTGAATCTGAAGGTGCTGTGTTTTGGCGAATGGCAACTTTTTGAACGTTGTCACGTGCTACAAGGTCAGCAAGAGTGATTTTAGCGAGATAGTCGGCAATGTGATGGGAGAGTTCTTGCCATAAATCGTGAGTTAAGCACATTGCGCCATTTTGGCAGTTGCCTTTATGGTCACAGCGAGTGGCATCAACTGTTTCGTTTACAGCTTCAATAACTGCTAATACCGTGATTTCATCAGCGCGACGAGCTAAATGGTAACCACCGTTGGCACCACGAATACTAGAAACTAAGCCGTGGCGCTTTAATTTCGCAAATAACTGCTCAAGATAAGCAACAGAGATAGTTTGACGAGCTGCAATTTCTGCAAGCGTGATCGTTTGTTCAGTTGGCTGCAAAGCTAAATCAAGTAGAGCAGTCACTGCGTAGCGTCCGCGAGTTGTTAAGCGCATGATTCGATACACATGATTAGACTAGATGTGCCGATTTTAAGAATCCTGACTAAAATAGTCAAGTTTTTTTAATAGGGATTGTGCGTATTTAATTTGCTTGAAATATTATGTAGTTATGCAAGCCAAATATTATATACTAATAAGCTAATCAAAAGTATAGAAAACACAAAAAATGTGACATTTATACGTTTTTGACGTTGCTCGATACGGCGGATACGATTTTTGTATTGTTTCACTTCAACCTGTAGAGTGTTGATTTTAGAACGTTGTTCTTCAATTTTCTCTAAAAGTGGTGCAATGCGCTTTTTAGATGCAACCACATTTTGCGGATCAGTTGGTTTAGTTAACCAGTTTTTCCAATCGGCAAGAACTTTAGGTGCACTAAAATGTAAAATTAAATCTCGGAACTCATCTTTTAAGGTGATATCACCATCAATACGCATGGTTTTAATACTACGACGGTTTCCAAAGACGAAAATTTTAATTAAATCCATCAATGTGGTGCGTACATCTAAGTCGACTGGTTTTTCGGGGGCTTTGGCGTCAAATAAAACACCTTGAGCGGTAAAGGTGATATAGAAGTCGAAATAAGGCAGGTAGCTATTTATTTTAATCGCAATATTTTGCTCAACAAACTTTTTACAGTGAAGTGCAACCACACGGTCGTGTTTTAAAATAAGAGAAAAGATCGTCTCAAGAACAATCATCACCATAGTGAGTAGCATATGTGTTTGATTGTGTTCTTTTTGAGAATCACTCATAAGTAGTAACCTAAATCCTGACCTGAAATGAGCATCCTGCTCGCAAAAACTTCAGACTTAAAAATAAAAATGTAATAAAGATGCTTTGTAGAACAGTTTTACAAATCGATCAAGTCTAATATTTGCTAGTATAGTGCAATCTATAAGATTTTTTGGATGTTTTTGCACATAAATCATGCAGGAGATGGTGCTAATGGAAAAAGCAGATATAGAGTTAGATGATATTTCGCAAGAAGATGAAACACTAAAAAAAACAAAAACTAAGCATCATTTTCACCGTAAAAATAGTTTGGATTTTAGAAAGTATACCAAGCAAATCTGGTTAGCCGGTTTGGGTGCTTTTTCACGTGCAGAGGAAGAGGGGAATAAATTATTTGACTCGTTGGTCCAAGTCGGCGAAGAGTTAGAATCTAAAACCACTGAAATTGCTGACCAAACGGTTGAGAAGGTATCTGAGAAAGCACGTGAATCGGTGACAGATACTAAAGACAAGGTTGAGAAGATCGTGGATCGTGGAGTAAATCACTCCTTAAACCGGATTGGATTGGTCACGGTGAAAGACATTCAGTACTTAGAAAACCTGATTCTTCAACTGAATGATAAAATCGATGTTTTGATTGAAGAAAATAAGAAGTTAAACGAAAAAGTGAGTAAAAAGTGATCTGGTTGGGCTTTTGTACCTTTTTCAACGTTTTTTTGTGATTTATTTTCCAAAAAAGCATATACAGAGTATTGCGTTTTCACCTAAAGCATTGCTATAAAGGCGTTACGGTAATTTATACTAAATTTTTGGACCTTAAATAAACGATATTAAGAGGACGCGATCCACATGAATAAATCAGAATTAATTGATGCAATTGCAGAGAAAGGGGGATTGTCTAAGACTGATGCTGGTAAGGCCTTAGACGCTACAATTGCTTCAATCACTGAAGCGCTTAAGTCTGGTGATACTGTTACACTTGTTGGTTTTGGTACTTTCAACGTGAAAGAACGTGCTGCACGTACTGGCCGTAACCCACAAACTGGTGCTACTTTAGAAATTAAAGCAAGCAAAGTACCAAGCTTCAAAGCTGGTAAAGGTTTAAAAGATTCAGTTGCTTAATCTTTTAAATAAATACTAAACGCGCCTTTTCGGCGCGTTTTTTATTAAACATTAGAAAATGTGTCGATAACACATTCATTCATTGCTGCTTTTCAGTTAAAATCTCGGGCAAATAAAATATTGGAATACTTATGGAATCTTTTCGTAAAGTTATTAAGGGTTGGTTGGGCAAGGCTTTGCTCATTTTGTTTTTGACCCCTTTAGCACTTGTAGGTATTGAAGGATATTTTAGTAGCGGATCAAAAGACGCTGTGAAATCAGTCAATGGCCAAGATATTTCTGAAAAGGAATTAGAGACCTTAACCGCTTCCTTTAAAGAACAATTCTTAGCTTATGCCAATGGGGATGAAACTTTACTCAACCAAAGCTTTATCAAAGATAAAGCGATGGACCAACTGATCGCAAATACTTTGTTATTACAACAGGCTGAAAAGCTGGGCATTTCACTCAGTGATACTCAAATTGAACAGATGATTGCTCAACAGCCAAGTTTTCAAGAAAATGGAAAATTTTCAGAAACGCGTTATTCAAGCTATTTGCAGTCTGTGGGTATGAGTAGTGATGCGCTCGTTGCAAACTTACGTCAAGACCATGCATTAAAAATGATGCGTTCGACTTTTGTTGATTATGCATTGGTGAGTAAACTAGATATTCAACAAATTGCTAACTTACAAACAGAACAGCGTACTGTGCAGTTTGCCAATGTAAATCTTGATGAATATAAAAAGAACGTCAAGGTTTCAGCACAAGAGATTGAAAACTATTACAAGCAACACCCAGCTATGTTTAAACAAGTGGCAAGTGTAGATGTTGACTATGTGCTGTTAACACCAGCCAATGTACCTGCTGCTGCTTCACCTGTAACAGATGCGGAGTTGCAGCAAGCCTATACACAGTTTGTTGAAGCACAAAAAGATAATGTTGCGCCTTTGGTTAAACATATTCTGATTACGACGGATGCACGTACAGATGCTGAAGCGAAAAAACGTGCAGAAGAGGTTGTGGCAAAAATTAAAGCAGGAACAAGCTTTGCAGCAGCTGCGGCTCAATACTCTGAAGATACTGCATCTAAAGCGAATGGTGGTGCTTTAGCAGTTTATAACAAAGGCACTTTTGGTGATGCTTTTGACCAAGCTGTAGCATCACTTAAATCAGGTCAAGTATCAGCGCCTGTAAAAACTGAATTTGGTTACCATGTCATTGAAACTGATGCGCCAGCTGTGAAGTTGCCATCTTTTGAAAATGAAAAAGCACGTTTGACGGCGGAAGTTCAAAAGAATAAAACAGCCAATGCATTCTCTGATACTGTAAACAGTTTAAATGAACTGGTTGTAGACTCAGATGCTTTAGATGTGGTGTCTCAAGAAGTTAAAGGTGTACAAGTTCAAACTGTAAAAGGCATGACCTTATCTACACAGCATCCTGTATTAAGTAATGCTGCGGTAAAAGTGAAACTGTTTAACGATGACGTTAAAAACGATGATCGTAACGCGACCAGCAGCATTCAACTTCCGAATGGGGATGTGGTTTGGGCAAAAGTACGTGATTATCATGCGGCAGGTGTCCAAACGCTTCAAGAAGCAACACCACGTGTGAAAGCAAAATTGGTTGAACAAAAAGCTTATGATGCTGCTAAAGCCAAAATTGCTCAAAGTTTAAAAGACTTTAAAACTCAACCAGCAGTATCTGTTGTTGCCAAGAGCGGTTTGACCTTTACTCCACCGCAAGTGTTTATTCGTTCACAAGGCTTACCACGTGCAGTTGAGCGTGCGGCGTTTAGCCAAGCGGCACCAAAAGCAGGACAGTGGTCTGTAACAACAGCATTATTGCCAACAGAAATGGTGGTGGTAGCGGTATCAAACGTAAACAAGACGACGTCTAGTGCGTTGACGGATGAGCAATTGGCTGAGCTTTCGAAGTTATATCAACAACTTCGTGGTCAGCAAGAAGCTGAAGATTATGTGCAATACTTAAAAGCACATGCAAAAATTAAATAATCGTATGACATAAAAAAACCTGCATTCGTGCAGGTTTTTTTATGTGTGTAGATAAACAAATTTTATTTAAGGATAAACAAGCTTAGGCACGAATTTTGAGCTCATAACCTGAATATTTACGAATATTAATCACGCCTGTATCTAAAATCAGGTACTGACCTTTGATCCCTTGTAACTTGCCGCGAATAACTGGGGTTTTATCCAGATTGTGGGATTTGATTTTCTCAGGGTATTGCTCAACTGGATAAACAAACTCGCGCGGCAGTTCGGTTTCCAAAAGCTCAACAGTTTCATTGAACTCAAGGTTTTGACTAAATTCCTCACGAATGGCTTGGATTTTAGATGCAAATTCTTCGATGAGTTGTTCGCGAACTTCAATCAAGTCGAGTGGTTCAGCTTCGCCCTTGAGCAGTTTACGCCAATCGGTTTTGTCTGCCACTTGTGTTCCAAACATAATTTCGAGTTGGCCTGAAAGACGACGCGAACCGACTTTCATAATTGGAAGGGCTTGGGTTGCACCTTGATCAAGCCAACGAGTTGGCATTTGGCTAATCCGTGTAATCCCAACTTTTAAGGCACTTGAGTTAGCTAAATAAACAATATGAGGCTGAAAGCAAACTTCATGCGCGAAGCTGTCTTCTCGGCAGGTGCCTAAGTGGTAGTGACAGGTTTCAGGTTTCATAATACACATGTCACAAGAGGCTTTGGTCTTAAAGCACTTGAAGCAATGGCCTTGTGAAAACGATTTAGAGGTTTTCGTACCACATGAAACGCAGAAGATTTTACCAGTCCATTCAATCTCGATTTCTTGACCCAAGTTAAAAGGAAGGTCAACTTCTGAACGATCTAGGATAAATTTATATTCAACATTTGCCTTGTGTGTATGTTGATCAGTTACACTAAGGTCCTTAAGACCTGCATGCATTTTATGGCAAATGCCTTGAAGTTCCATACAGAATTACTCACTCAATATTAAGGATGCGGTTATGGCTGAACTGAACGTCATTACTTCTATGCTAGACGATTTATCTCAAGAACAGCCTATTTCAACTGCATTGTGCATTGGGCAGGATCTCAGCCCAAATCATCATCAATCTATTCAATGGCAATATTTTAGCGTATCTGACTTTTTAAGTCTGCCTTTTACCCAGCGCTATGATTTAGGTTTTGTACTTTTTGACACGGCAGAAATGCAAAATATAAGCTCACAACAAAAATCACAACTATTGGTGCGTTTAAGAGATTTGATGGCAAAGCGTATTGTGGTGGTGAGTCAATTGCAGGATGAACAACTGCTTCGTGCTTTAGGTTTTACTCAACTGATCGATAAAACGACGCATGGTAAAGACTTTGCTTTATGGCAATTTAATATTTTGACTTATAAGCATGTGCCTGACTGGTTTAATTCAAAGTTTTGGGCGAATCCTGAAAACTGGAATAAATTCCGTTGGTGATTTGACTGCCACTCTATTTTTTTCATTCATAGCAAAAATTAACAATTTATCTCTATAGGGTTTTTTTAAACATCGTATGCTGTTTAAAAAACCTAGAAAGGATAAAGTGATGACGAATCTGAATAATATTATAGAAATTTTAGCAAAGCAGGCCATGGGCGGTCAGCAACAGTCAAACCAACAAAGTGGTTTGGGTGGAATTTTGGGTTCGGTGCTTGGACAACTTGGAGCGGGTGGTACAGGCCAAACACAACAGGGTGGTCTGAGCGATATTTTTGGTTCGGTGTTGGGTGGTTTGACTGGTGGACAGTCACAGCAGATGCCAAACTCGCAGAACTCAGGATTTTCAGGCGGTGGAAAAAGTTTATTGATTGCGGTATTGCCTTTGATTTTGGCATGGATTCAACAGCAAGGTGGTTTGCAGGCAGCTTTAGATAAACTTAAAGGGCAAGGTTTAAGCAGTCAGGTTGAGGACTGGGTTTCTACAGGACCAGGAGAGAACGCCAGTGTAAATCCAGAGCAAGTTCAAAACTTGTTTGATGATGCCGCGGTGGAGCAAGTTGCAGAGCAAACTCAAGCGCCGAAGCAAGATATTTATAGTGCGATTTCTACAGTCTTACCACAAATTATTGACTCATTGACACCGCAGGGTGAGCAAACCAGTAAACAAGAAGCCAATGCTGATATTCAACAGGTGATGAATTTAGTATCTGGCTTTTTAAAGCGTTAATGTTAAAAAATCATCTTTGTAAAACTTACCTAGATAAACAAAGCCAGCAAATTTGCTGGCTTTTATTTGCCTATAAGTTGTTGCAATAAAAAACACGCCGAAGCGTGTTTTTTTGTTTTTTAAGTTCGGTTAAGACTTAGAAGTCGTAACGGAAACCTAAAGAAAGTGCTGTAGAGTTTTCGTCTTTAGCACCTTTTACAGAGTTACCAAAGCTACGACCTTCTTTCCAAGGAGTAAGGTCTGCATTTTTATCATTTAACATGGTTGCAAGGTTTGCATATACACGTACTGCCTTGTCTAAACGATGTTCAACACCAACCGCTAAAAGGGTAGAGTTTGCATCATCGGTGTCAACGTCACGGTGGAATACCTGACCGCGTACATAAGTTTTCGGTGCCACTTTATAGTCTGCTGCTACGCCAAATACTTGTGCATCAGCATATTTTGCTGCAGTACCTTCTAAATCATGTGTAAGGTATTGGTATAAGCCACCGAAGTTTAATTCAGGTGTAATTTTATATGCTGCCGCAACACGGAAACCATCACGTTCGCCTGCGCCAATTGCAGAGTTTTCTTCGTAACGTTCATAAGCAGCAGCAAAGTCAACCGGACCTTCGTTATAAGTTAAAGCTAGATCGTAAGCTTTATTATCGTCCTGACCTTCACCAGTAGTTGCATCTTTTGGAATTGAAGTTTTTGGATGTAATGATAAAGCTGCAAGTACGTTAAAGCCACCACCGAATTTAGGAGATTTATATTCAACGGTATTTTCGTTTCGTTCATCAAACTTTTGATCACTAACACGTGTTACGTTGCGGATATCACCAACCATGTCACCAAAAAAGTTGACTGGACCACGAGCCACTTTAAATGGGCTGTCAAAGCGACCTGCACGTACTTGACCAAAGTCACCTTTTAAACCTACAAAGGTATCACGAGTAGAAAAATCAACGCTTTTGTCATCTTGGTTGCCGCTAGCAAAGTTAATTTCTTGCTCGATTTGACCAAAAACAGTCATGCCGTTTTCTAATTTTTGTTCAGCTTTGAAGCCTAAACGTGATGAGTTTGAAGAAAGACCAACTTCGTTATAGTCAGCGCCATCATCCAGATAGTCTAAAGAAACATGCGCACGGCCATAAATTTTTACGTCAGCAGCCATCGCTAAAGCTGGTGTAAGTAAAGTTGCCCCAACTGCTAATGCGCAAAGTGTTTTTTTCATGTGTAGCTCCAAGAAAGACTTTTTGTTGATTCGTCTATAAAAGGTTATTCAGTCGTCTTTTTATTCATCAGACTTCTGTCTCTTGGCGCTCATTATTGATTACAAATAAGTCATTAATATTAAGGTAATATTACAAAAATATTAAACAACTCAATGTCAAATGCATTTCCGCGATAAATTGTTAAGGTTGATTTTGAGTGCTTAGGTTATTGATCTTATTTATTTTTAGACCTAAAAAAGGAGCCGAAGCTCCTTGATTTAATGGATGGAATTACAAAGCAGCGCGAATTTTTTCTGCTTGTGCTTTGATTTTTTCTTGATCACCCATTTGCAACGCATGCTTACCTAGCTCATGTACCGAACTCGGAATGAGGTGGAAATGTACATGGGGAACGGTTTGCCCAGCAGCAGCTCCAGACAGTTGCATGAGGACAATGCCTTGGGCATCCAAACCGACTTCAATGGCTTTTGCTACTTTTTGTACCACTTGAATGGTGTAGGCAGCAGCATCGGCAGGGAGGTCGAGTAAAGTCACCGCAGGTGTCTTGGGTATGACTAAAGTATGACCGTCTGCTTGAGGCATAATATCCATGAATGCAAGAACTTGGTCATCTTCATATACTTTAATGGCTGGAAGTTCACCACGTAAAATTCGTGCAAAAATGTTTTGCTCATCGTAAGCCATGTCTATTCCTTAAGTTTCGCTTAAACTGATTTACTTACAGTTTAATTCTTTTTGACGTTCTTTAATCGCGTCAAGACGTTGTTGCTCTTTTTCAGAGAATTTTGGTTTGGTGGTGTAGCAATTATCATTGCCAAATTTTGCTTTCGCTTCAGGGTCCTTAAAACAGAAACCTTTAGATGCATAAATGACATCATGATCATCTTTTAATTTTTGACACTCTTGCTCAGGTGATGCCGCAAAACTTTGCGCCCCGATTAATGTTGCAAGACTGGCAAAAACCGCTACAGTCAACTTTTTCATGAGAATTTCCTCAGTTTGTAACATTGTATGTAGTCACGCTATTACTTTATAGGGGTTTGTTCTGTTTATTCAATGGTGAGTTCTTACTCAATTGTAATTTTACTTCATAATTACTGCATATAATACATAAAATTTATATATATCAATAGCTTTTAAAATGGCAGATAGAAATGGATATTTAAGTTTTTTATGTAATTTCTCTGTACACGACAAAAATAGATAACTCATTGAAATAATGTCACAATAATTGTTTTCTAACGACGAATACTATGACACATCTCAATGAGTTATATCTTATCTTAAACAAATCTCTAAAATGGAACAAGTCACATTTAAAGTGCTTTGCGCTCATCATGCTTGTGATTATTTTAAAGCAAACATGTAATCTTTCTTCTGCATCTAAAGCCTTGCCCATCAAGTGCTTACCACAATCATTTTATCGACGTATGCAGCGCTTCTTTGCAGGTCAGTATTTTGATTATCGTCAAATTTCTCAGTTGATTTTCAATATGTTTTCATTCGACCAAGTGAAACTGACTTTAGATAGAACCAATTGGAAATGGGGAAAACGAAATATTAATATCCTGATGCTCGCAATCGTTTATCGTGGAATAGCGATACCTATCCTTTGGACATTGCTTAATAAACGTGGAAATTCAGATACGAAAGAGCGTATTGCTTTGATTCAACGCTTTATAGCCATTTTTGGTAAAGACCGTGTTGTGAATGTGTTCGCAGACAGAGAGTTTATCGGTGAGCAGTGGTTTACATGGTTAATTGAACAAGACATCAACTTCTGCATTCGTGTTAAAAAAACTTCATTGTCACCAATCATTTAGGAAAGAATCATAAAATTAGTGATTTATTTCGCCATCTTAAAGTTGGTCAAATTGAATGTCGTAAACGACGGATTTTGGTTGGTCGGGTGAAACTATATATAAGTGCACTACAGTTAGAAAATGGAGAGCTTTTACTCGTCGTTTCTCCTCAGTTTAATGCCAATGCTATTCAGGATTATGCATTACGCTGGGAAATTGAAACCTTATTCAGTTGTCTCAAAGGACGCGGGTTTAATCTTGAAAATACGCGCTTGACAGACCCTAGACGAGTGAAAAAATTGATTGCGGTGTTAGCTATAAGCTTCTGTTGGTGTTACTTAACGGGTGAATGGCAACATAATCAAAAAAAAGCGATAAAAATAAAGAAGCATGGACGACTCTCAATGAGTTTATTTCGCTATGGTTTAGACTATGTTCAAATGGCGATTCAGCGTTTAATTGGTTTTGGGAAAAAAGAAGAGTTTAAGGAAATTTTGGCAATTTTAAGAAAGCAGAATCCTGATAGGATAAGGGTTCTGTGAAATTTGTCGTGTACAGAGATGTAATTTAGTCTATTTTTACAACTTTTCTTAGGCTCTAACATTTTTAAATTTCATTGAGAGGGACACAGTGCTTCGGTGCGTCAGCTTTTTTAACCTTTAATGTTCGCCTCATCTCAAATGCTATTTCAGGCATTTTTATACGATTAGCAATGAATTTTTAAGTTATCATTTTTTCTGAATTAAGCGCTTATGCATCATTATCGTTTAATGATATTTTGCTGTCTTAAATGGACTCTTTTGCATGCTTATTTTAGACAGTCTAAAAGCTTTATTTATTGCTATTTTATTATTGAATCCCTTGTGCTGGGGATTTACTTGAAATAAGTGGGTAGAAAATAAATTATTGTCTGTGACTTAGGTAATCATAATCTTTAACGGCTAAATATAAAATGATGAATAAAGCTTGATTTAAACTTAACTTAAGTTTAAATCATTATGCAGTTCGTTATGAAAGGATGAATTAAAATATGAATGGTTTAGGTCGAACATTTCTAATTTATGGCGCAAGTAGAGGCTTAGGCAAAGCGATTGTAAACTTAGTGCCTGAAGCTCAGGATAAAATTTATGGTGTCTCTCGTTCTATTCCTAAAAATAATGCTCAATTGAATTGGATTTGTGCAGATTTATCTACTCCTGAAGATGCGGTGGATAAAGTAAAAAAAGCAGTCAAAGAAGAGAAAATAGATGTTCTTATTTATAATGTTGGAATCTGGGAAAATAATGCTTTTACAGAGAATTATAACTTTTAAGAGGTTTCATCTGCCGAGTTAAATACCATTCTAAATACAAACATTAATACCTGTATTCAGTCTCTTCAGTCATTGATAGAAAATTTAAAGTTATCGGATAACGCTAAAGTCATATTGATTGGTTCTACATGGGGTGTAGATAATCATAATGGCAAAGAGTTGGTCTTTTCTGCAACGAAATATGCTTTGCGTGGAATTGCTCAATCATTGCGGGAGATTTTGCGTAATGACCTGATTGGGGTAAGTGTTTTAAACCTAGGGTATTTGGCAACAGAATATGAAGCAGATGTTCCAACCGCAACTGTATTGGCAGAGACCAATCATGCTTTAATTCCTTTGTCCGATGTTATTTTAGCCACAAAATTTATCATCTCCACCAGTAATGCATCTTGTGTTAAAGAAATCCTTATGCCTGCAATGAAAGATGAAAATATTTAAATCAAGATGTTTGGTTGCAATTATACAGGGACGTATTTATCGGATAGTTTTATTTTTCGATACCATATTCGATCTAGGTGAAGCTACTTTGGTGTAAAAACTCATCCATTAATATATAGGTTCCTGCAGCACTTTGGTATTGGTCAATTAACGGTACTAGTCTTTTAAAATGCTCCGTTTCACAATGCGCATCTAGTGCAGCACGATCAGGCCATTCTTCAATAAATATAAAATGCCCAGCATCTTTCTGATCAATAAATAGGTCGTAGGATATACATCTCGGTTCAGCTTTTGTTTTTTCTACAAGTTCACGATATAAAGGCATGACTCTATTAAGATGTTCTAGTTTAATAAAATCCTGAGCAATGACTTTAAGCATAAATTTTTTATCCTAAATTTAATTAGTTTTTTTATACACAAGTATATGTGCCGAATTAATTGAGTATATAGAGCTCTGCTATAAAATTAATCAAGCTCAAAACAATCTTTAATCTTAATTCATTATAAAAGTGGGCAGTAAAAACATTGACCTTGGACTAACTCCATGTTTTTAAATCAAAATGACTATATTGGAGAGCTGAGTATGCAAAGGCTATTAGAACAGACGCCGATTTTAGATTACTACCATCCATCGATTCAAAACTTGATTGAACAACGCAAATGGAGAGATCTTGATGAAGTTAATAAGGTGAGGAATATTTATAACTTTGTTCGTGATGAAGTTCAATTTGGCTATAACACGGGAGATACGATACAGGCATCTCAAGTCTTAAGCGACGGTTATGGTCAGTGTAATACCAAAGCAACGTTATTGATGGCGTTACTCCGAGCAGTGGGTGTAGCCACGCGGATACATGGGTTTACCATCGATAAAGCCCTACAAAAAGGCGCAATCAAAGGCATTTGGTATAAGTTATCGCCCAAGAATATTTTACATAGTTGGGTCGAAGTTCGTGTGAATGGACAATGGTATATTCAGGAGGGTGTAATTCTTGATCGACTCTATCTAGAAAAATTACAAAGTATAAATAAGCATCAAACAACAACCTTTTGTGGTTTTGGGGTATTTACCGAGAACTTTGAAAATCCACCTATTGATTGGAATTTGAATGATACTTTTATCCAAGACAAGGGGATTAACCAAGATTTCGGTTTATTTGATAGCCCAGATGATTTTTATAATCTACATCAACAAGAGCTCAGTCCGATACAGCGTATAATTTTTAAATATGTAGTTAGACATTTAATGAATCAAAACGTCAATAAAATTAGAAATATACAAAAAGCCTCTTTATGAGGCTTTTTGTTCGGCTATCGGAATAGCTTAACTTATGATTAAAGTTAAAGTATGACTGACTATGATAAGCATTACTCTAAAGTAATTTTGCTCCATGACTCATATAGTTTAACTGCTGAAGAAAAATCGCTGTCTTCTTCAGATAAATCACTGGCAGTTTGAATTAAACTTTGAGCCAGTCCAATCACAGGTGCGGATAGTTTTGCTTCGCGGACTAAATCAACGGCAATGCCCGTATCTTTTGCTAATAGAGGGAGTGCAAAAGTAAGCGGGAAGCTGCGGTTGAGAATGCGCTGTGGTAAAACAGTTTCAGTGACGCCACTTTTACCACTCGACGCATTAATGCAATCTAATGCTTCGTTTAAGTTTACGCCATGAGCCTTTAGTGTGGTAAACCCTTCGGCAACAGCACAGAGGTTCACAGCCAAAAGCATATTGTTTACGGCTTTAACTGCAAAACCAGCACCCGATTCGCCCACGTGTTTAATCAGTTTACCAAACGCTTGAATCGCTGGTAGTGCGCGTTCAAAAGCTGCGGCATCACCACCGATCATAACCGTAAGGGTTGCATTATCAGCGCCAATGGTTTGACCACTCACAGGTGCATCTAAAAAGTCGACACCTTGCTGTTTAAGCAGTTCAGCTACTTTTTTTGCAGAAGAAGGTACACCGCTGGTGCAATCGACCCAAATACTGCCTGCTTTAAGCTCAACTTGTGCAAGTAAGTCTTCAATATCTTGACTGGTTGGAAGGCAAGAGAAGACTACATCGGCCTGAACTGCTTGCGCAAGTTCGACCGCCTGCGTGCCATAGGCTTCCGCATGTTGTTTTGCTTTATCAAAATTGCGATTCCATACCCACACGTGTTCAAAGTGTTTAGGTAAGTGTGATGCCATGCGATAACCCATGGCGCCTAGACCGATAAATGCAACTGACTGAATCATCTCAAACCTTAGTATTTAAATTTTACTTGAACGTTCACTTAACCACTGAGCCAGTTGTGGCCAAAATTCATCGGCACTACGCTTACTCGACATCAGTCCTAAATGTCCCCCTGGGATAAGAGTAAACGTGACATCGGTGCTACTTGTCAATTGGGTTAATGGTTGAGCTGCCTCTGCTGTAACAAGTTGGTCTGTTGTCCCCGCAGCTACAAGCAATGAGCACTGTATATTTTTTAAAGCAATGCTTTTCTCATTTAATGTGATTAGTCCAGTTTTGAGTGGATTACGCAGCCAAACATTAAAAAGCATGTCTTGGTTAATGCCGCCGGGATAATCAATCATACGATTGAGAAAACCGCCAATGGTGGCATGTTCATACAAAGCTTCATGGTCATCTAAATTAAGCAGTAGGTTTTTATGACTTTGAAACCAGCCGATAGGATCGATGATTTTAAAACCAAAAGTATTTAACCTTCCAGAGGTATGAAGTAGACCCTTCGGTATTTTGCCCTGATAAATTTGCTGTTGTAATGCTTTGCTTTTTGAAATGATTCGATTGAGATATGCAAAGAACTGTCCATTTCGCCCAGATTTATAACTGTCAATTGGACTCCCCAAAACCATTAAATTTTTCACAAAATTGGGTTGATGTAAGGCGGTATACAAGGTCACGAAAATGCCAGCCATACTCCAGCCATGCAGAGAAATTTGCTCGCTGTGGCTATGTTTTAAAATGCTTTGTATACAGAGTGGAATATAATGATCAATAAACGTCAGAAAGTTAAAATGACGGTTATGAATATTTAATTTCCCCCAATCAATCACATATACAGCAAAGCCCTGCTGTTGGAAGTACTTCACCAGTGAGCGATAAGGATAAAGGTCGTAAATAGACATATTGATGGCTAGCGGGACCACAAAAACTAAGGGCTCTTTATACTTACGCACTTCAGGTGCGTAATAGCGAATTTGGGTCAGATCAAATGTTTCAATCACTTCATAAGCTGTGCTTTGTGACAAAATGAGTGACTTTCCATTAAAAATGCGCGTAGAAAGATTCTTTAATTTATTTTGATGCGTTGAAATTTTAGTTTTTAAAGAGTGCATATAGGTCTTAGATCTCAAATAAGCAGAAAGTTTGATCGAAGTCTAATCAATATTTGCGTATTTTACCTTGACCTTAAATAGCCTAGACGCTCAAAATGTTGGCAATTCTTTACAAAGGCAGTCTGTCGACTGAACCAGAGCCATGAGCCTACAAGACGAATTTGAATACCAATTAGATACCTTAGCCATTCGTACTGGGCATACGCGTAGTTTCGAGGGAGAACATGGCGAACCTATCTTTCTAACTTCATCATTTGTCTATGAAAATGCAGCAGAGGCCGCAGCAAAATTTTCAGGTCAAGAGCCAGGGAACATCTACTCGCGTTTTACCAACCCAACTGTTGCAATGTTTGAAAAACGCCTTGCAGCTTTAGAAGGTGCAGAACGTGCAGTGGCAACCAGTTCAGGTATGGCCGCAATTATGGCCGTGGCAATGTCATTTTTAAAACTGGGCGATCATGTGATTTGTTCACGTGCGGTATTTGGTTCGACCGTATCTTTGTTTGAAAAATATGTGGCTAAGTTTGGTGTAACTGTCGACTTTGTCGATTTAACAGATTTAGATGCATGGAAAAATGCCGTTAAGCCTGAAACTAAATTGCTCTTTGTTGAGTCTCCGTCGAATCCTTTGGCTGAAGTGGCAGACGTTCAAGCACTTGCTGATATCGCACATGCCAATGGCGCACTTTTAGCAATTGATAATAGTTTCTGTACGCCAGTATTACAGCGTCCACTTGAGTTTGGTGCAGACTTGGTGATTTATTCGGCGACGAAGTATTTGGACGGTCAAGGTCGTGCTCTTGGTGGTGCAGTAGTGGGTAGTCATAAACTACTCGAAGAAGTATTTGGTTATGTGCGTACCACAGGACCTTCAATGAGTCCTTTCAATGCATGGGTATTCTTAAAAGGCTTAGAGACTTTACGTTTACGTATGCGCGAGCACTCAGCAAGTGCGCAAAAGCTGGCAGAATTCTTAAATACACACCCGAAAGTCGAAAAAGTGTATTACGCAGGCTTACCTGAGCATATTGGGCATGAGCTTGCAGCGAAGCAACAAACAGGCTTTGGTGGGATCGTTTCTTTTGAAGTGAAAGGCGAGCGCGAAGGGGCATGGACTGTTATTGATAATACCCAGTTTATTTCAATTACAGGTAACTTGGGCGATGCGAAATCGACCATTACCCATCCTGCAACGACTACCCATGGCAAACTTTCACCAGAAGCGAAACAAGCCGCAGGAATTCGTGAAGGTTTAATTCGTGTTTCTGTTGGTTTAGAAGATATTGATGATATTATTCGCGATATCACACGTGGTTTAGACTTAATCTAATTTTTTAATTTTATGTTCGGAGATTTTAATGAACATTAATATGTTAATGCAGCAAGCTCAACGCATGCAAAAAGACATGGAAAGCAACATTAAAAAAGCTAAAGAAGAGCTTGCGCAAACTGAAGTGCATGCTGAAGCTGGTGGTGGTTTGGTTAAAGTGACGATGACTTGCCGCAATGTGGTAAAACGTATCGAAATAAATCCTGAATTATTGCAAGATGATGCAGATATGATTGAAGACTTAATTGCTGCGGCAATGAATGATGCTGCACGTCAAGCAGAAGCAATCACTGAAGAGCGTATGAAAGCTGCGAACTCAGGTGCAGGCTTACCACCGGGTCTTGCTGGTTTATTCTAATTAAGGAATACGTATAGTGTTTAGCGATCGTTTTGATCAATTGGTACAAGCCTTACGTATTTTGCCAAGTGTTGGGCCGAAATCGGCTCAGCGCATGGCGCTTCATCTGATTATGAAAAATCGTGAAGGGGCAGTGGGTCTTGCACATGCTTTGAACGAAGCCACCAGCTATATTCACGAATGCAGTTTGTGCCACTCACTGACTGAAAACGAAGTTTGTGATATTTGCGTCTCGCATGAACGTGATGATCAACTTCTCTGTGTGGTTGAGTCACCGGCAGATGTGATGGCGATTGAGCAAAGTGGCAGTTTCCGTGGTAAATATCATGTATTGGGTGGGCATTTATCTCCACTTGATGGTGTTGGGCCTGAAGAGATCGGCATTCCTTATCTAATCCAGCGTTTGGGCGATGGTAAAGTAACGGAAGTGATTTTGGCGACCAATGCAACGGTAGAAGGTCAGGCCACAGCGCATTATTTGGTTGAGGCAACGAAACATTTACCGATCCAAATGACGCGCATTGCACAAGGCGTACCACAAGGTGGTGAACTTGAATATGTCGATAGTCATACCTTAAGCCAAGCTGTACATAACAGAATGCGAATGAAATAAGTATTTCGATACTTGTTTCATTTTTTAGTTGAGCTACAAGATTGAAATCTTGATTAAGATAAAAAAAATATTAATTTGAATCTAGTTGTATAAAAAAATCACAAAAAACGGTAAATAATTAAAAAACCCTTAGAAATCTTGATAGCTAAATGATCTTATTCAGGTAAGATAGCCCAAAGAGCATCTAGCATTAGACGCAGTAGGATATGTTTCAGTTTATTCAGCAGCAGCAAGACTTAACTCCAGTCTTAGAAAAAATGGATCGTAACGAAGTCTATGGACTCGATACAGAATTCATCAAAGTCGATACCTTATGGCCGAAGTTAGGCGTATTTCAAATCAATGTCGAAAACAATGTCTATTTACTTGATGGGACGACACTCGATTTATCTGAATTTTGGAATAAACTTTTTCGCGCACAGCAAAATGTCTTTCATGCTTGTAGTGAAGATATCGACCTGATTTATCACTATGCACAGCATAAAACCTTAAACAATGTATTTGATACCCAAGTGGGTATGTCTTTTTTAGGACATGGTCTACAAGTGAGCTATCAAAATGCCCTGAAACAAATGTTGGATGTCGATATCGATAAAGGGGAAACCCGCTCAAACTGGTTGGCGCGGCCATTAAGCCCTGCACAATTGAGCTATGCGGCAAACGATGTGCTGTACTTGATGAATCTCTCAGAAAAAGTTAAACAAGAACTAGATTCAAAGTCACTCTTACATTTTGCACTTGAAGACTGTCAGCATCTGACGCAAGAAATCGCGACAGAAACGCCTTTGCATTTACTCTATCAAGATATTGGTAACTATCGACATTCACGTCGTCAGTTAATGCAGTTGCAGCAGTTGGCTGTATGGCGTGAACAGATGGTAAAAGCGCTTAATACGCCACGTAGTTTCATTTTGAAAAACTCAAGCATGATTGATTTGGTTGAGAAAAATCCAAAAAATGCTTTTCAGTTATCGGGTGTAAAAGACATACGTCAAAACGTTGTCCGCGAGCATGGTAAAACCATTTTAGATTTGGTGAAGTTCTTGCCTGAGCAAGCGGATTGGCCGCTACGCATGGCACGTCCCATCCGTCATTCTTCAAAAGATGTGGGGGAGAAGATTGATCACTTAATTCAAAATGTGGTCAATGAAACCAGCATTCCTAAAGAAGTGTTGATGCGCAAAAAGTGGATGAACGCACTGCATCAACATGTGGTTTTTCATAATAATGAGCAAGACTTGCCTGATTATTTATTAGGTTGGCGCTATGATTTGCTAACCCAGCCTTTAATTCAACTCCTACGCCGTGATGAAAGCTATCTTTCGACGCAAATGAAAGTCATGGATTAATAATTAGTCAATTGGTCTGAAGTTTGAATATTTATACAAAATCACGACTGATGCGTTAATCATGACTAATGTCAGCTGCTTTTATTTGATGTATCCTGTGGCTTGAGTTATTTGAGTGCTGTTTTAGATATGCAATGTTCTATTTATAAATCAAGCAAAAAAGATGAAATGTATCTTTATATTGCTTGCCCAACTGAAGCTGATCAAGCCGCTGAAGATTTTAGCCCATTGAATGTTTTACCTGAAGCTGTTCGTGTTGCATTTGGTCGAGCGACTTTTGTGATGTCATTAGAGCTGAGTGAAGCGCGTAAATTGGCCCGTGTAAATGTATTGCATGTCATGGATTCGATTCAAACTCAAGGCTTCTTTCTACAAATGCCGCCAGAAGGATTAATCAATCCGAACGCTGCGGCACCAGAAGGCCTTCGTGGCGCATAAAGCATAATTCAGGAGTTGCACCGTGGATAGTTTTCTTTCAATGCTCGATTCAATTCCTGAAGACAGTATTGCTGTCACAGTTTACCTTTTGGGCAGTTTGCTGATTTTGTGGTGTTGGTATTCCATTGCTACACGCCTGCCGAAGCTGTTGGCTGGCATCACATGGATGATGATCTTTGCCATTTTATTGACACCAACGGTTTCCGAAGGTCCAAACTCATCGATTGCACCCGCTATTTTTGGCTTGCTTTTCGGTGTGTTAACGAAAGAATCAGCACTCATTTGGTCAAATTTGTCACTGATTCTCTTTGTTATGGGTGTGGGGCTTGTGATCGGTTTCTTTTGGTCAAAATATGTGGCTAATAAAACCAAAGCAGTTGTTAGTAACAATCATTCACCATTGTAATTAATAAAAATAAGGTTTAATCATGTCTGTTGAAACACAACAATTTACGGGTACAGATCAGTACATCGCTACCGATAGTTTAAAACTTGCTGTAAAAGCTGCACGTAGCTTACAAAAGCCTTTATTGGTCAAAGGTGAGCCGGGTACGGGCAAAACTTTACTGGCTGAACAAGTGGCTGAGAGCTTAGGCTTAAAATTATTGACTTGGCACATCAAGTCAACCACAAAAGCCCAGCAAGGTTTATATGAGTATGATGCGGTTTCACGTCTACGTGACAGCCAACTGGGCGACGACCGTGTATATGACATTAAAAACTATATTAAACCGGGTAAATTGTGGGAAGCGTTCACCAGTGAAGAACGTTGTGTTTTATTGATTGATGAAATTGATAAGGCGGACATTGAGTTTCCAAACGACTTGTTGCATGAATTGGATAAGATGTCTTTCTATGTATATGAGACGGGCGAAACCATTACTGCATCACAACGTCCTATTGTGATTATTACTTCAAATAATGAAAAAGAACTTCCAGACGCATTCTTGCGTCGTTGTTTCTTCCATTATATTGAATTTCCAGACGACGCAACCATGCGTGAAATTATCGATGTTCATTTCCCGCAAATTTCAACGGCATTGGTCAATGAAGCATTACAAGTTTTCTTCAAATTACGTCAAGTTCCGGGTCTAAAAAAACCACCATCAACCTCTGAGTTGATTGACTGGTTAAGCTTGCTGATGGCCGATGATATGCCAGAAGATGTACTGCGTAATCATGATAAGTCTAAAGCTATTCCACCTTTATATGGTGCACTCATTAAAAACGAACAAGATGTACAGTTGCTTGAACGTTTAGCCTTCATGTCACGTCGCTAAAGGAGAAACACGCATGTTTGTGCGCTTGTTTTATACCTTACGCAAATACGGTGTTCCTGTCTCGACGCGTGAACTGATCGATCTGAATGAAGCTGTTGCTTCAGGTTTGGTCTTTGCCGATCAAGAAGAGTTCTATCAACTCGCCAAAACCATTATGGTGAAAGATGAACGCTTCTTTGACAAATTTGACCGAGGTATGAAGGACTATTTTGATGGGATTTCAACTTTTGATTTAGATGATTTACTGAATAAAGTTCAAAAGTTACCGAAAGACTGGTTTGATTTAGAGCTCTTAGAAAAGCATCTAACTCCTGAGCAGCGTGAAGAATTAAAGAAAGCCGGTTCATTAGAAGAACTCATGAAAATGCTGGAAGAACGTTTACGCGAACAGCATAAGAAACATCAGGGTGGAAACAAGATGATCGGCACTGGAGGAACGTCTCCATTTGGTGCTTATGGTGATCATCCTGAAGGGGTGCGTATTGGTGGGCCGGGACGTAAACGTTCTGCTGTAAAAGTTTGGGAACAACGTAAATATCAGAATTTGGATGATGATCAAATTCTCGGAACGCGCCAAATGCAAATGGCATTGCGTCGTTTGCGTAAGTTTGCCAGACAAGGTGCGGCTGAAGAGTTAGACATCGACGGTACAATTCGTGAAACCGCGAAGCAAGGCATACTCGATGTGCAGCTCGTGCCTGAACGTCGTAATCGCATTAAGGTGCTGATGTTGTTTGATGTGGGTGGATCGATGGATTCACACATTGCACAATGCGAAAAACTTTTTAGTGCGGCGAAAACTGAGTTTAAAACCTTAGAGTATTTCTATTTCCATAACTGTTTATATGACTATGTTTGGAAAGACAATGTACGTCGCTCAAGTACCCGTATGAATACATGGGATTTATTCAATACCTATGGACGCGACTATCGTGTAATTGTGGTTGGAGATGCGTCTATGGCACCTTATGAGCTCAATTCTGTGGGTGGTTCGGTTGAATATATGAATGATGAAGCAGGCAATGTTTGGCTGCAGCGTTTACGCAACCATTTTGAAAAAACAGCATGGTTGAACCCAGAAGAAGATCGTTATTGGCATTACACCCATACGATTGGTTTGATTAAGCAAATTTTTGAAGACCATATGTACCCAATGACTCTCAAAGGCGTTGAGGATATGACTAAGTATTTAGCACGATAAAGCTGGAAAGAAAGCACATTTTAAGAATAAGGATCATAAAAATGGATCATCAAATTAATGGTATTGCTTTGCCGAATGACGCAGGCTTTTTTGGGAACTATGGTGGTCAGTTTATCCCGCCTCACTTAAAAGCGGCAATGGATGACATTAAAGTCGCTTACGAGCAAATTCGTGTAACAGAAGAATTTCAAACTGAACTTGCTGAACTGTTTGCGCACTATGTTGGTCGTCCAAGTCCGTTGTTTTATGCAAAACGGTTATCTGAACAGTTGGGCGGGGCACAGATTTATCTTAAACGTGAAGACTTAAACCACACAGGCGCACATAAAATTAATCACTGTTTGGGTGAAGCGCTGCTTGCAAAATATATGGGTAAAACCAAAGTGATTGCAGAAACGGGTGCGGGCCAACACGGCGTTGCACTAGCAACCGCCTGTGCTTTGGTCGGGATTCCGTGTGAAATTCATATGGGACAGGTGGATATTGAAAAAGAACATCCCAATGTCGTCAAAATGAAAATCCTTGGAGCAACACTCATTTCAGTGACACGTGGTACTGCAACATTGAAAGATGCTGTGGACAGTGCTTTTGAAGAGTATTTAAAAGATCCAACCAATTATATCTATGCTATTGGTTCGGTTGTTGGGCCACATCCATTTCCAATGATGGTGCGCGACTTCCAGTCGATTATTGGTAAAGAAATTAAAGAACAAACCTATGAGCGCTTTGGTGCAAACCCAGATTATGTGGTTGCATGTGTGGGTGGTGGTTCAAATGCTATGGGTGCTTTCACCGCATTTTTAAACGATGCAGATGTGAAACTAATTGGTGTAGAGCCTGCTGGTCATGGTCTTGATACCGACATGCACTCGGCAACCTTAACTTTAGGTAAACCAAGTCAAATTCATGGTATGGCGTGTTATGTACTTGAAAATGATCAAGGTGAACCGTTACCAGTACACTCGATTGCTTCAGGTCTAGATTATCCTGGCGTCGGGCCTCAGCACAGTCTGCTGAAAGATTTAGGTCGTGTTGAATACACTACAGCGACTGATCAAGAGTGCTTGGATGCGTTTATGCGGTTGTCGCGAGTTGAAGGAATTGTACCTGCGCTTGAAAGTTCACATGCCGTGGCGTGGGTGCTTCGTGAAGCTCCAAAGTTGGCCAAAGATATTAAAATTGTGGTGAATGTATCTGGTCGTGGCGACAAAGATGCAGACTATGTCGCTGCAAAACTAGGTCTGAACTAAGTTTTAAGCCTTTCATAGTTATATAAAAATCCCTGCTTAGTGCAGGGATTTTTATATGGTTTCAACTTTATTTTTTATCATTAGTAGCCAATGCTGAGTATACGTTCATTATTGAACACCTCACCATTAAAACTTAACCTGAAATATACTGTTGTAGTTGCTCAATCAGTTTCTTTTGATCATCCATTGCCGCTTTCACCAAGTCACCAATAGAAATGAGTCCCAATAATTTATCTTGTTCAACCACGGGCAAGTGACGTAGATGGCGATCTGTCATAAGGTCTAAACATTCTTCAACCGTAACTGCTGTTGTGACCGTCAGTACTTTTGCTGTCATAATTTCATTGACTGTGGTTTGCTTTGAAGTACGTTCCATCAACATGACTTTGCGCATGTAGTCACGTTCGGACAATATACCTACAACGCGTTCTTCGTGTGTGACCACAAGTGCACCAATGCCTTTATCTGCCATAAGTGAAATTGCTTCAAAAACGGTGGCTTCAGGGCTGATGGTGTAGATTGCTTGATGTACTTTATCTTTTAATACTTGAGCAACATTGGTCATAGGGCATATCCTCGGTTGTGGTTATTGTTTTATATTTAAATTAGCGCGATTTAAAAAAAAAGCAAATACTTTACAGTCATAGCTCTCAATAAAATAACAAGTTAATTGAGCTTTATTGTTCTTAATGGGCCTTAAGCTGGTGCTAGAATATGGTCATTGAAGAAAAAGTGACGCATTTGAGACGTACTGAGCTTCATGCGCTTTGTGCCATTACATAGCGCAGGGGTGACTTTTAAGCGTGACAGAGTAGGCAATAATGCGCTTTGGAAATCCTGCGGCGTGATTTTTTTAGGAATATAGTTTGGCCAGTGCAATTGAGCATATTGGTGTGCGTGTAAACCATTGAGCCAAAAAGGGAAAACATAGTCATCATGATCTGAGGTCATCGCCCAGCCTTGCTGTTCAGCGTTGTAAAGCCCCCAAAGAATACCGCAGTACATCATGCCTCTTAGAATATTGATTTTTAAATATAAATGATTTGAAATCGGTTGTAGTTTCAAAATTTTGTACATAGCGTTATGTCATTAAGGAACATGACGCTATTTTAAATAATTAAGATGAAAGTTCAGTGTAAGCTTTGCATAACTATGTAAATAAATATGTCATATCAAAATGTTAGGCTTAAAAAAAACGCCACCTAGGTGACGTTTTATTATGCTTTCATGGTGGCAAGCTGTTGCCAGTATTGTGCTTTAAGCGAGTCGCGCTCTACGCGGAAACCTTGATAATAAAGTTCTGCCAAAAATAGTGCTGCTTTACCGTGACCAGCGCGTGCAACGCTTTCTAACTGTTGTACTGCTTCTACGAAGTTCATTTGTGATTGAATGGTGTTTACTGCATCCGCATACGCATGTTCTAAGTCATGATGAGAGATTTGTTGAATCATATTAAGCTCCTTATTCTAATTATGATCACTTAAAGGTAATTTTACCTTTAGATATAAATATCACGCTAATGTTAAATATTTATTACAAATTGCTGGAATTGTCAAATATATTGTCGAGTATTCTTCATCTTATTTTGTTTACATGATTAAACAATGAACAATCAAAAGATTGAATATGATAATAAAACAGGAAACTGTATTTTATAAGGAGAATAACATGACAAATACATTAGACGGTTTTGATTTTGATATGCCTCCAACTGTTTCTCAAATTGTAGCGTTGGCGCAATATCACCGAACACTATTAGATGAAGCAGTTTTCCATCAAGAAATTCATCTTGGGGATTTTTGTTTGGCACAACGTAAACGAGTTTATGATTTCACACGTCAGCTTGATGAAAATCAACGGGTTGATTTTTATGAAACATACAATGGGGAGCTAAGACGTATTGCAGATGACGATCCTGCACACCCTGCAGATGCAGAAAATGGTGTTGGGGCTTTCGCCATTATGATTGCATTGGGGGTAATTGCCTTGGTGCTCTATTTTGCAGTTATTCGTAGCATTGTTGGTTAAACTTCTGCTTTACAAACAATCTGATTTGCTGAAATTATGTCCTCTTTAGCATTAATGGGGGCATTTTTCAGCATTTCAACTTGTGATTATGCAATTGGCTACTTACACTAGTTTCACTAGAGGTAGGTTATGCACATTGCGATCCAAAAAATTCTTAAATTAAAATCACAGATTACGCTTGTACAAATTTATAATGGTCTGATGGCATCGATCATTATGCTTATTGTCATTTTATCGAGTATTGCTTTATCTCGAACCATTTCTCCAAGCCAATTTGAAAATGTAAGTCGCTTATCTCATCAAGCGACTTTCCCAGAAACACAAGAGATGGCTCAAGATCTGGTTTTGGAAAACCAGATTTCCTATATTGATTACTTTAGATTAATGCAGGCTCATCAGTTTGAGCAGAATCGGGCGAAGCAGCTTCCGGCATTGGCTCCGGAGGTTCAATAATCGCAGGAATTTGATCAGGATGCGGCATGCTTTGCTTAATATTCGGGTCAAGATTCAATTCTAAAATATGTCGAAGTTGCTCTTTATCTAAAGCATTACTGACAATCACAAGGGTAAGACTTTCAGGGTGAATGTGTTTACGTATTGCATTTTGGACATCTAAAGGCGTGATCGCAGCTAAACGTTTTGGGTAGTCGGCTAAATAATTCGCATCTTGTTGATAAAACCCTATAGAGCCCAGTTGTGCGTTGATGTTTGCATTGCTGCTATAGCTGTTAGGTAGGCTGCGTAACATACCGGCTTTAGTTTCTTCTAACTGCTGTGCATCAATTGGTTGATGGACAAAGTCAACTAGGGCTTTATGCGCCACTTGTATGCTGTCCATGAGCTGATCTTGCTGGGTTGAATAACTTAGACTAAAACTTCCAGCCGCTTGGCTAAATGTAAAAGCACTGTTTGCTCCATAGGTGTATCCACGCTTAACGCGTAGTTCTTTCATTAAAATGGAGCTAAATCCACCCCCACCCAACATACGGTTAGCCAGTTCGAGTGCTAAACGATCCGGATCATCCCGCGTGGTTGATAGATGTCCCATGGTGACATGGGCTTGAGTTGAATTAAACAGAATGTGTTGAATATCAAAGTTGGGTTTATCTTGTGGTACAGCAAGTGGCTTTGCTGCTTCACCTTGTGGGAGGGCTGCACTTATTCGTTCAGCCAGTTTCTGTGCTTGTTTCACACTGAGTTGGCCTGTCAGTGCAATATTCATATTTTGACTAACAAGGAATTCGTCTCTGAATTTTTTTAAGTGCTGAGTCGTAATTTTTTTAATACTGCCATTGGTTCCTGTAATCGGTTCAGCATAAGGGTGCGAACCATAGAGTGCGCGATAAAAGCGAATACTCATCAATCGACTCGGACTTTCTTTCAACTGTTTCTGACCTACTTGGGTATTACTTACCATCAAACTAATACTGTTATTTTTAAAAGTAGAGTCTTTTAATACTTCAAGCATCGTACTTACCGCAGCATCTAGTTTTTTAGGGTCAGACAGAGAACGCAGTCGAACCACAAACATGTCACGGTGTACAGCTACGCTAAAACGAGCCCCGACTTGCTCAAAGGCATTCGCGATTTCAACTGCATCATGTTGCGTAGTGCCTTCATCGATGAGTTGTGCTGCCATATTGGCAACACCATATAGGCCTTTTTCTACTTCTACATCTCGTGCAGAGCCTGCATTAAAGGTAAGTTGAATATCCACCATAGGTAAGGCGGATGACTCAACAAATAGACTTCGAACTTTGTATTTGTTCTTAAGTTCGTGTACATGTGGTGCTGCTGTATGAAGGTCGCTGGTTTGAACCTGTTTTAAGCTTTGTAGAGAAGCAATAGACTGTAATGTACGTGGGTCATCATTGCTAATACTACTTGTACTTACATCTGCAATTACATTGGTAGCGCAAAAGGTAGACATGGTAATAAATAATAGGTGAAAGATGGTCTTTTGATTTTTCATTATTTTGTGGCCTTCTTTTCTGGTTGAAGGTACAACGTACTTAAGTTATCTCGTACAAAAGCAGTTTGAGCAACGTGCTGAATATCTTCAGGTGTAACCGCTTCAAAATGCTGTGGAAGCTGATCCATTAGTCGATAATTCAAGCCATTCACGGCTAAGTTTCCAATCATCTTTGCTTGCCCGACTATGTCATCTTGACCATAAATTAAGTTTGCAACAAAGCGTGTGCTAATCCGTTCAAGCTCTTGTGGTTGAACAATTTCTGTTTTGAGTCGCTCAATTTCATGTTCAATGGCTTTTTGTAGCTCTGGAAGTTCCACGCCAGTGACTGGAAGTGCGGAGATACTAAATAAACTGTCTCCACGGTTATAAGGGTCATAACTGACACTCAGTGCGGTCGCTAATTTTTTGTCGCGTACAAGGCGCTGTTGTAATCGAGAGCTGATCCCGCTATCTAATAAGCTTCGAATAAGTGTGAGCGCGTAAACATCTTCTGGATTGCTTGCTGTTGCAAGCGATTTCACATTCCAAGCCATATATAAATTTGGCACCTCAACATTGGTATTTTGTTCCATGTGACGGTAGCCAATGTTCTCAAACTCAGTCACATCATTGCGTACAGGTGTTGGATGACTTTTGATGTCGCCAAAGTATTTTTGAACTTGTCGGAGGGCGGATTCTGCATTGACATCACCCACAATCACCAAGATTGCATTGTTTGGGCTATACCATTTTTGATACCACTGTTTCACATCGTCTAGACTGATATTTTGCAAGTGTTTCATGTGCCCAATGACGGGTTGGCGGTAATGACTCGTGGGATACGAAATCCATTTGAAACGCTCGAAAGCGAGTGAGCGGGGGTTGTCATCGGTACGCAGGCGTCGCTCCTCCATCACCACTTTAATTTCAGGGTCAAAGTCTTGTTTCCGTAGTAAGAGATTGCGCATACGATCCGCTTCAAGCTCTAGAGCCATCGGGAAGTAAGTTTTAGGATAAAGCTGATAGTAATTGGTGTAATTGGTAAATGTTGCTGCATTTACTGTGCCGCCATAGATTCGGCTCAAGCGACTGAATTCGTCATTGGGGACTTTGGATGTGCCTTTAAACATCATATGTTCTAGTACATGAGAAATACCCGTTATATTTCCAGACTCATCAGTGCTACCGACTTTGTACCAAATTTGGGTCATGACCATTGGGGAGCGATGATCTTCACGGATAATCACCTGCAAGCCATTGCTTAAAGTGGTTTCAAAACTACTGCGGGTAAGTTCACTGCGTATTTGTGCATGGGTAGTTATAGGTAAACAAAGTAGAGTTAAACCCAGTGCAACTAAACTTTTTTTATAAGAATGCGTGACTAATAAGTGATGCATATAAAATTTGGGCTCAGGTTGAAGTGAAGTTAAAGCATTTCAATAAATAACCATTCTTAAAAAAAATGCGAATTAGATCAAGCGCCAGAAGTATTGATTTGTTAAGTGTTTACATAAAGTATTGTTGCTAAGCGAAAGCCTATCTTTTATGGTAGAATCCGTCTTTTTTAACGCAGTGCTTTTCAAGGATTCGGCATGCAACAGCAATCTAATGAGCAGAACAAATTTTTGATTGATGCTGATATCGGGGATGACGATGTCACACTTCCAAGTTTACCTGTGGTCAATGTGCCAATCGTTGAAACAAAAGAGCAAACAGTTGTTAGTCCAGTTGTGGTTGCTGAAACAAGTGCAGAAGAAGCAGATGTATCTGTAAAAGGCGGTTTCTTTAGTCGCATGAAAGAAGGGTTAACCAAAACCCGTAAAAACCTTGCCGATGGTATGGTCAATATTTTGATCGGCGGTAAGGAAATTGATGATGAACTACTTGAAGAAGTTGAAGAACAGCTTTTAGTAGCCGACATTGGTGTAGATGCAACGAAAACCATTATTGCTAACTTGACTGAACGTACTGCACGTGGCGATTTAATTTACTCGCACTCACTATATAAAGCACTTCAGGAAGAGTTGGTGGCTTTACTAGCACCACGTGTGAAACCTTTACATATCGATCCGAACAAAACGCCTTATGTGATTTTAGTGGTGGGTGTAAACGGTGTGGGTAAAACTACAACCATTGGTAAATTGGCAAAACGTTTACAAGGTGAAGGCAAGAAAGTGATGCTTGCTGCGGGAGATACTTTCCGTGCGGCGGCGACCGAACAGCTTCAAATTTGGGGTGAACGTAATAATATTGCCGTAGTCGCACAAGGCCATGGCGCTGACAGCGCTTCTGTCATTTTCGATGCGTTTGAAAGTGCGCGTGCGAAAGGTGTTGATGTCTTGATTGCAGATACCGCAGGTCGTTTACATAACAAAGGGCATCTCATGCAAGAGTTGACCAAAGTAAAACGTGTCATGCAAAAAATCGATGCGACTGCGCCACACGAAGTTATGTTGGTGGTCGATGCAGGAACAGGTCAAAATGCGATTAATCAAGTAGAAATGTTTGATGAGGCAGTTGGTTTGACAGGCCTGACGATTACCAAACTCGACGGCACTGCGAAAGGTGGTGTACTATTTAATATTGCCAGTCGTACGCATGTTCCAATTCGCTTCATTGGTGTTGGTGAGAAAATTGACGACTTACGTCCATTCTCTGCAAAATCCTTTGTTGCTGCTTTGTTCGAAACAGAGAAATAAGATTCAACAATACTGTTTTTAAAGTGTTAGATCAGTCACATAAACTCCGCTAAATGCGGAGTTTATTTTTTTATTCAATTTGTTTGTTTTAAAAACAAACATTTAGGAATCACTTAATGAATATAAGTGATTCTCCTGAGATTACACTAACGTCTAACACAATAGGCATCACTGTACATTTTGGGGAACACGGTATGGCTTTATTACATAAAATTGGGCAAGTTCTAACAACGGATTTAACCAAAGACTTAAAATTTAAAAAAAATCACGCAGAAGACCTACAACAAACCACATTTATCGATCAACTAAAAAAGCGCCGTAGTATTTATGTTTTAGGGAAGCGTGTGCATTTAAGTCAGGTGTATTTAGCTGAATTGATCCAATATGCTGTATGGACATGTTTAGCAGATGCAGGTTTAGGTGCCTCATTGCAACATTATAACCCAAGTATTGATGCTGATATTTCCAAGGTTTTTGAGATTCCAAAACATTGGCTGTTACGTGCACAATTGGTCTTTGGTTCGATAGAGGAAAAAGCCGCTGAAAAAGAACATTATAAAGATGAAGAGCGCTTTATGATCTATGCATAATGACACGGAATAATCTTTAGTGGCTTCTAGATCAAGTTTTGTAATGTTATGGCATATTGTTCTATTTTTAAGACACTATGTCGCTGAACTAAGCATGTTCAAATTCAAAATATTAGCTATGATGAATATGAATATGAATCTGTATATAACAAGATCGTGAGATCGCTGAGGAAAATAACATGTCATTTTTAGACCACATAAAACAACGTCGTACCATTTATGCTGTTGGTAAAAATGTAGCATTAACACCAGAACAAATTGAATCTGTCATTAAAGAAGCGGTAAATCACAGCCCTTCTGCATTTAACTCACAGACTTCTCGTATTGTGACTTTGTTTGGTGAGTCGCATTTACAGCTTTGGAATATCGTGCGTGAAACTTTACGTAAAATTGTTCCAGAAGCTGCTTTTGAAGGCACAAATACCAAAATTAATAGCTTTGCTGCAGACTATGGTACGGTTTTATTTTATGAAGACCAAGATGTTGTAAAATCATTGCAGGAACAATTTGCGCTTTATGCAGATAATTTCCCAGTGTGGTCTGAACATTCTTCTGCAATTGCTCAATTTGCCGTATGGACTGCGTTATCTGAACAAAATATTGGTGCGTCATTACAGCATTACAATCCAATCGTAGATGCAGAGATTGCAGAGATCTTCGATATCCCTGCGAATTGGAAACTTCGTGCGCAACTTGTTTTTGGTTCTATTGAAGCACCAGCGGGTGAGAAAACATTTATGGCGGAAGCGGACCGCTTTAAAACATTCAATTAATAGCTAGTTTTTAAAATGAGAAAGAGCAGAGTAAGTCTGCTCTTTTTTTGTTTAGTGATTTATCTTTAAAATATCAAAGCTTAGCAATATATATTGTAGTTGTGAGTTGGTTCTAAGCTCATAAATTGTCATAAAATTGTCATTTATACACTGCATAGTGCAACTAAACTTTAATAAACCATCGATAGAGTGTAAAAATGACCTTACGCATAACCCTTGCAACAGCAGCATTGATGTTGAGTACTTCAGTATTTTCAGCGGTGTCTATTACTGCTCCAGAGGAAATAAAAATTGAAGGCTTAAATGGGCAAGAAGTTAAGAGTCGTTTATTCAGTTCTGACAACAAATATAATATTGATGCTGGTGAAAATATTATCAGTGTTCGCTATACCCAGTTTTTTGAAGAGCATCCGGGTATTGGCTCCCACGATATCGTTCGCTCAGGGATTGTAAATATTAAGACCCCAATTTTACAAGACCAACAGTCTTACCGTTTGGCACTGATCAATCCTCCGCAAAACCATGATGATGCTAAGGCTTATGCTAAGCAGCCGATCTTTGGTCTCTACAATGCCAAGAATCAGTTATTGGTTGAGCAAAAGGGCGGTAAAACTCAAAATGCAGGCATTCTTCAAAATTTATTTAGCGATGCACCAACCGATCTAACTCAAAAAGCAACGACAGTGGTACAGCCTGCCCCGGTCTATACGTCACAAGCTGTTGTTGCGAAAGCTGGGATCGAGAAACAAAAAGATTTAACAAGTTCTGGCAATGCCCAACAATTAATTAATAGTTGGAAAAATGCATCTAAATCTGAACGCCAAGCGTTTATGGCTTGGCTTGCTGAACAAGCACAGTAGCTGGTACATTCTAAAAAACAGCGTTAGCTGTTTTTTTTATTTAGATGGCGTATTTATATGGTGGATAACTTGATAATATTGACTATAATTTAATCTAAAACGTTTGTTTTGATTTAAAAACAACCAGTCGAGTGGATTTTTTAAATTATTTATATAAATGCACTTGCGCTGCAAATAAAACTGTATAGAATACGCAGCACACCAACGCAATGTAGTGAATAACTTAAGGCGAAGGTCTTGCTGATGAGGAATCAGCAAGAAGATCATTAAGAGATTATGAAGAACAACTTGTGTGGATTTTTACTGATTGATCGATCGAAAATATTTCATTGATTGAAGGTAAAAATTACTCGAAGTTTATTTGAGAAATATTTGTCAGAAAATTGATGAGCCAAGATTTGTAGCCATAAGCTACTAATGATTTTTAACTGAAGAGTTTGATCATGGCTCAGATTGAACGCTGGCGGCAGGCTTAACACATGCAAGTCGAGCGGGCGAGGTTGCTTCGGTAACTGAGCTAGCGGCGGACGGGTGAGTAATGCTTAGGAATCTGCCTATTAGTGGGGGACAACATTCCGAAAGGAATGCTAATACCGCATACGCCCTACGGGGGAAAGCAGGGGATCTTCGGACCTTGCGCTAATAGATGAGCCTAAGTCAGATTAGCTAGTTGGTGGGGTAAAGGCCTACCAAGGCGACGATCTGTAGCGGGTCTGAGAGGATGATCCGCCACACTGGGACTGAGACACGGCCCAGACTCCTACGGGAGGCAGCAGTGGGGAATATTGGACAATGGGCGGAAGCCTGATCCAGCCATGCCGCGTGTGTGAAGAAGGCCTTTTGGTTGTAAAGCACTTTAAGCGAGGAGGAGGCTACTTGGATTAATACTCTAGGATAGTGGACGTTACTCGCAGAATAAGCACCGGCTAACTCTGTGCCAGCAGCCGCGGTAATACAGAGGGTGCGAGCGTTAATCGGATTTACTGGGCGTAAAGCGTGCGTAGGCGGCTTCTTAAGTCGGATGTGAAATCCCTGAGCTTAACTTAGGAATTGCATTCGATACTGGGAAGCTAGAGTATGGGAGAGGATGGTAGAATTCCAGGTGTAGCGGTGAAATGCGTAGAGATCTGGAGGAATACCGATGGCGAAGGCAGCCATCTGGCCTAATACTGACGCTGAGGTACGAAAGCATGGGGAGCAAACAGGATTAGATACCCTGGTAGTCCATGCCGTAAACGATGTCTACTAGCCGTTGGGGCCTTTGAGGCTTTAGTGGCGCAGCTAACGCGATAAGTAGACCGCCTGGGGAGTACGGTCGCAAGACTAAAACTCAAATGAATTGACGGGGGCCCGCACAAGCGGTGGAGCATGTGGTTTAATTCGATGCAACGCGAAGAACCTTACCTGGTCTTGACATAGTAAGAACTTTCCAGAGATGGATTGGTGCCTTCGGGAACTTACATACAGGTGCTGCATGGCTGTCGTCAGCTCGTGTCGTGAGATGTTGGGTTAAGTCCCGCAACGAGCGCAACCCTTTTCCTTATTTGCCAGCGAGTAATGTCGGGAACTTTAAGGATACTGCCAGTGACAAACTGGAGGAAGGCGGGGACGACGTCAAGTCATCATGGCCCTTACGACCAGGGCTACACACGTGCTACAATGGTCGGTACAAAGGGTTGCTACCTAGCGATAGGATGCTAATCTCAAAAAGCCGATCGTAGTCCGGATTGGAGTCTGCAACTCGACTCCATGAAGTCGGAATCGCTAGTAATCGCGGATCAGAATGCCGCGGTGAATACGTTCCCGGGCCTTGTACACACCGCCCGTCACACCATGGGAATTTGTTGCACCAGAAGTAGGTAGTCTAACCGCAAGGAGGACGCTTACCACGGTGTGGCCGATGACTGGGGTGAAGTCGTAACAAGGTAGCCGTAGGGGAACCTGCGGCTGGATCACCTCCTTAACGAAAGATTGACGATTGGTAAGAATCCACAACAAGTTGTTCTTCATGACGATGTATCTGAGGGTCTGTAGCTCAGTTGGTTAGAGCACACGCTTGATAAGCGTGGGGTCACAAGTTCAAGTCTTGTCAGACCCACCATGAGCAAGACTTAAAGCACTGCTTTAAGGCGAAGCGCAAGGCAAACGAACGTGAGTGAGTGCGCAGGCTATAATCTGATACATCGAATCAAAAATGATAAGCTGGGGACTTAGCTTAGTTGGTAGAGCGCCTGCTTTGCACGCAGGAGGTCAGGAGTTCGACTCTCCTAGTCTCCACCAAATTTCAAGATTAGAAAAACAACGTTTTTCCTTGAAATTTAAGCAAACAGCTATGCTGTGCGCAGGCACACATAGAACGAAGCTTAATCTAAGAAGTTGGATTACAGAAATTAGTAAGTAGATAACTTATTAACTTCTGTGATTTATCACAGTTTCCTGACCTGACGAAGGCTGGAAAAATCATTAACAGAATATATTTGAGTTGAAATAATTTGTTCATACTCGTTTTTAAGATCGACATTAACAGTGATTTATTACTGATTGATGAAGATTGAAGAAATGAGTTACTAGCGAAATTAACTGAATCAAGCGTTTTGGTATGTGAATTGAATTGAAGCTGTACAGTGTTTAAGTACACAGAACAACAAACTGTAAGGAAGTGATGAGAAATCATCATAGACTGTCTTAATCCTACTTGTAGGGATTAACGACTGTTTGGGGTTGTATAGTCAAGTAATTAAGTGCATGTGGTGGATGCCTTGGCAGTCAGAGGCGATGAAAGACGTAATAGCCTGCGATAAGCTCCGGGGAGGCGGCAAATATCCTGTGATCCGGAGATTTCTGAATGGGGAAACCCACCTGTCATAAGGCAGGTATCGTATGATGAATACATAGTCATACGAGGCGAACGAGGGGAAGTGAAACATCTCAGTACCCTTAGGAAAAGAAATCAATTGAGATTCCCTCAGTAGCGGCGAGCGAACGGGGAAAAGCCCATTAAGTCATATCAGTTTTAGTGGAATGCTCTGGGAAGTGCAACCATAGTGGGTGATAGTCCTGTACACGAAAGGGCTGATATGATGATGTCGAGTAGGGCGGGGCACGTGAAACCTTGTCTGAATATGGGGGGACCATCCTCCAAGGCTAAATACTCCTGACTGACCGATAGTGAACCAGTACCGTGAGGGAAAGGCGAAAAGAACCCCTGTGAGGGGAGTGAAATAGATCCTGAAACCGCATGCATACAAGCAGTGGGAGCCGACATGTTCGGTGACTGCGTACCTTTTGTATAATGGGTCAGCGACTTACATTCAGTAGCAAGGTTAACCGCATAGGGGAGCCGTAGAGAAATCGAGTCTTAATAGGGCGTTTAGTTGCTGGGTGTAGACCCGAAACCGGGTGATCTATCCATGAGCAGGTTGAAGGTTGGGTAACACTAACTGGAGGACCGAACCCACTGTCGTTGAAAAGCCAGGGGATGACTTGTGGATAGGGGTGAAAGGCTAATCAAACTCGGTGATAGCTGGTTCTCCCCGAAAGCTATTTAGGTAGCGCCTCGGACGAATACCATTGGGGGTAGAGCACTGTTTCGGCTAGGGGGTCATCCCGACTTACCAAACCGATGCAAACTCCGAATACCAATGAGTACTATCCGGGAGACAGACTGCGGGTGCTAACGTCCGTAGTCAAGAGGAAAACAATCCAGACCGCCAGCTAAGGCCCCAAAATTATAGTTAAGTGGGAAACGATGTGGGAAGGCATAGACAGCTAGGAGGTTGGCTTAGAAGCAGCCACCCTTTAAAGAAAGCGTAATAGCTCACTAGTCGAGTCGGCCTGCGCGGAAGATGTAACGGGGCTAAAACTATATGCCGAAGCTGCGGATTTGCAATTTATTGCAAGTGGTAGGGGAGCGTTCTGTAAGCCGATGAAGGTGTATTGAGAAGTATGCTGGAGGTATCAGAAGTGCGAATGCTGACGTGAGTAACGACAATGCGAGTGAAAAACTCGCACGCTGAAAGACCAAGGGTTCCAGTCCAACGTTAATCGGGGCTGGGTGAGTCGACCCCTAAGGCGAGGCCGAGAGGCGTAGTCGATGGGAAATTGGTTAATATTCCAATACTTCTATGTAATGCGATGAGAGGACGGAGAAGGTTAAGTCAGCCTGGCGTTGGTTGTCCAGGTGGAAGGTTGTAGGCATGTATCTTAGGCAAATCCGGGGTACTCTATGCTGAGAACTGATAGCAAGCTGTACTTGTACAGTGAAGTGGCTGATACCATGCTTCCAGGAAAAGTCTCTAAGCTTCAGTTACATAGGAATCGTACCCGAAACCGACACAGGTGGTCAGGTCGAGTAGACCAAAGCGCTTGAGAGAACTCTGCTGAAGGAACTAGGCAAAATGGTACCGTAACTTCGGGAGAAGGTACGCTGCCGACGGTGATAGGATTTACTCCTTGAGCTATTGGCAGCCACAGAAACCAGGCCCCTGCAACTGTTTATTAAAAACATAGCACTCTGCAAACACGAAAGTGGACGTATAGGGTGTGATGCCTGCCCGGTGCTGGAAGGTTAATTGATGGGGTTAGCGTAAGCGAAGCTCTTGATCGAAGCCCCAGTAAACGGCGGCCGTAACTATAACGGTCCTAAGGTAGCGAAATTCCTTGTCGGGTAAGTTCCGACCTGCACGAATGGCATAATGATGGGGGCGCTGTCTCCAGCAGAGACTCAGTGAAATCGAATTCGCCGTGAAGATGCGGTGTACCCGCGGCTAGACGGAAAGACCCCGTGAACCTTTACTGCAGCTTGACATTGAACTTTGATCTTACTTGTGTAGGATAGGTGGGAGGCTTTGAAACCGAGACGCTAGTTTCGGTGGAGCCAATCTTGAAATACCACCCTGGTAATATTGAGGTTCTAACTCTGTCCCGTTATCCGGGACGAGGACCATGTCTGGTGGGTAGTTTGACTGGGGCGGTCTCCTCCTAAAGAGTAACGGAGGAGTACGAAGGTGCGCTCAGCGTGGTCGGAAATCACGCGTAGAGTATAAAGGCAAAAGCGCGCTTAACTGCGAGACCCACAAGTCGAGCAGGTACGAAAGTAGGTCTTAGTGATCCGGTGGTTCTGTATGGAAGGGCCATCGCTCAACGGATAAAAGGTACTCTGGGGATAACAGGCTGATACCGCCCAAGAGTTCATATCGACGGCGGTGTTTGGCACCTCGATGTCGGCTCATCTCATCCTGGGGCTGAAGCAGGTCCCAAGGGTATGGCTGTTCGCCATTTAAAGAGGTACGCGAGCTGGGTTTAGAACGTCGTGAGACAGTTCGGTCCCTATCTACCGTGGGCGTTGGAAATTTGAGAGGATCTGCTCCTAGTACGAGAGGACCAGAGTGGACGAACCTCTGGTGTACCGGTTGTGACGCCAGTCGCATCGCCGGGTAGCTATGTTCGGAAGGGATAACCGCTGAAAGCATCTAAGCGGGAAGCCTACCTCAAGATAAGATTTCCCTAGGACTTTATGTCCTCTAAAGAGCCGTTGAAGACTACGACGTTGATAGGTTGGATGTGGAAGCATAGTGATATGTGAAGCTGACCAATACTAATTGCTCGTGAGGCTTGACTATACAACACCCAAACAGTTGGTGTTGTGGTTCAAATCACTGCAAACAACTTGATTTAGTTATAAAGCTAGATAAAATATCCAACTCAAATATACCTGTTAATAACTCATTTGATGAAAGTTAGGCACGAAGAGCACTGCTCTGAGGTTAGACCCAACGAATAGTCATAAACAGTTGTGCTGGCGACAATAGCAAGAGTGAACCACCTGATCCCTTCCCGAACTCAGAAGTGAAACCTCTTAGCGCTGATGGTAGTGTGGAGTTATCCATGTGAGAGTAAGTCATCGCCAGCTCATTAATTCTAAATCCCCCTCCGCTTAATGCAGAGGGGGATTTTTTTATGCGCCATTTATTAAAACAAAAAACAGAAGAGCTGAGAACATGCATTTATAAGGGCCTAAGTGGTAAAAAGCCAGCATTTTCTGGTTTTTATGTCATATTTAACAAGATCACAGAGCACCTTTTAACGTTTCTTGATGTGCTTTAACTTGTTTTGCATATTTCTTACCTTGACGCTTCATCTTCCAGCTCGAATGGTAGCCTGTTGGACCGACATTATAATAAGCTAAAGCTTTAGGCCAGCTTTCTGCTTTTTGGTTATAGTTAGCGAGAATATAGGTGCCACAATTAATATTATTAATCTCTTCAAATAAATCGCCAGGGCAGGTTTGTTGCCAATAGCGTGGAATAACTTGAGTAAGTCCAATAGCACCAGCAGGGGAAACAGCATAATTTCTATAGCTAGACTCTTGTCTTATGACGGCTGCAACTAGTAATGGATCGACATTATAGCGATCGGCACTTTGTACAATCATGGGTGCAATACGTAGTGCTGTATTGGGCTCAACAGCGTATGCCTTTTGAATGCCATTGGCTAATTTTGCTGAACGCTTTTCAACCGAACCGCCACCTAGTGATGCACAACCAGTAAATATTAAAGTTATTGTTAAAATTAAAACAGATTTAGCTTTAATATGAGATGTTGGCAAGTATCGTTGATAATTCAGCAAACTGTATATCCATTGGTATAATGTCTGAGAAGATCATATTGAGCTGTGCAATTACAGTCAAGTTGAGACAGAAGGTACTATTTTATGGTTTTGTTAAATCCGTACTTTATTTAAGCGAAATAGATGTGATTAATCAAAAGTCTATATTTTTATGCGGTGAGTAGAACCACTTGCAAAGACAGTTTTGTCACATAAATACAGAGTATTTAAATTTACCATACCTGATCGTATGGACCAGTCAAAGAAATTCCTCTTGCTTATAATAAATAGCCTAAGTAGCTTCTAGGCATCTAAATTTGTAAGACTGGCTATTCTCCAAATATTAGGGTGGAAATTAGGAAGATGTAAGACCTAATGTAAAGACATGACTGACGCTGATAAAAAACTTTTAAATTTCAAAAAAGAGTGATTTACACGCAACAGAAAACAGCATCGGCTATTTTTTTATGATGATAATTATTAATACTATTAAAAAAATAGAGTGAGGGTGCATATAAAATTAAAAGCATTTATGTATTATTAAGCATGTTAAATAAATTTAAACTCACATGATTGTGATACGTTTTTTTGAAGCGCAATAAATAAGTTTAGGCGTTGTTAGATAGCATGAATTTGAGTCTAGTGATTTCTTATTTCATAGTACTTTCAATGTGAAGCCATAATTCTTTATTTAGAGAAACCATAGCTTCAACATATCCGAATGGGACGTTTTATATTATTTCAATTCGCTCGATGACTTTCCTAATTCACGGCGTGCGATAATGAGTTGCTGAATTTGTTGCGTTCCTTCAAAAATATCTAGAATTTTAGAATCTCTTGCCCATTTTTCCAAAAGCTCATCTTCGTTGTAGCCGACAGTTGAAGCAAGTTCGACGCACTTAAGGGTAATTTCATTACAAATTCGACCAGCTTTAGCTTTGGAGATGGAAGCTTCTTTTGAGTTCGGTTTCTTGTTATCTGCCATCCATGCGGCTTTTAAGATCAGTAAACGAGCCGCTTCCCATTCGGCTTCCATACGATAAATTTGGCTTGCAATATGAGTCGTTTGTAAGTATGGGGTTATATATTGAGGATCCAAACAATCGCTGAAGATCTCTTTAATGCGTTCTAGTGAGGCCTTGGCACAGCCTATAGCCATCGCTGCAACGAGCGGACGAGTATTATCAAAAGTTTCCATCACGCCAGCAAAGCCTTTAGCAATATTAATTTCCGCATTTCCCAGTAGGTTATTAGCTGGCACTCGGCAGTCGATTAAACGAATAACTGCGGTATCAGAGGCTTTGATTCCTAGCTTATGTTCTAAACGTTCCACTGTCATGCCAGCAGTTCCTTTAGGAATTACAAAAGATTTGATCGCTGAACGGCCTAATTTTTTATCCAGCGTTGCCCAAACGACGATAGCGTCAGCACGCTCTCCTGAAGTCACGAAAATCTTTTCACCGTTTAAGATGTAATCTTCACCATCTTTGACTGCTGTGGTGCGAATAGCGGCAGAGTCCGAGCCACAGTTTGGTTCAGTGATTGCCATAGCTGCCCATGTATTTTTGAAACGCTCTAACTGCTCTTCATTGGCAACAGCTGCTATCGCTGAATTTCCTAGACCTTGGCGGGGCATCGATAGGAGTAAAGCGGTATCTCCATAACACATTTCAATTACACTTAAAGCTGTAGAGAGATTCACTCCATTTTTATTGCCTTGTTCATTTGTACCTCGCTTGCCGACAGCAGCCCCCGCATTCATACCTTCACCACCCTCATTCATACCATCGACTAAAGATGCCAGCATATCCAGTTCTTTAGGATAGCTGTGTTCAGCTTTATCGTATTTTCGGGAGATAGGGCGAAGTACATTGATGGCCACTTGATGGGCTTGATCAATCAGTAATTTAAATTTTTTAGGGTTTTGTAAATTCATGCCAGTTTTCCTTTTTATTATGCATGTAGACCAGAGTGAACAATTGCTGTTGCACGTAAATCACGATACCAACGCTCAACAGGGTGTTCTTTGGTGAATCCGTGCCCACCTAAAATCTGTACACCATCGGTGCCAATTTTCATGGCTTTTTCAGCACAAAGTAAACGTGCTAAATAGGCTTCGCGGTGAAATGTCTGCCCAGATTCAGCGAGACTTGCAGCATTTAGGATGAGCATACGCATGGCATCAATTTCGATGGCCATATCTGCAATCATAAAAGCAACACTTTGACGGTGGGAAATGGGTTCACCAAAGGCGGTGCGTTCATTGGCATATTCAATACAGTATTTTTTGACCGCTTCACATGTGCCGACCGCCATTGCACACCACATTAAATTGCCGAGGTCTAAAAATGCCGTGTAGTTAAAATCTTCATCACCTAAGCGTAAAGCAGGGGTTTGATTAAAAATTAAAGTTGCTGTTTCTGTGGCTTTGAGCCCCATAGCGGGAGATTTTTTAAACTGAATACTTTCATCACGTCTGAGAATAAAAACTTCAGCTTGGCCATTAAGTTCAGCACTGACAAGGAAAATATCTGCACTTTCAGCCAATAGTACCAGTGTCTTTTCACCTTGGATAAAATATTGACCATCACGTGAAATGGCTTTGGTTTTTAGCTGGTAAGGATTAAAAGCAGGCGTAGCTTCTTGAATTGCAAAGCTAGCGCGAATGCTACTGTCTTGCGCAAAACTGTTTAAATATAAAGCCTGTACTTGTTCAGAACCCCATTGTGTAATGGCATTAATCACACTAAAAGTAGAGAGCATACCAGCGGCTAAACTAAAGTCACCTTTGGCCAGATGCTCCGCGATAAGTACATTACTCAGAATATTTTTCTCAGCAGCGACACCACCGAGTGCCTCAGGCAAAGCATAAAAGTTCAGACCTAGCTCTTCGATATATTGCCAAAGTTCTGTTGGAAAAGTTTCATTTTGATCGGCACTTGCGGCTAATGGGTAAAGTACATCCGCTGCAAACTGTGACATGCTGTCGATAGTCATTTGCTGATCTTCTGAATAGTTCAGATCAAAAAATGATTTCTCTTGATTATTGAGTCGTTGTTTATGTAGATCTTTATTGGTTTTAAAGGCTTTTTGTGTTTTTGATAAAGTCTTATAGCCTGCTTTTGAGCCTTGATATAGCGATTTCTCCACAAATTTTCTAAGCTTTAATTGGTCAAGTACGTCGCTACTTGCCATTTTTGTGATCAGTGATAAGCCAAATCCCTGCGCCTTATTTACCATATTTGTCATTATTTTCATCCAGCAGAATTATTCTGTGGTTTTATGCTGACATAGCGGCACACGAATAACTATGTCATGACTGACATGATGTATTGTCAAAGATAAACGGTAGGTGGTGTATTTTAAATTATTCTAATCTTTTGTTTTTTAATTTTTTTATTAAATCGTTGGAAATTGAAGTGATTGATCAATTGACCAAAATGACATTGCGTCATTTTGGTCAATGTACTTTTAGATAAACTTTTTGACCATAGCACGAACATTGGTTTTCGCTTCAATCACAGTCATAAAGGTATAAGCACCGATGAATTTACGGCTGATAAACATAAACTCTTTGGGTGGAACACTGAAATAACGAGATGTCATCGACTTTGAAGCTTGCTGCATTACACGGCTATGAAGCTGGCTTGCTTTCCAGTCATAAGCAAAGTGCTCATCCATAACACCAGCCGGTAAGTCTGGGTTATTGCTTGGACTGCTAAAGGCTTCAGTTGCAAGTAAGAAGACTTTAGCCATATCGGGTTTAATGCTTTGAGGGATAGAGTCGAAAAACTCATAGCCTGTCATTGCTTGAACCATTTCTTCACTACTATGATTAAACCCAGCATGAATGAGCTTGCGAGCAACACTAAGTAAGTGTTCATCAAACTGTCGGATTGCGCCAAAATCAAGCAGAACGATTTTATCCAAGATGTCATTGCCATTGCCTAAGCGAACGAGGTAATTACCAAAGTTCGGGTCGGTCTGCATTTCACCCCATTCAAAAATCTCGCGTACCGCAATTTCAAGTGATGCTTCACCAAGTTTGTTGCGACGTTCTTGCGGCAGAGACAGCATGACAGGGCTGTTAATCGGCACGCCACGTTCAAATGTCATACACAATACTTGGTCTGTGCAGTAGCCATCTATAATTTGTGGCACGATGTAGCGAGGGTCTTCTTTTAATCGAGCAGCAAAGCGGCGTGTGGTTGTAGCCTCAATTTTATAATTCACTTCACGGTGCATCATCTCACGAACTTCATCGAACCATTGGTCGAACTCGCGTGTTTGCGGCACCATTCGTGTCAGTTTAAGCATGTTTTTAAACAGGCTCATGTCTGAGTCAATAGCTTCAGCAACGCCTGGATATTGAATTTTCAATACCATCTCTAAACCATCAGACTTGCGCGTTGCACGGTGGACTTGTGCCAGTGATGCAGTGCCCAGTGGCTCATGATCGATGGTCAAATCATCTAGTTTAGAACCCAACTGGCTGTGCAGTTGCTGTTTTATCGCAGGCCACGCTAAAGCGACTGTTTGATTATTTAAAGTATTTAAGGCTTGCGTGATTTCTTCAGGTAGAAAGTGTTCACCATAAAGTGCCATCATTTGGCCAATTTTGACGATAGAACCTTTAAGTTTGCCTATTTCAGAAACAAGATAATCGGCCTGTTCTTTCATTGCTTTTTTGCGTTTCTTTTCTTTTTCTTCTTCGCTAGAAAACATAGTTGTCGCATTAGAAGCAGCCCAACGTGTTCCAGCAAGCAACGAAGCTTTGGCAATCGATAAACGACGATCCATAGAGGAGGTTTTCAGTTGTTTAAGCTTATCGTTGTGATCTGACATAATTCAGTAAAATCCTTTCATCAGCAAGGGCAGCATTTTAGATTGTAACGGATAATATCGTGTATTCACGTATTAAAAAAGTTCAACTTGCTGAATCTCGAGTTAAAAAAGGCCATAAGTGTTAAGCAACCATCTAAATAAAGCCTAATCGGGATTGTTACATGCGAAATTTTACTTTAAGCGTATTTTTCTGAATCAATTCATCTTTATGCATTTGTATGTGTTGGAGGATCATTTCTTGTACCGGTTGGTGCATAAATCCATGTGCATAACCTTTAACAATGATGATGCTCGGTAGGCTAAAAAAGAAGTATCGAGCATCTTCAATGGTTGCACATTCATAGATCCCTTGCTGCTGTAACAGCTGCTGAAAAAAAGCTTTTTCAGTGTCGACATGATTGTTTTCGGTGTCATTCCAATAGCGTTCACGCATCGCCATTAAGTTGTTGTGTTTATAACTCATAAGTTTGGAGAATATTGGCAGAAGAACTCACTTTATAATAAGGCTGTTTGATCAGGTTTCAATGCAAAGCCTGTGAGTTCATGTAAAAAGCTGTGTGGTGGAAATTTTATAGAGGGCTAGTATGTTCATACAAAATAGGATGTTATATTAAAGCGCTGCAGCACGTAGATGTTGTGAATGACTAGATTAAAAAATGAATGAAGAAAATTTGCTTTGGGGAAAGGAATTGAAACAAATATTTAGTGCATTGCTTGTTGTGGGATTGTTCAGTGGTTCAGCCTATGCAATGGGCCCAACTAAAAAATATGAAGCATGCATGAAGCAAACTGGCAATGTGTTGAGTGAAATTGATGCATGTATGAGTAAAGAATATAAAGCACAAAAGAAACGCTTAAAGAAAGTATTTAAGCCGTATTTGGCGAAGGCTCCTGTAGATGAGCAAGGATTGGTTAAACAGTCTCATCAGCAATGGCTGGCGCAGCGTGATCAGATTTGTAATAACAAACCTATCGTGAAAAATGAAAAGACTGAATTACAGCGTATTTCATGTCTGATGCAAATGACACAAACCCGTGCAGATATGTACGAAGCACGTACAGGCCCTATCAGCAAATAAGAGCAAAGCGTATGAAAATGTGTTTGTTGTGCATCAAAACATTATAAATCATAGAAAAACAGGGTATCATAAGGCGTTTTTATTATGACCTTGGAGACGCCTTTAGTGGATCGCCCGACTATTAGCCCTGAACATATACAGGAAGCCGCTGAAAACTTAAGCACAATTCGTGATTTTATCCGTTTTGGAGTGACAGCATTACGTCAATACGATGCACATTTAGGTCAAGGTACAGAAGACTATTTTGCTGAAAGTTCAGCTTTGGTGTTACAAACTTTATCTTTAGATTGGAATGCGGATGCTGAAATCTTAGAGTCGAAGCTACTACCAAGCGAAAAGACAGAAGTTTTAAGCTTATTAGAACGTCGTATTAATGAAAAAGTACCGACTTCATATTTGCTTAATTTGGCATATTTTGATGGCAAACCATATTATGTCGACGAACGCGTACTGATTCCACGTTCACCGATTGCAGAATTGATTCAAAACCGTTTTGCACCTTATTGCTTAGGTGAAAATGGCCAAATGGGTGAAGCAGTCAATAACTTGCCAGAAAACCCGAATCCAAAAACGCCACAACGTATTTTAGATATGTGTACGGGCTCAGGTTGTATCGCGATTGCTTTAGCTTATGCGTACCCAGATGCCGAAGTAGATGCAACAGATATTTCTAAAGAAGCTTTAGAAGTGGCTCAAATTAACTCGGAACACCACGACAAACAGTATCAAGTGGCTTTACTTGAGTCTGACCTGTTCTCCAAAATTCCTGCTGAAAATCAATATGATCTTATCGTGTCGAACCCACCTTATGTGGACGCTGAAGACATGGCAGATTTACCTGAAGAATTCCACCATGAACCAGAATTGGCTCTGGCAGCAGGTCAAGATGGCTTAGATTTGGTTCGTAAAATGTTAGCTCAAGCGCCAGATTACTTAACTGAAGACGGTCTCATCGTGATTGAAGTGGGTAATTCTGAATGGGCAATGCGCCAAAACTTTAATACTGTTGATTTTTACTGGTTACAGTTCCAAAAAGGCGGTACAGGAATCTTTGCATTGACTGCGGCTCAATGCCGTCAATTCCGTGATTTATTCATTCAATCTGTTCAAGCATAAAAGGAGTCGTTAGACATGGCAGGTAATAGTATAGGGCAACTCTTCCGTGTAACGACTTGTGGTGAATCTCATGGTGTAGGCTTAATGGCGATTGTGGATGGTGTTCCACCGGGCCTTGAGCTTACAGCAGAAGATTTACAAAAAGATTTAGACCGTCGTAAGCCGGGCACCTCTAAATTTGCGACGCAGCGCAAAGAACCTGATGAAGTTGAAATCATTTCAGGTGTGTTTGAAGGTAAAACAACAGGCACACCAATTGGTTTATTGATCCGTAACACCGATCAAAAATCCAAAGACTACGGTAACATTGCACAAAGCTTCCGCCCGGGACATGCAGACTATACTTATACACAAAAGTACGGTTTCCGTGATTACCGTGGCGGTGGTCGTTCAAGTGCGCGTGAAACGGCTATGCGTGTGGCTGCGGGTGCAATTGCGAAAAAATACTTGGCTGAAAAGTTTGGTATTTTAATTCGTGGTCATGTGACCCAAATTGGAACTGAAGTTGCGGAAAAATTGGATTGGAATGAAGTACCTAATAATCCATTTTTCTGTGGCGATGTCGATGCCGTACCGCGTTTTGAAGCACTGGTGACTTCACTTCGTGAACAAGGTACCAGTTGCGGCGCAAAGCTTGAAATTTTGGCTGAAAAAGTACCTGTCGGTTGGGGCGAGCCTGTCTTTGACCGTCTAGATGCTGATATTGCCCATGCTATGATGTCGATTAACGCGGTCAAAGGGGTTGAGATTGGTGATGGTTTTGCCGTTGCTGGTCAGTTTGGACATGAGAGCCGTGATGAGTTAACGACTGATGGCTTCCTTGCGAACCATGCAGGTGGCATCTTGGGTGGTATTTCGAGTGGTCAAACTATTCGTGTGGCCATTGCGTTGAAACCAACAGCATCTATTACCACACCAGGTAAAACGATCAATATTAATCGTGAAGATACTGATGTATTAACCAAAGGTCGTCATGACCCTTGTGTGGGTGTGCGTGCGGCTCCGATTGCAGAAGCAATGCTTGCGATTGTTTTAATGGATCACTTTCTGCGTCATCGTGCTCAAAATGCAGACGTCGTTGCACCATTTGCACCGATTGAATACTAGAAAATTCTCTTTATATTTAAGAGAATACATATTAAAGTCAGACTTCGGTCTGACTTTTTTTATTTACGTATGAAAGCTAATCTTAAATGTAAAAAAGAGCTGTTGGCATATTATGCACGTTATGGTTATCACGATATAGTCAAATCATTATAAAACCAATACAAATCAGTCGATGAATTATTTTGAGTTTTTCTCGAATCCTGTATGGATAATAAAGTAGTTTGACTATACTCAGAAAACGGCATCTTACCTATTAAGTGCCAATGTAGGCTAAATGTTGATGAATCTTCATTTGGTCTTACTGAGTAAGAAAATTTAGAGAGTTGATTTTTTAAAAGAAAAAAGGAAGGGGGATATGAATAAAAAAATAAGCACAGTAAGACGAGGCACCATTATATTTTTATCATTACTCACAGTTTTGGTTATTTCATTGTTGATATACGGCTATGACAGTATGCATGACCCTGAAAAAGTCAAAGCGCGCTTATATGCTTGTGGAAAATTTGGTGATCGGCACATGCTTATTGATAAGCAGTATTTACTTTTTGGCAGAGTGACCTATCAAGGTGTTAATTACTGGGGGAAAAATATCAAAGAAGAACACGAGGCCAAAGGTTGTGATGATCAAATTCAAAGTATTGCTTTGAAAGTGAAATGGCCTGAAATGACAACGTCGAGTGAAGGCTTTAGACTAGGTTCTGAGTATAAAAATGATATCACAATCGCATTAAACCAACGCTCAGTTTGGAAAGAGGAGTGGGGAAGTAAAGACTTTTTTAATGAGTTTTTACTTTTAAAACAATATTTAAGGAAAGGAATGTCTTCTGGTGGAGAAGAGGTGAGTGAAGTATGGATAGATGAAACAAAAATATTTAACTCAGATTTGGGACTCTACGAAATAGACGTAAAAAGTGATGATGGTGTTGGAAAAAAGGTGTATTGGCAGGAGCGTAAAGGTAAAGGGGTAAGCCTAACCATTAAGTGTCTTTATTTTAAGACTGGTGCAACAAGTTGTGAACTTAATGCACATCAACCCATTTATGGGTTTAATACGAGTTATATCACTATAAGCTTTCACAGTGAGTTACTGCCACATTGGCAAGAAATTTATCAAAATGCAGAACAACTCATTCATTCTTTTAAGGTTGAGTAAAAATAAAATGAAACATCCGAAGAGTATAGACCGTACCCATGCTCAAAGATGTTTAGATGACCTTAGGATAGCGCTAATGTCCGACAGTACGTGTCCTCTTTTGAAGCAAAAAGATAGTCATGTAAGCCAGTATAGTGTAACGTTTGTCCTAAGCTAAGGTTGTGCTTCATAAAAATAAATAAAAGATAATACTTTAAGAGCAGTTTCCAATCGGATCATTACATGGTATATAAATTGCTCATAGAATAATAAGCATTATTGCAGGAGAGAAATGTTCTGCATTCGCCGAAGGAGCAACGACCCCGGAAACTCTCAGGCAAAAGGACTGTAATAATGAAAAAACTCTGGAGAGAAGTGTTCAATCACTCACCGAAGGGGATGGTTTAAAACGTCAAGGGATGTTTTAGGTCGAAGCTCTCAGGTACACATGACAGATGGGGTTGACATCAAACAATAAAAAGGAGGTGTCTATGTGTCATGTCGTTGTCATTGGTGCTGGAATTACAGGCGTCACAACTGCGTATGAATTAAGTCAACTGGGTTATCAAGTCACCGTTGTTGATCGTCATTTATTTCCTGCGATGGAAACTTCTTTTGCAAATGGTGGACAACTGTCTGCATGCAATGCTGAAGTTTGGAACCAAAAATCGACGGTGCTGAAAGGCATGAAATGGATGTCTCAAAAATCTGCGCCACTGTTGCTGAATCCATCTTTTAGTGTGCATAAATATGCATGGCTGATGGAATTTCTGGGCAATATTAAACATTACGAGGCTAATACCCACGAAACAGTACGTTTGGCTTTATTGGCTCGACAACGCTTGTTCGAAATTGCGGATAAAGAGTCAATCGACTTCAATTTAGAAAAACGTGGAATTTTGCATTTTTATCATAATAAACAAGATTATGACGTTGCCATTCGAGTCAATGATTTACTCAATAAAGGTGGTCTTGAACGTTGCGGCGTGAGCAATGAAGAAATTAAGCAAATTGAGCCGACATTGACCGGTGACTATTATGCTGGATTTTATTGTGAAGGCGATGCGACGGGTGATATTCATAAGTACACCACAGGGTTGGCTGAAGTTACCAAAAAGTTAGGTGTGAAGTATCGTTTTGGTATGGATGTGACAGATATCGAACACTTAACTTCAGGTGTTGAAGTGAAGTTACAGCCAAGTTCAGAGAATGTTGAACTGCTTCCAAATGAAGTGGAAATGTTGGCTGCCGATGCTGTTGTGGTGTGTGCTGGGGTGGGTAGCTATCAACTGGCTGAATTGGTTCAAGAACGCGTCAATGTTTATCCTGTAAAGGGATATTCGATTACCGTGATGTTAAATGACGAAGAAAGCCAGCAAAATGCACCGTGGGTGAGCTTGCTGGATGAAAGCGCGAAGATTGTAACTTCACGTTTAGGTAAAGATCGTTTCCGTGTTGCGGGCACTGCTGAGTTTAATGGCTATAACCGTGATATCCGTGCAGATCGGATTCAACCACTTGTAGACTGGACCAACCGCAACTTTAAAGTCTCGACAGAGCATGCGGTGCCTTGGGCAGGTCTTCGCCCTATGATGCCGAATATGATGCCTGTAGTTCGCCGTGGAAAGCTAGAACGTGTGTTCTTTAATACAGGGCATGGGCACTTAGGTTGGACGCTATCTGCGGCAACCGCAGCAATGATTAGTCAGGAAGTCGCGACAGCGTATCCTGTTTAATTCGAGTGCATTCTTGGATAGATAAAACAAGCTTGCTTCGAGCTTGTTTTATCATTTTTGTGCAATGATGTTATAATTCTGCCTTAATTTCAAAAGATTGCTCACAAACGAATACTTTAAACTTGAGCAAAAATAAGTAGTATGGTTTCAAGTAATTGATGACTAATGTGAAGGTGCATAATGATTAACATGAAAATGGCTTTGGTGGTTTTAGCTTCTGCAACGATGCTGTCGCTTGCTGCGTGTAGTGACAAAAAACAAGAGACTGAACAAACGCCAGTGGAAAGTTCAGCAACTGAGACACCAGTAACCAATATTGAAGTTAGTCCAGAGATGATTGATGCTGCACCTTTAGAGTCTGAAGAAGCAGGTGCATCAGCACCCGCGGCAGCGTCTGAAGCAAAATAAGTCCAAAGATGATAAAAGCCTCCCGATGTGGAGGCTTTTTTTATGGGTGAGAGTGATATCAGCATTTAATCGTAAATATCTAGATTCAGGATATAAATCAAAAAATCATATTGAAACCATAACGAACAATCGATAGAGTTTATTTAGTAAATATTGTCAATCTGTGATGGTTTTCATCAATGCATCCTTTGCAAGCAAATGGACAGTAGAAAACATGATGTTTAATCATAACTCATGTAAAAATGAGGGAATATTTTGTACGCAGTTAAGCTCACAGAAGTATCGTTGAATTTTAAACAGCATGGCCGAGCATGTTTGATTGTTGCTGCGGTGATTTTTGTTTGCTGCTTGCTTGGGATATTTACTCGACCGATTGCATATTTCGCTTATTTTTGGCCAGCTAATGCAGTACTGATCGGCTTATTTTTAAGGTTTAAGCCACTCAGAAATGTTGGTGGCTGGTTGGGCGCATTTATTGGTTATATGTCGGCAGACTTAGTCACAGGGAATCATCTTGAGCTGACGTTGGCTTTAACAATTGCCAATTTTATGACAGTAGGCGTTTCGTTATTTTTTATCCATTATTTACAAATTGACTATCGTGCATATAACAAAGGCTTAAATTTTCTTTATCTTTTCTTGGTTTGTGCTTTTCTTGGGTGCTTTTCCAGCGCGATATTTGTCATTGCGGTCGTTCCGTATATGCCAGACACCTTGTTTGTCGATGTTTTACCCTTACTCTCAGTTTTAATTTCTGTGGCATGTACACATCTGTTCTTTGGTCCTGGTGCCTTACTTTTCCCTTTAGCAGGGCTGATTTGGGCGGCTTTAAGTTACAACTTATTTTATGTGAGTATCATTAACAGTTTGGTTTGTTTTGTGACGTATCATAGTTTAACGACTTATTATATTTCACGTACAGCAGATAACTTCTTGGCCACTTCTATTTCGGTGCGTATAGGGCTGTGCATGTTGATGATTGCACCTTTGCTTTTATGTATTGTGAGTCGTAATCGTCATGATCTATATAAAGAAGTGCTCTATCTAGCCAACCACGATCCCTTAACTCATGTGGGAAATCGCCGTTTTTTCTTCACTCAAACTGAAAACTTATTGAAGAAAAATCTGGTTAAGTCGATGAGTATCATTGTGCTGGATATTGATCACTTTAAGAAAATGAACGATCAATATGGTCACTATATTGGTGATGTATTGCTACAAAGCTTTGCCACGACGGTAAAAAGTAATTTACGTGAGCAGGATTTATTTGCACGTATGGGCGGTGAAGAATTTGTGGTGGTGTTAAATAATACCACTGAAATTGAATCACAAATCATTGCAGAACGTATCTGTCGCGCTGTCGCCACTTCAAAAACGCAAGTGGCGCATGCGGTTTTGAGTATGACGGTTAGTCTTGGTGTGGTGCACCAAGTTCTACCAACGAAAAATAGCCTACAGAGCTTGTTAAATCGCGCTGATCGGGCGTTATACCAAGCCAAAACTTTAGGACGCAATCAAGTACAACTTGCCTCATAGGTTAAAATTTAGTAAAAGTATAAAACAATAAAAACTATAGATACTTGGATAAAAATGAATTTTTCTGAATACCTTCGTTATGATGGGCTGGGTTTAGCTGAGTTGGTTGCACAAAAACAAATCCATCCCGCTGAATTATTACAAATTGCAATTGAGCGTAGCCAGCAAACCAATCCTGCTTTAAATGCGATTATTATTCCTATGCATGATTATGCCAAGAACAGAGCACAAAATGCCTTGTCTGGTCCATTTGCAGGTGTGCCATTTTTAGTAAAAGATTTATTTCAAGAATATGCAGGTTATCCAACATCTTATGGCTGTCAAGCATTTAAACGTACGCGCCATATTGCAGAACATAATGCAGAAATTGTAAACCGTTGGGAAAACACAGGCATTTTAACCTTTGGCCGTACCAATACTCCTGAGTTTGGAATCAAAGGCATTACGGAATCAGATGCTTGGGGAGCCTGTCATAATCCTTGGAATTTAAAACATAACAGTGGTGGCTCATCGGGTGGTTCCGCTTCTGCAGTGGCCGCAGGGATTGTTCCGATTGCGGGTGCGGGTGACGGCGGCGGGTCGATTCGAATTCCAGCATCGTATTGCGGTTTATTTGGTTTAAAGCCGAGTCGTGGACGTACGCCGTGGGGCCCAGATATGAGTGAGGCAATGCATGGCGCCGCGATACAGCATGTATTGAGTAAAAGTGTAAGAGACAGTGCCGCGATGTTAGATGCAACGCAGGGTGCAGAGCATAGCTCGTTGTTTAAAATTGAACTGCCCAGCCAAAGCTATTTGGCCTGTCTACAGCAGCCTGTAAAAAAACTTAAAATTGCATTTAGTACTCAATCGCCTATCGGAACCCCAGTGTCTAAAGATGCAATTGATGCTGTACAGCATACTGCACATTTGTTGGAGTCTTTAGGGCATACAGTGGTTGAAGCACAACCTGAGATAGATGGCATGTCCTTGGCCAGAGACTTTATCACGACGTGGTTTAGTCAATTTTCTTATATGTTAGAGCAGATCAAGCAACAGGTTCCGACTACAGCAGGAGATTTTGAACTGGATTCTTTAGCTTTGGCTGCCTTTGGTGCGAAAACGACAGCGTTAGAATATATTCATAACCTGAATAATTGGGGCGTGTATGTCACCAAAATGAACCAATTCTTTGATCATTATGATCTTTATCTGACTCCTGCTACAGCTTCAGTCGCGCCTAAAAATGGGCAAATTTCTACTCCATCATGGCAAGAACCAATTTTAAAAAGTTTACTAAAAGTCGGCAAAGCACATTTGCTGGCACAAGGAAAATTGGTCGATAAAATTGTGAAAGATAATTTGCGTTGGGTGCCTTTTACTCAGTTAGCCAACATCACAGGCTTACCCGCGATGTCTGTACCTTTGTATTGGAATGCTGACAATCTTCCGCTTGGTTCGCAGTTTATTGCACCTTTTGCCCGTGAAGATCTGCTCTTACAGTTGGCTAGTCAGCTTGAACAAGCCCAGCCATGGTTTCATAAATATAGTGAAATCAAGGTTTAGAAAGCTGATTAATTAAATTGTTGTAGTTTATGCGTACAGATCAGAAGAGGGCTTTTTAAGCTTGAACCTCTTTGGGTAAGTACTGAACAAAACCCAAGCCCAGTAGCACAGCACAACCTGCCAGAATAAAAATATGTTCGCCTGACAGGCTGTGCCAATAATGTCCTGCAAGAATACTTCCAGACGCTACACCCAGTCCCCACATAGTGCTATATAAGGCTTGACCGCGTCCTTGTTGTCCTAAACTAAAGTTTTGGAAAATGATACGCATGGCGATGAGATGAAATAAACCAAAGCTAAAGGCATGAATGGTTTGTGCGAAGAATTGGATCGCAAAGATTTGTGGAAAAGAACCGACCATAAACCAGCGTAGCGCCGTGAGGATCAGACAAATAGATACCATGAGTCGCCATGAAAAACGTTTGAAAAAAATGTGAGCAATGGCAAACATAATAATTTCGGCCATGACACCGACAGCCCACAAAAAGCCAATTTCTGTGGTTGAGTAACTGGCTTGTTTTAAGAAGTTGCTATAAAAACTATAAAAGGGCGCATGAGAAAAAAGCAGAATAAACTCGATACCGAAAAATGCCGCTACAACGGGTTTTTTTAAAATAGGTAATAATGGTTCGAGCTGCCCTTGTGAATTGGGTGCAGTGGTCGGTTCTTTGATGCTAAATGACCAAATAAAGGCCAAAAAAGAAATACACAGCAATAAAACTGGCAGCATAGAGATGGGTAAAATCTCTAATAAGGCTCCGATACCAAAAACCCCGACAATAAAACCGACCGAGCCCCATTTTCGAACTTTTCCATATAAAGCACTGCGTTGTTCCGCGAGCCAAAATAGAGTTACGCCTTCAAACTGAGCCAGAATGGCGTTTTGGAAGAAGCTAAAGATCAGCATGAGCAGGGCGATCGCCTGAAAGGAGTTTGGAATGATAAAAATCATGAACCAAATACAGGCTTCCATCCACGTTGCAACTCTGACCAAGAGCATCCGTTTCCCTGATTTATCTGCAATCCAGCCCCAAATAAAAGGAGCAAAAAAACGGGTAATGATCGCAATTGAGGAAAGGATACCGATTTCACTGTAGTTAAAGCCTTGATCTTCGAGATACAGGCTCCAAAACGGCATGAACGTGCCCACAATGGAATAATAAAAAAAGTAAAAGCCAGCCAGTCGGTGCCGAATGGGGAAAGAAAGCATCGTACTGTATTCCTTGCTAGGGTGGGCAGATTCTGAAGAAGACTTGAACCTAAAACAAAGCGTCAAATCGATGAAGCTTCGAGAATTTTAAAAATGGATTGTTTAATCATGCTTACTTAAAGTGTAAGGATTAAAGCCAATTAGCCTTTGACTAAACCACCATCGACAATCAAGTTTTGACCTGTCACAGCACAAGAATATGGCGATAAGAACATTAAAATGGCTGAGGCAAATTCCTCAGGTGTAACTACACGACGCAGTGGTGTTGCACTCGCGATGTAATCAAAAACTTCATTGGGTGTACTTTTGCTGGCATCGGTGGTTTGTAGTAAACCGCCAGAGAGCATATTGATATTAATGCCGTATTGACCAAGTTCATGCGCTGAGGTACGGGTAAATGCCAACAGTGCAGCCTTCGCCGTGGTGTAGTCATGATAAGGCACCACAGGGTTCTGCACCAAATTGGTTCCGATGTTTACAATGCGCCCAAACTGACCTTGTTTCATACCTTCAAGCGCTGCTTGGGTAGTATTCAAAGCGGCTTTAACTGCACCCTCAAATTGTTGTTGCATAGTTTCCCAGCGGAGCTCATGAACTTTTGGGCGGGCCTCGCCATTAAACTCGAACTGAATCAGCGCATTATTAATCACGGCGTTGATATGCTGTCCAAAATGCTGAAAGCTTGTGTCAAACATACTTTTGACTTGAGCATTGTCTGTAACATCAGCTTGGTAGATAAAAACCTGTTCGGGATACTGCTGAGCTAAGGTTTGTGCTGCTGCTTGGCTGTTCAAATAGTTCACGACTACACGAGCACCTTCATTGATTAAGGCGTGTGTAATCGCAAGACCTAAACCGCGTGCGCCACCTGTGACCAGTACAACTTGATTTTTAATGTGCATAATGTTTCCGAGCAGATAAATGTATGTATTTTTTAGATAAAGCAAGTATATCAAAACCTTTCCGTACCTTAGGTTTTACAACTGCTACTTTTCAGGTTTTCGATGCTCATTTAGCTGGGTTAGAGTATTTGGATAAAAGTCGCCTAGCAGTAGAACAGTTTTAGCATTAATGATTATTGGGCCTGAGTTTGCTCAAGGTGTAGCCTCAAAATACGACGCAATTCTAATAATGTTTCTGCTTCCTCATGCACCGAGTGGTTGCCTTTAATGATTTTTTCAGAGACAGCTTGTTCTAAATGTGAACTTGAATACGGCACAATACCATCGCTCATGTCATGTATGTCATTGGTCTGACGGTGATTACCAATAATAGAATGATAAGGAACTGTGGATACCGGCATGATGTTACTGGTCAAAGCCATAAAGCGTGACTTTGGACTTAAGTCGTCTGGGCCAGATTGCACCATGCCTTTGGTGCTAGAGCTACCATTGAGCTGTATATCCACTTGGTTAAAGAAAGTAATCGGCAACTTCACCATTTTCTTCACCAATTCCATGTACCAGCGGTCAGACAGTTCACTACCACGGTGAGGTGTGGCAATAAAAATTGCACGTCCAATGGGTAAATCAGAATGAAATTGAAAACGTTCTTTGATTACGGGATATTGTTGTAATCGGGTGTATTGCTCATAGTTTAACAGTGGAATCACTTGCTCAGAAATATCGTGCTCACTAATCAGTAAGCGACTAATAACGCCGCCCATACTGTGTCCAATCAGCACGGCGTCACTGGCCGAGCGAGAGTTGGGTTGAACTTGTGCAAAGGCTTGTTTAAGTAGTGCATGAATCTGAAAGCGGCTTTCAACAATTGGCATATTGGTTGAATAAAACACCTGCCATACCTGAAAGTTTTCTCGTAAAACTTTATCCCCCAAAATGTTATTGGTCAGATTGACCCAAGTTTCAGGGCTGCTGGCGAGACCATGAATAAGTACAATCACTTTTTTATTCGGCTGGTAAGGTTCAAGCATATAGAGCTGTGGCATACGTAATCGCTCCGTTTTATCGAGCAAAGTTAAGTAGCCTGTAGAGCCCAGTTTATTTTCTGCCAGCCAGTAGGCAAAAGGCACAGAATAATTCGCCGTGAGGATATATTTTTGTTGATGAATCTCTACATACTTTTGCGTATAAGGATTAAATAACTCAATCTCAAAAACAGCTTTGCCATTAAGCACATCTTCAATAGTGCTTTCCGGGTCTAATGGCTGCGCCGCTGCGGTTACGGACAAATAGCGTGCAGGATGGATATTGGGATTGGTTTGATTTTGATAAAACGATATCGGGTCAAGAATAAAATCATTTTTATGAATAGGGTCCGCTTCAGTCACAACCACAAACTCTGCGCCCAGACCATCTTGACGGTTGACTTGATAAAAACCCGAGAAGTTTAAATTATAACTGGATTGAATTCGGTCAATGGTTTTACTTTTCAGTTCAGGATAGTGTTCTAAATTTACAATATATTGACGTTGTTGGACGTTGAGTTGCGCGGGAACTTGATGAAAAGGCTGTATATGGTACGCCGTGGTAATTAAACGCGACAAAGCGACATTGTAAAAAGTGCGGACATGCATTTGTCTTTGATCAAAAACACGGGTACTTGGGCTTTCTTGCATTTTAAATAAATACACATAGCTATAGCGTAAACTTTGGTCGAAGGCATTAAGGCTCTATTCTAAGCAGTGATTATTTTCACTATGTGGCTGTGCGTGGGTACAGTTGCGTTGTTTTGAGAGCTCTAAAGCTTGAGCCAAATACAGTTCACTTAAAGCGGCATAACGCTCATCTACTGCAATATCCGTTTGTGTGTTTAAGCGTTGCAAACATGTTTCAAATTCAGCGGTGCATTGCTGTGGCGTCAGGCTGAGTAATTTGAGTAAGCTGGTGGTTTCCGCACTCAATTGGTCGTGGGTTAAGATATTTTCGGACTTGCTACGAATAGCCTGATGGATATTTTTTTCTTTAACTTTGACCAACTGGCAGGCCGGCAGTAAAACAATCGTTAGCCCTAAAATGATTGGTCGCGTGAAAGTATGATGTCTCGTTAAAAGCATAGTTTTTAGCACGGACGTTATCTATATAGGCTAAAGATGTCTTTCATTTTAAGATAATTTCTAACGAGTTACATCCAAATTCGGTCTGATCTTTTGTGTCCCTAGACATAACTTAAGAACACTTATATTCAGCTCAAGTAATTTGGCGAGCAAAGGCTTTGCCCAAAACATGTTTATGTATAAATCGTAATTTATCGAGGACTGGTCCTGAGAGCGTAAATGGATAAGCATCTTCTAAACCCATACTGCGATTTAACGCATTTAAATTAAAAGTCAGTGTCATCCATTGTTTGAGGAGTAAATCAAAATTTTGAGCGCCGATTGGATTTTCATAAAAGGTTAAATCATGCGTATCTTTTCGATTATTACGCACAATTAATCCTGCATAGTAAGCGGTTTCCAATGTGTCCATCATGTGTAAATAGTGTGCCCACGTTTCTGCCCAGTCTTCCCAAGGATGCGTGCTGGCATAAGAGCTGACATAAAACTTGTCCCAGTTTTGTGGCGCGCCATCTTCATAGTGGCGTTGTAGTGCTGCGTTATAATCTTGACGCTCATCTCCAAAATACTGACGGAACTCGTCGACCAGCTCAGGATGTAGCGATTTAATAAGGTCAAAATAATAATGCCCACTTTCATGACGGAAATGCCCCAAAAGCGTACGGTAGTTTTCACCCATTTTAATACGGGTCGTTTCCCTATAGATGACATCTGCTTCACTGGCATTGAGTGTAATGACGCCATTAGCATGTCCTGTCAGCACAGGGTGCTCTGGTTCAGGCATGAGAAAATTAAAACGGAGTCCGTAGCGATCATCATCGTTATATTTGGGCCTTGGCATAATATTCAGGCGTTGCATTAAATACAGAAAACGCCGTTTAGCATGTTCGAGCCGTGACCAATAGACGATATGATCTGGGTTGTCGAGAGTAGGAATAGTATATGTGAGTACACAAGACTCACAGTAGATGTCGTTGCTCTCTGCAGGAATGACCCAATTACAGACCTGATGATGCTGATAGTTATAACAGGGCTTATAGCGCTTCGTCTGGTATTTTTCATTTAGCGCTAACCAAAGAACAGGGCTATGCTGTTCAAAGCTCCCCATATCTTTTTCTGATGCAATATAACCGAGTGTAGTTTGGCAGCTCACACATTGTGAGTTGGCAAAAAAGACTTGGTTTTGACAGGATGCGCAACTAAAGAATTTCATCGGCGGCTATGTCTTTGGTGAGCTTTTAGAACCAGTATAAAGGATGTTGATTCCCTTCGTCATGTTCTGTCATCTATTTTGATAGGCTTGCAAAGTTGAGTATTCATTGAGAGCATATTAGAAAGAATACATGTGCTTGGTTAGTAGCGAGCTTTTCAGTAGGTTCTTTTCTTTCATATTTGTATAAAGAGATATAAATTTTAAAATTTATAACCTGAATGAACGAAAAAGCTTGATTTAGGTGCAGATTCGTCAAAAATAGGGACTGGGAAAAATCAAAGCTTCATTTTAGAATTTCAAAGCCTTTTAAGTTTCTGGGAGTAAATATAATGATAACGAACGTATCGCCAAAAAAATGGCTACTCATGAGTTTGGGGGCGATGTTGCTTTCAGGTTGTGCGACAACCTCTACAGACCCAAGTCGTCAAAATGTGGGGACCACAGGGTTACTCATCTGTGCGCAGAATGAGCTTTGTCCAGTGGTCACTGTGAGCTGGAATGAATCCAACAAAGAACTGCTTAAGTTAAAAATGCATTTGAGCAGTACTTACAATAAATACGACATTCAAAAGGTCGTGTTTACCAATGGACAAAAAAGCCAAACTTTTCCTGTCACTGGACCAACCGAGCATGATCATGTGTTAGGCACCGACCGTTCGACCAATTATATTTTAGCGCCTGTAAATTTGATGAGTAAGTTAAAAGGAACGGATTCGATCAAAATGAATATTTATACAGATCAAGGTATTATCTCTCGATATGTGTATAAAGATGGCGTCTCCGCTCCAATTTTGGGTGAGTTCCAAAAAGCTTATCAATAAAAGAAAAATCGCCATCTGGCGATTTTTTTGCTTATAAGTGAGAGAAAACTAAAAGTTGCGAGGACATAAGAGCTCATGTCCATAAGGTGTTTTACCTATAGGGATGTAAACGTTCGGCTTTTGGCGGATGAAAAGTCAAGCTGAATAGTCCCGAAATGCACTTTGATGTATCAATTTTAAAAATAGAAATTTATTTTGCACAAAAAATAAACTTTTTAATGTGCTATTGCTGTCAGTCTAATCAAAAAAAATTGGCATGTATTCTGCTTGGTTCTAGGTATTACAAAAACCTTTTTTGGTAATACCGAAAGGAGCAACAAATGTCTAAACAATTCAAAGATGACTTAAATGCATTCTTCACCGTATTTAAACAATTCGTGGTTGCCATCTTAAGCGCTAGAGCGGGCATTTATATCAAACAAGATCCATCCGAAAAAGGATAAGCATGTGCCGAAACATAAATTGGCACGGATCAGCATCACTGTGCCTGAATTAACTGTCGATGCATTGGATCAGAAAATTGTTGATCAGCACTATGAAAGCCGTTCTCAAGCGATTGTCGACATGATCAATAAACATTTGATCGCGGATCAGGAGCAACGTAACGCCGTGATGGTGGGGACGTTTACCTTGCTCTATGACGCCAGTATTACGCCACTTAGAGTCCAATTGCTGGACTTGCAGCAACAATTTTTAGAGCAAGTGGTCAGTTCACTGCATATTCAGTTAGATGAGCAAAAAATTCTAGAAGTGATGATTTTGCAAGGCTTAACTACAGAGTTAAAAGCGCTGAGCCAGCAATTCATTGCTTTGAAAGGTGTGATCAAAGGGCATTTAGAGCTGATGGATGCAGTGATGCCGCCGATTCCACAAAATGAAAAACAGAGAGCGTTGAAATCGTGACCATGTTCACCGTCCTCAATGACTTAATCCATACATATCAAGTTTAAACATTTACAGCATCGGGAAAACTGCATCATGATTAAAAAAGCGTTTTTAGCAGCATCTATTGTTTCGACTATTCTATTGGCAGGTTGTGATAACACTGCCAAAATTCCTGAAACAAAAGACAGTGCATCTGAGAGCACAGCCACCAAAACCATCACGATTGGTTATAGTGATTGGCCAGGTTTTGTTGCATGGCAAGTGGCAATTGAAAAAGGTTGGCTCAAAGAAGCGGGGCTGAATGTTGAATTTAAATGGTTTGATTATTCATCATCGCTTTCTGCTTTTGCAGCCAATCAGCTAGATGCAGTACTGGTGACCAATGGAGATAATCTAGTCACAGCTTCTGGGGGCACTCAAGGCGTCATGATTATGGCGACGGACTACTCCGCAGGTAATGACGTGATTATCGCAAAAGATGGAATTAACAGCATTGCCGATTTAAAAGGCAAAAGTATTGCTACTGAAAAGGGCTTGGTTGACCATCTTTTGCTAAGTACCGCACTGACAGATGCAAAAATTAAGACCAGTGACATTAAATTGGTCAATTCTATGACCAATGAGCTTCCACAAGTTTTTGCCAGTCCAGATATTGCTGCAATTGCGGTCTGGCAACCTGTAGCCAATCAAGCTTTGAAGTCTGTTGCAGGGTCTAAAATTATTTATAGTTCTAAAGATAAGCCAGGTTTAATTTATGACACGCTGACTGTAAATATGAGCCATCTTTCTGCCAATAAAGAAGATTGGAAAAAGATGATCCAAGTGTGGGATAAAACAGTCAAATATATTAATGACCCTGCAACACATGACGACGCCGTGAAAATTATGTCTAACCGTGTTAGCGTTGATCCGAAACAATATGAACAATTTATTGGCGGGACGCATTTACTCGATTTGGCAGCCAATAAAACCGTCTTTAAGAAAGGTTCAGGTTTTGACTCGATTTATGGCTCAAGCTACCACGTAAACAAATTCAACGTTGAAAATGGCATTTATAAAACAGAAATGGATGTTGATGGTGCAATTTATCCAGCTTTAGTTGAAGAGTTAAAGTAAGACTTCGTAGAAACTAAAAGCCCAAGTTAACTTGGGCTTTTTTTGTATGAGTGTGTTTAAAAAGCAAAGAAAGATCTAATGTTAAATAAAGAGTAGATTTTAAGGCATGTATTTATAAATGCGTACTTTTAGAAAACACATGAATAATCACGATGCCGATAATCATAAAACTTAAACCAACAACCGCCGCAAAGTCGAGCTGCTGCTTAAAGTAAATCCAACCGACTGTAGAAATAAGAATAATGCCAGCACCTGACCACAGTGCGTAAGCTAGCCCCATAGGGATGGATTTAAACGTTAGACCTAAGAAAAAGAGTGCAATTGCATAACCGATAATGGTTAAAACGATGTATTGAAATCAAATGACATCCAAATCAGCATGGATGGTAAAGGTCGATGGGTTGATAATGTGATGGTTGAACGATTATGGCGGAGCGTTAAATATGAAGAGGTGTATCTCAAAGCCTACAGCAATGTTTTGGATGCGAAGAAGCAATTAAACGCATATTTTGAATTTTATAATTTGAAACGACCTCATTCGAGTCTGGACAAAATGACTCCAGATGAGTTTTACTATGACCAGCTACCACAACAAAATAAGGTAGCTTAACTAGAGCAGAGTATCACTTATAAATAAGCTTTTAGTTGTTCAAACATGTGGGACCACCTCTATTTAAAAAAAGGAAAGAAGATGAAAATTAAGTTTTTAACAGTTTCATTGATGCTTATTCTGCCATTTTCTGTTTTTGCAGCAAATACTGTAGTAGAAAAAGCGGTCATTGAATCAAATAATACATATAAGGCGAAGTATAACTTAGAGGATATGACTGAGTTTAATCAGGCTCAAAAGGGCTTTATTGCCAAGCCAACAGGTCAAATTAAAAGTGAGAAAGGCAATGTTATCTGGGATTTTGATGCATTTAGTTTTTTACAAGATCAAGCACCAAATACCGTTAATCCCACTCTATGGCGACAAGCAAAATTAAACAACAATGTTGGGCTATTTAAAGTAACAGATCGAGTTTGGCAAATTCGTGGTTTTGATTTGGCAAATATGACCATCATTCAGGGTGATACTGGCTGGATTATTGTGGATACATTAACCTCTAAAGAAACGGCTGAAGCAGCACTTAAATTTGCTAGACAGCATTTAGGTGAGCAAAAAATTTCAGCCATTATCTTTACCCATAGCCATATCGATCATTTTGGTGGTGCATTAGGCGTTCTTTCTAGCGAAGAAATTAACGCTAGAAAAACTCCAATTATTGCGCCAAAAGGCTTTATGGAAGAAGCGACCAGTGAAAATGTGATGGCAGGTTCAGCCATGATACGTCGTGCGACTTATATGTATGGAACTTTTCTACCTAAAAATGCGGAAGGATTGGTGGATACAGGTTTAGGTAAGGCTGTTGCTGTGGGAAAAATGGGCATCCTTGAGCCTACACAACTGATCACTCAACCAGAACAGAAAATGACGGTTGATGGCTTGGATTTTGTGTTTTATAACGTGCCGGGTTCAGAAGCACCAGCAGAATTAACGTTCTCTATCCCATCATTGAAACTTTATAACGGCGCAGAAATTCTATCTCATACCATGCATAATCTTTATACCCTTCGGGGTGCTAAAGTCCGTGATGCCTTAAAATGGGTGGGCTATCTAGACCAAGCAATGCAGCATGCCAAAGCATCCGATGTATTGATTGCACAGCATCATTGGCCTGTCTGGGGCAATGACAATATTCAAGATTTTATTAAAACCCAGCGAGATGTTTATAAGTTCACGCATGATCAGACGGTGAGATATATGAACTCTGGTTTTAATGGCGCTGAAATTGCCGAAAAAATTAAGCTTCCAGCGGCACTTGATCAAAAACTATATGCTCATGGCTATTATGGAACCCTAAAACATAATGTAAAAGCAGTATACCAATATTATATGGGATGGTTCGATGCCCATCCTTCCAATTTAGATCCATTACCCCCTAAAGCTGTTGCAAAAAAATATATTGAGTTAGCAGGTGGGGAGAACAATGCATTGAAAAATGCGCGGGATGCCTACGCTCAAGCTGACTATAGATGGGCTGCCGAGATTTTAAAACATATTGTGTTGAATAACCCTCAAAACCAACAAGCAAAAGACTTATTGGCGAATACTTATCGTCAATTGGGCTATGCTGCTGAGGCTTCAACTTGGCGTAATTTCTTTTTGGTGGGCGCTCAAGAGCTACAAAATAATGTACCCCTACAAAATACTTCTGATCCGAGTGATTTATTGATTCATACACCAACTGAAAGATTTCTTGAAGCTATGGCGACAAATTTAGATGTGGAAAATTTAAAAAATGAAAACCAGTGTATCAATCTGGTTTTGTCGGATACCAAAGAGCATTTTTCATTATGGGTTGAAAACTCAGTCATGCAGTTTAAGCGTTATGATGAAAGTAAAGATTTGGCATTGGATTGCCCTACATTAACCTTAACCAAGCCCTTATATCTAAAAATGATTACAGGTCAAATAGAAGGGGTAAAAGTCCTGCTTTCTAAAGACAGTAAAGTCAAAGGTAATCCACTGAAAATTGGAAAATTCTTTGCAATGTTTAAACGTCCAGATTCAATTTTCCCGATTGTGACTCGACCAAATGGCTAAGCTCAAATAAGTAAAGTCGAAACTTAAATTAATAGATCCAAAGAAATGGGTGAAATTATCAACTTGGTTCTCCCAATCTTATAACAGGAATACAAGAAATTATTTCTTGTATTCCTCTTTAAAATTAAAAGTAAGCTATATGTATTTTAACTCTATTGATACTTTATTAAATGGTTTTTGAATTTTTATACTTTATTTTCGATGGAGATATTTTTATTAGTAGCTTGTTTAAAAAAGATTTGTTTATTTTTCTATTAATTGCTTCTAAATAATAACTTCAATATTTTTGTGGTTAAAAGGCAAGGGGGTATTATGATGTGTTTTTTATTGAAAATAAGCTTTTATATTAAAGGTGCAGTGAAACCATTGGTCGCTTTTAATGCAGAAGTCGCGAGGACTTCTGCAATCACGGCAATCAATAAATAGAGAAAAGCCATAGCTTATTAAAGCTCCCTTACGCAACCACAGTTGCATGATGCATGAGGTGATGTTGTTCTTGTTTCAGCCAATGCTGACTGTCCGCCGTGGTCGATGTTATATTTTGAAAAGTGTATTCAGGTTCATACACATCCACGACGAACACCAGCTGATATGCTTCGCCACCGATCAATTTACGCTGTATGAGGGTTTCAGCATCAACGACTTCAAAACCATCTAGGATGAGTTGCTGTTGAGTCATTTGGGTGTAGCTTGAATATTGAATGAGTTGATCCTGAGTTGAAACTGATACTTCATAGCTTTCAATTTGATTTAAGTCAGAAGGACTTTGTTCCACATAAGAAAGAACCCCTAATGCATCTACATTCTGTTGAATATGGGGTAAACGTGACTGTGCATATGCCATATGCTCACCGCAGATGATGAGACCGCCATCGAGCAAAATTTCTTGCTGCGCGGACACATGTACGGCTTTGACTAAGCGTAGTCCTAGAAATAAACCCGTACTGGCTTGTTGACGCCAGTCTTCAACATAGGCATTACTGGGTGAAAACTCCAAAATACAATTGCCAATAGGATGTAAGGTTGCAGGCTCAGGCCACTGGGTATGGTTCTGATAACTACTACTTAGCTCCCATGACAGTGATGCAGTTTGTGCATCCCAATGCGTATAACCGACCCATGCTTGACGCTCTACGATAGGTGTGGCTGCTGCTGATTTGAGACGTAGGTCAATGGTGAAGCTCTTGGACTGAAACCAATAGACAATCGTATTTTCATCAGTCAAACCATTGTAAAAGCTAATACTTTTACGTCGAAATGCGCCCATTAAATAGGTTGGTACACTGCCTGAAGCGGCTGTGATGGGTTTTAGTTGACTTAAAGTTTCAAATAAATTCATGGGGTGTACTCCATGTTTGACTCAGTCAGACCAAAAGAGTAAAGCGGAACGGCGTTCTTTAAGACCAACTCACCACTGGCTACACGTTGTTTTAAATAATGAAAGGTTTGAGCCGTTTGATTAAACAAATGTTCTCCACCTGCCAGTGGCGCATATTTAGGTGGCTCATTTGTATTAATCGGTTGGATGACATAGTCATAGTCACAAGAAAAAAATAAAGGAAAGGAGTAGCGTTCTTGTTGGACTTTTTTGACCCGATGCTTGGTGGCTAAATATTTGCCATTGGACAATATTTCCATCATGTCACCAATGTTCATCACCAAAGTATTTTCAAGTAGAGGAATATCAATCCATTCGCCTTGTTTAGTGAGGACTTGTAAACCGGGCGCTGTGGGTAGTAATAAAGTAAAGCACTCATAGTCGGTATGTGCCCCGATGCCTTCTGCATCTGTCGCTTGAGGGTTATATGGATAGTGAATGAGGCGTAACTGGCTGGGTGCATGTTGAATATGCACATCAAAAAAGTCTTCTTTTTGCTCTAAAGCCAGCGCAAAACAGCGAAATAGTTGATGACCAATCGCTTTTAAGTGCTGATAGTACTGTGAGACATGGCGTTTAAATGCGGGATCATCTGGCCATTGCGTTGGGCCAAGTAAGGGATAATTTAATGCAGACCCTTGATAGTCATAATTCACATCATAAGATTCTTTTAAATCGTAGCTGTTACTCGAAAACTGTTCCTCACCTATCGGTACATAGCCACTATGATTCACCGATTTTCCAATATAATTTTGCATTTTTAATGCTTCATCTTGGGCAAAATAGTGCTTCGCAATGTCACATAACTGTGCAAATAATGCAGGTTGAAATTGATCACCTCTGAGGTAGAGAAAACCAACTTCTTTACAAGCCTGATCAAGCGCTTGAGCAACTTGCATACGGTCATCTAGATTTGTGCTATTTAAAAGGCTGATATCCACCAGTGGAAGGACATATTTATCTTGCATGGTAAAATCCTCGCGTTGGCCGTCCAACAGTGCATAAAACCTAAGGGTCGTCCCTCAGGCTAGATCAATGAGTTACTTGTGCGTACTAACTTGGGTCATACGTGGAATTTTGGGTAAATCTTCCAGTGCTGGATCAAGTTCTTCTTCTTGTGTATGTACTAAGAAATCGACTCGCTCTCGAAGTTGCTTAAAGGCAGGGCTGGACATCAGTTCAGTGTTTCGTGGACGGGGTAAATCTACTTCAATAATTTCTTTAATTTCCCCAGGATTGGCTTTAAGCGCTACGATACGATCAGCCAGTAAAATAGCCTCATCCATATCATGGGTTACAAAGATGATGGTGATATCAATGTTTTGCCATAGGTCCATCAGGTGTTTTTGCATTTTTTGACGGGTATGCGGGTCAAGCGCACCGAAAGGTTCATCCATCAGTAAAATTTTCGGTTCATTGACTAAAGCACGGGCAATCGCAACACGTTGCTTCATCCCGCCAGACAGTTGATGCGGATATTGGTTTTCATACTTCTCTAAGCCAATAATATTGATCCATTCTCGTGCAGCCGCTTCAGCTGAGGCATGACTTGCACCTTTCATCAGTGGACCAAACATCACATTTTCTTTAACCGATTTCCAAGGAAATAAGGTATAGCCTTGAAATACCATGCCTCGCTCTGGACTAGGGCCTGAAATGGGCTGTCCATCTACTAGCAACTCACCACTGCTATAAGGGTCTAGACCCGCAACAACACGACTAAAGGTCGATTTTCCACAACCAGACGGGCCAATCACACAAATAAACTCTCGCTTATGAATTTTCAAATTGAGCTGATTTAAAATCGTGCGTGAGTTTTTACCATGCTGAAAAACTTGACTAAGTTGTTTGGCCTCTAAAATGACAGGACGTTGATAAATGTGATCAAAATACTTACGAGCATTGAATTCCGGCGTTCTTATATCTATGGTTTTCATTATTTTGCTCCCGCTTTCCATTTAAACAGATGTTGTCCGAGCTTCATTAAAATCACATCACAGACCAAGCCAATCACGCCAATAATCAAAATCGCAGCATAGACATTGTCAAAGTTCTGGTAGCGTGCTTGCTGGGTAATAAACCAAGTGATCCCTGTGGTGGTGCCAATCAACTCAGAGACAATCAAGTAGGTCCAAGCCCAACCCAGCAAAACACGTAAATCACGGTAGATATCGGGTAAGGCCGCTGGAATGACCACGTGAAACAGACTTTTTGCTTTATTCGTCCCTAGGGTATAACCCGCTTCAATCAGCCCGCGGTCCACCATACGCGTAGTATTGGCAATAATCAGAATTTGCTGAAACAGCGTTCCAATCACGATGATGGCAATCTTTGGTGCATCATTAATGCCTAATATGGCAACAGCCAATGCACCAAAGGCAGGCGCAGGTAGGTAGCGAAAAAATTCAACAAAGGGTTCAGTGAGCTGGGAAATTTTGTTGGAAAAACCACATAAAATCCCCAATGGAATACCAACGAGTGATGCAATAAAGAAAGCACTAAATACAATCTTGATACTGTGCCAAAGACTTTGATGAAACCATGGTGCATCGGCTTGAGCTGGTGGTGTCGTAAATGCCGTCACTAAGGCTGTCGCAACTTGATGAGGTGCTGGTAAATAAATGGGATTGACCAAATTACCTTGTGGCGGTTCAGTGCCTGTATTGACGGCATTTTGCGCTTCTACATAGAACACACTTTTGTCTACACGGCTACCGACTTGTAAAAAAGAGACACTGCCAGAGTTGGTGATTTGTACCTGAGGATGCCAAATAAAGGGTAAATAACTTACAGCACACCAAATGAGGATTGGTATTAAAAATGATCCAAAGCCCAGCAATATTTTGCTTTGAGGACTGAGTTCTCGTGCGACATAACCCATAGTTGCTTAGCCCCGATATTACTTTTTTTATAAAACGTAATACTGTCAAGCAAAATGAATGCCACATTTGTAGGGATATTGAGTGTTCACCTGTGTACTAATTGTTTAAATAAAAACAGCCTTTGACCTAAATATGTTTTAAAATGCGCTATCGATAGATTGACGCTCAAAAGGGGCTGCATCGCATGGCACAAAAGTCACAACAATCTGCATTGAATGAATTGATTGCAGAACAAAAACTACTTTGTGAAGAATTTGACTCGGCTTATGTTGAAGTAAAAGGTGATGATGTCGTTGCTGTTGCTGTGCATACTTTGAATCAAGAACCCATTGTTGGTTTACGTAAAAAACCAGAAACTGAAGAGAATGTCGCTTGGTTTATCTATGGTGGTGAATTGGGTGAAGGCCAAGACTTTTTTACAACCATGACTGTACGTGAGTTACAAGATATCTTGCCTGATGTACTTCCATACTTGGCTTTAAGTGAAGGTTATCGTTTTATGATTGATGGCGATGACTATGAAGACGTTTGGAAAGAAGGCGATGAGTCTTAATACATGAAAAAACAGACATGGACGTTGCTTAGTCTTTCGTTATTTTTATCATCGTTTCTATCAGCCCTGAGTTATGCAGAAACAACGAAGCTAACTCAGGCGCAGTATGATCAGAAAATGGCTGAATATACCGCAACGGTGAATTCGACTAAAACCGTTTTAGATGCAAAAGATAACCAAGCAACTGCAACAGAGATGAAAACTGCATTTTGTCAGCGTATGGATGCTTATCATCAAATTGCTGCGCTGTCCAAGGCCAATATTGAGTTAAGTACAGCACCTGTAATGTTGATGGTGGCCAACCGTTATCTTGAACAGCAAGAGAAAAGCTTAACTGATAGCGGAATGAATGAAAGTGCTTTTTGCCCAACGGCTAAAGCTTTAAAACTTGAAGATACGAAACGAGTCAAAAGTAAAGTAACTCAATAAGACAACACGGAATTAGCGTAGATATTAAAACCTAATTTTTTGTTTCAGTGTGCTGTATAAATAGACAATGTCCTCGATTGTGTTAAGATAAATAAAAATCAACCATCGTTTGAGTAGGAGTTGGTGTATGGCAGCTTATACCGACATTAAAGTAGGCAAATATGAGGATGATATGATTCCTAAACTTGCCATTCATGCTTTTCATGATGCTTTTCAAAAAGCAACCACTCGTTCGTCTGTAGTTTATGCAAAAGCTGAACAGTTGGTTGAACGCGATATTCATGGCAATGAAACTGTTTTACAAGACTTAAGTCATGCTTATGTCGATGTAGGCGTTTTACCGACACTGACACGTAAAAAGAAACACGCGACCGTATAGATTGATATGCCACCTCGACAACCTAGAATAAGAATGTTTGCAGGGCCGAATGGTTCTGGTAAAAGCACTGTTAAAGATTACCTCTTGCCCCAACATATTGGGGCATATTTAAATGCAGATGAACTGGAACAAAACTTAAGACAGAGTCAACGCATTGATTTATTGCATTATCATCCTTCCTTAAAAGCTTCAGAGTTGGTCACTTTTCTAAAAAGTAAGAAGCGTCCTCAAGCGGGACAGTTTGTGGCCTTACTTGCACATGAGCCAATTGTGCTAGATGAATGGAAGATCGAGTTTAAAACCGAAGAAATTGATTCTTATCTCTGTGCACGCATTATTGACTATATCCGGCTTGAGTTTCTGCGCTTAAAAGTCAGTTTTACTTTTGAGACGGTCATGTCACATATCTCTAAAGTTGAGTTTCTCCGAGAAGCGAAACGTCAGGGTTATAAAACCTATCTATATTATGTCTCAACAGTAGACCCACAAATCAATATTGCCCGAGTCAAGTATCGTGTCAGTGTGGGCGGCCATCCTGTTCCTGAGCAGAAAATTATTGAACGTTATTATCGTAGTATGGATCTGCTCATGCAAGCCATAGATTGCTGTGATCGAACCTACTTGTTTGATAACTCTTCTGACGGTATACAGGCGTCTTTTCTTGCAGAAATAGAAGCAGCTGAAACCTTAAAAATGAATGCCGCTGTGTCTAAGCTCCCAATATGGTTTGCAGAGCGCGTATTATCAGAATTCCAATAAACTGCTCAGAAAAAGAGCAGATTATTTTATCCTTTTTCATGTGTCTGCCCGCATAAAAAAATATTCAAAAGTCGTAAATGTGTTTCATAAACTGAGAATAATGATCATGATGTAGAGATGTTCCTCTAACTCTATTCAGTTTCTTTAAATGAAAACTATTATGAAATAAAACGAGATAAGTTAAGTATTTCTAATCTAAAAAAGAGCTGAATACAAAATCTCTCGGGGATATATTCAAGCTTTTTACGTTATTGTGAAGAATAACTATGTAAAAGAAATGCTTTAAGGTGTTATCTAAAAGACTAAAAGCTTCGAGAACGGACGGGTAGTGCCATTCAAATATCTAAAGCTAGATGAAAGACCCCGTAGACAGTGGTCATAGACGTGCATAGCATCGATAGATACAAAGGGGGCTTGATTATTTTTTAATTAAATATATTATAAAAATATATATTATATTAAGGTGCTTACCAATGCATGATTTTGCGTGGTCTTTTATAGGTGGAATATTACTCGGCATCTCCGTCGTTGGATATTTATATACCAATGGGCGGATTGCGGGAATTAGTGGTCTGGTCTCACAAGTTTTAAACTTAAAAGGGATTATAAATACGCCTGCACTGTGGTTTTTATTGGGCCTGTTCATTGTTCCGTTTATATATGCCGCTTTTGTTCAGCCAGAGATCTATATTGAAGCTACACCTTTCATGTTAATTATTGCGGGCGTATTGGTCGGCTTTGGAACTCGCTTAGGATCTGGTTGTACCAGTGGGCATGGTATTTGTGGTATCAGTCGCTTATCCAAACGTTCAATCATCGCTACGATGAGTTTTATGTTCACAGGCTTTATCACTGTGTATGTCGTCCGTCATATGCTTGGAGCAATCTAAAATGAAAAATGTTTGGGCATTCATTTGGGGTGGATTATTTTCAATTGGTCTCATGCTTTCAGGAATGTCGAATCCTGCGAAAGTGATTGGCTTTTTAGATATTCTCGGGCAGTGGGATGCCAGTTTAGCTTTTGTGATGATGGGTGCAATTGCGATTGCATTTATTCCTTTTCAAAAAGCTGTACGTCAGCCACATCCACAAACCTTTTATGGTGAAGCCATACAACTTCCTAAAAATACGAAAATCGACAGAAAACTGATCTTGGGAAGTTTGCTATTTGGTATAGGCTGGGGAATTGCGGGAATTTGTCCTGCGCCGAGTTTTACTTTGATTGGACTTGGTTATTATCAAGCGATCTATTTTATAATTGCGATGTCTGTCGGTGTGCTGCTACATCGTAAAGTGATGGAGAAAATGCCATGAAGCAAACCGCGCAAGTAAAAGCATTCTTTGATTCAGTGACCAATACGTTTAGTTATGTAGTGAGCGATCCAGACACTCAGCGCTGCGCCGTGATTGATAGTGTGTTGGACTATGATGCAGCATCGGCAACGACCAAAACAGAGCAGGCCGATTTAATCATTACTTATATTCAAGAAAATAGCCTAAGCGTAGACTGGATTTTAGAAACACATGTTCATGCAGATCATCTAAGTGCTGCACAGTATTTAAAGCAAAAACTAGGTGGAAAAATTGCGATTAGTCATAAGATTGAGATCGTACAACAAACTTTTGGTGAGATTTATCACTTAGATATTAAAAGTTTAAACGCTACGCAGTCCTTTGATTATCTTTTTGCAGATCACGAGACATTTTTAATAGGCAACATAAAAGCATATAATATTCCGACACCAGGGCATACACCTGCGTGTCTCAGTTATGTCATTGGTGATGCTGTTTTTGTGGGGGACACTTTGTTTATGCCTGACTATGGAACGGCACGTTGTGATTTCCCAAAGGGGAGTGCGGCGACTTTATTTGACTCGGTGAAGACTTTGTACACATTGCCAGATCAAACGCGGATGTTCTTATGTCATGACTACTTACCCGAAAGTCGTGATCAATACCAATATGAGACATCGGTTTATTCGCAAAAGCATGAAAACATTCATATCAATATTACAACGGAAAGGGTCGATTTTGTCGAGATGCGAAATCGCCGTGATGCAACGTTAAGCATGCCAAAATTGATATTACCAGCAATTCAAATCAATATGTTTGCAGGCAAGTTCCCTCAACCAGAAGACAATGGTATTTCTTACTTAAAAATTCCGCTGAATTATTTTTAAAATAGAAAGGTAGCAAGACTTAAGGTCTTAAGCATTTTTTCACTTGCTTAAAATCTGATCTGATATTAAACAGACATGTACATCATGCCTTTAAATTTAGCCTAAGTAAGTATTTCACTCAAAATAGCCTAAGCAAAATTGAGCTGAATATAAAAAGTCATTTGATTTATTTCCATTAAAAATTCAATATCTATAGCAAGCAAATAAAGTAAGTTTCATATGATCTTAAATCATCAATTTCATCAAAATGAGCAGCCAGCGGCAAAAACACTGGTCTTTGTTCACGGTTTATTTGGCAGTTTAAGCAATTTAGGGATGTTGGCACGAGAGTTTTATTCAAGCCACCATGTATTACAGGTAGATGTACGTAATCATGGGTTATCGTCACATTCCAATGTTATGACTTATGAAGTCATGGCAGCCGATCTAATTGAAACTTTAAATGAACTCAATATCGAGCACTTTTCTTTGGTCGGGCATTCGATGGGTGGAAAACTGGTGATGAAAGTGACCGAACTCGCAGGAGATCGACTAGATCAACTGGTGGTATTGGATATTACGCCTATTGCTTATAAAGAAAATCATCATGAGCAAATTTTTAAAGCGCTCTTTGCAGTACAAAAAGCAGATATTGAAACACGTCAGCAAGCTATAGAAATCATACGTGAATATCTCAAAGAAGAAATGGTTATTCAGTTTCTCTTGAAATCTTTTAGCAAAGGGAAGTGGTTGTTTAATGTAGATGCACTGTATCAGAACTATGCCCAAATTCTGTCATGGGAAAATATAGAAACATGGCATAAGCCTGCATTATTTATACGTGGTGGAAACTCACCTTATGTAAAAAAGCCAGAATATATAGAAGCTATCCAATCGCAGTTTTCTCAAGCCCAGATTCAGACGGTTGCAGATGCTGGACACTGGTTACATGCAGAGAAAACTGCGCAAGTTCTGCAAATCATCACTCAATATTTGAGTCAGCCTTCAACCTGATTAACTCAAATTCGCAGCTGAAAGTTGTCCTTCAGAGGTCAGCTTTTCAGCCATTTCCGCAGTTTTCTTTAAATTCGGCATTCGATATTCAGTATGGCCATAGTCTTGGATCGACTTCCAACGCCCGCCCCAAGTTAAACCTACAGATTCTGCAACTTCACCATAGAGCTGATAGCCACGCATCGCCCATGGATCTCGTTCAGAAATAACGACTTTTCCATCCCGCTTAAATGCGACATCCGCCGCCAAGCCAAATTGGTGATAGCTCTGATAACCACGAGCCAAAGTCGTATTTTTATTGCTGGCTAAAGAATTCTGACGCTGCGGGCTACGATAGCCTTCCAGTAAAACGAGTTCATATCCATGCTGCTCACGCATTATTTTAAATACCATCAGTAGACGTTGTTTATAGCGTGGGTTCATTTTGTGCCACTTACGGTCAGCCGTTGCTAAATTGTCATGTGAATGAGTAGTTGAATGAACATCCTGAATACTTGGATCGTAATTCAAAGCACTGGCTTGAATAGAATTATTATTAAGATCCGCTTGCTCAAGCATACTTGCTTCAACTATGGCCGCAGCAACTAAGGATTCTTCGATTTCAGGTGGCGGAGACAAAATTTGTCCATCAAGTAGGGCATAAATTTGTGGATCCGATTGTCTTAAATAATCCGCTTCGATTTTAGTGGGTGTGACTGGACTGGTAAAAGCAAACATTAAGATGCTAGCAAATAAGAATAGACCCGCAACCAATATCCACCACTGTTGAATATGCCAATGCGATTGCAATTGCTCGGGCGCAGCAGCATGATTTATATGCTGTGCAAAATGACGAGCGGATTGAAATCTTTTTTTTCCTTGAGGAATTAACCCGACAAAAAAGCCAGCAAATTTTGCTCTGAGTTCGTAGGATAGTGCCAAACCTAGTCCTAGTGCCAGGATTAGAAAAAGCGAAAAAAGAGCATAAATCATAGTCTGATAGTAGCTGGCATTGGGGCTTCGACGGTACGAGTTGTAATTTTGGTTTGTACACTACCTGTGGGAGATTCTTCGGATTTTTCCACAGCCTGTTCTGCTTTGGTTACTTTGTCGTGATTTTTATCTTTCGGTGCGGCCGAACTTTGCGTTGACGAGTTTTGTTTCTTATTTTCTTTTGGTAAGGGCTGCGGACTAGCACTCTTCATCGATGGTGCAGCAACTGTTTCGGTTGGACGAAGAAAAGCTTTGCTTAATTCATCTTCTTTGGGTTGAGGAAAATCAGCAGGCGGCTCAGTTACATTTGAAGGTTGAACACTTTTAGAAGGGATGGCTTTAGTCGCTTCAAAAATAGCTTCGGGTTCCCGCGTCGGGGCTTCATTATCGACTGAGGGTTCAGTGACATCCACGCTAGAACTTTGATTAACCTGTCTTGAATCATTTTTTTGTTGTGCAAAAAAATAAGTAAAACCAAGAGTGGCCATCAATACGACACCACCCAAAAAACCACCAAACGCATAGAGCATAGGTGAAATATTTTTCTTTTTTGTAGACGTCAAAATTTTGACTGAAGTCCGTTTTTCATGAGCCATGGAGTTAGTTCTTAGGGTAAATGAATAGTAATATGTGCCTGTTCTGTTGGCGTAGAAATGACATTTTCATATGTGGCTAAAGAATTCGTACTTTGCTTTGATAACATATAGCGCAAGCCCGCAAAGGATAAGAGTGCGAATACGATTAGAAAAAGTAAAATCCAGTAAAAAGGAAGCTCACGGTGAATCATGTGTTTAATTTGATCGGGGAGCGATGCAAAAGGAGAAAAGGCCGCCTTTTTTCCTTTTAAGTAGTCGATTTCATCGCCTACACGTGCCACCAAATGGTTTAAATTTTCTATAGATTCAATGCGATATCTACCATGAAAACCCAGAAGCATGCAGTAATGATAAACTTCAAGTGCGGCTAATCGACTATTACCTTTACGGCGTAACTCTTCTAAAATTTCGAAAAAACGATAACCCGCAAGTTGCGAGCCAAATAAACTAAGCTGTAAGGGACTGATTAACCAACTATTTTGTAGCTCGAAAAATTGTGCATCTTGCTGAGTCACAATGGTTTCATCTAATAATGCACAGTAAGCATATTTAGCATCTTGAATATCATCTGATGAAAATTGTAATTTTCGGGCTTGGTTTTCAAAGCGATTGAGTAGAGCAATAATTTTTTCGCGGAATTCCGTTGCACTACTCGGTATATATTTGTTTTTCAATAAAAATACAATATAAAAACCATCATGGAGTAAGTCGACCAAGTTGGTTGTGCTGGTGGCTTTGGCGGTCATGGGCTGAGAAATTGAACCAGTTCCAATTTGTCCATCATCAAAAAGTGAAGGGGCATTATTCATGATTCATTTCCTTAGCCATTCATCACAGCAATCAATTCAACAGCAATATCTTGGAAACCTGCCGGAATATAAATACAAATCGACTCGGCATCCAACATGCGTTGGTATAAGTCATTATTTGGTTCAATTTCAAAGTAACTCACACCAGATCGCACTGGAATAGCGGTTGGAACCTGCATTAAATGATGCAAAGGAACTGCAGGTAGTGCGGCGATGACGCGTTGTTCAACATCTACGGTATTGCCCACTTTAAATCGTAACGGAACCAATTGAATTAGTTCGTGACTTTGCATCATGCTGCTAGAAACAGCCAAGTAAAGTCTTGAATCTCGAGTAATTTTGTCTGACTCTAAACTGCCTAACCAATAAGATGGTCGTGTTTCTTTCAATTGGATACTGATGTAGCGGTTTGAAATAATCGTATCTAATAACTCACGTAGAATGACATCGAGCTGACTAAAACTTTCTTGTAAATTATGGTGTTGATAGCGAGGTAAATGATCAACCTCATGAGCCGTTGAAAAGGTCAGTAATGAGCCTATTAAACGTAATAATTCAAAAAACAGTCGCTCTGGATGGATATGCGGATATTGCAATAAATGATTCAACGTCGCGTGTGCTGTGTTGAGTGCATTGACCAACCAAAATGACACAATGTCGCCAGAGCGAAACTCAATCAGTTTTTGCTCATTTTCTCGATTATTACTTTGAATGGTCTTAATTTTCGCTTTGATGACATTTAAACTGCGTTTCAAACTCGAGATAAGATTTTCAGAAGATTCAATATGCAAGATAGGCGGAATAAAATGACGATCAAATTCAAATTGACCTGAGCTTTGACGTTTAATTTTTGCTAAAGCTAAATACAAAAAACCATCCAGTTCTTGATTCGGTTCTACGTTCGCCTCTAACAAGCGAAACTCTGCACGGCGGCGCAATAAGGTGATATCTGCTGCAGTTGCATCTGTAAATAAATCGTGGGTTGAGGTCAGATAAGAGTGGTAGCGACCAAACTGTGCACTATTTTCAGCGCTCACATTTTTCTTATTGGCTTGTACAATCGGCAAGGCTAAATAAACCAGGATTTCGCCACGTAAATTCAGTTCATCTAATAACACTGGCTCTGGCAGCAAATCACGTGTTGGCGCCTGATAAATTTCGCCATCTTGCCAAATCATACTAATACTTTCGAGTGCCAAGATATGTGTGTGTAACTGGGCTTCATCAAATTGAATATTTTGAATGCCATAGGCAAATGGAATCGTGGAACGAATGGTATGATTCAGACGTTGTTCATGATACGCATCTTGTAATTGAAAATGTTGAGGACGTAAAAATAGACCTTCACCCCAAAGTATTTTTTCTGCTTTAAACATTTAGATTACCAGTCGCTTGATTCATTTGCTTGTTGCACGCCCAGTAGTTCTTGGACGTTATGCAGTGGATTTTCGTTTTTAATGACTTGATTTAACCATTCATGTAGTGGCATCTGACTCCACTTGATGGTTTTCTGTAACATATAGCTTACGGGACTATGCGGTTCATTGGCTTGGAAATAGTCAGAAATTTCTTGTAATACCCGCATGGCTTGTTCACGGTTTGCCAAGTGATTTTGCGGTTGAACCTGAAAGCCTTTGGATGGATGGACGGTGTTCATGTCAATCTCTTGTTCTTTGTGCTGAGTAAATGAAAGTGCCTGTGTTGTTATCGTTGCGGCAGCAGAAGACTCAGACGTTTGTGTCGCCATTACAGGTTGGGTAAAAACATCGGTTTTATAGAGCTTTTTTAAACTGGTGTGGATGTCTTCAAGCTGAGTATCAATAGCAGCAAAGCTTGGTGCATCTAAGCCCATTAAGGTATCTAATACACTTTTCAAAATTGACCATTCAGCCAGAATCGCCGAAAAATGTTGATAGTTCTGATATTGAAATGATTTTGATGTATTGAACAAGCTCTGCTCAAATTGTTCTAAAATCTGAGAGCTATTGGTATCATCTGTATAACTTTCGACTTGTTTCAACAAATGGTTTTTTTGTCTCAGTAAGGCTTCATAATCACTGAGTGAAAATGCAGGAACATTCACGATAGCGACTTGTTTAAGCAGTGGAATCAAATGATTAATTGAGCCTTGCAATAAACCTAGACGTTGATCTAAATCTTCTTCTTCAATTTCAGGATGAAGTTGTGTCCAATACTCATTTAACGTCCGGTGCATAAGCTCTAGGGCTTTTGCGGTGCCTTCGAATCCGTATAAATTTGACCACGCTTCAAGTAACCAGCCCAATAAGCGTAAATCTTTTGATTTTCCCGTGAGAAGCTCGATAGATTTTTGTTCAACGAAATGCCAGTCTGCTTGCTTGGGTTCAGCGACCCAGTCGCCTTGATCAAGTAATGGATCATCCTGAGTTTTTGCGATTTTGATAGCGTGGAATTCATTGGAAAAAGACAAGTCTTGTCCACATGGTTGATCGCTTGAGATAGGAGACAATAAAGGCTCGATTTCTAAGCTCATAATTTTACACTCTATATTCTATTAAACTTGATTCGCTTTATTTTTAGCAGGATGTCGTTTCTTTTTAGCCGTGGTCTTTTCGACAGGGTCTAAAACATAAGTAATTTCATCATCTTTGACATCGATCTGAATGACTCTAGGCAAATGATCTGCTGCCAAAGCCATCAATATTTCTGTGGCTAAAGCAGGCAATATACTGGCATTCAAAATGTGATCAACATTCCGTGCGCCGCTATCGACTTCCGTGCAGCGACTTAATAACAATTCTACCAGTTCCTCTGAATATTGAACTTTGCTTTGGTACTGCTTCTCAAGGCGAGCGGTTATTTTCTTGATTTTATGATGGATAATTTGAACCAGTAAATCATCATGCAGTGGGAAATAGGGAACGATACGCATGCGCCCTAAAAAAGCAGGTTTAAATTGTTTATATAAACTTGGTTTTAACTGCTCAGCTAGGCTTTCTGCTGTTGGCCACTCCTCAATCGGTTGATTCAAACACGCCTGCATAATGGCATTCGAACCTACATTCGAGGTCAAAATAATGGTGGTATTCTTAAAGTCGATGATTCGGCCTTCACCATCCTCAAGCGTACCTTTGTCGAAAACTTGATAAAAGAGTTCTTGAACATCGTTGTGTGCTTTTTCAATTTCATCCAATAAAACCACACTATAAGGATTGCGGCGAACGGCTTCAGTCAGCACACCACCTTGACCATATCCCACATATCCAGGTGGAGCACCTTTTAAAGAAGAAACGGTATGTGCTTCTTGATATTCAGACATATTAATAGTGATTAGGTGGGATTCTCCACCATAAAGCTCACTCGCCAGCGCAAGTGCGGTTTCGGTTTTACCGACACCACTTGGCCCCACCAACATGAACACGCCTTGCGGTTTATTAGGATCATCCAATTTTGCTTTAGATGTTTTAATCCCCTGAACCAGTTGATGTAGGGCAGAGTCTTGTCCCATAACACGCTCAGCCAGTTTGCTTTCTAGGCTGAGAATCTGTTTTATTTCATCGTTCACCATATTGCCCACAGGAATACCGGTCCAGTCTGAAATAATTTCATTAATGATTTGTGCATTAACGCGCTCAAACACTAAGGGATTCTGGCCTTGTACATTGCTTAATTCTTCACGAAGCGCAGTAATCTCTTCTTGAGTGTTGTTAGCAGTTATATCTTGTTGGCGTTGTTTTATCTGTTCAACAAGCGCTCTTTCTTTTTGCCACTGCGTTTGAGTGTATTCAATTTCGCGCTCAAGCTGCGCTAGTTTTTGCTTCAAATCGTGCAAGCGCTCATGATGAATCGGTAAATTTTTATGTTCATTTTCTAAAATCTCATATTCAAGTTTGAGATTATGTTGTTGAGCAAGTATCTGATCTAACTTTACAGGTTGTGCATTCTGAGTGAGTGCTACACGCGCTGCGGCTGTATCCAGTACACTAATTGCTTTGTCTGGGAGTTGACGACCACTAATATAACGATGTGAAGAGTGTACGGCTGTGATGATAGCTTCATCATCAATATTTAAATTAAAATGATTGGCCATGACTGGTAGCATGGCACGTAACATATCGATGGCGACATCTTCGGTTGGTTCTTCAACTTTAACGACTTGAAAGCGTCGACTGAGCGCTGCATCTTTTTCAAAATATTGTTTATATTCAGCCCATGTGGTTGCTGCAATGGTACGTAACTCACCACGAGCCAGTGCGGGTTTTAATAGATTGGCAGCATCATTTTGGCCTGCTTGACCTCCTGCACCAATCAAAGTGTGAGCTTCATCGATAAATAAAATTATAGGATGCGTGGCAGACTGAACCTCTTGAATCACTTGTTTCAAGCGATTTTCAAATTCACCTTTTACGCTGGCACCTGCTTGTAATAGTCCCATATCAAGCGTATGCAGCTGAACATTTTTTAAAGCATCAGGCACTTGGTTGTTCACGATTTTTAGTGCCAAACCTTCAACGACAGCCGTTTTTCCTACACCCGGTTCACCAGTTAAAATGGGGTTATTTTGGCGTCGACGCATTAGGATATCGAGCATTAAACGTATTTCAAACTCACGACCGATAACAGGGTCGATAAGGCCACTTTGTGCCTTTTGGGTCAGGTTAATCGTATATTGATCAAGTGCTGGCGTTTTGTTTTTAGCCAGATGTTGTGCTGGTTCAGTGCTTTCGCTTGGCGCTGGTTTCTGTAAAACGTCTTGTTCGATACTGTTTGAGCATAGGTCTAAAAATTTATGTTTCATTGTATCGATCGGGAACAGTTCAAACTGGCTTGAAGCGCGCAATGCCATTTGATGCAAATCTGGTGCTGTTAAAAGTGCTACCAAAATATGACCTGTTCGAATGACAGGATTTTGTTCGGCTGAAGCAAGTAACCACGCTTGCTCCAATAAACGAATTATGGATTGAGCAAATATCGGGGTGCGAGTATTTCCTTTAGGCAACTGGGAAAGACTGAGTTGTAAATCCTTAACTAAAAAATCATGGGAAATTTTATATTTTTCAACCAATAAGTGGAGATCATTTGGCTCTTGTTGTTCTAATAATTCAAGAAAAAAATGCTCAATTTCGATTTCATAATTTTGTTGATTAATACAACTATTTGCAGACTTCTCTAGAGCAACACGCGCATGATTAGATAGCTTCTTAATTAATATTTTAAGGTTATTCATATGTAACTCAGTCATGCTTTATAGCAAAGTTTTTACAAGACAAATATGCCAATGGCTATCTGTGTTTTTAGTGTAAATATAAAATTATTTATAAATTAGCATTTTACAAGCCATTATAAATGCTATTTGGCGGGTATTTTATATATATGCCATCATAATACACAAATGAAATTTAGATAAAAAAGAAGATATATTACAAAAAGCAAACACAGTTACTTTTGAGTAACATTTCTTCCCTTGACTTTAGGTGCCATATTTTTGTTAAATCCAAGCGCATTATATAAGCAGAAAGTATTTACCTAGGGTGTGTATATTTTAAATCGAAATTACTGATAATAATTTTAATTTTTTATTCATAAAGGTTTGAGGCAAGTTTTGAAAAAATATTATTTAATTTTACCTACATTCGTTTTATTAACGGTGACACCATTTGCTTTTGCAGCGGCAGAAGAGGGTATTAGTTTAAAAAATAAGTGTATTAAAGATTACCCATTGGTAAATGGTGAAACTGATCACGATTTACTAAGTTTATATGCACAGATTTGCGATAGTAAAAATAAAAAAAATGATGAGCTAAAAAATAAATTATTGGTTCAAGCTGCAAGCCGTTATCAAGAACTCGGGAAAAGTTATAAAGCACTTCAACTGGTTGAAGAGTTAAATGCGCGAAATATTAATCATACATCATTAACAGATACTCGGTTTTTAGCTGGCGTTTCGATTGCAAATACGGCGTTAAATCATATGCGTCAAGAAGAAATGCGCTATTTATCTGCAGATTTAACTTATCCACCTGCTAAAGAGCTGTCTAATCTTGTTCGTAATTCTTTGCCAGCGCCAGATACGAGTGATGCAAAGGCTGTGGTGATCAAAGCACCAAAGAAAACCACACGTAAGACTGCGAATTCAACCAAACAAACCACAAAGAAAACAACGGCTCAGGTGGCAAAACCCAAAAAAGTTGAGAAAGTACAATCAACAGAAGTGGCGAGCAAACCGAATACAAATCCCTTCAATTCACTTTAAAAACTTTCATTTTTGAAATAATAAAAAACAGGATTTTCATATGGCTAAACGTGAAAGCGTCCAAAAAAAGTTACAGCGTATTCGACCACCTCGGGTGCAACTGACTTATGATGTTGAAGTTGGTGATGCTAAAGAAATCAAAGAGTTACCTTTTGTTGTTGGTGTCTTAGGTGATTTTTCCGCGGCATCTGAAATAGAAAAAAACAAGCTCAAAGACAAAAAATTTATTAATGTTGATTTAGAAAACATTGATGAAGTCATGGAGTCCTTAGCACCGCGTGCTGCCTATCAAGTTGAAAATACATTGACTGAAGATGGTGGACGTATGTCTGTTGATTTGACCTTTAAGTCGATGGAAGATTTTCGTCCAGAAAATGTGGTTCAGCAAGTGGATCCATTGAGAAAATTAGTGGAAGCTCGTGAACGTTTAACTGATTTGCGTAACAAAATTTCGAATAATGAGCGCTTAGAAGATCTACTTGATCAAGTTCTGCAAAATACAGATCAAGTACGCAAAATGAGTGTGGAGGCTGAAAATGAATAATGCCCAATCCGCTGCAGTTGCTCAAGATACTACAGAAGAATTTACGCTTTTAGATTCAATCGTTGAACGTAGTCGAATTGCTCGAAATGAAGAAGAGCATGATCGAGCGAAAAGTTTAATTGGCGAACTTGCTAAAGAAGTGATGGCGGGGACGATTACTGTTTCAGAAAATATGACATTATCGATTGATAAGCGTATTGCTGAAATTGATGCACTCATTTCAACGCAGCTCAGTAAAATTATCCATGACGAACAATTTCAAAAAATTGAATCGACATGGCGCGGTTTATATTACTTTTGCCAAGAAACGCCATCTAATCCATTGATTAAGATTCGTATGTTGAATACAACGAAGAAAGAATTAATCAAGGATTTTCAAGGCGCAACGGACTTTGATCAAAGTACATTGTTTAAAAAGATCTATGAAGAAGAATATGGGTCATTTGGTGGTGCGCCATATGCCACATTAATTGGCGATTTCGAGTTTGATCGTACACCTTCAGACATGTATTTGCTGGAACAAATTTCACATGTTGCTGCAGCTGCGCATGCACCCTTTATTTCTGCAGCAGATGCCAACATCCTTGGATTAGAATCCTTTACGGATATTGACCGTCCGCGTGAAGTATCCAAAATTTTTGAAACCGCTGAATATGTCCAGTGGCGTTCTTTCCGAGAAAGTGATGATGCACGCTATGTTGCATTAACAATGCCACGTGTATTGGGTCGTTTGCCTTATCACCCTAAGGAAGGTACAGCGACTGAAGGCTTTAATTTTGTTGAAGAAGTCTCTGGGCAAAATCACGATGAATATTTATGGATGAACGCAGCCTACGCTTTTGGCACGCGTTTGACCAATGCTTTTGATATGCATGGTTGGTGTGCTGCCATTCGTGGGGTTGAAGGTGGTGGCTTGGTTGAAGGGTTGCCTGTTCATACCTTTAAAACCAGTGATGGTGAAGTTGTCTTTAAATGTCCAACTGAAATTGCCATCACTGATCGTCGTGAAAAAGAGCTCAGTGATCTTGGCTTTATTCCTTTAGTGCATTGTAAAAACACGGATTATGCTGCATTTTTTGGTGCGCAATCGACGCAGAAACCTAAAAAGTATAATAGCGATTCTGCCAATGCAAACTCTGCTTTATCTAGCCAAATTCAGTACATTATGGCCGTTTCACGTATTGCACATTATTTAAAAGCCATGATGCGAGACAAAGTTGGAAGCTTTGCTTCGGCTGGAAACATTGAAACATTTTTAAATGAGTGGTTGGCTCAATATATTTTGCTTGATGACGGGGCTTCACAAGAGGCGAAAGCGCAATATCCGCTGCGTGAAGCATCTGTCAAAGTTGTAGAGAACCCAGCACAACCGGGGCACTACAAATCTGTGGTTTTCTTAAGACCACATTTCCAGTTGGATGAGTTGTCAGTATCACTGCGACTTGTTACTGAGTTACCTCAGTCCTCAAACTAATTTGAGTGCCAACACATAATAACTTTAGAATAGGAAAAGATTACAAATGAAAGACATATACGTACAGTTCAGAGGTAAATATAAGGTCGATGGCGAGTCGCGTGATACAGAGCACCAAGGCTGGTTAGAGGTGAACTCTTGGTCGCACAATATTCGTCAGCCAAAGTCTGCAACATCATCAAGTGTTGGTGGTCATACGGCAGAACGTGTTGAACACTCAGACATGCTTTTTGTTAAAGATTTGGATGCAACCAGTCCAAAACTTTGGGAAGCATGTTCAGCGGGTTATACCTTTGATGAAGTACAAATTGATTTTTATCGCGCAAATGGCGATAAGCGCATCAAGTATCTACAAATTAAATTGAAGCATGTTTTGGTTTCAAGTGTTACACCAACAGTAAGTGAAGAAGGTGTTCCGCTTGAAGGATTTGGTTTGAAATATGCTGCTGTGGAATGGACGTATAACCAGCAAGATATTAATGGCACACAAAAAGGTGCTGTGACCAAGAAATGGTCTCTATCAAACAATACTGCATCATACGCTGCATAAAAATAACTGAAAAAATAAAGGCTAACCAACGTTGGCCTTTATTTATGCGAGATGATTTTAATCAACATGAATCTAGATCAGCTTTATCCCTATGGGTTTAGAAAAACGCTATTTGACCGATTACTACCGACCACTGAACAGGACCGATTGGGGATGTCTCTTCAGGAGCTACGTGAATCCGTCGCGACCGACTTAGAAGATTTGTTGAACAGTCGTATGGCGAATTTTAATGATTCAATTGATGCTTTTCCGTTGGTAAAAAAGTCCATTGTTCAATTTGGAATCATTGATTTTGTTGGATTATCGACTGCGAATCCGACCGATCGCGATAAAATTTGCCAGTCGATTGCAGCGTCTATTACAGCGCATGAGCCGAGACTAAAACAAATCAAAGTCGAAATGTTGCTCGATGGGCAGAATATGGGGGCTTTGTGTTTGAGTATTCAAGCCTATTTAAATATTCATCCTTTATATGAACCCGTCATTTTTGATGCTTTGCTCAAACCGACAACACAACAATATGTTATTTCTGCAAGAGCTTAATGGGGCTGATTTGTGATTGAAGAATTATTACCGTACTACGAAAAACAATTACAAGAATTTGGGCAGCAGTCCCGTGAGTTTTCGCAAAAATACCCAAAAATCGCTCAGCGTTTATCCTTAAACCAAGAGCAAGTAGATGATCCGCATATTGAACGCTTAATTCAGTCCTTTTCTTTAATTGCAGCAAGAATTGATAAGAAACTGGCGGACAGTTACGACATCTTTACCCGGTCTTTATTTGAGGTGATGTTCCCTCAATACCTCAAACCATTTCCTGCATGTACTGTGGTCAGTTTTGAAGACTTAAATAAATGTAAACAATTAACTGACGCTCATCTCATTCCTAAAAATACTGCAATAAAATCAAGGAGTTTTAAAGGTGTACAGTGTGAATTTAGCACTACACAAGAACTAAAGTTATTACCCATTGAACTTAGTCACCTTAATTTTAAAACCAATTCTAGTGCGCATATGCATTTAAATCAAAATGCAACGCTTAGCTTAGGATTTAATATTTTTAATCAGGCACATCGAATTTTAGAAAAAGAAAATTTGCCTATTTATTTGGATGCGATATCCAATTTTCCACTACAAGTTTTGGATGCTGTGTTCCAGTCGAGTACAGGATTTTCATTAAAGGTTGGTCATCGCGTCATCGACATCCCAAATCCGTTTAGTATCATGGGTTTTGCTGAAACGGAAAGTCTGTTGCCCTTGGATCAACATACACATCATGCATATCGGTTGTTGATGGAATATTTCTGTTTTTCTGAAAAATTTAACTTCCTCAATATGAACTTAGGTTTTTTAAAATATTTAGAAAAAGAACAAAATCAGTTTGAAATTTTGATTCATCTTAAACTGAATTTAAATGATCAGGTCAATATTCGAAATTATTCTGAGTTTAATATCGCAAACTTTAAATTATATGCAGTACCAGTTATCAATTTATTTAAAAAACAGGCTGAACCTCAAAAAATTAATCATCAACAACTCGAGTATCCTTTAATTACCGATGCTCATCATCCTGAGTTTTATCAAACTTATTCGATTACCAAAATGCAAATGATTCGTGAAAAATCGAATAAAGATCAGACTACCTTTGAAATTTATCCATTCTTTGCGATGAGTCATTATCAAAAGGATGAGACTCAGTTTTTTTATAGTTTGAATTCGGCACAGCTACAAAATAAATATGTTGAAACAGGTTATAGTATTATTTCAAAACATTTATCACCTGAAACAACCAAATCTGATTTTATCAGTACGCAATTATTATGCTCCAATCGTGATTTACCCCATGAGGCATTGAGCCAAGCCAACAATATATTAAATCTGAATGACAGTAGTCTGGCACGGCGAGCTGTGGTTTTAAAAAGACCGAATAAACCCTATTACTTTGAACAAAATAAAAAAGAGCAATGGCGGATCATTTCGCATTTATCATTAAATACTTTATCTCTCACTAAGGGCGATGCTCTAAGCCATATTCAAGAACTACTTGAACTCTACAATTTGCCTCAGCTTAAAGAAAACCACCTTATTATTAATGCGATTCAGTCGGTTAATTTTGAATTAAAGCAAAAGATGGTAGATGCAAAACCATTCCCACTGTTTATACGAGGGTTGAAAGTAAATCTAGGGATAGATTCGAAAGTGTTTCGAGGACATAGCTTATATATTTTTAGCCAGTTGTTGTCGCATGTCTTTAATCTAAAAGTCCAGATGAACAGTTTTGTCGATGTTGTTATTTCAGATGCTCAATCTCAACAGGAGTTATACCAATGCGTGCAGAACGTTGGTGGCAAGACACTTCTATAGTTGATGTACTGATTGAACAACCGAACGCTTTTGAATTTATTCAGGCCACGCGATTATTACGTCATGCGGAAGCTCCCCATGCCCAAAAAGAAGGGGATTGGGCAAAGCAGTTTAAGTTTCATAGTTCACTGAATCTCAATTTCCCGAATGCCGAAATTGAGAGTTTGACCCTTGACGAAGAAAAAATTTACTTAACCAACTTAATGATTGGTTTAACTGGGATTCAGGGCACCTTACCGTATAGCTATACCAATAAAATTAAACAAAGTGCGCGTATACAACGGAATGAAACACTTCATTTTTTAGGTTTATTTAATCACAAGCTCACGGCGCAATATGTGGATGCATCTTTAGCTTACCATTTACCGATTCGCTATGAGATTGAGCAAGAAAACCATTACCTCGATATTTTGCATGCACTAAATGGCTATGTGAGTGCGCAGCATGAGCAGCAGGATTTAGATGATTATTTTGCTGAATTCGCTGGATTAATGCAGGGGCAAAATAATACATCACATGCGCTAAAAACCATGCTGAGTTGTGTGTTTAAGCAACCCTTTAAGATTAAAGAATTTGTTGAAGAGATTTTTCACTTGTCCCCTGAACAAAGAAGCACACTTGGGGGCAATAATCAATTGGGTATTAATACCTTTTGTGGAGAAAATATCCGTCAAATAGATGGAAAAATTGAAATAGAAGTTGGCCCCGTCTCATACACCGAGTATTTAAAATTTTTACCCGATCAAGCTGAGAGTATAAAACTTAAACGATTACTTGCAAGCTGGCTCAGTCCAACGCTTGGGGTGGATTTAAGAATCATCCTGAGGAAAGAGGATATTCAACCGATTCAGCTGAGTTCAACGATGACCATTGGTTTATCACAAGGCGTTTTTTTAATGCCGATGCCGACCGAACACAATCACGAAACCTGTTATACATTGATGGGGATGGGGCATGCTTAAGCTCTTTATTGGTACTTTGAGCAGCTTATTGTTGCTTGTCGCAGGAATCGTCATTTTTTACTGGCGTGACATTCAGTATGACCCAACTGGGGCAGACCTGCTTAATTATTTACTTCTATTTCCACTGATTCTGTGCGTAATTTTATGGTCTCCAGTATTTATTTATCATGGTATTAAAGCTCACCAAAAGCGCAAAGAGCAACAAAAACAAGCGCAAGTAGAGCAGCATCAGGATGATGAGAACCAAGATGAGAAACAACAGGCTGAAGCTGTTGAAGTTCAGTGGTTAAACCTGAATATTTATTCCTCGTCTGCATATAGTGCCTTTGGGGAAAATGACGAGATTCTTGACGAGATTAAAAAATTTAAAAGCCCAGAGCTCGATACGCAATTACAAAATGCCTATGGCTTACCGATGCTGTCTTATCGCATACATGCACTAGATCATGTCATTACAAATCAGGACGATGATGAAGTCGTTGATCATCCGCGCCATCTGCGAATTCAAGCCCTGATCGAGCATCAACTAGAGCAACATGCAGAAACATTGTGGCAAATCTCGCAGCATTTAAAGCAATCGGCCTTATTTTATGACAGTGAATTGGCCTATGAGTATCGTATGCATCCGGCATGGATTGATCCTACGAGTGAATATGATAGCAATGAACCAGAGGAACAACCTGATGTGCAGCAGGTTGCTAAATTAAACCGTATCAATATACATATGCTGCTGCCTGAATCAATGTTACATGTTTGGAATGAAGAACAAAGCAGTGGTGTCGTACAGGATTATTTAAGTTCACTGGGCGTGATTACGCAGCAAATTCATCTTGAGCACCATTATTTCAGTCAAGAAACAGCTTATAAAGATTGGATACTGTTATTGGAGCAAATTTCTCAGCAGTCAGAGGAAATCACGTTCATCCTGAATGTAGATTCTGAAATTGACCAAGAACTGCTCGATGAAAAAACATGGTTAACCGACCATTACTTGCCTGCTGAATATGCCTCTAGTTGGTGCTTAGCATCATCTTCTTTACCATTATTTGATATCAAACCCTTAAAACAACTCAAGATTGCACTAAACGAGGCCAATCTTGCCAATCATTTTGCATCCCCACCGATGAAGCCATTAGAACAATTTAAAGATATTCAGCCTTTTGTGCTGATGCTCGATGATATTACAGACATTCAAACCATGAAAAAACTTAACCAAATTTTTGATCGAAGTGGGATTGAATCACATCACTTCATTCATACCAAACAAAGCTTTGGACATACGCAGCATTTGGCCAAAGTATTTGGATTTATGTTAAGTATGCATTTGCCTGATGAGTTGATGGCAATGATTTATAGCATTGATCAAATGTCTACACATTGTTTTCTACATGCGTGTGAAGACAGTAATATCCCTGTAGAACCAACCATTTAAATTAAAAAAGAATAAGAGAGTATTGTGAATTCTTTATTTTATAACGTCTTAGGTTATGTTTGGCAGTATGTGAGCAACCCTAAAGCTATTATGGCTATATCGGGTTTTGTCGCACTAATGGCCATGTATAACGTCATTCCAGCCAAAATCTTTTGGCCTTTAATGATTTGTTATGTATTCGGGTTGATGCTGTGGGGGATTTATTTACTCATTGTACGTCGTCGACATGCTGCACAAGGTGAAGCTCTTGCCGATGCCATTGCACATGACACCAATGCAGAATATGGCAAACAAAAAAACAAAGATGAACTTCATTTGATTCAGCAACAAATGAAAGAATCTATTCAGTTGATTCGAAAATCAAAACTGGGGGATAAAAAGGGCAATGCTGCACTCTACGAGTTGCCATGGTATATGGTAATTGGTAATCCTGCTGCAGGTAAAAGTTCGGCCATTTATAATTCGGGTTTAAAGTTTCCTTTTGAAGAAACTCATCAAAAATCAGTTTCTGCTGGATTAAGTGGAACGCGTCATTGCGACTGGTTTTTTTCAACAGAAGGCGTGTTATTAGATACTGCGGGTCGTTATTCCGTTTATGCGGAAGATCATTTTGAATGGTTAGGTTTTTTAAATATCTTGAAAAAAAACCGCTCAAAAGCACCAATCAATGGCTTGATCGTGATTGTCAGTATTGCTGAGTTAGTGAGTAACAGTCCAGAAAAGTCGATCAAACTGGCAAAGAATTTACGTGCACGAATTCAAGATCTTACTGAGCGCTTAGAGGTTTTTTCACCTGTTTATTTGGTCTTCTCTAAAATGGATCTGATAGCAGGCTTTACTGAGTTTTTTGAATGCTATGAAGTCGGTGAGTTTGATCAGGTTTGGGGGGCGACACTGCCTTATACAACCGATGGGGCTAATAATGCTGTTGAATTGTTTGAAAAACATTATTCCATCTTATATGACGGTTTAAAAGGCGTCAGTACGACACATCTCAGCCGTCGACACTCGCAGAATATTTCTCCAAGTGTCATGACATTTCCTTTAGAGTTTAAGAGCTTAAAGCCTGCGTTAAAGACATTTATCGGCACGCTGTTTGAAGATAACCCTTATCAATTTAAACCTGTTTTCCGTGGCTTTTATTTCACCAGTGCACTGCAAGAAGGCATTATTGAAAGTCCAATGACCGAGCAAATTGCTCAAGACTTTTTATTGCAAAAAGGTTTAGACAATGAAAATGGCATTCCAACGCGCTCAGTTTCGCAAAACCATGGCTATTTTTTAAAAGGTTTATTTTCTGACATTATTCTGAAAGACAAGAACCTCGTTAAACAACATATTAACCCTAGCCGAAAGCGTCAGCGTTATATTGCCTTTGTTGCCGCTTTATTTGGTGTGGCTATTATTCTAAGTCTATGGGTGTGGTCTTATCGGAATAATCAGCAATTGATTGCAGACGTACAAGCCGATTTAGACAAAGTTGTTTTACTTGAAAAGCAATCGGGCCAAGAGTTGTCTACACAACTGAGTGCACTCTTGATTTTACAGGAGCGTATGCAGCAGTTGGACCAATTTGAAGAAGATCGTCCTTTAAAGCTGGGTTTTGGTTTGTATCAGGGAGATGAGCTGCGGGAGAAGTTAAAAACAGAATATTTAAAAGGTGTTGAGCAAATCGTCTTGATTCCAACACAACAAAATATTGCCCAATATCTACAGCGGGTGAAAAGCAATGAAGAAAAATTGCGTACAAACCACGCAAATGTAGAGCTGACACCTGTTGCAAAAACACAGCAATATTTAGAGCCTAATGATGCAAATCCACAAGATGCATACAATGCTTTAAAAGCCTATTTAATGATGGGCAATACTCAATATATGGATGCAAGTCATTTAAGTGATCAAGTCACACGTTTCTGGCGTTCATGGTTGGATAATAATCGTGGTCAAATGCCTCGCGGAGAAATGATCCAGAAGGCAGAGCAAATTTTGTCGTATAGCATGACTTTAGCTAGCGATCCTAAATTTCCTGTACTCAGCTCAGACAGCTTAGTGGTGGATCAAACGCGTCAAGTTCTTCTGTCTGTTGTTCGTGGGATGCCTGCACGAGACCGTGTTTATAATGAATTAAAAATGCGCGCGGCTGTTCGTTATCCAGCATTAACCATAAAACAAATGCTTGGTGATGCCAATCAAAATGCAATCTTAGGCAGTTATGCCTTACCGGGTATGTTTACACATGCTGCATGGTCAGAATATGTTGAACAAGCCATCGATGAAGTTGCAAAACGTCCTACGGATACCAAAGACTGGGTACTCAACAGCACACAGTCGGATGACTTATCATTTAGTGGTAGTCCCGATCAAATCCGTAAACAACTCACAGAACTCTATAAAAAAGAATATATTGCAGAGTGGCGAAAATTTTTAGGTGCGATACATTATGCCAAAGCTAAGGATTACGGACAACAGGCGAGCTTTGTCCAAGTTTTAGGCGAGCCTGAAAACTCACCCATTCGTAGTGTTTTTGATCGCGTTGCCAAAGAAACCAGTTGGGACAATCCAGTCGTAATGGCGGAGCTGGCAGCGCCACAAACAGGTTTTGTGGCTTGGTTTAAACGCAAAGTATTAAGACGAGATGAAACTCAGCTTGATGCCAAAGTCATGAATCAAGCGCAAGGCCCGATTTCTAAAGAATTCCAGATGTTTTATCAGCTGGTGCGTAAGCGTGATGATCAACAAAATAAGTCTTTGCTTGATGAATACATGCAATCTTTAGCGCAAGTTCGAAGTAAATTCAATGACTTGAAAAGCTCAGGGGATATTGGACCATCTGCGATGAGTTTAGTTAAGTCGACCATTAATGAGCAAAACTCTGTTTTTAATACAACGCAGAAGCTGGTCGATGAAAAAATGTCTGTGGGCTTGTCTGAGGTTGATCAGAAACTGCTCCAAAAGCTGTTGATGTCGCCACTGACACAATCATTTGAAAGTTTAATTCTCCCCGCACAAGATGAGATGAATAAGCTATGGGTTATGCAAGTCTACCAACCTTTCAACACGAACCTGAGTAAAAAATATCCTTTTAACTCTTCAGCGACACTGCAAGCAACCAGCAATGAAATTAGCCAAATTCTTGGCGAAAATGGCAGTATTGCGCGTTATGTCAAAGAGTATCTTGATCCACTGGTTATTCGTCGTGGTTATACCTTGACTTCTAAGACATGGAAAGATTTAGGGATTAGTTTAAATCCACAATTTGTAATGAATTTCCAAAGCTATGTTGCGCCAAGTAATGGCATGGCAACTGGAACATTAAATCAAGCCTCATCTGCACCTGCAGCTACGGCACAATCCAATTTTCAATTTTACCCAATTGAAAATCCTAAGTTTTTATCCTATACCATTGATATTGATGGACAAAGAATGCTTTATGAAAACGGCATTCAACAATGGGTGAATTTTGTATGGCCCAATGCTGGAGCAATTCCAGGCGCGCGTATTACAGCCATTGATTTAGATGGGAAAACGCATACGATTTTTGAGGCGCCTGGTGAATATGGCATTAATCGTTTAATTGACGGTGCTGAGCGAACGCAACGTGGCGGAAGCTATGAAATGATTTGGAGAAATCAGCAAAATCCAGAGCTTGCAGTAAAAGTCAATTTCCGTTTAATCAGCGGAGACGCAAATGGTGGAGTAGGCGGGCAGCGCAGTTACAATGGCATGCAACTGGTCGATCAAATTGTCACCAATAAATCCGTACGTGTGGTGGCAGCGCAAACCACACCTTCAGCAACTGTTGCAAGTCCTAAAGCTCCAACATCGGGGATACAGGAGTCTCGTTTATGATTTCTCGAAAGTGGCTAGGTTGTAAGGAGTATTGTGATGGATGAACTGCGGACTTTAGCTTTATATTACGGAAAATGTCCTGCACGTGGTGATTTCTTAAAAACACGCGGTCAGTATGCCTTAATTCAACTGATTGATCAGTGGATTACTGAAGCATTAGAACATGCCATGCAATCAGAGGGATTTAGTCAAGCGTATGAAAAGCTACCTTCATTAGACTTTTTTATTGCCAATCCACAAGAAAATAATTTTCTTGTGGCAAATTTGATTGCCAGTCACGATAGTTCTGGCCGTCAATTTCCAATGGTATTGAGTCATTTATTAGAAGTTGAAAATAGTTTTGATAATATTATTTATGCGCCATATCGCTATAAGCAAACTTTAATCGACTTATTTCAAAAGAATCGTGTGGTACGTTCGATACGTGACCCCAATATCGTGCTTGATAAATTATCTAAATTAAATAATGAGATACAAGTTTTTAATCACAGCGAAGTTTCGGCATTTTATGAACACCATACGATACATTCATTTTCTCAATTACTAAGAATGAGCAGTTACGAGCTTGCACAAAGCATGATTGGACTCGGATTATTGTTACAGCCCGTCATTCAACATGGTACTAGTCGCTTAACTAAAGTGTTGATTTTACCTATTAATAACTCTAGCTACTGCTATGAAATTGCAGCTTTTTGGGTCAATCTAATCAGTTTTTTTATTCAAAATCAAAATGCTGAGCTTCTGATAGGGATTTTACATAGCGAAAAACCAGTACTTCTTTTTGGCTTTCAAGGGGCAGATATTATGACCTTAAGTGAAATTTTCACGCAAAAGTTAGATTCAGATCACTGGGTTTCATTGGTTCAAGCCAATTGGATTGATGCATATTTAGAGCAAAATGCCGGTTTGGCAACGCTGGAGCAAGCTTTGTGTGAGCGGCAATTGAGCTTAATACAAGCTGTGAAACTTTTTAAAAAAACTTTTATAGATTAGTAAAATATGAAAATAAATCATAGATTTAAGTCGAATAAATGGCTGCTGACTTTAACGTTGGTTTTGAGCGTGAATGTCTGGGCTGAACCGATTATTGTTGAGGGTGTTGTTCCAAATGATGCCAGTAAGCAAATCATTTTAAATAAGATGTATAGTGTTTATGGCGCTGACCAAGTGATTGATAAAATAAAGGTTAAAGCGGTTAATGCTCCAAATGGTTGGAGTGAATCTGTTGCGAATATGGTGGTTCCAGAGTTAAAAAAAGTTCACCAAGGTAAACTTTCTGTACGTGGTACGCAAATGGAACTTAATGGAAAAATATCGCGTTCAAATGAAGTTCAGCCTACAACAAGCTTATTCCAAAGTTTAGTAACGCCACCATATCGCTTGAATGCGCAGCTTTCTGTCAATCAGGCTGAACAGCAAATTGTAGATGAAGCACTTAAAAACAGAATTATAGAATTTGAATCTGGCAGTGCAGTTTTGGCTATGAGTGGAACTCAAATCTTAGATGAAATGGCGGTGGCTCTGAATAAGGTTGGTGGAAAAAAGGTTAAAATTATTGGACACACAGACAGCTCAGGTGACGCTGCAAAAAATCTTGCTTTAAGTAAAGAGCGTGCTGTAGCTGTTAAAAACTACTTGATCAATAAAAGTATTTCTGCAGAACGTTTAAGTGTTGAAGGATTGGGCTCGAACAAACCCGTTGCTGATAATGCAACTGCAGATGGCCGTAAGAAAAACCGTCGAATTGAATTTGATGTGATCTAAGTTATTTATAAAAAGCTACATAATCAAGTGTGGCTTTTTATAAATAACTTAGATTGCGTATAATGTATATTATGTTAAATTGAGTACATGATACTTTAAGTTCATAAACCCTCTCACTAAACTACAAAACAATTACTTAGTTACTATTTTCAACTAGACTAAAATGACTTATGTTTATATTTTAAATAATTCATAAAGTTCTCGGAAAATTTATGTTCTTTATAAAAACAATTCGACTTTCAAAAAAATATTCAAATGAAAATAAAATCATTTTATTATTTGATGCAACAATATCAGCACCTTGCCTTTATCCTTTACTGTATTGTATGGGAAGTCTTCGATTTCAAAGTATAGCTACTCAACAATCAGATTTACTCGCAATTAAATTTTGGTATGAGTTTTGGTTTAAAAAATATAAAACAATTTTCTGTGAATCCTTTATCTCATCAGGATATGATCCAGAAATCTATTTAAGTGAAATTGATAACTTTATTGTTTTTCTAGAAAATAATAAAAAATTTGAGAATAATTTAATTCGTATTAGAGTAAATCCTGACATTAATTATATGACTATTACGCAACGTATACGATCATTGTTTAAATACTTTATTTACTTATTGGATGAATATTGGAATGTTTGGAATCAAGACCTTACGCTAAAAGAAATAACAAATCGTAGAAAAAAAATTGATATTTTCTTAATGAATAAAAAAAAGATTTTTAATAAATTTTCTAAACGTAGCTTTACAGTTAAAAGTGGAATTAATTATCATTTTAAAAGCTTAGACAATGAAATGGTTTGTAGACTTTATGAAATTATTCGTCCCAGCAAGAAAGCTAATATTAATGTAAACAATCCTTTCATCACAAAACAACATCAACTTCGTAATTTCTTGATCGTACACCTAATGATAAACTATGGTTTAAGAGTTGGCGAATTGATGCTTTTAACAACTAAATCAATAAAAAAATCAATTAATTCTAATACTTATAATCTTATAATTACAAATACTGAAGATGAATATGATATTAGGAGTAGAAAACCAAGTATAAAGAATGAATTCTCTTATAGGGTAATCAAATTAAGTAATTTCGACTACGAAGCTATTAATGTATATATGGAAAAAATAAGAAATACAACCCAATCAGACATATTGTTTACTTCTTTAACCTCCCCCTACTCTGCACTAAGTTATTCATCTATAAATGCAATTTTTAACAAAATAGATATAAAATTTAGAGGTCTCTATCCTATATATTTTGATGATACAAATATTGACTCAATTCATAAAATAACACCTCATGTGTGTCGACACACATGGGCATATATCACATTAGCATTTGCTATAAAAAAATATAAGAACGAAAATCCTTACCAACAATCCATCAGTAATGATGAAATTATGCAAAAAGCACAAGAGGATTTACGTGTTTTAGGTGGTTGGAGCCCTAATAGTAAAATGCCTAGCTACTATGCAAAACGTTTTATTGTAAATAGAGCTAATTTATTGAATTTACAACGTATATCAGATGAAAAATGGGTGATCTAACATGTCTAAACTTGATCAGTTTTCAGGAAATAGAGCAGATTTGGGATCGATTTTTAATTCCCAACAAATAACTGCACTTCAAAATATTAACGAAAAACTTCCAAAAATTGTTAAGTTTTTAATTGCTGAAAAATTTGATGATAAATTTTTAGTATCAACAAGTAATATATGGAATTTTTTTTATTCCGGTAATAGAGAAAAAATAAATTTTTCAAAATTTTCTCAAAATGAAACTATTTTATTGAAATTTTTTCTTATTGTTTTTAGCCAAAGGAATACTCCCTCTTCATTAAGTCAAAAGTCATATTCATTTACAATTTTATTAAATTACCTGAAAAAAAATAACCTAAATTTTAGTTACGAAAATCTGAAATGTTTTTTGATTGATATTGCCCCCATTGAAGAAAAATCAGGGGTTTATTCACATATAAAGTTTTTACTTCGTTTGTTAATCGTTGAGGATTTTCCAGAGTTTGATATAAGTAATGATTATGACTTAGAATTCATTCCACGACCTAAATCATTTAATTCAAAATTATTCTACCAACAATATGAAGATCCTATTGATTATCCTCTTATTTCTATAATTCAAAAAGGATTTATTAAAATAAACAAGGATATAAGCGTTTCTGAAAATACTATAGATGATCAAACACTTCTTTATACTTCAATCTTAGGATTAATTTATACAACAGGACTTAGACCAGTACAATTAGCAAAGTTATCTGTAAATGATATCAAATTAGATTCTACTCGTAGCATAGATCACTTTCATCGGTATAGTATTTTAATCCCATATGCGAAACAAATACGTTACGTGTATGAAAAGATAGCAGTGAAATTACCAGAAGAAATTGCGGAAATTATCATTGCCTATATCAAAAGATTTAATTTGCATTCTGATGATAAATTATTTGATATGGGAGAAAATTCCTCACGCTTTTGTTCAATTGCTATTAATACTCAGTTATTAGATTTTTCTCCTAAATTATATCAAGATGCTGTTCTTTCTGGAGAAATTATACAGCAAAAATATTCTTTCTCTGATTTTAGACATCATGTTGGATATAGTTTAGCAATGGCTGGAGCATCTGCTGAAGAAATATCCTATATTCTTGGGCATTCTGTATTGGTTACTGCTAGACATTATATATTTTCTACCCCAGAACTAGCACAGATTAGAGCTAATGCTCTTGGTCGTAACTTTTTGTATAAACATATGATTGCTATGTTACTTTCAGGGCGTTTAACTTATAAAAATGAATGGAAGCAAAAGAAAGTTTTAGGAAATATTGGAAGTAAAATTCATTATGATATTGGCGGATGTGCATATCAAGAAAAATGTCTTTTTCAGCCAGTACGCAATTGTTATGGTTGCATGTATTTTCATCCTTTTATTGATGCAAATCATACAGCTGTACTACAGAGTATTCAGAATGAAATCGATGATTTAATAAGGTTGTCTGATAATATCGGTATTTCTAGAAATCCTCTAATTAGGATTCATGAATCTACAAAATTTGAAATTGAGTCTGTAATTGCTCGTTGTAAAATTTATGAGGATTAAATTTCATGAAACGTGAACAATATGATTACTTCATAAATGAACAAAAAGAATATTTTGATCAGTATATACAACCTAGTTTTAAAGGATATTGGGAAGATTCTGTTTGGTACGGAGGTACAAGTGGATCTGGATGGCTTTTATCCAGAAGTGGGAAAACACATTTTAATTTCGGAATGATTAATAAAATAAAAGGTTTAGAGCACAATACTATTGATAATAAATTTCAAATTTTTATGAAATCAGTGCTTATACTAAGTTATAGAAAAGCAAATGCTAACGTTTCTCCGCAAAAACTGTATGCTGAATTTTTAATACTAAAGCGTTGGTATAGTGCCTTATATGCTGAAAATCCTCAAAAAACACATCCCTACTACTTGTCTACTTTAACTTTAAATATATCTTTTGAAATTTTAGCTAAAAATACTGATAAAAAAGGTCTTTCCTCTTATGCTTTAACCTTCCTTAGATTACAGGAGATGATAAATCACTATGGTTTTACAAAAAAACCTTTAGATTTTTCTCAGAAGTATTTAAATATCAATCGCTACAGTAGAACTCCTCATGCTTTAAGAACAAAAAGCTTACTTGAACAGTTGGAAATTGATGAAGATGAACTTGACAATAGTAAGTTGATTTCTATTCGAACTTTCATAAATATTGTTTCTTTAATAAGTTTATGTCAAACAAATGGAGAAAAGATTGCTCTTAATTTATTATTACTTTTAATCGTAACTGGTTTGCGTTCAACGGAAGTTTTTCTTTTAAAAACAGATGCGTTGATCAAGCGTCCAATTCTCGATACTGTTTCTAAAAAGCACTTAACTTTAGATGGAATAAAACAATTTACCTTGGGAATTCAGTACTATGGAGCCAAAGGAGCAGGCTTAAGGATTCATTGGCTAGACCCTTTATCAGCTCGTTTGGTAGAAACAATATTTAATTCAGTATTTGAACTTACCAAGGAGTATAGAGAGCATTTAGCTTATATTAGATCTAAAGATTTTTCTAATTTTTTACCGAAATCATTAGATGATATTTCTACAGATTATGTTGAAGTAGATGATCTAATTGGTTCTGTTTTTGGTGTAAGAGATAAAACTAGAGGACGTTCTGGTCAGCGTGATGTTATTGTAAAAACGCTTAAAGGTATTCCTGTATACAAGGAGTATAAAGATGGTAAAGGGTTAAAAAGATATTATTTAAAGAGTGATATTAATTTTTTTATTAAATCTTTAACGAATTATGATTCAAAACTTTCATTTCATCAGGTTTTTAATTATGAGGGGAAAAAAGAAAAAATTGCTTTTGAAGATTTGTTATTTATACATGAGTATAGATCCACAAATCTTCAAAGACAGTTTATAAATAAAACTAATATCATTCCATTTAACGCAATAACTATAAACGGTTTTCTAGGGAATGGGGCGAATATATCTGTATTTAAAAAATATAATTTATTAGAAGATGATAAACAATACTCCAAGTTAACCACACATATCCCTCGTCACAATATAAATACTTTTTTAGCACTCAGTGGATTAGCAGATCATCTACAGGCAATGCTTATGGGGCGTATTGATATTCAACAGAACCAATACTATCAACATTTAGCTATTAAACATCGTAGAGTCGCAGCAGAGATATTAAAGAAATATGATTTAACAAGTTGTCAAGAAAAAAATGAGCTGAAGCCTGTATCCCCCATAGAAGCAATCAAATATGATGGTTTAATGTTTTTTTCTGAAAAACTTGATCTTGAAAATAATTTAAAGATGAATTTACAGTCTTTTGACTCTAAGAATGAAATTTCTGAATTTATAAAGAACTCTTTCTTTGACGAATATTTTGAAGATCTGGCCGAATCATTTAATGAACTCATTAAGCAAAATACTTCTCAAGCTGAATTACTAGTTCATCGTCATGCTTATTTACATCCTCTGCCTTTTGGTAGCTGTATGAGGGAAATAGCAGTCCATGATTGTCCTAAACGTTTAGCCTGCCAATCTGGAGAGCAATGCGGAAACTTTGCTTTAACTGGTCGTAAGGGTGAGCTTGATGCATTAGAGCAAAGTCGTAATATGTTATTAACCGAGTTTAAAAATATAGAGTCGCTCATTACTAATGATGATTCATATATCGAAATGCTTGAGTTGTTAAATCAAAAAATTGTTTTCTTAAATGGCTTAAAAGAAAAAGCACTGAAGAGACAGAATAATTTAACACCTATACCAATTTTTCCTTATAGTAATCAAAATAGTAAACTTCCAATTACTTTAAGTGAATTATTTGCTATTGAGCAGCAGAAAATTGAAGAAAAGGAGACGTAGTATGTTACGTGGTAAGCAATTGGATGAAGTAATTGAACAAGAATTGCAAATGATGTTGATAGAAGGTTTTGAAAAATCACCTATCTCGCATAAATTATTACACAAACGTCTAACGGCTAAAGGTTACATATCTGGTGGATTAAGTACATTAAGTTCAAGTGATCGAAAAAAACTGATTAGTCTTTATCTATCAGAACAAATATCTCCCTTGAATTTAAAAATAAAAGAAAAGCAACTTTTTGTTAACAAAAAAACTAGACTAGCGCTAACAAATACTAATAAAAATTTACGTACACAAATTGAAGAGTTAGAGTCTCAGCTAGCTCAAAATACTGAGAGCCTTATAAATATTATCGAAGAGGTGAAACTTAAGACTAATTTAAAAGTGGACCATTTGTTAGCCTCTCATCTTTTGAAGAAATATTTATCATCAAATTAGCTAGAACATTTTACACTCAATTACCTATTGAGTACCTGATCAGCTACTTGGTAAGTTATTATAGATGATCAGAACTATAATTTCGTTCTTTGCCCTATCTGGACTGCCACCACTCTCCTAGACTAACCTATCTATTCTGCTAATCTATAGCCTAACCAAATTTAATTAACATAAGGTTTTAGATATGAAAATTAAAAGCCTAGAGGATGAAAGTGATATAGCTGCTAAAGCAGCTAGGGTACTTCGTGAAAGCTTTATTAAGGCTGCACGCACCGAAACAGTACTTTATGTAATAAATGATGCTTTATGGAGCAAGAGTCCAAATGGCGATCCTATCTTAATTAAACAATTGTCTGGACGTAACCCTGATCTCGCCAAAAAATTTGCTAGTGGAGAAACTTATAAAATTAAAAAACGAAATATTGGCACTACTAAAAAGTAGTTCATACTCAGCAGCATCTATAAATCTTTACCGTAAAGACTTATACCACAATTTATAACTTTAGCGTTTGAGCAAACAGTGATCTTGTCTGCTTAATGTTTAGGTAGCAAGTGATAAGGTTCAATTTTAAGAATATGTGCGATTTCATAAAGCTTTAAAACTGTAATATTCACTTCTCCACGTTCAATACGTCCAAGATAACTACGATCAATACCACATTGAAGAGCAAGAGCCTCTTGAGTGATTTTAAGTTCTGTTCTTTTATTGCGAATTAAATGGCCAATCGCGATAGATAATTCTGTCATTTGAAACTAACTGTTCAAAAAATAGAAATATCTCTAATTGAGGACTATACATCCACGGACTATAATCCTCATTTATTTAATAAACGACTGAACATGAAAAGACCTGTGCACTTGCCGTTGTATAACGAATTCTTAGAACTTTTTGATAACTACAAAATTCAAAATTGGCAAGCAAAACAATTTTGGGAAAAGCTTAAAATTGATCACAACTACAGAAATCAAAAAACCAAGCGACTTATGTATTCTGGTTTAAAAGTTTTGATGCAATTTCAATATTTAGAAGTTGATCATGAAACTGTCTTTGCACATTAAAGACTTAAACTGATGAATCATAAAATCAATAACTTACATTAGGTATGATTCAGTAAATTTACATTATAGTTCTAAACTCAATGAACTTTGAGTTTAGATAACCAATCCATTTATGACATAATAGTTGTAAATTTACTTATGTTTGAGTTTACCTATTCCAAATATCCAATAAGTAAATAAAACGGTGATTGCAAGTGATATAAAAATGACTATTGGGGATGGTACTTGCATTGGACTCAACCAAAATCCAAATAAAATACATGCAACAAATGCACTGCTACAAAGAAACAACTTAAAAAATACCACAAGTATTGAATCTGATTTTTTCGTAATATTCATTCAAACTTCCTCTTTGAGTTTACAACTATATTGTTAAAGTTTAGAACATTAATGTCATTTTTGAGACTTTAATGGTCAGTCACAGCGGCGTGAACGCTGGCCGTCCTTTCTGATCCGGCGCGATCCGCGCGACATCAGCCGTATCTGGGTCCTGGAACCGGAGGGACAGCATTACCTGGAAATTCCCTACCGTACCTTGTCGCATCCGGCTGTCACCCTCTGGGAACAACGGCAGGCGCTGGCGAAACTGCGGCAGCAAGGGCGCGAACAGGTGGATGAGTCGGCGCTGTTCCGCATGATCGGCCAGATGCGTGAGATTGTGACCAGCGCGCAGAAGGCCACACGCAAGGCGCGGCGTGACGCGGATCGCCGCCAGCACCTCAAGACATCAGCTCGGCCGGACAAGCCCGTTCCGCCGGATACGGATATTGCCGACCCGCAGGCAGACAACTTGCCACCCGCCAAACCGTTCGACCAGATTGAGGAGTGGTAGCCGTGGACGAATATCCCATCATCGACCTGTCCCACCTGCTGCCGGCGGCCCAGGGCTTGGCCCGTCTTCCGGCGGACGAGCGCATCCAGCGCCTTCGCGCCGACCGCTGGATCGGCTATCCGCGCGCAGTCGAGGCGCTGAACCGGCTGGAAGCCCTTTATGCGTGGCCAAACAAGCAACGCATGCCCAACCTGCTGCTGGTTGGCCCGACCAACAATGGCAAGTCGATGATCGTCGAGAAGTTCCGCCGCACCCACCCGGCCAGCTCCGACGCCGACCAGGAGCACATCCCGGTGTTGGTCGTGCAGATGCCGTCCGAGCCGTCCGTGATCCGCTTCTACGTCGCGCTGCTCGCCGCGATGGGCGCGCCGCTGCGCCCACGCCCACGGTTGCCGGAAATGGAGCAACTGGCTCTGGCACTGCTGCGCAAGGTCGGCGTGCGCATGCTGGTGATCGACGAGCTGCACAACGTGCTGGCCGGCAACAGCGTCAACCGCCGGGAATTCCTCAACCTGCTGCGCTTCCTCGGCAACGAACTGCGCATCCCGTTGGTTGGGGTAGGCACGCGCGACGCCTACCTAGCCATCCGCTCCGATTACCAGTTGGAAAATCGCTTCGAGCCGATGATGCTGCCGGTATGGGAGGCCAACGACGATTGCTGCTCACTGCTGGCCAGCTTCGCCGCTTCGCTCCCGCTGCGCCGGCCTTCCCCAATTGCCACGCTGGACATGGCTCGCTACCTGCTCACACGCAGCGAGGGCACCATAGGGGAACTGGCGCACTTGCTGATGGCGGCGGCCATCGTCGCCGTGGAGAGCGGCGAGGAAGCGATCAACCATCGCACACTCAGCATGGCCTGTCGACAACCTCTCGCGCAACCAAGACATCGCGGTCGGACTGCAAGTGATCTTGAAGCCACGGGCCCGTCCCACCCCGACATGGACCTCGATGCCCGAACGGACGTTAGATTTCGAGTTCTAGGCGTTCTGCGATGAAGGTTGGATCCCAGCCGGGATTGAAAGTGTCGACGTGGGTGAATCCGAGCCGCTCGTATAGGCCACGCAGGTTCGGGTGGCAGTCGAGCCGCAGCTTGGCGCACCCCTGCGTTCGCGCGGCATGGCGGCAAGCCTCGATCAGCGCGGAGCTGACACCCCGGCCCGCATGTGTCCGTCGCACCGCGAGCTTGTGCAGATATGCGGCCTCCCCCTTGAGGGCGTCGGGCCAGAACTCGGGATCCTCGGCCGACAAGGTGCAACAGCCGACGATGCCGTCGCTGCAACTCGCGACTAGGAGCTCGGATCTCAGGACGAAGGTCTCCGCGAATGTCCGGTCGATCCGCGCGACGTCCCAGGCGGGCGTTCCCTTGGCGGACATCCACGCCGCAGCGTCGTGCATCAGCCGCACAACCTCGTCGATATCACCCGAGCAGGCGACCCGAACGTTCGGAGGCTCCTCGCTGTCCATTCGCTCCCCTGGCGCGGTATGAACCGCCGCCTCATAGTGCAGTTTGATCCTGACGAGCCCAGCATGTCTGCGCCCACCTTCGCGGAACCTGACCAGGGTCCGCTAGCGGGCGGCCGGAAGGTGAATGCTAGGCATGATCTAACCCTCGGTCTCTGGCGTCGCGACTGCGAAATTTCGCGAGGGTTTCCGAGAAGGTGATTGCGCTTCGCAGATCTCCAGGCGCGTGGGTGCGGACGTAGTCAGCGCCATTGCCGATCGCGTGAAGTTCCGCCGCAAGGCTCGCTGGACCCAGATCCTTTACAGGAAGGCCAACGGTGGCGCCCAAGAAGGATTTCCGCGACACCGAGACCAATAGCGGAAGCCCCAACGCCGACTTCAGCTTTTGAAGGTTCGACAGCACGTGCAGCGATGTTTCCGGTGCGGGGCTCAAGAAAAATCCCATCCCCGGATCGAGGATGAGCCGGTCGGCAGCGACCCCGCTCCGTCGCAAGGCGGAAACCCGCGCCTCGAAGAACCGCACAATCTCGTCGAGCGCGTCTTCGGGTCGAAGGTGACCGGTGCGGGTGGCGATGCCATCCCGCTGCGCTGAGTGCATAACCACCAGCCTGCAGTCCGCCTCAGCAATATCGGGATAGAGCGCAGGGTCAGGAAATCCTTGGATATCGTTCAGGTAGCCCACGCCGCGCTTGAGCGCATAGCGCTGGGTTTCCGGTTGGAAGCTGTCGATTGAAACACGGTGCATCTGATCGGACAGGGCGTCTAAGAGCGGCGCAATACGTCTGATCTCATCGGCCGGCGATACAGGCCTCGCGTCCGGATGGCTGGCGGCCGGTCCGACATCCACGACGTCTGATCCGACTCGCAGCATTTCGATCGCCGCGGTGACAGCGCCGGCGGGGTCTAGCCGCCGGCTCTCATCGAAGAAGGAGTCCTCGGTGAGATTCAGAATGCCGAACACCGTCACCATGGCGTCGGCCTCCGCAGCGACTTCCACGATGGGGATCGGGCGAGCAAAAAGGCAGCAATTATGAGCCCCATACCTACAAAGCCCCACGCATCAAGCTTTTGCCCATGAAGCAACCAGGCAATGGCTGTAATTATGACGACGCCGAGTCCCGACCAGACTGCATAAGCAACACCGACAGGGATGGATTTCAGAACCAGAGAAAGAAAATAAAATGCGATGCCATAACCGATTATGACAACGGCGGAAGGGGCAAGCTTAGTAAAGCCCTCGCTAGATTTTAATGCGGATGTTGCGATTACTTCGCCAACTATTGCGATAACAAGAAAAAGCCAGCCTTTCATGATATATCTCCCAATTTGTGTAGGGCTTATTATGCACGCTTAAAAATAATAAAAGCAGACTTGACCTGATAGTTTGGCTGTGAGCAATTATGTGCTTAGTGCATCTAACGCTTGAGTTAAGCCGCGCCGCGAAGCGGCGTCGGCTTGAACGAATTGTTAGACATTATTTGCCGACTACCTTGGTGATCTCGCCTTTCACGTAGTGAACAAATTCTTCCAACTGATCTGCGTGCAAGGCCAAGCGATCTTCTTCTTGTCCAAGATAAGCCTGTCTAGCTTCAAGCAAGACGGGCTGATACTGGGCCGGTAGGCGCTCCATTGCCCAGTCGGCAGCGACATCCTTCGGCGCGATTTTGCCGGTTACTGCGCTGTACCAAATACGAGACAACGTAAGCACTACATTTCGCTCATCGCCAGCCCAGTCGGGCTGCGAGTTCCATAGCTTCAAGGTTTCATTTAGTGCCTCGAATAGATCCTGTTCAGGGACCGGATCAAAGAGTTCCTCCGCCGCTGGACCTACCAAGGCAACGCTATGTTCTCTTGCTTTTGTCAGCAAGATAGCCAGATCAATGTCGATCGTGGCTGGCTCGAAGATACCCGCAAGAATGTCATTGCGCTGCCATTCTCCAAATTGCAGTTCGCGCTTAGCTGGATAACGCCACGGAATGATGTCGTCGTGCACAACAATGGTGACTTCTATAGCGCGGAGAGCCTCACTCTCGCCGGGGAAAGTCGAAACCTCCAGAAGGTCGTTGAGCAAAGCTCGCCGCGTTGTTTCATTAAGCCTTACAGTCACAGTAACCAGCAAATCAATATCGCTGTATGGCTTCAGGCCGCCATTCACTGCGGAGCCGTACAAATGCACGGCCAGCAACGTCGGCTCCAGATGGCGCTCAATGACACTAAGCACCTCTAACAGTTGTGTCGAAATTTCGGCGATCACTGCGTCCCTCATGATGTCTAACACCTGAGTTAAGCCACGCCGCGAAGCGGCGTCGGCTTGGACGAATTGTTAGGCCGCATATCGCGACCTGAAAGCGGCACGCAAGACCTCAACCTTTTCCGCCCCGAGTGAGGTGCATGCGAGCCTGTAGGACTCTATGTGCTTTGTAGGCCAGTCCACTGGTGGTACTTCATCGGCATAGTAAAAGTAATCCCAGATGATCGCCTCCCAGCTGTTACAACGGACTGGCCGCCCGGCGATGACGCCCTCAGCCGCCTCTGGGCACGAGCCCTGCGGAGCCTCCGCGATTTCATACGCTTCGTCTGCCCACCAAGCAGGTTCGCAGTCAAGTAACTCATCCCCGATCTCCGCTAAGAATCCATAGTCCAACTCCTCCGTGACGCGCCCGCCGAGCATTTCAACCATTGCCTCGAGCTCGCCGCGCCTCTCGCCGGGAAACGTCAGATCAATATCATCGTGCTTGCGTGTTACACGCCCTAGCCGTGCATCGATCGCCCAGCCCCCACCGATCCAGAGCGGCAGATTTCGCTCATCTGCCGCAGCTAGAATTTGGTGTATCAATGTGACCTGCGTTGTGTCCATGCGGCCTAACTCCTGAAATAAGCCGTGCCGCGAAGCGGCATCGGCTTGATTGAATTGTTAGACGGCAAACTCGAGCCAATACTTGTGCAGGCCAACAATATTAGACGAGCACAGCATGGGCATTGCCGCTTTGATCTTCTCCAGTGACCAATTCCACCACTCCATCTCCAGAAGCAATGAAATTTCCTCATCGGTGAAGCGTTTCTTAATCTTCTTAGCGGGATTGCCGCCAACGATAGCGTAAGGCTCCACATCTTTTGTCACCAACGAGCGGCTGCCTATCACCGCACCGTGCCCGATCTTGATTCCGGGCATGACCATTGCCTCAGAGCCGATCCAAACGTCATTGCCAATGACAGTATTACCTGCTTTTTGGAAGGCATCGAGTGCGCTTGAGAATGCAGGTTCTTCCTGCATATAAAAGAACGGGAAAGATGATGCCCAGTCGTACCGATGCCCCTGATTGCCAGCCATGATAAAGGAAGCCCCACTCCCGATAGAGCAGAAACTACCGATGATCAACTTATCAACGTCATCACGGTCCGGAAACAGATACCGTGCGCAGTCATCGAATGAGTGCCCATGATAGTAGCCAGAGTAATAGCTGTACCGCCCAACTTTGATATTGGGGTTCTTCACTTGCTCAGAAAGCAGCTTGCCTTTGAAGGGGCTATCAAAGTAGTTGGTCATAAGAGATCCCGCGGTCTGTGACTTTGCCGTCTAACGCCTGAAATAAGCCGTGCCGCGAAGCGGCATCGGCTTGATTGAATTGTTTTAGGGCGACTGCCCTGCTGCGTAACATCGTTGCTGCTCCATAACATCAAACATCGACCCACGGCGTAACGCGCTTGCTGCTTGGATGCCCGAGGCATAGACTGTACAAAAAAACAGTCATAACAAGCCATGAAAACCGCCACTGCGCCGTTACCACCGCTGCGTTCGGTCAAGGTTCTGGACCAGTTGCGTGAGCGCATACGCTACTTGCATTACAGTTTACGAACCGAACAGGCTTATGTCAACTGGGTTCGTGCCTTCATCCGTTTCCACGGTGTGCGTCACCCGGCAACCTTGGGCAGCAGCGAAGTCGAGGCATTTCTGTCCTGGCTGGCGAACGAGCGCAAGGTTTCGGTCTCCACGCATCGTCAGGCATTGGCGGCCTTGCTGTTCTTCTACGGCAAGGTGCTGTGCACGGATCTGCCCTGGCTTCAGGAGATCGGAAGACCTCGGCCGTCGCGGCGCTTGCCGGTGGTGCTGACCCCGGATGAAGTGGTTCGCATCCTCGGTTTTCTGGAAGGCGAGCATCGTTTGTTCGCCCAGCTTCTGTATGGAACGGGCATGCGGATCAGTGAGGGTTTGCAACTGCGGGTCAAGGATCTGGATTTCGATCACGGCACGATCATCGTGCGGGAGGGCAAGGGCTCCAAGGATCGGGCCTTGATGTTACCCGAGAGCTTGGCACCCAGCCTGCGCGAGCAGCTGTCGCGTGCACGGGCATGGTGGCTGAAGGACCAGGCCGAGGGCCGCAGCGGCGTTGCGCTTCCCGACGCCCTTGAGCGGAAGTATCCGCGCGCCGGGCATTCCTGGCCGTGGTTCTGGGTTTTTGCGCAGCACACGCATTCGACCGATCCACGGAGCGGTGTCGTGCGTCGCCATCACATGTATGACCAGACCTTTCAGCGCGCCTTCAAACGTGCCGTAGAACAAGCAGGCATCACGAAGCCCGCCACACCGCACACCCTCCGCCACTCGTTCGCGACGGCCTTGCTCCGCAGCGGTTACGACATTCGAACCGTGCAGGATCTGCTCGGCCATTCCGACGTCTCTACGACGATGATTTACACGCATGTGCTGAAAGTTGGCGGTGCCGGAGTGCGCTCACCGCTTGATGCGCTGCCGCCCCTCACTAGTGAGAGGTAGGGCAGCGCAAGTCAATCCTGGCGGATTCACTACCCCTGCGCGAAGGCCATCGGTGCCGCATCGAACGGCCGGTTGCGGAAAGTCCTCCCTGCGTCCGCTGATGGCCGGCAGCAGCCCGTCGTTGCCTGATGTCTTTGCACATTAAAGACTTAAACTGATGAATCATAAAATCAATAACTTACATTAGGTATGATTCAGTAAATTTACATTATAGTTCTAAACTCAATGAACTTTGAGTTTAGATAACCAATCCATTTATGACATAATAGTTGTAAATTTACTTATGTTTGAGTTTACCTATTCCAAATATCCAATAAGTAAATAAAACGGTGATTGCAAGTGATATAAAAATGACTATTGGGGATGGTACTTGCATTGGACTCAACCAAAATCCAAATAAAATACATGCAACAAATGCACTGCTACAAAGAAACAACTTAAAAAATACCACAAGTATTGAATCTGATTTTTTCGTAATATTCATTCAAACTTCCTCTTTGAGTTTACAACTATATTGTTAAAGTTTAGAACATTAATGTCATTTTTGAGACTTTAATGGTCAGTCACAGAAACATCAAAAGAAAAAGTTTTTTCCTATACAGAAACACCCCGTATGAATGAGCTCAGGAGTCGAACAAAAAAGCAAAGACTAGAAGAAACTTTTTCTAAGAAAAAAACAGAATTTTTTAATCAGATTAAAGATAAAGAAAATAATATTGAGTTTTTAGAATCTTTATTATCAGATGATAAAACTTTAGAGAAATATTTTATTAACCATAAAGAAAAATTAAAAAATGAGATTAAAAACATTAATTCAAACATTAGATTAATGGATGAAATATTGGGTCAATAAAACATATATAATTAAAATAGGCTCTAGACTAGCAGATTTACACTTAATTTTACCTAATGAGGTTCCACAGCTCAGTTGCTAACTCATTAGGTTCCCTCATCCAACGCCATTCAGTTTCTTTAAGATGATAATTAAAGTACTCTTTTGATATGCAGTTAAACTTTGCTAGCCTTCGTTTACAAAAGCTCCAAAATGATTCTATTCCATTTATATGGCATTGTCCTCTAGCAAACTCATTTGCTCCCTGATTTACCCTAAAATGCTTTGAATAACCCACATCAACAAGACCATTATAGCCACGCCATCCATCACTATAAATCACACTCTCAAGTGAAACTTTACCAATGATAACCCCTTGTAAAGTCTTCATTTTACAGTCAGGGTAATCCTCCCATAATGTTCTCTCCTATGCAAAAAGAATAGACGAAATTTGTCTAGGAGAGTGGCGGCAGTTCATTTTGTAAGTTCAATAGATTATTTATAAAAGAAAAGGTATTTTCTGAATCAAAACTTCTTCTTCCATAGCCTTGGTTAAGCAAATCCTCACCTAAGTATTCATCAAATTTTTCTATCTCTTTATCTTGTATATAAGTAGCAAGCTCTTCTTCTTTTGGAATTCCATATACAAGTAAAGATCTAAGATATGAAACCACCGATGCTTTATCTATTTGTTCTATTTCAATGATCCCATATAAAGAGGTAACTGAAAAATTGTTCATTATAAATATGACTTTTAACGTATCTGTAATTTTGTCTCCTAACCAGGTAAAGATGTAGACTTTATTACCTATCTCAATAATAGACTGATTCGCTAAATTAACGTCATTGAATACAGATATACTTTCATCGAATAAAAGCTTTGCTGTTCGATCTATAAAGTCAACTTTATGCTCTCCAACTGTAATTCTGTAATCATTTCCTTTTAAAATATCAAACATTTCCTTTCTAACGATATCATGAACAGCTAACCCGTCCCCACCAAAGGATGGAGGACGCCCACCTTTAGCTGCTATTACACGAATTACTTTTTTTTCAGGCTCAACGTCTAGCACTTTCCATCTTTTACCTGCAAATATGATATATTGATCCTTTAAGATAACTGTTGTGACAGGCAATGTACCTAATGTTTTTAGGCCTGAAATGATCCTGTATTCTTCTGGGGTTTTGAAAACAGCGTAAAAACTATAATGATTAACAATTTGCTCACCACGTATTCCTAATGTAAGTTCACCGCTTCGTAGCTGTGTAATAAGCTCATTTTTTCCCATTGATGTTAGTAATAATTTGAATTGGTCAATTGATACTTTATGAAATGGGCCTGATTTACATAGTAACGTATATATCTGATCAGCCCTGACCCCGCCCCATTGGGCTATCAGCGCGAGTATTTGATGCAGTAATGTTGAAAAGTGGAATTGAGAAGTGTCTGCTGGTTCAAACCATTTACTACTAATTAATAGTCTTATCATAGCCAAAGACTGAATCAGTTCTAAACGTAACATATCAACAATGTGGCTATCTTTAGTAAGTTCTTCTTCCTCAATAAGCATTCTGAGGACAGCCGGTTCATTTCTACGTCCTGACCGCCCCATCCGTTGCCGGAGACTTGCTACAGAATGTGGAGAAGTTACTTGAATTACAGAATTTACTTTACCTATATCAATTCCCAATTCTAGAGTCATAGTACAGACTGCTGTTGTAGGTAGACTTTCCTTCTGTAATCTGTGCTCTAAGTCTTCACGCAACTCCTTAGCTAAAGAACCATGATGGGGGAAAAATTCATTTGGAACCCTATTTTGGCGACATAATTCACTTAACGAAGCCGCTATACTTTCAGTTCTTTGGCGACTATTTGCGAAGACTAAATGTGATCCGCCACGACAAAATTTATAAATATCCTGACAGATCTGAGTTCCTGCATTTTTTAAGTTCTCTGAATTATTCTGAGAAGGATTAATATAGCCTTTTACCTGTACTTGCATAGTTGCAGAGCTTTTCGTTATTGTAATTATTTCACAGTGTAATTTTTGATTAGCTCGTAATGCTAAAGGTACTGTCTCCAATTCACCTAGCGTAGCACTTAATGCCACTCGAGGAATTGGTGACTCATATTTTCCCAATAGATGATCGATCCGATTCAGTAAAGACAAAAGGTGCAGACCACGCTCCGTGCCAATAAATGCATGAAATTCATCGATAGCAATATATTTAATATTGATGAACGCACTTTTAAGCCAACCAGCCTCTCTGATAAGCAAAGACTCTAGTGATTCTGGTGTTATTAGTAAGATACCTGAAGGATTTTTTTTTACGCTGTTTTTTCTACCTTGTGAACTGTCACCATGCCAAGGTGTAATAGATAACTTAAGTTCTTCTCCTAAGCTTTCCAATCGTCGAAATTGATCATTAATTAAAGCTTTCAACGGACTAATGTAAAGGATACCAAAGCCATTTTGAATATCTGCTATTTTACTGCAAGCAGGTAAAAAGAACGCCTCGGTTTTACCTGCTGCTGTTGATGCACTGATTAAAACATCCCGATCACCAGATAAAATAGGATCAAGAGCTTTTTTCTGAATTTCTCTTAAATCTGGCCATCCTTGTTTATAAACCCACTTTTGTACAGAAGGATGTAGTTTTTGAAATTCATCTTTCATATTCTAAATTCAGCTAATTCTTGGGTTTCTGAAGGTTCATCCTCATAAATTTCATCCATATCTGTTATACGTTCTTCTTCAATGGACAATTCATTGATGAAATCATTCCATTTAATCCCTGAATTCTGTTCAATCACAGCTAATAGATCGAGGAATGCTTTAATTGTATTTCTAGGGGTCCTAAAATAAGCATCTCCTATAGTTTCATTACAGTGCTTCAGAAATGCATAAAGCCCCTCATCTGGAACTAAATATTTATCAGGATCGCCACATGCAACAACATTTCTCAAATTCTTAAGTAAAATAAAAAACTCTTCAGGGGTTAAGTTAGCTAGATGTAAAGCTGTAGAAGAATAATCCACTACTCCTGCTCTTTGGGCAAAACTATTTTCTGCTAATCGTGATTGCAATGCCTCATAACTATACAACCCTTTACGTGGATCTAATAGAAACTCTGGCGTACCCCCCAATAAGAAACCTAAGTATTCGGCAGTACCTTGTAGGCAGTCGTTTAATATTCTTAAAATCTGCTCATAGTTGGACATACGTGCTTGTGTACTGTGTAATTTATACAGGTTGACCATCTCATCTAAATTTACAAGTAAACCTGCATAACCGGCTTGACGTACAAAGAGACTCAGTAGTTTTAAAGAATCATAGAATGAACTGTCTGAAATAATAGTGCTTACGCCTAAGTCTTTCTTCGCTTCAGTTTTAGTTGTATATTCAGCTCTCAACCATCTTAGAACATTGGATTTTAATAATTCATTGTCTTGCTCATGTGCTATCCAATAAGCTTCAATAACTTTAGCAAAGTCATAGCCTCCAACTAAGTCAGCTAATGAAGACAACTTATTCTGAATAACAGTCGATACAGCTATATTTGTGTTATCTGCTTCTTTAATTGCTTCAGTAATAAAGCGTTCAACTACACTCGTAAGTGCATTTCCATCTGGTTTATTACGTGTAGCCATATTACGAATTAATTCAGAATATAAATTACGAGCTTGCCCTCCTGAAGCATGAATTCGTCGATCTGGTGAAAGATCAGCATGTACAGTGACCAATTTTTTCTCTAGGGCAATTGAGCGGACCACACTTAGAAAAAATGTTTTCCCTGATCCGTATTCCCCAATAATTAATCTAAATGTTGATCCACCTTCGATGACCCGATCAATATCTTTGTTTAATGCTGAGATCTCTTTAGAACGTCCTACTTGGATATGTTGCAGTCCGATTTTAGGCGTAACCCCTGACTTGAGCGATTGTATAATTGCTTCTTTCTCTTTTAATCTTATAGGTTTTATTGACATGTTATTCCTCTCTTAATTCTGCAACGATTTCTTTATCGACATAAATGTCACCATCATCTTCAAGTACAGGAGCATCCGCTATTTCATACGCCCAATCATTGATAGTCTCAAGAGCACCATCAATCATCAAGTTAAGCTTTTGGCAAATGGTCTCGATGTCTTCACGTAACCATTTCTCTTTATCAATCAAAGTTTCAAATAGTACTCTATGCTGTTTATCCAAACCTATAGTTAAGCTAGAACCTAATGTCACAGGTTCAATTTTTTCTTCAGGTATATTTTCTTCCACAAAAATTGATCCTAAAAGCGTATGTACTTCTTTAGTTTCAGCTTCATGCTGAGCAAGAATTGAATCATCTAAAATAAACGATGTGATATTGCCTCCAGTTGGCTGTTTTTGAGTGGAAATTATCTTTTGAGTTGTATATTGATGTAAGTCGGAAGGAATTAAGCTCTTATCAATACCCAACATCGTATATAACTTCTCAAGCTGTTTAATCTCTGTCGCTTCAATTTTCCCATCTGCTAAAGCTATTTGAACAAGTATCTTTCTAAATGAAATTTTGTTTGTTTCATCCATAGATTCTATTTGTTGCTTTAAGCCTGCGGTATTCACTGAAGAATTCATACTCCAGATGAAATATGCGTTTAGTGACGATCTTTCACTTAATGAAATTGAAGAGTCTTCATCAATAGTTTTATTGATTAGAACTTTCTCTTTTTCATGAAAAGTACTGTCACACTTCGCTATCATGACAGCCAATCTAATAAATAGTAAAAGTTTTTTGAAAGACTCAGATAATTTTTCATCTCCATTTAAACCATCATGAGTTATGATCCTAGACAGTATCGTGGACAACCAGCCCCTCTAAACTTTTAATATATTTCTGTTCAAAGGCTTCTGGACTTAACCAGCCGTTTGCAGAATGTCTTCTGACTCGATTGTAATAAATTTCAATATAGTCAAACAAGACAGCATTCGCTTCTTTTCGAGTCGAAAACACACTGCCATGTACCACATGACCTTTTAATGTATGAAAGAAGCTTTCAGTCACTGCATTATCCCAACAGTTTCCACGTCTAGACATACTCTGAGTACAATCATTTTTCAGTAACAGCGCTCTAAAATCACGACTACAGTACTGTGAGCCTTGGTCCGAATGAACCATAACACCAGTTGGATAACCCTGACGAGCCATTGCATAGTTAAACGTATCACACACCAACTGGCGGTCTATTCGATGGCTGGTTTGCCACCCCACGATACGACGGCTAAATAAATCTAGCATCACACATAAATACAACCAACCTTCTTTAGTGCGGATATAGGTAATGTCTGTTGTCCAGACTTTATTAGGCTGAGTAACTGTAAATTGGCGATCCAACAAGTTGGGTGCTGTAGGCAAACGATGGGTTGAATCAGTCGTATGCTTGTATTTACGTGCAATCCTGCTACGTAAACCAAGCTTTTTTAGCATCCTTCCAATAGTACGTTCGCTCATGTTGTAACCTAAATCATGCATGTCATGTACTAATGAAGGTGCACCCAATCGTGCATGATGCTGCCAATATACGGCTTTTAAGTCATTATATTTCTGTGCCGTATTGGCTTGACGTTTTCGCCAGGCATAATAGCCTGAAGTGCTGACACCTAGGTATTTACAGGCAGAAGATACGGTGACTTCATTCATATCTAGATCTTGAATTACCGTGTACTTTTCTTGGCATGATCTGTTAGAAAGTACACATGCGCTTTTTTTAAGATGTCATTGGCTTCCTTGAGCTGTTTGACTTCTTTCTCTAATTCCACGATCCGCTGTTGTTCTGGTGAAAGTTGACGTTTGCTTGAACCTGCCGGATTGGTTTCACGAATCCATTTATCTAATGTTGAATAACCCACACCTAATTTCTGGGCGATTGCAGCTACAGACTCGTGTGAGTTTGAAAGTGCATAATCAATCGCTTGCTGTTTAAATTCGGGACTAAAACGTTTAGCCATTTCTTGAATCTCCAAAGATTAAAGTTACGTTATCTTTAGAGGGACGTGCTGTCCATTATTTTGTCTAGGATCATCCGTCTTTTTCCCATTCATGAAGGGTTAAAGAATATTCTTCAAATGAATTTGAACATGCGCAACAATGAGTTTCATACCATTTTTTTCGATCTTCAATCTCGGATTCAATATGTGAGATTTTATTTTTAAACGTTGGTATGGAACTTCTAATTGCTTCTAATTCATCTGCAAATCTTTTCAATTGGGCTTCATAAGCTTCTAGTTTAAACAGTTCACTTGAGAGCTTGGTTCGAGCAGTTTCTAGTTCGTCAATTCCAGTGCTATTAACCACTAATTTCATCTCATTCGAAGTAAGTCTCGACTCTAAATATTTTGACACCTCTTCATATTCACCCCATGTTTCCACAAATGTAACATTATTAGAATATTCACCTAACCTTTCTGAAATATGATCTACTTCATCAAATGGACAACAAATAATCTCGATGTCTTTATAGTGAAATTCAAATCCTTCCTCATTCGGATATCTCCATTCTCTTTCCCACATAAATCCTTGGTTATCTGCATCGTGATCAAGAGGTGTCATAAGAGGAGCAATAGAGTTATACAATGCCAAGTCTTCCGAAGTCATAGAGAAGCTTCGTAAAGATGCAATCATCCTTAGTAATTTTTTATCTATATATAGAGCAGGACGTACACCACAATCCGCTAAAGATTTTTTTGAGAAACCGATACCATATCTTAGATCTTTTAACCATCTGTCATGACTCTTATGCCTAAAAAAATCGATAGAGAAAATAGGTGTCTCTGTGAAACACACAATTTTATGGCCATACCAGTTAGATTGACTTTGAGTAGGTTTTGAAGCATCAATTTTTCCATGAAATTCTTTAGTACTACTTTCAAGAATGCTTTTAATGGCATTCTCAGTTGTCATATGTACTAAAAAAGGAGACATATCACTTTTTTCAAAAGGACGTAGCTCCAAAGTTTTAGTATTAATTTTATGTTTTGACCAAGGATAATATTTTCCAACTTCTTTTATTGAAGGTAATGTCATACCAAATACTTTTGAATTAAAAAGATATTTTGATTTATAGGAGCAGGTATTTCAACTTTCTAATACATTAAAATATTCACATAGTTTGGCAGAGCTGTAAATTTATATTGAATATTTTTCTAGTATGACCGCCCTTAGGCGGTGTATCCCATCAAAAAATTTTGCCATGATGGCTATTACGATATGGTGGACGCATAATTTTTAACTATGAATGTGAATTTTGTACCTACATAGTTCGATAAATTTTTGTATTTATTTAAGATTTAATGAAATTAAAAATCTACCAGGATTCTAGAAATGCAGCCCTATCTATTGAGCTATCACGGCTCCATAAAGAAAGTTTAGAGATTCGGTCGAATGAACTATTAAATATTTTAGGTTCATGAACTATGATTGTTTAATTAAATCAATATATCTTTATAAGATATTGTAAAGTATAAATTAAACTGAAAAATTATTTATGAACTAGACTTTAGGTAAACATAAATGCAGTAGCATATCCAAGACTGTAGCCTACGCAACCTCAGTTGGTGCTACAGCTCGACATTGTGAATCTCAGTAAAATTATATTCACAATGCCGAGTAAGCTAATGAACATAATATACGTTATGCCGAAATCTACGCGCGTAATTTTCAAATCACCGGATAGGATTTCTAAAAGTTAGAATTGAGCCACCATTGGCTTTAAGCACGTAACCTATCTATGTGATGATCTAACTTGATAAAAAACTGTTTGAGCTGATCTATTTCTTTGTCATTGTCTAATTCTGAATTTTGCAGTTGTTCTAGCACCGTCTCCAGTAGATCGCGCATGTACTCATAGTCGGCTCTGGTGAGTGTGCCCTTGTTTCTGTCATAGTTGACTGTTTTGTACAAATGTTGGTTTACACGCATAAATCTTTACTAGCATCTTATTTATGCCTGATCTTTAGAATACCAACTTCGGTACTTATCTAAGAAGAAATAAGTTGTTCAGGTGATTTAAAACTAAAATAAACCTTTGGATTTTCAATAGCTAATGTTTCTAAAGTCTCAGCAAACGAAGCGTAGAAATGCACTTTTATGAATGTCTCCTGCTATTTCAGCACACATCAATGTTAATTATGTTTAAATTTCAACCCTCCCATTTTTCAACTAGCTCAGGTTATAATAATGTCCTCCAAAAATATGGTTTATTTATTATGAATGCCTCCAATGACCCTCTACACGGCAAAAAACTTGCTGACATTTTGGATGAGTTATTGGATTACTATGGTGGCTTTGAAGGCTTAAGTCGTAAAATTGAAATTAGATGTTTTTGTATAGATCCAAGTGTTAAGTCATCATTACGGTTTTTACGTACCACACCATGGGCACGTGAAAAAGTAGAAAGCTTATATTTGTATGTCTTACGCCAAAAAGCCAAACAGAAATCGTAGCTTTCAAAACCCCAACCTCAGCCTATATTTTATACCAAATAGTAAACTAAAATTATTGAATAGACACTGATTTTGTAGACATCTTTTAATTAGTGGTGGACTACCAAGACTCTCCTAGAAAAATCTAGTCTATACCGCTATGGTTTATTTAAAAACTTATTTTCTATCTTTACTAGGCTGTATGATCAAAATCATAAAGGCACTCTACACTGTAAATTTGAGAATGAATCTGTACGTACAGGCTCATTCCCTATCGCTAAAGATATTAGGAATAGCTACATAGAGCTTATTTCTAGCTTATTCAAATTTGTCGTTAAAATTAGGCTTTACTACGGATGAACAATAATTTTGACTGCAGACTCATTATTATGAATCAGTGTTTCAAAGCCTTTAGAAACAAGATCATCTAATGCAATACGTTGGGTAATAAAAGGTTCTAGATTAATCTTATCTTGCTCGACTAAGCGGATGGTTTCCTGATGGTCATTTACATAAGCAATCGTGCCACGAATATCTAGCTCTTTCATAACCACACTATGCACATTAATTGTGGCAGGATGGCTCCAAATAGAAACGATAACGACTACACCAGTTGGTTTCATTGCTGCAACGAGTGTATCCATGACTTTATTGACACTACTACATTCAAAAGCGACATCTACACCGCGGTCTTCTGTAATTTTCATTACCTCAGCAACTACATCAACCTTAGATGGGTCTAGTACATAATCGGCAACACCCGCTTCTATCGCTTTTTCTTTACGTTTTGCACTCAGTTCAGTAATGATGACCGTGAGACCTTTAGCCTTTAAAATAGCAGATAAAAGTAAGCCTATTGGGCCTGCTCCACCAACCAGTGCGATATCGCCAGCTTTTGCGCCACTTCTGACATAGGCATGATGACCGACAGATAAAGGTTCTATCAATGCTGCTTGGTCTAAAGGAATATCATTTGAAATAGGATGTACCCAACGCCGCTGAACTGCAATTTTTTCAGAAAGACCACCACCGCGTCCGCCTAAACCAATAAAGTTCATATTTTTTGATAAATGATACTTATCATTAGGGCCAGTCGGGACATCATCCGCAATAATATAGGGTTCAACTACGACATGTTGTCCAATTTGGATATCGTCTACACCCTCATCAACTGCATAAACTACGCCTGAAAATTCATGTCCCATTGTTACAGGTGCAGATTCTCTCGAAATTGGATGTGGATGACCACAAGGTGGAATAAAAATAGGGCCTTCCATGAATTCATGTAAATCTGTACCGCAAATACCGCACCATGCAACTTGAATTCCAACTGTGCCTGGAAGTACTTTCGGTTCAGGGATATCTTCAATTCGAATATCCCCTCGATCATAAAAACGAGCTGCTTTCATTGTGTATTCCTTATCTTGATATTAACGGTAAACCATTCCACCATCTGTCAAAATAGACTGACCTGTAATATAGTTTGCATCCTCGCTTGCTAAAAATGCAACTAATGCAGCCACGTCATCTGGTGTTTCAGCACGTCCTAAAGCAATACCATCTACATATTTTTTATACGTTTGACCAATTGGTGCACCTGTAATTTCAGAGAACCGCTGATCTATTTCGACCCACATGTCTGTACCAACAACACCCGGACAATAACTATTTACAGTAATTTCAACACTGGCATATTCTTTAGCCGCAGCTTGCGTCAATGCACGAACTGCAAATTTAGTTGCCGAATAAACACCGAGTAAAGCAAAGCCTTCATGACCTGCTATTGAGCATGCATTAATAATTTTTCCAGCCTGTTGGCGTTGTTTAAATTTATTTGCTGCGGCTTGAATCCCCCAAAGTACACCACCGACATTGATGTTCATAATTTGGTTAAATTCACTCGGCGTTACTTCTGCCAAAGCTTTGACTTGTGCAATACCTGCATTATTAATCATGATATCAAAACCATTAAGTGTCGATTCTGCATGATTAATAGCGTCACTGATTTGTATTGGATCTGAAATATCCGCAATAAATGTGGTGGCTTTTACGCCAAAGGCTTCAACCTCTTGTTGAACAGTATTTAACTTTTCTTGGTGAAGATCGACCAAGGCAATATGAACACCTTCTTGTGCTAAACGTAAGGCAATACCGCGTCCAATACCTTGTGCCGCACCCGTAATTAATGCAACTTTATTGTTTAAAACTCTAGGCACATTGCGGACTCCTTAAATATGAATGGCACGTTGCATTGCAGATAAAACTGACTCATGCATCGCTTCAGACAAAGTAGGATGAGGGAAAATGACCTGCGCTAAGCTTTCATCCGTCGCTTCTAGGTATTTTGCGATGGCAAAACCCTGAATATGTTCGGTAACTTCATGTCCAACCATGTGAGCACCTAACAATTCACCCGTTTCCTGACTAAAAATAGTTTTAATGAATCCTGCGCTATCACCCAAAGCCAATGCCTTACCATTGGCTTGCAAAGGAAACTTACCCACATTGATATTCAAGCCCGCAGCTTTCGCTTTCTGTTCTGTCAAACCAATACTGGCCACTTGCGGATGGGTAAAAATACAGCCCGGAATTTGTGTACGATCTAAAGCATGTACATGATCTAAACCTGCAATTTTCTCCACACAAAGAATAGCCTCGTGACTGGCCTTGTGTGCCAAACACGGTGCGCCTGCAACATCGCCAATTGCATATACGCCCACAATATTAGTTTTGCACCATGAGTCGACTTTAATAAAACCATTCTCAAATTCAACTCCCAAAGCTTCTAGGCCAAGATTTTCAGCATTCGGTTTCACGCCAATAGCTGAAAGCACCTTTTCAACAGTAATGATTTGCACACCTGTGGCAGTTTCAATATGACAATGTACTTGAGCCTGATCAGTTTCTATTTTTTTTACAGTCGCTTCGGTTAAAACCTGCATACCCTGCTGTTCAAATTGCTTTTGTACATACTTCGCAACTTCAATGTCTTCGCTAGGGAGAATCTGCTTTGCAATATCAACCAAGGTAACTTGGCAGCCTAAGTCTTGGTATAGGCTTGCAAACTCACTGCCTATAGCCCCCGAACCAATGACCAGTAAAGATTTTGGTAATTGTTCCGGAACTAAAGCCTCTTTATAACTCCAGACCTGATGGCCATCTACAGGAATATGAGGCAAATTGGCCGCACGTGCACCTGTTGCGACAATAATATGCGGTGCAGAAATCTGCTGTTTTTGACCATTCGCATCTGTAAGCTCTAATTGCTCTTTGGCAATAAACTGGGCTGCCGCGTTAAAAACAGTGATTTGATTTTTTTTCAATAATTGACCGATACCTTGCACGAGTTGCTCAGAAACCTGTCTGCTATGATGGACCAGTTTTTGAATGTCAAAATCAATCGCGTTAAGAGTAAAGCCAAACTGCCCTGCATGTTTGAACTGCTGTGCAAGCGCAGCCCCGCTCAATAATGCCTTGGTTGGAATGCATCCCCAATTAAGACACACTCCGCCTAAGTGTTGTTTTTCAACGATTGCAGTTTTTAATCCCAGTTGCGCTGCGCGAATCGCAGCGACATATCCTCCAGGACCAGCACCAATAACCACAAGACCAAATTGTGTATCTGACATGACTATTCCTCCTACACCAAAATTAATGCAGGATTTTCGACAAACTGCTTAAATGCCGATAAGAATTGAGCACCCAACGCACCATCAATGACACGATGATCACAAGACAATGTTGCGGTCACCATTTCACGAACAACAATCTCATCATTTTCAACGACAGCACGTTTCTCTGCTGCACCTAAGGCTAGAATTGCACCTTGAGGCGGGTTAATAATGGCATCAAACTGTTGAATAGCAAGCATTCCCAAATTGGAAATACTGAAACTACCGCCTTGAAACTCATCAGGTGCTAATTTTCCAGTTTTGGCACGTGTCGCCATATCACGCATATCATTGGAAATTTGCGCCAAAGATTTACGGTTCGCGGCTTTAATAATTGGCGTGATCAGTCCATTTTCGATGGCCACAGCAACCGAAATATCAGCCTGTTCAAACTGTAAAATCTGCTGATTTTCTTCATCAAACTGAACATTGACCTGTGGAACTTTGATCAGTGCGGCAGCAGCAGCTTTAATCAGCATATCGTTAATGGACAGCTTTACTTGCGGTACGGTACTGTTAATTTGCTGACGCAAAGCCTGAACCGACTCAACATTTAAGTCTATCGTTAAGCGAAAATGTGGTGCATTACGTTTTGCTGCTTGTAGCCGTGAAGCGATTGCTTTACGCATACCATTCATAGCCACAGTAGTGAATTTTACTGACTCTGTTGGATGCGCATACTCAGTATGTTGAGCTTGTACAGGATTTTCCCGTTGATATACAGCTTCAACATCTTCCTTACAGACTCGTCCACGTGAACCTGATGCACGACAATCATGCAAATTAATGCCCCATTGTTTTGCCAAACGGCGGGCAACAGGTGTCGCTAGAACATAACTGTCATCTGCTTTAGATTTCGCGGCTTTCGTGCTGGCTTGATGACGTACATCTGGCCAAGAACCACCAGCAGCTTGAACTGCGGCCTGAATATCTTGAACACTGATACGGCCTTCACGTCCAGAACCCGTAATCTGAGCCAAGTTTACATTATGCTTTTCAGCCAATTTCAAGGCATGTGGCGTTGCAAAAATATCATCGCTTTGTTGGTAGTCTTGTAACTCATCAGGAATAGAATATCCGCCCTGAGTCACCGCTTTTGATCCATTACCAACACTGTTCTGTTTAGGAGCAGCTTGTACTTTGGTTTCAACTTGAGCCACATCGACTTTTTCAGGAACCGCTGCTACCGCTTTATTTTCAGTTACAGCAGGTGTTCCACCTAAAGACTGTGCAAATGCTTCAACTTCTGCATCGGAAACTTGAGCGTCTGCACAAATTGCAATGACTCCTCCTACGACAAGGGTATCACCATCTTTAGCAATAATTTTTCGTAGCAAGCCATCGAAAGGCGCTTCTAGAACATTGACGATTTTTGTGGTTTCAATTTCACAAATTTCCTGTCCTTTACTAAATTGGGTACCTTCCTGAATCAGCCATTGGGCAATCGTGCCCTCTTCCATGGACAAACCCCATTTTGGGATTTCTAAAGTTTTAATTTCGCTCATCCTAAGCCTCCAACGTCTTGCGTACAGCCTGTTCGATGCGTTCTACACTTGGTAGCCATTCTTTTTCTAATACTGGTGAAAATGGTACGGGTGAGTGTGGTGGAGTGACTAACTCGATTGGTGCTTTAAGATAATGAAAGCCCTTCTGTGCAATGAGGGCAGCCACATCATGTCCGAAACCACAACGCGCTGCTGATTCATCCACAATAACTACGCGACCTGTTGAAGCCACTGACTCTAAAATGCCATCTTCGTCTAATGGAGAAATGGTTCGAGGGTCAACCACTTCAACCGAAATGCCTTCTTTTGCGAGCTTGTCAGCAACTTCATTGGCACGATGCACCATCAGGCTTAAGGCAATAATGGTGATATCAGTACCTTCACGTGTGTAATTTGCGACACCAAAAGGAATAGTGTAGGCCTCATCTGGTACTTCGCCCTTAATGTCGTACAATAACTTGTGTTCACAAAAGACTACTGGGTCATCATCTCGAATGGCTTGAATCAATAACCCTTTCACATCATAGGCGCTCGAAGGCACCACCACTTTTAAGCCAGGTACTGAGGCAAACACGTTATATGGCGACTGAGAATGCTGTGCCGCGGCAGAAAAACCTGCACCGATCATGCCTCGTACAACGAGTGGCGCTTTGGCTTTGCCGCCAAACATGTAGCGAAATTTAGCTGCTTGGTTATACAGCATGTCATAACACACGCCGTAAAAATCCATAAACATTAAATCTGCCACAGGTCTTAAACCCGTTGCAGCAGCACCTGCCGCCATACCAATAATCGCTGATTCTGTAATTGGAGTATCAATGACTCGTTCAGAACCAAATTCAGTCCATAAACCTTTGGTTACACCAAGTACACCGCCAAAACCTTCCAGTTTATTGTCATCGGTATTTTTGCCACCATGCCCACCACGAACATCTTCACCGACCACAATGACACTTGGGTCTCGGTGCATTTCTAATTCAATTGCTTCTTTAATTGCGTTTCGATAACTTTTATTTGGCATTGTTCTACTATTCCTTTAGTAAGAGACGTAAACATCAGTAAGTAACTGAGAGGCTTCTGGGTACTTAGCTGCGCGTGCTTTTGCAACGGCATCGTCTACATTGGCTTTAGACTGAGCGTCAATCGCATCGAGCTTGGCTTCGTCAATTTTATCTTTGACTTTTTCGCAGAATATTTTCAATGGATCTTTATGTTCTTTGACATAATCCAGTTCTTCTTTAGAACGGATAAGCCCTGGATCACCTTCAAAATGTCCATAAAATCGGTTGGTTACCGTTTCAATCACACTCGGACCTTCACCACGGCGGGCACGTTCAATGGCTTTTTGTGCAACTTCATACACAGCAAAAAAGTCTGTTCCATCTACTTTTTCAGCGGGTAAGCCAAAACCTGCTGCTCGGCCTGCAATATCTTTACTGCCTACGGCATAATCATGTGCAGTACCTTCACCAAAACCGTTATTTTCAAAAACAAAAATGACAGGAAGCTTTAACACAACAGCCATATTAATGGCTTCAAAAGTTAAGCCCTGATTTGAACCGCCATCACCGGTAAAAGATAGACCAATCCCACCATTTTTGAGTGTTTTAGCACTTAAAGCTGCCCCAATAGCCAAAGGTGGACCACCACCCACAATACCGTTTGCACCGAGCATGCCTTTATCTAAGTCCGCAATGTGCATTGAGCCGCCCTTACCACGACACAAACCATCATCTTTGCCAAAAATTTCTAGCATCATGGCGTGAATGTCACAGCCCTTAGCAATACAATGTCCATGCCCACGGTGTGTTGATGTAATGAAGTCCTTATCTGTTAAATTTTCACAAATCCCTACTGCAACAGCTTCCTCACCGCTATAGAGATGGATGAAACCAGGAATATCACCTGTATTGTTTTCATCGTGAAGTCGATCCTCAAATTCACGAATGTCGCGCATTCTTTTGTATGCTGCTAGCAATTGCTCTTCCGTTAATTGCATATCTTTGTTCCTTATTCACTACGCTTAAAAGAAAATCCAAAATTGAATAATTGGATTTTTAAATCGTATATTTATATAAGAATATTTTTACTTAATTTCATATTAGACTAAAAAAATATAATGCATGAAAAGATGAGATAAATATTAAAAACAGAAGGTTATGAAATTAAAAATTTTTGTAAAATTTTAAAATAGTTCAATCACATATAAAAACAAACCTTTAACCAACCTTTGTTTTATATGATAAGTTTTTTGCCCTGTTTTAATATTATTAATGCAGTTAAAGCAGCTTATTTAATATCAGGGTCTATATTAATTATTTTAAACGACGGAGTGTTTGAAATGGATTTAAATAACACAGTATTAACAGGAAAGAAGTTACGTGGCGCTGAAAAAATGGCGCGTATTCCAATTAAAGTTGTTCCAACGGAAACGACACCGAAAAAGCCAGAATGGATTCGGACTAAAATTAGTCAACCCGAGGAAGTCCAAATCATTAAGGATTTATTAAGGCAACAAAAACTATATACGGTTTGTGAAGAAGCGGCCTGCCCTAATTTGCCTCAATGCTTTAGCGGTGGAACTGCAACGTTTATGATCATGGGAGATATTTGTACTCGCCGCTGTCCATTCTGTGATGTCGCACATGGTCGTCCTAATATCCTAGATCCTAATGAGCCAAAGCATCTGGCTGAAACAGTCAAGAATCTAAACTTAAAGTATGTCGTGATTACTTCTGTTGATCGAGACGACTTAAAAGATGGTGGCGCACAGCATTTTGCAGATTGCATTCGAGAAATTCGTCAAACCAGTCCAGAAACTCTGATAGAAATTTTGGTTCCTGATTTTCGTGGTCGCGCAGATATTGCACTTAAAATTCTGAGCAAAAATCCACCTGATGTCTTTAATCACAATATTGAAACCGTGCCACGCCTGTATAAAGCCATGCGACCAGGCGCTGACTATCAGCATTCATTGAATTTACTTAAGAAATTTAAACACTACTGTCCAGATATCTCAACCAAATGTGGTTTGATGGTGGGTTTAGGAGAGATTGAAGCTGAGGTTATTGCATTATTAAATGATTTGAAAGATTATCAAATTGATTATGTCACAATCGGCCAATACCTACAGCCATCCAAATCACATGCGCCAATTCATCGTTTTGTTACGTTGCAAGAGTTTAAGCATTATCAAACTCATGGAGAGTGCTTGGCGTTTAAAAACATTTGGAGTGCGCCATTAGTGAGATCAAGTTATTTTGCTGACCGTCAGTATTATGGCGAGTCTGTACCTGCCCCATATATACGTGAATGACTTTTCATTATTTACATGCTTCATTGATAAATATGACAGTTACGTTTATTAACATTTCAGATGGAAATAGTCATTTTCAGCCTATAAGAACACTTTTAAAGTATTCTAAAGGTACAGAAAGCTAAATTGATATGGTTTAATAAACCAAAGAAAAACAATTTTAAGCCTGAGCAAGAAAATCGCATGAATGACTATCATCTGAAAACTGATTTATAACGTTTAAAAATATTACAGTCTCATCATAAAGGAATATGATATGAACCTGTTCAATACACCACCTGCAAAAAAGCTGCAAACAACCCATTTAATTAATCAAACTACTGTGCATGCTGCTCCTGTTTTAGCATTGCCTCAAGAGGATCAAACGTCTTTATTCCGCCGCTCTATTCAACATAATTATGCAGATTTACTCAAAATAGCGGATGATTCAGATATGGCGATTGGTCTCACAGATCATCAAGGTACTCTCTTATGGACATGGAGTAGTTCTGTAATGCTTTCTTCTGCCGAACAGGTTCATTTTATTGAGGGTGGGCATTGGTCTACACAGGCTGTTGGGACCAATGCGATAGGTATGACGTTGAACAGCCAAATATCAAGTTGTGTCTATTCTCATGAAAACCAAATGGACAGTGTTCGAGATTGGGTTTGTTATGCCGCGCCGATCTGGGATCCGACATCAGGGCAATTTCATGGCATTATTAACCTTTCCACAAAATATAAAAAACATACTCCTTTGGGGCTGCTTGCAGTTGAACGCTGTGCGGATTTAATACAACGAGCCATAAAGTTTGAACAGCAGAATTTTTTATACATTAAGGCGCTAGGCTCGCCTTGGGTTCAATTTAATGGGCATACCTTGAACTTGAGTCACCGTCAAATTGAAATACTTTGCATTTTAGCTTTGCACCCCCATGGCATTGGTTTAGAAGAGTTACACTATGCCCTTTATGGTGAGCGTAGTGTCAGCTTAAAAACCCTAAAGGCTGAGCTTTCACAACTTCGTAGCCTATTACCTCATTCAATTGAGCCTCGGATTTATAGGCTTAGCTGTGAAGTCCAATGTGATTTTTTAAGTGCTGAACAATCATTAAATGCAAATCTTATTTCCAGTACATTCTCGCTATATAAAGGTAGCTTTCTCTCTAAATCAGAAAGCCCTTTACTCAGCACTTGGAGACATTGTTTTGATGCCCGTTTAAGCCAGTTGATCTATCAAATAAAGGATATCGATCAGTTATTAAGAATTATTGGGCAAACACATGACCGAATTGATGCGGTACAGCGTTTATTAGAGTTATTACCACAGGACAGTATCCACCGTAATTATTTTTCAAATCTGATTTAGATTTGATCTGTTGCTTCAATTCTGCCTTGTTGCATAAATAGTTAAAAATATGATTTTATTATATTTATTTTTTATTAAAATTTGGTAAACCCATTAAAAATCAGTATCTTGCAAAATATTTATGCAACAAAGCCTATAGCCTGACCATTTTTTTCATAGTGTCCTGCCTAAATGGTCAAAATAGCTTCAATATTAAGTTTTTAATCACTAGATGGCTGAATAACCTTGTGAACGATATGTTCATGTGTCGGTACGAGGCCGGCTTTTAAGCCAAGTGGTTTAAACACCTTATCTAATACGACCTGAGTCAGTTGACCTTTATCCTGTTCAATGTCGGTTAAAGTACGCCGACTGATTCCAACCATTGCTGCATATTTTTCTTGAGATAGCCCCAATACATTTTTGCGCAAGTGGCTCAGAAGTTGCCCCAAGGTAATTTTACCGAATAAATATTGGGTATATAAACCAATAAGCAATTGTTGACGGTCAAGTGGCTGATTTTCCTTTTTCATAATAGCTCCCATCGACTCAATTTGGCTTCAATGAAGTCATATCCTAGACCTGGCATATCTATAATTGTTTGGGGAACACCTTTATTGATTAATTGCTGCTTGAGACCAATAAGTTTGCTCGCCAATGTTTTCAATGTATTTAAAGAGATATGTGGTTCACACCAGTGTGCAAGATTTTGTGTAATACCTTCCCAGCGGTATTCCCCTCCTTCTTCATACGGGCTTCCCCATGTTGTTGATCTTGTCACAACTTCTGGATCGGCTTTCATCGGGGCAAAATCATAAATTGGAGCAAGAAATATTCGTCCTGATTTTTTTAGGAATGACGTATTACGACCATGATTATCTGAGTTACCAAAAATGATATTCAGTAGATCCCTTTGTAACCACTCACAAACGAACTGCGAAGAATCAAAGTTTTTGTCCACTGATTTTAATAAGGAACAAAGCGCGTCTATGACTTTAAAATGATTCAAATGGCTCCCTGATGTTTTATTCAATATGGAATAAACTGACTCAAGCCCAAGTCGATGCCATTGTTGATTACCCCACTCTGTGTCAAATCTCGGCAACCATAACGAAGGGTATTTCTGACCTTCAATCAGTTTCATCTGAGAAGTTTCAATTGTTGTAAATCCAAGTTCATTCAGGACATGATAAAAATGATATTCTGCTCTCAATATGTCGCAATCTATTGCACTACGCTTATTTCGAGGGAATTTAACTAGATAGTGCTGATCCGGTTCATCAAAAGAATTTTGATAGGTATCAATCCAAACTTGCTGATCCTTTGAGACGCGAATCAGTAGTTTTGGAGCCTCACCTCCTGCTCCAGTTGCACCACCACTAATTGCACCCATTTGTTGTGCGTATTCGAGAAAATCAACATTTCGTTCTGTAACATCACCAGTAGTGAACTTGCGTAAGTGCAATGTTGATTCTGAATTGATTGGTGGAACTGATTCCTTAACTCTTAGATTCCCTACAGGAGCAATTGTACCTTTTGCCAATAAAGTAAAATCTTGTTCTGCTGATGAGAGTTTTTGCAAACCTAGATATTGAACCAAATAACGTCGAGCAGCACCAGATGGAACAATATCATCTAAAAAACTAAACCAGACTTTCGATTCATGTTGAATAAGAATTTGAATAGGAAGTGCTAAGCTACATGCATGTTCATCTCTCTTATCTAGATAAGAAATGGCATATTCTAATTCGTAGGCTAACTCACACGCACTTGCAGAACCTTTATGTGGTTCTAATATTTTAAGTTCTGCTATATCTAGCCATTCTGTATCGAGAAGAGCTTGAATCGTTAATTTTTCCATAAATATTAATGAACAAATATTTTCTCAAAAATACCATAAAACTAAAAAAATGAGAATATATTTGCGCATTCACATAATAATTTAAATTAAATGCGCAAATATTTGCTCAATCAATAGCTAAAACTTCTTTCCATACTACAAATATAGAGCTCCTCCATATCTGTAAGCAATTACCGAGCTACTTTTAAATGCAATACACCTAAAGCTAGATGTTATGATTAAGCACTGTTTATTATCTAATTTTCTCATGACGAATACATTTTCTGACAACAATCAAATTGAAGTAGTTTCTTCTTTTTCTGAACTTGTAAATTCCAAATTTCAAGGAGAAATGAATGCACTTTGCTGGCATAGAAATTTGGTTGGGGATTTTAAAGAAATTGTAGTTAAACTTGAATTAAAAGAAAAGATTACAGAAGTTTCGATTGAAGATCTTTTAGCATTACAACTTTCAGAAAAAGGAAATTTAGCAAGGGAAATCATTTTAAAAGATATACAGCTCTTAACTGATTTCGGTGCATCTCCTGCTCTTAATTTACTAAAATGTTATGAGCGAGATGACGAGCTAGACTTTATTTCCACAGATGTATATTCGTTTCATGTTGATCGCTCACCGATTGAAACAGATACTTTCCTCTGCACTTATCACGGCGCTGCAAGTGATATCGTACCCAATGATCAGGTGGAGCAAAAGATTCTAATTCCCGAGATCAGAGAAAAACTTAAAAAATTACATGATGGCCCTGAAGCTGAATTTGAAACCTTTCTAGAAGAATATTTTTTTGATCTGCATTATCAGCCTAAACTGAATGCAAAACCTGTGAATTTAGGCTTAGGCCATCTTTGTCGTTTGGCGGTAGATCATCCTATGCAAAAAGTCTTGCCTTGTGTACATAGAGCACCCGTTGAAAAGGATGGCGAATATAGATTACTGTTGATTTGTTAAACATTTATTCGATACAGAGTCGATGAATTTAATCTATTTATAGACGCTAAAAAAGCACCTTAAATTTTAAGGTGCTTAGCTGAAAAGCGTTACTATGCGATTTCACCGTTATTGGGTTTAGTAATCCCAAAAAATGCGTTGGATTTCCTTGGCATCTTTTGTTTTTGTTAAAGCAAGTGCAGCCAGTAATTTAGCTTTTTGCGGGTTAAGATCATGTGCGACGACCCAACCATATTTGTCATCTGGTTGTTCTGCATTTCTAAGAACAAAACCTTGAGGTACGCGAGATGAACGAATAATTTGCACACCTTGTTTTTGTAAGTCAGTTAAAGTTGGGACAATATAATTGGCTACCGAGCCATTCCCTGTACCTGCATGAATAATAGCCTTTGCCCCTGCTTTAGCATAAGCCGTGTATGCATCTGGCAACATATTGCCTGAACCATAAACAATTTGTACCAGCGGTAAACTATCACCTTTAATATTTTCAATATTAAATTCGGAGCTCTTATTATAACGTTTCGCCGTGTTTCTGAACCAATATGGTTTTCCTTCAACTAAGGTTCCAAGCGCACCCCATTGGCTCATAAATGCATTGGTATGGATATTAATTGTTTTTGAAACATCTCGTGCTGCAAAAATGTCGTCATTCATGAGTACAAAAGTTCCTTTACCTTTTGCACTATCGTCGGCCGCAAGTGCAACCGCGCTATAAAGGTTCAACGGGCCATCAGCAGAAAGTGCAGTACTTGGACGCATTGACCCGACCAATACAATCGGCTTATCTGAATGAATCACTAAATTTAAAAAGAAAGCTGTTTCTTCTAGTGTGTCTGTTCCATGGGTAATCACGACACCATTCACATCAGGCTTTTTAAGTAAGTCATTGATTTGACGTGCAAGGGATAATAATTCTTTATCCGTAATGCTTTCTGATGCAACTTGCATTGCCTGCACACCAGTCACATTGGCAAGGTTTTGAATCTGGGGAACCGCATTTAATAATGCATCCACAGGGACTTTTGCCGCAGTATAGGTTGCACTGTTGGTAGAGCTTGCTCCAGCACCTGCAATCGTTCCACCAGTAGCGACAACAACGACATTATTTTTGGCAAATGCTGCACATGGGAGTAATAGGCTTAAACTGAGTGTTAAAGCTGAAATCGTTTTTTTCATAGGTCATCCTTTTTGAGTCATTTTATTCTTAGCATTTTTCATACCATAGTAAAATTACTGGAAAAAGATAGGATTGTATAGATGTAGAAATTGTATTTTTGGGCCATCACATTTCTTATCTTAAATACAAATAAGCAGCTACAACATGAATGATCTGACCTATGCAATCATCCAATCACTATGAATGGGTGATATTTCCGCCCACTTTCGACTAGCTCAAGTGGGGGTATTCTAAAAGCAAAGGCTCTTAGGTGACTTCCTCACGGATTTCGCTTGCTTTCTACTTCATAGGTCGACCTTTAATGTATCTTCTTTCCACAGACAAAACGGTACATCCTACCGCTAAAATGTTGCGAGAAGCGTTTATATCCGCATTCTCGCTAAAGCCACACTCAACACAGTTAAAGTTTGCCTGTATGCCTTTATTTAAAACTATTTATTAGAAGTTCACAGTCCATGAAAATTGTGCTGTACGTGGTGTGCCCAGAAATAAATAGTCATCCCCGAAGAAGCTTCCTGCATCTCGCCAATATTTTTTATTGAACAAATTATCAACATTAAGACGAAGCATATTGTCATAACCATAAGCACGGAAGTTATAGGCTGCACCCGAATCGAATACGGTATAGCCTGAAACTTTAACCGTACCCGTTTTGTTAGCATATTTACTACTACTGTATTGCATACCTGCGAGTAGACGTAAACCTTCTACTTGAGGCATTTGATAAGACACATGACTAGCAAAACGAACCGTCGGTACGTTTTGAGTTTGATGCCCTTTATAAGCATCTACCTGTATATCTTCCAAACGTGAACGGGTCATTGCCAAACTTGATGTAATATCCAGATTTTCAGCAACGCGACCTTGCAAGCCCAATTCTAAACCTAGATTATGCTGTTCACCATCGGTGACATAGTAATTATCTAAGTTGGTATATTGATGGTCTTGTGTTAAGTCAAACAATGCGGCAGTAAACAGTAGCTCTTGCCATTGTTGTTTAAGACCTAACTCATATTGAGTTGAGCGTCTTGGTGCTAAGGTAACATAAGCGTTATCTGTATATGCAGGCGCTTGACTGCCGTCGCTGATTCCTTTGGTATAAGAAGCATACAGATGAGTGTTCTGCCAAGGCTGATACATTAACGCAAGTTGTGGCAAGAAGCGATTAAAGTCGGTGTCACGGATACTATTGCCATCCGCAGCATAGGCACTTTCATTTAAATTTAAAATCTTACCGCCCAACAAAACTGACCAAGCATCATTAAATTCGATTTGATCCAACACATTGAGAGCCGTTTGTTGACTATCCAAAGATTTGTAATGATTACCTAAGGCTTTATTCGTAGGCGTATAGCTAATAGGATCATCATAAATATTTCCTGTAGATTCAGAGTCCTTAACTACTGGTAAGTATATAGCATCATATTGAGTATGGCGTTTATAAGCATGGGATAGCTCTAAACTCAGGTTATGTTGCCATGCTCCAGTGTTAAACTTTCCGTTTAAGCCTGTTTTAAATTGATTGGTTAAATAGCTATCATCTGGGCTGCGGAAGTCATAAATGTCATAGTTCCCATTTTGGTCAAAACTATTACCTAGACCAGAAGTTTGACACACACTGCTGTAACACCCCCAAGCAAAGGCTGAGTAATCATCTACAACTACACGACTTTGTGAAGCAGACAGATTGCCGCTCCAGTTATCATTGATTTGATAGCTGTATTTCAGCCTCGTATTTAGACTTTCATTTGTGACAGGTTTGCTCCAGCTTTGATAGCCCAGTAAACGATCCCATTTCACTCCTGTCGGTACAGTTTTACCATCAAGTAGCTGATAACCTGGTACCGAGCGCTGTTTTTGATGCTGTGATTCAGTATCAAATTCAAGTTTTGAACGATCTGAAATTTTCCAGTCTAAAGCCAAGGAACCAAACAAACGTTTTCCATCGGCATGTTCAACATAGGGGTGAATGTCTTCATAAGCTGCATTCACGCGATAACCAAATTGTTGATTGTCTCCAAACCATCCACCAAGGTCAGTCGCCACACGACTACCGCCATGACTGTCTGCTTCAAGGGTTAAAGATTGGACATCTTGGGGGCGTTTGCTCACATAGTTCACCACACCGCCCGGCGTTGACATCCCACTTTGAATCGCACTCATGCCTTTTAGGATTTCAACTTGCTCTTTATTTTCAAGCGCTACATTTTGCTCACCGCGTAGCAAATTACCGTTCAGTAAATAACTTGATCCCGCATTTAAGCTAAATCCACGCATCACAAAGTTGGCATAGTAACCAATGGGTGCATAGCCATCCCCAACGGACGCATCGTTCTTTACCACATCGCCCAGTGTTTTCGCATGTTGATCTGCGATCAGTTCAGCAGTAACAGTGTGAATAGATGCAGGAATGGCTGCAAGGTTTTGCTGGCCAAACCCAGACAAATTAACTTTGGGTTGATAATAAGCCAATTCCTCAGTCTGAGCAGTGGTTGTAATGGTTGCGAGTTGTTCCACATCACTCTCTTCTGCCGCATGTACCCATACCGAGTTCAGCCCTAGACATGAAAATGAACCAACCGCCAATAATGCTTTTTGTAAACGAGAAAATGGATACGTTTTCACTGTCGTTGCTAACCCCAAAAGATAAATTTACAGCCTGAATTTTGCGGCATGAGTATTCACAATTTTTGTAGAATGAACAAGCACATTATTCAACATATCTCAGCTTTTTTTAAATTATCTGGCGATAGCTTTAAGTGTGAAGATTTAGAAGTTAAGTTTATAGTTTAACCACCTACTTTTAAATTATAACTTAGATCTGCGTTCCATATCTTCAGTCGTATTTGATACAGCATATGGTATTGGGACTTTAGCTGACTTGAAACAGTGTATTGTGGATTGGAACCTAAAAGTTTAGGTTGATTTATTTAAATGTTTTAAACCTTTTTTTGAATTTAGAGTGATTTTTTAACTACAAAACCATTAAAATGTTATAACATAACAATACAAAATCTAAACTACTCTCCTTCATGATGAATAAATTCTCTCTTTTTTCCTCAAGCATATATTTAAGTCTGCTGAGTTCTTTCACTTGGGCAGAAACTTCAACGGAAGTACTCCAGACCATCCAATTACAAGCCGAAACTGAGGGTGAAAACCTTCAACAAAGTACTGCAATGACTAAGTTTTCACATGACATTTTAGACGTGCCCTTTAGTCGAAGTGTGTTATCCAAAGCGTTAATTCAACAACAAGATGTGCAACGTATTGACGATGCACTCACGCAAGTGAGCGGGGTCTATAGTCAAAGCAATTATGGTGGCGGCTTTTGGGATAACTTTTCATTTAGAGGTTTTAGTACAGACCCCAATATTGGGGCACAAATCATCAGAAATGGTCTGAGTGTCAACCGTGGACTCAGCGCTCCCCGAGACATGGTGAATATTGAATCTCTCGACTTTTTAAAAGGCCCAATGGCTGCGCTCTATGGCCGTGGGGAAGCTGGCGGTCTACTGAATATCAACACTAAAAAGCCTGAATGGGAACGTTCTTCAGAAGTGAATTTACGTGCCAATAGTTTAGAAAAATACCGTGCTAGTTTTGAACATACTGCCCCAATCAGTGATGCTGTGGCTTATCGTATTGCGGTCGCACATGAAGATAACCAAAGTTTTCGTGATCATGTGCAGAGTGAGCGTTGGTTTTTCTCCCCCCAACTCACATGGAAAATTTCAGATTCAACTCAATTAGATTTTGACAGTGAATTTACCCGACAAGATGGAACCTTCGACCGTGGTGTAAGTAGTTATCAAAAACAATTTGTGATGGACCCTAAAACATTTACAGGCGAACCTGATGATGGTGATCATATTCAAAAAGATCATTTCTATCAGCTTCGACTTGCACATCTGTTTAATGATGACTGGAAAATGAATAATGCTTTCAGTGTTAAAGATACACAACTCAAAGGCTTTTCCAGTGAACCTCGTCGTATTCAAAGTGATGGACGGACATTAGAGCGCCAGCGTCGCTACCGTGACAATAAAAGTGATGACATTCTCTTTCAAACTGAAGTTCTTGGGACGATCCAACAAGACTGGGCCCGTCATGAAGTACTTTTGAGCACTGAACTTGGGCAAATGAAGTATCGTCAATTACAACTGCGTCGAAACCACAGCAGTAGCGTGCCAAATAGTATTGATATCTATACTCCTATTTATGGACAATACTTACCCGAGCTTCCACTTTTCATTAACACCGAAGAACAGCAACGCTATTTTGCACTGAATCTACAAGATCAAATTTTCCTCAATGATCAATGGAGTGTGTTGTTTGGTGCGCGCTTTGATCGCATCACTCAAGACTTTCAAAATAAACTTACAGATACATCCAATAAAAAGGATTTACAACAAACCAGTCCACGCTTGGGTTTAAACTATCGACTGAATGATCGTTGGTCATGGTATGCAAACTATGGAGAATCCTTTGCACTCAACAGTGGCATGGACCGAAACGGCGATGTGTTTAACCCTGAAAAAGGCAAAAGCTATGAGATTGGTGGGAAATATCAGATTACCCCACAGAGTTTGCTGAGTTTAGCCCTCTTTAAAATGGATAAAGAGAATGTCTTAACCACAGATCCAGCAGATAGTAACTATCAAATCACCGCTGGAGAAGTCTCAAGTAAGGGGCTAGAGTTGGATCTAGAGACACAACTCAATGATCAATTCTCTATACGTGCCAATTATAGCTACACAGACGCCCAAATTGAAAAAGACCAAACTCTTGCTAAAGGTTCACGACTCAGCAATGTGCCGAAGCACAGCGGCTCTATCAGCAGCAACTATGAATGGACCTTTGCCAATGCGGACAAAGTTGGACTCGGTGCAACGGCAATCTATGTGGGAAAACGTAGTGGACACAGTACAGATAACGGATTCAACTTACCTGAGTACACGTTGTTAAATCTAAATGCTTATTATGCGCCAACAGATCAGCTACGTTATCAGTTCAATGTGCACAACCTCTTAGATGAAACGTACTATGTTGCAAGCTATAGCGATATGTGGATTCAACCAGGCGACCCTTTAAATGCATCTGTCTCGGTGCAATGGAAGTTTTAAAGTTTAAAAACCAGACTTGTCTCGTTATGAGTCGAGTCTGGTGTTAGAAAAATAAGATTCTGATTAGTTTCTGAAGTATTAGCTAGCTGCTATAGTTTTCTTTAGCGTTACTATGTACTTACTTCAAAAAGTATTCCCAAATGATAAATCCAAGAAAAAATCCAAGAAACGAATATAAAGTAATGATAAAGAATACAAACCAAGCTCTATTTTTCTTCAGTAAAAAGTTCATTTCCAATACCTCAACGCTCTATCTATATTCATTATTCTAAGGTTTTCTATACCAAAGGACAGATACAGTTCTTTGTGAAAAAAATATAACAGACTATAACAGATTTGCCATTTTTAACTTCCAAAACCGATCATACTGATATCAAGTACCATATAAAAGCATAAGGAGGCTATTTTGCCTCCCCATGCTTCAGTAGATTAAAGGATTAAACTTCCGTTTCTTTTTTTGCATTCATCCAACGATACAACACTGGTAATAGCACCAAGGTCAATAACGTCGAAGAGATAATTCCACCAATCACCACGGTCGCCAGTGGACGTTGGACCTCTGCCCCTGTGCCCGTAGCAAGCGCCATGGGGACAAAACCTAAAGACGCTACACAAGCGGTCATTAAAACAGGCCTTAATCGCAAAATCGCTCCCTGCCAAACGGCTTCATGTAAACGGTATTGCTCTCTTAGCTCTTTAATGAAGGTCAGCATGACCAAACCATTTAAGACGGCAACCCCAGACAAGGCAATGAAACCAATGCCCGCCGACATTGACAAAGGAATGTCTCTTAACCACAAGAAAAGCACACCACCAGTTAGGGCAAATGGAACGCCAGTGAACACAAGCAAGCTTTCTTTGATGTTATGGAAAACGGCCATCAACAAAATAAAGATCGTCAGTAACGCCAGTGGAATCACAATCTGCATTCGAGCCTGTGCCGAAGCCAAGTTTTCAAATTGACCACCATACTCAATCCAGTAGCCACTTGGTAACGGATATTGCTTAAGCTGACTTTGTACTTCTGTGACAAAAGAGCCCAAATCACGCCCTTCCACATTCGCCGTGACAATCACACGACGTTTGCCATTTTCGCGGCTGACTTGGTTAATGCCATCCATCATTTTTACAGTGGCAATATCGGTGAGTAAAATACTGCCACCATTTGGAAGCTGTATTGGCAGTTGCGCAATCCCATTGACACTACGATCTTGCTCACTGAGCCGAATGACAAAGTCAAAACGGCGGTCGCCCTGTAAAATTTCACCAACATTTTGTCCGCCAATGCTTGCTGACACATGGTCTTGTACGGTTTTGACACTTAGGCCATATTGCGCTGCCAAGCTTTTATCAATTTCCACATTAAGCAAAGGTAAACCCGACGTTTGTTCAACTTTAACGGCGGTACTGCCTGAAACTTGCTGAATCAATTTACTGATTTTTTCAGCTTCCGCATTTAATACTTGCATGTCATCGCCAAAGATTTTGACACCGACATCACTACGTACACCCGATATTAACTCATTGAAACGCAGTTCAATTGGCTGAGAAAACTCACTGTTGTTCCCGGGCAATGTCGCTAAATACGCCTGCATACGGCTACGAAGCTCATCCAATGTTTCTTTTGGATTTGGCCATGCATCACGGGGTTTTAACATGACATAACCATCTGAAATATTTGGAGGCATTACATCGGTCGCTACTTCAGCCGTGCCTGTTCGCGCAAAAATAGCGTGTATTTCAGGGAATTTTTTCAGAAATAGCTTTTCCGTATTTTCCTGAATACGGAGTGATTCTTCCAAGCCAGTGTTTGGGGAACGCAGTTGCTGTACAGCAAAGTCACCTTCACTCAGTTGCGGTGCAAACTCACTGCCGATACGCGTTGCAAGTAATCCTGTCAACATCAACAAGCACAGTGCAAAGGTCAAAACTACCGCTTTATACTGATAGGCACAGTCCAATACCCGCTGATATCGCTCTTTTAACCACAGCATCCAACGGCTTTCAGTTTCTTTGATGTCACCTTTAACAAAAAGTGCGACAGCCGCAGGTACAAAGCTGATCGACAAAATAATGGCTGCAACGAGCGCAAGTACAACAGTCAAAGCCATTGGGTGGAACATTTTTGCTTCTACACCAGTCAGTGCAAAAATCGGTAAGTACACCACTAAAATAATCAGCTGACCAAAAATGAGTGGACGGCGGGCTTGACGCGCTGCCAAAAACACTTCTTTAAAACGTTCCGACTGAGTTAACGGACGTTTGAGTGACTGCTGTGCATGGGCTAAACGGCGAATACAGTTTTCAACAATTACCACTGCACCGTCGACAATAATCCCGAAATCCAATGCCCCTAAACTCATCAGGTTAGCACTGATGTTCTGCTGTGCCATACCCGTTAAAGTAAACAGCATAGACAGTGGAATCACACAGGCTGTAATTAACGCAGCACGAATATTACCTAAGAATAAAAAGAGGATCACAATCACCAAGATTGCGCCTTCAACCAAGTTCTTTTGCACCGTTTTAATGGCTTTTTCCACCAAGGTCGTGCGGTCATAAACCGTTTCTATTGTGACACCTTGCGGTAAACTACTTTGCACCTCTTGAATTTTGGCATCTACAGCTTTAGACACCGTTCGGCTGTTTTCACCCATCATCATCATAGCGATGCCGAGTACAGTTTCTTCGCCGTTATAGGTTGCGCCTCCTGTTCGGAGGTCATGATCAATTGAAACCTGCGCAATATCCGCGACACGAATGGGGTTCCCATTTGGGCTGGAAACCGTTGTATTTTCAATGTCTACGAGACTATTGAGTGTGCCAGGCACACGAACTGTGAGTTGCTGACCATTTTCCTCAATATAACCAGCACCACGGTTTTCATTATTTTCCTGTAAAGCGGTTTGTAGCTGGCTCAATGAAATATTTAACTGCTGCATACGGTTTAAGTCGGGAGCAACCACATAGGTTTTATTGAACCCGCCAATACTGTTGACCTCGGCAACCCCCGTAACACGTTGCAGTTGCGGACGAACGATCCAATCTTGGATCTCCCGTAAGTCCATCGCGCTATAAGTCGTACCATCGGCTTTTTTAGCATTTGGTTCGGCTTTAATGACCCATGGCTTTGTTGCATAAATATGTAAGCATCTGATTTAAATAGATTTAATTTTGGATCAAAAAATAATCAAAACTTTTAAAATCATATAGTTATGAAATCTTTGTGCAACAAAGCCTCTCACACCATCAAGTTAATGATATTCATTTTTCTGAACAGGCTCTATTACTTCATCTTCAAGATTGAGTTTGACGATACCTTGCGAATTAGTCATCTTCTGCTGGGTTTGAATACGTTGAATCATTTTCTCCAAGACTTGAATCAACTGCGGATATTCAAAATTCTGCACTTCATCTAAGTTTAGCAGTAAATGAAACCCTTTATATTCATAATCAAACCAGCGTTGATAATCTGATTTTTGCGAGGTATATTTCTCAACAACTTGCCACGTCTTCACAGCACCTTTAATCCCCTTAAGGAAAATTGGCGCTTTCGGCGCACAAAGATAATCATTTTTTACTAAATTATGCGTATCGTCCGAAATTAAAATTTCATCCACTTGTGCTGCACTTTGTAAACGTGCCGCAAGGTTTGCATCACGACCAACAATGGTATAAGCCATACGGTGCGATGCACCATAGTTCCCTACGTGGCAATACCCTGTAGAAATCCCCATACGAATATGCAATGGCGGATACCCCATTTTCACCCAACGCTCGCGCAGAATTTTCATTTGCTGACGCATCGCCATGGCCATTTCCAAACAGTTTTGAGCATCACGCTCTACACCCTCGGAATTTGGGTCACCAAAAAACACTAAAATTGCATCCCCCATGAATTTATCCACAGTACCTTCATATTGCTTCGCAATCTCGGTCATGTGTTTTAAATAATCATTGAGTAGGAATGCTAAATCATCTGGAATTAAGCTTTCAGAAAGCTCTGTAAAACCCTGAATATCTGAAAAGAAAACTGTCAGTTTTTTACGTTTGTATTCAATTTTCGCCTCAGACTCACCTTTCATAATCGATTGCCACAACTGAACAGGTGCATAGCGACTCAGTTGATTGGCAAATTCCATGTAACGGTTCATTTGATCAAAATAGTGATTTTTGCGGCGGTAAATGTCTTGCATTTGGTTGCGCTGATAATAACTACCTACGCCAAAATAAGTGGTGAGGCACAAAAAGCCCAATACGATCAGTTCGGTACTGGTAGCCTCGAAATACTCACCAAAACCAAAAACAAAGATAATCGAAATATAAAAGACAACCACCCCAATCAGGCTGGCCAAAGACACCATCAAAAAAGAAATTTTATTGCTAATAGCCGTGTAAAGCATAGCAAAAATGGTTAAAAATGTGAGTACGATACTGAGATGTACAGCGGCTAAAATGATCGCTGTAATGACAATATCAATAACAAACATTACACCGCGTCGCATCTTATTATTGAAGCGATAACCTAACCACCTTGAAAATGGGGGGGTGATCAATAATACAATGAGCAACAGCAGCGGCACGTAAATCTGATATTGAGTATCTGCCATCGTATAATGATAGACGATGGTTATTAAAGACAGCATGCCATATCCCATCGCACGATGGAAATACACAAATTGTTTGGGCTCTTTAGATAACCAATGATCTAATGGCACTGCTCGTTCCCCATTATCCGCACGATCAAATCATCCCTGATTTGATTTCTCACGTGTATTAGTCCATACGCCAATCGAATGGCATATCACCTTGGCCACGTAGTGCAAGCATTAAAGTTTGACGCATATGCGCAAGCACTTCATTGCTATAAGGAACAGCGGGAGTACCCCAAACTGGTTTTGGCCATGCGACGTCGTTTTGATAACGTACAACATGGTGAAAATGGAGCTGCGGAACCATATTACCTAAAGCAGCAACATTCATTTTGTCAGCACGGAATACACGAGCCAATTGGCTTGATAACCAGCTTGACTCACGTAAAAACTGTTCTTGGTCGGCTTGACTGAGTTCATATAACTCAGTGATGCCTGGCACGCGTGGAATTAAAATTAACCACGGAAATTGCATATCATTCATTAAGCGACATGTTGAAAGTGGAAAGTCGCCTACAAAAAACGTATCTTGAGCAAGTTGTGGATGCAAACTAAACATATCTTTATAAATGATGCAAATTAAAATAATGGCTAATACTATCACATCCAATCAGAGGTGAATATTGTAAGCAATGTGTTTCAACACAAATAAACTACGTTTTACTTTGAACCACATCACATTTATTACTTTAATAAATTTCATCAAAAAATCAAGTCTTTCTTTTTATAGCGCAAGTGCGCAAGAAAGACCAGATATCTGTATGAAATCACAGCAAATTAAAACTAAATTTTAATGCAACTCTTTCAACAAACTTTCCAATAAGTCATTGATAAATTGAATCCGTTTTTCATATTCCTCTAGTATGACCATGACCTTTAAGCGCTGACCACCTTCCATCCTAAAAAAGGTCGGGTGTTTTTGCATCATCTGAATAATACTAATTGCCTGAACAGGAGTATCTGGTGAAAATTCAATCGTACCACCATTGGCAGAAATATCCACTTTGGTAATGCCCAGTGTTTCTGCTTTCAAACGCATCTGATGTACAGCAAAAAGCTGCTTTACAGGTTGTGGTGGTATCCCAAAACGGTCAATCAACTCCATACGAATGTTATCGAGTTTTTCCTGACTGTCCGTATTACTAATACGCTTATAGAACAATAAACGCTGATGGACATCTCCCAGATATTCATCTGGAATCAAGGCCGGCATATGTAAATTGATTTCTGCGGTCAGTGAGAGTGGCGCATCGAAATTTGGGGTTTTGCCCTTTTGAATGGCTTTGGTCGCCTTTTCGAGCATCTCCATATATAAGCTATAGCCAATGGCTTGCATTGAACCACTTTGTTGCTCGCCAAGTAGCTCACCCGCTCCGCGAATTTCTAAGTCTTCCGTCGCTAACATAAAGCCCGCACCTAATGTCGATGCCCGCTGAATCGCATCCAGACGTTTTTCAGCATCACCTTTTAATCCTTTGATGGATGGCACCAACAGATAGGCATAAGCTTGGTGATGCGAGCGCCCTACACGCCCACGTAGTTGATGCAACTGCGCTAAACCCAGCTTATCTGCCCGCTCAATTAAAATGGTATTGGCATTCGGAACATCAATCCCTGTTTCAATAATGGTTGAGCAGACCAGCACGTTATATTCTTTATGGTAGAACTGCTGCATGACTTGTTCTAACTCGCGTTCACGCATTTGACCATGTGCAACAGCCACACGTGCCTCAGGGACCAACTCTCGAAGACTCTCCGCTGCACGCTCAATGGTTTCGACCTCATTATGCAAGAAATAAACTTGGCCACCACGCAGTAACTCACGCAAGATGGCTTCTTTAACTGAATCACCCGTATGTTCTTGCACAAACGTTTTTACCGCTAAACGTCGTGCAGGTGGTGTAGCAATAATGGATAGATCACGCATGCCACTAAAGGCCATATTTAAAGTCCGTGGAATTGGAGTTGCAGTCAGAGTCAACATGTCCACATCTGCACGCATGGCTTTAATTCGCTCTTTATCACGTACACCGAAGCGATGTTCCTCGTCCACTATCATCAAGCCCAAGTCTTTGAACTGGACACTTTCTTGTAGAATTTTATGCGTACCAATCACGATGTCGACTTTGCCATCAGCTAAGTCTTCAATCGTTTTGGTATGTGATTTACTGCTGCCAAAACGTGATAAAACTTCGATACGAATAGGCCAGTCTGCAAAACGGTCTTTAAAAGACTCATAATGCTGTTGAGCCAGCAACGTCGTCGGCACCAAAACAGCCACTTGTTTGTTGTTCTGTACCGCTAAAAATGCTGCGCGCATCGCAACTTCGGTTTTACCAAAGCCCACATCGCCACAGACCAAGCGATCCATCGGTTTAGCCAATTGCATATCATACAAAGTTGCCTCAATCGCATTGGCTTGATCGAGTGTTTCTTCATAGGCAAAGCCACTAGTAAACTGCATATATTGACCTTGATCTAACTCAAAACCAAAACCTGGTTTGGCTTGACGACGGGCTTGGATATGCAATAACTCCGCTGCTACATCATGGATTTGCTCTAATGCTTTACGTTTTGCTTTACTCCAAGCATCAGTACCCAACTTATGCAAGGGTGCCAAGTCTGGGTCACCACCACTATAACGACTGATCAAATGTAAATTGGTGACAGGAACATAGACTTTGGCAGCATCGGCATAATCGAGCTGCAAGAACTCATAGTCTTGCTCATCAATGCTTAAAGTGACTAAGCCCGCATAACGCCCCACACCATAGTCGATGTGCACCACCGGCGCTCCCATACTCAGTTCAGTCAAACTGCGGATGAGAAACTCTTCCGAAACCTCTTGCTGGCGTTTACGACGGCGCTGTACAACGCGATGCTCATACAACTGATTTTCAGAAATGATGCTAATGCTGTCTTTTAATACCAAACCACGCTCTAATGGCGCACTGGTAATTGCAATGGCATGTAAAGATTTTTGAAATTCTGCAAAATTCTCAACATTAGGAATCTCTCCCAATGTGGCGCGCAAGGCATCTTTTAAAGTTTCACGACGCCCAGCGCTTTCAGCAACCAGTAATACTGGATGATTAGCAGCATCAATATACTGTTTAACCGCATGAAAGGGCTTTTGATGCTTAGGATCGACCGCTAAACGTGGTGGGAGCACGGTGTTTAAATTGATCACACCTGCTTTTAGATCAAAAGCCTCGACTGAAGCAATAATACGGGGAAAGGTATTGAGCTGTTCTAAAACTTGATTGGTCGAAATAAAAAGCTGGTTAGGGGCTAAAATTGGCTGGTCAACATTATGACGACGGTCTTCATAACGTCGATCGATTTCTTTCCAAAAATTATCCAAACCATCATCAACTTGCTTGTCTGTAATGACAATGGAATGGCTTGGTAAATACGAAAGCAGTGTACTTTGAGCTTCCATCTGCGCTGCACTGAAAAATAGCGGGAAATAGAACTCAATCCCTGGTGATGCAATCCCTTCTAACACATCCTGATAAATTGGATTTTTCTTTGGATTTGCCGTCGGAAACATTTCTGCATAGCGATCACGAAATATGCTGCGCGCCTCTTTCAACGGAAACTCTTTAGCCGGTAATACGGAAAATTGTTTTAAGTTTTGCGTAGTGCGCTGTGTTTCGGGATCAAAAAATTTGAGGGTTTCAATTTCATCATCAAACAAATCTATGCGAATTGGTGCGGCTTGACCTGAGGCATAGATGTCCATAATGCTACCCCGAACCGCAAATTCACCATGGTCATATACTGTGTCGACCAAATGATAACCTGCTTGAATCAAACGCTTCTTTTGCTGTTCCAATTCAAACTTTTGACCAACGTGAATATCAAAGTGTTCTCCCAACACCCACGACGTCGGCGCTACACGCTGCGCCAAGGTCGAAGCCGAAATCAGTAAGACGCCTGTTTGCGGCATATTGGATAAAATTGCGAGACGCTCAGATACAATATCTTGATGAGGAGATAAACGGTCATAAGGCAGAATTTCCCAGTCTGGGAAAATGGTCGGTCGAATACCGTAAAATTCAAATTCACTTTCGAGTTGTGCTAAGTGTTGATTATTTTTTGCCACAACCACAAAGAGCTTTTTATTTTGTGAACTTAACGTATGAATGAATAATGCAGCTGAAGAGCCGAGCAAATTTCCCAGCCAACGTTTTTCGCCTGCTTTTAGTTGTTGCACATTCAGTTGGGAGATTTCTTCTTGGAACATGGACATGGCTTTAGCGTTTAAAAACATGCGTCATATACTAGCATGATGTCCTCTCGCTGCATGTTATTTTTCACGACAACAACAACATCAATCTAGCGCTAAGTCCTTTTTACAACTCAAATTTATGGCTTTTAAAAGACTTATTTTTTGTCACGTATAAACTGGTAATAATAGTCATTGAGTAGCTTAATCATTCGCTTTAACTCAGTTAAGTTTTCTAGATTATTGCCTAAACGTACAACAAATCGCTCATTGGCAATTTCCAAGTCGATCTTTTCATTGATTAACATAGCACTATAAAAAAGTGCATTAAGGTCATCAAACTGACTAATTCTACGATTTGAAAAATAGACCAAACGTTCAGCATGTATGGCATTTAGCACAATACCTTCAATGATAAAGCCTTTTTCATCATCATATTCAATCTGATGCTGCTGCAAAAAAAGTTGTTCTGGCGCATCTTTCTTTAATTTAAATAATTGGCTTAATTTACTCAGCATAGACATCTAATCATGGTTCTTCACTCAAGCTTATTGTAGTTCTAACTGCTACCTTTTGTTAGTACGGATTGGCTTAAAAGTATAAAAGCAGCGCATTGACTACTTTTATACCTATATATAGTTATAAATGTCTTAGCTCTTAGGCTAAAGGTACAACCGTCGGCGTCACCTCAGTAACCAAATTTTCAAATAAAAAAAAATGTGACCTAACGGTTCCCGAGTAAGTAACCCTTGCCCCAATACCGCTTACTGATTTTTTTATTTTCCGCAATACACTGTTTACCCAGTTCATCACATTTCGCGACCTAAAATTCGATCAAACAAGGTCACAATACTAATACTAGCCATGACTACATCCAAGCATACTTGTTCATTGGCTTGAATATATTTGGTATTTAAGGCTGCAATACCATTAATAAATTGCTAAACGCAGCGGCGTTGGATAAACATCATTGGTCGATTGAGATTTATTAACAAGGTCATTTGGATGAATAACCTCGTATTTACCTTAAGAATGGAATAGATGCTTTAATGCAAGATTGGCCAGCACTTCGTTGCTATTCATTTAATTGAAGTGCCCACTCCACCTTTATAGGCATCTATGGTTAGATGCAAGGGAAAAGCGTGTAACCAACTTTCAGATGGTTGGCTCAATTGCTCACATGCCCCCGCAATGGCCTGCACAATTTCAGGAGAAATTTTGTCAAATTTGCAGGTAATTTATACCAACTCTATTTTCACTTGTGCCAATGCAAGCAGAAAATGCCATTGAATTCCTATTTTCCAATTAGAAATTTGAAAGTTTTCCAATGCACTCAAAGTATGAATGCCCTAACAGAATTAGGTTAATGGTGAAATATTCGTCTTTTCCACCTATTTTATTGCTGTAAATACATTTCATAAATGAAACATTTTATATGGAAATGTGCCTATTCTGCAGGCAATGTAATTTTGCGTAAGCAATAAAAAATCAAAAATTATAACTAGCCTGCTGATTTTCCGAAATAAATGCTTATAATTTCATTCACCCTATAAAAAAGAATAATAATTGACCAATAAACAACATATTTTCAACAACTTATTGTTTAATTTTAAAAAACAATTAATAATTACACAAAATATACAAAAACACCTCACAACTGTTACAGAGTGTAATTTTATTTTTATGCTTGAATCGCCGTCTCAAACAAAGCGATTAAAAAATCTCCCAAGTCGGATTTTGCCAAGGAATGCCTATGAGTCAAATTAACCCCACCCTCGTCACATTTTTAGTTTATATCATTGCCATGGTTGGCATCGGTTTGTATGCATACAAGTCTACAAACAACTTTGATGATTACATCTTAGGTGGTCGTAGTTTAGGAAGTGTGGTTACTGCGCTTTCTGCAGGTGCATCAGACATGAGTGGCTGGTTACTGATGGGCTTACCGGGCGCAATTTATTTGTCTGGTTTGTCTGAAGCGTGGATTGCTGTAGGCCTGATCATTGGTGCATGGCTCAACTGGTTATTGGTTGCAGGACGTTTACGTGTTCATACTGAAGTCCAAAACAATGCCCTCACCCTGCCCGATTATTTCACAGGTCGTTTCGCAGATCGCAAACGTATCTTGCGGATGATCTCAGCGATCGTTATTTTAGTATTCTTTGCGATTTACTGTGCTTCAGGCATGGTCGCAGGCGCACGTCTATTTGAAAGTATCTTTGGTTGGAACTACACCACTGCACTTTGGATTAGTGCAATTGCAACCATCAGTTATGTGTGTATCGGCGGCTTCCTTGCAATTAGCTGGACAGATACCTTCCAAGCAGGCCTAATGATTTTTGCTCTGCTACTTACCCCAATCATGACTTACCTTGCGATTGATGGTAATGCTGCACAGTTCACAGTCTTACTTGAAACGGCTCGCCCACAAGCGATGCATATTGTCTCTGAACTCAGTACTGTTGCCATCCTGTCATCATTGGCATGGGGCTTAGGCTATTTTGGTCAGCCACACATTTTAGTGCGCTTCATGGCTGCAGATTCTGTAAAAACGATTCCTGCTGCGCGTCGCATTGGTATGACATGGATGATTTTATGTCTAGGTGGTGCGGTAGGTGCTGGTTTTATTGCCATCGCGTACTTCCAACAACACCCTGAACTGGCGGCTGTGGTTTCTCAAAACCCTGAAACTGTGTTCATGGAACTGACTAAACTCTTATTCAACCCTTGGATTGCGGGTATCATTTTGGCTGCAATTTTAGCTGCGGTGATGAGTACATTAAGCTGTCAGTTACTGGTTTGCTCTACAACATTGACAGAAGACATGTACAAAGCCTTCATCCGTAAAACCGCTTCTCAAAAAGAATTGGTCTGGGTGGGTCGTTTCATGGTTCTTGCAGTTGCTGTTCTTGCAATTTGCTTAGCAAGCAACCCTGACAGTAAAGTTCTAGGCCTTGTAGCTTATGCATGGGCAGGTTTTGGTGCGGCATTTGGTCCACTGATTATCTTGTCTTTGTTCTGGAAACGCATGACTTTGAATGGTGCTATTGCAGGTATTATTGTTGGTGCGGTAACTGTGATTGTATGGAAAAATTCATTAGGACACTTAGGTCTATATGAAATTATTCCAGGCTTCATCTTCTCTTGGATCAGCATTGTAGTTGTAAGCTTAATGGGTAAAGCCCCTGAAGCTGAAGTAGTACAACGCTTTGAACAAGCAGATAGCATGTACAAACAAGCCATGGCTGAAATGAAAGAAGAATCTACACAACGTTAATTGAACGTGTAGACCAACAAAAAAAGGGGCTTTTAAGCCCCTTTTTTTTGCATCTCATGCACTCAATTATTTCGACAAAGGTTTGTACTTAAGTTGAATACGTGAGCTTTCTTTGATGACTTCCATCACAGGATAACTGCGCGTTTCTTTAACGCCCGGCAGTTGCCACAAGACTTGGCCTGAGATTTTTCGGAACTCATCCATACTGGCACAACGAATCTTCACCACAAAATCAAAGCCCCCACTGGTCATATGACATTCCACAATTTCATCATGCTGTAGTACAGCATGGCGAAAGTCATCCAAGACATGTGGCGTGGTTTTATCCAAAAGTATCTCAACAAAAACCACAAAACTGGAATTCAGCATGTTTGGATTTAAGCGTGCTTCATAACTCAGAATAAAGCCTTCCTTGGTTAATTTTTGCACCCGAGCCAAAGCAGCCGTCGCTGATAAGTTCACTTCTTCGGCAAGTTTAATATTCGATATTTTTCCATCTCTTTGAAGAATATCTAATATTTTGATATCTGTTCGGTCCAAGCTAAAAATTGGGCTCGTCATCTGAATTAATCTCTAAATAGCATACAAATTATAGTGAGTTATTCGGCATTCTTTCTGTAATCATAAATTAATTACTATAGATCTCTCAACACATTATTGTATGCACAGGATGTAGGCATGAATATGATGGAAAGCAATACGCATTTCAACGACGCTCAAACTCAATTTGAATATATTACCGAATTCAAAGAAAAAAGTGAGCTTGAAGTTGAAATCAATACCGCTTGGCGACGTGCCGAAACTGACTGTGTTCAAAACTTATTAGACCACAGCAAAATCTCTGACGAGATGAATCAACGCATTCATGAACTTGCGTTTGATTTGGCTCATACTTTACGTGAACGTAAAAGCGGCAGCGGTAAAGCAGGTATTGTACAGGGTCTCTTACAAGAATTTGCACTGTCTTCTCAAGAAGGCATCGCGCTGATGTGTTTAGCTGAAGCATTACTTCGTATTCCAGACATGGCGACACGTGACCTATTGATTAAAGACAAAATCAACCAAGGCAACTGGAAAGAGCACGTTGGTCAAAGTAACTTGATGTTTGTCAATGCGGCAGCATGGGGTCTCATGCTGACTGGCAAGCTCATGGAAACACCAAAGCAAAATAGCTTATCAGGCACTTTAACAGGCTTATTGGCACGTAGTGGTCGTGGCATCATCCGTAAAGCAGTTGATGTGGCTATGCGTATGATGGGCGAACAGTTTGTGACTGGCGAAACCATTGGTGAAGCATTACAACACGCTGAACGTCTTGAAGAAAAAGGCTTCCGTTATTCATACGACATGTTGGGTGAAGCGGCACTGACCGATCATGATGCTGATCGTTATATGAAAGACTATACCGATGCCATTCATGCCATTGGTCAAGCGTCAAAAGACAAAGATGTTTATGACGGCCCGGGTATTTCAATTAAATTATCTGCTCTACACCCTCGCTACCAACGCGCACAAGTTGCACGTATGCATGAAGAGTTGTACGGCAAAGTCTTTACCCTTGCTAAATTAGCACGCGGCTATAACATCGGTTTAAATATCGATGCAGAAGAATCTGAGCGTTTAGAAATTTCTTTAGAAATGCTCGAACGCCTATGCTTTGAACCAGAACTCAAAGACTGGAAAGGCATTGGTTTCGTTATCCAAGCGTATCAAAAACGTTGTTTCTACGTGGTTGACTACATCGTAGACTTGGCTAAACGTAGCGAAAAACGCTTAATGATCCGCTTAGTGAAAGGCGCGTACTGGGACAGCGAAATCAAGAAAGCGCAAATTGAAGGGATGACTGACTATCCTGTATTTACCCGTAAAGTACATACAGACTTGTCGTATATCTCTTGTGCGAAGAAATTATTAGCTGCACCAGAACAAATCTACCCACAGTTTGCAACACACAATGCGCAAACCTTGGCGACTATTTATGAAATGGCTAACCCAGAGAAATACTACGTGGGTCAGTATGAGTTCCAATGCTTACACGGCATGGGCGAGCCACTGTATGAACAAGTGGTCGGCGAAAAACTAGATAAAAAACTAGGTGTACCTTGCCGTATTTATGCACCTGTGGGCAACCATGAAACACTATTGGCTTATCTTGTACGTCGTTTACTTGAAAATGGTGCAAACACCTCTTTTGTAAACCGTATTGCAGACAAGTCACTCGCAATTGATGATTTGATTGAAAACCCAACTCAAACCATTTTAAGCAGTGCAAAACGTGAAAATATCGTGGGTCAAAAGCACCTTTCGATTCCACTTCCTGCTGAGCTTTATGGGCAGCTGCGTGCAAACTCTAAAGGTTTAGACCTTGCAAATGACTCTGCATTAGCTCAACTGAACCAAACAGCTCAACAGTTTGCTAAGCACCAATGGTCTGCTGCACCAATGGGTGAGCACATTCAGACCAATGACGCCGTTGCTCCGCAAAGCATTATCAACCCAGCACGTCACTCAGATGTTGTGGGTTATGTACAAGAAGCAACAACTGAACAAGTTGAGCAAGCATTAAACAATGCCCAGGCTGTTCAAGACATTTGGGCACGTACGGCTAAAGACACCCGTGCGAGTTACCTACTTCGCGCTGCTGACTTAATGGAAGCTCGCTTAGAAGAACTCATGGTTTTACTTTGCCGTGAAAGTGGTAAAACGTATGCCAATGCTATTGCAGAAGTTCGTGAAGCTGTAGATTTCTTACGTTACTACGCAACGCAAATGATTGATCTAGATGCGAATGCAGAAGTTGAGCCTTTAGGCACGATGCTATGCATTAGCCCATGGAACTTCCCATTGGCCATCTTCACAGGTCAAGTCGCTGCTGCATTGGTTGCGGGTAATACCGTGATTGCTAAACCAGCTGAACAAACGCCATTGATCGCAGCTCAAGCAATTCAAATCTTATGGCAAGCGGGTGTGCCTCAAGCTGCTGTACAGCTGATGCCAGGTCGCGGTGAAACTGTGGGTGCACAACTCAGTGCAGCCGAGCAAGTTCAAGGCATCATGTTCACAGGTTCTACTGAAGTTGCCAAAATTTTGCAAAAAACTGTGGCGAAACGTTTGAGCAAAACTGGTGAAAGCATTCCTCTGATTGCCGAAACAGGCGGTCAAAATGCCATGATCGTTGACTCATCAGCACTGACTGAACAAGTTGTACTTGACGTCGTCAGCTCAGCTTATGACAGTGCAGGTCAACGTTGTTCTGCTCTTCGCGTACTGTGTGTACAAGAAGACAATGCTGATGCTGTGATTCAAATGCTTAAAGGCGCAATGCAGCAACTCCAAGTGGGCAACCCATATCTACTTAAAACAGATATTGGCCCTGTGATTGATGCTGAAGCGCAAGAAAACATTCAAAAGCACATCGACAAAATGCGCCAAAAAGGTCATCGCGTACACCAGTTGATGCGTAATGATGCTCAAGACTCTGAACTAGATGCAGGCACGTTCATTACACCAACATTAATTGAACTGCCAAATCTCAATGATTTAGAACGCGAAGTGTTTGGTCCTGTGCTGCACGTGATTCGCTTTAACCAAGGTTCACTCAAACAGTTACTTGAGCACATCAACAGCAAAGGCTATGGCCTGACAATGGGTCTACATACCCGTATTGATGAGACCATTCAAACTGTAATGACCCATGCTGAAGTAGGTAACCTCTACATCAACCGTAACATCGTGGGTGCAGTTGTCGGTGTACAACCTTTTGGTGGCGAAGGTTTATCAGGTACAGGCCCTAAAGCAGGTGGTCCAATTTATCTATATCGCCTAATGCAAAACTGCTCTGCGAAAAAGTTAAACAAACCTTTTGCAACAGGTGCTGATTTGAACCCTCAGGTCGAGTTCAGCAACTCTGCATTGTTCCTTGAGTGGGCAGCTAAAACCTTCCCAGCAGTGAAATTGGCAAAAATTGAGAACTTCTGTTCAGGTCATCATTACGAGCTGCAAGGTCCAACAGGTGAAAGCAACCAATACATGGTGATTCCACGTCATGCAGTGTTGTCATTAGCTGAACAAGAAGCGGATCAGTTACAACAGTTGAATGCGATTTTTGCAGTTGGTAGCCGTCCAGCAGTGCTTGCAGATAACAGCTTTGTGTTAAAACACATACCAAGCATGCCTAAAGCATTGGCTCAAGCGTTCCATGTCATCAAAGACATCAAAACTGATGCTTTTGATGCGGTATTGCACCATGGTACAACGGCGCAGCTTTTAGCGTTGCAACAGCAGATTGCTGAGCGTCAAGGTGCGATTGTGGGTATTACTCATCTTAGCCCATCACAAACTGCCATTCCTTTAGAACGCTTTGTGATTGAGCGCGCTATTAGTGTTAACACTGCAGCTGCTGGTGGTAATGCAAGTCTCATGACTTTGAACTAAGCCGAATTTAAACCTGTAGCTCTTATCGGGACTACAGGTTTATTACTGTGTTTCCTCTATTGCCAAGTCAACATCTCCTGGTCTGTTTACTTGGCATTTTTTATGCGACTCGGTTTGGCTTAATCTGCTCGATAATTTCCGATATAGCAAAGTATCAAACCATCTTTAACATGAATAAACCCCACGCTTTTGCTGAATATCTTTAGGCTAATTCGGCAAACTTTGTTACCATCTCTTTTTTCTATATGTTTGCGATTTTTACTGCATATGACTTCTTCTTATCAACAACAACTTGACGCCAAAATTGAACGAATTACAGCTCAATTTGCTGAATTCACTCCACCTTCGCTTGAAGTTTTTCAATCTCCTGAAAAACACTTTCGCATGCGTGTAGAATTCCGTATTTGGCATACCGAAGATGATATGTTTTATGCCATGTTTGAACGCGATGAAGACAATCAGAAAAAAGTCATTCGTATTGATGACTTCCCAATCGCTGATGCCAGTATTAATCAGCTCATGCCTGTTTTATTGGCAGAATTGAAAAGCAATGATCTCCTCTCAAAACGCCTATTTGAAGTGCATTTCTTAGCAACCTTAAAGGGTGAAATGCTGGTTTCACTGATTTATCGCTGCCCACTCGATGAACAATGGCAGGTTTTAGCCAAACAACTTTCAGAAAAATTAAATATTAAGTTGATTGGCCGTAGCCGTGGTCAAAAAGTGGTACTCACTGATGAATTTGTGGTGGAAGAACTACAAGTTTTTGAGCGTAAATATCAGTACAAACAAATTGAAAGTAGCTTTACGCAGCCCAATGCGCAAGTCTGCCAAAAAATGCTCGAATGGGCCTGCAATGCTGCACAGCAATCAAATAAAGATTTGTTAGAACTTTACTGTGGCAATGGTAACTTTACCCTACCGCTTTCCACCCGTTTCAACCGTGTTTTAGCCACTGAGCTGGCTAAGTCCTCAGTGTATGCAGCACAGTGGAACATCGAACAAAACCACATCGATAATATTCAAGTCGCGCGTTTATCGGCAGAAGACTTCACACAAGCCTATAACGGCGAGCGCGAATTCCGTCGCTTACAAGAAGCAAATATCGATATGAGCAGCTATGAGTTCGATACCGTATTTGTTGACCCACCGCGTGCGGGTATTGATGATGAAACCTTAAAATTGATTCAGCGTTTTGAACGGATCATCTATATTTCGTGTAATCCTGACACCTTGCATGACAACTTAAAAACACTCAGCCAAACCCATAAAATTTCACAGTTTGCATTGTTTGATCAATTCCCCTATACCCACCATGTCGAATCTGGGGTTTTGCTGGAAAAAATTTAAACAATTTGTTGCAACTTAAACCGTATAAAAAAGAAGCTCGAATGAGCTTCTTTTTTAATTTTCATGAAAAAAGATAAGCTTATATAAAATGCAAGTATTTCAACTGTCATAATAACGTTAATACCTGGCTCTATAATCGGAATTTTTCGACATCGATCGCTGCTTTTATCTCTCACGCTGACTTGCATTATTTTACAGATTGGCTATATTTCACCCTATGTTAGGTTGTAAATGAAGTCTATATGAGTTTTTGGCAAAAGCTGTTTTCGAATGAACAGCAAAACGAGCATAAAAATCAAATTGCTTGTGTTGAAAATGACTGCTCTTGTAAAACCAATGAACAGCTGATCGAAAAGCTTAAAACAACGACCGATGAAGACGTGATTGTTGGGATTAAAAAAGTATTAGCTTCTCGTGGCTATGGCCGTAAGGAGTTAAATGAACTTCAGCATCGACCTCTACAGTAGTAGAGTCACTGAATATTCATCAAAAAGGCATTTAGATTGATCTAAGTGCCTTTTTTAATGTCTGTAAATCATTCGCCTTATAAAAAACCAAGATATATGAAGCACAGCACACTTTGCACGTTTAAATATTATACAAAGCCTGAATTTTTTGTTACCTTACAGGCTCAATATAAAAATCAATAATTTTTGAAATTAAAAGGTTAAGTAATGAAAAAACTACTCATAATCAGCACATGTATTACCCTTTTATCTTTAACAGCATGTAGCAAGATGCCGAAAGCTTGTGTTGAGTCTTGGGAAAAAATGGAAAAACTTGCCGAGCAAATGGGTTTACCTGAAGAACAACTCAAAGAACAAAAAAAGAAATTTGAAGAAGACGTGAAAGCGATGAACACTGAAGAAGCAACACGCATGTGCAGTACCCAAAACTCACTTTTAGGTCTAGTGGATCAATAAACACTACTTCATCTTAAAAGAGGATGCTTGCATCCTTTTTTAATGTAATCAGAAAAGCTAGATGCTCCTTTCCAATCGGTCTCTTTTATTTCTATCATCGTAAACTCAAATAACTGAAAACCCACTAAACAGTCGCTAATTCCCAGCAGAAGCTTTAAAATACAGATAAAAGACAACTGTAATGAATTAGCACGTATTAGGCATGCAACAACAAAAAGTCCACTACCCCTTGGGGGCTCATCTTATAGTCAAACATTTTGGCTATACGCATCACGGCATATATGCGGGGCGTGGACGTGTGATCCATTATTCAGGTTTTGCACATCTTTTTAAAAAGCATCCGATTGAAATCACTTCCATCGAGAACTTTAGCCACGGACGTAAAATTACAGTCAATCAGTACCAAGACCCCAAATATAAAGGCCGTAAAGTGGTTCGCCGTATGCGCTCACGCATGCATGAAAACAACTACCATCTTATTATCAATAACTGTGAACACTTGTGCACGTGGGCCATTACAGGCGTTGAAAGTAGCCCACAAGTCATCAAGATGATGCACCGACTTACTACTATTGGCTATGTTAGCTCTATGATGAGTTTCATGAACAGCCTAATGTTAACGCTGACCACCACCTGTTTTGCCTTGGTGCTGTATATCAAAAAGAAATTACGTGATAAGGCCAAACAGCAGCTTGGGAACTATTTTGAGTTTAAAGAAGAGCGCTCTAAAAAAGATCACTGATGTGAACGCAGTTCAAAAGGTGGAAATTTATCTTCAACCAAGTTGAGCTGGATATCGTATTCAAGCCATGCCTTGGCACCATCTAGCACTGTAGTAAAGCCACCTGTTGCATCCATCACATAATGAATCAGCTCATTACCCTGTAACTCAATATCATAGTTTCGAATGATCACATAGGTATTCATGCTGTCGATTTTTTCAAATACAAAATCTACTTTAGTTTTAGGCGTGCCCCATTCGATGCAGATCAGCTCATTTTCAACGACTTGTAGGACATGAGTCGAGTGCGTAATTTGGTATTTATCCCATGTCCAATCGACCATTGCGCCTTTTTCTAAATAGCCCGAAGACTGACTAAACCAAAACTTGGTGGTTATGAGTGGATCAACAAAAGCGTTAAACACAATATTGACAGAACGCCGAATCAACATCTGAGTTTCGATCACGGTAGTCATTGTTATATCCCTATCACTTTTAAACTTAGTGATAGCACATCTCAATAAACCAATCATATCGAAAATTTGTTATGGCTCAGGCAATCCGCTCATTTTCTGTTATGGATTTGTTCACTGCTTTAACTTAAATTGGCTCTATGTGCGCTCACTGGTTCTGGCAAAGATTCATTTAAAGAACTGAGCATTTCGCGCTCTATGCCCCGCACAATAGCATCTAAAGGCAAGTCGTTTTCTTGAAGTCCGAAGGGTTCTTCTAACTCTGCACTTAGCGCATCTAAACCCAATAAGAGATAGGCAATTAAGGCCACGATCACCGGTGACCAAAAACCGAGACTGGAACTTAAACTAAAAGGTAAAATGAGACAGAAAGAGTACACAGCACGGTGTAACAAAACCGAATAAGAAAATGGCAGAGGTGTAGATGAAATACGGTCACAACCAGCGTGAATATCTCCCATTGCCACCGTATGCTTAGTCAGCATACTGTAAATAATATCGCTAATCTCACCACGCTTATACAACACCGCCAGATCTTTCTGCGTAAGTTCTAATAGATATTGCGGTGGATTAATATGCGTAGCCAATACCTGCCACTGCTCTGCTGTCAGTTGAACTTTGGCTTGATAGTGAGCATAGATATGACTTTGCTGCCGTAAACGATCTCGAAGCAAGTGGCTAAATAACATGACGCGATACATCAAAACTGTACGGTCTGTATCATTTAAGACATAACTATCACGGATTATATGCCGTGCGTTGGCAATCATTGCTCCCCATAGCTTACGCCCTTCCCACCAGCGGTCATAACACGCTGTATTTCGAAAGCTTAAGAAAATCGAAAGAATCACACCAAATACAGTAAAACCAATGACAGGCACTGCAGGAGCTGTCACGTAATGTTGAGTCGCTAGATAAACCAACAGTGTTGAAATTAAAACACCGACCATCAGTGCAGGAAACACTTTCGGTAAAATGGTGCCACGCCAAGCAAAGAGTAACGCAAAGCTATTGGTTTTATCTCGAACGATCACAGTGTTTTCCTATTGGTTTCGCTACGAAAAGGCTCAACCGAAGTTGAGCCTTATATCTATCCACATCAAGCAAACAGCGCTTATTTAGGCTTAAAGCTGTCTTTTAAATCTAAAATACGGTTAAACACAGGTTTTTCTGCTGTATGGTCGTATTGATCTGCAACAAAATAACCTTCACGTTCAAATTGGAAACGGTCTTCAGGCTGTGCTTGCGCCAATGCAGGCTCAATCACCGCTTGTACAATTTTCAACGAATCAGGGTTTAAGTTCGCTAAGAAATCATCTCCCACTTCAGGGTCCGACTCTGTAAACAGGCGATCATAAATACGCACTTCAGCAGGAACGCCTTTGGTCGCAGATACCCAGTGAATCACCCCTTTAACTTTACGACCTTCTGGATTTTTGCCCAAAGTTTCAGGGTCGATTGAACATTTCAACTCAACCACTTCACCGTTTTCATCTTTAATTACTTCATCACACTTAATGACATAAGCATGGCGCAAACGAACTTCACCACCCGGAATTAAACGCTTGAAGCCTTTTGGTGGTTCTTCTTCAAAGTCTTTACGGTCAATGTAAATTTCAGAGGTTAACGGAATCACACGCTCACCCATGTCTACATTTGGATGACGTGAATGGGTTAAATCCATATCGTTAGGCAAATTTGTGAGTGTGACTTTGAGTGGATTCAATACTGCCATACCACGAGCAGCTGTATTTTCCAAAGACTGACGGATGCAGTATTCAAGCATTGCAACATCAACAATACCATCTGACTTCGATACACCAACACGCTTACAGAAGTCACGTAGGCCTTCTGGGGTAAAACCACGACGACGCATACCCACAACGGTTGGCATACGTGGGTCATCCCATCCATTGACATAACCACCTTCAACCAATTTACGCAATTTACGCTTAGAGGTAATGGTGTAGTCAATATTTAAACGGCTAGACTCATACTGACGTGGTACTGCTTCCGAGTGAACTTTCTCAATCACCCAGTCATAAAACGGACGGTGGTCTTGGAATTCCAAAGTACATAATGAGTGAGTAATACCCTCAATTGCATCGGATAGTGGATGCGCATAGTCGTACATTGGGTACATTTTCCATTTATCACCTGTTTGGTGATGCTCTGAATGGAGTACACGGTACAAAATTGGGTCACGCATATGCACATTTGGAGATGCCATATCAATTTTGGCACGCAGAACAGCTTCACCTTCCGCAAACTCGCCATTGTTCATTTTTTCAAAACGTGCAAGGTTTTCTTCAACTGAAGTATCGCGGTAAGGCGAGTTTTTACCCGGCTCAATAAAGTTACCGCGGTTCAAACGAATTTCTTCAGGTGACTGCAAATCCACATAAGCATCACCCTGTTTAATCAGTTGAATCGCCCATGCATGGAGTTGATCGAAATAGCTTGACGCATAGCGTGGTTCGCCATTCCACTCAAAACCCAACCATTTAACGTCGTTGGCGATCCCATCTACATATTCTTGTTCTTCTGCATCTGGGTTAGTGTCATCAAAACGTAGGTTGCAAAAACCATCAAACTCATTGGCAATACCAAAGTTTAAGCAAATCGCTTTCACGTGGCCAATATGTAAATAACCATTCGGCTCTGGCGGGAAACGCGTGACTACTTTTTGCGTACGACCTTCAGCCAAATCTTCGGTAATCACTTGGCGAACAAAATCTAAGCCTGGCTGTTGTTCTTGCTGCGCTGCGACAGAGGCATTGTTACTTGGTGTCGGGTTATTTGGCAGTGTTGAAACAACATCATTCGGCTTCATAGTTTAAAAATCACTTTGATGAAAAAAATTAAGGAAAAATAGGGTCCTGCTATACGAGCATAATTCTAACTGATCTATCAGTCGATTTATGAATATTTTACAGCCCCTTAAACGATATTTGATCTATTTTACAAAGAAAATAACGTTTTTACTTGCCTTGTAGTTTACAGTTTGCTTATGCTTCTCACAACCAAAAAACCCATGGCTTTGATGTCCATGATTAGGAGATTACACAATGAGTTTTCCTCAAGTCGAATTAAACACCAATAAAGGTCGTATTGTTCTTGAACTTAACAACGAAAAAGCACCAATTACTGTTGCTAACTTCTTAGAATACGTACGTGACGGTTTCTATGACGGCGTAATTTTCCACCGCGTGATCGATGGCTTCATGATCCAAGGTGGTGGTATGGATGAAAACTTCAAAGAAAAAGCAACACGTGATGCAATTGAAAACGAAGCTGATAACGGCTTAACCAATGACCTTGGTACAATTGCAATGGCACGTACACAAGCACCTCACTCTGCATCTGCTCAGTTCTTTATTAACGTGGGTAACAACTCGTTCCTTAACCACTCTGGCAAAAATGCACAAGGTTGGGGTTATGCAGTTTTCGGTAAAGTAACTGAAGGTCTAGACGTAGTAAACGAAATTAAAGGCGTTCGTACTGGCAACCGTGGCTACCACGCTGATGTTCCACTAGAAAACGTTGTGATTGAATCTGCTAAGATCATTTCTGAGTAATTTTTAAATCCTCCCCAGCCCTCCTTTGATAAAGGAGGGAGCTAGACTCTCATTCGAATATGAGGTTACCCTCCCTTTTTAAAGGGAGGTCGGGAGGGATTTTTAAAAGGAAACTTCCGTGACCTATTTGTTTATCGCTGATTTACACTTGTCACCCGATCACCCTCGACTCGTTCGGGGGTTTTTAGATTTATTAGATACTTATAAAAACAAGAATACTCAGCTGTATATTTTAGGCGACTGGTTCAATGCATGGATTGGCGACGACTACACAGCCCCTTGGCTAGATGAAATCATTCGCGCCTTAAAACAATTTTCAAATGCAGGCAATCACATCTATTTCTTAACAGGTAACCGTGATTTTGCCCTAGGACAACAGTTCCTCGACCAATTTAATGGCCAACTATTAGCTGAAGTTTGTACACTCAAACTTTCAGATTACACCATTCGTATTGAACACGGTGATCTACTTTGCACGGACGACGTATCCTATCAGCGCTTTCGTAAAATTATCCGTAATCCACTTCTGCTAAAATTTTTAAAAAGTACACCGCTTGGCTTTAGACAAAAACTGGCCAATGGCTTCCGTAAAAAAAGTCGTCAAGCACAACAGTTTAAAACTTATGAAGTCATGGATGTTAACCCAAGCGCAGTTCAATCTGCATTAAGCAATGTTGATTTACTAGTTCACGGACATACCCACCGCGCAAATATTCATGATGTCGATGGGAAAAAGAGAATTGTACTTGGTGACTGGAAAGAAGATTCCGCTCAGATTTTAGAAATTAATGCGAATGATCATCTACAAAATTTGGTATTAAAAAAATGGCAGTATTAATGCCATTTTTTGACTATACCAATCAATATTACACATAATGCTTAACTCAAGTACTTATCGCCTTAGTTCAACTCATTTAGACGATACAATTGATTAACACCGGTATAAAAGCTCAAACCATCTAAGTTCATTGGAAGAGTTTCGCCAGATTCAAGTTGAATCATATGCCCCACTTCAACCCAGATTAAACCCTGATTTGTATTCTGTTGACGTTTAAGTGGCACCAATTTTACATTGATTTCACTACCATTTACGGCTGTAGCAACACGCCATGTATTTAAAGTTGTCAAAATTTTAACTCACTAAGTGAGCTTTTTGTGATGGAACAAAGAGATTAATAAAACGGGTTTTGAATAATAATTCTGTAGTTACAATGATGATATTCAAGTCATATGCTTGAACTCAGATAGATCACAATCAGCTATATCATAGAAAAGCAGGAACAATACCTACTCGTAGTCTGCATTATACTAGGTTGTCAAGATTTAAGCAAAAGTAGCCCATTTTTTAATAGTATGACTTTTTTATTATTTTATCTGTTTGAAATAAAAAACTTTTCATGTAAATACTTTATTCACCACCACCAAATACTAGGACTTGTTCTTCTATTTTGTGTTGAGCTATCCGCACTTTGAAAGCATGCATAGACATCCTGACCTATATACTAATTAAATACATCCTCACAAAAGTGCCAAAACCATGTCATGTCATCCTATTACTTAGGGCTAGATCTATTTATAGCTATCATCACAGGCGCTTAAATGCGTATTCCGCTGGTACACATATTCAACTAAAATCTAAGTCTGTTCGGATTGTAGCTTGATCACAAGTCTCCTTTCATCGGTTAGAATGAGACATCAACAATAAATCGAGTGCGATTATGGATCTGCTAAATATTTCAAAAAGCCGTTATACCACCAAAGCTTATGACCCAAATAGAAAGATCCCTCATGAACAGTTTACTCGATTATTAGAAATTCTTCGCTTAACACCATCGTCTATTAACATCCAGCCTTGGCACTTCTTCATTGCAGAAAACACAAACGCCAAAGAGCGAATTGCAAAAGCGCTGGTAGGAAAATACGCATACAATGCCCCCAAAGTGCTAGATTCATCACATACAATTTTATTTTGCACCAAAGCCGATATTTCTGAGCAACATTTGGAAAATTTATTGCATCAAGATGACCTACATGGTCGTTTTAAAGATGATGCCGCTAAGCAAGGCCAAAAAGACAGTCGCTTAGGTTATGTCAACTATTACCGCAATGAAAAAGGTGATGTGCAGCGTTGGGCGGAGAACCAAACCTTTATTGCTTTAGGTCAAATTCTATTGGCTGCAGGTATTGAAAAAATTGATGCTACACCGATTGGTGGTTTTGATGAATCCATTATTAGTGAAGAGCTAGGTTTAGCCGAACAAGGTCTAATCCCTTCTGTATTGCTTACACTAGGCTATCGTAGTGATGCCGACTTTAATGCAAAATTGCCAAAGTCTCGTTTAAGCAAAGAAGATATTTTCACGCAGCTGTAATGCTATTTGTATATAAAAGGGACTTTAGTCCCTTTTATATTTTGGGCCTGAAAATTGCATTATCATGTTTAATGTCAAAACAAAAATAGTGAGGTTGCTGATGTCTGTTAAGCCCAATATGCCGATGGAATTTGAATGTGGACACTGTAATAAAATCTATTTAGGTCAGTATCAACATATCATGCGCCCTCACTATCCCGATTGCCCCAGTTGTGAGCAACCAGGGCTGTTATTAGGAATTGCAGTAATTGAAGATCTGCTCAAACACCCTTTTTCCTTTGTGCAGAACTATTTTAAACAGACATTGCGTAAGCTAAACAAGCCACGCTTGTGATACCCAACACCAATCCGATTGCTGTTGCGAGTTTGAGCTTCTCTTTAAAGAAAAGTAGTCCGCTGAATACGCCTAACAGCACCACCATAATATTCATGCCCGCAAAAACCACCGCTGGGCTATCCTTGAGTAGCAGATGAGCTTTGACATACAGTGCGATATTGGCAAAGTTCAACACGCCAAGACATAAACCTGCCATGACGTTCTTGGTTAAGCCGATATTTTTCGTAGTCACGGCAACATAACTGACTGACAGCAAAAATGCACAAATAAACATCAGGTTTAACGCAACGGAAAACTGCACACCCAACCCTGTTGTATATTTAAGCAAGACATCAATCAGCGCATAACCAAACCAGACTAGTGCTAAATACCACACAGCCTGTTTTTGACCTTCTCCACCACCAGAGGCATTGGTAAATAAAATGCACATCACGGCGGCAAGCCCCAAGACTACCCCGACAATTTTGAGCTGACTAAACTGTTCTTGAAAAATAAAATAAGCCGCCAATAAAGATAAAATCACCGACAAACGCTGTGCGATTTCTGTTTTGACAATGCCTGCATATTGTAAAGATTTAGCTAAAAATAAAAATACACTCGGCAACAAGACACCAAGCGCTATAATCAGCCACCACGGAGTATTTGAAATAGAAACGTGGCTTAGATCAGGTTTAAACCAGAAGTAACACAGCAAACTGGCTGAAGCATAGTTCCAGCTAATCATCTGGATCGGATCAAATCCTTTGTTTTTGCCCCATTTTAAAAGAATGGAGACCACCACACTACAACAGGCCGCAGCAAATATCAGTTCCATAGCACACTCTTATTATTGTCGCTTCGAATATAAACACACATAGAAAAGCCCACATCAGGGTGGGCTTTTCCAATATAAATGATTCAAAAAGAATTATTTATAACGATCAACCATTTTCTCTAAAGAAATTGGACGAATCTTATCGGCATTACCCGCAGTACCAAATGCTTCATAACGGTCAACACAAATTTGTTTCATTGCATCTACAGTTTTCGCGAAGAATTTACGAGGGTCAAATTCACTTGGTTGTTCAGCCATCATACGACGCATTGCACCAGTCGATGCTAAACGCAAGTCTGTATCGATGTTAATTTTACGAACACCGTGCTTGATTGCTTCAACCAATTGCTCAACAGGAACACCATAAGTTTCTTTGATGTCGCCGCCGTACTGGTTAATGATCGCTAACCATTCTTGTGGTACAGAGCTTGAACCGTGCATGACAAGGTGGGTATTTGGAAGCGCCGCATGAATTTCTTTAATGCGGTCAATTGCCAAAATATCGCCTGTAGGTGGACGCGTAAATTTGTACGCACCGTGTGAAGTACCCACCGCAATTGCAAGTGCATCTACATTGGTATCTGCAACAAACTGACGTGCTTCTTCAACTGAAGTTAAAAGTTGAGAATGATCAAGAACACCTTCAGCGCCTACACCATCTTCTTCACCTGCCATACCCGTTTCAAGGCTACCTAAACAACCGATTTCACCTTCAACTGAAACACCGCATGCATGCGCCATTTGTACTGTACGACGTGTTACATCAACGTTGTATTCATACGTTGTTGGTGTTTTACCGTCTGCACCCAATGAACCATCCATCATCACAGATGAGAAGCCCAATTGAATTGAACGCTGGCAAACGTCTGGATCTGTACCATGGTCTTGATGCATTACCACTGGAATATGTGGCCATTCTTCAATTGCAGCCAAAATAAGATGACGTAAGAATGGAGCACCTGCATATTTACGCGCACCCGCTGATGCTTGTACGATAACAGGTGAATTTGTCGCATCTGCTGCAAGCATGATTGCGCGCATTTGTTCTAAGTTGTTTACGTTGAATGCTGGTACGCCGTAAGCATGTTCGCCGGCGTGATCCAAGAGCTGGCGCAATGAAATAAGAGCCATAATGTCCTCCCAGTTGATGCGACATATTCTACATGCTCAAAGGTTTCAATTCAGCAACAAATAACACTATTTAAAAAAAATCCCCGCAATTGCAGGGACTTTTTACGAAATTCGCGTGTATTTAGTGTGCTGTAGCTGCCGAAGCCTCTACCGCAGGATCTGCTGTTGCAGCATCTGCTGGTGCATTTGCAACTTCAGCAGGAATGTCTTTGTTCTTTTCATCCAACTCTGGCTGATCAATCGCATCAATTGCCGCTTGTTGTTCAGCAGTTACAGCTTCTTCAACTGCTGCTGTTTCAGATGCCGCAGCGGTTTGCTCTGGTGCTTCATTTTTCTTACAAGCAGTCAGTGCCAATGGTGCTAACAAAAGTGCAGCAAGGGTCATTTTTAAATTCATAATGTTTTCCTAGAACAGATGATTTAATGCCCTGTAGTTTATTTCAGCATTATTTCATTTTCATGACTGAATGATGAATAGATTTGTTAAGCTCATAAAAAAAGGTTGACCGAAGTCAACCTTTTTACAACAGCATGAGCACACAATAATTATTGTGCACGCTCTATTAGCGCTGCAACTGCGGGAAGTGTTTTGCCTTCGACAAACTCAAGGAAAGCTCCACCACCGGTTGAGATATAACCAATTTTGTCTGCAACTTCGTATTTATCAATAGCAGCTAAAGTGTCACCACCACCTGCAATAGAGAAGCCAGCAGATTCAGCAATTGCTAAAGATAAAGTTTTTGTGCCTTCGCCGAATTGATCAACTTCAAATACGCCCACTGGGCCATTCCAAAGAATCGTTTTTGACGTTTTTAGAATGTCTGCAAATGCTTTTGCTGTTTCTGGACCTACATCCAAAATCATGTCATTGTCAGTCACATCTTCAACTTTTTTCACGACAGCTTTTGCTGCTGCCAATGAACCTAAGAAGTCTGCAAAATCGATTTCAGAAGCATCTGCCACGACAACATCCGTTGGAAGCGGTACAGAAACTTTTGCCGCAATTGCTTTTGCTGTATCGATCAAATCATTTTCACACAATGATTTACCGACATTGAAGCCTGCTGCTGCCAAGAACGTATTGGCAATACCACCACCCACAATCAATTGATCACAAATATCAGAAAGTGATGTCAACACATCTAACTTAGTCGATACTTTAGAACCTGCAACAATAGCAACCATTGGTTTTTCAGGTGTTTGTAATGCACGGCCAAGTGCGTCTAACTCAGCTGCCAATAAAGGACCAGCCGCCGCAACTTTCGCTAAACGTGCCACGCCTTCAGTTGATGCTTCTGCACGGTGCGCTGTACCGAATGCATCCATCACAAATACATCGCAAAGTGCTGCATATTTTGCCGCAAGTTCTGGGTTGTTTTTCTTTTCACCTGCGTTAAAACGGCAGTTTTCAAGGAGTACCACTTGACCTGCTGTAACGTCAACGCCATCGAGATAGTCCGTCACTAATTGAACGTCTTGACCCAATGCTTCAGTCAAATACGCAGCAACAGGTGCTAATGATTGTTCTGGTTTTGGCTCACCTTCAACTGGACGACCAAGGTGAGAATAAACCATTAGGGCTGCGCCTTGTGCTAACGCTGCTTTAATTGTTGGTAAAGCGGCACGTAAACGTGCATCACTTGTAATCACACCATTTTTAACAGGAACGTTTAAATCTTCACGAATAAGAACACGTTTACCCGTTAAATCGAGGTCAGTCATACGCTGAAAATTCATGTAGAGCTCTCTTTCTATATATAAAAATCGCGTCGATTTTAAATGATTATGCAGAAAAAGGTTAGCTTCTTTTGCAGAAAAGCAAACGAAAGGCAAAGTTTTGCTATCATAGTGAAAAGTCTCACTAGATTTAGCACTTATGTCTATTCATCCTGATCCAAATCTAAACCGTTTAAACGTTTTGGGTGAACCTTTATCCAGCTGTTGTTATTCCCCGATCACGGGTTATTTCCGTAATGGTTTTTGTCATACAGCACCTTCCGATTTGGGACAACACACGATCTGTGTCGAAATGACCTCTGAGTTTTTAAATTTTTCTCAGCGAGTGGGTAATGATCTCATTACCCCCGTACCTGAAGTTGACTTTCCAGGTCTACAACCTGGCGATTTTTGGTGTATTTGTGTGACCCGTTGGGTAGAAGCATATCAGGCCGGTTTTGCGCCTCCTGTTAAAGTTCAAGCTTGCCATCAAGCTGTACTGTCCTATGTCCCGCTGAATGTGCTTATGGAATATGCAGTCGAATGAATACTTCAGAAATTATCTTGGCATCAAGCAGTCAAACTCGTAAAGACCTCATGAACCGTTTACGTCTAGACTACCGCTGCGTTGTCCCTGATATAGACGAATCGCCTCGTGGTGAAAGCCACGCCGATGATTTAGCCAAGCGACTGGCTTTTGAAAAAGCGCATGTCATTGCGTCACAAAATCCTGAAGCAATCGTGATTGGTTCAGATCAAGTGGCATGGCGTGAAGGTGCACCCGATATTTTTATTGGGAAGCCATTGAGTACTGAAAAAGCCATTAAACAGCTACAGGCCAATTCGGACAAGATTGTCTACTTCAGTACCGCACTCAGCGTGCAGCAACATTCAACAGGTTTTGAACGTAGTCTGGTTGAGCACTATAAAGTTAAGTTCCGTAAACTGGGACTGCCTGAAATTCAGCGTTATGTTGAAGTTGAACAACCACTGATGTGTGCTGGAAGCTTCAAGTGTGAAAGCCTTGGTATCAGCTTATTTGAACAAATGATAGGACAAGATCAAACTACATTGATGGGTATGCCTATGATTCAGTTGTGTCATATTCTGCGTGAATTAAAAGTGCTTGTGCCTTAATTCTGTAGCAGTATTTTTAGTTGGCTCCTCAATAAATTGAACAGCAGCAGATGTTGCCGTTCAATTTTGAGCATTAAATGTAACAACAGCATGAATATAATTATGACCAATCGCTCAAAGCTTTTTAGACGAACTTGCTGAGAGATAAGCTTGAATGAGTCGTTTAAAGTACATTCTAATTAATAAACTACGGTATAGCGTAATCAGCATAAAAAGAATAAGAAATGAAAATAGACCAATATTATTAGGAGCAAAGCTACTCACACTTTCCCTCTGTCTAAAGAGATATTTGACAAATAACAACGCCAATACCAAATAGCCATACCACATTTTATTATATAGTGGATGATCTTCAGCGAGACTTTCGGCTTGTCTAAAAAGTAAGATATGCTGATATTGCGGCACCTTAGCCAAATTTTTTGTTTTATATATCCTATCGATTGAGGATGATTTTTTCGCTAATTTGGACTGACTTTTCTCTCTTTCTTTTTGCAATATCTCATTCGCCATTTTCTCGGCATCTTCTTTACTTAACATTATTTTTCTTCACTATATTTTAGACCTATTATGCTGTAAAAATTTTGATGCCTGCAATCATAACGACTGAGACAAACTTAATTTATTTAAATCAACCAAGCGCATTTAAATAAATCTAACGATACTTGCGCATAGGCCTTCGATCATAAGACAATAGTCACAATATTGTTTTAAATTTGCTTAGGCTATTTTCATGTCCCAATCTCTTGATGTTCTTGGCGGTATTACAGCTGAACAATTCCTTGCCGAATATTGGCAAAAAAAGCCATTATTGGTCCGCAACGCGTTGCCTGAAATTATCAATATTTTAGAACCTAGCGATATTATGGAACTGGCTTTAGATGAAAATGTCACAGCTCGTCTCATCAAACAAAAAGACCGTGACCCAAATCAGTGGTCGGTAAAGTCTTCACCGCTGTTAAAAGCTGATTTCCAAAAGATGCCAAAACTCTGGACTTTATTGGTTCAAGCCGTAGATCACTACTCTTTTGACTTAGCAGCACTGTGGAAAAAATTTCCTTTTATTCCACAGTGGCGCCGTGATGACATCATGGTGTCTTATGCGCCTAAGGGTGGCTCTGTCGGAAAGCATTTTGACTTTTACGATGTCTTTTTAGTTCAAGGTTATGGTCATCGTCGTTGGCAGTTGGGTCAAATGTGCGATGCTGAATCTGAGATTGTTGCAGGTCAACCTTTAAAATTACTGCCTGAAATTGACGTACATTTTGACGAAGTATTAGCACCAGGTGATCTACTTTATGTACCACCGGGTTTATCACATTATGGTGTAGCCGAAGATGACTGTCTGACCTTCTCTTTTGGCTTCCGTATGCCAAACGTCACCGACATGGTAGACCGTGTAGGCGACAAACTGTCTGATAACGCGCTACTGCGTAATCCTTTGCTCGATATTGTCCGTGACCAACAAAGTCCGATCGGTCAATTAACACAAAACGAATTGGATTATTTAAAAGCAGAAATTTTGGCGCAGCTACAGAATTCAACTTTGCTTGAAGATGCCATTATGACCTTGATGTCAGAGCCGAAATACCCTGAAAATATTCCTGAAGCTGAAGAAATTGGCACAGGAGATCTAGAAGGTATTTTAGACCAAGGCTATCAGCTGATCTTAGAACCTGCTTCTCGCCTACTTTATACCCACGATGAAGATGAATTCTTATTTTGGGCCAATGGTGAAGAGCTATGCATTTCAGAGCAATTTGCACCATTACTTAAGAACTTAGCAGATGGTGAAGCACTGTTACTTGATGAAAGCTTATATGATGCCGATATTCTAGAAGACATTGTAATACTGATGAACGAATCCGTCTTAATGCTACTCCCACCTGACGAAGCTTAAGCAAACCAAGTGCTGAGGAATCTCATCTACTCAGCACTTTCTCCCTCACCAAACCTTAAACTGGCAATAATTTTAGTACAGCCTTTTTCAGATTCGATATTAAGCTCAGCACCAATTTTTTCTAAACGCATTTTCATACTGCGCATACCAATGCCCATCCCGTGGTTAAGCACACACTCCACATTAAAACCTACGCCATCATCCTGAATAATCATGACTAGGTGAGTTGTACTTGGATAATACATTTTTACATCAATATGCCGTGCTTGGCTGTGCTTCATAATATTGGTCAAACTTTCTTCAAGCACACGAATTAAAGTCAAACATTGTAGTGCTGTCGGTTGTATTTCCCATGCCTCTGGAATGCTCCAAGTCGCCTCAATGTCCAACTCATCCATGATCTGGCTAAACCGATGCCGAACAGGAGCAATCCATAACACTGGATTATCTGGCGTTTTGTTATTGGTCAAGGAACCGCTGTCAATAATTTGTCTTAAGTCATCTCGAAGCAATTTGAGGATGGATAAAAATTGTTGATTCGACATGGTGCTGGAGCTCTGATCCACCAAAATCATGGAGCGAACCAAGGATGCACCTAAGCCATCGTGCAAATCATGCGCTAAATGAATACGCTCTTGTAGACGGACATTTTCAAGCTCTAATTGATGTCGAGCATATAAACTAGAGGACAGATTACTGGTCACAAAGCTTACCCGCTGCTCAAGCTCAGTATTAAATCTTTGTATCTTTTTAATATTTTTATCTAATCGTGTTGCAAGAATAATCACAATAAAAAAAGTGATCACCGGTGAGGTATACGGCGACAAAGGCTGATGGTCATTAATATGCCCATCAAAAAGTAGTGAAATATCGTAAAGCATGACGATAAGAATCACACTTAAGCAAACGGCCAACAAAATATAATCACGGCGCTTGGTTTTATGGGCGCGATAAATCACAAAGCAAAACGATGCGATAAATAAAGCAATACACAACAGGAAAATCACAGCAAATACGATATTGACCATCAAGCTCGGGATAAACAAGATGGTGACAATACACACTGCAGCAACTAAAAATAAGGTTTTCTCTGACTCAGCAAACTTTGTCTTCACAAAACGCAGCAAGTAAATGCAAAAGCAAACATTGTATAAAACAAAAAAAGTCAGGTTAGTTTTCATGACCCACAAGGAGTTTGGATATGGAAACACTTCTCGGTTGATGACATTCCAAATAAACAAGACCCAAAACAAACAGCTAACAGAAAACCACAGAAATGTCGTTTCATTGCGTCTAAAAAACCAAATGACAAAGCACACCAAACCTAAGGTGGTGGAAATGACTAAATTGACTTGAAACAGCGCCCTTTTATTCCAAATTCGTTTTTGTTGTTTATCATATGCTGTTGTGATATCAGAAAATTCTAGTTTGCCTAAACCCGGACTTTCATAACTATTACCAACCACATAGACCCAAATGTCATTGTTTTTTTGTTTTAAGCTTTCGACAGGAAGGATCCAAAAACGCGGAGTATTCCAACTTTTTGATAGGGGTTCAACTAAATGCTTATCTTTCCAAAGCAGGTTTCGATTAAAAAAAACAGCGCCTGCGCTACTCATGCCTTCCACAGAAAATGCTAAAGGCTGCTTCAGTTCATTACTGTCGTTACAACTCCAATGCCAATTAAAATGGTACCAAACGCCGCCATCGTAATGTGGCCAGCGTTCTGTCCACACGTCAGGGTTTTTAACCTCTACCCATCCCGTCTTCGGAACAACATCGATAGAACTTGTTTTCACCGCAGAAATTTTATCGACATTCACTTTACAGGTTGGACTAACAGCAAAGTTCGTTTGTGCGGAACTGGCAAAACTAAGCACACACAAACACAGTGTGACAAAAATGCTCAGCCAGCCATTTCTCATAAAATACCTAAAGAACGCGCAGTACTGACTGCTTTGGTTCTTTTTGAAACAGAAAGCTTGCGGTAAATATGCTTAATATGGCTTTCAACGGTATAGCGCGAAACAAATAATTGCTCAGCAATTTCGCGGTTACTCAGGCCTTGTGCCACCAAGTTTAGAATTTCAGTTTCTCGATTGGTCAGTTGATCATAGTCCTGACCATCCAACTGCTCTACACGCTCAGTTTGGGGGGTATTTGAGGTTGAGATTTGATTTAAAATTTCGCGAGCAATAAAGGGATCAATCGGCGCTCCGCCGCGCAAAATACTCCGTATCGACATTAGCACTTCAGCATCATCACGTTCTTTCAGTACATAGCCATTCGCTCCTGCCTTAATCGAGGCAAATAAACTTTGCTGTGTACTCCATGCCGAAATCACCAGAATTAAGGCGCTTTCGTCTATCTCTCTAAGTTTTTCAATTAAGGTAATACCATTCCCATCGGGCAAACCTAAATCAACTAAGGCTAAAGAAATCGGTTGTGATGCAATGATTTGCATGGCTTCAGCTAAATTTTTAGCAAAAATCAGCATATCTTGACTATAGCCCAGCTCCGACAGGATCAGATCTAGGCGCGAGCGAATCATGGCTTCATCTTCCACGATTAAAACAGGTGCAGGCAAAACAGTTTCCTTATTTTTCACTGAAGCTTCCCCTTTTTCTTATCATTCTTCAACCACACTATACCGATGCAAGCTTGGCCTAACCTATCCCTAGAAGTAAGTAATTTATAATTTTTTCTTTTGAACAATAAGCGCTTATTCATATTCATTTTATATACTTTAAATTCTGAAAGATATCAATCTGTATGAAATTTATCCATAATTTTAATATTGAATTCCCACAGCAAATAATAACGGGCGTAACAACAATTTATTACTTGTAGATGAAACAGAGACTTGGCACATTAGGTCTAAACAATCTGGAAGGATGCCCAGCCATATGTCTAGCCCTGCTCAATCCATACGTCATAAATTACTCAATACTTTTTTTTCACGGCACTCCATTTGGCTACTGTGTATTTTTATTTTTTTGAGCATTTCTTTTTTTCATTATAGCCGCACCCCTATCTATATTAATTATTTTATTTCAGACACTTTACTGAACAGTATTTGGCTGATCACAGGTTTACTGAGTCTTGTTGGCTTGCATGATATTTTACAAAATAAACATTCGATCTTAAAGAACTACCCGATCATGGGGCATTTTCGTTTTATTTTTGAAGATTTCCGCCCTGAAATTCGCCAGTATTTTATTGAGGCCGATCAAGACGCACTGCCTTTTTCACGTATGCAACGTAGTTTGGTCTATCAACGTGCAAAAAACCAAAATGCAGATAAACCCTTTGGCTCCATTATCGATGTCTATGCAGACAACTACCGCTTCATGACTCATTCACTCAGCCCATGCACACCTGCTGACCCTAAAACCTTCCGTATTTTGGTGGGCAGTTCGCAATGTTCACAACCGTATAGTGCTTCTATTTTCAATATTTCAGCCATGAGTTTTGGTAGTCTGAGTGCCAATGCCATTCGCGCTTTAAACAAAGGAGCCCAAATGGGTGGTTTTTACCATGATACTGGCGAAGGTAGTTTAAGTCCGTACCATCTTGAGTATGGAGGCGATATTGTTTGGGAGTTAGGCAGTGGCTACTTTGGCTGCCGTACCCTCGATGGTCAATTTGACCCTGAAAAATTTGCCGTTCAAGCCAAACGACCTCAAGTCAAAATGATCGAAATCAAGCTCTCGCAGGGAGCAAAACCCGGTCATGGCGGGATCCTACCGAAAGATAAAATTTCTGAAGAGATTGCCGAAATACGAGGTGTCAGTCGTGATCATGACTGTGTTTCCCCCTCAAGTCACTCTGCCTTCAAAACGCCAATTCAGATGATGCATTTTATTCAAAAACTGCGTGAGTTATCTGAAGGCAAACCTGTTGGTTTCAAGCTGTGTATTGGCCAGCCTTGGCAGTTTATGAGCATTGTCAAAGCCATGCTACATACCCAAATTATTCCTGATTTTATTGTGGTAGATGGCTCCGAAGGCGGGACTGGTGCAGCGCCTATCGAGCTGATAGACAATATGGGCGTACCACTACGTGAAGGCTTACTTTTTGTACACAATACACTGGTCGGTGCAGGTTTACGTGATCAGATCAAAATTGGTGCCAGTGGTAAATTGGTCAGTGCCTTTGATATTGCCAGTACCATGGCAATTGGGGCAGATTGGGTCAATTCTGCACGAGGGTTTATGTTCGCGGTGGGCTGCATTCAAGCGCAAAGTTGTCATACCAACCAGTGCCCTGTCGGTGTTGCGACACAAGACAAAGAGCGTCAAAAAGCAATACATGTGCCCACCAAAGCCGAACGCGTGTTGCATTTTCATGACAACACATTAAAAGCACTTTCGGAAATGATTGCTTCAGCAGGCTTAAAACATCCTTCAGAAATTAAAGCACGCCATTTAGCGCAGCGTATTAATGACCGAGAAATTCGAAACTATGCGCAGCTACATTTTTGGTTAAAAGATGGTGAGCTGCTGTCTTGTGAAAATAAAGATGAAGAGAACTTCTATTTCCGTATGTGGAATATGTCCAAATTAGAACATTTCTAAATAAAAAGGAGGTTGTATCAGCCTCCTTTTTATTTTCGATAAGAGACTCACAGAATGTTAGTAATATCCACTCGATGAACCTTGCGCATGTAAAAAGGCTGGAATTAGACCTGTTAATGCCGCACGAATATCCGAACGCTCATTGATCAATTGATGCGAACCCTCTTCCAACATCAATAAAGTTTGTAAGCGGAACTTTTCACGAATAAACTCAATGTTATAACGCCAGTCTACCGTCTGATCCAGTGCACCTTGAGCTAACCAAACTGGAATGCGACAGGCTGGGCGCTGCTCCATTTCCAACATCCATTTGGACATAGCCAAAATCCAATCCATACCCATCATACGAGGTTGTAGCGGATCTTTTAAACGGACAAAACGTAAGAACTCAGGGTTATGGTTATTCCGCCTAAAATGACGCGGCACTTGACGTTTAATTCGACGAATAATGCCTAATCCAACCGAGTTATGCCACCAAGCGGATTTAGCAGGTCGAATAAGTGGCGACAACAACAAGACACGTTGTACATAAGGGTTTTCACGGCGTTCGGCAAACTCAAGCAAATGATGCATCAAAATTGCACCACCCGTGCTCTGCCCTATGCCTAGCCATGGTTGTGGCAACTGCTCAGCATGTTTGACATAGCGCACCACAGCATGTAACACATCTTGATAATGATCAAAATTTTGGATATTCGCAGGTGATCCATCACTGAGTCCATGCCCCGGAAGATCATAGGTCAGTACACTAAAGCCTTGTTCAAGCAACTCTTTAATAATGGGTTGATAAATTCCGCTATGCTCTAAATAACCATGCAACAGACAGACTGAACCTTTGATTTTTTCAATTTTTGGTGCAAAAACTTGGACATGCAACTTAAATAATGACATTTGAACATAACCTTGCCAGTGATCACAGTCCAACGCATCTAAACCATATAAACGACGATAAGACACCATCTCCACCGATGCTTCATACGGCTGGTTTAGATTCAAAGGCATTAAAAGCTGTGGTGTTGTCTCACGGCTAGGGACAGGAAGTTCAAGCTGTGTGAGTACCGACGGATTTAAAAAAGGAAGTTCAGGCATTATGGAATCTCCCGACAGTCACTCGAACCCAACAGTACATCGCGTATCGTTGCGAGCATTTCATAATTGGCACGGCGACTATGATCATAATTTTGTTCACTTGGACGCCATTGGGTTAATTGAGTCGGCATAGGCGCCTCAATCGGCTGTGTTTCGATACCATTTAAAGCAAATAAACGGCGTGTACGTGGCATATGATATTGATCCGTAATTAAAATCACTCTAGGCGCACCACCTTTTTTCTGCAACAGCAAAGAGCTAAAGCGCGAGTTTTCGCAGGTATTCATACTACGATCTTCCAATAGTTTCGCATCGACTCCACGTGCCTTTAACCATTTTTGCATATACGGGGCTTCGACACCGCTAAGCACAATGGGCAGCTTGAACTGTTTTTCGACCTGCAATGTGGTTTCAAGACGTAGTCGCGTATATTCATTCACCACAATATCTTTACGGTTTTTATCTAAAGTTAATCCACCACCCAAAACGACTATGGCATTCGGCATGTTTAATGCCGCTTTTCTCTCTTCATTTTGTGCATGTATTTGTGCGATGTCCTGATAGATTTGTTCATCTATCGGCTCTTCCTCTACAGTCTCTACTTTATGCGTTTTTAAAAAGTCGAGATAATTTTCCATCAAGGCTTTATTTTCTTTGCTATTCAGCTCTAGCAGTTCTTTGACATTTTCAGTCGGGTCAACCTCAGAACTTGCTGTCTCAATCACCAAAGGAATTTGAGGCTTTTGCTCTTTTTCTTGCTCTTCACGCTGTTCAGAAATAATTAACTGTTGTAGTGCTTTATAACGTGCCTGAATCGTGGTTAGGTTTTGCGAATTATGTTCTTTGATTTGCTCTTCCATCAACTGTAAGTACGCTTGACGGGCAATCCACAAATCAGAACCCGGTTCTAAGCTTTCTTGCTCACTGAGTGCTGCCATTTTTTGACTTTGTGCTGCGACTTCATTGACGTCTACAGGAACAAAGGCATTCAATGTCGCCACAATCAGCTTAGAATAAAAAGGCGTATAAATAAAAATCATTAAACAGCCGAAAAATGCAAACAGCACCGAAGTGATTTGCATTAAACGTACCATTTTATGGGTTTTACTCATACTTTTAACGATCCTGATGAGATTGGATGAGACCCGCTGAATTAAATAGCACAGGCTCAGGTTCCAACAGAACTTTAAATTTATTATACACATCCTGCTGTACTGCACGATATGTGCTCTGTACATCGTTCAAATCTGCATTGGCATAATTCACTAAAACCAAGGCTTGTTTGGCAAACATCCCGACCACACCAAGCTGCTTACCTTTCCAGCCTGATTGATCAATCAACCAACCTGCTGCAATTTTAACATCACCATTCGGCTGCGGATAATGTGGCAATTTTTCAAATTGTTCGGCTAAAAGGTCATAAGTTTGCTGACTAATAATTGGATTTTTAAAAAAACTACCTACATTTGGAAATTCTTTCGGATCAGGCAGTTTACTTTGACGAATCTGAATCACTTGTTGTTGTAAATTAAAAGCTGTTAGCTCATCACCTACGGCTTGTTTTAAGTCACCATAGCTAATTTTCAAATCTTCTTTTTTCAACAACTTGAAGGTCACATGCGTAATCACATAGCGATTTGGATCATCTTTAAAAATACTATGACGATAACTAAATGCACAGTCTTTAGCTTGAATATCGCTAAATGTTTTCAACTGTCGGTCATAGACTTGCACGCTTTCGATGAACTCACCGACCTCTACACCATAAGCCCCAATATTTTGTACAGGAGATGCACCCACGAGGCCTGGAATCAATGCCAAATTTTGTAAGCCAAATAGATGGTGTTCTGTCGTCCAAAGCACAAAGTCATGCCAAACTTGACCCGCACCAACCCGTATAGTTGTGGTAGTTTCATCTTCAGACAGGTTTTCTACGCCTAGAATGTTCATATGCACAACCAAAGCATTAATTTGTGCGGGAAGCAGCATATTACTTCCACCAGATAGAATCATGACATTCAAAGCGTGTTGCTGTGCATAATCCAATGCGTCTACAAGCTCATCTGGACTGTGAATTTGAACATAATGAGAGGCTATCGCATTTAAGCTTAACGTATTAAAAGGTTTAAGCTGTTTTTGTGTTTCGATTTGCATGCACGAACCTTAATTACTGTTCAAATTGTTGTTTAAAAATACTGACCCACGCTTGGCTGCTCGACTCACATTGGTCAAGAACACGTTCAAAACCATCAAAGTCACCATAGTAAGGATCAGGTAATGCTTGCTGCGGATACTGTGCGTCATGCTCAGACATGAGTGCAACTTTAGCGCGGAGAGATTGAGCACCAAATTCAGTTTGCGCAGTTTGATACAACGCTTGAATATCATCAAAATTACGATGATCCATCGCCAAAATTAAATCGAAATGGACAAAGTCACGGGTCTGTAACTGTCGTGCACGTAAGCTGGATAAATCATAGCCCCGTTTTAAAGCATGTTCTTGACTACGCAAGTCAGGTGCTTTGTTGGGATGGTAATTACTGGTTCCCGCCGAATCGATTTCGATATTGAGCTGATGTGCATCACAAAAATGTCTGAGAACCACTTCTGCCGTGGGAGAACGACAAATATTTCCTAAACAGACACATAACACCTTATAGGGCGCTGTGAATGACATAACCACCTCGAAACAGCTTTATTTTCAAGTGTCTTATGTTAAGTTATTTAGAGGATGAATCCTATAGAAGTACAAAACAATATTGTTGGATAAGATATAAAAAAGGATGCTGTTATGAACCAATTTCAATTTCAAACTGTGCCGAATATTATTTCTGGCTTAGGCAGCATTCAGCAACTCAGAGACATTTTAACAGCACGTCCTTATCAGCATCTGTTATTGGTTACAGATGCAGGCATGTTAAAGCATCAGCTTCACCTTCCCATCTTAGAAATTTTAGAAGATATCTCGCTCACTTATAGTATTTACAGTGAGGTTGAAGCAGATCCGAGTGAGCAAATTGTTTTAAATGCGGTTGATTATGCCAAACAGCAAAAAGTAGATATCGTTTTAGGCTTTGGTGGTGGCAGCTCTATGGATGTTGCAAAAATTATTGCCATCCTCAGCCATCCTGCACAGCAGCAACAGTTAGCCGATCTTTATGGGGTAAATAATGCCCAAGCACCTCGTCTACCCTTAATTTTAGTCCCTACCACTGCAGGGACAGGCTCTGAGGTCACACCAATTTCGATCGTCACCACAGGTGAAACGACAAAGACTGGAATCGTAGCACCCGTTCTTTTTGCCGATGTGGCGATTTTAGATGCGACATTTACTGAAAATCTGCCGCGTCATATTAGTGCTGCTACAGGCATTGATGCGATGGTACATGCGATTGAAGCCTATACCTCTAAAATCAAGAAAAACCCCTATGCCGACATGTTGGCGAAACAGGCTTTAAAACTGCTGAATCAAAACCTCAGTTTGGTGCTAGAAGATGGTCGAAATTTAGAAGCTCGACAAAATATGTTGGTTGGTTCGATGTTGGCAGGACAAGCCTTTGCCAATGCCCCTGTAGGTGCTGTTCATGCGCTTGCTTATCCATTAGGTGGGCATTTTCACATTTCTCATGGACACAGTAATGCCTTGGTGCTGACAGAGGTTTTAAAGTTTAATCTGCCGCTAGCTAAGCAACATTATGCAGAACTGATCTGCTGGCTCGATCCAAAAAGTACAGGCTGTACCGATGGTCTTTCTGATCTTTTCGTCGATCATATGCAAAACCATTTAGACCGCAGTGGTTTAACCTTAAAACTCAAGGCATTGAATGTTTCTGAACACAGTCTAGATCAGCTTGCAACCGATGCCATGTTACAAACACGCCTACTACAAAACAACCCAAGAGAACTAGAGTGGCAACAGGCACGGGAAATTTATCAAGCCATTTACAGCTAAGCCATATAATTAGCTTAGGCTATTTATAAGACGATTTTAAGGATGATATCGATGAGACAAGCTGCAAAGACACGTGACCAATTTCATTATTTTCTACCGATTCAAACACGTTGGTCAGACAATGACCTCTATGGCCATGTCAACAACGTCACCTACTATAGTTATTTTGATACTGCCGCAAATGCCTTACTGATTGAAAAAGCAAATTTTGATATTCACCAATCCCCTATTATTGGTTTAGTGGTCGACTCAGCATGCAGTTTCTTACATGAGTTGTCTTATCCTGAGATTATTGATATTGGTGTGACTATTTCTAGAATAGGAAACTCTTCACTCACTTACGAACTTGCCATTTTCAAATTTGGTCAAGAAACTGCTTCAGCTCAAGGACATTTTGTTCATGTCTTTGTAGACCGTGAAACACGCAAAAGCACCCCGATTCCATCTGAAATGCGGAGTGCTTTGCGCCACTACTTAAGCCATGGCATTACTTAAGTTGGATATTCTGCAATTCACCATCAAAAGTTTGTACAAGACCTTTGACCGTGTCTTCATTTTGTAGTAATTCATGCGCACGTTGAAATGCTTTTTGCTTGCGCTGTGCCTGCATGGTGTACGGCGTAATCGTTTCAACTTCTGCATATTTCACATCAAAACGCGTCTGCGGCCATTCAGCCTTGAGTGCATCTTCTAAAATATGACGTAATTGGGTGAGGAGTTGCTCATAACGCTGTGGAATCATAAACACAGACTCGGCATTAATTTGCCCAGCCATTAAACCTTGTTGAGCCAACTCTTGTACCGCAGGCGATAAGCCACTACTTCTGAACCAATATTCCCACTTCTCCACAGTCCACTCACCGACTAACTGCTGCGGTTGTAGTTGCAAAATATCTTTCGGCATTAAATCGGTTGGTGCAGATGAAACCGGTTCAGATTGAACAGGCTCTACAATAGCAGCAACAGTTTGTAGGCTTTCATTTTCTACAACTTGGGTGTTCTGTACGCTATCAGCAGAAAGCACTCCACTTGCTAAATCAAACGACTCCGTTTGCACAGCAGGTTCAGCTATTACTGCGGCAGGTTCAACGGATGCGTCATTTTGAGTTTCTATGTCTAACGGTACAATTTCATCAAATAAGAAATCATCACTATTTGGCTCATCGTCATGAGTTTGCGCATTAAATTCGTCTGCTTCATCCAAATCGAACAACACTTCATCGCTTGAAGGATCAAAAACGATTTGATCAGATTGCTGAGATGAGTCCACTGGTGGTTTATTATCTTCGGCGCTTTCTGAAACATCGACATCATCAAGTCCAGGCTTAAACTCAGGCTCTACGTCCTGATTTATCGTAGCATCTTCAAATTCTACTTCAACATCTACAGTTTGAGCATCTTGCTGCAAAGCCGTTTCTGGAGCAGTACTCGGTATTGCCGTTTGTTGTACAGATTCAACTACAGCACTATTGGCATGAGCCACCAACACTTCATTTGGTTGTAATGGACGGAACGCCAACATGCGCAGCACTGACATTTCAAAGCCTTGCTCTTGGGTGACTGCTAGCTGTAATTCAGCACGCCCTTTACATGCAATTTGGTAATAAAGTTGCAAGTCTTGCGCAGCAATTTGCTGAGACAATTGCATGATTTTTTTATTAATTTCAGCACTATATTTGAGGCTAAGTTCTGGCAAATATTGTAGTAATGCCAATTCATGTAAAGTCGAAATCAACTGATCCAAAACTAAAGATACATCCAGTGCTTGCTGACGGAATTGCATCAGCAACTCACTCACCCGTTGTTTTTGGTTTTGATGTATCGCAAGGATCAGATCATAAATAATAGTACGGTCGATTAAACCCAACATTTCTTTGACATCTTGGTGCTGGATAGCGCCCTGACCGTAAGCAATTGCCTGATCTGTCAAAGAAAGCGCATCACGTAATGAGCCTTGGGCAGACTCTGCAATTTGCCAAATTGCATCTTGTTCGGCTTGGATGCTTTCTTTATTTAAAATATTCCCCAGATGCTCGGTAATTTCATCTACAGCCAACGGGCGTAGTGTAAATTGCAAACAACGCGAAATCACAGTAATTGGGAGCTTTTGCGGATCTGTCGTTGCAAAAAGGAATTTCACATGTTCAGGTGGTTCTTCCAATGTTTTGAGTAAAGCATTAAAAGAATGCGTAGACAGCATATGTACTTCATCGATTAAATAGACCTTAAAACGACCTTGTGTCGGCGCATAAGGAACATTGTCTAAAAGTTCTCGCGTATCTTCAACTTTAGTCCGTGATGCCGCATCGATTTCAATCAAGTCAATAAAACGACCTTCATTCACGGCGGTACAGGTTGGGCAAACTTCGCACGGCGTCGAAGTCACACCTGTTTCACAGTTCAAGCACTTCGCCAAAATACGGGCAATGGTGGTTTTTCCGACCCCACGCGTTCCTGTAAATAAATAAGCATGGTGCAAACGTCCGCGCTCCAAAGCACTGGTTAGCGCTCGAGAGACGTGGTTTTGACCCACTAGCTCATTAAAATTACGAGGACGATATTTCCGTGCAAGTACTTGATACATGTATGCTCCTTTTTATAGGCCTAAGCATACTGTTTTTTTGTCAAAGAGTGAATGAATTACTTCACCCCCTTCTCGCATTTCTAAGCTATAAAGCTGATTTAGATCAATAATTCAAAAACCATTAGCTCCATTTTTATCCCACTCCCTATCTCAAGCTATTTATGTATTTAGATTATGGATTTGAAATAAAGTGAGAGCTTTGGAAAAGCAAAAAGATGTAAATATTAAAATGAATTTCTAAAATACAGATATTTAGAAAATTAAGCTGGTTTCACCAAAACAAAATCACTCTGCATTTGGTATTTTTTTCCAGTCACATCTTCACGTATTTCTAGAACACGATCTTCTAAATCGACATAAAGTAAGTTTCGCGTTGTCACATTCACCAACTCTACCTTTTGCTGATCTTGAGCATTAAAACGAAGTGGTCCAGTCAAAGTTTCGATTTCATTATGGCCACTCAAACTTTCTCGTTTTAGGGTGTAGGTCATGTTTTCATGCAGCTCAAGTGCAACTGCCATACCCGGACAGTCTTCACAACGGGACAAACACCCCATACACGGCGTTGTCCCCTGATAACTCCCAACCCACGCAGGAATAATCTGCTTTTGTTCTGCCACTTGGAGTTTAGACTGATCATGTTGCGTTTGATTCGCCTCGGAACAACCTAAGAGTAATCCTGTAGCAACCAGCGGGATAAGAATGGGAGCCTTCATGTCACAAATATTCAAAACCTAAACCGCGACGAACATAACATATTTTAGACGATGACTAAATCTCAGCCCCGTCAAAACCAGCCTTTTTTGCCTTTTAAAACCGCATCTGCGCAGCGTAAACTTTCTTGGCTCAAAGCCCAAAGTCGATAATCCCCAGTCAAAGAACCTGTAGCAAAGTTATGTGTATAAGCAAAACTCAAGCCTCGCTCACCATCGCCCCAAGCCCCTGAACCATTAAAGCCCATATGACCAAAACCCTGCTCTGCAGTTTTTCCTAAGGTTAATATACGGTGATAACCCAAGCGCCAATGCATAGGTATCGGCATCACCCGATCTCGATCGGTATATTGCACTCGACTCAACTCAGAAAACACATCAGGACGAATCAACTGCTGACCTTTCCAAATTCCTTTTTGAGATAGCATCGCATACACTTTGGCTAAACTATTGGCTGTAAATACACCATTTGCTGCGGGAATGATCGCCTGAATCGCATCATCCTGATAAAAGCTGACCTTTTTCATACCTTTGGGAATCATGCCATCTTGAAAGTCTTGTGGATCTTGCCCTGACCACTGCATCGCTTTATCAAGCAATGAAACTTTACGCACTTTCGTTGGACTTTTTTGATTTAGTTGGATAGATACAGGACGGACAATGGGTCGTGCGATACGTTTTAATTCAGCACTGGGTGCACCAAAGTAAGCCCCATCTAGCTCAAGTGGCTCAACTAAATAGGTTTGGAAGAGTTTAGTTAAAGGTTTCCCCGTTGCTTTTTCTAAAGCACCACCGACCAGCCAACCAAATGACAAAGGTTGATAGGCAGCATCTTCACCAATTGCAAAGCGTGGTTGCGCCCTTTCAAATACGTCTAACATATGCGTCCAGTCCAACATTTCTGTCGCATCGGCGATGTTATTACGAATATCAAATAATCCACTTTGATGACTCAGCACGTGTCTTAGCGTCATCTTCCCTTTGCCATTTTGGGCAAATTCAGGCCAATAATCCGCAATCGGTTGGTCGTAGCTCAGTACACCCTGACTGACTAAAATATGTGCCAAGGTTGCGAGCACGCCTTTGCCCGTCGAATAACACACCGACATAGTATTGGCCTGCCAAGGAGAATCTACCGCTGCCAAACCCGTATAGATATCGACAACTTTTTCACCCTGAAAATATAAAACACAGGCTGCACCGCCATATGCTGAACGAGCATCCTGTAAACGGCTAAACAGATGGGCAACACTTTGAAAACGTGGGTCAACATAGCCTTGGTAATGGTTCGGATTCGCTTGTAAATATTGTTTTAAAATTTTCATTTACACATCCTTGTATTTTTAAGCGGACATAAAAAAGCCCAGTGTAATCTAAACTGGGCTTTTTAAAATTATAGTGCTTTCACCTGTCCCGTCACATGCGGTTTTTGATTCTTACTATTTCGAATTAAGAAAGCGGTATTTATACCTTCTGTCGCGGTCATAAAATCGACTGTTGACGGCAAATACATCGGCAGTTTAAACCAAACATCCGCTTCATAAGCATCAGGCAATGTGATCGAAGCCAATGCTCGCGCTTTACTCCACATGCCGTGCGCAATGGCCTGTTTGAAACCAAAAGCTTTTGCTGTCACCGCATGAATGTGGATGAGGTTGAAGTCGCCCGAGGTCATTGCATAACGACGACCTGTGTTTTCAGAGACTTCCCAGACTGCATTCGGCTGATAATCTGGAGTCGTTGCTTCAACTAATTTTGGTGCTGTTTTACCATCAGTCTTTTGACGTGCTAAATACGTGGTCAATGCTTCAACCACCACTTCATTGCCAACTTTCACCGTGGTAATAAAATCGAACTGAACACCTTTATCATGTGGCTCAAGCGCGCCATATTTACATGATAAAGTGAGGGTTTCATTGACACCAACTTTACGCATTTGTTTGACTTGATTGCGAATATGTACCAAACCTAGCACAGGAAATGGAAACGGCTCTTGCCCCATCATGTGCATTTGTAGGCTTTGCGATAATACGGCCAAATAAATCGCAGGAATATAACCATTATTTTTAAAGCCACATACTTCGTTATAGGCTTTCAAATGCTTTTGATCGACGTTAAAAGAATCCACCACATACTCAACCTGCGGTAAGACTTTTTCACCTTTAGGTTTTTTAAAGATCAAACCTTGAATGACTTTCGGATAAGCCATATATGGTTTTGGAAGTTGACTAAAATGGCGAGTCTTCATACTGAACCTTTGAGAAGTTTTTATTTCAATATTTTTGAAAGCGCCTTCTCCCTCAGGGAGAAGGTTGGGATGAGGGAAAATGCCATCCCATTTATAATATAAAGAATTTATCTCCCCCTCTAAAGGAGAGATAAATTCAAGCTTTTAAATTAAGCACCCAATAAGCTTTGACCACAAACGCGTACCACATTACCGTTTAAACCAGTCGATGCTGTCGCTGCAAATAAAGCAATGGTTTCAGCAACATCTACAGGTAAACCACCTTGGCTCATCGAGTTCATACGGCGACCCGCTTCGCGGATTGCAAATGGAATCGCAGCAGTCATTTGGGTTTCAATAAAACCTGGCGCAACCGCATTGATGGTAATGCCATTCGTCAACGTTGGAGCAGTAAATTTAACCACACCAATGACACCTGCTTTCGACACAGCATAGTTGGTTTGACCTAAGTTACCTGCAATACCTGAAATTGATGATACACATACAATACGACCATTGGCATTTAAACCGTCATTCGTAAGTAAATAATCATTTACACGTTCAATCGCAGACAAGTTAATGTTAATCACCAAATCCCAAAGTTCAGGCTTCATATTTGCCAAAGTTTTGTCACGAGTAATACCTGCGTTATGCACGATGATGTCTAAACCACCTTGAGCAGCTGCCGCAGCTTTGATTTTCTCACCAGCATCGTTTGCTGTGATATCAATTGCTAGTGTTGAACCACCGATCTCACCTGCAACACGGTCAAGATCTGCTTGTTGCTGTGGTACGTCTAAACAAATCACATGCGCGCCATCACGTGCCAAGACATGTGCAATCGCTTCACCAATACCACGGCTCGCACCTGTTACTACAGCCGTTTTTCCTGCCAGTGGTTTCGCCCAGTCCACATCTACAACATCAGCTTTAGATACGCGAATCACTTGACCAGAGACATAAGCAGAACGTGGAGATGCTGCAAAACGTAAAGTGGACTCAAGATTTGCTTCTGCACCTGCATTCACATAAATCAAATGTGCTGCAATCCCCTTTTTAAATTCTTTACCGACTGACTTCACGAAGCCTTCAAGCGCGCGTTGTGCAATCGCTTTTTTCACGCTACCCGCAGTTTCAGGTGTCGTACCTACCACAATCACACGACCAGAAGCAGCCACTTGACGTGCAATAGGGTTAAAGAAGTTATATAACTCATTGAGTTGCTCTGATGACTCAATGCCAGATGCATCAAAAATAACAACTTTGAATTTAGACTCTTTGTCGCCTGCATTAAATGCGCTTAAGTTTAAGCCCACTTGAGCAGCAGCTTGCTGTAACTGTGCATTGTTACCTGCATAGCTATTGGCGTGAACGTTTGCCAACACTTGCGCAATTGCACTAGACAATGAACTGTTTGTTGCTGCACCCAGTAAAACAGCACCTTTAATCACAGGCGTTGCTGACTCAAAACGGTCTAAAAAAGTTGGTGCAGGTAAACCCAAATTTTTAATGACAAATTTACCAATCGGAGATTTTGCAAAAGTTTGGTATTGATCAGTCATGTTCTTATCTCTCATACAAATTAATTGTTGATGGATTCAAAGATATCCTTTTAACTTCAAAGTGATGTCTAGAGTCTTATATTTCAATAGTTCCATCGGTTTCTTTAGAATCATACTTGAGTTATAGATGATATGTCTTGACCTGAAAGCCTGTTGCAATGTCATTCTAGTCAATTCAGCCCTTTTTATAATATGCTAATGTACACCCTAAGAATAGATTAACATGCTTGGAAAAGCCTTATGAGCAAAACAACTCAAGAAAATCCAGCAGTGGAAAAGTCTGCTACAGAAACTGTGTCAAATACATCAAAAAGTACACCGCGTAGAACTAAAAGTACTGGCACAACAACCCAATCAGTAAATAACACGACTAAGCCGACTCGCACTCGTGCTACGTCAACTCGTAGTAAAAGCCCCGCTTCTTCTACAAATGCTTCAAAACCAAAAACTCAAACTGCTGTTCAACAGGATCAAACCATGAGTCAAAACACTGTTCGCCGCGTGGCTATTATCGGTGGTAACCGTATTCCTTTCGCTCGCTCAAATGGCGCATATTTCACCGCTTCGAATACAGATATGTTCACAGCAGCGCTAAACGGTCTTGTTGAACGTTTTAACCTTCAAGGTCAACGCCTTGGTGAGGTGGTTGCTGGTGCTGTTCTTAAGCACAGCCGTGACTTTAACATGACCCGTGAATGTGTACTAAACACTGCACTTGCACCAGAAACACCTGCTTACGATATTCAACAAGCATGTGGTACTGGCTTACAAGCAGCTTTCTTAGTTGCCAACAAAATCGCACTGGGCCAAATTGAAGTGGGTGTGGCTGGTGGTGTAGATACGACTTCTGATGCACCAATTGCGTTTGGTGATGGTTTACGTAAAGCATTGCTTGAACTCAACATTGCAAAAACGGGTAAAGACCGTTTAAAAGCTTTAACTAAAATCAACCTAAAAGACTTGATGGATGCGCCAAAAAATGGTGAGCCACGCACAGGTCTTTCTATGGGTGATCACCAAGCGATTACTGCGCTTGAATGGGGTATTGCACGTGAAGCACAAGACGAACTTGCTGCATCTTCACACCAAAAAATGGCTGCGGCTTACGAAGAAGGTTTCTTCGATGACCTAATCACACCATTCTTAGGTTTAGAGCGTGACAACAACTTACGTGCTGACTCTACTGTTGAAAAACTTGCTAAGCTCAAACCAGCTTTTGGTAAAGGTGATGCGCGTACCATGACCGCAGGTAACTCGACACCACTTACGGATGGTGCGTCTTGTGTGCTTTTAGCGTCCGAAGAATGGGCAAAAGCAAACGGTCACGCAGTACTTGCTTACTTAACCTTCCAAGAAACGGCTGCTGTTGATTTCGTTGAGAAAAAAGAAGGCCTATTGATGGCACCTGCTTATGCAGTTCCACGTATGCTTGAGCGCGCTGGCATTAAACTTCAAGACTTCGACTACTACGAAATTCATGAAGCATTTGCATCGCAAGTTCTTTCAACGTTGAAAGCATGGGAAGATCCAAAATTCTGTAAAGACCGTTTAGGTTTAGATGCTCCACTCGGTTCAATTGACCGCACTAAACTCAACGTAAAAGGTTCTTCACTTGCAGCAGGTCACCCATTTGCTGCAACGGGTGGCCGTATCATTGCCACTGCTGCGAAGCTGATCAACCAAAAAGGTTCGGGGCGCGTACTGGTTTCAATTTGTGCTGCTGGTGGCCAAGGTGTAACGGCAATTATTGAAAAATAATTAACTGTTTTCACTTTTGAAAAAAAGACCCTTGGAAATTGTACTTCCAAGGGTCTTTTTATTTTTTATAGCTGAAATGAAACATTATGGTTAGAAAAAGCATTCCTAAATGCTTCTTCGCTGATTAGATTAAAAACGATAACCTACACCAAGGTAAGTAATTAAAGGATCGATATCGATTTTAGTAGAAGAATGAATTAAACGATTTCCTGTATTTCTATCTATAACATCAATCGTCGTTTTATTATTTAATTTTGAATATGAAACAGACGCCACGCCGTACCAATTAGAAGTTATGTCATATGTTGCGCCAAGACTTACGATTGGAGCAAAGGCATCTTCAGATTTTACTTTTACATAATGCTACCAAAATGTGCATACATGATGCCTAAGCCAACATATGGGCGGAATTTATTTATCCCAGACTGACCAAACTGATATTGTGCTTCAAATGCAGGAGTCCAAGCACGGACTGTCGCAACTTTAGACTTACTTCCTAAATTTGTAATTGGAATATCTTGTGCTAAAGGCAAATCAAGACCTATACCTGTATGACCTATACCTGACATAGGCGCTAATATTTCTCCTTTTCCTTTAATATCGACTTTTGGCGGTATTCCTCCAATCAGCTGTAATGAAACATTATCATTTACATAATAATTCATCATTAAACCGAGCGTATCTGCATCTTGAACTTCAAGGCCACTCCCCCTGCTGTCCATTATTCTAAACCGTATAAGTCTGCACTACCTGACAAAGCATCTTTTAAATAGACCTCATCTGTGACATTCACATTTTTTAACTCAAACAACTGGCTCAATTCAGGTTCGTTCGGATTTTCTTTATACATATCTCCAAGCATATTAAGAATACTTTTCATGGTATCTGCATTTACATCCGAAGGATCAATTGAATTAACAACAGCATTTAATGAGACCGATCCAATATTTGCATTCTTACCATTTGCAATTGGAGTCGAAATATTAAATGGATTGGCCTTTCCTTGAGGCATAGCATGTAACCATCCCGCAGAAACAGAAAACCGTTTAGAACTTCCACCTGTAGCTGAAAAGCCTGACTGTGTAACACTCAGTAAAGCTATAGATACAACTAAAGCGCCTATTTTCATCGTCTAACTCCTTGTACGATATATTTTTTATTTAGTTTTATAAAAACACTTCTTTGTTTTTATATTTAGAAGTTATGTAATAAATAGAGTTACTTATATGATCAAATTGTGATCAATTTTTATCTTTTGTTAAAATATAAAGTATTTGATATCAATAAAGGCCTTACTTTATCAGATAAGGCCTTTATGACTAATTAATGGATTTTTTAATTAATTATTAATGATATTTTGGTTTGTAACCTAACTGTTCTTCTAGGCAGTCATAACACCACTGGAAGATAAAGGTATAAACCAAAATACACATGGTTAAGCTAAAGTCGAGTACGATAGCTTGCCAAATACTCATTTGCATTGCATATGCGACCATTGGGATGGTTGCAAGCATCAAACCACCTTCAAAACCAATCGCGTGAAGAACACGTACGCCGATGGTTCTTTTTAGCTTTCTTTTCGCTTCAAACTTTTCAAAAAAATGGTTAAACACCATATTCCATATGACCGAAGTGACAGCCATGGCAATACCGAGTACACCGGTGACTTCTAAAGGCATATGGAATATGAAACTTAAGGCAACAGCAATGATCACCAATAGGATGATTTCATAGCTGAGCGCATGAATAATCCTTCTTTTGGAAATCAACATTTTTAATTACTCTTTCATGATTGGATGTTGGCTAGTTTATTTTTATAATATTGATTAATCGAGTTAGGTTCTTTCAATAAAATTGAAAGATAGAAAATTATGAATATCAATCAAGAGCAACTGATTATTTTTAAAACCGTCATTGAGTCAGGCTCATTTTCAGCTGCTGCACGCAAGTTGAGTAAAGTACCATCGGCCGTGAGTATGTCAATTGCTAACTTGGAAATAGACTTAAATTTACAACTCTTTTTACGTGAAGGACGTGAGCCCATAGCAACAGCACAAGCCATGACTTTGTACGAAAAGACCGAGCAACTGCTGACCGAAATGAATCAATGGAAACAGCATGCCTATGCCCTAAGCCACGGTTTGGAGTCCTCGCTCAACATCGTAGTGGTATCTGAATTGCTGCATATGCAATGGATCGACTACATCGCGATATTAGAAGCCGAATTTCCCAGCCTACAAATTAATATTTTTTCTGCACCTCAAGAAGATGCACAGAAAATGTTACTCAACGGCACAGCACAACTGGCGCTGATGTTTGAACGTGAGCAACTGGAAAGCAGCGAACAGTTTGTAGAATTAAAACTTGAAACTTTAGTTCCCGTCGCCAATAAAGATTTTATTCTGGCGCAATTTCCACAAGTCAGCTTTGAACAAATCCAACACAGTCGTCAAATCGTGGTTGCCAGTCGCGATAAAAGCATTAAGCCAGAATTGCTCTATTCCAAACAGTATTGGCGGACAGACAACCATCACTCGGCTTGCACCTTAATCATGCAAAACTTTGGTTGGGGTGTTTTGCCCTTAGAAATGTTAAATGAAAACCCTCAGCTCAAAAAGCAGCTGAAAATATTAGATCTGCTGGATTTCACCCCCAAGTTTGAATATTTTGTAGACTTGGTCTGGAGTCGTGAAAGTGAATTGGGCGCAGCTGCACGTTTTTTAATCCAATACATCCGAAATCAACGTAAAAAAGTATAATAACTGCTGTTAAAACGTCCGAATCCACTTGGGTTAAAAGCAGTTTGTGTTATAAATAATTTACGGGTAATAACTTTAAGAACGAACGATCAATGACACAAACCGCATTAAACCAATTAAAAAGCTTAACCACCATTGTTGCCGACAGTAGCGATTTAGCGGCGATTAACCAATTTCGTCCGCTCGATGCAACCACCAATCCATCTCTAATTACAGCCGCTGCAAGTCAACCTGAAAATAAGGAATTAATTGAAGATGCTTTCGCTCAAGCCAAAGCTGAAGGCTTAGAAGATGACTTACTTATTGAACGCACAATCGACATTCTTACCGTCAAATTTGGTGTTCAAATTCTCAAGTTGATTGAAGGTCGTGTTTCCACAGAAGTGGATGCAGCGTTGTCTTATGATACCAATGCCACCATTGAAAAAGCCAAAGAGCTGCTGGCGCTATATAAAAACTACGGCGTAGATCAGGATCGTATTTTAATTAAAATTGCTTCGACATGGGCAGGCATTCAAGCAGCGAAAGTGCTGGAAGCTGAAGGCATCCATACCAACTTAACGCTTTTGTTTGGTGTGCATCAAGCACATGCTTGTGCGGAAGCGAATGTCACTTTAATCTCACCTTTTGTTGGACGTATTTTAGATTGGTACAAAAAGGCCGAAGGCGTGGACAGCTATCCCGTTGAAAAAGACCCTGGCGTACTTTCTGTGAAGCAAATTTACCAGTTCTATAAAGCACATGGGGTTAAAACAGAAATTATGGGCGCAAGCTTCCGGAGCATTGACCAAGTGTTGGGACTAGCTGGCTGTGACCTGCTGACTGTTGCACCTAATTTATTGGCTGCACTTGAACAAGACACGCGTGAAGTCAAAGCACAACTGTCAGCAAGTGATATTGCACCAGCGACAACTGCACTTAACGCACTCGGTGAAACTGAGTTTAGAGATCAAATTGAACATGACCTCATGGCAACGCAACTGCTACAAGGGGGGATTGATGGATTTATTAAAGCTCGTCAACAACTGAACACACTGTTACGTCAGTCTTTTGGTTTAGATGAAGAAATTTCGGCTTAACTTGATTTTTCTTCTTTTAAAAGCCGATTTTGTTATCATGCAACATCGGCTTTTTTATTGAGAATACGTTGTGTTTGGTATTATCGACATCGGTACTTATATCATCGGTACAATTCTAATTGTGATTTTGCCAGGCCCAAATTCTCTTTATGTGATGTCTATCGCCTCACGATTTGGTATTAAGACGGGGTACTGGGGTGCACTAGGTGTTTTCACAGGCGATTTGATCCTCATTCTATGTACCGTGCTGGGTGCAGCATCTCTTTTACATGCTTTTCCTTGGCTGTTTATTTTATTAAAAATTGTAGGTGCACTCTATCTGTCATATTTAGGTATAAAACTCTTGATTGCAGGAGTCAAAACCTGGAGCTCTAGCCCACAACAGCTTGCAGCAAGTACAGATCAGAGCACTTTACAAACCTTGTATCCTTTTCGCTCAGCGCTGACCATTAGCCTTTTAAACCCAAAAGCTATTTTGTTTTATCTGTCTTTTTTTGTTCAGTTTGTCGACCCAAATTATGCTTACCCAGCACTGAGCTTTGCCTTACTTTCCATTATTCTACAAATCATCAGTATGGCCTATCTTAGTATCCTGATTTTTTCAGGTATTAAGCTGGCGAGCTATTTCAATCGTCAGTTTAAAGTTGCAGCCGTTGCGGTGGCGACCGTCGGTCTGCTGTTTTGTGGCTTCGGCTTAAAACTGGCACTTTCTACACTGTAATTTTCGTGAATAATCTCATTATTTTCGATAAAAAATCCATAGTGTGCTGTTTTATTTTTCAAGAACCAGCGTATGATCCTCGAACAATAGTAATTTTCACTCATTCAAATTATGTTTTGATCTTCATGCAAAAATTATTTCAAGATTTCTCAGTTCCAGCTGTATTCGCAGGTTTTATTACCTTCCTCATTGGCATTAGTGTGTCTTCAGTCTTGGTCATTCAATCCGCCCAAGTCTTAGGTGCAAATACCGCGCAAATCAACTCATGGTTCTGGGCTTTAGGTCTAGGTATTGGTTTGAGTGGCCTGCTTTTATCTTGGAAACTTAAATATCCTGTATCGACCTCATGGTCTACGGCAGCACTGGCCTTAATTATTGCGACAGGCAGTGGTTATAGTTTGCATGAAGCGATTGGCGCATTTTTGGTCTGTGGTTTGGTTACTGCCATTTTGGGCTTTTTCGGTATCTTTGAAAAAGTACTGACGTATATCCCTCAAAGCCTAACCAGTGCCATGCTGGCAGGTGTGTTATTGAAGTTTGGTATTTCATTGTTCGCCAGTATGCAAGATCATTGGGGTTTTATTTTATCCATGCTAGCGGCCTATATTGTTTCTAAGCGACTTACTCCACGTTATTGCATTGTCATTACAGTGATTGCAGGCTTGTTACTCTGCCCTTTATTCTTAGACTTCCATACGCCTCAAATCACATGGAGCCTAGCGCAACCTGTTTGGATGACGCCTGAATTTAGTATGTCTGCTATTTTAGGTTTAGCGCTGCCTTTATTTGTGATCAATATGGCATCGCAATACTTACCGGGTATTGCCATGATTAAAAGCTATGGCTATAACCCCCACGTCAATCAACTGATTGGTTGGACGGGTACCGCTCAAGCCTTACTCGCACCCTTTGGCTGTTATAGTGTCAATACCGCAGCAATTAGTGCTGCCGTCAGTTTAGATGAACAAGTTCACCCTGATCCATCGAAACGTTATATTGCGGGCATGAGCTGCGGTTTCTTCTACATCTTAATGGGACTATTCGCAGCCACCCTGACCAGTCTTTTGCTGTCTTTCCCTGCGATTTTTATTACAGCCTTGGCTGGTATTGCTTTGTTTGGCACGATTAGTCATAACATCGCGATTGCATTTGAAGCGGTATCAGACCGTGAAGCTGCGCTCATGACGTTCTTATTCAGCGCATCTGGGGTACAGTTCTTTGGTATTGGCTCTGCCTTTTGGGGACTACTCTTTGGTTTTGCAGTTATGCTTATATTTAAATTTAAAGCCAAAAAAGTTTAAGCCCTCATACAAAAAGCACCCTCGATGGGTGCTTTTTTTATTGTTAAATATTGCTAACTTGAAAAATTAATGCTGATAACTTCGTTGAATCAATTCTTGCTTAAGTTGCATCGTCTCAGACAGATTTTCCACCTCAGTAAATGCTGTGAGCCAAATGCCATCTGCAGCATAGCGCAAAATTTTAAGTTCCAAGTCATTGTCTGTATCCTGATGTCGCGCTAAACGTTTTTCTAGCCACTCAATCCAATACTCATTAAAGGTACGATCCGTCAGCATAATCATCGAAATAGCTGACCAAGAATGCTCCAAGCCTAGCACCTGCTTTTCCAAAGTAATCTCGATATAGGCTCGGGTAAAGCAACCATAACGATCACGGTCTTGACTAATCAACTCATCGACTACAGGATCTAATTGTTCAAGCTGTTCCACAACCATCGCTTCTAGTAGCTTTTGTTTGTTTGGAAAATGATGAAAAACGCCACCCTTACTCACGCCAACCAAATCAGCCACTGCTTGTATGGAGACCCCAGTCACGCCTTTTTCAGCAGCTAAACAGATCGCATGTTGTAGAATACTTTGGCGAACCTGTTCCGGTGCCTTTTTACGTGGACTTGCTTGTTGCATCGAACTTAATGCCCTGTTGAGTTTGAAAATAAGTTAATTACGACCACACCAGAAACAATCAGTGCAATACCGATCATTGCTGCAAAATCTAGACTTTGTCGGAAAACAAAGTAACCAATCAGAGCGGTTAAAACAATACCAACACCCGCCCAAATCGCATAAGCAATACCCAATGGAATCACTTTAATCACTTGAGACAATAAATAAAATGCCAACGAAAATAAAACTACCACCGCCAGTGAAGGCAATAGCTTGGTAAAACCTTCCGACTTTACCAAAAAAGTTGAACCAATCACTTCAGAAATAATTGCCATCGCCAGCAAAGCATAAGCCATTAATATAGGATTCATCAGAAACTCAACAATAAACATACCAATCGGTCGGTATGTTATTAAAATAGCAAAAACTAAACAAGGCTTTCTGCATACTTTTTTATTTTGTTTCAGTCGGTATTGAGGTCTGTTTTATAAAATCAATGGTTCGATCAAAGGTGATCTGGCTGGCTTGTTTGCTCATCATGAACTGATATTCATGCACCAAAAACTCCTTAGAGTCTGGGTAGAAAGCCTCTGTGACTGCAATCTGATGCTGCTTCAACACCTCGACGAAAGGTAAAGACTGGCTCTTGGTTAAAAAGTCTTTATTTCCTCCACTGATAAAGACAGGTGGATACTGTGGCGTAATATGTTCACTGGTTGAAATTGACTTTAAAAACTCTGCATCCTCTTTACGCTCCCCTGTATAAGCTTGTACCAAGTTATAAACGCCCCATTCAATAAGCCTGAGTTCCTCAGGAGCCGTGTTTACAAAGCGATATAAGTCATAAATACCACAATGCAAAATTAGCCCTTTAAGCTGTTTCGGCTGAATGCTCGGCTTAAAATTGGATGCTTGAGCAAATGCGGGATTCGTCAAAAGTGCAGCATAATGACTGGCAATATTGGCTCCAGCAGAGTCTCCTGCTAAATACAGTTGGTTCGGGTTAATATGATACTGAGCAGCATTCAATTGTAAGAAATTCAGTGCATGATCGACTTGATGTAACTGAGTGGGATAAATAGCCTCAGGTGCAAACTGATACTCTACCGAGACCACGTTAAAGCCTTGATTAGCTAAAAGCTTAAAATAACCTCGCGCATGCTCTTTTGACCCCGAAACCCATCCGCCGCCATGAACCCAAACCACTGTAGGCACTGTGTTTAATTGTTCAATACTTTTGGGTTGATAGATATCAACATTCAGCTCAGGGCTAACTTGATATGGAATATTATTGTGTACGATGACATCGGGAGGCGCAAAGCGATCTAGCATTTTCATTTGAATATTGGTTGCGGTGTTAAATGTACCCGCAATCAGTTTGGTGTTCTTTTCTACACTTTGACACGCGCTCAATAGCACAATTATGAAAACAGTACTAAGCACTTTTATTATTGATTGAAAAATCATACTGTTCGGCCCCACCTTTTTTTCAAATGATTCTAATACAATCTCTATCACATCGCATAATTAAACAGGTCTCATTTCAGCCTCATTTAAACACTAGAAGCATCTTTTAAAGAATATTGCTTTAAATCTGAAACTTGAGTTTTTCACTCAAGATTTTGGACACGTAAATCGGCTTTTTTTTGAATTATTTTCTTTAAATTTCATGAATTTTCAATTTTTAGCCCGATCAAAATTGAACATTTAATGGCAGTGTGTTATCAATAAATTAAGAACTAAATCTTATACAAAAAGGAGTCCCTCTGATGGCTTACCAACATATTTTAGTCCCTGTTGACGGTTCACAAATTTCTTTTTCTGCGGTTAAGCAAGCGGCTGAAATTGCCAAAGTTTTTGGCAGTCAACTCACATTGATTAGCTTAGTTGCTGAAGACCCTCTCAAAGATGCTGATTTTTACTATACTTCTCCAATCATGAAAGACTATTTCATACAAGCCTACAACAATGCTGAGAAAGCCCTTCAGGATGCAGTTCAAATTGCACAAGAACAAGGTATAACAGCACAGTCTAAAATCATCAAAGGTGAAGTCTCTGAAGATGCTGTGGTCGAAGCGGCCGCTTCACTAAAAAACGACCTAATTGTGATGGGTTCACATGGCCGTAAAGGCTTTCAAAAATTCCTATTAGGCAGCTTTGCTCAAGATGTTCTCAAGTCTACTGAGCTCCCAGTTCTCATTGTTAAAGCTTAATCAACTATAACGCGTCTTTATATGAATCGATTTCGCATGTACTGCAAAATGATCCGCAAAAAGACGTACCCTTAAGGAGAAAATAATGAGCTACAAACACATTTTGGTTGCCGTCGATGAATCCCCGATGTCTTATGCTGCTGTTGAACAAGCACTTGAGTTGGCCAAGGATTTAAATAGTCGTGTAACGCTCATGAGTGTGATTGCGGTCGATCCATTTGTCGGTGTCGACTTCTATAAAGTTGCACCAGCCATCACCGACTATTTCCTACATGCTGAAAAAGTCGCTCAAGACCGTTTAGCCGAAGTAAAGCTCTCATTTGACCGCGATGAAATTGAGGTGGATACCAAAGTGATTCGCGGCATCTCTCCTTCTGAAGGTATTATTCATGTGGCCGATGAAGTCGGTGCAGACCTAATTTTGATGGGCTCACATGGCCGAACAGGTTTTAAAAAGATGATGCTAGGTAGTGTGGCGCAAAATGTTCTCACACAGTCTCCGATACCTGTGCTGATCGTAAAAGTTTAAGTATTATTTTAAACAAAAAAGACTGCCGAAGCAGTCTTTTTTGTTTGGCAGAACTCGTTCACGTCATTAGCTTTTACTAATCTGCTGATGCAAATTTTGCAAATAATGCTCTGCTGCCGACTGTTGCATAAAGGTTTTTTGAAATAAACCCGAAGCCTGATGGTTATGCGGGCTATACTCAACATTGACTTGAAATGTTCCCAGTTCAGCACTTTTCGCAATACGAATAGCAATAATATGAACGGTATTTAAATAAAAGCCATCTTCAATTTTAACTAACATATCTATTTACACTCTACATGTTTATCTGCCCAATAGCCTGTATACATAAGCCGAAAAAAATACAGAATATTGAGCTAATCATCTGTTATGCCATAACATTATACCCATAAAATGCGATTCATTTCACACTATTCACATGAATGTTCATTATTTATAAAAATACCAATGTGAGCTCTTCATGCTGTCATTCTTCAGTTCGCATAAAAAAAGCCAGTCTACTGACTGGCGTTTTTTATGCGTAGATCAGTTAAATACTTAACATACTGCTTAAAGTTTCACTGACATTTTTAGATTTCACTTGTGGTTTTAAAGCCTCAAGCTTTGCTTTCACTTCGCTACGCTGTGGCTCTGCCAATGTGTACCAACGTGACAAAACTTGAAGTAAACGAGAACCAACTATTGGGTTTTTCTCATCTAAATATTTTGCCAGTCCAATGAAATGATCCACACCAAAACTCCATGTGTTCACTGGGTTTGCATTTAAGCCACCACTCACTGAACGAATGCGGTTCGGTACGCCCAAATCATAATCGACATGAGAAGTGAGGTATTGAATGGTTTCCGTAGTAGCACAAGGATGTGCCGCTTGAAGTGTGAACCACTGATCTAGTGACAAAGCCTCATCTTTAAAACGTAGATAAAAATCACGTAAAGCCGCTTCTGCTTGCGGTGCATCATTCCACACTAAAACACGTAATGCACCTAAACGCTCAGACATATTGCCTGTAGCTTCATATTGCTGATATGCCAGCTCAAAAGCGGTTTCATCACCTTGGCGTGCCATCATACTGAGCATGATGTTTTTCAGCGCACGGACTCCCATGGCTTGTGAGAACTCTTTTTGCAAATCTGGGTCTAAAGCCAAATACGTGTCTTTACAGAACTCACCTAACTCACGTGCCAGTTTTTCAATTAAAGCATTACGCTGTTCTTGGATCTTCGCAGGTTCGTAGTCAGTGTCAATACGACTACCTAAATAACCTTCACTTGGCACATCAAATAAACGTGATGCCAAGAGTGGATCTTGTTCAACAAGATCTGGCAGCGTGTTTTTAATGGCTTGAATATAAATATGCGCATCATGACCATTGAGTAAAATACGCTCAAGCAGTGTTTGCGTTGCTTGCCATTGGTTAAAACCATTGGTTTCGTATTGAATCAGGAACGCCAACTCTTCATCGGTATAGTTAAATTCTAAGTTGACGGGCGCAGAAAAATTACGCAGTAATGACACGACAGGTTTCATGCTTAAACCGTTAAACACAATGCTGGCTTGGTCTTGATCGAAAAGATACACACCGTCTTTGACAGCATTTTCAAATAAACTGTCTGAGTTTAAAACCAATTGCTCACCTGTTGCAGCATCGAACAGCGCTAAAGCGACAGGGATTGGAACAGCTTTTAGATTCGGATACTTAGGATGTGCTTTTAAACTTTGCTTAAAGTTTAAAGTATAGGTTTGTGCAGCAGCATCATAATGGCCTTCAGCTTCTAACTTTGGTGTACCTGATTGGTTATACCATGTTAAGAAATTGGATAAATCTACGCCTGAACCTGCGGTTAAAGCGGCTACCCAGTCTTCAACTGTCACAGCTTGACCATCATGGCGTTCAAAGTATTCATCAGTTCCTTTACGGAATTTTTCTTTACCTAATAAGGTTGCCATCATGCGGTTAATTTCAGCACCTTTTTCGTAGACCGTTGCAGTATAAAAGTTATTGATTTCCACAAAATGGTCTGGACGCGGTGGATGAGACAATGGGCCTGAATCTTCTGGGAACTGATGCGCTTTGAGTACCGCAACGTCGTCAATACGTTGAACCGCAGCCGACTGCAAATCTTCTGAGAAAGATTGATCACGGAAAACTGTTAAGCCTTCTTTTAAACACAATTGGAACCAATCACGGCAAGTAATGCGGTTACCTGTCCAATTATGGAAGTATTCATGGGCAATGACCGACTGCACACGCATAATCGCAGCATCTGTCGTATATTCTTCATCCGCCAAAACACATGACGTATTAAAAATGTTGAGACCTTTATTTTCCATCGCACCCATGTTGAAAGCACTGGTAGCCACAATCATATAGTTGTCTAAATCATAAGGACGACCATAGTGTTCTTCATCCCAACGCATTGAATGCTTTAAGGCTTCCATTGCAATATGACATTTCGGAATATCTTTTTCTTCAGCATAAATTTCCAAAGCCACATCACGGCCTTCAGAGGTCACATAACGGTCTTTTAAAACAGCCAAATCACCAATCACACAAGCAAACAAATACGCTGGTTTTTTGGTTGGATCTTGCCAAATGGTATAGTGACGACCTTCGCCTGCCTCGCCCGCTTCAATCAAGTTACCATTAGCAAGGAGCACTGGATATTTTTTATCGGCTTCTACACGTGTGGTGAAAACTGAAAGGACATCAGGGCGGTCTGGGTAAAAGGTAATTTTACGGAATCCTTCAGGCTCATTTTGGGTAACAAACAAATCTGATGCGGCTTGGTATAAACCTTCAAGTTGTGTATTTGACTCAGGATGAATGATCACCGATGTCTCAAGCTTGATCTGATTTGGTGCATTACGAATCACCAACTGCTCAGTATCAAGCACATATTGCTCTTGGCTGAGTTGCTGACCATTCAGCACCAAACTTTTCAGCTCTAAATCACGCCCAAGTAAAACCAAATCACCCTCAGTTTGGCGCGTCAGCTCCAGTACAGCATCAACTTTGCTATGCTCATCATAGACCTGAATATCGAGGTGAATGCTGTCTACTAAAAAAGATGGTTTTTGATAGTCTTTTAAATAGACGGTTTGATCTGCTTCAATAATTGGATTTGCCGCAATATTCATGTCATGTCCTAATGCTATTGGTCTACAGCTTTATATTGTGTATGTTTTGATCATACGACAAGTTTGCCATGCTGTCTGTGTATGTTGAATGATATTTATATGGGCACGTTGAACAAGCTTTTCAATTCTATTGTTCGTATCCCGCGCATATGGCTGTACCAATTGAATAAGAAACAGGCAACTCCTCTCATCGTGCTGTGCTTGTCTAGCAATATTTGCACCAGCCTTTAGACTTGCACAGTGCCATTAGCTCTCCGCCATTCAAACGCTGAGAAACTTAAAGACATCGATAAGATATAAAGCCAGCTCTTTTCAAATATCCAACTTAATTTTCAAATCGGCTACATTTTGTGCACAGTTTTTGCTTGTATCTAGATATGCATAGCGCATGATAAAACTTAAGCAAAACAAATAGAGGTGTGAGATGTACTTAAAAGACCATATCGTCCGCGTCGAAAATATAAAAATGCTGCAAGCAATGCATGCTGCAAAAATTGATCATAAAGTCATTGCCCTGTTCATGAGCTGTGAAGGAATGCCTTTACAAGCACATGATGTCAGCAGCATTCTAAATCACTACGACACACTAGGGACTAAAAAGTTGCCGAGCAAAAAAGTTCAAGCCATGATTGAAGCTAAAAAACTAGGTATGGAAGATGACTCTCTACCTTGCCCCGTTTAAATTCTACTAGTCCAAAAAATACGGTGCATGCCGTATTTTTTTTGCCCTATATTCGCCACTGCGTTGCTTCACCCATCTAGCGTTTACAAAGCACCTCTGCTTGTTCAATTACACTGCAATTTACAACGCCTTTCTGAAATTTTAGCGTGTATAATTTGAGAAAATCCTGAGTTTCAAATTCATCTTATGTCGCTTCAAATTTTGCACAAACAACTTGATGAAAGCACGCCTTGTCCACTTTGTCAGGCGGCCATGTTTTGGGTGGATGCTGAACAATACGACAAAGAAATTAACTTTCATGAATGTAGCCACTGCCAACATCGTGTTTTTAGCAATTCAAATCTAAATTGCCACTGCGACAGTTGCTTAGCGCAGCGCAAAAAAATATTGAAAGAAACTCGTCAGCAAGAACAACGTAAAACCAAAACCAAGGACATTTATGAGTTTGAACTGGGTCAACTCAGTTTTATGCATAAATTATTTTTATTGGCCCTGTTAGATGACTACGCACAAGAACATACACAGCATCAAGAGTTTATTGATTGGGAACAGATCAAATATTTTAGCATCACTCCCAATTATCTCTTTCAAAATAGCCTCGTCAAACAACTGGTAAAAGAACAGATCCTCGTTGCCAAAGATTTTGCCAGTGAAGCCCACCAGTATTATATTAATGTGCGTTTGGACGGCTATTCTGAACCCAGCCTATTTAGTGTTACGCAGCAGTTACGCTATTGGTTTTATGAAAATCTTAGCCTTGGTGTGCCTTTTAAGACTGCGGATGAAGTCAAAAATGCCTTGTACCAATTGCTCTATCAGGAAATTATCCAATTTATGCAGTTTTACTGTCGTACTTGGGGCATTCAAATTGCAGGAAATAACAGCTTCCAAGTGTTTTGTTATCGTTTACTCGATGTACTCGCGGTCGGACAAATTTATTATTTAATCCAAACTGCATTGGAGTATTTATATGAACGTAAAGCCTTACAACCCAGAAATGAAAACTTCATCAACACCAATTTGTTGAAAAAAACTTTACAACAATACCGTGAACGCAGTGTGGCTGAAAAATGGGAAACTTCAACGCTGCCTCGACCGCATAACCTACCATTCAGCAAAATGAGCGAAGTCTTATTTTTCCGCTTTTTAGGCTATGACGAAGCTATTTTCTTCCAGCCTGTCTCTCGTTCATGGCAAAAAATTGAGCCGCGTTTAAGCTTCTACTCACAAAAACGCTGTATGTACTGCGGTTCAAATGAGCTTACCGTAGATTATGATGCTGACCAATATGTGACTTTATTTTGTCGCAAATGTAAGCATCAAGACCACTATTTCACCAAATAAGGGCACCCACTATGACCCAGCTTTTAGACTTGTCCTTGCTTAACACAAAACAATCGATTCAAGACCAAACCGATGTCTTGGTAGCATATGTTGTTGAAGCTTGGACTGCGCTGCAAACGCAACAACCTTTGGTGCAATGTATCACCAACAGTGTGGCTGCTAACTATGCAGCCAACGTTTTATTGGCTGCGGGCGCCTCACCTGCCATGATTGATAATCCCTTTGAGGCGGAAAGTTTCACCAGTATTAGTGCAGCGCTCAGTATTAACCTAGGTACACCAACCTCTGAACAAATGCAAGCCATGCAAATCTCGGCACAAACCGCACAGCAGCAAAACATACCTTGGGTATTAGACCCTGTAGGATATGGGCCATTTTTAAAATGGCGCTCTGAAATGGTAGATCAGCTTTTAGCTTTTCAACCCACCGTTATTCGTGGCAATGCATCGGAAATCAGCACACTTGCAGGGAACCAGATCGAAACCAAAGGCGTTGACAGTACAGCAAGCAGTGCCGATGTCTACCATCAAGCAAAAACACTTTTAGCGCAGGCTGAAGTCATTGCCATTTCTGGTGAGTCTGACTATATTCTCTCAAAACAACTTGATGCTGTAATCCAAGTCAATGGTGGTTCACATTTACAACCCAAAGTTACAGCTACCGGTTGTGCCCTTGGTGCCTTGATCGCAGCCTATAGCGCAGTCACCAATCCTGTCATTGCTGCACTGTCTGCCCATGTCCACTTTGCCATTGCGGGGCAACTTGCTTATACCCAAAGCCAAAGCACAGGAAGTTTTAATGTAGCGTTTATGGATCACATTCATCAAATGAAAGCTGAAACCATTTATGAATATGCAGATATACAGCTTATCCGTACTTCAGCCTAAATAAAGTATGGCGAGAGTTTCTGCTTAGGTAACTTCTCGCCCTAAAAGCACGTTCATCGCCGCTTCTAGCAGAGTCAGCACATCTAATTTACAGATACACATTAAACCCATACCAATAAAATAATCAGGCGTATGTTGCATATAAAAGTTGATATGACGACTGGCTCGATTTCGAAGCCGAATCAATTGTTCAGGCGTGGTCTGCGGCAGTACACAAGGATGCACAAACACATCCTCACTGCGCTGTTGCACATTCACATGACGGTTTTGCATTAGATCAAGAACCTGTAAGTAATCCTTAGGCATTGGCACTTCTGCACGCGGATAAAAGCGTTTTGAACGTGAAGCAAACAGCCGATATACTTTTGGCTGCATCAAACTCGAAACAAACCATAACTGACGCGTGGGATATTTTAAACGATAACCCAAGGTCACTCGAATTGCGGATAAAAGTGTTCTGTTTTGATTTCGGTAATCAGGTAAAAAAGCTGCACGCGAGCTAAGAATATATAAAGGTTGATGCGCTGTCTTAAGCTTCAATATAGCAATAATATTTTGCCCAACTATTTTTCCGCGATGATAAAAACGAATAATTGGTAATGCCACTACATCAGGGTTATATACTAATTGATGTAGTTCTTCTTGGATTGCATTTGGGAAAATTTGTCGATCAAAAGTTTCAAGCTCTTCAAATAGAACTTGTTTTTTCTCTACTGAAAGCTTTTTAAAATCAACGACCTTTTCCATAAGTTGCATGAAGTATTTCCGTTCTTATTTTGATCACTTGTTTTACTGCTATAGTCTAAATGCAATGCTTTGATAACCATAGGGATAGAAACAAGCTGTCTTCACCAAACCGATAACGTCAAGTACGAAATACGACAGCCCAATTGCAGGCATACAATAACTACTTTTTATTTAAGTGCATAGCGCTTGTTTTATAAGCAGAAAAATGCCAGCACGAAGCTGACATTTTTCTCACAATCTATTATTGCAATGATTAAGCAGTACGATAAGTAATATTTACTGTCTTAATTCGATTTGAATCCAACTCAAGCACTTCAAAGTGAACACCACGGTAGTCCAGTTGAGTTCCAATGTGTACATCACCGTGGGTTTTATCTAAGATTAAACCAGCAACACTAATATAGCCCGCATCTTCTTCAACCAAATCGATCATCCCAAGTTCCAGTTCAAGCTGATATAAATCCAGCATGCCTGTCGCCTTCCACGTCTGATCATCAATCTTCACCAAATCAAGTTGCTCATCGGCATCGGGAAATTCTCCAGCAATCGCTTCAAATACGTCAAGCGGTGAAACAAGGCCCTGCACATTACCAAACTCATCACTCACCAAAACCAGTGAACCTTTAGACGTTCTTAGCGTATTAATCGCATCAATGACTTTCATTTTTTCAAAAATGTAAATTGGACGATGACGTTTGATCAGGTCTTTCAATTGCTCTTCATCATCTAAGACATCAAGCAATTCTTTGGCGCGCGCAATACTGATCACTTTATCCAAACTACCGCGGCACACTGGAAATAAACTGTGCGGTACAGACAATACCTGTTCACGAATTTTCTCAGGTGAATCATCAAGATTGACCCACGAAATTTGACTACGCGGTGTCATGATCGACGCGACTGAACGTTCAGCCAACGTCAATACACCGCCAATCATATAACGTTCTTCATCCGCAAAAGTTTCTTGCGCTTGAAGCTGATCAGGGTCTTCAGCTTGGAGCTTGCCACCCATGAGTTTTAAAATAGAATCCGCAGTACGATGACGCAGAGGAATTTTCGCTTCATGTTTTGCCGCATTGCGCTCACCAAATTGGTTAAAGGCTTCAATTGCAATGGCAACACCAATACCCGAATAGATATAACCTTTAGGAATGTGGAAGCCAAAACCTTCCGCAATCAGGCTGATACCAATCAACAGTAAGAAGCTTAAACACAAGATGACCACAGTCGGATGACGGTTTACAAAAGTCATTAATGGTTTCGACGCCAACAGCATGACCACCATTGCAACGACCATAGCCACCATCATCACATTAATGTTGTCGACCATACCAATCGCGGTAATCACCGAATCTAGTGAGAACACCGCATCAAGGATCACAATCTGTGCCACAACTGCGGTGAAACCTGCGTAGACCACATTGGTGGTCAGCTTAACTTCTGGCTTACCTTCAATTTTTTCATGCAATTCGGTAACGGCTTTATACACTAGGAATAAGCCACCAAATAAAAGAATCAAATCTCGCCCAGAGAATGTCCAATCCAATACAGTAATCAGCGGTCGAGTCAATGTAACTAACCAAGTGATGATAAACAGCAAGCCCAGACGCATTAAAAGTGCAAGCGACAGACCAATGACACGCGCTTTATCGCGTTGCTCAGGGGGAAGTTTTTCAGCCAAAATGGCAATAAAGACTAGGTTATCAATACCTAAAACAATTTCTAATATAATAAGCGTAAGTAAACTTACCCATATTCCCGGATCTAATAAAAATTCCATTATTTTATTACCCCAGAATTATGTTTCTGTTTTAAAAGCATAGACCTGCACGGCGACGGATCCATATTTGTGACCTGTTCAACTAAAGATGAAATAATTATGCCTGAGATGTTTGGCTTGTAATAATTTTTTTATGGTTTTTAACAAAATTTTAATATTCGACCACTTATTATGCAAAAAATACATAAAAATATCGAAATCTCTGTTCGAAATTTTGTCACTTAATGCCAATTGTCGCATTCTCTAAAGATTAGACGCGGCGGTCATTTTTTAGTTTTTCTAATAAAACACATCTTAAAATAAAAACCAAATTATTGTTTTTATTTAATTATTTATTTTAATAATAGTTAAAAAATATCAATTCACTACAATTATGATTTTAATAAATGACACTTTTTGTTAAAAACACTAGTTCACAAATCCATTTTTTTCACTAAAATGAAACACGACCAGCATTGTTGTAAAAGTGGTCAATTACCCAAACCAAGGATGCGCGGATTGACAATCCGATCAAAGTAATCGAAGACAGGATTCATCGCTATGAACAATGAAAAAGCATTGACCTTCAATAAGACGTCAAAAATGCTTGCCAATACTAGCTATGAAGGCGCATATCTGCATTTAGACTCCTCATTTGATCAGCATCAAGTTAAAGTTGTGGTTTCGCATAATAACCAAAAGTTTGAAATGCACTTGCCTATCGTTCTACAGGACGGTGTTCCCATGGCTAAACTTTCTTTGGATTCTCACCAGAATGCTGAAGTCGAAGATGAAGTTGTACAGTTTGCACAAAGTATTGTGAGCTTCCATCAAGATAAAGACGGCTATACCCTGTCTCTTCTAAACAGCCACGCTTAACTTTTCTTGATTACTGACAAAGGCTATCCTTTAACAGATTTCCTTTATGATGATAAATCCAGTAATTTTGTATTGATAAGTGTATGAGTGTTCACATAAAATGTGTTCAAATGATCTATAAAATAAAAATACGATTCACGGGGAATCCGTCACATGACCAAAAAGTACAGTAAGTTCCTACCAGGTTCTGAAGATTTTTCTTTAGAAAGTTTTCCATTTTACTGGGTAACGCAAGTACATGCACAGTATGTACTCAATGTCGATCACGCTTTAAAAAAGTATGGTTTAGATAACTCACGTCGTCGTATTTTACTGGCTCTAGATTCAAAGCCACATGCCAGTGTTTCTGATTTATCTGACATGGTGGTCTCTAAAATGTCGACAACCACCAAAATTGTCTATCGGTTAAAGGATGAAGGATTGGTTGAAACTTATTCTTGTGAAGACGATGCCCGTATTACCCGTGTCCTTCTCACCGAAAAAGGTGTTGAAATGACCAATAAGATTAATGATCTCACCAGTGTTGTGCTTGAGCAATCATTTGAAGGCTTAACACCTTTGCAAATTGAAAAAATGATGGAAAGCTTAAAACACGTGTTTAAAAATTTAGCTCGCTAAACCATTTAAAAGTCGAAAAAGTTGAGTTGGGGACTCTCTTTTTCGACTTTTATTTTCGGCACATGTGAACATTCAAACTCTTCAATAGGAAAGCCTTGTACAAAGGATTGAATATTCGGTGATTTCCAGCTGAGCCACTCCTCTAAGCGTTCATGTGGAATCACGATTACTGAACGCTTCACATCACCCGGCTCATGAAACTCCCGCATCATTGGGTGGTCTATAGCATCCATTGTAAGCATGGTTGCTGAACGCACTACCTCGCCTGCTATACGACAGATTTCATAAAGTGCAGCAACAAATATCACCTGACCATCCTGTCGTCTAACACCCCATCTCTGCGGCTTTTGTTCTATATATTTGGACTCATAAAATTCAAAAACGGGAATCACCCCAAACTGATATTTGGAAGTGGCCTCAATAAAACTAGCCTTTTGCAAGAGTGTCTCACTTCGAGCATTATAGGTTTTCGTTGCAATACTCTTATCTTCGGCCCATTTCGGTATTAAACCAAAATGTACCTTACGCCACTCAAAACCTATATTTGATTTGAACAATAAAGGCAGCTCATAACCAGGATAGACTTCTTCGACATAATCAAACGGAATTTCAGGTAGACCAAACTGTTGTACTTGAGCAAGGGTTAGAGGTTTAAAATTAGCGCACATGGATTTTCATCCAACTTGATGGTTAACAATAGTATGACGAGCTTTATATAATGAATTGTATAAGGCTTTTATCCGCAGCGTCTAGCTGAAATACTTGTTTAGCCCTATGCTTAAACCCATTCATAGCTCTAAGCAAGCGCCAATCTATAGATCACTATTACCCAAAATTAAATCAGTCTTATTGTTTTCCTCTAAGGATAGAGTACGACTTATTTCGTCCAATAAAAAAGCCTCCGAAGAGGCTTTTTTAGATTTACAGATTAGTCACCTGTATAACCTTTTAACTTCAAGCGTGCAGCATGCAGAAGTGGCTCTGTATAACCTGATGGCTGCTCACCACCTTTAAACACTAAGTCATACGCTGCTTTATATGCATAACCATCGAAGCTTGGTGCCATAGGCGTGTAAAGCGGATCGTTTGCGTTTTGTTCATCAACGATTTTCGCCATACGCTGCATCACTTCTTCAACTTGCGCCGCAGATACGATGCCATGACGTAACCAGTTTGCAACGTGTTGAGATGAAATACGTAAAGTTGCACGGTCTTCCATTAAACCCACGTTATTGATGTCTGGAACTTTCGAACAACCTACACCCAAGTCAACCCAACGCACAACATAACCCAAGATCCCTTGAAGGTTATTTTCAAGCTCTTTGGTTTTCTCTTCTTCAGTCCAGTTGGTATCTGTCGCTAAAGGTGGTGTTAACAAATCATCTAATGATAAAGGCTCTGTATTCAATAATTCTTTTTGACGCTCAGACACGTTGCATTGGTGATAGTGAATCGCATGAATGACAGCACCAGATGGAGAAGGAACCCATGCACAGCTTGCGCCCGCTTCTGGATGTTCAATCTTGGTTTTGTACATGTCTAAAAGCATATCTGGTTTTGGCCACATGCCTTTACCAATTTGTGCTTTACCACGTAAGCCCGCTTGAAGACCGATCATCACGTTACGGTTTTCATATGCTGGGAACCAAATTTGTGATTTCACTTCGCCCTTACGAACGAATGGACCTGCTTCCATAAAGGTATGGATTTCATCTCCAGTACGGTCCATGAAACCCGTGTTAATGAAGATCGTACGGTCTTTCGCTTGAGCAATACAGTTTTTCAAGTTTACAGAAGTACGACGTTCTTCATCCATGATACCGATTTTTAACGTTTTTGCAGGCAAGCCAAGCGCTTGTTCTGAACGCTCAAACAACTCAACAGCAAAAGCAACTTCTTCAGGACCATGCATTTTAGGTTTTACGATGTACATTGAACCTTTACGAGAGTTCTTGTTTTCGTTTTCACCTTTAATGTCTGCAAAAGACAATAGCGGAGTAATTAATGCATCCATGATACCTTCGTAAATTTCAGCACCATCTACCAAGATCGCAGGGTTGGTCATGAGATGACCCACGTTACGAAGAAGCATCAATGAACGACCATGAAGTTTCGTTTCACCACCGATCAAGTTTTTGTGTGTACGGTCTTTATTCAAAGTACGCGTAACAGTTTTACCATTTTTCTCGATAGACTCTGAAAGTGTACCTTTCATCAAACCTAACCAGTTACGGTAGCCTTCAACTTTCTCTTCTGCATCTACAGCAGCGATCGAATCTTCTAAGTCTTGAATAGTCGTTACAGCAGCTTCAAGAACTAAATCTTTTACACCAGCGGCATCTGTTTTACCAATTGGGCTGTTCGCATCAATTTCAATTACAACGTGTAGGCCGTTGTTCAAAAGTACGATTTCTGTTGGAGCAGATTCTTCGCCATTAAAACCAACAAATTGTGCTTCTTTAGCCAAAGTCGATGTCGAACCGTCTTTTAACGTCACAACTAGCTTTTTGCCTTCAACTACATATTTTGTCGCATCAGCATGCGAACCATTCGCTAATGGGAAGGTTTCATTTAAGAAGTTTTTAGCAAATGCAATAACTTTGTCGCCACGCACAGGGTTATAGCCTTTACCTTTTTCCGCGCCACCGTCTTCAGGTATCACGTCAAAACCGTAAAGTGCGTCGTATAAAGAGCCCCAACGTGCGTTTGCAGCATTTAAGCAGTAACGTGCATTACGCACAGGCACTACCAATTGCGCACCAGCCAATAATGCGATTTCTTCATCTACATTTTCTGTGCTGATTTGGAAATCTTCTACTTCTGGTACTAAGTAGCCAATTTCAGTAAGGAAAGCTTTGTAAGCTCCAAGTTCAAATTTGTTGTTGCGGTGCCATTCATCGATCTTCGCTTGAATGTCGTCACGCTTAGCCAATAGTGCTTTGTTCTTTGGGCTAAGATCGACAACGACTTGTTCAAAGTTTTTCCAGTAAGTTTCACTGTCCAAACCTGAACCTGGAAGTGCTTCATTTTCGATGAAATCGTAAAGTTCTTTAGCAATCGCTAACTTGCCTTTTTGAATACGTGCAGTCATTGTCTTTCCTGATATTGCTACTTTTTATACAAGAGATTCTAGTATACCGATTTAAACTTGGCTGAATAGTAATATCACCGTGCGAAATAGTGATCATTTTTTATTTAATAAAGTATACAAACTACCAAATAAAATACTGCTCAAGGCCCAGGCATTATCAATTTACAAAATGCTCTTTAGTAGTTTATTAAGTTTTTGAAATGCCGAAATTAGACTTAAGTGCAGTTTTGTATGTTTATTACACTTAAAACCAATATTCTCCCTATTTTCAATCCTGATTAAGCCATGATTATTCAAAAAAGTCGATAAATTAATCGATGAAAATGCACATAAAAAAGCACCCTTTTGGGTGCTTATATTTTTAAATTTCTTCTTGTTGTTTACTTGCTTCAGCTTGTATTTGTCGATGCGCTTCATTCAAGTAATCATCTGATTGCATTTCCAATAAACGTGAACGCGTGCGTTCAATTTCAAAGGCTAATTTATCACCAGAGTACAAATCGATAATTGTATCTTCTGAGGTTAAAATCAGTTTTACCCCACGGTCATAAAACTCATCGACCAGATAAATAAAACGACGCGTCCCTTCAGAAAGATAATCGGTCAAATGCGGAACATTACTCACCAACACCGTATTATAAATATTTGCAATTTCGATAAAGTCAGCAGGACTACGTGGTTTTAAACACAGCTCTGAATACTCACACCATAAAACATCTTCAGTATGACCTACTGTTTCTACAATCCGATTATTAATAATAATCGGCTCATCTGAAATAGTTTGGGTTTGGGTCAATGCGCTAAAACGCTGTGCAATCCAACGTTGGTGCTCATGTGTTAAAGGAGATTTAAAGAGTTGCGCTTGCTTTAAAACACGCAAACGATAGTCCACGCCTGCATCTACATTTAAAATCACACACTGCTGTTTCACCATTTCAATGGTTGGAATGAAACGATCGCGGTGAATGCCGTTTTTATATAAATCATCTGGCGCAATGTTTGAGGTTGCCACCAAGGTAATGCCACGTGCAAAAAGCTTTTGGAACAAATCACTGAGAATCATAGCATCTGTGACGTTTGAGACAAAAAACTCATCAAAACAAATGACCACCGCTTCTTTATAAATTTGATCCGCAACCGCATCTAAAGGGTTACGCTGACCTGAAAGCTTGTTGAGCTCACGATGTACATGTTGCATAAAATGGTGAAAGTGCATCCGTGTTTTACGACGAAATGGAATTGAGTCATAAAACTGATCCATCAACCATGTTTTACCACGGCCTACACCACCCCACATATACACACCACGTGGAGAAGTTTGACGGCGGAAACGACGGAATGCTTTTTTAGATGCCTTAAAACGTTGAATTAATTCATGCCAAACGCGATCCAACTCATGAACGGCCTGAGCTTGTGCCTCATCAGACATGAACTGCCCGGATGCTAAGGCTTGAGCATAACGCTCTGCAGGAGATAAGGGACTGAATGCGGTAGGTGAATTAAAATCTGACATATCATTTAATACTGTTTTTAGGCTATATCAATTATAGCGGAGTGGAAAAGTTAATATATAACACTTTGGCATAATTATGCTTAGGCTATTTCCCATATTGTCGTGGACTGTAACCAAACCACCGTTTAAATGCATGATTAAAGGCTGCAGGCTCCGAGTAACCCAATAACTCTCCAATCATTTCAATGGAATATTCCTGATATTCCATCAAATGAAGGGCACGGTCTTTCATTAATTGCTCACGAATTTGTTTATAACTGCTATTTAACTGTTGCAACTGGTGTCTTAAGGTTCGCTCTGGCAAATTCAAAGCTTGCGCGGTTTCAGCCATGGTCGGCAGTAAACCTCGTTGCAACTCCAAATAATCCTGCACCCGCTGAATCAGACTCGGCTGTTCTGCCGTTTCTTCCAAACGCTGCAATTCCGCCTGACATTTGCCTGCATAAACGTTAAATGTCATCAAATCTGCTGAAGGAATCGGCACATTTAAAACCCACTCATCAAACCAAAATTCAGCTTGCTGCGTACCAAAACTGACTTGCTGGCCATAAACCTGCTGATAGAGCGCCAGTTTTTTCGCATCTTCAGGTCGTGCAACAGGTAAAGTAATTCGAATCTCAGGCATTTCCAGCCCAATCATCTTATAAATATCTTGTAAAAACTTATAGGTTCCCGCTATCTCAGAATGTGCACGCAACTGTCCCACAGACGTTTGTAGGTCTCGCGGTAGATAACATAGTGCGACTTGATCATTTTGTTTTTTCAAACCCAATAAGCCACTCAAATGCGTCAAACTTTGATAGCGAATACCCTGTTCTAACGCGGTATGTGTCGTTGGACTGGTCATCAATAACATCAGTAAAGGGCCATATCCCGCCAAGACATAATGCTGACCAATGAACAAGCCTTGCTCAGGCTCAATATCCTCTGCAATAATTTTCAAAATATCCCACTCTAGAGCAGGATGGATGATCGCATTCGGATCAAGCGACTCCACACGTAAGCCAATGCTTTGTAACTTTTGATCGACTGCGACTCCTGCTTTACGCATTCCTTGAATCAAATACATCAAGCCAAGTACAGAACGTTTCATAATCAATTAAAAGCAAAATATTGGCCTATGTTTTACTACAGCCACCTAGCGTACAACAATTGCCGAATCTATCAATTTTCTTGTCAGGGCTATCATAGACCTTCTGGATAGTTGCTCTACAATAAAGTAAAACAAAAAGGAAAAACAAATGCAGGCAGCAAATTCAACAACCCCTCAGGTAAAAATCGCCATTATTGGTGCAGGCTTTGGCGGTTTAGCTATGGCTATTCGCCTTTTACAAAACAATATTCGTGATTTTGTAATTTTGGAAAAAGCCAGTGAAATAGGTGGCACATGGCGTGAAAACCAATATCCGGGCGCTGCTTGTGATGTACAGTCACATCTCTACTCCTTGTCTTTTTCACCCAAGACCGACTGGTCTAAACGTTATGCTGAAGCACCTGAAATTTATCAATACATGCAAACACTTACCACTGAAAATCAATTGCAGCCTTATATCCGCTTTCACACCGAAGTCAGTGCTGCACATTACTTAGACAATCAGTGTTTATGGCAACTCACCCTTGATCAAAATGAAACTCTGACCGCTCAATTTGTCATTTTCGCATCTGGTCCGTTGCATGTACCGCAAATTCCGCATATTGCGGGTATCGAGAAGTTTAAAGGCAAAGTTTTCCATTCATCACAGTGGGATCATAACTATGACCTCAGCAATAAAAATGTTGCCTCTCTTGGCACTGGGGGTAGCGCGATTCAATATATTCCTGAAATTGCAGAAAAAGTGAAGCAACTCTACGTACTACAAAGGACAGCTGCATGGGTTATTCCTCGGGATGAACGTCGTTATTTACCCATTGAAAAAGCACTGTTTAATCGATTTGATTGGTTTCGAAAACTTCATCGAGCTCGTCTGTATTGGACAAATGAATCTCGTGTAGTTCCTATTATGAAACCACAGGTCATGAAATATGCACAAAAACTAGCAGAAGCCTATATTCGCCATCAAGTCAAAGACCCTGTAACCGCAGATAAGCTGATTCCCAACTATATTATGGGTTGTAAACGCATCCTGGTCTCCAACAAATATTATCCAAGCTTTAACCGTAAAAATGTGGAGTTGGTGAGTGAAAACATTTTGGAACTGACAGAAGACAGTATCATCACCCAAGATGGAAAAAAACGTGCAATTGACTGCCTCATTTATGGCACAGGTTTTGTGACGGACCCACGTATTTATCTTAAATCCTTTAGCTGTACAGGGCTGAATCATGTTGAGCTTACAAACGCATGGCAAGATGGGGCCGAAAGTTACTATGGAATTAGCACCAAAGGATTCCCAAACTTATTTCAGCTTTTAGGGCCCAATACAGTCTTAGGTCATAACTCAGTTATTTTTATGATTGAGTCACAAGTAAATTACATTCTACAGCTCATCGAGATGGCAGAAAAAACTCTATCTCAAGCGATCGTTGTGAAAGCAGATATTCAAGACCAATTTAATCAGCATTTACAAAGTCAATTTACAGATACCATTTGGCAATCTGGCTGCGTCAGTTGGTATCAACAAGCGGACGGGAAAAATTTCTCTTTATGGCCCAGCTATACATGGAAGTATTGGCTAAAAACACGAAAAGCCAATCCAGCAGACTATCGTTTTTTAAATTCTAAGCAAGATAGTCAAGCAATAAATTAAGATCGCGGTCATAATAAGTTAGTATTTTTTCACACTTTATTTGACATGCAATCGTTTTGGTTGATTTTTCAGCTTCTTATTTGTTTAGCACTTGGATTTGTTTTGGCGCGTCGTTTACCCAAATGGCTTGAGCGACTTGCCTTTCAAATCCTGCCCTATTTTACTTATATTCTCTTAATTGCAATTGCGATTGAGTTTTCAACGACTTTGCATAGCATTGCCCAGCCTTGGCAAATACTCAATCATGCAGCGCTTTTAGCAGTTATGACCAGTATCGGTGCTTTTGTCTGTTGTTACATATTATTTAAACTTTTGGGCTACCAACCGAGTCATGGCAAAGTGTCCATGAGCCTTGTGAGCAAATCATTAATCAATATCAGTTATGCATTTATCGCACTGGCCTTGGGTTATGGCTTTGCAGAGCTATCTTCAAGTTTCGGCTATACCCTTCATATCAGCACATGGAACTTGTTACTGGTTTTTATGTTCCTGATCGGGCTTGATTTAGCCTATTCCCCACTAGATCGCTCATGGTTGAACTGGCAAATACTGCTCGTACCACTTGGTTGTATTCTGGGTTCAATTATCGGGGCGTTTGTAACGGCCTATTTTGTGCCGAGCATTCAACTAAAAGACCTGATTATGTTGTCTCAAGGTTATGGTTTCTACTCTATGACTGGCATTGTGGTCACGGAGTTAAAGAATGCACATTTAGGCAGTATTGCACTGATGAATGATTTGTTCAGAGAAATCTTTGCGATTGTATTTATGTATATCATTGGCTGGCGTTACCCCCGCTCTGCGATTTCATCCGCAGGAGCTACAGCAATGGATGTTACACTACCGATGGTCAAACAAGCCTGTGGGAATGACTTTATTCCACATGCCATGGTGAGCGGCTTCATCCTGTCAGTTTTGGCACCGATTGTTGTCAGTGTATTGGCGGCTCTGTAAAGCATGGTGCTCTATTCAATTCTGTCTTTTTATTTTGCTATTGCCACTTCGCTCACCAACAATTCTTTTTAAAATTTAATCCATAAAAAAGCCTTTCAAATGAAAGGCTTTTTTAAATTTCTAGTCGCTTAAAGCGTCGCTAAAATATCTTTGAGCATCTGACACGGGTTTGCAGACTGCGTAATTGGTCGACCAATCACTAGATGTGTTGCACCGTCTAACATTGCTTGTTTTGGCGTTACGATACGCTTTTGGTCATCCGCACTTGAACCCTCAGGGCGGATGCCTGGTGTCACCAATGCAAACTCTGAACCCAAAGTCTCACGCAGCATTTTTGCTTCTTGGGCTGAACATACCACACCATCTAAACCACTATCTTTAGTCAATTTCGCTAAACGTTTGACTTGTTCAAATGGTTCAATATCCAGACCAATATCGGCTAAATCTTCACGGCCCATTGAAGTTAACACCGTTACTGCAATCAGTTGAGTGTTATAGTTCCCAGCCTTTAAGCGCTCAACGCAGGTTTCCATCATTTTACGGCCACCTGAAGCATGGACGTTTACCATCCAAACACCCATATCTGCAGCAGCACATACCGCTTGCGCAGTCGTATTTGGAATATCGTGAAATTTTAGATCTAGAAAGACTTCAAATCCTTCACCATGTAAAGCTTTAACAATAGATGAGCCTTCATGGGTAAATAATTCTTTACCGACTTTTACACGGCATAATTGAGGGTCTAATTGCCCAGCAATCGTCATTGCGTCATAATGACTTTTTGCATCTAAGGCAACAATAATACTCATGGGGAGACCCTTCAAACTCACAAAATTATGGCATTATACGGATTAAGCCTAAAACGACCAAGACTATTTTTCTAAAAACCATTTAAAATTCAAACTAAGTTCTTTATTCATATACTTTTTATATAGTTATCAATATTTTAAATCACTATAAAAAACGCCTTTAGCTATATATCCAAAGGCGTTTAAATCAAACTTGCTTCAATACTTCTAAGATAGAAATCTTACTTGATATTGTGGCTTAAAGCGGTGTAGATGGACGATCATTAGGATTGATGTCTAACACCGTTTTCTCATGTCTTGTATGTGCTGCTGCTTCTGCAGCAGCCAGCTGAGCGGATTGAATCTGCTCTTTACGAAGGTGATCAATGTCTTTACGTAGTCGCTTAATTTCCCAACCTTTCTGGAATACACGAAATACCTGAACACCAATTAACAAACCCAACACAATCCCTAAAGCCATTGTTAATAATAACAATAGACCTAAACGCATTGCTGGAACCTGTATAAACAACAGATCAACGGTTAGCTCAGTTCCGTTTTGTAGTACCAAAGCTAGGCAGTAGCCAAACAGTACAATTAATAATGCGAATAATACGTAACGCATAAGCACCCCAATAAATTTTATTCGCCTGCAGTCTCGTTTACTGCATCACGTAATGCTTTACCTGGTTTGAAATGTGGAACAGCTTTAGCAGCCACTTCTACCGACTTACCCGTTTTAGGATTACGCCCAACACGAGGCTCACGGTGATGGAGTGCAAAACTACCAAAACCACGAATTTCAATACGATTATCAGAAGACAAAGATGCAATCATTTGATCAATCATAATCTTAACAGCTTCTTCCACTAATGGCTCTGCTAAGTGCGGGTTTTTAAGAGAAATACGCTCTATTAAGTCAGACTTATTAAGTGCTTCAGTAGTCATCTGCGACCTCTTTAATTATCAAGCTACCTTGTAGATAGATTGATAATAACCTGTTTAAATACAAAACGGTAGCGTAATAAGTGAATACTACGCTACCGTTTATTGTATTTGTGTAAAAAGTATTAGTTAACTTACATTAACAATACAATTCAAACATCTACTTAGTTGCCCATTTGAGCTTTGATCAAATCACCAATAGTCTTAGGACCATTGTCTTGACCAGTAGTTGCTGTCTTCAAGTTAGCAACTGCTTCTTTCTCTTCAGCTTCGTCTTTCGCTTTGATAGACAAGTTGATAGAGCGAGATTTACGATCTACGTTGATGATTTTCGCTTCAACTTCTTGACCAACTTCAAGGAACTTAGTTGCATCTTCAACGCGGTCGCGGTTGATTTCAGATGCTTTAAGAGTCGCTTCAACTTCGTCAGCTAACTTAAGTGTTGCGCCACGAGCGTCAACAGCAGTTACAGTACCTTTTACAAGTGCACCGCGTTCGTTAGCAGCTAAGAAATCGTTGAACGGATCGCTGTTCATTTGCTTGATGCCAAGGCTGATACGGTTGCCTTCAGCGTCTACAGACAAGATAACCGCTTCAACTGTGTCGCCTTTCTTGTAACGACGGATAGCTTCTTCGCCTTGTTCGTTCCAAGAAATATCAGACAAGTGAACTAGACCATCGATACCGCCTGGTAAACCGATGAAGATACCGAAGTCAGTGATTGACTTGATAGTACCAGAAACTTTTTCACCTTTGTCGTGGTTCTTAGCAAACTCTTCCCATGGGTTAGCACGAGTTTGTTTGATACCAAGAGAAATACGACGACGCTCTTCGTCAACTTCAAGAACCATAACATCAACTTCATCACCAATCTGAACAACTTTAGATGGGTGGATGTTTTTGTTAGTGTGATCCATTTCAGAAACGTGTACTAAACCTTCAACGCCTTCAGCGATTTCTGCGAAACAGCCGTAGTCAGTTAAGTTAGTTACGCGAGCTTTAACGATTGAACCTTTAGGGTAACGGTTCATGATCGCTAACCATGGATCTTCGCCTAATTGCTTAAGACCTAAAGATACGCGGTTACGTTCTTTGTCAAACTTAAGTACTTTAACAGTAACTTCTTGACCAACTTCAACAACTTCTGATGGGTGCTTGATACGCTTCCAAGCCATGTCAGTGATGTGAAGAAGACCATCAATACCGCCAAGGTCAACGAATGCGCCGTAGTCAGTAAGATTTTTGATAGTACCAGTAACTGTTTGACCTTCTTCAAGCTGAGCAAGAAGAGCTTCACGGTCAGCTGAAGATTCAGCTTCCATAACAGCACGACGAGATACAACAACGTTGTTACGTTTAGCATCAAGTTTGATTACTTTAAATTCTAACTCTTTACCTTCTAAGTGAGTAGTATCACGAATAGGACGAGTATCAACTAAAGAACCTGGAAGGAACGCACGAACTGGACCGATGTCAACAGTGAAACCGCCTTTAACTTTACCAGAGATAACACCAGTAACGATTTCGCCGTCTTCAAAGATTTTTTCAAGTTTAGTCCAAGTTTCAGCACGTTTCGCTTTTTCACGTGATAAAACTGTTTGACCCATGCCGTTGTCAAGCGCTTCAACAACAACATCAACAGTGTCTCCAACTTGAACTTCAAGTTCGCGTTGTTCATTTAAGAATTCAGCGCGGTCAACAATACCTTCTGATTTAAGGCCAGTGTCAACTGTTACCCAATCAGAATCGATGTTTACTACAACGCCTTGGATGACAGCACCCTTTTCAACGTTGAGGTTTAATTCGCTTTCTTCAAAGAGGGCTGCAAAAGATTCGGTCATGATATACCTGATAAAGTCAGCGGTCTTGGATCAGACAAGGCCGGTTTAGTTAAGCGTCTACATAGTCCATTTTGAACTGATCAAGCTATGCTTCTGCTGAATATAAAAATTCGTTAGTTTGCTAATTGCTTATCGATATAAGCCGTCATAAGCTGAAATACCTCATCAATGTTCAATTCAGAACTATCAATAATGTAGGCATCAGCTGCTGGTCTGAGTGGAGCAACTTCGCGCTCCATGTCACGTTTATCACGCGCCTCAATATTAGCTAAAATATCGTTTATTTTAGCATCCAGCCCCATACCCTGCAACTGCTTTACTCTGCGTTCAGCACGAGATTGGGCTGAAGCGGTTAAATAAATCTTGGCTTGAGCCTCTGGAAAGATGGATGTGGCCATGTCTCGGCCATCTGCAACCAAGCCTGGTGCTTGTGCAAAAGCATGCTGGCGATCGACCAGCGCAGCTCTAAGCTCAGGAATTGTTGCAACTTTTGATGCAAACTCACCAACTCGCTCAGTTCGAATGGTTTGACTAACATCCTCACCATTGAGCAAGACTTGTGTGTCTTGTGCAGAACTTAAAAATTGTATGTCTAAATGTTTAGCAATTTCGACACACTGACTCAGTTCGCTTGACAAAGCATCCAACAAATCCTGTTGATGCAATGACAGGCCCAACAAGCGATATAACGCTCCCGAATCAAGTAAATGAAATTGATAATGAGCTGCTATTTTTGCAGCCAGTGTGCCCTTACCCGAACCACTTGGACCATCAATTGTGATTATTTGAACTGTCATTACTTACCCAAAGTTTGTTATACAGATTTAGCGAGTTTCGAAAAACCTAGTTTAATCGCAGATTTAAGCTGTGCAAGGATTAATTTACTTACAAAAGGTGCCCGCGCCTGTAATTCAATCGTATAGGTCACTAAAGTTTTATTCGAGTCAATCGGCTCAAACTCAATAATACCCAAATGATGTTTGATGAGTGGATTTTTAATAATCTTGTATTCAATACGTTCATTCACATTCATTAATGTAATTTGCTCTTGCAACGGTTTAATTGGACCAAAACCCATACGACGTACAGAACCAAGTCCATCCGGACGTTCTGGATCTGCTGAATCTTTCACTCGCACCACTTGAACTGGTGCAAAAGCGACGTTATAGGTTGAGTGTTTAGAAAGTAAATCAAATACCTGCTCTACGGGTGCATTAAATTCTTTTTTAATCTGAATATTATTCATGGTGGTTCCAACGCCTTATTTGACAATAATTATTGTCATTTCATTTTACATGAAATTATTATTTTACGAACTCATTCATCCCTTTTCTTGTAGACGGGATAGTCGCTTTTGTTCGCGGCGCATTTTAAAAAAGTGACTGAGCTGCTGTGAGCATTGCTCATGTAAACAACCCGACTCAACCAAGAACTGATGATTATAATAGCCCGTTTCAAATAATTTACGTGCACTTATAAGAGAGCCCGCTTTCGGCTCTGTCGCACCAAATACTACTTTTGAAACGCGTGCATGCACCAAAGCACCTACACACATGGTACAAGGCTCAAGCGTCACATACATGACCGCATCATCAGGTAAACGATAATTTTGTGTATTTTGGCAAGCATCGCGAAGTGCTTGAACCTCAGCATGCGCGGTAGGGTCATTTAGCGTAATAGGCGCATTAAAGCCCGAACCAATAATTTTATTTTGACTTACAATCACTGCTCCAACAGGGACTTCACCTTTTGACGCTGCAATAGCAGCCTGCTCTAAAGCAAGCTGCATCCATTCACTATCTGTTTTTAAAACATCAGTCATAAAGATTAGATTACATCGTAATGTTTAAGGAGTTCATTCCAGCTTTCAATGCTCGTTGTTGGTGGATTACCAGCGAAAATACCCTTTAAGCTATTACTAGCCCCTTGTTTCCATGCTGGTGACAAGTCTTTATCCACTAAACGCGCACGCACCCCCTCAACAAAGTCTGCATGACGAATTTTCCAGTCCGAAATTTGCGTTTCAAGCTCAAACACTTCATTCCAAGAATGAACCTGCTTACCCCACTGCCATAACAACCATGTTAATGCAGCCGTTGTTGGTGAGCCTTTTTGTAAGTTCTCACTGGCTTGACGAAGCCAATCGCTACGCGCATCACTTAAACCAACAATAGCATCATAATCATGCTCGAAGTTCACACCACGACATACACTATGAATGACATCCAAAGAGTTCTGTAATGGACCTGGACCTACCGGACGATGCATACTGTTTAGTGTGTCATCAATGGCTCTAAAATCACCTGCTGGATAATGACTCCAGTCTATATTGATAACTTTCTCAAGCACCGTATTACGCTGCGCATCACAGATGTGTGTTGCCCAACCAATACCATATGCGCCCGCAGCCGTCATGATTGAACCCGTTAAGCCCGTGAACAAACCAATTGCTCCACGATCCGCCAAGAAACGCGTTGCACCCACATCTGGGTACAAACCAATATTAATTTCAGGCATCGCTAAACGTGAATGCGGTGTCACCAAACGAAATGGCGCGGCCATAAACAGACCTAAACCACCACCCATGACATAACCTTCACCCCACACCAAGACAGGCTTAGCATAGTTGTGTAGTAATAAATCTAAAGCATATTCTTGCTCAAAGAACTGATTGGCTGTTTCAACTTCATCGTTAATCACCAGTTGACGAAGTTTACGTACATCACCACCCGCACAGAATGCTTTTGGTGTGGTTGAATCCAACCAAATGGCTTTTACTGCGTCATCACTATGAAAATCTTGAAACACTTCAAATAAAGTTGAAACAATCGTCTCATCTAAAGCGTGAAGTGATTTTGGTCTATTCAGACGAACAATGCGCCAACCATTTTTTGCTTCTTCTACAATCAAATCTGGATGGTAGTTTCTAGAAACGGGAGAATATGTCATGCGTCCAGCTGCCAATCTATAGGCTCAATGCCATGTTGTTTAAGATAATTATTGGATTTTGAAAAAACTTTACAACCGAAGAATCCACCACGGTTTGCTGCCAAAGGTGACGGATGTGCCGCCTTTAACACCAAATGCTTTTCTTGATCAATCCGTTGTCCTTTCCGCTGCGCATATGCTCCCCAAAGAATAAAAACAATATGCTCGCGCTGTTCATTTAAAACATCAATCACATGATCGGTAAAGTCTTCCCAACCTTGTTTTTGATGTGATGTGGGTTGACCAGCTTCAACGGTTAATACACTGTTCAACAGCAAAACACCTTGCTGCGCCCAACGAGTTAAATCCCCATGTTTAGGAATATCAATTCCTAAATCTTTATTTAACTCATGGAAAATATTACGTAAAGATGGTGGTAAAGCAAGCCCCTTTTGCACAGAAAAACTGAGCCCATGTGCCTGATTCGGCCCATGATATGGGTCTTGTCCAAGTATTACCACTTTTACATTCGCCAAAGGCGTCGTATTAAATGCATTAAAAATCAGCGCATTTGGCGGATAAATCACTTTATTCGCTTTTATTTCTGTAACAAGAAACTGCTTTAACGCATCCATCTTTGTACTAAGCAAAAAGTCACTTAATCCATGTTTCCAACTGGCATCCAGCTGAATTTTATCAAGCTTGGTTTGCTGTTGTTCTGTTAAAGACATACTTGCGCCTTATTCCCTTACTGTATATTCCGTGACAAATTTCACAGTTTGACTTGCAATTCTACATTCGGATTGTGAAATTGGATACCTTCTTTTAATTTGGTATACATTTCAGTGTCCGCCCATTCTGCTTGGATTTGTTCTGAAAACTCGATCTGGCTTAAATCTAAAAGCCCCATCTGTGTATTTTCAATATCTTCAATAAAACTCTGCGCATAGCCCGTATCAGTCTCATGCACAATCACCGAGTACACTTCTACATCGCCTTCACCGTTTTGAGTCACGGTCGACGCGAGTACTTGTTGTGCAAGATAAAAGAAAATACGTGAAAATTGTTCAGCCGATGGCGAAACAGGCAGCGACACCCAACGTGCACTAAATGTTTTACATGCTTGGATATATTCTGGATCATCGTTTTGCCAAAAACAAATTGCATGATCAAAAGAATCATAAAGGTCTTTAATCACCCCTTTCAGCAAGCCAAAGTCATAAACCATTTGACCATGATCTAATTTCGATGCTTTGAGGAGTAATTCAACTTTATAACTATGACCATGAATGGAGCGTTTACAACGATCCGATGTACAATTGCGTACAATATGGGCATTTTCAAACTTAAATAACTTACGAATTAACATATGCCGTAATGCAATCAAACTTTCTGAGAATTGACTTTAATTATAAAGCAAAAGTTAACCTATGCTCATTTATTTTATTGTTGAAGTCGATTGACAAATCATATCAACCTGCCCAACGACGTTTAAAACGGTGCCATACTTCGATATGCCACATAAACTGTTTGTTCTTTTCGCACCAAATCACTACTGAATTGACGTTTACGCTCATTGAGCATCACCTCTATTCTTACTTTAAAATAATTGGATTGAACACCTAGAAAATCATTAACAGCAGCCCGTTGCTCTTCTTCAATCTGATTAAACGGATCAATTTCCCACAACTCGCTGACATTAGAAAAATGTTTAAGGCTGGCCTGTTGTTGTTTTTGCATGTTTTGAATGGCAGATATATCCAGTTTCGGGTCAATACTGGCCAATACCAATGCAGGTGCAGTATTTACATTCACCTTTAATTCATTATTCGGCAAAGCACTCACATAAGGTGCAATCAGTTGATAGTTACGCCCCTCAAACCCACGCACCAACTTCAACTGTTCAACATTATAAAAAGCACGATTTGGCGCCAAGTAACCCTGAGCTAAACTTTGATAATAAGCAGATTCATCACCCATCGGGCCACTGACTTCATCATCTTCATCTTGCCAATCAATCACTGCTTCTGAAAGTTGCGCAGGCAACCCCACACGTACCAACAGTTTTTCAAACCAAAGTTTTGCAGCCTCATTCGGCTTTTTATCCGACTTAACTAAAGCATTTAAATTAAATTTTCCTGACTCATCTTCTAAACGCCCAGAAACAAAACCATCTTCCACTGGAAAAGCAGGCATGGGCTTCGCCCACGTTTCTTGTAGATGATCGACCTCTGCTGCATTTTGAGCATCATCCACCAACAGCTCAGAAAAAAAAGCTTCAGCACTTTTTGCGTATAACAGAGCTTGGTTTTGTCGCATTAAATAACCCGTACTCTCTGCGGTATTGCGCTGATGTTGCGCAATCGTAGCCGCAAGGATGGTTGCTAAAGCCACCATCACCAAAATGGTGATCAATGCAATGCCATGCTGAGAGCGCTTCAAAACATCCACCTATTTACAACGAAGACATTTAAGGAAAAATGGTTTTGCATAGAGTCCGTGAGTTTCATATCCTGCAACTTAATTTTTTTGTTTTAAAAAGTCTGTATTTAATAAACTAAACACCCATTCATAACTCACTTCATTGACAGTGAGGTTTATTTTTAAACCGCGCGGTAGTATTTTTGCCTGAGTTACATCATTTTCACTCAATGCCACCTCAGGCCATTGTGCCATTTCATTGGGATTGAGTAACATAATTTGAAATTGATCAACTGAATCAAGTAAAACACTGGTTTCAGGTTGATCATTACCGGTTTGATTTAAATTTTTATATTTATAACGGTACAGTTTTTTTTCATCTGCTTTATAAATATATTCAACTCGCTCTTCAGGCGGTATGCCTTGCATCAAAGGATCAGTCACGCCAGTTTTACTAAAGGTTAACTGACCATTTTGCAACATGACTGCGGGTTGAACCTGCCCCGCAACATTGGCAGTAATTGGTACAATTTGCACCGTGTCACGTAACACTTGTTGATATGCTTCTTGTAGCTGACCTAAGCGCTGTTCATGTTGGGTATTACGTTCTTTAATCTTGATCAGATAATCAAAAACCTTCCAACCCAAAGCTGAAAGCACAGCAAAAATCGCGATTGCCACCAATAACTCAACCAAAGTAAAGCCTGAGCGTTTTGTCATGGTTGGCTTCCATCACGATGGTTAAAAAAAACTAAACTCGTAACACCCGAATCTACTTTTCCAGTTTCAGTATTCACCAAGCTCACCTGTACATTGACGCGTTGCACATTAGCACTAATCGTTGCTTGCGCTGATTTATCAATTTGCCAAGTTTCACCTTGTTGGGTGATTTGTTTAGAGGCCGTGCCTTGTAGCCAATCACGATTGATTTCCATCATAGAAATTTCATTCAAGGCAACAAATTGTGCCTTGGTACGCAAGATGGCATGGGCTGTAGACTGAGTATATTGCATACCCACTTTGGTTAAAGCGACCGCTGCTGTAGCAAAAATAGCCAGTGCCACCATCACTTCCAGCAATGTAAATCCTGAGCGAGGATTAATGAAATAATGTTTCATCCGAGCGCAAGCCGGCAGACTATTCTTTAAATCTTTAGCTCGCATTTATTTTACCCAAATGATCAATTTCAATTTCTGCACCGACGGGCTCATTGGCATAATAAAATTGAATACGAACAGGTTTTGCTTCGCCATTCCCCAACCAAATCAGTTTAGGTGCATTCTCTTGGGTTAAATCATCGTTTCGGGCTTGGGAAACATCATAGTCTAAGGATTGCACAGCAAAAGAAACATTTTTAGCTAACACTTGCTGCGGGAACTCATTATATTTTTGCCATTTTTGTTGATTCAGCATTGCATTATTTTGTTGTTCTGTGGGTATGGTAAATTGAGGATTTTTATATTCAACAACAGCATAAGAAAAATCAGCCACATCGGTCGCAGGATGAACCTCTAGTGCCAAAACACGTGCTTGGTCATTTGCCTCACGTGCAATTTTCTGTACATCCATGATAAAAAAATCACGGGCTTGCGCTGCTTTACGTTGGTCGACCCCATTGATATTCAACATCACCAATGACGCCATAATGGCCATAATGGCCATAATAACAATAACCACCATCAATTCAACCAGTGTAAATCCTTGAATCCTTGAAGGTGGTTTCTGTTTCATACATCCTATCCGCTAAGCAAGATATCCTGCTGCGCCCGTTTGTTTAGGCATCGCCAGAGCTTGGTCAATGTAAGCCACGCGCAAAGTATCACGCGAACCCAAATACCGTTGATAAAAACTAGAGTTCAAAATCGCAGCTGCACCATGCGTCAAAGACCAAATCGATGCCAAATAATCACGTACTGTCATTTGACTCTCTATCGACTCCAAATACCGCTCGGTCATACGAATAATTAAACGTAGACGTTGCTTTCGAATTTGATAAAGTTCAGTAAATAAATGATAGATCCCAACACCCGTGGTCGATAATCGCTCTTCTATTTGATGAAACAGCACAGTGCGTTCAGGATGATGCAAATGATGTAACATAAAAAAAGCAAGATGTTCAGGGAACTGCTTGTCTGTATCTTTAATCATTTCAAGCAACATTTGCTCATTACGAATAATGAGCAACATATAGAGTTCATCTTTACTTTGAAAATGTTTATAAAGCGTACCTTTTGCTAGATCTAATTCCGCAGCCAATGCATCAAGGGTCATCCCTGCTTCGCCATTTTCTAAAAGCAACTGTTCAGCCACTTGGAAAATTAACGCTTCTCTTGCTCGAAACTGAGCCTGACGATCCATTTTCACCCTAGTACTCTCTTATACGCTTTTATCGTTTCAATTTATTTACTTCATGTTGAGAAGGTTTTCAAAGTTCTGTGTTGTGATGAAAGCCATCTCTTCCAAGGACTTATCATATACATCTGCCAAGGCTTTGGCTACATAAGGAACGTACTTTGGCTCATTAGACTTTCCTCTATATGGCATCGGTGCCAAATAAGGACTATCCGTCTCAATTAATAAGCGATCCAAAGGAACTTGCTTCGCCACATCACGCAGGTCTTGCGCATTTTTAAAAGATACAATCCCTGAAAATGACACATAGTAACCGCGGTCTAAAACAGCTTTGGCCGTTTCCCAGTCTTCTGTAAAGCAATGCAAAATTCCATGGGTCGATTTTTCGGCGCGAATAATATCGACAGTATCATGCTTGGCAGAACGGGTATGCACAACAACTGGTTTCTTTACGGCTTGTGAAGCATAAATATGTCGTGCAAAACAGTCTTTTTGCTCAGCGATGAAATCTGTACTATGAAAATAATCGAGCCCAGTCTCACCAATTGCCCAAACTTTTTCAGGCTGTGCCAACTCAATTAAATAGTCTGTGGTTGCACGAGCCATGGTTTCAGGATCTTCACAAGGATGCACCCCGACGCTATAGCCCACATCGTCATGCCTTGCCGCAATTTTTGCTAGCTCAATATAATCATCAAGATCAACCGAGATACTCATAAAGCGGTGAACGCCCGCTGCACGTGCTTGCGCTAATGCTAAATCCAAATCCCCATCATAAGGCGTTAAATCTAGCATGGTTAAATGGCAGTGCGTATCTACAAACACAGGCGTTTCCTACTTGATATACTTAATTACATAGTGTAACTAGTTCGCCCTTCAGACTTAAGACCTGCTAGCAACTTTTCCGCTTCTGATTTGTAATAAACCCCTTTCTCCCCAGAAAGTTGAATACCAAATCCTTGGAGTTTGATTCCATTTTGCTTTTGCGAAATCCAAATCACTTTGCCTGTTAGAGGAATTTTCTGTGCTTGCTCTGGCAATGTTGCCAAAACAAAGACCTCCTCTCCCATCTTTACAGGTTGTTTGGATGGAATAAATAAACCACCACCAACTACAAAAGGCATGTAGCTTGCATATAACGTTGCTTTATCTGGAATATTGGCTTGAATGATTCCGCCCATACGTGGTTGCATAAAATTCCCCTGTTTTAAACATCCATCAACCGAATACACAATTGGTCGAGCACTAAATTAGTTTGTACGTTTTGTTCAATATATTGTTTTGACTGTTGCAAATCAGCATAAATTGAAAACAAAGTTTCAAGTGAATACCGTTCTGCCAGCACACTGAAATCCAAGTCAGTGTTTTTTAATTGCTGATTTAGCTTGACACAAATCAAATCTGACAACAAGTACTCAAACATTTGACTAAAATCACTAAATGTCAGCGCTTTATTCCACTTGGTAGCAATTACCATCGGCATATTTTTATCCATCACCAACTTTTGCCAATCTTTTAAAAATTCAGCACGTTGAGGAATCCATTCACTCTCGGACAATGTAATTGCCTGCAACGGCATATGATTGGACAAATTCATCAATAAATGTTGCTGTGCCAAATCGCTATGGGACAAATGCTGATTTAAAAATTGCTCTGCTTGCTGTTCATTTATGCGATCCAAAGCAAAATGTTGCAAACGACTGCGAATGGTTGCAGGCAGTTTTAAATAATGATCTGCCAATAAAATGATAACAACACGATCACCTGGTTCTTCAAGCGTTTTCAATAAAGCATTGGCTGAAGCTGTATTTAAAGCTTCGGCTGGTTCAATAATGATGACGCGCCAACCGTCTACCGTTTGCTGCACAAAAGGCAGCAGATCACGAATTTTCTCAATTTTGATCTTAGCATTTTGTTTCTTATTGTCTTCATCGGTAGTGATGTGCACATAATTGGGGTGTGTATCCGCCTTTAACCACTGACAACTTCCACACTCCCCACAGGCCAAATGATTTGGCTGCCGCTTAGCACATAAGACCCAAGCAAGAAACTGCTCAGCAAAAGTCTCTTTACCACAACCTTTTTTACCATAAAACAATAAGCCATGACCAATGTTAGGAAAGCGTGTGGTTAAAGTTTCCCAAACATTTTGATGCCACGGATAAATCTGCTCAGGCAGCGTTTGCTTCATGTATACAACCTAAGTTCTATTATGCAAAATGAGCCACATCCATGGCATTTAAACGATCTAAATCTTCTTGTGTATCCACACCTGGCGGCAAGTTCGCTTCTGCGATATCAATGGCAATACGATGTCCATTTTCCAAAACACGTAGTTGCTCTAGGCTTTCGAGCTTTTCGAGTGTACCCATATCCCATGTCACATATTCTTGAAGTAATTTCACGCGGTAAGCATACAAACCCAAATGACGGAAGGCTTGTTCATGCAACGTTTGCTCCACTTGTTTTGCAGCATCTCGGTCATATGGAATAGTAGCACGACTAAAGTAAAGTGCTTGCTTGTACTTCGACATCACCACTTTAACAATGCTATCACGTTTAAATTCATCTAAATGCTGAATTGGTTCACACAAGGTCGACATTGAACAATCTGCTTGTGACTCTAAAAGTTGCGCGACTTGCTTGACCAAAGCCGCTGGCAATAACGGCTCATCACCTTGAACATTAACAATGATATCTTCGCTGGCCCAACCCTTAATTTTCGCCACCTCACTTAGGCGGTCTGTTCCCGAAGGATGATCCGCTGAGGTCAACACTACATCCACGCCTTCAGCCATGCAAAGATCATAAATTCGCTGATCATCCGTTGCGACGCAGAGATCATCAAAACCTTCCACTTTCTTCGCCTGATCAACGACCCGTAAAATCATTTCACGGCCATGAATTTTAAGGAGTGGTTTTCCAGATAAACGTGTGCTTGCGAAACGCGCAGGAATAACAATATGCTTCATAAAAGACCTTAAGAAATTTCAATACCTACAGCGGCGAGCTGTTGATGTAAGGTGTCATAACACGCCGTCGATAACACTGCATCGACAGGAACAACCCAAATATCACGGGCAAAACTAGGATTTTGTTTGAGCAGCGCTAAAATTTTCACTGCATCTTTTTCAGTGGTAATAATAGGATTGGCATCATCAAAAACCAAATCCTCTAACTCATATTCATAATGATCAGCAAACTCATGACACTGGAACTGCTGAACTCCCATACTCTCTAAAGTACGATAAAAGCGCTGCGGAAAACCTATCCCCACGACCGCATAAAAATCATCTTGTGGATTGAATGCTTTTGCCTCAGTACTATTCAACAGGTAAGGCTCTGCAACTTCTAAGTGCATGTGCATAGTACGAGTAGGATGATCTGCATGTTCAATCACTATGCCTTGATCCAGTCTAGACTTCGGCTCTCGCAAATAACCTTCAGGCAATAACTTTTCATTACCAAGTCCACGATTATTATCTAGGACAATCCATTCAATTTGACGATTCAATGCCCAATGCTGAAGCCCATCATCACTAATAATTAAATCAATGGGATAGTGAGATAAAAGCAGTTCAATACTTTCTTGGCGGTTGGGACCCACTGCCATCGGCACATCAGTAGATTGCACAATGAGTGTTGGTTCATCACCTACATTTTCAGGTAATGAGTTCAGATCCACCATAGTCGGAAATGGGCCCTTGGCACCATAACCACGACTGATCACACCCACTCGAATATTCTTACTTTGCAGATAACTCACCAAGTGAATGAGCAGAGGGGTTTTGCCACTCCCACCCACAGTAATATTACCAATCACCATAACAGGTACAGGAGCCGTATACGCTTTTTTAATATTGCACCGATACAACTTGCGGTTTAATAGAAAACCGCCACGATATAACCAAGACAGCGGACGAAGCACAATTAACCACTTTGCCTGTGAGTTCCAAGCATCCTGAATAAACTGTGCACCTGACATGACTTAGTTTTCCTCAAAATTACGCTGATGTAGCTGATAGTAAGCACCCTGCTTTGCAATAAGTTCAGCGTGTGTACCTTGCTCTACTATACGCCCTTTATCCATCACCACAATACGGTCCGCATTCTCAATGGTGGATAATCGATGTGCAATCACAATCGTGGTACGATCTCGCATTGCAGCATCGAAAGCACGCTGGATAAAGTACTCTGATTCATTATCAAGCGCGCTGGTAGCTTCATCTAAGATCAGCACAGGCGCATTTTTCAAAATCGCACGAGCAATGGCTATACGTTGACGTTGACCGCCCGATAAATTAAGGCCTTGTGCACCTAACTTGGTGTTGTAGCCTTGTGGTAAAGCCATAATGAAGTCATGCGCATAGGCCGCTTTTGCCGCCGCAATCACCTCTTCATCCGAGGCATTTTCAAGCTGACCATAGGCAATATTGTCACGCACAGTGCGGTTAAATAAAACCACTTGTTGATTGACCATTGCCACTTGGGTACGCAGACTATTGATTTCAATATCGTGAATATCGATACCATCAAAGAGGATTTGGCCCGAGGTCGTATCTTGAAAACGCACCAGTAAATTTACTAGAGACGTTTTACCAGCACCAGAACGCCCCACTAAAGCAATCGTCTCACCTTCTTTGACACTCAGATTAAAATCATGCAGCGCTTGATAACCATCCACATAAACTAAGTTCACATCTTTAAAGTCGATATTACCTTTCAATACTGGAGTTAAAGTCCCAGTATTTTTTTCTTCAGGCAAATCTAAAATTTCAAAGACGGAATGTGCTGCCGCCATACCCCGTTGAATTTTTTCATTCACATCAGTCAATGCTTTAATTGGCCGACTCAACATACCTGCTGCAGTAATATACGCCACAAATTGACCCGCGCTGGTATCTTGCAAAATTTCTGGGCGTAGTGCGATCCACATCACAATACTCAGAGCAACGGACATAATCAACTGTACAATTGGACTATTGAGCTGTTGCACAACCACCATTTTCAAACCGCGTCGTAAATTCTCCAATGAGGTATCTTTAAAACGTTGTTGCTCATACCCTTGACCACCAAAGCCTTTTACCACCAAGTGACCATTGACTGTCTCTTGTACCACGTGATTGACATCCCCCATGGTGTCTTGGACTTGAATGGAAAGCTTACGCATACGCTTTGCTGCTTTACGAATAAGCAAACCTATCAGTGGCGCAAAAATCAAAATACACAAAGTCAGACGCCAGTTGCTATATATAAGGTAACCGAGCAATGCAAGAGTGATTAGACCTTGCTGAACAATAGTTCTTAATGACTCTGTAGATGCGGCTGTAAGCTGCTCCACGTTATACATAATTTTCGCAGTGATATGACCACTGTTATTGTCTAGATAATACTGCGAAGGAAGACGCAATAATTTGGCAAAGACTTCTTGGCGAATATTAAAGACCAAGTTTCTGGAAATGACCGCTGTAAAGTAGCCTCCCATGAACAAACCCAGCCCACGAAAGAACATTACCACAACAACCAAAATTGGGAACAATGTCGTAAAACCTTGATCACGGTGTTGAATCGCTTCAATAATTTTTTCAAGTAATTTAGCGACAGAAACTTCTGTCGCCGCATTCATAGCAAAACCAATCACCACAAGAATCGCTACGCCCCAATACGGTTTTAAATAGCTCAGTAGACGTAGATAAACTTTAAAATCGTGTTTCACTAATAACCTCGAGAAGGCACTTTGGTACTAATATTGATATTTACAAATCCCAACTGACCAGCCACATCCATCACACGGATCACATCCTGATGGGTTGCTTTTGCATCCGCAGCAATCACAAACATTAGATCACGACGGTCATTGGAAATCTGTTTAATTGCGGTATTTAATTCTGAAACATCTTTCGATGCAATAGACTGACCATTAATTGAATAATGCCCTGTGGAATCTACCACCACTTCAATTTTATGATCAAATGTTTTCGGTGGAACACCTTGCGCATCGGGCAAGGTTAAATTCATACGACTAAATTGATTGAATGTGGTGGTCAGCAATAAAAACACCAAAATAAATAATAAGCAATCAATCATTGGTGTAAGGTTAATATGAACATCTTCAACTTGTGAACGTTTGAATTTCATACTTCACCTTAGCTCGCTTGCTTCACAACAACATCATCTTGGTTTTCAAGCACAGTTTCTGTTTGCTTATAAAATAAAGCCGCATGAAATAAAGTCGATTGCTGTTCTAATTCAGCAACATATTCTTGAACCAAACGCTGAAAATAACGATAAGCAAATAGTGCCGGAATCGCAATGAACATTCCTGCCGCTGTTGTAATCAGTGCTTTAGAAATCCCCGGAATCATCAGTGTTGGATTACTACTATTCCCAATATCAATCATTAAAAATGACTCGATAATCCCGAGTACCGTCCCCAACAATCCTAAAAGAGGCGCGACAGCGCTCAATGTTCCTAAAAAATTGATATTTTTTTCAAGATAACCAATTTCTTGAGAAGCTGTTGCTTCCATCTGCGCACGTGCAAACTGTTCACCTTGTGCCTTACTTTGGTAACCAGCTTCCAAAATACGACCCAATGTCGTTGCCTGTAAATCCTGATTTTGTTTAAGTTTAGGCAAAACCATTTGTACGCTTTGCGCTGGGTTTAATAGCAAATCTTTCGGTAAAATAGCGGATTTCTTTAAGCGAATAAAACGCTCTAAGCTAATCGCAACAGTAAAGATCGAACAGAGCACAAGGGGCAGCATAAGCCACCCACCTGCTTTTACCAATTCCCACATAACACTTCCCCAAGTATTTAAAAATAGAAAATAAAATTATTCAGCTAAGCAAATATTCAAAATACCATCCAACTCATCTAGTGAATGATAATGAATCGTGAGCTTGCCTTTCCCTTGTTTATTATGATCAATTTTGACATTTGCACTAAAACGATCTGTTAAGCGCTGTGTCAATTGTTGAAGATCTGGTGCAATTTCCGTTTTCGATTTTTCTTGTTTCGGCGCATTGAGATCACGAACATATTGTTCAGTTTGGCGAACGGATAAACTTTTCTCTATCACCAATTCTGCGACTTTCAGTTGATCTTTCCCTTTCAAAGTCAAAATGGCACGAGCATGTCCCATGTCCAGCAAACCTTGTTGCATAAAGTCTTTAACTTGCTCAGCTAGACTTAATAAACGCAGCAAATTACTCACTGTGGTACGCGCTTTGCCTACCGTGTCTGCAATTTCTTGATGACTTAAACCAAACTCTTCATGGAAGCGCTGTAAAGCCATCGCCTGATCTATCGGATTGAGATCTTGACGTTGAATGTTCTCAATCAACGCCAGTGCAATTGCAACTTGGTCTGTTAAATCACGAACAATGGCTGGAACTTGCGTTAAACCGGCAAGTTGAGCCGCACGCCAACGACGCTCACCTGCAATAATTTCATAGGGGTGCTTTTCATTATCAATTGGACGAATCACAATCGGCTGCATCACACCGTGTTTTTCAATCGATGCCGCTAACTCTTGTAAGTCTTGCTCATTAATAAAACGACGTGGCTGATATTCACCACGTTGTAATAGATGCACATCGATTTGTTTTAGCTGACCGTGATCAAGAGCTTGTGCTTCAAGTTGTAATTTCTCTTTTTGAATGGAACCGAGTAAGGCATCTAAACCACGACCTTTTGCCAGCCCACGTTTTTTAACGGTCATGCGTTACTTCCTTTTTTCACTTTGCTTTTCTTAATCATTTCAGCTGCTAAATGTAAATAAGCAACTGCGCCCTTCGAGCTTTTTTCAAAATAAATCACAGGTAAACCATGCGCAGGTGCTTCAGCTAGACGCACATTACGTGGAATGACCGTGTCATAGAGTTTTTTGCCAAAGTATTGTTCTAATTCTTCAGACACATCACGTGTCAGCGCGTTACGTGCATCATACATGGTGCGTAGAACACCAATAATTTTTAACTCAGGATTCAATGCTTGTTGAATGCGATCAATGGTCTGTGTTAAATCTGCCAAGCCTTCCAAAGCATAGTATTCACACTGCATTGGAATCATCACACCATCCACCGCTGCCAATGCATTAACCGTGATCAAGCTTAAGCTTGGCGCACAGTCCACAATAATGTAGTCATATGCTTGTTCAATTTCTTGCAACGCATCACGCAGAATAAACTCACGCCCTTCTTGCTCAGCAATCGCAAGTTCAACTCCCGCCAAATCACGGTTTGCACCCAAGACCTTATAACCCACTTCCGCCTTGGTAATCGCAGTCTCTATAGGTACTTCACCCAGTAAAACATCGGTCACTGAATACAGTAGGTCATTTTTTTGAATGCCTGAACCCATGGTCGCATTGCCTTGCGAGTCCATATCAACCAATAAAACCCGCTTTTTAAGTACTGCTAAAGATGCAGCCAAATTTACTGCGGTTGTGGTTTTACCTACACCACCTTTTTGGTTCGCAATCGCAATAATTTGTGCCATGACCCGCCCAATCCTTTGAATTTTTTTAGATACGTTTTAATAAAAGTAAGTGTCGTTGTTCGTCCAAACGTGGAACTTTTAACGCAATAATGTCACAGCTAAATTCGTTTTTGAATGCTTCAACTTCGTCATGCGGAACCAAGCCTTTCATAGATGCAATAATGCTGTCTTGGTGCATATAAGGCTTCGATGCATTGATAAAATCGGTTAAAGAAGCAAATGCACGACTGGTAATCACATCAAACTGACCCAAATCATGGATGCTATCTTCATTTTCAACACGCGTTTGAACTGCAATTACATTGGTTAATTTTAGATCTGCAATAAACTGCTTTAAAAAACGAATTTTTTTACCATTGGAATCGAGCAAAACACATTGGCGCTCAGGTTGGCATAGAGCAATAATCATGCCCGGCATACCACCGCCTGTACCAATATCCAGCAAACGACCTTTCGGCAAATCTTTTAAAATACTTAAACTATCTAATAAATGCTTCACCAGCATTTCCTTAGGATCGCGAATCGCTGTTAAATTGTAAGCTTTGTTCCACAGCACAAGTGCGTCTTGATACTTCAGCAATAAATTTAATGCTTCTTCACTCAAATCTAAGCCAAGCTTTTGACTACCTTGCTTTAAGTCTTGAAAAAATGGATGCATAAAGAAGACATCTCAATAAAATTAAACTGAAGTATACCGATTTCTCAGCCGTGGAACAGTAGCTAACGCTTAGTGATTATGCACTTAAACGTACATACCTTGACGAATCTGTAGATCTAGATCACTTAATCGCTCAGGTGTGCCAACATCCACCCATGCGGCTTGCATTTTCTCGGCAGAAATTTTTCCAGCAGACATCGCTTCTTTCAGCAATGGAGCCAGTGGACGTTTACCTGCTTCTAAACCCTCAAACATCTGTGGGTGAATAACAGCAACACCACTATAAGTTAGCGCCTCACCCGACTGCTCTTGTTCAAAGGTATAAGCACGCCCTTGATTTAAGATAAAGTCGCCTTTGGGATGTTGTGTCGGGTTTGGTACAAATACCAGATGCGCAAAATCCTCTCCCAAATCGACATTGAGCAATGATGCAAAATCAAAAGTGGTCCAAACGTCACCATTCACTAAAATAAACGGTTCTGTCCCCAGCAGTGGCAGAGCATTAATAATACCACCCGCTGTTTCAAGCCCCTCTTCTTCACGCGTCCAACGAATAGTCACACCAAACTGTGAACCATCCCCAAGTGCATCAATCAACACATCGGCCAACCACGCAGAATTGATCACAATCTCTGTGACCCCAATTTGCTTAAGTTTTTCAATATGCCAAACGATCAGTGGTTTACCGCCAACTTCAAGCAGAGGTTTCGGTTTATAGAGTGTTAAAGGACGCATGCGGTTGCCAAGCCCCGCGGCCAAAATCATTGCTTTCATGCTGCAACAACCTCATATTTGCCATATTTTGCTTCAAATTTTGGCATCACTTTATCGCAAATAAATTGCATGAAAGGTTGTAGTTCTGCATAAGGTTTGCTTTCTTCAAGTAAATACCACATCACACGTGGCAAATCTTTGAGATAGCCTGATTTACCGTCACGTTCAAATAAACGCACAAAAATACCTAAAATTTTAATATGACGTTGTATCGCCATCAGATCAGCATCTTGCTTAAACTGTTCAAAGTCACGCCCTTCTTTGGCAGAAGTTGGCAATAGGTCATAAAACACTTTAAACCAATGATAAACGCGCTCAGGATTCCACTGTACATACGCATCACGTGTAATTGAGATCAGATCATAAGTATCTGCACCAATCACAGCATCCTGAAAGTCAATTACGCCTTGCTCTTGCTCATCTACCAAAAGCATGAGATTACGACTATGGAAATCACGATGTACAATCACTTGAGGCTGAGCCAAAGCAGCATTGGCTAAAATTGCAAATGTACGTTTAATCAGCGCAGACTCATCATCAGAAGGTTGAATCTGTAAACTTGGCAATAACCAATCTGTCAATAGCGACATTTCGGTCATTAACTTCTCATAAGAATAAGCTGGGAAATGACCTTCACCATCAATAGATTGCAATTGAATCAACTGCTTAAAACTTTGCTCATAATGTGCATCGACAGTCTTGTCATCGAGCTGAGTAGACAGTAGCACATCACCAAAATCTTCAAGCAATAAGAAGCCTTGCTCCAAATCTTTCGCCACAATATGTGGTACACGAACACCGTTCGTATCAAAAAATTCATCAATCGTCACAAAAGGCACACAATCTTCTTTTTCTGGTGGTGCATCCATCAGCATAAATGTTTTATTATTCAACTTGATTCGTGCATAACGACGGAAACTTGCATCGCCTGCTAAAAAGTTAATTTCAAATTGATCTGAACCAAGTACAGATGAAATCCATGTTTGTATCAATTGTTCACGTTGTGTATTCATTTGCGATAAATTCTAATACAGGCTGAGTTTTTAAAGTGCTAAGTGTAGCCACTTATCAACTTTTTCTCTATGATGCGACAATAATTAATTGCGTTTTAAGCATACTTGGTAAATGAGACACATGAAGCATCAGTTTAAATTTAATCCTTTAGCGACTGCGATATTTACCCTTCTTTGTGGTAGCTCAATCACAAGCTATGCTGCAACACCAACCACGTCTATTTCAGACGAACAACAATCGTTAAAACAAGCCTTACAAGAAAGCTATCCTGGGCAAAAGTTTTTCGAACAATACTACGTTGATAAGTCATCTCCTGAAGCTCAACAGCGCCAAGGTCGTTACTTAAGCTCCGCGTATTGCCAAGGCACATGGTTAACCCCTGTAAGCCCTGAAACCAAAGCTGCTGACGCAGCCAATGCGATATCCACCATTACAGCGGACTATGGTCACTACAACCCACAAGGTGACTCTGTTCTTGAAGGTAATGTCCTGATTGATCAAGAAGGTCGTCAAATCCGTGCCGATAAAATCACCATTGACCAGACTCAGACCTTTGCCAATGCTGAAGGTCGTGTGCAAATGGCGCAAAGTGGTTTATTAGCGCAAAGCGACCAAATCAATTACAACCTAAAAACCCAACAAGGCGATCTGAAAAACAGTTTCTATATTTCAGAAGAACAACATGCGCATGGGCGGGCTGACCAAATCCTACGCGAGTCACAAACGACCACTACGCTAAAAAATGCAACTTATAGCACCTGCCCACCAGAGCAATCGCCAACATGGAAAATCCAAGCAGACGAAATTAAGTTAAATCAAGAAACTGGACGTGGTGAAACACGCGGCACAAAACTTTATATTAAAGATGTACCCGTTCTCGCTGTTCCTTATTTCAACTTCCCGATTGATGACCGTCGTACTACCGGTATTTTGACACCAAGTTTTGGCTTCACCAATGATGGTGGTGTCGAGCTTGCAGTGCCTGTTTATCTCAACTTAGCACCCAACTACGACGCGACTGTTACGCCACGCTACATCAGCGACCGCGGCCCAATGTTTGAGGGTGAGTTTCGCTATTTGACCGAAAACTTTGGTTCAGGTCAAATTTGGGGGGGGTACTTAGCTGGTGACCGAAAATATGACGATGAAGACCGTAAAGATTTGCACTTTTTACATAACTGGCAAATCAATGAACAGTTCTCAACCAACCTTGAATATAACTATGCTTCAGACAAAGACTACTTTACTGACTTAAGCAATAACCCAAACACCAAGACAGACTTAAACCTGCGTCGTGCGTGGGAGTTAAACTATAAAAATGGAATTCCTGGTCTAAAAGCCCAACTGAAAGTTGAAGACTTCCAAACACTAGACGAAACCACACCCTACGTTGACCGTCCGTATGCACGTTTACCACAGTTCTTACTCAACTATAAAGCGGGTAATGCACTGGGCTTAGAATACGAGTTCAACAACGATACGGCTTACTTTAAAAAGGACTTTGGGACTATCGATGGCGATACCAACGATAGCTTTGAACCAAGCGGCACCCGTGTCTATAATGACTTTTCTGTACGCTATAACTACCGTACACCATGGGCTTTCGCCATTCCTGAAGTATCTATTCGTAATGTGAACACATTCTACGATCAAGACACCATCAATGAGTTTGACAACACCAACCGCTCATCGAACGACAAGTCTTATGTCGTGCCACAGGTGACTTTTGATGCAGGTTTAACCTTTGAAAAAGAAGGCACTTTCTTACAGACGTTAAGCCCACGCATGTTCTATGCTTACGCACCCTATAAAAATCAAGATGGCGCACCAAACTTTGACTCTGCAACAGCATCGATCAACTATGATCAGTTATTTAGTGCAAATCGCTTCTATGGCCATGACCGTCTAGAAGACAATAACTTCTTGTCACTGGGCTTAAGCTATAGCCTATTTGATACGGTGGGTCTAGAGCGCTTAAAAGCCAGTGTGGGCCAAAGCTATTATTTCGAAGACCGCCGCGTAACGCTTGACCAAACAGCAGATGTCTTTGACAGAGAAAATCACTCTGGTCCGATTGTCAGCGTATCTAGCCAGCTCTCACAAAACTTTACTCTCGGTGCAAATTCAGCATGGATGGCAAATGGCGATAATGCGCAACGCGACTTACAACTTTACTTTACAGGTGATAAAGGCAACCTCTATAACGTTGGTTATTTCTACCGTAAAGAAATTGCAGACCGTCAAGAACATTACGACCAAGTGGTTGCATCTTTTGTACAACCGATCCATAACAACTGGCGTATTATGGGCCACGCTCAATATGACTTAGACAACAATGTCGCTCGTGAATACCTCCTTGGTGTCAATTACGAGTCTTGCTGTTGGGGGATCTCCGTTTATGGTCGTGAGTACTATAACGACTTGGATGACGTCAATGCTGCAGGTGTAGAACCTAAACGTGCAATTATGGCCGAAATTACACTTAAAGGCTTAGGCGGACTCAACAGTAAACTTTCATCATTACTAGAAAATCGTATTCTAGGCTTTAACAATATTAATCAGACTTGGACAGACCGTTAATGAAGACAAAACAGTTCAAACAATTTTTTAAAGCGAGTGCTTTGGCTTTAGCTCTCGCAACCGCTATTCCAACTTTTGTACATGCGTCGGATGAAGTTGTTGCTGTTGTCGATAACAGTGTCATTTTGAAGAGTGACTTAGAAGCAAGTATGGCTGAGCTCAAACATCAACTTGAGAGCCAAAAAAAACAAGTTCCACCAGAGCAATATTTGGCACAACAAGCATTAGAGCAACTGATTATTCGTCAGACTCAGCTTGAGCAAGTGAAACGTTACAACATTCAACCTGATGAAAAAAGCTTGAATGAAGCGGTTTTAAATGTTGCAAAACAATCCGGTAGCACAAGCCTAGAAGCATTCCAACAAAAGCTCGATAAAATGGCACCCGGAACCTATGCTTCTTTGCGTAGTCGCGTTGCTGAAGATTTAGCCATCAATCGTTTACGCCAGCAAATCGTTACCTCTCGTATCCAGATTTCAGACCAAGACGTTAAAAACTTCTTAAATACCCCACAAGGTCAAGCAGCACTTGGCAATCAAGTACATGTGCTACATGTGCGTGTTTCAGGTGACAATGCTGACGCTGTGGCGAAGCAAGTCAAAACTGTTCTAGCAAACGACAATGACGTCGCTGCAATTGCTAAAAAGTTCAGTACTGCTGGCACCAAAGTTGAAGGTGCAGATATGGGCTTTAGAGCACTTTCTGACATCCCTAGCGAGCTTGCAGCACGTGTGAGTCCACTCCAAGTGGGACAAACCACAGATTTAATTACAGTGCGTGATGGTGTACATCTTTTAAAATTAGTTGAACGCAAAGGGGCTGAGCAAAAAGCGATTGTACCTCAATACAAAGCACGCCATATTTTGATCCAACCCTCTGAAGTGGTTAGTCCTGAAAATGCTAAACAAATGATCGAAAGTTTGTATAACCGCGTCCAAAAAGGTGAAGACTTTGCAGTCTTAGCTTCCACCTACTCTAATGACACAGGTTCAGCACGTGATGGCGGGAGTTTGGGTTGGGTCAGCCCAGGTGTGATGGTTCCTCAGTTTGAAGAAACCATGAAAAATACGCCTGTAGGTCAAACCAGTAAACCTTTCCAAACCCAATTTGGCTGGCATATTCTTCAAGTGACTGAAACACGTCAACAAGACATGACTGCTGAATACCAAGAACGTATGGCCCGTCAAATTTTAGGTGAGCGTCAATTTGATGCAGAGCTTGATAGCTGGTTACGCGAAACACGCAACAGAGCTTATGTCGAAATCAAAGATCCGAACTTAGACCGTAAGAACAACAAGTCATAAATTTGAACACATAAAAAGACCAGCGTTCATGCTGGTTTTTTTTCGCTTGGACGAAAACTAAAAATTAGACATAAAAAAGCCTCTCATGTGAGAGGCTTTTTTAACAATCAATTAACGATTATTTTCGTCATCTTGAGTGTCCTCAAATTTTGATTCGCCATCAAAACCAGTCGATTGACCACCGAAGCCACCTTGACCACCGAAGCCACCTTGACTACCAAAGCCACCTTGACCACCAAAGCCACCTTGACCACCGAAGCCACCTTGACCACCAAAGCCACCTTGTTGACCGCCAAAGCCGCCTTGTTGACCGCCGAAGCCGCCTTGTTGACCGCCAAAGCCGCCTTGTTGACCGCCAAAGCCGCCTTGTTGACCGCCAAAGCTACCTTGTTGACCAGCACCAGCAGGTGCACCAGCAGGACGTGGGTTACGTGCAGGAACAACTGTAGAAATTGCATGCTTGTAAACCATTTGGCTTACAGTATTTTTTAATAAAACAACATATTGGTCGAAAGATTCAATATGACCTTGTAACTTAATACCGTTTACAAGGAAGATAGAGACAGGAATACGTTCTTTACGGAGAGAATTTAAGAACGGATCTTGCAAAGTTTGACCTTTAGACATGTTATAACTCCAAAAAAATTTAAAAATCAGCGCAAAAAACTATCTTTATTTTTCAATTAAAAATTATAAAAAAGATAGTAGCTAAATTTTGCTTTATCCGTAGCAGTTTCGCAAGTCTTCTTGTGCCTGCGTGATAGTAGAATACGTTGTAAATTTATGTGCCTCTTGCAAAGATCTTAACCAAGTGTATTGACGTTTGGCAAGTTGTCGTGTCGCAAAAAGTGCTTTATCCTTCATTTCACGTTGTTTTTCGACAGTTTCATCTCCTTTCTGTAAAAATTCGAGTGCTTGTCGATACCCAACTGAGCGCATAGAGGGTAAATTTTCATCTAAATCGTATTTTTTCATAAGTGCTTCCACTTCATTCAAAAATCCGATGTCCCACATAATTTTCAAGCGTTGTGCAATTCTTTGGTGCAATTCGGCACGGTCTGGCATCAAAGCATAATTATGAAAATTATAACGATAAGGCATATTTTTAGGCTGTTCAGCTTGAAGTTTAGTAATGGGCTGCCCTGTCAATTTGTAAACTTCTAAGGCACGAATAATACGTTGTTTATCACTCACTTTAAATTTTTCGCCCGCCAATGGATCCACACTACATAATTCCGCATAGACCGCAGACCAACCCTCACTTTCACCTTTAGCTTCTATTTCAGCACGAACAGCATAGTCTGCGCTCGGTAAATTGCTTGAAAGACCTTCTAAAAGTGCCTTGAAATAGAGCATGGTTCCACCCACCAAAATCGGGGTTTTACCTCGTGCATGCATGTCATCAATTAAACCACATGCATCTTCAACAAAGTTTGCAGCCGAATAGACTTCTAATGGGCTAATAATATCGATAAGGTGATGTGGATATTGTAGCAACTCCTCTTTGGTCGGCTTTGCTGTACCAATATCCATATCCTTAAAGACCAATGCTGAATCTACAGATATCAGTTCAAAATTTCCTTGCTCATAGAGCTGACATGCCAAAGCAGTTTTACCACTTGCAGTTGGCCCCATTAAATTGATGACCGGCAATTGAGTTGACATGTACAATTACTCTCCTCGAGCAAAAAGCTTATCTAGTTGAGCTAATGGAAACGCACGCCAAGTTGGGCGACCATGGTTACATTGGCTAGCAAATTCAGTTTGTTCCATTTGACGAAGCAAAGCATTCATTTCAGAAAGACCCAAAATGCGATGCGCGCGAACAGCACCATGACAGGCCATACCCGCTAGAATTTGATCACGCTTTTGCAGTAAGCCCTGCGCTTCATCATTTGGATCCAAATCGTTCAGTAATTCAGGTACCAGCGCCTCAAAATTGGCTTTATGTAAAATCGCAGGCACACCACGAACAATGACCTGCTCATCGCCATATTGATCAATTTCAAGACCCAAACGCGCCAATTGATCTTTGAGCTCTTCCACTCGTGTCGCTTGCATTCGCGTGATATTAATCACTTTGGGAATAAGTAACTGCTGAGAAGTCCAAAACTCTGGTTTATCCCACGCTGACTTCATTTGCTGTAGCAAAATACGCTCATGCGCTGCATGCATATCAACAATAATCAGCCCTTCTGTATTTTGAGCCAGCACATAAATACCATGCAATTGTGCAATTGCAATTCCCAACGGATGTTCATCGACTTTTGGGCTTTGCACTGTAAAATCAGCCAAAGACTGAGCTTGATCAACAGCAGATGACGTATCACGCAGTGGTGCTAAATAGCTTTGCAAGGCATTATTGAGCTGTTGTGAGCCCTGATAGCGTGAAGATTGCGCCGAATAATGGACACCTCGTGGTTGACTTGAACTAAAGTCAGTGAGCACATCCGATGGGGCTTGCTCAACGGCTTGTTCAGGCTCAACACGACGATGCAACTGCAAAGGCTCTTGATAGCGAGGCTGCACAGACATCAAAGCTTGATTCTCTGCAACCTTCATGGCATCAGATAAATCTGCTGTTGCCGTTTGAAACTGCGATAAAGTATCTTTAGCATAGTGACGTACAAATTCATGTACTTCACGTTGATTTAAAAAGCGAATTTCATGTTTAGTCGGATGTACATTGACATCAATATTTTCAGGGTCGACTTCCAGAAAAAGCAAATATCCCGCATGCTGATGTCCATGCAAAATACCATCATAAGCCATACGCAGCGCATGAGAGATGGTTTTATCTTTAACAATTCGACCATTCACATAAACATACTGCAAGTCAGCCTGAGCCCGCGCATCGGAGGGATGTCCCAACCAACCTGTTAAACGCATGTTGATGCTATCTGCATCCATCCAATAAGCATTTTCAGTAAATGCGCGCCCTAGCAACTGCTGTACGCGCTGAAAACGTAGCTCACCACTATCTGCAATCGGCAAGTTCAGTTTGATGCTTTGATTATGTTCAAGCACAAAACGAATATCGAAATGCGTCAGCGCTAAACGCCGAACAATTTCTTCAATATGACCAAACTCTGTGCCAGGTTTTTTGAGGAATTTTCGACGCGCAGGCACATTGAAAAATAAATCTTGTACCCGAATATGCGTACCTTTCGGTGCAGCTACAGCCTGAATCTCTTGACGGTCAAATGCAGTTCCATTGACTTCAACTTGATAGCCAATTCCATCATCCGCTTGACTACTGGTCAATGTTAAACGCGACACCGCTGCAATAGAAGCCAAAGCCTCTCCACGAAAGCCTAAACTGACAATTGCATGTAAATCTTCAGCGGTTTGGATTTTACTGGTCGCATGTCGCATCACCGCCAAAGGGAGATCTTCAGCGTGAATCCCTCGACCATTGTCCATGATTTCAATTAAAGTACTGCCGCCTTGCTCTACCCGAATAATCAACTCTGTCGCACCTGCATCAATCGAGTTTTCAAGTAACTCTTTGACCACAGACGCTGGACGCTCAATGACTTCACCTGCTGCAATTTGGTTGGCTAAAGCAGGATTCAAAGTATGAATACGACGTATCCTTAAATCATCACGCATTGTTTAATTGGCTCTCTAATGCTTGTAATAATGCTACTGAATGAAAACTTAAGGTAGCAGACCGTGTCAGTTCATCTTCCGATTTTTGAATATCAATAATTAAGTCTGCCTCAGGGATCTCATCACCCCCTTTAGACGGCCATTCAAACAAAAACAGTGCATTGGGCGTTTCCAAATAGTCACGGATGCCCATTAGCTCCAGTTCATACGGATCGTTTAAACGATACAAGTCAAAATGGAAAATATCACGTCCTTGAACTTGGTAAGGTTCAACCAAGGTGTAGGTGGGGCTTTTCACGGAACCTTGATGGCCTAAATGCTGTAAATAGTGGCGTGTTAGCGTAGTTTTACCCGCACCTAAATCGCCAATTAAATACACTACACCCGTCGTAAAATGCTGTGCCAAAATTTGCGCTAAATTTTGGGTATCTTGTTCATTATTGAGCGTTAAATTAAATGAATACTGCATAATACTCACGACAAGTGACAAAAGAACAATTATGATAGCACTGGACTCACAAAATGCCCAAGCCACAAGCTTGAAATCTCGTATTTAACTGCGCCAACCGATTAGATATTGCCTGTACATCATGCTCAACATAAAAACTGCTGAATTTTGTCCACCCATGCTCAATGGCGTGAGCGCAAGCAAGGTGTTCTTGCCTAAATTAAATCCAACACCACACACCGTATTGGCTTATTTATCTGACCAATTTCCGCATATTAAAGCATCTGAGTGGCAGCAACGTTTTCATGATGGCTTGGTCTATGACGCTGAAGGTAATGTACTCCATACAGATTCGGCATATCTTGAAAATCAGCATGTGTTTTATTACCGTTTTTTAGCGCATGAAATTGAAGTTCCATTTCAGCATGAGATTTTATTTGAAAACGATCATTTCTTAATGGTGGATAAACCGCACTTTCTGACCATCAGTCCCACGGGGCAATATGTTCAACAAACCCTATTGGTGCGGCTGAAAAAACAAACAGGCATTGAGCATTTAACGCCCATCCACCGCCTTGACCGTGAAACTGCTGGCTTAGTGATGTTTTCCAAATGTATTCACAGTCGAGGGCTGTATCAGCAAATGTTTGCAGATCGACAGGTTCAAAAAACCTATCATGCGATTGCACCTTTTAACCGCGAACTCAAATTTCCACGCATAGTAAAACTGCATATGCAAAAAGGCGAACCGTTCTACACCATGCAAGTCCTAGACAAAGCACCGAACAGTGAAACTGAGATCTTGCTTTTAGAGCATGATGAAACATGGGCAAAATATGAGCTTAAACCCGAGACAGGGAAGCAACATCAACTCCGTGTACACCTCAACTTCTTAGGTCTTCCGATTAAAAATGATCCGTTCTATCCTAAAGTTGTACATAAAACCGACGATGATCTTAGTCAGCCTTTACAGCTCTTAGCTAAGCATCTTTCATTTAAAGACCCAATAACTCAACAGCTTATGCAGTTTAGTTCCAATTTTGAATTGACATTGTAATCTGCTTGTCATTACAAAATAATTTAAAATTCCATTGTATGAATATTGAAATTACAATGAAATTGATTAAAATAACTTCTACCCTTAAGTCGTTCAAATTATTTAAAAAATCATGAGAAAAACAGAAGTCTATCAAATTCGACTCGATTCCCAAGAAAAGAAACAAGCTTTTGCGGTGTTTAAACAACTGGGAATTACGCCTGCGCAAGCCGTTCGTTTGTTCTTCAAACAAGTGGTTTTAACCAAATCCATCCCTTTCTCAATCGAAAACCAGAACATCAATATTGAACAGCTGATTAAACTACGTAAGCTCAAGCAAGAACAGAAAGCGGTTGAACACATCACTAGCGCAGACTCAACAGCAACCAATGATTTATTTGCAGACGATGAACATATTGATCTTTTTGAAGAATTAGCTGCAATCTTGGGAGAAAGTGACAAAACTTAACAGTGTTGCATTTCTAAACAAATTTTAGAAATATCTCTTTCAAAACTTAGGTATGCTTCATGTAAACACTATAAATACAGCATGGAGTAATACATGATCGTTAGACGTGCCACTTTAGAAGACTTAGAAAAACTTGCTGTATTATTTGATGAATATCGCCAATTTTATGGTGCATCTTCCAACTTAGCACTTTCCCAAAAGTTCCTTAAACTTCGCCTTGAAAACGAACAAAGCGTCATCTTCATTCATGTCAAAGACGATGTGATTACAGGTTTTGTCCTGCTGTATTTAGGCTTTTCTTCTGTAGCCTGTGCAACTTACTATATTTTAGATGATGTTTATGTTTCTCCACCGCATCGCCGCCACGGCTCAGCAAAACAATTGATTGATACCGCTATTTTGTTTGCGCGACACGAAAAAGCCATTCGTATTACGCTTGAAACCCAAAAGAATAATTATCAATCCCACAGCTTATATGAAGCCATGGGCTTTGTAGCGGATAATGAATTTAAGACCTATCATTGCTTTCTATAGCATTCAGCGTCTAAAGACCGTCTCTCTCAAGATCATTGCGTGTCTTGGCTAAAGCCACTTGTTCGGCATTTAAATAGATCCAACGTCCCTCGACTAAATCTGGAATACCCGTTAAGTCGAGCGCTCCAATTTGCTGACGATGCAAACTCTCAACTTTATTTCCCACTGCCGCAAGCATACGTTTCACTTGATGATATACCCCCTGATGTACCGTTATTTGCAGTTCGCATTCAGCTAAGCGTTTTACATCCGTTGCAGCAAAGCTCCCTTTTTCATTTCGCAGCTCCACCCCTTGCTCCAACTGTTGGACCTGTTCATCTGTAACAGGGTCGGCAGTTTTCATCCGATACACTTTTGCCACATGCTTTTTAGGATGTGTCAATGCTTGTAAAAACTGACCATCGTCGGTGAGTAACAATAAACCTGTGGTGTCTTGATCTAGACGACCTACACACTGAATGCCACGATTTAATAGCACATCGTCAAACAAATCAAAAACACTAAAATGATGTGTCGCCTGATGTGAGCATTCATAGCCTTGAGGTTTATTTAAGGCGATATAGACTTTTTCGCGGTATTCAAAGCTCTCCCCATGTACCTTGTAGTTCAAAGCATCCAATTTGAGTTTATGTTTAGGGTCAGTAATGATCTGCCCATCAATTTCAATGGCTGCATTTTTAATCAACTGTTGGCAATGCTTTCGCGAACCAAATCCTTGCGACTGCAACATTTTTTCCAACAGCATCAGCACACCACATTTTTAAATAAAGGCTCATTTTATACTGAAATACAGGAACATCAATCAAAGGACTTGGATCATTCGGCAAAGTGGCTAAAAAAACGTTACAATGCACATGTTTTTTTGACCAGTCTCTCCCCTATGCCGAACTTAGATTTGAATCTGATCGTCCTCTTGATCCTGCTGGCTTGTGGTATTTTCAGTCACAACTCTGCGGTAACCATTGCTGCTGCAGTCCTCATTATTTTGCGGATGACACCACTGAGTGAATACTTCCCGCTTATCCAACAACATGGATTAAATATCGGGATCATCATTTTAACCATCGCAGTTTTAGTGCCTATTGCAAGTGGCAGAATTAGCGGTGAAAGTATTTTTAAATCTTTTTTAAGTGTTAAATCGTTACTTGCTATCACCATTGGTATTTTGGTTGCATGGTTAGGTGGCCGTGGTGTGAAACTGATGTCAAACCAACCCGATGTTGTTGCAGGCTTGCTGGTCGGAACCGTTGCAGGAGTGGCTTTACTACGTGGCGTTCCAGTCGGCCCACTCATTGCGGCTGGTTTACTTACCCTAATCATTGGTACAGGACAGCCCTAGCCTAGCGAATACAAAAACAAATCCAAATTCTCAAGCTAGGTTGGATTGATCTGTATTTGCTGCCTTTAAATTTGACTTCTTTTATAGAATGTCCACTCAATATAGCGCTATGAATAAATATTCATCGTGTAGAATCTTCAAGGTTCGTATGAATATTACGCTTGCTTAGTTCACTTATAACTTTTTTGAACAACCAAATTTTCATGTGATAAAGAACGTATAATACTTTTCATTTTCTCCTCTATTTATGTCCTCTCAAGAAAATAGCATCTCTCCAACAAGCCACTTATCTGTCATTATTTTAGCATTGGCACTCGGTGGTTTTTGTATTGGTACCACTGAATTCGTTGCGATGGGACTCATCCAAGAGATCTCACAAAGTTTCAATCTCAGTATTCCTGTCACAGGGCATTTTATTAGTGCTTACGCTTTAGGCGTGACTATTGGCGCACCTGTGATTGCCATTTTGGCCGCAAAGGTTCCGCGTAAAATGCTCTTAATTGGACTCATGCTATTTTATGGTATCGCCAATGCCAGTACAGCACTCGCAAACAGCTATGAGTCCATGTTGGTCTCACGTTTTATTGCAGGTTTCCCTCACGGCGCTTACTTTGGTATTGCCGCTTTGGTGGTTGCAGAGTTTGCAGGAAAGCAAAAGCGCGCTTCGGCAGTCGCCATGCTCATGATGGGGCTGAATGTCGCGACCGTGATTGGTGTGCCTTTTGCGACATGGCTGGGCCAGCTGTATGGTTGGCGTGCAGGTTTTGAATTTTCTGCATCTATCGCATTTTTGACCGTGGTCGCAATTTGTTTTGGCTTACCTAAAATGCAGCTGGATCACACAGCCAGCATTCAAAATGAACTACGTGGACTTAAAAATACACAAATGTGGCTAACGCTTGCTGTCGGTGCAATTGGATTTGGTGGACTATTCTCTGTATATAGTTATGTATCGCCTATTTTGACTGAATACACGCATGCTAGCATTCAAGTCATTCCGTTTGCGCTGGCGTGTATTGGCCTCGGGTTGGTCATTGGTGGTGTTGTCGCAGGACACTTTGCCGATAAAAACTTAAACAAGGCGATTATTTGGGTCTTAGTTTCCAATGCCTGCTCTTATGTACTTTGTGCCCTGTCTATGGATCACCTTGCCACTGCTTTTATTGCACTCTTCTTGGTCAGCTTCAGTATTGCAGGCTTGGGGCCTTTACTACAAACCCGCTTAATGGATGTCGCTGGTAATGCACAAGGCTTAGCCGCTTCGCTGAATCATTCTGCATTTAATATTGCCAATGCTTTTGGTGCTTTTCTGGGCGGCTGGTTAATTAGCCAAGGTTTAGGTTGGCTAGCACCAATCTGGGTCGGAGTTCTACTAAGTTTGGGTGGGCTAATTATTTTACTAGTGGCTTTTCAGCATGAGAAAAAGTCGATATCCGCATGTAAAAGTGATGTAAATCAGACTTGTTAGACCAATCTAGATCTCTATTCAGATAAAGTAAGGCATGTGTATAAATGTACAATTTTAACGTTGTTCACATGCCTTTTTACACCGATTTATTCAGGTAATTTCTTCCCGCAGTGTGGACAATAGGCATATTGCTCACGCTCTTGCCTTAAAGATTCTTCTTTTTGTTCACGAATGAGCTGTAAAATAATATCGTGTGTTTGCTCTTTGGTCAGCCCAACTTCTTTACGAACTTCTTCAATTTTTTCTGTTTCTAAAACAAAATCAATATCGCTATTTTGGATTAGTTCTCGAAATCTAAGTTCAAGTTTTTCTTTACGCTGCTCAAGTTCGTTGGCTAAACCATTCGCCAAAATACCCGCAGGTAATGCGGCCAAACCTACCCCTAAAATGGTAATAATCGCACCAAGAAAGCGTCCTAACGGCGTAATAGGTGTCACATCGCCATAACCCACGGTGGTCAATGTAACTACGGCCCACCACATTGAAGCTGGAATAGAGCTGAAAACTTCAGGTTGTGCCTGACTTTCAATCAAATACACCCCTGCAGCCGCCATAATGATCAGAATCATTAAGATGAAAATAACTGCTTGAAATGAACCTTTTTCACGCTCAATGACACGTAATAAAATTTGTAGAGAGACAAAATAGCGGGTTAGCTTTAGAAGTCGGAGCAGACGAACAATTCTTAAGAATCGTAAGTCGAACTGAACAAAAAAGTTTAAATAGGCAGGTAGAATAGCCAAGAGGTCGATAATCGCCCCACCACTTTTGACCCAATTTAGACGGTTTTTCCAATCCGACTCAAAACTATTAGATTCAGCAATTGACCAAAAACGTAAGAGATATTCGACGCTAAAAACGATAATAGAAAAGATTTCAAAATAATAGAAAAAGTCTTGGTACGACACATAGTACTTTTGTACAGACTCCAGCAAAACCGCAGCTGCATTACTCATAATCAGTGCAATGAGAAAATAGTTCAACCCTCGACTTAAGGGCGTCTCATAATCTTCATTATGCAAATTGTTATAAACAAATTTGCGTAGCGTGTACCAAGCTGTCAATTTCATGACGATTCTAAGTTATTCTTATCCCTTAAAATTCAGTTTAACTGAAGTTCCAGGCAAAGTAAGTAAGAAATTTCTGCGTGAAATGCCCTAGTTTTAAGATGTTATTCAATATATAACAACGCCAGACGAACTTGGTCATAGCCCATACGTGGATTAGTCAGTTCCACAATAGGGCGAAGCTTGATCACACCATCTTCGCTAAAGTGTTCTGTTTGCTGACGCTTCATTAAGCGTTTATAAATTTTCCGCACTTGCTCAACTACTTCTTCTCCAGGATGTGCCACGGAAATATCTAAGCCCTGCTCTTTATGCAACTTTGCCAAATGGTTGATAATGGTTGCTGCCGTTAAACCGCGCTCTTGTGCGATATCTGCAATTTCATAACCACCTTCAAACAATTCACGTGTTTCATCGAGTGTTGCAGAAGCATAGTTGGCTTTACCTGCATTACGGGCAATTTTCTTTTCATTCCGCTCAATCTCAATTTCATTGAGCGTTCCGCCACAGTGACGGATAAATGCCTTGTGCTGCGGGTCAAGATCAACGGCCTCGAAATGTGTCTCGGCTTCATCGGACAGTTCTTGGAAGCGACGGTCTGCCTTAATGGCAAGACTGTCTAACTCCAACGCTTGTTCATTAAAACCTAACAACCTTAAACCTTCCAAAGTCTTTAAGCGCGACAAAGCCACATAGCCCTGTCCTTTTTCAAAAGTATGACTAAGATTAATTTCCGCTGCCGCTAAAGTCATCCCTTGTGACTTATGGATGGTGATGGCCCATGCCAAACGCAATGGAATTTGCTGAAAACTGGCAATGGTTTTGCCTGCATCATTGTCCACTGACCAGGTTTCAGGCTCAACCACCAATACCGTACCATCAGTCAGTTTGACCTTCGGCAAGATCCCAAAGTCATCATCTTCTTCAAAGCCCACCACTTCGCCTAAGCTACCGTTGATATAGCCCACATCAAAGTTGTTCTTTACAAACATCACTTTGGCATTTTTCTTGAGGGTTAAATTTTCAGGTGCACGCACAGAAGACTTTAAGGTTTCAATAAGCTTGTCATTGCCATCACACACCGCCTCAAACTGTCGGCCTTCATTTTCAATTTCATTCAAATGTTTGAAGTTGATGGTATCCACGTCCATATTATGCGTATATAAACGTGTAAAAATTTCCCCAATATCTTGCTGACGTGTAGCTTGCAAAGCCTGCAAGTGCTGAGAGTTAATACTCTGACTGCGGATGGCATTTAAAATATCATTGAGGTAATCATTGCCCTGACGGTGCTGCTCGGTCAAATAGCACACGCGGAATTTAGCTTCCACCCAAGCATCAGACATAAAACAGAATTTATCGCGGTTGCGTTCTTCATTTTTACCGACTGGCGGCAACTGGAAGAAGTCACCTGCAACAATCACTTGAATCCCGCCAAACGGCTCTTCACTTTCTTTAAAGAACTTAAGGACTTTATTGACCAAATTGAGTTGCTTAGCATGCAGCATCGAAATTTCATCGATGATTAAGACTTGGGCATTTTCTAAATGCTCTTTTAAGTATTTACGTTCTTTCATGCGTTTGAGTTCATCTTCCCCCAACGCATCTTTAATTCCAATGCCAGCCCAAGTATGAATGGTCATGCCATTCATATGCGTTGCGGCAATACCTGTAGAAGCTGTAATCGCCACAGGCACTTTGCGGGCTTTTAAATAGTTAATGTATTGGTTCAGTGTATAGGTTTTTCCTGCACCAGCGGAACCGGTTAAAAAGACATTTTCGCCCGCTTTTAAGAGTTTGAGTGCAGTTTCTTGCTTCATAAGACCTATACCATTGATGAACGGCTATAGCCTACCGAGTTTTTGCTAAAAAGTTAAGCAGATCTCGTCACACAGTAAATGATGTGCGACAAATTAGGTCAATTGTTGTTTAAATTTTAAGAGCTTGATTATTGGGTTTGGTTCAGCATGGCAATGAATTGTTCAGCGACCACAACATCATCAGGTAACGCTTTTTGGTTATTTGGATATTCAAGCTGATCAAATAACAGTTGCCCTGCAATATAATGACAACCGAGCGTCAAGTGCCGCTGTGCGTCGGTATGACTCATATGAAATGCAGCATATTCGCGCACAATAATTCGCTCAGCAAAACTGGCTGCTAAGCAATGTTGAAAGCGACGTGATTCAGCAATGATGCGATCAATATCTTTGAGCTCCTCAAGCACCCAACTCTCAATAAAATAATAAGCTTCATGACTGATCGGTTGCCATGAGACACAACCAAGCTTTCGTTTCAGTTCAGCGAGTAACTCTTGGCTATGCAATTGATCATGCCACTGCACAGCCTGATGAAATAGGCTCTTCCATGTGACATTTTTTAAAACCTCCTTTTGCGTCTCAAAATGTTCAGGCAAATAATCGCGCACATAAGCATCAAACACCGAAACTCGTAAAGGTGGCCGATTTAAATAAAATAACTGTCGAAAGCTTTCAATATGCAGTTTATGTTGCTTTAACTGAAGATAAAAATCACGGTGCTGTTGCTTATCTTCGCTAAAATAAGTCACTAAGTCTCCTGGGAGTTTCTGCGCAATTTTATCTAGATGCTGAATATAGGCCTGCATTACACGACTCAATTTTGTGTAGACCCGTTTCCCCCATTCAGGTTGTTGTTCGACCACACGGCGCAGCAGTTCAAGCCATTCATCTAAATATAAAATAGACGGGCTGATCGCTATCCGCTGATCATCCATATCTTGGCGTCTATTTTTTAAGACCACATGCTGGTTGGCCTCCAGCTCAAACCAATGCTGTTGTAAGGCATACTCATAGCAACTTTGTATAAATAAGCGAGCCGCAACATGTTGGAAGTACTTTAAAGTCGTGACAATAATCTCAGGATGATAAGACTGCGTATCGAGATAACTTAAAGCCGTTACGGCAACGCGTATACTACTATGCTGAATATTTTGACTAACCCAGTCTGTCACCACCGCTTTTTGTTTGAATAACCAATTTACGGTACGGCTTTCATCAAAAATTGGATGTTTGGCGACCTTCTTTTGCCATAGCTTGGTCTCAGCTTTTAAAAAATGCCGCTTAGACAACAAATCACGCGATGTCCAAAGATCCCGATGCATAAGCCGCACAAAGCCAAGCATATGGGGCTGCTCTTTAGCATGCGGATACAACAAATGAATGTCGTGCGTATGATCCATCAACTCTTGTAACGAAAACCGTTCAGGAAATGCCGTTTGTACAATGCGATAAACATACGGATCTAAGAATTGATTGGCACTGCAACACAGCTCATCATAACTATTCATTAAAGACTGTAGCGGTAAAATATCTTCCGCCTGATCTACATCTAAGTTACATAAGCGCTGCAACTCGGCCAGCAAACTTCGCTCAGAAGCTGGATCAGCTGTATTGAATTCAACTTGCTGGCATAACTGTTGAAAGAGTTCTGATTGTGTTTCCCGTATTTCAGTCAAAATTGTTTGCACGCGACTCGGTCCATCGAACAAAACAAACAGCTGTTGAAGAATCAGCTGACGCAACTGTTTAACTTTATTGCGCAAATACAAAGAATGTTGTGGGGATTGATCACCCACTAAAAATACAATGTCGTGTAAACAAAACTCTTCGAGTGCTTCTGCATAGTGCCCTTGATAGATAAACTGTGGAACACACAGCTCCATCTGTTCAGCTAGCGCATAAAACTGAATATGAAAACAATGATTTAAAATTTGAATCCGTTGTTGTTTTACGTCGACACTTAAAACGTTTTGCACATTGAGTGTGGAAAGAAAAGCGAATTGCTCGTGATAAAGCTGCTGAATACTCGGAACAACTTGTCTTAACTGTATAGCAAGACTTTGATATTGCTTAAGCTTATCGTTTTGCTCCACGGCTTTTCCTCTTTGAATTTGGCTATTTCACCACAACTTCAAAACCAATATAAACAAATCCTGAACCACAGGCTATGCCTTTTATCGATAGCCATTCTGTTCGCTAAAGTCAGTCTTTGTCATTCCCTTACTTATGGTAGGTATTTGGTAGGTACACAAGTTTTTTGAATCATTCGATACTGTAAAAACGGTAATGAGCACCGATAACAACATAAATAATGGTAGAAGGAATCGCACCATGGCTTTTAAAAATATTGCAGATCAAACGAACGGTTTTTATATCCCTTGTGTTTCACTTTTTGGCCCAGGCTGTGCCAAAGAAATTGGTGGTAAAGCACAAAACCTCGGTGCAAAGAAAGCACTGATTGTAACCGACGCAGGTTTATTTAAATTTGGCGTAGCCGACACCATTGCAGGATATCTCAAAGATGCAGGTGTTGATAGCCACATCTTCCCAGGTGCAGAACCGAACCCAACTGACATCAATGTCCACAACGGCGTGACTGCGTATAACGAACAAGGTTGTGACTTTATTGTGTCCTTAGGTGGTGGTTCTTCGCATGACTGCGCTAAAGGTATTGGACTCGTGACTGCGGGTGGTGGTCATATTCGTGACTACGAAGGGATCGATAAAAGTACGGTTCCAATGACCCCTCTTATTGCAATCAACACCACGGCAGGTACAGCGTCAGAAATGACACGCTTCTGTATTATTACCAATACAGATACCCATGTAAAAATGGCAATTGTGGACTGGCGCTGCACTCCACTAATTGCAATTGATGACCCTAAACTGATGATTGCAAAACCTGCAAGTTTAACGGCAGCAACGGGTATGGATGCCTTAACCCATGCGGTAGAAGCTTATGTTTCAACAGCCGCAAACCCAATCACGGATGCCTGTGCTGAAAAAGCCATTTCGATGATTAGCCAATGGTTAAGTCCAGCAGTTGCGAACGGTGAAAACTTAGAAGCACGTGATGCCATGAGTTATGCACAATATTTAGCAGGTATGGCATTTAATAATGCATCTCTAGGTTATGTCCATGCGATGGCTCACCAACTTGGTGGCTTCTATAACCTACCTCATGGCGTATGTAATGCAGTTCTACTTCCACACGTCTGTGAGTTCAACTTAATTGCCTGCCCTGACCGTTATGCACGAATTGCTGAACTGATGGGAGTTAACATCACAGGTTTAACTGTCACAGAAGCTGGATATGCTGCAATTGACGCAATTCGTGAACTATCTGCATCGATTGGTATTCCATCGAGTTTGTCTGAATTGGGTGTGAAAGAGCAAGATTTGGGTGTTATGTCTGAAAATGCACAAAAAGATGCCTGCATGCTGACTAACCCACGTAAAGCAAACCATGCTCAAGTGGTCGACATCTTCAAAGCTGCACTCACATCTAGTGCTTCAGTGGTCGATTTTAAAGCAGCGGTCTAAGTTCTCTTCTTAACTTTTTGTTTGCTTTGACAATTTAAGTGGAATGAAACAGACGTCCATACTGTTTCATTCAGGTAAGCCTAATCCTTGCTTACCTGTGCACTTAAATTGTCTTTTTTTATTTGTGGTTGACAAAGTTTTGCACTTCATCAAGGATAAGAAAACTCATGACAATAACAACCAGAGCAAATTATGTCAGCAACTCAGACTCATCCTGCGTATACAACTGATGTCCTCGGTGAAGGCTATGAACAATTAAAACTCAGTTTTCCAGACGATTATGAAGGTGCTGTATGCGCAACCCTCGTACGCAAAAAAGCACCGCAAAATACTCAAAAAGCTGTGCTGTATATCCATGGTTTTATTGACTACTTTTTCCAAACCGAAATGGCTGAACAATTTAATCAGCATGGTTATGATTTTTATGCGCTCGATTTAAGAAAATATGGTCGTTCTCACTTGAGCCATCAAAAATATTATAACGTCCGTGATCTCAACGAATATGATGCTGAGATTACCCAAGCCTTAGAGATCATTGGCAATGAAGGCCATACTGCGGTGCTGCTTGCAGGACACTCTACCGGTGGCTTAATCACGACTTTATACGCTGCGCACAATCCTAAGCATCCGCTGATCAAAGCACTTTGGGCCAATAGCCCTTTTTATGATTTTAATATGCATCCCATGAAGCGCAAACTTGGCGTGCCGCAGCTCAGTCGACTCGCAAAGCATTTTCCTGACCTCAAGTTTCCAAGTGAACTGAATAAATGGTATGTACCGAGCCTACATCAAAATGAGCATGGTGAATGGAACTTTGATTTGAAGTGGAAACAACCACGCTATTCTATGGTTCGGATCAGCTTTGTACGTGCAATCCATGAAGCACAGAAAGAAATTCATCGTGGTGGTTTGAAGCTCTCCGTCCCTGCACTCATCATGCATTCACATCAAACGCTTAACCCAAAGAAATGGGGCGTAGCCGCGCAAACCAGTGATGTGATTTTAGATGTTAAAGACATTGAAAAGCAGGCTAAAAATTTACAAGGTGACGTCAGTGTCGTGACCATTCAAAATGGTTTACACGACTTAGTCCTCTCTGCACCTGAAGTTCGTGCTGAAGTTTATGCTGAGCTGTTCCAGTGGCTCGAGCAAAAAATAGTGTAACTACACCTTTCCAACACAATTCATAATTTTTAAATTTTATATTTCTCAAGTAGCTGATGCGCAGGATGTCCATCCGGAGTCAGCTCAATGAGTCGCTCAACGGCATCAATCGCCTCTGGGTAACGTGCGACATGTTTAAACAACATATCGGTTTCATTGGCTTTAAAAATCGCACTGCTTAAACGTGACTCCAAGCAGTCGCGCCATGCACATAGAAATGGACTTTCTGTTTTAGGCAGTAAAACACCTGAACACAGCTTCAATGCGGTCTCAATATAGGCAGCATCTAAGGCCTGCTCGGCTTGTAAAAAATCGGCCTCAATATGCGCCAAAATTCGATAGGGACGAGATCCCAACATGCCACCAAGCAAGTCACGCAGTTGTGACATTTCGGCCTTAAGTGTTCCCACACTCACCTTGCGCTCACCATATAAGGCCTGATGCAAAGTATCTAAAGTCATACCCTGTGGGCACAACGCCAAGATGGTCAAAATTTCAATTTGTCGCGGTGTGAGTACCATCACTTTGCCATTGAAATGTACTTGTGGAACACCAAAAGCACGGATATACAATTGTTGACGCTGGTATTCTAACAGAGCCGTTTGAATGATAGATGCACAGCGCTCTGCTGCGAGTAGACCAAGGCTATTATGATTTTTCCATGTGGTGGATAAATCAATCACCCCAAGGACGTGTTTTGAGTAAGGGTCGATGATCGGCGCAGCATAACAAACCCAATCATGAATGGAGCTCATGTAATGTTCATTTGAAAAGACACAACTGGACTGTTGCGTTTTTAAGGATAAGGCCAATGCATTGGTCCCCACCAATTCCTCTCGCCACTGCCCGCCTTCAACAAAATGTACACTTTCTGCCGCATTACGCATTTGTCTGCTGGACGCACTCCAAATAATGGTACTGCCGATATCGCCTACAGCGACCACCATCGAAGACTGCTGTGCAATGTGTCTCAGTTCATCTGCGCAGTAACTCAAAGCATGTTGTAGCGCTGAACCTTGTGACATAGAACCTTCAGAAATGGGCGCAGCAAAGCGATCTTTGGGAATTTCTGCGGAGTTAGAGCGCTGCCATGAACTTGCAATACTTTTACCCAGTTGTTCAGCTTGTACCGTCGAAATACTGCTGCTAGTTCTAAGCTTTTCTATTTCTTGTCTTTTCTGTATTAAATGTTGCATTGCCATCATTCCTTATTCTCAAAACAATTCCTGATATACGTCCACTGTATTACTTGGTTGTAAACATTTGTCAAAGGCTTGTAAACCTCCTTCCTTCCAACCTTTTTCCAACCTTATATTAGTTATGCTACTTAAATATTGTACAGATGTACCTTATACCAAAGCTGTAGATGCTTTTAAAAAATCAATAAGCAAAGGAACTTCAATATGCGCTATGTAGACCCTAACCAATCTGGTTCTAAAGTAGAATTTAAAGCACAGTATGACAACTTTATTGGTGGCGAGTGGGTTGCTCCAGTAAAAGGTGAATACTTTGAAAATATCTCTCCTGTCGACGGTAAAGTTTTTACAAAAGTCCCTCGCTCATCTGTAGAAGACATCGAACTTGCACTTGATGCTGCGCATAAAGCCAAAGAACAATGGAACAAATCTTCTCCTACTACACGTTCAAATTTACTCCTTAAAATTGCAGATCGTCTAGAACAAAATCTAGAAAAATTGGCTGTGGCTGAAACATGGGATAACGGTAAACCGATTCGTGAAACACTTGCAGCGGACATTCCTTTAGCCATTGACCATTTCCGCTATTTCGCAGGTTGTATCCGTGCGCAAGAAGGTGGCATTTCTGAAATTGATGAAGATACCATTGCCTATCACTTCCATGAACCATTAGGCGTGGTAGGACAAATCATTCCATGGAACTTCCCAATTTTGATGGCAACATGGAAAATTGCTCCTGCTTTGGCTGCGGGTAACTGTATTGTACTTAAACCTGCAGAACAAACCCCTGCGAGCATTTTGGTTTTAATTGAACTCATTCAAGATTTATTGCCTGCAGGCGTACTAAACGTAGTCAATGGTTACGGCGTAGAAGTTGGTCGCCCACTCGCAACCAATCCACGTATTGCTAAAATTGCATTCACAGGTTCGACTCAGGTCGGTCAATTGATCATGCAATACGCCACTGAAAACATCATTCCAGTGACTTTGGAATTAGGTGGTAAGTCTCCAAACATCTTCTTTGAAGACATTATGGATCAAGACGATGAGTTCTTAGACAAAGCACTTGAAGGTTTTGCCATGTTTGCACTTAACCAAGGTGAAATTTGTACGTGTCCATCACGCGCTTTGGTTCAAGAAAGTATCGCAGATAAATTCCTTGAAATGGCAGTTGAACGTGTGAAACGCATTAAAACAGGTCACCCGCTCGATACAGAAACGATGATTGGTGCGCAAGCTTCACTGGAACAACAAGAGAAAATCTTGGGTTGTATCGCAACAGGTCGCGGTGAAGGTGCACAAGTACTGACAGGTGGTAGTGAGCGTAATGAAGTAGGTTCTGGTTTCTATATTGAACCAACCATCTTCAAAGGCACCAATGACATGAAAATTTTCCAAGAAGAAATTTTTGGGCCTGTACTTTCAGTGGCAACATTCAAAGACTTTGACGATGCCATTCAAATTGCCAACGACACGATTTATGGTTTAGGCGCTGGTGTATGGTCACGTTCAGCACATACGTCTTACCGTGCAGGTCGTGCAATTCAAGCGGGTCGCGTTTGGACCAACTGTTACCACATCTACCCTGCACATGCCGCTTTCGGTGGTTATAAAAAGTCAGGGATTGGTCGTGAAAACCACAAAATGATGCTCGATCATTACCAACAAACTAAAAACTTACTTGTGAGCTATGCAACCAAGCCTATGGGCTTCTTCTAAGCACTTAGCTTATTCGTATACAGTTCTCTATGTGTTTAGGGTGATTCGTTACCCTGAACACCATCAACCATCAAAACAATAATTCAAAACTGTGTCATATAAACATTAGACAGGACGTCTAATCGCTTGGTACTGAAATTGCATAAATATTGCATCCATCAAGCCATCTATAAAAACTCAAGATATGGAGCTTCACATGACCGATTCTCCCATTAACAGCCCAACAACTCCGCTCTCTACTTCAACGGTAAGCACATCTGACGACTATTTTGAAAAAAGGCAACTGAAACAAGGTGCTGTAGGCTGGCTATTATTAGTCGGTTTAGGCGTGGCTTATGTCATTTCAGGCGACTTTGCTGGCTGGAACTTCGGTCTTGCTCAAGGTGGCTGGGGCGGTATGTTTATCGCAACGGTTGTCGTAGCCATCATGTACTTATGCATGTGCCTGTCGATGTCTGAAATGGCCACCATGCTGCCCACTGCGGGAGGTGGCTATAGCTTTGCGCGTACCGCATTTGGCCCATTTGGTGGCTATCTCACAGGCACGGCGATTTTAATTGAATATGCCATCGCCCCTGCAGCCATCGCATGCTTTATTGGTGCCTACTGCGAGTCCTTATTTGGTGTCGGTGGATGGATCATTTATCTCATCTGCTATCTGGTTTTTATGGGTATTCATCTTAAAGGTGCAGGTGAAGCCCTCAAGATCATGTTTGTCATTACCGCCATTGCAGCCGTAGCTCTTTTTGTCTTTATCATCGCAATGGCGCCACATTTTAACAGCGCCAACTTATTTAACATTGCACCGACTGAAAATATCGGAGCAAGTAACTTCCTACCGATGGGTTATATCGGCATTTGGGCGGCGGTGCCCTATGCCATTTGGTTCTTTTTAGCGGTAGAAGGTGTTCCACTGGCAGCAGAAGAAGCCAAAGATCCATCTAAATCGTTACCGCGTGGTTTGATCGGTTCGATGCTGATTTTGGCCGCTTTTGCCCTACTTATTCTGTTCTTAGGCGCTGGTGCTGCTGGCGCAGAACAGCTTAAAGAATCAGGCGCACCTTTAGTTGATGCACTGGTAGCCGTCTATGGTCAAAACAGTTGGTTAGGCAGTTTTGTCAATTTTGTCGGTCTAGCAGGTTTAATTGCGAGTTTCTTCTCCATCATCTATGCCTATTCACGTCAAATTTTCGCCTTATCTCGTGCGGGATATTTACCGACCTCGTTATCACTGACCAATAAAAACAAAGCGCCCTATTTAGCGATTATTATTCCCGGCATCATTGGCTTTTTATTGTCCCTAACAGGTGAAGGTGATCTGCTCATCCTGATGGCGGTATTTGGTGCGACCATTTCTTATGTCTTGATGATGCTTTCTCACATTAAACTGCGCATCAGCCGTCCAGAATTACATCGTCCCTATAAAACTCCAGGTGGGATTGTCACCTCATCGATTGCTTTGGTTTTAGCCAGTATTGCGGTGATAGCTGGTTTTGTGGTGGATCCTAAAGTTTGGTTTATGGCTGCCGCTATTTATGCGGTCTTTATTGCCTACTTTATTTTCCATAGTCGCCATCGACTCGTTCAAGGTACACCTGAAGAAGAATTTGAAAGTATTCGTAAGGCCGAACAAGACTTATAGAAGGACCTATGACATGGCTTATAAAACGTTGATTGGACATCAGCACTATGTGTTTAATGATTTAAAAACTTTAATGGCAAAAGCAACCCCGCTGCGCTCAGGTGATCAACTTGCAGGTGTTGCAGCGGAAAATGCCACTGAACGTGTTGCCGCACAAATGGCACTGGCCGAGGTTCCATTGAAGCAGTTTTTAACTGAAGCGCTGATCAGCTATGAACAGGATGAAATAACCCGCCTGATTATCGATGAGCACCGTAGTGATTTATTTGCGCCGATTTCACATTTTAGCATAGGAGACTTTCGTAATTGGCTACTCAGTGAAGATGCGACTACGCAGAAATTACAACAGCTTGCACTCGGTTTAACCCCTGAAATGGTGGCTGCGGTGAGTAAGATTATGCGCAATCAAGACCTCATCTTGGTTGCGAGTAAATGTGAAGTCATCACCCGATTTCGCAACACCATTGGTTTAAAAAGTCATATCTCGACCCGTTTACAACCGAATCATCCGACTGATGATCTCTTGGGGATATCAGCCAGTATTTTAGATGGCTTGATGTATGGCAATGGTGATGCCGTCATTGGGATTAATCCTGCAACCGATAACCTACAAAATTTATCGGAGCTGCTCAAACTACTCGATCATGTGATCCAAGAGCATCACATTCCAACCCAGTCTTGTGTACTGACGCATATCAGTTCGGGGATTCAACTGGCTGAGAAAAATGTGCCGATTGATTTAATGTTTCAATCGATTGCAGGCACTCAGCGCGCCAATGAAGGTTTCGGCATTAACCTTGAATTATTACGTGAAGGCTATGAAGCGACACTCGCACTCAAGCGTGGGACTGTGGGACAAAATGTGATGTATTTTGAAACAGGTCAAGGCAGTGCTTTATCTAGTAATGCGCATCACGGCGTAGATCAGCAAACCTTAGAAGTCCGTGCCTATGCAGTAGCTCGTAAATTTAACCCACTACTGGTAAATACTGTGGTTGGGTTTATTGGCCCAGAGTATTTATACAATGGCAAACAAATTATCCGTGCAGGCTTGGAAGACCATTTTTGTGGCAAGCTCCTAGGCTTACCTATGGGCTGCGACATTTGCTATACCAACCATGCCGATGCCGACCAAAACGATATGGATGTGCTACTCACCCTATTCGGTACAGCTGGTTTGAACTTTATTATGGGCATTCCAGGCTCGGATGACGTCATGCTGAACTATCAAACCACGTCATTTCATGATGCGCTGTATCTAAGGCAACTTTTGGGCTTAAAAGCCGCACCTGAGTTTGATCTGTGGTTGGAGGAACAAGGCATCTTTAAACAACAGCAGCAGCACATTCTCTGGCCAGAACATATCCCGCCGCAATTTGAAAAACTTTTGCATATATAAGGAGCAGCTTATGTCACTTGTTCCTCTAGAAAACTATCAATCTGAACAGCATCAGGATGTTTGGGAAAACTTAAAGAAATTTACCGATGCTCGTATCGCCATTGGGCGTGCAGGCTGTAGCATCCCGACCCATGAACTGCTGAAATTTCAACTGGCGCATGCGGAAGCGCAAGATGCGGTACATCAAGCTTTAGATGTCGAACACTTAGTTGCAAGTTTTAATACACTAGGTTTGGATAGTCTGACGGTACACAGTCAAGCTGAAAATAAGCAAGAATACTTAAAACGTCCTGACTTAGGTCGCCTGTTAAGTCCAGCTTCACAACACGGTTTAGAGGTTTTTAAATCCAGTAATCCTCAAAACTATGATGTCTGTATTGTGATTGGTGATGGACTATCTGCACGAGCGATTGAAGAAAATGCAGTGCCTTTTATTCAGCACCTTATCCCGCAGTTGCAAGCGGAACACTGGAGCATTGCACCGATGGTGATTGCTACTGGAAGCCGAGTCGCTTTGGGTGATCCAGTCGCAGAGTGCCTACAAGCCACTATGCTCGTGATGCTGATTGGCGAAAGGCCTGGTCTGAGTTCACCTGATAGTATGGGCATTTACTATACTTGGAAAGCTGCCTCGGGCACTTTGGATGCTAAACGGAACTGTATTTCAAATGTTCGACCTGCGGGCTTAAGTATTCCTGTTGCAGTACAACGACTACTGTCTCTCATGCGTGGCTCTAAGAAACTCGGTTACTCAGGTGTAGACTTAAAAGATGAACATGAAATGGTCAGTCTAGACACGGAACATACGCCTAAACATTTATTTTAATTTGGAGCAGATCAGCCGTGATTTTACGGCTGATCTTAAATAGCGTGTCCTTTAGCTAGCGTTATTCAGCGCTTGTTCTACAAAATGTAAGCGATCTTGGCCCCAATACATTTCATCACCCACAAAGAATGTCGGTGCGCCAAAAATGCCACGTTGAATGGCCTGTTCTGTTTCAGTGATCAGTTTTTGTTTCACAACATCCGCCTGAACCATACTCATAATATCTTCTACAGAAAAACCACTTGGTTTTAGCACTTCTGCCAAGACAGTAGATTCATTCAGATTTTGTGGTGTACCAAACATCGCATCGAATAACAGTTTCAAAACTTGCTCAAACTTTTCTAGATGCAACAATTGAACGCCTGTCAAAATCCTCATTAGGGTTAAAGTATTCATTGGAAAATGCGGATTCATTTGCATTGGAATATGGTAATACTCCGCCCAGCGCTGCATATCTAAGATTGAATAAACCCCTTTGACAGGAATCTCTATCGGACTACGATTGCCTGTTGCTTTAAACACCCCGCCCAATAAAATAGGCTTATACACAATCTGAATCTCTTGCCGCTCTGCCATTTGCAGTAAACGATAGTAGGCCAAATAGCTATATGGGCTGCCTAAATCAAAATAAAATTCTACGCTTTTCATGCTTTGTCCTTTTACCACGTTTCCATCCAAGGTCTTAAATCTAACTCATGCGTCCATGCATCGCGCGGTTGCTGCGACAAATGCCAATAATTTTCTGCAATATGCGCGGGATTTAATATGCCATCCTGTTCTTTGCGCGCGTACATGTCAGGAAAAGTGTCTTTAATAAAGTCAGTATCAATTGCCCCATCCACCACCACGTGTGCCACATGAATATTTTTCGGGCCGAGCTCACGTGCCATACTTTGCGCTAATGCACGCAGTGCATGTTTCGCCCCTGCAAAAGCGGCAAAGTTTGCTGCACCTCTTATGCCTGCGGTTGCACCCGTGAAAATAATGCTCCCATGTTCACGCACGACCATACGCTTTGCCACTTCACGCCCTGTCAAAAACGCACCGAAGCAAGCCATTTCCCAAATTTTAAAATACTTACGTGCAGTTTCTTCTAAAATACTACATGGCACATTCGCCCCAATGTTAAACACTAAAACATCGATTTCACCAATATTGGCTTCAATTTCTTCCACCAAAGCGATAACTTGCTCTTCTTTACGTGCATCAGACGCAAAGCCATATGCAATGCCACCTTCAGCTTCTATCTCTGCAATTAAGGGCTGGAGTTTTTCGGCATTTCTTCGCGTCATGCAGGCGATGTATCCACCACGTGCAAAACGTTTCGCAATTTCACCCCCTGTAGCATCTCCTGCGCCAATCACTAACGCGACTTTCTTTTTAGCATCAGCTTTTTGCAACTGCTGTTCTGGCTGTAGTCCATCCATAAATACACTCCCCCTTATAAAATAACGATCGTTATCATAACGATCACTATGTTATAGTTTTCAGCATCAGTCAATTTTATTTTGATGAAACTCCTATGCGCTATAAAACAGGCTATAAAGAAGAAAAACGTCAAGAGCTACTCAAAATCAGTGCTCAACTGGCCAAGAAACAAGGCTTTGCCAATACAGGTGTCGACGGTTTTATGAAAGCGGCTCAAATGACCAGCGGTGCTTTTTATTCGCATTTTTCATCGAAACATGAATTGTTTGAAGCACTGATCGAGTCCGAGTTACAACACAGCTTTCAAGCATGGCAAGCCAATCCGCATGACAATATCGAAGAGTGGATTGACTTCGAAATTGAACGTTATTTAGCGCTGTCTCATGTGCAACGTCCGGATCAAGGCTGTGTTATTCCCTCTCTTGCAGCCGAGGTAGCACGGAGTAGTGAAACAACAAAACTGTGTTTTCAACAGGAAATGCTTCGTGGTCACGCACTCTTTACACAACATCTAGGCAATGAAACACAAGCTTGGGCGGTACTGTGTCAACTGGTCGGTGCAATTGTCATGGCACGCAGCATGGCGGATGAACATCTACAAAGAGAAATTTTAAGCTCAAGCAAATGGATGATTAAAAACATGCTACAGCTCAAGTAAAATCTTGGATTGAATTTATAGTTTTTTTCTACATCTTTTCTGATTTATTGCCTTCAACTTCTACGCATTTCCCTGTACATTTTTACACTTCTTTAACCTCTGTGAACGAGCCAGCTATGACGACACTCCCCGATACGATTTACGCGATTCAGCATCTTGCTTTTGAAGATTTGGGCGCATGGGAAGATGTGTTATATCAATTGGGTTATCGGGTACGATATTTCGAAGCAGGCAAAGATGACTTAGTTAAAGCGTTGAACTACACAGGTCTAACCGTCATTTTAGGTGGACCGATTGGGGTATATGAAACTGAAGATTACCCTTTCTTACAACAAGAAACAGACTTACTAAAAGTTCGTTTAGAAAAGAATTTACCCACTTTAGGGATTTGCTTAGGTGCACAGTTGATTGCACATGCACTCGGTGCAAAAGTATATGCAGGTCATAACAAAGAAATTGGCTGGAGTCAGTTACAGCTCAATATCGTTGAACAGAACCCATTACAAGCACTGGTAGGAACTGAAGTACTACATTGGCATGGAGACACCTTTGAACTCCCTGCTCAAGCTGAACTGTTGGCCAGCTCAGAAGTTTATCCCAACCAAGCTTTTCGTGTAGGCAAAAATATTCTTGGCTTACAGTTCCATCCTGAAGTCGCAGCGGACGGTTTAGAAAAATGGCTAATCGGGCATACTGCTGAGCTTCGTCAAGCGAAAATCAAAATTCCAGCATTGCGTGCAGACAACCAACGCTGTGCAGCTCAACTAGAGCATGTCTCTGGACAAGTTTTGGCAGCGTATTTAAAAGCACTGGTTTAATAATTCAGCCATAATCCGCTCAATGCGTCTTTTGCTCTAATTTTTAAGTTTACAGCAGACATAAAAAAGCACCTCTATGAGGTGCTTTTTTGGTAGATATGGCTTATTTTGCAACAGCTTTAGGCTGTGGAACTGATGCTTCAGTGGTGATATTCACAGTAATTTTATCACCCACGTTAGGCACATATGCACCTACACCAAAAGCAGAACGGTCAAATGAAGTGGTTGCGTTGAAACCAATTGACTGTGCCTTGGTCATTGGGTGCTCACCTTGTTTATTTAACACCGCATCTAAAACGACAGGCTTTGTCACATTTTTAATGGTTAAATCACCTGTGATTTTGTATTTATTCGCGCCTACAGCTTGTACTTTTGTACTTTTAAAAGTGATGGTTGGATATTTTGCTGCATCAAAGAAATCAGCCGCTTGTAAGTGTTCATCTAAAGCTTTTACGTTGGTGTTTAAGCTAGATAAAGGAATCGTTACATTCACCGATGAATTTGCAGGTTTTGCATTATCGACATTAATCACACCCTGAATGTCGCTGAAGTTTGCAGATGGCGTTGAAAAACCAAAGTGGCTCCATGTGAAAACTGTTGCTGTATGTGTAGGGTCAATTTGATATGCCACAGGTTTCGCCATAGCAAATGTAGTCGCAGTTGCAACAGCCAAACCGATTGTTAAAGCTTTAAAGTTCATGTTTTTATCTCACATTGGAATACTGCTTAGTCTATAGAGTTCTACAACGAATACATCTATAAAGATAAAACGATATGTTGCAACTTTAGAACGATATAATTGTTTTTAAATGTAGCAACTTACCTACACCCGATATTGAATGAAACCAATCTTCTTCGCGACTTTATTCTAGATTTGCTGTGAGACTAAATTATCCTGATGGGTGAGCCAATAAACCCGATCACATGCTCGCTTTTCGGTGCGCATTTTGACGTGTTCGATTAAAGCTCTTGCAACCCCTAGCCCACGATAGTCCTCATGCGTAAACAAACCTTGTAAATATGCATAAGGCTTTAACGTCTAACAACTATCATGATCTACCACATGCACAATGCCAACAACTCGACCTGCTATAAGTGCGGCAAAACCATACATATGCTCACGCTTAGAATCAGTCAATTTATGCCACGTGTTTTCAGATATCTGCTCCAATAAATCAACCTGATAAAATGCCTGATAAGCTTGCCATAATGTAGCCCAGATCGATTGATCGATTTCTGTCAGTGACACAATATGAATATTTGGTACTTCCATTTTGTTCTCAAAGTGATATTTATTTTTGTAAGACTTATATTTAAATTGAAATCGCCACAAAGAAAAAGCCTTATTGAATCGCTTCAATAAGGCTTCTTTTAGACGTGACAACCATCATAGTTTTTCAATCAGAATCCGATCAATCAACTTCATACCTGTCTGCTTTTCATGATTTTTACGACGGATCTTAATTTGCTTATCTTCTGCTAAATCTTGCAATAACAGTTCAACAGCAACCATCGCCTCCAAAGGTAGATCTGGTCCAATCCACTTCTGTTCGCCCGCATCCATCAATACAACTTCATCATGAATTTGATCGTACAAGCTCATATCATCACCTAAAATTTATGCAGCTACTTCAGCAGCAGCTCGCATATTATATACACCATTCAAAATAAAAGACGCCCCTAAACTGGAGCGTCCTTCAAACAGTTAATTTTAAAAATTAAGCTGTCAATTCTTTTACCGCAGCAACAACTGCTTCAGTGGTAATACCGAAGTATTGGTATAAGTCTTTCGCAGGTGCAGATTCGCCATAAGTCGTCATACCAATTACACGACCATCCAAACCTACAAACTTCCACCAGTAGTCTACATGTGCTGCTTCAACAGCAACACGCGCACGAATGTTTGATGGAAGAACCGCTTCACGGTACGCTGCATCTTGCTTCACAAATTCTTCAGCACATGGCATAGACACGACACGCACACCGTCAAGTTGTGCATGCGCTTCCATTGCTAAAGATACTTCAGAACCCGTGGCAATAATAATCGCTTTTAATTCGCCTTTTTCTTCAGCCAATACATAACCACCTTTCGCTACATTTGCAATTTGTGCATCTGTACGTGTTTGGAATGGTAAGTTTTGACGAGAGAAGATCAACGCTGTTGGGCCTTCTGAACGTACAAGTGCAGATTTCCAAGACACAGCTGCTTCAACTGTGTCACATGGACGCCAAGTATTTAAGTTTGGTGTACCACGTAAAGACGCAATTTGCTCTACAGGTTGGTGCGTTGGACCATCTTCACCCAAACCAATTGAGTCATGTGTATATACATGGATTACACGTTGTTTCATCAATGCAGACATACGTACTGCATTACGCGCATATTCCATAAACATAAGGAATGTTGCAACGTAAGGAATGAAACCACCGTGAAGCGCAACACCGTTTGCAATGGCAGTCATACCAAACTCACGTACGCCATAGTGTACGTAGTTACCCGCTGGATTGTCTTGAACGCCTTGGCAACCTTTCCAAAGTGTTAAGTTAGAACCCGCCAAGTCCGCAGAACCGCCTAATAATTCAGGCAATAATGGACCAAATGCTTGCAATGTGTTTTGGCTTGCTTTACGTGTAGCAATGGTTTCGGCTTTTGCATTAGTTTCAGCAATAAACGCATCTGCTTGAGCAAGGAATTCAGCTGGCAATTCACCTGAAAGGCGACGTTTCAATTCAGCTGCTTCAGTTGGATATTTTGCTGCATATTGAGCAAATAATTCATTCCAAGCCGCTTCAGAAGCCGTCCCTTTTGCTTTTGCATCCCATGCTGCATAAACGTCAGCAGGAATTTCAAATGGACCTTCAGACCAGCCCAATGCTTCACGTGTTAATGCGATTTCGTCATTACCTAGCGGCGCACCGTGGCAGTCCTCTTTACCTTGCTTATTTGGTGAACCTAGACCAATAATCGTTTTACAGATGATGATCGTTGGTTTTTTCGTTTCAGATTTTGCTTGCAAAGTTACAGCACGTAATGCATCTGCATCATGACCATCAGCTTTAAGTACTTGCCAACCATAAGCCAAGAAACGTTGCTCTGTATCGTCAGAGAACCAACCTTCTACTTCACCATCAATCGAAATACCGTTGTCGTCATAGTAAGCAATTAGTTTACCTAGACCTAGTGTGCCTGCAAGTGAACATGCTTCGTGAGAAACACCTTCCATTAAACAGCCATCACCTAAGAAACAGTAAGTGAAATGGTCAACAACGCTCATCTCATCTTTGTTGAACTGCGCTGCTAAGGTTTTTTCAGCTAGAGCAAAACCAACTGCGTTTGCAATCCCCTGACCAAGCGGGCCAGTTGTAGTCTCAATACCTGGTGCATAACCTAATTCTGGGTGACCCGGCGTTTTAGAGTGCAGTTGACGGAATGCTTTTAAATCTTCAATTGATAAATCATAGCCCGTAAGGTGCAATAACGCATATTGCAGCATAGAGCCATGACCATTTGATAGTACAAAACGGTCACGGTTCGCCCATTGTGGGTTAGTCGGGTTATGGTTGAAAAACTCACGCCATACCACATCAGCGATATCAGCCATCCCCATTGGCGCACCTGGATGTCCAGAGTTTGCTTTTTGCACAGCATCCATTGCCAATACACGAATTGCGTTTGCAATACGACGTTCGTTAAGCGGGGTTGTCATAGGTCAGAGTCCAAACAAATGATTTAAAGAGTAAGATGAATAGAATTCAAAGATAGGTGTATTGTCTTAAAAAAAGAGGAATGGGTAAAGCCTAATGGACAATATTTCGCTATTTATTCATCATCAATGTCTAATAAATGCGGGCATTGCCTAAAATCACAACAATTTCACTCAGAAATGTCTCTCTAGCTTCTTTTAGTTCAAATTCCACACGATAGAATGGCCAACTTTTTAAAAGCAAAGCTCGGCCACCCTATTCACTAATCAGAACAAACCGTTATCCTTGAGTATCAAACACATCACAAGATACATTTGTATTTTTTACATACAATTAAACACTCATGGTGAAATTTATTCATTTTTTTAGATTTTTCATGAATTAGTACAAATTATAGATTCTTTTATGATGCATATTTTGAGCATTTTTTCTTTACCAACCTAACACCCAAGCCAATACAAACTTGAGCAAGTTATTGTTTTACATTTAGATATAACCAAAGCAAAACACCTCATAATAGGTACCTGTATACTTTGAAGCAAAACCCGTTACTTTGTCATTTCGAACTAAAAATAAACGCTATATCAATTTTTTAGATGCTTATATCAGATAAAAAGTCGTTGAATTGAAATAAATTCAGTCATTTTGGTCGTGTAGAACTGGCTCAAACGGCTAAGTCGATGTACCATATTGCGTCTTTTAAATTAACTGTGATAGGACTTATGCGCGAGTACGCTGTATTTACCTCGGAATCTGTAAGCGAAGGCCATCCAGATAAAATGGCTGACCAAATCAGTGATGCTATCTTGGATGCGATCTTAAAAGAAGACCCATATGCGCGGGTTGCTTGTGAAACGCTTGTAAAAACGGGTGCGGTAGTACTTGCAGGTGAAATCACAACAACTGCAAATGTGGACTTTGAAGCGATTGTTCGTCAAACCGTAAATGGTATTGGTTACCACCATTCTGACCTTGGTTTTGATGGTTCAACATGTGCCGTGATCAACATGATTGGTAAACAGTCACCAGAGATTGCTCAAGGTGTAGACCGTCAAAAGCCTGAAGATCAAGGTGCAGGTGACCAAGGTTTAATGTTTGGTTATGCAAGCCGTGAAACTGACGTGCTTATGCCTGCTCCAATTTCATATGCACACCGTTTAATGGAAAAGCAAGCTGAGCTACGTCGTAGTGGCGCTTTACCATGGTTACGTCCAGATGCAAAAAGCCAAGTGACTTTTGCTTATGAAAATGGCATGCCTGTTCGTTTAGACGCAGTCGTATTATCTACCCAGCACGATCCTGAAATTTCTCAAAGCAACTTAAAAGAAGCTGTGATTGAAGAAATCGTGAAAAAAGTGATCCCTGCTGAAATGTTCCATGCAGACACCAAATTCCACATTAATCCAACAGGAATGTTTGTGATTGGTGGTCCAGTGGGTGACTGTGGTTTAACAGGTCGTAAAATCATTGTAGACACTTACGGTGGCATGGCACGTCACGGTGGTGGTGCTTTCTCTGGTAAAGATCCATCTAAGGTTGACCGTTCTGCTGCTTACGCAGGTCGTTATGTTGCGAAAAACATCGTAGCTGCGGGCCTTGCTGACAAATGTGAAATTCAAGTGTCTTATGCCATTGGTGTGGCTGAGCCAACATCTATTTCGATCAATACCTTCAATACAGCAAAAGTATCTGAAGAGTTGATCATTGCATTAGTCCGTGAACACTTCGACTTACGTCCATACGGGATCACTCGTATGCTTGACCTCATTCAACCGATGTATAAGCAAACTGCTGCTTATGGTCACTTCGGTCGTGAAGGTTCAGATACAGCATTTACGTGGGAAAAAACCGACAAAGTGGAAGCACTTAAAGCTTCAGCTGGTCTATAAGTTTGATCCTAAAAGAAACCCGCTTAATGCGGGTTTTTTTATTTGAACTGATGGAAAATAGCCCATCAGTTCAGTCGTGAAGTCATTGAACCTCACTACTTGGGTTTGTTGTCATGATTGAGCACATCAAAGAGCGAAGTCACGGCAGCGGGTTCGCTGTTTCGGTCGGCCAAATAGACTTGTACAGATTTAACAATAATCGCTGCTGCAAGACATGCAACAATACAGAAAATCCAAAATCCAAAAGGACTTCGAATATTATGTGATCCACAGTTTGGACAGTCTTTATCTGTTGATGCGACAACTGTTTCACAACATGCGCAGTGGTATTGATAGAGCATGGCTTTACCCCCCTTGTTTTTGTCCTTTCTTGTTTTTATTGTCCATCACCCTGCCTCACAGAATGTTAGATTCATTTATCTTATGTGAGTATTTGTTGAGACTCAAGCGCCATTCACCTGAAGTGATGTCAGCAACGGCTTACACTGAAAGATTAATCAATTGATTTAACGCATATTCCTCTTTATAACACCGAATCATGACAATTTCATTTTGTAACATAATAGTTTTTGACGTATTCCAAAGTATTTGCTCGAAACCCTTTAGTTTTCTCGCGATTGTTTATTAAAATAAGATGCAACGATGAGGAAGAAAGAATGGTTCTGTTGATTAAAAAAGGCGGTTTACGCGAACGTGCCAACCGCAGCCGTAGCTATAAAGGTTCAGAAAATACCGAAGCGACATTACAGCCCAACCGCTATGCGCAAAGTAAAAAAGATGAAGTGTCTAGCTTGGAACAGGCTCCATCATCTAAAGAGCTTAAAAATGACTTAGATGTAGATTGCGAGAGCATCGTACCAAAGCCATAAAGCAAAAATTAGGAACAACCCGCCAGAAAAAATGTCGATATAACTCCCTGAACGCTGATATGCCGCCTTAATTTTAGGTAATGACAAGAGCAGCATCAGCAGTGCAAAAGTCATAAAAGTTTGGATTGGAATAATCACCGCAAGTTGCATTTTTAAATAGGGACTTGCGCTAGAACTCAAGGCTAGTGAAAACACACTACTAAAATAAATCAGTGTTTTCGGGTTAGACAAGTTAGTCAGCAAACCTGACATGAAATAATGGTTGGCCTTTGGTGGAGGCAGTTTTTGACCATCATCTAGCAAGGCTTCTTGCTGCATTGTGTTGAGACCGGCTTTCAACATCAGCCAGCCCATACGTGCAAGGAACACCCCACCAATCACCATCAATACTTGTTGAATCCACGGCATTTTGTCGATCAGTACGGTAAAACCTAATAAGGTTAAAACCACCCAAACGACGATGCCAACAGAAATACCTAAGATCGTTTTTAAAGTGTTTTTTTGTGTGGTCGAAGCTGAACTTTTGGCAATCAGCAAAACATCAGGACCAGGACTTAGCTGCGCAACAAAATGCAATGCGCAAATCGTGAAAAGCAATGACATAAAAAAGTGGCATAAATTTTAAAAAATAATTATATCGTTTGTTATATTTATTTTAAATCATAAGCACTTAAACCATTTTCATAAAGATAAAAAAAGCCGAGTTAGAACTCGGCTTTAAAATTAGGCATGAAATTATTTATTCACATCTTTCATTTCAATTTTTTTCGCCTCTGGCGTAACTTCTCGTGCTTCGCCATCAATAATACTCGAGTCACGATAAGCTGAACCACCCTGCTGTTGCTGCATTTCTTGCATCTGGCGCATGATATCTGCAAATGGGTTTTGACCTTGAGCACCACCGCCCATGCCATTCATATCCCCCATCATGCCACCCATCATTTTTTCCATCATCGCTTGCTGACGTTTCATCATCACGTTCATCAGCGCGCCCGTCATGGCTTTTTGCACCGCAGGAATAAGCAATAACACGGCAACCACGTCTGTCACCAAGCCAGGAATCAATAAAAGAAAGCCCGCAATGATTTTTGGCAGATTGTTTGTTAATGCAGGATCTGCACCCATCTGGCCCGCTTGCATTTGCTGCATTTGTGGCATTAAACCTGCTGAATACTTACGAATCAGGCTCATACCAATAAAGAAAGCGGCAATAAACCAGAAGAATACGTACCACATGCTACCAACGAGGTCACCCACGCCAATCCATACGAAGACTTCGAGAATGACACCAGCTAATATAAAAAGAAATAATTTCATGAAAATTAATCTAATCTCAACAAAATGAATAAGGTGCAAGAATCAAGTGCTCAATCTACATCAAGCTTTTTTGATACGCTTATGTAACAATATGGGCATATTATTTTTTTTAAAGGGCAAGCATGTCATTAATTATTGGTATTGACCCCGGTTCTCGCCTCACAGGCTACGGTATTATTCAAAAAGAAGGTCAAAAACTAATTTTTGTCGATGCTGGCACCATTCGTACCGAAGCTGCTGATATGCCTGAACGGCTAAAACGTATTTTTGCAGGGATTGATCGTATTGTAAAATTTCATGGCCCAACCGAAGCCGCAGTTGAGCAAGTATTTATGGCACAAAACCCTGACTCCGCACTGAAGCTAGGGCAAGCACGCGGGGCTGCTATTGCTGCACTGGTAAACCTTGACCTACAAGTTGCAGAATACACCGCACGCCAGATTAAACAGTCGGTGGTCGGTTATGGCGCTGCGGACAAAGAACAAGTACAAATGATGGTGATGAGACTCCTAAACCTGAGCATCAAACCACAGCAAGATGCCGCCGATGCTCTCGCTGCTGCTATTTGTCATGCACATGCTTCAGGCAGTATGACTAAGCTTGCTGTACTCAATGCTCTTGGCGGTATGGCGCGCGGACGCAGCCGTAGTAGCTCTCGTCGACGCTAAACGTTAAGTAACATAGTTTTTAAAGTCTTTACGCATTTCACGTACCGATGGTGCTTTGGGATAAGTTGCTATCAGCATTCTTCCCGAAATGCGTAAATTTTTCTTTTGAGCAGGATCGATACGTATAAAGACCAATTCTTCTGGCTCATTGCGATGGTTGATCTCACAAATCATAATGGTGTAGTTTTTTTCGATCACTTTATAACGACTAAATGCCTGCTGTACGATTTGCTTAAAATTTTTCTGTCCGCCTGCTGGTGCAAGTTGGGTATAAATCACCAACAGTATGCATGCACCAACCACCAAGGCCACCAGTAAGTATTTATCCATTATTCCTCCCCTCTTTTACCATTATTCAAAGTCTTTAAATTTTAGGCTTGATTGCGTTATATCGTGTTTTCTTACTACTCAATAGTTCTTTTTGCTACATCAATGTTCTTTGCCCGAAGCATTTACTTGATTTTCTTCTATTTGAAAAGAATTAAATAATTTTAAAGAATCACGCTGAATTTTTTCCCAATGTGGCAGAAGCTCCGCATGGAAATCTATATCCAAATTACTAGTATTAAAACCATAATTTGGTACATGACTATTTAATTCACACGCCGTAGCACCACTTGGATATGAAGCACACGCAATGACTACACCAATGCCTTTCCCGTTTTCTTCTTTCCAGTAAATTTTTTTAGAAATATTATCTTGCTCTCCCAAATCTATTTCATAAAGTGACAAACTTGCATTAAATTTCTTCTCCGAATTAATATCACTTATGCTCATATCTTTTCGAGCACCCATCCGTTCACTTAAATAAAATTTCAATGAAGGCGTATAATCAAAAAACGTTTTGTCGTCTCCCCACTCATCCTTCCAATTACCACGTTGTGATAAAGTGAAAGCGATGTCACTGATTTGATTTGAGGAAAGCCTAAAACCTTCTGAAGGATGCATTTCTGGCCATTTCACAAGAAATGTGGCGTTACCGATTTGGTCATTACAATCTTTGGTATTATGTAGCTCTCTATAGCCTTTCTCCCAGTAACTGACATCTTGATATTCAACTCTTGCAAAAAATAAATATCGTCGATCAATGCGCATTTTCTGATCACCAAAACTTCCACACTCATATGGTTTTTCTTTTAAGCTCGGTACATCACTTGGTTCTAATACACTAACAATAACACTCAAAATAACGATAATGATTGGTGACAATAGTATAAAGATCAAAAAATGTTTTAGCTGAATAGGCTTTCGAAGAAAATTTAAAATCATAAGTCATCTTATTTAATTATTCATTTTTTTCATGTACTCCTAAAATTAACACAAAGTATTTGAGATATAGTATTTTTTTATTCAAAATACCCATCATATAAAAAGCCCATCAAATGAGATGGGCTTTTTTAACAAGGACAAATACTTACTTCATGCTTGCAAAAACTTCTTTCGCTGCTTGCAGCGTAAATTCTATATCTTCATCAGAATGGGCAGCTGAAATAAAGCCAGCTTCAAATGCAGATGGTGCAAGGTTCACACCACGGTCTAACATGCCATGGAAGAACTTACGGAATGCATCGATATCACACTTTAACATCGAGTCGAAGCTAGTAATGTCTTCTTGATCGGTAAAGTACAAACCAAACATACCGCCTACTTGTTGCGTTTTAAAAGCAATACCCGCTTCATCAGCCGCGGCTTGTAAACCCACAAGCAGTTTTTCTAGTTGCGCTGTCAATTTTTCATAGAAACCATCTTGGCGCAGGTGTTTAAACATCTCAATCCCTGCACGCATTGCAAGTGGATTCCCCGACAGTGTTCCAGCTTGGTAAACTTTACCCAGTGGTGCAATACACTCCATCACTTCTCGTTTCCCACCAAAAGCACCAACGGGTAAGCCTGCACCAATAATTTTACCCAAGGTGGTTAAATCAGGAGTCACGCCATAGTGAGCTTGCGCACCACCCAATCCAACACGGAAACCAGTCATCACTTCATCAATGATAAAAACAGAACCATGTTCATCACATACATCACGAATCGCTTGTAAGAAGCCGTCGATTGGTTTGACTAGGTTCATGTTCCCTGCCACAGGTTCCACAATCACGCCCGCAATCTCTGAACCAAACTTAGCAAAGCACTCTTTCAAAGTAGCAATATCGTTATATGGAAGAGTAAGTGTGTGTTTGGCAAAGTCGGCAGGAACACCAGCTGAAGTCGCTTCACCTTCGCCGCTGGTTAACAAACCTGAACCTGCTTTTACTAGCAGTGAATCTGAGTGACCGTGGTAACAGCCTTCAAATTTTACAATCTTGTCACGACCTGTATAACCACGTGCAAGACGAATGGCTGTCATGGTTGCTTCAGTACCTGAGTTGGTCATACGAACCAGCTCAATTGACGGCATAATTTCGCAAATAATGTCAGCTAAAGTTGTTTCATGTACGGTAGGTGCACCGAAACTCAAACCATCCACTGCAGCATTTTGAACTGCTTTAATAATTTCAGGATGAGCATGACCTAAAATCATTGGTCCCCATGAGCCCACATAGTCTACATAGCGCTTACCATCCACATCGTACAAGTATGCACCTTGCGCCTTTTCAATAAAGACAGGCGTTCCGCCTACGCTATTAAATGCACGTACAGGTGAGTTCACACCACCCGGAATATGTTTGCTTGCTTGTTTAAACAATTGTTCTTGCTTTGGAGATAAGCTCATGAAGTTACTCAACTCAAAAAATAAAAAAACATCTAAAAACGCTTAAGCTTTAGATGCAAATAAATCAGCCCACTGTTCTATACGATCAGGAATCGCAGACATTGATAGCCCTAATATATCACTAATCACTGCGCAAAGGTCGGCACCAGCTTCGATCACTTCACCTGAATTTTCAACTGTTAAGCCACCAATCGCACAAATCGGCACATTCAATTTGGCTTTAGCTTCTTTTAAAGTCTCTAAGCCAATATTGCCAGCCTCTGGCTTGGTTTCAGTTGCGTAAATTGCACCAAAAGCGACGTAAGTTGCACCTTCAGCAATCGCCTTTTCAGCCAGCTCAATCGAGTTCAAACACGTACGACCAATCACCGCATCTTTTGGCAGGCGTGCGACAGCTTCGGCAACTTCGCCATCACCTTGCCCTAAATGCACACCAACGCCATATTTAACGGCCATTTCTAAGTCATCATTGATCACAAAAGGAACACGATACTCAGCGCACATCGCTTTCATATACTCAACTTCGTAAGCCTGTTCTTCTTTGGGTACTTTTTTACGGCGATACTGCAAAATGGCAACTTCACGTGTTGCCATTGCACCTTCTAATTTAGCCAAAAGTAGCTCTAAAGGATCATCATTTGTAATTAAATATAAACCGCGCATTTAACTCTACCTTTGGGTTATGTTGTTCTATTATAAAGCTAAAGGCGACTGATGCTTAAATGAGTTGGGAATGAAAATGCTTTGCTTTGTACAAAAATCCCGCGACTAAGCTCAGGCTATATAAAAATACCTATTTTCAGTGATAGTCGCCCCACCGCTTTCGCAGTTTAATGGATACAGAAAGCAACAAGAATAAAATAAAAATAACAACTTTATAACAAGAATAAGAGACACGCAGCGATCTGATACGGCTTTTTAGCTTTTTAAACCAGTGGTGTTTGAACAACATCATAAAAGCTAAAAAGCCGCATATTTTATTTAAAATCCACATAAAAAAAGCCTAGAGAAGGTCGCTCTAGGCTTGGAAAACTAAAAGCACTTTAAAGTTCAAAGCACTTATATATTATTTGGTGAAAATATAAACAACGATCTCATTATTAGAACATTAACTCATACTTTGCAACTGTTAATTTCAAGCTTTTCATAAAACTTTCATGATGAAGTCACAAAGTGCTTCACTAACTTGGAATTTTATCCAAAGCACGATCTTGTAAGCTTAAATTTCCACGTAAAACATCGGAAAACATGCGCCAGTCAGAAATAAAACTATACAAAGGCTGTTTAAAACTAGCTGGCTTATTTTTTTCAAAAACAAAATGACCTACCCACGCACAGGCATATCCAGAGACTAAGCCGTATATAAAATAACGCGGCTTGCGTTTAAGTATGGCTTTAGAGAAAAAGTACAGTCCAATTGAACTGCCCGCGACGTGTAGCCGACGACTCATGATGTTGCGGTGCTCTGTTAGATAAAAACGATAAAACTGGTGATAGTCCTTAATCGGCAATTGAAAATTAGGTTCAGCGTCATGTTCCTGTTTTGGTTCAACCTGAGCATTCATCTGTCATCATCCTGATGTTTTTCTATCAACATAACTGAAAATATGCAATCTGCAAAGTGCAATCGCCTCTGGGCGCGTGTCTACTAAAAACAGAATTGTTTTTGATCAATCTCATGCTGCAACTTTGTTTTATTGTGTCGTCAAGTCTTACATACTGTCTCTTTTTCGCTACAATCCAGTGGTCATTGGTGTGCCTTTAGCGCACATAAAAACAAACTACAGATCATGCATCTAAATACATAAAGGCTTGGCACTGACCTAGCCCCTCAAATTAGGAATTTTTCATGGTTGAAATTGAATTAAAATTTCAGATTAGCGAAGCACGACGTCCCGCCCTTCTTAAAGCTTTAGATCCTAAAAAATCTGAAACGATTCAACTTCAAGCCAAGTATTTTGACACGCCTGATCGCCTCTTGGCCCAACACGGCGCAGCTTTGCGTCAGCGTCTTGAAGGTATTAGCTGGATTCAAACACTCAAAGCCGCAGGTAAAAGTCATTTACACCGTTTTGAACATAATCATAATTTGGGTGAGTTAGAGTCATCTCCTGAACTGGACTTAAGCATTTATGAAGCTATTCCAGAGGCTCAGCAAATTTTAACCCAAGCTTTAGGAGTGGACGCGGCTGCGTTAAAGCTCACCTTTGAAACGGACATCCAACGCACCTATCGCGTCATTCAGTTTGAAGACGCTGAAATTGAAGTCTGTTTGGATGTTGGTATGGTTCGTGCATCTGGTCGAGAACAGACCATCCATGAGGTAGAGTTTGAACTCAAATCAGGCTCTGTTCAGTCGCTTTTGGCTTTTAGTTTTGAATGGGTGAAGAAGTATCAACTGTGGTTAGATGTCCGCAGCAAAGCCGAAATGGGTAATCTACTGGCACTTGAGCAAACAGTGAGTCCAGCACGTTTTGAAAAAGAGTTTGTCTTATCGAAAAAAGAAAGTGCGGCACATAACCTGAGTTTGTTGATTGGTCAGCAAATGCAACATTTACTGCCAAATATTGCTGCAATTTCAGCAGGTGTTGCTGAGCAAAGCCATATTGATCAGGCACAAACCGCTTTAGAGCACTTACAACTGACCTTAGCTTTGTTTAAGGACTGGAATAGCAATATTTCTGATAAATGGGCGATGCAACTTGCTGCATTTAAGCATCAGTTTGATCATTTACAACATTTGCAGCATATGCAAAGTACCCTAGGCGCTTTTCTTCAAAACCCAACCACTACTGAAAATCTTGCCAAAGACATTTTATATGCTCAAGAAAAGCTTGGAAATTTAGTTAAATCGACACAGAACGTACATCATTATCTTGAATTATTGACCTTTAGTTTAAGTTCACATGATCAGGTACAAAAGCAGGATTTAAAAACCTATGCACACAATACCCTGCAAAACCAATATCGACAGCTACAAGAAAGCTTAAATGCTGCAGATATTAGCCACTTTGAAAGCTTAGATGTATTGGCGCAGAAAATTAAGGAATTGAAGTTTAGTTTTCCTATTTTAACGTCAATTTATGATGTAAAAAATTTGCAGAAATACAGTAAAGCGTTGAATGATGCCCAACAAGCCGCACATGAATATCAAATCTTGGCGACTTCAGCTGCGTACATTCAACAAACGGAACTTGAAGCCAGTGATTGGTTTGTTTTGGGTTGGCTCACGGCGAAGCTTGAAGTTTATGCCGATAAACTTTTAGAAGCGACAGAACAGTTCTTAGTTAGCCGTAAATTCTTAAAATAACGCTCTGTATATGATAGCAGTCATGTTAAATACATGACTGCTATCATCCCCCACAAAGCCTGACAAGCCGCAAAACTGCGATAGAAGATCGTGATTGGTATCTCCAAACCACTAATTTATCTATGACAAAACGGCCTATTATCAGAACAATACAGGCTTTATATTCATTTTTATTCTTAAAAAGTAAGCCTATACATTCCTACTCAATGTAGATTTATTATCACTTCGATGTAACCATCTGTACTTATTAACTCTGCATATTTCTAACCACTATCTTCATTTTAAAGTGACATCTAGCACACTATTTCTGCTCTTTTAGCTTATACCTATTCAAAACTGGTCTTTTTTTACTCAATTTAGCATATAGTAAAACCTAGGTTGTCATGAGTCAGGGCTATGCAAGAGATTGAGTTTAAGTTTCAAGTTCCAGTTAAGAAGCGTAAGGCCTTGCAAAAAGCTTTTACACTACTCAAGGCTGAGCCGATTCATTTAGCAGCCCAATACTTTGATACAGCGGATCAAACACTTGCTAAGCATTGCATCGCGATTCGACGTCGGCAGGAAAATGATGAATGGAAACAAACCTTCAAAGCAGTAGATACCGCAAAAGCATTGGGTCGCTTTGAACTTGAATTTGATATAGAGCCACCTGAGACGACTACACTCGACTTAGATAACTATAAAAAAGATTATTCCGCTATCTACAAAAAATTAAAACGCGCTTTGGGGCTTCCACTTCCAACCCTTGAATTGCTCTTTGAAACCAAGATCCAACGTTTACGTGTTTTGCAGGATGTTGGAAGTAGTACAGTTGAAATTGCTCTCGATATTGGCAAAATTTTTAAAGAACAAAGCAGTGTAGATATTTTCGAAATCGAATTTGAATTAAAACAAGGATCGATAGAAGATCTGATCGCATTTATACAAGCTTGGATTCAAAAATACCAACTGAGTCTCGACACACATAGCAAGTCAGACTATGGCCTTCAGGCCGTTCGTCAGCAAAGTTACTTTCCTGCGCAGTATCAAACACCTCTTGTATTGAACAGAAGTTCAAGCGAAGTTGAGGCTCTACAAAGCATACTGGCCAATTGCCTACAGCACTTACTTCCCAATGCCAGTTCAATTGCTCGACAGCAGTACTCCAGTGAGCATATACACCAAGCCCGCGTGGCGATTCGCCGCTTGCGTAGTGCACTGAAAAGTTTTGCTGCATGGTCGGACGACATTCAACCACACTGGAAAGCGGAACTCACCACTATTTTTCAAGCCTTAGGTGGAACACGTGATATCGATGCGCTGAACGAGGATTTACTTCCTCAGCTAATTGAGGCAGGTTATCCATTAGACTATCTTCCACCAAGTACAGAGGCTATCACTGATGTCTGTGCTCTATTCCGACAACCAGAAACGACGCAACTTTGGCTTGAATTAATTTTATTTACAGAGCAAGAACTAGATTCGCCTTCAAAAACCAAACTGAAAAAACATGCGCTCAAAGTGATACAGTCTTTACACCATAAAATATGCGCACATGCCGAGCACTTTAGCCAGCTTGAAGATGAGGAAAAACACCGCGTTCGTAAACAAGTCAAACAACTGCGTTATAGCATTGAGTTTGTGGCGTCTTTACTCGATGCAAAAGCATTAAAAACCTATTTAAAAAAACTCAAAGCAGTTCAGGAAAGCCTAGGGCACTATAATGATTTGGTGGTTGCAGATGCCTTGTTTCAACAAGCCCCTGAACCAGAAGCCGCTTATAGTTTTGCCACAGGCTGGATCGCCGCGGAAAAAAATAGAATGCTAAAATTGGTTGAACAACAGCTGATGCTGTTCAGTCAAGCCCAAAAGCTGAAATAGTCTTTTAAATTAAAATATAGATCAGCAGCGAAAAGTTCTTCTATAGGTGAATTCCCTGTCTATACCTAAGTTAACGATACTTTCCGTACACTTTCCACGTATTGTTGTCTGCTAAGGGGTCGTTATAGCTATCACTGCGCTGTTTACGTGGTTTGTCTCGAGCATCGACCAATTCAAAGTGTGCTTCGGTACTTAACACGATACCATTTACATAAAATCGGGTACGGGTATATTCACTCTGCCCATGCTGAAACACATAGGTTCTGAGGTCAATAAATTCCCTATGCGCAACCAAGGCAGCGTTATCATCGCTGTCCAACCAAGCGCGCATAGCTTGGATTTGCTCTGGTTCAAACTGCCCACATTTTTCGATTAGGCTTGCAATGCCGCGAAAACTTTTAGATTCTTTAGCACGGGTTTTATTAATCCGAATACGATCGACATGAAAATAAAACAGCGGTAAGTTCAAATGGCTGGGTAAATGAATTGCATCCAACACCTCATCTTCCATAAAGGGTTGGAACAAGTCTTGCGCCCGCTCAATCAAACCCGTCCACTGACGGTAGTAGTCCTCGACCTCTGCTTTCGTCCCGTAATAGATCGGTAAGCCTTCTACATTGGCTAGATTTTGTGGCGGCCAAATATTTTGACGCAATAAGGCAATATCACTTTTTAAACTTTGTACCGCAATCGCATCTTGCATGGATATTCTCTATTTTATTGCTTAGGCTATTTTTAGATTAAGGCAAAGGTTTAGTTTCTGCAAGGCTTTGCCTATAATGCAGTCTGAGTTATTTATGTATTTTAGGACAAGTTCATGGTTCAGAAGATTGAAGCAACAGATGTAACCGAAGAAGAAGCGTTGAATGCTGCTTTTTTTGAACGTGCAGATGAATTTATTAAGCAAGCCAACGATTTTTGTCGCACTGAAAAAGGTTCACAAGTGAAACCTGCTGAAATACGTGGCCAAGTGAGTGCTGCGATGTTGTTTGGTACAGCCCGTTTTAACACGTGGGTGGCAGCCAACAACTTTAAAGATGGCGATGAAATGCGTGATGCCAAAGAACAAGTGATGTCTTATATTTTGCAGCAGTTTCAAATGATGCTTGAAGACAACTATGACGAATATTGTGAACAGTTTGAAAACTACCTTCGTTTCCGTCATAACGAAGAATTTCATGCCAACAAGCACGACCACAAACACGATCACTGATCAATCAAAGCCTGCCTTGCGCAGGCTTTTTTTATTTCGTCGTATTTGAAACGAAATACAATGTTGCAACACCTCAATTTACAGTAAGGTAATCGCTAAGGAATATGACTTAGGGAAGAACATGCAGCATTTGGACTTTGCACTCATCGATCCACACATCCATCAGTGGGACCCCTATAACACGCCACATGCAGCGGCTTTGGCAGTCAAATTATTGGGTAAGCATCCTAAGCTTTTGGACAAAATGGTTCGTTTGGTGAAACCTAAAGACCTGATTGAAACCATCGGTCTAACCCGTCATATTACACGTCCGTATTTGCCCCAAGACTATAAACGCGATACTGGCCCATACACAGTAGAACAAGTAGTGCATGTAGAAGCCAGTTGGCATCACAGCAAAGGCAAAGGTGTGGTTGAGGAAACTCAATTTATTGAGTCTTTAGCTTTTGGAGCCGATACGGTCAAATTGGGTGGCATTGTCGCAACAGCTGATCCACGTGATCGTAACTTTACAAAGATCCTAAAATTACACCATAAAGCTTCACCACACTTTCGTGGTATTCGTAAAATGGCGTCTTTTCATGAAGACAAACAAATCCATGCGTGGACAGATGAGCCACACTTATATCGCAATAAAAAATTTCTCAAAGGCTTCGAAGTGCTGTCCCAATACAACTTGAGTTTTGATGCTTGGGTTTATTCCACACAGCTTGAAGATGTGATTTATCTGGCCAAGCAGTTCCCTGAAACTTCCATTGTGCTAGACCATCTAGGTACACCCGCAGGTTTATTTGGTCCAATTGGTGCAAATACAGGGATGACACAAACAGCGCGGGAAAATATTTTCTTTCGTTGGAAAGACGACTTAGCTGAACTTGCAAGCTATCCAAATGTCTATACCAAAATGTCGGGGCTTTTCATGCCTGTATTAGGACATCGTTTTCATAAAGAAGGCCGACTGGCTTCCAAACAAGAAGTCTTTGACCTTGCACATCCCATGATTACACATGCTCTCGCCTGTTTTGGTACCTATCGGGTGATGTTTGCCTCTAACTTTCCCATGGATTCGGTGAGTACCTCATTGATCAATATTATTGATGCCTTTAGTGATGTCGTCGCAGCCTATGACCCTGATGCTTTAGAGCGCGTATTCCATCACAATGCCAAACAGTTTTATCGGCTTTAATTGAAAAAATAAGAAAACTAATTCCTAAAAGCTATAACAAAAAGAACCCCTCAATTTTGAGGGGGTTCTTTTTGGATGAAAACTGAAATCTTTACTTTTTCAGCGCTGGTTGCGCTTTGCCATATTGGTCAGCCATCACTTCAACCAACTGATCCAGCTTAATATACTTCTGAATCACCGCATCAACATCGGCTTTACTAATTTTGGCCAATGCTAAATCACGCTGTTCGCGATCCAGTAAAGTACGATTGCGCTTCATTTGAGGAATCAGCATGCGATGAATATTGCGACTATCTTCAAGTGCAGTCACACGTTTTTTCAAAATATCGGCCTTGGCAGCTTCTACTTCTTGTTCAGTAACGCCTTTTGCCAATAACTCATTCAACACTTTATAGACCGCTTGAGACACTTGAGCCGATTTGCCTGCGCTATAGTTTGCATCAATCGTTAGCGCTCCTGACTCCGTCCAGTCATCCAGCGAAATACTACTACCAAAACCATAGACCAAGGCATTCTTTTCACGTAACTCTTGTGCCAAACGAGAAGATAACTGCGACTCACCTAAGATGTGCTCGAGTACCTGTAAAGCAGGTGCATCTGGGTGGTATGTACCCACAGGGAACGTCATAATGCTCTGATAGCTACCAAACTCACGCTGCTCTGACAGTGCATGTACACGCTGCGCTTTATATGCAGTAAAGTCAGAAGTAATCCGCTGATAAGGCGCTGCCGAATTCCAGTTTGCAAAAGCCTGATTTAAAGTCTTTTTCATCTTTTTCGTATCAATCACGCCCGTTACCGAAATTTGTGCATGATTCATCGCAAAAAACTGCTGATACAGCTGTTTAACCTGAGCTTGTGTTGCGGCCTGATACTGCTTCTTGACATATTCAGGCTCGAAGTGATGTCGAATATCCCCAATTGGATAAGTTTCAAGTAAACGAGCAATGGTTAAAGCCGCTACAGTTTCGGGTTCTGTATACGGTCGGTCTAGACTTGCTAAGCTTTGTGACTTAATCAAATCAAACTGGCTTTGTTCAAAGGTTGGATTTTTAAGGACATCAATCACGAAGTTAAAAAATTCATCAAATTTTTCTTTCTTCGCCACGATTGAAATATTAATCCCATTGCCATTACTTGAGGCACTTGCTCCACCGCCCGCATCGATCGAATGATCTGCAATATCTTGCAAACTATATTGAGTTGAAGCTCTGAGCAGTAAATAAGAAGTTAGATCTAATAACTCTGCTTTATTAAACAAACTTTCTGCAGTACCAAAGTCAATCGAAATGGTGGCATAGGTCTTATCGTCACGCGTAGTACTTGGGTACAGCGCATATTGCATGCCATTTTTTAACTTGCCACGCTGAATTTGTTTTTCAGCACTTTCTAAATATTGCTTTGAACTTTTTACATATTCAGCCACTTCTGCCTTATACGCACTGACATCTTTCAATGGTTCTTCAGCAACAGCTTGTTGGTCTAAAGTTTTTGCTGGGATCGCTGCTACCGCTTGTTCAAGTGCTTTTTTCTGATCTTCTGGGGTTGGTAAAATTGTGCCTGAAATACGATGCTCGGGTACTAAAAAGTCATCTAAACGTTGGTTCACATCAGTAACGCTGAGCTGTTGTAACTGTTGCTGATCTTTAAAGTATTGTGTCCAATCACCATTGGCAGAAACCACGTAGTCACTGAGCATACCACCGACTGCCGTTGCGCTGCTGAACATGCTTTCTTGGGCATTTTTAATCATGCTCTTCACGCGGTTGAGCTCAACCTCATTGAAGCTTGGTGTTTTTTCTACACCAGTAACCAAAGCCGACTCGACTTTCTTTACATCATGGTTGGGGGCATAAACTGCGCCCATAAACACCATATTAAAATCTTGGTCTAACCATGTGGTCGACTGAACAGCTGTCGCCGTTCCCGTTTCTACAATGCTTTGGTACAAATGCCCACTGGGTTGCATGGTGTATAAATACGGTGACACCGCCAACGCGGTCTTAATGTTCTCGTTTTTACCATTCAGGTAGATATTATATTTGGCTAAGTTACTGCCCTTTTTCACCACAAACTGACGATCTTTAATCTTACTGGCATCTAAGACAGGCACTTTGACTTTCGCAGGCACAGCACGCGCTTTAATCGCACTAAACTTTTCATCTATCTGCTTCAGTACAGCAGCTTGGTCAAACTTGCCCGAAATGACAAACACCGCATTATTCGGTGCATACCAGTCACGATAAAACTTATTCAGCTCAGCCATTTTGATTGACTGTAACTCATTTAAATCACCAATCGGTAAACGCCCTAAATATTGATTACCATAAGCGGACTTCCACATCTGATCCATGAGCACTGAAAAAGGCTGATCCATACGGACTTCACGCTCGCGTTTTACAATCGCGATTTCAGATGGTACATATTTTTCTTGGAGCACCAAACCGTCCATACGCTCTGCTTCAAGATGAATTAGCTCATTAATTGCATTTTGTTCAGGACGAACCACATTAATATATTTGGTTGAATAATAGTCCGTGCTGGCATTATTCATTAAACCGTATTGATCTAAACGGCGTTGAAACTCATCCCCTGGAACATTTTTAGTCCCCTTGAACGCTAAGTGTTCCAATAGGTGCGCTAAACCGCCCTTACCTTTTGGGTCGTTCAATGAACCAGTCAAATAGACCATATTCATATACACTTTATTTTCTTTATCGTTTGGCGCAAGAATAATACGTAAACCGTTATCTAATTTATATTCTTCAATTTTCTGTTCCGATTTTACCAATACGGGTTGTGCCCATACTGTGCCCCCAAAGCCAAGTAGCAATACCGACAAACTCAATGTTTTAAAACGCATTAACATTATTTTTCCAAATAATTCGACAAAATATGAATGATTCTCAACATCATAGAGGAAAGTGAATTTTTTTTTATAGTAATTTGGTGAAAAATAGCATTTTAATCAATGCTTATTTTTCACCAGTAGTTTTAATTTAAGAGAATTACAACTTAATCTAAGTAAAGTTCAGCTGTCATATATAACTTGGCATAGCCAGAAATTTGGATTCGCGTTTCAGACTGAATATCACAGTACAGTAATCCACCACGGCTCGATGCCTGATAGGCAATCAATGAGGTTTTACCCAACTTCTCCGCCCACAAGGGTGCAAGACCTGTATGCATGGAGCCTGTCACAGGGTCTTCATTGATGCCTTTATGCGGTGCGAAATAACGCGCGATATAATCATAGTCTTGAGACGTTGAAGTCAGGGTAACATCCAAGTTTTCAGCAGTAATAGCAGTACTGACTTTATGCTTTTCTGCCAGTTGACGAATTTTATCTAAGTTCGGTTTGGCATCCTTAACGGCCTGCTCAGACTCACACACTAAAATATAAGCCTGTGGGTTTAAATAGACTTCTTTAATTTCACAATCGACCAATTCATGAATTTCCGCAGGATAGTCTTCTAACTTTTGCGGTGCACGAATTGGAAAATTCATATGAATCTTGCCATCAACATCTTGATCAATGATAAAAACACCCAAGTCTTTTACATGAAACTGGATACGTTTGGCATCGGTATAATCCCGAAACAGGACGAAACTACTGGCTAAAGTCGCGTGCCCACAAAAGTCCACTTCAACCTGAGGGGTGAACCAACGAATTTCATAGTTTTCAGCATCAATGACTTTCACAAAAGCCGTTTCTGCCAAATTATTTTCCAAGGCAATATTCTGCATCAAATCTACTGCTAACCATTCATCACGTACAATCACAGCGGCAGGATTACCTTTGAATAATTCAGTTGTAAAGGCATCGACTTGATACATTTTCATCGTTTTTCTCCTAAATTGAAGCTTTATTTTGCAAAAAACTGCGCAAAAAAATAGATACAGTTTTTAGTCATTTATGGATACACGCCCAATAAAAAGAAGCCTAATCATTAAGATAGGCTTCTTTTCAGTTCATAAGCTATATATTTCTCAGCTTAGACTTCTTTTAAGTCCACATTATCTTGCTCAAAAATACGCTTATCGGTTTGACCTAAGACTTGGCTGGTCACAACACCTGCTGTCATAGAACCATTCACATTCAAAGCTGTACGCCCCATATCAATTAAAGGTTCAATTGAAATAAGCAGTGCAACCAAAGTCACAGGCAAGCCCAGCATCGGCAGGACAATCAGTGCTGCAAATGTTGCTCCACCACCTACACCTGCCACCCCAATCGAGCTCAAGGTCACGACACAAACCAAAGTCAAAATCCAAAGCGGATCGAGTGGATTAATGCCCACTGTCGGTGCAACCATAACAGCCAACATCGCAGGATACAGCCCTGCACAGCCGTTTTGCCCAATGGTCGTACCAAATGATGCTGAAAAGCTGGCAATTGACTCAGGTACGCCCAGACGTCGTGTTTGCGCTTCAATATTTAAAGGAATACTGGCAGCACTTGAACGGCTGGTAAATGCAAAGGTCAGCACAGGCCAAACCTTTTTAAAGAACTGAATTGGGTTCATACCTGTGAGCGCCAAAATCACGGCGTGCACGATAAACATAATCGCCAAGCCGATATAAGACGCAACCAAGAAGCCACCTAAGTTTAAGATGTCCGCCATTTTAGAGTTGGCCACAATATTGGTCATGAGTGCGAACACACCATAAGGAGTGAGCATCATAATTAGACGCACCAACTTCATGACCCACGCTTGCAAGATGTCAATTGCAGACAACAGCTTTTGTCCTTTATCAGCATCCGCTTTCATTAGGTTCAAACCTGCAATGCCTAAAAACACTGCAAAAATGACTACACTGATAATTGAGGTTGGATGTGCCCCTGTCAGCTCGGCAAAAGGATTGCTCGGAATAAATGACAGAAATAAATCAGGCACTTGCAAGTCAGCCACTTGCCCGACATAGTCAGTTTGAATCCTATTTAAACGTTCAGTTTCTTGTGTACCTTGCACTAAACCTGCCGCAGTTAAGCCGAACAGATTGGTCACCACCACACCGACAAATGCAGCAATCGCGGTAGTAAATAACAAAGTCCCAATACTGATAAAACTAATTTTACCCAATGAACCCGCATCGTGCAGCTTAATCACAGCGCCTAAAATGGAAACAAATACCAAAGGCATCACCACCATTTGTAGTAGTTTGACATAGCCTTTACCGACCAAATTAAACCACTGTACCGACTCTTGCAGTACAGGCGAATTCGTACCATAAAACCCATGTAAAGCGAGACCAAAAACAATACCGAGACAGAGACCTGCCAGTACTTTCTTCGCTAAACTCCAATCGGTTTTACGGGTTTGGCCCAGTAAAAAAAGCAATGCAATAAAAATGATGACATTGACGATTAAGGGGATATTCATATTGTTTCCCTAAATGATGCTGTCATAATTATAAATCAAAATTTAAACGGGCTTACTGTTTTGCGCCATATTCCACGCTGAATGTACAAATTTAGACTGAATTGGCAGTTTTAGAATGTGGTATAAAGCATTTAAACGGCTGTTAAAGTGTTCTTTTACATGAATCAATCTCTGCTTAATCCTCACATTCTGCCCGTCCCTTTAGAAAAAGCATATCGGCTACTCAACCACGGCCCAACCGTGCTGGTTTCCAGTCAAGATGATGAAAGCACCGATGTCATGGCCGCGGCTTGGGCATGCGCCCTAGAGTTTAGCCCAGCCAAAGTGACGGTCGTACTCGATAAATCGACAAAAACCCGCAGTATTATTGAAAAATCGGGTTTGTTTGCGCTGCAAGTCCCTACACTTAAACAGCTGAAAATGGTCTACGCACTGGGCATGATCAGTCAATATGATGCTCCTGAAAAGTTACGTCAGTGTGGGGTCGAACTTTTTCAGTTTGGTCACAGCCCAATTCCAGTGGTTGAAGGCTGTAGCGCTTGGATTCTGTGTGAACTCATTCCTGAACCGCATAATCAGCAGCAGCATGACTTGTTTATTGGCAAAGTCATTGCTGCTTATGCCGATGATCGGGTTTTTAGAGATGGGCATTGGTACTACCATGAAGCCGCAGATGAATGGAAAAGCATCCATCATGTTGCAGGCGGACACTTTTATACCATTGGTGATGCAGTGGATATCAATCAACTCAAAGATACTGATTAAATTGACTTCGCGTTTACTCCGCTCGACTAAAGGTGGACATCACCCGATTGTTTTATTGTAAATTTCATCTTATAGTTCAAGTGTGTTTTTTAAACAAATAGTCAAATTATGATGAACAGGACGTTCTCAAGCACAGTACAACTTAGTCTCTTTCTCTGCCTGAGTATGTGCTTGGGAATTGGCCTCTTACGTTTTTCTTATACCGCTCTACTGCCGTCCACTCGCGAAGCCTATGAATGGTCACACAACTTCGCCAGCCTACTCGGTAGCGCCAATCTGCTGGGCTATCTGATCGGCGCATTTTGGGCGATGAAGTTGCCACAAAATGCAAAAATGCCGATCTATATCATTTTTGCTGCGCTCTTTGGTTCAATCAGTCTGTTTGCCTGTGCATTTTCGCATTTTAATGAAGTCTGGTATTTAGTGTGGCGCATCATTTCAGGTATCGGCGGTGGTTTGCTGATGATTCTATCGCCCAGTATTGTGGCGCAGTGCAGTGAGTTACAGCACCGTTTTAAAATTAATCTCATTGGATTTAGCGGAATAGGAATTGGTGTATTGGCAGCCACGCTGTTTATGCCGTATTTAGACCGTATTGCAATCAGTAGTGCATGGTTCATTCTCTGTGGCTTTTCATTTGTCATTACATGGTTATTATGGACACTGGTTCGTCCTTTCCAAAAGCAACTGCACAGTATTCCTACGAGCCAGCCCCAGACTCATACAGTGAATAAAATTTACTATAGCTTACTCATTGTGTATGCCTGTAGCGCTTTTGCGTATATTCCCCATTCTTTGTTTTGGATTGATTATTTAAGCCATGTTTTAACGCTAAATTTATATTGGATCAATTTTAACTGGATTTTATATGGCCTAGGCAGTGCTCTAGGTGCTGCAACAGCTTATGCTTTAGCACGTAAATTTGGCAACTTTCTGGCTTTAAAGATTTTATACAGTGTCTATATTGCGGCAGTTTTTATGGCGGTTCTGAGTTTTTCGCCTGTATTTACGCTCATGTCCTCATTTCTCACAGGCCTACTGAACCCTGCGGTAGTCTTTCTCACCTCCTACACCATCTTACAACTCTACGGCTTGGCCTATAAAAAACTGTGGAGTATGGCGACACTCAGCTTTGCAACTGTACAGCTGGTCGGTGGCTTAAGTTTTAGTACCTTGCAGCATTTGGGTTGGTCATATCACTTTCAGTTTATGCTTGCTGCGGGAGTCCTCGGTTTAGGAACATTGCAACTATTTTACTTTACCCGTACGACATCCACCTCCAATCCAAGAACTAAAAAAGAGGCCTTTTAATCCTTCACATAGAAGGAAATCGAAAAAGAATTGTAGGTTCCGTTATAAAGGGCCGTCCATGTTAAATACCTGTGATATTTTTAACTTACCTCTAAATAATACAAATGTACTGTGTAAGTATAAGAAAAGAACCCAATTGATGTGCCTTCTATAACCAATACAATTCATGCATTCGAACTTTTACAGCTGTAGACTAAAGCTCGGTTATTTCAATGCATTTAAAGTTAAATACGGATAAGGATTCACAGCTCCTTTTCCAGTCCTATAAATTCCATAGTGCAAATGTGGTGGCGTATTCTTGGCATTGCCAGTGTTCCCGACATAACCCAATACCTCTCCTACTTCAACCCAATCACCCGTTTGAATATTAGGCGCATAAGCATCTAAATGTGCATAGTAGTGACGGCTTAAGTTTGGCCCCATTACCCATACTACTTGTCCACCTAGACTATTAATGCCTACATCCAAGACAATGCCTGATGTGGCGCTTAAGACAGGTGTTCCGCGTTTAGCGAAGATATCAATACCTTGATGTTTTCGTCCCTGACCACGTGCTGCCCCCCAAGTATCTTGTATCTGCTTATGGCTTACACCTTGTACAGGCACATTTAAGTTTTTCTCTAAAGGTGTCTTATATAACTGCCAATATAAATATGGATAACTCAAACCTGCTGCTTCACCCGAAGCGGGTGGCTGACATCCACTCATCAGCAGACTTGTACTTAAAATAGCTCCACTCAGAACTAAACGAGACATGATTCAACTACTCAGCTAATTTTTAGATATTAAAATAAGATAAAGTTACCTTTTCATACTAAATGCCTCATATATTGAAAGATATCTTATATATGTAACAGCAAAGCCCTCATATAAAATGAGGGCTTTGCTTCAAATAAACCACGTAAAACTACTTACGCTTCTTCAGTTTTTTCTCTAAGGTTTTCAGCTTAGACTGATGCTTAGAGATCTTTTTTAAACGTGCTTTGATCTTCTGTTTTAATGTTTTCACAACATTATTCGACATAGGGTCCTCCTTTGATTCAACTCCCTTTGATCGATTCTTCCTTGAAATGCCTTTAACATTCGTTCATGAAATAGCAATACGCCTAGCGTTGTTGCTGATCTGGGTTCGGTTGGTTTTGATTCGGCTGTTTTTGCTGGCCTTGATTTGGTTTGGGTTGTTGTTGCTGGTCTGGTTGTTCTTGCGGTTGATTTGGTTGTTGTTGACGTTGCTGCTGATTGTTCTGCTGTTGATTTTGTTGATTAGCCATGAGACTACTCCTTTATCATCTGCCGTAACATTCGACAAAGACCACCATACATCACTCAGCTAAAAACCCAAGCTATAAGCTGTATCAAAGTACTTCATTGTAATTACATGTATAAATTGTGGTTAATAATCAACTCTCCTTTTTATTTAACCTTACCTATACTCACTGAAAGCACGAATCCTTTAACCTAGTTTTACATTGCAAACCTATTTCCACAGCTATTTTCAAGCCAACAAAAGAAAACCCGCAGTATGTGCGGGTTTCTACAGATTCAGCTTAAAGCTTATTCCATATTCGCAATAATAGCCTCACCAAACTCCGAACAACGCAATAAGGTCGCATTCGGCATTAATCGCTCAAAATCATAAGTGACTGTTTTCGCCTCAATTGCCCCTGAAATGCCTTTAATAATCAAATCTGCCGCCTCTACCCAGCCCATATCCCGTAGCATCATTTCAGCAGAAAGAATAATGGAGCCTGGATTGACTTTATCTTGACCGGCATATTTTGGCGCTGTTCCGTGCGTGGCTTCATAAACAGAAATCGCCCCACCAATATTCGCACCCGGCGCAATACCAATCCCTCCAACTTCTGCAGCCAGTGCATCAGAAATATAGTCACCATTCAGGTTTAAAGTCGCAATCACTGAATAGTCCGCAGGACGCATTAAAATCTGCTGCAAGAATGCATCGGCAATCACATCTTTAATGATGATGTCTTTACCATTTTTTGGATTTTTAATTTTTACCCATGGCCCGCCATCAATGAGCTCACCACCGAAACGGTCCATCGCAAGTTCATAACCCCACTCTTTAAACGCTCCTTCGGTATATTTCATGATGTTGCCTTTGTGAACCAAGGTCACACTCGGCTTATCATTATCAATGGCAAATTGAATGGCTTTACGCACAAGACGCTGCGTTCCCTCTTTCGATACAGGCTTAATCCCGATACCACAGTTATCTTCAAAGCGGATTTTAGTCACGCCCATTTCTTCTTTGAGAAACTTAATCACTTTCTTCGCTTCAGGAGAGTCGGCTTTCCACTCGATTCCGGCATAAATATCTTCTGAGTTCTCACGGAAAATAACCATATCCGTCAGTTCAGGATGCTGAACAGGTGATGGTACCCCTTCAAACCAACGTACAGGACGTACACAGACGTACAAATCTAATTCTTGGCGTAGCGCCACGTTTAAAGAACGAATACCCCCACCCACGGGTGTAGTTAAAGGGCCTTTAATTGAAACCACAAACTCGCGTAGCGCATCAAAAGTTTCTTCTGGCATATAAGAGCCATAAATTTTATTGGCTTTTTCACCACAATAGACTTCCATCCACTCAATCGAGCGTTTACCACCATATGCTTTTTGTACTGCAGCATCTACTACAGTTTTCATGGCTGGTGTAATGTCGACACCAATACCATCGCCTTCAATAAAAGGAATAATCGGTTGATTTGGAACATTTAATGATAAATCTGCGTTTACGGTAATTTTACTACCATCCGCAGGAACGATGATCTTCTGATAACCCATTTTGCAGGTGCTCCCTTTTATTATAATTGGCAAATTAAAAAAATAATTGCCGATAGACAATACTTTCCACTCTTCTTATCGCATAATAGCTTAATCGAATTCCGCTGTTTTTAAGATTTATACGAGAAATAACTACATTTCTCTATTAAATAAATCTTGATATTTCTTATTTTATGTAATTACAGAAGTTATTGACTATGAAAATCGTCATCCTGAATAAGCCCTATGACGTCCTCTCCCAGTTCCGTAAAGATGAAGCACATATGACGATGTCTGACTTTGTCAGCGACTCTACTTTGCGCTTGGCTGGTCGTTTGGATATGGACTCTGAAGGCTTGGTATTTTTAACCGACCATGGTGGTTTGAACCAATACATCACCAACCCTGCCAATAAAAAATTTAAAACATATTTGGTTCAGGTCGATGGTGATGTCACTGAGGAAGCCCTTGAGCAGTTGCGTAAAGGTGTAGAATTAAAAGATGGTATGACTTTACCTGCTAAAGCATCTAAAGTTGAACAACCTGAGTGGTTATGGGAGCGTGATCCTCCTGTACGTTTCCGTGCGTCTGTGCCGACTTCTTGGGTCGAAATTTCAATTTGTGAAGGCCGTAACCGTCAAGTACGTCGCATGACTGCTGCTGTAGGTTTTCCTACTTTACGTTTAATCCGTACTAAAATTGGTGCAATTGATTTGGTTCAAATGGGTTTACAGCCAGGCGAAACCAAAGAAATCGAGCCACTTTTATACCCTGACTTTCAGAACATTCCTGCGGAAGAACCTTACCGTTCACGCTCTTATGTGAAAAAACCGGGTGGTACAGGTGGTAAGCCTATGGTTCGTAAGAACAAAGATGGCTCTGTGAAAAAGTCTGGTACGAAGCGTATTTGGCAAATGGATGATAGTGAGAAACCAAAGCGTAAAACCAATGGTACTACTCGTCCAAATACGAAAGCACCACGTGGTCGTGGACGTAATAATGGTCGTTAAAAATTAAGTATTTTAAAGCCCACGAAAGTGGGCTTTTTATTATAAATTTATTTCTTTATATAGCTCATCAATTTGTGTCAAAGTCCAATACCGCTTATTTGTGGCTTTGTTGCACAAACCTATCTGTAAAGGGTTTTTCAGCGATATAATTTTCAAATGAAGAAGCCTACACACAAAATCTACCGCACAACCAATTGGCCCGCATATAACCGAGCACTCATGAGTCGCGGAAATATTGCCATTTGGTTTGATCCTGCTACGCAATGGTATGCGCCATCAAAAGGCAAACAAGGGCGAAATCAAACCTACTCCGACGCAGCCATCCAATGCTGCTTAATGATTAAATCCTTATTCCGTCTGTCTTTACGTATGGTCACTGGCTTTGTGCAAAGTCTGATTAAACTTTGCGGATTAAATTGGATAGCTCCAGATTACACCACGCTTTGTAGAAGACAAAAGCATATTGATATTGTAATCAGCTACCAAAAAAGTAGCGATGGGCTGCATCTACTCATGGACTCTACAGGCATGAAGTTTCTAGGTGAGGGCGAATGGAAACGCAAGAAACATGGATCTGAATATCGTCGCCAATGGCGTAAACTTCATATTGGTATAGATGCTAAAACCCTACAAATACGAGCAGTTCAGCTTACAACCAATAATGTCAGTGATTCACAGGTGCTTGGTGATTTACTTAATCAGATTCCACAAGATGAGCAGATTAACTGTGTTTATACCGATGGAGCTTATGACACCAAGCAATGCCGTCAGGTCATTGCAGATCGGCAAGCGCATGCGGTGATTCCACCTAGAAAAAATGCGAAACAATGGAAAGATACAAAGAGTAGCTCGCTAGAGCGAAATGAATTACTTCGAACAATTAAACGTTTAGGCAGGACACTATGGAAAAAATGGTCAGGCTATCATCGGCGAAGTTTGGTTGAAACTAAGATGCATTGCATCAAATTATTAGGAGATAAACTCAGTGCAAGGAGTTTTGATAGCCAAGTGAATGAAATCCATGCACGTGTAGCAGTCCTTAACAGATTTACGAAATTAGGTCGACCACTTACCCAAGTTACGCCTTAAATTTAGCTCAATTAGGGGCGCTTTGCATTTCAAATCTTTGTGCAATGAAGCCTATCACATTGCGAGTGATTCACATCACTTGCACAGCGGCTTTGTTCGTAAGCTAGAAGCAACTTTAAGACAGCGCGTGAGTAATGGCACTGGTGTGATTCTTGAGATTAATAGCAATGCTGATTTGTATTATCACATGCTGAGCAGCTATATCGCAGAGCATGACCGGTTTAGTGTGGTTCAAAGCTTAAAGGAGGTGTCTTAGATGGGGATTTTTCAAATTACTGTACAAGGTGAAGCACCTCAACTATTTGTAGGTTCTGAAGTTGGCGGTGCAAAGATCGTATCGATCAAGGATGTAAGCCCAAAACTGGTATCAGCTGCTGAACTAGCTCAATACTACGGTATAAGTGTTGATGCTGTCCGTGACCGCTGTACAGAGATCAACAAAGGTACTCGCGGTAAATGTCTTTACGATCCAGAGCAAGCAAATTTGATTTTGACGGCGAAGCCTGTGGCCAAGCGTGGGCGTGCGAGGAAAAATTAGTGACTATGAAATATAAAAAAGGGCTTAAAGGCCCTTTTTAATTATTGCAGTTCCATCTTAACGAACCTGTTCCATTCATCAATAGCTTTAGAAGCAGTCTCTTGATGATTTTGACTTTCACGGTTTTGTTTTTCAACAAAATCTGAAATGCACCGTTTATATCTATTAACACTATCAAGATATTGTTGTACTTCCCATTCATTATTAAATTTGTATGGCTTAGATGGTTTTGTACAATAAGCACTTGGTGCAAACATGTCTGCATAAGAAAGACTTGTAAAAAGAATAGAACCTGCCAGCAAGCCCAGTTTAATAAGTTTCATTATTTTCTCTTAGATATTGACCCCATAGTGGATATTATCAGGTATTTAACTCAAGCATCCATCATATCCGCAATATCTTCAACATCCGGGTTGTAATAAGTATTCACCAGGACTTTAATATTTTTATGGCCTGTAACCTTGGCCAGCACTTCTACCGGTAATTTCTGGTTATTTACAAACCGAGTAATGGCCTCATGGCGTGTATCATGGAAATGAATATCTGCCAGCCCTACTTTTTCTTTACGACGTTCCCACATTAACCGAAAAGCATTCTCAGACTGAGGAATCAACTTATCCCCTCCATGATTGATTAGATCTAGAAGTGCCAAAGCCTTTTTAGTCAGAGGAACATTACAAGCATCACCATTTTTAGTTTTAGGTAAATGAACATGCCGATCATAAATTTCTGACATTGTGATACCTAGAATTTCACCACGGCGCATTGCTGTTTCCAATGCAAATAGAAAAGCCCAGGCAACATAATGCTCTGGCAATGTCGGTGTCTGCCCTTCACGATAATTCAATCCCTCTAAAATGAGCTGAATTTCTTCATCACGAATACGTCGATTACGCGCTTTAGGTTTGGCCGGTTTCTTAATACCCATCCATGGATTGGCTTCCAATAAGAAAAGCTCTTTAACTGCATAGCTAAAAACTGATGAGTACAGCGCAATTTCTCGCAGTACTGTATTTGCTCCAACTTGTTTTAAGCGCTTATTGCGCCAGATAGTTAAATGCTGTGGTGTGATGTCATGAATCGACATATCTGCCAGTGCACCAAACTTTTCATCAAACGGCGCTAATTGCTCTTTGACGTATTTAGATCCACGAAGCTTTCGCCCATGCTCATCATAATATTTATGAAAAAGTGTTTTGAATGGATAGTGCTGTTTTACGCCCAGATCTTCAGAGAGTTTATTTGCTTTTGCCTCAAGCATCTTTTGCGCAGCCCATTGCTCGCATTCTTTTACGGTATCTCTGGTTGCTGAATATGTAGTTCCAGCAATCATTATTTTAATTCTGTAGCTTTCACCGCGCTTGACCGCTTTAGGCATTTTCATGATCTATAACTCTATATTCTTGGTCTAATCTTGGTCTAAATTTAACTGCATTATCGGCAAAAAGTAGCGATTTTACGGATAGTGCTGTTAAGGGTAGACTTTATTCAAGACAACAAAAAAGGGTTTTAAGCTATTGTTTTCGCTTAAAACCCTTATAACATAACGTTTAGAATCTTGGTAGGTATATCCAGACTCGAACTGGAGACCTCTACGATGTCAACGTAGCGCTCTAACCAACTGAGCTATACACCTGAAGTAAAAGCATAATATTCACTTTTAAAAAGTATGACAAGCGCTATTTCTTGTTTTTTAAAGCAGATGCACAAGTTTTAAGCATCCGTTTAAATTGTTGAATATTTTTTGAATTCAACGTATTGGAATAACGCATTTGTTGATAATAATCAGCTGCCTGATGAAATAAAACTTGCTGTTCAGGTTTAACATCTTGAGCTAAACGCAACAACCATTTGTTTACCGTTTCGGCATCTTGTTTACGCTGCTCTGCTATTAGGCTTCGAGAAAAAGACTGAACGACAATGTCATATTCAGAAGTTTGAGCACGTTTATGCCAAAATATAACGCCCCAGTACAGTAAAACTAATCCACCAATGCTAATCATAATCAGCAATACCAATGAATAACTAGATTGGAGTCCTAGCTTCTGTAACCATCCTCGTTGAGTCTCTGCATTATAGCCAACCACCTTACTTTGCCATTGGTAGCTTGCATAATCACTCCAAATGCGCATTTTGTTTAATACCGAATAGCGCTGTACATGCCATCGACTACTATCACCCCAAACACTGGCATCTTGGCTCATTAAATCTTGCATACCCTGTTCAATACGCTGTGGTGCAATCATGGCTGTTGGGTCATAGCGGTTCCAGCGTCCATCCACAAAGACTTCCGTCCATGCATGCGCATCTAACTGTCGAACTTCCCAACTTTTTGCATCTGGTGAAGGCTGACCACCTTGATAACCAACCACGATACGGGCAGGAATTCCCACATAACGCATCAGCATCGCAAAACTAGAGGCATAATGTTCACAAAACCCTTGTTTGGACTGAAACAAAAACTCATCAATACGATGCTGCCCCAACAAGCCTGGCTGCAAGGTATAGCTAAAGCCATTATTACGATACCATTGCAAAACATTTTGGATATAACGGTTCGGATTGTCATTACTTTGTTTAAAGAGTTGTTGTGCAAATTGTTGTGCTTTCAGATCTATTTGCTCAGGCGCTTTTAAGTTAATACTTCGTTGCACATTGGATAATTTAGTTTGAGTAAGTTGGACATTTCCCATCCATTGTAGTGAAATCGGCTCTACACGCTGTACTTGACGATAAGCCTGAATACTCCAATCCTGACGTAGCTGATAACGTCGCTCTAAAGGTTGTGAATATTCCAATCCCATGATCCAAGGAATCGCGGCATCAGCGGCTAAATATTGATAGTTCCATTTTTTGGATGTAGAGATTTGCGTTAATGTATCATCCGAAATACTTTGTTGATTAATAAAACTACTGGTCCACTTTTGCCCATCATATTGATCTAAGACCATCGCGCGCCAATAAAGCTCTGAACGATTTGGGAGCTGAGTGACATCACCAATAATACGAAAAGCCAAATGGCTGGACTGGGATAATTGCGCAATATCTCCAGGTGACATACTGTCACTCATTCCTGTCACTGCTTTATTTTCAGGAATCGGAATATGCCAAAGTGGAGGTAAGCGCGGAAAAAAGATAAACAGCAGCACAAAAAAAGGCAGTGCGAGACCTACAAATTTAATGACGTGTTTTGCATCTTGCCTTAATGCCATACGATTCGAGTTTTCAGATGCAAAAGGATGGGTTTGCACTCGATACAGCCCCAACAAACAACTCAATAAACAGAGTAAAACCATGGCAGCCGCCATAAATGACTGACTATGTAAAAACATACTCGCCGCAACGAATAATGCAAAGTTAAACAGAATGATCACATCACGCTGCGTTTTTGTTTCTAAGGCTTTCGCAAAGAGAAAGATACTTAAAACGGCTACACCCGCTTCCACACCTAAAAAGCTTTGATAGCTCCAAAAGGTCACTGCTAGAGCAGCAAGGGTCAAAATGTAAATTGCCCATTTCGGGAAATGGTTGCCCGTGGATTTCATGAAATACCATAGACAACCGATACAAATGGCGAAAATGACACTCAAGAACACAGGACTAAAACTTAGTTGTGTGATCCAAATCAAACTCAGTGTCAGTACAATGGCAATACGAATAGAAGAATGCATACTGTGCTCGCTATGCCTGCGCCAAAAGTAATTTGGCTTGAAGGTATTGTTCTCGTCCTATCCCTTTGGCTAGTTCAGTATGAGGTAAATACAGGGCATAGGCATACTGCAACTGCTCACATTGTTCAACCAAGCCCATCATTAAGCTCAATTTTTCTTCATGTGAAGGACTAGGCATATGTGCATAGTGGATGTCTAAACTGTGTTGATCCTGATGTTGTTCAAAGACTTTAATAAATAAACCTTGTCCTTGTGCCACTTGTTTCCATGAAACCGCCTGTAAAGAGTCACCCTCTTTAAAATTTCGCAATTCTCGGAATTCATCCATGTCCGGTTCAAAACTGTGCTGTTGCTGTTTATTTTCTGCCGCTAAAGACTTAGTTTTAGGCGCGATCCACACAGGTGCTTGGATAAAAAAATAACTCCATGCACGAACGAGGCCAAATGGATAAGTCGAATATATTTTAATCTCTGGAAAACTAAACTGTCCGCGCGCTTTTGGAAAAAAATTTAAATCGAACACCTGATGGGTATCTTGAATAAACAACTGTTCTATATGATCAGCATAAGCGAGCCAAAGGTATCGAGGCTGTGAATGCTGTTGTTTGAAATGCATTTGTAATTGCAATGCACTCTCAACCTGCCCTATTTCAGGCAATACAAGGTCAATACTTAACCCATGTAGCTGTTTAAAGGTCAAATAAAAACTCATACACAGCACGGCACTGATTAAAAAACAAAACGCTAATATTAAGTTATTGGCATAATTCACCCCTGCAATAAAGGTGATTAAAATCATCACCACATATACATATCCTTGCTGATAAATAAACACCAGTACATCTTTTTGGGTCAGTTGTTTTTCAGCTTTGAATTGAAAGCGTTTATTTATCCAGTTTTGCCACAGCATGCGTCAGCTTATCCTATTAGTGAACTTTGACTTGTTTCATCAGTTGCTCAGTTTCAGCTTCACCCAGCCCTATTCGATGCGCGGTGACTGCGACAAATACAGCCTGTACATCATCCGGTGTAACAAATGCACGGGCTTTAACCAAAGCATATGCTTGTGCTGCTTTCTTCAAAGCCAGTACGCCACGTGTAGATAACCCATGTCGACCTTTACGGGTCTCAGCCGCCAAATCTAAAATATAATCCAAGACTTCCTCAGACAAATAAATCTGTGGCACCAAAGTTTGTAAGGCAAGAATGTCTTGTTCAGAGAATACTGTCATCAACTGCTGAATCAAGTCATGACGGGATTGTTGCTGCAATAAAGCCTTTTCTGCCTGACGGGATGGATAACCTAAAGATAGCCGCATAAGAAAACGGTCGAGCTGTGACTCTGGTAGTGCATAAGTTCCACTTTGAAAAAGTGGGTTTTGCGTTGCAATTACCCAAAAAGGCTGCGGTAGTACATAACGACTTGCATCGATTGTCACCACACCCTCTTCCATCGCCTCTAAGAGCGCACTCTGCGTTTTCGGACTACAGCGGTTAATTTCATCTGCGAGTAAAATTTGAGTAAAAATTGGCCCTTGCTTAAACTCAAACAGATGTTCTTTTTGGTTAAACATATTCACCCCAATCACATCGCTTGCCAGCATGTCATTGGTAAACTGAATCCGTTTAAATTGAAGACCTGCCAAATGGGCCAAGCTACTGGCCAATGTGGTTTTGCCTAAACCGGGCAAGTCTTCAAATAAGATATGCCCACCTGCTAACAGGCTACATAAGGCCAATTGGGTTTGTTGATTTTTATCTAAAACGATTTGATTAACTTGATTGAGAAATTCTTGGATTTTTGGATAAAAAACACTTAACTGCGATTCATCGAGCATGTCATGTTGCTGTGTTTCTACCGTTCTTTCTTTTCCCCAAAGCACCTTATTCTCTCCAATCAAAATATAAATCAAGGTTTAACATACAGGTTTTTCAGACATACTCAAAGACGATCCTTATAAATCTTCAATGATTTGCGTATGAATGACCTACGTCACCGCAAGCTACTGTTTCGCTGCAGATTTCAACTGATCTTTTAAAGTATCTGCACTCATTGAAAATGAAGGCGATGATTTCTCTGCTTGCTTAATCAATTCTATGAGTCGTGCATTGATTGGAGCCTGTCTACCACATTGCTCTGCAAGTTTTAAAACCTCACCATTAATCCAGTCGACCTCTGTGGGGCGACCTGCAATTAAATCATCTTGCATAGACGACCGGGCTAGTGGATCGATTGCCAACATTTTACGACTTAATAATTTAAATAATGGATTGGGTAAACTCAGTAATTTTGGAATCAAATGGGTCGGAACTGCGGTTAACTTTGCAGGTTTAATTTGTGCATAATCAAGCAGCTCTATAGCTTCCTGCTGCGCCATTGCCACACATTGGCGATATTTACGAATCGACAATTGTTCCTTTAACGGTTTTTTTGACAATGCATTGATTGAATTATTTAAATTAAGTAAAAGCTTAGCCCACTGCACAGCCAGCATGTCTTTTTCAAAAACAATCTCTAAACCTGCTTTTTGAAATGCATTTTCAAGCAAATTTTGATTTGGATATTGCTTAACACTTAATACACCTGATGTGCCTTGATGATAATGCCCAGATTCTTGCGTGGCGACGTTAAAAGGAACCATTCCCTCTAAAATCATCGGCCCTTGCAAAACCCTTTTTAAAATAGGGACATTGCTTAAGCCATTTTGAAAGCTGATGATCAGCGGTGTTTTAGCCCCTAAATATTCTTTGAGTTCATGTGCAACTTGTTCGGTTGCCGCCGATTTCACACAAATAAAAATAACATCGGCATCCACGACCTGAGTCGGGTCAGTCGTTAGTTTGAGTTGATGAGGTGCAAGTTTGATCTTTTTGCATAAATAATCAGTTAAGACTAAGCCCCATTGGGAAAGCTCTGCATGAATACGTGGACGCGTGATAAAAGTAACATCACTACCCGCAGCAGCCAAACTTCCGCCTAAATAACACCCAATGCTTCCAGCACCATAAATATATATTTTCATTCAATTTCCCTTTGCAAACATTCCAGTATTTTAAGAACTATAACAATCAAAAGCTGTCAAATATACGACATGAACCTTTTATACCTCACACTCCGTGTTCGTTATGATTTAATCTACGATGCAACAACTTGCTTCATGCAAAAAAGTACACTGTCGAATCTAACACGTGCAACCGCATGTGATTGAATATTTTCACTCGATTTTTCACAAAAAAAAACGGCACCGAAGTGCCGTCTTTCAATTGATTCATTACATTAACAAGGGCACTTTTTCATGCCATTCGTTGCAGATGGATAACGCGCATCGACACAATGACGATAAAAAGTTTTAGCATCCATCGCTTCTAAATCAGGATGGTGCTTTTTCATATGCTCCAAATAGTTTGGATAATCAGGCACCCCCACCATCAAGCGAAAACTTTGCTGCAAACGTTGCCACAATGTCGCAATTCGAGACCAATTTTTAGGGTTCAGAATCAAATCTTTCTGCGACATCACGGTCATTTTAATGATTTTATAAATCATCGTTTTTCCACTTTTAGCAAATTTTAGATTCATCTGACTCTCCTTAATGTCCAGCTTTTGATGGCTGAATGTCCTCAGGATCACGATAAATGGCTTCTGCTTCATGCACAGTCGGAACTGGGCTTGCCAATGCACGACGAATCACTCTAATCGCAGCAAAGAGCATCACAATCGCCACAATCATAAAGAAGCCACACAGTGCAGCATTGATCTGATTCGACATCGCAACAGTCTGCATTTCAGCAACCGTTTTTGCTGGTGCTAAAATTTCATTGTTTGCAATTGCATTGTTAAAGCGTTCAGCTTGTGCCAAGAAACCAATTTTTGGATTTTCGTGGAAAATTTTCTGCCAGCCCGCTGTCATACAGGTTACCAACAAGAATATGGTCGGGATAATCGTGACCCATACATACTTCTCTTTCTTCATTTTGAAGAGGATAACCGTACCTAAGATCAATGCCATTGCTGCAAGCATTTGGTTACCCACACCAAACAGTGGCCATAAGCTATTGATCCCCCCGAGTGGATCGACGACACCTTGGTAAACAAAGAAGCCCCAACCCGAAACTGCAACCGCTGTACCCAACAAGTTTCCGAAGAAGTTATGTGAGTTTTTCACCGCAGGAATCACAATACCCACGGTGTCTTGCACCATGAAACGACACGCGCGAGTACCCGCATCAACTGCCGTTAAAATAAATAGTGCTTCGAATAAAATGGCAAAGTGATACCAAAACGCCATCATTTCACGACTATTGAAAATTTCCGTAATGATGTGGGCCATACCAATGGCAAAAGTTGGCGCACCGCCAGTACGTGAAAGAATGGTGCTTTCACCCACTTCTTGAGCCAGTAAAGTTAATGTTTCTGGAGTAACAACAAAACCTAAGTTACGAACAGCTTCAGCTGCAGTGTCGACACTTGTACCCAGTAAAGCGGCTGGTGAGTTAATCGCAAAATATACACCGGGATCAAGCACTGCTGCACAGATCAGAGCCATGATTGCAACAAATGACTCCATGAGCATACCGCCATATCCGATCATACGAATATCACGTTCATTGTTCACAAGTTTTGGCGTGGTGCCTGACGACACTAAAGCGTGGAAACCTGAAATTGCGCCACAGGCAATGGTAATAAATAAGAATGGGAACATTGAACCTGCAAACACGGGACCAGTACCATCAATAAATTGCGTGAATGCTGGCAGCTTCATTTCTGGCATTGCGAAAATAATACCGACTGCCAAACCTGCAATAACACCAATCTTTAGGAAGGTTGATAAGTAATCGCGTGGTGCAAGCAATAACCACACAGGCAGTGCCGAAGCCACGAAACCATAAATAATCAGTGCCCAAGTCAACTGAGTGCCCGACAGTGTAAAGAACGCACCCCAATATGGATGCTGTGCAATATTTTCACCGTAGACAATACCGAGCATCATCAAAACGAAACCAATAATAGATACTTCTGCAATTTTACCTGGGCGGATAAAACGCATGTAAATCCCCATAAAGAGCGCAATTGGAATCGTTGCCGCAATACTAAATACGCCCCATGGGCTGTGTGCAAGTGCTTTGACCACGACCAATGCCAAAACTGCAAGGATAATAATCATTACCCCCAATGCACCAAGCATGACCACAATACCTGCAAAAGTTCCAAGCTCTTGCTTTGCCATTTCACCGAGTGAACGTCCATCACGACGGGTAGAAATAAACAACACCAAAAAGTCTTGTACTGCACCTGCAAGCACTACACCGACAAGTAACCAAATCGTGCCAGGTAAATAGCCCATTTGCGCTGCTAAAATAGGCCCTACTAATGGACCTGCACCTGCAATCGCTGCAAAGTGATGTCCAAATAGAACGCTTTTATTGGTTGGAACATAGTCCAGACCATCATTCAAACGATGCGCGGGAGTTAAGCGACGTTCATTAAGCTCAAAAACTTTATTTGCAATAAATAAACTATAGAAGCGATAAGCAATACTATAAATACAGCCCGCAGCAAGTACGAGCCAGATGGCATTGACATGCTCACCACGACTCAGTGCCAATATCCCAAAAGAGACTGCACCGACGATGGCTACCAGTAGCCAGATGATTTTTGAAGTCAGAGTTGACTTCGGCTGAACAGATTCCATTTCAATCCCTCATATTTGTTGCATTCAATCAGCGTCTTTAATTATTCGAGGTACTGCTGTTTTCCTTTGGGACTTTACTCTGCATCTCCTTGTTTTGATCTAATACTTTGGCATAAAAAAAGGGATGATTTTCATCATCCCTTGCGATAATAGTCTATTTTTAAACCATTATGCACGTTCTAAATAATCGCCAGTACGAGTATCTACACGAACGCTTTCTTCTTGCTGTACAAATAATGGAACACGTACTACAGCACCTGTTTCCAATTTTGCAGGTTTACCACCACCGCCAGAAGTATCACCACGTACACCCGGATCAGTTTCAACAATTTTCAAAACTACGAAGTTTGGTGGGTTTACTGTTAACGGCACGCCATTGAACAACATAATAGTACATTTTTCATTTGAATCATCTTTTAACCATTTTGCAGCATCGCCCATTGCTGTTTTGTCAGCAGCGATCTGTTCAAATGATACAGGATCCATGAAGTTCCACATTTCGCCGTCGTTGTACAAGTATTCCATTTCCACTTCTACAATGTCAGCCGCTTCTAAAGAATCACCAGACTTAAATGTTTTTTCTAAAACTTTACCAGAACGTAAATTACGTAGTTTTACGCGGTTAAATGCTTGACCTTTACCTGGCTTTACATATTCATTTTCCATGATTGAACATGGGTTACCATCAAGCATAACCTTAAGGCCTGACTTGAAATCATTCGTAGAATAATAGGCCATGACTGGCGCACTCCAAACTAACTAACTTAAATATTTATGTCTTTATCTTAGACACCAAAGCTTTGAAAAGCAGTGCCATAAAGATAGGGCATCTTTTTTGATGCCTCGTATTGTAAATGAGCAAGGTGTTATGAAGCAATGAAAATCCACTGCCTATAAGCCGAAGATCTTGATAAAATAGCCCCGTTCCGCGTGTTTTTGTGTATTGAAAATGCCTTTTTAGACCGCGCACATCCGAACAACTCGTTTCGACATCACTCGATTTGATGACCTAACTTTCTTTTGACCTAGTATTTGACCCCTTATTGCATGACTCATTATTTGTACCAAGAGCAAAATTGGCAAGCTCAACTCAGTGATTTAATTACTGACCCTTTAGAATTACTTAACATTCTAGAGCTTTCTCCTGAGCAACTACTGTCAGGCGCACTGCTTGCATCAACCCAATTTAAACTCCGTGTTCCCCGTGCTTTTGTAACAAGAATGCAAAAAGGTAATCCGCTTGATCCTTTACTCCTTCAAGTCCTGCCCCATCATCTTGAGCTTGAAGAACATCCCGACTTTGTGACCGACCCATTGGGTGAGGAACAAGCCAACCAACAACCCGGTGTTTTGCACAAATATAAAACTCGTTTTTTACTAACCCTGACTGGGGCTTGTGCCGTTCATTGTCGTTACTGTTTTCGCCGACATTTCCCCTATCAAGAGAACCTGCCAAAGTCAGAAGATTGGATCAATATTCAACACTATATTCAGTCTCAACCTGACATTAATGAAGTCATTTTGAGTGGCGGAGACCCCTTAACGCTGTCCAATCGTAAAATAAAATTATGGATTGAACGCTTAGAAAGTATACCCCAACTTAAATTTTTGAGAATTCACTCACGAGTTCCTATCGTAATGCCTAACCGTGTCGATGATGAGCTAATTTCCATCTTAAAAAACAGTAGGCTGCGCATTATTCTAGTGGTACACTCAAATCATGCATCGGAATTGGATGATCTTACCTGCCGTCAATTACAGCAATTAGTCGCAGAAAAAATCACCGTTTTCAATCAGGCGGTTTTATTGAAAGGGGTCAATGATCACGTTCAAATTTTGACAGATTTGAGCTACCGTTTATTCGATGCAGGTGTATTGCCATACTATTTACATGTTTTAGATAAAGTAAAAGGGGCTCACCATTTTGATTTAAACCCGCAAGACATTGATTCTCTGTATCAAGGATTATTGGCGAATCTACCCGGCTATCTGGTTCCTAAGCTGGTCAGGGAAATTGCGGGAGAAAAGAATAAGACACCACTTTTCGGGGTTTCAACTTTTTGAGTTAAATAATAACGATGATGATGACGAGTACTTCAGATATCTTCCAAAAACCAACCGAATTAAAGTTGGATAAGCTTAGTTTTTGCCCAAGTACAGTCAAAGGCTTACAAGAATGGTTAGCAAACTTATCCATTTTACAATTGGGTGACTCTTCTCGTTCCTTATTTCAAGCTTTACTTGAAGTCTCCGAGCTTCAAGTCAGTGAAACACTTCGTTTTGATTTGGTTCAAGTACTGCATCCGAATTTGGAAAATGTGCTTACCAGTTTAGAGAAACATTTTTTTAATCAGGGCCTCATCACCACTGATCGAAATGACCATATTATTGAGCTTGCCTTATTAATGCGTAGTCATTTCGCTAAAGTCTATATCGACATTGCAAAACGTGTTTCTCAGAAAATCACTCAAAATAAGTTTTCTCTATTTGCTTTTAACCCAAAAAAGAACCTACAAACGGCTCGAACCGTATCGAGTTATTATGCTTTACAACAACTGTCACTTTTGTTGTACCAACAACACTTGCTCTATAGCTCCCCGATTCCGGGTCAGTGGCTAGCAGCTCATCAACTCTTGGATTCTGCTATTCAAAATAACTTCTATTTGACCAACATTAATCAAATACAAGGCACGCAGCATCAACTGAGCAATATTAGTCAAGCCTATGCGCAGCTCATTCTATTGGATATTTTTAATACCCATCAAATCCGTCCAGGTGAGATTCAAGGGCTGTTTTTGTGTAGCTTTGATTGGGCGAAACTGATTCAAATTTTACCTAAAGAAACAACCTTATCTCGCTATATTGTCGATGCATCAAAAGATTATCCACCAACTTATAATTCTCAAAAAAACAGTCACATTCAGCCGAATATTTTTATCTCGACGCAAGCCCTGCTTGATCATCTCTCAGAGATGCAAACCAAACGTGCTGAGCCACTGTCTCGCGATGAGAAGATTTTCCTTACCCCTGCTTTGCATTTTCACATTCATAACTTGTTGACCAATAATATTGAACGTAAGCATGAACGTTATGAATACTCTGCCCAATTACAAATTTGTTTTGGCCTGTCAGTCGCACATTTCTATTTATCTAAAGGCAAGAACTTTAATGAAACTTTAGAGCTAGAAGGCAACTACAACTTTCAGAATGAAAGTCACGTAATCAACTCCATGAACAGTAATATTCCTGTGGAGACGAGTTCTGCTCGTATGATTGATCGTGAATCGAAACAAATCTACCCTGCCGAAGTTTTAGATATTAGTGTGAATGGTTACCGTATTCGCTGGACTGGACCAACACCTGCGCATTTAAAAACAGGTGAGTTTATTTTGGTTCAAGAAAATGCGCATAGCCAATGGCGCGGTGGTGTGATTCGCTGGATTAAACAATCAAGTGAAAAAAGCTTGGAACTGGGTTTAGAAATCTTAGCACAAGATCTTTTCCCATGTGCTGTTATGGTTAAAACAGACCGAACCACTCAGAACTACCAGCCTGCCTTATTGGTGCAAACTTCCCAGCTAGATGAAGTACAAACCAGCCTCATTGTGCCGGGTTCGAATATGTACCGAGAAAAACAAACCATTCACTTACGCCTCGGCGATGAAGATCTTAAAATTTATTTAGTAAAAGCACATTTAATTACACAAAGTTTTATTCGTTTTGATTATGAATTGTTGAATGACCAACAAGAACCATTGGTTCAAAGTTTTATTCAAAAGCAAATGAATGCTATTAAGAATCATGATTTATGGGAAGCATTGAAGTGAGAAATCCATTATTATCTAAAAAGTTAAAACGTACGGAAACACGTTTACTCATTATTGATGATAATCAGATCCGTTATAACCAAATTCGTGACCTTTTAACTTCTAGCGATCATCAAGTTAATGCCACCTTACTGGATGACTTACAAAACTTTGAAAAACAGCTTCATCTGCCTTGGGATGTGGTGATTTTTGGTCGCGCTTATGACCTAAAGTATGAACAAGCACTGACTTTGATTCGCAACTCTAACCAAGTCAATTTACCACTGATTTTATTAAAGCCAGATGAATATCAATCAACCCAATACGCAAGTTTTATTCGTAAAGGGGTCTATGATATTTTGGACTTACAAGAAGCGGATAACTTTTACTTAGGTCTACTGCGTGCACTGTCATTAAGTCGTTTATTGCAAAGCCAACAACAACTCATGAATGAGCTTGAAACAGCGCAAAACCAAGCACAGGCTTTAGTTGAAGAAAGTAATAAAGCCATTGCTTTAATTCAAGAAGGGATTCATGTTTCAGCCAATGCTGAATACTTACAACTGTTCGGCCTAAGCTCTGAAGATGATATTATAGGTCAACCCCTGCTTGATATTCTCCAGCCGAAAGATGTAAACGATTTTAAAATCCGTTTTAAGAAAATTTCACAAGGTCAGTTTGATTTAGGTGCTTTTGAAGTTGCTACTCTCAATAGCAATGCCCAAACTCACAATCCTTTAAAAGTTGAGTTTTTAACTGCACCTGAAGATGATGCGCTCCAACTGACGATTGAAGCCGAATCTGAACGCTCTGCTGCTCCATCAGTCAACACTGAAAAACACGTAATAAAACCTAATACGTATCAACAAATTAACCGCGCTATGACCAAACAGCCTTCTGATCAGAATGCTTTGGTTAGCTTTGCACTCAACTCTTGTCCAGATGAAATTTTTAAAGCCAACTGGGCAACTACGCGTGATTATTTTAACAATATTTACAGCTTTTTAAATGAACAGACTCATATTCCTCTGTTTAAGGCGGGTGGGCAAACCATCGTTGGTTTATTCCAAGCAGAATCACAGGCCAAACTCGAATCTAAACTGATTGCGTTAAATGCGCTCACCAAACCGCAGCTCATCACGGTAGAAAATAATAGCTATCCCGTAAATTTACGCATTGGCTACACTCTACTGAAAGGTGAAATTTCACATCAAGATCAGTTTGAAAACTTATTGTGCTCAGCCTTTAAAACCACCTTACCGACCAATCAAGACGATTGCGAAATTGAGCAAAAAGCCAGTATTGACATGCCTGTGATTGAGTTGATCAACCCTACTGTCAGCGATACTTTAGACACTCAAAAGACAGCAAATGAACCTACGGTGCTTAAAGCCTTACATCTAGCTTTGGAGCGTGGCGAGATTCATCTTAAATATCAACAACTTTATGACAAAGAAGATACTAATTTATACACCTATGAGGTTACCAGTGGCTTTATTTATGCTAATACATGGAAAGATATATCGAGCCTCAAAGAGTTAAGTGAAGACCACGAACTGTCTATTAAACTTGACCGCTGGATTTTAGTTGAGTCGTGTAAACAGCTACACAATTTTATCACTCAGTATCCTGAAGCAAAGCTGATTGTAAACTTAAACAAAGCCGTACTCTTGAATGACCGCTCTTTCCCTGAATTTATAGCCAAACTGATTACCATTGTACGCAGTAAGTTAAGTCATCCAATTATCCTTCAGTTCTCTGAGGATGATATCAGCCAAAACATTGCTGAAGCACAAAAATACATTGCCCAGCTTCGCCAATATGGTGCTGAAGTTTCGATTCGTGACTTTGGTAATAGTATTTATAGTGAATCTATTCTACGTCAGCTCGATATCAACAATCTCACCTTACATGAAAACTTAACTCGCATGCTCAGTAGCGACGCCAACACGGAAGAGTTGCAAGAAAAAGTTGCTGTATATCATCAATTGAAAAACATTCAAATTATGTTACGTGATCTGAATGATATGACGTCGTTTGCCAATGCATGGAATGTCGATGCCCGCTTTATTCAAGGTGATTATTTCCAGAAGAAACTTGATCATTTGATTGATGTGCAGGATCAGTAAAAGTTAAATCTTGGATACTAGCCTCTAAATTTCAAGACCTCTATATGGGGTCTTTTTATTATATTGTCTAGCTATTGGGCCTATGATTCTGTATCCAAATCATAGACATAAAAAAACGGGCAAATGCCCGTTTCTTACTTTTGCTATTAGTCGCGTTTGATAGAACGTGACATGCCAGCAAAACGTTGTTTGAACTTGTCGATACGACCGCCAGTATCAACGTTCTTTTGCTTACCAGTGTAGAATGGGTGGCAAGCTGAACATACGTCTAGGTAAACAGTTTCTTTACCAAGTGCTGAACGAGTTTCGATTACGTTACCGCAAGAACATGTAGCAACTAAAGTTTGGTATTTTGGGTGAATATCGGCGCGCATCGTCGATTACTCCATAAAAATTAAAGAAGGTTTTGCTGTCATCGCAATTGATCACTCTCAAAATTGAGGAAAGGGCTACTTTAAGTAGCAGATCAACACCATAACAGACCATTCTTTTGGCCCACCGAGACGGATACCGTCAGAGCTAAGCACAACAAGTGGCAAATATTATACGAGATATAGTATCAGATAGCCAATTATTCTTTCGTTTCAATTTCAGATTGCTTGGCCCAATAGTTAGCAATAATCCCACACACCATCAGCTGTATTTGATGAAAAATCATAATCGGTAAAACAATCATCCCCAAAGGTTGTCCAATAAAAAGAATCTGTGCCATTGGAACACCACTGGCTAAGGTCTTTTTTGAACCACAGAAAAAAATGGTTTTCTGATCGGCACGGTTAAAGCCCAACCAACGTGGTAAAAACAACCCAAGTAACATAATAATCGTCAATAAGACCGAACATACAATGATCAATAGGATTAACGTACCGACACTCACTTCTTGCCATAGACCCGCTACCACAGCACCGCTGAAAGCACCGTACACCACCATCAATATCGACCCCTGATCGAATGCTTTGACGATGCTTGGCATTTTTTGCATATACGGAAAGACATATGGTCGAAGTAACTGTCCAAGGACAAACGGAACCAGCAGCAATAAAGTGATTTGAAGTATAGACGAGGTTGGATCAAAACCATGCTCTGATTGCCCCAAAATGAAAAAGGCCACCATCACAGGGGTAATAAACATCCCGATCAAATTTGAGAATGACGCACTACATACCGCCCCAGCCACATTGCCTTTCGCGACCGAAGTAAACGCAATTGAAGACTGTACTGTCGATGGCAAAAAGCACATAAACAAAAAGCCCCAATACAACTCCTGCCCAAGTAGCGGCACCAATACAGGTTTTGCAAGCAAACCTAAAACGGGAAAAAGGATGAAGGTAAATGCAAAAACCAAAGCATGGAGTTTCCAGTGCATCATGCCCTGAATCACGGCTTCACGGGATAGTTTAGCGCCATGCAAAAAGAACAATATCGCGATCGCGACCGTTGTCAGTACACCAAATACACTGGCAGCTTGACCTGAAACAGGGACAAAGCTGGCTAAGAGCACCATAACAAATAGCAATAACGTAAACCGATCGAGTGCCAATAATTTCAACATACCAACATCCTGTCATTCCTCTAAAAATGAAAAAGCCCAGTGACTAATTTACCTTTGGGTAAATTCATCTTACTGAGCTATATAAATAAAGCTAGCTTTTACAGGATATGTTCAATATTTTTTTAATTAATACTGTGCATATACGCTGCATATGACCTAATGACGGCTTAGTTATTACGTGCATTATTATCTTGTTGAATCAGTTCAATTTTATAACCATCTGGATCTTCTACAAAGGCAATAACCGTTACGCCACCCTTCATTGGTCCGGCTTCACGCACGACATTACCACCGCGCGCTTTGATGTCCTCACAAGCTTTATAAGCATCATCTACAGCAATGGCAATATGACCGTAAGCATTACCTAATTCATAGCTGTCCGTATCCCAGTTATGTGTCAGCTCTAAAACCGTATGATTTTCCTCATCACCATAACCCACAAATGCCAAGGTAAAACGACCTTCTTCATAATCACGCTTACGAAGTAAAGTCATACCAAGCACTTCAGTATAGAACGCCAAAGATTGTTCTAAATTGCCTACACGTAGCATGGTATGTAGCATGCGCATTGGAATTTCCTCATGATTTATTCTCAGCCCCCAATATAGGCAAAGCCGTCCTATATTTCAAACCTCAACCATAAAAAAAGCAGCCACAAGGGCTACTTTTTTAATTCGAGACAAATCGATACTTTAACTTTGCTCAGCGGCATGCTCTCGTAGAAGTTTCGCTACCCAGACCACTAAGATTAAAATTGGGATCCCAATGAGTGTGGTCAGCAAGAAGAAATTTGGATAGCCAATATTGGACACAATTGTCCCTGAATAGCCACCTAAAATTTTAGGTGTCAACGTCATCAATGAACTAAAAATCGCATACTGAACAGCAGTAAAAGATACGCTGGTCAAACTTGATAGAAATGCAATAAATGCAGCACCAGCCAAACCTGACGCCAAGTTATCAACAATAATCGCAAAATACAGCCAGTTTGAACTATATTCTTTAATCACCTTCCCTTTAACTTCTAACTGTCCATCAACCGCTTTATTCAAGTTGATTGGCTGAAGATCAACATCTAAAGTTGCAGATTTTTCAGCTACGGGATCCACCTGATAATTCAGTGCAATGTGTTGTTGCGCACGCTCATTTTGCATCAATACAGCATTCAGCTTTTTAGAGTTTGAATCAAGGAGCTGTTTCACAGGGATTGCCGCACTAAATACACCTTCTTTGTCTAACTTTGCATCAAAGCTTTGACCATCTAAGCTCAATTTAATACTTTGGTTTTCAGCCAGTGTAGCAAGGTATTGACCTCTTACCACGATGCTTCCTTCAGACTCTCGTTGATTAATCACATTATCAGCCGTGATCGGAAGCAACAGCAATACCCTAGATGCACCCGTTTGACTGATATAAGGCAATGTGACCGAGACAGGCTGTGAAGTATCATTTTGAAAACTGGCCGTTGCAGTTAGACTTTCATTTGCCTGAAGCTGCTTAACAGGAACCTTAATTGTCCATGCACCTGTCTCATCCGCTTGAGTTTTGAAACTTTGCTCACCGACATTGATCACAACATCATTTAAAGGTTGTCCTGATTTGACCAAGCCAATAAAGATGAGATTGGTTGAACTGGCCAAGATTGCTCCGACAAACATCAATTTCATGATGTTCATACGCTGCGCCAGTAGTCCTCCTAAAAAACCACCAACCAAACTAAAAATCACCCCATAAACTTTCACCGCTTCAGCAATCTGCTCTTTGGTAAAGTTTAAGTCTTGATAGAACACATTAGAGATCACACCTGCAATAATGTCGGAAATACGGTAAAAACCAATCAACAATAGCAATACCAACGCCAATTTCACGCCATAGCGCTTAAAGAAGTCAGCAACAGGATTCACCCATGTTTCATAGGCCATTTGTTTATTCACAGCACCCATTTTGACAAGGCTTGAACCCACCACAAATGCAACAGCGCCAGAGCCAATAAAACGTAAAGCCTCAAAACAAAACAGTGCAAAACTATCTTTGATGGACCAGAGCTGAATCAGCATTTCTGTGAGCTTGCCTGAGTAAATATAACTCAGTACAAAACTCACCACAGACACAAAGAAAACTGCCACTAAACGATAATAATCTACGCGTTTATATTCTTTACGTACCCGATCAACTTGTGGCTCACGTATACATAATGTGGTTGCAATCCCGACCAACATGACCGCCGCCATTGCCAAATACGTCCACTTCCATGCCTCATAAATATAGTTGCCCTTGGCTGTACCCAAATAAGCCGCTAAAAATAACGCACCCGCACCCGCAACGATCATGCCGATGCGATAACCAGCGTTATAAGTTGAAGCCAACACTGTTTGCATTTGCGTTTCTGCAAGCTCAATACGATAGGCATCAATCACAATATCTTGTGTCGCAGCAGAAAAACCTAAAAGCACCGCACCCGCAGCCATTTGGTAAAGATAACTCTGACCAAGAGATGGATCTGAAAAAGCCATGATAGAAATGGCACAGATAATTAAGAGTTGTGCGATCAATAGCCATGCACGGCGACGACCCAATAATTTGGTCAGTACTGGTACAGGCAATTCATCGACCAAAGGAGCCCAAACAAATTTGAATGAATAACCCAGAGCTGCCCAACTAAAAAAAGTCACCGCGCTCTTATCGATACCTGCTTCCCCTAGCCATAAAGATAAGCTCGAGAAAATTAACAGGATTGGGATACCTGCGGAGAAACCCAAAAACAGCATAATCAACGCACGGCGATCTAAAAATGCAGTAAAGGCGGATTTCCATCCTGAAGATTGTGTTGTCATTACGTTTTTGTTGTCTTAAAACCAATGCTGCTATTCAAACCCTTAATACAATTTGTTTCAACCTGATTTATAAAATCAATGTTCTATTTTTGTCGACAAACACTGCGACTTTGCTTGATCTTTTGCATTAAACCTGTATACCTTTAAGTTTCTAACGCAATCTTTAGTTTCGGATTTCAAAGTGACCCAAAAACACGATCAAATGAGCTCTTCTTTATCTGTACCACCCGCATTAAATAGTCAAGAAAATCCAGAAAACAACCTTAGTTCAGCATTTGACCAACCCGAAATTCAAACGACCTTAGCAAAGACACAACTTCAAGCAGAGCAACTGACGCATACCCCTGCTCTGGATAAGATTCCAGCCTCAACGCGTCGTATTAAACCGCTCAATAATTTTTTAGGGCAAGATCGTGCACGTGCTTCAGTTGAAGCAGGCATTTCCTTACCTTATTCTGGCTATAACATCTTTGCCGTAGGGACAGCTGGCTTGGGCAAGCGCACCATGGTCAAGCGTTTACTCCAGCAACACGCCAAAAATATGCCGACACCGAACGATTGGGTTTACGTTTATAATTTTAAAAGCCCACGTCAACCGATTGCTTTAGAATTACCTGCTGGTCAGGCAGTAAAATTTCAAACCATGTTACATCAAACATGGCAAACCACTTTAAAGCAGCTCGAGCGCCGCTTTACTGCTGAAACCTACCACAACCGTATAGAAGCCATTCGCCAACAAACGGGTGACGTTCAGCAACAAGCCTTGATTGAATTGACCCAAGAAGGCGAAGAACTCGACCTCAAACTGGTCTCTCGGAATGATGAGCACTGCTTTATCCCCGTCCAGTATGTAGACGATAAAGTGTTAGAAATGACGCAGGCCGACATCAATGCTTTAAGCTCTAAAGAGCGTTCTGAAATTAATGCCAATATACGCCACATGGACAAAAAACTTGAGCGTTTAGGCATGCATTTAGGCGACTTGGAAGAAGATGCCCGCGATAAAGTTCAAGTGTTGAACCGCGATATTGCCAAGCAAGTTTTATTGCCTAAAGTCGACCAGTTACTGACTAAGTTTGCTGAGGTTGAAGGCTTAAAAGACTATTTAAAATATTATGCTGAAGACATTATTAACAATGTCGAGGTTGTACTCGAACAAGAAGAAGATGACTTTACCCCCGGACTGTTTAGTCGTATCCCTTCACGCTACCAAGCCAATGTGATTGTGTCGCATAAACCCAATGCTGGTGCACCGGTTATTTTTGAAGACTTCCCAACTCACTACAATTTACTTGGCCATGTAGAGCAACTGACTCAACATGGCACCATTACTACAGATTTTACCTTAATCCGCCCGGGGACATTGCATAAAGCCAATGGTGGTTTTTTAATGTTAGAAGCAGAACAACTGCTTGAACAGCCTTATGCATGGCAAGGCCTAAAACGCGCTTTAAAATCAGGCCAGTTAAAACTTTCTTCACTTGAGCATATGTTGACACTGACAGGAAGTATCTCAATTGAACCTGAAGCAATCCCACTGAATTTGAAAGTGGTTTTACTGGCTGAGCCTGAAATTTACTATGAAATACTCGAAGTAGAACCTGAGCTTGGCAGTGTCTTTAAAATCCGTGCCGACTTTACTGATACGTTGCAACGTAATGAAGTAAATGAACAAGCATATATGCAGCTGATTGCAGACTATGTACAAGCCGATAAATTACTTCCTTTCGATCGATCTGCGCTTTCTGCACTTTTGACTGATTCTAGCCGTCAAGCCGAAGATCAAAGCTCCTTATCTCTACATGCCCTCACATTGGGTGATTTGATTCGTGAGGCGCATCATCACGCCTTCCAATCAGGCGATAAAATGGTCTCGGATCAACACATTAATATGGCATTAGATCATCGTAAATATCGCTTAGGCTATTTGCGTGAGCTCTATTGGCAGGATTTATCGCGTGGTACACAGCTCATCGAAACGCGTGGACACCGCCTCGGCCAAATTAATGCACTTTCCGTCATTCACTATGCAGATGTTGAGTTTGGCTTACCATCACGTCTAACAGCGTCTGTGTATCAAGGCGGCGGCGATATTCTAGATATTGAGCGTAGTGTCGAGCTCGGTGGCTCTCTGCATGCGAAAGGTGTGCTTCTGATGTCATCGTTCTTAAAAGCACATTTCGGTCGTGAGCAAACCCTACACTTCTCTGCCGCACTTGCCTTTGAACAAAGCTATGGTCAAGTCGATGGTGATAGCGCCACAGTTGCTGAACTCTCCGCTTTAATCTCTGCAATTAGTCAGCTACCGATTGATCAGTCTTGGGCGATTACTGGCTCAATGAACCAATTGGGTCAAGTTCAACCGATTGGTGGTGTCAATGCGAAAATTGAAGGTTTCTTTGATGCATGTAAACTTCAAGGTTTAACTGGTAAGCAAGGTGTGATTATTCCACGTCAAAACATGCAACATTTAATGTTACGTAAAGACGTGATTGAAGCGGTTTCAAATGGCCAGTTCCACATTCATGCTATAGATACGATTGATCAAGCGCTTGAACTACTTATGGCTCGACCAGTCGGCACTTTAGACAAAAAAGGACGCTATACCAAGAAGTCCATTTATGCGGCAGTGATGGATCAGCTAGATTATTGGCAAGCCATTGAAGATGGTGCTGAGTTTGAAGAAGAGCCGAAGAAAAAGAAAAAAAAGAAGAAGGACAAAAAAAAGGCAAAAGCTGAAAAAAAGACCGTTGCAACTGAAAATGCAGCGGAACACACTTCTGAAGATGTAAGCACTGTAACTACAGCGGATTAACCCTTTCCCTCAAACAAAAAAAGCGCCTCAATGGCGCTTTTTTTTACAACTGAAGATTAAGCTTCAGGTGCTGGACTATGCTGTTCAACTAAAGGTTGTAATTCACCTTTTTGGAACATGTCTAGAATAATGTCACTACCACCAATCAACTCACCGTTGATCCATAACTGTGGGAATGTAGGCCAGTTTGCAATTTGTGGTAACAAAGCACGAATATCTGGATTTTCAAGAATATTCACATAAGCAAACGGACGACCAATTTGACTAAGCGCTTCTACAGCACGTGCAGAGAAACCACATTGTGGAAACTGTGGGGTGCCTTTCATATAAAGAAGTACAGCGTGTTTTGCAATTTGGTCACGAATTAACGCTTCGGTATCGCGTGCTTGTTCAGTCATTGATCAATCCTCAACTAATCTAACCCGCATTATACCCAAAACGTAGAAAAACAGTATGCCTAAAGCAATATTTCGACTTTTATTTAGATTTAGGCTTTAAAACTACAAGCATAATTGCTTAATATTGGATTTCACTTACCCTCTAACAGATAAGAGTTAGTCATGAATAACATTACCCTTGCTCCTGTACAAACTGATCAACCCTCTCATTTGATGCCAGTATTTGGCCGTCAACCGATCAGCTTTGTCCGAGGTCGAGGCTCTTATCTGTACACTGAGGATGGTACTGAATACTTTGATGCGCTAACGGGCATTGCAGTCTGTGGTTTAGGCCATGCACATCCTGTCATTGCAGAAGCGATTGCAGAACAAGCGGCAACGCTCATTCATACCAGTAACTTGTTTGAAGTACCTTGGCAAACGGCTGCAGCACAAAAACTTGCTGAAGTTGCTGGCATGGAAGAAGTATTCTTTTCAAACAGTGGTGCAGAATCCAATGAAGGTGCAATTAAAATTGCTCGTAAATTTGGCTACATGCAAGGCATTGCCAATCCAAAAATCATTGTTGCAGAACACTCTTTCCATGGTCGTACTATGGCGACCCTCTCAGCAACAGGCAACAAAAAAGTCCAAGAAGGCTTTGGTCCATTGGTTGAAGGTTTTATCCGTGTCCCATTCGGCGACATTGAAGCCATTGAAGAAGCTGCAATTCACCATCCAGACATTGTCGCAATCTTTGTCGAGCCAATTCAGGGTGAAGGTGGGGTCAACACCGCTCCGCAGGGCTTTAGCTACTTGGAAGAGATTCGTCAGATCTGTAATCAACACAACTGGCTGATGATGCTGGATGAAGTTCAAACAGGTAATGGCCGTACAGGTGAATACTTTGCCTACCAACACACCAACATCATTCCTGATGTACTCACCACAGCCAAAGGTTTAGGCAATGGTTTCCCCATTGGTGCGGTGATGACTCAAGGTCGTGGTGTAGGCGTACTGACCGCAGGTAACCACGGTTCAACGTATAGTGGCTCAGCATTGGGTTCGCGTGTGGTGTATACCATCATCGACATTATGCAAAAAGAAAACATTGTACAAAATGCAGCTGAACAAGGCGCTTACATCGTAGAACAACTGCGTAAGCAACTTGCCGATCAAAATGTGATTGTCCGTGGCTTTGGTTTAATGATTGGTATTGAACTACCAAAAGCATGTGGTGACTTGGTCAACATCGCTCGTGATGAATACCACACCATTATTAACGTCACTGCGGGTTCTGTGGTGCGTTTACTGCCGACCTTGAATATTACCAAAGATCAGACGGATCAACTGATTGAACGTCTAGTGAAAATGATTAAAGCGTACTTGGCTTAAGACAAAAAAGTCTGGTTCTAAAATTGCTTTTTGCATATTTCGGAACCAGACTTTTTGAAATGAATCGGCCAACTAAATATTAAAGTTTTGGATCACGCATTTGCACCAAACTTGCATTGGTTTTAGTTAAGGTTTCTATCACTTTATTCATGACTGCTGGCACCAAGGCATCTGCCATTTGCGCAGCTTGTAAGCCTAACTTCTCACCTAAAGTCGGTTTCTTACGCGTTGAGATGACATAAACATCATGATCGGTCAGTAAATTAAGCAAATAAGCATCTGAAGTTTGTAACTGATCGACCAAATTCAAATCTAAAGCATCTTGCCCATACCAATGCTCACCTGTCGCTACTTTCTCAACATTGAGTTGTGGACGGTATTTTTCAACAAAGTGTTTAAACAACATATGCGTCTGTTGTAACTCTTCTTCAAACTTCGCCTTACCTTCTGCTGTGTTTTCACCAAACATCGTCACTGTACGTTTATATTGGCCTGCTGTGTACAGTTCAAAATCGATATTGTGTTCTTTTAGCAGACGATTAAAGTTAGGAACTTGCGCGACCACACCAATTGAACCGACAACCGCAAAAGGTGCAGCAATAATCTGATTGGCGATACATGCCATCATATAACCGCCACTCGCTGCAACTTTATCGACACAGATAGTGAGATTGAAACCTGCATCACGTAAACGTACCAATTGTGCAGCAGCCAAACCATAACCATGCACCATACCGCCTGGGCTTTCTAAACGTACCACAACGCGATCACGCCCTGCTTTGGCTGTCGCTAAAATCAAGGTGATTTCTTCACGTAAGCTTTCTACCGCTGTTGCCGCAGTATCACCTTTAAAATCTAGAATATAAACTTTTTGATTGGCCTTTTTACGGTGACGAGACTCTTTCGCTAACTGCTGAGTCAACTGCAATAATTCTAATTTAGAGGCTGTAGTTTGCGCAATTTTTTTACGTTGTTCATTGATACGCGCATTTAAATGTGTAATTCGAATTTCAGCGGGAAGTTTCGGTAAATGAAATAACATAGAAATTATATTCTCTAAAATAATACGTCGGTATATGACCTAGATTAGGTCAATGGCATTTTTTTTCAATAGCCATTTTTTGTTTTATTCTGTAATGCGTTATCTTTCACATTTAATCATTTACAAGATGAGTCAATCACTCAGACAGCACACCTTCGCATCTTTTGTCCAATGTGACGCTAATACGCAATGTCCATCATCATGGCTATTTCATCACCAAACCAAATGCTCGAGCATAAAAAAACAGAGCGCTTAGGCTCTGTTTTTTCAAATATTTCAAGTTGTGTGTATTAACCGAAACGACCTGTAATATAGGCTTCAGTTAACTGATGATCTGGCTGAGTGAAGACTTTCTCGGTTGAGTTCACTTCAATCAAGTCACCTAAATGGAAGTAAGCGGTACGATCTGATACACGTGCAGCCTGCTGCATTGAGTGCGTCACAATTGCAATCGTATACTGCGTTGAAAGCTCAGAAATAAGCTCTTCCACTTTCGCTGTTGCAATCGGGTCAAGCGCTGAACATGGCTCATCCATCAGAATCACTTCTGGGCTTACCGCAATGGTACGCGCAATACATAAACGCTGCTGCTGACCGCCCGACAAGCCTGTGCCCGGTTGGTTTAAACGGTCTTTGACTTCATCCCAAAGACCCGCTTTACGTAAGCTGTTTTCTACAATTTCTTCTAAGTCATACTTATCACGTGCTAAACCATGCAGTTTAGGACCATAAGCCACGTTATCAAAAATTGACTTTGGGAATGGGTTTGGTTTTTGGAATACCATACCTACTTGAGCGCGAAGCAATACCACATCTAGGTTTGGGTCATAAATATCTTGATTATCCAACATCACTTTACCCGTCACACGACAGCTATCAATGGTGTCGTTCATACGGTTCAAAGTACGTAAGAAGGTCGATTTACCACAGCCCGATGGCCCAATAAATGCAATCACTTCATTTTCGTAGATATTCAGATCAATCCCTTTAATCGCTTCAGCTTCGCCATAGTAAACATGTACATCTGAAGTGCTGAGTTTGACTTGTCCTTGTGTCTGATCTTTCTTAGCAGAAGTCTGTGTATCAAACTGCGACACAAAAGAAGTACCCTGCTGACCTGAGGTCGTATTCGGGTTTGTAAATTGAGTGTGTTCTTGATTCACTGTTTGATCCTGATCTAAGGAATTTTTAACAACGGTATTCATATTTTGCCCTCACTTACCAACGGACTTCAAATTTCTTACGTAACCAAATTGCAATACTGTTGAGTCCAATCATCATTGCAAGCAGAACAATAATCGCAGCTGCTGTACGTCCTTCGAAAAAGTTACGCAGCTCATTACCTTGCCACAAGAAAATCTGTACAGGTAAAGCACTCGATTGATCAAATGGGGTCGCAGGTACACTCGCAACAAAGGCGCTCATACCTATTAATAACAGCGGTGCAGTCTCACCTAATGCTTGTGCTACACCAATGATTGCACCCGTTAGAATCCCCGGTAGTGCAAGTGGTAAAACGTGATGAAATACAGTTTGTACACGTGAAGCACCTAGCCCTAAAGCAGCCTGACGAATTGATGGTGGTACAGCTTTCAACGATGCACGTGTCGTAATAATCACCGTGGGTAATGTCATTAAACTCAGTACCAAACCACCGACCAATGGTGCGGAAAGCGGTAAATGCATCCAACCAATAAAGATCGCAGCACCGAGCAAACCAAAGACAATTGATGGTACAGCCGCAAGATTGTTAATGTTGACTTCAATGACGTCAGTGATCCAGTTTTTAGGTGCAAATTCTTCAAGATAAATCGCAGATGCCACACCAATTGGAATCGAAATAATGATCACAATCAGCATCATGAACAGCGACCCCATGAATGCCCCTGCTAAACCTGAAGTTGCAGGAGAACTGCGCGAGTCTGGACTGACGAAGATGTTGGTATTGAAAGTATTTTCCATGACCCCTGAAGCTTTCATTTCATCGGCAAGTTGACGAACTTCTGGGCTCAACTGTTGCTGTTCATCAGGCAAGCTGCGGTCAATATTTCCTGCAAGCCACACATCAACGTTTGCATCGGCAAGTACTTTAATGTCTTCTTTCTTACCGACCAATGATGGATCTTTCATCACCATATCACGTAAGCGATACGCTTCAGAACTGGTGTACAAAGAAGCCAAATCATCGCGCTTAGAAGCAAGTGCTGGGTCTTTTGCAATCATGGCATTCACGATTAAAGCATCCCAATCCACCATGCCCATTTCAGTTTGCCAAGCGATAAAACGCTCTTCAAACTGTGCTGGAGATTCGCCTGCACGCTGTACAGGTTTTGCACCTGTCGTAATAATGGCAGGGTCAAAGTACACGGGTAAACTCATGCTACTTTGCCAAAAAGCAGGTAAGCCTTTCGATAAAATACTGCCAAAAAGTAGCGCGACGAAGAATAAACCTGCAATCACTGCTGAGAAACCAAAGAAACGAAAGGTTTTTTCTTTACGGTGACGTTTTGCCAGTGAATTACTGATCGTTTGCTTACGCTTTTCTCGTAATTCTGCCGCATGTTGTGGATCAAATACTTGATCTGCTGTGCTATTAGAAGTCGTCATTAGTCGTATTGCTCACGATATTTACGCACGATGTACAGTGCAACAATGTTCAAACCAAGCGTAATTACAAAGAGTGTCAGACCTAGTGCAAATGCCACCAAAGCTTGCGGGCTTGCAAAGTCAGTATCACCAGTCAATTGGTTTACGATGGTAATGGTCACAGTTGAAATGGCTTCAAGTGGATTGGCATGCAATAGAGGACTATTCCCTGCTGCAAGCACCACAATCATGGTCTCACCGATGGCACGTGACGCTGCAAGCAAGAACGCGCCGATAATACCCGGAAGTGCTGCTGGTATCACCACCTGACGAATGGTTTCGGACTTTGTCGCGCCCAAACCTAATGAGCCATCACGTAATGCACGTGGCACCTGCGTGATAATGTCATCTGACAGCGATGAAACGAAAGGAATAATCATGATACCCATGACGAAACCAGCAGTGAGTGCGCTAGTTGCGTTGATGTGTAAACCAACGGATTCACCAAGCATTTTAAAGAATGGGCCAATGATCATCAGTGCAAATACACCGTAAACAATGGTTGGAATCCCTGCGAGCACTTCAATAGTTGGTTTTGCCCATGAGCGGAACCCAGAAGATGCATATTCAGCAAGATAGATCGCGATCATTAATCCCACAGGGACTGCAACCAAGAGTGCAATACCACTAACCATTAGGGTGCCCCAAAGTAGTGGTAGTAAACCATAGCTACCTTCAGCATTGCCTGAAGTACTAAATCCTGGATCCCACACTGTACCAAAGAAAAAGTCGAGTGGACTCACAAATTGGAAGAATCGCATCGCTTCGCTGAACATCGACATCACGATACCAATCGTGGTTAGAATCGCGACACCAGAACAGAGCGCAAGTGCAACATTAATGGTTTTCTCAACTTGGTTACGAGCGCGGAACTGAGTTGCAATGCGTTTTTTTGCAGCGACTAAACCTGCCAGTGCCACACAAATCACCACTGCAATTTTGGCAAATGTACCAATGCTTTGAAACTTCGCCAGTTGCTCCGCAGCAGCAAGCTCATACGCGGCTGGTGTATCTGTTACACCAAAACCTGAGGCAATCGCTTCTACACGGTTGATCAACACATCCGTACTAGCAGCATCTAAGGTTGCAGCGACTTGTGCTGGCACGTGATTTAGTACCACATGATTCAAAACATTTGGTTCAACAATATTCCAAACAATCAAAATTAAAAAAGCAGGGATACCACACCACAAAGCCACTAACGCACCGTAATACCCCGGACGTGAGTGTAATTTTGCAGAATTATTTCCCTTACCTGCTAAGTTACGGCTCTGACTTAAGCCCATTTGATAGGCTATGGCAATCAGTGCCAATAACACACCTATAAGTAGCAGATTCATGTATTCTCCACGGTTCTTTCAATTTTCATTATTTGAAAAAACTTAATCCTAGTAAAAAACGTCAAAGGTAGGACTTGCCTACCGTTGATTGTTTCTACGCTTAATTACTTAACCGCTTTGCCTACTTTGAAGTTCGCAAGAACTGCTGCACGCTCTTTGTCTGACATTGAGATCAAACCAGCACGCTCAAGCTTAGAACCCTTACCTGATACTTTCTTGCTGATGAAGTATTCAGTGTATTCTTTTAAGCCTTTGATTGATTTCAAATGCTCACCCTTCACGTAGAAGAATAGTGGGCGAGAAACTGGGTATGAACCATTCAAAATAGTCTTTTCAGATGGTGCAACATTGTTCACTGTAGCTACGCGTAACTTGTCACGGTTTTGGTCATAGAAACCTAAACCAAACACACCCACTGCGCTAGGCGACGTTTTTAAGCGCGCTAAAGTTTCAGTGTAGTCACCCGCAATCTCAATCACTTTGCCGTCTTTACGGAAAGTTGAACATGCTTTCTTTTGAGCATCTTTATCCATTGCTTTAATTGCTGCATAAGTTTCGCAGCCTGCATCAACCATTTTTTCTTGGAACACTTCACGTGTACCGTGGTTTGATGCTGGAATCACTAAAGTGATTGGTTCGTTTGGAAGGCTTTTGTCAATTTGGTTCCAACGTGTATATGGGTTTGCAACCATTTTACCGTTAGATGGTAACTGCGCTGCTAAAGCTGCATAGACGTGCTGTGGGCGTAATTTGTATGCTGCTTTGCTTGCATTTGAAGCAAATACAATACCGTCATAACCAATTTTGATTTCGATCACTTGGTTCACACCAGCTTTCTTACAAGCAGCTAATTCTGTATCTTTAATTTTACGAGATGAGTTTGCGATATCAATTGTGTTATCACCCACACCATTACAGAACTGTTTCAAGCCGCCTGAAGAACCGCCAGAACCAACAACGGGTGCTTTAAATTGTGGGAAAGTATTGCCAAACTCTTCAGCAACAATACTTGCATACGGTAAAACTGTTGAAGAACCCGCAATTTGAATTGTGTCACGAGCTGCGTTTGCCGTAGTTGCTACAGCTGCCCCAGAAACTACTACTGCAAGTGCGATATGGTTTAAGCGCATATTTGTTATCTCACATATTAAACATTTTGGAGTACGCCACTTTTTATTCAGTTTTGTACTTTTTTGGATAACTGCATTTTGATTTCAGAATATGACAAGCAAGTTACAGCATTGTGACACTTTCATGATGTTTATTTTTATTTATCCATGATTCGTTACACTTTGTTCAATTTCACCAAGTTTAAACACCTAAAGAATTTTTCTTATTTTTATATAAAGAAAATACGTATTTCATTTTACACCAACTTTTTTTCAAACTTTTATAAGAAGTAAAAACTTTTAAAATCAATGCATAAAATGAAAAAAACTTCATCGGTTTTTTATTTCTTAAACATTTAATAGTACTTATAATCTATAAAAATTTGCGTATACCCATATGCATAATCCACATGAACTTTCGCCATTTGTAAGAACTTCATAGCCCATAAATGACAAATGAGTAGTGTCATATTTAGAAAATTGAGCGTCATTTAGGTCTTAATTTTTACCTTTTATCCCCCATTTATTACTGAAAAATAGCATACTCATCTCAAATACGAGAGCAAATTTATGACTTTTTAGACTCAGGTGCCTTTCTTATTTTTAGAAATACTTGTCCAAATAATGGGTATTTCTGAGGGACACCACTTTATCTTTTTTTCTAAAAGATAGCTCAATGAAGGAGATTTTGGGCTTCATTTACCCTTTACTGCCGCCTTAACCATTCATTTTTCGTAAGAAGCGTGACGTCATATGAGTGCGACATTTCCCATGACCGCTAGACAAACACATTTATTTACCCCAATTTTCCGGGATTATGACAAGGACTTGCCTGTCGTGCAGATCATACCTTCAACTTGAAAATTCGTGAAGAAAATCATTTGCATATTGAAAATCAAAAGCCCGAATATTTAGCGTTAGTCTTAACCATTGAAGCTCATTTTCCTAAAAATCATAATTCAAGCATGTATCGAAAACCACCTCAGAGAAAACCAAAGCATCTCCAACATAATTAAAATTAGGTGCTTAGCCAATAGATGTTATGCATTTTAATATTTACAACACATAAAAAAAGGAGCTGATATCAGCTCCTTTTTTTAACACAACAATCAATTAAGCAATTGCAGGTGTATAGGTTCCATCTGCGATTGGACCTTTGATACGATCCGCTTCTGCAAGGACAAGACCAAGCAGGTTCTTCACGTTATCTAAAGTCGCAACTGGACTTAAAGTCGTCATTTTCAATGATTGATTGTGGCCTACTTTAGTTACACCAATATTCGCTTCACCACGTGCAAACAATTCATCTGCAACGTTTTGGTTTAAGGTATCAAGCAATTCTACTGGATAGCCTGCTGGAACCACACGGAACAATACAGATGCAAATTGTGGATCAACCAACATCTCTAAACCAGCAGTTGCATTGATATAATCAGCAACGTCACGAGTTAAAGTAACGCCGTGGTCAATCATAGAGCCATACAGTTCTTCACCAAGCGCTTCAACAGTCATCCAAAGCTTCAACGCATCGAAACGACGTGTTGTTTGAAGTGACTTAGACACGAGGTTAGGCACGCCATGCTCTTCGTCATAAGCAGAGTTTAAATACTCAGCTTCGTAGTGCATGAAACGATAGTTCGCTTCGTCTTTTAACAAGAACGCACCACAAGAGATGGTTTGGAAGTAATGCTTATGGAAATCCAGCGTAATTGAGTCAGAAAGCTCAATACCATCCAACATATCGCGATGATTGTTCGATAAGATTAAAGCACCGCCCCACGCCGCATCGATGTGCATCCACGCGCCATATTTGTTGGTGATTTCACGAATTTGCTTCAGTGGATCAATTGCACCTGCATCGGTCGTACCCGCAGTTGCAACCACACACGCCACAATCTTACCTTCAGCTTGAAGGTGAGCCATGGTTTTTTCAAGTGCATCCACATCCATCTGCGCGTTCTCGTTCACAGGAACGGTCACGACTGATTGGAAGCCCATACCCATCATCGCCATGTTCTTTTGTACAGAGAAGTGTGCATTTTCAGAACAAATAACTTTGACGTTGCGCATCGCATCGCCCGGCACGCCATCACGCTGTACAGACCACGGATTACCGTTTTCGTCTTTCCAGTTTTTCGCAATACATGCATCACGTGCAAGCAGTACACCCATCAAGTTTGACTGTGTACCACCAGAAGTGAACACGCCTGCCTGACCTGCACCATAACCCACTTTTTGACGAAGCCAGTCAATCAACTGAACTTCCATCAATGAACCTGCAGGACTTTGGTCCCAAGAATCCATCGATTGATTCGTTGCATTGATCAGCACTTCAGCAATTTGACTGGTCACCATAGTTGGACAGTGCAAGTGCGCGAGCGAGTGCGGGTGATGGACTTTTAAGCTTTTGTTTAAGAAAAGCTCAACCATACGTTCAAGTGACTTTTGTACACCCAAACCTTCTTTAGAAGGAATAAATGCAATCGCACTGCGGAGCTCTTTGATGCTACCGCCCGTGTACATTTTGTCGTTTTGCAACCATGCTGCAACTGCTTTAGTCGCTTGATCCATTGCTGACGAGTAGTCAGCAATAGATGCAGCATCATTGCAGAGTAACGCCTTACGGTGTTCTGCAAAATCAACCATGATTACGCGCCTCGAGTTGCAACAAGTGCTTCAGCAATTGCTTTCTTGAAGCGAGAAACCGCTTCAACACATTCATCATGAGTGATGATAAGTGGGCAAAGTAAACGAATGACTGTACCGTTACGGCCACCTTTTTCTAACAACAATTTGTTGTTAAAGCATGCCGCTTGAATCGCTGCTGCCAATTGACCATCTGCAGGTAAAGAACCCATATGATCCGCTGGTTTACGCTCATCAACAATTTCAACACCAATCATCAAACCACGGCCACGCACGTTACCGATACATGGGAACTCTTGAGCAAGCTTTTTAAACTCAGCTTGTAAGAAATCACCACGTTCTTGTGCATTTTGCGCAAGGTTTTGTTCTTTGATGGTCTTGATCGTTGCAAGACCAGTACCCATTGCCAATTGGTTACCACGGAAAGTACCCGTGTGACCTGCTGGCTGCCAAGCATCAAACTTACGTTTAATGCCCAACACAGCAAGCGGTAAGCTACCACCAACGGCTTTAGACATCACCACTACATCAGGTTCAATACCCGCATGTTCAAATGCGAACATTTTGCCTGAACGTGCAAAGCCTGCTTGAACTTCATCAAGAATCAACACAATGTTATGTTTTTCAGTCACTTCGCGGATTTTTTTCAACCATTTGGTTGGCGCTGTGACCACACCGCCTTCACCTTGAATTGCTTCAAGAATGACAGCCGCTGGCTTGGTTACACCACTTTCAACATCTTCAATGAAGTTTTCAAAGAAATATGTCAATGCATCCACACCCGCTTCACCACCTAAACCAAGTGGGCAACGGTATTCATGCGGATACGGCATAAATTGAACGCCTGGCATTAAACCATTTACAGCATTTTTCGCAGACAGGTTACCTGTCATTGCAAGAGCGCCGTGCGTCATACCATGGTAACCACCAGAGAAACTAATCACTGTGCTACGACCGGTATACGTCTTCGCTAATTTAATTGCTGCTTCCGTGCCATCTGCACCAGATGGACCACAGAACTGTAGACAATACTCTTCCTTACCGCCTGGTAATTGTTCAAGTAATGCTTCAGTAAATGCATCTTTTAAAGGTGTCGTTAAATCCAAAGTATGTAAAGGAAGACCACTTGCAAGTGTATCTTGAATACTTTGAATTACCGCAGGATGATTATGGCCCAAAGCCAATGTTCCTGCCCCAGCTAAACAATCGAGGTACTCTGTACCTTCAACATCAGTAACCCAGCAGCCTAATGCTTTGGCTATCGCTAACGGTAATTTCCGTGGATAGCTACGAACATTGGATTCCATCTGACTTTGGCGAGTCAAATAGTATTCGTTAGTAGTATTAGTGGCAGGGTTTACAGAAGAAACGCTCATATCGAATTACCATCTCTGATATGGGTTGAAAGAAATAAGTCGGGTGACTTTTGGTCCTTTGACTCGGCGCTTTATAAATCTAGTCAGATAGCGTTTGGATACTTCATAACTAGGAGGCGGATGATACAGAAATTTTCAATAAAATAAACAGCTTTTGGATATTATCTGCCAGAAATTTACTAAAGAAATATATCATGCCAAACCATAGCTTAAATTATCCTCTTATAGTGTGACAACGTAAAGAAAAGCCGATGAATTTATTTATTTTTCAACTTCGCCACAAAATTTAAAAATACTCACCTTGGTCAAAAAATAAGTTTTTGAAATAAATCACTTTATCTAGGTTTTTCTAAAAAATATTTTGTACCTTTTTTTACAATCGAACCACAATATTTTCGTAAATTCACCACAAATTGGCTTTAAGCTTTTTACAAATGTTGCAAAACTCCTCCTAAATAAAAAAGGAATAAAAATGCGTCAATTCTTCATCCCAGCAATTGCTCTTAGTGCTTTATTTAGCTCAGCAGTTTTTGCTCAGTCTGAGAACCAATTGAACTACAATATTGTCAATGTTCAGGCCGAGGCCACACGCCAAGTATCCAATGATTTAATGAATGCAACGCTTTACATTGAACGTAGTAACAAACAACCTGCCGAACTCGCAACACAAATTACGCAGCTCATGAATCAAGCTACAGCTTTAGCACTTAAATATCCAAGCGTAAAAGTCGAAACAGGTTCTCAAACCACCTATCCAATTTACAACGATGACAACCAAAAGTTAAAAGAATGGCGTGGTCGTGCTGAAATTAATTTAGAAAGCACAGACTTTAAGGCGGCGAGCCAGTTAATTGGTGAGCTACAGCAAAACTTCCAAACCCAGTCAATCGGTTTTAGTGTATCTGACACACAACGTAAGAAAGTGGAAAATGAGCTGATTGTGGAAGCATCGAAAAACTTTCAACAGCGTGCGCAATCGTTAGCACAAGCATGGAGTAAGTCAGGTTATAACTTGGTGAACTTAAACATTAATACCAGCAACTACTACCCTCGCCCAGTCATGATGCGTGCAGAAAGTGCAAAATTTGCAGCAGCTGATGCGCCAATGCAAGATGTAGCTGGCGGTGAATCTAAAATCACTGTGAATGCAAATGGTACTGTTCAACTTAAATAACAGATTTCATTCAAATTCATCTAAAAAGCCATGTTAAACATGGCTTTTTTATTGTGTGCTCCATTAAGAAGACTTTAATTCGCCTATTAATTTTAGCGTTTTAATTGCAATAAGTGATAATGGTTATTATTTGATTTCATCAAAGTTCAGCATATGATAGCCGCGCTATTTATTATGGATTGCGCACAAAAGAATGATTTCATCACGTCTTCATCTGCAGGATCGCAGATTATTCAAAGCCAAACCTCAGTATTGCGATTGGGCTTTCTATGAGCTGCTTGACCTATGCACAAGCAGAAGAACTCACTGAAGCAACGAGCAACAATGTGCTTCCGACCATCAAACTTGAAGCACAAGGCAACTGGTTAGAAGATGCCAATGCAGAGAAAGTGCAAAAGCATGCAGGCGCTCGTACGATTATTACTCGCAATCGCTTAGATGAAGTTGCTGCGACTTCAATTAAAGATGCCCTGAAGCAAGTGCCTGGTGTTCAAGTCCAAGAAAATAATGATACTGGTGGCAGTGATGTTTCACTCAATATTGGTGTTCGTGGTTTAGCCTCACGTTTATCTCCTCGTTCTACAGTATTGCTTGATGGTGTTCCTCTATCATTTGCGCCTTATGGACAACCTCAGCTTTCTCTAGCACCAGTATCATTAGGCAATATTGAATCTGTAGATGTGGTTCGTGGTGCAGGCTCTGTACGTTTTGGGCCGCAGAACGTTGGCGGTATCATTAATTTTGCAACTCGCGCGATTCCTCAAGAGTTTGCAGGTAATGTCAGCCTAACAACCGAATATGCTTCGGGTACAGATCAAGTTAAATACAGCCCGAACCTATTTGTAGGCGGAACCTTAGATAATGGTTTAGGCCTTGCTCTGCTATATTCGGGTACAAAAGGTGATGGCTACCGTGAAGCCAATAATAAAACTGACATTGATGATGTCATGTTAAAAACGGCCTATCAAATTACGGATGCTGATGCGATTGCCTTAAACCTACATCACTATGAAGGTTATGGTGAAATGCCTGAAGGCTTAACTGCCGAAAAATATGCACAAAACCCTTATCAATCAAATAAGTCGCGTAATTATTTCTCTGGCCGCCGCTCAGATGTGTCATTCCGTTATACACATCAAGATGAAAAAAACAACTTTGAATTGCTGACCTATTATATTGACTCATTTCGCACGAGCGACTTAGAGACAGATGTTAGTGCGACCACTTCGCGTATGGATACCTCTCCACGCGACTATAAAGTTTTTGCCATTGAACCGCGCTGGTCTCGTGCATACCAATTAGGTAACTCAAATAGCGAATTTACTATCGGCTATCGTTATTTAGATGAAGATAGTTCTGAGTTCTCAGGTCGCTCATCTACATATGCATTGAATGCACCTGTGACCGAAATTAAAGCACGCACCACGAGTGAAGGTGGCACTAAAGCACATGCAATTTATGCAGATAACCGCTTCGATTTAGGTAACTGGGTCATCACACCAGGACTACGTTTTGAATCAATTGAAACGCATAACAATTTTACTGCCTATAACCAAGGCGTAGCAGTTAATACCGTTTCTCCAAAAATTGATTCAGATGAGTTTTTACCCAGCCTATCGGTCATGTATAAAGCGACAGACAATTGGAACATTTTTGCCAATGCGGGCGTCTCATTCGGCCCACAGCAATATAACCAATTGGCACGTTTAGAAGGCGGGGTTGCACAAAGCACAACTGATGGCTTGCACCCTGAAAAGTCCAATAACTATGAAATTGGAACGAAGTATTTAGGCAATGGTTTAAATGCAGAATTAACCGCGTTTTATTTAGACTTCAAAAAAGAGTTAATTTTAGAACGTGATGCGCAGAACAATGGTATTTGGACAGACTTAGGCGCAACCAGCCACAAAGGTGTAGAACTTGGTCTAGCTTATGACTTTGCTTATTTGACCGATGCGCTTGAGGGCTTAAAACTCTATAGCAACTACACATTCACCAAAGCTGTGGCTGAAGCAGGCGACTTTGAAGACAAAGACCTTCCTTTCTACTCACGCCACACAGCCAATGTTGGTTTAGGCTATAAAGTGAATCAATGGAGCGTCAATGCAGATATGTTTGCGCAATCTAAGCAGCATTCTCCTGGTTCGGGTGATACCTATCAAACTGACGAATCGACTGATGGAAAATTAGGTGATATTCCAGGTTATTCCACTTTTGCCGTGCGTACAGCATATGACTTTGGTGAGCAATTTTACGGTTTAAAAATCGCCGGTGGCGTTAAAAACGTGTTTGATAAACAATATTTCACACGCTCTACTGACTCAACAGGCGGAAAATATGTAGGGTAACCACGTACCTTCTACCTTCAAACGTCATTTGACTTCTAAAACAGAAAGTAAATTAATTCAATTACATTGAACTAGTAAAAAAGACTACATTTTTGTGGTCTTTTTTATTTTAACAATATGACAAAATTATGACTCTCTTCCATACTTTATAAACACAATCCACTTTCATGACTCTTTCAGAACTTAATTTATCGCTTTTTTCATGGATTAATGCTTCTCCTGAAGCCAGTAATACCAGCATTCATTTTGCCATATTCATCGCCAATGACCTGCTCTATTGCATGATTTTACTGTTTGCTTGGTTTTGGCTACGTGGTAACTATGACACTAAAAAACAGATATTGAAGGCGTTTATCTTTACCAGTATCGCCATTTTGATCAGCCAATGTATTTCTCATGTGTATTATCACCCACGGCCTTTTGTCATGGAGGTCGGACGCACTCTCATTTACCATGCACCCAATGGCTCTTTCCCGAGTGACCATATGCTGATTTTTAGCAGTATCGCCTTTTCTTATCTCTTCTCTGCGCAGCGTAAACTGGGAATTTTTCTCTTGGTCATGGCTTGGCTGGTTGCATGGTCACGTGTCTATCTTGGTGTGCACTTTCCTTTAGATATGCTTGGGGCTTTTCTATTGGCTTTTGCCTTAAACTTCTTTGGATTAAAGCTTTGGAATCTCTATAAAGATACAATCATGCAATGGGCACTCACTATTCACTTTTACTTATTTAAGCCCCTTATTCAAAAAGGCTATATCAAATAACTTTTGCTTTAAAACAAAAAAATCCCGCTCGAAAGCGGGATTTTTTTGATGCGTTTAAGTCAGTAGATTGCCATGTGGTTGCGATGGATCATCTCAAGTGAACGTGCTTCACCTAGAACTTGGTGAACTTTATCTGACGCCAAGCCCTTTACCAACTCCGCAGAACGCGAACTAAAGTTGACACGCCCGACCGCAACACGGCCACCTTGGATATCAACACATTCAACCACGTCACCGCGTTCAAAATGCCCTTCCACAGCTTTCACACCAACTGGAAGTAAACTACGATGATTATCTTTAATGGCTTTGACAGCACCATCATCCAACACTAAACGACCCGCAGTTTGTAAGTGAGCCGCCAACCACTGTTGATGAGCGGTAATGCGGTCATTATCTGTAATAAACAATGTCCCAAGCATTTCACCATCCATCAAACGTTCAAGCACATTGTCGCTTTCACCACTGGCAATTAACGTTGGACAGCCAGACTTTGCAGCCAAGCGTGCAGCACGAACTTTGGTCAACATACCGCCACGACCAAACTTACCACCACCGCCAGCCATATCAAACAAGCTCTCATCTAGAGCACGCACGGTATGGAACAATTTCGCATCTGGATTTGAACGTGGGTCTGAGTCGAACATACCCTGCTGGTCTGTCAAAATAATTAACAAATCTGCATGGACTTGACCTGCAACCATCGCAGCCAGCGTGTCATTGTCACCAAAGCGAATTTCATCGGTCGAAACCGTGTCATTTTCATTGATCACAGGAATCACATGCCATTCAATCAAGTTCTGTAATGCGTCACATGAGTTCAAATAACGACGACGGTCTGCCAAGTCATCATGGGTTAATAACACTTGCGCAGTCTGAATGTGATGTTTTTCAAGCACACTCGACCACGTATGAATAAGGCCCATCTGACCAATGGCAGCACACGCCTGAAGACTGGGTAGATCGGTGGGTCGGCTGTCTAGCTTCATACGAACCATACCTTCAGCCACAGCTCCTGACGACACCAGAATAATCTCATGTCTGGCATTGTGTAGATCTGCAATTTGTTTCGCCCAATGCGAAATTGCATCTATATCTAGACCTTGCCCATTTGCTGTGAGTAAAGATGATCCGATTTTAACAACGATTCGTTTACAAGCTTCGAGCTTACGTTGCCCATCTACCACTTCTATCATCTTGTCCTCAGTTACTCATTACGAGCTTAACGTACGTAAAACACTTCCATTTCGCCGTCATCTTCATCATCGTCTTCATCATCATCAGCCAACAGGCCTGCAAGACGTTGTTGGCGACGCATTTCACGATATGCTTCTTTAGCGGCAATCGTTTGTTCGCGTGTTTCAGCTTCAAGCTGCTCACGGAATGCTTTCACTTCTGCTGCATAATCAGGATCTTCAAGCTCACGTTCACGTTGTTGCTCAATTTGATCCATCAGGTAATACACAACTGGTTTTGTCCCTTCAGACATCAAACCTGAAGTTTTAAATACAGGACCATCCCACTGCATTTCATCTAAAATATGCTGACACCATTCATCACGCGTATCGTCTGCAAGTTGGTCAACTTTGTTTAATACTAGAACGATAGGTAACTTTGAAAGTGTCGGAGAGAATTTCTCTAATTCACCCAAGATCGCTTTTGCATTGTATGCAGGATCAGAACCATCAATCGGCTGAACATCCACAATGTGAAGCAAAATACGCGTACGCGCCAAGTGCTTTAAGAAACGAATACCAAGACCTGCACCTTCAGAAGCCCCTTCAATCAAGCCAGGAATATCCGCCATTACAAATGAACGATGACTGTCTGCATCGACCACACCAAGGTTTGGAACCATCGTAGTAAACGGATAGTCTGCAACCTTAGGTTTTGCTGCTGATACGGCACGAATAAACGTCGATTTACCTGCGTTTGGCATACCCAGTAAGCCAACATCGGCCAGTACTTTTAGCTCTAAGCGAATTTCACGGAATTCGCCTTTAAAACCATGGGTACACTTACGTGGCGAACGGTTCGTCGATGATTTAAAGTGAGTATTACCCAAACCACCATCACCACCCGCTGCGACAAGAACACGCTGACCACTTTCAACCAAGTCGCCAATAATGTCACCTGAGTCAGTATCAACAATGGTTGTACCTACAGGAACCTTTAATACTGTGTCTTCACCACCACGGCCTGCGCAGTTCGCGCCACGACCATTTTTAGCTCGCTCCGCACGAAAGCGGCGCGTATAACGGAAGTCTACAAGGGTACTGGTATTATCATCAGCTTCGATAAATACGCTACCACCACGACCACCATCACCACCGTCTGGACCACCAAAAGGTACGAATTTTTCACGGCGAAAACTGGCTACGCCATTGCCACCGTCGCCAGCCTCTACGGTAATGACTGCTTCATCAACAAAGCGCATGCTGCCAATCCTCTAAATACTTTAAAACCGCATATTCTGCCATATTTTACAAAATTTCTCGAATAGAATTATTCAGCGAAACATGAAATTTAGTCACAAAAATACCAAAATCTAAATTTTCGACACTTTTCACCTGATTTTATTCATTTTTTAATTTAAATGTACTGACCATTTAGTCGTTAGGCCACTCTTCGATTCACTTTATTCAATCCTACTCAACTTTTATTTTCAAGAAGGACTTTCACATCAAAATAGCGCGCTAAAAGAGGAGATTGTTTGATCACAAGACTTTTTCACAGCCTGAAATTTGAATCAACAATAATCCACTTCCGCACTCCTGAAGGATTTACTCTTAAAGCGCAATTAAGGATTATCACAACCAATCCACAATATTTGTCATCTTTTATTTTAAAGCTGCCACCCGTTCTTTACTTTCTAGAATTTCAGGCAAACTTTTTTCAATCCACCCAATCAAATACATGGTTTTCTCAGCGGCTTGGGAACCCAAGATCGTCAATTGGTACTCTACTTTAGGCGGCACCACAGGATAAACCGTCCGTAGAATAAAGCCATCATGTTCAAGAGTTTTGAGCGTCTGAGAAAGCATTTTCTCACTCACTCCCTCTATACGCTGCTTAAGCTCACTAAAACGATGTACGCCATCACTTAAACAGCGCAACACCAGTACCGACCATTTACTCGTAAGATGCTCCAAAATTTCACGAGATGGACACTCCGTGGATAAAACTTGACCTAACAATTTGCTTGTCGCATAGGTGTGCATCATTTCTCTCCATTTGGTTTATTACTTACTTTTTAGTATGTACTTACATTTAGTAAGTTAACAGATTAAGATTCAACCATCAAGTATAGAAAACAACCAACTTAGGTAAATTATGAAAATTGCAATCACAGGCGCAACAGGACAACTCGGCAACCTCGTTATAGAGCAACTTTTGCAGTTAACTGCTGCCCAGAATATTGTTGCGCTGGTTCGTAATATAGATAAAGCTGAACATTTCAAAGCGCAAGGGATTGAGCTGCGTGAGTTTGATTATGACCGCCCTGAAACATTAGTTCCTGCTCTATTAGGAATAGATAAGTTATTACTCATTTCAGCCAATGAAATTGGTCGCCGTACACCTCAACACCAAGCAGTGATTGATGCTGCTAAAGTAGCAGGCGTACCTTATCTTGCTTATACCAGCTTACTTCGTGCAGATACGTCCCCACTCGGCTTAGCCCAAGAACACCGTGAAACCGAAAAACTAATTCAAGACAGTGGAATCACTTATACCTTCTTAAGAAATAACTGGTATAGCGAAAACTACCTTGCAGGTGTTGCTCATACCATTGAAATTGGGACGCTTTTTGGCGCAGCTCAAGACGGTCGAATTAGCTCGGCATCACGCATAGATTATGCTGAAGCTGCAGCGAGAGTCTTAACGTCAACTGTCCATGATAATCAAACCTATGAACTAGCAGGTTCAGAAAGTTTTACTAGAGCTGATTTGGCTCAATTCATCAGTCAGGCAACTCATAAGTCAGTTATCTATCAAAATTTGTCTGCCGATGACCTGCGTCAATGCTTAATTCAAGCCAGCCTCCCATCACACTTGATTGATGTGATTGTGGATGCAGATGTGCAGACCGCCAAAGGTGCGATGTACAGCAACAGTAAAGACCTAGAACAATTGATTGGACACAAGACCACCAGTATTCAAGATTCGATTAAAGCTGCACTTTAAGCCACTCTTTTAATCTCCACATTCAAACACCGCCAATGATTTGGTGTTTTATGGATGAATGTTCTTCAGGGGTAGTGTCATATTCATCTCCAAGTTCGCCGTCGTACTTCGCTCTATGTTGTACATGGTGGCATTGAAGCTTGCTATTTTTCGCATAGTCATTGGGTCATTCAAATTTAACTGTGGTGCAAACTGATGCAACACATGCAGTCGTACTTGCTCATCAAACTCAAAATAGACCAAACCATTAAACATAATTTTGATTGGGATCTGATAGTCCTGCTTTAAATGAAATGGTACAGCCAGCTTAATCGGAATATCTAAAGTGAGTGGGAACTTAGGCAATAGTTTATTTTGATAAATTAGATCTGTAGTTGTCTCCAACGGCATGTTTTGATCAATGAGTACCTCGGTTTGATAATCAACAGATACTGAAACGGGTACTTCTACTTCAAACTCTAAATTTGCCAAATATTTCCCAGTCAAAGGTAGGTTGATTTTCTGATCGATTTTCAGTTGCGTATCTAAAGTCCCAACGGATTGGGTTTCTAAATAATTACCCACTTGGATTTTTGTCGGTAAGGAGTCTGATAGTTGAATTTGGGCTTCACTCGCAGACACTTGCATATTGGCTTGAATATTCAGGTACAACCAAAACAGCACAGCCACCAAAATTACAATGCACACAAAACTCAATACAAGCTGCTTCACAGACTGGAATATCCGCATACTCCCCCCCTATGGCTTCACGTGTTCTTGAGGTTGAGGTTTTTCACGCAGTAATTGCAAGCTATTGAGTGGAATTTTCAACTCCCCCTGCTTAATTTCAATTGGCAATGTATTCTGTACATCCACCGACGCTTTCAATGCCGTTTTAATGGGAACCTTTAAATGCCCCTGTATTGGAATATTGGTCTTAACCACTGTATTTACTGGAATATGTAGATTTTCTTTCAGTACTGTTTTCACAGGCGCATCAAATTTGAGGTGTACTTGCTGTTCAAGTGGCACATCGATATGAATCGGCACATCCAACTGAATGGGAATATTTCCTTTTAAAGGTAAAGTCACATCTCGTCCCATGACTTTCACCTGTACCTTGGTATCTACAGGCATATTCTGATTAATTTTCAAGGTTTCACGCACTGGAATGGTGGTTTTAATCGGAACCTGATTATCAAAATACACCCGTGGAGTCAGCGTTTGGGTCAGGGGAATATTCAGGTTTTCACGAATCGGAATTTCTGCATTGACACGCCCTGTGACATCCACATCTAAGGCATCATGAATTTTAACCTCGGCTTGTAAAGGCTCTTGCAGATCAATACTGACTTTTTGATTTTCTAAGGGAATATAAATATTAAAGTGTTTAAACGTCCAAATAGCGATAAGTACACCGCATACAGATGCCAACACAATGAATGCCAATCCACTTAGCACATGCTTCACTTGCAAATTCAAATTCCTTTTGTTTTATTTTCTTTTTATCTGACAAATATCATCCTTTTGTCAGCCTAGAAAGTCATTGAGGGCGGTATACCAACCAGACTCTATAATTTTTTATCACCCTATTCTACACAGTATTCTAATTATTCTAAGTAAATTAGTAGGGATTAAACATTGGCAACTCTTAGCACTCAAGCCAATACTTATGTCACCCCCAACGCACCTGATTGGCCTCATCCACAACAACAGCGCAAAAAAAAGAGCCTCAATTGAGGCTCTTTTTAGTCGCTATTACAAATTATGCATTTGTTTCAGCTGGAATTTTTGGATAGCTTACGCCGCCCATTTGCTCTGCAATACGTAAAACTTGGCAGCTATAACCAACTTCGTTATCGTACCAAACATAAGCAGTTAAACGGTTACCCGAAGTGATTGTTGCTTGCGCATCAAATACACCTGCTGTACGTGAACCGATAAAGTCAGATGATACAACTTCAGTCGAGTTGGTATAACCGATCTGACCTTGAAGGCTAGAGCTGATTGAAATTTTACGAATGTATTCGTTCACTTCATCACGATCAACTTCTTTATCTAAAGTTAAGTTCAAAATCGCAAGTGAAACGTTTGGTGTTGGAACACGTACAGAGTTACCTGTCAGTTTACCTTGAAGTGCTGGAAGTGCTTTAGCAACCGCTTTAGCCGCACCTGTTTCAGTAATTACCATGTTCAACGTTGCAGCACGACCACGACGGTCTGCTTTATGGTAGTTGTCGATTAAGTTCTGGTCGTTTGTAAACGAGTGAACTGTTTCAACATGACCATTCAACACTGTGTATTTGTCATGCAACACTTTAAGTGTTGGTGTAATTGCGTTGGTTGTACAGCTTGCAGCAGAGATAATGGTATCTTCATCAAGAATATCTGCTTGGTTCACACCAAATACAACGTTCTTCATGTCGCCTTTACCTGGTGCAGTCAAGATCACACGTGCAGCACCTGGGCACTTAAGGTGTTGAGCAAGACCTTCAGCATCACGCCATTTACCTGTGTTGTCGATCACTAACGCATTGCTAATACCATAATCGGTATAATCAACTTCAGTTGGGTTCGACGCATAAATCACTTTGATGAATTGACCGTTGGCAATGATTGCTTCGTTTTCTTCATCAACAGAAATCGTACCAGAGAATGGACCATGGATTGAGTCACGGCGTAATAAAGACGCACGTTTTTCCAAATCACCATCAGATGACTTACGAACCACAATCGCTTTTAGGTTCAAACTACGACCAAGACCAGACTGACCAATCATTAAACGTGCAAGAATACGACCGATACGACCAAAACCGTAAAGGACAACGTCACGACCTTCTACTGAAGTCGCACGACCTTCTACAGATTTAACAGCGGCTGCAACAAATGCATCAACATCGCCACCTTGCTCTTTAAATGCAACGGCTAATTTGCCTAGATCAATTTCAGCAGTACCGATATTTTCAATTTTAGCCAACGCTTCAAGAATTGGGAACGTGTGTACAACTGAAAGCTCAACGTCCATCATACGAGTGAAACGGTGCGCTTTTAAAATTTGGATAACTGAACGGTTAACTAAAGAACGTCCAAACACTGAAACCACAATATTTTTTTCACGGTAAAGCTGACCGATCAAAGCGATCATTTGTTCCGCGATTTCTTCACGGTTTTTCCAGCGACCTTGGTGTTCTGCGTGTAGGGCGATGATAGTCTCTTTGCTCACAGATACGTCCTCTAATTAATTTAATCTAAGCATAAATTTTAAAACCCAACAATTGTAAAGGATTTAACGCCAAGTTTGAATCGAAAGCTGTAAATGCATGATGTTTTTTGTCGTATATTCATTATTAATTTAAGAAATGATTGCATTTAGTCTTATGATTTTGCAGTATAAAAATTAGAAAAATATTTTTTTAGATAAAAAATAAACAGTTACACATATGATGTTTTATCAAACAGTCAACTATTCTTAAAGGGCAATAAACAAATCAGGAACTTGCTTATCGCCCAAATTCCAGCGCAATGATAGCTCCGAACATCATCAAATTAGTCTGAATTTTGCTGTTTTTCAAAATGCTCAATATTTCGTTCAAGCTGTTTTTTATTTTGTTGCTGTTTATATAAATGCAACACACCTTCAATAATAAGTAATAAGACTGCGAACCAAATTGGAATATAGGTAAACCACTCACCCGCCTCTATACGCTCTCCCATGGCAACTGATGCTCCCGCCAGTAAAACAGGCTCCAAATAACTCAGCAAACCAAAGATCACAAAAGGTAAATAACGACTCGCGAGTATATAACTTCCGAGTCCCATTGCACTTAAGAAACCCAGTCCAATGACCGCCAAAATCAGGTGTGGAAACTGTTGTATCAAAGCCAAACTATCGCTATGCACGAAGCCCAAATAAAATGCGACAGGTAAAATTAAAAACAGATCCCACCAGAAGCCACCCAAATGATCCGTTTTACAAACACGGCGCAGGAAGAAATACAAAGGATAAGCCAAAGCGATATAAACCGTTTCCCATGCCATGCTACCAATACGCCAAATTTCATGTCCCACCCCAAGCACAGCAAAGGCTACCGCGGCCATTTGCCAGCGGGATAGTTTTTCCTTGTAAAGGATGCAACCAACCAATACCATGACCAAAGGCAGCAAAAAATAGCCAAGCGACACCTGTAGGCCACGACCATTCATGGGCCCCCATAAAAATAGCCACAACTGCGTGGTACATAAAACCGAACTAAACAATAACCAAGCAATCATCCAAGGTTGTTTAAACATACGCTTAAACAACTCCGAAATGAGTTTTAAATCACCACTCCACCACATGAATACGGTTAAAAAGGGTAAGGTCGAAAGCATACGCCAAGCAAAAGTTTGCTCACTATCTAAGGGCTTTAAAAAAAAGGTATAAAAATACAAAACCCCAAAAGTGATGGATGCTAAAACCGATAGTGCAACACCTTTATACATCCTTCACTCCACATTGATTTACACAATTTTAATAGGCGCCGATTATAAAGCGTTCGACTGTATAAAGCTTTATTATTCAAGTTTTAAAATACGTATATGAAACTAAAAAAGCCATGCTTCAGCATGGCTTTCAAGGCTTAATAGATTTTATTTTTGCAATTGTTTGGTATGAATCAGATCATTCAAGTCATAACCCACTGACTTTGCATATTCTAAGTATTCATTAATGACTTTTTGGTCTGGTTGAGGTGAGCGAGAAAGCACCCACATATATTTACGGCGTGGCTCACCCACTAAAACCGTTTCATAGTCATCATCAATTTTTAAAATCCAATAATCCCCGCGTGCCACAGGTAACCAACGCACCGCCTCAGGTAAAAAACTCACTTTCAACTTACTATTAAAAGGTGGGTTTTGTACAAATGCTTCACCTATGGACTGCATCAGCTTACCATCTTGAGCATAACAGCGGTTATCTACTGTCACATTGCCATTTTCATTCAGAGTATAAGTAGCCGAGACATTAGTTCCGCATTTATTTTGGAAGTACATGGGCTTACGTGCAATTTCGTACCAAACACCCAAATAACGGTCTAATTCAACCTTATCCACCACGGCTAAGGGTTTGCTCTGGGCATAAGCCATGGTTGCCATGCCTAACCCTACTAAAATAGCACCACCTACAGCAATTTTGGCAAGCGTAAAACCCGCCTTTGGAAGATTTGCAGACATAAACTGTACCTTTTATATTTCAGAATTTATGATCTAAAAATAAACATCTCTTTAAAAAATAATGCTTTCTGCCCAAATTACTGTAGCGTTATGTAAATGCAACTTAGCTTAGAAGTTGTGCTTTTAAGCGCAAAATTTCATCTCGCAGACGTGCAGCTTGCTCAAACTGTAGCTCTTTAGAAGCTTTTAACATTTCCTTTTCCAGCTTGGTTAAGTGCTTGGCAAGAAGTTTCGGATCAGACAGCAAGTGCTGCTCATCTGCACTGAGCGTTTGGTGTTGATCTGCAATACCACTTTCAACTTGATCATCTGTCAGCACTTCGCCTGTATCAATATCCTTTTTATTTTGTCTAATGGTACTGCGCGGAATAATGCCATGCAGCTCATTAAAGGCCATTTGTTTTTCACGACGACGGGCTGTTTCATCGATGGCTTTTTGCATCGAATCGGTAATCCGATCACCATATAAAATCGCTTTGCCTTTTACATTACGTGCTGCACGCCCAATGGTTTGAATCAAAGACCGCTCAGAACGCAAGAAACCTTCTTTGTCCGCATCCAAGATAGCCACCAAAGACACTTCAGGCATGTCCAAGCCTTCACGTAGTAAGTTGATCCCGACGAGAACATCGTAGACACCTGAACGTAAGTCATGAATAATTTTCACCCGTTCAACGGTATCAATATCTGAGTGCAGATAGGCAACTTTGACGCCATACTCTTTCAAATACGAGCTTAAATCTTCTGCCATACGTTTGGTTAAGGTGGTTACCAAAACACGCTCATCTAGATCTTTGCGGATATTGATCTCAGACAAGACATCATCAACTTGAGTCAATACTGGACGCACTTCAATTTCGGGGTCAATCAACCCTGTAGGACGAACCACCTGCTCAGCTATTTGCTCGGCTTTTTCAAGTTCGTATTTGGCCGGTGTTGCACTGACATAAATTGTTGCTGGGGTAATCCGCTCCCACTCTTCAAACTGCATTGGGCGGTTATCTAAAGCACTAGGAAGACGGAAACCATAATTCACCAAGTTTTCTTTACGCGAACGGTCACCTTTATACATCGCGCCAATTTGCGGCACAGTCACGTGTGACTCATCAATAATCAGTAAAGCATCGTCAGGAACATAATCAAATAAGGTCGGTGGTGCTTCGCCCGCAGGGCGACCTGACAAATGACGTGAATAGTTTTCAATACCGTTGGTATAGCCCAACTGCTGCATCATTTCTAGATCATAACGGGTACGTTGCTCAATTCGCTGAGCTTCAAGCAATTTGTCATGTGCACGAAAGAAACCTAAGCGCTCTTTTAACTCTTCACGAATCGTGCCGATGGCACGCTCTAAATTATCTTTCGGTGTCACATAGTGACTTTTTGGATAAATGGTTACACGCGGAACTTTCCGCACCAGTTTGCCTGTCAGTGGGTCAAACCAACGAATCGAATCGACTTCATCATCAAACAACTCGATTCGAATCGCATGCTGGTCTGATTCCGCAGGGAAAATATCGATAATTTCACCGCGGATACGATAGGTACCACGTAAAAACTCAAGCTCATTACGGCTATATTGCATTTCCACCAAACGTCGAATGATGTCATCACGTGCGATACGATCGCCCTGTACAATATGTAGCAACATGCTCATATAGGCATTAGGGTCACCCAAACCATAAATAGCAGAAACTGAAGCAACAATAATTGCATCTCGACGCTCTAAGAGCGAACGCGTCGCGGATAAACGCATTTGGTCAATGTGGTCATTGATCGCTGAATCTTTTTCAATAAATGTATCTGAAGATGGCACATAGGCTTCAGGTTGGTAATAGTCATAATAACTGACAAAATATTCGACGGCATTGTTCGGAAAGAAAGATTTGAACTCACCATAAAGCTGTGCGGCTAAGGTTTTATTATGCGCCATGACAATGGTCGGACGTTGCGTCCGCGCAATCACGTTGGCCATGGTATAGGTTTTACCAGAACCCGTAACCCCAAGTAACAACTGGTCGTGATAGCCCTTTTCTATTCCAGCAACAAGCTTTTCGATGGCTTGCGGCTGATCACCTGCGGGTTGGTAATTGGTGACTAAATCAAAAGGTTGTTTCTCACTCACAGACATATCCCAAGATTTGCTTCTTCAACCGACTATTTTAACAGATTCAATCCCGAGCAATTCTCGCTTTTAGATTTTTAATGTAATTTACTGAAAATATTACAAAGATTTTTCACTTGACCCCCCCGTATTTCAAGGGCAACATGAAGTGAAGAAGAGCGAAAAATCAGAGCCTATGACTTACCAATATCATGACGAAAGCATCGTCAAAAACCTAGATGAACATACCGTATTTGTGTTTGGTAGTAACATGGCAGGTCAACATGCGGATGGCGCTGCCCGAACTGCACTTGAACACTTTGGCGCAATCAAAGGCGTCGGACGTGGTTGGTCAGGGCAAAGTTATGCCATTCCCACTATGAACGAACACTTACAACAAATGCCGCTCTCGCAAATTCAACACTATATTGATGACTTTAAAATCTATACCAAAAATCATCCTAAAATGACTTACTTTCTAACCTCTATAGGCTGCGGTATTGCGGGGTATAAAGTTGAAGAAATTGCTCCTATGTTTAAAGGCATTTCTCATAATGTTATTTTCCCCGCATCATTTCGCCCATTTGTGGAAAGGACACTACCACGTCTAAATAAAAAGTTTTTGCATACCATTTTTAATGATGCCGTGATTTTCAGCACTCAAAATGATGACATGCTGATTCAACATTTGGCCTTAACCGATAATGAAAAAAGTTTAGCCAAAATTATTCTCAACACACGCATGTATCCAACCGACAGTAATGGTCGCGATCGTGTGTTTGAAATTGAAGATATTTTACATGCGCTGTCAGGGAAAATATTTGATTTTGAGACCAACGCGGAGGGGCGCATGCTTTTTGGTGGTGCCATTCTAGCGCTGTTGGAACTTTATAATATCAATGAACAAGACTTCATTGAAGTTTGGCAAGGCACACGAGAAATCGCACCACCGAAGCCCGAACATCGTGCGCGAAAAGCCTCACGTTAAATCCAGTCTTCTCAAAAAAGCCAATCCATCAGATTGGCTTTTTTCGTTAAAAATAATAGAGTTATTAGAATCTTCCCTATCCCCAATCGCCAACTACTACAAAAATAAAGGTGACGATATTGTTCCTGCTTTTCTCTTTTTAACTTTTAAAGGTTCACTTACACTCTGAATCATAATCATACTTTTCAAAAATTTAAAAAAATCATGAGAACAAATAGACAGCTTAAAGCCTTAAAATCCAGAAGAAACAAGCATGCCGTTTTTAGCATAGTGGTTGCCGTTGTCATGCTGATTGCATTTTATCAACTGCCTCAGTTTCAAGATTTTAATTTTATAAATCTATCCCCAGTCTACTTTATCGTCCTTGTATGCTTATCCTTCCTCAAAAAGACAAAGAACGAACAACCAAAAAAGAACAACCTCCTCTTAAATATTTTATTCATGACGGCGCCCTTCTTCATTATTAATGTTTTTGCACTTTCCAGTCTCAGCAAATTTACTGACTATTCGGCTGTACGTATTGCAAACCACCTACCCACCCCACAACACGTCGAGGGACAAATTCTATTAAATGGCTACACTGTGGGCTCTGGGCGAAATAAATCACATTATGAAGATGTTGTGTTGAATGAACCTTCTCAGCAGCAACCACTAAGACTGGTCTGTAATTTTATGGATCGCTTTAAGAGCTGCCCACTCTTAAAAAACTTTCAACAACAAAAAGTCAGTATCCGTTATTACACTGACAGTCGCCAGTTTATCTACCCAGAAGTTTTAGTGTTATCGGTCACAGCAGACAACACAACCATCAGCAGCCAAGACTTCATGCGCATCTACCAACAACAACGAAGCAATTTTTTGATGTATTTATTCTTCATGATATTGATTCCAAACCTGTTAGTAATCAATTTATTTTGGCGCGACCATCAATATCAACAATCACAAACTTTTCGCTATCGACCTCAAAGTATTTAGCGCTTATCACTATCAGCATACACACTCTTTAAGCTTCAAAACCATTGGAGCTTATGCACTTTCCATAAGCAATCAATATGCATTTTTTGACTAAATACCCCATAAACTCACATAAATTTTAAAAATAACTTTTTTTATCACATTATTTTAAAAAGTTTTTTTAGCGCTTATACTGCTTTAAATTCCAACATAAAAACGAGATATAAATGCAATTATTGGACTCTCCTATTTTTGAATTATCTCCCATTGCCATGTGGTTAGAAGACTTTAGTGAAGTACAAAAACTATTCGATCTTTGGCGGAGTGAAGGTGTTGAAGATATTGCGTCTTTTCTGTTGGAAGACAAATCACGTATTTTAAGTTGTGCGCATAAAATTAAAGTCCTGCATGTCAACCCGCAAACCTTAAAACAATTTGAAGCCCAAAGTTTTGAAGATTTAACTGCGAACCTTGCGCAAATTTTTAAAGCAGATATGTCAAGCACTCATTTAAATGAGCTGGTCGCACTTTGGAATGGTGAGACCGTATTTGAAAATACTGCTGTAAACTATACGCTTACAGGTCATCGCCTTGACATTCGACTGCGCGGAACAGTACTTCCCGGTCATGAACACGATCTTTCATTGGTTTTGATCACCACGGAAGACATCACGCCTTATGCCAATGCACAACGTTTAGAAGAAAAAAGTCGTTTAATTGCTGAAGCACGTTTTCAATATTCGCCTACTTCACTTTGGGTCGAGGACTTTAGCCGAGTCAAAGCACGTTTAGATCATTTACGTCGTTTGGGGATCAGTGACTTTAAAACTTTCCTTGATGTCCACAATGACTTTATTAATGAATGTCTCAAAGACATCATGGTTACCGATGTCAACCAAGCTACACTCGATTTGTTTGCTGCACGTGACAAAGACCATTTACTTAAAAATTTGCATAAAGTCTTTCAGAACGAAACCCAACAGACCTTTCGACATCAGTTGCTCGAACTATGGGATGGCAATATTCAACATAACTGCGAAGCGGTCAACTACGCGCTCGATGGCAGTATTCGCCATGTGCTGTTACATTTTGCCGTGTTTCCAGGCTTCGAAGATGATTGGGGTATGGTTCAATTGGCACTCACCGATATTACCGCGCGTAAAAAAGCCGAGAATTATCTTGAGTACTTGGGCAAACATGATGTCTTAACCAAACTTTATAACCGCTCTTTCTACAGCACCGAAATCAACCGACTTGAGCGCAATAACCTGCGCCCTGTGTCTTGTATTTTCCTAGATATGAATGGCTTAAAAGCTATCAATGACAACCTTGGTCATGATCAAGGTGATAGCTTATTACGCCGCATGGGCAATACCCTGAATCAGTTAATTGAAAATACCCAATACTCTGCTTCAAGGATCGGTGGTGATGAGTTCGTGGTGCTATTACCTGCCGCCGATGAAGCTGCATTGAACCATTGTATTGAAAGTTTACATGAGCTCTTAATGGTGGATAACCAATTTAATAATCATCAACCTATTAGTGTGTCGGTTGGCACTGCCACCAGCCAGCCAAATGAGCGGGTTGAAGATATGCTTAAACGTGCCGACACTGCGATGTATGAACACAAAAAAACCTACTATGCAGAAAATGATCGACGGGTTAGCAATTAGAATCCACCGAATGATCAATAAAAAAGCGCCCTAAATAGGGCGCTTTTTTTATCTCAATGGCGAATCAACGTTTACCCATTGAACGACGGGTGCCACGTGGTGGCATCCAAGTACGATCTGCATATTGTTCAGGTTTTGGACGAACCTGATTATGTGCAACATCGTCAGCACTTTGTTCTGCATTTGGCATTGGGAATGGGAGATTCACCAAAGGTTTTTTTGAAGTAGGCTGTTGCTTACTCATGACCATCACTCTCATCAAATTGCGCTTATTTTAAAGTTTTTTTCATAAAGATGCGAGAAACTTCCTAATTCTGTACATTTTTGAAATCATTAATTCAAAATTGAATTTTTTTTATGTTTTTTGCAGAAAATCTGTGTTTTTAAACGCCTTGCTTGAGTTTTTTAAGCTAAGATAGTGTGCTTTTTATTTTTTAAACCCTATAAGAAGGAATACTGCCGTGGACGTACGTCTCTCTGATCGTGTGAATGCCATCAAACCGTCCCCAACTCTTGCTGTTACCAACAAAGCTGCTGAATTAAAAGCGGCTGGCAAGAACGTTATTGGCTTGGGCGCAGGTGAACCTGACTTCGACACCCCACAACACATCAAAGATGCAGCAATTGCAGCGATTAACAACGGTTTCACAAAGTACACCGCTGTAGATGGTACGCCTGGCCTTAAAAAAGCGATTATTGCAAAATTCAAGCGTGACAATAACCTTGATTATGCTGCAAACCAAATTTTGGTTTCTTGCGGCGGCAAGCAGTCATTCTTTAACTTAGCATTAGCTTTGTTAAACAAAGGTGATGAAGTGATCATCCCTGCACCATTTTGGGTAAGCTACCCAGATATGGTGATTATCGCTGAAGGTGTTCCTGTTATTGTAAAATGTGGTGAAGAACAACGTTTCAAAATCACACCTTCTCAACTTGAAGCTGCGATCACAGACAAAACTCGTTTAGTGGTTTTAAACAGTCCATCAAACCCAACAGGTATGATCTACACTAAAGCTGAATTAGAAGCTTTGGCTGATGTTCTTCGTAAATACCCAGAAGTTTATATCGCTTCTGACGATATGTACGAACCAATCCGTTGGGATGACGAATTCTACAATATCGCAACAGTTGCACCAGACCTTTATGACCGCACAATCGTGTTAAACGGTGTGTCTAAAGCGTATGCAATGACTGGCTGGCGTATTGGCTATGCAGCGGGCCCTGCTAAATTGATTGGCGCAATGAAAAAAATCCAATCGCAATCAACTTCAAACCCAACTTCTATTTCACAAGTTGCTGCTGAAGCTGCGTTGAATGGCCCTCAAGATGTTCTTGAGCCAATGATTGAAGCATTCAAACGCCGTCATGACTTAGTTGTTAGCGGTTTGAACGACATCAACGGTATTTCTTGCTTACCTGCTGATGGTGCATTCTATGCATATGCAAACATCCGTCCATTGATTCGTGCGAAAGGCTTAAAATCTTGCACAGAATTCTCTGAATGGTTATTGGAAGAAACTGGCGTAGCTGTAGTTCCTGGTGATGCATTCGGTTTGGGCGGTTTCATGCGTATTTCTTATGCAACTGCTGACGAAGTACTTGTAGATGCGCTTGCACGTATCAAGAAAGCGGCTGATTCAATCGAAGGCGTAGATGCTGCGATTGCTTTAATTGCTGCTGAAAAATAATTTAACCCTTTAAAGTTAGATTAGAGAAACCCGCGAACTTCGCGGGTTTTTTTATTTTTAATCAAAATCTGAAAAATTTGCTCTTAAGCCCATTCAAACAATTTTAGAGCCGTGTAGTACCAGCAGAATCTATTGTATTTACGTCTTTATTGCGAGATGACGCCGAGATCACCAAGGCAATGCCTGCCAGAACAATCGTCGCGGAAATGATGATTCGGAAGCTCAATGCTTCACCAATAAACAATGCGCCACCCAGAATCGCCAAACATGGCACGGACAATTGCACGCTACTGGCCGTGACCCGATCAATTTTCTTCACTATGGCATACCAAAGTACATATGCCCCACTCGATGCTAAACCACCAGATAAGAGTGCCAACAACATACCTTTTGGCTGCATAAAACTCTGTGTGTAAAAAACAAAGTAGACCAAGACAACAAAAGGAATCGCCACTACAAAATTTACCAAGCTACTGGCCAGTGGATTATGCATATTTTTACCTGCGATGCTATACATTGCCCAACCTATGCCTGAAAGCACCATCAATGCAGCATAACCCAAAGGAGGTGTCGAAGCCCCTGGCAGCAATAAAATCAAAAGACCTAAAATTGCAATCGACAGCCCCAACCTGCGCCGCAAATTGATTTTTTCACCATGACACAGGCCATAACCGACCATACTTAACTGCACTGTCCCAAACAGGAGTAATGCACCTACACCCGCATCGATATGCAAATAGGCCAGTGAAAAAGCCACAATATATAAGGCAAGAAAAAATCCGTTTTTTATACTCCACTCTATTTTGGCCTTATGAGTAGAGAGCATATACAGTAGAAATAACGCCATTGCACCACTACAGACCCGAAGCAAGCTAAAACTCATCGGATCAATCTGCTGCTCAGCCAACGCTAAACGACATAGCACCGAATTGGCTGCAAAGGCCAACATTGCAATGGAAATTTTAAGCAGCATGTTTGAGCGTCCTTATTCAACAGCTTGCTTTAGATATATCGAATATATCTTATTAAATCTAGAGAGTTTTGCTCATGAAATTTATCAGCAATATCAATGTGAAACTCAGGTGATTCAACCTAAATACCTTATTATTTAGCATCATCTGGTGAAAATAAAGCAATCACATCAGCTTCCGTGAGCTGCTCTGTAGAATACTTGAATTGGTAAAAATCAGGCTTATTATCAATATAAATTTCTGTTGTAAGCTTTAAATCTTTTGGCTGTTCTTCCATCGCAAATACATTGATATTGCAATAACTGCCGTCCTGTGTTCGCCAAAAAAGCGACGTGCCACATTCGCTACAAAAACCACGCTCTCCCCAATCCGACGACTTAAATAATTTTAAATATTCTTGATTGTCAAACTTTAAACTACTGGGTTCAACATCAATACTCATGAGTACCCCGCTCGACTGTTGGCGGCACATAGAACAATGGCAAGCATGCACATCATGATTTTTGAGTGCGGCTTGGAACTTGGTTTTACCGCATAAACAGGACACGTTCATTGTGAGTTCCTTTTTCATGTGAAGACTGTATAAAATGACTAAAACCTTGTTTATCTTATATATAAGTAAAAAACAAAAGAGTGTATAAATTTTGTGCACCATTTTAAAACAATGCTCACGTTTAGGCTGCTCCGTTCTATCAACACTCAAATTATCAAAATGAATAATCCTAAATCTTTTCCCTACAATATGTTCACAGCATGAGCTCAATCCGTGATTACGATTTCGTTGATTTTGTACTGATCAATCCAATACTAAATATTGACGAAAAAACTGAATTTTGTTTAATTGGACATCAAGTTCCAAAAAGGAACTAATAGCTAAATATAGGAATGAACAAGATGAATCCCAAAGAAATGACAGGACTACAACTCTTAGAAGCCATGTGTGCAGGAAAAATTCCACCTGCAAGTATCAGTGAAACCATTCCCATGCAGCCTTTTGAAGTTTCTGAAGGGAAAATTAGCTTTAAAGCAAAAGCCGATCATCGCCATTTAAACCCGCTTGGTGGCGTGCATGGTGGTTTCGCAGCAACAGTACTCGACTCAGTAACAGGTTGCGCTGTACATACTATGCTTGAAGCAGGTGTTGGCTATGGCACCATTGATCTAAATATTAAAATGTGCCGACCGATTCCAAGAGACAAAGAACTACTTGCCATCGGCAGCGTGATCAACATCAGTAAGAACTTAGGTATTTCTGAAGGTAAAATTGTAGATGAAGACGGTAAACTCTACGCCCATGCCACAGCCACCTGTATGATTATTCGCCCCTAAAAACGAAAGGCACTGATAAATTTCAGTGCCTTTTTTACGCCAAAGCAAACTTTACTTCAGCATGACAGATCAAATTGCGGTTTTAAACGTCTTCAGCGTCTGCAATTTTGAGGCAACAGGACGCTCAACTCCTTTATAAATACAATAGTATTTAAACGCGCTGTCTAAACTTACGTCTAAGCTTTTACCTTCAGCAGCAGACCAGACTTTTGAACGATTATTACCTGATAAAGCACTGCCTGACAACTGATACAAATACAGATCATGTTCTCGCTGCACAGTCTTTTTAAGAGTACTGGTCGACTGTGTTGAAAGCAACTGACAAGGACTGTTGACCAGCCAACGCTCACTAAACCAAAGTTGTAATAAATCACCCAAATACAAGTCTCTACAACCGACAGGCCAAACATCAATATAGGCTGACTCTACAGGGGTATAGTATTGTTCTGGGTTTGAAATAATAGAGAGATACTGATCTTGATAATCAGCTAGGTTTGCAAAAATATCGGAAATGGTAAGCGTATTCATTCGCTTTCTCCTGTTTAGCCATTTTAGTGCTGGCAAGTTGGTTATAAATCCACACTGTTTAAGTTTTCACTTAAACGCTCTGTTGTTAAAATTAGACTATCAATGGCGTTTCCACATTGCAAGCACTTCAATACGATTTTTTTTGAAAATGATTTTTTTGTTCAAATAAAAAGCATCCAATATAAAAATGACAGCAACATGACATTTTAGACTTGACCCACTATGAAATGTCCTTATAATCGCATGCAGATTCTCCAATAGCTCAGTCGGTAGAGCGACGGACTGTTAATCCGCAGGTCCCTGGTTCGAGCCCAGGTTGGAGAGCCAAATTCAAGAAAGCCCACACTATATGTTGTGGGCTTTCTTCTTTTCTACGTCTTAAAAGTTTCGCTGCTTAAGATGTAAATCCCCGAACTAAGTTCAACGAAAAGCTACAACAAAACTACTCTGGGAAAATAACTTATCTTAAAAATACCCAAAAATGATTCACAAGAAAAATCATGAGTACATTTAAAACACATATGGATGTTCGTTCAGATCACTTCCCGATCACAGCAACTGAAATGAAAAAATGGAAAGGGCAAAAAGATTGGGAATACCAGCTTAGTTTTAGTGATCCTGCTTATAAAGATATTTCTACTGGATGTAATCATTATGAGTAAAATGACAGCTTATTTTTAATTTTTATTCACCCACCACAGCCAATCATTAAAAATATTTTTTAAGAAAATAGATTTTTCCAACCAACTAAGTCATGTCTTTGAGACTTTGCGAAATACTCTTTCTGATGTAACCATTTTTCATGATGTGCAATGGTGGAACGTGGAAGATATAAAAAATACAATAAATCATCGTCAAAATTCTAAGCACACCTACTCAAATAACTCATGCCACTGACTCATATTTCGCGATTTTATTGAAAGAAATTACAGCTCTCAATACATCATATCTACCCATCTCTAATTAAAAAGCCAAATCGATAAAGATTGGGCTTTTAATGAGTCAGAATTATCTACACTGAGAATTTGCAACTTTCGAACAGTCTACAAACTGTGGCATTCACCCACTTTATTTCTAAGTCGCTTGCATAGGCACGCCACTATGGAAACGAAACACATCATCAGGTGTGCTAATCAGATCTTTTTCAACATTACGGATATGATCAATACGGGCTTGAATATCCTCTTTCGGATTTTTCAATTTCCCCGTTTGCACAACCTCTAAAGCCAAAGCCAAATAGTCTTCAAAATGGCGTGATTCAGACTTCAAAAGGTAGCGATAGTAACGACCCAACTCATCATCCACCAAGGGTGCTAACGCGTAAAAACGCTCACATGAACGTGCTTCTACAAAGGCACCAATGATTAAAATATCAATTAAAGCCTCAGGCTCATAAGTCCGCACTTCTTTACGTAAACCACCCGCATAACGACCAGCACTCAGATTGCTCCAATCTAGCCCGCGCTTTTTCATAAATTCAAGCACTTGCTCATAATGCAGCATTTCTTCACGAACCAGTTGTGCAAGCTTGACTTGCAAATCTGTAAAAAAGCTATAACGAAACATGAGGTTCATCGCTGTACCTGCAGCTTTCTTCTCACAATTCGCGTGGTCTTGCATCAGCACATCAAGATTATTCAGTGCTTCAGTCAACCAAGCTTTTGGTGTTTCACAGCCCAAGAAATCCATGACGGGCTTCATGAGTTCATCATAATTGATATTCGACATATTCAAATCTTAAAAACTTTAAAATTAACGTGCAGCTTTAATCACTGCTTTCATTTCACGCACGGCTTGTTCCAAGCCCACAAAAATAGCATCGGCAATTAGGGAATGTCCGATGTTTAATTCGTGGATCTGTGGAATTTGTGCAATTGGGGTCACATTTTCAAGGTTGAGTCCATGCCCAGCATTGACTACTAAACCTTTCGATGCTGCATATTCGGCACCTTTGACAATACGTTCAAGCTCATGTTGCTGAGCTTCAGGTGTTTCTGCATCAGCATAAGCGCCTGTATGAATTTCAATGGTTGGTGCACCACAAGCAACCGCTGCATCAATTTGTGCAAAGTCAGCATCAATAAACAAGGACACATCACAGCCAATCTCGGACAAGGCTTGAGTTGCCGCTTTAACGTCGTCAAAATGTCCAACTACATCTAAACCACCTTCAGTCGTCACTTCTTGGCGCTTTTCAGGAACGAAACACACATGATGCGGTTTAATTTCTTTAGCAAATGCAATCATTTCATCTGTGACTGCCAACTCCAAATTCATACGTGTTTTAAGCACTGGCCGCATACGACGCACGTCATCGGCCTGAATATGACGACGGTCTTCACGCAAATGCAAAGTAATCCCTTCCGCCCCTGCTTGCTCACAGATCAGTGCTGCATTGACTGGATCAGGATAAGACGTTCCACGCGCTTGGCGTAAAGTTGCCACGTGGTCAATATTTACACCAAGTAATGCAGCCATATTCATTTCCTAATTACGATTGAGTTTGAGTGTTCTGAATCCACAACTGACGACTTTTTAAAGGGCGATCGCCCAACAATGAACTGATCATTTGTCGATACAACTTGGTCAGTAATTGTAACTGTTCCAAACCAAAATCCCTACCCTTTTCATATTGGCACATGCTTAAAATTTGCTGTCCGTTTAAGGTCGCTCGCGAAGCTTGTGCAGTAGGAATAAAGCCTTCATTCAACTGGAATATATAGTTGAGTGATGCTTGAATTTCAAGTTGATTCGCATCGGTCGAAAAATCTAAGGCATAGCCCAAATCTTCCAGCAGTTCATGCTCAAACTGTCTTAGAATTTGTTTTAAAAATTGATTAGGATCGGCTTGCTGCGCCAGTTGCTGTAATTGCGTTAGCGTATGTGCATATTGAGCAAAACTTTGCTCCATTTGTACTTCGAGCGGACACAGCCTGAGCAGGATCTCATTGAGATAAAAACCTGAAAAAAAAGCATCCCCGAAGAAAAAAATCGGCTGATTGACAATTTCAAGTTTTGTAAAATTTTTGAGTTCAGATTTACCCGAAGCTTGTAAACAAATCGGCTGATATTGTGGCGGCGGGGTTTGCCTTAGAATGCCATCAACTCGCCCATGCTCTTGGGTAAATAAATGCACAATATGACTACGTTCACGGTATTTTCTGTGGTGAATTAAATAACCATGCAGTACTTCATTGCGCATGAGGACTTAACTAATCTTTTTTATCTTTATCATTCTGTTCGCTGTCTTCATCATCCCCATCTGGGATAACAGCACCAACCACCGCTGCGGTTCCTTTCACCACGCCTTTTGTGGTTTTATACGCAATCTTTACAGGAACAGTGACGATCTTGTGTATACAACCTTGCAAAAACAACATACAAGCCATTACTGCGAACACTTTGACCATAACACCATCCCTATAAAAATTTGTTTTCTTAAAACTTAGATATCGCTATAACCTAAGCTTTTCAATGCACGTTCATCATCAGACCAGCCGCCTTTCACTTTAACCCAAAGCGTCAGCATGATCTTTTGTTCAAACATTTTTTCCATATCGATACGGGCATCCATACCGATTTTCTTAAGCTTAGCGCCTTTTTCACCAATCACAATTGCTTTCTGGCCTGGGCGGTCTACAAAAATCGTTGCATCAATGTATGTACACGCTGGTTTTGGACGACCTGTTTTTTCATTCACCGTTGCTTCTTCAGTCTTAAACGACTCAATTTGCACGGTTAAATCATAAGGTAGTTCTTCACCCAACTGACGCATAATCTTTTCACGGATAATTTCTGATGCCAAGAAACGTTCAGAACGATCTGTCAGTTGATCCAATGAATACATCGGTGGCTGGAAAGGTAAATACTTTTCAATGGTATCGCGCAGATGGTCTAAGTTTGCACCACGTAGTGCAGAAACAGGAACAATCTCAGCAAAATTCATTAATTTTGCACGTTCTTGAATTAAAGGTAATGCATGGTTTTTATTTTCAAGTGTATCAATTTTATTGATCACAAGAATCACAGGCATCTCAGCATTTTTGAGTTTTTCCAAAACGAGCTCATCGTTTTGAGTCCACTTGTCTGCATCTAGAACAAACAATACCAAGTTGACATCACGCAATGCAGAAGACGCAGCACGGTTCATCATTTTATTGATGGCGCGTACTTCTTTTTTATGCATCCCTGGTGTATCAACAAATACCGCTTGAGATTTTGCACGTGAATCAATTCCCACAATTTTATGACGTGTGGTTTGTGGTTTACGTGAAGTAATCGATAATTTTTGACCCAACAAATGGTTCATCAACGTAGATTTGCCTACGTTTGGACGACCGACAATTGCCACAAAGCCGCTACGAAAATCCGTTGGGATTTCTGTGCCTTGTTCGCTAAAAAATTGGCTAATTAAATCATTACTGTCGCTTTGCGACTCGTGATCAGCATCGATGTGATCGGAAGAATTTGACATGGCAGATTACTGCTCCAAAAGTTTTAAAATGTCCGCCGCAGCAGCTTGTTCAGCAAAACGGCGACTGGTACCCTCACCCATTACAACAGACAATCCATCCACTTTACACTCCACTTTGAAATGCTGATTGGGTGCATCGCCTTGAATATCGACCACATCATAAACTGGGAGAGCTTTTTTTCGTGCCTGAAGATATTCTTGTAAACGAGATTTAGGATCTTTAAGTTGATCGGTTGGCTCGATATGGTCTAAATATGGCTCGTACCATTTTAACACAATCGGCTCCAACACCGTTAAATCACTACAATCCACATAGATTGCACCAATAATCGATTCAACCGTATCCGCAAGGATGGACTCGCGATGATGTCCACCTGATTTTAACTCACCTGTACTTAAGATGAGTGACTGGCTCAGTTTTAAATCATTTGCAATCTTACCTAAAGCTTCCTGACGAACCAAGGTTGCACGCATACGCGTCAAACGGCCTTCGTTCTCAGTTGGATAAGCTTTGTAGAGATAATTTGCAATAATCATCCCTAACAAAGAATCGCCTAGAAACTCTAGGCGCTCATAGTTGTATTTGTGGCTCACCGATCGGTGAGTCAGTGCAAGCTGAAGTAATTCAGGTTGTTTGAACTGATAACCGATACGGCTCGCTAAGCGGGCTTCACTTAGCTTGGACTGAGCTTTGATCAAAACTTTTCTCGAACTTTAATACTAAATCTATATTCAGCAAGAATGGTTTTCTTACCTCATACTCCTTTTTCACCTGCAACCCTTCGGTATTGGTGACTTGCATAATTTCTTTAATCTTCACATCACGAATACCATTCATATCCAAACGCTTTGAAAGCTGACTCTCAAACTCCGCGGGCTGAATATTTTTCGGGCTGCTTTGAAACACTTCCTCAATTTGGCTATTGATCATCCGATCATCAAAATAAGGAGCCCAAACTGCAATCGCCACTTTCGCCATAAATGCAAACCCCATGATTGCAAATAAAATGGCGATATAAGATGCCCCTTGTTGATTCTTGCGCATTTTTTATTTTCCGAATCGATATTAGTCAATGCTACCGTTACGGTTAAATGACGGCAACTTAAAGCCAGGCTCTTTATGCATCCAAATATAAAATGCACGACCTGTTAGGTTCTGTTCAGGAACCATTCCCCAGAAACGACTGTCAGCACTTTGGTCGCGATTATCCCCCATCGCAAAGTACTCACCTTCTTTTACTTTCACTTCCCAATATAAACCATTTTCAGCAGAGTATTTACCATTTTCTACAAAGTTAATATACGGTGCTTGGCGTGCAACATTAACACCTTCTAACTCACGCATGGTAAAGGTATGCTTGCCAATGGTTTCTTTATGATATATCGAAGTAGGCGTATCTAAACTGTCTTTTTCACGGCTAAATTCAACAGGCACTTTAGCAAGTTTTTGACCATTAATGGTTAATTGGCCATGATCAAAAACAATGTGATCGCCAGGAATACCAACCACACGTTTGATATAGCTGATCGTCGGTTGCGGTGGATAACGGAAGACTATCACATCGCCACGCTCAGGCTCACCCACATCAATCACTTTTTTATTCACAATCGGCAGGCGCACACCATAGTCAAACTTGTTGACCAAGATGAAGTCACCAGTTTCTAATGTCGGCACCATCGAGTCCGAAGGAATATTAAAAGGTTCATAAAAGAATGAACGTAAGCATAGAACAATCGCAAGGACTGGCCAGAAATCATAAGCCCATGTAATGACAAAATTTTCATTTCCCTTGCCTTTTGTCGCTCGTTGTTTAAATACAAACTTATCGAGCAACCACACCAAAAAGAAAATCAGTGTGACAGGAACAAGTATCAAATTAAAATCAAAATCCATGGGCTTATATTCCTACCTTTTTATCTTTCTACTTTCAACACAGCCAAGAACGCTTCTTGTGGGATTTCTACACTTCCCACTTGCTTCATGCGTTTCTTACCTTCTTTTTGCTTCGATAGCAGTTTCTTCTTACGAGAAACGTCACCACCATAACATTTCGCCAATACGTTTTTACGCATTGCCTTTACCGTTGAACGAGCAATAATTTGTGCGCCAATGGCCGCTTGAATTGCCACATCAAACATTTGACGTGGAATCAAATCTTTCATTTTTTCAACCAATGCAATACCGCGGTGACGTGCATCTTGACGGTGACAAATCATTGCCAAGGCGTCCACTTTATCGCCATTGATTAGAACATCGACTTTTACCAATGATGAACTTTCAAAACGTACAAAGTTATAATCAAGCGATGCAAAACCACGTGAACACGACTTCAATTTATCAAAGAAGTCCATCACCACTTCCGCCATTGGAATTTCAAAAGTGATCGAAACTTGGTTCGCCATAAACTTCATGTCTTTTTGAACACCGCGGCGTTCCACACATAAAGTCATGACATTACCCAAATACTCTTGCGGTACAAGGATATGGCACTCAGCAATCGGCTCACGTAAGTCTTCAACCGTTGAACCATCTGGCATTTTAGATGGGCTATCGATATAAATCGTCTCACCATTCTTCATCACCGCTTCATAAATCACAGTCGGTGCAGATGAAATGAGGTCTAAATCATACTCACGTTCTAAACGCTCTTGCACGATTTCCATGTGTAGCATGCCTAAGAAGCCACAACGGAAACCAAAACCTAAAGCATCTGAGCTTTCAGGTTCAAAAAATAACGCCGAGTCATTGATCTGAAGTTTATGCAAAGCTTCACGGAACGGTTCAAATTCACTTGAATCAATTGGGAACAAACCTGCATACACCTGCGGCTTCACTTTTTTAAAGCCCGGTAAGGTTTTGACTTCTGGTGTGTTGGCAAGGGTAATCGTATCACCGACTGGCGCACCAAAAATGTCTTTAATCCCTGCAATTACGAAACCAACTTCACCCGCTTCAAGGATGTCTGTCTCAGTATGTTTAGGATTGAAAATACCCACAGAAGTAATAATGTGCGTTTGGCCTGTTGATTTCATCAACATCTTGTCGCCCTTACGCACACGACCTTCTTTCACGCGCACCAAAGAAACCACACCTAAGTAGTTATCAAACCAAGAGTCGATAATTAAAGCTTGTAATGGCGCATTACGATCACCAGTAGGTGCAGGAATGACATTAACAAGGGTTTCTAAAACGCTATCAATCCCAAGACCTGTTTTTGCGGAACAGGTTGGCGCTTCAGTCGCTTCAATACCAATAATGTCTTCAATTTCTTGAATCACACGTTCAGGTTCAGCCTGCGGTAAGTCTATTTTATTCAGTACGGGAAGAACTTCGAGACCTTGCTCAATTGCGGTATAACAGTTCGCAACTGACTGTGCTTCCACGCCTTGTGCTGCATCTACAACCAACAATGCACCTTCACAAGCCGCCAATGAGCGTGACACTTCATATGAAAAGTCGACGTGCCCTGGTGTATCAATAAAGTTCAATTGATACTCTTGGCCATTTGGATGGGTGTAATACAAAGTAACCGACGCAGCTTTAATGGTAATACCACGCTCACGTTCAAGTTCCATGGAGTCAAGTACTTGTGCTTGCATTTCACGATCTTGCAAACCACCACAGGTTTGAATAAAGCGGTCAGCGAGCGTTGACTTCCCGTGGTCAATGTGAGCAATAATGCTAAAGTTTCGTATATTATTGATATCTACAGACTTTTTTACAACTGCCATAAACTACTCTAAAAATATGTACACAATCATGTACTCAACTGCAAAAGTACAAATGACGTGTAAAAAGAATGTTGCTAAAAACTTCGCACAGTATAAGCAGATAAGTGTTAAAAATATATATTGTGATTGAGAAAAACTATCCTACAGAACAAAGTGAATACAACTCTGACCAAAAGCTATAGTTTTGCCCTTATCCACACGTCCACATGCAATTTTCGTTTTGATTTTACTTATATGTCATCTTAATTTTTGTGGTTGGTAGATGGAACTCATCAACTATGAAAGTATCAGACTGAGCACCCAGTCAACCACTTCATGAACTAGCAAAAGCAATTAAAGTACATTCAGCGCCAGTGATCGATTGGGAATTATGTGTAAAGCTGATAGGGAAAGAAAAAATTAGCTTAGTGAGATCATACTCAAGAAGGACTGCATTTTAAATTGGTCCACGTGCGGATAGTAGGAAAGCTGAACAAGTTGGTGATACAGCTATTGAGGCTGTGGTGAAGTGCTTCATTGAGAAGAAATTAGGAAATTAATCCATTCACTTAGTTTCAAATAATAAAGCTATAAATCATTCAATAGCGCCTATAAATAAGTTATAGATTTTAAAGGCAAAAGCCTCACATCTCAATTCTCTCATTATTTTGGCACATTAGTTCTTTCACTTCTAAACATTGGTTTAGACAGTATTGGAGATTCATGGATACAGCTAGTCAATGGCTCTATGCGACCCCATTCTATATACAATATGTTCAATTGATCTGTTATTTTTTCACTGTATCTATTAAGCATGGTATAGTGTATAAGTTCCAAAAAATGGAAAATATTAAATTGATCATCACTAAAATTTCACTAAAGAACTGGTACAGTTTTAAAGACTGCTCTCTAGATCTAAGCTATCCAAGAAGAATCGTTGATTCAACTGTCCCTTTTGAGTACTTAGAGAATTTTGAGAACATTCGATTCAAAAGAGTAATAATTCTTTCTGGAGCAAACGCTACTGGAAAGACATCATTCGCCAAAATTCTTGTTGCTATTAGGAACTTTATCTCTAAAGGTGAACTGTCAAAATTTTTCTACCAGGGTTTTAGGGAAAATGATGATGTCCTTGAATTTGAGGTTGAATTCATTGATAGGAACCCAGATCCTGAAACTATTGATTGCTCAAAAGTTGAGGATAGTGAGAAAGTTTATGATTTTTATCATCGCTTAAAAGTTATAGTTTCGAGAGATAATAATGACCCTGAGCATTTAAAACTTACTTATAATTTCTGTTATAAGGCAATCGAAATTAAAAAAATTGATAGTGTAGAAACACTTCGTGGCTTATTAGATGAAATGCCTTTTAAACAACATAAAGCTAGACAGACATTCTTCATTGACACAATTAATGATAAGCCAAACCAAAAAGATTATTTAGAAAAAGTTTTTAAATTCCAAAGTCTAAACCTGACGAATCATTGGAATTTTTTATACAACGATCACAATGATGATGTTTTGCTTAATAATAAGGCAAGCCTTACTAAAGATACACTCGAAGCGGTGCTAAAAACGTTTGACCCAAGTATTTTATCGGTTCAGGAAGCGCACCAAGACGGGAAACAAAATGACAATGGTTTTTTTGCAAATTTCTATAATGGTAATCAAATCTACATTAGTAATGATGGTCAAGTTCTACAAAATAAACATTTTTTTTCTTTAGGCACATATGAATCTATTAAAATAGCAAATTTTGTTTCACTCGTATTGTCCACAAAAAATAAACGTGGATGCACTTTCTTCTTGGATGAGGGTATGTCATATGTCCAATCCGAAATTGAGAGAAATATTGTGAATTTAATACTTCAAAAGATGAATAGATATAGCCAATTTTTTTATACAACACATAATTATGACGTATTAGATATGAATTTACCAATTCATAGCTATTTGTTTATAAGGAAGGATGATAGTTTTGACTCACAATTTATTAGGGCAGAACAATTCTTTAAGAAAAATGATCGTTCAATAGTTAACTATATTAAAAATGATGTATTAGGAACATTGCCTGATACTCGACTCCTAGATGATCTTTTAATGGGAGATTAAGTTTTGAATAACTCTTTCGAATATTATTTTGTTGAAGGTCAATGTGAGCAACACTTTATCAAGTCATCAAACCTAATAGGTAGAGTTATAATCCTTGACTTAAGCGAGAAAAGCGTAGATCAACTCAAAAAAACTTTGGCTGTTTTACCATCTCAGAAAAAGAGGACATTTATTAATATTGTGTTTGACTCTGATATTCTAATTTCTAATCCCACTTTACTATCTAAATTTAAAGAAAATGTTTCTTTTCTTAAGAGACAAGGGTTTAAAATCAGACTCTTACAGCAACACAAGAACTTTGAAGAGGAATTGATATACTCTTTAAGTATTAAATCTAGCCTACTATTTTTAACATTTAATGCAAGGAACCAACGTGAATTTAAGAGTCGTTTTCTCTGCGAGCAAAAAATATCTGATAAACTGAGTTCACTAAGTTCTGCATTTAACTTTTGGACAAGCCCTCTCATTAATCAATTAATTGAATTTGATAGTATGGCTCAAAATAATTTTTCTAATCTACCAAAAAGACCCTGTTAATCCATTAGCAAATACTTCTAACTCAGACTACACAACTCATTAAATTCAAAGCCCTCACTTAGAGGGCTTTTTATCAATACAGTGCGTCAGATACTCATTTCCTAAAATACGCGTTGCACCCTTTAATAAATACCTCATTAATATTCATCTCGGGATCATCCTTTTCATCATCGCATTGATCCGCACTCTTTAGGTTGTTATCACGTGCGTATTGATAGCCGTAATACTCTTCTGTTCCTTCCTTGAAGCCACCAAGCGTGTCAGGTCTCATTTGATACTGGAAAAAGATGAATGCAGCAATGCCAATGACTGCGAGTATTCCATTGACGATCCTAAATTGTTTTGAAATCATTTTTTATTCTTGGTTGGGTTATTATTTGTGCGATGATCATAAAGAATAAACTAGGATAAGTCTATGTGCGCAAACTTTGAAGCGATCAGAAAGAACCGTGCATTTCTACTAGATCTCCCTGAACCTGATCAGTTGGAGTTCCCTGAAGACATTTTTCCGAACTTCCCCTCACCTTTGATCTTTTCTAATGACGGAAAGCTAGAATGGCGATTGGTTAATTTTGGAATGATTCCTAAGTGGGCAAAGGAGAAAAGCTTCGGCAAATTCACCTACAATGCTCGGACAGAAACGGTCGCCGAGAAGCCCAGTTTTAGGGAGGCTTGGCATAAGTCTCAATTTGGTTTAATTCCTGTCGAAACCATCTTTGAACCAAAATACGTTGACGGTAAATCTCACTGGTATGGGATTGCACGTGAGGATGGTATGCCTTTTACCGTGGCAGCCATATACGAGAATGCAGTAATCGATGGAGAGCAAATCCGATCGATGAGTATGCTCACCATCAATGCAGACCAACACCCTTTCATGAAGCAATTCCATAAGCCCAAAGATGAGAAGCGCTCTATCATCGTAATCCCTGACGAATGCCGCGAAGAGTGGCTGAATTGCAGCTTTAAAGAGGCACATGAGTTCTTCTTTGAGATGCAGGATGAGTACATCACCTTCCCTAAATCCCGCTTATCCGAAAATGGTGCTCAACCTAATTTAATTTGAAGGTGCATTGATTATCCACAGCTTTTAAATTTGAATTTATTTTGACCAAAATCTACAATCTTGAAATCTGTTACAGAAATCAAGTTTGGCTATGAACGATATCAAAAACCATGGTGGTGTGAGACCCGGTGCAGGGCGAAAACGCTCAGAATTGACCACGCTCATCCGTGTGCCAAACTCGTCTGTTTTAGAAATTAAAGCCTTTCTCAAGAAGGCTAGAGCTGATCCTGAAATCGATCACATACGCCAAGTTGACCCCGTCACACATATGGCTATTCCATTGGCCACTGAGCGAGTTCAAGCGGGTTTCCCTTCCCCTGCTCAAGATCATGTTGATAAGACTCTAGACCTTAATGAGCACCTGATAAAGAATCCAGCTGCTACGTTTATCGTGCGTGTTAATTCACTATCACTCATCAATATTGGTATCGATATTGGGGATGAGTTGATTGTCGACCGTAGTCTTGAAGCAAAGCATTGGGACATTGTGATTGCACTGGTCGACAATGAGTTCACTGTAAAGCGTCTCATGTGTGAGGAAAATGGAGTGTGTTGGCTAAAAGCTGAAAATCCAGACTATGACGACATTCATTTCAGTGAAGGGCAAGAGTTCATTATTTGGGGTGTTGTCACCCGCGTTCTAAAGAGCTTCAGATGAGAAGCGAAAAGAAGATCTATGCCTTAATTGACGTAAACAATTGTTATGTCAGTTGTGAGCGTGTGTTCAATCCAAAGTTGAATAATAGACCAGTCATTGTGCTTTCAAACAATGATGGTTGTGCAGTTGCACGTTCACAGGAAGCTAAAGATCTTGGTATTAAAATGGGTGTGCCCCTATTCCAAATCAAAGACATTGTTGAGAAGCACAATGTAGAAGTGCTTTCGAGTAACTATAAAGTCTATGCTGAAATGTCTAAGCGCTTTCACAGCATCCTTGCCGAATATGTTGCACCAGGAGAGCATGAGATTTATTCGATCGATGAATGCTTTTTAGATCTCACCGCATATGAGCATAAATTCGATTTAACTGAATACGCTCAAGACATGCGCGAACGTATTGCTAAGTGGATCGGCTTGCCTGTATCGGTTGGAATTGGTCGTAGTAAGACTGAAGCCAAGATTGCCAACCATATGGCCAAGAAAGCCAAACGCTTTTCAGGTGTCTGCAATTTGGTATCAATGGACCCAAAACATAAGGATTACTTTTTTAGTTTGATCGATGTCTCTGAGGTTTGGGGAGTTGGTCGACAGCACAGTAAGAAACTCCATGCTATGGGTGTGCATACCGTTCAGGATCTCACCCGAACCGAGCCACGCAATATGAAAAAACTCTTTTCAATTGTTATGGCCAAGACTGTAGCTGAGTTGCAAGGCATTTCTTGCATTGAAATTGAACATGCCCCACCCGCTAAAAAACAAATCATCTCATCGAGGTCGTTTGGCCAACGTGTAACGGATAAAGAATCTTTGTCTGAGGCAATGAGTGATTACCTGCAGTCAGCAGTTAAACGTCTACGTGAAGATAAAAGCTTATGTGGTTGTGTGATTGCTTTTGCTGAGTCCAATCCATTTGATAAGAATAAACCGTTTTATAAGAAATCAATCAGCGTTGGCTTTGCTGAACCTACCGACTCTGCTGCAGTGATGAATAAAGCTGTGATGAAGCAAATGGATGAACTGTTTCAAGAAGGTGTTGAATTTAAAAAATGCGGTGTGATTTTAACGTGTATTGAGAACAAGGCAGCCTATATTCCCGACCTACTCAGTGATGTTGAATCCATAGAACGAAATGAGAAGCTGCAGCTTGCAATGGAAGGTGTAAAGGAAAGGTTTGGAGATAAGAAGCTTGCGATCGGACCATGCAAATTGCCGAATCGGGGCTGGTCGATGAGTCGAGGGAGTTTGACAAGGGATTATTTTAGCTGGGATGGAATGTTGACTATTGAGAATTAGTTAATTATAAGATCAAAAAAATCTTTATTAATCATCATGAAAATATCTAGACTCGCATCAACTATATTCCTTGCAGCCACCATCTCTACAATTTACTTATTCGGCTTGATCTTTTATACCTTAAATAATATTGACGGAAACAAAATTTCAATTTTAAAAGACTCTATATCTTTGACGTCTAATTTTTTTGGTGGAATAGCAGCACTAATTGCAGCCTACATAGCTACTCAATTATTCAATGACTGGAGGGAGCAGCATAATAAAGAAGTTACAAACGTGTTTAGACTTAAGGTGCTGGAACAATATGAGTTATTTTGTGAAGCTGTTTCAGCATACCGACTAAGCTGTAGTCATTTAGAGTCAAATTTATTTCAGTATGCACTTGCTGAACAGCTTTCCACACCTTTGGTCGGCTTAGATTCATATGAAAATGAGAGAGAAAAAATCTTGCAGAAAATTCAAGAGATTGAGATAAATTACGATGACTTATGTCGAAAATTGAAACAGTATGGACGCGCGTCAAACTCAATGAATATGATAAATAGAAATATACAATATTATCAAGAAAAACTAACAGAAATATCTGATAACCAATTGAGAAATATGGATTTAAATACATTTTCCGCATACTGTTCAGGATTGGAGGTTGGTTATTTGGATTTACAAAATATGATAAATGACATTGACTGCTCAAATATAATAGACTCCCTCAAAGTTGAAAATAATGCGAAAAGTTAAGCTCTCACATATTAGTTAAAAGTATCACTCAAATTTTGGTTGGAATTTTATGAGTAGAATTAAGCCATTCGCTTTCAGTATCCTAGTTAGTTTAATAATTTCTTTTATTTTTCTTCTTATTATTTTTTGGATTTTTTATCAATATTCAACAGGAAACAAACCTGCGGAGTCAGCGCTTAACACCACAGGAAGCTACTTTGGTGGAGTTACTACTTTAGTGGCTGCAATCGTAGCTGCTTATTTATATACAGATTGGAAAGAGCCTCATTTTTTTTCAAAAATATCTTCAGAGCAAAACGAAATCGTTACACTAACAAGACGTATGAAGAGAAACATAGATGCTTTTACTTTGTTTATGAAAACTCAAAAACCTTTTTATACCGGCTTAAATAATGGGGATGAGTTTGCTAACAATTATCAAAATTTAGTGAATAAAATTTTAGATGATATTGATGATTTAGCCGGATTATTAAAGGCTTACCAGTTTAATTTTAAAATTAATATACCTCATGAAAAAGAACACTTACATAGATTAAAAGAAAGTGTAGACATTTTGAGGGAATTACATGAAGTCTTTTCAGAACCTAACCCCGTTATTGGTTATCTTGAATCTTATCCTAAAGTTAAAATTAAAGTAGACTCAGGAGATTTGATAGAGCTATACAGAGAAATCGTATTAAATCTGCCAGATTATTTATCCGAGTACTACTCGTCATTAACGAGACGATAATATTTAAATTCTCTCACTTGAGGGTTTTTTCAATGCACACACTGCACACATACAGTGACATGTACTTTTGTCGAAATCGAATGTGCTGTGCAGCCTGAAAGCAGGATGCACAGCATTAGCGCTTTGATCATGATAGAAACAAAGCCTTTTCTTTAGCACGACGATTAACAAGACCATGCATGCGCTTACCACCCGCATTCACCCATGCATCGAACTGATCTGCTGCAGCGTGAATATCATTGGCATTCAGCTTTTTAACTAAAGTCGATTTGCTAAATGCACCAGTTCCAATGTTGTAGGCAAGGGATACCAGTGCATCAAACTGATTTTGGCTCAGTGGCACCTTCACCGCATTATTTACAGCAGATTCAAACTTCTTTAAATCATGTGCCATGTATGTCTTAGCTTGTGCTTCAGTACAGGTATCACCTTTCTTGACTTTGATGCCGTTCGGATAAACCGTGGTACCGAATCCAATCGTCCATACTCCCACCCCATCGTCATAGGCAGTAAGTCGCTTTCCTTCAAAACCACAGATGAGATCCACACCAAAAAGACTAACCACCATTTGGTCGATCGCAATACCCAACATATCTGCCACAGCAGAATCTGTAGCTGTTGCAATCACTTGGTTGGCAGCATCGACTTGCTTTTGAGTAAGTGTTCCACCACTGATCTTTCTTAAAAAATCAAATATCTGTTTCATTTTTCACTTACTCACTTAAACATCGCTTTAAATGCTGATCGAATTTCAAAGATTAATTCACCAATGGTTTTACCACGTAACAGCTGGATTGCTTGATACCAGATGCCAATTAACAACATTCCAAAAATTGCAAAGATTAACATCACAAAACCTTGGGTCATATGTGAATAGACATGCCAACCATAATATTCAATGAATGCTGAACCACCATAGAGGCTAATAGCCACACTAAATGTGAACTTCATAATCACACCCATGGTGATTTTAATGCGCCCTTCAGTGTCGATATCCCCTGATAATGTCAGGGCAAAGATTGCCCCAACCACTGCAGCTATAATTTTAAAAAGCCATGGTAGGCCCTTGATGCTTAAAGGGTCATTCATAGACCACTCCTAATTTTTTGGCAATAAAAAAGCGCTCAATGAGCGCCATATACTTTTTAAAAACTTAAACTTCTATTTGAATTACTTCACCCAATGGTGCGAGTCGTTTAATCTCACCATCAGATACGAATACAGATGCTCCTAAGTTATAGCGGGTTGAGCTGGTGACCAGATTTAAGCCTGATCCACCCACCACCAACACTTTGTAATTGGGATGATCCACACTGGTAATGGTTCCTACAAACTCTGCAGCTGTAGGCAGTAAATCAATTAAACGCTGTAATGCATTACTCACGATTCACACGCTCCACTTTCACAGTTTGATTGACCACCGCATGACTGAACGAAACACTGACACTATCTACAATGCCCCACCATTCTGCATTAAATGCCAACACCTCTCCTGGTACACATTCACCTACTTCAGGTGAAATCGGCATACTGTAGGTATGGGTTTCAACCATTCCCGCTTTAGCAAGCTTAGCTTTACCATATGCCCCCATGCTGACATGGTTAAATAGTGGATTGTTTTCAGGCTGAAGTAAGGTATCGGCACTGGTTCCAGTGCGTTTCACTTGAGCCACTAATGCTTTACGATCATTGGTCAGTGTGATGCCATTGTAATCCGGATAGATTTGATAATCGGTCGATTGACTCACCACTGCAGAATCAGGCAATAAACGATCATATTCAGCGATCGACAACACATCCCAAAAGGTCTTTTTATAAAGCGACTTAATGGTCAGCATATTGCTACCCTTTTCGCTATAAATAAACCCACCGCCACTTTCAACCACCATCTTAATGGCATCGATTGGCGCTAAGTTTGAATAGCTTAAGCATTCACGTTCAACGATCCATCCCAATGCATCGATCAACTGCCAATCCAGTACCGTATCGCTAAACACGCGATCAAGCTCTGCTTGGCACAACTGGACTGAGGTGCGCTCATTCTCTTGTAAGAATGAGCGTAATGGCGCAGTCGGTGCTGCCAGTAATGCCGTTTGACTGCGACCAATCAATGTATAAGTATCTTGGGTAAATTTACGAGAACGTCTGCGGTTCTCAAGCAACATTTGATGCTCGGTACCATTCACTATAATTCTTAAAATCACAGGTTGACCATTGATCGGTTCCAGTTTGCCAATCTCGGATGCAGGTACAGTCAAACTATATGACCAACACCAACAACTGCGATCTGTACTGTAGTTTCCATCCAGTACATTTATTTCCTCGCCATTGTCTAGGCGCGTCACAGATAAACTATTCAATATGTACCACCAATTACGATTCGGTATGCCGGGTATGCAATCATCAGCACCGAAGTTGAGAACAACATCATGCGAATCCACTTCATGACATAGGCATACGAAATTAAGATCGCCTGTACCTTCATACTGAGGAATTTCAGGCTCTGGCCACGGTTCAATCGGATGCTTGCGATAGTGGATAGATTTGGCTTTATCCCAAGAGATTACATCTTGTGTGACCAGCTCTAAGCCTTTGTCCCAATCAAAGCTGAAGCGCTTTTCAAAGACATGCGCGACTTGATGTGAAAACGAGATATTGCGGCGTTTACGGATCATCTCCTGATGCGACAATTCACGGTTCAATCGAAGCTTAATTGATTCATCAAAATACAAATCACGCGCAATTCGAATCTTTAGATTTTCTTGCCAGCGCCCCCCTTGGTTACGACTGAGCTTTAAGCCCTGGTCAAAAGCACTATAGATAGATTCAGATAAAGTTAGTCCACGCTCAAAACCCAGCTCTGTAGCATGATTAATGACTAAACTACGGTCGTAAAAAAAGGTGTCATTTGACACCCTTAAAATAGGCTTGGTCCATGGTATTTCTACATGGCCTAATCTTGTGAAGGCTTTCCGATATTTCAGCCTTGAGACAAGAGATACCCCCACTATATGATTGATATCATTCAAACCCAAAATATCAGACTGAATAGAGGGGTTAATTGTTGCCAAGATTGTGCCGTGATTATCTACATTGTCCTGATTGGTTCCAGTAATATCCGCATTAATCGAAGTGTTAATAGTACTGTGCAATGTACCACTATTTACTTCTAACTCTGTATTCGAGCCCCTCAGTTGTACTTGAATACGAGTATCAATTTCAGCATTTAGAAAATTTAACTGATCTAAGGAATCGTTAAAATTTAAAGCCAAATTGTGGCTGTCTATTGCTGTAGAAGGCTGTTCAAAATTAAGTATGACGTCATGTGCGTCAGGTGGTGTGTAAGACATTAACCACCTCTAAATCAATATGGTTTTAAGATAATGCTATCAATCTTTTGACTTGAGCCAAGTGCAATATTGACACTATTCAGCATAATGTCAGTACCAGCAGTTCCTATACCAAAATCTGCATATGCTTCATCATCGCCATTATATAAGCGCGCCCATACGGCTGTACCTGATTTTGTGGCTAGTGCTGCTTCGGTTTCATATAGCTCTATACCATCCACCAGAACCTGTTTAATGCATGGCTCAGGTAATGGCAGTACACAAAGTAAATTCGATGGGTTTGCAGCCACTTCCGTGCTGGCAGGTTTGGCACCACTGTAATACGCAAAATATGCAGCACCAGCCCCACGATCTAAAAATTCAGCATGGGCTTGAAGTGCCACAATTCCCGCTTTTTTTGAAATTTGTATCATTTTGGCACCACATTATCTTGAATGACTGCATTAAATTTAAGTTTAGGATGATGTGCCACAATATAATATGAGCACTCATTACTTAAGTTTCCGAATTGATAATGGCCCTGATCATCTGTTAAGACATCAGCAAATAACAAACCTGACTTTCTTTCAAATAATCGAACACGACAAGGTATAGGCACTGATTTTTCGGTTACCTGCCCTTGAATCGTTTGAAAGTCGAAAGTCTTAAAAGCAATATTATCTTTAAATCGAACTGTGGTCGTTTGATCAATCTTGATACCCACTATTGCTCTCCTAGATCAAATAACACAACGCCTAGCGGGATACTATTTGTCCCACGGACATGCTTTGTTAGAAGTACTAAGTCACCCTCTTCTATTAACTGTACGTTGTTGTAATGGGCTTTATGGGGAATCGTCTTAATCAGGGGTAAAAAACCACGTGGATGCGCTTGGGATGATGCTGTGACTTCAAGTACCAAAGGGGTTTGAATAACCACACCACCAAACACATCAGAGTTTACTACGTAAGAAGTAGAACCCCCGCTTACTGTATTGGTTCCAGGTTCTAGTGTTACCTTGCGACAAGTTGCTTGAGCGTACGCAGATTTTTTATAACCTCTCTGCAAAAAAACACTACGACCTGATGTTGTGTTAGCGTAGTCTTCAGACCCAAGCACCACATCTCGTGTATAAGATTCCATTCGATATTGAGCACCTTGGGCAATCTCCCAAGCATTACTTGCTAATAAATAATGCGTAAATAAATCATCATCTGCTATAGGGTTAAAAGCTCCAAACCCATAACAAAATGCTAACTCTTTTTCTTCATCAGAAATATTTTTTTGATTATCAACACCATTGAGAATATAAAATGCCGACCCTGTACCAATCACCATCCAAGATCTATTTTCTGTCTCGTAATCAACTAAGCTCGTTGAGTCGACGTTGTATTCTCCCAGTGTGTAGTAATACCATTTGGCCCAACCATTCTTTATATTGACTCCACTCCCCGTTGGATTCCAGTTTCGTGTTGTGGCTGATGCATTATAAGGGGCTTGTACACCTTGCATCACATCAATCCCGGTCATCTCCTCAACGATACCTACTTTTGCATATTTGGCGTAATTAATGCCGTAGCTTGAGATACGCTCATCAACCACACGTAAATAGGGGCGATTTGGCAAAGTTTCATCTTTTGAACGATATGCAGCACGCCCTCCTCCTAATGCTGTTGAACTCGAGAAAGGCTTATCCCAATTTAATGGTGCAAGCATGCAATTAATCGCACCCGAGGCATTCGCAACACTCGCCACATTATTCAATTCAAACTTAATGGTCGTTGCATTGACCACTTGCTTAATTTTAAAGTCGCCATTGTATTCAGCCTGTGTTGCACCACTCACTCTGACGACCTGATATTTTTTAAGGTTATGAGGTAATCCAAATATAGCAGTTGCCTCAAGTCCAGTACTAGAGAGTGAGTTAATAACCCCCACCTGAATACCTGTCACTAAGCAAGCATCAAGCAAAGTGATCAATGAGCCTGAAGCATTTTGCAATTGAGGTGCATTACTGTTGTCTGATGTAAAAAACTTCACTGTCTTATTTGTTACCATGGCCTTTTACCCATAAAAAAGACCGCCGAGGCGGTCATATTTGAATTAAAAATTAAGCAGCTATGCTTTGAATAATGCGGTCAATATCACCACGTAGCATGATTTGAAACGAATCAGACAATACGGTAGGTTCCGATTGCTTCACCGTACGAATCACCCAAATCGGATGATTGGCTGCAATGGTGTTAAAGCGAAGTGCGTTACCACTTGCCCATCCACTACCCCAACCTTCCTTCTTTATAGTGAAATATGGAGCATTCGTGGTGGGATTGATTGGGGAGCAGTGAGAATTTGTCTCTCCGGTTCCTATAAAACCCGAAATCTCACCAATGATTCGAAATGTCGTGTTGCTCGTGAATACCAGTGACCAGCGCTCTTGAATACTGCCCTTGTTCGTGACATCAACGGGGTAAAAAGTATCGTTATAATTAGCTGATACAGGCTCACCCACGGGCTCATCACTCCACTCACTGCTCCATGTCCCTTGAACAAACAGTCGTGTATATCTGGCTTTCATATCACCAATCACCAACACTGAGCCCACGATCGTATTGGTTGGATCATAATTGTGCGTCAGTGGTTTAGTGAAGGTAATTTGCCCATTGATTTTAACATCGCGCACCAAACCCATATCTTGATAGCGATACTTTGCAGTCAGTGGTCCAGTTAAATTACCTAAGGCAAAATCACCGTTTAAAGTCACTTTGCCGTAGTCATAGTCCACCGTGTACATATCAAATGGAATCTTAATGCCATCAGCATCCTCAAGTTCACACCAAGAGATCCGTACATCGTTCAATGGATAGGTTTGGCCAGCAATATAATCAGGCAATTCCTGTGATTTGCTCGCACTCACGATCCCAATTTCACCCGATCGGAAAATCGGCACCCGACCATCAATCGGTAAACGTACCGCAGATAAGCCCAGAAGTTCAGCATCAATCGGGATATAGCTGTAACCGACTGCGCTGTATTTGATGGTTTCAGGCAGTACCATGATGGGCTTGTGAATCCACTGCTTACCATCCTTGGTATATTCCAGCTCAGCCACATACCAATCCTGCGCCATAATTTCAGCACGGTTGGTACTGGTCACTTCAACCTTTTGACGAAAAACAAACTGGCCATAGCCTTGGTCAAAGTTAAAGAAACCATCACAGTCCACTGTATCGATCGTACCCGAACCATCAGGCGTGATATTCAGTACACCGCCTTCCACCTTGGTGGCGGACAAAGTTAAGGACTGCGCCCGGATTGGGATCATTGGTGCACGGTATGACACTTGATTGGTCTGAACCTTTTCAAGCTGAGTGACCAATGTTTCAAGCATAGGGTTATTTTCACCTTCCACATCCCATGCAGATAGCTCTATAGCACCATTACCATAATGAATTTGACCCGAAACAGTCCCCACACCAGTGGTCACCGACGGATTGCGATAAAGTGAGCCGAGTTTATCAACATAGGTTGAATCGGCCAGCGTGAATCGTACCGAACCTGCAAGAATTTGTTCAGCAAAGCCTTCGGTTAAATCCGTTTTTAACACAGATCCAATCACTATGTCTGACCAAGAAGCAGCGACTGAACTATCTCGATAGGACACACTCACTGTCACAGCCGTCGCTACTTCATTTAGGCTTAAGGTATACGTCTCACTGGTATTTTCATACTTAATGGTCATCCCCAGCATACCAGCGGCAATTGCTTCTTGGTTGGTATTATATTTGCCATAAAATGGCTGCATAATCTTCTCGCGTTCGATCGCTTCAAGTGTAGTGCTTGGAGTGATATTCATCGTGCGAGATGTATAGTTGATCGTCCCTTGTTGCTGGCCTGCACCATTGATTAAACGCCCTGTGGTCGCATCAATCGGCATATCATGCAACTCTACCTCACCTAAGTAGTTCATATACTTGACGGGTACACGCACCTTCACAGACTTAGGAATGAGTTCCGCCGAACCATTGTCCAATTCAAATGAGATGCTGCCACTGGTCGGTACTGCATTCACCTGAACTGAAGACTTAGACCCTTTCTGACCTGATACATTGAACGTGGTACCACCATTGGGTAACAAGATCGGCATCAGCTTGGCCATGCCATCCGCATAATCAATGGTTCCTGTGGCATCGCCTATAAATTGTCCTTGACCGTTATCGGTTGCAGACTTGGCCACACCATTCAGTAGCCAATTGACAGCTAAACTACCTGCCACAATCGAATCATTTACAGGGATCTCGACATAAGCTTTATTAATCGTTAATCCTGAGCGCTCCTGAGCCGTGATCATATTGCTCCACGTCAGCAGGATTGCACTGCCAACGTCGGCGAGTTCACCTGTCGTTAATGACATGGTGCCCGTATCGTAATCGATGCTTCCTGAACCAAAGGACGAATCAGAACCGCGTAATTGCCCTGCGCCATTATCTCGAAGTGTATAGACTTGATTCTGGACCAAGAACGATACCTGCAGAGTACCAGGTGAAGGCAGCGGTACAAGATTGCGCAACCATGTAAAACCACTATTCTCTTGATTCACATAGATTGATTCCGACTCAACAGGTGCTGTTACAGCTGCTGCAGGCAAAAAACTAATCTCAAGATTCGTTGTTCCTTCGATTGCGTTTGAATTCCAGACGATGGAACCATTCTGATAGTTAATTGTTCCAATGGATGTACCTGATGTATTTTTCAGCTCCCCACCGACGTCGGTAATCGCTGAGCCAAACAAGCTAAATTCGACTGATTTCGGCATGATCGATGAGCCAATATACAAACTTGAAACAGTACTAATGGTGACGTTGCTGAAAGTCTTGACCAGTACTCCATCTTTAGCTTTAACCAAGGCTACAGAATCACCTGCAGCATTGATATTCACCATAGGAGTTTCTGTCTGTGCGGATGGAACCAACTGCGTATACACATCTTGTGCGACCACAGAATAATCCCCAACCTGAGCAGCTTCTTTTAGATTGGCACTCGCATAGTACTTACCAGTATCCGCAACAATCGTGTCACGAATAATGGTGGTGCTTTTTTCACCGCTATACCATTGCTTTGCAGACAAGCCCACAAAATCGGCTTTCAATGCATCACTAAGGCCATAAGTGGCAATCTTATATTCAACTTGTTTGCCATCCACCATCACATAAGCAGTTCGTGTCGATACTTCAGTAATACGTAGGTATTGCTCTAATTCTAAAGGCTCACCTTCACTCGAAATCAGCACAATTGACTTCCCAATCGGTGACTCTGCCTCCTGCGGAAACATGGCCACTTGTAGAGACTTCATGCCTTTCCAATGCGTGTCCAACGGTGTGCCGGCAATCTGTGCGCCTTTGGCATTATAGTTTTCAATGCGGTTCTGCGCTTCTTTACGCTCATCCGTCCAGCTATCCGTACTGAATAACACGGCGGATACACTGGGATCTTGCGCATTCTGAGAGATGAATACTGTCGCACCCATCAAAGCATCGGTATCAGCAGTATCCACCGCAGCATAGATCTTTTGGATAGAAGTACGGCCCGTGGTTCGATCCATCTCTGAAATATCATTGAATAGGTTATTACTCTGACCGTCGACAATTTCACGGCCTGAGTATTTACCCCCGCCATCATCGGCATCTGTACGAATGCGTTCTGACTCAAGGAGCTTTAAATTATTGGTTTCAATTGTCATCGCTTACCTCAATGAATCGCATGGTGACGTTAAAATAAGTATCAAGTGATGTTGCTGGGGTGCCTTTGACTGTAGAGCTTTCCAGTGCACCGTCTTTATGATTCCAAATCACATTGAACTCACGCTGGTCATGTGGCCACTCAAACTGAAGCGTGAATTGCTCCTGCAGGTTTTGCCATAAACGAAGCGTGTTCAGTTCGCTCAGTTTGATCCAACCTTTCGTTTTATTGGCTGGCTGTAAGGTGATTGGTCGACCTGCTTGCTTGCGTCCCTCTTGGATAATCAAGGCACCACTAATGGCATACTCCTGGTTCTGCTCGATCTCAGACCAGTTTTCATCCGACCAAAAAAAACCATCCTCTAGTTGGATGGTTTCTCCTGTAGTTTTACGAATTAACTTCATTACATACTCCGTTTAAGCATTTCAAATTCACGAAGCATCTCTTCAACACTATCTACGGCTTCAGGCGTACCTTGTAGCTCTGCTGCTTTACCACCAGATTGCAATTCAAGCACTTTCTTTTCAGTCGGTTGCATGTTTTCAATTCCCTGTATATCGAATGAAGTCGCAATAAGTGGGGCATCAGGCATTGATGGAATTTGCTGAGTTGAATCACCACCATTCGACAGTAATGAAGCATTACCACCACCTGAACTACGTGCTTGTGATTTGGCATTCAGCTCATCAGTACGCGCTTTCATCTTGGCCTTGAAATCATCCCAATGGTCATTGGTAGCCTGCTGCTCAGGGCTTATCTCAGGTTGCTCTCGTGCCGTAGATTGGCTCACTTGACTGACAGTACGCTGAGTCTCGATTGCTGCTTGCTGGATCTCACCCAGTTTAGTAACGGTGGCTTTGCCTGTGGCGTCGAGTTGGACTTGTAGACCAAGACTTGCTGCTTTTGCCTGAGCAACAGCAATTTTAGCCTTATCACCAGTCGCTATGGTTGAATCAAGCATCAGCTTGTAAGCTTGCTGAATGCCATCAGCAGTTGCCTGACCACTTTTGCTAATCACTTCAAAATTAGCCTGTGCTGAATGTGCTGCTGAATCTAACTGTTCTTGAGTTTTAACACCCATGGCATTAAAAGCAGCTTGTGTTGGGTTTAGAATTTCAGATAGTTGACCAATCTTTTGTTCAATTTTGCTTAAACCGAGTGCTACCTGCTCACCAGTAATTAAGCCCTGCTTCCCATATTCAACAAGTTTGCCTTTAGCATAATCAAGCTCAGCACCCGTCTGAGCTGTGTCGATTGCATTGTTGAGATTTGCGCTCAACGCCAGCCCTGTATCAACGCCCTGAGCCTTATAGGTGTCCAAGTTATCAATAATTATTTGAACGTCATTGCTCGCAGATTGGAAAGTGCTTGAAAACGAGCCTTTGAGTTGCTGAGTTTCTAAACCTGTTCGCCCTAATGCAGCTTTCATAACCGCTTCTATGACTGCGGCGGATTTAGCGGCTTCTTGTGCAGTTCCAGCAAAGGCAGCCTTAGCATTGGTTTGAAATACCAGTAAATCTTTGCCGGTAAGTGCTTGCCCTAAAGCCGCTTGTAACTCATCAGCAGTTATTTTCCCCTGCTCTTTAAGTAGGTTTAAAGCTGTTACAGAATCATTGATCCCCTTAGTTGAATTAAACTGCATTGCGGCAGCAACTTTCTCAAGTGCGCCTATTGCCTCTTCACCTTTTTTAATTAAAGCATCAAAATTTGTGACAAGTTTTTTAGACTCCACTGTTAAGCCATAAGTTTTAGCCGCTGCATCTTCCGAGGCTTTTGCGAATGATGCTTTAACTTCGGCGGCTACTTTTGCCCGAGCAGCTTCATTTGCGAGTTGGCGATCAAGCTTTTCAATAGCATCGCCATAACCCATTAAATTGGCTGCGCCCTCACCTATCGCTGTGCCTAAAGGCTCAATTACGGTTGGCACCAAAATACCAAGCGCAGTAACCGCAACACCTAATGCACCCAAACGCCCCACGAGCGTCATAATTGAACTACTTGTTGTTGCTATTGATGTGGTCGCTGTTGCCGAATTGGTTGCAAGTTGCGTCTTGGCTGCTGCTGCGCCACGTGTTGCGGCTGCATTTGCAAGTTGAGCTTGCGTGTTGGCAATAACCACAGCGGTTTCTTGTGTTAAAGCAGCCGATGCAGATCGAACCCCTGCGGCTTTATCAAAGAATACATTTGCTATATTTAATGCTTTATATGCAATAAATGCTTGCCCAGCAAGTGTTAGCGTGCCCACTACTTGGTCTAGGTTTTCAGCCAAATATTTGATTGCGTTTGCCGCTTTTTCGCTTATTCCATGAGTTTTGTCCAACTCGCCTAAATACACCATCCAAGATGTTTTAAGGTTTTCTATAGAATTTCCAATAGTTGTTGGAAATTTATCAAACTCTTTTGTGATTGCGCTGGATTGGCTTAAAATCGCCTTGGTTACAATATCCGAAGTTAGTTTACCCTCACCAGCCATCTCCCTTAGTTTACCAGTGGTGACACCAAGACCATCCGCCATTGCCTGTGCTAAGCGTGGTGATTGCTCCATGATTGAGTTGAATTCATCACCGCGCAAAACGCCTGAGCCTAAAGCTTGGTTAAGCTGTGTAATTGCAGCCTCATTTGATGCTGCCGATCCACCACCAATAGCAACAGCTTTATTAATTGCTTCGGTTAGTGCGAGAGCTTGCTCTTGCGGCCACTTCATCTCCTGCCCAATTTTTGTTAATCGAGCATATAGACCACCAGTCGCCTCTAAATTTGCATTAGTTTTAAGTGAAACAGCAATCACATCATCCATGGCTTTTTGAATATTTCCATGCTCACCAACTGCAATTTGAATTCGTGCCGTTAAGTTTTTATAAGCATCCGCTTGATTGGCAAGCTCTGAAGCACTTACGCCAATACCTAATGCAGCCATTGCCCCTGCTAGCGAGCTAAATCCAGTTTTTAGACCCTTAATACCCTTAGTTGCTTCATTAGACACAGCATTTGTTTTGCTTAATTCAACATTGGTATTTGCAAGCTCTGAATCAAGCTTTTTAACCTCCACCGCTGCTGTGGTAGATTCTTTGCCAAGCTGGTCAATACCCTGTGTAGCATTATTAGTTGCCAATCGAGTTTGGTTTGCTTCTTGTTTAATAGCCTCAAAAACTTTAGATACAACTTGTTCAGATTGCTTGGCAGCCGCAACAAGCCCCTTGTTATCACCATCCATGATGAGTTTGAAAGTTAGATTCTTTGACATTGAGACCTCAAATTTCAGGTATAAAAAAACCACCTGAAGGTGGTTAAATTTAGGCATTAAAAAGCACCCTAAGGTGCTTTTTACTTAAGAAGTTTGCTTATCTTTATCATCCAGCTCATCAAGGAAATTATTCACCTGTTGTCTAAACTCCATTGGGCGAGCAATGTATGGGATTGGCGCATGAGATCCACCAGTGCCTTTCACAACAATAGAGCCGAAATTGAAAATTCGCCCAAGCACGCCTTGACTTACACCCAAACTTTCAACGCGATTTACCTTTAGCTCAATTGTGTTTCTGCGAATCAAACCTGATTTTGCAATGATTCGACGATTAGTAAGCGCTAATTCTGTTGTTAAAACATGAACCGCAGCAATTCCAATCAAGATTAACCCAATAAAAACAGGAACCCCGCTTTTAGAACCAAGTGCAGATAGGATAAGTAGCCCACCAAATAATAGATACCAAAACTGTGATAGCCAGGTAACTTGCGCCTTAATGATTATTTTTTCATCTCTTGCTAAATTCTCTTCAATATAGCTACCCATTGCACCCTCTTATTTGTTTTTAAAAATCTTGGACATAGTACTTTTGACGAACTTTTTTATCAACCAATATAAATCTAAGTGTTCTTATCAACGCCCACTACGAATAGTAGTTACTTTGCCATCTTCAATTACAACAGTGAAAGTTTTGCTGCCATCTACATAGTTTAGTTCACGCACTGAAACGTCTTTACCACCCACGTTTTTAACGTAGTCATAATGCGATGTTGGCTGGCCTGCAGCTGCAACCACTTCACCATAGCTTTGACCTTTGCGAACTTGTTTACCGTTAATGCTTGCCCCTGCTAAATTCGCATTTGCTAATGTAAAAACAGACATCAAAGCAGCTGTAATTATTAATTTTTTCATGAATTTACCCCTCGTTATAATTGGATAAATCATAACCTGCTAAAATTCACATCACAATGTGAAAGTTACTATTCTTTCTCAAGACTCTTGATGAATTCATTGAACTTCTTATTGATTGCGTTCTGCGCCCGAGTTGCAATCGCTAAATTACGCATCTTCATACGCTCAGCTTTTTGAGCCGCTTTAAGATACTGTCGGAATGAACCGTAGCTCATTTGCATGATGCTTTCATGTGAGTGGCCATTGGATACGAGAAGCTGAAATACATCAAACCAACTACTCTTTTTACGCGGATCTACATCATCCCGGTGTTTAGGTTTCGGCTCGGAAAAAAATTCGTCATTCACTTTAATGACAGCATCCAATAACAAGACATTGAGTGAGCCCTCTTTCTTAAATAGATCGATGACCTGTTCAATACTGTATTGCAAACAATGGGCTATCAATTGAGTCGATTCAAACGAATGAGCATCAAAGATCATTTGTGTGGTTCCATCTGGATGATTATTCAAAAAGTCTTTAATGACCTGCGCTGCACCCGACCACTCATCAAAGTTATGCATCTGCAGCTGGTGCACCGATAGCTCTCCAACTTTGACAGGCCGATTTGAAGCTATAAAAAAATCATTCATGATGAAATCTCAAAAAGTACAGGCACAAAAAAAAGATGCTTAATGCATCCTGTTTAAGTGCCTGTATGTGTTTATGCAGCTTTAGGGATTTGGGTGTAATAACCATACAAACCAAGCGCACCATCTTTATCTTTGGTCAGATCACCCAAGGCATCACCGCTGATTTCGTATGAACCAAATTCTTCATGAATTAGGCCAAAGCTCGAATCTGGCGATTTAATTGTACGGTGCAAAGCTAAGAACACTTTGTCTTTGCTGATCTTATCAATGCCTTCAAAGAACAATGCATATTCAGCACCAAAATCAGATGCGATCGTAGTGTGTGTCACGGCGCCAGTTTTATAACCAATTACAACTTTTGGCAGATCATCAAGAAACTCGATGGTGCCATAAACCGCATCTAGCTTATATTTCGTTGATTCAATAGGAGCTGGTGTTGATGCTCCATCAGTCACTGTTGGTACAGTTAGATTAAAACCATCTAGTTTGATCTTTTGCCCTTTGGTGACTGCACCTAAATCATGGTCAGCTACGGTTTTGGTCGCTACAGCTACATTTTTACCCGACAGGATATATGCCAGGTTATCAGCATCAACCTGCTCAAGTGTTCCACTGAATGAAACCGCAGTGGTGTTGTATAGCACCAAATCGGTCGTATCATCACCTGACATTGACTCGGTATGTTCGATCTTGTCAGCCGTGATTTCAAGCGTAAAGTCAGGAATGTTGCCAAGTTCACGCATGGCACCAACAACGCCTTCAACAATCGGGGCAAGGGAGAACTTACCGCGCAATGAAATGTACTTCTTAGCCATTCGCAGGCACCTCTTTTGTTTTTGGTTTAGCTTCTGCTTTTACCTCAGGCTTGATTGCTTCAATCACGCCATCTTCTAAAAGCTGTTTAATTTTTTCTTGTGGTAGATCACCCACAATTTGACCTTTCACCCATGGGCCAATCGGCTTTAAGGCTTTGTATTGCGTTTTCATAAGGTTCCTTAATCAGGTTCGGTTTGAATGAATAGCTCGGACTCTAGAACCACTGTTGAGTAGACACAGCTTTTAGAAATGTCTTCCTCTGTATTGATATAAATCAGTGGTTCTGCACTGGATTCAGGTTCCCAGCCACTCAATTTCTTGATGATCTTAATGGTTAGATCACCAGCCATATCAAAAGCTTTAGAACCATCTGTCACCTGTGATGCGGCATGCTTACAACAAGCTGTCACTTCCCAAACCACTTTCAGCTTTAGCGCATCGCCTTTGCTTACCACTCCTGCACTTTTGGTACGGCGAAAATTGACTTGGATGTTGGGGGTGATTTGAGACAGTTCAGTCGTCGCACCTAGATTTTTAGGGGTATAGATTTTCTTTACACCCCACTCATCCATGAATTGCTCGAGGCGCGCTACTATTTCATCTCGTACCGCATATAGATTTTCATCACTCATCTAGTAAAACATCCTCAACAATGTTTAAGAGTTCCTGCTCGTCATCTACAGTTAAACCCAACCAAGCCCGTGCAGGCATTTTCACGGTATAAGCACCAACGGTCACGTCTTGAGCAAAGTTAGATCTTGTTTGACGTACAAAACGATTACCGACAACACCGGTCTTTTGGTTCTGTCGGAAGTAAACCGTGCTTTGACGTGCCTCATGTTTGACTTCACCGCCAAAGTGATGGATCGCACCATACTCAACGTCTGTACCAACCTCAAAACCATTGCTGATGTTGTTGTTGGTGATAGAGTTCATTAGTCGCGATGTGTCACGAAGCGTGGTACCGCCTTGGCGCATCACCCTTACGGATAATGGCCACTTGCCGTATAAACCCTCTCCACGAGACCAGCGTTCGCGGATATTCTCCACCAAGGCTGCACCCATGCGCTCATAAAGTCTGGACTGACGCTCTTCAACGTCAGCATACAAACTTAGAGCTTTTGAGACCGCTGATTCACCATCGGCACGAATTTCAATTAATGCGCCTGGCATGCGTCACCTCACTTAATGCTCGGCATTTTTCCAAGGACATCGTCACCAAAGACACCACCTGTATAAGTCGTGCCTATAGGTGCTGTAGATGGTTTGTTTTTGGGTTGGTCATCCACGATCTGGCTGGTTTCCACATTCTGAATTTGCAAATGTGCTTTATTAGTTGCAACCAGCTTTAAAAAGCTGACTGCTTCCTCATAACGCCTACGCACTTCTTCAGTGGGTTGTTGGAAATAAAGACGATAGCGTGCAATGTCACACGCCATTCGCTCTAAATTACTCGGCACATTTGGCAGAGGTAAAGGATAGCGACCACCGATGTACCCATTAATTTCTTCTGATGCGTCTTGTAAGGCATCCTGAACAGCAGTTGATGCACTTGCATGCATCAACTTCAATTCATCAATCTCACCACCAAACCGCGCAACTAGATTTGCTTCAGTCGCGTACATGGGTCACCTTACTTATCAGTAGTAGCCTTCTTGGCTTCGGTGGTGGCTTTCTTTAAAGCAGCTTCAGTTGTGGCTAAAGCCTTTTCAAGTTCAGCAACTTTCGTTTTAAGCCCATCTTTTTCCTGATCAGACTTCGCTTTCTCTTCAGTCATGAGCTTGATAGTTCTTGCTTGTTCAGCATTTTCCTTTTCAAGTTCAGCTAAACGTTCAGCAGTACCATCAGCCTTAGGTTGGTCTGGAGCTTTTTCTTCTTCAATAGCTCCAGATACTAAAAGGGCCTGAAGTTGTTTATCTTCAAGCCCTTTGATTTCATCACCTGGCATAAAATGCCCGATGGATTGTTTTGCGATGTATTTCGGCATGTCTTACTCCTTATAGGGTGATAAAGCCGGTACCACCGACTACACCATTTTTGTTAGAAGGCACGACCAATGGAGCAGATTCTGTCATCAACATGATGCCGCTTGGATCTTCACAATACCATTGACGGTCAAAGTATTGCTGAGCAACACCGTTGGCCAACATATTTTTGATCTTACAATGTGCCACTGAGCCGTTGGTATCAGAAATCAAAGAGAAGTAATCTTTTGGAATAAAGCGCTTCACCTGACCTTTATTGCGGTAAGTTGCGTCATATACCCAGAATTCGATTCCATCAAATGTCCCCTTAAGGGTCGCAGACTCTTTGACACCAAAGCTTGGTGTAACAGGAACAGAAATACCAGCGTACGGCGTGATGAATTCTTTCTTGAATTCTTCGTTATTCCATAATGCAGCCCATACCAAGCCAGACATGATTGCTTTTTTGGCTTCACCGCCATCAGCTGCCAATTGACGCTCAAGCATAGTGCGGATATCTAAAACCGGTTTAGCACCCGCTTCGTTCCACTTAGTCAACGGCGTATATGTCAGAGAGGCATCACGGCGATAATCAACTAGGTTGTACTCATAGTCATCTGAATGAAGGACATATTTACCATTTTTCAGAAGATCAATCGCCATCATTAGGACTGAGTTATCAATCGCATCATGGTTGCGCTTCATCACCGCAATCTGGGAAATAACCATCTGCTCTTGTAGAGACAACTGCTGATTGCCAGTTGAGATAATACCAGCAGTGCGTAAACGCTCAAGTAATGAGATTTCAAATGTATCGGCCGGACTAACCTGATTTTTTGGCTTGTAGTAGGCCGGTTTCACATGGCGTACTTCACCTGATTGAGTGGTGTCAAATGGCTTACCGGGTTGTTGTGGTGAAACCAGTGGTGCTAGATCATGTTCAGCTGACAATTCAGCCAAAGGTACATCATCACGTGTAAATAATGGACGATTTGGAAATAGTTGGTCTAATAGCCAAGTATCCATCGGGCGATAGTTTGAGTGGATTAGTGCTAACTCACCCACATCAAGCAGTTCTAGTGGGGTACCTTCAATATTAAAAGCTTGTGGCATTTCATTTACACCTTAGAAAGTTCGATTTTGTTTTTGGTTGCTTTGGCGCGTGCTGCATCGTATTGAGCTGTGGTAAGTAAAGTGCCACCAAGTGATACAGCCTCAACGCTAAATACACCACCGTAATACACTGGAATTTCGATTCCATCAGCAGCCTTGATGGTGGCTTCTGCAGCAGATACATCCTGACCACAAATCACATCCCATGTTTTTTCATCAGTGGCATGAGTCAGTACATTGGTATCTGATAGCGTTAACAGGTCGCCATATTTATATGCTGTGGCAGTCGTCACTTTTGCATTAGCACGACGTAACTTTTCATTATCCAGAATCAGTCGTTTTGACGTGACCGAGATAGGCGGTACATAGTGAGTAACCATGAATTATTTCCCCTTTTGTTCTGCGAATGCTTGTGCACCAGCTGTGAATTTGTGTTTATCACCAGCGCCTTGATTGATATCTTGCCCTTGCCCACCCTGACCACCTGTAGCTTGGTGACTGAACAAGTGAGTAAGGTGTGATGGAATTTGTTGCTGCAGTTGTTGACCAGCTGGTGGTTGAGTACCTGCTGAGAATTGACGAAGTTGTTTAGCTGAGAATGCAAATGCAGAGTCATCTAATGCTTTCATTTCGGTAATATCTTCCGCACTAAATTCTTTGCCCAGATCTTTACCTAAAGCAGTAATTTCTGCTTCACGCTTGGCTGCAGCAAACTGCTTGTTTTGGGCTTCAAGCTCAGAGTTTTTAGTCTCAAGCTCTTGGATACGGGCTTGCGCCTTTTCTAATTCGGTCACGTCTGTGTCCTCTGTAGGTTGATTTGTTGTACCGGGTTTTGCTGAAAATGCATTTACCGAGGTTGTTCGATCCGCACCTGTTGAACAGATCGTAAATTCGCGGATGCGGTTATTTCGAAATACTGCGACTGGTCCAGTGAAGGTTTGTCCATTTACAACAACGTTTACCCCTTGCCCCACTTCCTCAACAGAACCAGGATCAATGAACATGGACATTTGAAACGGATAACCATCATCTGCGTCATCCACGACTTCACGTGCTTTTGCATTGCGGAGAAAGTCACCAGTCACAGTGATGTTTTGATTGATACCAACTTCCTTCACTACACCGACACGACTGGTACTGAAGTGCTCTTCTAGTAAAGGTGTTGGCGTTGGAATCTCAATTCCTTCAAGATCGAAAACAACACCATTTCGACCCCAAAACCAGTGACCATCAACACGACCACCACCGTAAGCTGTGCCTTTAAAGGTTCGCTTCTTATCCCCTTCAACCTGGGGAACAATGTCCACGGCGGATAGTGAGAATAGATACTTGCCCTGCTCTTCATTAAGTTCAGGCATTTTTCATGCTCCATTAAAAAACCGCCCTTTAGGCGGCTTCAGTTAATTTTTAATCATGGTTTCTTAGGTGGTCGCGATAGAACGCAACACATGGCTCGTACAAGATTATTCACTCTCGATGGACTACCAATCACAACTACTTTTTTCTCGCAGCTACATGGCGAATAACCATTACCATTTCTTCCATTCAATCCACGTCGACACGATTCACATTTTTCAGTCATTAATTCACCAATGCTTTAAGTGTGTAAATCATCTTGCCATTCAGCGCTTCAATCGAAATCACTTCAAATGACAAACCCATTGGCATTAATACGCCATGACCAACATTCAATTCGTTTAGATCAATGCCTAAGCCTTTCGAATTCTCAACCTGCAACACCACATCGGAAGCATTTTCAGCTAACAGTAATGGCGAATTAAATTGAATCGTTTGCCCAACTTCATAAGCGACTACATGCTGCAAGGTCACACCACCTGTCACGATTGCAGCTGAATTACTCGCCACGGCGTTTAAGGCTTGCATGTCCTGTGTGAGCCAATGTTTTAAAACATCGTCCGCTTTCGAGCTCACAGACGCATTTAGGTAGTTCGTGATTGCAGCATCATTTCCCTGCACGTAATCCAAGAAAGTTTTAATCGCACTTGGTCTAATGGATGGATCTAAAGGAATAACCGTATTGGCCACTGTGTTAAATAAATCTCTCGATCTATCATTCATCGGGGCTAAAAGACTGGTGAGCTTTTTAGATGCAGTCCATTCAGCCTTAATTGCCTCTTTCTGCTCCAGTAGATACTCCTTATCAAGTAATGACTTAGAAATCTTCTGATCCACCAATACCTCCAATTCTCCAAATTGCAGAGGATGTGAACTCCAGTCCAAAGCTTCGGCAACCTGAGGCAACTTATCATCAGGTGTAATGCCATATTTAATCGCCTGCTTCTCCGTAAGCGCGATGACAGTACAACGACAACGAAAACCCAATGGAGGATAGTGCGTTAGCCAAAAGGGATGATCAATCGGCAGTACAATTCGATTCAATGCTAAATGTGCAGGACGCACACGTGAGTCATTGATAGCCGAATACATTAGATACTGACGTTTGTCTTTATTTCGTTGCTGTTGCTGCCAGCGTCCATGGCCATATGCACTTTGGATATTGGTCCGAAATACATTGTCCAAGTAATGCTTGGGTAAAATGATTTCCGATTCAGCCACAAGCTTCTGAAAATCGTTAAAGGTGCCACCTGATGCTAAGGTTTTGTTAAGTGACTTAATCACCGACTCAGCTTGTTCAAGACTCGACAAAAAACTAACCGTAGTTGCCATCTGCCGTGTCTTAAGATCCATTGAGTAAAACTCATCAGGCAACACCACTTTCTTACTATGTGCATACTGCAGCGCTTCAAGAAACGTGACTGGTTGCATTTCAACACCCACAAAAAAACCTCCTTTCGGAGGCTTTCTAAAGTAAAAAGACTATTTAAAAAAACTTGCTACGGTATTAACTGTCCATTGCAATACTGCCAAAAACACAGCAATACCAACTAGTATTAACCACCCATTATTAGACTTTGCAGATTTTGCTTTTCTATCTTTTTGCTTGGGTTGCATGGCACCACAATTTGAATGCTGGCATTGACCAAACAAAGTAGTACCACCACAGTATTTACAGCTCATTTTGGTTTCACTTGTTATTAAATGCCAAATAAGCATGCCATCACATATCAATTAAAGCTAGCTCACTTCTCACTTTGCGCTGCGACATACCCCAACACATCCCCTGCATACAAAGCCTGATCTAAATTCGCTTTAAATTGAGCCTTGGACGCCATGGGGATGAGTTGCATTAAATTGCTCGCTAGATCCTGCGGATCCGTTGATTCAGCCACCAGTTGCTTAATTTGATCCTGATTCAATAGCTCAATATCATCCTGAGCATCTGTCAGCTCGTCCACTTCCTGCTGTTCAGGTGACTGCTTTTGCACTGATGCCTTAAAACTGAATGCTTGGTGAGGTAGTGCATTAAATTGAGTGTTAGGGACGGCAGCGCTAGTACTCATCTTAAAGTGTTCAGCCTTAATGCCGTATGTCTCAATCACATATTGATCATTAAACTCAACACCTAATGTTTTAAGCTTAATATCACGATCAACAACAGCGACCTTAAGATCCTGCTCACCGCCCAGGACAATTGTGTGCTTTTCAAAGTTATTCAGCAGGCAGAGTGCGTCTATGAGCTCTTGAATCGTAGGCGTGATCATGCGTAGGTCTGAATTACGCTTATCTAAGCGAACATCGTTATGCACTTCACCCAAAGCTCGACTTCCAACACCATCAGTCCCACTTGTGAGCGTTTGGCCTAAGACAACCTTTTGAATACGGCGAGTTAAAACATTATCAAAGGCTTCAAATGCTGTACTGCCACCATTGGAAGAACTTCCACCAATAGTTTCTACAGAATCCTCTGCGCCAATAGACATAACTGATTGTGCATGAGCATTCAGTAGGGCTGAGGTCATCGCATCAATATCATCCTGTTTACGATCTTTACCCCCAACTTTCCCTAATAAGATTGGTGTGCCAAAGCGTTCTAAAAACTTGACCCAAAACTTTGTTGTATTGGTACGGAAGAACCATAGCCAATAAAGCTTCGACAGTAATGGATCACCATAAGGCTGTTTGAATGTAGGTTTACGGCGTGTCAAAAAGAACTTGAGTGGATATTTGGCATTCACATCAATTTCTGTAGCATTTTGTCGGTAAATTAAACGTCCATCATTCTTGGGCTCAAACCATTCTAGAGGCTTAACTACAATCTCATTTAAGGTGAATTTACTATCACTGGTAAGTGCATAGTTGGCTTCCATAACCGAATAACCATAAGGACAAGCTTCCCATGCACCTGAGACGATTTCAGCATGCCAACGAGTGAACAAATCCTTTAGAAAAACCGTTTGTTCACCATGATCTTCAACAAATCGCCACGGCGCATTGAGAACTGCATCAAGACGCGTTTCCATGGCCTGCGCAATCTCATCATCTACCATAAGGACTGATAATCGTTGCCGGGTTAGCCCAGCCTGGCGAAGTACTTCGTCAATATCGGCTTTACGCCCCAAAGTGAATGCAAGGTTCTCAACTGCAACCTCTGTCATCAAGCCGGCTGATTTAGGCTTTGTTTTCTTACTTTCTGACTTCTTTGCCATCTTAAAAACCTTTTAGAAACTTCGTGAACCTCCACCTCCTGGTCTTAATCGTGCAGGTGGTTTGATATCACTAAAACAGATCATGACGCTATCAGCCCGGTTAGGTGACAAGGCACCATCGGGTTGCTTGTTTACAAGGATTTTGCCAGCACCGTTTTTACTGTAGGTCGGCTGTGATAACTCACGCTTGAGTTGCTCTAGTTCGCGCTTATCCAAATCTTCAGTCGACAGTGAGATAAGTGCATCAGGATCGTATTGCATACCTTGTAGTGCTCTGTACGTGTTCTGGAAGCGCATACGCAAACTCCACCACATTTGAGCTTTTAGGTTTGCGAAGAAATCGATATTCTTCCGAGCCTCTACCATCTCAAGCTCTGGGTTATGAACTGCGCCCGATCCCCTGAACGGATCCGCTTGGATCTCATCAATTCCTTTAGCACTGTTCTGCTCGTTAATGACTCGGGCATCACCGCGAACACCAGCTCCCAAACCATCAGCATCGTAAAAGAACAAATTTAGTTTTTGCTCTAAGCAAATATCAATCGCCTTTTGGGTTGTTCCAAAGATGTCATCACCGATGCCTGACCACGTATCCAAATACTGCAGAACAATGCCATGACGTGAGGCAAAGGAGTTTTTATCCTTACCCTCATCTGCCACATCAAGTGCACCATTACGCTCACCTGATGGCTGTATATCGAGTTTTATGTGCGAATCTATAGCAGCCTCAACCCATGCTGAAGGAATCAATACACCCTCAACTGAAGCGGCATAATCAATATCAACCTCTTGGGCTAAGACAATGTCGTCAAGCGTCGCAATTTGCTTTTCATACCATGGATGAATCAGCTTCCCATGTAGTGAGACAGTCCAGTTTTTATCTGGGTTGTCCCGCCACGCCATCGTAAACACGGCGTAACGTCCGCTGAATCGATCTTGATGAAACTTGTCCCCGATACCGTTTGGAGTTGATCCCTTAATATGAACGTTGGTGTTCTGCGATATAGCTGCATCTACAGCTTCTTGACGCTCTACGAATGCCCATTCATCAAGAAAGTACATTGTGGTACGTCCACCACGGCCAATGTTGTCTCCAGCCTCGCCCGTAACGGTCGCACCATTATCAGGATTGATAATACGCATGTAGTTGTCGTGGACCTTTTCGACAAATCCTTTCGGCTTCATCCAATCAGGAAGTTTTGAGAACATATCTCGGAACTTATGCAACAGCGTTTTAGGGTCACCCTTTTTATCAACTAGATCCTCTTTGCGACTACCCACACCACCAGCGAAACCCTCGACAAATAACCATCTATGTAAGTAGAAGCCCAGCACAACATAGCTCATACCTTCATCACGACTCTTCTCAATGAGGCCATGGGTTTGAGTACTTTCCCGCTCAAGTAACCAGTCGACCAATTCAACTTGACCAGGACGAAGTACAAACGGAATATTTGCCGGTAATCCAAAAGGCATCCCCCTTGGATCGTAGGTCCACACCCAATGATTGAACCAATGTGCTGGATCATGCTTACACTTGTAGATCTCAGCCTGAATGCTGAGTTCACTTTGCTCAATTACTGCTCGGTAATAGTAACGTCTGGTCATCTCAGCAATGACTTCAGGCAAACGTGTGTTAATCGTCCACTCTTTAATGAGGGGCGCTATTTCTTCAATTACGTAACTCATAATTTGCCATTAATTGCTAAGCGAGATAGCTCTTGTGCTGACATCCCAGCAAGCTGCTCAGGGGTATACATAGCAGGTTGTGTCTGTTCATTCTCAGTTTTTATTGGTCCACCATCAGCTCCAGTTATTTCTTTACGGTTTGTATAGAGCCCACCCACTTCTTTTGCAGCTTGCTCTAATAAATCAGGAACAATAACGGCGTTGTCTTTGTAGCGGTCATGATCGATAAAGTTTTGAAGCCGCCTTAAGCGATAGGCAATATTTGCAATTGGAATTGAATTAACGTTCTTATTCATATCCTCTCGGATTCGATAAAATTCCTTTTTGAATTCTTCGCTTAAATCCTGCCCTGTCTTTTTGGTTGGGTCGTATGCTTCACACTGTTGTTTCGTTACCGTAATGCCAAATTCTTCTTGGACGCCCTTAGCGGTTTCAGTGGGTGTCTCATAGGTTGCTAATGACCGAACTATATAGAGTTTCACCCGTTTATTAAGTCTTGCCATTTATCTAAATCCGTCCAAGTACGTCCAAGTAAAATGGCAAAAAATTTAAGCCAATTTTAAAAGACAGGTACCACAAGCATGTGCAATTTTAGCTTTTCCAATTGTTGGCCCATCATTAGCAAGGTCTACCATCTTCTGCACATCATCTGATGCACCATAGCGTTGAACCACACCATGAAACTCTTCTACATCATGTGGTCGTAAATAATATTTATATTCACCTGTTGAGGGGCTTATTAGATAATTCCCATCTTCGTCCCGCTTGGCACCCAAGTGATACAACTCATGCTCGATCAACGCGCAAAACTCTGTATCACTTGCCTGTGAGGCGAACTTTGCATCAATGGTAATAATGAAGTCAGGCACACAACCAAACCAATCAATCATTTGTTTTTCTTGTCGCAACTTACGCCAGCCGCCTGCCATCGGAGCAAACTTCTCTGTTTGTCCCAATACAACTCGGTCAGCTTTGATGAATGCAGAAGATGCCCATAGAACTTTAAATAATGTGCTAGACCACGGCGATATATGAACGTGATCAGGGTTGTAGAGCTTTCCATCACTGGAAATGAAAGTATCGATAATCCATTCTTCAAGCTCTTTTGCTGGCTCAAAATCAACATTATCCAATGGATCAATATTTAGAAGTCGTTCTGGTGGTTGCGGTCTTTTCATAAATTGCGCCCATTAAAAAACCACCCGAAGGTGGTTCGCTTAAAACAACATCGACATTTGCCCAAACTCATAAATCGTTAATGCAAGGACAAAGGCCGAAACCGAGATTATAAGCACATCTTGTGAAGCCATACTTTTCTCCCTTTATTGTTCTTTTTTTATACTCTCACAACTAGAAATATTTTCAACACTAAAAGAATACATTTCTCACAATTTACAGTGATAGATATGTAAGAAATTATACAAAAATGAAGTATTAGTTAATTAGTTGTATAGGGTCATTCTTATATTCTTAACCCGATCTTTCAACTTAATCATAATGCTATCAATCACCAGCAACTCATTACAAGTCAAGCTAGAACATCTGAAGATTCAAATTTCCTCTTATGCCCCAAGATATCTGATTTGCACCAGTGTTCATCTAACTGAATGTTAATTAAATCTTCTCCCATAGATTCGAGAACATAAAAAAGCCTTAACTCTTCATTTCTTTCTAAAATCTTAAGTCTATATTTTTCTATTTCAGCCACTCCAGGCTTGGCAATAACTTTCTGAAACCCAGCGCTAAATATTATTGGTGCAACTGGTTTTTCGTATTCACATTGCCACTCTATTTCGTCAGCAACTCCCCCTACAGCTAAAATTTCCCTAACCTTACCTGCAGCTACCCCACCAATGACCGCGATTTTCATAAAAATCTCGATATATAATGTAAAGGTAGATTGATAACATATTAAAATATTTAAACAAGCACAATATTTTAACAAATATTTTCTAAGCTTCAGTTTATATCTAATTACCTACATCCCATATAATGAAGCTATAGGTTATGTATATTTTAGTAATAAGAAAAAAACCCCACCAATAATTCATATTGAGCGGGGTTTATGTGCCGTAATCCGTTCGGCTAAAAGGAAATGTAATTTGCTCAATAAAAAACCCGCTTACCTCTCCCAAAGTAAGCGGGTTAAATTTGCGCTTTATTACTAATTCTTTAATTCATCTTTATTTTTCACAGAATATAATCCCATTGTTTCACTATGATGAATAAATCACTCAATTTCTTAAATATCACTTAACTTCTTTCAAGCAATCACGACACACCTTGATTTCTTCATCATCAATCGTGTAATCGATCTCAGTCGCACCATGCAGGCCGAATAAGCACATCAGTAATCTAAGCATGATTTTACTCCTGGCTAATCAAGCATTTTAACTTGGTGTGATTACACTAATATTTCTCAGGGCAATAAAAAAAGGATGTGGTGATCTGCCACACCCCTGCCTATAGTTCGATATTAATCAGCTCGGCAACTGATCTACCGCTACTCACAATCACATCAACCTTACATGCACGGTTAACTTTACTTGCTTTCATTCTCTTTAAGGTCGGGTTGCCAAGCCCTAGCTGGAATTGCCTAAACCATCTAGGCGTTTACTCAAGGCATGTTCTGTAAGCTGGCACACTCACAGGATAGGGTTGCCAAATTTCGGCAACAAAAAAGCCCGATTATTTGACAGGGCTTCGATGTATGTAAATATCTGGGTGGCGGCATTAAAATTTAAACCACTACGATTAAAGTCAAGCCGCCATAAAAAAAGCCTAATCCACGGGGACTAGGCTATAAACTTTGAATCTTTTTTCGTTGGTAGCGGGAGCTGGATTTGAACCAACGACCTTCGGGTTATGAGCCCGACGAGCTACCAGACTGCTCCATCCCGCATCAACGAGTTAGCTTTATACGCCCTAAGCAACCACAAAGCAAACTTTATTTGAAATATAAACACTTATAGTATTAACGAAATTCAAAATATCTAAAGCCTACCCTAAAATTGCTTCAGTTATAAATGCTGGATGAGATGCTCGATAGAGGCTCAATCTTCTCTTTTCACCCTCTAAAAACAACTTGGGTTCTTCCGACCATATTGATTTTCTCGAATCAAGCCCGGATAGACCTACTGCCCAATCAGAAACAGCCCCATAAACAAAAGTATTATCAGCGAAAATTAATTTGGTCTTGTTATGTGTACTATTTATAAGAACTTTATGTGTTGGTAATGAACCGAATATACTTATCTGAGTGTAAATGTATTTATAGATTTCAGGCATATAGAGGAGCACTTAAAAGAGAGTGTCACTATACCATCTTAGTTGTTTAAAAAGCCCATCAAAGCCCATGCAATTTGTATACAGCAAGGCTTTGTTGCATAAATATGTAAGCATCTGATTTAAATAAATTTAATTTTGGATCAAAAAATAATCAAAACTTTTAAAATCATATAGTTATGAAATCTTTGTGCAACAAAGCCATACAGCAATAAAAAAGCCCTACATCTCTGTAAGGCTTTTCCCCTTGGTCATTTGCGCTGATACAAGGAATCGTTGTTTTTATTCACAACAAAATAATTAAATCATTAATCGTATAAAAAATGAAGCAAAAAAAACCTGCAACTTGGGGAAGATGCAGGTATAAACTGATATTAACTATCATGGAGAACTTAATACCACTAATATACTTGGTTTATATTGAGATCTCATTCACATTTTATTCCAAATTATTTAGGAATAAAAAAAAGCCCACCATTTGGCGAGCTTTCCTTGATGCTTAAACCTATTCTTTTGAACACTTCACTTCAAACTGGTATTCGTCTTGGGTAACCTTAATTTTAATATTTTTATATTTTCGTTTGTTTGGATCCATTGCCGACCCTGCTACTTCCTCAAAAAAGCTACGATCATTCATTAGCTCGCCATACGCTTTATAACCCAACAAAATCTTTTCAGGTTTTTTGCCGTTAACTACTAATTCACTAAGAGTATCATCTAATTTCTTGACAGTTAGAATTGCCATTTCAGTTAAAGCTCAAAACAAAAATTCATTATCGCTTATTTTCATGAACAAACTATGTCAAAAAAAGCCCATCGTTTGATGAGCTTTTAAAGCTTGGTCTCGGATAAACCGTAATACGACCAGTATAGTGAAACTATAGCTTAGTCTTCGCAAAAACGAAATACCTATGCCTTTAATTCTTTGTAAGTATTTTTCTTATACAACTCTATTGATTTTGATGCTTCATTAATTGCTGACTCGATCGCCATGACCATTAGCTTTTCGTATTGCTTCCATGTCATCCGATAATTATCAACATTCATTTGCATGGTATTAATCCCCGCATAGTACAAACGTCCTTGAGCAGTGAAGTTATTCTCAAGCTGGGGATCTAAAGAGAAATCTATAACCATGCGTGCAATCAAGTAAGCCAAGTGATTCATGGTAATTTGTTCAGGCTCTCGCTTCTTATCAGCCACGGCGTTTTGAAGCATGATATTTACCAGGTGCATACGCACATATTCATAATCACTTTCACACTTACCATCAAATACAATTAATGAAGTAACTGACTTCGCCAACTGCGTATCCATTGTAGCAATGGCACCCAAGCGGTCTTCATAATTCAAAGGCTTCTCTCCAGTGCCATGAGCTTGTGGCTCAAAATTTGGCGACTTTGCAGTAATGCCATGAGTCAACCATTCAAATTGTTCAAATTTATCTGCCATAACTGCATTCATCCCAAATCCCCTACCATCTTCTCTATTTGCTCAATCGCTTTGCCGCTTTTCACTTGCTCAGTGCTAAACCGTATTACCTGATAACCCATCATTGTTGCTTCGTTATATTTCTCTAAGTCTCCTAAATACCCCTTACCCCTTGTATGCCTACCATTACTCCAGATCCCACCTTCCACTTCGACCAATATCTTTTTGCCCTTTAAGTGGAAATCAGCTCTCCACTTCCGTGTAGGGTGAAACTTAAACTCCTGCTCAAATTCAATCTTTAAAGCTCTCAGTGCTGTGGCCAATATCACCTCACCCTCACTCTGTACTTTTTCACCTTTAGATTTTGGGCGCTTAGATCCTCTTTTGGGTTTACTTGCACCGATCATTTTTTTGTATTCAGCAATGGAGTAGCTGCTTGTCACCCCTTCACCCCAAACAACTGCTTCGCCTTATCCGTTAAAAAAAATCGCGATTCATCTGCAAAACCTGAATCTTTTCGTTTGATATACCCAGCTTGCTCTAAACCTTTCAGGTATCGCTGTGCTGTTCTTAAACTGAGATCGCTTAATGCAGTTTTGCGAAGCTCAGATACCGTTGCTATCGGTGTAGTTTCAATTGCCTTGAGCGCAAGTACTACACGTTCAAATATTGCAATCTGATTCACTGGAGTATCGACCAAATCAATAACACTGTTATCACTTAGGTATTTCATCAATTAATCTCCACGGTCATACCGACATGATCCTGCTCAACCACAGATATTCCGCGTGTGATTGCTGCCTTGCTCGGTAATTTTTTGAAGTCAATCAGATTCACTTCATGGCAGTGCTTGCGCATGAATGAGTTTTTCTTTTCTAGTTTTTTATAAATCTCTCTAGCTTCTGCTAGGACGCTATTATTTCGTTGCGTTGCTCGGTTGAGATAATTTAGATGCTTTTCAATCCACCAAACTGGATTTAGGCGAACATTGCAGTCAGTGCATAAAACTTCATTTTCTTCCGCTGATATCCGAATGTTTTTATGTTCGCATGTGCCACGTTCAGACTTGCGTGAAAACTTAATGACATTTTCCACAGTATCAATATTTATCGTATGGTCTTCTTTATAGCTCACACCCCACCTCCAACACGCTCATCTGCCCAATTACACTCAACCACATCCAACCCATCATGCTGAAAACGAGACCAGAGACGATCACCAAGGTCTTGTTCCAATTCATGTGCTGTCATGTTTGAAATCAACATGGTTGGCTTGCCAGCGTCATAACGTGAGTAAAGAACTTTGTGCACCAGCTGGAGACGGTTTTCATGGCGGTCATGCAATCCATATTCATCAAGAATCAATAGATCGTATTCAGTGAAGCGATGAACAGCGTTTACTTCACTATCATCAGCCTTGGTCCATGCATTCGCTATTTCGTTGGCCATGTCTTCAGAAGTCACATAGCGGGCATACTTTTGGGTCTCAAGGATGTTTCGAGCCACGGCGCAAGCTAAGTGTGTTTTCCCAGTACCGGTGCGACCAATCATGATCAAATTGCGCTTAATTCCCTTCGTGAAATCCTTCACAAACGTGACGCATTGAGTTTTTGCATTTTGCTGACCGCTATTCGCGACCAAGTATTCTCTGAACCCACTGTTCGCATGACGGGTTGGAAGTTTTGCGCCTTGAAAGTGTTTTTCACGAACCATCGCATTCACGGCGTTGTGGTGTTCTGCTTGAGCTTTGTTAAGCGCTTCCGTTGAGCATTGCTTGCAGAACGATTTACCACGGAAAGAAACCATTTGCGCCTGGTGCAACTGGCAAAATTCTGTTGATTTCTGAATATCAAAACTAAGCGGTGCGATTGCGTTCATAGGAGCCCCCTTGTATCCACATCACCTGTTGCTGGTTCATAGTTCTGAACTTCACCCCAAGGATCGTTCACATTGCGGTTGTTTGGTTTTTCAGAAGATTTTTTGCGTGTTGGTTTTCTTCCTTCACGCTCTGTCTTGGTTACTTGCTTCTCAAATTCCTGCACCAACCAAGCTGCGAACTTTCTCGTTTTTTGGTTTTCGGTGAGATAGATTTTGTTTTCCCAGTGCGCATTGAAACTACCCAAGTGAAACTGGAAATCAGGCATGGTTAAAATTTCATTTACGCGATGGCTGAATTTCGTTTGAAGCAAAATTGTGCTTAGGAAATTTTGATCAGGTTTCCATGAATTATCCTGAGCTGAATTTTCAGGCAATTCCTGTTGTGTGTTTATATCTGTAGTAATCTCTGTAGTAGTCTCTGTATTTGTCCCCTTTTTGAAATGGGGAGGGTCTGCCTTTTCAAATGGGGAGCCTCCCCCTTTTGAAAGTGGGAGGGTGGTCATTTCAAAAAGCACAGGTGTAATGAGCTCAATAAACAAAACATTGTTGTATTTCTGATTGTTAGCTTCGATTGTGCGAAAATGACGTTTGAGCACCCCATATTTCTCGAGACGATCAAATGCCTCTTTGACTTGCTGTTTTGAGAAGCCATATTGATCAGAAAAACTCTGGTAAGAACGCTGCAAAAGATCAGATTTAAACTTCTTTTTAACGCGCACAACTTGGCCAGAATATTCATCACGCACCACTGTAGGTCGATGCCAATAAACGATTTCTGAAAGCACAACGATAGCGTTTAAATCGGGTTTTCCACTCTCTAAAACGAAGGTACTAAACCAACTGGTTGGTAAGATGTTACCCTCAAGGTGAACACTACCAACCTGATCCACGACATCATGGCCAGTGCTGAATAAACTCATTTAGCACACTCCAATTTGACTAAGCCGCGCTTTTCCAACTGACGAATAATTCGAGGTTCGACAAATTCGTTGTTGATTTTGTACCGGGTACGTGACTTTTCTTTCACTTGAACAAGTTGGGTACCTTCCTGCATTTGACGACGTATCGCTATGGCTTGCCCCCCCATTTGGGTTGTATGCTCAAGAATGAAATAAGCTTCCTGAGCCTCAATAGCTTGGTTCATGACTGATAAAGGCATTGCGGCAAGTTCTTTAGGTGTGTATATCTTCACTGGATCAAGCAAAGGGATCATCACCTCGATAGGTGCTGGAGCTTGAACATCTTTCTGCCCACGTTTAGCTGAATATCTCACTGAGCACCCCCTTTTTCGATATTTTTAATAAAGCGGCCAAACATAAAAATATGACCTGCTCGATGTAGGCTTGAAATAATTTCACCTGCATACCAAACTGAAACATGATGTTCATTGATCAACGTTTCCATAAACTCTTCACGGGTGACGGCAGCATTCTTTTCATCACCCTTGATCTTGCGAAGATTTGCCCTACGGATCTCCAGCAATCCTTCTAATGTGCGGAGTGCTGGCTCGTACCATGATTGAAGCTGCATCACCTGCTTATGCTCAGGCTTCTTTTGAATGGCCTTGTTGGTAATCATGGAACCTCCGCTAAGGCTTGTTCAGCTAAAGTGAGACGGCGTTTTAATTTCAGCTCCAATGTTGTTGCATGACGAACCTCTACTGGATCTACAACAACAACGATCACACCATTCGTTGTAACGCCAATACCACCCAACGAAGTTATGCACTCAACGGAAAGTAAATCTCCCGTATCAAAAACACGATTCACTAGAGTCACTGGAGCGATTAGCACCACCGTATCCCCTTGTAAGAAATCGTTATTTGCATTGTCTTGAATTGCTTGTTGTGCTAAATTTGTTTTCATATTCATTGGTTCCGATAATTAATGAATTGAAAAGCCTGATTTCTGCGATCAGGCTTTTTCTTTGTGTGAATTCCCGTGAATCCCTTCCGATCCCTCAAGAAAGCTGACTTCGGTTGACAAGTCCCTTACTAAGGCTGCTAATCCCAAGCGCTCAAAAGATTTTGCTTGTAAATTAAGAACATGCCACTCACCCACGATTTCTTTTTCAAGTAAGAAAGCGAGGTACTGAGCAAGGTCTTTACCCTTAATTTCAGCGAGAGTTTTAGCTCGCTCATGTATTTCAGGAGACAAACGGACATGCGTAGATTTCTTTTCAAGGCTCATACTTTCACCACTTGTGTAGGTAGATCGCTTTGTTTATTCAAGCCAATTTTTAATATTTGCGACTTCGATAGCTCACCATCTGTTAATGCAGAAATTTGCTCCGCATAGTCGGTTTCGCCCTTGTAATCTGTATATGGAAGCGTGTTTCTTGCAATCCATTTATAGATTGCTCTTTCGGTGATGTTTATTGATTTAGCAACCACTTTCACGCCACCAGCGCATGTAATTGCACTTTTTATAGTAAGCATAACCCTAACCATTATTGAACCTATAGTTCAACTTTAACAAGAACTGATAGTTCTTTCAATACTTATTATTATTGAACCATTGGTTCATCGGTAATTTTAATGAATACTTCAACAGATAAAATCAAAGAAGATTTTGCTAAACGATTAAATGAAGCTATGGATCTGAAAGGCTACCCTGTTCGTGGTCGAGCAAGAATTCTCAGCAAAGAGTTTGAGATATCAGATAAAGGGGCTGGCAAGTGGATAAAAGGCGAAGCTATGCCTGAAACGTCAAAATTCCCTCAATTATCCAAATTTCTGGGCGTATCTGCTGAATGGTTACTCAATGGTGATGGAGAGCCCCCAACTCAAACAACGCCAGAATCAAGCTTTGGCAACGTTCGCCCTGATACATCACCTCTACGCAAAATTCCCGTATTGGATTACGTTCAAGCAGGACTGTTTCATGATGTTGGATATGATGGTCTCAATCCCAAAAGTGAGACTTACACTACTTATCAGAGTGCAAAACCTGAGTGTGTATTCTCGCTGGAGGTTTCAGGTGCAAGCATGACGCCAGACTTTAATCCTGGCGACAAATTGGTGGTTGATGCCTCAAAACCGCCCTATCCTGGTTGTTATGTAATTGCTCAGAATGGTAGTCATGAAGCTACATTTAAAAAATACCGTGCAATCGGTTATGACGAACATGGGCGGGAGACTTTTGAGCTAGTTCCATTAAACCCTGACTTTCCAACCATGAACTCAACTCAGCAAGAGATTCGCATCATTGGGGTAGTGGTTGAACACCTAAGAAGCTTTAATAAATAAGAATAAACCCAAGCACATCAAAGCTTGGGTTTTAAGCTATTTTAAGCACACAAATATAAGGAAACAAAATACCAAACATGCAAAGAATTGAAGTAAATTCGCGCAATATCAACTATGTGCTTTATGAGCACTTCTTGTTAACTGTAGTGCTTAGGACTGGTGAGAGATTTATTTATAGACTTATTGAAGCTAGTACCTTTAACGATTTTATTGAAGCCATTGATAAAGATAAATTCTATAAAAGCCAAATTGATATGAATAAAAAATTTAAACGAATTCAACTTTTTGTGTAATAAAAGCCCATCAAGAAGGAAAGCATAATGATCGGAACACTTAACAAATCCAAAACTGCGCTAACAATTAATCGTCAAGAATTCAAATTGGCATTAGAAAAAATTGGCGCAGGAATTGATAAACAAATAGCCTCGCTTAAAAAAGCTAAACAAAGCTACGACCCTGAGGAAATAGCACACGAGGTCATTGGTGAAGTAAACATATTTGAAGCGATTATTGAGGGCTTTAACGAAGCAGAAAGCACTAATCTAAAACTAACAGATATAACCAATCTTGAAGCTGCCCAAGGTTGGATAGATGACTTTTTAGAAAAGTATTCGGATATATAAATAGCCTTGATCAATTTTGCTGGCTGGATTAAATAAAAAGCCGCTATATGCGGCTTAATCACGTAATGAGAATGATTAATGAGTAAAGAATACAATAACATTGAGGTGAGTAAATACAGCGAGCTAAGCAGTGATGAACAAACTGCTATTCATGAAATGCTTATCTCATATGTACGCACAGATCATTTCTACAATATTGTCTTACTCCATGATAGTGAGCCCTACGACCTGGTCAAACTTGTAAGTATTAGCTTCGAGAATCAAGATGCTGCAATCTGGGTTCACTTCGAGACCATTACTGGTGAGAGACTGACTATGCCTTTAGACTTTATTTCAAGAATAGAATTATGTAATCAAGAAGAACTTTTAAATACTGTGAAGCTGGGCCGGTATGAGTCTGTTTAGGTTATCTCTGGATGTTTATAAAGTAAGTCATCACTGACTTTGAAAAAGAATAAAAGCTGCGAACCCGACGCAGTCCTTTGAATCGGGTGGAGAGAAACATGGCTACAATCGAAGAAAAGCGCTTAGCTATAGAAATGGCTGATAAAATTATACAAACACGACTGTCCCATCCTACTAATAATATGAGGAATAACTCACGTTCTGGTGAAATTGAGTACTGGAAAGAGGTTTATGATGAGTGCTTGAAAATAATTTCCACTGACAGTTAATCATTAATTTTTGACAGTTTTTCAACCAACTCATCATAAGCTTTTTTTGTAAGTTTTTTTTGGTAAAACACAAAGGATTCAGCAATTTCTATATATTCTTGTATTAGAACAGGATCTTGGAGACCTGATGCAATATAGGTTTTATATAATTCAGCTCGGAATTTATTCTTCTTCATAGTAAAGACTCCATCCAACCCACCCCAGCGGTGGGTTTTCTTTTGTCTATTAAAACACAAAATAAGAACCAATAATTCAATTATGCATATTATTGAACTTTTGGTTCTTGACAATATTGAACCATTAGTTCATATTTATCTCACAGACATTAAAAAAGCACACCGACCGTCAAATCATGTGTGCTTTTACAGAAACTGCGAGATCAATTATGAACAAAACCTTATCCCCTTTCAATAGCATCAAGATATCTCTTGGTGTAGCTGCTGTAACAATAGGCGTGCTTAGCTGTGGGTTTAAAACTGCACCGCAGGCTGCTCAACCTGTAGTTGCCAACGTAGCCGCTTCTGAATATCAACTCCTTGCATTACGCATGACTGGTGAAAACCACGGCGAAGCTGTTATTCGTTTAGATGGTTTCCGCGTTACTGCACGTTTTGAAGTTGAAGCATTTGAAGACAGCTACGGCGTACCAGGTAGTGAATTCACTGCTGTAGACGTAACCAGCCTTGATGAAGTGACCGTTTCAGATGCCCTAGGCAATCCATACAACGACTTCACAAACCACATCGACCATCAGAACTTCAATGCTCTTATTAAGGGTTATATCGAAAAACATCGTTTAGTGGAGGCAGGCTAATGACTACTTCTACTCAAAAGTTTTCTGAGTTCATCAGCCAAGATGAAGAAGGCAACATTCGTATGCGTCTAGGCCATTCAACCTACTTTGAAAAAGGTCGCCATATCTATGTGGTCAATAAGGATGGTACCGAACAGCTAATCACGCTTGAGGTTCATGTTTCCAAGCCTTGGATTCGTGAAAACTTTGAACGTGAACGCACATTCCAACGTAAGAAGAACTTAGCAATCGCCCTACAACGCACACATATTCCACTTCGTGAACGGCGTGAGTACAAGCGTCGCGCAGGTTGGGTTGGTGCTCGATAGCAACCAATCCTCCCCTTTAAATAATGAATAGTGAGTAATGAATAATGAGTATTGCAACTTTAATCCTTGGTCAGTCTGGTACTGGTAAATCTACAAGCTTAAGAAACTTGGACCCGCGAAATGTGCTGTTAATTCAAGTAATCAAAAAGCCGTTACCGTTTCGTTCACCTAATTGGAAATACATCACACCCGAAAATAAACAGGGTTCGATTTTGGTCTCTGATAACCCTCAATTCATCATTAATGTAATTAATGGATCTAAGCGTCCAATCATTATTATTGATGACCTTCAGTATGTTATGGCGAATGAGTTCATGCGTCGCAGTTCTGAAAAGAGCTTTGATAAGTTCACCGAGATCGGCCGCAATGCATGGGATGTGTTCAACGCAGCAATTAATGCCCATGACCATAAGCGCGTATACCTTTTAAGTCATACCGAAGAAGACGCTCAAGGTAAAACCAAGATCAAAACTATTGGGAAGATGCTAGACGAGAAAATCACTCTTGAGGGCATGGTAACCACTTGCCTTCAGACTGCGGTGATTAATGGTCAATACGTATTCCAGACTAAAAACAATGGCAATTCGACTGTTAAGTCCCCTGATGGCTTGTTTGAAACTGACCATATTGAAAACGATTTAAACCATGTGGATGTGTCGATTTGCGAATTCTATGGCATCCCAAACCCTCAAATTCAAACACAAGACCAATCTGCTTAATAACCTAAATTTAAACTTGGAGTAATTTTCATGAATCAGCAATACAAACAATTTGGCTTTAACCCTGACTCAGCAAAGCAAGCAGACAGTAGTCTACGTATTGAAGAAGCTGGTAAATATGTTGGTGTGATTAAGCATATGGAATTTATCACAGCGAAATCAGGTACAACTGGTTTTGAAATTGAATTTGAAACAGACAATAAAGAATCTGCTTCATTTTCTATTTGGACCGAGAAAAAAGACGGTACTCCATTGGGTGGAGTTCACAAAATTAATGCACTGCTTGCTTGTGTTGGTGCTCGTGGTCTAACACCAACAAATGCACCTTTAGAGAAATATGACTTTGACGCTAAAGAGCGTATTACTAAAAATTGTGTAGTTGCTCCAGAAGTTGCTGGTAAGCGTATTGGCTTATTGCTTCAGCGAGAAAATTACCAAAATGACAACGGTGAATGGAAACACCAGATGAATTTCTTCTCTTGCTTTCACGCTCAAAGTGAGTTGATGGCCAAGGAAATTATTGAACGTAAAACTACACCTGAAGCACTACCAAAATCACTTGCTTCGCTTATGTCTAACCCTATCACGACACGTAAGCCTAAAAACAACAATGGTGGTGGCTACCAACAAAATAACAGTGGTGGTTATGGTGGAAGTAACCAGGGTTTTAACCAAAATAATGGTTACAACCAAGGCGGGTTTGATGGTTATTACGATGATGTGCCACCAGTGTTAGGTGCCAACCAGCAAGATGATTTTCCGTACTGAGGTTAATTGGCTATGAATGCATTGATTTTAGACACAGAAACTCACGACCTGAATGGTTACCCAATTGAGATTGCTTACGCACCTTGCTCTTTTGAGCAAGGGGTGTTGGTAATCAACCAAGGGGAAGTTTTTGATGAGTACTTCTCATGCCCTGAGCCTATCGCTCTGGGTGCTTTAGCAACGCACCACATTCTTGAAGCTGATATTGCTGAAAAGCCAAGCTTTGATACCTTCAGGATGCCTCAAGGTGTTCAATACTTGATTGGACACAATATTGATTATGACATTAAAGCTATTCAGAAATGCCAGCCAGACTTCACTGTCAAAGGTATTTGCACATTAGCTTTATCTCGAATGGTTTGGCCTGATCTGGAGACCCATAACCTTAGTGCAATGTATTACCACTGCATGACGGATTTGGAATTAGCACGAAAACACCTTCGACATGCCCATAACGCTAAAGCAGACATCTATTTCACTGGTGTAATTCTAAAAACATTAGTAGAGCAGCTTGGAATTAAAGACATGAATTCACTTTTCATCATGTCAGAAACTGCCCGTATACCGAAGTACATAACTTTTGGAAAGCATAAAGGCACAGCAGTTAAAGACCTTGATCCAAGTTATGTGACTTGGATGCTACGTCAAGATGACTTAGATCCTTACCTCCGTAAAGCATTGGTGACTCTATGAAAAAAGCAACTCTTGTCTACCCACTCATGAGTGAAGCATTTCTGATTTGGCTAGCGAAGCTTGGATACAAAGGTGTGGCGCGTGCTGGTGTTATCTCTTTTTACCACGAGATCAACAATCGAAACTTTCCACGTGGCGTTATGATTTTGGAAAACGGTCGATTAAACAGACCAGCTGCCAAATTATTTGAAGAATTTAAGAAACATGATCCATTTAATGAGGTGGCAGCATGAGCACATTGAAAGATTTAAACAAGCATCTGTTTGATCAGTTGGATCGTCTGGCTAAGGCTGACAAAGACACTCTTGATTCAGAGGTAAAGCGCGCTCAAACCATGTCGCAAGTGAGTGAGCAGATTGTGGATGCACACAAAACTCAACTGGAAGCGGTAAAACTGGTGGCTCAATACAAAGGGCTTAACACGAATCAAGAAGCGCCGCAGATTTCTGTTGGTGATATGAATGTGAGTGTTTGATATGGCGAAAGGTATTGCGATTAAGTACACCGAAGAAATGCTGATGTTTTTACGTCAGCATGAGGAAACGCCACGTACTGAACTAACTTGTAAATTTAATGAAAAGTTTGGCTACAAGCTTTCAGTAGATAGCATCAAGGCCAAATGTCTGCGCATGGGATTAAAAACAGGTCGAACAGGATGCTTTTCACCTGGTCAAAAATCTTGGAATAAAGGTTTAAAGGGTTATATGGGTGCGAACTCAACATCCTTCAAAAAAGGAAATACACCTCTTAATCACAGGTCTGTCGGTTATGAACGAATCACTGTTGATGGTTATATTGAAGTAAAGGTTGCTGAACCAAATGTTTTTGAATCAAAGCACCGCTGGATTTGGGAGCAGCACCACGGAAAAATACCAAACAACCATGTTCTTGTTTTTAAAAATATGAACAAGCAAGACTGTCGACTTGAAAATCTGATGTTGATTAGCCGTGCTGAGCTTGTTCGTTTAAATCAATCTTATCGAAAACTTGCCACACCAGAAACAAACGAAACCTGTGTCTTGATGGCGAAGATCAAAAATAAAACGCATAACTTGAAGGTGGCGTGATGGAAGTGCATGAAAAGCGAAAACTTTTAGAAGCGATTGATATTTAGATAAAGCGCCCGGCTCAAGCTGATGAAACAACATTGGGTAATGCAATTGGTTATTTCACTAAATTGGTTGAATCAACAACAGGCGGTCAATTGACGATTGTGCCAGTTGTTAAATGAATATTTCGAGCAATTATTTGCGCAATTTAAACAATAAATCAGGGTTTTGCGCAGATGTTTGCTCAATGGAGAGAATAATGAGTAATCCAGAAAAAATTGAAATCGCAAGCTTAAAAACGATTCATAAGCTCTGTAATTTTGGTGCAGATCACAATATGGAAGGCTGTACATTTACTGAAATCGTAGAGCGGATGTTTAGCAAAATCGAGCAAATGAAAACTCAGGTAAATACCCTTGATGAGATGCTTTTAAATCAAGGTGAAGCGCTGGCTCAAGCCAAAGCTCAAGCGGTGCCTGAAGGGTTTGTTTTGGTGCCAGTTAAAGAAATTAAAACTTGGTATTTGGATGATAGTGAAGGCATTTACCGCGAAGACCCTGAATGGCTTTGCGATATACCAGTTGGTGAAGTAGTAGAAGTTGAACATCGAGTTTCATATGAACTGGATCAAGACCCTGTTTTTGCTGCAATCCAATGGGATGAAGAAAATAGTGATGTCGGATATTACGAAACATTCAAATCAAAGGTTGAGGCTGAAAAAGTAGCAGCACACTGCAAAGCAATGGTCGAAGCACAGGAGCAAACCCATGACTAACCTCCAACTTATCGCCCAAGAGCTTGCCGAAGAATTCGCACCACTAGTTATAGGTCAATCAGGCACAACCAAAACATTCACGGCGGAGCAAGCCTCTGCCCTTTATCACATCCTTGTAAGTTTTGGATATAAGGATGAATGCAAGGGATTGGACACCAAATTGCCATTTGAGTTAATTGATATTAAGAAGGAGGTATTATGAATAAGTTTGAAGGAATGACTATTAAAGAGGCGCTTTGTTCACGCCCAGTACTAAAAACTCCTGACTTAGAGGAAATATTTGGTAGGTCATCACGAACTCTAAACCGTTGGCAGAATGGCGAGCTTTATGAAAACCCAATGCCTAAGCCGTTTTCTGAATGCAGAGGCGCAGGAAATAACTATGATTCAGGCAAACTACTGGGTTGGTATGAGTCGTGGCCACTACAAAAAAAAGCGCTAGTTATCTAGCGCTTCATTCTTCCAAATTGATTCCAGCCTATCCACCCACTTCTCGTAGGCTTCTTTCTGCTCTGATAAATAATCATGCTTATCGTATGTACCCCATATCTTTGGAAGTGCATGCCCCAACATGATCTCACATACGTGAGGCTGTGCAATCGTTGACATATTGGTACGCATAGTTCTACGAAGATCGTGTACAGACCAGTGCTCCAGATCAACACCTTTATGCCTCTTAAGCCATTGGAAAATGTTGTTTGGCATTGTGAGATGGGATGTCTCACCTAGCGGCCTTGTAGTCCCATCAATTGTGAACAAGTACTCAGAACCTTGGCTGAATTCCATTGCTTCAAGCAAGTAGGGTTTAATATTTTCCGTAATTGGTCTTAAAATCGGCTTTTTACTTTTCTTCCCTGTTTTGTGATTTTCAGGAGGAACAGTCCATATCATCTCTTTTAAATCAAAATGAGATTTTTTAGCAAGCTTAAGCTCACCCACGCGGCAGCCGTAGATAATCAAGAGTGTTAGAAACAGCTTATTTTTATAAGTCATCTTGGTTCGCTTTAGGGCATACCAAGTTAAATAGATTTCCTTGTCACTCAGCGCTCGTTCTTTTACGCCTTTTTCAATACGCAGGTCATGTTTGGCTGAAATATTCATAAGGTGATTGACTGAGATTAAGCCGCGCTTTTGCCCCCACTTGAGACACTGGTTTGCATTAATCAAAAGGCGGGCTGAAATGGAAGGTGATTTCTTTGCTACATCCTCCAGTAGTGAAAGCCACTGATATGCGCTTATATCATCACTATTCTGTTTTCCAATATTTGGAAGCACGTATATCTCAAAAGAGCGCTTTATCTCATTATGACTAGATTTATTGGGTACACAGAATTTCTCATACCATTCATAAAACAAAGTCTCTAGTGTGTATGCATCTCTAATACTCACCTTCTCTTTCAATCTTACCTGTTTTGGATCAAGCCCTTTTTCAAGTTCTGCTCTAAGCCGATCTGATTCTACGCGTGCATTTTTTAATGATAAGTTCGGATATGAACCAAGATCTAGTCGGTGCTGCTTGCCGTTATACCTGTAGCGTAGTTGAAAGACGATTTTACCTTTTGGAGTAATACGAACGCTCATAGCATCGCGATCGGCGAACTCTTCTATTTTTTCTCTGTCTTTACCAAGTTGAGCTTTTAGCCAAGCTTCTGAAATCGCCATATATCACCATGTACACACTAGATCCGCCAAACTTGTGCCATATTGCTAAATATGTACACGGTTGTGTACATATTTAGGTTGGCTCATAGTTTCCATTAGTGTTTCATTGTGTCTTATAGTGACGCATAAAAAAAGCCTAATTAAAGGCTTTTATTGTGTTTCGTGGCTTAATGCGTCTAGTTGTGTCTTATAGCTTCTTAATGTCAGTCATAAATGTGAGCAATAATACTGAAATTACGGATATTTTTAATATCAACAGATTTTTTAGCTTGCGCCATGGGCTACCTTGAACAAAATGAAGCGTTATGCAGACAAATTTCGATGCACAACAAAAGCCGAATAGAAATTGCGAAGGATTATAACAGATGGTTTTTTTAAAGTATCCATATTAATACGCTTCCTTTTCACAACTCTGACGCTTTTTTACATGTTTTCGCTTTTCACTGGGCTTTTTGAATAATCCATTGAAAAATCTAAGGCATTCACATCTTTTGCAAGCGGTTGGTAAGCTTGGGTAAAACTAGGTGACATACGTTTCGCGCGTCCTGTTTCAATCTCTACGCAAGCCCACTTGGTTTGTGCAACAAATAAAATGCTATTGTCTTTGGGTCTATAAAACACATATTGGCGCGATGAATATAATGCGTTTATATCGTCAAACCATGTGCGTAAGAGTATTTCATCCTCTTTAAATGCAGCTTTTCGGTACTGTACATGATGCTCAACCGCAACCATGGCATGTTTTAACTCGATATATTCTTTTAAGCCTAAACCCAGTGCATCAATATGTGCTGTTGCAACATCCTGCATCCAATGCATATAAACCACGTTATTCACATGGCCTAACTGGTCGATATGTTCTGCTTGTACCTGAAGTCTTAAGTCAAAAATACTACTCATAAACACTCTATTTAATCTAAATATCCTTATGAAGATGGCAGTGTACGCAAATAACAGACATCATCAAATTGCAAAAAATAAAAAACCACTCCGAAGAGTGGTTTTTTTTCGCTTATTGGATGCGCATCCCTAAAATGGCTGGTGTGCCTTGTCGGATGATTCCAACGCGGGCAACCTGACCTTTTTTCAATTCAGATGCCGCTTGGACAAAATCATTGGTGTCTTTTACGACTTTATTATTAATGTGAGTGACCACATCACCAGCCGCCATACCTGACTGTGCTGCTGCACCGCCACGTTTCACTTCTTGAATTAATACACCACCTTTCACATTGAGCTGTGATAATTCAGCAGGTGCTAAATTTCGGATAGCAATGCCTAAAACAGGCCCTTTACTTTGTGTAACTACATCTGATTTTGCTGGTGTATCATCTGGTGCAGTAGTTAATGTTGCCGATATATTACGCTTTTTATCATCACGCAGTACTTCAAGCTGTACCGTTTGATTTGGCATAGTACGATTTAAATAGTTCAATAACTCAGAGGTACGTGAAATCGGCGTTCCATTGAATTTTAAAATAATATCGCCTGCTTTTAGTCCCGCTTTCTGCGCAGGTGAATTCGGCTGAACATTGGTAATCAATGAACCTTCAGGTTTTGGCAAATTATAAGACTCTGCCAAATTACGGTCTAAATCTTGTAGATTAAAGCCTAAATAAGAACGGGTCACTTTGCCGGTTTTCTTAAGTTGGTCAGCAATATCCATTGCGACATCAATTGGAATTGAGAAAGACAGCCCCATATAACCGCCCGTACCACTGAAGATACGCGAGTTCACCCCAACCACTTCACCCTGTTGGTTGAATAACGGACCGCCTGAGTTTCCTGGGTTGAGAGCTACATCGGTTTGAATGAAGGGTACCGATGTCTCCCCCATCATATTGCGCATTTTCGCACTCACGATTCCTGCCGAAGCCGAGTAATCAAAACCAAACGGTGAACCGATCGCAAGCACAGGTTCACCTACACGCAATTGATCAACATTGCCAGCACGGAGTGATGGAAAATTCGTACCATTCACCTTAAGCAGGGCCACATCCGTTCGTTCATCACTACCTACTACAGTTGCATCCAGTTCACGACGGTCATTAAACATAATCGTGACTTTCGATGCATCTTCTACGACGTGGTGGTTTGTCAGTAAATACCCATCTTTACTAATAAAAAATGCGCTGCCATAAGCCGTTTTTTCTTGCGGCGCTTGCTGCTGCGGAATAATGACTTGATTACCAAAAAAACGCTTCAAAATCTCAGGTATTTGCTGCTGCAGTAACTCTTCTTGAGTCATCTTTTTAACCACATTGACGCTCACTACCGCAGGGCTAACTTGCTCAACTAAGTTTGAGAAATCAACAGGTGCTGCTTGTGTTTGCACCGCAGCCATTGTGCATGCAACAGCAAAAAAACCAGTGTGTATCGCGCGACTTTTCATATCAAGTATTGACCTATATGTTTGTTATCAATTTATGTATTAGCGTTTTTAGCATAATCTTTGTCGGTCTTGGGTAATAATATGTTCTATTATGTTTGTATAAACAAGAGCTTAAAATTTGCTTAAAAAATACGTTCTTTATTTATATTTCCCATCAATTGTAGAGATTTTACCCTTGCCTTTTCGTGAAAAAAGCGCTGTCATTAGCGAACTTTTTCCAAATTAGCTGATGGACATGTCTAATTTAAACACAACACATCATTTTGATGTGATTATTGTGGGAAGTGGCGGTGCAGGCCTGAGCTTGGCCTTATCGTTGCCTCAACATTTCAATATTGCTGTTCTTGCAAAATCAAACCTGACCGATGCAAGTACCTTCTATGCACAAGGTGGCGTTGCCGCTGTTTTAGATGAAACGGATTCCATCGAACAGCACATTGATGACACCATGATTGCGGGCGCTCACTTGTGTGAGACCGAAGCCGTAAAGCAAACCGTTGAAGGCGGTAAACCTTCTGTTGATTTTCTACTGAAACACGGCGTGCAGTTTACCCTTGATGATCAAGAACAATTGCATCTAACACGTGAAGGTGGACATTCTCAACGCCGTATTATTCATGCCGCAGATGCTACAGGTCGTGCCATTTCAACCACCTTAGTTGAGCGTGCGATTGAAAAAGACAACATCACCATTTTTGAAAACTATATAGCCATTGATTTAATCACCTCTCAAAAACTGGGCTTAGAAGAACAAAATCGTGCATTAGGACTCTATGCACTTGATGAAAAGACTGAAAAGGTACACACCTTTTTAGCGCCTTTCACCGCGCTGGCTTGCGGCGGTGCCATGAAAGCCTATCTGTATACCTCAAACCCAGACATTGCAACGGGCGATGGTATTGCCATGGCGTTTCGTGCGGGTTGCCGCGTGGCCAATATGGAATTTAACCAATTCCACCCAACCTGTTTATACCACCCGCAAGCACGCTCTTTCCTCATTACTGAAGCAATGCGTGGTGAAGGTGCTTATTTACGTTTACCCGATGGCGAACGCTTTATGTTGCGCTTTGATGAACGCGCAGAACTTGCCCCACGTGACATTGTGGCGCGAGCTATTGACTATGAAATCAAACGCTTAGGAATTCGTCACGTATGGCTCGACATTAGCCATAAGCCCGAAAGTTTCATTAAAGAACATTTTCCGACCTTGTATGCACGCTTACTCGAACTCGGCATCGACATTACCAAGGAAATGATTCCTGTTGTTCCTGCTGCGCACTATACCTGTGGCGGTGTGGTGGTTGATGAACATAGTCAAACTGACATTACTGGTCTCTATGCAATTGGGGAAACCTCATATACTGGCTTGCATGGCGCCAACCGTATGGCCAGTAACTCACTGTTAGAGTGTTTTGTGTATGGCATGAGTGCAGCAGAACACATCGAAAAAAGTTTTGATTCAAATTACCAATCCCCAACTGCTCCGTCTTGGGATGACTCACAAGTGATGAATCCTGATGAAGATGTGGTGATTTTACAAAACTGGGATGAACTCCGTCAAACCATGTGGAACTACGTCGGCATTGTGCGTACCACGAAACGTCTTGAACGTGCGCTACACCGCATTGAAATGTTGAAGCGAGAAATTACCGAGTATTACCAAGATTACCAAGTCAGCAAAAATCTGATTGAACTGCGTAATTTGGTTTTAGTCTCTGAAATGATTGTGCGGTGTGCTATGGAGCGTAAAGAATCGCGCGGTCTACACTACACTTTAGATTACCCTGAACTGTCGAATGAACTGCGTAAAACCGTACTCACCCCTCTAAATTTTAAAGTTGAAACCCCTTTAGTGAATAACTAATTTAAAAAAAGCCTGATTCGTCAGGCTTTTTTTATTCAATCACTATTTTAGGATTTAGGTGGAATAGAATAAGTTCCCACCACATGTGCAATGGGTTCATCCTTACCCTCTGAATACAACCACACTTCCCCAACCACCAATGCTTTGCCAACTTTCATTAACTTACATTCACCGCGGATATTTTTTGAAGCTGCAGGTTTACTTAGAAAGTTGATCGATAAACTGGTGGTCACGGTTAAACCGACCAGCCCAATTTCTCCTAAAATGGCGATATACAATGCATAGTCTGCAAGAGTCATCATGGTTGGGCCTGATACAGTTCCACCCGGTCGCAAATCGCGCTCATCTACCTGATATACAACTGTTGCTGCGCGCTCAGTGACAGACTCGATACGACATTTTTCTAAACTTTGCGGAAATTCCTTTTCTAAAAAAGCCACAATCTCAGTTAAATTACTTTTCATTTTCCCTTCAACATACAGTCCTTTGTCACTGACTATAAAAGAAAAATGTATTTCACTACAGTCTGAAATAAGATTTCAGGCTTATTTTTAGTTTAAATATTGCAATGCTTGTGTAAAAACCTGCTCTGGTGACTGTGTTGCATCCAAGCGTTTGACCCGCTCAGGATACTGCTCCCATAAATGCTGATAACCTACTCTGACTTTTTCAAAGAAAGTGACTTTTTCTTGTTCAAAACGGTCTAAAGCCCCCCGTTCCCGTGCACGAGACATGCCTGTCTCAATCGGGGCATCAAGCCAAAATGTAATATCAGGCATATGGCTGACAAAGTTCTCATTCAGTAGTTGCAGCTTCGACTGGCTTAAACCACGTCCTGCACATTGGTAAGCAAAGCTGGCATCGCTAAAACGGTCACACAATACGGTTTTATATTCCGTTAAAGCAGGCACGATCACTTGTTGTAAATGCTGTGCACGAGCCGCGTACATCAGCAGCAGTTCAGTATCATTCGACATCGACTCTTCATGATTGACTGACAATAATAGCGAGCGAATTTGCTCAGCCATCGGTGTACCACCTGGCTCACGCGTTAACACAACCTGCTGACCCTGTTGTTCTAGATGCTCATAAATTTTGCGAATCAGTGTGGTTTTACCGACACCTTCTGTGCCCTCAAAACTAATAAACATCTATTCATCCTTCTTGGTTTTTAAAACGCTGAGATATTCTTGTACAGCTTGATTATGCTGCTCCAAAGTCTCACTAAATGTGTGCCCACCATTGCCCGTTGCGACAAAGTAGATGTTTTTACTGTTGTCTGGATGCATGGTGGCTTCAATGGCTTTTTTACTTGGTAAAGCAATTGGCGTAGGAGGTAAACCATTGATGGTATAAGTATTATAGGCTGTTGGAGTACGCAAGTCTTGGCGGGTAATATTGCCTGTATATTTATCGCCCATGCCATAAATCACGGTCGGGTCCGTTTGCAAACGCATGCCGAGTTGAAGACGACGCGCAAACACACCTGAAACTTGCTCCAGTTCGCGGTCAACATTGGTTTCTTTTTCAATGATAGAGGCCATGATCAAGGCTTCGTATTTATCTTTATACGGCAAATTTGCCGCACGGTTTGCCCAAGCTTCATCTAAAGCTTTCATTTGGCGTTTGTATAAATCCGTTAAGATTTTTTTGTCTGACTCCCCTTTGGCGAAGAAGTAAGTATCGGGGGCAAAAAGCCCTTCAGCATGCGTATAAGGAATATCTAAGGCTTTTAAAAGCTGATCCATGGGTAAATTGGAAACTTCCTTTTTAACCAACGCATCCTTTTTCAACGCCTCGATCAACTGTTTAAAGGTCGTCCCCTCAATCACCAATATACGATTCATCTCGGCATTATCGACATTGGAAATCATATCCAAAACTTGGCGAATACTCATACCTTCACGCACTTCATAAACACCGGCTTTCAAGGTGTCATGAATAAATATTTTTTGGTAAAGCTTTAAAATAATAGGAAAACTAGCCATGTCTTCTTTGGCTAAGCGGTCAATAAAACCGGAATAGGTATCGCCAGAGTTAATTGCCAATAACTGCTTTTTACCTTCGACAGGATAGGATTTAAATAAACTCGACCACAGTACAATCATCAATAAAACAATGATGCTCACAGCAATCAATAACAATCCTTTCATTTTTCGTTTGGGTGGTTGCGTTTTCTTTTTCGATTTGGTTTTGGCTGCGGACATACTACTGCATCTGATTAAGTTGAAGACGATGGAACAAATCTATACACGGCTGAACATCTAAATGCTGATGATTCAAACTTTTGGCTATTTTCATAGGACTCAAGGCATTACAGAAAAATAAACTTTGAAAGCGTGGAATTTCTTCCATATCAATCATTCTCAGCTCACAGCTCATTCCTTGTTGCTGCATCCGTGCCAATATTTCGGCACGCATGACACCATGCACGCCATTATAACGAAGTTCGGGACTAATCCATCGATCATTTAGCAGAATGAAACAATTACTGCTCACACCTTCAACGACAAAACCTTGCACATCTGTGACCAACGCTTCCAACCACCCGTGTTGTTCTGCTTCATGCTTGAGTAAGACTTGCTCTAAACGGTTTAAGCTTTTCACACCCACCATTTGCGGCATACTTAACCCCATCGCATGTTGCAGTATCCCTGAATCAATTTCGCTGTATGTCAAAACCTCTGATGCTTGCGGATAGAAAAACACCCAAACGTCAGCAGAATGTGTTGGCAAACTATAACCGCGCTGCCCTTCACCCCGACTAATAATAATTTTCAGAGTGCCGTTTAAGTGGGCATAGGCTTGTTTTAATTGTACGATGCTGTGCTGAATAAAGGCTAAATCTGCTGACAACAAGAGTCTTTCACAGGCCAATTTCAAGCGTGCTATGTGTAGAGGCTCTAGTTCGATCACACCCTCACGGATACGCGCTGTACTAAAACAACCATCTCCATAGTGAAATGCACGATCGAATAATTCTATTTGTTTGATTTCTTGTGCATTTTTATAGCAATGCATGCCAATCTACCCTGAAACAATTTTCTGCTTTAGTTTAATGAATTCTAAGCAGAACTCTTTTTCTTTTTTATTCATATAAAATTCATTTTTTATTATTTTTTTAGCAATAAGACTCACAGTATTCTTGCGTCATGTTTAAAAACGTTTAAAATTTGAGGTCTCACATGAGCTTATCTAAGTTAAAAATTGGGGTACTAGCAGCGCTAGTTTCAGTCACTTCTTTTGGTGTTGCAGCAAAAGATTTCCTTAACGTGTCGTATGATCCAACACGCGAACTGTATGAAGATGTCAACAAACAGTTTGGCGCTTATTGGAAACAACGCACAGGACAAGACATTAACTTCAAACAGTCTCACGGCGGCTCGGGTAAACAAGCTCGTTCGGTCATTGATGGTTTAGGTGCAGATGTTGTAACACTTGCTCTTGCAGCAGATATCGATGTGATTGCTGAAAAAGCAAAACTTTTACCGACAAACTGGCAAAAGAAATTACCCAATAACTCGACACCATATACTTCAACTATCGTGTTCCTCGTCCGTAAAGGTAACCCACAAGGCATTAAAGACTGGGGTGACCTCGTGAAGCCGGGTGTTGGCATTATTACACCAAATCCAAAAACCTCAGGTGGTGCACGCTGGAACTACTTAGCAGCTTGGGCTTGGGCGAAACATCAACCTGCCGGTAACGATGCCAAAGCACAAGAATTTGTACGTAAAATTTATAAAAATACCAAAGTTTTAGATTCAGGTGCACGTGGCGCAACCACAACTTTTGCTGAACGCGGTATCGGTGATGTTCTCTTAGCATGGGAAAACGAAGCACATTTAGCGATTCGTGAACAACCGGGTAAGTTTGAAATCGTGACGCCTTCGCTATCTATTTTGGCAGAACCACCCGTTGCCATTGTTGAAAAGAATGCGGAAAAAGACGGCAATCTAAATCTGGCGAAAGCATATCTCAACTACTTATATTCACCTGCTGGACAGGAAATTGCGGCGAAAAACTTCTATCGCCCACGTAATGCAAGCGTGTTGAAAAAATACGCAACCACATTCAAACCGTTGAAGTTGGTGACCATTGATAAAGAATTTGGCGGTTGGACCAAGGTACAAAAACAGCACTTTGAAAATGGTGGCGTATTTGACCAAATTGTGAAAGCCAATACGACGAAATAAAACCGAGTCCAGTAAATAGCTGTAAGGGAGCATCGACATGATTCATACTGTAATTGTACCTGGCGTGGGTGGAAGTGAACATGACCACTGGCAATCGTGGTTACAACGTCAGCTCAAGTCATGCTCTCGTGTCCAGCAGCAGGATTGGAATAAACCCGTACTCCATGAGTGGATTGAACAATTTATCAAAACGGTTCAATCCATTCAGGAACCGATTCAAATTGTGGCGCATAGCTTTGGCTGTTTAACGACAGTCGCTGCTCTAGCACAGCATCCTGAACTAAATCAAAAAATCAAAAATTTAGTTTTGGTTGCGCCGGCCAACCCTGCTCGCTTTGGTGATGCTGGTTTTGCTCGTGAGAGCCAAAACGACTATCAACAGTATTTCCACCAAGTCAAGCTACAAGTTCCTACCCAAATGATCATCAGTGAAAATGATCCTTGGCTTAATTTTCAAGATGCGCTGCAACTGGCAAAAGCATGGAAAATTAGGCCTAAGAACTTGGGGCAAGTCGGACATATTAATGTTGCGTCAGGTTTTGGGCCATTCCCTGAAATATATGATTTTTTGATTTCAGAAAGTGTGCTAAAAAACATTAGTTTTTACAATGAAAGCAAGTATTTATTTAAATTTGCAATTTAAACACTGTAAATGATACTTGTGCCGAAATTCAGTTTTATTTGAGCTGACTCTTTTTAGGTCAGCTTTCTCTCTTTGAGGAGTAATCATGTCGCAGCGATCCCGAGTGCTGCCAGGATTTGGTCTTTCTCTAGGCTTTACCCTAGCATATTTGTCATTAATCGTTCTTATTCCATTGTCCGCTGTTTTCATTAAATCTTTAGGCATTGGTTGGGATGGTTTATGGGAAATTTTAAGTTCAGAACGTATTTTAAAATCGTTGCAGCTCAGTTTTAGTACAGCCCTGATCGCCGCGTTTATTAATGTGGTTTTTGGTCTCCTTCTGGCATGGTGTTTAGTTCGTTACCGTTTTCCGGGTAAACGCATTGTAGATGCTTTGGTCGACTTGCCGTTTGCCTTACCCACCGCGGTTGCAGGTATTGCACTCACCTCGCTTTATGCGCCTACAGGTTGGATCGGTCAGTATCTTGAGCCTTTAGGGATTCAAGTGGCCTACACCCCAATTGGTATTACATTGGCACTGATTTTTATTGGTATTCCTTTTGTAGTGCGGACTGTGCAACCTGTTCTTAGTGACTTGGAAACAGAGTTAGAAGAAGCAGCATCAGCATTAGGTGCCAACCGTCTACAGATTGTGACCAAAGTGATTTTACCGATTTTATTTCCAGCACTCATCACCGGTTTTGCACTTGCCTTTGCTCGTGGCGTCGGTGAATACGGTTCAGTGATCTTTATTGCCGGGAACCAACCGTTTAAAACAGAAATTGCACCACTCATGATTATTTCGCGCTTAGAAGAATATGACTATGCAGGTGCAACCACGATTGCAGTCGTCATGTTGGTGCTGTCTTTTGCCATTTTATTCCTGATTAACTTGTTACAAGCATGGGCAAGCCGTCGTACAGGGAGAACAGCACGATGAATATCAACAGTAATGCACTGGCTGAAAAGCTACAATCGCGTGATGCAACACGTGAGCCAACTTGGGTTCGCTACACCCTGATTACGATTGCTCTGCTGTTCTTTTTAAGCTGTTTGATCTTACCGCTGATTTTGGTGTTCGTTGAGGCATTTAAACAAGGGGTCGGTGTATACGCACAAGCCTTGGTTCATCCAGACACGCTCTCCGCAGTCAAACTCACTTTATTAACCGCGGTGATTGCAGTCCCACTAAATGTGGTATTTGGTGTTGCAGCAGCTTGGTGTGTGGCCAAATTTAACTTCCGTGGTAAATCCATCTTAACGACGATTATTGATATGCCTTTTTCAGTATCACCTGTTATCGCGGGTTTAATGCTGGTGCTGATTTTTGGTACGCAAGGTTGGTTCGGTAGTTGGCTTATGGATAATGACATCAAAATTCTGTATGCCGTTCCTGCGATTGTATTAGCAACAATCTTTATCACCGTTCCTTTTGTTGCACGTGAACTTATTCCGCTTATGGAAGCTCAAGGAACTGAAGAAGAAGAAGCGGCTATTGTGCTCGGTGCATCAGGCTGGCAAACCTTCTGGAAAGTAACCCTACCCAACATTAAATGGGGTTTAATTTACGGCGTCATCCTGTGTAATGCACGTGCAATGGGTGAATTTGGTGCGGTATCGGTCGTTTCAGGTCATATTCGTGGTGAAACCAATACCTTACCTCTGCATGTCGAAATTCTCTATAACGAATATACCTTTAGTGCGGCTTTTGCTGTGTCTTCACTCTTGGCGCTTTTAGCGATTGTGACCCTTGTGTTAAAAACATGGGTTGAGATTCGCCAAGAAAAGCAAAACAAACCTAATGATTCAACAGTTTAAAGGAATGACCTCATGAGTATTCAAGTTAAAAATATTGAAAAACACTTTGGTGCATTCCATGCGCTGAACAACATTTCTCTCGATTTCCCTGATGGTCAATTGGTTGCATTACTTGGGCCGTCAGGCTGTGGTAAAACCACCTTACTTCGTATTATTGCAGGACTTGAGTCCGCAGATGGCGGTCAAGTTATCTTAGAAGGTGAAGATGCAACCAATGTACACGTACGTGAACGCGAAGTTGGTTTTGTATTTCAGCACTATGCCTTGTTTCGCCATATGACCGTATTTGACAATATTGCCTTTGGTCTCCGCGTTCGCCCACGTGCAACACGCCCATCTGAAGCTGAAATTAAAAAACGTGTCACGCGGTTACTGGACTTAGTCCAATTGGGGTTCTTGGCAGACCGTTACCCAGCACAACTCTCAGGCGGCCAGCGTCAACGTATTGCACTGGCACGTGCTTTAGCAGTTGAACCACGCGTACTGTTACTGGATGAACCTTTTGGTGCTTTGGATGCAAAAGTACGTAAAGAGCTCCGTCGTTGGTTACGTACTTTGCATGATGAACTTCATATCACCTCTATCTTTGTAACGCATGACCAAGAAGAAGCTTTAGAAGTCGCAGATCAAATCATTGTGATGAATAAAGGGAATGTCGAGCAAATTGGATCACCCCGCGAGGTTTATGAAAAGCCTGCAACGCCGTTTGTGTTTGACTTCCTAGGTCAAGCAAACCGTTTCGAAGGTCAAAATAACGCAGGGACGATCCAAATTGGTGAAGACCGTATTCAATTAGACTCTTTACGCAATGCACCTTCGGGTGACGTGATTGCTTTTGCTCGTCCAGATGAATTAAGGATCCATGCACAGCCGCAAGACAATGCCATCCAAGCAACGTTCGTTCGAGAATTATGGATCGCGGGCAAAGTGGTTGCAGAACTCCATGATCGCCAAGGCAAACTGATTGAAATCTCCCTGACTTCTGAAGAAGCAAAATTACACCAATTTAGACCTAATCAAACGGTATGGTTAAGCCCATCAAACTTGCATTTATTTGCAAAACCTGCGGCTTAAGACCACTTGAATGGGGCATGTTGAATGCCTCATTCATCATAAAAGAGATCCAAAACTATGAACTTTCAACAACTCAGAATTATTCGAGAAACGGTGAGACAAAACTTCAACCTCACCGAAGCCTCTGCTGCACTATATACCTCTCAGTCAGGCGTCAGTAAGCACATCAAAGACCTAGAAGATGAATTAGGCGTACAGCTTTTTATTCGTAAAGGGAAACGCTTACTAGGTTTAACTGAACCTGGCCAAGCACTATTGGGCATTGTTGAACGCATGTTGGTCGACGCAGACAATATTAAACGTCTTGCAGATGATTTTAACCGTGTCGATGAAGGCACTTTGACGATTGCAACTACACATACTCAAGCGCGTTATGTGCTACCGCCGATTGTCAATCAATTCAAAAAAGAGTTTCCAAAGGTTCATCTTATTTTGCAACAAGCCAGTCCTGTTGAAATTACCGAAATGCTTCTGCAAGGTGAAGCTGATATTGGTATTGCAACTGAATCACTGACCACAGAAGATAATCTGGCTAGCGTGCCGTTCTATAATTGGCAGCACAGTATTATTACCCCACAAAATCATCCACTGGCAAACAAACAAAATATTAGTATTGCAGACTTGGCGGAATATCCACTGATTACCTATCACGGCGGTTTCACAGGCCGTTCAAAAATTGACAAAGCTTTTGAAGATGCAGGTGTGGATGTTGACATCGTAATGTCTGCTTTAGATGCCGATGTCATCAAAACCTATGTTGAATTAGGCATGGGTGTAGGTGTGGTGAACAATGTAGCATACGATGCAGAACGTGATTACCGCCTAAAACAAATCCAGACCGATATTTTTGGGCTTAACACCACATGGATTGCGGTTCGCAAAGGACATTTACTGCGTGGTTATGGCTATGAGTTTATTTCTTTATGCGCACCGAATGCCGATATTAAAGCTTTAAAACGTATCGCCTATCCTGAAGAATAAAACAGCAACACATAAGAGAGCCTAGGCTCTCTTTTTGTTCTCTGGCAAAATTCTTGCTGATCTAAATGCCTAGAAATAATCAAAATAATGATTTTAATTCATCAGAAACGTGAATAAAATATAATCAACAATAAAAAACGTAATTTGATTTTAAACACAATTCTATAATTTAGACCAAGGACGTAACATGAAATTTCAAATTTTTGTCGGATTGCTTTATGTCCTGCCGCTAAATTATACCTCTGCTGCAGCTTTAGAGCGTAGCGGTCAATCGGTACATGCATTATTTGAAAAAGGTAATTATGCGGAAGTCGCTTTGCTCCAAGTGGATACCAATATTTCAGGTCAGGTACAGCATCAACAAAATATTGCCGAATTAGGCGTTCAAGATTTTTCAACAGGCAATTTAGTCAATAATCAACACTTCATCCAAGCTGCATTAAAATTACAACCACATCCACAAATTTCTGTGGCGTTATTATTTGACCAACCTTATTTTGTTGATGTGGATTATCACTATAGTCCTATTCTTTCAGGTGAACCCTTACCTATAGAAAATGCAGATATTGAGTTTGACTCAAGAAATATTACAGCACTCATTGGCTATCAACCAACACAACATTGGAACCTCTTTACAGGTCTAAGTTACCAGTCATTTTCAGGTGATCTGAAAATTGGTAAACAAGTTGACTATACCTTTTTTGATTATCATATAAATTTCCCCAAAGACCATGCATGGGGTTGGTTGGCAGGTGTCAGCTACCAAATTCCTGAATATGCATTTAATACAGCAATTACTTATCGCTCTAAAATCAAGCACAGTACCAATGCAAGCGAAAGTATTTGGGAAATTCCTTTAGAGATTACACCACAACAAGCAACAGAAATTAAAACACCTGAATCGGTAAATTTATATTTTCACACAGGTTTACCTGCGCAAAATTTTCTGTACGGATCATTGCGATGGGTCAATTGGCAAGATTTTAAAATTCAACCCACTCAGTTTGCTGCAATTCTGCAATCTGAAGGACTAGGTAATCAGTTCAACCTGATTGATTACCAAAAGAATCAATGGTCGACCCGTTTGGGGGTTGCCCATCAATGGTCATCCAAATGGATCACTGCGGTGGAAGGATTGTGGGATTCTGGTGCAGGTAATCCTGCCTCAAGCTTAAATCCCGTAGACGGCTATGTTGGTGTGGGTACGGGCGCGGTTTATCACTTCACCCCCAAAACGTTTATGATTGCGGGTCTGCATTATTTGCACTTTACTAAGCCAGACACGGTACAGCCGCAGTCATTCATCACGCAAATCTCAAGTTTTTCTTCACTCAAACAACGTGAGGCTTGGGTTTATCACTTGAAATTAGCACACCGCTTTTAAAACACAAAAAACGAGCCGAAGCTCGTTTTTGGTTTAGCTCAAGCTAATAGATATTACCAGTGGTAGCTCACACCTAGTTTCGCAACTGGCATCCATTCGTATTTGTCATCATTGGCAATTTTTCGCTCTTCACCACGGATAGCATCACTTAATCGATCGCCATTACCGTTGACTTGGTCTGTACCACTCACTTGTTGCAGTGAAACAGTAGGATTACCAGTATAGTATGCACCTACTTCACCAAATACACCGAAGTTCTTGTTGATTTTTGGAGCAAAACCAAAACCTACATATGGTGCAAATTGGTTATCGTATTTTTGCTCACCTTTTATCTGAACATCTGATGTAGCATTAAAGTCAGTATTATTCACAGAGAAATTACGACCCTGAGAAATACGACGCTCTAAACCATATTCATTATCTACGTAGCCTACACCAGCAGCGACATAAACGCCTTGAGCCCATTTACTTGGACTTGCACCCCATGGACGAATTTCAGCGTTCAAATAGGTCAAGTTATTGTCCATGTCTAAGTCATACTTTGAGCCATTGACTGATAAATCATCCGACCAAGAAATATCACCACCGTTATAACCCAGCGCTAAGCCCACATACGGGTTTGCAGTCCAAAGTAAGGCACCGCCATAACCTGTTGTACCGACTTCAGCACGAACACCAGTAGGAATTAATTTATTTTGGTCAAAAGCATAACCATCTTTTACGACTGCATCATCAGCAAAAGCTGTACCTGCGACTGCTGACATTGCTGCTGCGATTGCAACTAAACGTAATGATTTCATGTTTTTTCTCCTCCAAGCAAAGATATTTTTACATCAATTACCATTTTTTGATGAGGTCATCTTAGAACAGTCTCGGACTGTTTTTTATTCTAGATTTGGGTTGTTTTTGTTATTTTTTGATACATTTTATACTTTCTTGTTGTTGTAAATCGCAATTCTTTACTTAATTCCTCTACTCGAACAGCACTAAAAGTCGTATTTCCAATCATTCATTATTATTTCCGATCCTATGCTGTTTTTTCATCTATTCTCTGCACAATTTAGTGTAAAATCAGGAAAATTTTTTTCTGGAAGGAAGATCATGTCTCAGCTTTCAACAATTATTGAACAAGCGTTTGAAGACCGTGCGAATTTTACAGCAGCGGACTGTCCTGCTGAAGTTCGTGCAGCAGTTGAAGAAGTCATTACTGGTTTAGATAACGGGACATTACGTGTTGCTGAAAAAATTGATGGTGAGTGGGTTGTTCATCAATGGGTGAAAAAAGCTGTACTTTTATCATTCAAACTAAATGACAACAAACCAATTGAGTCATGTGACCTTCAATTCTACGACAAAGTAGATACCAAATTTACAGGTTGGACTGAAGAACAGTTTAAAGCGGCTGGCGTACGTGTTGTTCCTCCTGCGGTTGCCCGTAAAGGTTCTTTCCAAGCGAAAAACGTGGTGTTAATGCCTTCTTATGTGAACATTGGTGCATATGTTGACGAAGGCACCATGGTTGACACATGGGCAACTGTTGGTTCATGCGCTCAAATTGGTAAAAACGTTCACTTATCTGGTGGTGTAGGGATTGGTGGTGTTCTTGAACCACTTCAAGCAAACCCAACGATTATTGAAGACAACTGCTTCATCGGTGCACGTTCTGAAATCGTAGAAGGTGTGATCGTAGAAGAAGGTTCTGTAATTTCTATGGGCGTGTTCATTGGTCAATCAACTAAGATTTTTGACCGTGCAACTGGCGAAATTCACTATGGTCGTGTACCAGCAGGTTCTGTTGTAGTTGCAGGTAGCTTACCTTCTAAATGCGGTACTTACAGCCTGTATGCTGCAATCATCGTGAAAAAAGTAGATGCACAAACACGTTCTAAAACGAGCTTGAACGATTTACTACGCGACGAATAATTTTTCGTTGTCGTGCGGAACTAAAGTTCCTCATCTCTACGGTTAAGACTAGCCGTAGAGATTTTTGTTTTTCTAACCTGTGGTTTAATTTTGCTATGAATACGCTTCGATCTTCTGCTATCCCTGTTTCTGATCCTTCTGCGGGTCTACGTATCACGGAGATCTTTTATTCTTTGCAAGGGGAAGCCAACACCTCAGGGCTGCCAACAGTTTTTATTCGTTTAACGGGTTGTCCACTACGTTGTACTTACTGCGATACAACCTACTCCTTTGAAGGTGGCGAACGCCAATCTTTAGATCAGATTATTCAAACCACACTTGATTTTAAAACCCCTTATGTCTGCGTGACAGGTGGTGAACCTCTTGCACAGCCCAATGCGTTGCCTTTAATGCAACGTCTTGCTGACCTTGGCTGTGAAGTCTCTTTGGAAACCAGTGGTGCTTTAGATGTGTCTAAGGTTGATCCACGTGTTTCAAAAGTATTAGATTTGAAAACTCCAACTTCAGGTGAAGTTGCACGAAATTTGCTTTCGAATCTGGACCATTTAACCCAACACGACCAAATCAAGTTTGTAATTTGTAACCGTGAAGATTATGAATGGTCAAAACAGCAAGTTGAAGACTATAAACTCAATGAAAAAGTCAGCACAGTATGGTTCTCTCCTGCTTTTGCCGTTGAGAAAGGTGCTGCTCGTTTACCTCAACTTGCGCGTGACTTAGCGCAATGGATATTAGAAGACCATCTCCCTGTTTGCTTCCAACTTCAACTCCACAAGTTGCTTTGGAATGACGAAACTGGTCGCTAATACATTGCCTATTCATCTTTAATTTATATTTGGAGAAAGTTGTATGCGCCCTCGTGCCATAGTTTTGTTATCTGGCGGTTTAGACTCAACAACTTGTTTAGCATGGGCGCAAGCACAGTATGACTGTACAGCGCTCAGCTTTATGTATGGTCAACGCTCAACCACTGAACTCGATGCTGCACGCGAACTGACAAAAAAAGCAGGCGTAGAACATCGTGTCATTAATATCGATTTAGGTAATTTGGGCGGTTCTGCGTTAACAGACCATAGCATTGATGTTCCAGATCATGAACAAGTCGGTATTCCTGTAACTTATGTTCCAGCACGTAACACGATTTTCTTATCTTATGCCCTAGCAGCAGCAGAAGTTTTAGATGCCGAAGCCATTGTGATTGGTATTAATGCTGTTGATTATTCAGGGTATCCTGACTGTCGTCCTGAATTTATTGAGGCGTTTGCCAACATGGCTCGCCTTGCAACCAAGGTTGGCGTTGAAGGAAAACCTCTTAAATTTGAAACACCTCTGTTACATTTATCCAAAGCAAATATTATTCGCTTAGGTATAGAACATGGCGTAGACTATAGTCAAACGGTGTCTTGCTACCAAGCAGATGACCAAGGACGTGCTTGTGGGAAATGCGACAGCTGCCGTCTTCGTAAAGAAGGTTTTGCAGATGCTGGCGTAACAGACCCAACGCGTTATATACCGTAACGACAAGGTACAGTTTATGAAAAATTTAAAATCAAACATTTTGCTTTCTACATTGGTGTCTGCAGCTGCATTGTTCGCTACAGCTTCAAATGCTGCTGAATCGAACAAATTACAAGAAGCGTATAAAAGCAGCAATGTAAAATCGGCATTAATTAATGTTTGTAAAGAAGAAACTGCAAAAAGCAAAAAGCTTAGCGCAGCAGAAGTAAGCAAATACTGTACTTGTGCAGTTGAAGCTGATGGTAAGTTGACCAATGCACAAAAATGGGAAATCCAAAGTGCGATCAACCAAAAGAAAAGCCCATCTACTTTAGCTTTTGTACAAAAGCAAAATAAAGACTTGCAAACATGTTTCGGTCCACAGTTAACAGGTAAATTAAAATCTTTAACTGAAGAAGCAATGAAAGCTGCTCCGAAAAAATAATTCACTGAATGTGAATGAAGCCTGCTCTATGCAGGCTTTTTTATATGTTCAAAATAGATAGAACCTGAAAATATGCTCACCGAATGGAATACACGCGCCCAAAATCGCAAATTTGTTGCGTCATATAGTGGTGGAAAAGACAGCAGCCTTGCTTTATACCAAGCGATGCAAATAGGTGAACCTGTTGCATTAATCGTCATGTTAGAAGAGCAAGGTCTGAAATCACGCTCACACGGGATGTCACTCGATATTATTCATGCGCAGGCAAAAGCAATTGGGCTTCCCATCTACAGTGCCTCTGCAACGTGGCAAGACTATGAGAACCAGTTCATTCAACTGCTACAAAAAGCTCAAAGTTTAGGTGCAGAAACATTAGTCACAGGTGATATTGATTTAATGGCACATGCCGAATGGAATCAATCTGTGTGTGATAAAAGTGAGCTCAGTTTATGTATGCCACTGTGGCAACGTCCGCGTTTAGACATTGTGCATGAGTTTATTCGACTTGGATTTCAAAGCCTCATCGTTACTGTCAACTTAAACTTAGGCATGACAGTTGAAGACTTAGGTCAGGTGCTTAGCCTTGAATATGTCGATGAACTGGTTGCAAGAGGTATTGACCCTTGTGGTGAAGCAGGTGAATTCCACACTACGGTGACTGATGGCCCGATTTTCAAACATCCACTTTCGGTCATTAAAGGTGATATTCTGTATCACGAAAATTATGCCTTTTTACCACTTACATTAGAACAGCGTGACAATTAAGGATAGAACATGACTGATACCATCCAACTTCCAAATCAGAACTTTCCAGCCACAACAGGTGAAGTGAACTTAACTGAAGTGCCGACTGAATGGCTGATTGTGTACTTTTACCCGAAAGATTCAACGCCTGGTTGCACAACTCAAGCCGTTGGTTTTTCATGTTTAAAAGATCAGTTTGATGCCCGACAAACCACGATCATTGGTGTTTCACGTGACTCGGTTAAAGCGCACCAGAATTTTACGGAAAAGCAGGCCTTAACCATTAATTTAATTAGCGACAAAGAAGAAGTACTGTGTAAACACTTTGATGTGATTAAAGAAAAAAATATGTATGGTAAAAAAGTGATGGGTATTGAGCGCTCAACTTTTATTTTCCGTAACGGTAAACTGGTTAAAGAGTATCGTAAGGTAAAAGCTGCGGGACATGCTGAACAAGTTTTAGAAGACTTAAAAGCATTACAGGCTTAATGTACATCAGCCCGCAAATGCGGGCTTTGTTTTTTGTGATTTTTTAATTTATAGTTTTTTATCGCACACGCTTTTCATTTCACAAGCAGTGAAATGGCGATTCCCCACATCACTAAAGCAATAATCGCATCTAGCACATTCCACGCTTTCGGATTTGCAAAAATGGGAATAAGCACACGAGCACCATAGCCCAAAGCAAAGAAAAACAACCAAGATGCACACACAGCCCCTAGAGCAAAGTACGCAGGTTGCTCAAACTGTGTTGAAATAGAACCCAGTAAAATAACCGTATCCAAATATACATGCGGATTAAGCCAAGTCAGCGCCAAACACAGCAAAACAATATTCACTAGTTGATGCTTTTCAATAGAACTTGCCTCCAAGCCCTGCTGTGATTTAAATGCTCGCAGTGCGTGTTGGAATCCATAACAAAATAGGAAAAGTGCCCCCGCCCATTTGGCAAACTGAATAATTTCAGGATAGTGCTGAAGCACTTTTGAAAAACCAGAAACGCCCAAGACAATTAAAATCGAATCCGACAGTGCACAGACAAAACATACCCAAAAAACGAACTGCTTTTTGAGCCCCTGTTTAAGCACAAATGCATTTTGAGCCCCAATGGCAATAATGAGGCTCATACCAACTGCAAGCCCTTGTACATATGTACTTAACATTTTGACTTTTCAACTTAATTGATGATGTCAGGATTATCTTTCATTTTTAATTAAATTAAGTATTATTTAGAAAATATAAATATAACTAAAATATTTTTAGTTTAAAGTGAGTCCAGATATGCTGAATCATAAACAGTGCGACGCATTTTTAGCTGTGGCAGAAACAGGAAGTTTTGACCTTGCTGCTGAACAGCTATGCATTACTGCTTCAGCCGTCACTTTACGCATACAAAGCCTAGAAAAAAGCTTGGGGCATTTACTGATTGTGCGGGAAAGACCTTGCCGCCCGACACAAGCAGGTCAATCGCTGCTACATTATTTGCAACATAGCCGACTGTTAGAGCAAAGTTTCATTCAGAACCTCACGGGTCATATGAACACCTCTGCTTTTTATCAAATCAACATTGCAACCAATGCCGACTCCTTAGCGACATGGCTGTTGCCGTTGCTACAGTCAACATTAATTGAAAAAAAGATCGTGGTGCATTTTCAGGTCGATGACCAATCGCAAACCCATCACTTACTTGAAGCTGGTTTGGTGAATGTCTGTGTGACAGATGAATCACAAGCCATGAAAGGCTGTGTAGCCGAATACATTGGCGATATGAACTATCGTTTTGTTGCCACGCCTATTTTTACACAGCAATGGTTTGACCAAGGTGTAAACCGAGAGTCTCTACGTGCAGCTCCTGCACTGATCTTTAACGCAAAAGATCAACTCCACACCGCGTATATCCAACAAAAGTTTGGCCTCAATCCAACTCAATATCCACATCACTTTATTCCGTCTTCCAGTGCATTTTTTGATGCGGTTACGATGGGACTCGGCTACGGTTGGTTGCCCTATTATCAAGCCAAACCGCGTTTGCAGGATGGCTCATTGGTTGAGGTAGATCCTCAACTCAATATCGATTTGCCTTTGTATTGGCATCATTGGAAACAGCAGTCGATGCAGTTAAATCTGCTAACAGATCTCTTGATTGAACAGGCTCACGCAGCGATGAATTAATAAAGCCCTGAATATAGGTCTTAAAGATATGAAGCCTCTATTGCACTTTCCACTGCCCTGACAGTTGAATATTCACTTTTTCGCCTACACCAGCAATGGCTTTTTTCATGCCAAAGTCACTTCGATTAATCACGGCTGATGAGTGAACATCCAGCAGATTAGCATTATTGGCACTTGGTTTTAAGGTCGTGCTAAAGCTAACAGGCTTGGTAATGCCTCGAAGTGTTAGGTTCCCAACAATATTATATTGACCACCACCCAAATCTTTAAAACTGGTACTTTTAAAGTTAGCGGTTTTGTACTTGGATGCATAAAACAAATCTTCACCCAAAATCATATTTTTCAGTGAAGGCTTGCTCAAGCTTAGGCTATTTACATCCATGATAAAATTCGTTGAAGCATGCTCTGGTGCTTTGGCATCAAACTGCATACTAGATTGCACCCGATTAAACTTAGCTCTTACAACAGTCACACCCAAGGATTTAATTTCAAAGCCTACATTACTCTGAGGTGTCAATGTCCATGACTGGGCTTGCACTTGAGTGCTGAATGCAAATGTAACACCTGCAATCATCAAAGCATTTTTAATGACCGTATGACTTGCAATCTGTTTGGTCTGTTGTTTTCTATCCATTGAACTCGATCCTCGTCGAAATATTTTTATTCGACTGAGAACCTTAGTCTAAATTGGATGGGTCCTGAGTTAAAAATTTGTGTTGTAACTGTTTATATATTTCACTTTGTTGGAATTTATGTAAAAACTCACTGGTTCCCAATGGAAACGCCTGCTCTAAAATATCGCCTCGATAATAAGCCTCACGAACAGGTGTTGCAGACATCGCGTCTTGTAGGCTATCGAGCTCAACCATTTGCCACTCAGGAAAAAGCTGTAAATAATACGAGGAATCATCTTTAAAATGGCCAATCAGTCCAACCTTCGCCTCAGGTGTGACTACATGATTCACCAATTTTTTTACCAATTTCACCCATTTAACATCATTATAAACATCAATTACATGTACAAAGTGAATCCGTTTTTGATGCGCCTCTGAGAAGCTCGATAAAATCATTTCTTCACGTTCAGATACTAAAAATGGATTTTTCGTATTTCGTTCATTTTGTGCAGAGCCTAAAGCCAAAATCACATTTTCACTTTGTTCTAAAGCAATCTTAATGGTTTGCATATGCGCCAAGTGAAATGGCTGGAAGCGACCAATGAATACGAGATAATCAAATGTATATGGCATAAATCTTTTACTTTTTTATGAACTGGTCAGTTGTGTCGATCATAAAATTATGCGACATAATGAGCCCATAAAATTAAACCAAACTTTCTAGCAAGGATAGTACGATGACACTGAGCTGTATTCAACAACCTCATCAACATTTGAATGCAAAATTAGATAATGGCGTACTGACATTAGCCATTCACCGTCCTGAAGCAAAGAATGCGTTGTATGGCGAACTTTATTTATGGATCGCAAAAGCTTTAGATGAAGCAGATCTAGACAATAGCGTTCGTGCTGTCATTCTACGTGGTGAAGATGCGGACTTTACCGCAGGCAATGACATGCAAGATTTTATGAAATCTGCAGCGCAAAAAGGTCAAGCACCTGCGGCTGAAGGCCCTCCATTTATTTTACTTAAATCTGCCGCAAAATTTTCTAAACCGTTGATTGCGGCTGTACGTGGTGTGGCGATTGGTATTGGGGTAACGATCTTATTACATTGTGACTTGGTTTATAGCGACAATACTGCTCTATTCCAGATTCCATTTGTCAGCCTTGGTTTATCTCCAGAAGGTGCTTCAAGCAAATTATTGGTAGAACAAGCAGGTTATCACAAAGCTGCTGAATTACTGCTGACCGCTCAGAAGTTTGATAGTGCAACTGCAGTTGCTGCAAACCTTGTCAACAGTATTGAAGATGATGTGTATGCTACAGCAGCTAAAAAAGCGGCACAATTGTCTGCTTTACCCTTGGCCTCTTTAGTACAGTCTAAAGCGTTGATGAAGCACAATGTGAATGAAATTGTGGCTTGGATTGATCATGAAGCTGAAATTTTCATGGATCGTGTCGGCTCTCCAGAAATGATGGAAGCTGTATCAGCATTTATGCAAAAGCGTAAACCTGATTTCACCCAGTTCAACTAATCCTTGATCGTTGAACGACTAAAAACCACTGTGTTTCACATTACACGGTGGTTTTTTTATTTTCCGTCCCAACATATTTAAGAACCCATTCGGAAAAACTACTTATGTCGAACACTACAGAAAAAAAGCGTTACTTTGAGCCTGCACCACAAGGTATCGATGTTGAAAATTTTAAGAAAGTCATCCAAAGCCGCCGTTCGGTTCGCAAATTTACCAAGAAAGAAATTCCAGCTGATGTGCTTGATGACTGTTTAGATTTGGCCCTACTTGCGCCCAATTCATCTAACTTACAGCCTTGGACTTTTTATGTGGTGCAGAATCCGACTAAGAAAAAACAGCTGGTCAAAGCTTGCCTAAACCAGCTTGCAGCTAAAACGGCGTCAGAACTGATCGTGTGTGTCGCGCGTACAGACCGTAATGATGAAATGGCAAAACGCAATATTACAGAGTTCCCTTTTCCTGAAGCGCCTGCGGCTGTACAGAAATATTATAAGTTCATTCCTTATAACTATAAGACAGGTTACTTAAATGCACTGGGTAACTTTAAGAAAGTGGCTTTCAAAATTGCACGTAGCTTAGACAAACAACTGCCTGTAACTGCATTTAATCAAGCCGATGCTAAACTTTGGGCAAGTAAAACCACAGCTTTAGCTTGCGAGAACCTAGTGCTAGCTTTACGTGCCTATGGTTTCGATAGTTGTATGATGGAAGGTTTTGATGAGCCTTTGGTACGTAAACTGTTAAATCTAAATGATCAGCAATACCCTGTGATGGTGATTGGTGCAGGTGAGCGTGCAGAAGACGGTGTGTTTTTCCCGCAGTATCGTTTTGATCGTGAGTTATTTATTCAGAAGGTTTGAACACTCTTATATTGTTAAATCTCCCTTCACTTGATACACGGTAGGCGACATGGATGTCGCCCGTTAGATTGTGGCACATGGAAGTGCCATCAATCTAACAAAAGGCTTTTGTTACTTTTCGCCTATGAAAAGTAAAAACTTATCTACACAATGAAAATTACAGTTCTTATCTTCATTTGAGATCGTGCAAACTATTCAATATCTAAAATTTGTATAAACTCAAAAGCGGGTTCTTCATAGGGATGACTTAATTGTAAAGCCTTTGCCACAGCAGAAGCTTTTTCCTCTGGAACAATGGTTTCCACCCGCCACTCTGGAATTTTCTCCAAAGCATCCAACTGACCTATAAACGGATTTGCTCCTTTTACAGGTTTAAACTGGCCTGTACCTAAGACCTGCCAAGCACAGTGTTCATAGTTTCCTATACCACCGGCCCCTGCTTCAAAAATCGCAAGTTTGGTAGATTCAAGGTGAGATTTAGGAACATAGTAGATGAGTTTGAGCATTTCAGTTTACTAACTTATCGAGTTTAAGTTTTATAGCATAAAGTTTTGCATAAGCATGTATTCCATCAACTAAATCTCCTCTTGCAACATGACTATCTTGATATTGATTATTATATTTCATAAATTGAACCACTTTTTCATCATTTAGAGATATAGTCAAACCGCTTAATTACCCATACACTCGTTAAAGAAACGACTAAAAAGCTTATCTATTGAGTTAACCAACCATTTTTTCCTTTTTGCTTTCACCCATGCCCACATTTTTTCAATAGGATTAAGGTCAGGACTATAAGGTGGTAACCAAAGTATTTGATGCCCATGTTGGCTTAATAGATCTTGTATATCTGGTCGTTTATGGAAGGCTGCATTGTCCATGACAATTACACTATTCGAGGGTAGTTCTGGTAATAAAAACTGATCTACCCAAAAATAAAATACATCCGAATTTACTTTGCTATCAAATAAACCCACTGCAAATAACTTACCCTCATGGATTGCTCCTATTGCATTGGTTTGATTTTTTAATTGCCAATTATATGTTCCATAACAAGGAGTTCCCTGTTTTGAATAACCATGAGGTCTATGTTCATGAGATTTAAATCCACTTTCATCAAGATAGATGATCGGGTGTTGATACCTTAATCGGTTTAAATCTTTTAAATACTGCTCTCTGAGTTCTGTTTTTGCTTTCGGGTGCCGTAAGGTCTTTTTTTAACTGTAATATTTAGACGCTTGAGCGCATCTCCAATTGTAGAAGTAGCACAACCAAAACGAGCAGCGCGTTCATATTGATAATCATCGGGATATTGCTCAACATCTGCACGTAAGGCATCATCATCAACTTTAGATGGTTTTCTTGGTCGAGTTCTTTTTATTTCGATTCGCTTTTTCCATTCGACAATTGTATTTTTATTAATTTCGAAGTGCTGAGCAACCGCTCGGATAGATTGACCTTCTTCAAGCTTGGCTAATATTTTCTTTCTAAAATGTATTGGATAACTCATATCGGTATTGTATTGGTTTTTTGGCGTGCGGACTATACAAATAGCGATGTTGGAGAATCTAGCTCATCAAAACTATTTTCAGTTGTTTTAGCACGTTGATGTATTACTTTTAACTTTCCATACTGACAAATTAATAAAACATGTAACACATGCTCAATTTCACATCTAAGTTCATTTACTATTTCAAGACTTTTTATTTGATCAAAAATATTAAGAAAACTCACTATCCTAGGATCAATTTTATTCAAAGTCTTTTGAGAGCCTTGTAAAACCTGAGGGAGCATTAATCTAAATAATTCTGTCTTAGCCTTGTCTAATTCTTCAATTTTTCTTTCAGCTTCCAATCGTAACTCTTTTAATTTAACGCTATTTCCTGCAATCGAAAATTCCTGAACTTCTGAAGCAAAAGCTATAATTAGTCCAATCACAGAAAATCCAAGACTTAAAGCAACGAATTCAGCTCCAGATATTTTTTCTAAAACGATTAAAAGCCATAAACCACAAGCTATTCCAACCAAATCAACAAAAATTCCAAAAACAATACTAATCTTTGATTTACTCTTTTTATCTTTCAATTTTTATCTCATAAAGTTTTATAGCCAACCCATCATATCAAAAGAAAAAAAACAATTAATAATATTTGATCACATGAGTAGCGACATGGATGTCGCAGGTTAGACTGTGGGACAGGACGTCCCACCAGTCTAACAAAAGGGTTTTGTTACTTTTGCCCAATCAAAAGTAAAAATAAAATTCTTATAAAGAAAAAACCGCCTCACGGCGGTTTCTTCATTCTCAAAATCACATCTGCAATGCATAACCCAAAATCAAAAAGATCAATTGCAAGCTTAAAATCACAGCAAACAACTTCCATCCTTTTTTACGCAACGCAGACTTATCGACTGCTTCGTATGTAACTGCTTTAATCATGTCATCACCTCATACATGAGTGTTGATACTGAAATTGTTTAGTGATCCATCTTTCTTCTATTTTGCATGATATTTGTGCACTTATTACACAATATCACTTTCACATAAATATAAAAGCAAAATCTAAACCAACTTCAACGGGAGAAATAAAAAATTAAAAAACAAAAAAGACAATTCAATAAAAAAGCCACCCGAAGGTGGCTTTTCAAAACACAGACTCCAAATTAACCAATGAACTTACGTGCATTGCGGAACATACGTAACCATGCACCGTCTTCAGTCCACTCTTCAGGCTTCCAAGAATGCTGTACAGCACGGAAGTTACGTTCAGGGTGCGGCATCATAATTGTTGCACGACCATCTTTCGATGTGACACCTGAAATCGCTTCTGGTGAACCATTCGGGTTCATTGGATAGTGCTGAGTTGGGTTCCCTTGGCTATCGACATAACGCAAGATTACTTGATTACCTGCATTTAATGCAGCCAAGTTATCCGCGCTTGTCACTACACGGCCTTCACCATGTGCAACCGCGATAGGCAGGATTGAACCTTCCATACCTTCTAACAATACAGAGTTCGATTTTTCAACACGAACGTTAACTGCACGCGCTTCAAACATCTCAGAAGTGTTGCGGTGGAAACGCGGCCAAGCTTCAGCACCCGGAATCAGTGGCGCCAATTGCGACAACATTTGACAGCCGTTACAGATACCAAGAGAGAAAGTCTCATCACGGTTGAAGAATTTTTCAAATTGGTCACGAAGTTTCGGGTTGAACAAAACTGATTTCGCCCAGCCACCACCAGCACCCATGACGTCACCGTAAGAGAAACCACCACATGCCACAAGCCCCTCAAAGTCATCTAGGCTAATACGACCTGCAAGTAAGTCACTCATATGTACGTCTACAGTGTTGAAACCAACTTTGTCGAATGCAGCAGCCATTTCAACATGACCATTTACGCCTTGTTCACGTAAGATCACCATGTTTGGACGGCGTTCGTTGATGTAAGGCGCTTCGATTGGCTCATTCAAATCAAAAGTTGGTTTTGCAATAATACCAGCATGTGATTTATCCGTGATCAATGCAAATTCTTGATCCGCTGTTTCTACGTTGTCACGTAAACGTTGGATCTGATGTGACACTTCAGTCCACGCCACTTGCAAGTCTGCACGTTCAAGCACTAATCCACTTACAGTCAACTGATCGGTGTTGTTTACCGTACCAATGACCGTAATTGCATCGCGTAATGTAGATGCCGCAACTTCTTCTGCAAGTGTTGCCCAATCAGACGTGCTGATTTGAAGCACTGCACCAATTTCTTCTGCAAATAAACTTTCAGTTGATTGATCTTCTAAAGCCACACCGAGACGTGCTGCAAACATCATTTCCGCAACAGTTGCAAGCAAACCACCATCACCAATGTCGTGGTAAGCCTTAATTAAGCCACGGTTATTCCAGTCTTGAACCAATGCAAAGAAAGCTTTGAAGTCGTCAAAGCTATCCACATCAGGTGTCACTGAACCAATCGCTTTATAGACCTGAGCAAGGATCGAACCGCCTAGGCGGAACTGACCTTTAGAAAGATCAATACGCACAAGTACTGATTCTTCATTTTTCAATTCAGGCGTTAAGGTTTTACGTACATCAGTTACAGGAGCAAAGGCTGTGATTACACCTGACATCGGTGAAGTCACCGATTTGTCTTCGCCTTCATCATTCCAAGTCGTACGCATTGACAATGAGTCTTTACCCACTGGAATTGCAATACCCAAAGCTGGACACATTTCCATACCGATGGCTTTTACACCTTCAAATAAAGCTTGGTCTTCACCTTTTTGCCCTGCCGCCGCCATCCAGTTTGCAGACAATTTAATGTCACTGATCTGGTCGATTTTTGCAGACATAATATTCGAGATCGACTCTGCAACCGATAAACGCGCAGATGCCGCAGGATTTAACAAGGCAACGGGTGGACGTTCACCCATCGCCATGGCTTCACCTGTATAGCCTTGTAAGCTTGTTGTAGTTACTGCTGCATCTGCAACAGGAACCTGCCAACGGCCTACAAACTGATCACGTGCAACCATACCTGTAATTGAACGGTCGCCAATTGTGATCAAGAATGATTTCGATGCAACCGTTGGATTTTTAAGTACACGGTAAATCGCATCTTTCAAATCTGTGACTTTAGATGCATCAAAGTCGTCGCCTTTACGTTCAATCGTTTCATACGAACGGCTCATACGAGGTGTGCCGCCCAGCATGACTTGCATTGGCATATCCACGGCTTTGTTATCAAACAATGGATCGTTCACCGTCAATTGACGCGCTTCTGTTGCCTCACCTAAAACGGCAAACGGACAACGTTCGCGTGCACATAATGATTCAAATAATTCTAAAGAACTTGGACGAATCGCCAACACATAACGCTCTTGCGCTTCGTTTGACCAGATCTCCATTGGAGACATGCCCGGCTCAAGTGATGGAATCTTACGTAAATCAAGAATCGCACCCAGTTCGTGGTCATTCACCAACTCAGGCATTGCGTTTGAAATACCACCTGCACCCACGTCATGCACAGACACGATTGGGTTGAAGTCTTCCATACGCCAGCATGCATCAATCACTTCTTGGCAACGACGTTCCATTTCAGGGTTTTCACGTTGTACAGAAGCGAAGTCTAGGTTTTCACCGAGTTTACCGCTGTCTACAGAAGATGCCGCACCGCCACCAAGGCCGATCAGCATTGCAGGACCACCAAGAACGATCAATAAATCGCCTGGTTGAATCGCATCTTTTTCTACGTGGTCTGGACGAATGTTGCCATAACCACCTGCGATCATGATTGGTTTGTGGAAACCTTTCACATCACCATTTACATTTTGTTCGAATGTACGGAAATAACCATTTAAAGCAGGACGACCAAATTCGTTGTTAAACGCAGCACCGCCCAAAGGCCCTTCAATCATAATTTGAAGTGGAGAAGCCATACGAGATGGTTTGCCGTAGTTCTCTTCCCAAGGCTGTTCAAAACCCGGAATATTTAAGTTTGAAACAGTAAAGCCTGTTAAACCTGCTTTCGGTTTACCACCACGACCTGTCGCACCTTCATCACGAATTTCACCACCCGAACCTGTTGCAGCACCTGCGAATGGTGCAATTGCTGTTGGGTGGTTATGTGTTTCCACTTTCATCAAAATATGAGCAGCTTGGCTCTTGTATTTATAAACGTGGTGACCAGTTGCTTCATCTTTTTTCGGATAAAAACGTTGTGTGTCAAAACCGACAATGACTGATGCATTATCTTTATACGCTGATAATACGTCTGTCGGTGATTCTTTATAAGTATTTTTAATCATTTGGAACAATGACAATGGCTGTTTTTCACCATCAATTGTCCATTCAGAACCAAAGATTTTATGACGACAGTGCTCTGAGTTTGCCTGAGCAAACATCATCAGTTCGATATCGTGTGGGTTACGACCGAGTTTGTTAAAAGCAGCAACTAAATAATCAATTTCTTCATCAGAGAGTGCAAAACCAAACTCAGAGTTTGCTTTGACTAAAGCATCTTTACCCTGACCTAATATGTCAATTGCGTTTAAAGGTTTTGGAGCCGTTTCAGAGAACAATGCAGCCGCATCTTCAATTTGATTGAACACACTTTCAGTCATACGGTCATGTAAAACTTGTTTTACTGCATCCGATACTTCAGAAATACCTTTTAAAGTAAACAAAACACCGCGTTCTAAGCGGTGTATCGGGGTATTACAGTTAGCAAAAATATCCGTTGCCTTTGATGACCACGGCGAGATTGTCCCTACACGTGGCGTCACAAGGACTTGAACTTCATCACTTGTCGCTTCGCGAACTTGGAAGGTTGCGCCATCATTTAATAGCTGCAAAGCAGATTGCTGTTGTTGCTCGTCGAGCGCTTGGTCGAAAAGGTAAACCCATTGGCTTTCTATTGATTGAACAGAACTGATAGACGATAGACGTGTTAAAAGTTGTGTTTGCTTAAAAGAAGAGTGTGCAGGTGCACCGGCAACGATAAACATGCTGTTTTTGGCTCCACGGGCAGGTCTAGACAACCTACCTCAATGTGACTTGAAGAGAGCGCATATTCTACTGTGTATTCCCAAAATCAGCTAGTCGTCTACGACTTAAAAAAGTGAGATTTCTTTGTTTTAAAAGATCAATTTACTTTGACTTTAAAAATCAAACATGATTAGTAACAAATGTTTTAAGGGATAAATTTCAAAGATGCCCGACTTTTGGGCTTTTGTTGGGTTCTAAAAGCCATTTTCAATTGATACTCAGGCTACAAATAAAGAAGTTGATAGCCTCCTTGAGAACATACATGACTGCTTTAAGATGTTCTATTGATGAGAACTTCATACTGCATAAATTAAAAGACAACTTATGTCGCAGCCCTCTAGAGCTCGTCACACTTTTTTGGCATGATGAAGCCAATAACTCACTGAATAACGATAAATGATGCAAATGCGTTGGTTGGAACTGCTATCAACAGTTCGTATTGGAAGTAAAAAACAAAATACCGAATTGGCACGTAGCCCATTTCACAAAGATTATGATCGAATTATTTTTTCACAAAGTTTTCGCCAACTGAACCGAAAAACCCAAGTACATCCACTGACTCAACACGATGGCATTCACACCCGTTTAACGCATTCGCTTGAAGTCTCCTGTATTGGCCGCTCTCTTGGCATGCTGGCAGCGGAAAAGATCAAGGACGAACTGCCAATTTGGATTTCCCCTGCCGATGTTGGAGCCATTATTCAAGCTGCTTGTTTAGCACATGATATTGGGAATCCACCGTTTGGTCATGCTGGTGAATATGCTATTCGTGAATGGTTTGACGATGCATCACATGGCAACTTTTTAGAGAAACTTTCCCCAGAAGAACAAGCCGATGTGCGTCAGTTTGAAGGTAATGCCCAAGGTCTACGCTTACTGACTAAAATTGACTATCACCCTAATGATGGAGGCATGCGTCTGACCTATGCAACACTTGGGGCTTATTTAAAATATCCATGGTTGTCTAAAACCATCGAATCACAAGGCAATACCCCTGCCAGTAAACGTGCCAAATTTGGCTGCTATCAAGCAGAAAAAGAAATCCTGCAACAAATTGCAGAGCAACTCGGACTGATTCAACTGGGTGAATACCATTATTGTCGTCATCCGCTGACTTATTTACTTGAAGCAGCAGATGATATTTGCTACGCCCTGATTGACCTTGAAGATGGCATTATTTTAAACATGTTGTCTTATAAAGAAGTCGAACCGATTTTTTTAAGCTTGCTGGGTGAATACAGCGCACCAACTGAACTGTCGATGCCAGATACGACTTGGCAGCAAAAAATTGCGGCCCTGCGTGGACGAGTGATGAAACGTCTGGTTGAAGAAGTCACATCGGCTTTTGCTAAGCATCATTTTGAAATATTAAGCGGACAACTGGCTGGTAGCTTACTGCAATATTGCGCTGCTGATATTGAGTTAGGCATTAACCGTGCGAAGGATTTAGCACGTGATAAAATATTTGAACACCCGCAAAAAGCGGGTTTGGAAATTATTGCCCATCAAAGTTTGCAAAATATTTTAGATGCCTTTATTCCACTCACTACACCGCATAAAACATTGAGTTTTAAAGAACAACGCTTAATGGCTATTTTATGTCGTTCTGGTGCGCACTTTGGCAGTAACCACTATGAAAATATCATGCAGGTCTTAGATATTATTTCTAAGTTTTCAGACCACCAAGCGTATAACTTGTCTCAAGAGTTACAAGGCAATAAGGCAGGATTGATTTAAATAAGTCATCAACATCCAGTTTGATGATAAAGCCATCAATCCGAACTCAATTTTCCGTGAGCCTTTTGCCTTTCTGCGCAATGCTCACTACTATGCAACCATTGATAAAAAAGTGAATCACACAACATGATCGGATGTCTTATTGGTGAAGTCTTCGCACTAGAAGCACCCACCGTACTTTTAAATGTAAATGGTGTCGGTTATGAAATTGATACACCACTGACAACCTTCTGCCAACTACAAAAAGGCCAGAAGATTACCTTATGGACACACCTTGCAGTGCGTGAGGATGCTCAACTGCTTTATGGCTTTTTGCATCAACAAGAAAAAATCATTTTTCGCACCCTATTAAAGGTCAACGGTGTCGGCCCTAAAATGGCTTTAGGTATTCTTTCCACGCTCAGTGTCGACATGTTGATTCATACTGTCGAACATGAAGATATCAACACACTGGTTAAAGTACCGGGTGTGGGTAAAAAAACCGCTGAACGCCTCATGATCGAATTACGTGATCGCTTTAAAGCGATGTCTTCAGGCACAGTGCCAAGCAACTCAACCGTTGAACAAATCCAGTTCACAGGCAACTCTGCCGTGGCAGAAGCTGAAGCGGCGTTGCAGTCTTTAGGTTATAAACCTTTAGAATCACAGAAATTGGTCAATGCTGCAAAAGGTGATTTTACTGAGGCGAGCGACATCATCCGTGCTGCACTCAAATCGATGAATAAATAATCCAAATAGACACACCAATACACCTAAATTGGATACACGAAGGCGACATGAATGTCGCCATGTTGGATTGGGATATAAGGACATATCCTCAATCCAACACAAGATTTACTTGCGGGCTTTTAAATATATTTAAAAGCCCTCATTTTGATCTTTCAAAAGTAAGGCAATGCCTACACAATGGTACCTAAACACAAATCATAATTTGAGGCTGTGCCTCGAAAGTTCAGCCAGAGATTGATTCAACTATATGCAAGACCGTCTCATCGGTGGTTCCGAAAAACCCGAAGATCATATCGACCGTGCTATCCGCCCGACCTCACTCGATGACTACATTGGTCAGCCCGTGGTTCGTGAACAAATGGAAATCTTTATTGGCGCAGCCCGTGGTCGTGGTGAAGCACTCGATCACACCTTAATTTTTGGTCCACCGGGACTAGGTAAAACCACACTTGCCAATATTATTGCGCGTGAAATGGGTGGAAACCTCAAGTCGACGTCTGGCCCCGTATTGGAACGTGCTGGGGACTTGGCAGCCATGCTGACCAACCTTGAAGAAGGTGATGTGCTGTTCATCGACGAAATCCACCGCCTTTCACCAGTGATTGAAGAAATTCTTTATCCTGCCATGGAAGACTACCAACTCGACATTATGATTGGTGAAGGTCCTGCGGCTCGTTCAATTAAGCTCGACTTACCCCCTTTTACTTTAGTTGCCGCAACCACACGTGCTGGACTCCTCACCTCTCCTTTACGTGACCGTTTTGGCATCGTGCAACGCCTTGAATTCTATTCCGTCGCTGACTTGACGCATATTGTGACTCGTTCTGCCAATTTGATGGATGTACCTATTACACGTGAAGGTTCAGCAGAAATTGCACGTCGTTCACGTGGTACGCCGCGTATCGCCAACCGCTTACTACGTCGAGTTCGTGACTATGCACAAGTCAAAGGTACAGGTGAAGTGGCACAAGACATGGCTCAGCGTGCCCTCGATATGCTCAATGTCGATAAAGATGGTTTAGACACTTTAGACCGTCGTTATTTGAGTATGTTACTTGAACGTTTTGATGGCGGCCCTGGTGGTGTAGAAGCCCTGGCAGCTGCTATGGCTGAAGACTCAGGCACATTAGAGGACGTGATTGAGCCGTATTTGATTCAACAAGGTTATGTCATGCGGACAGCCCGTGGCCGTATTGCCACCAATATGGCATATTTGCAGTTTGGTATGACACCGCCGGAACCGAAAGACAAATAAATAATTTTAGAGGGAGAGTTACTCTCCCTTATTTTCTGCGGACTAAACGCAAATGCCACAGCCAAAATAAGCAGCAGCTTAAAATAACCATTCATTCCCTTATCCTTATATTTTTATAGCCATACTGCGCTCAACTTCCCCAACAGTCATGAATCACAATATTTGACATCTTGTGCCATTGGAGTGAAATCTCATAATGCTAAACTGCGACGCATTAGTACTTTGACGTGCACCAATTTTAAGACCCTGTCCTTAAATATAAAAGCGCCAAGTCAATCTAAATCGACTCGTACAACTGGAAAACGGAATACTCTCATGGCGAATAAATTTGAATTCAACATTCGTGTCTATATTGAAGATACTGATGCAGGTGGCATTGTTTACCACGCCAATCATATTCGCTTTATGGAGCGTACCCGTACTGAGTGGTTACGTGCTTCTGATGTAGATCATTACTGGCATCAAAAAGACTATAACTTCGTTGTACACAAAATTAATGTGAAATATTCACGTCCAATTTTAATGGATGATTTAATTACTGTTACAGCAAGTGTTGTTTCGTGTAAGGCTACGTCATTTGTGTTGCAACAAAATATTTATCGTGGTGAAATCATGCTTGCATCTGGTGAGGTCGAATTGGCATGTATCAGTTCAGAAATGAAACCACGTCGACTTCCCGATGAAATCCGCGAACTGATTCTAAAAGAATTAGGACAAGACTAAAAAAATTATTGGCACATGTAGTAACTATGGCAACTCAACTCGAATCATCTCTTCAAGTTTCAGATCTAATATTACAAGCAAGCCCAGTCGTACAACTGGTAATGCTGGCTTTACTTTTGGCCTCGCTGTTTAGCTGGTATCTGATTGCCAAGTTACACATGAGTTATAAAAAAGCACAAGCAGACGATGACCATTTTCAAAAAATCTTTTGGTCGGGTGCTGAACTGAATACGCTGTATAACAATGCGCAACTTAACTCCAAACGTGTCGGCCTTGAGGATATTTTTTATCAAGGTTTAGGCGAGTTTTTAAAACTAAAAAAACGCAATGCTGCCCCAGCACAAACCATTGAAGGCACAGAACGTATTTTACGCGTCGGTCTAAGTCGTGACCAAAGCCAACTTGAACAAGGCTTAGGTGCTTTGGCCAGCATTGGTTCTGTGGCCCCGTATGTTGGCTTATTTGGTACCGTTTGGGGCATCATGAATGCATTCATCGGTTTAGCAGACGTAGATCAAGTCACCCTTGCAACGGTTGCACCTGGTATTGCTGAAGCCCTCATTGCTACAGCGATTGGTTTATTTGCAGCGATTCCTGCGGTATTGGCATTTAACCATTACACAGGAAAAGGCGAAACGGTTTACTCCGATCGTGCTTTATTTGCAGAAGAAATGGTTGCGTTATTACAACGTCAGTCTTTGGGTGAAACTAAGGAACATGACTAATGGCAATTCAACGTTCAGGGCGCTTCGAGCGCATTAAAAAACCACTAAAAAGTGAGATGAACGTCGTCCCATATATTGACGTCATGCTCGTATTATTAGTGATTTTTATGGTCACCGCACCCATGATTACCAGCGGCATCAATGTCGATCTGCCACAAGCCAATGGCAACCCCATTGAATCAAAAGATGCACCTGCAATGGTCAGCTTAGATAAAGAAGGTCGCTATTTCCTTAAATATAAAACGCATAGTTCAGCTGAACCTTTGGCTTTATCTGAATTGACATCTATTTTAAGTGAAGCACAGCAACAAGCTCAGGCTGAAAATAAAACTTTAACCGTTGTTGTGGAAGGTGAACAGTCACGCTCTTATGGCGAAGTCATGTCGCTCATGAACAGCCTACAAGAAGCAGGTCTCAGCCAAGTTGGATTACTCACAGAGCCATTAAAGTAATTTATGAAAGATTTTAAAAAGCCACCGTTTAAACAAAAAGCCATCGCGCTTGGATTTACCTTCGGTGTCCATGTGATTGCTGTTGTTGGCTTACTTTATCTTGGTATGAGTAAACCACCAGAACCACCAAAGCAAATTAGAACTGTGCTCATCAAACCTGAGGACTTAAAGCCTGTTACGCTTGAAGAAACAGAGTTTACTGAAACAGCACATGAAAATGTAGCCAAAGAAATCACACAAACTGCTCCGCCCACTGTAGAGCCTGCACCTGTTATCCCAACCGCGCCACCTATAACACCCGTTGTGCCAAAGGTCGACGCTCAAAAAGCAGCAGCGGATGCCAAAGCTGCTGAAGCGGCAGCGCGTAAAGCTGAACTACAGCAGCAGATTCAGGCACGTGCAAAGGCAGAAGCTGAAAAACTACAAGCTCAGCAAGAACGTGCTGCTGCCCGTGCAGCGGAGCAAGCTAAAAATGCGGAGAAAGCCAAAGCAGATGCAGCGGCGAAAGCCGAAGCAGACGCCAAACGCCGAGCAAACTTAGAAGCATTGAAAAAAGCAGAGGCAGTACAAAAAGCGAAGCTAGAGGCACAAAAGAAAGCGGATCTCGCTAAAAAGCAGAAGCAAGACGCTGATACAAAGGCCAAAGCAGATGCAGATAAAGCCAAGGCTGCCGCTGATGCAAAACGTAAAGCCGACGCGGACAAAGCAAAAGCCGCCGCTGATGCAAAAGCCAAAGCAGACGCCGATAAAGCCAAGGCAAATGCCGATGCGAAAGCTAAAGCAGATGCAGCGAAGGCCAAAGCTGACGCCGATGCGAAACGTAAAGCTGATGCGGATAAAGCTAAGGCAAATGCTGATGCAAAAGCCAAAGCCGATGCAGAAAAAGCCAAGGCTGCTGCTGATGCAAAACGTAAAGCCGATGCTGAAGCAAAAGAACGTGCAGCTGAAGAAGCACGTGCTTCATCTGCAAAACAAGCTGCCGAAGAAGCCGCGCAAAAGAAAGCTGAAGCAAAGCAAATTGCTTCAACAGCTAAGCGCGACTTTGAAAATAAAATTAAGCGTGCATGGGATACCCCAGCAGGTTCAACGGGTAAAACCGCGACTGCACGTGTCACGCTTTCAGAGAGTGGCGCTGTACGCTCTGTGATCGTGAGCTCCAGTGACCCTGACATGAAAGCCAGCGTCGAAGCAGCTGTTCGTTCTGCTGCACCCTATCCAATGCCTTCAGATCCAGAAGCGCGCCGGCAAGCACAAAGCTTTACCTCATCCTTTACTGCGAAATAACCCAAATCCCTCTGAACAATCAGGGGGATTTTTCCAGCCCTATTCACAGTATTTTTACGTACTCAAATAACTTATTTTATATACGTTTAATCTGTTTTAGCTTTCAATAACAATCAGTGCAATATCTTTAAGTTCAGTCGAGATTTCACTCCATATAAGCAAACCGCCACTCTCCCTTATCACACATATCTACTTATGCGTTTTTGCATTTACGCTTAAACGACTTAATTCTTACTCATTTTTCACAGTGTTATAACAGATCAGTCATAATTTCATGCTTTTAATATTAGAAAATCATGCCATTATGTAGAACAATTAAACCCACAATAAAAGCCGTTTGTTTGAGTAAATAACGAATGATGGAAATGACGCGTAAACACCTTCTTAGCCTAGCCATTTTAACTGCTTTCAGTCCAGTCTTAGTGACTCAAGTGCATGCTCAGCTTCATTTAGAAATTGCAAAAGCACCTGAAGAAGCGCCTAAAATTGCAATCGTACCTTTTAGCAATGACAGTAGCCTCTATCCTATTATTGAAACAGATTTAAACCGCTCAGGGAAATTTACCAGCGCTTCAAAAAATTTACCTGCAACAGCCAGCATGAATAATCCGAACGCAGCCAACTGGCAAGCAGCTGGTGTTCCATATGTCGTTACAGGAACAGTAAAAACCACTGAAAATGGTAGCTACGAGGTTCATTACCAACTGTATGATGTCCAAAAACAACAATATCTTTTAAATGAATTATTAACTGTTCCAGCATCACGCGTTCGTTCTGCTGCACACATGATTAGTGATGCCATTTATCAAGCATTAACTGGTATTCCAGGAGACTTTAGCGGTCGTATTGCTTATGTGCTACGTAATCCAGCTACACCGGAACAACGCTATACACTACAAATCGCGGATACTGATGGTGAGCAACCACGTACAATTTTAACGTCACGCGATCCAATTTTATCGCCTGCTTGGACACCAGATGCCAAGAAAATTGCTTATGTTTCGTTTGAAACCAAACGCCCTGCAATTTATGTCCAAGACCTTTCGACAGGTGCGCGTGAAAAGCTTGCTAGCTTCCGTGGTCTAAATGGCGCACCAAGCTTCTCTCCAGATGGGAAAAGTATGTTGTTCACCGCTTCTATGCATGGCAACCCAGAAATTTACCAAATGAACTTGGAAACCCGTCAACTGCAACGTATGACCAATGACAGTGCTATTGATACTGAAGCACGTTATGCACCAGATGGTAAGTCATTTATCTTTACTTCTGACCGGGGTGGTTCTGCACAAATTTACCGTTATGACTTGGCAAATAGCAGTTATAACCGCCTGACCTTCCGTGGCGCATTCAATGCACGTGGTACGCTCAGTGCCGATGGCAAAAAGCTGGCACTGGTCCACCGCCCAAGCGGTAGTAACTATAAAGTCGCTATTCAAGATTTAAACTCAAGTGTTACAAATATTTTAACGCCAACCAGTTTGGATGAGTCACCAAGTTTTTCCCCAAATGGGCAGATGGTGGTCTATGCAACGCGTGAAGGTTCACGTGGTTTGTTATCGATCATGTCACTGGATGGCCGTTTCCGTATGAATTTACCAAGTGAACAAGGTGAAGTCCGTGAACCCGCTTGGGCACCCAAATAACTTTTTTAATGACTAGTCATTTAATAATCATCAATTTTCATGGAGATGAAGAATGAAATCGATCAAACTTTTAGCCCTTCCAATCTTAGCGACTGCTCTTGTAGTTACAGGATGTGCGAGCCGCAAACCCGCTGCGACAATTGAAGCGGGTCAAAACCCAAATGGTTCAACCACAGTCAATACTCAAGGTCTAAGTGAAGATGCTGCTTTAAATGCACAAAATCTTGCAGGTGCATCGGCAAAAGGCGTAACTGAAGCCAACAAAGCATTTTTAGCAAAACGCGTTGTGCATTTTGACTATGACAGTAGCGACCTCAGCAATGATGATTACCAAACGCTACAAGCTCATGCGCAGTTCTTAATGGCAAATGCAAATTCGCGTGTGGCGTTAACAGGTCATACCGATGAGCGCGGTACACGTGAATACAATATGGCATTGGGTGAGCGCCGTGCCAAGGCGGTTGAAAGTTTCTTAATCACCACAGGTGTGAGTCCAAACCAACTTGAAGCCGTTAGTTATGGTAAAGAAATGCCAATCAATGCAGGCCATGACGAAAATGCATGGAAAGAAAACCGTCGCGTAGAAATTAACTACGAAGCAGTACCACCACTTTTAAAATAATGCTGGTATCACAACTGAAATAAAAAAAGCGCTCCTTTCGATGAGCGCTTTTTTATGACTTAAACTTGTTCAGGCTTGGGATTTTCATCAGATTCTTCAGCATGTTGCATAGATTCAATCATGTCATGTTTATTGAACTTTTTATACTCAGCTTTTGCTTCGTAGTCTTGCCACGCTTTTTTCACGCTATCGTCTGAAATATCATCTAAGTTAATCCCTTCGCTCGGCGTTGGAGTCGCATCAAATTTTTGCGTTGTCATTGTTGTGCTCCTATTTTTACCTGATATTCCTTCCATCAACATAGCACTTTCCACAAGACTTGCAAGGGTAAAATCGCAGCAAATAGTCGAGTTTAATTGTTCTTTTGTCTCGTTCTCGACTAAAATATAGCGCAATGTTGATTTTGTTACGTATTCAAGTTTTAGTGGAGTCCTCCCCCTTATGTCATATCTCAATCTGTCCCAATTTTTACAACAACAAACGGGAAATCTTACGCCTGAATTGGCACAAGTGATTAGCACCATTGCTGCCACTTGCCAAACCATCGATCAAGCTTTACAAAAAGGTGCTTTAGCAGGTGTTTTAGGTAGCGCGCAGCATGAAAACGTGCAAGGTGAAGAACAGAAAAAACTGGATGTGATTTCAAATGATTATTTGATTGATGCTCTAAAAATCCACCCACAAGTTGGTGGTTTAGCGTCTGAAGAATTGGATGAATTCACACCAGCTCAAGAAAATGGCAAATATTTAGTTTTATTTGACCCTCTTGATGGTTCAAGCAACATCGACATCAATATGTGTGTGGGTACTATTTTCTCAATCTTGCCTGCAAAAAATGCAGTGACACAAGCTGAAGACTTTATGCAAGCAGGCAACCAGCAAGTTGCTGCAGGTTATGTGCTTTATGGCCCATCAACCATGTTGGCATTAACAGTCGGTGCAGGCACAGTATTCTTTACCTTTGACCCAGAAACTCAACAATTCTTGCTCACCTCTGAAAATATTCAAGTGGCAGCAGATACCAAAGAATACGCCATTAACTCATCAAACCAACGCCACTGGGAAAACCCAGTAAAACGTTATATTGAAGAACTTCTCGCAGGTAAAACAGGTCCACGTGAGAAAGACTTCAATATGCGTTGGGTGGCTTGTATGGTGGGCGACATTCACCGTATTCTTTGCCGTAGCGGGATTTTCATGTATCCATACGACCTCAAAGATCCGAAAAAAGCAGGTCGCCTACGTTTAATGTATGAAGCAAACCCTATGAGTATGCTAATTGAACAAGCTGGCGGTGCATCAACAACGGGTCGCGTTCGTATTTTAGACATCGAACCAACTGACCTACACCAACGTGTCCCTGTGATTATTGGCTCTAAAAACGAAGTCGATTTAGTGACCGGCTACCACAACTAATTTTTTTAAATGCGCATAGCCATCTGAAGCGTTATGCGCATGAGTCTCTCCCATGTCAATCGTTTTTCTTGAATCAAAAGACAACCCAAAGATTAAACATCTGCGCGGTTTAATAGAGCAAAGTAGCTACCGTAAAAAGCAAGGTCAAACTGTGCTTGAAGGGACACACTTAGGCTTAGCTTGGGTTGAAAAAAGGAAGAAACTCAATTCTATTTTCACCACTGAAAATGCACTCGAACACCCTGATATTTGCGATATTTTAGATGAATATGAGGGTGCTGTTTTTGTCATTGCTGAAAGCCTATATCGTGACTTAAGCACATTAGGAACCACTTTACCCTTCTTGGCAGTTGTAGACTTACCAAGTTCAAGCCAAAGTGTAGACTTTAGCTTAGATACCTTGATTTTGGAAAACATTCAAGATCCAGGCAATGTAGGTACACTACTCCGCTCTGCTGCTGCGGCGGGTATTAAGCAAGTTATTTGTACCAAAGGTTCTGCTGCACTCTGGTCACCACGTGTATTACGCGCAGGCATGGGTGCACACTTCTCACTCAACACCTATGAAAACGTTGCCATCGAAGATGTACTCGAACGCTTTGAAATTCCAGTGTATGTGACCAGCTCACATCAGGCTGAAAGTTTATATCAAAAAGATTTAACACAAGCTTGTGTCTGGATCTTAGGCAATGAAGGCCAAGGCGTTTCTGACTTTGCTTTGGCACATGCTCAAGCACTGAGCATCCCACAGCCCGGTGGCCAAGAATCACTCAATGTCGCTATTGCGGGTTCAATCTGCTTTTTTGAAATGGTGCGTCAACGACTTTAAAATCGTTAAGTTATATTAACTAAAGTCGGCTCAGCAGAAAAAATAGATTACACTAGAAAAAATAATTACTTGTGTTGTCAACCAAACCATTATTTCCAACGTTATAGGCACATGATTGAGGAAATAATGGTGGGTATCCGATGACAGGATTTTCCATCTCTATGGATTTAGCACCCAAACAGTCTAAAACGCAGGATTCTAGTACTCTTAAGAGTACCGCCGAGTCTCGCCTAAAAAACTTCATGCAAGAAGTGACTGGTCGTGCGTTAGTAATGATGGAAAGTGCTACCCAAAACCAGCAGGGTATCGCCATGGATTTGGTGCAAGAAGCCTTTATTTCATTACACAAATCTTATTCCGATCGATCTACGGAAGAATGGTATCCCCTGTTCTATACCATTCTAACCAACAAATTACAGGATTGGCGTCGTAAAGAAGCACGTCGAGCACAACCGTTTTCTTTCTTCAAAAAAGTCAGTCTTGATGATGACGATTTTGAAGTCAATGAGGTGGTCGATGAAAGAGCGCTGAATCCTTCAGACTTTTTAAGTCAAGCTGTCACTGCGGATGAAATTCAAGAAGCCATTGCTGGTCTTCCTGTTCGTCAACAGCAAGCATTTATGTTACGTGCATGGGAAGGTTTTGATACCGCAACCACTGCGCAAATCATGAATTGTTCTGAAGGCAGCGTTAAAACTCATTACCACCGTGCGATTCAAGGCTTACGCAATGCTCTCGCACATTTGAATCCACATCTAGGAGGATCATCCGAATGAAAGATGATTTCTTAAAGCAAGTAACCTCCAAACTTGATGGGCTCGCGCAACACCACAAAAACAAACCCGTGGTGATGCAACATGTTCTTGATGATATTCAAGATCAAAAGTCCTCACGTTATGGCCTTTGGAAAATGTCTGGTTTTGCTTTAGCTGCGGCTATTGCTGGCTTTGTCGTACTTCCAAACTCTGTAACCCTTGATGAAAAACCACATAACCAAGTGGTTTCGACTCCTAAACTTTCACCTCAAATGGTTGAAGATTTAGAAATGTTATTGGTTTTAGGTGAGGACACTGTTCCACATGGCAGCTAAACGTGTCGCTTTCGCACTTTGCACGCTAGGTTTTTTACAAACCAGTTTTGCAGGTTTTGATCGTTTTTGGATTTTTTCTAAAGATGCAGATACTCAAGTGTCTGAAACATGGGAATCGTTGTCTGAAGAAGAACAGCGTGCGTTGATTCAACGTTACCAATCTCTTAAAGAACTGCCCGATGCGCAAAGTGCAGCCCTGCAACAACGTATGGACTGGTTTACTCAGTTACCTGAGCAAGAAAAGCAAAAAATGCGTGACACTTGGCAACAGATGAGCACCCAAGAACGACGTGATTTACGTGTACGCATGCAAAAAGCAGATGCAGATGAACGCGTGAATATTCGAAATGAATATATCAACAAGTACATCCATAGCAACACTGCTACACATTAAGATGCCTAGCCGAATATAAATACTATAGAAACGCTAATAAAAAATGCCTCATGTGAGGCATTTTTTTATGCTTACATTTATATTTTTCGTCGTTGTCTAAACCACGCTAATGACAACAATCCAAGCACCCCAAGACCACCCATTGAGCCACCACCACCGCCACTCGCTTCCGTATTGGTATTTTTAGCAGTGTTCGTAAAATACATCATCGCAGATTTAGACTCTTCAGCCTCTGCATCATAGATCACATATTCAATTTCATAAGGGAATGGACTGAAATTATTGCGGACTTCAACTTCAATATTCCCACCATAACATACATATTTTTCATATTCCCCCGGACAAGAACCTGTATGTTCTGGCTTAATATTAATGCCTGCATCCTGACGTACAATACGAAGAGCAAGATCCTTTCCATTCGCATCACGGTGAAATGCTGGACGCTGATGTTCTGCCGCGACTGTACTAATCGGCCCATCACCATCATCACTATCATTTGCAAGTGGATTTACATTGAGTTTTAAAGTGCCACCATAATTCAGGGTGTATTCATCCGTTTTGGCAATCGGTTGTATATTGCTAAACTCCGCTTTTAAAATCCCCGAAGATGTTGCCTGCGTAGCCTTACTCTTCACGCTATATTGGCAATAGACATATTCTGTGCTGGTTGTAGGCTTACCATCGCTGCGGTAAATCATGATTTGTTTTAAATCATCCTTCCACTCACAGCGTAAAGTTAGATCCGCTCTGAGTTTTGAGGTATCCAACACACCATCTTTGGCGCTGAGAACACCTACACCTAATACCTGAGTTTCAGTAATGGTATAATTCTCAGTGTTCATTTCTTTTAAAGCCGACGTTCCATCAGCAGTGTTGACCACAGCCTCATCTTGCAAGACAAACTGAAAGGGATCGACATAAATCGCTCGGTATTTTTGATGTAGTTTGGTTGCCGCTAAAAGCTCTTTATAACGCTTTAACTCTTCATTAAACTCGATCAAAAAGTCTGGATTGGTGTTTTTATCGGCGATTAATTCTTCCAATTCCTTAATATTATTCTCATACGCCTGAAGACGTTCTGCCTGCGAGGTATTTTTCAAATCAGCAATATCCGCTGCCGCTAAACGACGTAGCTCAACCGACCCAATATCGCAACTGTTGGCTTCCGCAGGTGCTAACATCAATGTTCCGTCGACAATACGATCTAGACCGCGCTGATCACTGTCATTACAGCTCAATTTACTGTTGGTATCGAGTAAATCAACTCCACCACTATTCACTTTCGGGAAATACATTGGGCGGAATAAATTATATTTCGATGGCGAAGTTAAAGAACTGAGTAGACTTCCAATAGCCACATTTTTCACATCAATATTAGTATCTGTCGTACCATCGAGTATTCGTGCACTTGCTGCCAGTTCACACTGACTGGTCGCCGTATCAAACGCATTGTAACCAGCCGTCACACCTGCATAATATTTATCGGATAGTGTCTGAGAACCGACATAGCGGCATGATGTGTTTCCATTATATGCAAGCACATTGTAATACAACGACTTCATACCGAAATCGTCATAATCCAAAACAGTTGCCGCACTGTTTTCTACAATAGTGTTATTTGACAATAAGAAATTACTTTCAAGACTCAGATTATGCTCTCGGGTATTGACGGCATACAAAATGCTCCCGTTTACGGTACTCGCAGTATTTTTTGCAATGGTATTATTCGCCATAGCAACTTTTGGGTTACCACAAAAATCGAATGTATTTAGATTCGATATCTGACCATTTGAAATAATACTATTCGCTCTAAACTCTATATTGGTTTTTACATCCAACAGCCCTGCATAACATTGCATTGCAAGAACACTACCCACAGGCGCTTGGTTGCCTTGTAATACACTATTATTTACAGTCACCTGATGCTCACCAGGACCAACGAGATAGAGTGCTCCACCTTTTTTATCGGACTTTGAGTTTAGAATTTGTACATTATTTAAGGTTAATGCTCCACCGACCAGTAAAGCACCGCCTTCATCTGCCGAATAACCATTTTCTAGAATGACATTCTCTAGCGTCAAACTGGTCTTAGTAATGGTATTAAATAAACGTGACTTTCCACCCGCATCAATCCGTGAAGTCAACTCACCTAGGGCAGGATACTTAAAAGTGATGGGATTTTTTTCACGATCTAAATATGGGCTTTTCCCAAAAACCACCACTTTAGACTCGGGAACAATTTCCTTATTCAGTTTATACGTCCCAGCTTCTAACTGAATATAATCGGTTTGACCTGAACCCGTATTCCCAGCACTACAGCCACCATAAGCCTTATTTAAGCTGGCTGTTTTGATTGCCTCACGGAGTGAACATTGATTCATGTTTACATTATCTTCATCTTCAAATGTGTTGACATGAATTGTTCTATCTTCTGCAGCCATTAATGTCATAGCAGCTACCACCATGACACTCAATAATCCTTTTTTAAAGTGTTTCATGTTTGCCCTTTTCTTTTTATTTTCGACGCAGCAAAATTAAAGCAAATAACCCCAGTAAGCTCAGAATACCCGCGCTTCCCCCAGAGGTTTTAATTTTGTCACTTTCCATATGATTTTGCGGTTCTTGTACAATTTGTACATTCACTTCGACGAACGGAATATTTTCATCAAAACGTGTCGTGGTTGTGACCAGCTGTAACCTGAATATATCAGCACCATGCCATGCTCCATTTGGCGTGTAAGTAATATTTCCTAGTTCATCAATCACCACTTTGCCTTTGGATACCGTTTGCGTCTGCTGCACCCGCATACAACCCGGTTGCCACTCTTCACCATTTGGCGCTTTAGCCGATTTGAACAAGCTTGCACATTCGGTTTTGGACAGTAGATCACTATCTCCAAGCAGATCTGCAACAGAAAGTTTAGCTACTTGCCCCGCAATCAGATCTTCACCAATTAAGCTAATGGTCGTTGGGACCTCAATCTCGATTGCACCACGGTCACAAAAGGTATTGTTCGTATTTCGATTCACACCACGTTGATCTGAATTTTCACAGCCAATTAAAGAATCCGTTGTATTTACAACCACTTTACCCTTGTTCACAATTGGAGAATCTAACCAATGCGTCTGACTCATTAAAATGCGTGGACGGATATAGCCTAAAAATTTTTGGTTGGGAACAATATAAGGACACAATAAACTGTCAGCATCTGCAGACATGGTTTTACACTCACCCACCACATCACTGCCTGCAATCAAAGCGCCAGACCAAAACTCATTCGGATAATAACTCGCACCACTGCCACAGTCACTTTGCGTGACTAAGTTGTTCTGAAGAACTGCTTTACTTAAATCCCCAGCACAGTTTTGTGTGATGGTATTTTCAGCATTCCCTAAAACTATACTATTGGCCAGATAAGCCAAGTTTGTAGATGGATTGAAATAAATCCCTTTACTGTTTCCCACCACCGTTAAGTTATTCAAAGCCATGCCATCTCGGACATTGACGACATAACCTGTATTTTTCACAAAGGTACTACTGACCAGACGTGATGTTAAACTGGATAAGGTCGTGTCTTCTTTAACCGCTGCATTATTGACAGAGTAAATATTGGCACTGCTTGCGTCTGTTGTTTTATTTTCTTTGAAAACTGAATTATAAATCCGAAAAGAAGGCGCGTCCCCATACAAAATAGCACCTTGTGCCGCTTGGTTTTGTTCAACTAAAGTAGAGCGAATTTCGACTAGACTACGACTGGTACCATCTTCGAGCAAGGTTGCGACATTGTAAATCGCACCCCCTTTCCCTGCAAAACCACCTGTTAATTTGACGTACTCAAGACCTAAATATTCATTGTTATAAATTAAACCACCTTGATTCACACCGCAGTCTTTCGCACAGCCCTGTAGAGTAACATCTTTTACTAAAACACGAATTAAAGCATTCTCAGCATTATCAACCCTTAATAAATTGTCAGAACCATTCATTTTTAAGATAGCATTACTTAAACCCTGAACAGTTTCTTCCCCCACAGAACTGTCATAACTTGTTCTGAGTGTTAAATCTTTTTTGATCGCAAGATGGGTATTTAGCAAATAGGTTTTATTTTTCTCAAGCATGACGGTGGAAATGGCATCTTTGCCCCCGCAGCCATAATAACCCGCCTCAGGCATACCTTGATTAATATAGTCGATAGCTTCGCGAAGTGAACATTCCGTGTCATTTTTGACAATATCGTCAGTGATGGTCACTTTAATATTGTCCGAATAGGCATGACTCGCCACCAATAGCGTAGCTACACCTATGCTCTTCTTGAGCATAACGATCTCCTTGCTTTTATTTTATCTTTTCTTTTTATTCTTAGATTGCAAAATCCCTGCAATATCTAACAATTTTTCGTACTCTGTCACAGCTCGGACAATTTCTCAAGTAATATTATGATTTACCGATATTCGTCAATTAGCGCATAAATTTGTCTGAGATTTGCATTACTCAGTTTGGTTTTCTCACCTTTTAACAGTTGAATTAGTTGTTCTAAACTTTGCAATAATACCGAGGTTTGATGCGGCCCATGTGCGAGTAAATAATCAATAATTTGTTGATCGATATGAATCCCACGACGCGACAAAACCGACATCACCAATGTAGAACGATCGGCATACAAACTTCCGTTTGGTACTTTCACACTTACAGCTTGTGTCAGGCGAGATTGTAAATCGGGTAGTTCCAGTTTTAATTCAATCGGCGCAACACGAGAAGAGAACACCAATTGGCCGCCTTCTTCGTTATTGTAGTTGATCAGGTGAAAGACTGCTTTCTGCCAATGTGGCACACCGCTTATGGCTTCGATATCATCTAATGCGACAAGATCAAAACGCTCTAAAGAAGTAATTGCTTCTGTTGGGGCATCCAACAGTTCAAGTAGTGAAACTTGAATCGCTGTTTTACCCACATCCAAATAAGAATCACAAATTGCTGAAAGTAAATGACTTTTTCCAGAACCTGCACCACCATACACATAAAAACGATTCATTAAACCCGCATGTAACTGACGAATCGCATCGATAACATGCCCCCATCCCGGCCCAGAAAAATCACTGATTCGGGCATCGAGTTGGGGTTCAATATCTAGTTGCAATTGACGCATGCTGGGTTGTGTATCCTAAATTTCTTTATGGTCTATCTGATCAATCTTACTTGAATTTTCAGATGCTTGCTGAGCTTTTACCGTTTGATTTTTTAGTTCAATATCAACATCGACTTGATCGGTTTCAATCGTAATTGAACCCGCTGATGAATCTTGCACAACATAAGTAGATGTACTATACATTGGGCTGTTTTCATAAAACTCACGTGCATGTCTTAATAAGACCACAATCACAGCAGCGACAGGCAATGCAATTAACATTCCTAAAATACCACCCAATTGAGCACCAGCCAGTACTGCAAATACCACAGCAACTGGAGACAATCCAATTTTATCGCCCAACAAGAACGGTTGTAATATATAGCCTTCCACTGCCTGACCAATCATAAAGACTACACCAACCAAGAGTAATTGCATCCAATCAATTCCAAATTGGAATAAACTTGCAATCACTGCGGCAATAATCCCAACCGCAAAACCTAAGTACGGAATGATACTGCACAGCCCAGCCACCATCCCAATAATCAAACCTACTTCAAGTCCAATCAACTGTAAGCCCATTGCATAGACCACGCCCAAGAGTACCATGACCAAGAACTGACCTTTGACAAAAGCACCAAGTACACTATGACATTCTTTAACAATGACTAAGGTCTGTTCTTCATATCTCCGTGGAATAAGACGACGGAAACTGTCCAGCATGCGATCCCAATCTAATAAAAAATAGAATGCAATAATTGGGATCAGCACAACCGTACCACCAATCTGAATGAAGTTCAGTCCAGACTGAGCCAACTTGGCAATCATAGCCTGAATACTGTCTGCACTATAGTTGGTCTGTACATATTCCATAATCGCGGCTGAAATCTGGTCAACATCTAATTCCATTGGGACTAAATTAAAACTGTCAGATAACCAAGGGAGGAATTTATAATTCGCCCAATGTATACCTGAAGGAATGCTGTTCTTTGCATACATCAACTGTTCCCACACCAGTGGAACCAAATACCAAAATGCCAATGTAATGACGACGCCAATACCGATAAAAACAGCACTAATAGATAACCAACGTGGTAAGCCAATTTTATGCAGTTTATCGACCAGTGGACTAAACAGATAAGCGACTAAAAATGCACCAATAAAAGGTAAAACAACAGGCTTGAGTAGATACAACACCCAGAGTATGAGCGCGATTCCTGCCAAAATAAAAATACGTTTAAGTGTACGATCTTGCATGCAATCTCGCCTTTTTCAGATTTAATCGTTATTGAGAAAAATATTTTAGTAAAGATAACATTTTAGCGCAGAAATAACATATGTGTTTAGTATATTCAGGTATAATCGCCCCGCGAATGCGGAGACTTCATTATGAGCAACTCAACTTCTACCCCAAACACTGGTTTAAGCTACAAAGATGCAGGTGTCGACATTGAAGCGGGCGACGCGTTAGTCGATCGTATCAAATCTGTCGCGAAGCGTACTACTCGTCCTGAAGTAATGGGCGGATTAGGTGGCTTCGGTGCACTTTGTAAAATCCCTAAAGGTTATGAAGAACCTGTTCTCGTATCTGGCACAGACGGTGTTGGTACAAAATTACGTTTAGCATTGAATTTGAACCGTCATGACACGATTGGTCAAGACTTGGTTGCAATGTGTGTAAACGATCTTCTTGTATGTGGCGCTGAGCCATTATTCTTCCTTGACTACTATGCAACTGGCCATCTTAATGTAGATGTAGCTGCAAACGTAGTTACTGGTATTGGTACAGGCTGTGAACTTGCTGGTTGCGCATTGGTTGGTGGTGAAACTGCCGAAATGCCGGGCATGTATGAAGGCGAAGATTACGACTTGGCAGGTTTCTGTGTAGGCGTAGTTGAGCAAAGCAAAATTATTGATGGCTCTAAAGTCAAAGCGGGTGACGTTTTAATTGGTGTTGCATCAAGTGGTGCTCACTCAAACGGTTACTCTCTACTTCGTAAAATTTTAGACGTGAAAAACGTTGACTTGACGCAAATCGTTGATGGTCGTCCACTTGCTGATGTTGCAATGGAACCAACACGTATTTACGTGAAGCCTATTCTTCAACTTTTAAAAGAAGTTGATGTACACGCAATGGCGCACATTACTGGTGGTGGTTTACCAGGTAACTTACCACGCGTATTGCCGAATGGTGCTCAAGCTGTTGTGAATGAAGCATCTTGGGAATGGCCAAAATTGTTTAAACTTCTTCAACGTGAAGGTGGTGTTGAACAGTTTGAAATGTATCGCACATTCAACTGTGGCGTAGGCATGGTCTTAGTTGTTGATGCTGCTGATGCGGACAAAACAGTTGAACGACTCAATAGCCTTGGTGAAAAAGCGTTCACTATGGGACATATCGCTGACAATGCTGAGTCAGTTGAAGGCGCAGACGAAAAAATCCGCGTGATATTTGCTTAAGCCATATGATTAAAATTGCTGTTCTGGTTTCAGGAAGTGGATCAAACCTTCAAGCCTTGATTGATGCCAATCTATCAGGCCAAATTGTGGGTGTGATTTCCAACAAACCTGAAGCCTATGCGCTACAGCGTGCTGAAAATGCAGGTATTGCAACAGCAGTCATTGAGCACAAACAGTATCCTCATCGTGAAGCCTTTGATGGTGTCATGCATCAACAATTGCTTGATTGGAATGTGGACTTAGTGGTTCTTGCTGGCTTTATGCGTATTTTAAGTGAGAAATTTGTCAGTGCTTGGGAAGGGAAAATGATCAACATTCACCCTTCTCTTCTACCGCATTACAAAGGTATGCATACCCATCAGCGCGTACTAAATACTGGCGATCAACTGCATGGCTGTACCGTGCACTATGTGACGGCTGAACTTGATGCAGGTCAAGCTTTGGCACAAGGTGTACTGAAAGTTGGTTCACATGATGGTGTGAATAGTTTGGCCCAACGTGTCCATACGCTTGAGCATATCATCTACCCGCAAGTGGTAGAGTGGATTTGTACACAAACGATTCAGCATACAGACCAAGGCGTTCTCTACCGCAATACCCTGATGCACGAGCCAATTCAGTTTTGCAAATTTTAAAATAAAAAAACGCCTCCTTGGAGGCGTTTTTTTATGGCTACTGAAAAGTACTATTAAACATTTTCTTGAATCAGCGTCTTAATCAGAGCAACCGTTGCCTCTGGTCGCTCCAAAGGAAACATATGGCTTCCCTCAACGATTTGATAAGGAATGCCAAATTTCTTTTTCACTATTTGTGGAAAACCTGGACCAATAAAAGGACCTTTTTTAGCAATCATTAAATGCATCGGCACTTGTGGTTTGCACTGAGGCAGCCACCATAAAGAGGGATTGGTTCTGAAGATATGAACTTCATCCATTTTTGCAATCGTAAGTTCAACACCACCACGGACACGATCTTCCGTTAAAGCATAGTCAATATAAGCTTGAAAACAGTCTGAATCAAAGTCTTTATAAAAACCTTTTGGACGTAAAAGTTCAGCTGCTTGCTCACGGCTTTCCCAATGGTCACGACGCCGTAAAGATAGCGCTGCTGGAGACATAGTATCGACCATTTTTAACTTCAGCATCTTAGCAAAGTGTAATGCAAACGAAGCTTTGCCCATGATCAAAGGCGGGTCCATCATGATGACTTGTTCAAATAAATCAGGACGCTGTAATGCCGCCTGAAACGTCAGCACTGATCCTAATGAATGTCCTAAACCAATCACTTTACGACCCTGTGCCTGACGAACAATACTGTCAATCACTTGCTGAGTTAAGCTTTTCCAATGGTTATCAATCGGGTAGTTTTTATCTGGCCCTAATAAAGGGACATAGATCACATCATACTGATCTGACAGTAAATCAAATAATTTCTGATAGACCTTAGAAGGCACGCCATTGGCGTGCGCAAAATGAATTAACGGTTTCATTGCAGTTTCGTGGTCTGTTCAGATTGCATTTGATTTGAAAGTGAAGATGCAAAACCAGCTCCCATAGATGCACCTAAACGGCCTAATACAGCATCTAGTGGGCTATGTACCACCGTATAATCCATAGCCTTATCGGTATTTAGTTCACGTTTTAAAGTATGTAAATTACCAATACGATCAGCAATACCCAGTTTGACCGCCTGATCCCCTGTCCAGAAAAGACCTGAGAAAAGTGCAGGATCGTTCGACTTTAACTTTTTGCCACGACCTTGTTTCACAGCATTAATAAAATGCTCATGTACATTATCAAGTACACCTTGAACATGTGCACGCTGCGCAGGGTTAACGGGTTGTGTCATTGATAATAAAGCTTTGTTTTGACCAGAGGTCATGGTGCGGTCTTCAACACCCAGTTTTTGCATGAGACCATTCACCCCATAGTTCGGCATAATCACACCGATTGAACCCACTAAACTCGAAGGATTTACCAAGATTTCGTCCGCAGCAGATGCGATATAATAAGCACCTGATGCACCTGTATCACCAATCACCGCATACAATTTTTTATCGCTATGCGCTTTTTTCAAATATTGAATTTCTTGCCAGATTTCATCCGACTGAACCGGAGAACCGCCCGGTGAATTAATATTGAGCACCACCGCTTGGCTTTGTTTATTTTCAAAAGCTTTCTTTAATGACTTAATCGTGTCATCACTGTTTACGCTTTGCTCATCAGCGGCAATGGTACCAACAATATCAACTACAGCAATATGTTTAGATGCAGTTGCATCAGTACCACTGGTCGAACAGCTCTTGGTCATGGCTATCAGAATAAACAAAAGGTAGGCAAAAGTTAGACATTTGAAAAAGATACCCCAGCGACGTGCACGACGTTGTTCTTCAACTGAAGCTAAAACTGCTTTCTCTAAAAGTTTCCATTCGTTTCCTGTCGGCTGTTCATGTACAGGCAGTTGTTTCGGCGTTTCATTTTCTGGTTTTGGTGGCCAATCGGACATATAACAATCCAAACTTGAATAAAATTGCCCTCATTATATACACTGATTTGTAGAAAACTGTCGAAACCGTTTATTTTAGCCTATAATATTTTATGTTTTTATCCACATGTACCATTGACTCTAAAGAATGACTAAAGCACACGAGCAAAACTCGACTTATCGTTTACTGCGTTTTGTAAGCAAACAACCTATTAAATTTGCACGTTTTTTTGCTAAAGGTTTAGCAGGCTTAGTCAATCTTTTAAAAATCAGTAAAAACAATGATGCTCTCAGACTCAACTTAAAAATTGCGCTGCCTGAGCTGAGTGATGAGCGACGCGAAGTGATTGCGAAGCAAGCAGTACGTAATGAACTGACCACCTATTTTGAGTTTTTTAGTATTTGGGGTTCAAGCAACCAAAAAAATATTGAACGCGTCCAAAAAGTACATGGCGAACATTTGCTACATCAGGCGCTTGCCGCTCAGAAAGGTTTAGTCTTAATTGTACCTCATTTTGGGACTTGGGAAATTATGAATAGTTATGTCGCCCAATTTACTGAAATGACCATTATGTATAAACCGGTCAAGGATCCTGGTGCTGACTTATTTGTTCGTGAGGCGCGCAGTCGTGAAGGCGCTCATCTTGTCCCGACCGATGAATCAGGGGTGCGCCAAATTTTTAAGGCACTCAAACAAGGGGGGACGACCGTAATTCTACCCGATCATACCCCAAAACATGGCGGGGAAATGATTCCTTATTTTGGCTTTCCTTTGGCTTCAAGTAACCTGAGCGCCAAACTGATTCAAAAAACCAAAGCCAAGGCTTTACTGCTCTATGCTATTCGTAATGACGATGGCTTTGATATGTACATTGAAGAAATCAGTGAAAGTATTTATCAAGGTACAGCCAATGATGGCACCTTCGTCATTCACCAAGCCATTGAAGACCTGATTCGTCGTCACCCAGAGCATTATCATTGGACCTATAAGCGCTTTAAAGCCAATCCCAAACTTCGAGCACTGTATAACCTTCCCTTTAATGAGGCTGTGACGCGTTTAGAGCAACTGCGTATGGAACAACAGATTCAGTCGACTGCAACCACTGTCGAGTCTGACGTTGTGTCGTCAGTTCAATAATCCCTGTAGGCTGCACAATAAAACCGATACTACCTTGCTCTACTGTTGTTAAGAGTGGGATATTTAAAGCTTTCAAACGAGTTTGCGTTACTGTACTTGGATGTCCATAACGGTTATTGAACCCTGCTGAGGCAATTGCTAATTTCGGTTGATAATGTTTTAAAAACGCATAGGCTGAACTATGTCGACTGCCATGATGACCCAAGATCAATACATCAACTTTTAAGTTTGGATAATCCTGTAATAATTGAAACTCGGTTTGCCAGCCTGCATCTCCCATAAGCAGAAAATATTGATAAGGCTGTACATGCTTCACCTGTATATAGACCACACAAGATAACTCATTTTGCTGATACGGCACTTGTGCCAATTGATTGGCTTTCGGCGACAAAATTTTGATTTCTACTTGTTCAGACCAGCGCCAGATCTGACCTTGTTGGCAATAGTTAAAGTTTGACGTCGTTGCCACATCCAATTGCTGATTAGAGTAAACTTGATTGATCGACAACTCATTTTTTAATGTGGCATAACTTCCACTATGATCTTGATCCAAATGTGTAAGTATCAGCTGATCTAATTGGCTCACACCTTGCTGCGATAAAAATGGCTGAATAATCTGCTTAGCAATGCTAAACTTCGATTCATCATAGGAGCCACCAACATCAATCATGGCATGCTGGTGACCATGCTGCATATACACCGCTTGTCCCTGACCGACATCAAGTACGATTAACTCAAAAGGACGGTTTTGGCTGCTAAACCCCAACAAAGGAATCAAACCTAGTACCAGCCATGATTTTGGTAGGCTCGGTTTGGGCATAAAAACAATGATTAAAAGCACAATCAGTAAAATGACTTGCCAAGTATTGAGAGCAATCGGGTATAACTTAATCGGTAGTAGCGCATCCAGTACATTGAGTATGCCCAATAAAAATACCAGCACCCAGTCCGCCATCTGAAACAAAATGCTGCTTAGCGGTTCAAAAAAATAAAAAGTAAATGCTGCCAAAACCTCCAGTGGCACAACCAACAAACTGATCAATGGAATAGCGACAAGGTTACTGATTGGACTCACCCATGAGACTTGCTTGAAGAAAATAATCACCAAAGGCATCAGAGCCACAAATATTTTCCACTGCGACTCAACCAAAAGTTTTAAGCTAAAAACAAGTTTTTTCTGCCAAGACTGCGGGCGAGTCAAATCCAGCCGAATAGTGGTTTGATAAATGCGTAAAAGCACAAAGCATGCAACATAGGACAGCCAAAAGGCAGCTGATAGAATTGAAAAAGGATCAAACAGTAAAAGGAGTGATGCACTCAATAAGAGTAACGTCAAAGCTGAAATTTTCTGCCTGAGCCAAATCAACACACTTAAACAGAAACAACTAAGTAAAGTACGAAGTGCAGGAATCTCAAAACCTACAAAGGCACAATACAGCAATACGCAGCAACAAAATGGCAGTAACAATGCATAAGGTCGTGGGATTTTTAGAAAAATCTGTGGCCAATAACGATTCAGCATCTTTTGTAACAGCCAACACAGCATCACGGCAAAGATCAACACATGTGGCCCAGAAATCGCTAATAAATGACTAATGCCAAAACGTTGAAAAAAGTCTGTCGTCTCCTTATCTAAGAAACTTTCATCCCCAGTCAGAAGCGCTAGAATTAAGCCCTTATGGCTTAAGGGCTGGCTATAAATAAAATGACGAATGTTTAATCGCTGATGTTCTATACCCAGTTGAATTTTATTGAGTACGCCCTGCTGTTTTCTTAAATAATGGGTATAGCCTAACGCATAAATTTCTGACTCAGACAAGGGTTGTATTTGCTTGAGTTTAAAACCCGACATGAGATTACGTTGCAGATACCACTGCTCAACATCGAATACACCTTGCACCGCATAACTATGTGCAGGACGAATTTCTCCTGTCAATCGGTAGTATTTCCCAAGTTCCAAGACCTCTTGTTGATCTGAGATCCTTTTTTGAAAACCCAACCACTGCACTGGTTGCACATGTCGGTTCAAGACCTGTATTTCTTGCTGAATGGTCTCAGCACCCAGTTGGTTAATTTTTGCGATATAAACAATGACTTCAGCATCTTCAACTTTTGTTTCTTTATAGGCTAGACGCTGTTGCAAAGCCGATTGTGCATAATGATATCCCGCAGTTAAAAACAGCATGGAATAAATCAGTCCACCTATAAACTGCAAAATAAGGGCGTGTTTGTGCTTAAAGAGAAAAAGCTGTAAAGGCAAAAGTAGGATGACTAAAATCAGCGCTGGATAAAAAAGGTGATTTAGAATGGGGATGGTCTGCCCCATCAATGCAATTCCTACAATCCAAGCAGCAGCATATAAAAATTTCATTCTTTTATTCAGTTATTTTTTTATTGGCGCCATAATAAAGCCCACCGAAGTGGGCTTCAATAGATAGTGGCTTTATCTCATATTTTTATCGGCACTCAGCCTAGTCATTGACCCAAAGACCATCCTGCATATGCAAAATAGAATCGGCGGACTGAGCCAGTTGTTCATCATGTGTCACGATCAACATCGCCATATTGAACTCCTGACGTAAATCCATCAGCAACTCAAAAATTTTACTTGCTGTTTTGCGATCTAAATTACCTGTCGGTTCATCTGCCATCATCAACGCAGGCTTGGCCACCAATGCACGTGCTAATGCAACCCGTTGCCGTTCCCCGCCCGAAAGCTCACCTGGTTTATGGGTTAAACGATGCGTCAATCCTACACGCTCGAGTAAATATTCGGCTTGCTTTTGTACATCCTTAAAGTTGGTGCCTTGACGTAACATCAATGGCATTGCCACATTTTCCAAAGCAGTAAATTCAGGCAACAGATGATGAAACTGGTAAACAAAACCTAAGTGTTGGTTACGTAAATAACCACGCTCAGCTTCATTCAAACTGTCAAAACGACTACCCTGTAAAAATACTTGTCCAGAGCTCGGACGGTCTAAACCGCCCAATACATGTAACAACGTACTTTTACCCGAACCACTAGACCCCACAATCGAGACAAATTCGCCTGCTTTGACTTGTAGAGAGAGACCTTTAATCACTTCAACGGTCGACTTACCATCGGTAAAGTGCTTTTCAATATTTTGTGCTTCTAAAACAATTTTACTCATAGCGTAATGCCTCCGCAGGTTGGATTTTTGCAGCACGCATTGCAGGATAAATTGTTGCAAGGAAACTTAAAATTAAAGACAGGGACACAATGGTTAATACATCTTGCCATCTTAAGTACGAAGGTAAGTAATTAATAAAATAAGCATCAAATAAATGAAGTCCCATTACATTGTTTAGCCAACCCACCAAGCTACTAATACTTGAAGCGAAAACAATACCGAGAATCGCACCAGATACCGTACCAATTACACCAATAATCGTACCCTGAACCATAAAAATACGAGTAATAGTTGCTGGAGAAGCCCCAAGAGTTCGTAATATAGCAATATCCGATTTTTTATCGGTCACGACCATCACCAAGGACGACACAATATTAAATGCAGCCACCAAGACAATCAGGAAGAGCAATAAGCTCACCATGGCTTTTTCCATTTGGATCGCACTAAACAAATTGCCGTGAGTATAAGTCCAATTCGAGGCATAAAAACCGCTTGGCAGATCCATCACAATTTCATCAGCCACTTTAGGTGCTGCAAAAATATCATCCAATTTCAAGCGAATGCCTTGCGCGCCATCAGGTAAGCGTAACAACGTTGATGCATCATTCAAGGCAATGTAGCCCATCATCGAATCGACCTCAGCACCAATGCTGAAAATGCCCACAATTTTGAAACGTTTAAAACGCGGTACCACACCCGCTGGCGATGGTGTTGCCTCCGGTAAAACCAAAGTCACACTATCATTTAAACCTAAACCTAAGGCATCGGTCATTTGTTTGCCTAAAACAATACCAAACTCACCTTTTTTTAAGTTATCAATGCCGCCTTCAACCATGTGGTCTTGGATAATCGAAACCTTTTTTTCATATTGAGGTTCGATCCCCGTGACCATAATTCCAGCCACTTGGCCTTGTGCCGTAAGCATCCCCTGCAATTGAGTAAACGGCGCTACGCCTGTGACATGTTCCTTTGTCTCAATTTTTTTTGCAAGTTCAGGCCAATCTGTTAAAATTTGTGTTGAAGAAACAGTGGCTTGAGGTATCATTCCAAGTACACGTGTTTTCAGCTCTCGGTCGAAACCATTCATTACAGATAAGACTGTAATAAGTACAGCCACACCCAGTGTCAGACCGATCATCGAAACCAGTGCAATAAAAGAAATAAAGTGGTTGCTACGCCGTGCGCGAGTATATCTCAACCCTATATACAGCGAGATTGGTTTAAACATACCATCTAGTCCGAGGTCATAATTATGGAAAGTTTACAGCATCAAAACGTTCAAACTGAACGTCGTGTGATGTCTCGAATCGACGCGGCCTTGAGAATTAACTATCAGATTATTTCTGATGATGTTGCCCTTAATGACCCTTACGATCCTAATTTTGTTTTACCGCGCTATTTTCTACTACTCGCAGAATTAGATCAATTTGATCATGCACTAAACTACGAATTAGAACAATTATCTGAAAAAGATCAACAAATTGCTCGAATCTTATCCCTATTTAACCAGAAATTAAACCTGATCACGGGGTCTTTGTACGACACAATTGTACAAACCATGTTACCTACGCCTGAACATGTGAATTTTTCTGAAAGTGGTTTGAGTTTCTATAGCGAAAAACAAATTCAAGATGGTACCTATATCCACTTAACCTTGAGCCACCCTGAAAACTTCTTCCATATTGCCGCGATTGCGCAAGTGGTGTACAGCAATGAAGAGGAAAATGGCAAGTGCCGTACGGGGGCATACTTTATTACCTTGCACCCACAAGATCGTGTCAAACTGGCCGACTGTATTTCTTTGACTGTCGAAGATCATTAAAGCCAAAACCTTTGACTAGTTTTGGCTTTTTAACTTTTGGGCAAGTTTCCGGCTTGCCTGAAGGTCTTTATAAAAGTAAACGAACAAACCTGACAATAAAACCACTGCACCCAAAATCACCATCATCGAAAGTTTTTCTTGATTCAGCACAGCACCTATAAATAAAGCAATCATCGGTGTCATGACGGTAGTCAGCGATAAAGTCGTAGGTTGAATTTTCTGCACCAATTTAAAATAACAGAACATCGCAATCAATGATGCCATGACGACCGTATATAGCAGCGCCAAGCAAGTTTTCAAATCGGGCATTTGCTGCGGTGCATGCTGCCAAATAAATGGCACAATACATATAGCCGCCAATGTCGACACCAAAATTGAACCTGTCGCTTGTGCAACGGGTTCAATATTCGCATTGACTTTTTTCACCCAGAAAATAGAGGCTGCATAAGAAAATACACTCAGTAACATCAGTCCAATCCCAAACGGATGGACATGCTGTGCTGTACCTGCAAGGCAAATTATCGCAAGTCCCAGCAGTGCAATACACATTCCAAGCCACTGCATCGCACTCAAATAAGTCTTAAAGTAAAAACGTCCGATCAGCCCTGCCATAATCGGTGCTAAGCCAAACATCAATGCAATCATGCCTGAACTAATATAGTTGGTCGCCACATAGGTAAAAAACTGCGAGCCAATCAAGCTAAAAGAACCAGCCAAATAGCTATGCCAAGCAACTTTATCGGTAGGGAAATGTCGCTTTAAAACCAATAACAAACAAATAGCCAAAGGCAGCGCAATGAAAAAACGTAATACCAACGCCCACAGCATATGTAAATCGGTCACACTCCACACAATCGCTAAAGGCGTTGTGGACCAAATAAAAACCAATAATCCATAGGTTGCCATCAGATTGGCTTTAGAAGACATAATCAGCTCGATGCTAAATGGCAGTTTTGCGTTTTTGCTTTTGAATGGTTTGGTCTAAAGAACTAGAAAATTCGCGTTTATCACGCTCAGAAATAGGTGGTGGCCCACCCGTATTTACGCCTGCTCCACGTAATGAATCCATAAAATCACGTAAATGTAGGCGGGCTTTGACATTGGCTGTAGTATAGATTTCACCACGTGGGTGAATTGCGATTCCACCCTTTTCAATCACCTGTGCTGCCAGCGGAATGTCTTGTGTCATCACAATATCATTCTCTTTCATGCGTTCGATGATTTCTTTATCCGCGGCATCCGCCCCACTCATTACTTGAATCGAATTTATACGAACGGAAGGCGTAATCCCTACATTCTGATTGGCCACAAAGGTCACTTCAAGCTGATAACGATCTGAAGCACGTAAAATCACTTCACGTAAAATTTTAGGCAATGCATCTGCATCGACCCAGAGCTTAAATGGCAGCACTGCACATCCATAAACAAAAGAAACTGCCTTAGTCTAACAAACTCAGTGCTTGAGCATAATAGATAAAACCGCTCAAAATCCCTAATACAAAGCTTGTGTCATACTTTTTAAGTATCACAAGGAAATGCTTTTACTATTTTGTCTGTCAAATAAAGTAAGGCTTTAGTCTTTTTTGATGATTTTCCAGTAAAAATAAAATATAGGACTTGAAATATAGAAATAACCCTCGATTTAATAGGGATATATAACCTCATTCAATCGTGCATATGAACAATCAAAATAGTCCAGAAATAATCACCATTGATGACCAAAACTTTGGTAGCCACGTCGAGCATTGGAATTTACTCACCGATAACCCTGCACAAGATGTCCCTAAATGGTTAGGTTTAGCTTTAAATGCACCAATCATGCCCATGGGTTTATGCCAGACTGAACAAGATATGGATGCGGGTTGTTGGCTCATTCAAGGCCCAAGTCAAGCGGCTGTTCAACTGACTCAAGTCATCGCGGTTGAAGACAATAAACCCAAGGCAGTTAAAACTGCATTTCCAAGTTTTAATAGCCCCTATAAAGTGTCTGCTGTGGTTGAACGCATCATTCGAGGTCAATCCAACACACAAGCCGTTTTACGCTTAAACTTAGGCAATAACAGCATCGTCTACGCTTATGACAGCTTATATAGCGTTAATCATGCTCAATACCAAAAAGACCAAACCTATATTGCACATCTCAACGCATGGGCATATGAACTAGAAGCGGTCGCAGAACACGAGCAACTGGTGGTTGATGATCCCGCATCGATTAAACATCATCGTGCCTTGAACGATATTTTGGCAGCAAACAATGGCATTGCTCCTGCAAACCTGCAAGAACAGATTGATGCATGGGAACCAAAGTCGGATGATGACAAAGAACCTGTGACTGTCGATTTTTCAAAAATGGTCGCTTATTTGTATGGCGAAAAGATCGGTCAGGAAGATGAAGCATGGTTCCAAGGGAATATTGTTGGCAAAACTAGCATGCAATTTATGGAACAAGACTACACTCTGCTTGATGTTGCCTTGATTCATGAAGACAACCAACCTGCGACACTGATTCGTATTGCCACTAAAAATCCAGAGTACGCCAACTTTAATATTGGACAATACATTCGCGGCAATATTTGGATTCAAGCCAATATTTATGCATTAAATCAATAATTTATAAAAAAATCCAACGTAACCTATGCCAGATCGATGTATAGGCAGCGTTGGCTTTTTTATTTATATCAGTACGATTTATTTTAATTTGAATTCATTTGTATAAAACTTATCCACATATTTTATTATCTCTTAGTATTTTAAATTCATTTAAAAGAACTTTTATCCACAGTTTTAAATTCAATTATCTTATTTTAACGATGAATAATAAAATCCTAAGTTCTTTGACTTTCAGATAGTTAGTTATTGGTAGCTGCTGGCTTCTAGGTTAACTCAGTATAAACTTGAATATTTAAGTGATTATGTATAGTGGAGATCTGATTATTTTTAATTAGTACTTTATTTAAGCATTTTTTTATGTTAAAAATACAAACATGCAATAGGATTTTAACGATAATTAAATCGGAATAAAAACTTCCATGAAAATTATGCAAGAAGAAAATATACAGCATGTTGAACATCAATTAGAAAAGCGTTATCAGCTTGACGCTTATTCGTGCATGTTTTTTGTGTTAGGCATGATGATTTCTGCCTACTTCTTACATCAGTTCATCCTGTAACTGATTTCACGTCGCAGCCCAATTCAAAAAAGCCAACTTTGTTGGTTTCTTTATGTCTAAAAATATCTGCTACGCCGTATCACTGGATCATTCTTTCCATGTTCTATGCTAAGAAACATGGCACTCACAAAATTACTTGCATCTAAATAAAGTTGACTCCCTCCTCTTGCTCATTGCACTCACCTACAAACACACAAATTGTGTGAGAAGTCTTGGACATTTAAATATGCATGCAAGCATAAAATAGTAGATTTTTAGATATAAAAAAACCTGCAAGTCTAAACTTGCAGGTCTCTGAAAATACTATAAAAATTAGAATAAACGGTTCATACCATTTAAGGTCGCTACACGGTACGCTTCAGCCATCGTAGGATAGTTAAATGTCGTTTCTACGAAATAATTGATAGTATTATTTGGACTATTCATCACTGCTTGACCAATGTGAATAATTTCCGAAGCGTTATTACCGAAACAATGTACACCCAGTACTTCCAAAGTCTCGCGGTGGAATAAAATTTTCAATTCACCCACTGTGTCACCTGTAATTTGCGCACGCGCCAAATGACGGAAAGAAGCTTGACCCACTTCATACGGAATTTTTTCTTCAGTTAACTCTTGTTCAGTTTTACCAATTGAAGAAATTTCTGGAATGGTATAAATGCCTGTCGGAATATCGACCACAGGTTCTACCCCCACTTCACCGCTCATGTTTGCACCTGCGCAACGACCTTGGTCATATGCAGCAGAAGCCAGTGAAGGCCAACCAATCACATCACCCGCAGCGTAAATATTTTCCACTTCGGTTTGGTATTGATCATTGACTGTAATTTGACCACGGCTGTTTGGCGTAATACCGACATTTTCTAAGCCTAAGCCATCCGTATTTCCTGAACGGCCATTACACCACAAAATAGCATCTGCTTTAATTTTCTTACCGCTTTGTAAATGTAGCACCACGTGATCATCATAGGTTTCAAGATGATCAATCTGCTCATTATGGCGAATCAAGACCCCTTGTTGACGTAAGTGATAAGACAAAGCATCAGAAATTTCATCATCTAGATAACTCAGCAATTTATGCTGTGTATTAATCAAGTCAACTTTATGATCTAGTCCAATAAAAATAGACGCATATTCGCAACCAATTACACCTGCACCATAAATGATGATTTTTTGGATCGAATAATCGAGGTCTAAAATTTTGTCTGAATCGAATACACGCAGATGATTAAAATCAAGCGCCGCAGGACGGTATGGACGGCTACCCGTTGCAATCACGATTTGTTTGCACATGATCGTTTCTTTGATGCCTTCAGGGCTAAACACTAAAACCGTATTTTGGTCTTGAACATAGGCACGACCATGGTAAATATCAATTTTATTGCGGTCATAAAAACGTGAGTGTGTATCAACCTGTTGTTGAATCACTTTATGTGCGTTTTGAAGCACTTGCTTCATTGTAAACTGACGCCAGTCACCCATTTTTTTAAACATTGGGTCGCGGCGATAACGGATAATACTCGATACCGTTTGACGTAAAGCTTTACTTGGAATGGTCCCCACGTGGGTACAGTTACCACCGAGCTGCTCACGTACATCTACAATCGCAACACGCTTTCCAGATTTGGCAAGTTTCATTGCCGCGCCTTCACCCGCAGGGCCTGAACCTAGAACGACCGCATCGTACTTAACGAAAGTTCCACCAACGACCTCTTTTTTACGTGGCATTCAACGCTCCTTCTTCAAAAACTTATTACTTATCTTGGGCATATTATGACGTAATTGCAGGCAATTTGCTGTATTTAGCTTACATATATTAAGTGATAACCACATTTAGTAAATGAATAGTATTTCCGCCCTATCAATTCGCATTTCCGCTATACTAATACTGCTATTTTTAGCATCTCCCCCGTCAAAAACAGTGGAATAGTTGAATATGTCTGAAAACCGTAAACCTGAGCAGGGTATCAAACTTCGTGGCGCAGAAAAGGTCGCGCGTATACCTGTAAAAGTTATTCCTACGGTTGAAACGCCACGCAAGCCGGATTGGATTCGCGTGAAAATGGCAGCACCCGAAGAAGTGCAACGCATTAAATCAACCCTACGTGAACAAAAACTACATACCGTTTGTGAAGAAGCTGCGTGTCCAAACCTACCTGAATGTTTTGGTGGCGGTACTGCAACCTTTATGATTATGGGTGACATTTGTACACGTCGTTGTCCTTTCTGCGACGTGGCACATGGCCGTCCAAATGCACTTGACACAGACGAACCACGTCACATGGCTGAAACGATTTCAAACTTAGGTTTAAAATATGCCGTAATCACCTCTGTAGACCGTGATGACTTACTTGACGGTGGTGCACAGCACTTTGTTGACTGTATTAAAGAAGCACGTGCGTTAAGCCCGAATACTTTACTTGAGATTTTGGTACCTGACTTCCGTGGTCGTATGGACATTGCGCTTCGCATTATGACTGAGTGTCCACCTGATGTGTTTAACCATAACATTGAAACTGTGCCGCGTTTATACAAAGCGATGCGTCCAGGTTCAGACTACCAACACTCTTTAAATCTGTTAAAAATGTTTAAAGAATATTGCCCTGACGTTCCAACCAAATGTGGTTTGATGGTCGGTATTGGTGAAACTGAAGAAGAAGTCATTTCACTTTTAGATGACTTGCATGCACACGGCGTTGACTACGTAACGATTGGTCAGTATTTACAGCCTTCAAAAGAGCATGCGCCGATTGACCGCTTTGTTACGCCAGAAGAATTTGAGCGTTACACTGCACATGGCCAAAAGCTAGGCTTTAGAAATATTTGGGCAGCACCGATGGTTCGCTCAAGCTACTTCGCTGACCGCCAATACTATGGCGAACCTGTACCAGCAGTACGTCGTAAAGTAGATCCTGCGAAAAAGATTGCTGTTCAAACGATTGAAGCTTAATTTCCTGTTGTGTTAAACAGTTAAATACAAAAATTAAAAGCCCTCATACGAGGGCTTTTTTATTACGAACTTCGTTCTTTATATTTTTCAATTACGTATTCATACATTTCTAACACAGTTATTGCTCAAAAAACGCCCTAATCTAATTCAAAGTCTAAAATAATCGTGATGCTACACATCACATCAAATTCATTTTATTACACCTTTTAGTCTACGTTCTGTATTATTTTCCATGAAATTTTATAAAACGTATGACTCACCTCACGGTGTAAACAACGGGAGGTTTCAATGGGTTTCATTTTCGCCATTCTGTTTTTAATCTGTACCCTTTGGGCTATTTTTTATTTTGAAGTCAGTCGCTTACTTGGGACAGCAATCCTTATTTTTGTATCCCTCTTCACAGCTATTTTTATCAATCCGTGGTCATTACTTTTAGGTCTACCCTTAATTATTCTCAGCCTGATTGTGGTTATTGATCCATTACGCAAATCATTAATCACTCAACCTGCCTATAAAGCTTTAGCCAAAGCCATGCCGAGTATGAGCAGTACCGAACGCGAAGCATTAGATGCAGGTACCAGTTGGTGGGAAAAAGAATTATTTATGGGTGCGCCTGACTGGAAAAAATTTGATGGTTATGTCTATCCAACCTTGTCTGCTGAAGAGCAATCCTTCTTAGATCATGAAGTTGAACACCTTTGTGGTTTACTGAATGAATGGGAAATTCATCACCACTTAAAAGATCTTCCTGTTGAAGCATGGCAATACATCAAAGAACAAGGCTTTTTGGGTTTAATTATTCCCAAAGAATACGGCGGTCGTGCGTTTAGCTCGTTTGCCCAAAGCCGCATCATGAGCAAAATTTCTTCACGCTCACTGACCACTGCCGTCAGTTGTATGGTGCCCAACTCTCTAGGTCCAGGTGAGTTGCTTTTACATTATGGAACTGAGGAACAAAAACAACGCTATCTACCAGGACTCGCCAAAGGTGAAGAAATCCCCTGTTTCGGTTTAACCAGTCCCGAGGCTGGTTCAGACGCTGGGGCAATACCTGATACAGGCGTGGTCTGTTATGGCGTGTTTGAAGGCCGAGAAATACTCGGTTTACGTATGAACTTTTCAAAACGCTGGATTACACTGGCACCTATTGCGACTGTGATTGGCCTCGCTTTTAAACTCTATGACCCTGATGGACTCTTAGGCGATGCAAGCAAAACTGAATACGGTATCACCTGTGCCTTATTACCTGCCAGTCATGCAGGTGTCCAAGTCGGTGCACGCCATAATCCTGGTTCCCCTTTTATGAATGGAACAGTCAATGGACAAGATGTTTTTATCCCACTTGATTGGATTATTGGTGGGGTTGAAAATGCAGGTAAAGGTTGGCGCATGCTGATGGAGTGCTTAGCTGTAGGTCGCGGTATTTCCCTACCTGCACTCTCCACTGCTTCTGCTGAAATGGCCTATTTAAGCGTCGGTGCTTTTGCCAAAGTCCGCCAACAGTTTAAAATTTCTGTGGGACATTTTGAAGGCGTGCAAGAAGCCACCAGTGATATTGCCAGTGGTGCATATATGTTAGAAGCTTTTCGCTACATGGTGACCTGTGGTTTAAATGAAGGTGGAAAACCTGCTGTAATGACAGCTATGGCCAAATACTATGCCACTGAAACCATGCGTAAAATTGTCAATCACGGCATGGATGTCGTTGGTGGACGGGCTGTGCAAATGGGCCCACGCAATTTTTTAGCACTGAATTATCAAGCGATCCCCATTTCAATTACTGTTGAAGGGGCCAATATTTTAAGCCGTTCTTTAATGATCTTTGGCCAAGGCTCTATGCGCTGTCATCCTTATTTATATGAAGAGCTGCAACTCCTTCAAGCAGAAGATACAAAAGCAGCTTTAGCACCTTTCGACACGCTACTTTTTAAACATTTGGCTTATACCTTTAACCGCACAGCCCGTTCATTCAGCTATGGCATATTTGGTGGCCCTTCAGATGCTTCTACTCAGACGGATGCTTTCTCACGTCCTTTTTACAAAACCATTAACCGTTTCAGTGCCAACTTCGCTTTAACCGCAGACCTGTGTTTAGGCTTACTTGCAGGTGATATTAAGCGCAAAGAAATGCTTTCAGGGCGTTTAGCCGACATTCATGCTTATTTATTTATCGCGACTGCTATTTTGAAGTTTTATGAAAAAGGACAACGTAGTGAGGTGGAACAACAACATGCTCAACTGGCTTTAGAAAAAGCATTCGTGCAAATTCAGGATGCATTTGATGGACTATTTGCAAACTTTCCTATGCGAGCCGCAGCTTGCGTAGTCAAGTTTATCTGTTTCCCTTTTGGTCGTGTTGCCCAACAACCAAGTGACCAGCTAAAAACTCAATTAGGACTTGCCATCATGGAAAATAATCCTTTCCGTGAGCAACTGAAACAGCATGTTTTTTACAATACCGATCCAAATGATGTCTTTGGACGTATGGAAAATGCGTTCCAAGCAGCATTAAAGATTGATCCGCTGTGGACGAAGTTTAAAAAAGCAGAGTCCAAAGAACAATTTAGAGGCTTAGATTTTGAATCACATATTCAACATGCGCTTGAAACAGGATTCATCAGCTCTGAGGAAGCGGATCAGTTGCTTCATTACAATGCTCAACGCTTCGATAGTATGCTCACCGACATTTTCGACCATGAGCTTGAACAGACACTAGATTTAAAGAATCCCTACCACTCAAAGGCTTCCGATATTCAAGCTTAATCCTCTCATCAGTTTTCGAAACGCCTAAAAGATAAAAGTCCTTTACGGGCTTTTATTTTATCCACATGCTATAAACCATGGAATCGAAGCGAAGTTTTAAATCCAATACACGTTTAAACGGTAATAGAACTCTTCTACTTCCAAACGAACTTGATAACCTAGTTGTGTCAGTTCTGCTGAAAAATGACGAATATCTTCTAAGGGTAAATGTTTTGGCAGAACCGTAAATACCGCAGTATTTCCCTGTTTGGCACTCTCCTCGATGAGTGATGCTAAACGTAATTTGTAGATTTCAATATCTAAATATGCTTGGTTGGACATAATTTTTGCCTGTTCGGCATTAATAAAAGCAGCCATATTTTCCTCCAAATTCACCCAAGTATTGACTATGAAACTAACGCAGATCAAAAAATCGTATAACGTGATTTGGTAACACTGTGTAGCCGTTCCTTAGAAAAATAATAAGAAGAATCAAATCGATTTAAAAAGGCAGCGACTGCAATCCAAATTTTTCTATTCATCAAACTAACTAACCGTTACAGAAAAAATAAATAAAGTTACCATCTATTCTATTTAAATAATAATTGTTATCATTTGCAATATTGCTTACTAATACACCAACTCTCTTCCATGAATAGCACCACTCAAATTGATGCCTTGGTTCATTCGGAAAAAGTTCGTCCGAAACCAACCAAAAAGAAAAATGTAGATACCCCCGTTAGCTACCGTCTGATGGTGTTGTACAGATTTGCTCTTGCCTTACTTGGAGGCTATCTCCTTGCAGCACTTTCTGCATTAGCCATTGCTAAAATCTTTATTGCAAATCCTGTGAATGCTGCCATGAGCGCCACCCTCATTGCATTTTGTCTTAACTGTGCTGCCTTTATTTGGGTCTTTATGGTTCAAAAAACCTTAAAAGCAACGCTCGGTATTGCTGTGCCATGTATTGCACTGTATGCCCTACTCAAATTTTTAGGATAGTTTTTCAATGCGTGTTGATCAAAAAGCGGAAGGACCGCGCCAATCCATGTCATGGTTGCATACATGGGCCAGTCTCATTTTAGGGTGGCTGCTGTATGCAATTTTTGTGACTGGAACACTCAGTTTTTTCCAAAATGAAATTTCTACTTGGATGAAACCCGAAACCCATCAATCTATCCCTACGCAGTCTCAAGTGCAACAAATGCAGGTCGCGCTCAACTATTTACAAAAAAACCACCCTGATGCAGGCAGTTGGAACATTCAACTACCTAACTCACGGCAAACTACGACTGAAGTAACTATTCGTGCCGTTGGTGAAGATCCGAAAGCACGTCGTGGTGGAACACGTATCACCTTAGATAGTGCGACTGGTGAACTGATTGAACCACGGGATACACGTGGTGGTGGGTTCCTGTACCGTTTCCATTTTGAATTGTATGGTTTACCCCGTCTGTGGACGCGTTGGTTGGTCGGGATTGCCACCATGTTCATGTTGGTTGCAATTGTTAGCGGTATCATTACCCATAAAAAAATCTTTAAAGACTTCTTTACCTTTCGCTCAGGCAAAGGTCAGCGTTCATGGCTGGATGCACACAATGCAACTGCTGTTTTTGCATTGCCTTTTCACTTAATGATTACTTTTAGTGGCTTACTCCTACTCATGTTTATGTTCATGCCTTGGGGAATTAACCAAGCGTATGAAAATCGACAACAGTTCTTACGTGACCAACAGGCCAGCATGATTGAGCAGCCCCAAAAAGCTGAAGTTGTGCAACACAAAGGTGAAAGAGCGGATCATGGGGAACGCGGACAGCAACGTGGTGAACATGCTCAAGGTCGTGGTGGGGAACGTCCACAACCCGAACTCCGCCCTGCGCCACTGACGGACCTAGCGCCAATTATGGTGATGGTACAACAACAGTGGAAAGACAATCCAATTGCTTCGATTAACATTATTTCACCCAATACAGACCAAGCCAAAATTGAATTGCGTGCTTTACGTGCTGAAAGTGTCGCGCATCGCAATGTATATGCAACCATCAACTACAATGGGGTCACGGGTCAAGATGAAACGGATAAAAATATACGAATCAAAAATCCATCGATTCCAAGTGACATTTATAACGTGGTCACCGTCTTACACGAAGCGCGTGGCCTCGACTTAGCACTGCGTTGGTTATTATTCTGTTCAGGTATTTTAGGTACGCTCATGGTGGCGACGGGTCTGATCCTTTGGTGTGTAAAACGTGCACCCCAACAGCAGAAACAAGGCTATAAATCGTTTGGTTTCCGACTGGTTGAAGTCCTGAATATTGCAGCCATTATTGGTTTACCTTTGGCCTGCGCGGCATATTTTTATGCCAATCGTTTCATTCCAGCAGATGTAGAAATGCGGTTAAACTGGGAGATTCGTAGCTTCTTTGTAGTGTGGTTACTCACACTGATTTATGCCATTTTCCGTACCCACCGCCAAGCATGGTTAGACTTACTTTTATTGGCAGCGCTCGCTTTTGCCCTGTTACCATTGGTCAACTTGATCACAGGCGGTCAAGCTTTATGGAACAGCATTGCACAGGGTCAGTGGATGATTGCATCGGTTGACCTAGCCATGTGGGTAATGGCAGTGATTTTCTATTTCGCTTATGACAAAGTTCAAAAGCATCAAGGTTTGCCGAATAAAAAAATGAAAGCACCTGTTCAGGAGGCCAAAGCATGATTTGGTTTCTAATGATATGGGCTTTAGCGACCTTAGGTTTTTTTGCTCTTGCCAGCAGTATGTCTAAGCATCAAAAGCAAATCTTTAGCAAAGAACTGACACTTCAGCAAACCCGCTTAGCAACTACTGTAGGTTGGTTACTCCTCATTGTTTCTTTGTTCATTTGCTTAACGCAAGGACATTGGAGCACTGAAATCAGTTATTGGGTTGGCGTGATTAGCTTCGCGGCGTTGTTTGTTGGACTTTGCTTGAGTTATTTTGAGCAAAAAATTAGGAATATCACTGTTTCAGTTTTACTCTTATTTATATTCAGTCTAACTTTGCACCTAATCTAAGCCTAAAAGCCAATCTTCGGATTGGCTTTTTCACTTGAAAGCATTAGGCTATCCACAGTTTAAATCTTTGGTTATCTGTATGCCTAAATCTCCTAAAATTCCTGCTGAATTGGTCAACCTTGCAACAACTGGTAATAGTGACGCTCAATTTGAACTTGCTGAACTGTATATGCAAAGTGAAAATGAAGATGACATTACGCTTGCAGAAGAATGGGCGCTCAAAGCAGCAGCATTAGGTCATGTAGAAGCCATGTATTGGCTCGGTGAAGGTTATGCTTTTTATGCCAAAGAACTTCGTGAAGAAGACCCACGCGAAGCAGAAACCTACTTTGGACATGCACATCATTGGTTAAAACAAGCTGCTGAACTAAAACACCCTACTGCAATATTAGAGTTGGCTGGTTTTTACCGTCGGGGCGATGTGGTTGAAAAAGATGTCACTAAGTCAATTGAGCTGGTACAACAAGCGGCGGAACTGGGTGAGGCTCAAGCCATGCGTGATTTGGCTTTCATTTATGAAAATGCACTTGGTGTTGATGCGGATGAGGAAAAAGCAAAATACTGGCATGACAAGGCGGATGCCGCAGAGCAAGAATAAAAGCAAAAGCCCATCCTTTGATGGGCTTTTTACTACTTAAAACTTACGTACAAAAATAATATCTAAATCCTGCTTAGGCACAAAATTCTTTTCTGTCATTTGAAATTGTGTCGAACTGATCTTTTTCACCTGACCATTCCAACAAAATGAAACCAACTCATTGGGATCACGCTCAATCGTCAGTTTAAAATTTTGAATCGGTTTCGCCCAATTTGCGCCCGTTTTCAAGATATAACCCAACGCCTGATAAGGTGCATATTGTGATTTGGCTTTTTTCAAACCTGCTTTGAAGCTTTGATCCATACAATAAGTCTTTTCATCCTCTTCAGGATATAAAGAAACCGAACCACCGACCAATGGTGCATATTCATGCTGAATATGGGTCATGCTGTTCGCTTTAAAATTTTGTTTCCAACTATAAATAACCTGAGACTGCCAGCGAATGAGATCTTCATCTTGAATTTTTAGTAGTTTTTGCACTCTTGGATTTTTACAAGTTTGAATTTTTTTCTGAATAGAAGTACTTATATCGGCATTTTCACCTTTCCACGGCTGTATCAACTCTTGCTGCGTGAGACTACAAGCCATAAGCTCATTCGTTACATCGGCTTGAAAGTCTCCATCATGAACATATTCTTGTTCACTACTCGGTAAAAAAGCCCGTACATGCACCTGAGGCTGTATACGCTGACCATTAACTTGAACTGTAAAACTATCAATTAAACCTGTGGCATCAGCATAATCATAGTCCATGTAATTTTGAACTTTCGGTAAGGGAAATAAAATAGTCTCGTTTACCAAATGTTTACTTAAATTTTTAAACTCATAATCGACAGTGATTCGCTTTTTACTGATAAATAAGTTTTCACTATACATTTGAATATCTTTATTTTTCAGATATTGCACACCGCCTGTTGCAACAAAACCTGTACTGTCATTTGCACTCACGTACATAGACATAAATACAAATAACCCTATTATTTTTTTCATTTTAATCTTCTTTTTTAAGGTTTAATGTTCTGCATGAGTCTCAAAGTTTGCATTCTCGATCATGATCACCTGACGACAAATGCCTTCGGCTTTTCGTTGCTGTTCAAATACAGACGCAGGCATCGCATCAAAACTATCAAAGAAACAGATTTCCTGCTCATCTATAGAATAAACCAGTGAATGGTTTCCGACGTCTTCTAAAGTATCGTAATAGACAATGATAAATTTATTTTGCTCAAATGCCTGTTGAATTTGTTGGTAATTGATGGCCGCTAAAACTGGCAGCTTTAGTTGCTCAGCTTCTGCATAACTCAATTTTTCTTGTTCTTGAAGCTCTGAGTCTTCATCAGTATAAAATTGAACATCAAAGCCAAATTTCTTTAATCCGACTGCCAAGCCAATGGTTGTCGTTCCGTTTTCTGCATCATAACCACAGACCTCTATCAACTGCTCAATATCCGCATCGATATATAAATGCTGGAGTAGCATCCATACCGCATAAATACCGCCATTAGCTTCAAGGTTCATTAAGGATTCAGGGATATTCACGGCCATAACACAATTCAAAAAAGATGATTGTGTTGATAATAAACAAAACATCGTTGGAACTGAATCAATTTCCAAGTACAATACTTCGCTAGTCGAGGGATGCTGCGACTTTTTCACAGGTACATAAATGTGAAATCGCTAGGCTCGACGATCCGGTTCAAATCCTTTTTGAGTCAACAACGGCATCCGCGAACTGAATGATCAATTTTTTATATTAGGAGATCGTGATGAACGCGGTTACTGCTTCATTTACAGATTACAAAGTTGCTGATATTTCACTCGCTGACTACGGCCGTAAAGAAATCAAACTTGCAGAAGCTGAAATGCCAGCCCTAATGGGTCTGCGTAAGCGTTACTCTGCTGCTAAACCACTTGCTGGCGCAAAAATCCTTGGTTGTATCCACATGACCATTCAAACTGCTGTTCTCATTGAGACATTAGTTGAATTAGGCGCTGAAGTTCGCTGGACATCTTGTAACATCTTCTCAACTCAAGACCACGCTGCTGCTGCCATTGCTGCGTCTGGTGTTCCAGTATTTGCTTGGAAAGGCGAAACTGAAGAAGAATACATGTGGTGTCTTGAACAACAAATCAATGTAAACGGCACACCTTGGGATGCCAACATGATTCTGGATGATGGCGGTGACTTAACTGCACTTGTTCATGAAAAATACCCAGAAGTTCTAGCGAAAATCCACGGTATTACTGAAGAAACCACAACAGGTGTGCAACGTCTGCTTGAAATGTGGAAAGACGGTTCACTTAAAGTTCCTGCTATCAACGTCAACGATTCAGTAACTAAATCTAAAAATGACAACAAATACGGTTGCCGTCACTCGCTAAACGATGCGATTAAACGTGCAACAGATATGCTGTTATCTGGTCGTCGTGCGCTTGTCATTGGTTACGGTGACGTAGGTAAAGGTTCTGCACAATCGCTTCGTCAAGAAGGCATGATCGTACGTGTTTCTGAAATCGACCCAATCTGTGCAATGCAAGCATGTATGGACGGTTACGAAGTTGTATCTCCATACAAAAATGGCGTGCAAACTGGTAAAAAAGAAGACGTAAACGCTGACCTTCTTTTAAATACTGATCTGATCGTAACGACTACAGGTAACTACCACGTTTGTGACGCTGCAATGCTTGATTCGTTAAAAGCAGGCGCTGTGGTATGTAACATCGGTCACTTTGACACTGAAATCGACACCAACTACTTACGTGGTTACAAGTGGGTTGAAGTGAAGCCACAAGTTCACCAAGTTTATCGTTCTGAAAATGATAGCGACTACTTGATTCTTCTTTCTGAAGGTCGCTTAGTTAACCTAGGTAATGCAACAGGTCACCCATCACGTATTATGGATGGTTCATTTGCCAACCAAGTCTTGGGTCAAATGCACTTATTCGCTGAAAAATTTGCTGATCTTCCAGAAGATCAAAAACAAGCGGCGATTCGTGTAGAACTTCTTCCTAAGAAATTAGATGAAGAAGTTGCTGCGGCAATGGTTGCTGGTTTTGGTGGTGTCTTGACTCAATTGACTCAAGAACAAGCAGACTACTTAGGTGTAGCTGTTGAAGGTCCGTTCAAATCTGACGCTTATAAATACTAAGTTGCAAACCTCTCCTAACCTCTCTTGCGCTGAACTTTAAAGCAGTGCTTAAAGTCTGCTCAGGAGAGGGACTTTCATTACCGAATGATGTTAGCAGTGAAATCTTGTTATCTCTATTCAATGTAATGAATCCCCTTCTCCCTCTGGGAGAAGGATGGGATGAGAGCAAATACAAAAAATAGCATTTATAAAAAAGGATTTGATGATGAGCAAAAAAGTTCCAATTTCTTTTGAGTTTTTCCCAACCAAAACCGATGCTGGTGCAGAAAAACTTAAAGTCGTACACCAAGAACTTCAGTTATTAAACCCAGAGTTCTTCTCAATTACTTACGGTGCTGGTGGTTCTACCCGTGAACGTACCCTTGCTGCCATTGCTGAATTCAATGGTAAAGGTACGCCTGTTGCACCGCACTTATCTTGTATTGGCGATGACAAAGCACGTATTGCTGAATTACTCGACATCTACAAAGATCAAGGCATTGACCGTATTGTCGCTTTACGTGGCGATTTACCTTCTGGACAAGTCGGTTTAGGCGAGTTGCCATACGCAACAGACCTCGTGCGCTTTATCCGTGAGCATTCAGGCGATCACTTCCATATTGAAGTTGCCGCTTACCCTGAAATGCATCCACAAGCAGAAAGCTTTGATTTAGACATTCAACGTTTCTGCGACAAAGCGAATGCTGGTGCCAATGCGGGTTTAACGCAGTTCTTCTTTAATCCAGATGCTTACTTCTATTTTGTAGATCGCATTCAAAAAGAAGGTGTGAACATTCCTGTTGCACCAGGCATTATGCCAATTACCAATGCCAGCAACTTGATTCGCTTTGCAGATGGTACAGGCGCTGAGATTCCACGTTGGATTCGTAAGCAACTGGCAACCTATGGTGATGACACTGCCAGCATTAAAGCATTTGGTCATGAAGTGATTGTGAAACTTTGTGAACGCCTGATTGCAGGTGGCGCACCGAGTTTGCACTTCTACACCATGAACACGACTGATCCTACCCGTCAGCTTGTACTAGACCTCGGTTTAGCATAAGTATTTAAACTAGATTCACCCTATTTGAGAGTAAAACCGAATGCCTCGTTTTTTTATGGAAGCAGAACTCAATGTTGATCACACTGTCGAACTGACTGAAACTGTGTTTCACCACTGGGTAAAAGTTTTGCGTGCTCAAGTCGGTGAAACGGCTACTTTGTTTAATGGACAAGGCGGCGAATATGAAGTGACCTTAAGTGACGTTGCTAAAAAGTCAGCATCAGTTCAGGTCACTGCTTTTAACCCAACCAATCGTACACCTGCGTTTAAAACTTTACTCGGTCAAGTCATGAGTAAAGGTGATCGTATGGACTATGTCATTCAAAAGGCAGTTGAATTAGGCGTTTCCGAAATTCAACTATTAACGTCTGAACGTTGTGAAATGCGTTTGAAATATGATCGCGACCAAAAGAAGATCGATCATTGGCAAGGAATTGCCATCGCGGCATGTGAACAATGTGGCATGAACATTGTTCCCACTATCCATGCTCCAGTCAACTTAGATAAATGGCTCGCATCTGAATTACCTGCGACTCGACTTGTACTCGCTCCGAATAAAGAAAAATTCGACGTATTGGCAAATGCAACACCAAACATTGCACTACTCATTGGGCCTGAAGGTGGTTTAAGTGAGGCTGAAATTATAACAGCCAATGAGCACGGTTTTATCAACTGGTGTATTGGTGAGCGTGTATTACGTACAGAGACAGCACCAGTCGTCGCTTTGTCAATCCTCAACTACAATTTAGTGATTTAAATCACATAAACAGCCGAGTCACCCTTTTGTTCTGTTAATATATTGATTATGATGTACAACAATATTACCCTTGACTTATATCAAAATATAAATTGATTGTGTTTTACACAATGTATTTAAATTTGAAAAAAGACACAACACAACGCCATTGGGTCATAAAAAAAATAAGGTTTCGCGATTCATGCCAGATATTTCTACAGAAAATCTTGATCGGCACTTGCAGACTGCGCAAATATCGCATTCCATTAGCCATCTTCGTTTCCTCATCAGTAGCTTACTGATTCTTAATTTTTATATTTTCTGTGCATATCACTATAATTTTTCTCAATATTCCTTTTATTTTAACCTGTGGTTTTTTGTTTCTGAGTTTATCCTCAGTATTTTTTGGCTCGTGAACACCGTGTATTTCAACCCGAAAAACCACTCTGCCAAACATGCGCACCGCTGGATTCAAGGCATCTGTTTAAGTATTGGTCTTTTGGTTGCAGCAGGCGTCGTCTGTATCTACTACTACTTACCCAGCCTATCTGGCAATTTTAACTATACAAATGCCCTACTCTTATCTGCACTCTTAGTGATTGTCACACAGACCGTTTGCCTCACCTATTTAACGCAGCGCATCAATTATTTTTGTTTGGTTTTTATTCCGTCTATCACCCCTTATGTCCTCTCGCAATTTATCAACTTCGATGCCAATCACACTCTTTTTCACCTTGCTGTGAACTTTATTCTGATTGTGATTTTGCTCTGTGCCAATGCCACCAACCGTATTAATCAGCACTTATCCCGTCTCTCAATTAAAAATCGAGAGCTGAAAAAAGAAGCTGAAAAACAAGTCGCTTGGACCGATGATTTATGCAAACAGCTACAAAACGAAGTGAATAAATCCAAAGAAATTGAACAACAGTTACAACTGAATAATCAATTGCTTGAGCAAAAAGTACGTGAACGAACCTTTGACATAAATCAAATCAATAAAGACTTAAAAAATAAGCAAGAAAACCTATCGCTTGCCCATGAAATTTCAGGTATTCGTCCTTGGGATTGGAATATTAAAGATCGGCTCATTTCCCTAACCAATCACAAACAAGAAAAAGTACTTAAAAATTCCACAGAGCATCAGCTTCAGCTTCAGTACCTGATTCATCCAAATGATATTGCCCCGTTTAAATCTGCAATGAAAAGTCATTTACGGGGTCATTCAGACCGCTATGAAGCCACTTATCGTGTGCAACACAATAACGGGAAATGGTACTGGGTACATGACACTGGGCGTGTCATTGCTCGCGATCCAATCAATCAAAAACCGTTACAAATGGTCGGTATTCGACGTGACATTCAACATGAAAAAAGCAACCAAGAACGTCTGCGACTAGCAGCGAGCGTACTTGAACAAGCTGAACAAGGGATTTTCATCTTAGATGAAGACCTGCGTTATATCGACGTAAATCCCTTCTTTGAACGTTTGGCTGGCTTTGAAGCTGCACAAATCAATGGCAAACATTTGTTTGATATTGTTGCGAACTATAAGTCGCTTCAACGCACCACACATAACCAAATCATTGGCCAACTCCTTAAAAAAGGCGAATACGACGGTGAACTGAATGAAAAGTTTCTGTCGGGCAAAGAGTTGTGTATTTGGATGCATCTGAATGCCGTTACCGACGAGCAATATCGTGTCACGCATTATATTGGTATCGTGTCCGATTTAACCGAGCGCAAACTGCAAGAACAGCGTCTTTCCTATTTAGAAAACTACGATACGCTGACCGACTTACCCAATCGTTTTTACTATAACTATCAGCTTCATCAGTATTTGGTTTCTCAACAAGACAGCATTAAACAACTGGCGATTATTCGGCTCAATATTGACCGTTTCCGTCCATTGAATGAATTCTTAAGCAATAATGGAGGCGATGAGCTGCTGCGCCAAGTTGCCCAGCGCCTTCGTTTGACCAATGCTGAAGCCCTGATGGTGGCTCACTTGAATGGTGATGATTTTGCAATTGTATATGAGGTCTCTCATATTCGACCCTCAGTTCAGGAACATATCGATCGCATTAATAAAGCCTTTAGTCTGCCTTTTGATATTTTTGGTCAAGAACATATTATTACGCTTTCAATGGGGATTTCGCAGTACCCTGAACATGGTCGTCAACTGGACTACTTAAACAACTGTGCCGAACAAGCGCTGAGTGAAGCAAAACGTTTAGGTGGAAATGCCACAAAGTTCTACAGCCTGAGCAATACCGTTGCATTGGAAGAAGGGATTTATTTAGAGCGCGATTTAAGACTAGCGATACAAAACAATGAGTTAGTGGTTTATTACCAGCCCAAAATCAACTTTCACAATCAGAAAATTTATGGTTTTGAGGCACTGGTACGCTGGAATCATCCAACCAAGGGCATCGTACCGCCAGGTCTGTTTATTCCTATGGCAGAAAAAACCAGCTTGATTTCAGACATCGGTCGCATTGTGATTTTACAAACCGCGAAGCAAATCAAAGAATGGAATAAATTGGGTTTTGATAATATCTGTGTCTCGGTCAATGTGGTTGCCCAACAACTACAACGCGGACAGCTTTTAAAGGACCTAGATGAAGCCCTTGATCGATACAAAATTAGTGGCAGCAGCCTCGAATTAGAAATTACAGAATCCACTTTGGTTGAAAACTCGGAAACGGTAAAAAATCTCCTTGAAACCATCAAATCACGTGGCATTCATATTTCTTTAGACGACTTTGGCACAGGTTATTCCTCGCTGTCTTACCTCACTGACTTCCCAATCGATACTTTAAAAATTGATCGAAGCTTCATTTCAAAAATTGGGCACTGCAAACAAGAAGCTATTGTGAGTGCCATGATTGCCATGGGGAAAGCCATGGGTATGACCGTGGTGGCGGAAGGAATTGAGACCGAACAACAACTGAGTTACCTGCAAAACTTAGAATGTGATATCGCGCAAGGTTATTTATTTTCAAAACCTCTTCCACAGCTCGATGCTACCCAATACTTAAGAGATCATCTAGATACGCCCTCTTATACATACTTAATATAAATCAGACTGTTTTAGCTCTAAGTTTGCCTTAAAAAGCACCAGCTATCACTGGGATATACCAGCAACTAATGGTATATTCGGTCTTGTCTACTAAAAAACCACCAGCTCCGCTGGCTAACCCACGCTACAAAGAGATTCAGATGGACGATCAATCATTAAAACAGCAAGCTTTGTATTATCACGAATTTCCAACTCCAGGGAAAATCAGCGTTACACCAAGCAAGCAGCTGGTCAACCAACGTGACTTAGCTTTAGCTTATTCACCAGGTGTTGCTGCACCATGTTTAGAGATTGAACGCGACCCGTCTACTGCGGCGCTTTACACAGCGCGTGGTAACTTAGTTGCTGTGGTCAGTAACGGTACAGCCGTACTTGGCCTTGGTAACATTGGTCCTTTAGCGTCTAAACCTGTTATGGAAGGTAAAGGCGTACTGTTTAAAAAATTCGCTGGTGTTGACGTTTTTGACATCGAAATTGCAGAAAATGATCCTGACAAAATCGTGGACATTGTTGCTGCATTAGAACCGACTTTTGGTGGTATCAACCTTGAAGACATCAAGGCACCAGAGTGTTTCTATATCGAGCAAAAACTACGTGAACGCATGAACATTCCTGTGTTCCACGACGACCAACATGGTACTTCTATTATTGTCGGTTCTGCTTTGCTAAACGCTTTGCAGTTAAATGGCAAAAAAATTGAGGAAATCAAGATTGTTGCTTCAGGTGCAGGTGCAGCAGCATTATCTTGTTTAGATCTTCTTTGTGCAATTGGTGCGAAGAAAGAAAATATCGTTGTGGCTGACTCTCGCGGTCTGCTTACCACGAAACGTGAAGGTCTAGATGAGTCTAAAAAACGTTATGTACAAGATATCGAAGGCACTCAACTGGCTGACGTGATTGCAGGCGCAGACATGTTCCTTGGCTTATCTGCTGCGGGTATCTTAACCAAAGAAATGGTTAAGGTCATGGCGAAAGATCCGATTATCTTTGCACTTGCAAACCCAGATCCTGAAATTCTTCCTGAACATGCACATGAAGTTCGTGATGACGTGATCATGGCGACAGGTCGTTCAGACTATCCAAACCAAGTGAACAACGCACTTTGCTTCCCTTACATTTTCCGTGGTGCTCTTGATGTAGGTGCAACAACGATCAATGAAGAGATGAAAATCGCATGTGTCTATGCAATTGCGCGTATGGCACACATTGAAGCAGATGCAGCATCTTATGGTGAAAAATCAGCATCTTTTGGTCGTGACTACCTTATTCCACGTCCACTCGATCAACGTCTGATTTTAGAAATTGCACCTGCTGTCGCACAAGCAGCAATGGACTCTGGTGTAGCTGATCGACCAATTCAAGACTTCTCTGCTTATCGTCAGCGTCTGTCTGAGTTTGTCTACAACTCTGCATTTATGATGAAGCCTATTTTTGCTCAAGCAAAATCCGACCCAAAACGTATTGCCTATGCTGAAGGTGAAGACCTACGCGTACTTCGTGCAGTACAAATTGCGGTCGATGAAGATCTTGCAAAACCAATTTTAGTCGGTCGAACTGCGGTTATTGAAGCGAACATTAAAAAGTTAGGCTTACGTCTTGAACATGGTGTGAATATCACGATTGTCGATCAAGAAAAAAATCCTGACTACGAACTGTTTGCAGATGACTACTACACGCTCATGCAACGTAAAGGTGTAACACCTGAATATGCGCAACGTGAAGCACGTCGTCGTTCGACCTTGATCGCGTCGATGTTAGTGAAACATGGTAAAGCAGACGGGATGCTATGTGGTACGTATTCAAGCTACGATATCCACTTAGACTTCGTTAAAAACATCATTGGTAAAAAAGAAGGTCACAACTCTTTCTTTACATTGAATGCTTTAATGCTTGAAGACCGCAACCTGTTCATTGCTGACACTTACATCAACCGTAATCCAACGGCTGAACAACTGGCTGAAATGACTATTTTAGCCGCTGAAGAAGTGCGTCGTTTTGGTATGACACCACGTGTTGCGCTACTATCTCACTCAAGCTTCGGTTCAGACCAGACCGACCCAAGCGCACAAAAAATGCGTAAAGTGTTTGAGATTTTGTCGCAAATCGCGCCAGAACTTGAAGTTGAAGGTGAAATGCATGCGGATGCAGCATTGGATGAAAACATTCGTAGCTTTGCATACTCAAACTCACGCTTCAAAGGTTCTGCGAACCTATTGATCATGCCGAACTTGGATGCAGCCAACATTTCATTTAACCTGTTGAAATCAACGTCAGGTAATAATGTCACCATTGGCCCTATCCTACTGGGTGCAGCAAAGCCAGTTCATATTTTGACACCGACAACAACAACACGTCGTTTAGTGAATATGACTGCACTAACTGTAGCTGAAATTCAAGAAGCGGAGAAAAACGGCGAATAATTGTTTGTCGTTGTACTCGCATCTTGTGACTTGAGAAAACCTCTATTCTGTAGCATGATGGCTGCAAGAATAGAGGTTTTTTCATGCAAGTTTATTTAGTAGGCGGTGCGGTCCGAGATCAGCTTCTGGGTCACCCCTATCACGAAAAAGATTATGTAGTTGTCGGTGCAACACCTGAACAACTGCTTGCCCAAGGTTTCCAACCTGTAGGTAAAGATTTTCCTGTTTTTTTACATCCTGAAACCAAAGATGAATATGCGCTGGCCCGCACCGAACGTAAGTCAGGGCATGGTTATCATGGCTTTGAGTTTTATACCGACAGTACCGTTACCCTAGAACAAGATTTAATTCGACGTGATCTTACCATCAATGCCATTGCAATGGATGATGAAGGCACACTGTATGACCCCTATGGTGGCCAGCGCGACTTAGAGCTGCGTGTTTTAAGGCATGTTTCTGATGCTTTCGTAGAAGACCCTCTACGCGTCCTCCGTGTTGCACGATTTGCTGCACGTTATAAAACCCTAGGATTTACGGTAGCCGAAGAAACGTTGGCACTGATGCAGCAACTCGCAGACTCGGGTGAACTGGAGGCACTAACTCCTGAACGCATTTGGAAAGAAACCTCTCGTGCTCTGATGGAAGATCATGCCGATGAATACTTTGAAGTGCTACGTCGCTGTGGTGCTTTAAAAGTACTTTTTCCAGAAATCGCGGCACTTTACGGTATTCCACAGCGCCCTGAGTATCACCCTGAAATTGACTGCGGTATTCATACCATGATGTCACTACAGCAAGCATGTCGTGCCAACTACGCACTGGATGTTCGTTTTGCTGTTTTAGTGCATGACTTAGGCAAAGCTTTGACACCTGTGGACGAGCTACCGCGTCATATCATGCATGAAGAACGTGGGGTCAAACCTGTGACAGAAGTGTGTGAGCGTCTAAAAGTTCCAACGCAGATGAAACAGCTCGCAATTACGGTCTGTAAAGAACATTTGAAATGTCATCAAGCCCTGAACTTAAAACCAGGTACTTTATGGCGCTTACTGCAACGCTTAGATGTACTACGCCGCCCAGAACGGGTTGAAGCCTTTGTGCAGGCCTGCGAATGCGACTCACGTGGTCGTTTAGGACTTGAAGATCGAGAATACCCACAGTCTGCATATATTTTAAAGGTGATGGATGTAGTGCGAAATATCAAAGCACAAGACCTACCTACGGATATTAAAGGCCCGGATATCGGTGAAATGCTGATAGAACGTCGAATACACGCGATTGGAGAGCTAAAGGCTCAGTACAGTTAAAACTTGATCGACTCAAATAAAGCGCCACAATCGGCGCTTTATTTAATTTCACTTAAGAAATGGATGCGGGAAAGGTAATCACCTTTTCCAACTGCATTTGTTCTGTTGCAATCATTAACAAACGATCCACACCTAACGCAATACCTGCACATGCCGTCATTTGAGGCAAAGCAGCCAATAAAAACTCATCAATTGGCATCACATATAAGCCTAATTTTTCACGTTCAGCATTATCGGCTTCAAAACGCGAACGCAATACCTCTGCGTCGATCAACTCATCATAAGCATTGGCGAGTTCCAAACCTTCAATATACAGCTCAAAACGTGCTGCAACCCATTCACTGTCTTCATCCGTTTTAGTTTTGGCAAGCGAGGCCAACTCTGGCGGAAAATCGGTCAGAAATACAGGCGTATCAAAACCTAGACTTGGCTCTACAAAATGTGAAAAGAGCAAATCGATATAGCCCAGTCGGTCATCGCCCAAGTCCAAATTTAAACCCACGCGGTTACAGCAGTTTTTTAACTCTTTCAAACTGGCTTGCAGTGGGTTCAAATCCAAGCGATCCATAAACGCATGCTTATAGCTCAAAATGGTAGGGCGGACTTCACCAAAACGCTGCTTTAATGTGACATTCAATAAATCTGTCACTTCAAACATCAAATCCTTCAAACTGAAATTCGGTCTATACCATTCCAACATGGTAAATTCACTATTGTGTTTACGACCATGTTCATCATCACGGAAAACTTTACAGATTTGATAAATTGGCCCACTACCGCTGGCCAATAAGCGCTTCATGGCAAACTCAGGTGAGGTCTGCAAATAATGTGTTTGTTGCTTACCTTGTACATGTCGCTGTGCTTGAACCGAAGCCAAATATACATCAGTCACACCAGCTTGAGATAAGATTGGGGTTTCAACCTCAAGCACTTCACGTTCAGCAAAAAACTGGCGAATTTGGCTGTACATTTGCGCGCGAGCACGCATGGCTTTTAAGTCACAGGTTGGCTGATAATGGATCACGTCCTGACTCATGCCTTCGGCCCTCCGTGTGTAGCCCATTCACGGCGTAATGGATAAGTTTTTCTTAAATGATCAAAGGCTTTTTGATCGATCATCCCCTCTTTTAAGCATGCACGTAAGGCTTGGTCATCCCGTGCAATCGGGTAGATTTCATTTAAATGCTGTTGAAGAGCAGATTTCAAATCTTGGCCTTCAAAATATTGAGCACATACAGGCAACTGCGACTCGAAACTTTTATGTGCTTCAAACTGAAAGGTTTTACAGAAAGCCTCATAGATCATTTGTGTACCACGCGCTTTGCCTTCTAAGCTATAACCTGCGATATGTGGCGTCACCAGACTCACAGCATTCAACACTTGTTCAGAAATCACAGGCTCATGTTCAAAGACATCTAATACCACTTTGCGCTGTGTTTTTTCGATGTCGGCCAATAAAGCTTGCTCTTCAATCACAGGTCCACGCGCAGAATTAATCAATATTGCTGTCAATTTCATCGCAGCCAAAGCTCCGGCATTGAACAAATGGTAAGTTGGATATGGTCCTGTTTGGGTTAATGGTACATGTAATGAAATCGCATCGGCAGTACACAATAACGTATTTAAATCGACCTGCTGAATCGCATCTTGCTGTACAAAAGGATCATGACCGATCACATTCCAGCCCAATAATTGGGCCATATAAGCTAAGCGAGAACCGACATTTCCTAGGCCAATAATGCCCAAAGTAAAACTTTCTTCAGCGTTCAGCAATGCTGGATTCAAATGAAGTAAAGCTGTAATCACATATTCAACCACCGCCTGCGCATTACAACCTGCGGCATTCGCCCATTGAATATTCTGCTTTTCAATAGCGTTAATATCTAAGTGGTCTGTACCAATCGTTGCACTACCCACATATTGAAGTGTGGTGTTATTGATTAATGCTGGATTGACTTGAGTTACGGAACGCACCAACAGTGCTTTGGCATCTACAACATCGGCATGCGTTAAAGTACGCCCTGCTTTGTGCTCAACTTCACCAAATTCGGCAAAAAAATAATCGGTAAATGCGAGATTTTCATCTGCCACGATTTTCATAATGTCTTCCAACGCTTTGTTGACTCTATGATAACCGTTGCACAAGCTCAACACTATGTTGCTCTGCAATACATCTGAATAAACAGTCACGATGTTTCATCTTCATGGTAAAAAACCGAATACTTTAAAGAATTGTTTAATATAGATTTACTTCGTTCAAAATACTGAAAAATATAAAGTCAACTCCGTAAACGCTATGATAGTACAAACAACTAGACAAATAATTTAATACTGTTATAAAAAAACCTTCTCCCAACATTTCAGAGAGAAGGCAAAACCTCAAGCAAGTAATAAGCGAGATAATTATTTAGATTTATAAGAGAGTTTCATCCCCACGATATAGCCTGTATTGTCCTCAAACTCGCCAACAATACGACGATCCGAAGTTTCACCTTCCGCATCACCAAACCACATATAGCGACCACCTACGCTGAAAGCCATTTTTTGACTAATATTGTATTTAGCAGCCAAACCCGCACCCCAATAACCCTTCACAGGACCTAAAGTTGGTGCGGGGTCACCTGCACCTGAGTCCCATAAACCAGAGACTGCAATTGCTAAATTTGGCGACAATTGTTTGCCTAACTCCTAAAAGTTGAGACTTTCAATCAAACGGCTATTTTTTTATCAGTAATATGGATTAATTTGTGAGAAAAATATGAAAAAAAAGCCCCCTGTAACTACAGAGGGCTTTTAAAATTTGGCGGAAGCGGTGAGATTCGAACTCACGGAGGGGTATAAGCCCTCGTCGGTTTTCAAGACCGGTGCATTAAACCGCTCTGCCACGCTTCCATGTGCGCCATCATACGGAGCTTTTGTTTCAATGACAAGTGAAAATTCACCTTGAAGCAACCAACTGCATATTGTTTCATCAAACGTTTACAATTTTGCAGCAACTTCTGCACCTTCACGAATGGCACGTTTTGCATCTAACTCAGCTGCGAGTTTAGCACCACCAATAATGTGATAATTGGCTAACGTATTTTGCTCAGCACTTGGCATCAGATCTTTCACTGACTCCTGTCCTGCACACACAACGATGGTATCGACACGTAACAATTGATCTTGTCCTGCCAAATCTATCCAAAGACCTTCATTAGTCACAGCTTTGTACTGAACCCCACGCAACATACGTACTGCATGCTTTTTCAACTGTGCGCGGTGTACCCAACCCGAGGTTTTACCCAAACCTGCTCCAAGTGCAGAGGTTTTACGTTGTAATAAATAAATCTCACGAACAGGCGGATGAACTTCTGCGGCTTGCGTGCCTCCTTCAGAAACATAATTCGGGTTTGGATCTACACCCCATTCACGTTGCCAATCTGCAAGCAGTTGTGGCTGAGGTTGATGCTCTGGTTTCAATAAATACTCAGACACATCAAAACCAATCCCTCCAGCACCAATCACCGCAACTTTTCGACCGACAGGTGCGCCGCGTAACACTTCTGCATAAGACAAGACTTGCGGTGAATCACTCCCTTCAATACGTAATGCACGTGGCACAACACCCGTGGCAATGATAATTTCTTCAAAGCCTTCACGCTCAAGCTGCTCACGATTCACCTTGGTGTTTAAACGTAAGTCGACTCCCGTTTTTTCAATCTGTACTTTGAAATAACGAATGGTTTCATGAAACTCTTCTTTACCGGGTACAACTTTTGCCAAGTTGAACTGTCCACCCACTTCATGACTTGCTTCAAACAATGTCACTTGGTGTCCACGACTGGCTGCAACCGTCGCGGCTGACATCCCTGCGACACCACCACCCACTACCGCAACTCGTTTCGGTTGTTTCGCCTTCAAATAAACCAACTCTGTTTCAAACGCTGCACGCGGGTTGACCAAACAGGTTGCACGTTGGTTTTTAAAAGTATGATCTAAGCATGCTTGGTTACAAGCGATACACGTATTGATCTCATCAACACGATTGGTTGCTGTTTTATTCACCCAAAAAGCATCGGCCAATAAGGGACGCGCCATTTGCACCATATCAGCTTTGCCAGATGCCAAAATCTCTTCCGCGGTATCTGGCATGTTAATACGGTTTGAGGCAATCACTGGCACAGCCACGTGCTTTTTCACTTCCGCAGTATAGTCAACAAAAGCAGCACGCGGCACCGAAGTCACAATGGTTGGAATACGTGCTTCATGCCAGCCAATCCCTGTATTCAACAAGGTAATGCCTGCTTTTTCTAGTGCTTGCGCAATAGTAATTACTTCCTGCATAGTGTTACCGTCATGCACCAAATCCAGCAATGACAAACGGAAGCAAATAATAAATTTCTCACCAACTTGTGCACGTATCCCTTTGACGATTTCGACCGCAAAACGCATACGGTTTTCAATCGGCCCACCCCAACGGTCTTCACGTTGGTTCACATGACGGCTTAAGAATTGATTCAGTAAATAACCTTCTGAACCCATAATTTCCACACCGTCATAGCCCGCCTTTTTGGCAAGACTAGCACAGTTAACATAGTCATCAATGGTATTCAAAATTTGTTTTTCAGACATTTGACGCGGTTTAAAAGGCGAAATTGGCGATTTAATTGGGCTGGCAGAAACCACAAAGGGTTGGTAGCCATAACGTCCAGCATGCAAAATTTGCATGAGAATTTTTGCACCATGCTTATGTACGGCATGTGTCACTAGACGATGCGGAGCAATATCCCCCAGTGTATTCATCGTTCCACCCGCAGGTAGGAGCCAACCTTGACGGTTTGGAGAAATTCCACCTGTAATGATCAGGCCGACTCCACCTTTAGCACGCTCACCGAAGTATGCTGCCAATTTTGGATAATTATAAAAACGATCTTCCAAGCCCGTATGCATGGAGCCCATCACCACACGGTTTTTAATGGTAGTAAAACCCAAATGTAAGGGTTTTAAAATATGTGCATAGCTATTGGTTGTCATCATGAATCCTTATCTTTGGCTTTGCAACTTGTTGCATACTACTTTAGCTGTTTTTTAAAATATTGGGATGACAATTTATAAAAAATTCTTGGCATCTACAGTCAATTCAACTGAGCGCTCAAAAACATACGACAATAAAAAACCAGTGACGTTGCCCTCACTGGTTTAGTTTTTTAGACCAAAGCCCTTTACTGCCAATGCTTCAGCTTACTGGTTTGACCAATGCCCACATTAAAACTATTGGTAGGATCAAGCTTTTCATAATGCGTTCGTAGTGCAGGTTTTGCTACATATAAATGTCCGACATTATGCTCAGCTGGGTATTCCGCCCCACGAGCATCCAGTAAATGCCACATTTGGTGTTCCATCGCCAAAGGATCTACGCCTTTTTTCACAATATAGTCCTGATGAAACACATGACATAAAAAGTGACCATAATAGAGTTTATGAACAATCAGATCATCCATCTCTTTGGGCAAGGTTTCCACCCACTCGCGATCATTACGACGTAATGCAATATCCAGAGCCACAATATCTTCAACCTCTGAACGATGCGTATCCCGATAGCGAATTGCTGCACCTGCAACGGCAAAACGATGTAAAAATGCTTTACGTCCTTCTTCCTCGCTACAGTGGAAAAAATCACCTGAGCTTTTATCTCGGAAATAACGTTTTAAAAAGCTTTCAACTTGCTCGACATCTTGATTTTCAATCCGAATAACCAAATGATGTTCATACAGATCACGGAAGGCATTCATCCGTTTCGGTAAATGATTGGGCAAAAATTTGGTGATCAATTGCAGGGCTTTATCTGACAGTCCTTTCATACCAAATTTTTCTAAGTACGCATCGACCTTATCTTTCATTGCAAATGCAGCAGGTACTTTGGCTGTACCTAGCTTTTCAATGAACATGAAGGTGTCTTTACCGTACTCTGCCCCAATGTCATAAGCCACGCGGTGGATGTATTCCCCTGCAATCGGTAATCGCGGCAAATCTTTTAGTAAAAAACGGCGGATTTCAGTCAAATCATCATGTGAATTTGTACCCACGTAGAATACTTGGCTTGGAATTTTTTCAAAGGTATCCAAACGTACGGCAAAGACACATACTTTACCTGCTGAACCCGATGCTTCATATAAACGAGATGGATCGGCATTAAAACGCGCGGGCGTATTTTCATCCACTTGTTTAACATCATGTCCATAACGATGGTCCGATGCGCAGCAGCCTGAGTTATTGATAATATCGCCGATTTGATAATTTTTCGTTTCAAGCTTGCTTAGAATTTCTTCAGGTGTTTCGCCTAGGTTCACTCCCAAGTGATTCACCAACTCTAACTGACCATCATCATTAACACGGGCATACAAAGCTAACTCAGTATAAGCAGGACCACGACGTACCAAAGCACCGCCTGAGTTATTACAGACGCCGCCTAAAACTGAAGCTCCAATACACGATGAACCAATCACCGAGTGTGGCTCCCGATTAAATGGCACCAATTCTTTTTCAAGTCTATCTAATGTTGCACCGGGTAAACAAATCACTTGCTGACCGTCATTAATGACCTGAATGCCAACCAAACGACGCGTGCTGATCAGAACCACAGGACGGTCATAGTCATCGCCAAAAGGTGTTGAACCACCAGTCAAACCTGTGTTGGCTGCTTGCATAATTACAATACAATCTGCATCAACAGCCGTTTGCAATACTTGCCACTGTTCCAGTAATGACCCCGGTGCAACAACAGCCAGTACTTTTCCTGCACCGTAACGACGACCTTGGCGGTATAAACGTGTGTCTTTATCTTCAGTTAAAACGTGTTGTTTACCAACGATATTTATTAAGTTTTCAATAACGTATTGTGGAGATCGAGGGTTCATATTTGTTATTTCCAATGATTATAATCCCCCTAAATCCCCCCTTTTCCAAAGAGGGACTTTTTCTTTACCTTAGGCATTTAAAGTAAAAGAAAAATTATTTATACCTGCAACATAAATTCTAATCGGTATAACTCCTCCCTTTTAAAGGGAGGTTGGAGGGATTATATAAATAGCAATAATCACGGTATTGATGTAAATACCTATTGAATGCCCGTTTACCGTGTGAGAACGCTTCTACTGATATAATGAATTACTCAGCCAATTCTTTCTCTAACTTCACTAAACAGTCAGACGTAATATCAGCAATGGTTTTTGCACCTGTTAAAGTCATTGCCACACGCATTTCTTTATCAATCAGTTCCAATAGATTTGAAACACCTTCACCGCCTGCTGCACCGAGTGCATAAACAAAAGCACGACCGAGCATACACGTGTCCGCACCCAACGCCAGCATACGTACCACGTCTAAACCATTACGAATACCCGAATCCGCGAGGATTTTAATATCACCCTTGACAGCATCTGCAATTGGCGGAAGTGCACGTGCAGAAGATAAAACGCCATCCAGCTGACGACCACCGTGGTTTGAAACCACAATCCCATCTGCACCGAAACGCACTGCATCTTTGGCATCTTCAGGATCCAGAATTCCTTTAATGACCATTGGCCCATCCCAAAACTCACGAATCCACTCAAGGTCTTTCCATGAAATAGACGGATCAAAGTTAGAACCTAACCAACCAATATAATCTTCTAGGCCTGTAGGCTTACCTAAGTATTTAGAAATATTGCCCAAGTCATGCGGACGTCCCATCATGCCGACATTCCACGCCCAATGTGGGTGGAAACACGACTGCATATAACGGCGCATTGCTGCATTTGGACCACTCATACCCGAGTGGGCATCACGGTAACGTGCGCCCGGAACAGGCATATCCACAGTAAACACCAAGGTTGAACAGCCTGCCGCTTTAGCACGTTCCAAAGCATTTTTCATGAAACCACGGTCACGCAGTACATAGAGCTGGAACCACATTGGACGCTGAATCGCAGGCGCCACTTCCTCAATTGGACATACTGAAACGGTAGACAGTGTAAATGGAATACCCTTTTTATCTGCAGCGACAGCAGCTTGAACTTCACCGCGGCGTGCATACATGCCTGTTAAACCCACAGGAGATAATGCAACAGGCATCGACAAAGTTTCATCAAACAGTTTGGTCTCTAAACTTAACTGTGACATGTCGTTCAGTACACGCTGGCGCAAAGCAATTTTTGATAAATCTTCTACATTACGCTTCAGGGTATATTCTGCATACGCACCACCATCGATGTAATGGAATAAAAATGGCGGTAAACGACGTCGTGCCGCTTCACGGTAGTCATTGGCAGAAGAAATAATCATGCTTATATCCTGTTTAATCGACTGGCGCGCTGACGACGAGCTTCTTCTTCATCAATCATTCGCACCTGTTGTACTACAAACTCAATGTGTCCACAGACTGCTTTACGTGCAGCTTCTGGATCACGACGTTCAATTGCATTCATGACTTGAAAGTGCTGATCATGCAATTGATCAAAACGGTGTGCTTCGCTATAGACTTTTCGACGTCCCAAAGCGACGTTGAACTGCAACAAATCGAACAGACCACGCATCATCTGAATCAAAACCAAATTATGAGAGGCTTCAGCAATCGCCAAATGAAATTTCGCATCTGCACGAGCCGCCTCATCATCATTTCCCAAAGCCTGAAAATGGTTAATCTGGTCATAATGATGTCGGATATTCACCAGATCTTCTTGGGTTGCGCGTTGTGCTGCATACCAAGTTGTTCCACCTTCTAAAATAATGCGCGCCTCTTGCACATCAAATCGATAGGCAGGATCCTCACTCATCAAATTACTAATCGGTTGTACGATTTGATAACTGGACCACGTTGCTGGTAATTGTTTTAAAAAAGTCCCCGCCCCCACTTTGCTGACCAACATACCCATGCTGGTCAACTGCGAAATGGCCTCTCTTAAAGAAGAGCGAGAGACTTGAAGCTGTTCACACAGTTTTCTTTCAGCAGGCAGACGGTCTCCAACTTGCATATTGCTTTGTTCAATCAATACACGCAGGCTTTGTACAGCTTTATCGGAGACTTTCATCTGCTTTCCTTAACGTTGATACACAATTTGTGTTATGGAATCATCCATGGGAACACATAGGCTTGTAGAGTAATCATAATACCCATCATAATTGTGAACGTTATACTGTGTTTTAAGGTAAAACGGAATAAATCAGACTCTTTACCAACCAGTCCGACTGCCGCACACGCAATCGCAATCGATTGAGGTGAAATCATCTTACCGGTCACACCACCACTGGTATTGGCTGCCACCAGTAAAACTTCTGGCACACCAATTTGCTGAGCCGTAGTGGCTTGAAGTGCTGAAAACAGTGCATTGGCAGAAGTATCTGAACCCGTGAGGAATACACCCAACCAACCCAAGAAAGGCGAGAAGAACGTAAATGCCGAACCTGTATGTGCAAGGGCCAAAGCCAAGGTCGAAGACATACCCGAATAGTTTGCGATAAATGCAAAAGACAACACCATACCAATTGAATAAATGGGAACTTTCAATTCATTCAGGGTTTCACCAAAAGTTACCACAGCATCTTTCGGTTTCATCTTCAAATAGGCAATGGTGATCAATGCTGCAATAAAGATCGCAGTTCCTGTCGCCGAGATCCAATCAAACTTGTAAATCGCGTCATAGTCTTTAATTTCAGCAACCACTGGTGGCATTTTTTGAATCATTTGATGCAAAAATGGCACTTTGATTGAAATCACGAGATCATGCAATGCACCGTCTTTGGCAAATAAGTCCTTAAACGGTTTCACACTCCAGATCGTCACCATCACAGTTAAAATTGCGAATGGAGACCATGCTTTTGCAATTTGTCCTACAGTATATTTTTGCTGTTTTTGTGCAGCCACATCTTCACTCATCGTTGCATCTTGATCTGCAAAACGGAAAATGTGCTTCGGCTGCCAGTATTTAAACAAAATTGTTAAAGAAACCAAGGATGCAATTGCAGCCGTAATATCAGGTAATTCTGGACCAACAAAGTTAGAAGTTAAGTATTGTGCAATTGCAAAGCTACTTGCACCTACCACAACTGCTGGCCATGTTTCTTTAACACCGCGCCAGCCGTCCATGATTGCCATAATCCAGAACAACACGATTGGCACCATAAATGGTAGCTGACGGCCCACCATTTGGCTGATTTCCATCGTATCGACACCAGACACTTGTCCAGCAACAATAATTGGAATACCCATCGCACCAAAAGCCACAGGTGCTGTGTTTACGATTAGACAGAGACCTGCTGCATATAAAGGTTTAAAGCCTAAACCGACTAATAGTGCTGCGGTAATTGCCACAGGAGCACCAAAGCCTGCCGCACCCTCTAAGAAGGTACCGAAAGCAAAACCCACTAACAGCATTTGTAAACGCTGATCTTCAGTAATTGAGAGAATAGAAGAACGAATGATGTCAAACTGGCCTGTCTTCACTGAAATTTTATACAGGAATACCGCACCAATAATGATCCATGCAATCGGCCATAAACCGTAGAGGAAACCATAAGCCATCGATGCGAATGCCATCAGCACAGGCATCTTATAGGCAAATAAAGAGACAAGAAGTGCAAGTACTACGGTAATGGTACCTGCCACACTGCCTTTTAAACGAAATACCGCGAGCGCCAAAAAGAAGAAGATAATCGGAATCAGTGCAATTAGACTTGAAATCCAAATATTCCCCATCGGGTCATACATTTGCTGCCATTGAAGCATTGTCATCTCCTTGAAATGCTTACTAAGATTTAATTTTGAGCATATTATTGGCACTTTTGCCAATATTGGACAGACCAATATGAGCGACTGTAAAGAGAAACAAACCAATAATGACTTATACTTGGCTTATTTTGATTTAAAATGAAGTAAAACTTCAATTAAAAATTAATATTGGTATGACCAATATTAACTACATTTATAAACCAGATCATATTTCAATCAAATTAATATCATTGTTTTTACTGATGTTTTTATTAAAATAATGCCAATTTTAGACTTTAGTCTAATAATATAAAAAATAATCACCCAACTTAAATCCAGCTTAATCCTCAAAAAATGGAAAAATCACACAATATTGGTAATGCCAATTTAAAACCAAACCAACTTCCCCACTTTTCTGATTAATTTACAGCCTAAACATCTTCTAAAAAGACAAAAAGTGAGCACACAATATAGAAACCGATTTTATCCAGAAATTTTTCAACAGTATCGATATGCACATGAACTTTAATATTTTTAAAGCCCTATGATTTTTTAGAAAAACCATTTGGAAAAGTGCTACAATCGCGGACATATGTATTCTTTCAGGCCACCCATTCTCGGTGCCTATATTTATATCGTTAGGATTAACAATGACTGATAATGCAACTATCTTGCAGAATGTCCCAGTTGGCAAAAAAGTTGGTATTGCCTTCTCTGGTGGTCTAGATACTTCAGCTGCACTTTTGTGGATGAAACAAAAAGGCGCAGAACCTTATGCTTATACAGCAAACTTAGGTCAGCCTGATGAAGACGACTACGATGCGATTCCAAAAAAAGCGGAAGCGTATGGCGCAGTAAAAGCTCGCTTAGTTGACTGCCGTTTACAGCTTGCACTTGAAGGTATTGCTGCAATTCAATGTGGTGCGTTCCACATTTCAACTGGTGGTGTACCGTATTTCAACACGACGCCATTGGGTCGTGCAGTAACAGGGACTATGCTTGTTACCGCAATGAAAGAAGATGATGTCAACATCTGGGGTGATGGTTCAACATATAAAGGAAACGATATTGAACGTTTCTACCGTTATGGTTTGTTGACCAACCCTGCACTTAAAATCTATAAACCTTGGTTAGACCAAACGTTTATTGATGAATTAGGTGGCCGTGCTGAAATGTCGCAATTCTTGATCGACAACGGCTTTGACTACAAAATGTCAAAAGAAAAAGCGTATTCAACTGACTCAAACATGTTGGGCGCGACCCACGAAGCAAAAGATCTTGAATACCTCAATGCAGGGATCAAAATTGTTGACCCAATCATGGGCGTTGCATTCTGGAAAGACGACGTAGAAGTTAAAGCTGAAGAAGTATCGATTACTTTTGAAGAAGGCTTCCCTGTTGCAATCAATGGTCAACGTATCGAAGACCCTGTTGAGTTCATCCTTGAAGCCAACCGTATTGGTGGTCGTCATGGTCTAGGTATGTCTGACCAAATCGAAAACCGTATTATTGAAGCAAAATCTCGCGGTATTTATGAAGCACCAGGTATGGCACTTCTACATATTGCTTATGAGCGCTTGGTTACAGGTATTCATAACGAAGACACGATCGAACAGTATCGTATTAACGGTCTACGTTTAGGTCGTTTACTTTACCAAGGTCGTTGGTTCGACTCTCAAGCATTAATGCTTCGTGAAACTGCACAGCGTTGGGTTGCGAAAGCCATCACTGGTACTGTGACTTTAGAGCTTCGTCGTGGCAATGACTACACCATCATGAACACAGAGTCTGAAAACCTCACTTATGAAGCTGAGCGTTTGACGATGGAGAAAGGCGATTCAATGTTTACGCCAATGGACCGTATTGGTCAGTTAACGATGCGTAACTTGGACATCACAGATACTCGTGCGAAACTTGGTATTTATACCAATACTGGTTTGCTTGCAGTCGGTACAGGTTCTGCTGTTCCACAGTTAAAAGACAAAAACAAGTAAGTTTGTTGAATGTCAAAAAAACCACTCTTATGAGTGGTTTTTTTATTTTAGCGATTCATTCTATACACGTCGATGTGGTTAAAGGCTGATAATAAATCTGATTACGCCCCAATTGCTTGGCACGGTATAAAGCCTGATCTGCGATCCCCAGTAACTCGACTTTGCTCAAATCGACCTCGCCTTTAAAGACTGTAATCCCTAAACTAATGGTGACAAATGGAGACACTTCAGACATTTCATGCGGAATTTCCAAACGCTCAATCGCTCGGTAAATATTTGAAGCCACCGCATAAGCGCCATGTGCATCAGTTTCAGGTAATAACACCACAAACTCTTCGCCGCCATAACGCGCCACAAAATCCATATGTCGAATCGCATTTTTAATAGATTTTGCAATCGATGAAATCACATCATCGCCCTTTTGGTGACCATAACAGTCGTTATATTTTTTGAAAAAATCAACATCGATAAACAAAATCGACAAGGGTGTTTCATCCTGACGTGATTGCTCATAATAGGTATCCATCATTTCATCAAAATTACGCCGATTTGAGATCTTGGTCAGCTCATCATTCTGACTCAAATGCAGCAACTCTGAGGTGTGTATTCGATGTATTTTTTCACTAATTTTAGCGCGGCGAATATTTAAAAAAATGATGCGCTCGCGGGCATAGATCATACGACTAATGATATAGCCCAGCAAACAGCTACCAAGCATCACACGCCCCATCACGATCGCATCAAACTTGACCAGCGTCGAAATCAGCACTAAAAATGAAACCCCAGCAGCTACTACGCCTGTGATAAAAACATATCCCGGCTTTACCCCAGTCAATAAATACCCCAAGACATAAATCATGCAAATGATCATCATCGCTTGATGGCGCAAAGCTTCGGTATGTACTGACATGGTCAACCAAGTCGTCGAGACCACAGCCCAAAACACAGCAAACATGGCTGCATAAGCAAAAAAAGGCTTCAGCTTGGTAAAATGTGAAAAAATATAAAGGAACAAAAGACAGACAGCACCATTCAGCAACCCAAGCAAGCAATGAGTAAAATCTTGTTTAAAATGAGACTGCTCAATAATCCAGTAATCCCCTGGAATCGTTAAAATGGCAAAAACAAAATAAGCCAAAACACCAGACCAAAGAAAGTCATTAATATTGCGACGCGCGCGCTCTAAGTTTAGTCGCCAAAACTCTTGCTCTAATTTCTGAGGAAAAACCTGACCAATACGACGGTTGTGTCGTGTAATCAGCTCTTCCATTTTTTCTTTATCGTACTGAAGTTTGGCGAGGTTGTATTTATATTCCATACCAGACCAGATTTAATTCTTGTAGTTGCTTAAAAATAACACAAATTTACAAAGATAAATCATAATAATCAGACAAGATGCCTTTATTTGTCATTACCATTTTTGCTGTATATGCATTATCATCTGTTTTATTTCTTTGACAGAAATCGCCTTGAATACGATTACGATTCTCCAGCCAGATGACTGGCACGCTCACCTTCGTGATGGTCTTGCATTACAACGTACTGTTCCCGATTTAGCCCAACAGTTTTCACGCGCTATTTGTATGCCAAATACCGTACCTCCCGTTAAAACGGTTGAGGAAGCGAATGCGTACCGAGAACGCATCATGGCGCATGTACCAGAAGGCAATGCCTTCGACCCACGCATGGTATTGTATTTTACTGACACAACTTCGCCTGAAGAAGTCAAGAAAATTAAAAATTCTGAGTTTGTAAACGCGATTAAACTCTACCCTGCTGGTGCGACCACCAACTCAGACAATGGTGTAAGCGACATTCGTAAAGTCTATGCTGTCATTGAGCAACTTGAAGAACATCAGGTTCCATTACTTCTGCATGGCGAAGTTACACACAATCATGTCGATATTTTCGATCGTGAAAAACGTTTCTTAGACGAAGTTCTTTCTCCGCTGCTAAAACAATTTCCAAAACTGAAATTGGTTTTAGAACACATTACGACCAGTGAAGCAGCCAACTTTGTTTTAGAACAAGACCGCAATGTGGCTGCAACCATTACTCCGCAGCATTTACTGTTTAACCGTAATGATATGTTGGTTGGTGGCATTAAACCGCACTTCTATTGCTTACCCATTTTAAAACGCCAAACGCATCAGCAAACTTTGCTCGAAGTTGCGACCAGTGCCAACCCTAAGTTTTTCTTAGGCACAGACAGTGCACCACACTCTAAAAATGCCAAAGAAAATGCATGTGGATGTGCAGGCTGCTACAGCGCACCAACGGCAATTGAACTTTATGCTCAAGCATTCGATCAAGTGGGTAAACTTGAACGCCTTGAAGGTTTTGCCAGCCACTTTGGTGCAGACTTCTACGGTCTACCGCGCAATACTTCAACAATTACACTCGTAAAAGAAGACCAAGTCATCCCTGAGAGTTTAGACTATTTGGATGGTGAACAAATTATTCCGCTGTATGCGGGTAAAACCATTCAATGGAGAAAAGTGTGACAAATGAAACATTGCCAATAATTGGTCAGCGTTTCCGTGGTTTTCTACCTGTTGTTGTCGATGTCGAAACAGCAGGTTTTAATGCACAGACCGATGCCTTATTGGAAATTGCTGCAATTCCGATTATTTATAATGAAGAAGGTCAATTTGTACCGGGTCCTGCACATCACGCGCATATCAACCCCTTTGAAGGTGCAAATCTAGACCGTCGCTCATTGGACTTTATTGGTATTGATCCCTTTAACCCCATGCGCATGGCCATGGCTGAAGACGAAAAAACAGCATTAAAACGTATTTTTAAAGCCGTTAATGAAGTTCGTCGCCAACAAAACTGTACACATGCAGTCTTGGTCGGTCATAACGCCCACTTTGATTTAGGTTTTGTACAGGCAGCGATTGCACGTACAGGGACTAAAAATCAAAACCCATTTCACAGTTTTTCAGTATTTGACACCGTCACCCTAAGTGCTGTGATGTTTGGTCAGACTGTTCTTGCGAAGTCATGTATTCAAGCTGGGATTGAGTTCGATGGTAAAGAGGCCCACTCGGCTTTATACGACACTCAAAAGACCGCCGAACTGTTCTGTTATATTTTGAACAAACTCGCGCCACACCTACTTGACACTCTGGTGGCGGATCAATAAGATACCGCCATCCTCGCAACGTCCCTATCGTCTAGAGGCCTAGGACATCGCCCTTTCACGGCGGTAACCGGGGTTCGAATCCCCGTAGGGACGCCATCTTATTCTATTTCTAGAAAACACTACTTTTCATTTAATCGGTTCTGATTGACCACCGATGTTTCATTTCAATTTTAACCATTCACTAGCTATACTATGGTTCGTGTTTTTCAAGGTTGATTGTTATGCTTAAGAAATTTTTAATCTTTTTATTGATTCTATCACCTTCTATTTTTTACCTCTGGTTTGTCCAACAAGAGACAAATAACACCAACCAAGACACTGTTGTACAAGAAATCCATTCAAGTGCTGAAAATAGCCCTTCTTATCCAACACCTGACCACTAAAAAATTGACTTTAAACATTTTTTTAAATTAATAGCCAAAGTTCATCAGATAATCTTAATTCACGTGATTTTTCATCTTATTAAAAACTATAGCTAAATTCTAAAAACACTAGCACATGGAAACATCTGTAAAACCTCATTTCCTATGCTTTTAGGTGTGATAATAAACTAAGTATTCAGCTATAGAATATCACTTTAAGCCCATTGTTTGATTTTCTATGCAATCTGCCACCCCACCTTCGCAGTCTTCAATTGATTCACCGCAAAATACCTCATTAAAACATGCCATGAGCACACGCCACCTGATCATGTCATGTTATCGCTTGGTGGCACCATTGATACAGGTCTGTTCATGGGCTCAGGCGAAGTGATTTCACAAGCAGGGCCTCTTGGTGCTGTGCTGGCTTATATTATTGGGGGGGGGGTGATTGCATATATGGTCATGCTTTGCCTCGGGGAGCTTGCAGTACATTTACCTGTTTCTGGTTCATTTGGTGCCTTTGCAACACTTTATATTGGCCCTGGCACAGGTTATATGGTGTCGTGGATGTATTGGCTTGGCTGGTCGGCAACACTCAGCACAGAATTTACAGCAGCAGCCATTTTGGTACAGGAATGGTTCCCGCAAACGTCAATCTGGTTATGGACGTTAATCTTTGCCAGTGGCGTTTTGATTTCAAACCTCAGTTCAACCCGAGCTTTTGCAGAGTCTGAGTTTTGGCTGTCCATGATTAAAGTCGCAACTGTACTCATTTTCATTCTTTTAGGCTTTGCCTGTATTTTCGGTATCATTCCTTTTCAGGGCTATGAATCTGCCCCCTTATTTAACAACTTAACAGCACAAGGCTGGCTACCAAATGGCCTTATTCCTTTGTTTACCACCTTATTAATTGTGAACTTTGCTTTTAATGGTACAGAAATGATTGGCATTGCCGCAGGTGAAACTAAAAACCCAGAAAAAATGTGCCCAAAGCCATTCATGCGACGGTTTGGCGCCTCATTATTTTCTTTGTTGGTACCATCATTGTCATCAGTTCGCTACTTAGCTATAGCAACACCGGTTTGCAAGTGGGCGGACATGGCGGCTTAAGCAGCAGCCCGTTTGTAACTGTATTCACCCAAATGGGCATTCCCTATGCCGAGGATTTTATCCGTTTTGTGATTATCACAGCGTTATTATCAACCGCAAACTCAGGCTTATATGCTGCATCACGCATGATGTGGGCCCTGTCCTCACAAAACCAATTCCCCAAGCTTTTTGCAAAAGTAAGTAAATCTGGGGTGCCTTATATTGCCATTTGGGTCACCATGATTGGTGGCTTGCCGGGCTTGCTCTCTGAGCAGTTTGGTGCAGATGTCATTTTTAAGAACTTAATGGGTGTTGCAGCATTCACTATGGTGATTGTCTGGATGAGTATTTGCTAGTCAGTTTAACTTTCGTCGCCAATGGTTAAAGCAAGGCCATGCTTTATCTGAGCTGTAATTCCGTACCCCTTGGTATCCGTTGGTTCCGATCCTAGGCTTTATCTGCTGTACAGAAACAGGCTTAAGTATGGCGGCTGACCTTGAAATGCTTTCAGGTTTTATTGGTTGCTTGCTCTTTATGGCGACTTGCTATGCCAGTTACTATTGGCTCTATCATAATAAAAACTAAGTACCTTCAGCAAAGTGAGCTTAAGCTTATTTTTTGGGCTCACTTTTGCAACAATAAAAAATTCATTCAATTTAATTACTTGTTTTGCCCAATGTTTGAACTTTCAACCATCACAGAGCAAAAACCCTTTTGACAAATAGGCCTTTAATCCTTAATATACGCATCACCTCACAATGTCCCTATCGTCTAGAGGCCTAGGACATCGCCCTTTCACGGCGGTAACCGGGGTTCGAATCCCCGTAGGGACGCCATTTTTTGATCTTATCCGATCAACACTTATTCATAATTACTATTATTTCATTGCAGATTTGCAGTTTTTCACTACAATAGCCCGCTTCATTCCTGAACTTATTAACGCTTATGCACTCATCTCCGAATGATGCTTCGCATCAGGGCAATTCTGCGCCTTTAAAACGCGCTATGAGTACTCGACATCTGGTTATGATTTCGCTTGGCGGCGCAATCGGGACTGGCCTATTTTTAGGGTCGGGTGAAGTCATTGCACAAACGGGGCCTGTAGGTGCCATTATTTCTTATTTCCTCGGCGGGATCATTGCATATATGGTCATGCTGTGTTTAGGGGAACTTGCTGTTCATATGCCTGAGTCTGGCTCATTTGGCGCCTATGCCAAACGCTATATCGGACCAGGTACAGGTTATACCATCACATGGCTGTACTGGCTAACGTGGTCCGTCACGCTAGGAACCGAGTTTACAGCTGCCGCACTGCTTATGCAGGAGTGGTTTCCAGATAGTTCAATGTGGATGTGGACCCTAATTTTTGGTGCTTTTGTATTTAGTTTAAATATGATTTCGACCAAATGGTTCGCTGAATCTGAGTTTTGGTTAGCTTTAGTCAAAGTTATCACCGTTGTTATTTTTATTTTATTGGGTCTACTCGCTATTTTTGGCGTGATTGGCTACAGAGGCTATGAAGCTGCGCCTTTATTTAGCAACTTAACGGCTCAGGGTTGGTTCCCAGAAGGCTTGTTCCCTATCTTTACCACCATGTTGATCGTGAACTTTGCATTTTCTGGTACAGAGCTGATTGGTGTTGCTGCGGGTGAAACCAAAGATCCTGCTAAGAATGTACCCAAAGCCATCAATACTGCGATTTTTCGCTTATTGATTTTCTTTGTGGGTACCATCTTGGTCGTGACTTCACTCCTTCCGCATCAAGAAGCAGGTTTAGCAGCTGAAGGCGTGAGTAGCAGTCCATTTGTGACCGTATTCCAGCACATTGGCATTCCTTATGCTGAAGATATTATTCGTTTTGTGATTATCACTGCGTTGCTATCTGCTGCGAACTCTGGACTATTTGCCGCTTCGCGTATGATGTGGTCGTTGTCTTACCAAAAGCAGTTGCCAGCAGTCTTCTCAAAAATCAATGCACGTGGTGTCCCTTACGTTGCAGTCATTGTGACTATGATTGGTGGAATGCCGGGTTTACTGTCTGAACAGTTTGCACCTGAAGCCATTTTTACAAACCTTTTAGGTATTGCAGCGTTTACCATGGTCGTCGTTTGGATGAGTATTTGCTTAAGCCAATTTAACTTCCGTCGCCAATGGTATAAACAAGGACGTAAAAAAGAAGAATTAGGTTTTGCAGCACCCCTGTTTCCTATTTTGCCAATCCTTGGCTTTATCTTCTGCTTTATCACCTGCGTTAGTATGGTGTTTGACCCAAGTATGCGTATTAGCTTCTTTGGTTGTTTATTGTTTATTGCAGTATGTTATGCGAGTTATTACACCTTTTATCACAAGAAAACTTAATCCGTATTGTTAAAAAGAGCGACTTCGGTCGCTCTTTTTTTTATACTGTTTTTATCAAGTACATCATCGGTGCATACACGATGAATATTGTATGGATTCATGGGATGAATCAGCAGCACAAGACTGCGCGTACCCTGCTTCAACATTGGCTTGTGATCTTACAACAGGTACTGAGCGAACTTGGCTACGCATATGACCTAACTTATCTTCAGCGGCACAGTCGGCTGGCCTTTTATGGAGATCTTCTAACACGGCAGCATTTAGAAAACACCCTCAACGCCAGCACCCTCATGCCACAGCATTGGTCTCCTTTTTCCTTTTTGTAATCCTATTCCTGACGCACACCGCCGCACCCAATATCGAACATCAAGCTGAAATTTCTAAAAACCCCCAGCTCACTATTTCAGATGAACTCTCATTCAATAATAAAATTAAATACATCAGCCTCCTCGGCAAAGATCTGGCCTTACGTGACTTAGCCAGTTTAATCAACCACTTCCCAGAGCTGCATAGTAGCTTTATTCATCGTTTTTTGATGGAAGCGTACCTATATTTATCCAACCCACACTTCATCCACACCGTGCATACGCGTCTGCATGAGCACTTACACGGTACGAAACCCAATATTGTGATTGCCCACTCTCTAGGCAGCGTGATTGCCTATAATTATTTAATTCAACACCCCGAACTTAAGATTCAAGCACTGATTACCCTCGGTTCACCACTGCCTTTCGCGTTATTCAATGTCATTTACAGCAACCCATTCAACGGCCTACTGCTTTATATGGTGATTGGATCAACTTTTATTCAGATGCTGATTTTCTGAGTGCTTTTCCACTGAACCAAAAACCATTTGCTTTTACTCCCGCGATTATCAACAAGCAAATCACCACCGATCTTGCTCATCCTCATCTGATCGAAGGCTATTTACGCCACCCCGAGTTCATCAACAATTTGCTAAGTTTGCTTAAAAAACCAGCTCAAATCATATGATTTTTAATCATTTTATCTAGATTGTTTTAAATTTATGCACTCAACACTTAAAACTGGAATTATTTAGAGAAAAGCGTTTGACACCCCTCTATTTTCGCCCTAATATACGCCCACCTCTGAAACGTCCCTATCGTCTAGAGGCCTAGGACATCGCCCTTTCACGGCGGTAACCGGGGTTCGAATCCCCGTAGGGACGCCAATTTCAGAAGTAAAGTTTTATTAAGTCCCTATCGTCTAGAGGCCTAGGACATCGCCCTTTCACGGCGGTAACCGGGGTTCGAATCCCCGTAGGGACGCCATTACTTAAGATCAAAAGTAATTGGTTTTAAAACATCACTTCTGTACTGTCCCTATCGTCTAGAGGCCTAGGACATCGCCCTTTCACGGCGGTAACCGGGGTTCGAATCCCCGTAGGGACGCCATATTCGAGATTGATTTTTTCTAGAGTCATCTCATAAAAAAGCCCAAGCATGATGACTTGGGCTTTTTTATTGCCTGTCTATTTACGATCAACTTCAATTAAAGCGGTCGAGGCAAAAATAGCCTGTGGTGCAATCACAGTTTCATTCAAGGGAATGTTTTTCCCATATCGCTGTTGCATGAGTTGCTTGACTTCAGACGACCTTAAATCAAATTGCTTCAGTTTGGATAATGGTGCCAACTCGATACCCAAAGCATCATGATAGGCCTTCCAGACTATTTCTGAGCAATATAGCGCACGATTGTCCCACTCAAAATAAAGATCATAAGGCTGGCCTAAGTATTGTTCGGCGTTCTTGATCAGTTGCTGCTTTTGCTGAACAGTCAAATTCGCTTTAAAGCGTTTCACCACATAATGCCGCTCTACCCCGCGATCAATCCACTGCTGAAGTGCCGTATATTTCACAGGCTGAACTGCCTCTAAAACCCATGCTTTTCCATCTTTATTAACAATTAAACCCATATGGCTATAACGAGACTTGGTCGCTTTTTGTATCCCTAAACTTTGTTGAGACTTCGAGACGTGAAAAATAATATCGCCTGTTTGATAGGACATATTCGCCCATAGCTGTTGAGGACTTACCAAAACTAAAACAGCACTTAAAATCGCAACATTTCTATTTTTCATCCTAGATTTCCTTTATTCTTCTTTTTATAGATACGATCAATCACTTAAAACTAAAAATATTTATGATCTTACATCATCTTCAAAACTCGCGCTCACAACGTATTCTTTGGCTACTTGAGGAACTTGGGCTGTCTTATAAACTCAAACTTTATGATACAGCACAAACTAAACAAACAAATCTGAAATTTCCAACGCTCGACATTTCACATAATACTCAGACGATACGACTTACGGAAAGCAGTGCAATCGTAGAATACCTATGCCAACTACACCAGAAGTTGATTATTCCCCATGACCATACACAGTATTGGAACTTCTGTTTTTATAGCCATTATAGCGATGCCAGCCTCATGCCCAATTTGGCATTGAAACAAGTTTTCCAACACATTAAACAACAAACACCTTTGCTTGTGCGCATTGTAAGTTTGGCCTTTCAAAGCTCGTTCAATCGCGCTTATTTAAACCCTGAGCTACATCGACAACTGAAAGAAATTGATACCCACTTAAGCGCGTATGCATACTTTGCAGGCGATGTGTTTAGTTATACCGATATCTTGATGTGGTTTCCACTCTATGCGGCCAGTTATGCCACTCCGCAGTTTGCTCAGTATAACTCTATTCAACACTATTTCACCCAAATACAAAGCAGACCTGCCTTCAATGCTGCAATGGCACGTGGGCAATGGTCCGCTTCTGATTTTGAACAGTATTGGTCTATCACGCAGTAATGCTATGCTTAAGCTGACTTTCTAGAGTTGACTTGCCCTTTAATCACCGCCTTTAGATTGCCTTTTAAATAATGAAAAAACACTTTGAGCGGTGACAGTTTCGGATTTGGTTGTTTACCTTCTGCGATATCCTTAAATTGCGCGGCATACCAGATCACTTCCATAATCGCCATTTTATCGATCATTGAAATGCCTGTTTTGATCTTATCGACTGCATAACGTACATCTTGCCCTGCAATTAAACGGTTGGTCACGTCAGGTTCTACCGCAAATGGACGTGCCATCCCAATAAAGTCACACGCGCCACTTTCTAAGGCTGCGTTCATACCCGCAGCAGTACGAAAACCGCCTGTCACCATCAACTTACACTGGACTTGTTCACGAATTTTTTCAGCAAACTCTAAAAAGTAAGCCTCACGTGCAATGGTCGACGCTTTACGTTTTTCTTGCTTCACCCCTGCCATCGCAGGTGCTTCATAGCTGCCCCCTGAAATTTCAATCAAATCAATCCCAGCCGCATCAATAGCTTTAAATGTCGCAATGACATCTTCTTCCGAGATTCCACCACGCTGAAAATCTGCCGAATTGAGTTTGACCGAAATAATAAACTGCTCTGACGTTGCCGCACGTACTGCTTTATAAATTTCCAATAAAAAACGCATGCGGTTTTCAACAGAGCCGCCCCATTGATCTTGGCGTTTATTGGTCAACGGCGATAAAAACTGACTGATGAGATAACCATGTGCACCATGTAATTGCACGCCTTCAAAGCCTGCTTTCTCACAAATGGCAGCTGAAGTTGCAAAACGTTGGATAATATCAAGGATTTCATCTTCACGAAGCGCTCGCGGCGTTCCGAAGCTCATTGCTAAAGCAGGGCTAAACGGTACTGCTGAAGGTGCAACCGTTTCCTTATTTAAACCCTTAGGACATTGACGGCCCGGATGTGACAACTGTACCAATTGCACCATGCCATATTTTTTACCAATCGCAGCCCATTGTTTTAGTGGCTCTAAGTCACGTTCAGTTTCAATCACCACCACGCCTGGTTCATTTTTAGCTCGGAAGTCCACCATCACATTGCCTGTAATGGCACAGCCTAGGCCTCCTTTTGCCCAAGCCTCATACAAGCCTAAATGCAAATGATTCGGCTGGCCTGCATGATTGGCTAGTGCTTCACTCATCGCCCCTTTAATCATCTTATTTTTAAAATGGACCTGCCCTACGTCAATTGCATTTGCAAGCTGGCTCATGAAAACTCATCCTTTAATATTTTTTAGTGTTTTTACTCTATGTGTTTTTTGGCGACAGTCAAGAAAATTTGACAATTCATTTTGTCAAATTTTTTATTTAGCAAAATAATTTTACTGATACTGACTGGCTTGAATCAATTGACGCGTATAGTCAGACTGCGGTTGCTCAAAAAGTTGTTCAGTGGCTTGCAATTCCACCACTTTGGCATGACGTAAGACCAAAACCTGTTGGCATAGTGCTCGTACCACTTGTAAGTCATGACTAATAAACAAATAGCTCATACCCTGCTCGTGTTGTAGACAGCGTAATAACGCCACAATCGAACGCTGCGTACTTCGGTCTAAGGCCGAAGTTGGTTCATCTAAAATCAATAGTTTAGGTTGAAGTACCAAGGCTCGTGCCAAAGCCACACGCTGCCTTTGCCCACCAGATAGCTCATGTGGATAATAGCTTTTAAATGCGACTGGCAACTCCACCTGAGTTAAGACATTCTCAATACGCTGTGTTCGCTCAAACAAAGACAAAGGCTTTAAAGTCAAACCTTCTGCAATGATTTGTTCAACACTCATGCGTGGGTTCAAACTTGCGAACGGGTCTTGAAATACGATTTGAAAATCACGACGTAGCGGAAGTAATGCCTTTTGCGAGAGTTGGTTTAAATCATGTTCTCCAAACCGGATCTGCCCTCGACTTTCAATCAACCTTGCTACAGCCAGTGCCAAAGAACTTTTGCCTGCACCACTTTCCCCAACAATTCCCAACGAATGCCCTTGAGCCAAGCTCAAATCTAAAGCTTCAACCGCAGCAAGATACTGGGTCGTTCGATTAAACCAGCCCTTTTTAATCGGAAATTTAACCTCGAGTTGTTTTAAGCGGAGCAAAGGAGCAGTATCTTGTACGTTAATAGCTTGACCAAAAGAATGATTGAGTAAGTTTTGAGTATAAGCAGACTGCGACTGTTCAAAAATCTGCGCAACCGCCCCTTGCTCTACGACCTTGCCTTGATGGATGACTACGACATCATCAGCATAATGTTTCACCAAATTGAGGTCGTGGCTGATCAAAATCATGGCCATGTTATGGCGCTGTTGTAAAGACTTCAGCAAGTCTAAAATTTGAACTTGCAGCATGACATCTAGTGCCGTGGTGGGCTCATCAGCAATCAAAATATCAGGCTCTTGCACCAGTGCCATGGCAATCATGACCCGCTGGCGTTGGCCGCCAGACAGCTCATAAGGAAAACGCTGTAACACACTTTCAGGATTTGGAATACCCACATCTTCTAACAAGGCAATCACGCGTTGTCGCGCTTGCTTTTTAGACCAACCCTGTAACCATAAAGCCTCGGCAATGATTTTTTCTACTCGATGTAAAGAATTCAAGGCAGTCATCGGCTCTTGAAAAACTATTGCGATTTTTTGCCCACGAATCGACCTGAATTGCGCATCGTTTAACTCGAGTAGCTCTTTTCCGTCTAATAGCACTGAGCCCTGCACTTGCAATACTTTCGGTAATAACCCCATCAAGGCCAAAGCACTAATCGATTTTCCTGAACCGCTCTCTCCAACCAGCGCCAAAGTCTGCCCAGCATACAGTTCAAAACTGAGCTGATCGACCAATAGGCGTTCTGCACTTTGAATACTCAGTGCATTCACTTTAAGTATAGGGGCTTTACTATTGGCGTCTAGGGTCAAATGCATCGCGCAAAGCCTCCCCGATATACATCAGCAACGCAAGCACAAGGGCCAAGCTGAAAAAGCCAGACAGTGCTAACCATGGTGCATTTAAATTATTCTTGCCTTGTAACAAAAGCTCGCCCAATGATGCCGCATCAGGCGGTAAGCCATAACCCAAGAAATCCAGTGCTGTTAGCGCTGTAATATTGGCAGTTAAAATAAAAGGCAGTTGTGACAGGCTAGAGCTGATTGCGTTAGGTAAAATATGCCGAAAGATAATAGCTCGGTTGGTGACACCTAAACTTCGCGCGGCACGGACATAGTCTAGCTGACGGGCCCTTAAAAACTCAGCACGTACCAGTGGAACTAAAATTGTCCAACTAAATAACAGCATGATTAAAAACAGCCAGTAAATATTTGGGCTAAACATACTGACTAAAATCATCACCATGAACAGCATGGGTAACCCGCCCCACACTTCTAAAATGCGCTGCCCGATTAAATCGACCCAACCACCGTAATAACCTTGTAGTGCACCAATCACAATGCCCAGTACAGCTGAGCTGAAAGTTAAAATAAAACCAAACAGTAGTGAGACACGTAAGCCATATAATACTCGTGCCAAAACATCACGACCTTGGTCATCTGTCCCGAGCCAATTTTTCATCGTGGGCGGTGATGGTACAGGGACAGTCAAATCTACATTGGGGGTTTGATATGAATATCGAATCAACGGCCACATGGCCCAACCTTTTGCTTGAATCAGCTGTTGTACCACTGGATCTTTATATTCAGTTTCAGTCTCAAAAACACCGCCAAAAGTCGTTTCAGGATAGTGTTTCAATACAGGGAAATACAAAGCATGATTATACTTCACCAACAACGGTTTATCATTAGCGATCAGCTCTGCAGCTAAAGAAAGGACAAAAACACAGATAAATAAAATACAACAACTGAGCCCGAGCTTATTTTGCTTAAATCGTTTGAAACCTGCCTGTAAAATGGGTGACATCAGCCTCTCCCTTGCGAATCAAAATGTATTCGCGGATCAATCCACTGATACAACACATCGCCAATTAGACGCAGCAGCAAGCCCAACAAAGTAAAAATGAATAAGGTGCCAAAAATCACAGGATAGTCACGCTGCACAATCGCCTCAAAGCCCAATAAGCCTAGACCATCCAGATTAAATATGATCTCAATAAATAAATTGCCTACAAAGAAGTAAGCGATTAAAGCTTCAGGTAAACCTGCCACCACAATCAATATTGCATTGCGAAACACATGACCGTACAACACTTGAGACTCAGTCAGACCTTTAGAACGCGCCGTCAGCACGTAGGGCTTGCCTAGCTCTTCCATAAACGAATACTTAGTGAGATAAGTCACTGTGGCAAAGCCACCAATCACCATCGCCAAAAGCGGTAAAGCCATGTGCCAGAAATAATCTTTAATTTTGCCCCATAACGACAAATCCGCAAAATTTTCCGAAACCAAACCTTGTAAGGGGAACCATTGGAAATAAGAACCGCCTGCAAAAAAGACAATCAAGAGAATTGCAAAAATAAATGCAGGAACTGCATAGGCCACTGCCAACAGGAGCGATGTAGACTGATCAAATACTGTGCCGTGCAATCGGGCTTTTTTGATGCCCAAAGGAATCGAAATCAGATAAATTAGCAAAGCACTCCACAGCCCCAAGGACACGGATACAGGTAATTTATCCTTAATCAATGCTGTAACAGGTTGGTCTTTAAAAAAGCTCGTGCCGAAGTCTAGTTGCGCATAATTTTTCACCATTTCAAAGAAACGTATATGCATGGGCTGATCAAAACCATAATGTGCTTTGATCTTTGCGAGCATTTCATCACTGAGTCCTTGCGCGCCTTGATAGACATTTGAGCCTCCACCTGCACCGCCCAAATTACCCAAAGTTTGCATAGCTTCCGCTTGTTGAATGGCTTGCTCAACAGGACCACCGGGCGCAATTTGAATCACAGCAAAATTGATCAGTAAAATCAGAAATAAGGTCGGAACGATCAGCAACAGCCTTTTGAATATATAAATACGCATCTCAAAAACCCCTATACCAGCTTATGGCTTGGCTGCCTGACCTAAGTACTGACTCACCTGTTTCGCCTGTTTGGCATCACTCCACCAATAATCCAAACCGACATGCAACTGTGGACTCCGTGCCGGTTTTTGGTACATATTCCAATAGGCATACCATTGATCCGCTTTACCATAGGTTGGAATTTGATAATAACCCGCACGCAACAAGCGATCTAAAATACGCGTTTGAACGACCACTTGCTTACGATCATGCGCTTGAATCAACTGTCGGATCATCTGATCAATCACCGGATTTTGAATACCCGAATAATTATAATTTCCCACCTGATGGGCTGAAGCACTGCCCCACAGTTGCACCTGTTCTTTGCCTGGTGTCAAAGACTGTGGCATCGTTTGTAGGGTCATATCAAAATCTTGAGTCCGCATCCGCTCATAATACTGGGGTGTATCAACCTGTCGAATGTTCAGCTGTATTCCTAGGCGCTTTAGGTGGCGAACAAAAGGCGTAATTTCACGCACAGCATCACTCGGCTGAATCAGAAACTCAAACTGAATCGGCTTATTTTTCCGATCTAACAGTCGACCTTTGGCATTATATGTATAGCCATTTTTTAATAAAATCTGTCGTGCGATGAGTAAATTATTTCGATTATAGCCCGATCCATCTGAAGCTAAATAACGCCAGTTCTTTAAAACACCATCTCGCTGTACGGGATGCAATTTCGCCAAATAAGGCTTCAATATTTTGATTTCAGCAGCCGAAGGCAGACCCTTCGCCTCTAGTTCACTATTAGAAAAATAGCTTTGCAGACGTTGATATTGCCCATAGAACATTGCTTTATTTTGCCATTCGAAATCGTAGGCATAGGTTAAAGCTTGGCGAAAATAAATATCTTGAAAAGGCTGACGACGGGTATTAAATACAAAACTTTGCGTTGGAATTGGATTGAAATGCTTAAAGCGATATTTTTTAACGAGACCTTGTTTTACAGCGGGAAAGTTATAGGCTGTCACCCATTGTCGTGCGGACTCTTCCTCATGCAAGGTATATAAACCCGCCTTAAACGCAGTAAAAGCAATATCTTTGCTACGATAGTACACATAACCCACGCGGTTAAAATTATAGCGCCCTTGGTTGGCCTTTAAATCTCTGGCCCAATACTTTGGATTACGCTTATAAACAACGCGCTGCCCTGCATTGATTTTCTCTAAGAGATAAGGACCTGAGCCTAAAATCGGTTTGATCGAAGTTTGACTAAAGTCTTTGCCTTGCCAGTCTTTTTTGGAATAAATTGGCATTCTGGCTACAATCAAAGGCATTTCCACATTATTTCGGGTTTTAAAATGCATTTTGACGCTGTATTTGGATAATACTTCGGTCTTGGCTAAATCCGATAAATACATCTGTAAGCCAAAATTGGATTTGCTTTGAAAGATATCAAAACTGAACTTTACATCGGCTGCGGTAACAGGACTGCCATCACTAAACCGTGCTTTTGGGTTTAAATGAAAAATGATGGTGTTAAAGTTTTTCGGGTCATAGCTGACCTTTTCTGCCAGCAACGGATACATCACCGCAGGCTCATCCAAAGAACTACTCATGAGCGAGTCAAATAAATAGTTGGTTCCCTCAACCGCAGTACCACGACCATTCATACTGTTTAAGTTATCAAAATTCCCGATGACTGCACGTGTTAATTCGCCACCCTTTGGCGCCTGCACATTGGCATAAGGTAAATGATCCAATTGGCTATATTTCGGCGTACCATAAGGTGCAATAAAAGGCATGGTCTGCAGTGCAGACCATGCCTTTAATGGAATCGCTACAAGGCTGAACAGCAAAAATGTTGTTCTAACCTTCATCGGGACTTTCTCTGAAATTGCATTTCAACTCAATATTAGTTCGGCACCTTAATTACATCACCAATGCGCAACTGCGTATTCGGTTTAATGTCATTGAGCTCAGCCAATTGCGAAGTGTCCATACCATAACGACTTGCCAGTCCAATTAAGGTATCACCACGTTTCACTGTGTACTGCGAAATAAGTTTTGGAATTTGAATGGTTTGCCCAACTTGTAAGCCCGCACGCGGACTCAGATTATTTAAACTAGCAAGCTCTGACACCGACATCCCAGCACGGTTTGCAATTGAGTTTAACGACTCGCCTGACTTCACTTTATAGCTTTCAGTTGCCCGACCTGAAGTTGCTTGTGGTTTTGCTACCACTGTTTCAGTTTTGATCGGCGCGGGATCAACATCACCTTCAATTTTCAAACGCTGACCGACACGAACATTGGCTGTACGGCTTAGGTTGTTTAATGCAGCCAAATAGTTCAGTTGCAAGTGATATTTACGCGCAATACTATTTAGAGTTTCACCCGATTTCACAACGTGAATATCGGTTGAGTTATTACTTGCAGTCGTTTGTTTTTCGACTGTTTTCGGCGTTTCAACAGCAGGCACTTCACCCGTTAATTTGAGTTTTTGACCCGCACGTAAGCCCGCTGTACGACTCATGTTGTTGAGGTCAGCAATATAATCCATACCCAAATTATATTTCGAAGCAATCGCAGTTAATGAGTCTCCTGACTGAACGGTATAAGTATCTGGCACGGTTGAACCCGCAGGGATCTTAATACTTTGACCCACTTGCAAGCCGCTATTGGTTGACAGATTATTGAGATCAGCCAACTCCGACAGGCTCATCTTCGACTGTGATGCAATATTATACAATGTATCACCACGTTGTACTTTATAGCTTTCAACTTTGAACTGTGGCTCGGCTTTAACTGGAGATGCTTTGGCACTACTTGTCGTTAAGCTTTTGACATCATTGAGTGGCACATTAATTTTTTGTCCAACCAACAGGTTGCTGCCCGCATTTAAACCTGGTGTTAAATCTGCCAATTCTTGATTTGACAGCGCATAACGGTCTGCAATCAGTTTCAGATATTCGCCACGTTTCACCGTATACGACTGAGTTGCTACTTTGGTTTGGCTGCTGTTTTTTTCATCGTTGGATTTAGTACGGGATTGAGCTGTTTCTTTTAAGGAAAGCTTTTGTCCCACACGTACGCCACTGGTCACACTTAAACCGTTATAGTCAGCCAACTGTTTTAAGCTTAAACCAAACTCATCCGCAATCCCTGTTAAGGTATCATTCGCACGAACGGTATAACTCTCAGGTTTAGACTCAGCTTTCACAGTAGAACGCACTTCAACTTTTTCAGCTTGTGGTTTTGCATCATATAAATAAATCGATGTACCGACATAAAGTGTGGCATTGGCATCCATTTGGTTCCACTTCGCGACATCACGCCAGTTCACCCCATTTTTGGCAGCAATCAGCGCCAAAGTATCACCCGGTTGTACGGTATAAGTTGAACGTTTACCTTTTGGCGGCACAATCACAATTTCAGAGTCAGTCTTAACAAAGTTTTTGCCTTGATTACGTTTCACTTCATCTGAATCTAAACGGGTATTGTCAGCCACAGACTTTGGATAAGCAAAACCTTTGGTTAACTCTTTGCCTTGCAGTTCAGCCACTGACTGACTGGTTTGAATTGCAGTCAGCTTAATTTTACCATCCAAAGGATCTACAATTTCTGTCCCTTGAGGAGCCAAAGCCTGAATTTCAGCTACCACCTCAGCTTGTTCTGCTTTCGTCGCAACTGGTTTCAGAACTTCATCGACAGTTTTGCTTTGACCTTCGGCTTGAATTGCCGCGGTTAACTGCTCACGCTCTGCTGCTGAAATTGGTGGCTCAACGGAAACTGGTTTCACTGGGGTCGCTGGCGTAACCGCAACTGGAATACGCGGCGCACTTGGAATATCGCTATTAGCAGCAAAAGCAGCCAGTGCATTAGACCCTTTAGGCGTTGAACCACGGGTAGGCATCGCAATAGCAGTACTGCTTGACGACGTCACTGTAGACGAAGTAACTGGCTTTCCTGTTGTGTTTTTTGTGGTTGTCGTCGCTAAAATAGGTGGTGTAGTTTTCGACGGTGTAATCGCTTTGGTGTTTAAGGTCGGCGGTTCAATTTTGCTTGGTTGAATCGTTTGGTTATTTTCAGGCAGTTTGGTATTTGCAGATGCCCACAAGCCGCCTGAACCACCCTGTAATTTTTTCAAACGTACATCCACTGAAGGACTCAAATCCGCAGGAATTAAAATCCGCATTGGACTTGCACCATCAATCCATTCACCACGGTGTCCCGGATTTAACTGATACAGCTCGGCACGACTTAAACCTGTAATAGACGCAACTTCATTTAGACTCACCGCGCCCACAGTAACTTCTCTAAAGTGCGGACGATTGGCAATCGGTGGTAAATTGATGTTATAGGCATTTGGATTTTTAATGATCTGCGCAACCGCCAAGAACCGTGGCACATAGTTCATGGTTTCTTCAGGCAGTTTTAACGACCAATAATCTGTCGGCAAACCTGCGGCTTTATTACGGTTAATCGCTTGTTGAATACGGCCCGGACCTGCGTTATAAGCCGCTAGTGCAAGTTCCCACGAACCAAACTGGTTATATAAACTGCCCAAAAACTCATACGCAGCCCGTGTTGACTCCACCACATCACGGCGTCCGTCATATTGGCTACTTTGTTTTAAGCCATAAATGCGGCCCGTACTTGGAATAAACTGCCATAAGCCCGCAGCAGCAGCACTACTGGTTGCAGCAGGGTCATACGAACTTTCAATCACAGGCAGTAGAGCCAGCTCTGTTGGTAAACCGCGACGCTCAGCTTCTTTAACGGTGTGATACAAATAACGTGAAGCACGTGCACTTAAACGATCCAAATACGGTTGACGTGAAATGAACCACCCGCGCTGTGCATCAATACGCGGATTCCAATGATCGCTGTTCATTTTAAAGCCCACGGTCATACGCTTCCAAACGTCACCGTGCTTTAACACCAACAGTCGATCCCCTTCCACCGCACGCATGTCTGTTGCAGAAAGTAAATCTTCTAAAGAATCTAGGCTATTTGCGTCTAAGTAGTTAGATCCGACTTGTTTGGATTTAGATGTTTGCGTAGCACTTTGCGTCGAGGAACAACCAGCCAGTCCAAGTGTCGCGAGTGCTGAACCGAGTACTGTAATTTTAAATAATGTCGGTAACATCGGTTGGCCAAAAATGGCAGCTGACTTATACATAAGAAAATCCAAACAACTCGTATAAAATTTATTTTTTAGATCTGCCATTGTAGTAAAGCACGCCGCAGACACAAGGCGTTAATTTAACTTGAAATCAGTATAAATGTTACAAGAAATTAAAAAAGCTGCATCTTATACACTTCTCTAGTGCATTTGCGTTATACAATGGTGCTCGCTTAGTTTTATTTTCAGTTTACGGAAGTTGTGTATGTCACAAACAATTACCCTGTATGTCGATGGTGCTTGTCGTGGAAACCCTGGTCTTGGGGGATGGGGCGCGTACATTATTACAGAAACTGAAGAGCATAAACTGTGTGGCGGTGAAGACAACACCACCAATAACCGTATGGAACTCACCGCGGCCATTGAAGGCATTCTTTTCTGCCCAACCGATGCGAAGTTGGTAGTCTGGACCGATTCAACCTATGTCAAACGCGGCATTACCGAGTGGATTACAGGTTGGAAAAAGAAAAACTGGAAAGACGTTAAAAATCCAGATTTGTGGAAAAAACTCGATGCAACCTGCCAAGGCCGTGATATCGATTGGCACTGGGTCAAAGGCCATGCAGGTCATGAAGGTAATGAAATGGCAGATCAATTGGCAAACCTCGGTGCCGATCAAACACAGGCTCAACTTCGTCAGTCTAAAACAACGACAACAGAACCATCTGTAGATAAAAAAAAAATTGAACCAGACTGGTTATTAAACGACCCTTTTGGTTTGGGTTTCGATGACGAAGAAGCCGATGACAGCGAAGATTTAACCGAAAGTGAAATACACGTTGCAGAACAAGAGCCAAGTTTAGTCGCTGAACCAGAACTTGCTACAACGGTGCCTTCTATTGAACAAACGTCTGAAGTTGCAACAAGTGTGGATTTAACACAACTTAAACAACATCCACAAATTGTGATTACTCCACGTAAGGTTGAGGTCTTTGGACCTCGACAGCTCATCCTCGATACAGAGACCACGGGTTTCTATTATCAAGATGGCGATCGCATTATTGAAGTTGGTGCGATTGAAATGGTCAATCGAAAGCTTACAGGCAGCTCTATTCATATCTACATCAACCCGAAAAAACCTGTGGGCGATTCTGAAAATGTCCACGGGATCTCTGATGACTTTTTAAAAGATAAACCGCTGTATCAAGAGATTGCTGACACTTTATTTGCCTATCTCAAAGGTGCGGAAATCATTGCGCATAATGCAAGCTTCGATATGAACTTCTTAGACATGGAGTTCAAGCGTGCAGGATTTGTTGCGCTTTCTGAAGTTTGTGCGGTGACAGATACCCTCGCGATGGCAAAATCTAAGCATCCGGGGCAAAAAAACTCACTCGATGCCTTAGTTCGCCGTTACGAAATTCCACAGCGTGACCGTACCTTCCACGGGGCCTTACTGGATGCTGAAATTCTAGCCGACGTTTACTTGGCTATGACAGGTGGTCAGGTTTCCTTTGATATGGATGCCCTGTCACATAGTGAACAACAAAATGGGCAAAGTCAGCATCAAACACTAGATATTGAACTGGCGGTAATTCACCCTTCAGCCGAAGAACTTCAAGCACATGAGACTTGGGTCAAACAATACCAAGAAAAACATGGCACACCCTGCCTTTTTGCCAAATAAATTCTAAAGTTTTTGTTAACTTTTGTATTACAAGATTTTTCAGTTAGGCTATAGTGATGAACAAGTTGCTATGCCTTGTTTGGGCCGCATATAAACACGATAAAACACTAGGATAGGTGCAGATCAATGTCTTACCAAACCTCTATTCATTTTGATCCAACGGCGCTGCTGATAATAAAAAATGAAGTGGATAACTCCATTAAGCTGGTTGAATCAGCTGTGAGCACCTTAGCAGAAGATCAGACTTTACCTTTTGGGATTGACGATGCATTAAACCAATTTGAGCAATGTGCTCAAGTGCTTGCATTGATTGATATGTCGAGCTTAGCCAAAATTGCTGAATATTCCGCAGAGCTTATGCGCAAGATCATGGGGAATCCTGCACAGATTAATACGCAAGATGTGATTGCACTCAGCGAAGGCACGACCATGCTGAAGCGCTATATTGAATTCATTTGTTTAAGAGAAGTGAAAATTCCACAGTTTTTACTCGATACCTTAAACCGTCTTGAAATTGCATTAGCAAAGCCTCTAACGCAAGAAGGTCAACACATCGAGTCCTTACTGGGCTGTATTACCCCAGATTTTAGCCTCCCTCAAGCACCAAGTCTTGAAAAATCACAATATGTTCACCGCTTGTACAAGCTGTCTTTAAGCCAAATGCTGAAACAAGAAGAAAGCGAACTTGATTTACAAGCAATGAAATTGGTTGGCACTTATTTAGCAGGTCTAGCAGAACAAACACCGAGTAAACAATATTGGAACTTGGTCTACGTTGCACTCAATCAAATTGAACAATTGCTCATTAATGAACCACGTTTACGTACTTTGATTAGCATCGAACGTAACATTGCACAGTTCTTTACTGCGCCTGAACGTTTCAAAGCCAGCCTCACCGATCTTGCCAACATTCTCAGCTTATGTATCAGCCAAGAAGACGAAGTATCCCAACACATCCGTGGCAAACTCAATATTGGCGACGACCTACTCACAGATACGCAGCTGCAAGTTTTCAGTCGTCATCTGTATGGCCCAGATTTCGACACGATGCATACCATTAGTGATTTGGTAACCACCGAAATGTCGCAAATCCGCAATGACATTGAGTACAACTATCAAAACATGACGCCTGAGAAGACCCAAGAGCTCCAAGCAAAACTGGTCGATTTGGCGAACATTTTCAAAGTATTGAACTTAAATGAAGCGCATAATGACTTAAACCGTCAAGCAGCATCACTTAGTCAAGCAGATATGCTGAAAGATGAAGGTTTTGCGCAGCAGTTGATGAACGTGATCTTGTCGGCAATGAACTCCATTGGAGTGCTAGAACGTCACCATACTTCAAGCCGCCTACAGCTTCGTGTGAACAACATGAATATTTCACTAGACCGTTTAGATGAAGCCCATGCTGCTTTATTGACTGAGGCTAAAACGTCTATTGACTTAAGTAGTCAAGCTTTGGCGCAATATCAGCAAGAACAAGATTTAAGTGCTCTTGAGAATACTCCTGCACAACTACGTGAAGTTGCTGGCGCAATGCTATTCTTAGGCGCTGAAAATGGTCAAACCGCCCTGAATATTTCAGCAGATTTTGTGCAACAACAAATCACGGCTGAAACTGCGCTCACTGCCGCTCAGGTGAATCATGTGCTTGACGCTCTCGCAAGTGCAGATATGCTGATTGATAACTTAAAAAACAAACAGCCTGTATTACACAGTATGTTTGATGTAGCATTGGACAGTAGCCAAAAACTAAAGACTGTTGCCTAATGTCAGAACTTTCACTTGCTTATATTTTCCACCAACAACAATTGTTGGTGGACCATAATTTTCAATTGCCTCGTGTAGAAAAGCTAGCAAGTGATTTAAGTTTTCACTCGGATGATCAAGTGATTGCCCGAGACCTGCTAGACAATGAGCCGATTCCTGATGGCTTAGAACTCATCCCAATTCGCCAGTTGCTTCCACTCTGGAGCACCAAACAATTCGAACAGGCCAGCCGAGCTATTCAACTGTTAGAATGGCGTCGCAATCATAAATTTTGTAGTCATTGCGGCCACGCCACAGAAGCGCATGCCAGCGAATATGCCATGATCTGTCCTGCCTGCGGTTATCATCAGTATCCACGAGTACAACCCTGTGTTATCACCGTCATTACACGAGGTGAAGATGAAATTCTGTTGGCAAAAAATGCGCGTAATACCCGTAGCAATATGTATGGGTTGATTGCAGGCTTTGTTGAAGTCGGTGAAACCTTAGAAGAAGCGGTACGCCGCGAAACCTTGGAAGAAGTCGGCATTCGAGTTAAAAATGTTCAATACTTGGCGAGTCAGCCTTGGCCTTTCCCAAGTAACTTAATGATTGCGTTTAAAGCAGAATACGCATCGGGTGAGCTTTGCTTACAAGAAGAAGAAATCAGCGATGCCCAATTCTTTAAGTTTGATCAATTGCCTGAAATTCCGTTCAAAGGCAGTATTGCACATGCCATGATCATGCATGCGACAGAAGGCACAACGGTCGCAGATGATACACGTGAGTGGCTGTAAGCTCACTCACCATCTCTACAACAAATACACTTTAAAACCCAATTAATGCTTAAGCGCATCCTCGAGCGCCTGCATAATTTTTTGCTTGGTCGTGAAGTAACGACTAAACAAACTCGATACTGAACCAATCATTGAAATATGACCAATGCGTGGCACCGTCCAAAGTTGACTGTAGTTACCTTTTTCTTTTAACCTACGATCCAAATCAACGGCATTGCTTAACCCGACGACATCATCATTCTCCGCAACCAATAGATAATGTTTAACCGTATTCGACTCGACGAAATAATATGGCATCACTTCCTGATAAGGTCTGTTCTGATCAAAAGCATCCGCACAGATCGGATCACCTTTATAGTCAAAATGATAAGGGCCTGCCAAACCAATAATGGCGGTAATTTGACTGCGGCATTGTATTTCATATGGCTTCGGATGATAGAGCGCAGACATCACATTAAACGCGCCCGCAGAATGCCCCATCAACACCACTTTTTCCGTTGAAATTTGATATTTAAGCTGATGCACATTGAGATAATTTAAAGCCAAGCTGAGATCATCAATAGAGGCAGGAAAAATATGCTCAGGCGCCAAGTGATAGTTAATCACCGCCACATCAAAGCCTTCTTTGGCAAAGGCTTCACCAATAAAACGATAATCTTTTTTATCGCCATGCATCCACGCGCCGCCATGCACAAATACAATCAGAGGACGGTGTTCACGCGGTTTTTGCGTGCGAAACAGATCTAGACGGTGTCGCGCGCGTAAGCCATAGGCCACATTTTCTTGGACCGAATAACCCTTACGTGGTGTTAAACGGTTTAGGGCATAACTACCTACATCATAAATACGAAAGTCACGATAGAGTAATCTTGCATACTCTACCGAACGATTCAGTCTTTGAACAAAAGGCTGAAGCTTATTGAACATTATTTGGTTCAACTTGGTCTGGGTCTATCGCAACAGGCGTTTGCTCTGTCGGTGTTGAATTAATCATTGGTGATGCAAACGCACTGGTCGTTTGCGTCTGTTGCTCTATATTATCCACCAATGTGATAATTTTAGTCACATTCCCCACTTGCTGTAACACTTGGTTTAAATCGGTAATTTCAGCACCATTTAAACGTCCCATCACATATAACACGCCATCTTCGGTGTGAATACGCACTTTCGCATCTGAAACAACAGCAGCTTTCATGATCAAGCCACGTGTATTTGCTGTAACTGAGGTGTCTTGCATGATGGTGCTATAACTAATTTGGTTTCCAACTGTAATGTAGTTATGCACGGTTTTGACATCCGACATCGCACGTACATTGTCTTCAGCCAACTGACGTAAGTGTTGATCGGGTACTTGTCCTGTTAATAAGACATTGCCATGAAAACTTTCGATATTGACGCGTGACTGTTTAAAACGACTGTCCAACTTATATAAGTTAATTTTTGCAGTACGCTCAATTGAAGAGTCAATAAAAACCTGCCCTAATGAACGTGCACCGCTTTCTGTTCCTACAGCGGCTGTTCCTGTCCCACCCGAAATGAAACTTGCACATCCAGATAAACTTGCGACGCATAATACGGTCATTGCAATACGATTGAACACTCAGCAAGACTCCTCAACTTTTCAAACTATTTTAATTCAGCATTTCAGCTTTGATTTTGTTCAAAGATTAATAAAGTCTTGATCAAAAGTAAAAGCATTTTCTATCCATTGCTGATCATAAGTGAATTTTGAAAAATCTTGCTGTATGGTTTTTGCAATTTCTTTAAAAAAATCAAAACAAATCACATCAAAGCGGCAATAATATTGCTGGAAATGTGGATGATCTTGTAAAAAAAACATGGCCGTTTTGGCTATTTTGCGTTGTTTTGAATAGGAAATTGTTTCAGCAGCCTGTGCAAAACGCGTTTTTGAACGTGCTTTGACCTCAACAAAAACCAATTCCTGCCCTTTTTGTACAATCAGATCAATTTCGCCAAAGCGCGAGTGATAATTGGACTGCACATGAACATACCCCTGTTCTTCTAGCACAGTCAAAGCTTGTTGCTCTGCCCATTGTCCCAGCTTCATCTCTTTATCTTCCCCCACTTCTTTTTATTTTTTAATCAGTGCATTTTGAAAAGCTCAATTTCGATCAAAAATCTCACGTCTTGATGTTTAAAACCACTGCTGTGAGTCTCTCGAACCAATCAATTCATTTCATTCTACGTTTTAAAGCTTTCTTGGCGTTTAGATTTCAGTCGAATGTCTTACCAACTCCTGCAAATCCATCGCCGACAACATTCTAGCTCACGCCACGACGGACAATTCAGGTAGAATGCTTATCGCGGTATCGGTTGAATGCGACATAGCATCCAACCTCACCCATCATTTTATTATTTTGCAACGCGGAGAAAACCCATGAGTGCCCAGTTATTTGTAGTCGCAACCCCTATTGGGCACTTAGATGACATGACTTACCGCGCAATTGATGTACTAAAATCAGTCAAAATCATTGCTGCTGAGGATACACGAACTTCAGCACAATTACTGAAACACTTTAATATTCAAACTCCACTTACTGCATGCCACGAGCATAACGAAAGCAACAAAATTGACATCCTTATTCAGCGTTTGTTGAACGGTGAAGATATGGCGCTTATCAGTGATGCAGGAACGCCTCTTATCAGTGATCCAGGTTTTAAATTGGTTCGTGCAGCACAAGAGCATAATATCCGCGTAATCCCTGTTCCTGGCGCTTGTGCTGCCATTGCCGCTTTAAGCTCAGTGGGCTTACCAAGTGATCGTTTCAGCTTTGAAGGTTTTTTGTCTTCTAAACAAACCCAACGACTGGCAAGTTTGGAAAAACTCAAAGACGAAACGCAAACCCTGATTTTTTATGAGGCACCACATCGTATTTTAGACAGTGTCAGTGACATGGCTAAAGTCTTTGGTGCTGACCGCCCTGTCGGTTTTGCTCGTGAAATTACCAAAACCTTTGAAACCATTAAGAAGATGACTTTAGGTGAGTTGGTTGAATTTATTGCAAACGATCATCATCAACAAAAAGGTGAGATTGTATTGGTTGTTGGTGGCGCGACCACTGAAAAAGATATGGCACAAGAAAAACTCGACCAGCTTTTAACGCGCCTCTTACAAGATTTGTCAGTGAAAGCTGCATCACAGTTAGCGGCTGATTTAACCGGCATTAAAAAGAAAATTGCTTACCAACGTGCTTTAGAATTAACACAAGATCAGGCTGAATAGGCTTCAATAGCTTAGAATAAAAGTATTGTTTTTGTTGTGAATGAAAAAAATAAAGAGCAACAGACGTAAGTGCTTTGGCCTTTCTCTACTGCTCTCCGTGTTAAGCGGTTCCATGTGAACCGCTTAACTCAAATTATGTAGTTATTTCATTTAAAATTTATTAGCATGTGTATGGGTTGACTGATCGTCAGTTACAATCTCTATCGAATTAGCTTGCTTCTTGGTAAATACGACCACCGGGTAGTTGGCAAAAGTATTGTTTCAATGCATCCAAACAACGATGAATCTTCATCGGCTGTTGTTCATGCTTTGAAATGATGGCATATAGCGTAAAGTTAGGGAGCTTCCACTCTGGAAGAACTTCCACTAAAGAACCGTTAACCAATTCTTTTTGCACATCCAAATATAAAATACGTGCAACACCATGCCCATGTTGGCATAAAGTCTTTGTCACTAAAATATTATTACTGGCTACTCTTGATTTCATCTCAAGTTTAACCGCGTCACCTGTCACCACATTTTTAAAATCAAAATCATGATTATTTTTCATAATCGTGATCGGAATAAGATCATGATTTTTCAAATCTTCAGGTCGTGAAATTGGTGCAGACTGATTCAAATAGCTCGGTGAAGCAACCAAAATCTGTTCCACGCGCGCCAATGGCACGACATGTACGCTTTGATCGTCAACTGTTGGGCTCATTCTGAGGGCAATATCAATTCGCCCATTCATCAAATCCACATAATGATTATCTGCTTCAATATGAATAGATAATCCGCGATGTGCAGACATCCAATGCGACAAAGCAGGAATCACATGATTGGCACCTAACTCTGGCGTAGTGGCTATTCGCAGCTCACCCACGAGATCATCGCGCAATTCATTGATACGTATTTTGCCACGTTCAGCAGCGGCGAGCATTTCTTGACAGCTGTGGAAAAAAGCCTGGCCTGCTTCAGTTAAATTCAACTTTCTTGTTGAGCGATGTAAAAGAACAACTTCCATCTCTTGCTCTAAAGAACGAATTTGCTGACTCACAGCACTTGTAGTGATGCCTAACTCACGCGCGGCACCGCTAAATGAACTCTTTTCAACAACACAAGCAAAAACACCCATTGCCCGTAGTTGATCTAACATAAAATTCTCTCTGGATTCATGAGAAGTTTTCATCTATTTGATAAAAACAACTCATTGTATTATACGGTGAATTTTTTGCGTTGCATCCAGATTTTTTAATTTAATGGTAAAACTATAGTCGGATTGATTGGCTTGCCATCTAAGCGTACTTGGAACTCTAACATGGTACGCGTTGCACCTGTGGAGCCCATTTCCGCAATTTTCTGTCCTGCCGTCACATTTTGACCGCTCTTCACATTCATCGCACTATTGTGTGCATATGCTGTGATATAACCATCAATATGTTTAATCAAAATTAAGTTTCCATATTCTTTCAATCCGTCTGCTGCATACACCACTTGGCCATCTGCTGCTGCATAAATTGGATCACCTTGGTTACCAGCATAGCGAATACCTTTCACATTATTTGCTAAATTATAACCTTGCAAAACAGCGCCATTACTTGGTTTTACCCAGCGTAAAGTTGAACTTTTCGAGCTCGCAACAGGTGCGGTCGGTACTTTAGCAGGAGTTGTTGTGGTTGTGGTGGTCGTATTTTGACTCGGGAGACCAACATTTTGACGTTGAATTGGAGCGGTTTGTGTAATAGGTTGCGTCGTGGTTGTACGTGGGCTACCCGAACCTTTTAAACGTAATGACTGCCCCACATAAATACGATACGGCGCAGCAATATCATTCATGTCTGCAACAGAGGTATAACTCAGCCCATAACGAGTTGCAATACCGCTCAGCGTGTCGCCTGAACGAACTGTATAATAGTCTGGTGCTTTCGTAAAACGTGTTGCATTGTTAACCTGTGGTTTAGAAGCACAACCACTCAAAATAACAGTTGAAACTACAGCTGTGGATAACACGACAGTTTTCAGTAGTGCTGTAGGAATTGCAATGAAACGAATTTGAGACAACACAGACATTTATCTTACTCTCTAAAAATACAAAAAATAATCAGTTTAATTTGCGCTAAGATTAGCAAAAAAGTATGTGAAAATAGTATCTCTGCGCGTATTTTCACAAAGTTATAACAAACAGCTGAATACACTCCCTGTATTGCTTAGCTGTAGTGCCTTTTAAGCACTTATTTGCCCTTGTAATGCATGCAAAACTTCATAGTTGGTTGCATCCATCTGAATAGGCGTAATACTCACAAAACCATTTGCCACAGCGAAAAAGTCTGACTCTACCTCATCATAGCCTCTTTTCGGTTCTGCCACAGCTTCACCTGCAAGCCCAATCCAGTACACTTGACGACCACGTGGGTCAACATGACTGGTAATCGGCTTAGACTGACGACGACGTCCTTGATAAGTAATTTTAGCGCCCTGTAACTCAGCAACATCTGGAATATTAATATTTAAAATATGGCGTGGTGGCAGTGCAGGCAAACCTTGCTTCACAAAATCATGCACCCACTGTGCGGCATGATGATAATCTTCTGGACGATTGTACGAACGGACTTCAGGACCCGCAAGTGATACCGCAATGGCTGGCTGTTTCATTAGACGCCCTTCAAATGCTGCTCCAACAGTACCTGAGTAGAGTACATCATCACCCAAGTTTGCCCCGCTATTAATGCCACTAACAACCAGATCAAACTCAAAGTCAAATAAGCCATTCATGGACAAATAGACACAGTCCGCGGGTGTTCCATTGACTGCCCACATGTCGGGTGCAATTTCGATTGGGCGTAAGGGGCGATCTAAAGTCAAAGCACTGGAAAAACCACTGCGTTCACTTTCAGGTGCTACAATCACCACGCGACCTAATGGACGTAAAGCATGTGCGAGCGCTTGAATACCTGGTGCAAAAACACCATCGTCATTGGCTATTAAAATATTCACTGATGGATCTTCTTCAATCTATATGAGTCGGTAAAAGTCTTATACATCTATTTTGCACTCGTCTTCGTCTTTTTAATCTGCAATTCAAACAGGTAGATTTATGGGTAGCTTGAAAAAACTAAATTTTTAAAGCGAAAAGAAAAGCTATAGAGTCCTCGATGCAGAAAGACTATACATTGAGATCAGGCAATCTGAAAAGATGAAATCATTGATCTGGGTGAGTACTTTACTCTTGCATGGGCAGAACAAAAGAGAGAGCTTAAAAATAGAAGAAAGCGAGTTTAGCTATCACTCACTATTACAGAACATTCTTTTAAGTGTTTGGATATTGAGCCAAGTTATTCGCGTTTTTTACTCATTTCGGATAACAAATCCAGTTGTATTTCTTGTATTTGGGTTAACCTATTCCACTGATGCATCAACAGATGATCTAGTTTTTCATTTAAATGTTGAATTTCCAACTCCGCCTTTAAATTAATTTTATAATCGTTTTGCGAGCGCAATCTGTCTTTGGCTTCCTGTCTATTTTGGCTCATCATAATCACAGGAGCTTGAACCGCAGCAATACAGGATAAAATTAAATTTAATAAAATAAAGGGATAAGGATCGGCAGGATGCGTAACCATGACCACTGTATTAACAATAATCCAAATAGCTAGGAAAGTCGCAAAGCACATGAGAAAAGCCCAACTACCGCCAAAGGTCGCAATTTTATCTGCCAGCCTTTCCCCTAAAGTCCAATTTTGATCCAACTGATTTTCAACATTTTTGGTGATCACTTCATGTTGTTGCAAACTTTTAATCACCTCATATTCAAGATCAGTCACTTCCCCCTTTTCAGACTTTAACAGTGAATGAACATACTGAATTCGATATTTGGTTAAGTCTGCTTGGCATATATAACTTTGAGGCGACCATTCTGGAAAATCATGTGAAATTTCTTCAGTAATAGATTTTCGTATTGCCCCATAGGAATGAGGTTTTTAATGAGGAATTTCTGCCCACAAACTAAACATTCATGACTTTGATTTTTTTCGCTCATGCTCGTTCTCTTTTATAATCATTATAAGTTTTAGGGGAGATAAACATCATCGAATAAATTTTAAACTAATGTCAAATTTTCAGCATCACTCAGAGTAGCTCCTCATTAAGATTTTTCTAGACAGTAGCCATGAATAAAAAAATGCCACAGATATAATCATGATTCTGTGTCTCAAATAAGGCTAAACAAGTCCATATCATCAGGCTAAAAATTAAAAAAATCCAGCTTTAGAGCAAGGAGGCAATCAATGCCTAACTCCGCAAGACCTATACACTTGGGTCTACTTTTTCATGCCATATTGCTCACAGGTATCACCGCTAACGTAGATGCGAATACACCACCTGTAATGTTGACTTCTCCTAAAGATTTTATATACCCAGATGTAGATCATGATCTAAGTGAAAGTCTTTATCCAAATGAGGCCGCCACTGCTAAAGAAATCGCGAACATCATTGAAATGACGATCCGAAAACAATATTCCACAGATATCGCGCTACGTGATGCGCACCCTAAAGCACATGGTTGCGTACGTGCAGAATTTAAGATAAACGAAACATTGCCTCAAAACATGGCTTATGGTGTTTTTATTCCGGGAAAAAATTATCAAGCATGGATTCGTTTTTCGAATGGATCGAGTAATGCAAAACAGGCGGATATAAAAAAAGATGCACGCGGCATGGCGATCAAACTTTTAGCCGTGCCAGAGAAAAACCTTTTAGATGAACCTGCGGCTACGCAAGACTTCATTATGATCAATCACCCTGTATTCTTTGTAAATGACCCCGCTCGTTATCTATCATTTATACAAGATATCAATAGCGATCGATTTCTAAAAAAACTGCATGTCCCTTTTGCATTAGGAGCCAAAGGAACTTGGATTGCCTTGAACACTAGAAATAAAATTTCAAATCCACTGCAAACCAGATACTGGTCTATGGTGCCCTATCAGTTAGGAGTCGGCGATCATCGTCAAGCGGTAAAGTACTCTGCTCGTGCATGTTCAAGCGTTGTTAGCCCGATTCCAGCTACTCCTCAAACAGACTTTTTAAGAGCGGCACTTCGAACGACCTTACAAGATCGTGATGCCTGCATGGAGTTTTTAGTACAACCTCGAACATCCAGCTCAATGTCTGTTGAAGACTCGATGACGGAATGGAAAGAAGACCAAGCTCCTTTCTATAAGGTGGCCACAATTCATATTCCTCAACAAGTTTTTGATACCCCTGAGCAAAATAAGTTTTGTGAAAATCTATCCTTTACACCATGGCATGCATTAGCTGAACATAAACCACTGGGTGCGATAAACCGAATGCGCAAAGTCATATATGACCAGATTAGTCGCGTCAGACATGAGATGAATTCGGCTAAACAAACCAACGCTAACAATATCGGAGATCAATAAGGAGTTCTATGGTTAAACTCAATGGCCTGTTAATCTGTGTGTCTAAAGAAGAAGTCCGTATGGTGATAGAACTCCTTCCAGCACATATTGAATTAACTCATCAAGAAGAAGGCTGCATTTCTTTTGAGGTCAAGCAAAGCCTCGACCCTTTTATCTGGGAGGTGCAGGAAGTGTTTGATAGCATGAAAAGTTTTAAGCATCACCAAAGTAGAACGGCCTCGTCCATTTGGGGAGTGAAAACGCAAAACATTAAACGGCACTACAAAATATCTGAGGGTGATTAACAGTTATTCGGTTCACAGCTTGCTTACTCGTATAAGCGTTTTTTATCCCTAAATATTATTCCTGCACCCAACAAGCAGCTCATCCTAAAGACCGCCAAAACTGAAGATTAGAAGTCGTTAGGATGATCATCGGCGATTAAAAGGTTCAAAACAAAAATCTTTATTAAAAAAATGACTGGTCAGAACTTTTCATTGAATTCTAACTGAAAATATATATATTGAGTCTCCGCATCCACCATAAATATGTGATTTTAAAAATGATTAAAAGCTTAACATTACGTAATTTCTTCGGATTAGGCATGGCTATCATGATTTCTCAATCTGCTTTTGCACTAGAGGGATTAAGCACAGAAGAAGCCAACACCATCGTAAAAGAAGATATTGCAGCAGCGCAAGTCATGACCGAATTTTGCCCTGCTTTGGTGGGTCAAGGCCCTAAAATTGAAAGCAACATTCAAACTTTAATTCAAACCTATTTACAAGACCACTCAGATAAGTCGATGACCTATGCAAAATTGCAGTCAGACAGCGAATACCAATCGATTCTGAAAGAAGCTCGTACAGATGCAAATGGTACTGACAAAGCAGAACAAAAGTCAGTATGTGATGACGTTGTAAACTTTGAAGGTTAATTCAAGTTCTATATCTATATCATAAAGAAAGGATGAATAATGAGGTTATTCATCCTTTTTTATTGGACTGAAAAATGTAAAAACGATGAAGCGACTTCAACAGCTTCTATACATTTTTTCGCTTACATTTACTTAAAATTTGTTTAAGCTCATCCTATTATGGCAACAACATGTATGCACTTAGGGTTTAGAATGAATTTGAATGTAATGAAAAAAGTGATTTTGGCAATTTGTGGTTCTTCTTTGATTGCCATCGGTTCTGCTCATGCGGCCAATAAAGACGAAAATATTGAAGTGACTCCACTGCAACAAGTGACGCAGCAAGAGTTGGCTGCAATTTATGTCCTATCAGAAGTTTGTCCAAGTCTCGTTTCAGACCAGAGTCAGTTTGAAAATGGCTACAATACTTTGGCCAAAGAGTATTTACCGCAACAGAAAAACCCGACCGAATACCTCAAAAATCTCAGCAAAGAGAAAAAATTTAAGCCTATTTTAGCCGAAGCTCAAGCCGATGCGAAAAAAGCAGGTAAAGCGAAAAATCAAGAAATTTGTAAAGAATTGAGCACTTACAGCAAATAATACCAATTGGTTACAATATCTTTGAAATAAGCCGATTTCTCCCGTAGAAGTCGGCAGAACTTTGTCCTAAAATGCAAAGCTCTCGTGCTTATACTAAAGAAATCGGAACCCCTTAGAATGATTCAAAAAAGCGCCCTTGCTGCGGCATTACTCGTACCAAGCATTTCATTTGCAGCAACTGTCTTATCCTCACCACCAGAACTAAATAATAAATCATATGTGCTGATGGATTATGAGACTGGGCAAATCCTCGCATCTAAAAATGAAAATGAAAAATTAGCACCAGCGTCAATGACAAAAATGATGACGAGTTTCATTATTGAGCAAAAGTTGTTGGCGGGCGAGCTAACCGAAGATGAAAAAGTTCGGATGAACGAGTCTGCTTGGTGTCGTGGTAGTAGTTCAGAATCATGTATGTATGTGCCATTAAATGGTACTGCAACTGCATTAGAGATGTTACGCGGCATTATCATTCAATCGGGTAATGATGCATCTAAGGCTATGGCTGAGCACATTGCCGGGAACGAAGGCACTTTCGTTCACATGATGAACACTGAAGCAAAACGTATCGGCATGACCAATACCAGCTTCATGAACTCAACAGGTATGCCTGCTGAAGGTCACTACTCGACCGCTAAAGACATGGCAACGCTTGCACAGCACATCATTCACGACAGTTCAAAATATTATCCGATTTATTCTGAAAAAGAATTTACCTTTAACGGTATCAAACAAGGCAACCGTAATGCCCTGCTTTATACTGACCCAAGTGTGGATGGTTTAAAAACTGGTCATACTGACGAAGCGGGTTATTGCTTAACAACTTCGGCTAAACGTGGCCCAATGCGTTTGATTTCTGTGATTTTTGGTGCGCCAAGCATGCAAGAACGCGCAACGCAAACACGTGAAATTTTAGCGTGGGGTTATGCAAACTTTGAAACTAAAAATGTTCAAGCTGCGAACCAAGTTTTAGCAAAATCAAAAGTGTGGTTTGGTAAAGAAAGTGACGTACAAATTGGTTTAGCTGAAACCTTCAACGTAACGATGCCTAAAGGCCAAGCCAACGCAATCAAAACACAACTCGTGGTTCAACCGAAACTGACTGCACCGTTGAAAAAAGGTCAAGTGGTTGGTAAATATGTAGCAAGCCTTGATGGTAAGGTGATTGCTGAAAAACCACTTGTGGCGCTAAAAGATGTTGAAGAAGCAGGTTTCTTTGCACGTATGCTTGACCACATCAAACAATTCTTCTCAAACTTATTCTAGTAATATTTAGACTTAAGTTAAAGCATCCACACTTCGGTCTGGGTGCTTTTTTATTTTATAATGGGCACCTACGCAAAGGCAGAACACCAACATGGCTAAAAATATTCGCCCCTATTTGAACAGCACTCCACAGCTTGGCAACAACTGCTATATCGATGACATGGCAGTGGTGATTGGTGATGTCATCTTGGCTGAGAATGTCTCTGTATGGCCTTTTGCCGTGATTCGTGGTGATGTGAACCATATTCGGATTGGTAAAAACTCGAATGTACAAGACCATGCAATGCTGCATGTTAGTCATAAAAAAGCAGATAAACCAAATGGCTCGCCTTTAATCATTGGTGAAGATGTTACCATTGGTCACCATGTCACCTTACATGGCTGTACCATCGGCAACCGTGTTTTGATTGGTATCAATAGCATTGTTTTGGACGATGCTATCATTCCTGACGATGTTATGATTGGCGCAGGAACACTAATTCCACCAGGGAAAGTGCTTGAGAGTGGCTACTTATATGTCGGTAGTCCTGCCAAAAAAGTTCGTCCTCTGACAGAAAAAGAGTTGGCATTTTTACCGTATTCAGCACAAAACTATGTCAAAGTATCGGGGCATTATTTAGAGTCATAATCATTGGGGGTATTTCCCCCGCATTTGACAGATACAATAATGTTCTTAGAATCTGCTGCAAAGCTTTTGAGTTTTTTTGTTCGCATATCATATTGCCTGACGATGCTGTGAGTATAAACACCGAAAATTCAAACAAGAAAACTATTTAATTTTTAGCCTCTTAATAGCACTTGATAAACCTTGTGCAATCTGACTAAAATTTCAACAACTATTATTAATTATTAAAACGATGCCATCTATCTATCAATTAAAACCAGCATTTCAAAATCTATTACGACCTTTTGTACAACTGTTATACAAATCTGGAATTACAGCAAATCAAGTCACTTTATTGGCGATGTTGATTTCGAGTTGCTTAGGCTATTTTTTATATCAACATTATTTAGCCCATCCTATTTCTGGGCTTTTATTGTTATTTCCACTGTGGATGCTCATTCGTATGGCCTTCAATGCAATTGATGGCATGTTAGCGCGTGAGTTTAAACAGCAGTCCAACTTGGGCGCTTTTTATAATGAATTGTGTGACATTATTTCCGATACTGCACTCTATCTTTGTTTTATTGCCTTTGGTTTTATTAATGCAAAACTACTATTGCTTGTCGTTTTTCTTGCCCTGCTCAGCGAATATGCAGGTGTAATGGCGCCACTTATTGGCCAAGAACGGCGTTACGATGGCCCAATGGGTAAAAGTGATCGCGCTTTTTGGCTCAGTTTAATTGCTGTTATTATTGTGATATTTCCATACATCAGTACAAATCTACAACTTCTCGGTAGAATTTGTAATGGCATTCTTATTCTCATTGCTCTACTGCTTCTGCTCACCATATTTAACCGAATTAAAAATAGTTTAAAGACAACTTCTTCATAATTTTATTATTCAGAGTAAAAATAGATGTATAACAATAGTCAACACACTTTTAACAGTCATGATGGGACCGAACTGTTTTACCAACACTGGGCAACGGCTACACCATCTACAACAAAAAAAGCCATTATTCTCTTTCACCGTGGCCATGAACACTCGGGGCGTATGGCGCATTTAGTTAACGAACTTAATTTACCAGATTTCGATTTCTTTGCATGGGATGCACGCGGCCATGGTCATTCGCCCGGTGAGCGTGGTGATGCGCCAAGCTTTTCTGCATGTGTCAAAGACATTCAAACTTTCGTACAACATATTGAACAGCAATACGCCATTTCTGCGGAAAATATTGCCGTAGTCGCTCAAAGTGTTGGTGCTGTTTTAGCTGCAACTTGGGTGCATGATTATGCACCTAGAATTCGTGCGCTCTGCTTAGCCTCTCCTGCTTTTGATATTAAATTATATGTGCCTTTTGCTGAACCAAGCTTAAGGGTGATGGCAAAGTTGCGTGGCAATTTCTTTATACAAAGCTATGTAAAAGCCAATATGCTCACGCATGATAAACAACGTGCTCAAAGCTATGATACCGACCCTAAAATTGCCAAAGCAATTTCAGTCAGAATGTTATTGGGGCTATATGATGCATCAAAGCGTATTGTTGCAGATGCACAAAATATCTTTGTTCCAACACAGATTTTATGTTCAGGCTCAGATTTTGTAGTCTTCCAAAAACCGCAGCAACAGTTTTATCAAAAACTACCGCATCCCAAAAAAGAATTTCATATATTAGATGGCTTCTTTCACGATACTTTGGGTGAAAAAGACCGTCATATAGCGACTGAAAAAATCCGTCGTTTTATTCAGCAATGTTTTGCTGTGGAATATCAAGCCCCTGATCTTTTAAATGCAGATAAAATTGGTTCAAGTTGTGCCATTGCAGAGGATCTTAGTGCGCCACTCCCAGCGAAATCCATGAAGAATGCATTTTGGGAGTTGACTAAAAAGAATTTGAAAATAGGAAGCCATTTATCTAAAGGCTTAAAAATTGGCGAAGATACAGGGTATGACTCAGGTAGCACTTTAGACTTCGTTTATCGTAACCAAACAGAAAGTGCTAATCCGATTGGTAAAATCATTGACCGACAATATCTCAATGCGATTGGTTGGCGTGGTATTCGTGTCCGTAAACAGAACATTGAGCATCTGGTGCAGAAATACGCTGACATTCTTATCAAAAAACGTAAACCACTCAGAATTATGGATATTGCATCAGGACACGGTCGTTATATTTTAGATGCGGTTACACAACTTCCAAAACGTCCAGACTCGATTTTATTGCGCGATTATAGTGATATTAATGTCCAAGCTGGGCAACAAATGATTGCAGAGCGAGGCTTAAGTGATGTCGCTGAATTTGTTCAAGCCGATGCATTTGATACACAATCCCTTGCATCTGTTAAACCGAAACCGACGTTGGCTGTGGTTTCTGGCTTATATGAATTGTTTAGTGATAATGACCTGCTGCGACAATCACTGGAAGGTTTAAGCAAAGCCATCCTCAAAGATGGTTATTTAATTTACACAGGTCAAATTTGGCATCCTCAGCAAGAATTTATTGCACGCGCCCTAACCTCACATCGTGAAGGTGATGCATGGGTCATGCGTTTACGTTCTCAGGCTGAAATGGATGCCCTTGTAGAAGCAGCAGGCTTTAAAAAAGTAGATCAATGTATTGATGAGTTTGGAATATTTACCGTGTCCGTTGCCCAAAAGCTTTAAAATCACAGGATGACATGATCAGTCTTTGGATCATGTCATCCATGTAAAACTTAAAAATAATAATCTGTGGACGTTTTATGCAAATACTGAAAAAAGAAACAGGCACTTGGAAATGGGGAATCCTGTGTTTGATTTTCCTTGCACCGTTTTTCTTTCTCACTTATGGATTTGCAAATCACTATGCATCACAACTGCCCAATGTGCCGAGTATTGTCTATGACTGGGAAAAACACATTCCGCTTTGGTCATGGAGCATCGTGCCATATTGGTCCATTGATCTTTTTTACGGTCTATCTTTGCTGTTATGTTGGAATAAATTTGAGCTGAAACAGCATGCACTTCGGCTATTTAGCGCACAGCTGATTTCGATCAGTTGCTTTCTTCTTTTTCCACTCAAATTTAGTTTTGAACGACCACCTTTAGATGGCTTTTTTGGCCTATGGTTTGATGTTTTGATGGGTTTTGATAAACCTTTTAACCAAGCACCTTCTCTCCATATCGTTTTATTGGTCATCCTTTGGGACTTCTTCCGCAGACACAGCTCAGGTCAGTGGAAATACTTTGTCGACCTTTGGTCATTTTTAATTGGCATATCGGTACTCACCACATGGCAACATCATTTTATCGATATTCCAACAGGTTTATTGGCAGGTGCATTATGTTTGTGGTTATTTCCAATTACGGCAAAATCACCCTTTAAAAAAGATGGTTTGCAGACTTTAACGCCAAAGCATTTAAAGTTAGGCAGTTATTACCTATGCACCGCATTACTTTTTCTAATCTTGGCCTATCTGTTCCAACCTTGGGGATTATGGTTACTCTATCCAGCAATCAGTCTATTTGGCATTGCTTTAAGCTACTATTTAGTTCGTCCTCATTTCTTCCAAAAGCAAGCAGATGGAAGTTTGAGCATTGCCGCTACAATTTTATTTGCCCCTTACCTAATCTTTTCGTGGTTGAACAGTCGAATCTGGACAAAGAAACATCCCGAAGACTCCCAAATTTTAAAAATTGAAAACACAACCATTTTTTTAGGGCGCATCCCAACACGTTCTACAATACAAAAATATCAGGCCGTTTTTGATTGTGTTGCAGAGTTGCCAGTGAATTCAAAAAATTCATATTTTCAATACTCAAGTTTAGACTTAATTCCTTTACAGGCTGACCAACTTGAACGTGCGGTTGAAGCGTTCAACCAATTAATGGCAGCAGCTTCAAGCCAGAGCACACAACAGCATGTATTAATTTACTGTGCGCTGGGTTATTCCAGAAGTAGTGCTATTCTCTGCGCTTGGCTTATGCAACAGCAGCATGCAACACAGGTAAATGAGGCCATTCAAATAGTTCAATCCGCTAGACCATGGGTTAGACTGAACGACGTACAAATCAAAAATCTCAATACTTATCAGTTAAAACTCAAAGGATCAGCCCCATGAAAATGCACTTTTATGTGGCGGCAAAACTTTTATCTGCAACGTATGGTTTGTTATTTTCAGGCTATGTCGCGTTTGTCTTAACCATTTTGGCTATACTACTTAAAAGCTGGCAATCTCTTGAGTTTTGGATATTAATTTTTATATGTTTCGGTTTGATGGCGATACAGCATTACCTAGCACTCAGGTTGAAATTTGATGCTGAACTCATTGAAGTGATTGCGCAACAATCTGATACAGTGGCCATCGAAGACTTAACGCAACAGTTTGATCACTCATTACTGCAATTTAGGCTCATACCAAAATCGAAAGTGGGTCGAGATTGGTCTTTGCGCTTTGCAGGCTGTTTCCGTTTGTTTAAACTGCAAATAACTGTATTGTTTATACAATATATAGTTCTAATGATTCTAATTTATAAATTATTGGCACAATAAACCTCTTTCTACTGGCTAAAAGTCCATTGAAATTGTTGATAAAATTGGTTTATGTAATGAATAAAACTCCGCTTCAAAACGAGAAAAAAACAGCTTTAGAGCAAACTCAAAGTCATTTTGCGACTCATTCTATTGCCCGTTTAATTGCATTTTTTACACGGCGTGGAGCGCGTCTGCTAACGGGTACACGTAGTTTATGGATCGGTTGTCAGCCTGTGCCCAAACAGCGTATTTATTACGCTAACCACAATAGCCATATCGACTTTATATTGCTGTGGTCATCTTTGCCGACAATCATGCGACGGAAAACCAAGCCTGTGGCTGCTTCTGATTATTGGCTAAAAGATGGCTTTCGCCAATTCCTTATTAGAGATACCTTCAATGGTATAACGATTCAACGCAACCGAGATGATCATACTGATCCATTACAACCCGTTAAAGATGCACTTGAACAAGGTTACTCGATTATCTTTTTTCCTGAAGGTACCCGCAATCTAAATGATGATATTGAATTACTACCCTTCAAAAGTGGCTTATATAATTTGCACAAACAGTTTCCAGACATTGAAATTGTTCCCGTTTGGATTTCAAATTTAAGACGGGTTATGCCCAAAGGCGCATTTATCCCTCTACCTTTGCTTTCTACCGTATGTTTTGGTTGCCCTTTAGAGCAACATTTAGACATGGATAAGACCATCTTTATAGATTATGCGCAAAAACAATTATTAAAATTAAAAGAGGTTGAAAATCAATGATGTTAGACAACCTTAATAAAACCTATGCCCTATTTGCTATTTTTGCAGGCATTTTAGTTTTTGCTTCAACTGTTGGTTTTATTCTCAAACAAAAAGCAGGCTATCAATCTTCACCAGTTATCGATAACTTAAATGCACGAATCAATGCATGGTGGGTCATGCTCATCGTGATTGCTGCTGCAGTTTTACTGGGAAAAACCGCATTTATTGTATTATTTGGAATTATCTCTTTGTTTGCCCTACGTGAGTTCATTAGCTTACTGCCGACCAGACGGGGCGATTATTTTCCATTACTGATTGCATTCTATTTTGTTATTCCCTATCAATATTATTTGATTTATACCGACTGGTATGGGCTGTATTCAATCTTTATTCCACTCTATGTATTTTTATTAATTCCTATTGCCAGCTTAAAACAAGAAGACACCACCCATTTTCTAGAACGTAGTTCAAAAATTCAATGGGGACTCATGGTCAGCGTATTCTGTATTTCACATGTTCCAGCATTGTTGAATTTGAAACTCCCAGAGTTTAAAGGTGAACCAATTTGGCTAGCCATTTGGTTAATTATGGTGGTTCAAGCCTCTGATGTGTTGCAGTATGTGTGTGGAAAATTATTTGGTAAACACAAAGTTGCACCCGTTTTATCCCCATCAAAAACAGTCGAAGGCCTACTCGGTGGTATTTTCTTAGCCACCGCTTTAGGGACTGCAATGGCTTGGTTAACGCCGTTTAGCTATGTTCAAGCTGCTTGTATTGGATTAGTTGTTTGTATCTTTGGCTTTTTTGGCGGCCTCGTTATGTCTGCGATTAAACGTGATCGTGGTGTTAAGGATTGGGGGCAACTCATTCATGGCCATGGCGGAATGCTAGACCGCATTGATTCTATTTGCTTTTCTGCACCTATTTTCTTTCATATACTTAGATATTGGTGGAGTTAATTGGCAAATTGGGTTAGACAAATATTTAAACGATAAATTTCCCCCAGACCAACCCAGTTTCAGCACTCGCTTGGCTTGCATTCTGCCTCATGATATTTTGTCGATGCTGCCTAATGTCTATGTGGTATTACCTTACAAGCGTCCTTTTGTAATTTTCTTAACCGCTTCCCAACACGTCTCAAACCAAAGCAAATCTCCATAGCCACGCACTGCTAAATTTTGTAGAATAGCCCTTTTACCCCATGGTGCTTTTATATGACCGCTTGGACAGCTCACGTCACCGTCGCAACTGTTGTTGAAAAAGACGGAAAATTTCTATTTGTAGAAGAGCATACTGCGGGTGTGACACACACTGTATTTAACCAGCCTGCTGGCCATGTTGAATCAGGTGAAACACTCATCGAAGCTGCCATTCGTGAAACTATGGAAGAAACTGGACATGAAGTGTCTATAGATGCGTTATTGGGCATTTATACCTATACACCACCTATGTTTCCAGACCGCACGTATTATCGTTTCTGCTTTTTAGCGCAGTCACTTCATCACAGTCCAACCGCTGAACTCGATACAGGTATCGTGGGTGCAGTATGGATGACTTTGGGTGAACTACTCGAAACGGCTCGTGCACGTAGTCCATTGGTGATTAAAGCGGTTCAAGACGCACTTGCGGGTCAAAAATATCCTTTATCGCTCGTTTATGAGCACCAAAATTCTCCCCTTATTTCAAGTTTGGATGCCTAGTCCTATGCAACAACGTGTCATCGTCGGTATGTCGGGTGGTGTAGATTCATCTGTTTCTGCTGCTCTTCTTCTTCAACAAGGTTATCAAGTTGAAGGTCTTTTCATGAAGAACTGGGAAGAAGATGACGGTACGGAATACTGCACAGCTATGGAAGACTTAGCCGATGCTCAAGCGGTCTGTGACAAACTAGGGATTAAGCTACACACCGCTAACTTTGCTATGGAATATTGGGATCGTGTATTTGAGCATTTCTTAGCGGAATATGCTGCAGGCCGTACTCCAAACCCAGATATTTTATGTAATAAAGAAATCAAATTTCGTGCGTTCTTAGATCATGCTATGCAACTGGGCGCAGACTTTATTGCGACTGGTCACTATGCACGTCGCGGCGAAACTATGACCAACTCTAAAGGTGAGGAATACGCACCTTTACTGCGTGGTTTAGATAAAAACAAAGACCAGACCTATTTCTTACACGCTGTACATGGCCGTGAAATTAATAAGACGTTGTTCCCTGTAGGGGAAATTGAAAAGCCTGAAGTACGTAAAATTGCGGAACAATATGACTTAGTCACAGCGAAGAAAAAAGACTCAACGGGCATCTGTTTTATTGGTGAACGTCGTTTTAATGACTTCTTAAAACAATACTTACCTGCACAAGCTGGAAAAATCGTCTTAGATGATGGCAAAGAGGTTGGTGAACATCACGGCTTAATGTACTATACGCTCGGTCAACGCGGTGGTATTGGTATTGGTGGTTTGAAAGGTGTGGCTGAAGGCGCATGGTTCGTTCTACATAAAGATATTGAAAACAACCGTTTGGTGATTGGTCAAGGTCATGAACATCCACTGATGCAAAGTACTGCGCTTTGGAGTGAAACGATTGACTGGGTCGCAGGTGAAATGCAGATTTCTGAAACAGGTTTCCGTTGTACCTCACGGACGCGCTATCGCCAAGATGACCAAGATTGTGTGATCTTTAATGATCCGACTACCCCAGGTGGCGTACGTGTTGAGTTCGATGAACCTCAACGTGCTGTGACTCCGGGTCAGAGTGTCGTATTCTACTCAGGTGAAGTTTGTTTAGGCGGTGGCGTGATTCATCATACCAATGCTCCTAAACCTGATTTTATTTAAAGGATTTTAAGACATGGCTGAGTTACCGTTTCAACAGCCTCAAACTTTGAACGAACGCCAAAACCGAGCTTTGGCGTTGGCGGCTGTTTTTCAGTCCGCGCAACTGACGCATATGACCGCCTTGAGCGGTCAACAAAGTATTGGGGAAAGCGGTAACTTCTATTTAGAGCAGTTGATTAAAGCCAGTTTAAATATCCGACCAAAGGGTAACCAAAGCGGACAAACTTTAGACTTCTTTCATCAACTGGCGGACATCTCCTTAGGACTGAAAACCTTAGAAAGTAGCATTACCCAGCCCTTTAATACCTCACCCAAAACTCGAATTCCAAAACTATCCACTGCTAAACTTCCCATGACCTATGCCATGGCACTCTTACAACTCGAAAAGAAAGTGTATAGCAACCCCAAATTCGTGGACATTATTGAACAGTCCCAACAAAAAATCTTAAGACAACTTTCTTTTTTCGATAATAACTATTTACATCCAAGCATCATTGCCAACTTAGCGCAAACCTACGTCGACACCGCAGGACAAATTAACCCACGCATTATGGTGCGAGGTAATGCAGAAGCATTTAAAGATTCATCGCATACCAACCGCATTCGTGCTTCCCTCTTCACTGGCTTACAAATGGCACATTTATGGCGTCAGCTCGGTGGAAGTTCATGGGGCATGGTGTTTAGCAAACGCAAGTTGCTTAAAGATATTCAAGATCTCGCTCGTTTACAGTATCAGGTGATTTAACACATGATCGACGGGCTTTTTAGTTTTACGTTTAATTCCAAAGTTTAAGGAATCGCTATGAACGCTTTAACCGCACTTTCTCCATTAGATGGACGCTACGCTAGCAAATGTGATGCGCTTCGTCCTTTCCTCTCTGAGTTTGGTTTAATCCATGCTCGTGTGACTGTTGAAGTGCGTTGGTTACAAGCGCTTGCAAACCGTCCAGAAATCACTGAAGTGCCTGCTTTCAGTGCTGCGACCAATGCTGCACTTGATGCAATTGTTGCTGACTTTTCTGAAAGCGATGCCAACCGTATTAAAGACATCGAACGTACCACGAACCATGACGTTAAAGCCGTTGAGTACTTCCTGAAAGAAAAAATTGAAGGCATCGAAGAGCTTAAAAATGCGGGTGAATTCATTCACTTTGCATGTACGTCTGAAGACATCAACAACTTGTCTCATGCATTAATGCTGAAAAGTGGTCGTGATGTATTGGTTGCATCTATGCAGCAAATCATTGACTCAATCGTGGCATTGTCTGAAAAGCATGCTGACCAACCTATGTTGTCTCGTACACATGGTCAGACGGCAAGCCCAACCACTTTGGGTAAAGAAATGGCAAACGTAGCATATCGTCTTGCGCGCCAAATCAAACAATTCAAACAAGTTGAGCTTTTAGGCAAAATTAACGGTGCAGTAGGTAACTATAACGCTCACCTTTCTGCTTACCCAGACATCAACTGGCCTGCACACTCACAAGCATTCGTTGAATCTTTAGGTTTAAGCTTTAACCCGTACACCACTCAAATTGAACCGCATGACTATATGGCGGAACTGTTTGATGCTTTACGTCGTTTCAATACGATTTTGATCGACTTTAACCGTGACGTTTGGGGTTATATCTCGCTTGGTTTCTTCAAGCAAAAACTCAAAGATGGTGAAGTGGGTTCTTCAACGATGCCACACAAAGTAAACCCTATTGACTTCGAAAACTCAGAAGGCAACTTAGGCTTAGCCAATGCTGTACTTGCGCACCTTGGCGAAAAACTTCCAATTTCTCGCTGGCAGCGTGACCTAACGGACTCAACTGTACTACGTAACATGGGTGTTGGTTTTGCACAAAGCTTGATTGCTTTTGAAGCTTGTTCAAAAGGCATTGGTAAACTTGAACTGAATGCTGCACGTATTGATGAAGACTTGAACAATGCGCAAGAAGTTCTAGCTGAACCAATTCAAACTGTCATGCGTCGTTACAACGTTGAAAAACCATATGAAAAACTAAAAGCATTAACTCGTGGTCAAGCCATGACACGTGACATGATGGTTGACTTCGTCAATGGTAATGAACTTGAAGCTGTCCCTGCTGCTGACCGCGCACGTTTAGCGGAAATGACACCTGCAACCTATACAGGTAACGCAGCTGAACAAGCAAAACAAGTTGCTGACTTAATTTCTAAAATCTAATTTTTAGAAATTGAAAAAAGCGGAGCTTCGGCTTCGCTTTTTTATCTATAATGCAAACAAGAATCTCCTATACGCATAATTGAAAAACCAATAAAAATGATGACAATCCTGAAAAGTACAACAACGAAAGCTTACTTTGACTATCAACTGAAAAAACCGCATTGGATTGCGCTCATTGTACTCGCTGTCGCCATTGCTTTCGCATCGATCCATCCCCTTGAACTCAGCTCTTATATTTTGCATCAGGTTGGAACTGTATTCATGTTGGTTACGCTGATCATTTGTCTTTATAAAATGGGGCTCAGCTTAATCAGCTTTATGCTTTATATTGGGTTTTTGCTGATTCATATACTCGGTGCGCATTATCTATATTCTTATGTACCCTATAATGAATGGTCAATTCAATATTTAAACCTCGACCTCAACCAAAGTTTAGGTTGGACGCGGAATATGTATGATCGCTTTGTACATTTAGCATATGGTCTGCTGCTCTACCCGTTTTTCTACCGTCTGTTTCAAGTGTGGCTGCCTCAACTTTCTAAACTCACCCTATTCTTGCTGGTCATTCAATTTGTGATGGCAAGTAGCCTCATTTACGAATGGATTGAATGGTTTATTGCGATGGGCTTATCTCCTGAAGATGCTGAAAACTACAATGGGCAACAAGGTGATATTTGGGACGCACACCAAGACATGCTTTTAGCCACAGTTGGTGCAATCATCACAGGCATAGCCTGTCTATTGAAAAAGTAATCATTTTGCCTACGATTCGTCTAGCACAACAATTAACGACGATACAGGACTCATTCAAGCGCAAGTGATTTGTACATCAGTTTTAAAAAACAAAAAAACACCACGTCAGGCGTGGTGTTTTTAACTCTCTTAGTCTTTCGCAGACTCATCTGTTGGCACTTCAGTAATTCGGCCACCGCGAGCAAGGAATGCCGCAACTTCGTCTTCAAGTGCTTGGCGTTGTTTTAATTTTGCAGTCACCGTAAGTGTTTCAGCTTCGGCAACATCACCATCACTTGCAGCATTATCAGAAGAATCTGATGCGCCTTTTTCCGCTGCTTGAGCTTCGTCTTCGTCGACTGCTGAGTCTTCTACATCATCATAATCATTTGAATCAGTCATCTTAATCTCCCCACAAATGACATTTTAGGTTCCCATGAATTACTGGTTTCCAATTATGTTGAAATTTAACAAGCTCTCAGCCTTTCGCATAGTCTTATTCAACGGAAAATCGTATCTTTTTTAATCAAAATCGTAATCTTATTTTACGACTGGCTAAAAAATAACACTTCCTTTCTTACACAGCATAACGCGTCTCTTTGAGCAACCCTAAACCATTGGCCTGTGCCATAAAAGCATCTTTTAATACAGGCAATTTTTCAACCTGTTTCAAACCAAAGTTTCGCGCCCATACCACAGGAAAGAGTTGTGTGGTTTCCATCCAACCGATGGCAGACATACTATGCATCATGGCATCATTTTGTCCTTTACGGCGGTGTTCATAACGCTTCAGTGTTTGCTCATGTGCCCACACGCCACGTGCTAGATCATGTAGTAATACATCACACAGTACAGCCGCATCAAGACAACCAATATTCACCCCCTGTCCTGCTAAGGGATGAATCACATGAGCCGCATCACCAATTAAAGCCAAGCCCGCTTTAACATATTGCTGTGCAGCACGTGCTTTGAGTGGGAAAGTGGCACGCGGTGTTGCTTCCAACACTTCGCCTAACATATGATGACTTTCTCGCGTTAACAGCTGGGTAAATTCAGCATCTGAAAGTGCAGCATATTCTTCTGCATAATCATCGGGGAGCGTCCATACGATAGACTGCCAATGCCCTGCTTGCTCTGGTTTTAAACTCGCCATTGGTAAAAATGCCAAAGGCCCCGTTTCTAAAAAAATCTGACGTGCAACGTGTTGATGAGGCTGTGCAGTGCGAATGGCACAGCTTAAACCAGCCTGTTTGTAGTCCAGCACATCGATATCGATAAACGCTTGTTCCCGTACAAAAGAGTTTGCACCATCTGCACCAATCACCAGTTTGGTTTTCAACACCGTACCATCGGCCAAATGGATATACCATAGCCCAACACCTTCTTCGACACGCGTAACTTTAACTTGGGTGCGGTAATCGTTGAGTACAGCAAGCATCTGCTGTTGAATCGCTAAATTAAGCAAACTTGGCTCAACCATAGAACCGAGGGCTTGTTCGCCATGTGGTTCCTGCTTGGACGCATGACCAAAGTTAATTTCACCATAGCCATTTTTATTCCACACCTGCATGCCACTATACGGCATCTGGCGGGCAATTTTATCCCAAACATCGACGGTTTTAAGTAGGTGTATCGTCGCTTGACTGAGTGCCAAGACACGTGGGTTTGCAACACTTAAGGTCTTGTGCTCATCTAAAATAGGTGCAGCATCCAATACGGTAGCTTGCACACCGCCTTGTGCCAAAAGCAAGGCGGTCAGTCCACCAACCAAACCACCGCCAATAATCACCACATCTAAAACATCAGTTTGAACATGACTCATGCTTTTAGCCCCATGGCATAGTTGGCAACGAGTGGTTTAATGCCTGGAATCGTATCAAACGCGACCAAACCAGTATTACGAATAAATTTTAAGATTGGATTGCTATTGCTAAAGCCTCGTACCACCGAATCACAGAACTTAATTACGCGTTGTTGATCGGTCAAACGTGAAGCCTCATAGGCTTGCAGCATTACGGCATCGCCCAAGTCGGCATTTTGCGCAATTTGCTCCGTTAAATAACGTACTAAGACGTGCGCATCTCGCATACACAGGTTAAAACCTTGCCCCGCAACGGGGTGAATGGTATGCGCAGCATTGCCCATTAAGACCACTCGTCCTACGGCCTGCTTTTCTGCTAGTACTTGTGATAATGGAAAGCTAAAACGCTTACCTGTTTTTTGAAACTTTCCTGCACGGTCGCCATAAGTGTCTTGTAAGGCATCTAAGAAATGTTGGTCATTTTCATCGCCCAACCATTCACCTTCAGTGCCTTTTTTCACAGGCCAAACTACTGAACGACGGTATTCTCCCGGAAGAGGTAATAGTGCCAATGGTCCTAAACTACTAAAGCGCTCGAAACCCACATGGTTGTGCGGTTTTGAAGTTTGTACTGTAGTGACGATAGCGACCTGATCATAATCATGTTCTGAAGCACCAATTCCTAAGGCTTTACGGCAGAATGAATCACGTCCATCTGCAGCAATGACGAGTTTTGCTTGCAATGACAGTTGTTCTTCTCCACGACTCGCGTCTATGTAAGCCATATCGGCATCTTGGGTCAGTTGGGTGACTTGTACACCATCAATCAACTCAATGAGTGACTGTTTTTGAACTTCCGTCAGTAGCACACGACCGAGCCATGCATTTTCGATGACCTGACCGAAACTTTCGACTTTTTCTTGTTCTGCTTTAAGGCGCGCCTTACCAAAGCTACCTTGTTCGGTGATATTTACTTCTAAAATAGGTGTTGCATGTTCTTGTAACGCTCTCCATAAGCCTAGTTCTTGGTAAATTTGGACTGTACGACGTGACAAGGCGCTGTTTCTTGCATCAAAGCTAGAGTGGTATGGCGCAAGGTTTTCATCATCATAATTTGGGTATTTGATCGCCTCTAAAAGCTTCACCGCAATGTTTTGTTTGGCTAACATCAACGCCAGACTGAGTCCGACCATACCACCACCGACTATGATGACTTCTTGTTGCATGCTTCTATCCTTTTTATGGCGTACCTAAAGTCAAAAACTTCAAATACCTATAAGTTTTAATGGATTTATATTACATCAAAGATTTTCTTTTTTATAATGAAATGGATGTTTTTACGTACTTTCACCGTAAAGTGTCATGTCATGATTTCTGAAAAGACAATCTTTTCGATTTTCATCAAAACTTCTTCAGGACACTGTTTAAATAGACTTATAAGAAATGTGCAACTTTAAACAAATAATGATCATGAAAAATGAATAATACATAAAAAAGCCCAACCACTTCAGATTGAGCTCTTCAAAAAAACATAAGCAATTGAATTTAAAATGTAATTCAAAGGATTACGTATAAGGTGTATTATGTTATTTTTAGAAAAATTTAACATTATTGACATGACTTTATAGCCTCTTCTCTGTCCTTAAAATTTATTAAGTTATTATTTTTCAAACAAAAAAAGTTTATAAATTCATATTGTCTGAAATTTTTTTCACTTTTTAGTTCAATTCTAATTTGTGTCTCTAAAAAATCTGATTTCAAACTATTTTTTGAAAAGCAAAAAACATGTTTACTTTCTTTTTGGCTGATGTTTTTTAGACTTCTTTCATAAATTTGTTTTGATAATTCATCATTAAAGTTTCCGTTGATACTCTTAAAAGACGTATCGAACATGGAAAAATCGATAGCCTCTTTAATTTCTTCAGTTTTCAATGCACAAATATTTATGCCATCTACAATTTCGTATTTGAAATAGTCCACACGTTTTTCTTTACAACCAATTAATGATAATGATGAAAACACTAGGCTTAAAAAAATTATATATTTCATTAGGATAAAGTTCAGTAAATTAAGAAAAGTAATGGAACTACCGGAATTAAAGTAATATTTGAGACTAATTGATATCCTACAGGATTATTAATGATTGGTTGCATAACCTGTCTTATGTATTGTGCGTTATTACTTCTATGATTCCGCCAAGCGATACTAAAATTGATTTCCTTATAACCTTCAATTATTCCAAAATAATCAGCGACTATATTCGCTTGTTGTTCAGGATTCAATTTTTTAAAGTCAGTATCTTTTGTTAAGCTATAGTCATAAGGATCATATACTGAGTCAGGTAAAGTCCACTCTAATGTTTGTAATACTGCTCCTCTACTCAGTACATTCATGCCTTTTTGAAATTGCCAAACATGAGTCATTTCATGAATGAAAGTGAGTTTGGCTCTTATTCTTAAATCACTACCATTCACTCTGATTGGATTTTCTTGAAATTGAGGATTGGAAAAATCGTCTTGATAAATATCAGATCCTGTTAATCCATCAGGATAGTGAGCATGCCCTCTTGGTGTCATAGGAACTTGCTGCTTAGGTAAAAATGCTTTGTTTATTATTTTAACCTTACTATAATCCATTGAATCTTTAAATATTTTTCTGCACATAGCTATTTCGCCAGCAGTCATTCATCTATATTTCTTTGATTTATCTTCTCGAATAACAACTTTAGATTTTACCGTTTTATTTGTTATGATTTTATCAGTTACGAACCTAATTACTGATTTCCCCGATGGTAAATCGGGCATATTAGGCAATTTAAATCCTGGAATTTCCGGTAAGTGTAAATCAGGTACAATTTTAAAATCCATTTATTATGCTCCACAAGAACAAGATTCGTTACAATTACTATCAACAATTAGATCGATAGAAACTATTGCTAAAGCTGATTCAGTTTTTAATCTTTCAGTATTGCCATTTCTATCTGTCATACCATTGAGCGTAGAACCATCTTCAAACGTGACTAAATACTCAACATTTGCATATGGTTCACCGTTAGCATTTTCTAATTGTATTTGTTCATCATAAAAATGATTTTTATCATCAATAAAACTACTCGAGAGAGGTGCTGTTGTGTTTAAACTGGATCCACCACTCCCTAATCCATTACTCATTACAGCTAAATCAGAAATTTTTAAATATTTTGATCCACAAGTAGAGGTATCACCAACAGCAACAATACTTTTTCCACCAACAATCATAAAACCTTGATTGGAAGCAATTGCACGTGATTGAACCTTACATTTAGGGCAAAAATGAGTCATACCATCAAGATGTACTGCCTTACCTTCGACTAAAAAAGATGAGTCACCTAAAACAATGATTCCACCATGATCTGTTTTACAACTTACTGTGATTAATGCTTTCATTTATAATTTGATTATTTATTAATAATGATCACATTAAAGCATAAGAATTAAACGATACAAAATTCCAATAAATACCCTGAATATAGAGTCTATTTAACATAATGGCGCTTATACGCAACAACAGTATTAGAATTCAATCAAAGTGCTTCTAGCTCCTTTAGCACAATTCTCAACGTTCGAATTGCGGAAGCACGAAAAACAGCATTTGTCCCATCAGCAGAAGGATTTTTATCTGTCCAAGCGATTGCTGCAAGACATTGAATGCCAACATAGAATAGAAATTTCATTTTAGGCACAGTCTGCTTATACGTACATTCCCAACCCTCTAAAAAAGCATTTCGTAATTCTAAATCAGAGAAATCTATATCCACCCAAATAATTTTAGCTAAATCATAGACCGCATCTCCAATACGAGCAGCGTCGAAGTCTATAATACCCGAAATTCGATTTTCACTGTCTACAAGGATATTTCGACCTATATAGTCACAATGCAGTAAATGAAGCTGTGTCGGCTCACATATCGCTTTAGCGTATTTTCGTAACTCATTCAATTGGTCGCAAAACTCATGATAATCAGATGACAATGGATTTATACGTGACATCCATTTTGAGATCATTAATTCTAATTGTTGCTTCCACAATACCCAATGTGTTGATAAGCCATCACGATCTTGCCAGAACCTCATATTCAATATGCGCGTTTGTGGAAGCGCACGATGAAGTTCGCCCAAAGCTCGTCCTGCATTCCCAAGCAAAGAGATTTTCTGTACCCGCGTACAATTTTTTAATACTTGATCGACTTGCCTACCTTCTATGGCACTCATGACAAGGATAGAAGAACCTTCCCATTCAAACTTATTTAATACATTTGGGGTTAGTGGAAATTCTTTGAGAGCTTCTAAGATTTCACAGTAACGATCATTAGCCGTTTGAATATTTGCTATTTTGATAAAGACTTCTCCTTGAGAGGATTGCCCTTGATACACCGATGCCCCATTTCGCTGTGTAACTAAATCTAACGTCTTTACCTGAATCCTATGCTTTAAATCAGATAAATCTTTCATGCTGCCTAATTTCTGATGTGAATAAAAATGATGATGAAATAACTAAAATTTTTTATTTATAAAATATTGTAGGCCTCTATTTAACATAAACACCTTATAAAAAATAAAAGCCGATCTCATGATCGGCTTTTATACAGTAAATTATATTTATCGCGCCATTAACGCTTCAATCTCTTCTACCGACTTCACCACTTTCGCAGTCAAATTCAGTGGACCGTTTTGGGTTGCTACGATGTCATCTTCAATACGAATACCAATGCCACGCCATTTCGCATCAACCGTTTCATCATCAAGTGCAATGTACAAGCCCGGTTCAACCGTCACCACCATGCCTTCTTCATAGGCACGCCACACACCTTCTTGCTTATATGAACCAACATCATGCACATCCATACCGAGCCAATGTCCTGTACCATGCATATAAAACTGACGGAAACTTTCCTTTTGGATAATCTCTTCAATATCACCTTGCATAATCCCCAGATCAAGTAGACCTTGGACTAGAATGCGCACAGCAACATTATGTGGTTCTTTATACGAGTTGCCTACACGCACTGCGTCAATTGCAGCAAGTTGTGCATCGAGAATTACATTATAAAGAGCTTTTTGCTCAGGGCTGAACTTTCCGTTGACGGGAAAAGTACGGGTGATGTCTGAAGCATAATATTCATATTCACACGCTGCATCGATCAGCACCAAATCGCCATCTTTTAGCTCTTTATTGTTCTCTACATAGTGCAAAATGCAAGCGTTTTCACCACCACCGACAATGCTGTTATACGACGGTACGCAGCCATTTTGACCAAACACATAATTCAGCTCAGCTTCTAGAGCATATTCCATCATACCCGGCTTAACAGTTTGCATGGCACGAGTATGAGCTTGTGCAGAGATATTAGAAGCCGTTTGCATCAATTCAATTTCTTGTGCTGATTTAAACAAACGCATTTCATCTAAAATACGATCGAGCTGTATCACTTGCGCAGGTGCAGCAGTCCCACGACGTGACTCACCATTGGCCGTCGTGATCCATTTTGCTACGCGCGCATCAAATTCGGGCTGTTGCCCAATACGATAGAATAATTTTTCTTTGCTTAAGAGTTTTTCAATGATTTCTTCATCTAACAAATCTATCGCATACGCTTCGTCAGCTTCATAGTCGTCTACCGCACCATCCACACCTGCGCGGTAACCATTCCAGATTTCCATCTCGCGGTCACGTTCACGGCAGAACAAACTGTAGCTGTACCCGTCTTCATCGTCTTCGGCAAAGGTTTCAATAACCGCTACGGCTTCGGGCTCAGCAAAGCCAGTCAGATAAAAGAAGCTGCTATCGGTACGGTATTTATAGTCTGCATCACGATTACGCATCGCCACTGGACTGGTTGCGATAATGGCAATACTGTTCGGCCCCATTTGTTCAGCCAAACGATCACGGCGTTCCTGAAAATCCACTTGCGTTAGTTTCATGTTTGATCTGTCTTTTTTATACCAGAGAATATAAGTGCCACGCGCACCCTATCATGTACGCGCAGCAAATCTTATGCCAATCAGCTTGGGCGATGCGGCGTAAACATTTCTACAACATTGTTCGCTTCTGTTACAGAACGATCAATTTGTTGCTTGTTATGAAAGTGTTTAAGCAGAGAACTTTCCTCAACTGCAATCTTTTTGCGGCCTACAGATAAGCTCACAGGAATTAAACGTACGAACTCGTATAACTCTTGATAGCTCTCTTCACCCTCTTCATCATCATCGGTTTCTTCAAACTCAACTGCCGCCACATCTTGTAAATGTTCGATCAGTTCCATTTCATCTGGGCGAATATGACCCGACGCCAAACCAAAGCCCAGCACTACGCCTGCGCACCAATCCGCCAAAGCTTGTACACGGTCTGCCAGCGTATGGGTGTCATCGGGAAGTAACGGTAAATAGTCCAACTCATCGTCAGAAAGTGCATGTGCGACATCTTCTGCTTCATCGGCTAACAAAGCCAAAGCTTCTTCGCTTAACTCAGGAATTTCCAAAGTCGTGAGGATGTGTTGCCACTCTTCACGGCTCGGTGCCTGAGTTACACAAATGATACCTGTGAGTAAACCATGTAACTCACTTGGGCTAGAAATCTCTTCAATTTTAGAAAAATTTGGCTGCCATTCTGACCAACCTGAAATATCGTCTTGCATTCGTTTATCCAATCTCTATACTTCTTATATATTACCTTTGTTTGCAACACTGTGCGACCACGATATGTTAGAAGAATTACAGCGTCTACAGGCGCATATTGGCGTTTTAAAAACGCGACTTGCTCATTTTGAAAGTGAAAATAGCACTTTAAATGCAGCTAAACTGGATGCTGAAGAACAGCACCGTTCTCAAGTTGTGCAAAAAAATGGCTTAATTACCCAGAAGCAAGAACAAATTGACGATTTAACTGAGCAATTAAGCAACGCTCAGACCCAATATCAACACTTGAACACTGATGCGACTGCTTTGGCCGATCGGTATAGTCGTTTGGAAAAAAGTTGTACGGATTTAAAAAATCGCTTTCAGGAAATCTTGGCTGAACGTAATGAATTACGTGCAATTAAAGAAAAAATGAACAATGATCAGCGTCTAGCTCAGCAAGAAATCCAAGCACTTCAGCAAGAACGTGAAAGATTGTTACAAAAAAATGAGCATGCCAAAGCTAAAGTCGAAGCCATCATCCAACGTTTGGCTATTTTAGGTACAGAGCAAGATCATCACGCGCAAGAAATTCAACAACTTGCCCACCCTACTGAAGCTGGCGAGGAAGTTTAATCATGAGCGAACCAATTACCGTTGAATTACGTGTCTTAGGTCATAGCTTTCGTTTAGTCACAACGGAAAAAGAAAAAGCCGACCTTGAACGTGCAGCTCTGCTTTTAAATGATAAATATGATGAGTTTCGTCGTAAAGCGCCACGGGTAGAACCCAGTAAAATTATCATTATGGTGGCACTAGAGTTAATGCAAGAAGTGTTGTCGATGAATAAAACACTACAAGAGTATGCGCACGCAGAACGATTACTGGCAAATATTATCGATGACGTTGCGGAACTTGTTTAAACTCGACTTAATTGAATAAAGTATCAACACTTACTCCAGTTGTTTACAGTTCGTAGCGGTGTATGAGTTGCCATCAGCGTGAGATTCGTTATACTTAAGGCAACTCTGAGGTGTTCGCCAGCGGGTCTATTCCCCTGCCGATACTTAAACTTATGGATGTGTTCTGTATATTTAGAGTGTATGCCCACTTTCATGTGGGAAACCCAGCAAGTATACGTCGCGTCCACCTTGAACTCATCGGGTTCAGGGTAACGACATGCAGCGGCATCTTCGGAGTGTTTCTAAATGATTGTTTTATAACGATCATGAACAAAATTCTTCAAATCTCCACCAAATGAATTTTCATTTTTTAGATCTTTGTATACTCCATGTATACCCAAGTTCTATTCACTTATTCAGCGACTGCTGATAGGAAATGAAAATGTCCAATAAAAAAACACATATTACCCTTTCATTTGTTAAAGGTCTCATTAAACAACTAAGTGATCCTTATGCAGATGAATCCCTTAAGGATTCCAAACAATACTGTTTTGATATTCCAAGTGGGAAACAACTTTTTTTTCGTGATCTTAAACTGATTGGATTTGCTATCAGAGCGACTCGCCACTCTCTTGTATATACTGTTGAAAAGAAAATGCCAAATGGTGTTCCCTGCCGTGTCACTATTGGAGATCATGGTATTTTTACACCAGAAACTGCTAGACAGAAAGCAACCGAATATCTCCTTGAAATGTCCCAGGGAATAAACCCAAACGACAAAAAAGAACAACTACGCCAAAAAGCCTCCCAAGGACGATTAAATTATCAGCAAATCCCAACTTTGATAGATGCTTATAAACACTACATAGAAGCTAGAACAGAGCTAAAGCCAAATACAGTTGCTGTGTATGACAGAGATATGAGCTTGTACTTAAAAGATTGGCATCATTTAAAAATTACAGATGTAACGATGCAAATGGTCATAGTTAAGCATGCTGAAATTTCAAAAACCAATAAATCTCATGCAAATATTACGCTTAAATTATTTTCAGCTGTTTATAATTATCATCGCAAAAGATTGATTTGTAATGATCAACCAATTATTAAAGAGTTTAGCCCAGTTGCGATTCTGTATAGAAATGATCTTTTAATAAGCTAAAACCAAGAAAAACCTATATTAATAGTGAACAACAAACCGACTGGATTAAAGCGATTGTTGACAGCAAATGGCGTGGTCAAATATATGCTAATGAGTATGGTTATTTGAACCAAGATTTTCTTTTGACTTTCGTACTCACTGGATTGAGACGTAGCGAAATTGAGCAACTCGTTTGGGCTAATGTTGACCTAAAATTTGGAACTTTAAAAATTATTAATCCTAAAAATGGCAATGATTTACTTTTACCTTTAGGAAATATATTACTTCATATATTCAACCAGCGAAAAAAGTATTCCAATGGCTGTAAATATGTTTTCCCAGCATCAAATAATCAAACTCATGTAAAAGATCGGAGACATGTTCGCAATAAGATTTCTGAAACTACAGGAATTCCCTTCACATTTCATGATTTGAGACGAACTTTTACTTCTATTGCCAATCGTTGTGGAATTGGAATGTATACTGTTAAAGCTTTGATTAACCACTCCTATCAAGAAGATTCAGATATAACGGCTGACTATACTCAAATAGATGCTAGAGATTTGAGAGATGCTATGAATAAAATTGAAAATCATATTCTTTCGGAAGAAGTTAAAAGTAGGATTTTGACTCGAAAGTATGTGGTTAAAAAACCAAATAGAATACATATATAGCCAACTGAAATAATAAAAGTTGTGAAGAGAAATTCAAAAACGGCATGAGTTGAACTTATCAAAGTTCAACTTCATCAAAACCTATATAACACAAGCATATAAATTTCCCTATTTTTGGTTATTTCTCTTTGCTAGTTAATTATAGTCACTAAAATATGTCGCAGAAAAAAATGCATTTCCGGTATTCAGCAAGGGCAATTCAGATACTTGATATATAAACTGAGTAAAAATATTTTTCTTGAAATTGAGATTTGAACTCGGAGTTTTTCCCTCTTTTTATATGTAACAAGATATCTTCCGCGTGCAGACATAGTAACATAAGATACTATTCCCTCAGCGCGCACCAGAAACCATCAGTAGGCTATTGATAGTATTTAACTTTTCATACTTAAAGATTTTATTTACCGTATTAAATACCGTAAAAACTCTAATCAGATGTATGACATCAAATGCCTAATGATTTTATTTCCCACATACATGATTTAGATCTATCTCATTATTGTATCATATTCAATCTCTCATCTATAATACGTTATATCATTACGTTTTTAGATACTCCGTTTTTCATGTATCATTAATTAAGATTCAGGGTTCAGGGCATGTTTGAAAGTATTGATGATTTAAAGAAAAAATTAGATCAACATCGTCCTCTTTCTCCTGCAATTGTAAAAAATTTACAAGAAGATCTTATTGTCCGTTGGACATATCACTCAAATGCAATTGAAGGTAATACACTTACATTACTAGAGACCAAAGTCGTTTTAGAAGGCATAACTGTTGGTGGAAAAGCATTACGAGAACATTTCGAAGCAATCAACCATAGAAATGCAATTTACTATGTCGAAGACATAATTCGTAAAGAAGAACCTTTTTCAGAGTGGCAGATTCGAAATATACATCAACTTATTCTAAAAAATATCGATGATGAAAATACAGGACGTTATCGTCAACAAAACGTATTGATTTCAGGTGCTACAATCATCCTACCAGACTATACATTGCTAAATGATAAAATGGCTCAGTTAGTCGATTGGTACAACTCTCAGGCATATAAGCTTCATCCCATTGAGCGTGCAGCTAAAGTACATGCAGATTTTGTAAGCATCTACCCCTTCATTGATGGCAATGGGCGTACATCACGTCTATTGATGAACCTCGAATTGCTTAAAGCTGGTTATCCACCCTGTGTCATCACAGTTGAAAATCGATTGGCATATTATGAGGCATTGGATCAATGGATGGCTTACGGAAAAACAGAATCTTTTATCAAACTAGTTTCCGATGCTGTATTAGAAGGATTTAAACCGTATCAAGTTATTTTAGGTCTTTAAAGAAGCTCAGCTTGTACACAAAAAATATCAAATTTTGGGTGTAGGCAAGCCTGAATAGCCACCGAGTTCGATAGCTCCTTCAGCAACTGAAAAACTTAGCCTTTGACGACTTAATAACAATATGGGCAAGTTACTTACTTGCCCATATTTAATAGCTTTAATCTTTTAATTCATAGCAAAGTCTAAAGCCAGTTTTTCTACCTTTATATTTACCTGTAGAATCCAATACTGGAGTTGGTTTGGCAATATAGTTATAAAATCCCGTTAATGTTTTACAACAAACACAAGTTTTATTATTTAACGGCTTTGTTGCACAAACCTATCTGTAAAGGCTTTTTTAGCGATATAATTTTCAAATGAAGAAGCCTACACACAAAATCTACCGCACAACCAATTGGCCCGCATATAACCGAGCACTTATGAGTCGCGGAAATATTGCCATTTGGTTTGATCCTGCTACGCAATTGTATGCGCCATCAAAAGGCAAACAAGGGCGAAATCAAACCTACTCCGACGCAGCCATCCAATGCTGCTTAATGATTAAATCCTTATTCCGTCTGTCTTTACGTATGGTCACTGGCTTTGTGCAAAGTCTGATTAAACTTTGCGGATTAAATTGGACAGCACCAGATTATTCCACCATTTGTAGAAGACAAAAGCATATTGATATTGCAATCAGCTACCAAAAAAGTAGCGATGGGCTGCATCTACTCATGGACTCTACAGGCATGAAGTTTCTAGGTGAGGGCGAATGGAAACGCAAGAAACATGGACCTGAATTTCGTCGCCAATGGCGTAAACTTCATATTGGTATAGATGCTAAAACCCTGCAAATACGAGCAGTTCAGCTTACAACCAATAATGTCAGTGATTCACAGGTGCTTGGTGATTTACTTAATCAGATTCCACAAGATGAGCGGATTGACTCTGTTTATACCGATGGAGCTTATGACACCAAGCAATGCCGTCAGGTCATTGCAGATCGGCAAGGGCATGCGGTGATTCCACCTAGAAAAAATGCGAAACAATGGTAAGATACAAAGAGTAGCTCGCTAGAGCGAAATGAATTACTTCGAACAATTAAACGTTTAGGCAGGACACTATGGAAAAAATGGTCAGGCTATCATCGGCGAAGTTTGGTTGAAACTAAGATGCATTGCATCAAATTATTAGGAGATAAACTCAGTGCAAGGAGTTATGATAGCCAAGTGAATGAGATCCATGCACGTGTAGCAGTCCTTAACAGATTTACGGAATTAGGTCGACCACTTACCCAAGTTACGCCTTAAATTTGGCTCAATTAGGGGCGCTTTGCATTTCAAATCTTTGTGCAACAAAGCCTTAAAATAATAATTACATACATCGCTAATATTCTTTAATTTTTATTTTTCAAGGTTATCGCTTTCATCTTGTCTCCGAGCTACAGAACAAAATGATTATTGAATATCTCTTTAAATAACGCTTTTATTGGACTATTAAATCTTAATCGAACCATTTTTCCACTTCATTTGTCCATAAAACAAAGCTAACCAGCCCTCAACTTTTAAGAGTTTTCAAACAAAAACCTGACTTAGCTAAATGCTGCATCAGGTGCATTCACATGATTTATTTTTTTAGCAAATCGATCCAATAATATGCTCTGCGTGACAGGTCACCCCTTGCTGAACCATCAATTGAATCACTCCACTTTGATGTGCAAGTACAGGGACTTCCATTTTCATGGCTTCCATAATCGCCACCACCTGCCCCTCTGCGACCTGCTCCCCGTTTTCTACCTTCCAAGCGCTAATTACGCCATTGATTGGTGCAAGTAAGTGTTCAGCACTCACTGCTGTTTCTGTAGCTGGTTGGTCTTGAGACGTCATTGTAGGGTTTTGTGCAAACATACCCGCAGGTAAGCCTAAACGATGTAATTTCCCATCAATTTCAATATAACTGAGTAACATCGGCTGTTGATGATTCGGAATACTGCGTTTCGTTGGCTTTAAGTCCTGTTTAAAATCATTTTCAATCCAACGAGTATGAACATTAAATGTGGCGGTAAAATCAGTTTCATTTAATACTGCACGGTGAAAGTCTAAAACCGACGCAACCCCTTCAATTTTAAATTGCTTCAGCGCACGTTTAGCGCGAGCGATCGCAATTTCACGGGTTGGGCCTGTGATAATCAGTTTTGCCATAAGCGAATCAAAATGACTCGACACCAAAGAACCAGTACGAACACCTGTGTCTACACGTACCCCCTGACCAAATGGTGCTTCAAATAAACTCAATACACCAAAAGCAGGAATGAAGCCACGAGCGGGGTCTTCAGCATTGATACGAAACTCAATGGCATGCCCCTGCGCTTTCGGGGTTTCTTTGATTGAAAGTTCATGGCCTTGAGCCACGCGAATTTGCTCAACCACCAAATCGACTTTGGCCGTTTCTTCAGTAACAGGATGTTCCACCTGCAAGCGGGTATTAACCTCTAAAAATGAAAGCTTTCCATCACGGCTCAGCAAATATTCAACAGTACCCGCACCGACATAGTTGGCTGCCTGACAGATATTTTTGGCTGAAGTTAAAATTTCTTTATAAATTGCATCGCTGATAAAAGGCGCTGGGGCTTCTTCAACCAGCTTCTGATTACGACGTTGTAGCGAACAGTCTCGTGTACCTAAAACCACTACATTGCCATGTTGATCGGCAATCACTTGCGCTTCGACATGGCGTGGTTGATCTAAGTACTGCTCAACAAAACACTCACCGCGACCAAAAGCGGCTTGCGCTTCACGTACAGCCGAATCATACAGCTCTTTTACATCTTCCAGTTTCCAAACAACTTTTAAACCGCGACCACCACCGCCAAATGCGGCTTTAATCGCAATAGGTAAACCAAACTGCTTTGCAAACTCGAGTGCTTCATCAGCATTATTTAAGGGGTCTTGTGTACCTTGAACTAAAGGTGCACCCACTGAAGCAGCTATCTTACGTGCTTCAATTTTATCACCCAATTTTTCAATGGCGCTTGGCGATGGCCCGACCCACTTTAAGCCTGCATCAATTACGGCCTGTGCAAATTCAGCACGTTCAGATAAAAAACCATAACCTGGATGCACCATGGTCGCCTTGGATTTTTTAGCAACCTCAAGAATGGCTGGAATATTCAAATAAGTTTCACGTGCAGTTGCACCCGCTAAACCCCATGCTTCATCCGCCAGTTCGACATGCATACTGTCCATATCGTCATCGGCATATAACGCAACTGAGCGAATACCCATATCGCGGCAAGCATGAATAATACGAACGGCAATTTCACCACGGTTTGCAATTAATAATTTTTCAGTAGTCATCATTCATTCTCAAAATCTGTACATTCGGTCATTTTTTTAAATTTGATTTGGCAACCTGCTGGAATCTGTGCCACCAAATCCCAATGGTGCTTTGCCACAGCCGCAATGACGGGGTAGCCACCAGTTAAAGGATGGTCATTCATAAACAGTACAGGCTGACCACTGGGTGGAATCTGTAAGGCACCAATACAAGTTCCCTCACTTTCCAACTCATGGGTAATTTTGCGCTGCAACGGCTGCTCACCTGAAAGTCTCAGTCCAACCCGATTGCTTTCATTGGTCACAAGCCAAGCTTGCTGACATAAGCGCTCAATGCTCTCTGCTTCGAACCAATCCGTTCGCGGTCCCATCACAATGTCGAGCTCAACCACATCGCCTATTTCGGGCAAGTTCAACTTCGCAACTTCGGTGACACTGATATTTGAAACTTCAACCTGTCCTTGATAAACCGTATCCCCCATTTTTAGAGGTTCTGGTCCTAATATAGCCAAACTATCAAATGAGGCACTATTCAGCACAGACTGCACATCGATACCACCACGAATCGCCAGATAATTTCTCAGCCCTGCCGTCGGTGCTTGAATCTGAAATTCATCACCTTCATCAAGGGCAATCGCCTGATAACTTTCAAAGTCAGTCTTTTGGCCATCACTAAATTTCACGTGGATGTTTGAAATTGCTCCCGTAACCGAAATGACTGCGGACTGATGCATTTTGGCTTTCAAACCACCATTTAAAATTTCAATCACAGGCGTCGGAGTTGGGTTACCGACAATTCGATTTGCACTGTGCATCGCCGATACATCCATCGCCCCTGCAACACCAACCCCAATCTTGGTTTGGTTAAAACGCCCTTCATCTTGAATCAGCATCTGTAGGCTCGGTGCTGTTACCGTAAACAAAGGCATGGATTGTTTGGGCTCAACTGTACGAGTGACTTGTTGTGCTACCCTAACCGTGGTCGGTTGATGTGTGACATCTTCAAAATGTACCGTCATCCCCGGTAACAATAGCGCTGGATTTTTACGCTCTAGATCCCACATTTTTTCAGCAGTCGTACCGATCAACTGCCAGCCCCCCGGACTGTCTTTCGGGTAAATCCCAGAATATTGTCCTGCCAGTCCCAAAGAACCCGACGGTATTTTTTTACGTGGCACAGCTAAGCGAGGAATATCTGTAAAAGGTCGATCGGGACTGCTCATATAAGCAAAGCCCGGTGCAAAACCGATAAAAGCCACATTCCAAACACTTTGACGATGCTTCAAAATCACATTAGCAATTGAAAGCCCTTGTAACTCTGCAACCTGAGCAAGATCTTCGCCCGTATAGCAGATAGGAATAATCAGCTCTTGGACATTACGCTCAACGCCTGAACCAATTTTTACAGTCTGAATCGAAGCAATCAGTGTTTTAAAGGTGGTCTCGATTTCATTAAAAAAAACCAAAATCGTTTTTGCAGCAGGGACTAAGTCTTTAATTCCATTCAATTGCATCGTGTGCAATTTATTGTACAACGCCAATGTTTCCTCTAAGCTGGCAAGCTCTATGAGAAAACAATCCGCGTTTACCGATAAAAAACGCATGTGCCTATCCTTTTTAATTGTTCTTTAGTGCCGCTTAACCTATCCATGCACGATCAGGAATGTCGGTAATGAACATATGACCGGGTGCATGGCTTATGGCAAAAGGAATTTTTGAGTTCATCACCGCTGCTTGCGGGGTGACACCACAAGCCCAAAATACTGGAATTTCCCCAGCCTCAATACGTGAAGCATCACCAAAGTCTGGCTGATTCACATCACGAATGCCTAAACCTTCAGGATGTCCAATATGTACAGGCGCACCATGCACACTTGGCATCCGTGCTGTAATTTTAACGACATCCGCGATTTGATGGGATGGAATTGGGCGCATAGACACCACCATATTGCCCGAAATACGACCCGCAGGCTGACATTGAATATTACTCAAATACATCGGTACATTGGTCTGATCATGGATATGACGAACTTCAATACCGGCTTCTTGCAATGCAGTTTCAAAAGAAAAACTACAGCCAATTAGAAACGTTACCAAGTCAGGATGCGCATGATAAATGTCACTCGCATCCGTGACTTCATCGACCATTTCACCCTCTTTCCAGATGCGATAACGTGGAAAGTCGGTGCGTATATCTGAGTTTTCTGCCAGTCTTGTAGCATAAACACCTTCTTCTAACACGTCTAAAACAGGACAGCTTTGCGGATTGCGATGTGCATACAGCAGAAAATCATAAGCCCAATCTTTAGGCACCGAAATCATATTGACCTGCGTCATGCCCGCAGCCATACCCGCCGTTGGTTTGTCAAAGCCTGCACGGATTTTTAAACGTGCGGCTAAAGCGGCTTCAAGCTGCGCTGAATCGACTCGGATATCCTTATACATTGCGTAGTTCCTCATGCTTTAAGACAAAGGGACGAATTTCAATATGATGATTTAACAATTCAGCTTTAATCGCAGCCGACATCTCTAAAGCACCCGCAGTGTCACCATGTAAGCAAATCGTGTCCGCTTGAATAGGGGTAAATACACCATCAATCGACTCAACGCCGCCATTTTTCAACATAGACACCACACGGCGTGCCACAAAGGCTGAGTCATGTAAAACAGCCCCGTCCAAACGTCGTGAAACCAATGAACCATCACTGTTATAAGCACGGTCTGCAAAAGCCTCAGATACAACCTTTAAGCCTGCTGCACGTGCTTGATCAACCAAGTTGGAACCTGCCAGTGCCACCAAAACCAGTTCTGGGTTATACATCTTGATGGCATCAATCACAGCAGCAGCCTGAGCATGATCGTGTGCAATGGTGTTATACAGTGCACCATGAGGTTTCACATATTGAACATAAGAACCAGCCACTTTAGCTAAACCATCCAGTGCCGAAATTTGATACAGCACATCGGCAATCAGTTCATCACGCGACACATCCATATTACGGCGACCAAAACCGACGAGGTCTGGATAAGATACATGCGCGCCAATCGCGACGTTTAATTCAACAGCTTTACGCAGTGTCTTTAAAATCCCCAGCGGATCTCCTGCATGAAAGCCACATGCAATGTTGGCACTTGTCACTACGGGTAGAATTTGGTCATCATTACCCATTTTCCACGAACCAAAACTTTCACCTAAGTCACTATTTAAATCTACAAACATGGCTTAATTCCTTTATCACTTCACCGTCTACTGGCTTAAAGTTTGGTTAAATAATTAAAGACTGTGGTAAAGGACATATAGCCCATCCACCATGTCAACATACATGTGAGTACACCCAAAATAAGTAACCATTTTGGATAGTTATAATTCCCCATCATATCTTTACGGCAAGCAGCTACATAAACAAAAATCGTTAAACCGATTGGCAATACCAAACCATTAAAACCACCAACAAAAATCAACAGTCCAGCAGGAGTTGCGCCCAGTACGACATACAGCAATAAAGCTAAAGAGATAAATGTAATGGTGGTGTAGTTGGTTTGTTTTGGACTGAGGTTTTTCTTAAATGCAGTAAAGAATGAAACCGAAGTATAAGCAGCGCCAATGGTACTACTGATCCCTGCTGCCCAGAAAATCAGACCAAATAATTTATAACCAAAAGTCCCTGCGGCATATTGAAAAGCTTGTGCTGCTGGATTGGCATCATGGCTGGCTAAGTCAATGCTTGCACCACTCACCACTACACCCAAGAAAGCTAAAAAAAGCACATAACGCATGATGCCTACAACCACAATACCTTTGGTTGCAGCTCTTGCGACTTCATCAATATTTTCAGGGCCAACCGCGCCTTTATCGAGTAAACGATGGGCGCCTGCATAGCAGATATAGCCGCCGACCGTTCCACCGACAATCGTGGTGATAATGGCAAAATCAATCTGGTCGGGTGCAAACGTTTGATGAACAGCTTGGCCTACAGGTGGCATCACAATGACAGCAACAATGATAATCAAGATGATTTTGAGCAACCCCAAAACGATCATGCTTTTATCCATCGCCAGCGTGGCTTTTCTTGAAGCAAAAATTAAAATGGCTAAAGCACCACTTAAAATGCCGCCCCATTTGGTGTCTAACCCAAATAAGGCATTGAGACCTAAAGCCGCACCTGCAATATTACCAATACTGAAGAAAAAGCCACCCAAAATGACCAGAAAAGCCAGTAAATAACCACTGCCCGGCAAGGCTTTATTGGCAATATCCGAGGCACGCATTTGCGTCAGCGTCACGACACGCCAAATGTTTTGTTGAACCACATAATCAATCAAAATAGACACGAGAATGGCAAAGCCAAACGCCGCACCCAATTTCACAGTAAAGACCGCGGTTTGAGTGAGAAAACCAGGTCCCATGGCGGAGGTTGCCATCATGAAGATTGAAGCAACAATGGCCCATTGGCGATCTGATAAAAAAGAAGATTTTAATAAAGACATATTTAATGCGTTCCTCGTCCATTTGAGCTTAATAACGCTATTTTCAAGTTGAACCAAGAACATCATTTTGTTTGCAAATTCTGTTCTTAAATCCCTTTAACTGACAAAGATTCCCTGTTACCCAACCAAAGCCATGGTGGATCAAATCTTCTATTTGAAATAAGAACATAGGCAAGCGCGATGAACAATACGACTTTTTACATCCATTATTAAAACTAAATAACTGTATTTTATTATTTTTTATTTATTAAAAGTCTAATGATAAATTTTACTTATCATGCACGATAAGCTGCTTTTATAGTTTTTCAAACAAATTACGTTTTGAGATAAAAAAACAACGCTTGTCAAAAAGCTACATACGCCTCAATTATTTTTTAATTTTCTCAAGCAATCTTTTCATTGCGCTTTCAGAAACAGTGACTGCGACATCGGTTAATTTCTCTTTCAAGGCTGCATCATTTCCTTGCATATAAATCGAGGTGAAATGAAAGGTTTTGAGTTGGATCGGGGTATTTAAAATTTCCAAGCGACCATCGGTAATTTCCTTTAAGGCCGTTAAGGTCGGCACAACGGCGATCCCCAAACCTTGCTCCGCAAGACGCAATAAGGTCGCAAGCGAATAACTGGTAATTGAAAGCGGCTCGTCTAGTGCCTGCTCTTTCATTTTGGCCTTGAGCTCTTTATAGGGATAGGTAATTTTCGGATAGGTTAAAATGGTGTGAGACATCAATGCCTTAAACGACATTTGACCCACACCACCTTTAAAAGATGGAGCTGCCAAGAAGCTCAGTTCAAAGTCACACAGCGCCTGCTCTACACACTCGAAAGCCAAAGTCGGCCCCAGCAAAAAAGCCATGTCCAAATCCCCGGTACGTACACCTTCTTGCAAATTTGGGGTTAAATCCACCACAATTTCCACAGAAACTTTAGGAAACTCTTTTTGTACTTTTTCGATATATTCAACCAACCACGTATAAACGATGGTCTCGGAAACACCTAAACGAATTGTTCCTGTTAGATGCTGGTTTTCAGTCAGCTCAGCCACCAAATCGGTTTCCAAACGCATAAACTTTTCAGCATATTTAAACAGGGTCATGCCTTTATGGGTGGGTTTAAGCTGTCGAAAGCTGCGATCGAGAACTTTAAAACCTAAATCATTTTCAAGAGAGGTGATTTTTTGTGAAACAGCAGGCTGAGTCGTTTGTAATTTTGTGGCAGCCTTATTGAAACTATTTAAAGTCACAACCCAATAAAATGCTTCTAGATTTTTTAAATTCACCCTGAACCCTGCCTTTACTCCATCCCGCTTATAGTACGGCAGTTACTACTATTTTTTAAGTTCCTGTTTTATATAATTTCAAAATGACTCACAAGATGACGCTCATTAAAACTCTACCTCTTACCCAAATACATCTATTTTGTATCTATTACAACCTTACTCGGTCTAACCTGATCAAGGCCCTTTAAATTAAGTTGAATCAAAAAAGACGCTTGTAAAAAGCAATCTTTATTCGCGCTGCGCTTTATTCCATCACGAATCATCATAAAAAAAGCACCTTTGTTAAAAAGATGCTTTTTTAAAAACTCAACTTAAAAAGAGACCGTAAAAATCTAAAAGCGCTTATTTACTCTTCTGTAAACGTAAAGCATTTAAGACCACGGACAGTGAGCTCAGTGACATGGCCACCGCAGCGAACATTGGGGTGAGTAATAACCCTGTTAATGGATAGAAAATTCCTGCTGCGACAGGAACACCTAAACCGTTATACACAAAGGAAAAAGCAAGGTTTTGTTTCATATTCCGCACACCCAGTTTCGCCATATGTAGCGCATCAGCTGCACCACGAATATCACCTTTAACCAAAGTCACTTGTGCGGTTTGTTTAGCAATATCGGTTCCGTTCCCCATGGCAATTCCGACATTGGCTTGTGCCAAGGCTGGTGCATCGTTAATGCCATCTCCTGCCATCGCCACAATTTTACCTTGAGCCTGATATTTCTTTACAATATCCAGTTTTTCAGTTGGCGTACAGTTGCCATAGACTTGTTGAATACCCAATTCCTTAGCCACCAACTGGGCATTTTGTTCATGGTCACCTGTTGCCATGACCACTTCAATACCATCATCAATCAGCTGTTGAATGACTTGCTGCGCATTGGCCTTAATCGCATCGTGAATAGAAATATAAGCCAGCACTTCTTGGCTATTGCTTAAGAAACTGATCACATTGCCTGTCGTACGCTGCTGGTTCAACTGGCTTTGCAAAGTATCATCCAAAGTAATGCCGAGTTGCTCAAGCAGCTTTTGGCTACCAATATAGAGGGTTTGCTCGCCAATTTGCCCTTTGACGCCAAAACCAGTCACATCCTCAAAGTCTGCCACTTTAAGCAATTGCTGCGCTGGGACCAACTGTGTCAAAGTCTGGGCAATCGGATGACTAGAATACTGCTCAATCGAGGCAATCCACTGTTCCACTTGCGCTTGTTCCACATTTGGGCTGAGCAACTGAATTTCTTTAAGGCTTGGTTTACCTTCCGTCAGAGTCCCTGTTTTATCGACAATCAGCGTATTGACCTTACTTAAAGCTTCAATCGCCTCTGCATCTTTAAACAGTACCCCTTTTTGTGCCGCGCGCCCTGTCGTGGCCATGACCGACATCGGCGTGGCTAAACCCAGCGCACATGGACAGGCGATAATTAGTACCGCCACCGCACACATCAATGCCAAATCAAACTGGGCACCACCAAACACCATCCAAGCGACAAAGGTCAACACACTAATCAATAGCACAATGATGACAAAGTACTTGGCAAACACATCGGCCAAACGTTGTAACGGTGCTTTAGAACGCTGTGCTTCTGCTACCGTTTGAATCATTTTCGCCAAAGTGGTATTCGCCCCGACCGCCGTAGTTTGAATACGAATACTGCCTTGTTGATTGACCGTCCCGCCGATCACCGTGTCATGCACTTGCTTTTTCACAGGCACAGGTTCACCGGTCATCATGGCTTCATCGACATAGGTTTTGCCTTCAACCACCACACCATCCAGTGGGATCTGCTCGCCCGAGGAAATTTGTAAAATATCGCCTTGTTTGACCATACCAATATCAACTTCAACCACTTGATCATTTTGAACCAACTTGGCTGTGTTGGCTTGCAGTTTGAGTAAGGCTTTGAGTGAGTCTGCGGTCTTAGCACGCGCCTTTAACTCCATGATTTGACCGAGCAAACTTAAAGACACGATCATACAGGCTGCTTCAAAGTACACTGCAACGCCATGCCCAGTTTTGGCTTCCATTGGAATCACACTTGGGAAAATCGTTGCCACCACACTATAAATATAGGCCGCTAACACCCCAACACCAATCAGGCTCCACATATTTAAGTTGCGGGTTTTATACGAAGTCCAGCAACGTTCAATAAAGGGTTTACCTGCCCACAACACCACTGGGGTCGCGAGGACCAGCTCAATCCACGGCTGAATATGCGGTGAAATGAAACTGTGAATATGTGAACCCATCGCCAGTACAAACACGATCAACGTCAGTGGCAAGGTCATCCAAAAGCGATGGCTAAAGTCCACCAACTCTGGGTTGGGTGCATCATCTAAAGTCGGTTGCATCGGCTCGAGTGCCATACCACAAATTGGACAGGTACCCGGACCTTTCTGCACAATTTCAGGGTCCATCGGACAGGTATAGTCCATATCCGCAGCCCCTTCAGGTACAGGACGCTGATCGGGTGGAATCAGATAAAACTCAGGATCAGCCTTAAACTTATCTAAGCAAGAAGGATTGCAGAAATAATAGGTCTGTTGCTGATAATCCGTTTTTAACTCTGTATTCGGATCGACTGACATGCCACATACGGGGTCAATAAACTCAGCTGATCCAGACGGAGCACTATGTTCATGCTTTCCTCCACCACAGCAGCTACTTTTTGCAGCTTCTACTTTCGGCTTGGGTACACAGCAACTGGCTTTGGTGTCTGGTTCTGTTTGAGGCTTAGGCTCACAACAGGATGCTTTTTTCTCTGCCTCTTTCGGAGTTGAACCACAACAGCCCGCAGTAGAAGTAGACACCGATACTGCATCTTCAGTTTTTACATAAGCCTCTGGGGTTGCAATAAACTTTTGCAAACATTTTTCACTACAAAAATAGTAGTTCTGCCCCTGCCACTCGGTATGCGGTTTAGTTAAATCAGTTACGGTCATGCCACACACAGGGTCAGTAAATGTGGTCTTCTCTGCATCTGACACAGGTTTTGATCCGCAACCACAACCTTTGGAAGTAACTACAGCACTTTCCTCTTTCGCCTGAGATGAAGCATCGCTTATATCTGTTTTGGATTGACTACAACAAACACTGGGCGCTCTTTCTGATGTTAAGTAAGCCTCTGGATTGGCCGAAAATTTCTTTAAACAGCCTGAGCAACAAAACAAATAACGAACTGATTGATGCTCATACACATGAGGAGAGTCCTCTGCGACCGTCATCCCACAGACAGGATCGATATTCACCACCATCGGCGCTAATTTCTGTTTGGAACAGCAAGACGTTTTGTGTTGCTCACTCATTCTGACTCACCTTTTATTTTTTGATTGTGTTAGCATAAAGTCTGTACCTAGGTACTGAGTCAAGCCTTTTGGAGATTATTTTATGCTCACTATCGGCAAACTGGCAAAACACTGTCAGGTGAATGTGGAAACCATTCGTTATTATCAACGGATTGGTCTGATGCGCATTCCTGAAACCACGCAAAACTATCGCTACTATAGTCAGCAAGATATTGAAACGTTGAGCTTTATACAAAAAGGCAAAGATGCGGGCTTACAGCTCAGTGAAATTCAAGATCTATTGCATTTGCAACTGGATGATCGAGAAAAAGTCCGTGATGTGATTCAGCAACGGCTGGAAAAAATTGATCAACGGATTCAAGAGCTGAATGCTTTGAAACAACGCCTTTCAACTTGGGTGGATGAATGTAAAACCACGACAGATAGCTGTTGCCCTATTTTGCAAGAACTGAAAAAAGGTTCAACGATTGCACCATAAACAATTGCCGTCTTTTTTGACTTGGCGATCACTTTCACACTTATCTTTTCGATACTCAGGACTGCGTTCACCATGTCGATTGAACTTGCCCAACTCAGAAAACAGCTTCGCAAACAACGCAGACAAGTTTCCTCCTACCAACAGCAGCAGTCCGAACAGCAAATTTTACAGCGCTTAAAACGCGTGCCCGAATTCAAACAGGCCAAGCATGTCGGTATTTATCTACATGCTTTTGGGGAAATTCAGACCCGTAAAATCATTGAATATTGTTTTCATCAGAAAAAAGCAGTGTATTTACCAATGATTTGCAATATGAACCAGCGCTTGGTGTGGGTCAAAGTTTCACACAACCAATTTCAAAATAAACGCTTTTCGCATCATCCGCTCGGTATGCAAGAGCCTATGGCAACACGTGGGCAACACGTTTCACATTTAGACCTCCTGCTCATGCCCTTATTGGCTTGTGATCCTTATGGCACACGTATTGGCATGGGCGGTGGTTTTTACGATAAAACCTTGGCTTCTGCGCCCTATCACCGTCCGTTTCGCCTTGGTTTGGCCCATCACTTCCAGTTAGTGCCACAGCGCTTGATTCGAGAAACATGGGATCAGCCTTTAGATGGACTGCTGACCCCTCAACAACATTTACGCTTCAAGCGCTAAAATTGACATTTTTGACTGTTGAGAATACTTAAAAATCACATGTTTAGTCATTTTTTATACAATTTATTTTGACCTGCCCTTGTATTTTTTAAAATACCCATCACTATAAAAAACATGGCAACACCGTTGTCACTCATTAGGAGTGCCCATGTCTGAAATTATTATGAATCAAGAAACCTTAGAGCCTCAGGTTCCAAGTGTATTACCACTTTTAGCGTTACGTGATGTCGTGGTGTATCCACACATGCAAATCGCGCTATTTGTAGGTCGTGAAAAATCGATCAATGCAGTTGATGTGGCTCGTAACAGTGACAATCTAGTATTTGTAGTTGCTCAGAAAGATTCTCTTTCAGAAGAAATTGATCACGACAACTTATATCAATACGGTACTGTCGCGAAGATTGTGCAAGTTGTGAATCATGAAAATGATGAAAACTGTATAAAAGTATTAATTGAAGGCTTACATCGTTCAAAGCTAGAAAAAATCATTGATGAAAATGATTATCTCACAGCAGAACATGCGCTTAGCCCAATGTCAGTCCACATTGATGAAACAACGCAAGAAACACGTGTACAAGAGTTACGTGCCCTGTTTGCTCAATACGCTGAAGCAAAACTACGTAATGCACGTGAACTCATTGCTGCAGCGAACAAGATTGATGATTTACTGCAATTGTTATTCTTCGTAGCGACCCGTGTTCCACTGAATATTGATGTGAAGCAAAAATTCCTCGAACACGATGAGTTTGAAGCCCATCTACAAGAACTGATGACATATTTATTGCAGCAATCTGAAGAACAACAGATTGAGCAAACTTTACATGACTCAGTGAAGCGCCAAATGGAGAAAAATCAACGCGAATACTTCCTCAATGAAAAGATGAAGGTGATTCAGCGTGAACTTTCTGACATGAATGGCGGTGCGGAAGATGACGTTGCTGAAATTGAAAAACGTCTTGCTGAAGCTGATTTGCCTGAATACGTGCGCAAAAAAGCTGAAAGCGAATTCCGTAAACTCAAAGCAATGCAACCTGCATCAAGTGAAGCGGCTGTGGTGCGCAATTATATCGAGGCTATCTTAGATACGCCTTGGAATAAAGCCAGCAAAGTCAGCATTAACTTAAGCAAAGCGCAAGAAATTTTAGATACCGATCATTACGGCTTAGATGACGTGAAAGATCGTATTGTGGAATATCTCGCGGTTCAATCACGCGTGAAAAAACTCAAAGGCCCAATCCTTTGCTTAGTTGGTCCTCCGGGTGTAGGAAAAACTTCACTTGGCGAATCGGTTGCCAAAGCAACAGGTCGTGAGTTTGTTCGTATGGCACTTGGTGGTGTACGTGATGAAGCTGAAATCCGTGGTCACCGTCGTACCTATATCGGTGCGATGCCAGGTAAAATTGTGCAGTCGTTGACGAAAGTCGGCGTGAAAAACCCATTGTTCTTGCTCGACGAAATCGACAAGATGGCACAAGACTACCGTGGCGACCCTGCTTCTGCGTTGCTTGAAGTACTCGATCCATCACAGAACAGCAAGTTTAACGATCACTACTTAGATCTTGATCTGGACCTGTCTGAAGTGATGTTCATCTGTACGGCCAACAGCATGAATATTCCAGAAGCTTTGCTGGATCGTATGGAAGTGATTCGTCTACCGGGTTATACCGAAGATGAAAAAGTCAACATTGCTGAGCGTTACCTTGTTCCTAAAGCAATCAAGAACAATGGTCTACGTGCAAAAGAATTGACTGTTCATGAAGAAGCGATTCGTGACATCGTACAACGTTATACACGTGAAGCTGGTGTGCGTAGCTTAGAGCGTGAAGTCTCTAAAATTGCCCGTAAAGTGGTAAAAGAAGCGGTCAGTAAAAAGGCGAAAAATCTGCAAGTCGATGTGACTTCGGCTAACCTTCCAGACTATTTAGGTCCACATAAGTTTGACTTTGGTATGGCGGAAGATGAAGCTCAAGTCGGTCGCGTCAACGGTTTAGCATGGACTTCTGTCGGTGGTGAGTTATTGACCATTGAAGTTGCAGCGGTCAAAGGTAAAGGCAAATTCATCACCACAGGTTCACTCGGTGACGTGATGAAAGAATCCATTACTGCTGCTATGACCGTGGTACGTACCCGTGCAGATGAACTCGGTATTGATGCATCTCGCTTTGATGAAACAGATGTACACGTTCACTTACCTGAAGGTGCAACACCCAAAGACGGCCCTTCTGCAGGTCTCGCGTTAACGACAGCATTGGTTTCTGCCTTCACTGGTATTCCAATTCGTCCTGATATCGCGATGACAGGTGAAACCAGTCTAGGGGGCCGTGCAATGCGTATTGGTGGCTTGAAAGAGAAACTACTCGCAGCACACCGTGGTGGAATTAAGCTGGTCTTCATTCCTCAAGATAACGTCCGTGATTTATCTGAAATCCCTGACAATGTCAAAGAGGGTTTAGAGATTAAAGCAGTAAAATCAATTGATGAGATTTTACCGTTAGCATTAACATCTATGCCTGAACCATTGGTTAAGGCACCGATTGTGAAAGCAGTCGATGAAGGCAAAAAAGCTGCACGCCACTGATTCTGTATGATGAAAAGAGAGAGCTTCGGCTCTCTTTTTTTATTACAAATCAGCGTAGAGAACTCCACATACCGTCGTACATTGAGCAACTACAATAATTCAATCAAAGGATAGATGTAGGACAAATAAAATGAAAAATCCAATTGGATGGTTTGAAATTTATGTAGATGACTTATCTCGTGCCAAACAATTTTACCAATCCGTTTTTAAGGTTCAGCTGACTGAACTTACACCACCTTCAGATGGTAATTCACTGCAAATGTGGGCATTTCCATCAGATATGCAAGCCTACGGTGCTTCTGGAGCACTGGTCAAAATGCCTGGTGTTGTTGCAGGCGCGAACAGTACCCTAATCTATTTTTCATGTGAAGATTGTGCGAACGAAGCCAGCCGTATTATGGAATTTGGTGGAAAAATCCATGAAGCGAAGATTTCTATTGGCGAATATGGTTATGTTGTGATTGCTTTCGATAGCGAAGGAAATATGATTGGTTTGCATTCTATGCAATAAAATAAACTTAAAATTCTAGCCTCACGTGTACATGCTTTTTTTATAAACTTTTTAAGCTAATTTATACTTGAAAATTTTGTAAAAATCCCGATATAAATAGTAGGAATATGTATGTGCTGTATGTTTTCTCTTTATTCGATTTTTAAAATCGTATGGTCATCTGATTCTCCAGACGGATGACCTTTTATCGCAGTTCTCACTACTTGGGAACTGCGTTTTTTATTGTTTAATGATCCATTAAGGTTTCAATAAATGCTGCACCAGCCCGTCAATCACATTGGTCATTTTAGTTAAATTTAATGTGGCTAAACGATCTGTTTTGGCGTGATAATGAGCATTTCGATAAAAAGCAGTATCCGTAATCATCACTGCTGGAATATCAAACTCCCAATAATTCAAATGATCTGAAAAATCGAAAGCATTGGCAAAGCTTGGTGCAACCAAACGCTGACATTCCAGTTGATTCAACTCCTGCATCGCAGCACAGTAGCCTGTACCTAAATCACGTGAACTGACATTACTCACGGTTGCAATAAAATTACCATGGGTTGGATAAATCCATTTTAAACCCACTGGATAGTTCTGAATCGGCTGCTCGCTAAAGAAACCAATCATGTCTAAAATATACACCCCTTTAATCTTCTCTTTGTGAGCTTGGACTGACTTCGCGTGGACATAACTCCCCATTTGCTGAGTTTTAGAAAATGGAGACTCTTCCAGACTATAAAAAACGAACTCTACATTATTAGGTAGTTTAGACTTTTGCTCTGCCAAAATCCGTGCAGTTTCAATCACACCAGCAACACCAGAGGCATTGTCATCGGCGCCATCTTGCTCACCAAAGACGTCATAATGCGCCCCAACAATCACGCGGTCTGCACGTCCGACGTTTAAACTACACACTACATTTCGGTAGATTTGCTGATTGGCCGTAAAGTTTTGATAGTGACACGGAACACCCAACAAGCGCATCTGTTCTTTAATCCATGCAGAGACACGATTCAGCTCGTCGAGATTTTTATAATTACGTGCTTTGCCCTGACCAATCACCTGCTCCAAATAGACCTGTAAGTTTTGTTCATCAGCCATTTTGACGTTGCTTGCGAATACCTGCCCTGTGAAAGTACCCAGTACAACAATCAACAAAAAAGCCTGTTTTTTTAAAATTTTGAGCCACATTGTTATTATTCCAAGTATTTCTTATTCCACTCATTTGTTGAATTAAGCAACATTGGCTCAATGAATTCAATTGCATTTTGTTTCGTCTCACTGCAAAGCCATACTTTCACCGTTATAATAAATCGTCTCCATATACATACTTCATTATGAAAATCCGTATTCTGACCATTGGTCAAAAAATGCCAGCGTGGGTGCTCACTGGTTTTGAAGATTATTTTAAACGTATTCAGCCTTTTGTTCAGACACAAATTATTGAACTGCCAATGGCAAAGCGTGGCAAAAATGACTCGGAAGCAGATATTTTGAAGTATCGCCAAATTGAAGGTGATAGCATCTTGAATGCCATGAAAGGCAATGAAGTCTTGATTGCTTTAGAGGTTGGAGGACGCGAGTTTAGTACCGAAAAACTGGCTGAAACCATGAAAGGATGGATGCTTGAGGGTAATGATATTGTACTTGCTATTGGCGGACCTGATGGCCATTCTGAAGCAGTACGTAAAGCGGCTGCTTGGCATTGGTCATTATCTAAACTCACTTTGCCCCACCCCATGGTTCGCGTAATGCTGATTGAACAGCTATATCGTGCGATGAGCATCAACCATAATCATCCTTATCATCGTGCAGGTTAAGCTCAAGTATTGTTCTTTTTTTGGAACAATACGTTGATATTTCCCCCATTACACAGATGATAAGAATCTGACAAAATTCTTTTCATCTTCTCCTATTAGGCTTTCACAATGAACTTACAAACGCTACCCGGCTTATTCATTTCTCATGGCTCACCCATGCTTGCGTTGAATCCAGAGCAAGTTGGGCCTGCGTTGCATCGTTTGGGTCTAAACTTACCGACACCACAAGCAATTGTGATTATGTCTGCTCACTGGGAAAGTAACTCACTTGAAGTAAGTACTGCAGTCCGTCCAGAGACATGGCATGACTTTCGAGGCTTTCCTGCTGAGCTTTATGACATTCGCTACCCAGCACCCGGTCAGCCTGTTTTAGCCGAAGAAATTCTACATTTACTGGCAGAAGCGGGTTTTTCAGCTCATGCAAACAGTACCCGTCCGCGTGATCATGGCGTTTGGATGCCTTTACTCCATATGTATCCAGATGCAGACATCCCTGTGGTGGAAATTTCACTCCCGATGAATCTGTCGGCAGAGGAGATTTATAAAATTGGACAAACCCTTGCGCCACTACGCGAGCAGCAGGTCTTGCTCATTGGCTCAGGGAGTATTACCCATAACTTAGCCGAGTTGTCTTGGCATGGTCAGTCACAAGCGGTACCTGAGTGGACATCGACGTTTCGTAATCATGTCGTCGCGAAACTTAGCCATCAGGACTTTGACGCCATTTTAGACTGGGAATCGATTCCTTTTGTCCGTCGTAACCACCCAACGTTAGAACACTTTGCCCCAATATTTTTTGCAATGGGTACAGGTCATCGTTTTAATATTGTGCATAGTAGCTTTACCATGGGTGCACTGGGCATGGACATTTATCGTTTTGATTAATGTATAAATTTTACTTATATATTAACAAAAAAATATTTATGGATACATTTTAAAACCCAAAAGAACCGAATGTATCCATTCTTTTAAAAACAACATCGGACATCATGTATCTTGTTATTTTAAATCAAGAACTTGTAACCCATGAAATTAAAATATTTAGCGATTGCCCTTTTCCCTCTCGCACTGGCTGCTTGCCAATCATCTGATATTCAAAAAGTAGGAGATTTGGCTGTGTCTGTACTACAACAACAAAATGCAGATCAAACACTCGCAAACTACCATTGGAGTGCGAACACCTTGGATGCGCCTAAACCTTTGGTTTTAAACTTTGACAAACAAGCAGGTCGTTTAGGCATTGCAACCAGTTGTAACGGTATGGGTACCAGTTGGAAAGTTGAGAATAATCAAATCGTCACGGGTAACCTGATGGCGACTCAAATGGCATGTGAACCAAAAGCCATGGCTCAAGAAGGCGTTGCAGCAGATTTATTTGACAACCGTAAGGCACCGTTTGTTTTAAACCTAAATGATCCTGATGCACCAACACTGACCGTGGTATCGGCAAAGGGTGAAAAAATTGTATTCACGGGTAAGCAAACTGCTGAATCGAAATATCAAAGCCAAGGTGAAACTGTTTTCTTAGAAATTTCACCTGAAACTAAAACATGTTCTGCAGGTGTTGCCCGTATGGAATGCCTACAAGTTCGTGAAGTTAAATATGCTGAAAATGGCGTAAAAACACAGGTCGATAAAGACTGGACGTTATTCTATAACCATATCGATGGCTTCACTCATAACCCTAAAGAGCGTCAAATCGTGCGTGTTAAACGTTTTGAAATTGCCAACCCTGCGGCTGACCAATCAAAATATGCTTATGTTCAAGACATGATTATTGAACGTGAAGCAGTAAAAGGTTCATTGTAATCGTTCAATGACCTAGAAAAAAACCGAGGCCTCAAGCCTCGGTTTTTTATTGGGATTTTTCTAAGTGTATATAAACTTAGAATACGCCTTGAGCAAGCATTGCATCTGCAACTTTTACAAAGCCTGCAATGTTGGCACCATTTACATAGTTCACAGTACCATCTGCTTGTGTACCGTATTTCACACAGTTACGGTGAATTTCTTTCATGATCGCATGTAAGCGCTCATCGACTTCTTCAAAAGTCCAACCCAAACGTAAAGCATTTTGTGACATTTCTAGGCCAGAGGTCGCAACACCACCCGCGTTGGATGCTTTACCTGGTGCGTATAAAATTTTCGCTTCAACGAATTTTTCGACTGCATCTAAGGTAGAAGGCATGTTTGCCCCTTCAGCGACACAAATCACTCCATTTGCAAGGAGTACTTCAGCATCCGCCTGATCTAACTCATTTTGAGTTGCACATGGCAATGCGATATCACATGGAATAGACCATGGACGCTGCCCTTCTAAGTATTCAAAACCATGCTTAGACGCAAACTCAGAAATACGACCGCGCTTCACATTTTTCAGTTCCATCACTTCAGCAAGTAAAGCATCGGTAAAGCCTGCTTTTACATATACCGTACCCGCAGAGTCAGACAATGAAACGACTTTTGCACCTAGATACATTGCTTTTTCAGCAGCGTACTGCGCTACGTTACCCGAACCAGAAATCGTGACTGTTTTGCCTTGGAAGCAGTCGCCACGGGTTTTCAGCATTTCTTCAGCAAAATACACTGTGCCGTAGCCGGTTGCTTCAGGACGTGCCAAAGAACCACCAAAGGTCAAACCTTTACCCGTAAACACAGATGAAGTGTCATTGCTCAGCTTCTTCATCATGCCAGCCATATAGCCCACTTCACGGCCACCCACACCAATATCACCCGCAGGGATATCCGTATTTGAACCTAGGTGACGGTACAGCTCAATCATTAGCGCTTGGCAGAAACGCATAATTTCGCCTTCAGACTTCCCCTTAGGATCGAAGTCTGAACCGCCTTTACCACCACCCATTGGTAGTGTCGTTAACGCATTTTTAAAGGTTTGCTCAAAGCCTAAAAATTTTAGGATCGATAAATTCACCGATGGGTGAAAACGCATACCGCCTTTAAATGGACCAATTGCCGAGTTGTATTGAACACGGAAAGCACGGTTTACATGGGTTTGACCTTGATCATCCACCCATGATACACGGAATTGAATCGCACGCTCTGGCTCAACCAAACGCTCGAGCAAACCGTGATCTGCATAACGAGGATTTTTTTCAATGAACGGCCAAAGGCTAGTCATGACTTCCTCTACCGCTTGTAGAAACTCGGGTTGATGTTCATCACGTGTTTTCACGTAATCTAAAAACTCATTAAGGCTGTTATATTTCAACGCTTAATCCTCAGTAGAAAATGGATCAAAATTGGTCAAATTTTATAAACAATGTTAAATTTTGGCGCAAACAATTAAATATCTTTTACCAACAATTCACAACACATTTCTGTCAAAAAACATATTTATCATTTATATAACAATTATTTATATAAAATATACCTAGAATTTTTTATAAAAAAAACACCAATGAAAACACAGGTTTAAAATCTTTTTTTGCTCAAAAATGATGCAATCAATGAACCATTTTAGAACACAGGATTAATCAAAAAAACATGGTAAAATTCAGTGATCTACCTATTTCTTCTAATATCTCTGCAAATTCATCTGCAGGATTGGTTTACGCATGAATTCGCACATTTCCCTGATCCAAAATATCGATGCTCTCCTTCCCCAAACCCAATGTGGACTCTGCGGACATCGTGATGGATGTCTGCCTTATGCCCAAGCCATCAGCGAAGGTGAAGCAGCCAATAAATGTGTACCCGGCGGGCAGCCTGTAGCCGACGCATTGGCTCAGTTGCTAAACCGACCAGCATTAATTGCAGAGGAAAGTGTTTGGCCTATTCAAGCCGATGGCCGCCCACAGAGAATGAAAGCAATCATTCGTGAAGATGAATGCATTGGTTGTACCAAATGTATTAGTGCCTGTCCTGTAGACGCCATTGTTGGCTCGGGTAAACTCATGCACAGTATTTTGACTGACCTGTGTACAGGCTGTGAACTGTGTATTCCGCCTTGTCCTGTTGACTGTATTGACCTTATTCCAGATGTAAACGGTATACCGACGGAAATCTTGCGCAAAGCTGAGCAAGATGATTTAAGACAACGCTATTACGCGCACATTCAGCGTGAAGAAAAACAGCGTCTACACCGTAAAGGTCCAGTAGTTCGTGCAGAAATTGATACGGCGTTATTTGCCCAGTTTTCAGCACAGAACGATGCTGTACCTGATATTCAAATCCTCGACAAAGAGCCAGAAATGGCAGCAAAGCTCGATGCAAAAGCCACCATTGAGCTGGCGAAATTACGTGTACAAATCAAAAAACTAGAAAAGCAGCTCAGCGTGCGTGAAGATACGAAAAAACGTCTGTTATTAGATGACTTAACCCAACAGCTTCATCAGTTACAGGGAGCTTAAGCATGCTCACTACAAGCGGAAAACCCGTAAAAAGCATGACCAAAAAGCAAATCCAAATCTTTTTTGAACGTTTACGCGCGCAACGTCCAAATCCCAAAACTGAATTGAATTATTCGAGTCCTTTTGAGCTGTTGGTGGCTGTGACCTTGTCTGCTCAGGCGACGGATGTGAGTGTCAACAAAGCTACAGATAAACTCTTTCCAGTCGCCAATACACCTGAAACGATTTATGCCTTAGGGGTCGATGGTTTAAAAACCTACATTAAAACCATAGGCTTATATAATGCAAAGGCTGAGAATATCATTAAAGCCTGTAAGATACTGATTGAAAAACATAACAGCATCGTGCCAAACAACCGTGCCGATTTAGAAGCTTTGCCCGGTGTAGGACGAAAAACAGCCAATGTGGTGTTAAATACTGCTTTTGGACAACCGACCATGGCGGTCGATACGCATATTTTTCGTTTAGGCAATCGTACGGGATTAGCAGTCGGCAAAAATGTGCTTGAAGTCGAACACCGTTTAGTGAAAGTCATACCGAAAGAATTTATTGTCGATTCACACCATTGGCTGATTTTACATGGTCGATACTGCTGTATCGCACGCAAACCGAAATGTCATGAGTGTATTGTTTCAGATGTGTGTAACTGGCCAGATCGTTTTGAATTTGGTGCAGCACGTATTGCCACAACGACGATAGAAGCTGAACATTAAAGTTCAGTTTTTTTATTGTTGATTTGATTTATCTTTTAAGTCTTGCTGCAACTTCGGATGTAACTGACGTTCTGGCTGCTTCTTCGACATTTTTTCTTGTTTACTGACATCGCGTAGCATTTTTACGCTAATGTAAAACAAACCCACCAATACCGCCGCAGCAACAATAATTAAAACAATGATTCCAACTTGTGCCACACGCAACTCCATTTTTAGAGGATCAAGAAAAAGAGCCCTAATATGACTTAGAGCTCTTTCAATGTCAAAACATTGCCATGTTTAAACCATGCAATTATTTGTCTTGATCAAGAATCGCAAACAAATCTGCTTGTACTTCGTCAATTGGACGTAAGCCATTCAGCTTGTCATAGGTTGGTGCATTTTCACCAGACGCTGCGCGACCTTGGTAGAAACCAACTAACTGTTCAGTTTCAGTGTGGTATGAACCCAAACGCTTACGAATCGTTGCTTCTTGGTCATCTGGACGCTGTACCAGCTCTTCACCAGTTTCGTCGTCCTTACCTTCCACTTTAGGTGGGTTGTAAACGATGTGATAAACACGGCCCGATGCAGGGTGCTGACGGCGACCAGAAAGACGTTGTACGATTTCTTCGTCAGGAACATCAATTTCAATCACGTGATCAATGTTGATGCCTTCATTTTCAAGCGCTTCGGCTTGAGGAATGGTACGTGGGAAACCATCAAAGATACAGCCATTTACACAGTCAGGTTGTGCAATACGTTCTTTCACTAAACCAATGATCAGTTCATCAGATACAAGACCACCATTGTCCATCACGCTTTTAGCTTGTAGACCGAGTTCAGTTCCTTCACGAATTGCAGCACGGAGCATATCACCGGTTGAAATTTGTGGGACATTGTAGCGCTTACAGATCAACTGAGCTTGTGTACCTTTACCTGCTCCAGGTGGTCCGAGTAAGATAATGCGCATAAAAAAACATCCTCATTTAAACAATGTATTTGACACTTTGTACATATCGAAAAATTCGACATATTTTTAGCATCTAATTATAAGAAAGCTACAAACAAATGTATTGTACCCGCAATGAAGCCTGTTACCCCACCCAATAGAATCAAAATCCATTCGTCTTCCTGAAATGCAGGACGTAATAAGTTTTGAAATTCTTTCGGCGTTAGCTCCCGAATACGGTCTCTAAACATTTGATAGATTTTCTGTGCACGGCTCGCATTGAACGCTGGGTCGCATACAGGCACCATCGTAATTTCAATTGAACGATCAATCAAGTCCGTCTTGAGTTTTGCGTATTCACGTGGCCCCAAAGACAGCTGCAAAGATGTTCTCACCAATGGTGTTTCCATGATTTCATTAATATGACGCTTGACAATACGACGGGTCTTGTCTTTTTTATTGCCATACATCATTTCAGTCATGATAGATTTTAACGTAATCAGGTCTTCTGTGACTACACTTGCAAACACATCAGACACTTCTTCTTGGCGCTTCATGAAAGCGCCTTGTACATTATAAGTCCCAATGCGCGGAATCACAGGTTTAATCCAGGGAAACTTACGATCTTTTGTTAATTCAGTCAGTTGCAAGTATCGAACATAGTGTGGCTCAATTGGATTAAACACCATCCAAATCGCAATCCAGTTGGTTAAGAAGCCCCATACTGCCGCCCAAAATGGGACCGTCCAATGCCATGGCACCACAAACCAAACAATCATTTGGAAGATACCAAAGAACATCCCGATGAGTGCACTAATATGCCAAATAAAGTTGATTTCTTTCTGACCCACTTTCAAGAACATACGCACCATTAGTCTGCGGTCACCTTCCATTTGGCTGACCACCATATCGCGCATATCTACAAGTGACTCGACGTTCATGGTCAGTTCGGTCACTAATTCTCTGAGCACAGCCGGAAGCTGTTTGTGTGCCTGCGCATAAATTCGACGCTTAATCGAATAAGGTAAGTTTTCCCAAAGTACGGCATTACGGTCAATCATGACTTCATCAATCAGGTGCTCAAGTTCAAAACCAACTTGCTCACCAATGATCCGTGCCATATCCTCAGGATCCATGGCGTCTAAAAATTCACGCAAAGAACCAAGCTTAGATAAGGTGTTATCGGTAATGATGCCTGAAATACGTCCCGCTTTTCTAGGCACAATGCCCTGCCAACCCACAGGCAAAGGTCCAATATGAAAACCCCAAAATGTAATCGGGTAAAAGACCATTTTCAGGGCCATCCAAACGTGCGCCCAAGTCACAAAAGCAGTCACAGGAATAATGCTGAGTACAGCCCAAAAATCGGGTCGATTCAAAAAGGTTTGCCACAACTGATTGACGTACTCAAGCATGCATAACTTCCATATTTAATTTTATTAACTGAATTATATAGCGTTTTAAAAAAGATATTGTGTCTATAAACCGAAACTTAGAGTATAGGAAAATTGTAGTCTCGGTTCAGTTTCTGCAACCACATAGCCCGATTTGGCTTCAAGTTTTTCCCCTGCACCAATCCCTACACTGAAAGTGCTGATTCGTTCAGGACTAAGTAACACATAAGCAAGATCTACACCACCACCAAGGCGAGATTCGTACTCGCCATCTACTTTCTTGCTGTCAATATGCCCTGCGTAAACACCGAGATAATAGCCATTTTTATCTTTACCAGTAAAATGAACTGGAAATCTAAACCCCAACTGACCACCGACAGGGTAATCATCATTGATAAATACCCCAGCTTTTGCGTATGCAATGCCATAAGGATTCACCCATTCCAAATTGGTGTGCAGTAATTTCTGCGTTACACCAGCCCCTACATTCCACGTTTGAGCACTGCCAGCAGGAATTTTTGCATCTGGCAAAAAGGAATTATCTTGAGCGTAGGCTACGTTTGCACAGGCAACAAGTGCCAACACTGGATAAATTCTTGTCATTATTGTCACCATTATCCGTAATGTTATTTTAGTAATTGGTCCCTTTTTACAGGATTTTGACTGTAGCAGAATTTATAAAACACTTATATACAGCAATTTATATTTTTGATGTCTATAAAGTCAAAATTTAGGCAAAAATGAAAAGCAGAAGCAGCGATAACAAATATCAAAACAGTGTGACATGCGTTAGAATAGCGCGCAGGTATTTTCCTCTTTATCCATGTGTTTAAGTCGATTTGGTATGAAACAGCACTTTCCTTTAAAAAATGTCCAACAAGAAAAGCGCATTTTTCGAAATCGTACCTTTATTTCCATGGGTATTGTGGTCTTTTTCTTGCTGATTTTAGTCACTCGCTATGCCTATTTGCAGCTGGTTCAATTTGACGAGTTTTCAACTGCATCCGATCAAAACCGTATCCGCCTACAACCTTTAGCCCCTGCGCGTGGTTATATTTATGACCGCAATGGCGTGCTGTTGGCGGACAACTATCCAGTCTTTACCGCGACGATGAGTCGAGCGGATGTGACGGATATTGATGCCACAATTGAACGTTTAACGCCAATCTTAGAACTCACACCAGATGATATTGAGCGCTTTAACAGTCGTATTAAAGCCTCACGTAAAACTGAACGCGTTTCCATTAAACTTAATCTCAATGAAAATGATATCGCTCGCTTTAGCGAAGTTAAGTATCAATTCCCTGGGGTTAATATCGAAACCCAGATGACGCGCTACTATCCACATGGTGAGCTATTTGCCCATGTGATTGGTTATGTAGGTCGAATTAACGATAAAGAATTAAAAAGTATCAATAAAGATTTGTATGCGGGCACTAACCTGATTGGTAAAATTGGGGTAGAAAACTCCTATGAAGATTTGCTGCATGGTGTACCAGGAAATGAGTCGATCGAAGCCGATGCGCACGGTAACGTGTTGCGCCATTTAGGTCGCAAAGAACCCGTTCGTGGTAATGACTTATATCTTTCACTCGATTATGGCTTGCAGACGGTTGCCTCAGAGCAGCTTGCAGGTCGTCGTGGTGCAATCGTGGCGATGGATCCACGTACAGGTGAAATTCTGGCCTTGGTCTCAAGTCCAAGTTTTAACCCTAACCTGTTTGTCACGGGGATTAGTCATACCGACTATAGCGGTTTACGCGATAACCTCGATCAACCGCTATATAACCGTGCTGTACAAGGCGCTTACCCACCCGGCTCAACCATTAAACCGATGTTTGGTTTAGGTGGTATTCATTATGGCTTAATTGATTGGGGTACTGCTATTTCCGATCATGGCTATTTTACCCTTCCGGGCGATTCGCATAAATTCCGTGACTGGAAAAAGTCAGGACATGGTGTAGTCAATTTACATAAAGCTCAAGTTGTTTCTTGCGATACCTTTTATTACATTCTGTCTTTCCGCATGGGCATTGAAAAAATGAACACATGGATGCGTCAGTTTGGTTTTGGTGAGAAAACGGGTGTTGATTTACCGAGTGAAAGCAAAGGTCTGTATCCAAACCCTGAATGGAAAATGCGTACTCGCGATGCCAAATGGCTTAAAGGTGAAACCATTTCTGTCAGTATTGGACAAGGTGCTTTTACCGCAACCCCCCTACAATTAGCCATGGCAACTGCCATTACTGCGAATCATGGTTCGCATGTAATTCCACATGTTTTACAAACCAGTAAAGGCGCAAAACCACATAAAAACCTCAATGCACCTGATGGTCGAATTCAGTTCAATGGTACAGATGAAGACTGGATAAAAATGCGTGATGCTATGGTCGATGTCATCGAAACGGGTACAGGACGTGGTATTCGTACACCAATGTATAAAATTGCAGGTAAAACTGGTACGGCACAAGTCAAAAGTATTGCCCAAGGCAAACGCTATAACGAAGCACTTTTAACAGAACGTCAGCTCGACCACGGTTTATTTGTTGGCTTTGCACCTGCGGAAAACCCTGAAATTGCGATTGCAGTGGTGTGGGAAAATGGTCGTCATGGTGGTTCTGCGGCACAGCTGGCTCGTCCGATCTTAGATTACTGGTTGCTCACTCGTCATAAAAATCCAATTCGTCCTCAAAACCATCAAATTAGCGGTGGTCTAATGACAGCGGGGATTAAACCGGGTGAATTACCAAGTGGTAGCACTCCACCAGCAACCACAACTGGGACAAGAAGTACAGCTACACCAACCAGTACTTCCAATGCAGCACCCGCATCAACGCCAGCAAATATCAGCCGTTCAGCTACACCACCTTCTGCACCTGTGGAGTCAGACTAATTATGAAAAACCAACTCCGCATCATTGGAGGGGACTGGAAACGTCGTCAACTGCCTTTTGCCAGTATTGAAGGTTTACGTCCTACGCCTGATCGCGTACGTGAGACTTTGTTTAATTGGCTCATGTGGGATGTGCAAAATACCAATGTTTTGGATATTTGTGCAGGTTCGGGTGCGTTGGCATTTGAAGCCTTATCACGTGGTGCATCAAAGGTAGTGATGATTGAACCTGACCGCAGTCAAGCACAGTTTTTAACACAAAACTTGGAACTCCTTAAAGTACCTAAGTCTCGTGCCCAGTTAAAAGTATCGACTGCACAGCAAACATTACCCACTTTAAAAGAACAGTTTGATTTGGTCTTTTTAGACCCGCCGTATAGCCTAGAGCTATGGGAAGAACTGGCCCTCTTGGCGGATCCGATGATTCAAAATAATGGCTATATTTATGTGGAAGCCGATCGAGATTTAAATCTATTAAAACTCCCAACGTCGTGGGTGCAAATAAAGAGCACCAAAGCTGGGACTGTTCGCGCAGGCTTATATCAAAAGAAAGTGGCGGTTTGTCCATAATCTAGACACTTTTATGCCCTTTTGATTTACGCCATCACGAAAGAAAGTGGTCTTAGCGAATATTAGTGTGGTTCTGAGCTACGCTATGTATGAAGATCAATATACATATTCAAAATCAAGCTAAGGTTTCAGTCATTTTACATGTCTAAAACTATGTAGACCGATCAAAAAACCGTACACTCGCTAAAATTTTAAATATATCGCATATGACTTGGTTGATCTTTATCTTAGGTGCAATGGTGGCGGGTTTTGTACAGGGACTCACAGGCTTTGCATTTGCCTTAATCGCCATGTCATTTTGGATCTGGATCTTGGCACCTCAGCTCGCAGCGCCTCTGGTGGTGTTCGCCTCAGTCTGGAGTCACCTGATTTCCTTAAAGTCAGAATCTGCCTTTCAACTTGATAAAAGCCTCGTTGCACCTTATATCCTTGCAGGTCTGATTGGCGTTCCATTGGGAACCTATCTATTAGACATCATTCAAGCACAGACCTTTAAACTGATACTAGGAATTTTTTTGATTCTTTGGTGTCCATTGATGCTACTTAATCCCCAGATTCGCTTCATTCAAAACTCTGGAAAATACGCCGATAGCAGTATTGGTTTTCTTGGGGGTGTATTGGGTGGGTTGGGAGGCTTTTGTGGCTCACTGCCTTCAGCTTGGGTCATGTTAAAAAACCTTCCTAAAGAGCAACAGCGCTCAATTTTAAGGCATTTTAATTTCGCCATTCAGCTATTCACCTTACTCACCTATCTGCTCCGCGGAAATTTAAACTTGCAACATTTGCCCTATATGGGCATCTTACTTTTGAGTGTGAGTCTACCGGCCATGCTCGGCGCGCAATTGTTTTATAAAATTTCTGAGCGGCAGTTCAAACATACGGTACTGGGTTTATTGTTTAGTTCAGGCTGTTTTCTATGTATCAGCTATCGCTTTCTGTAGTGCTATAAAACCTGACTCTGCACTTTGGCAATGGCTTGGGTCAGCAATTGTGTATTTTGTGTCAATATAGGCTCATCTTTAAACAACTTAGCTCTACTGGGCTTTCTCCAACTCCAAAAATCTTTATACAATTGGCGCACCTTCCAACCCATCGCTCACCATATATGAAACTGCCTCTTGCACTACTGAGTTTTTGCTTTATCAGTGCTTGCTCCATAAGCTCATCCAAAGAAATAAAACAAGCTGAAAAACTTCTCCAATCTTTTAACTGTCAAAATATAGAGCACGATCAGGCAGACCACAGCAGTATGACCAGTTATCATGAACAAGTGCTTGCCAGCAGCAAACAAAAAGCCCAATCCTATGTAGAAAGCTATCAACATGGCGATCAAATTTTTGACCTGCCACTGCCCGAAGTGATTGAAACACAGCTACAAAGTTATACGGCCGCATGCCAGTCACTAGGTGGGGTTTTACCCAATCCCCAGCAAAGTCCTTAAAATACGATTAGCAATAAAAAAGACAGCTCGAAAACTGTCTTTTTTATTTCATATGACTTAAATTTGAAGTTAAGACACAGTTGAGTCGTTGTGATAACGAGTATCGACACTGAAATCTTGAGGAAATTTAGCAGAAATTTGCGCATAAAATGCCATAATTTCAGCCATATCTTTTTCATAGTCACCCGTAGGATAAATAATTTTACCCACTCCAGTTTTTTTCTTCGCATAGTCCATATAGGCTAACGCAATTGGAACACCTGCACTGACTGCAACATGATAAAAACCTGTTTTCCATTGTTCCTGCCTGGCACGTGTCCCTTCAGGGGTGACCAACATGACCAACTTAGGGTGTTCTTTAAAAAGATCACTCATGAGTTGCACCATACTTGGACGTGGTTCACCTTCATGCTTCGGACGACGGTCAATACCTATCCCGCCCATTGCACGAACAAATGGCCCAAATGGTAGTTTCATATAGCTGTCTTTAATAGTGATACGGACATGCACACCTAAGGCCTTTAATGCCAAACGAGCGTACAGCGCATCCCAATTGCTGGTATGTGGCGCTGCAATCATCACACATTGATCGATATTCAAATCCCAATGATTATCAATCTGCCACCCCATTAAGGCTAAACTTTGTTCTGCAAGCTTTTCGAACACAAAAAATACCACATTACTGAAAATCCGCGCCGATTCTAGCAATGCTGCTGATCAAATACACGGCGAGACGCTCAATAAAACAACAATTAATCTATAAACGTATATTTTATTTAATTCCAAATATTTCAAGAAAAAACAGGGTCTTTGAGATTAAAGGTAAAAATACGTGAATAGTATTCTTTATTGAAGATACAGAAGCACTCACAGATCTTCACAGATTCATTTCTTGCACTACTGTAAGGTAAAACTAAACAATGAATAATATCGGGTGCTGTATATGCAAAAGACTGTTTTAGCACTATGCCTATCTTTCACCATGTTAACTGCATGCTCAAAGCCAAATGAGAACGATCCTCCACCAGATCACAATGTCACCGCATCTCTGGACGACAGTGCTAGCGCAACCGTGATGGATACACCAGACACAGCAAATGCCTTTGATTGGGTAGGCACATATCAAGGGGTTCTACCCTGTCATGATTGTTCCGGGATCGACACTGAACTTGAACTGACCTTAGATCATCATTTTGTGCTGAAACAAAAATTTTTAGGCAAATCGAATAATAATTATGTGAATGAAGTGAAAGGCTCATTTCAATTTGTGAATGGCTCTGATCAACTGATACAGCTCGACTCATCTGGTGATAGCCGTATTTATTATATTGGTGCGCAATTCATTGAAATGCGTGGCGATAAAGGCCAAGTACTGGATCAACCTGAGTCCAACTTTAAACTCACCAAATCCTTAGAATAGACACTCGCAACATTCTGAATGATTTAAATTGCTTCTTTATATATCACAGCATAAATTTCACCAAAACATCAAAAAGGTGGCTGAATTACTTCGGCCACCTTTATCAGAGTTTACTGCTTTTGGGTCTGCAAATTTTTAATTAACTCACTAAAATCAAGTGTTGCAGCTTTTTGTACAGGTGGATAATCCATCAAAGATTTAATGTGTGAACCCAGTAATGCCTGTAAGGGTTCAGAAATCCATTGCTTGGTTTGAATAATGTCTGAACGATCCCTGATACTATCAAAAGTCTCAAATGGGTCTTGGCGAAGGTTGTACATCACTGGAAATTTTTGCTTTTGATATGGGTCGTAATAATTTTTACTGGTTTCAAAATGAACTTTCCATTGATTAATACGAACTGCACGTAAAATCAATGCATGATAGTACAGAAAATTATCTCGCATACTCTCTTTTGATTTGCCGGTCCAATAGTCGATATTGTTTACACCATCAATAATTTGCTTACGATTGGTTTTCATCTCCTCGACCACATTTTTATTCCCTGCGACATTCGCCAAAGTTGTAAACAAATCCATATGCGACTGAATGCCGTGTTTCACTTGTCCCGCAGGAATATGTCCCGGCCATCGCACCATCATTGGAACACGGACTCCCCCTTCATAGGTCGTCATTTTTTCACCACGGAACGGTGTGGTTCCACCATGATTTTTTGCACTGTGCTCAGGGCCGTTATCGGTGGTATAAACAATGATGGTGTTATCCAACACCCCCATCTTCTTCATATCATCCAAGAGTTGACCGACTTGCATATCGTGTTCAACCATACCACTGCCGTATAAATCATCTTCAGAGGTGGCTTTGGCAGCTAAGTAACGGTGCTCAGGGCGTAAATGGGTAAACATATGCATACGACTTGGATTCAGCCACACAAAAAACGGCTTGTCCGATTTTTTACTGCGCTTCATGAAGTCTACACTGGCAGCAATGAACTCATCATCCACCGTTTCCATACGTTTACGGGTTAAAGGGCCTGAGTCTTTACACTTTTGTTTACCCATCACACCAAAACGAGGATCGATAGTTCCATCATTATCGTTGGACGAATAACAGTGTAATACACCACGCGTTCCATACTGATTCACAAATTCAGGATCTTTTGAATAATCATACTGTTCAGGAAATTCTTCAGTATTTAAATGATATAAATTACCAAAAAATTCATCAAAACCATGTACTGTCGGTAAGCTATCATTTCGATCACCCAAATGATTTTTACCAAACTGACCGCTCATATAACCTAACGGTTTGAGTACTTCTGCCAAAGTCGGTGTTGCAGCTTTAATCCCTAAAGGTGAACCTGGGCGCCCAACTGTGGTCATACCTGAACGAATCGGATACTGACCTGTAATAAATGCTGCACGTCCAGCGGTTGAACTTGGCTGTGCATAGTGATCGGTAAACATCACGCCTTCTTTGGCAATACGATCAATATTCGGCGTGTCATAGCCCATAACACCATGACTATAAGCACTGACGTTCTGCCAGCCTACATCATCGGACATAATAACCAAAATATTGGGTGGTTTCGCCATGAGTGCTGTTGAAAGTAATGCTCCACTTACCAAGGCTAAAGAGCGAGAAATTAAGTTTTTTTGCATGGTATTTTCCTTAAACACATTCGTATACAACGAATTTTCATCCTTGTTTCAAACCCTATTAGCACTAAAAAAAAAATATCAGTTCCTTACACATTTAATTTTTATAAAAATGCTTTTCTAAATACCAATGACAACAGTTTCCTAATGCGGTCATATCCGCTTAGCAATTTCATTTTTAGATAAAAGTGCAGTATGAAAAAAACGTTTTAAACCTGAGCAAAGATAATGCAAACCGGCCTCTCCATCTGGGGTTTTGAGGAACCGATCTTTTGGACAATCGCCCCAGCAATATTGAAGATATGGACATTTTTGGCAGTATTCTGGCAGCGACTTCGATTTGGCATATGCAAATTTCTTTTGTCGCTCAGAAAAAACTAAATCGCCTTGGTGAATCTCGTGAATGTTGCCCAATTTATATTCGGGATAAACAAAATGATCACAAGAGAAGAGGTCGCCATTGTGTTCGACCGCCAATGATTTCCCACAAATTTGACCCGACACACATTTCTGCGCCCCATAGCCAAACATCATGGAAACCATGTTTTCAAACTGGTCGATAAAGACCTGCCCAAAGTCTTTCTGCAACCATTCTTTCCACACAGTTGAAAGGAATATGCCCCAATCATCGGCAGCAATCGACCAGTCTGTCACCACAGAGTCTGAGCTGCCCGGCTGCGCTGCTGAACTGCCCAATTTAGGTAAATCTTGAGGATTCCAATGGCCTGGTGCTGTCTGCTGAAACTGAGCACTTTCCATTCCTGGAATCAGTTGAATCATACACGGTTGCACCTGATCGCGGATAAAACGATAAACCTCTAACGGTCGTTTCGCATTATCACGATTCACCACACATAAGGCATTAAAGGGGACTTGATACTGGCGCAATAACGCAGCAGCCTGCATGACTTTGGCATGCGTCGGTTTTCCACCTTTGTTATAGCGATGGATATCATGTAACTCGGCAGGCCCATCTATAGATAAACCCACCAAAAAATCATGCTTTTTTAAAAATGCGCACCAATCCTCATCTAGTAACGTGCCATTGGTTTGTAAATCATTTTCAATACGCTGATGAGGTTTGGCATATTTTTTTTGCAGTTCAACCACCTGCTGGAAAAACTCTAACCCCATAAGCGTCGGCTCACCACCCTGCCAACTGAAAACCACTTCATTGCCCGTTTGCGCTTCGATATATTGCTTAATATGTAACTCAAGCATCGACTCAGACATACGCGGAACTTTGGGTTGCTGTAACATGTCTTGTTTATGCAAATAGAAGCAATAACTACAATCTAAGTTGCACTGTGCCCCAGTGGGTTTGATCATCACGTGATAGCGATAGGTTTGTCCCTGCACTTGCAGGCTTCTTAAAGGCGGAGATTCAGCTTGTATAGGTATCATTCGCATTTTTAGAGTCCTCATTTTTTTCAGCGTTCAGGCACAAATTCACAACTGTACAAAACCATGTACACAAGTTATTTTGCGAAAAGAGATCTGGTAGTTTCATTCCATTCACTGCATGAAGTCAGCTAAAGACCCAAGCCATTTTTTCTTTTGAATGGATTAACCAGAGTGACCGTTGCCGTTAAACATGCAACAGGAAGGCTGCTATATGATGACCTTGCAAATCTTTTGATAATTTCAATGTTTTATAATTCATTCTCTTCTTATCCCTAAGCTTAATTTTCATCAGCAAAACCACTGTGTAAGAGTAAAAATCAACAGCCAATTCCAATTTTGGCATACTGAAAAATACTGACCCATCTCACACAGTTGCATTGCTTGGTAGAGCACGTTATCAAACTTTGAAAATAGAAAAACCACTCAAAAGAATGGTAATTGCATTTTTTATGGTCGTTATATACTTGAACTACGTCATCGTTCGAATCTAAACACCATTCAGTTAAACCTAAACCAGACGTATTTTATAAAAAGTGAAGCTTCACTTTTAGAATTTCAACATAGACTACTTTAATAAATAGCGAAGCTGAGTAATGAATTTTTAAATGCTCCATTCATACCTAATGCACTGACTCGTCTCCGTCTTATCTTTTGTTTTTTGACACAGTCAGAAACATCAAAAAGTACAATAAAAAAGGCCGCTCATTGAGCGACCTTTTTCTTTTTCAAATATATGTGAGTAACTATGAATAAATTACAAACACTTATTTAATTAGGGGTAGAATTACATCATTCCGCCCATACCACCCATGCCGCCCATATCAGGCATCGCTGGCTTGTCTTCTGGAACATCAGTAATCATACATTCAGTTGTCAACATTAAACCTGCTACAGATGCAGCGTGTTCAAGTGCGGAACGCGTTACTTTCGCAGGGTCAAGAATACCCATTTCTAGCATATCGCCATACTCAGAAGTCGCAGCGTTATAACCGAAGTTACCTTCGCCATTTTTCACAGCGTTGATGACAACTGAAGGCTCATCACCCGCATTGGCAACGATTTGACGAAGTGGTGCTTCAATCGCACGACGTAAAATGTTAATACCTACATTTTGATCGTCATTCGCACCATTTACGCCATCAAGCGCAGCTGCAGCACGTACCAGTGCAACACCACCACCAGCAACCACACCTTCTTCAACCGCAGCACGTGTTGCATGAAGCGCATCGTCTACACGGTCTTTCTTCTCTTTCATTTCAACTTCAGTCGCTGCACCAATTTTGATTACAGCTACACCGCCTGCCAATTTAGCAACACGTTCTTGAAGTTTTTCTTTGTCGTATTCTGAAGATGATTCTTCAATTTGCGCGCGGATTTGAGTCACACGTTCAGCAATTTGAGCTGCATCACCAGCACCGTCAACAATCACAGTGTTTTCTTTAGATACCGTAATTTTGTGCGCTGTACCTAAATCTTGAAGAGAAGCTTGCTCTAAAGTCATGCCAACTTCTTCAGAAATCACAGTCGCGCCCGTCAAGATCGCGATGTCTTGTAACATTGCTTTACGACGGTCACCAAAACCAGGTGCTTTAACCGCACATACTTTGATAATTCCGCGCATGTTGTTAACAACAAGTGTAGCTAAGGCCTCACCTTCAACATCTTCAGCGATGATTAAAAGTGGTTTACCTGTTTTAGCTACAGCTTCAAGTACAGTAATTAATTCACGGATGTTGCTGATTTTTTTGTCAACAAGCAAGATGAACGGATTTTCAAGTTCAGCCGTTAATGTGTCTTGTTTGTTTGCAAAGTATGGGCTGATATAACCACGGTCAAACTGCATACCTTCAACAACGTCCAAAGCATCTTCAAAGCCTGAACCTTCTTCAACGGTAATCACGCCTTCTTTACCTACGCGTTCCATTGCTTGTGCAATGAGTTTACCTACTGTTTCGTCAGAGTTTGCAGAGATTGAACCCACTTGTTCAATCGCTTTAGTATCAGAAGCCGGTTTTGCTGTTGCTTTAATTTCAGCAACCAATGCTTTAACAGCCAGGTCAATACCGCGTTTCAAGTCCATTGGGTTCATGCCCGCTGTTACAGACTTGATGCCTTCATTTAAAATTGCTTGAGCTAGTACAGTTGCAGTTGTTGTACCGTCACCCGCGATGTCATTGGTTTTAGAAGATACTTCACGAACCAATTGAGCGCCCATGTTCTCAAATTTGTCTTTTAGAGAAATTTCTTTCGCAACCGTTACACCATCTTTAGTGATGTGCGGCGCACCGAAAGAACGGTCGATCACAACGTTACGGCCTTTAGGACCTAAAGTTACTTTTACAGCATCTGCAAGCACGTTTACGCCTGCAATCATTTTAGAACGAGCTGAATCACCAAATTTTACGTCTTTAGCTGACATACTAAACTCCAAATATTCTTAAATTTTAATCAATTGTATTGCTTAAACAGCAAATGAACGTTCTGAATTAACCTTCAAGAACCGCTAAAATATCAGACTCTTTCATCACAAGAAGTTCTTCGCCTTCAACTTTAACTTTAGTGCCTGCATATGCACCAAACAGTACATTGTCGCCCACTTTTACGTCTAAAGCACGAACGCCATTGTCTGTAATTTTGCCATTACCTACTGCAATGATTTCACCTTGAGCTGGCTGTTCAGCAGCAGAAGTACTCAAAATTAAACCACCTGCAGTTTTAGTTTCCTTTTCTACGCGGCGAATCACAACGTTGTCATGTAAAGGACGAATTTTGCTCATTTCTTGCTCCATAGACATTTTCAAAATGCCGTTGTTTACGATGTGAAGATGACTTCTTATTCCTAGGTCATCAACAAAATTTTGATATGACACTTTTGTGGGGATGGAATAAAACGCTTCAAGGGCAAACACAAAATATTTTTATATTTTTGCGCTCTTTTTAAGCAAACCTCATCAAAGTTTAGACACTCGATTCAATCTGAGGTATTTTGCTGCATCAACTCGAAGCGATTGGTTGCAGCGTTAAAGCTCAAATGTTGTACATCGGCATTCGGTAAAATAATATTCAAGCTATTGGGCAAGCCCGCATGTAAACGATAAGACGTTGCCGTTCCTGCATGAATATCCAGCACCGGATGCGATACCCCAAGTTGATAAATCTGATTCAAATCATAAACGGCAGCGTGGTGTAAATGCCCATGTAAGAGTCCATTTAAACCATGCTGGCTCCATTGCTCCAACGCAATACGACCAAGCATTGGACAGTCTTTCACACCATGACTATGGTCTGGTGGAGTATAAAAAGGCTGATGCGCGGCGATCAGTTTAATTTTGTGTGCAGGTGCTTGCTGCAACTTCAGGTCAATCTCTTGAATTTGGCTCAGTGAAATGTGCCCTCGTGTATGGTAGCGCCGACGAATACTATTCACTCCAATGACATAAAAATGTTCAGTTTCTAAGGTGTTTTCCATCCCCCCAAAAAACAGTTGATAACGTGCAAAAGGGCTGAAAAACCGATTCCACACATGGTACAGCGGAATATCATGATTCCCCGGCACCACCAAATACGGCAGCTTTAAACTGTCTAAAAACTGCCGACAAGCATAAAACTGAATAAACCGCGCACGTTGGGTCAAGTCCCCACTGACCACTACGGCTTCAAAAGGATGTTCCTCACATAACTGACGAATGGCCTGCAAACAGGCTTCGCGTTCGGTCCCAAAGTGTAAATCTGACAAATGTAAAATCATGCGGGAACCATGATATTCAGCGCATGCTTACGTACTGTAATTTTCAGCGGTGGTGTCATCGTGACAATTTCTCCATCTACCGCAACCGTGAGCTTATTACGCTTCGAATGAACAATCACTTCATCTGCTGCAAAGCTATAGACATCGGAAGCCTGATCCAAATTGCCTTTAATCAACTGCCATAAGGTCTTGAACAAAGTCCGCTTATCACTTTTTGCTACTACCACGCCCGCCACTTTGCCTGCTTCCGCCGCCTCGGCAATACGTAGTTTCATTTCAGCAAGTTGAAGTTGGTTATTGCCAAAGAAAATCAATGACGTTTTCACTGGATAGCGTTGTCCATCGACTTCCATTTCAAGTTTTAACTCTTTACGGTCGCGGATGAGAACATCCAATGCCGAGGTATACGCATGCAATGGAAAACGTCCAAAATGCTTATTAAACTGTTCTCTTTTTTGAATAAATAAAGGATAAAGCCCTAAACTGGCATTGTTCAGATATATATGTTGATTGAACTGTGCCACATGTACAGAACGTGGCTGCCCTTCACTAATGGCTTTGGCCGCTTCTAATAAATCCAACGGAATATTCAACACTCGCGCAACATAGTTAAAGGTACCTAGAGGCAAAATCCCCATGGGAATATCCGTTCCCATCAATTTAGATGCAACTGCATTTAAAGTACCATCCCCACCTGCAGCAACCACGACCCCTACATTTTCCGCTTGACGATGGCGTAGTAAAATCTCTTGCATCATCTGATCAAAGTTCATGCACTCACTTAACTCAAATGACTGTATTTCAAAACCCGCGGTACTCAGATCTGCTACCAACTGTTCATATACTTCATCTTTATTTGCGGCATGAAAACCTGATTTTTTATTATAAATAAGTGATAAAGGTTTGAGTTGCTCTGACATTTTGCACCTAAACTTGAAGTAATTGCTCTATTTTTATCCAAATATTCAACACTTAACAGTTTTGTTATGTAAAATTCAAATGACTACCATTTATTTAATCAATAATAAATCTCAATCACAAAATAAATGCAAATACATGATTTTAATACTAATATCTTAAATGAATAATCCTCATAAATATAATAAATACACAAAATAAAAGCAAAAAATCAAACCAAACTATTGTTTTTTAATAGTTAAAATGAAGCAACCCCATCGAACTGTTCATAATTTAGATACGCCTTTGGTCTTATTTTTTTTATCAAATTATGCTTTAATACAGCCACTTTTTTTTCATCTTTTCATCTCTGCAGTAAATTTTATTGCTGAGATTGTACTTTGTACAAACGTGTACATATTTGAGATAGGCCTCACCATGACCCAAGTGAACGCACCAGAATTCGTTCGTCACCCTAAGCTTATTGCGTGGGTGGAAGAAATTGCAAAATTAACAAAACCAGCGAAAATTGAATGGTGTGACGGCAGCGAAGAAGAATATCAACGTTATATCAACTTGATGATCGCTAACGGCACAATGCAAGCGCTTAACCAAGAAACGCATCCTGGTTCTTATCTTGCTAATTCTGATCCTTCTGACGTTGCTCGTGTTGAAGGTCGTACTTACATCTGCTCTGAAAAACAAGAAGATGCTGGTGCAACAAACAACTGGGAAGAGCCTGCTGAAATGCGTGCTCGCCTAAATGGTTTGTTTGACGGTTCAATGGCAGGTCGTACTTTATATGTAGTACCGTTCTCTATGGGTCCATTAGGTTCTCATATTGCGCACATTGGTATCGAATTAACTGACTCTCATTATGTAGCAGTTAGCATGTCTAAAATGGCTCGCATGGGTAAAGCTGTTTATGACGTTCTTGGTACAGATGGTGAATTTATTCCTTGCGTACATACTGTTGGTGCGCCGCTTGCTGATGGCGAAAAAGATGTTGCATGGCCTTGCAACCATGAAAAATACATCGTGCATTACCCAGAAACACGTGAAATCTGGTCTTACGGTTCTGGTTACGGCGGTAACGCATTGTTAGGTAAAAAATGCTTAGCTTTACGTATTGCGTCTTCTATGGGTCGTCAACAAGGTTGGTTAGCAGAACATATGCTGATTCTTGGTGTGACTAATCCTCAAGGTGAAAAACACTACATCGCAGCAGCATTCCCTTCTGCTTGTGGTAAAACAAACTTCGCAATGTTGATTCCACCAGCAGGCTACGAAGGTTGGAAAATTGAAACTGTTGGTGACGATATTGCTTGGATCAAACCAGGTGAAGACGGTCGCTTATACGCAATCAACCCAGAAGCAGGCTTCTTCGGTGTAGCGCCTGGTACAAATACCAAGACCAACCCGAACTGCATGGCAACATTGACTAAAGATGTCATCTATACCAACGTTGCGGTAACTGACAATGGTGAAGTATGGTGGGAAGGTCTAACTAAAGAAGCACCTGCTAACCTGACCAACTGGAAAGGTCAACCTCACACTGGCGCAGAAAAAGCGGCTCATCCAAATGCGCGCTTCACTGTTTCAGCTGGTCAATGTCCTTCTATTGATGCTGACTGGGAAAATCCAGCCGGTGTTCCAATTTCAGCGTTCATCTTTGGTGGTCGCCGTGCGGACACAGTGCCTCTAATTTCAGAAGCATTTGACTGGGTAGATGGTGTTTACAAAGCTGCAACTATGGGCTCTGAAACAACTGCAGCTGCCGTTGGCCAACAAGGTATTGTTCGTCGTGACCCATTCGCAATGCTTCCATTTGCGGGTTACAACATGGCGGATTACTTCTCTCACTGGTTAGAGCTTGGTGAAGAAGTTGCAGCGAAAGCTAAAGCTGCGGGCAACAAACTTCCAGGCATCTACAACGTGAACTGGTTCCGTCGTGATGCTGAAGGCAACTTCGTATGGCCTGGTTTCGGTCAAAACATGCGTGTTCTTGAGTGGATTATTGACCGTTGTGAAGGCCGTGCTGATGCAGTTGAAACACCAATTGGTTTAGTTCCAACTTATGAACAGTTGAACTGGACAGGTTCTGACTTCACTAAAGCCCAATTTGACCTTGTGACTTCTCAAGACAAAGATCAATGGATCAAAGAGCTTGAAAGCCATACTGAGCTATTCGACAAACTTGGTGAACGCCTACCAGCAGCACTTAAAGCTCGTCAAAACGAACTTTTAGATGCTGTTAAGCAATCTGCTTAATCTTTAAATTAAGCCAAAAAAAGACCGCGTAAGCGGTCTTTTTTTAATCTATTTATAATTTTAAAACTTTATAACTCAACAAAAATTTATCAAGGGGTAATTCATGCTTAAAAAACTCATACTCACAATTGGTCTAATGGGTCTATCAAGCCTAGTTATGGCTCAAACAGAAGTAGCAACAACTCAGCCAGCACTGCATGTTTGCGCAATCAAAGGCACACCTGATTCAACTCAATTTGAAATCAAAAAGCGCATCAAAGTCGCTAAAGGCACTTATGGCAGTGTGGTTGAACTCTATCCGCGTTTTGCTGAACGTGCACATCAAGTCGGTGGTAACGTCGTCATTAACTACAATGCCAGCCAACGATTTGGCTTTTGGCCTTGGCGTATTGTTCGCCCTGTCGTTTGGGGAACGGCTGTAAAATGGAAGACACCTGTAGACTGTAAACAGCTCGGCGGTATCGAAATTTAAATCTAAAAAAGCCGCGATGGCGGCTTTTTAATTGAACGAAATCAACTGTATCCATTACACATGCTTAACATTATGCAGCATCCCCCTGCATACGACGCAGGTGTAAATCCTGCAAATAGATGTCTAAAGCTTGAGTTTCTAGTGCATCAAATTTTAAATACAGTTTAGTCCGTCGTTTTAAAATATCTTCACTGCTGATGGCCCACTCACGTTTCACCACATAATCCACTTCTTGCTGATACAAACCATGGCCAAAACACTGCCCTAAAGTTTGTACATCTTTGTTCTCACTGAGCATATGCCACACTCGACTACCATAACTGTTTGCCCAACGATGCGCTGTTTGAAAATCCAGTCCTTTAATTTCATGTAGTAGCTCTGCACATAAAACTTCGACTGAACTAAAACCTTCCGCACCCGGGAGTTTTGCCCCAGCCGTCCATTCCGCCTTCATGTGTGGAAAATAACGTTTTAGCTGTAGCAAAGCTGCTTCCGCCAACTTTCGATAAGTCGTTAACTTTCCACCATAAACAGATAATAATGGTGCTTCATCCGCAACAGGTTTAGACATTGCTAGTACATAATCACGTGTCACTTTAGAGGCTTGTGTACTTGCATCATCATACAATGCCCTTACACCTGCAAAGCTTGAGATTACATCTTCTTGCTGTAATTGAAGCTTGAAATGGTCATTAATCACATCAATCAAATAAGCCGTTTCCTGCTCGGTGATATGGACATGATTTGCATCCCCCTCAAACTCTACGTCCGTGGTACCAATCAGGCTGTATTCATCTAAATAAGGAATCACAAACACAATGCGTTGATCGTCATTTTGTAGAATAAACGCATGCGGTTCCGGGTATAAACGCTTCACAATGATATGACTGCCCTGAACCAATCGAATACCCGCCTTTGGTGTCTGGAACAGTTGTTGTTGAATAAAATCTGTGACCCATGCACCCGTTGCATTGACTAAGCTTCGAGCTTTAATTTGATAGTGTTGTTTTTGATGCTCTAAGGTTAGACACCACACACCCTCCTGCTGAACCGCAGAAACGCATCGCGTTTGTGTTCGAATTTGAGCCCCCAGCTCATGTGCTTGGATTGCATTAACCACCACCAAACGCGCATCATCTACAGTACAGTCTGAATATTCGAAACCACGTTTAATCGTATCTTTTAGCGGGCTATCGACATTAAAATGAACAAGCTCTGAACCCTCTAATGTTTCTCGTTTTGCCAAATAGTCATAGATAAATAAGCCTGAACGAATCAGCCACGCCGGACGTAAATAAGGTAAATGCGGCATAATAAAACGCATAGGATGGATCAAATGTGGGGCTTTTTTTAACAGTACTTCACGCTCTAATAACGCTTCACGCACCAAACGAAATTCTTTCTGTTCGAGATAACGCAATCCACCATGAATGAGCTTGCTACTGGCTGAAGACGTATGACTGGCTAAATCATCTTTTTCACAGACAAAAACACTTAAACCACGCCCTACAGCATCGTTTGCAATGCCCACCCCATTGATGCCCGCGCCCACAACGGCAATATCATAAATGGCATCTGTGTCTTGCATATTCACCTCTCTCGTTGAGTTATTGTGTTATTTTTGTTCTTCACGCTAAACTTAACATCAAAATCCAACCTTGTCATATTCCAAAGCCAGTCAAATCAGAGAAAATTCGTTACTCTAAATAAATTAATAACCGCATCTATTTTTACAATTTAATTTTTAATTTTGACTATTCAGTGAAAAATCGACTAATTTCCAAGCTAAAAAACACTTTCTTTTCTAAAAATCAACATTCACTATAAAATAAAAAAGCACCATAACCACTTGTATTTTAATTGACTATTCACACATTAAAAAATCACAAGAGTTTGTTTTAGATAAGTAAAATGATAATTTTCCATTAAAATAAAGATATTCATTAGAAAAACTTAACAGCATATAAATCATAACAACATTTAGACTAAAGTCGAATGAAGTCCAAGGATAAGGGGCGTATAACGAAACAGAATTTTTTGTTTAATCTTAAAATATATTGTTTTAACTTTTTCTACTTAAACAGTTAAAAGATGTATTTTCCGAACTTCTCTTTGGGAAATTTTTGTGACTGATCTATCTCCCCAAACTGCTCCAGTAAGCATCGATAAAAAGACCCGTTTAAAATCGATTCTCGGTGGTTCAGCTGGCAACTTAGTTGAATGGTATGACTGGTATGTCTATGCCGCATTTACCTTATATTTCGCGCCACAGTTTTTCCCTGAAGGGGATGACACGGTAAAACTTTTACAAGCTGCTGCCGTCTTTGCACTGGGCTTCCTGATGCGCCCTATTGGCGCGTGGATCATGGGTATTTATGCAGACCGTAAAGGACGTAAATCAGGTCTTACCCTGTCTGTATCTTTAATGTGTGTGGGATCTTTGATTATTGCCTGTGCACCTACCTATGCCAGTGTGGGTATGCTCGCACCTGCCTTATTACTCTTTGCCCGTTTATTGCAAGGTTTAAGTGTTGGTGGAGAGTACGGTTCAAGCGCAACCTATTTAACGGAAATGGCTGGAAAAAACCATCGTGGTTTCTTCTCTAGTTTTCAGTATGTGACTCTCATTTCAGGTCAGCTCTTGGCACTGTGTGTGCTGATCATTTTACAACGCACCATGAGCGAAGCACAGTTATCTGAATGGGGCTGGCGTATTCCATTCTTCATTGGGGCTGTACTTGCCATTGTGGTGTTCTGGATTCGTCGTGGTTTGGTTGAAACCCAATCTTCAAAAGATGCACAAGAACAGGCTAAAAATGGTGGCCCAAAATCTAGTGCACTTGCTTTATTTACCAAATATCCAAAGCAAGCGTTCACTGTGATTATGCTGACTGCGGGTGGAACGCTGGCATTCAATACCTTTACCACGTATTTACAAAAATACTTGGTTAACACCTCAGGTTTTGAGAAAACTGCAGCAACAGAGATCACCACAGCAGCAATATTTGTCTTCATGCTATTACAACCTGTGGTGGGTGCGCTGTCTGATAAAATTGGTCGTAAACCAATTATGATCACTTTTGGCGTATTGGGTGTACTGTTCACGATTCCAATTTTCAACGGTCTTGGTTCAACCAACAGCCCAACAACCGCATTCATGTTATGTATGAGCGGTATGGTGATTGTGACAGGTTATACCGCAATTAATGCCGTAGTCAAAGCAGAGCTCTTTCCAGCACATATTCGTGCACTAGGGGTTGCCCTACCTTATGCGATTGCAAATACCATCTTTGGTGGCACAGCAGAGCTTGTGGCGTTGAGCTTTAAAAATGCAGGACATGAAAACTACTTCTTTTACTACATCACCTTCATGATTGGTTTATCTCTACTGACCTACATCTTTATGAAAGACACCAAAAAGCACAGCATGATTACCGATCATTGATGCTTAAAGTAAGCATGTAAGTTAAGAAGTTAAACATAAAAAATGCCTTCTCGAATGAAGGCATTTTTTATGTTTGATCAATTTTTTTACCAAAACTTGATCGATTGAATTATCGTGAATTACACCTGTGTATGGCATACTAAGAACAAGAATAATGTTAGGAACTTTTTATATGAAAAATACGTATAAACTTTTAGGCTTAAGCTGTATCGTTTTAGCAGTATCTGCATGTCAAAGCACGCCTCGCCAATACAATGGCAATGTTGGTTATCAAATTGAACATCAATCAGCGTCGAGCGCTACCCTTGCTTATACGCTTGCTGCTCGTAAGAACCAGCAACTCGATGAAAACAAATTACAACGTGCTTGCCAAAAAGTTTTAGGTTCACAAAAAAATTATAAATTGGCGATTTTAAGTATTAATGAAATACCAAACACCGCAGCGGATGTTCCCGAATATGGCCGCCAAATTGGTCAAAGCCGTGCCACTTTTGGATTAAGCAATACACCCGACTTACACCAAGGTGAAAACTTTGCAACACGCGAGTCACTTGAAGCACGACCAAGCACACTCCATGTTGTACGCTATACCTGCTCTTAAGACCTTCTGATATATAAAAAAGGGCTTAGTGCCCTTTTTGAACATTCAAAGTTCGATAAAAACTCACATTGCGAAACTCTGGTGACTCATCTAGATCTGGCCAAGTTGTGGCACTACGCTCATCGAGCTTTATGTATTGCGGATGACTAAAATTTTTAATCCGACTATCTGCCACCCAAACCTCAGGTGCAAACTTTAAAAACTCATCTAAAAAGAAACGATTACATCGGTCATATAAAACATCGGCAGCCAATAGAACATCGACCTGTTCAGATTGATACAAGTCATCCAAATACTCTAGCTCTACTTTATTGAGTTCCGCATTGGCACGGCAAGCATCGAGACTAACTGCATCAATATCGCAACAAATCACTCGTTTTGCGCCCGCCATTTTGGCTGCAATCGCCACCACACCTGAACCTGCGCCAAAATCCAATACTACCTTATCTTTGACATGATGAGGCTCCGCCAGTAACCACTGCGCCATGGCTAGGCCTGAAGCCCAACAAAAGATCCAATATGGCGTTTCATTCCAAATACGGCGAATGATTTCATCATCCAGTTTATCGGTTGGAAATACAGGAGGAATGAGCCACAGCGAAATAGATGTTTCAGGAAGCTGTTGCGCAAGCAATTCACACTGTGGAATCACTTCATGCAAGGCTTGAAGTAAATGATCTGGGGCTTTAGGGAATTGGAAAGTACAGCTCATAGATAAGCCTTTAAAACTTATTAGAATTTACAACGATAATTTGATACACGATATGCCATCTACAGCTGTTCGAGGCAGACCATCATTAAATAATTAATGTTTCTGCGACATATTAAATCAACGATTAAATATGTCGAGTTCTGTAGATGGCAATGGTTTTGGTTACTTTTGCCGAAACAAAAGTAACATACGAGCTACTTACATCAATAGTTACAACGAAAAGACTCCGTCGTGACTCATATCAATCAAATTAACCTAAAGCTTTCTCAGCCGCTTCAACCGTTTGACGAATTAGTGCCGTAATCGTCATTGGGCCCACGCCACCTGGAACTGGTGTGTACGCAGAAGCCACTTCTTCAATACCGACCAATTGAATGTCGCCTACACCACCAACATCACGTGGATGGAAACCAGCATCAACAACCACTGCACCTTGTTTGATCCAATCTTTTTGAATCAATTCCGCCTTACCAACCGCGCCCACGATAATATCGGCTTGTTTCACAAAGTCAGCTAAGTTCTGAGTACGTGAGTGGCAGATCGTTACGGTCGCATTGGCTTGAAGTAACATCGCAGCCATTGGCTTACCCAAAATTGCAGAACGTCCTACAACAACAGCATGCTTTCCAGCAATTTCGATATTGTTTTCTTGCAAAATAGTCATAATACCTGCAGGCGTCGCAGAACCATATGCTGCCTCACCCATAGCCATACGACCAAAACCAAGACACGTTACACCATCCACATCTTTTGCAAGAGAGATGGCATCAAAACATGCACGCTCATCAATTTGTTCTGGCACTGGATGCTGAAGTAAAATACCGTGAACATCAGGATTTGCATTCAGTTTTTCAATTTCAGCCAACAATTGTTCAGTGGTGGTCTCTTTTGGCAGTTCAACTTTAAGTGAGTCCATACCAACACGACGACAGGCATTTCCTTTCATACGTACATAAGTTGCAGATGCGCCATCGTCACCCACCAAAATAGTCGCAAGAATTGGGGTACGACCTGATTTTGCTTTGAGCGCTTCAACGCGAGTTAACAAGTCAGCTTCAATTTGTTTTGCCAATGCACGACCATCTAAAACTAATGCCACGGCACATCTCCAAGTGTTGATATGAATCAATTTTGCACATAATACATGATAATTTTAAATATTTTTCGCTATATGCTGTTTTTATGCGCATACGAATGAAAGCACTATTGTTTTTTTTTCAGAGCTTGCTAATATACGCATCAACAAGACGCGGCGGGGTGGCAGAGTGGTCATGCAGCGGACTGCAACTCCGTGGACGCCGGTTCGATTCCGACCTCCGCCTCCATCTTGTTAAAGCCCGAGTGGTGAAATCGGTAGACACAGGGGATTTAAAATCCCCCGCCCACAAAGCGTGCCAGTTCGAGTCTGGCCTCGGGCACCATTCTTATACTTCTAAGTATGGTGCATATAAAGAACCCAGCGTTAAGCTGGTTTTTTTATGCCTACAGAAAAGTGTCACAATACAATGCACAAAAAAAAGAGAGCACATTGACTCTCTTAAAAGTAATATCTCATTTGTTTATCACGATAAGGGTGGTAATAAGTAATGTTGCAGATCTTGTTCTAATTTTTCTTGAAAATGAGCTGGCTCAATAATTTTAATGTATGGAATCCAATAACGCACCAAAGGTAAAAGTTGCATTTCATGGCAAATTTGACAATCAATTAATAAACCACCTGATGCATCTTCTAGTACGATTTGTTGCTCTGGCAATAACAGACGTTGCTTAAAATATAAAGCAACTTCAGGTCGAACCGATATTTTCACCGTTTGCTTATGCTTTGCAAACCAAATCCCCTCACTGAGCTCTAATTGGATCAAAACTTCTAAATGGTGCTCGAAAAGCTCCGACTCATGTACAACCACCTGATCTATTTTACTTAAACGATAAGCACGTAATTCATCAGCTACAGCTGCAGCCAAATACCAACTTCCCTGATGATGAATTAAACGATACGGGTCAACATGGCGCAAACGATCATTATAAATAAAACTGATTTTTTGACGCTTATGAATCGCGCCCGCAAAAACCTGAAAATGTTCAGCAAATTGCTGTGCATTTTCATAATAATAACCTTTGGCAGAGAACACTTGATTCGCACGCTCATCAAGCAGGCCACGTAGAAAAGACATATCTAGAGATGGATAGAGCTCACTGATCCCAGAAAGATGCGCAAAGTTCTGAATGTCTTGTAGCTTAAAGCGCCCAAGATAAACAGGATCTAAAAAGTATTTCTTGGTATATTCATCTTGAAGTAAAGGCAAATATGTATTGAGACGGTCAAAATCTCGCTCTATTGTCCGAGTACTCACCTGAAATTCATGTGCTAGTTCTGCAACCCCCAATTGATACCCAGTATTTAATTTAGTCAAAATATTTGCTAAACGCTCCGCAAGGCGTTCATGTGTTGAAGCTTTACGCTTCATATTGCCCTCGCTGCACAATCAATGTTGTGTCTTTATTTATAGTTAAATGCCTAAGCATTATATTCAATATAAGTCACTGAATAATATTAAGTAAAAGACAAACGATTAGCTTTCAAGCTATGTCATGTTTTTGTCAACAAAAGTGATCAATGTTTGTTAGATTTCTTCTTCTTTACAGCGGTTTGCTGATGCGCTAATCGCTCTATATAGCGCTCAAAATGAATTAAGGCTTTATACAACTTGTGTAACTCATCAGGTAAAACACTATTATAGATAACCGCCTTATGCAAGCGCTTGAGCGCACGGAAACCATGTGCATGTGTATATGATGTCGATAAAATTTTCATGACAACCCTCTTTTCTGTTTTATTTTTCATTTAAAACCACGTAAATTTGTTAGGTTTAAATTTAGTTGCAAATTTACACCACGGTTTTGACAGGTTGTGTCGAACAGTTATCATTTTTTAATCTTTGTGAAATTATTTTCTGTTTTCAGTACATTATTTTTATTTTTTGGAAAATTTTAGACAAAAGAAAAGCTGACACTAGGTCAGCTCTACTTTTTATACTATAGAAATATTACAGAATTTTTACCACAACTTTACCCACGTGCTCACCCGTATCCATGCACGCATGCGCTGCTTGAATCTGATCGAACTCAAAAGTTTGATAAATCATTGGCAAGCACTGGCCTTTGGCCCATAGTGGTGCTACATGATCTTGTAAACCTTGTGCAATCTCAGCCTTCTCAGCCGTATTTCGTGCACGCATGGTCGAACCCGTGATGGTTAAGCGCTTCATCATAATTTGCCCCAACTTAACCTCTTTGGCTTTTGCACCACCTAAAAAGGCAATATAAACCAAACGTCCATCGCGGCGGAGCAAGTTCAAATTCTTTTCTAAATACGGTGCACCCACCATATCTAAAATAACATCAACACCCGCATTATCCGTTTTCTCATTGATCTCGTGTTCAAAGTCTTGGGTTTTATAATTGATGGCATCTGTCAAATTCGCAATAGCTTGTACTTTTTCATCGCTGCCGACGGTTGCAAAGGTTTTAATGCCCAATGCTTTACATAGCATGAGTGCCGTGGTGCCAATACCACTGGTTCCACCATGTACCAACACCACTTCCCCTGCTTTGGCTTTACCCATTTGGAACACATTCGCCCAGACCGTAAAAAAAGTTTCAGGAATAGCCGCCGCTTCCACAAAGCTTACATTTTCTGGAATATGTAAAGTTTGGCTTTGTGGAACCACACAATACTCTGCATAACCACCACCATTGGTCAAACCACAAACTTTATCGCCTAATTTAAACTGGGTAACTTCAGCTCCAATTGCAACGACCTCACCTGCAACCTCAAGCCCCGGCACTTGTGTTACCCCAGGCGGCATTGGATATAAACCTTGACGCTGTAAAATATCTGGACGGTTAATACCAAACGCATGGACCTTAACCAGAACCTCATCTGCTTTTGCTTCAGGGATCGTCACTGTTTCATATGCCAGCTTATCCACACCCCCCGGCTCTGTAATAATGACCTGTTGCATCGTTGTTTGTGACATGATTTATTCCTAACTCTTGCAATATTTTTCAAGTTTCATAGACCTATTTGATCATAGAAATAAATTGAAATGAATAACACCGTACTTATGTATAGTCTGAAGACTATTTTGCTGCGTGATAGCGCTGATCATTGATAAAAAAAGCAAGCTGGGACCGCTCTCGACATCCCTCTCAAACATTACTTAGAACGATTCGGGCCAAATGAAAAGCACAGGTATGTCAGTTGCGTGGCTGATCAGGCAAAGATACAAACTGCATTAGAAATTTACGAACCAAAGGTAAAAATACCATAATCAGAGGAAATGCAATCAACCAAGATAAGCTCCAGCTTTTGAGCCAAAGATGGAAGAAATTATGCACTAGGCCTTTATTTAACAGTAAGTTAAAACCAGAAATAGAACCACTCATGAGACCTGAAAGCAATAAAGGCATTAACCAATTTAAGTGTTTGATATGAATTTTAGGGAGTGTGTTGAACATAATCGACCTGAGTAAATAAAAATTAGCTTTGGCTTGGCGTTTTAACGGTTTGTTTTAAAGCTTTCATAAACTGCCCAAAATGTGGCATAAAATCTTTAAAGAGCGGAAGGTTTTTATGCTCTAGCATCACCTCACTAAAGAGCTTTAAACCAACAGCAAATGATTTCGCTGCTTCATCATCCAGCATTTGACTGTTTTGAATCACCTGTAACACGTTAAAAATATCGTCGTGGTTATAGCTGTTAAAACTCAAAATATCGGTATAGGTCGATGGGTTGCCTTGAGCATCCGCAATGTGTTTAAGTGTGACTTCATAAGCATGTTGTTTCATTCTGTTTTCCTAGAGACGTGCAATATTCACCGCTGCTTGATCGATTTGTTCTGCAATAACACGAATTTGTTCAGCGCTCAGCGCACTGTGTTGTATCTTGAGCTTTAAGGAAGCTTTGAGGTTTTCCATCGCACGTTTAATGTCAAGATATTGTTCATTATTTTGAATTTTTTTACGCGTATCGAAACGAGATAAAATCTTTTCCACATTTGCTTGCTCAACCTCAAGATGCTTCAAACCCAAGGCCGTTATACGGTATTGCTTGCGCTCAGCATCATCTAACGCGACCTGAACAAACTGCTGCTCTTCCAAATAATTCAAGGTTGGATAGATCGTTCCTGCACTTGGGCAATAGCCCCCACCCACAATTTCACCCACTTCTTTAATAAGGTCATAGCCATATTTAGGTGCGAATGAAATGAGATGTAAGGCTAGAAGTTTCATCTGACCCGCTTCAAATAGGCGCTGTTTACGTAACACTGGCGCTATTTCCAAATGAGCAAAGGGTTCAACTTTTTGTGCTTTAGACATAAGTAAGATACATCTTTAAATTATTAAGATATATCTTAATTTGTTTTTTAACGATTGCAACCTCAAATCCTGAACTAGAACATCAAAATTTAAGATCAAATAGGTAACCGTGAAGGATTACTTGATATTTTTAGATAAGATTGCTGAACAGTTGCAATACCGCTAAAATTTAACCTCTGTTTTCACGTTCACCCCCCTCAAGTGAACTCTGACAAAACTCCTAAAATTCAGAATTAAATTAAAATGACAGATCAACTTAGAAAAAAATTTGAAAACCTACAACTCAATGCTGGGCAAGGCAAGATCAGTGCATTTCTTTCTGTTTCCTTAGGCTTTTTGGGTATTTTTGCTGCTTTATGTTTTTTATTCCCCACTGTGCTCACCACACCAAAACTACGCCCGCTATATAGCAAACACTATGATGTTTTCTACTACACCCTACTGTTCGGTATCGTCGTTAGTGCTGGTTTTGGTACCTATAGTGCGATCATTAAACAGAATAAATATGGTTTTTATGGTTTGTGTATCACCATTTTAGCAGCTATTTTAGGCTGTGGACTGATCAAAGCACCGACATTGCCAGCCCTACCCTTTTATGCAGGTTTTGATTATTTCGTTATTACCTTAATCATCCTTGCTTTGGTTTTTATCCCACTTGAAGGATTCTTTGCAAAGAACACTGAACAGAAAATTCTGCGCGTTGGCTGGGTCACAGACATGAAATATTTCATGTTTAGCCATATTGGCATTCAGCTTTTTTCGTTTTTAACGGTCATGCCTATTCAGTATTGGATCACGCACATTCCCGACAACCCGATTGTGCCTTATGTGCAGGCACAGCCAATTTGGTTACAGTTTATTGAGCTATTGATCGTGGTGGACTTCACCACCTATTGGTTACACCGTGCGATGCATGAAGTGAATTTTTTATGGCGCTTTCATGCCATTCACCATTCAACGGAACAAATGGACTGGCTAGCCTCTTCACGCTTACACATCGTTGAAGTGTTAATGACCCGTTTTATCGCAACCTTACCAATTTTCTTGTTAGGTTTTCATACGTCTGCGGTCTTTGCTTATTTAGTCTTTATTTCTTTCCATGCCATTTTTATTCACTCCAACGTGCGTTTTCGCTTTCCCTATCTGCGCTGGCTGATCGCAACACCTGAGTTTCACCACTGGCATCATTCTTCCGAAAAGCCTGCGATTGATAAAAATTATGCAGCCTTTATTCCACTTTATGACGTGATTTTTAAATCGATTTATATGCCTAATCATTTGGCCAGTGTATATGGCACAGTCGGCTATAAAATTCCAAACAGTTTTGTGAAGCAGTTTACGTGGCCATTTAAACGTTATGTGAATAAACTGAAAAAGCGCTTAAATAAAGATAATGAGACTTCCTAACAAAACCAATCGATTAACAATCTCAATAATTAAAGCTTGTCTAATCCCTCACCAAAATCGAAAACCTGTATCTCCGCAGGTTTTCTTTCATTTTCCAAGCCTTGTAAATCGAACTTAAATTATGCTCGCCCTTTAAATTCTTTTACCATACGATCACTCACGTCCTCTGGATAACACAGTGGCGCAGCACCACCGACTCGATTGTAAGCACTACGTTTACCACACCGACTTCCATTTCTTGCAGTATTGTAAGGACAAGGACAATTTCCCGAATACGCTTGTATCGATTGTTGAATAATTTCCTTCTTAATCGCTTCATCACTTTGCGTGGGCTGTTTAGCATCAGCAGCAAAAGTTAAAGTTAAACCAATAAATAATAATATTTTTTTCATAATACCCCTCTACAAAAGAGGCATTCTATAGCACTGAATTTTTATTGAAATATCATATTATTTATTTGAATAATATTTATCCATCTAAAATAGAAATAAAAAACCCACCTTACGGTGGGTTCCTTCAAATCAGCTCAATCTCTTATAGACGAACCAATTCAACAATTTTATCAGCTAGCTCTTCAACCGCATCTTGAGTGAATGCGACATCTGTGCCGTCGACAAGGTCAGTCACCACAACCACACCTGTTTCACGTACTAGTGCAACCTGATCAGCAGTTAGACCCGCTTTCGCAATCGCAACTACACCTTGTTGAATCAACAAGTTTTCAAGTGCTTGTGCATTTTCTAGAGCTTTCGCAGAGACAGTTACCGCAGCAGGTTTTTGACCTAAACGTGCAGCACGGTCTTCCGCTGTGACAGGGTTGCTATGCGCAGACCATTCCACAGACTCTTCCACCATACCCGCACCAATCGTCACGTTGTTTAAACGGTCGATGAAGATAAACGAACCTGTATAACGACTGTCTTGGTAGCGATCAAATACGACAGGCGCATCAAACTCAACGGTGACATTAGCAATGGCATTCAGCTCAAGGCTATCGACTTGTACCTTTTCCAATGTATTGACATTGGTACGGTAGTTAATTGCAGTGACTTTTGCAGGAACAGTTTGCGTACCCACTTTTAAGTTATACAACTTACCAATCACCAGCGGTTGATCTGCCATCCAAACCACAGTGGCATTGACCGAACGCGAAATTTCTGGCGCCGCTTGATCCGCACGCACAATTACGTTACCACGCGAAATATCAATTTCGTCATTCAGCGTCAATGTTATAGCTTGACCTGCAATTGCACGCTCTAAGTTACCATCATAAGTGACAATTTCTTTAACCGTCGACGACTTACCCGATGGTAAAGCCACGATTTTATCACCTACTGATACATCACCCAGCGCAACCGTACCGCAGAAACCACGGAAGTCGAGGTTTGGACGATTGACATATTGCACAGGGAAACGGAAATCGTTGGTCACTGAACTGCGGTTAATTTCCACAGACTCAAGCGTACCCATCAAAGTTTCGCCTGTATACCATGGCGTATTTGGTGATTTATTAACAACGTTATCACCATTCAATGCTGAAATAGGCGTAAAGATAATGTTGTTTGGCTTACGGTCACCGAGTTGTGCAACAAAACCTGCATACTCTGTCTGAATTTCATTGAAGCGCGCTTCAGAAAATTCAACCAAGTCCATTTTGTTAATCGCAACAATAATGTTCTTAATGCCCAGTAAGCTTGCAATATAAGTATGACGACGTGTCTGAGTTTGTACACCATAACGCGCATCAATCAAGATAATCGCAAGGTCACAAGTCGACGCACCCGTTGCCATGTTACGCGTGTATTGCTCATGTCCCGGTGTGTCAGCAATGATGAACTTACGTTTTTCAGTTGAGAAATAACGATAAGCTACATCAATGGTAATACCCTGCTCTCGTTCAGCTTGTAGACCATCGACAAGGAGTGCTAAGTCAGGTGCATCGCCTGTCGTACCGACTTTTTTAGAGTCACGAGTTACTGCTTGCAATTGATCTTCATAAATCAATTTTGAATCGTAAAGCAAACGGCCAATTAAAGTTGACTTACCATCATCGACGTTACCGCAAGTCAGAAAACGCAATAAGTCTTTATTTTCATGTTGTTTTAGATAGCCCAAGATATCTTGGCTAATCAGTTCTGATTGATGAGACATTGCTCAAAACTCCACATATTCTTTAGAAATCGGTTTTTAATCTCTTTAATCCCTCTAAATCTCCCTTTGTTAAGGGAGACTTCCCCTTTACAAAAGAAGGGCTTTTCTCCTCTCTTAGAAAAAGATGAGCAGCACTGCTGCGCAAGGGGAGAGATTTATCAACAGTTAGAAATAACCTTCTTGCTTTTTCTTCTCCATCGAGCCCGCTTCATCATGGTCAATCATACGACCTTGACGTTCAGAGCTGGTTGCAAGCAACATTTCTTGGATGATTTCAGGTAAGGTATTCGCCGTTGACTCCACTGCACCCGTAAGTGGGTAACAACCAAGTGTACGGAAGCGTACCGATTTCATTTGTGGAACTTCGCCTTCTTTTAAAGGCATACGTTCATCATCAACCATAATCAAAGTACCACTACGCTCAACCACAGGACGTTCTGCAGCTAAATAAAGTGGAACCAATGGAATGCTTTCCAAGTAGATGTATTGCCAAATATCAAGCTCAGTCCAGTTTGATAGTGGGAATACACGAATACTTTCACCTTTGTTCACTTTACCGTTGTAAAGATTCCAAAGTTCAGGACGTTGGTTTTTTGGGTCCCAACGGTGTTTCGAGTCACGGAATGAGTAGACACGTTCTTTCGCTCGTGATTTTTCTTCATCACGACGTGCACCACCAAACGCCGCATCAAAACCGTATTTATCAAGTGCTTGTTTTAAGCCTTGAGTTTTCATGATATCGGTATATTTTGAGCTACCATGATCAAATGGGTTAATGCCCGCATCTTTCCCTTCTTTGTTTTGATGTACGATCAAATCAAAACCATGGGTTTTTGCCATCTTGTCGCGGAAAGCAATCATGTCTTTAAATTTCCAGCCCGTATCTACATGCAGAAGCGGAAATGGAAGCTTGGCAGGATAGAACGCTTTAAGCGCCAGATGCAGCATCACTGCTGAATCTTTACCAATAGAATAAAGCATCACTGGGTTTTCAAACTCAGCAGCTACTTCGCGGATAATATGAATACTCTCAGCTTCAAGCTGTTTAAGATGAGTAAGTCTTTCCTCATTTAATGACATTGACAGCACCAACTCACAAAAATCGTGTACTTATTACACATGTAAAAATATATATGCATTATAAAGATTTAGTTATACACACTATTGCTTGTTTTATTATATTTATATGCAAAAACCTCATATAAAACAAAATTGATAAGCTCTATAAGTTTTATTCAATAATCATAAATCCCTAAATAAACTCAAATATTACATCAACTTCATTCAAAGCATTCAGTCTATCTACCAGCTCACCCTTCGATTTTCCTCTAAGTTTCTGCTAAGCAATACATTTACAAATACCTAAAGTCGGTTTCATTTAGGTTCTATGTATATGACTTACCAAACTCGCAACCTAGAAGACTAAAAATCACATTCGACACAGACTACATTGTTGATTTATATATCAACATTATAGACAAAAAATTTGGATTCCAATTACTTTGGGATTAATCAGTAAAACATAAAAAACCCGCAATAATGCGGGCTTTTTATGTTCAGATCAAACTTAGTTTTTATGACGCATGTGTGGGAACAGGATCACATCACGAATACTTGCTGCATTAGCGAATAACATGACTAAACGGTCAATACCAATACCCTCACCCGCTGTAGGCGGTAAGCCGTACTCAAGTGCTTCAACAAAGTCTGCATCGTAGTGCATTGCTTCATCATCACCTGCGTCTTTTTCTGAAACCTGAGCTTGGAAACGTTCAGCTTGGTCAATCGGATCATTCAACTCGGAGAAACCATTCGCAAGTTCACGGCCACCAATAAAGAACTCAAAACGGTCCGTAATGTGTGGGTTATGATCATTACGGCGTGCCAATGGCGATGTTTCAGCTGGATATTCTGTAATGAAAGTCGGCTGACGTAGCTGAGTTTCAACAGTTTCTTCAAATACGATGGTTTGAAGTTTACCCAAACCAAAACCTGGTTTTACCTGTTCTTTCAGCTCTTCTTGCACAAATTTTGCCAAGAATTCACGGTCATTAACATTTTCAGGCGTGAACTGTGGATTGTGCGCAAGAATGGCATCAAACATCGAAATTTTCTTGAATGGACCTTTGAAGCTATAAACTTCTTCACCATAAGGCACATCAGTTGAACCTAAGATATCGAGCGCTAAGCGTTCAAGCATATTTTCGGTAAGTTCCATCAAGTCTTTATAGTCTGCATAAGCTTGATAGAATTCAATCATAGTGAATTCTGGGTTGTGACGCGTCGAAACACCTTCGTTACGGAAGTTACGGTTAATTTCAAACACACGCTCAAAACCACCAACAACCAAACGCTTTAAGTAAAGCTCAGGCGCGATACGTAAGAAAAGTGGCATATCCAAAGCATTATGATGCGTTTCAAATGGACGCGCTGATGCTCCACCTGGAATCACATGCATCATCGGTGTTTCTACTTCCATGAAGCGCTGTTCAGTTAAGAACGCACGAATGCCTGAAACCACTTTGGCACGAATTTCAAAAGTCTTACGTGTTTCTTCGTTCACAATCAGGTCAAGATAACGCTTACGATATTTAACTTCAGTATCGTTTAGACCATGAAATTTATCTGGAAGTGGACGAAGCGACTTGGTTAAAAGCTCAAAGTGTTCGATATGTACATAAAGGTCACCCTTACCTGAGCGACCGATATAACCTTTCACCGCGATAATATCACCAAGATCTAAGCTCTTAATGGTTTCTAAAGTTTCTGGTGCTAATTCTTTACGTGCCACATATAACTGGATACGACCCGTCATATCTTGAATCACGATGAATGAACCGCGGTTTAACATCACACGACCCGCTACAGACACATAAACATGCTCTGCTGCTTCAATTTCTTCTTTGCTTTTGTCTGCAAATTGATCTTGTAAGTCTTGCGCATAATGTTCACGTTTAAACGTGTTTGGCCATGGGCTAGTGCCCGTTTGTTTGGCTTGATCTTCAATCTGCTTTAACTTGGCATGACGCTGCGCAATTAAATCGTTTTCGGAAATGGCTTGTTCAGAAGTCGATTGAGCGTTTTGTTGCGTCATCTCTGCCTCGTATATGTATTAAAAAACGGAAGTTGCATAGCATAGCAGAATTCCAGACGAATGAGCATCATCAAAAACCACGCGGTTTATAAAAAAGTATACATCCTGTTTTTTTTCAGGGCTAAAACGCCCACCGTATAAAAGGTCTGCCTATTTCTTAGACCAAAAGCTAACTTCATTTCAATGTTAATCCCTCTACAATGGACACTATAAATCGTGGAAAAGTAAACTTTTCTCCACTCATAAAATAATTTAGTTTTTTAATTGAATGATAAATCATGAGCAGATGCGAATCTAAAATTTTGTTTTTGCATGGATTAGACTCCTCACGTGAGTCCACCAAGTTCCATGCCATTGATGCAAAGCAGAAATTTTGTATTGATGTCGATTATCGCTATCTCAATTTTTCTACCGTAGCTAGTTTCTACGACGATATTATTGAAAAAATAAAACCTGAGATTATTGTTGGGCATTGTATTGGCGCGTATTGGGCATTGAAAATGTCGCTGCTACATCAAATTCCGTGTGTGATTGCCAACCCCCGCTTAGCGCCTGATTTTCGCGATGATTACCCAAGCATTAATGATACTGACTTAGACCACAATGTACCACAAGTGGCCTATTTAGAGCTGGGAGATGAATTAATTGATATGTATGCAGCACAGGAAATTTTAGAAAATTATATGTTGATTCAAGCGGTTGAAGGTGGGCATCACCGACTACTTAAACCTGAAAATATTAATCAACTGATTGAACATCTAGAACAACAATATTTATATAAATAAAAAAAGCCTTGGCATGTCCCAAGGCTTTTTAATGTGCTTATGCAGCAACAGATTCTGGTTTTGATTTGTCATCTAACACTGACCAAATCTTTAAACCTAAGTCAGTATGCAAATCAGGCAAATCAAGAAAAATACTGGCGCCGAGCACTTCATGATTACATTTTGCCACCAACTGTTTAACCGCTTTTAATGTCCCGCCTGTCGCTAAAACGTCATCTACAATAATCACTTTTTGCGATGGCGTATTGGCTGCCATTTCTAAACGGTCTAAACCATATTCCAAACTATAACCCACACCCACCACAGGTGGTGGCAGCTTGCCTGCTTTACGCACCAACAATAAACCTTTACCTAAACGCTGTGCCAATAAGCTCGCAAGTACAAAGCCACGCGCTTCTACAGCAACAAAACTGTCTACTTCAGCCAACTGTTCAGCAGGAATACTTGCAATTAACGCGTCGGTTAAAGGCTCAATATTGCTCATAAACAATGGTGTTAAATCGAAGAAACAAATCCCAGGTTTTGGAAAATCTTGGACCGTACGAATGTGCGACCACAGCGTTGTAGACAAGTTGTTCATAGGAGATCAATAAAATTTGAAAAGGAATAGATGAATTTTACAGCGTTATCTGTCAAAAAAATAGTCAAGCACTTGCCATACAGCCGGCTGAATAACCCAAATATTTATGTAAGCTATTGTTTTTAATTAAGTCATTTATTTAATAAATATTAGATATAGATGTACTCAATGTTAAAATAGCAATTTAATTCTACATTTACATCACGACCTTAGTCTATATTTTAACGATTTTAAAAGACCAGCTGATTGAAGAAACACATCTTTTTGACATGCAATCATCTATATCTTTCACACTTTTGCCAAATACGATCTGGTTTTAAATGATACGTTTTGTCCTGATCATAGCTTTTAGAAGATAGATTCAATCATTAAACTCCGATATTTACTTTACATTCGTATTAGAACTGCGTAAAAATTTAGATTAGCGAAGTATGCTAACCACTCAGATGAATAGCAGCTTGCGTAATGGATTATTTTGCTGAACCCTTTCTTGTTCAGCGTTTTGGAGAGTCAAATGAAGAAGTATCAATGCATCGTTTGTGGATGGATTTATGACGAAGCAGAAGGTTGGCCACAAGATGGCATCGTGGCGGGAACGAAATGGGACGATATCCCTGACGATTGGACTTGCCCAGATTGTGGCGTGTCAAAAATCGATTTTGAAATGGTTGAAATCTAATTCATAGTGTTAAAGACCATGCAGCATGGTCTTTTTTTACGTCTTTAAAATAATCTCTGGAGAACCTTATGCATCCCATCGTCATCATTGGCTCAGGTATGGCAGGCTATGCTGTAGCACGTGAATTTCGCAAGCTGAACCCTGAACAAGAGCTGCTTATGCTATGTGCAGATGATGCGACTAATTATGCCAAACCAACGTTGTCCAATGCCTTTGTTGCCAACAAAGCGCCTGAACAGATTGCTTTGGGTGATGCAGAGAAAATGGCAACACAACTAAAAATGCAAATTGCCACGCGTACTTGGGTGAAAGAGATTCATGCTGAACAGCAGCAGTTAACCGTTATTAAAGATGGCACTGAATCTACACAGCCCTACTCTCAATTGGTTTTAGCCCTAGGTGCAAACCCAATTCGCTTAGCCATTGCGGGCGATGGGAGTACTGACATACAAGTTGTAAACAATCTAGAAGACTATAAAACCTTTCGTGCAAAACTTGAAAAGCGTGCAGACAAACGTGTAGTCATTTTAGGTGCAGGTCTTATCGGTTGCGAATTTGCCAATGATTTACAACATACAGGTCATCAAGCTACCGTTATCGACTTGGCAAACCAGCCTTTGGGCCGTTTATTGCCAGCGCATGTTTCAAGTGCCTTTAAAGAAAGCCTTGAGGCAACAGGTATTCATTTTGTCCTTGGCACCACAGTTGAAAAAGTGTCTAAAATTGAAAATGGTGACTATGTTGTGACCTTAGCCAATGGTCAGTCTTTGGTCGCAGATGTAGTCTTATCTGCGATTGGTCTACAACCAAACATTTCCCTTGCAAAAGAAGCAGGTATTCAAACCAGTCGTGGCATTTTGACCAATGCACAACTTGAGACGAATCAACCGCATATCTACGCCGTAGGAGATTGTGCTGAAGTCAATGGACTCTTGCTGCCTTATGTCATGCCGATCATGCAGCAAGCACGCGCTTTAGCGAAAACCTTAAATGGCGAGACCACTGCGGTGCATTACCCTGCTATGCCTGTAGCAGTTAAAACACCTGCTGCGCCGCTCACTGTTTTACCTGCACCAATTGATGCAGAGGTGAACTGGGAAACTGAAGAGTTAGATGATGGCATGATTGCCAAAGCCCTAGACAGTCAAGGCACACTTCGCGGCTTCGTACTGCTTGGAGCAACCGCAGCGAAACAACGTTTAGCATTAACAAAACTGGTTCCAGACTTGATTCCAGCACAGGTTTAGAGTTTAAATAAAAGGACATTTATAACAATAGATGTCCTTTATGTGAGGATTACAATAATGAATAGCGCACTCCAATATAATCTTTCACCCTATACCTCTTTTATGCGCGAAACCAAAGTCGACTTAGGCAATGGTATTGAACTCCATGTCGAAATCGGTGGCGAAGACCATCATCCGACCATTGTTTTGATCATGGGCTTAGGAGCACAGCTGTTATTTTGGCCTGATTTCTTCTGTAAATCTCTGATTGATCAAGGTTTTCGTATCATTCGCTTTGATAACCGCGATATTGGTTTATCTTCAAAAATTAAACATCAAGGTCCACGCTTAAACACCCTCAAACTGATGGGGCGTTTTGCTTTAGGTTTAGATAACCGTGGTGCACCTTATGACTTATACGACATGGCTGACGATGTAGCACTGCTTTTAGACCGTTTAGGTTTAGATGAAAGTTATGTGATTGGTGCATCCATGGGTGGTATGATTGGGCAAATTCTAGCAGCGCGTCATCCACAGAAGGTCAAAAAGCTCGGCCTAATGTTCACCAGTAACAACCAACCTTTACTGCCGCCGCCTTTTCCAAAGCAACTCTTTAGTCTAATTGGTCGACCTGAATCGACCGATGAAGAAGGAATTGTGAGCCACTCTTTGAAAGTGTTTAAGATCATTGGCTCGCCTGATTATCACAATCCAATCGAGTCAATTCAGACTTCTCGCAAATTATATCGCCGAAGTTATTACCCTGCGGGTGTACTTCAACAGTTTTTAGCAATATTATGTACAGGTTCTTTATTGCAACTGGACAAACAGATTCAACAACCGACCCTTGTGGTACACGGTTCGCGAGACCGTTTACTCCCGCCTAGTCACGGAAAGGCCGTTGCAAAGGCAATTATGGGCGCTAAATTTGAATTAATTGATGGAATGGGGCATGATATCCCACCGCACTTCATTCCAAATCTTAGCGAATTATTTGCACAACACTTTAAATCATAATCATTAGGACACTATGGCTGCATTACCATCCTTAAGACAGCTGTCATATCTCGTTACACTGTCAGAAACGCTGCATTTTACTGAAGCTGCACGACGTTCATTTGTAACCCAATCGACTTTGTCGGGCGGGATTATGGAGCTTGAACGCCTACTCGGTGGCGTACTTGTAGAGCGTGATCGCCAAAATGTGCGCTTAACTCCTCTAGGCGAGCAAGTCGTTGCTCGTGCTCGTGTTCTACTGGCAGATGCTCAAGACCTGATGCGTTTAAGCCGAGAAATGAGCGAGCCTTTAACTGGTGATTTACATCTAGGTGTTATTCCAACCATTGCGCCATTTATTTTGGCGCAATTGTTAGATGAAGTGCATAAGCAACTCCCTAAAATTCAACTACATTTACACGAAGCGCAAAGTGAGAAAATTGTAGAAAAACTCGAACATGGTAATTTAGACATGGTCGTTTTGGCTCTACCTTTTGATACACGTGGCTTAAAAGTTGCTGAAGTCGCAAAAGAAAGTTTGTTTTTGGTCTGTAATAAATCAGATATCGCAAGCCAAGCCAAATCGCTAGATGACTTAGACCTTTCGCGTTTAATGTTGCTTGAAGAAGGCCACTGCTTACGTGACCACACTCTAAGTGCCTGCCCTATTGGTGAACGTAAGAATGACCATCGTTTAAAAGCGAGTTCTTTACCGACCCTTGTAGAAATGGTATCGGCTGATCTTGGTTTTACCTTATTACCTGAAATCGCAATTCATACCAATATGATTAAAGCGAATCCAGATTTGATGGTCAAACAAATTGAAGCTGCTCCAAGCCGTATCTTAGCTTTGGTGACACGTAAAAGCACCCCGCTACAAAGCGAATTTGATGTGCTATTACAAATCCTGCAAAAAATTACTCAAAATCTGCACTAAGCTTATTTTAGTGCATAAAAAAGGAGTCAAACATGACTCCTTTTTTTGTGCCTGAATCTTTTTTAGACCCAAGCACCCCTAAAATTATTTAATCACATCTAGCAAATAACGCTGCGCATTATGCTCGGTTTCGCCTTCAGCTGGCGTCGCACGAAGCCAAGTTCCATCACCCTGTAGTAACCAAGCTTGTTGATTATCCTGCAAATAGGTCAACAAACCTTGCTGATAAATACGTTTTTTCAAAGCTGGATCTTCAATTGGGAAACAGGCCTCAACACGATTAAATAGATTCCGATCCATCCAATCGGCACTCGAACCATAAATACGCGCATCGCCATTATTACTAAAATAAAAAACACGCGTATGTTCTAAGAAACGCCCCACGATCGAACGCACACGAATGTTTTCCGAAAGCCCTGGCAAGCCTGGGCGTAGACAACAAATTGAACGAATAATGAGATCAATTTGTACACCCGCCTGCGATGCCTCATACAGCTTATTGATCAGTTGCACTTCAGTTAGTGCATTTACTTTCACAATAATCTGCGCTTTCTTGCCCGCTTTCGCATTGGCAATTTCATCATCAATAAAATTGATCAGTTGTGCATGGAGCGTAAACGGCGCATGAAGTAGCTTTTTCAGCTTCGCCATTTTCCCCATACCTGTCAATTCTTGGAAAATACGGTGTACATCTTCACACAACTCTTTATCGGTCGTGAGCAAACCATAGTCGGTATAAATACGTGCATTACCCGCATGGTAGTTACCCGTTCCCAAGTGCACATAACGAACGAGTTTATTATTTTCACGGCGTACCACAAGAATCATTTTGGCATGAGTTTTATAGCCCACAATGCCGTAAACAACCACTGCACCCGCCTCTTGTAGTACATTCGCCACTTCAATATTTGACTCTTCATCAAAACGCGCACGCAGCTCAATCACCGCGGTAACTTCTTTACCATTACGCGCCGCTTCTGCTAGGACTTGTACAATTTCAGAGTCTGCCCCACTGCGATAGAGGGTTTGCTTAATCGCCAACACTTGTGGGTCACGTGCAGCTTCACGCAACAAGTTAATCACAGGTGCGAAAGACTCAAACGGATGATGTAGTAAAATATCCTGCTTCTGCATTGCAGAGAACATGCTTTCCGACTTTTTCAACACTTTAGGAATAACAGGAATATGTGCGTCATACCGTAGATGTGGACGTTTAAAATTGGACAATAAACGCGCCAAGTTCACAGGTCCTTCGACTTTATACAACTGCTCCTGATGCAGATCAAATTCATCTAGCAAGTAGTTATAAATATGTTCTGGACAGTTTTGTGTAACTTCCAAACGTACTGCTCGTCCAAAACGACGTGAACTTAACTCACCTTTCAGTGCTTTGGCTAAGTCTTCCACATCTTCATTGAGCGCCAAATCAGCATTCCGTGTGACACGGAACTGATAACAGCCTGTTGCTGTCATCCCTGGGAACAAGTCAGAAACATGCTCATGGATAATAGCTGAAAGCATCACATGATGTTCTTTTCCACCTGTGAGTTCATCAGGTAGACGAACCACACGTGGCAATGAACGCGGTGCAGGAACAACGGCCAAATCAATCTGACGACCAAATGCGTCTTTCCCTTCCAAAGTCACGATAAAGTTGAGACTTTTATTCACTAAACGCGGAAATGGATGCGCAGGGTCAAGGCTAATCGGTGTTAAGACAGGTGCAACCTGTTCTTGGAAATATTTCTTCACCCATGAAGACTGTGCAGGTGTCAGTTCCCCACGGCGTAGGAAGCAAATGTCTTCCTCACGCAGTTTTGGCAAAATTTCTTCATTCAGAATGCGGTACTGACGTTCTATCGCTGCATGTGCAGTCTGCGAAATTTGGTCAAGAACTTGGCGTGGGGTTAAGCCATCGGGGCTACGACTTTCATTACCCAGATCCAACTGTTCCATGACGCCTGCAACACGAATTTCAAAGAACTCATCTAAGTTACGTGAAAAAATCAGTAAGAAATTCATCCGTTCTAACAACGGATGTAAAGGATCTACGGCTTGTTCCAATACACGTAAATGGAAATCTAATATCGATAACTCACGGTTAATATAGCGATCGTTATACGCGTATTCAGGTTGTGGTATCGGAGATGTGCTTGCTGCCGTATTCATAGCTAACCTTTGATTATTTGAATGCGTTTTATCATGATAAGTATGCTTCAATTTTGTGACAATTTCATAAAAAAAAGCCCATAAATTTGGGCTTTTTCAGATCAATCAAATTAAGGGATATCGCTATAGCGCATATACTTTCGAATCATGCGCTCGCGGTTTTGCAACTTACGGTCATTTTGATGGTCTTGGTAGTATTTCGGATTGGGTAAAATGGCCGCTAAAAAGACCGCCTGCTCTCGGCTTAAGCTACGTGAACTTTTACCAAAGTAGTGTTGGGTTGCAGCTTCGACGCCATAGATATTATCGCCAAACTCCACCGAGTTCAGATATACCTCTAAGATGCGTTCTTTGCTCCACATCCGTTCCATCATCCAAGTTGCAATAGCTTCCTGACCTTTACGAATGAATGAACGCTTGTTATATAAAAATAAGTTTTTGGCCAATTGCTGAGAAATCGTCGAACCGCCCGCAACCACTTTGCCCGTGTCATTATTACGTTCAAGCGCCGCTTGAATGCCATCCCAGTCAAAACCATGATGTTGCATAAATTTACCATCTTCAGCCGCAACAATGGCTTTTTTCATGTACTCACTGATCTCGTCATAATCACGCCATTCGTGTTGAATGGGTTTAGATGGCTCAGACCAATAATCAATTCGCATAAACATGGTGGTTTCCACTGGCTTGTAACGCCACCACGCTAGGCTTGCAAAAATCCACAACTGTACCAAAAGCACGAAGCTGACAACGACTAACAAACTACGAACAATAAAAGCTTTCATGCCAGTGGCTTACTCCAAAAATCATTTTTATTCATGCTAAGCTTGGGCAAATATAGCAAAATTTTAGCAAGAATAGCATGACCGAGCTTACACCTCCGCAAATCAAAACAAAATTTGACGTACATTTATGGTGGATTACCGCCGTCATTATTGCCGTGAATGTTGGACTGTTTTTTTGGCAAGTCCTGCATGGCATGGATGTCAGCAATCCAAGTACGGCTGATGCCATACGCTGGGGAGCAGACTATGCACCACTTACCTTCTTGGCTGAACCGATGCGTTTATTCAGCAGTATGTTCTTTCATTTTGGCTTGGTTCACCTCATGTTGAACATGTGGGCGCTGTATATTTTTGGCAGTGTGCTGGAGCAAATGTTTGGACGTGTCTATTTTCTTGCGCTATATTTTCTTGCTGGTCTCATGGGTAGCTTGCTCAGTGGTTATATCGCCATTCAAGACAGTTATGAACTGATTCGTATTGGGTTAGCAAACCCTGAACTCTTGCCTCGTGTCGGTGCAGGGGCTTCAGGTGCCGTCATGGGACTGGGGGCAGCACTGACGGTTCTATCGCTACTGCCGATGCTCCCACAGCAACGTTTTATTTTAGATAAAAAGACTTTACTCATCGTGATGGGAATCAACTTAGCCATGGGCTTTATGATTTCAGGTATTAATAATGCCGCACATATTGGCGGCATGTTGATGGGTGCTGTTTTGGCGGCACTTTGGTATCTCTCCCAGAAGGCGCAGCAGCGTTGGATTATGCCGCTGAGCCTTGTTTTGGCAGCCTGCGGTTCGTATTGGTTTTACTTACACTGCCAAAACCTTGTGGTCTATATTCAACCCTTATGGTCAGAAGTGTTAATGATGATGCGTCAACAGCTCAATTTCTAAGATTCAACACTTAACGTATTAAGAGATCAATCACGATTGATTGATCTCTCTCAAACTTTGTAAAGGTGGAATATCACTGAGATAACTTAAGCGATAACGCCCAATCAGCGCGCAGAGTAAGGTCATGAACAGTGGTAAAATGAGCCAGATTTCCCAGTGTGGCTGAATGGCTAATCCCATGCGATAACATGCGACCGCACTTATTGCTTCAGCAAATAAACAAGAAACCACACCTGCCATAAAACCAATAAAGCCAATTTCTAGACTGAGCATGGTTCTGAGTTTTTGCTTGGAACCCCCGAATGAACGTAATAGCGCCACTTCACGTTTGCGCTCATCCATAAGTAAGTTCAGGCAAGCAATTAAAACCAGAATACCTGAAATACTCACTAAAACTGCAAGGATCGTGACAATCTGCACCAACACCGTCACGATGCGCTTAATTTCATCTAAAATTAAACTGACATCAATAAAGACGGTGTTGGAAAATTGTTGAATGATACTGACCAATTTCGCTTTGTCAGACTCAGGTACATAAAAACTCCCTAAATAACTGCCCGCATTTTCATCCATGGTCTGTGGCGCAAAAATAAAGAAGAAGTTTGGGCTAAAACTTTCCCATTCTACAGTTCGTAAGTTTGCCACTTTGGCGTGAATGACACCCTCTGGTAAGCTAAAGGTCAGTTGATCCCCCACTTTTATCCCAAGCTCTGTTGCGGTATTGGCTTCTACCGAAACTTGTCCTTTTGCTGTGAGTTTTGATGCGCCAGAGACAATCACATTGTCTTTAGGATAACGGTCTGCTTGGGTTAAATTTAATTCGCGGCGTAAGGAATTATTTTGCTTGACCAAATCCGCAGCAAAGGGCTGTCCATTTTTGGCAATCAGCCTGCCCCGAATATTGGGATAGAGCGGTGTACTGTTCCATTGGTTCTGCTCAATTTGTGCTTTTAACTTAGGCATGTCAAAAGGCGGTAAACCATATACAAACTGATTCGGGGTTCCCTCAGGAATTTGCTGCTGCCAACGCTCTAATAAATCAGTGCGTAGCACGGCTAAGACCGTAATTAAACTAAGTCCCAAAGCCAAAGCGGTAATCTGAAATGCAGTCTGATAAGGTGTGCGAACATAAGCAGAAACCGCATTTTTCAAGCCACGCAGAAACTTCAAACTCAGCCAGACTACAGCGTATAACACTGCACATAGAATGATAATTGCCCCAATCACCATGGCTGTCAGTACAATGTTTTCAGTCAGAACGATACTAAACAGCACCAGACTTGCCGTTCCTGCGAGCAACATCCAAAACATAGACGAAACCGATTTTTCTTGACTGCGAATGACTCGGATCGGTGGCGTATTTAACAGTTCCCAAAAACTCGGCAAGACAAAACCCAGAAGCACTACGGCACTGGTCAACATAGCAATCGGAATCGGCCCGAGCAGCATATCCCACGCTGAAAACGCAATACTTAAGTGTGGGATCAGTTGTAACATCAGCTGTAACAGGCCATAGCCCAGCCCTACCCCCACTGCACTCCCGACCAACATGGCAAGCAAAAACACCACACCTAACAAGCTGAGGTAAGCCCAGAGAATTTGTGACTTCGCAGCCCCCATACAACGCAATAGCGCAATGTGGTCTTGGTTTTGTTGTACAAAGCGCTGACTGGTCAGAGCAATCGCAATTCCACACAGCAAAATCGTTAAAATATTCGCCAACTGCAAAAAAGTGTCCAAATTTGCAATTGGTTTCATTAAGCGGGTATTGCCCTCACTGGCATTGCGTAGGCGTAAGCTGTTTTGTGGTTCTTCAGCATTGACACTTTGAGCTGCCGCATCTACATCCATAGGTGCTGCATTTTGCTTCTTAAAATTTGCTTCAAACTTCTGAGTATTTTGTGCTGTACCTGCCATCAGTAGACGATAGTCAATGCGACTACCGACTTGTATGGCATTGGTCTTGGCAATATCCGCTTCAGAAATAATCACCGTCGGTGAGAACCCAGAAAAGCCCAACTCTTGATTGGAGTCATGCTCAATCAAGCCTGCCACCTTGAAAGTACCATCTGCAATATTCAGTTGATCGCCCAGTTTAACCTGTAGCAAATCCATAGCACGCCGGCTCAACCAAGCTTCACCTGAAGCAATGTGCTTCGCAATTGGCTGAATGCGTAGCTCTCCACGTAGAGGAAAAGCTTGATCAATCGCTTTGACATTGACCATAACAAACTGATCATCGGTATATGCCATTGAACTAAAGACAGTGACTTCGGATTGTTTTAAATCGAGAGCTGTCGCTTGCGCTTTCCATTTCGGGTCGAGTTTTTGGCTGTCCGTTAAAACCAAATCCCCTGCTAGCATCTCAGCGGCTTGCAGTGCTACAGCATTTTGAATTTGCTCATTACTAAACTTCAGCGCGGTTGTTGCACTGATCGCTAGAATCAACGCAATAATCAATAAATACACACCGCTACTTTTAAAACTTTGCTTCAGCAATGGCTGAAATAGAGAATTCATTTTATCCTCCCGTTCGAGGATGTTCGATCAACTGACCATCGAGTAATTCAAAATGACGCTGGCACTGTTCTGCAAGCGTATGGTCATGCGTCACTAAAATGAGGGTCGTACCCAACTCACGGTTCAATTGAAACAATAATTGCTCAATTTCTCGCGCAGTTTGACTGTCTAAGTTTCCTGTTGGTTCATCGGCAAAGATAATTTTTGGCTCAGCAATCAGCGCACGGGCAATTGCGACGCGCTGCTGCTCCCCACCCGAAAGTACCTTCGGTGTTTGGGTGGCCTGTCGTTCCAATCCAACTTTTTGCAACAAACTCAAAGCGCGTTGCTCCGCTTCAGCGAAGTTAAATGATGCATGAAGCCGTAACGGCAGCATCACATTTTCAACAGCAGTCAGGTGTGGTAGCAGTTGAAAGGACTGAAACACAAAGCCAATATGCTTTAAACGCACCTGTGCACGCTGTTCTTCATTGAGCTTGCCAATACTTTCACCACAAACGATTAACTCACCACCGCTAGCCTGATCTAAAGTCGCCAAAATACCCAGTAAGGTAGATTTTCCTGAACCTGAACGTCCTGTAATTGCGACTTGTTCACCTGCTAATATGCTCAGACTCAAATCTGAGAAAATGGTCAGTTCTTTTTGCGGAAGTTTAATCTTTTGTGTCAGTTGCTGGGCAGAAATAATCACTTGTGGCATGATGCTTACATCACTATGAACTTGGGTCATAACATCCCTATATGCAAATATTCGTGCAAAATCGCAAATTTAAAAAACGTATCAGTTCATACTTGGTTTTGCTTGCACTGTGCCTAAGCCCCACTTGGGTTTTTGCAAAAACCGTGATGGTTTTAGGAGATAGCATTAGTGCAGGTTATGGCATAGAACCACAGCAAGCATGGGTAAATTTACTGCAAAAACGGTTAAACCAACAGTATCCGAAACAGCATAAAGTGGTCAATGCCAGTGTGAGTGGTGAAACCACCAGTGGCGCTTTGGCTCGTTTACCCAAACTGTTGCAAACGCATAAGCCAAATGTGGTGGTGATTGAGCTTGGCGGGAATGATGGACTGCGGGGTCAACCACCTCAGATGATTCAAAAAAATTTAGCGCAACTGATTCAACAAAGTCAAAAAGCCAATGCCACTGTGGTTGTGTTGGGAATGAAAATGCCACCAAACTATGGCACAGCCTATAGCAAGGCATTTGAAAGTAATTACAAAATGGTCAGTCAACAATACAAAGTTAAATTGCTGCCCTTCTTTTTGGAAGGTGTAGCAGGAAATAAAAGCTTGATGCAAAAAGATTTAGTTCATCCAAATGGCAAAGCACAGCCTATTTTATTAAATTTAGCTTATCCCTATATAAAAGGCGCTTTATAAAGCGCCTTTTACTCTGATCAGCACATAGGATCAGAAGTCAAAAAAAACCACTTCACCACTTTCAAGTGAGTACTCAGCGCCAACCACTTGTAACTTGCCTTTGGCAATTAAACTTTCAAGCACAGCTGAGCCATGACGTAACTGATTTACAGAAGCAAATACATTTGAACGCACCGCGTGTTTAGACAGTTTGCATAAATCATGTTTCAGTTCAGTTTGCATCAAGGTTTCAACTGAAGGACGGACACGGTTTACAATCGACATCAGGTTTGCAGACGGTGGGCTATCTGGGTTCATCAGGGTGTCAATGGTGGCTTGAATCGCACCGCAATGGCTATGACCAAGTACCACAACTACTGCACAGTCATAACGCTCAGCCGCAAATTCAACACTGCCAACTTGCGAAGGTGCAACCACATTTCCTGCAACACGAATAACAAACAGATCACCCAAACCTTGGTCAAAGACCATTTCTGCAGGCACACGAGAATCAGAACATCCGAGTACAATGGCAAATGGATTTTGGTCTTCCGCCATCTCTGCTCGTGCTTGGTGAGACAATTGCTTATGGTGGGTTGTCTCACCCGCTACAAAACGTTGGTTACCTTGTTTTAGACGGCTTAAAGCTTCTTGAGCTGTTAGCATTCCCTTTCCCACTCGGTTGTTATTAAGTTGGACTAGTTTAATCCCAGCGAAATTGATTGTCACTTGCAAAAAACATAGTGTCTTATTTTTTTGCTTAATTTTGAAGTTGCATTTTATATCAATAAAACCATTACACAGTTCACACTTTATCAAAATGCCGCATATCCTTTCAAATAAATAATTAATGACATTTACATGAAAGCGATTAGAATCAAACAGACCTGTAAATAAACATAAAAACTATTCAAAATCAGAGCATTTTTATCTTATTCGGTCAGTTTTTTCATTCATCTCCGTTTAAGGATGAACCATGATGATACGCTCAAAATCCGTCTTGAAACAAAGTCTAAAGGCCAGTCTATTCGCCTTAGCTTTGTCATTTTCTTTCGCCAGCCATGCGGTCGAAAATACCATCATCAAAGACAAACTTAGTTTACAAAGCTACCTTCTACAAGAGCGAGTCACCGCCGGCTTAAAAACCAAAACACTTAAAGTGGATGATATCGTTTGGAGCTATAACGAAGGCGGTGCAGTTGATAAGCCAACGATTTTGCTGATTCATGGTTTTGCTGGAAATCGAGACAATTGGAACCGTGTGGCACAGTTTCTAACCCCCTATTACCACGTAGTCATCCCTGACCTTCCAACCAACGGCGACACCAAAGTCCCTGATGATTTTGATCTCTCTATGCCAAATGTCACAGAGCGACTCCGTCGTTTTGTTGAAGCCATTCATATACAAGATAAGCTGAATGTTGCAGGACATTCTATCGGTGGTTCTATTGCAACCCTATATGCCGCGCAATACCCTTTTGACACACAAAGTTTGTTTTTATTGAACAGTGCAGGCATTTATAAAAACGCCAACACCAACTATGCCAAAGACCCGCAATATTTAAAGCACTTGATTGTGAGCAAGCCGGGCGATTTAGATGATGTAATGCAACGTGTCATGCAAACCCCAATCAAAATACCCTATTATTTAAAACGCGCCCAAGAAAAACAGTTAATTACTCAAGCTAAAAAAAACAGTAAAGTGATTGATCAATTGGTGACCTTGAACCGAATTTATACCACTGACTCCTTTGCCCGAGTGACCCGTAACATTGAAGCACCCACCCTCATTTTATGGGGTAAGCAGGACAAAATTATCAATGTCGAAGTGGCGAATGAGCTCAAATCTTTATTGAAACGTGCTGAAGCTCCTGTCATCCTTAACAATGTTGGTCATATGCCACTTTTGGAGGCAGAACAAGCAGTTGCACAGCACTACCTGCCTTTTCTTGCAGAAACACAAAAGTTAAAAAATCCATTGGCTGATAAACTGATTCCACTAAATTAATTTTGTTGAGTACGTATGCAGAAACACCCGATGATTGAGCAGCTCATTGAAGCTCATCTTAATTTTTTAGATCATGAGTTTTCGCAAGCAAGTACCGTACAAAATGAATTCATCCTATTTTATCACTGGTTTAGAAAACAAACTTTGCAGCAACTGTGGAGCTTTGAAGACATCAATGCGCTTTTGCAAAAACAAATCCTAGCCACACCTGCAACCGATCATCTAATCTCACAAATTGCTGAGCACATCAAGTTTGCTTTAATACATCCCATCAATGCATCAACAAAAATTGCCGATGTGATTCCTGTACTCACCATCGATAAAATTGCGCAGTATGTCGCGAGTAAAAGTGGGCATCGTCAGCGTCTAATTAAAACTGTAGTAAATAACCCAGCTTTTTCAGCCATGATTACCCAGCTGATTCAGCACTCGATTCAAGACTATTTGAACAACTCAGTGATGACTAAACGTGTGCCGGGTGTTTCTAGTTTTATGAAAATGGGCAAGTCGGTACTTGAAACCGTCACAGACTCAAACCTAAATGACACTATTGGGCATTATTTACAAAAGAACATCTTAAAACTCAGTCAAATGAGTGAACAAGTGTTAAATCAAAACTTTAATGATGAAAAGCTATATCACTTTCAAGCCAACCTCTGGCACAAAATCAAAGATATGCCTTTATCAGTTTTGAAAAATTATATTGAAGTACAGGACTTGCCTCAAACCGTCGCTATGGGTCACGAAATTTGGGAGCATATGCGTCAAACAGACTATCTGCAGCAACAGGTGCATGATGGTGTTTACGCTTGGTACATTCGCAACCAAGAACGGCCTTTTGATTTACTACTACGCGACTTAAATATCGACGAAGCCTTAGTCCAAAATCAACTTCAAAATTTGTTGAATCCTATTATTCAAGAGCTCATTCGTTCTGATTACTTACGTGATCGAGCACGCTATTATTTAGAACAGTTTTATTATTCTGACCAAGCACAGAGTATTTTAATCCCATAAATAAAAAGACCCGTTGAGTAAACGGGTCTCTAATTCTAATTTCTATGAATTAGAAATTAGCAACAAAACTTACACCATAGCGACGACCATCTAAAGTTTGCTCGCCATCAGCATTCTGTGCAGTTTCATCTAACACATTATAAACACCAAATTTACCTTTCAAGTTTGGTGCAAATTTATAGTTAAAACCAACATCGAGGAAGTTATATCCAGGAATTGGGTCAGACATACTTGAACGACCTAAATATGGCGTAGTTTCTCCGCGCACATGTAATCGGCTCCAAATATTCAAAGCATCGGTTAAGTCATGATCTACTGTTACATTAAATACATGTTCAGGCATGCCATTTAAAGGCTGCCCTTTAAATTGACCTGATTTAATTTCTGTATCTGTGAACGTATAATTTGCAGTTAAGGTTGTATATTCAGCTAATTTGGCATCAAATGTCACCTCTACACCACGTAACTCAGCTTTACCAATGTTTTCACGTGTGCTGATAAATGCAAATGGAATACCGTTTTCAGAACACTTCCACGTTGTAACATCATTACGGTTATAGTCAGCATTACCAGTTGAATCACATTCACGAATTTCTTCAATTCGATCTTTAAACTGAGTTACATAACCTGTAATAGAGGTATTAACGTAATCATTGTTCCAGTAAAAACCTAATTCTGAAGTAACAGTTGATTCTGGTTCTAGGTCTGGATTTGCTTTAATAATTCCTCGACCCGTTGTTGTTGGAGAACCACTTCCTCCTGTCACACTATAGAAGCCGTCAGTCACAGAACGAATATCTGGTTGTTTATATCCTGTAGAAACCCCACCCTTCACGGTAAATTGGTCAGTAAAGTTATAAACACCATAAATTCGCGGAGAAATATTACCTTGATATAGTTCATCATGGTCATAACGGGCCCCAAGCGTTAAATTAAAGCGATCGGTTAAACTCCATGTGTCTTCTAAGAATGCAGCTGCTGACCAGCGTGTCAATTCATCAAACTCTGGAACCAACGGATTTCGGTTTGTTGCTCGATCTAACAAACTTTCATCTTTATAATACCCACCAAAAGCCAGTGTATGATTACCTAACAACCAATTCCACTGTGTATTTGCAGTCCATGTTTGTAAATCAATTCCCTTCGTTCCCACGACTGTATTTTCACGATCTGGGTTTTTAGAATTTTCATATTGAATATAAGATTTACTATCCAAATTATCGGTATATCGCCCATTATGCGTTAAGGCATAAACACTACGTATATTTCGACTTGCAGAGTCAGTACCTGTTGTCGCAACCGTTTTACCTGCCGTAGCCTCAGACTCTTGCGTGAAGAAATTTGCCTCTACAGCTAAGTCGTGTTGATCATTAAGCACATAAGTTAAACGTGAATTTAAACTTTCCGTTATATGGCCTGTAAAACCACCTATATAAGAGTCTTCTTTTCTCTCTAAACGATTTAGACCTAACTGCAAGCCAACTTTATCTTGAATAATCGGCCCTGCTAAATAAACAGAACCATTACGAATGTCTCCAGAATTATTTTTATCCTGAATAGTTGTGCCTAACTCAACATTCCCAGTCCAAACATCCGTCACTTTTTTAGTAATAATATTAATCACGCCACCCATTGCATCAGAACCATACAATGTAGATGCTGGACCACGGATAATTTCAATGCGTTCGATAGATGCAACTGGAGGAAGAATATTTTTCTCCATACCGTAGTCATCGCCATTTGGGTTAACGTCTTTAGAATATTGACGCTTTCCATCGACTAAGAACAAGGTGTAATTCGAAGACATTCCTCGAATACTAACTGTTTGACTTGCATTTTCACCCGTAATAACAACACCCGGAACACTTCTCAAAACATCTGTAATATCGTTATATTCACGTTTATCTAATTCTTCACGGCTAATCACAGTAATTGATGCTGGTGCTTTTGAAACATCCTGCTCATAACCCGTTGCCGACACAACAATCGTCTGTAATTGTGTTGCTTCTTTCTCTTTTGTGGTTTCTACAACGTCATTTGCCATCGCAAATGAACTCATTGCCCCTACAACAGCCAAAGCTAAAGTTGATCTCGTCAGATTTTTACCCATAACGCATACACCCAAATACAAAAAAGGAGAGATTGTGTAAATTTCGTAGGGCATTTTAACAAACGATAAACATATTGCAATAAATATTGATAATTATTCTCAATTACATTTTAGCTTTAGATAAAATATAACCCCCTAATTGAAGGAGGTTATTTAGTAAAAATGGCTTAAAAATTATTTGAAGTATGCGCCTTCTGCCTGCGTATGATCCGTCTGGTCAATCACACGACGTAACTCAGGAATGTGTTGTTGCAGAGTCGTCTCAACACCCTGTTTTAAGGTGACATCAATTGCTGAACAACCTTGGCAACCACCACCGAATTTCAGTACAGCCGTTAAACCATGTTCTTCATCTTCAACAACTTCAACCAATGCACAGTTACCACCATGCCCTGCTAGGCCTGGGTTAATTTCAGACTGAAGAATATATGTAATACGCTCTTCAATCGATGCATCAGGACCTACGCGTGGCACTTTCGAGTTTGGTGCACGGAAAGTTAACTGCCCACCAAAACGGTCTTTGTTGTAATCAATCACCGCATCTAATAAATATGGAATAGACGGTGTGTCGATATACGCAGGAAAGTCTGGATAATCTTGGCGGTAATCTGTTGGGATCACTTCTTCAGGCGCACTATATGCCATACAACATTCAGCACGTGGTGTACCCGGATTTTCAACAAATACACGTACAGCAATGCCCGGTGTATTTTGTTTTTCTAATAAATCACGTAAATACTCTTGTGCAGTCGGAGTAATCAATAAGTTTGGAATTTCCTCTGCAACTGCAGTGCTGCTGTTCTCAGTCGACATAACAATCATTTCCTCAAGCTGAAGTTGCTATTTTAACTGAAGATGCGGGGTAATTAAAAAAAATCAACCAAAATTGTCGGATTTATTGTGAAAGTTCATCTTTTCGCTCAATTTAATGGCATTATGACCACAAGATAGTTATATGCAGAACATCTCAGAAATGTTGGATTTACCTTTTAATCATACAGTTACGATCATTATTATTACGGTCATTATTTCTATGGTGGCATTTTCAAATCAGAACGTGATGAACCGTCTGATTTTCTGGCCTCCTGCGATGCAACGTGGGCAATACGATCGTTTTATTACACATGGCTTTATTCATGCCGATGGTATGCATCTCCTGTTCAATATGTTCACCCTATTTTTCTTTGGCAGCATTATTGAAAGTTTTTACCGTCAATACTTCTATGAGTTAGGTTTTATTTTGTTTTATCTGGGTGGTTTAATTTTTGCCATTTTACCTAGTTATTTAAAACATAAAAATGATGTGCGCTGGGCAAGCCTTGGTGCTTCTGGTGCGGTCTCTGCGGTATTGTTCGCTTATGTGTTGTTTGAACCTTGGAAGCTGATTTTTGTGTTTTTTATTCCCGTACCTGCGATTATTTTTGCAGTGTTGTACGTGGCATATAGCATCTGGTCAGGTAAAAAAGGCAACTCCAACATCAATCATAGCGCCCATCTTTGGGGAGCTGCTTATGGAGTCATCATGACCTTAATTTTAGAGCCGCGTCTTATCCCACACTTTCTGAGCAAATTAACCCAGTTACCTATTTAAAGCCGAACCCCTAGATTGCAAATGGATTGCATCCATACGCATATAGGCTTAGTAACATTTTTTCACAGCAACGGGTGATCCTGATTTTTACAATAAACATCAGGACAACTATAAACCAAGGAAATTGCGATGAAAATAATGTCTATATTTGCAGCCTTGATGATCAGCCTCAGTTTTACAGCCTGTGCGGTACACACCCCTGAAGGGAGTATCATCGTCGATCCTGATCGTTCTTATTATCCTCATGGCCAAGGCGATTTCTGTCCACCCGGACAGGCCAAAAAAGGTCGCTGCTAAACTTAAAAGCCTTCTCTATGAGAAGGCTTTTTATTACATATATTTTTACATAAATTTGGCATGAAATGCCAAGCAGGAATTTGATTTGGCATAGATAATGTTTACAACTGTATATAAATAGCAAATGCCAGTGAGATTTCTTGCATGTCCAATCCCTTAGATGGTCTTCAATTTCCAATTTACTCGAAAACACAAAAAGTTAGCACCTCACGTACAGGGAAAGAGATTATTGCAGAGGCCTTAGCCAATGTTGATCACCAAAGCTCTGTTACTGCACTTACAGAAAAGAACTGGCGTAAACAATATCCACGCTATTTTAAATCCTTAGTTGAATTTGGGATTCGTAATCAAATTGCACCGATTCAAATGGCACAAGATGGGCTCAACAAAGCACAGAATGTGTTTGAGTTTTATCGCGATGGCCAAAAGCATCTCCTCAAAGATGTAATGTCACTTAAAACGACACCGCTACACACCATCAAACTCAAAGGTGAAAGTGATGCTGCACCTGAGTGGTCAGTGCCTTATAAAGGCCAACAACTCAAAGGAGGTGCTTTACTTGCACAAATCCAAACGTGGTTAGATGCAGGTGTGATTGAACCCAGTCATGCTGAAGCACTGATTGCCTGTGTGGAACATCCTGAATGGTTTGATTTATCTGACCGCACTATGGTTTTGTTCGGTGCGGCATCTGAAGCTGGTCCACTCACATGGTTAGCCCAATGGAAAGCCAATATTGTGGCGGTTGATTTACCCAATAGCCGTGTATGGGGCAAAATTTTAGACACCATTCAACACGGCAATGCCACGTTATATGCCCCATCTGTTGAAGCATTGAGTGCAGAAACACCTATAGCTGTTTTAAAAGAAAAACTCGGCGCAAACCTACTGACACAAGTCCCTGAAATTGCACAATGGTTGGTACAAAACCCACATCAGTTAGATTTGGCAGCGATTGCTTATTTGGATGGTGAAAAGCATGTCCGTGTTTCTGTTGCAATGGATGCGATCATGCAATATGTCAGTGCACAAAAAGCAGACACCAGTTTGATGTATATGTGCACACCTACCGATGTCTATGCAGTCCCAGAAGAAGTCATTACAGCATCTGAGCAAAAGTTCAGTGGTCGTTCTAAAACTCAGCAGATGATCAGTAAAAGTATTTCAACCCTCAGTGGGCAACTGTTCTTTAAGAAAAACCTACATGACCTCGTCGAGTCGGATAATACGAAGTCTTATGGCATCACCGACTGTTTAGTGATTGAGCAAGGACCGAACTACGCATTGGCTAAGCGTATTCAACAGTGGCGTGCAACGCTTGCTCGATCAGAAGGTCAACGTGTCAGCATCAATATTGCACCATCAACCACCACGCATTCTGTCACCAAAAACCCACTACTCAAAGCCGCATTTAATGGGGCGAGTTTGTTTGATGTAGAAGCCTTTAAGCCAGCAACCACCAATGCCATTATGGCGGCCTTATGGATCCATGATCTCCGTAATCCTGAGTCTGTAGCTAACCCAGAGGTCAATCTTGAACATCCTCTAGAGCTGATGATGCATGGTGCAAACCACGGTGGCTTATGGCGTGTAGCTTATTTAGCACGTACTGCACTGCCCTTTGCAGCACTTTATGGCTTTGCCGCAGATAAACTACCTTTAGACAAAGTCTGGGCAAAGTTCAAAAAGTAAAATATGAACAGCATCGTTCATAAAATACAGAGCTAAAAAAACGCTACATAAGGTAGCGTTTTTTATCATTGGTTTTTACACATCTGATTAAACGAACTGTAGAAACAACCAGAACAAACCACCAGATAAACAGATCGTTGCTGGCAAGGTAAAGATCCAAGCCGAAAGAATGGTTCTTACTGTTGCAAAGTTCAGACCAGACTTGTTTGCCACCATGGTCCCTGCTACCGCAGAGTTCAAGACGTGTGTGGTCGATACGGGCATACCAAAGCCATCAGCGGCTGCAATCGTGGTCATCGCCACCAATTCTGCTGACATGCCTTGGCCATAGGTCATATGGTTTTTACCAATACGCTCACCTACAGTCACGACAATACGCTTCCAACCGACCATCGTACCTAGACCTAAAGCCAATGCTACAGCCACTTTCACCCATGTTGGGATGTACTGTAAGAATGAATCAAGGTTACTACGATATTCTTTTACTGTCTTTTTGCCCGCTTCCGACATCGCTGGCAATTGATCCGCTTTATCCAAACGTTTGAATGCTGTCGTGCTTAAGTACATGTCATTACGTAGTGCAGAAACTTCAGCTTCAGGAATATCTTTAAGATCTCCATAATGGCCAACACGCTCACCCAAATGATCTGTCAAACTTGCTAAAGCAGGTACGACTTCTGGGGTCATTTCTTTCGTTTGAATATATTGCGTGATCACCGTACGGGCTTTTTCATCTGCAATATCGTTATGATTCGAATAAATCACAGCCGCAGTTTGACCTGAAAGTTGAGCAAATGACTGAATATGCTGTGAATCTAAATTCTTATTTAAAGAATAAGCCAAAGGCACGATACCAATCAAAATCAGCATGATTAGACCCATACCTTTTTGACCATCATTTGAACCGTGAGCAAAACTTACACCTGTGCAAGTAAAAATCAAAATGGCACGAATCAGTGGAGGTGGTGGTTTGTTGCCTTCAGGTGGTTGGAACAGTTCCAGTTGTTTCTTAAAGATTTTTTTCACCAATAAGAATAACACTGCTGCAAAAGCAAAACCGATCATGGGTGAAAACAGTAAAGCTTTACCGACTTTAATCACCTGATCCATATCAACACCTGAAGCACCACTGCCTGAATGCATCAAGTAGTTCATGATGCCCACACCCAAGATCGAACCGATCAAAGTGTGTGAACTCGATGCTGGAATACCCAAGAACCATGTACCCAAATTCCACAAAATCGCAGCAATCAACATGGCAAACACCATGGCAAAACCTGCGCCTGAGCTGACATTCATAATCAACTCAACGGGCAGCAACGCAATAATACCGTAAGCCACTGCACCACTTGCGACCATAACCCCAAGAAAGTTACAGAAACCTGCCCACATCACCGCAACAGGCGCAGACAGTGCATTGGTATAAATGACCGTTGCAACCGCATTGGCAGTATCGTGAAAGCCATTTACAAACTCAAAACCCAAAGCAATGAACAATGCCGTTGCTAAAAGGATTAAAGAGTAAAGATTCAGTGCAGGAACATGCGATAAGTCAGCAGAAAGCTGAAAGCCAATATAAATTAGCGTTGAAATAATGACCGTTAAAAACACCGGCATAAAAAATTTCGGTGTAGGTACGTGCACATTCGTCGACTTGACCTGTGTCACGTGCACCTGATCTTGGACGGGAGGAATATTAGAATTCATGCAGACGGCTAAAGAGGATATCAATATCCCCTATTGTTCAATTTAATTGTGACAATTATATGACAAATGCGTGTCACATGAAGCCAATTTTTTCATAATTGGCTTATTTTAGATCAGCAGTAAATCACCTATAGGCCTTGAACGCACTGTGCCGGCTCAAAATTTAATTTTTCGGTGCGGATTACGCTGAATTATTTTCTTACATTTGGCTGTGCTGTCTGTAACAATCTGCTCTAATCAATATTTTTTCATCTCTATTTATTCTGATCTATTAACATAGCGGGTCTATATTTCACTTTCGTGAAAACTAAAGCTAAATCAGCCTTTTTTATTTGCCATATAGCCAATACCACTTGAATTAGGCATCAATCAACCTGCTTTTCTGCTAAAATATTGCACGTTTTGAAAACCTGTTTGTGAGTTTTGAATGTCTACACTTGCCACCTTAAAAGCACTTCTTGCCGAGCGCATCCTTATTATCGATGGTGCGATGGGTACCATGATTCAGCGTCACAAGCTCGAAGAAGAAGATTATCGTGGCGAACGCTTTGTAGATTGGGCTTCTGACCTCAAAGGTAACAATGACCTATTGGTACTGACTCAGCCGCAAATTATTCAAGGCATCCATGAAGCCTACCTTGATGCAGGTGCAGACATTATTGAAACCAACAGCTTTAACGGCACACGTGTTTCAATGTCAGACTATCACATGGAAGACCTTGTTCCCGAGATTAACCGTGAAGCAGCTCGTCTAGCACGTGCGGCATGTGACAAATATTCAACCCCAGAGAAACCGCGTTTTGTTGCAGGCGTACTTGGCCCTACCTCACGTACCTGTTCGATTTCACCGAATGTTAACGACCCTGCATTCCGTAATATTACATTTGATGAATTAAAAGAAAATTATATTGAAGCTGCCCACGCCTTGATTGAAGGTGGTGCAGACATTCTTTTGATCGAAACTGTGTTTGATACCTTGAACTGTAAAGCCGCGATCTTTGCAGTCAAAGAAGTATTCAAACAAATCGGTCATGAACTGCCGTTGATGATTTCAGGCACCATTACCGATGCTTCAGGTCGTACCTTAACAGGCCAAACTGCTGAAGCGTTCTGGAACTCAGTACGTCATGGTGATTTACTCTCAATCGGTTTTAACTGTGCCTTGGGTGCAGACGCGATGCGCCCACATGTAAAAACCATTGCTGATGTCGCTGATACTTTTGTCTCTGCACATCCAAACGCTGGTTTGCCGAATGCCTTCGGTGAGTATGATGAAACTCCAGAGCAAACCGCAGCCTTCATTAAAGAATTTGCAGAAAGTGGTTTGATCAATATTACCGGTGGTTGCTGTGGTACAACGCCTGATCATATCCGTGCAATTTACAATGCAGTGAAAGACATTCAGCCACGTCAGGTGCCAGAAACCAAACCTGCCTGCCGTTTAAGTGGTTTAGAACCGTTTAACATTTATGATGATTCGCTATTCGTGAACGTCGGTGAACGTACCAACGTCACAGGCTCAAAAAAATTCCTACGTCTCATCCGTGAAGAAAAGTTTGCTGAAGCTTTAGAAGTTGCACAACAACAAGTTGAAGCTGGTGCACAAATCATCGACATTAACATGGATGAAGGGATGCTCGATTCGCAAAATGCGATGGTGCATTTCCTGAATCTGGTTGCATCTGAGCCTGATATTTCTCGTGTGCCAATCATGATTGACTCATCAAAATGGGAAATCATTGAAGCTGGTTTGAAATGCGTACAAGGTAAGCCAGTCGTCAACTCGATTTCCTTAAAAGAAGGTTATGACGAGTTTGTCGAAAAAGCGCGTTTATGCCGTCAGTACGGTGCTGCGATCATTGTCATGGCCTTTGATGAAACAGGTCAGGCTGATACTGCTGCACGCAAACGTGAAATCTGTAAACGTTCTTATGATGTTTTGGTCAATGATGTTGGCTTCCCTGCTGAAGATATTATTTTTGACCCGAACGTGTTTGCGGTTGCTACAGGTATCGAAGAACACAATAACTACGGCGTAGACTTTATTGAAGCCACAGGTTGGATTAAACAGAACTTACCACATGCCATGATTTCAGGCGGTGTCTCTAACGTTTCGTTCTCTTTCCGTGGTAATGAGCCTGTGCGTGAAGCGATTCACTCGGTATTCCTTTATCATGCCATCAAACAAGGCATGACCATGGGCATCGTGAACGCTGGTCAAATGGCAATTTATGATGATATTCCAAAAGAACTAAAAGATGCGGTTGAAGACGTTATTCTGAATCAAAACCAAGGTGAATCAGGTCAAAACGCTACAGAAAAACTGCTTGAAGTCGCGGAAAAGTTCCGTGGTCATAGTGGCGCGCAACGCGAAGCCGAAAACCTTGAATGGCGCAATGAGTCTGTAGAAAAACGTCTTGAATATGCCTTAGTTAAAGGTATCACTACGTATATTGATGAAGATACTGAAGAAGCGCGTTTAAAAGCCAACCGTCCACTCGATGTGATTGAAGGCGCATTGATGGATGGTATGAACGTGGTCGGTGATTTATTCGGTTCGGGTAAAATGTTTCTACCACAAGTGGTGAAATCTGCGCGTGTAATGAAACAAGCCGTGGCATGGCTGAACCCGTACATTGAAGCTGAAAAAGGCAATGCACAATCCAAAGGTCGTGTGTTAATGGCAACGGTAAAAGGCGATGTACATGATATTGGTAAGAATATCGTGGGCGTGGTCTTGGGTTGTAATGGTTACGACATTGTTGACCTTGGTGTGATGGTGCCTGCCGAGAAGATCCTACAAACCGCGATTGATGAGAAATGTGACATCATTGGTTTATCGGGTTTGATTACCCCATCTTTAGATGAAATGGTATTTGTTGCCAAAGAAATGCAACGCAAAGGCTTCAACATTCCATTGTTGATTGGTGGTGCGACCACTTCTAAAGCGCATACTGCAGTTAAAATTGATCCGCAATATTCAAATGATGCCGTGATTTATGTGGCTGATGCTTCACGTGCTGTCGGTGTGGCAACCACCCTGCTGTCTAAAGAAATGCGTGGCAACTTTATTGCCGAGCATCGTGCTGAATATGCCAAAATCCGTGAGCGTTTAGCCAACAAGCAACCGAAAGCAGCGAAGCTAGGCTATGCGGAATCTGTTGAAAATGGCTTTAAGATTGATGACAACTATGTGCCACCAAAGCCAAATGCTTTGGGTACGCAAGTCATCACCAACTATCCTTTGGCAACGCTGGTTGAATATTTTGACTGGACACCGTTCTTTATCTCTTGGAGCTTGGCGGGTAAATTCCCGAAAATCTTAGAAGATGAAGTGGTGGGGGAAGCAGCGACTGATTTGTACAATCAAGCGCAAATCATGTTGAAAGACATTATCGAGAGTAATCGTTTCGATGCGCGTGCAGTGTTTGGTTTATACCCTGCACAACGTACAGGTGCAGATAGCGTGAGTGTGTTTGATGAAGCAGGTCAAACCGTTACTCATACTTTTGAGCACCTACGTCAGCAGTCTGACAAAGTAACAGGCAAACCAAACTTGTCATTGGCGGACTACATTAAGCCGTCAACGACTCAGCAAGATTATTTGGGCGGCTTCACTGTATCGATTTTCGGTGCGGAAGAGTTGGCAAACGAATATAAAGCCAAAGGTGATGACTACTCTGCGATTTTAGTGCAGTCATTGGCAGACCGTTTTGCTGAAGCTTTTGCCGAGCACTTACACGAGCGTATTCGTAAAGAGTTCTGGGGCTATAAAGCTGATGAAACGCTGAACAATGAAGAGCTGATTAAAGAGAAATATGTCGGTATCCGTCCTGCACCTGGCTACCCTGCTTGCCCTGAACATTCTGAAAAAGCGGCATTGTTCGACTGGTTGGGTTCTGAAGCGAAGATTGGGACTAAGTTGACTGAACACTTTGCAATGATGCCACCTTCTTCTGTAAGTGGTTTCTATTACTCACACCCTGAAAGTGAATACTTTAACGTAGGCAAGATTTCTCAAGATCAGCTTGAGGATTATGCGAAACGTAAAGGCTGGTCACTGGATGTAGCGAAGCGTTGGTTAGCACCGAATTTAGATGATTCGATTGTTTAAATCCCCCTCGATCCCCTTTAACAAAGGGGAAGAAAATCAATTCGTATCAAATAAAAGAATCCCCTCAAATTGAGGGGATTCTTTTTTGATTTTAATCTCCCCTAACCCCTCTTTTAAAAGAGAGGGGGGATGTCATGTGAGTAAATGAATTACGTGACATCCCCTCCCTTTTTCAAAGGGAGGTTGGGAGGGATTGAATTGATCTTTAAATAAAAAATATATAATTTACGAATTAAATATTTTTAGAAAATGATCAAATGGCAATAATTAAAAAATTTGAATTAGCAAGCTTAGAATCTATCTGTAAAATTTTAGGAGATACAGATAATGGTTTAACAGGTAATCAAATATCTAAATATTTATCCGAATGTGATATTTATGACCCTCAACTAAATTCTACTAAGCGCAAAAAACTGTATGATGCTCTTGAACTTAAACAAAATCAGGATAGATGTTCAAATAATATAATTAACTTTATTCAGCATGTAATGAAGCCATCGCGCCATGTTGATAATCAAGACTGGTTTGAGCAGACAAGAACAAAATTAAATTATGTTCTTTCATTTGAAGGTTACGAAATTACTGATAGTGGCTCGATCAAATATGTAAGTTCAGTAAAAACTTTTTCAGAAGCCGAAGAACGAGCATCCCAACTTAAAAGAATTCTTATAGAGCGAAATATACACCCAGATATCCTTACATTTTGCAAAGCTGAATTATTAGTCGACAACTATTTTCATGCAGTCTTTGAAGCAACTAAAAGCATTGCTGAAAAAATTAGAGTTAAAACAGGCTTAACGAACGATGGAGGTGATCTTGTAACACACGCTTTTTCCTTTAAAGACAAAGTGCCTTATCTTGCTTTAAATTCATTACAAACTGAAAGTGAAAAGAGTGAACAAAGAGGTTTTTCAAATTTATTGATTGGAATCTTTGGAACTTTCAGAAATACAACAGCTCATGTGCCTAAAATCACTTGGAATATTGATGAACAAGATGCTTTAGATATTTTATCAACGATTTCACTTATTCATAGAAAATTAGATAAAACTATAGAAGCTAAAAAAATGTACGAAGGAAAATTATAATCCTGCCCAACCCTCCTTTAAAAAGGAGGGAGTACCAAGAATTCAATACCATCATTAAATTCTCGTAAAGTCCCCCTTTATTAAAGTGAGAAGCTACGTTTCGCAAGAGGCGGATTCCAATCTCTGTTTCGCACTCCAATAAATCTGCTCCACGACTGCATCAGTTTCAGTCAAAATCTGCCTATTATCAAACCTCAGCACGTTCAACCCCAACTGCGCCAAAGCTTGATCCCTCGCCCGATCAGCCTCCAACCCTTCTGCTGTGTAATGCTGCCCACCATCGCACTCAATCACCAAATTTGCAGCAGGACAATAAAAATCGACGATAAAATTAAGAATCGGCTTCTGTCTATAAAACTGTAGCCCTAAAATCTGTTTACGTCTTAATCTCTGCCATAATAGTTGTTCAGCATCAGTCATATTATTACGTAAATCACGAGATGGCTGTTTTAATTTTTTATTATACGGTTGCATCACGGCACTCTTAATTTTCATATCTTCTTATAATAACCTTGGCATAATACTGCCAGAGAATAACAATGCACGAAACATCACCATGAACTCAACTCAACTTTTCCTCGGTGTGATCTTTAGCTCAATTGGCTTAGGCTATTTTCTGTATGGCAAAAAGCAAAAAATGACCATACCTTTAACTGTAGGTCTAGTTTTAATGATTTTTCCTTATTTTATTGAAAGTAACGCATTACTAAGTGGTATCGGCTTACTTTTGTCTATTGTTCCGTATTTTTTACGCTTTTAGTTCCACTAAAAATCAAAACTGTTCTAATTGAATCTCCACCACATTCCAGTGATGCATCATCTCCCGCAGTACAATAAAGTAAACCAAACTAGAAAGACCGTCATCAGCCACTTTAGACACATAGTATTCCCTACGCTCAATAAATGCGTTAAAGCCACTTTCAAGCTGTACTCGGTCTATACTGTGCTGATTCTGGAAAAATAAAGTCAGAACTTGCTGAAATAAATCATCAGCACTGATTGCATTTTTGGGCTGACCATAATGAATTGGAACCGACTCTAATATTTCTTCAATTACATAAATCATCGACTCAATCGCAAGCTCATCCAACACCTCATGACGCATACTGTTTGACTGTATAAAGCTTAAACCTTGATCTAGCAGGATACGCTGTCCATCCATTTCAAATGAAAGTTGGTCTAGTCCTAATGAAAATTTGAGTACACCATTCGGATCAGTCATTACATCAATCCTCTAAAATCAAAACACACAACCCTAGTGCATTTATACATAACAATAATCATCAGGCCCAAATACAATCGCGCCATCTTCGTTTGATAAGATAACGCGATTAAGACTGAAGGTCAGCCGTATTCCGTTAGTTTGCTTGAGTCTTCGGTAAAAAGAAAGTTGCCAAACCGAGCAAAGGCAATAACGAACACACACCAGACACCCATTCAATGCCTTTGACGTCAGCCAAATATCCTAAGCCTGCTGCGGCGATGCCACTCACCCCAAACATTAAACCAAACATTAAACCTGCAATCATGCCAACTCGTCCCGGAACGGCTTCTTGTGCATAAACCACCATTGCGGCAAAGGCAGAGGAAAGTACTAAACCTGTTATAATCGACAGTACAGTCGTCCAAAATAGATTGGCATGCGGCATCATCAACGCAAACGGCGCCATGCCGACAAAAGACACCCAAATCACCGCTTTACGCCCAATTCGATCTCCAATCGGCCCACCAGCAAATGTACCCAGAGCCACCGCAGCCAAAAAGGCAAAGAGATGTAACTGCGCACTCTGTAAACTGAGGTGAAACTTGTGCATTAAATAAAAAGTGAAATAGTTACTGATGCTGGCGATGTAAGTAAATTTAGCAAACATCAACACGCAAATGGTCGACAGCGCGATGACGAGTTGACGCCCATGCAGTTTGCTTTGCACTTGATGCGCTTTGGCAGCCAATTGTTTTTTACTGTGACTGATGCTCCAACGGCTGACACCGAACAGCACCCAAATCGCCAGTAAGGCAAATACAATCAACCATGCCACGGCGTGCTGTCCGAAAGGCACAATAATCAGCGCGACCAATAAAGGCCCAATGGCTGTACCTGTATTGCCACCGACCTGAAAGGTCGATTGTGCTGTACCAAAGTGCCCCCCCGAAGCCATTCGCGCCACACGTGAGGCTTCAGGATGAAAGGTTGAAGACCCGACACCAATCAATGCCGAAGCCATGAGCAGTACAATAAAATTTGGTGAAAATGCCAACAGCAAAATGCCGCTAAAAGTCACTACCATACCGAGTGGAAGCAGATAAGGTTTCGGATGTTTATCGGTATACAGTCCAATCCAAGGTTGCAGTAGCGATGCCGTAATTTGATAAACCAATGAAATCAGTCCGACTTGCGCAAAGCTTAAGGAAAAATTGGTTTTCAGCATTGGGTAAATGGCTGGCAAAACAGCTTGAATCAAGTCATTGAGCAGATGCGCTACCGCTACCGCTCCCACTACTTTTATAATCATGCCTTGCGGTTGTTCATTGATTGTAGCTTCGCCCATACCCTCTTTCATTTGAATTGAAGACGACATCCCTCGCAAACTCCATGTATTTTTCATCAGGCATTGATTGTAAAATGTCATTCATAAGACTATCTTCCAATAATCATTGTATAACTGACAATTTAAAGACACACACATGCCAAATTCTCTGATTCAAACCGAAATGTCCGAATTGGTGATTGGGCTTTCTTCTGAGCATACCTATCGAGAGATTACCCCTGCGCATACCCATTCGCGGGCGCAGTTTCTGTATGCTTCGACAGGGATGATTCAAGTGTTCACCCCAAACCACGTTTGGATCGTGCCGCCGATGTGCGCACTATGGATTCCGACCCATGTTGAGCACAGTGTGATTTCATTAAGTCGAGTTAAACTCAATACCGCATTGGTTCAAGCAGATGCAGCTGCACTGCTGGGGCAACATTGTTTTATTATTCGGGTCAGTAAGTTATTGCATGAACTGCTCATCCGGCTCAATGCGATTGAACATATTCCACCCTCCGAACTGATCAGCTCTGATGAACTGTCACGATCTTTACAGATTTTAATTTTTGATGAAATTCATAAAGCCAATCTGTTGCCCATTCAAATTCCGTGGCCACAAGACAAACGCTTAATGAATATTTGCCAAGCACTATTAAGTACGCCCGATCAGTTAAAAGATTTAAGCACATGGGCAGATGAAATTGGCACCAGCTCCAGAACCTTGATGCGCATGTTTCAAAAGGAAACGGGGCTGTCTTATCGCGCATGGGTTCAGCAAATGCATATTGCCCATGCCTTAAGTAAAATTGCCAGTGGTGAATCTGTCGCGCAGAGTGCAAGATCTCTTGGCTATAGCAATCCGAGTGCATTTAGTGCCATGTTTAAACGTCATTTGGGGCAGACCCCACAACAGTTTAAATATAAAGATGAATAAAATGACACTCGCGACTAAGCACTCAGGCGATCGACAAATAAAATACCATTGAGATGATCGATTTCATGTTGCACAATGCGTGCAGGAAAACCTTCAAAAGTACTTTCCATTACCTCACCAGTCAAAGTGTGATACAGCACCTTAATGCTTTGCGCACGCTTTACCTGACCACGCTCATTCGGTACGCTTAAACAGCCTTCTTCACCTAAGGTCGTTGCCTGAGAAAACTCTAAAATTTCAGGATTGACCATCACCACGGCGTCCATTTCAGGCGCATCGGGATAGCGTAAATTTGGCCGTGAAGCCACAATAATGACCCGCTTTGAAATATAGACTTGTGGTGCAGCAATGCCCACACCGCTCCGCTCTAACATGGTCGCAATCATGGCCGAGGCCAACTGCATGAGCCAGTCGCTATTAAATTCTGCATCTGCGACGCAAGCAGCTTTGAGTCTTAAAATATCTTCACCACGTTGTGCAACAGGTAAAATGACACTCATACACAAATCCTAAATTTTTATACCTATTTATTCTTTTTATATCATAAGCCTTTTATCTCGCCTGCGTTATATATTTACGTTGACCATCAAATCAACGATGTTGATTCATGTATAATTTTTAGTTCAAACCCAGTAAAGAAAGATTGATTATTCATTCAAAAAAGACTTCTTTAAAATCAAATATAAACCTTTATTTAGCTTTGGAAATATACGCATGGATGCAACACCACGTTTGACCAGAGAAGACAAACGTACCCTTGGGCTGTCATCACTCGGTGGTGCACTTGAGTTCTATGACTTTGTTATTTATGTTTTTTACGCCAAAATTATTTCAGAGTTGTTCTTTCCCGCAGGGCTCAGCCCATTTTGGGCCATGCTAAATACTTACGGTATTTTTGCCGCAGGTTACTTCTTCCGTCCACTTGGCGGTGTAATCATGGCCCACTTTGGTGACCTCCTCGGGCGCAAGCGTCTATTTAGCTTATCTATTTTGCTCATGGCTTTACCCACCCTCATGATCGGGGTTATGCCGACCTTTGAAACAATTGGTTATGCTGCACCGCTGCTCTTACTCCTTATGCGGGTGGTACAAGGCATCGCGATTGGTGGAGAAATTCCAGCGGCTTGGACCTTTGTTTCTGAGCATGTTCCATCTGAAAAAATTGGTTTTGCCAATGGCTTACTTACGGCTGGTTTGTCACTCGGCATCTTGCTCGGTGCTTTAATGTCACTATTCATTTCTCTTCAATTTAGTGAAGCAGCTATACATGATTGGGCTTGGCGTATTCCCTTTATTGTGGGTGGTATTTTTGCCTTAGTGGCCTTGTATTTACGTAGTTATTTGAAAGAAACACCCGTATTCAAAGCCATGCAAGCACGTAAAGAGCTGTCTAAAGAAATGCCGGTGAAACAAGTCTTCGCCAGCCATAAAACCGCCGTAGTGATTGGCATGCTCTTGACTTGGTTCTTAACTGCTTGTGTAGTGGTCCTGATTTTATCCATGCCAAACGTACTGACGGGTGCCTTTGGCTTTGAACGTAGCGATGCTTTTCAAATGCAAAGTGCTGCGATCATCATGCAAATGCTGGGATGCATACTCGCTGGGACATTGGCCGATCATTTTGGTGCAGCCAAGGTCTTGATTTTTGGCTCGCTCGGTGTCGCCGCTATCGCAACCATTTTCTATCACAGTTTAGGTGCGGTCAGTCCAACTACGGTGTTTGCACTGTATATGCTTTTGGGATTCTTTTCAGGCACGGTAGGGCTTGTGTCCTATAGCATGGTCAAAATGTTCCCTGCTCCAATCCGCTTTTCGGGCATTTCGTTTTCCTACAATGTCGCCTATGCTATTGCAGGAGGCATCACACTGCCTTTGGTTCAATGGCTCAGTCTCTATAGCAACATTGGCGCGATGTATTATATTTGGCTGGTCTGTTTGGTTTGCTTCTTCACAGCTTTGGTTTATCGAACTCGGTTCGAGACGAAGCACTAAAATGATAAAACCCTTCAATCGAAGGGTTTCTTTTTATGCAAGCTACTTTGAAAACATGAGGTCAAAGCCTTTAGCTTAAGGTTTCTGCATGCAGATTTTGGCGCAGTTCATCTTCCACAATATCAAGCTCGATTTGGCTAAACTTACGAATTTCGCCTTCAGCATGTTTTTCTAACATACCGCCAATTAATGGCACTTTCACTTTTACCTTCCATTCCAGTTGAAAGTGAATCTGCTTATCATTACCCGATACACTACGTTGGCACACAGCTTCTAAAGGTAGGTTAGGGTCTAAACGGACTTCCGAGCTGAGCACAACTAAATTGCTGACGTCGGTACGTTGTAAACGAAATGCATCTTTTAGAAATTTCTTCGCAATATCGGGAATATTGACATCCAAATTATACGCGCGCTTAAGGGTATAAATATCGCCAACTTTATTCGACTCCAAAATTTCCAACTTCTCCCCAGGAATACGACGACAAACATTTTCATGTAAGCTGATATTGGCTGCGAGTCGACGGAAGTCATCCAACGAAACACCGTTGATGGTGGCATTGACTACAAACTGATGTGCCATAACATTAAATCCTTTATTTTTTGTTTTTGTAAACATCCATGCCCTGATCAGGACTGAAAAACTGGATCTCGTCATCCTGTAGAAGAGTCAAATATAGACGATGATCCAGCACCGACTATACCGTGATCTAAATATCAATGTGCACCATTCTGTATGACAATATCATCTGCAATATGAATAAAAACCACGCGCTCAAAACAGGCCAAGCGAATATCAAAATGCTCGGCCCCATCATCCAGTCCTGTAACCGCCCAACTTGCACTGCTGGGTAAGTCATCCAGCCAAGTGGCCTGATAAAAATCCGCAACCGAAGCAAAGTCCAAATATTGCTGTGGACTTCCCTTTAACCGTTCAATGACCGACTCAAATTGAGCCAATTGTATTTGTTTAAAGTCAATCAACACTGCCTAGCCTAAACACTTTTCAGCTGTTGTTTATGGCGTACCTGTGTCCATTGCCACCATCCATAAGCCGCCAAGCCAACAAAGCCTGCATATAAAGCCGCGGTTAGGAACAAATCTTTATAGATAAACATACCGACATAAACAATATCGACAAATACCCACAGCACCCATGTCGCAATATGTTTACGACTGGTCCAATAAGTCGCCAACAGACTAAACGCTGCGAGCTGCGCATCCAATAGCGGTACAGCAGCATCGGTCAAATACTTTAAGCTCAAACCAAATACTGCACCAGCCGCAGCGGCAAGTAGCATTTGCAAAATCACTTGCCGAGCTGTAATCGGTTCAATCCGAATATCATGATCTTGTTGTTTACCTTTGAGCCAGTGATAAAAACCGTAAAAGTTCACCACTACAAAGAAAAACTGCAAAATGGTTTCGCCATACAACTTATAGGTATAAAACAAATAGGCATATAACAAGAAAGCAGCGAAGTTAAACCACCAACACCACATATTGCGCTTAATGGTCAACGTCACCCCAATTAAGCTAATGATGACTGCAAATATTTCAAGGCTAGACATGGTTCAACTGGTATTCAAAGAAGTGCTGCTATTATGAAAAAAAACTCAATAAAGGCAAGACAATTCCACTCAATCTAAACATGGATTTTTTTTCGGGGAATCTAAGCAAACTATCGAGTCACAGAATGTATACGCATAAGTTTTGACAGTTTTCTAACAATCGTTTAAAAACTTATAAAACGATGCAGGAATAATCAAAATGTCAGAACAACAAGGTCGTGTCAGTCGCGAAGTTCGCGGTTCGTTATTTTTAATTGGTTTAGACCGCGCAGCCAAGCGTAATGCTTTTGATAGTCATATGATTCATGACTTATCACTGGCCCTTAGCGAATATGAGGATGATCCTTCACTGCGCTGTGCTGTAATTTTTGCGCACGGAGAACACTTTACTGCTGGGCTTGATTTGGTTGAGTTGCAACCCAAACTCACTGCAGGCGTTTTCGACTTTCCTGCGTCACAAATTAACCCTTGGGGCACCAGTTCCAGACCCCGCACCAAACCCGTGGTTGTGGCAGTCCAAGGCTTTTGCTTTACCGCGGGAATTGAACTCATGCTCAATGCAGATGTGGTAATTGCGGATGCCAATACACAATTTGCCCAAATGGAAGTACAGCGCGGCATTTTACCCTTTGGCTGTGCAACGGTTCGCTTTGTACAAGCGGCGGGTTGGAACAAGGCTATGCGCTATCTACTCACAGGTGACAGCTTCAATGCACAAGTAGCTCTCGATCTGAACTTAATTACCGAGGTCGTAGAAACATCCACGCCAAATGCTGCATTAGAGCGAGCATTGAGCCTTGCAGAATCAATTGCGCAAGCTGCACCACTGGCCGTTCAAGCCACACTGGCTTCTGCACAACAAGCAGTACAACACGGCACAGACTATGCCTTTGCACATTTACAAGAGCACCTCAGCCCGCTACTCAAAACCCAAGATGTCCAAGAAGGTGTGATGGCGATGCTACAACGCCGACCTGCTCAGTTTAAAGGACAGTAAAGCCCAAAAGTCTGGAACCGACTTTAGTATTTAACAAAAAGAAGAAACGATGATGCAAGCCACAGCCCATTTAGATTCGCCCCAAATTCAAAAACAAACTGTAAAATTTTCAGCAACCGATGGTTATGTACTCGTTGGTACACGTTATCGCTCTTCTGAGCCGATCAAAGCCAACATCATTGTTGCCAGTGCAACAGGTGTACCACAGCAGTTCTATCGTCGCTTTGCCGAGTATGCAGTAGCTCTAGGTTATCAAGTCCTAACTTTTGATTATCGTGGTGTAGGGCTTTCTGCACCGAAGCAACTCAAAGGTTTTAGCATGTCCTATTTGGACTGGGGGCAGCTAGACTTGTCGGCTGCCATTGACTCTATCCGCAAAGATGACAAACCTATTTTTGTGGTTGGACACTCTTATGGAGGCCAAGCACTCGGTTTAACCCGCAACCATGACCAAGTCACTGCGATGTACTGCTTTGGCACAGGTGCGGGTTGGCATGGCTATATGCCGTTTCGGGAGAAAATGAAAGTACATGTCATGTGGAATATTATTTTCCCCCCGATGGTTGCACTAAAGGGCTATCTGCCTTGGAGCCTGCTTAAAATGGGTACCGATTTACCTGTGGATGTCTACACACAGTGGCGAAAATGGTGTAAAAATCCGACCTACTTTTTTGCAGATCCCGAGCAACAACACTTACTGGAACAATATGCACAGGTCAAAACTCCAATCTATGCTGTTTCAGCACTGGATGATGACTGGGCTTTACCGAACTCAAGGCATGCATTTATGCAGCATTATCGGCATGCGAACATGCATTATCTCAATATTGAAGCCAATGACTATGGCTTGAAAGAAATTGGGCACATGGGATATTTCCGCCAAGGGGCCGAAGCCATCTGGGAAGATATGCTGAACACTTTCAATGGCTATTTATCATTACCAACCATTACGGAACGTTAAAACTCTATGCGCCCACAAAAACTGAGTAAAGAACAAATCCAGTTGCATTGCATGCAAACCTTTAAAACCCATGGTTATGCAGGCACCAGTATGGATTTACTGGCAAAGTCTTGTGGGCTCAGTAAAGCAGCATTTTATTATTATTATCCCAATAAAGAAGCTTTGGTTTTAGATATTTTGCAAATCAGCCAGCAATACTTAAACCATAAATTGTTCAGTATTTTGAATGATACGCACTTAGAGTATTGCGTTCGCTTTGAACACTTGCACCAGCAATCTGTCAGCTTTTTTAGTGTTGGTGTTCAAGGCTGCTTAGTCGGGATGCTGTCATTGGAAATCCCGCATTTATCTGAACAAATTCATCTCAAAATTCAGTCTATATTCCAAGATTGGGAGTTGGCGTTGTTCCACTACTTTCAGCAGGTCATGCCTATTGCTCAAGCTGAGGCACTGGCTAAAATCAGTGTTGCCGATTATGAAGGCGCAATTTTAATGACACGCTTAAAACAGGATGACTTCTATCTAACTCATGTTGCAGAACGAATTCTTAAACAGTTATCCATGGCTGTGATGGAAGCTGCGGAGGCTTAAGCGAGGAGATCAATCACGAGTACGATGGCTTTTTTTATGCTCGCGTCCACTGCGGTCGATATGCGTATAAAACATGCCATAACGACTTACATAGTATTCAAGCGACTGATCATAGAAGCTCCAAAAAATAGACCATTCATTTAAATCCATTTTGCGAATTTGCGTCTGGGTTTTCGCAGGCATTTTGACCAATAAGGTGCTTTGCATCAACGTTGCATCTTCTTCAGCCGTGAGTAATATCGCTTGATCTAGAAATAGAGTCGCCACGTCATCGAACAGCTTTTGTTCATAAGCATCAACTTCAATAACACGCTCAATCTGAGGTGCTCTATTGGTATGCGTTGCCATTTGAGAAGATGCTGCTTCCGATTCAACCGCTTTTTTTTGTCGCTTCAGAAAGCGGTGCTTTTTTGAATTTTGATTCCAATAATAGATGTCGCAACCAAAGCAATGAGTATGCAAATCATCATTAAAAATGTCACCATGCTCTGCTCTCGTAACAAATATTCCCTTTTAAAATACAACATTATCGCTCAAATAAACACCAAATTAATTAAAGCAGACTACGTATAAACGCAAATGCTCAATTCGATGACTTATAATTGGGTGTTGATTCTCAGACCAATTCAAGTGATTCAACACATATTCGCACAAACGTGAAAGGCATCACAAAATGTGATTTTTCACTCACAAAATCACTATAAAAAATAATTAACTTAGTGCGATTGAACAACAAAGTTACATCCGTACTAACAGTAATTCAATTTAATAAATACAGTCGCTAGCATGAAATAGCTGTTTCTATAGCTCTAAGAAGAAAAGATGATACGGGCAGCCCAACTTCAGGACATTCCTGAAATTTTAGATGTCGTGCACGACAGTATTCGATCATGTATCAAAGACCACCATCGCCATGAAAGTACGATTCAAATTTGGCTAGAAAATAAAACCCAATCCAACCTGATTATGTGGATGCACTATAACGACAGCTGGGTTTATGTACTCAATCAGCACGTAGTAGGTTTTATTATGGTCAGTGATCAAGGTCGTATTTTACTCAATTATATTTCATCCGCTGAACAACAGCGCGGTATTGGGAAAGCCTTATTAGAAACCGTTATTGAACATCTTAAACGTAAAGAAATTCACCAAATTAGTTTAGAAAGCACCCAAACAGCATGCTCTTTTTATCAAAAACATGGCTTTCAAATCCATGTCCAAGACATTCCAAATCCCAAAATGGTGACCATGGTTAAACTCTTATCCTAAGGTTTATTAACAGAGGTATGACTCAACTAAATTCACTCATTTTCATAGGATTCATTGGGCATTTTCATCTGATCACGGCCCGCTTCTTTGGCTTGATAAAGCTTTAAATCGGCCGCTTTCATAAGGTCATGAATATTGGCATAAATCGTTTCATGATCCATCCACGACACCCCCATACTCAAAGTCACATAATCTTTGCCATCTAGGCGGTTATGATGCTCAAAGCGCGCACTACGCACTGCATCTAAGACGGTTTGCATAATCTGACTAATAATCGCAATTGGGACATTATATAAAACAATGGCAAACTCTTCCCCACCATAGCGTGCTAAGTAGGCATTATGTGGCAGTACTGCACCAATCACTTTGACCAGATTTTGCAGGACTTCATCGCCCTTTAGGTGCCCATAGAAATCATTATAATTTTTGAAATAATCGACATCCATCATGGCAAAAACCAAAGTTGCATGACTATTTTGTTGTGTTTCAATAAAGCGCTGCTGAATTTCTTGATTCAATGCACGCCGATTATAGGCACCTGTTAAGGCATCAATTTGAATTTGATATTCGAGTTTTTCATTTAAGTCATGTAATTGAGAGGTGCGCTGTTGCACTTTTTGCTCTAAAGAATCATTCAATTCAATTAAATTATTATTTAAACGTTCGGTATGGTAAGTCTGATAAGCATAGTTACGTGATTGTCGGAACATCACCAAAAGTGCATACAGACTGGTAGAGATAAAAGATAGATGAATAGAATCAATCACATGTAGCGTTAGTAAAAAGTCATGAATGACCGATATACACAGCAATACCACGGCGTATAAATTGATTTTCGAATATTTTTGTTTGGTCTTTAAAGTAAGGTAAAAACCATAGGCAAAATTAAGCAAAATAACAATACTGAAAAATGCGCTATAAAAAGCCAGCTGCTCAAAAACAACTTGCTCGGATAACAAGGTAATGACGATATTCAAGGTCAAAACTAAAATGGAAACGGTATAAATCCAACGCTGTAAATAGTACTGATTGAGCAAATACATATAGCTCAAAAAAAACATGACCGCTAAATAGATAAATAAATATTCTAAACGTATGCCCCACAACCAGTTGATATCTAGGAAGGTCGTATAAGCATATGGCGCAGTAAAAAGATTATGTAAGGCAAGAAATAAAATAAAAATACCAAAAACAAAAATACTTTTACTATTCCGTTCATCTGAACCACGGAACATCGAGAACATGGTGGTGAACATTCCTACACCAAACACCACGCCACAGATCATGGCGATACTCATCATCAGTTGCTGATAATGTCGATTAATCGTTTTAGCAATGCCAATATGCATGGGGCTTTCAAGGCCGCCGCGTAAATTGTTAAAGTTTGAGGCTTGTATACTTAAAGTAAAATAGGGGCTGTCAGGGACAAAATAAGCAATCCGCGGTGCATTTTCTGTTTGCTGTGCTCCCGCATTATCCGCGACATCCCCTAAACGAACTAAAAAATCGCCATTGAGATAAACCCGATAAGCACAATTTTGATTGGGGATATGAATGGCTAGCCTTCGACCAATAAATTCATGCGGAATTTTGAAATGACCGACAAAAGTCCCATAACCCGTATTACTGCCTGTAAGTTCTTGAAACGAAATTGGCAATTCGGTAGTTTTAGAAGGGAGTTTACGATTAGGCTGAGAAATCAGCTCTTGGTCATAATAAGACCATGTACCTTTTAAATAACTGGTGGTTTGTTCGGTGAATTGAATGTCATTGACATTTTTTTGATGCAAATAATACTGCGTGGGCTCAGCTTCATATTGTGCCCACGTCGAAGGTATCAAACTTAAAACCAGCAAACAGCTTAAAACAAACCCAAACAAAGACCGTTTGCTCAATGAGCTATACAAAAGCGACTCTTCCCTTAAATACGCTCTGCCTAATAATTAATCTACAAATGTTTTTCTTAAAAACCAAGTGTTTTTACAAATGAATCAAATACATCCTTGTAATTGACTCTTTTATTTATCAATATTTTTGATTAATCACGTGTTTTTACATCATACAACTCAATTTCAAAAATCAAATTTGAATTGGCAGGAATAATATTACCCATTTTACGCTCACCATAAGCCAAATGTGATGGCACGATGAGTTTACGTTTACCACCCACTTTCATGCCCATAATCCCTTGGTCCCAACCTTTAATGACACGGCCTGTCCCAATCACAGTTTCAAAGTAGTTCCCGCGGTCTAAAGATGAGTCAAATTTGGTTCCATCTTCTAACCAGCCCGTATAATGCGTAGTGATTAAAGCACCTTTGACTGCTTCTTTGCCTTCACCGACAACCAAATCAATAATTTCTAATTCTGCGCTCATGTTCTCGCTCCAACCTGTTCAATCAATAAATCTAGTTAAACTGCTTGTTTATTGCAATTGCGTCCACTCAATAATGGCTTGAGCATTGTCACCAATTAAGGTCCACTCACCATCCATTACATTTAACTGAAGTTGCATGGTCCGCTCACACAGGGCTTGAACCGCTTCAGTACTTGCAGTCGACAACTGCCAAATTTCAACATTGTTCAATGTCTTCAACTTACTGTTGCGCTTATACCATTCATCGACCGCTGTGCCATAAGTAACAATAGCCACTTGCTTACAACGTGCACTGGCTTTTTTCACTTTATCTTCGTCTGGGCTGCCCACTTCAATCCATTTTACCAACTGACCCGTTAGGTCTTTTTCCCACAGCGCAGGCTCATTGGTTTCAAATAAATCTTTGGTAGACTCTAAAGCTTCATCCGCAAAACGTGCAAATGCCAACAAACGCACCATCAAACGCTCAATGGTTTCTGAAGGATGCAATGCCAAAGTCAGTTGATAGTCCCCATATTGGTGGACATCCATATTGGCAATATTCAAATCTGCCTTATAAATTGTAGCTTTAAGCGCCATACATACCATCCTCAAATTTGCCGACTAGCATATAAGATTTCGGCTTTTTTTGCTTAAAACAATTTAAGTCATTGCTCTATGCGACATTCAAAAAGTGCGCTTTCAAAGTCCATCCAATCTCTTTCGTTTTGAACAATCAATTCAACTCGATTATCAATCCCTTCTTCGACATCTTGATAGTTAAATTGTTCAGGATTGAAATTAAATGCCTTCCACCCCTGATTGGTATGGAAAATTCCTTTAATCCGTCGCCAATCTTGCTGTTCACAAAGTAAATCGAGTAAATCGTAAAAGTTAAAAACCCAACGCTTCGGCATTTTCCAACCTGCAACACTATAACCTTGTGCTGTTTCTACATAGTGATACGGCAACTGTTTAATCTCGGGAAAATCTTGTTGAGTCGCTTTCAACTGTTGCTGAACGTTCAGTAAAGGCTGCTTGAATCGTTTTGTTCCGATGTACTCAAAATCGATTTGCGTAAGCTCAATCTTGCCCTGCTCCGCCATCAACCACTGCTGAGCATAAGGCTGATATTCACTTTGCAGTTTTTCAAGAGCATCTTGATCTGTTTTTTGCATTTGAGCTTGATGCGAAACCACCACAATCTGCGCCGCTTTCAATTGATCCTGATACAGATTTTGTGCTGTCCATGCATGATCATGTAAACGCGAACCATCCAGCACCGTGATCGGCGCACGCATGTGCAGGGTCGAGTGCCAATGTGGCTCGGTCAGTTGCTCCAGTAACTGTGCTGGATGTCCCAAGCCTGTGGGTTCAATAAACAGCCGATCAGGCTTTTGTTCTGAGAGCAAACGAGACAGTGCTATTTGCATCGGTAGTTGGCTGCTACAACATAAACAACCACCGAGTAATTCTTTTACCGCATAGCCTTCCGTTTGTGGCATGAGCTGTTGATCTACGCCAATTTGCCCAAACTCATTCATCAGTACCGCCCAAACTTCATGTTCCGGTTTCTGACCTAACAAATGCATGAGCAAAGTGGTTTTACCTGCACCAAGAAAGCCCGAAATAATATGCGTAGGAACCGCCTGCGGCATCGACATCAGTTTCAAAAATTTATACCTAGCATGGAATATGATAAAAACAGCATAATAAAATAAGCCTTTATCTTATTTTAAATCACCAATTTTCTCATCTCAAATCCATGGCATCGAACACTCAGCATTCAGTTGGCTGACATTTCATTCATTTATACCCCTATTGGACAAACTTCCTTACATTTTACTCAATACTGAAATTAGGCTTTCGCACTTAATTCGCATGCTTTGTACAGTTTATGTGAGTTTTCAAACATCCATATTGATCATTAATTCTTCGTTCCCTCTCAATCTATTCACAAAAAACTTCTACTTGTTACTTAAAGCTCACTATTTTTTCATCATCTGTAGTTTTAGGTAATGTGCACTTTTCACATTGTTGCTTCGATTGAACCGCAGATATTCAGGCGATAGCATGAAGCTCAGTTCAAATTGATGTGATGATCAGTCTGAACTATTTTTATCTATAAAATATAAGGATGCCAAAACCATGAAAATTTCTCACTTAATTATTGCAACATCTTTAACAGCTGCGAGCTTTGCAACTTTTGCTGCACCTCAACAAGCGCCAGCTCAAGAAGACAAAGTTGTGGTATCAACCCAAGAAACAGCTGAAACTACAGACTTAAGTGCAAATGCACCTGCTTCGGAAGCATCAGCAGAACAACCGAATCAAGAAAAAGCCGCTAAATAATTGAAATATTGAGAGATCCAGTGGCTTTACTCTCCTGCTGGATCGCAACAACTTTTTAGCGTCACTTGAAACCAAGATATATCCTGTCTTGGTTTCTTTTTATTTATGCGCATGGACTATAGCAGTTCGAGATCAACAGGTGCAAAAAGCCAAATTTGCGTAGTTTTCCCATATAAGCTTCTATTCAAAACATCAACGTCAGACATAAAAAAAGATCCCCTATACAGGAGATCGTTTTTTAAAACTTAACTATGCGATGCTTTTTTATAAATACTGCACGAAGGATGGTGGTTTTCTTGTAAGCGCGCGACTTTACGTTGTTCTGCCGCTTCAAAACGACAACGCTTCCAGTCATTGTCCAAATTCAATGCAGGAATTTGTTTTGGCTTACCATTTTCATCTACCGCAACCATGGTGAAGTAACAGCTATTGGTATGGCGTATTGTACGCTTTTGAATATTTTGTGCTTCAACACGAATACCAATTTCCATTGAAGTACGACCGACATGGTTCACACTTGCCAAGAAAGTCACTAACTCGCCGACATGAATCGGCTCTTTAAAATTAACTTTATCAACCGATAAGGTCACCACATAACTTCCTGAAAAACGACTTGCACACGCATATGCCACTTGGTCTAACAGTTTCAAAATGGTGCCACCATGCACATTTCCTGAAAAATTCGCCATATCAGGTGTCATTAAGACCGACATAGTGAGTTCAGACTGGTCATCCGCAGCCGCAGCAATTTGATCTAATGGGGACATCGCGTTCTCTAATTGGTAAGATAATAGGATATGTGACATTTATTATATCGGTTTTGAACGCTAAATTTGGTAACAAAACCATCATTATTATTTATAGTGATTTGACTATCATTCAAAAAAATATATATAAAGAAGACTAAGCTTTTGAATCTATAAGCCTTCTTTAAATTTTAATTTATTCAAAAACATTGTCGCTGTGATATTTTCACAGCATATAAATGGCTTTTTAGCCTGATTGACTGTATTTCGAGTTATAGAGATGTATAAAAGCCCATTCAGGCTTTTATGTCGAAATCACGCGTGATCAATGCGTTCTTACTTGTATACTTTGAATATTCAATTTTTGCTTATAATTTTTCTGCGCAAAAACTTTTTGAATCTGTCCTAACTGCGCAACGGTTGCATCGACCCCAGCTTGCATGGTCAACTCACGGCCGCTGACATCAAAAATATGTACTTTCTCGCGCAGGTCTGGCTGAATCACAATATCAGCATTTTTCAGCTCAATTTGTGCAAGGTTCTTTTGCATGATATTGATATTTTGGTTGAACAGTCCCCAGACATTTGAGGTTTCGGTATACATCGGCTGTGCCAAGATATCGACCGCAATAATAATATCTGCCCCTAACTTGCGTGCCACATCAACAGGTACGGGGCTGACTAAACCACCATCTACATATTCATCAGTACCAATCTTAGTTGGAATAAACATACTCGGGATCGATACCGATGCCCGAACCGCTTGCCCAGTATTGCCATAGTTAAAGACAACTTTTTTACCTTCTTTTAATTGCGTCGCCACTACATACATTGGGATAGGTAAGCTTTGAAGTGGCATATCGCTCACTTGTTCATTGACATAGTCTTCAACTTTTTGACCATCAAAGAAACCTTTCATATCCAAACGAATATCGCGCACATCACTGGCTTTCATATTCAGCGCAATATCACGAATTTGATTGGCATTTTTACCGCTTGCATACAGCGATCCGACGATACTGCCAGCACTGGTTCCCACGATAAAGTCGGGACGAATCCCCGACTGCTCTAAAACTTGAATTGCGCCAATATGCGCATAACCACGTGCACCACCACTCCCCAACACCAAGGCAATAATTGGACGGTTCTGTTCTTTTTTGAGCTGTTTAAAATTGATCTGGTTGAGTCGCTCTTGAGCTTCCCCTGACTCAGTTTCGGCTAAAAACGCCTGATTTGGCGTTTCTTGAGCAACTTTGGGCATGCTTTGACAGCCAGCTAAAGCGAGCAATGTAAACGACATAAGGCTAAGTTTAATGTTTAACATGATTCACCGAAGTTGAGATAGAACGAAATTTTCCAACAGCATAGTGTATGAAAATCAGCAGTCCAAGTACTGTTGTTTTTCGTAAAAGCGTCATATTCCAGCATTATAATCTGATTCAATTTGTCAGCATAATTCAACATGTGCACTCAGCATATCACTCAAATTTTTCTGCACTTTTTAAAATTAGGCTGCTTGTCTTTTGGTGGGCCTGCTGCTCATTTGGTGTTTTTTCACCGTCATTTTGTAGAGCAACTTCGATGGTTGAGTGATGCTGAATATGCCCAATTGGTTGCTCTCGCTCAATTGCTCCCAGGGCCGACCAGCAGCCAAGTGGGTATTGCGATTGGATATCAACTGCAAGGCTACCGCGGTGCGTGTGCGGCTTGGCTCGGCTTTACTTTACCATCTATGCTCCTCATGGCATGTTTCGCAGTACTAGGTCAGCAGTACTTCAACCAACTCAGTGCGATGGCACTACATAGCATTCAGTTAATCGTTTTTGCTGTAGTGGTCTGGGCCTTTTGGCAAATGTTGACAAGTTTCTGCAAAACTATTTGGCAATATGTGCTGATGTTACTTAGCACCTTGTTTCTTTACTTTGTACCATGGTCGTTCAGCCAAGTTATCATCATCTTAGTTGCTGCTCTCGTCGGTATTTATTTCGCATCAGATTCGACATCAAAGCTCCAAGACAGCGGCTTAAAAGCAAAAGTCCATGCAAAGCAGGCTTATCTTTGGCTGATTGCATTTGTTTTGCCTTTTGTAGTTTTTATATTGTGGCATCCATCTTCTTCACTCTTCTCACAGAGCCTGTTTAGTTTTTATCAAGCCGCATCTTTGGTTTTTGGCGGCGGGCATATTATTTTGCCACTTTTACATCAGGACTTCGTCGTCAGCCATATTTTATCTGCCGAACAATTTGACTTGGGTTATGCGCTGGCTCAAATCATGCCCGGCCCTTTATTTAGTTTCGCCAGTTACTTAGGTGCTTTACTGCCTTTAACGCCCTTTGTTTGGCTGAATGTGGTTCTAGCCACTTTAGCAATCTTTCTGCCCTCATTCTTTTTAATCTTTGCCACCTTGCCCTATTGGTCTTGGCTTATGCAGCAAGCTGCAATACGCAAAGCCGTGATTGGGATCAATGCGGCAGTGGTAAGTTTATTGCTGTGTTTAGTGATACAAATGGGACAAAGTTATTTCAAGCATTGGACTGACTTAGTTTTTGTAATCGCTGTTATTCTACTGCTTCGAACCAAACTCCCGATTTGGCTAAGCCTGATTTTAAGTTTTGCACTCTATCAGCTGTTCTTTTACGTTAGCGGCTAAATAGCCATAAAAAAGCCCCTATCAATGTAGAGGCTTTTTTAATCTGCTAAAAGATTACCAAATATCTGATTTAACTTTGTCTTTAAATTTAGGATGGTTATCCAATTTAAATACTGGCTCTTTCACACCTTGTTTCAGCTGTGCCAAATAGTCTTTTAACAGCATCAACAAGAATGGTGTTAACAGCAAAATAGCAAATAAGTTAATGGTGGCCATGATACCCATGAACAAATCCGCAGTGTTCCAAATGAGAGGCACGCTCATCACTGAACCGAGATATACCATAATCAAAACAAAGATACGGAAGACGAACATCACCTTGGCATTGTTATTGATAAATTGCACATTCCCTTCAGCATAGGCATAGTTACCAATGACTGATGAAAAGGCAAACATGAACAAAATCGTTGCAAGGAAGTCATCACCCCAAGAACCAATTTGGCTCTCTAAAGCCATTTGGGTGAGCGCTACGCCTTCAAAGCCCGCATCATGATAAAGTCCTGAGGCCAAAATAATAATCGCTGTACATGAACACACCACGAAGGTATCCACAAATACACCGAGCATTTGTACCAAACCTTGGTTTACAGGGTGCTTTACATCCGATGCAGCTGCCGCATTCGGTGCCGACCCCATACCTGCTTCATTAGAAAATAAACCACGTTTAATCCCCATCATCATTGCCATAGAAACCATCGCACCAAAGAAACCACCAGCAGCAGCTTCAAACTCAAAAGCTTTAGAGAAAATGAGCTGGAAGATATCAGGTAAAATAGCGTAATTAATTACGGCGATATATAAAGCAACAGCCAAATACAACAAGGCCATCAATGGCACAAAACTTTCTGCCACTTTGGCAATACGTTTGATCCCACCAAAGATAATCATTGCGGTCAGCAAGACTAGACCTAGTCCAACCCAAGACACCACAATATGAATGCCACCGAGCTCAAATGCTAGATTGGCTTTATCCCATCCCCATGCATGTGCTGTTGCACCTGTAATTGCATTGGCTTGTACTGCGTTAAACACAAAACCATAGGTTGAAATAAGCGCAACAGCAAAGACTACACCCAACCATTTTTGTTTCAGGCCTTGGGTAATATAGTAGGCAGGTCCACCACGGAACTGTTTATTTTCTTGGTCACGCACCTTGAACAACTGCGCGAGAGATGACTCAACAAAAGCCGAACTCATACCTAAAAATGCAGTGACCCACATCCAAAATACTGCACCCGGTCCACCAATCGCAATTGCGATCGCAACACCCGCAACATTACCTACACCTACACGACTTGCAAGCCCAGTGACAAAAGCCTGAAAAGGTGTAATGCCATGATCATCATCACATTCCTTACGGCTTGATTTCATGACCTTGATGCTGTGCAAAAATAAGCGAACCTGTACTGCACCCGTAATTATCGTGTAAAACAAACCGACCGCAACAAGGAAAATCACCAAAAAGTCCCACAGAGGTCCATTCAGTGTATTCACCCACCCGAGTAATGTTTCATTTAATTGATCATTCATCTCGATATCCTAATTATTGTGAGAGACCTGAAAGCAAAAAAGCCCTAGTTTCCTAGGGCAAATTGCATTTCCAATTAGTTAAAATATTGCAAAATAGACTGAATGACAGCCACGTTAATCAAGTCTACAAAGAATGCGCCACATAAAGGCACAATTAAGAATGCCTTGTGCGAAGGACCATACATGTTGGTAATCGCCTGCATGTTTGCAACCGCAGTCGGTGTTGCACCCATACCAAATCCACAGTGACCCGCAGATAGCACCGCAGCATCGTAGTTTTTACCCATTACACGGAATGTCACAAATGCAGCATATAAGCCCATCGTAATCGTTTGTGCACCTAAAATCACCACAAGCGGACCTGCAAGGTCAGCCAATTGCCATAATTTCAACGAAAGTAGCGCCATCGCAAGGTACAACGACAATGATGCATTACCAAATACATCAATCGCACGGTCAAAGATTTGAACTTTGAAAATACCTTCCAACACATTACGTAAAATCACACCACCTGCAAGCGCCCAAACAAAAGTCGGTAACTCAAGCATTGTGCCTTTCATATGGCCGGTCATAAAGTCAGCAAAAGCCAAACAGCCTGCAAACAAACCTAATGTGGTAATGGCATTATCCGCAGTGATTAAACGCACACGATGTGGATATTCAAACGGTACATATTCTGTTGAATTAATATCAGTCAGTGGCGTGTTATCACTCTTTTCAATTTGTTCATTGGTACGTGGCGTCGCCAATTGATAGCGGTTAATGAGTAACTTCGCTAGAGGACCACCAATCAAACCACCAATAATCAAACCAAATGTCGCACTCGCCATACCCAAAGCTAATGCACCTTGGATACCATGTTTAACTTCTAAAATTTCACCCCAAGCACCCGCAGTACCATGACCACCAGTTAAGGTAATTGAACCTGCAATCAAACCAATAAGTGGGTCAATACCCAATAAAGTTGCAAGGCTAATGCCGACAAAGTTTTGCACCACAATAAATGAAGCGACAGCCATCAAGAAAATAATCAGACCGATCCCGCCCTCACGCAATTTGGCAAAGTTTGCACTTAAACCAATTGAGGCGAAGAAAATCAGCATAAAGCTTGTTTGCAATTCGCTACTGGTCGTGATGCTATAGCCCCAAAGACTATGCACAACCAAGGAGATAATCGCTGCAACTAAACCACCTGCGACAGGCTCAGGAATGTTGTAGCGTTTCAAGAAACCAATTTTATTTACCAAGAAGCGGCCAAGTAACAAAACGATGACAGCAGCAATCAAGGTATAAAAAGCGTTAAAAGTAAATTCCATGACAATTGTCCATAAAGCGGATGCTTAGATTTTGTTATCTGGCTAATAAGCCACCGAATCCATTGATACTTCAAGAGATATTTCGTAAATCTGAGACAAACTCAGTCTTGCGTATGGAAATTCAGGCAACGGGTAAATTGGTAACAAACTAAGCGATCTGATGCATAACATGTTCAGTTCTACACGATGAGTAAACTGAAATAACGTAATGCCCAATAATGTTTGGACACAGATACGGTTTTTTGAAAAAAATCACAAAACCGCCCCATATTGGCTCAAAAACAACCAACAAAAGTACAATATGGGCGAAAGACCGACATTATGCAGATTTTTTATAGATAATCTTTATTTTTTTACAATAATTTCCAACTATTTCTCTTATTCTTTTCTGACTTAATACTTAAGTCTATATTCAAAATGTATTTAGTCTGTATAAATTTCCCTACTCAAACAAAACAGGAGCCTAAAGCTCCTGTTTTTTAAACCGCAACTATTTCATCACATGATTAGAAGCTGTATTTCGCCATTAAGCCAACACGGTTGTCTTTGTAGCTATCGCCAGCAAAGGTATCACGTTTACCATTGATATATTCAACACCTAAGTCCAATGGCTTAACTGGTGAATAGATGAAGTTAATCCATGCTTGATAAACTTCTTCGTTTGCTGTTGGGTTTGAAGTTGCATAATCTGTGCTGTCATCCGCAAAGAGTGCGCCATAGGCTAAAGTCGAACGTAATTTCTCGTTGAATTTATACGTACCACCGACTTGTACACCAAACGCTTCATTTTGTGCGATCTTGCCATTTGCAGCATTAACCACATATGCAGAATTACTGCCATATAAGTAGTTGCTGTTACCATCCACATAAGACACATCAGCACTTAATTTTAATGGGTCCATTACTTGATAATTTACACCTGCCGCTACACCCCAAGCTGTATCAGAGTCATCAGCCGATTTATAATTTTCAACTAAAGCACGAGCAGATACAGAGCCTTTGCCATCAGCAAAACCTTGCGTTAATTTCGCAGTTAATACAGGTAAGCTATATTTCACATCTGAAGCAACGTTTGCAGTATTAGCTGCATTACGCTCTGTAGCAGAACTATTACCTTCTTCCGCAGCAATAAATAATTTCGTTGCAGGTGATAAATTAAAGCCATAACGTACTTGAGGAAGACGCGCTGTACCACCACCCACGTTAGTCCCGAAGTCAATCATTTCTGGTGCATGGTTAGACAGGAAGTTAGATGTAGTTTGACCAAATAACCAGTTGTTATACGTTAAATATGCATGACGGATACGAAGGTTTTCACTTTTATCGTTATCGGTACTTGCAAAGTCAACTTCTACTTTACCACCCAATTTGTTATCACCAGCCACATTGGTATTGAAATCAAAACCTAAACGCGTAGTTTTTGCTGTTGCACGAAGTTTATCTTTAGTTTGACCATTTGAGCTTGAAACTTTGTTGAAGTCGTCATCCGCACCTTCAATAATATAGTTTGCATCGCCACGAACATAACCATAGAAGTTAATGTCTGCGCCAGACTTAGATTTGAACGAAGACAGTGGAGATTCAGCTTTTACAGGAGCTGGCTGTGCTTTGACTTGTTGAATCTGAACGGCTTGTTGTTGTTGAACTTGTTGCTGTTGTTGCATTAATGCTTTTAGCTCTGCAACTTCAGCGCGTAATTGCGCGAGTTCTTGTTGTTCTTTGGTTGCAGCATGAGTTGTTGTCATCATCAGAGCAGCCACACTAAGTGCTAGGCTTTGAGCGATAAATGGCTTTTTATTGAGGGCTAAACGCATACACAAACTTCCTTTATTACATTGTTAATAGTGAATCAAAAATTCCATTTCAGTAAAATTTTTTGCACAAAAGACCACTCCGTTTTGGTCTTTTCATATGCAAAGTAATCTTATAAAGATGAAAAATCGCACATTTCGATGTTTTAAGATATGACCTTTTATTACTCTTGCCACTAAAGTCTAATGCACGTAATTTTGAACGATAATTGATGTTGTTCGCGATTGGCTTTGAAGCATCAAATTACAATTTAGACAGACTTTTGCAATAATTAAGTAACAATTCTTCATATTTTCTTAAATATAGACTGAGTTTTATTTGATATCTATACTTTTTTCTTATAACTAAAGTCTTAGTCTAATCGATAACCACCTATGCTCAGTGATGGGTCAAAATTACGTCTTTGCACCAAAAAAGCCTAACTATTCAGACGATTATTGAGCATGATAACTAAAATATCCGCAAGCACGAATACACGGTTATGGCAAATAGATGTGCTCATAGGAAAACTCCTAACAAAATGTTTGAGCAAACTCGTCAAACTCAATTTAGACCGTCTGAACATCCTGAAAAAACATCTAATAATAAGAAACTTTTGCATATTATCCAGAAAAATGGATTTCGCCTTTTATTGAGCACCGCAGCGAAAATGGTTAGGGCTCGTATGGCTTGCTTAATATTCAAAAAGCTGAAAAAGCGAAAATCGCACAGCTGCAATCATGTAATGACCAATTTTTTGATACACCTGTTGGGCTATTCTTAATAGTTAATCAAGCTATGAGCATCGGCGCGAAATGAATTTGTAATGATGATGAAAAATGTCATGATTGCAGCCAAAGTACGGGGCTTAGACACTTGCCCACAAGCCGCATGGAATCATCTTCATGCTCTCGTGCTGAATATACTTGGTGCTGCACAATTTGAAGAGTTGGTCTGCGGCATGGCACTGGGTTATGCAGATTCAGAGTAGATCGTCAATCGCTTTATAACATCTGGCGTACCAGTTGAAGATTTTGCAGTATTCTTAAACAATGAGTGAGATTTAAAGCATTCATTTAAATAACAAAAGAGACTAAAATAAGTCTCTTTTTTTTATATAGTCACGACTTCAATTTTTAGGCTTTTTCGTGCTCAAGCTTAAACACATAATACAAAGCCAAAGCCACAAAAATAGCCATGACAATGGCCATATTCAAAAGTGCCGACCAGAGTAGAAAATTAAGAATCACACCACAAAGTAGACCACAACCAAATTGCATACTGCCCATAATCGCACTGGCCGTTCCTGCCCGTGCACCCTGCTCAGACATTGCAATCGCCATGGCATTTGGCCCTGTAAAACCGATTGCTGCGACAGCGAGAAACATCCCTGCGCAAACGATATATAACGGTGCATGCGTCATGCTACCCGCTACCAACAGCAGCCCCACACCAGCCAGTTGCAAAAAACTGCCTAATCTTAAGCGCTGAAAAACACTTAACTTTTGTGCCAGACGTTTATTTAAAGTCGAGAACAGCATAATCCCAACTGCATTGGCACCAAAGGCATAGGCAAAAATTTGCTGACTTAAGCCATAACCATCCATCAGAATGGCAGCAGAAGCACTGATATAGCAAAAGAGTACAGCCCCAGCAAAGCATCCAACAAACATCGGACGTCTAAAGCTCGAATCTTGCAAAATCGCGCCATAAAGGTTTAAAACTTGATTAAAGTTAAGCTTTAAACGGCGCTTCGGATCTAGAGTTTCCTCAAAGAAAAAATGTACGCAGCACAGGCTTCCCAAGCCAACGACCATCAAAAAGGCGAAAATACTATGCCAACTACTGAAACTCAGTACCAGCGCGCCTAAACTCGGTGCAATAATCGGCGCGATGGTGGTCACGATCATCATACTGGCAAATGCTTGGGCTGAGGCTTGCATATCTAAACGGTCACGAATCGCAGCACGGGCAATCACCACGCCCACACAACCGCCTAAGGCTTGTAAAACCCGAGCGGCAATGAGACTCCACTCACTGTTTGCAAACACACACAGTAAACTGGCAATAATGTAGAGACTCATGCCAAAATACAGCGGTTTTTTCCGCCCAATTCGGTCACTTACAGGTCCATAAATTAGTTGTCCAATAGCCAAGCCTAAGAAGTACGCAGGTAAGCTGTTGGCCACCATTTGTGTGCTTACCCCGAAGTCATCTGCCATTTGTGGCAAAGCGGGTAAATACATATCAATCGATAGTGGACCGAGTGCAGTCAGTGAAGCAAGTAAGAGAATCCAAGCGTTGGAATAGACCGCTTTTTCCTGTGTAGTCGGCATAGGATTAATTTATGTTTTGGAAGGAGAGTTTGCAGACAAGTTTACACGCTCCATAGTATGATTTATACCAGAGCAGGTGAAATTTCACATATTCTCATATTTGAAAATTGTCCAACCCTTAGCGACAAACAAAGGTGCCCTTTGAAAGCATGGCTGACCAGTCTAAAACAGGCTACTTATAATACAACATTCATGTATAACCTCCGCATGGTCATTACTTTTGCAGGGACTGCTTTTGTTCCATATTTTATGGGTTTTCAACTGGCAACTATTCCGCTGACACTTGGTGCAGTTGCTGCGGGTTTAAGTGATATTGATGACCGCTTTTCCGTGCGGATCATGAATTTAATTTTTACCTATATTGGCTTTTTCATTACGGCAACGTCTATTTACTTTTTATTTCCGCACCCAATTTTATTTGCACTGGGACTGATAGTTTCGTGTATTGGCCTGATTTTACTGGGCTCATTGGGGCGTCGTTATGCCACTATTTCTTATGGCTGTTTAGTAGTTTCCGTTTACTCCATGCTCGGTGTCGGACTTTTTGACAACTGGTATACACAACCTTCTCTGCTAGTGATTGGAGCAATTTGGTATAGCGTTATTTCAACCATTAGCTTTCTGCTCTTTCCCGTTCGTCAGGTGCAGGACAATCTATCGAAGTGCTATTCCTCACTCGCCGATTTTCTGTTTGCCAAATCCAACCTGTTTGATGTCGATATGACCGCTAATAGCTATCAACAAAGCATGATTGAACTGTCGTTGGAAAATGGCAAATTAATTGCAATTTTCAACGACATGAAAACCGCCTTACTCACCCGTTTAAAAGGTGACCGTGGACAACGGGATACACGTCGCAGTCTGCAATATTATTTTGTGGCACAAGATATTCACGAGCGTGCAGATTCAGCACATATTGACTATCAAAAACTGGCGAAAATTTTTCAACACAGCGATATCTTATTCCGCTTTCAACGAATTTTATCTATACAAGCCAAAGCCTGTAAGGACTTAAGCAGCAGCATTTTAAACCGTCAAACCTACACCCATAATAAACGCTTTAAACATGCTTTTGAAAACCTACGTTTATCATTAGAAAAGCTCAGAGATGAACAACAATATGACCAAATTTGGGTCAATGCTCTGTTTTCACTGTATCAAAACTTAAAGTCGATTGATGCACAGCTACGTAACTTAGAAACTGAACGCAATATTAAACTCGATAAAGCTAAGCATATCGAAAGCCAGCTCAAAGATGATGACCTGAAAGGCTGGGATGACATTAAGGTTCGGATTAAACAGCATCTCACCCCAGAGTCGGTGTTATTTAGACACGCGATTCGTCTGTCTATCGTGCTATTGGTTGGATATATCTTTGTTCAAGTCACTAACATTGAATATGGGTACTGGATTCTACTGACAGCACTCTTTGTCAGTCAGCCCAACTTCAACGCAACCAAACGTCGTTTACGTTTACGTATCGTAGGGACGTTGGTCGGAATCATTTTAGGGTATGCCGTATTGTACTTTGTACCTTCGATTGAAGGACAACTTCTCGTATTGGTCATCAGCGGGGTACTTTTCTTTGAGCTTCGCAGTAAACAATACGCTCAAGCCACCGCTTTCATCACCATCTTGGCGCTGATTAATTTCAACTTAGATGGTATGGGATATGAAGCTGCCCTTCCGCGCATGATGGATACCTTAATTGGCTGTGGACTGGCATGGTTAGGTGTAAGTTTCATTTTCCCTGACTGGAAGTTCCGTCGCCTACCCCGCACAATTTACCGCTCGCTTTCCGCTCAATGTGATTATTTGGCTGAGGTGATTGAACAGTATAAGTCTGGACGCAACAATGGCCTGAATTATCGTGTGGTCCGTCGTGCCGCACATAATACCGATGCCGAAGTTGCTTCACTCATTTCAACTTTAGCCACCGAACCCGACTTTGACCCAACGCAAAAGAGCTTGGCGTTTGAGTTCTTGTGCCTCAATCATACCTTTATTAGCTATATTGCAGCGTTGGGAGCTCATCGTGAAAAAATTGACGACCCACAAATTTTAGAATTGATGGATCGCGCTTTTGACAATATCCAAGGTGCGCTACTGCGTGATGAAATGCCTGATTTAACGGCGCAAAATATGCTACAGACCATACGTCAGCGTTTAAGCCAAAATAATGAGGAAGATCAAAAGGCACTGATTATTTTACAACAGCTTTCCTTGATGTTTAGCATCTTGAATCAGTTCAGTCGTTTAAAGCAAAGTTTGAGTCATGAACGGGATCATGAGGCCACAGAATTGGCTTCATTATAATTTGGGTGATTTTGGAACAATATACTCACTGAAATGCTCTAAATGATGCTAAACTTTTTGCAGTTTTAGATCTGTTACTTTCACTATGACCGCGAAAAATTTATACGCTTATACTTTACAGCCTGTGACCTATGAAATCACCGAGGCTGAACAACGCGATGCTCAATTAAAAATTTGGCGTAGCACAAACAAAATTAGCATGAAAGCTTGGATTATCATGGCTGTGGTTACAGCCCTTTCGATTCTTGGCTTAATTTTGTTAAAAAATTATTCAACCATTTTTTGTTGGGTTGCTCTCGCCTGCGTCCTAACTTACCTTTTAGTCCGTAAGTTCGGCTTAGAATGGTATGTGAAACGCAAAATGAATGAATTTCCAGTACAGGAAATTAAAGGTATTCGTTTAGGTGTACAACCTCACGGTCTAATTATGCGCCAGCAAATGGGTATGCAAGAAGGTGTCGGTGCAATCGGTTGGAAAGATATCTACGAATGGTATAACACACCTGAGTTTTTGTTGATTAAATTCAAAGTGAAAGGCCAAGAAGGAGCTTACATTCTGCCAAAACGCATGGATAGCAAAAACTTCTCGTTTAATACGATTCGTACACATTTAAAAGAAACAGTCGGTGAAGCGCAGGCACTTTAAGTCCTGCCTTTCTCTTCTGTAAAAAACCTCCAACTTTTGGAGGTTTTTTTATATCCCAAACCCTCGAATACAAATGATAATGAGAATAAATATTAATTTCTAAATCCATATTATCTTCTCAATCTTCAGGTATAATTTGCGCACAACAAATCGCTCACCATTAAGTATCGCCATGTTTAAAAAAACATTTTTCCAAGTGCATTGGTTTTTGGGAATCACTGCGGGTCTTATCCTGTCGCTTATGGGCGTCACAGGGGCCATCTATTCTTATGAACAACAAATCTTAAAATGGATGAACCCAGATAGCTATACCGTTCAAGCAATACAAAACAATAAATTAACCCCTGCTGAGCTGTATCTACATTTCCAAAAACAAGATCCTGCCATCAAAATCAATAGTATTACGATTGCTCAAGAGCCAACCACTTCAAGTACAGTCAATATCGAGAAAGAAGGCGCACGTCGTGGTTATAACATGATGGTGAACCCATATACTGCTGAAGTCTTACCCGAAGTTAAAGGCCGTGAGTTTTTTAACTTTATTCAACAGTTGCACCGTAATTTAACTGTCGGTCCTGTCGGTAAACAAATTACTGGCGCTTGTACCCTCATGCTTATTTTCTTTGTATTGAGTGGCCTGTACTTACGTTGGCCCAAACGTCATTCCATCAAACAATGGTTTTTTATTAAACCTAAATTGAAAGGACGCAACTTCATTTGGGATTTACATGCTGTTGTTGGTACTTGGGTGGTGATTTTTTATCTGATCTTGGCCTGTACAGGACTGTACTGGTCTTATGATTGGTGGCGCGATAGCATGTTTAAAGTCCTCGGCGTTGAACGCCCACAAGCACAAATGCAAGAAGGACCCCGTCCAAATGCTGGTGCTCAAGGCCCACGTGGCGAACAGGCGGATGCTCGTGGTGGCGAATCACGTGAGCAAGGTCGTGGCGGCCCACAAGGTGAGCACACTGCACGTGGTGAACGAGGCCAAGGCGAACAACATGGTGAGCGTAAAGGCTTATCTCCAGAACAAGTACAAATTGCTTTAACCCAAACGTGGACAGGATTTAATGCACAAGTTGGTCGAGACTATTCAACCCTGACCCTAAATATTCCGAAAAAGCCCGATGGTACACTTGAGCTTTCATTTGTAGATGCAATTCCACAACATGAGCGGGCGCGAAATTCAGCAGTCTTCAATTATCAAACTTCACAAATTGAAAAAATGGAGTTGTATGAGCAGAAGAAGCTGAATGAAAAAATCATGAGCAGTATGCTTCCTGTGCACCGTGGTAGCTTCTTTGGCCCAATTTATCAATTCTTTGCCATGTTTGCATCACTGATGATGCCACTGTTCTTTGTAACCGGTTGGATGCTATATCTAAAACGTCGTAAGCAGAAGAAACTCACCCAGCAAGCCCGTGGTGGAGCATTGAATGTTCCGGTCGATCCACATGCGAAACCATGGCTCATTGCTTATGCAACACAAACGGGTGTTTCTGAGCAAATCGCTTGGCGTACTGCAACCAGCTTACAAGAAGCAAGACAACCTGTAAGCGTTAAAGCTGTGCAACACTTAACGCAAGATGACTTAAAAACTGCTGAACAAGTGCTTTTTGTTGCAAGTACTTATGGCACAGGTGAAGCACCTGACTTAGCCAGTAGTTTTGAAAAGAAATTTTTAAATACAACTTTGGATTTGTCACACCTTCACTATGCCGTGTTGGCTCTAGGCTCTCAAGAATATCCTGATTCCTATTGTAGTTTTGGGCATCGCATTGATGGTTGGTTAAAAGCCAATGGAGCGCATGCTTTGTTTGAAACGATTGAAGTCAACAACGCAGATAACAATGATATTCAACGTTGGAACAGTGCTCTTGCCTCTGCAACCAAACTTGAGCTTCAAGCCATGAATATTGACAAAACCTTTGATCAATGGAATTTGGCACAACGTGAAGTACTCAATCCAAACAGTGTCGGAGCACATGCTTATAATATTGAGCTCAAAACCAACTTTGATGCAACATGGCAAGCGGGTGACATTGCTGAAGTTCAACCAGGTAACAGCACAGCACGTATCCAAGCCTTTATGCAAAAGCATCACATTGCAGCACAAAGCATCGTTGAGTCTTTAGCCATTTCGATTGAGCAAGCGCTTTGGGATAAGAACCTCAACACAGAGATTGAGCCTTTTGCCAATTTGGAACATTTACTGGAACAGTTGAGCCCTTTACCTACACGTGAATACTCGATTGCAAGTGTACCGACTCAACAAGTGTTACGTTTGGTCGTGCGCCAACAGCAAGATTCAGCAGGTGAACTGGGCTTAGGTTCTGGTTGGTTAACCCAACATGCCGAGCTTCAGCAACCTATCGCACTACGTATTCGTACTAATGAATCATTCCATTTGATCAATGACAACCGTCCTATCATTTGTATTGGGAACGGTACAGGTATCGCTGGTTTAATGAGTCTACTCCATGCACGTACCCGCCTAGACTATACGCAAAACTGGTTGATCTTTGGTGAGCGTCAACGTGAACATGATTTCTTCTATCAAAGTACGATTGAAGCGTGGCAAACCACAGGCATGCTACAACGATTAGATTTAGCGTTCTCGCGAGATCAAGCAGAGAAAGTCTATGTACACCATAAACTACGTGAACAAGCCACTGAGCTTAAAACATGGGTTGAAAATGGTGCCGTAATTTATGTCTGCGGTAGCATTAATGGTATGGCGAGCGATGTCGATGCTGCCCTAATTGAAATCTTAGGCGAAGAAAAATTAGATCAATTGCGTCAAGAAGGTCGTTACCGTCGCGATGTTTACTAAACACTAAGTCTAAATGAAAAAACCGAGCCACAGCGCTCGGTTTTTTCATGCGTAAATTTGCTAGAATCCATGCAAACGATAACCCACAAGCCTATATGCAAAAATCAAAAAGAGTCATTAGTTTTATTATCGGGTCATTACTGTTCGCAGACGGCCTGTATTTTGTTTTACAACTACGCTTTAATTTTGGCGCCCTCTTGCCCTTATTGATTGGACTAGGTCTAATCACTTATGCACACGCTTATCCTAAGCTTATCGCCTATATTCAAACTAATACAATCAGACAATCAATATGGCGTTGGGCTTGGGCTATTTTCTTTGTTTGGATTTTTAGCTTAGTCATTTTCTTCGCCTTTTTAGGGTTTTCAAATCAACAAAATACCCCTCATGTCGCTGCACCCGCTATTGTAGTTCTTGGGAGTGGTCTGAAGCATGGCAAACCGAGTCCAACATTGGCCAGCCGTTTAGATCAAGCGGCAAACTATGCCAAGCTACATCCCAACAGCATTATGGTCGTCAGTGGTGGCCTATCTTTTCAGCAAAAAAATAGTGAAGCTGAAGCAATGCGGCAGTATCTGATTGATGTACACCATATCCCAGCACAGCGTATTTACACCGAAGATCAAAGCACCAGTACTGAGTTAAATCTGATCAATAGTAAAAAGATTTTAGCCAAGCAGCATATTTCTCTCCAGCAACCGATTGCTATTGTGACCAGTGATTTTCATATCCCCCGTAGTCGTGCTATAGCCATACGTCAGGGTTATCAAATGCCTATCATGATCAGCGCTCAGACACCTCTTGCCACTCGCTATAATGCATGGTTACGTGAGTATTTTGCATATTGGAGTGGTTGGCTACTCAATGAATACTAAAATGGGATCATCTTGAATTAATGGAGGCGAATTGTCCGTGGTGATGGTAATTGTAATTGTTTAAATAATTCAGGCTTCTGCATTGAAAATTGATATAAATAGTTTTTGATATCTAATAATAATTTTTCTGGTGCAACCAAGACATTTTGCCCTTCGGGGCTTAAGTTCATAGAGACCGTGGTTTTTTCTGAACGTAAGAATGGAATCACTTTTTCGACTAAATCGCTAAGACCAATACTCTGGATTTCATAGCCTGCCCAATTATCTTTTACCAAAAGCTGCGCTAAACCTTTACTCTGCCACATCGCAAAGGAACGTTGACCGGTTGGCGTAGCACATAAAGCCCAGCCATCTTGATATAAGGCAATAACATGGCCTTGATGCACGATAGTTTCGATAAAAAGACGATAGATTTCAAGAGGATCATAAGCAGTATTTTGGTTTTTAGACGCAGCTTTGCGTTGATATGGGTTTCTCATAAATCTGTCATATTTTAAAATTATTATTGCACAGAAGTGTATGAAAACAGCTTGAGATAAGCAAGGTTTTTACGATAAGGGAATATGGTGGGCGCTGACGGGATCGAACCGCCGACATTCTGCTTGTAAGGCAGACGCTCTACCAACTGAGCTAAGCGCCCTTGAGAAATAAAAATAGCGTCGCTATTTTTATGATGCAAGAAACAAATCTTGCTTGATTCCATTTACTAGCACAAGGGATCTAGAAAATGGCGCAGCGGACGGGGCTCGAACCCGCGACCCCCGGCGTGACAGGCCGGTATTCTAACCAACTGAACTACCGCTGCAACGGTAATTGCGAATGCAATTAGGCTCATTAAGCTTTACAGCTTGAATATGGTGGGCGCTGACGGGATCGAACCGCCGACATTCTGCTTGTAAGGCAGACGCTCTACCAACTGAGCTAAGCGCCCTGATTTAAGATTGTCAGTCTTAGTGTTCAAATTTAAGCTCAGGGACTTAAATTTATATTTTAAATGGCGCAGCGGACGGGGCTCGAACCCGCGACCCCCGGCGTGACAGGCCGGTATTCTAACCAACTGAACTACCGCTGCGTCGTAAAATATGGTGGGCGCTGACGGGATCGAACCGCCGACATTCTGCTTGTAAGGCAGACGCTCTACCAACTGAGCTAAGCGCCCTGATTAAGATTGTCAGTCTTAGTTTTTAAACTTAAGCTCAGGAACTTAAATTTAATCGATTCTTTGAATGGCGCAGCGGACGGGGCTCGAACCCGCGACCCCCGGCGTGACAGGCCGGTATTCTAACCAACTGAACTACCGCTGCATCGCAAAAAATCTGGTGGGCGCTGACGGGATCGAACCGCCGACATTCTGCTTGTAAGGCAGACGCTCTACCAACTGAGCTAAGCGCCCTCATTAAGGATTCTGTATAAATGGCGCAGCGGACGGGGCTCGAACCCGCGACCCCCGGCGTGACAGGCCGGTATTCTAACCAACTGAACTACCGCTGCACTTACACAAAGTCACTAATGTGGCACAAACAATATTAAAAATCTTAAGTGGCGCAGCGGACGGGGCTCGAACCCGCGACCCCCGGCGTGACAGGCCGGTATTCTAACCAACTGAACTACCGCTGCACGTAAGATCTTTAACGTAAAGGCTTGGTGGGCGCTGACGGGATCGAACCGCCGACATTCTGCTTGTAAGGCAGACGCTCTACCAACTGAGCTAAGCGCCCTTAACGTCTTTATCGTTTGTGAGGTGCATTATAGAGAATCTTTACAGGCTGTCAAACGCTTTTCGGCTTGTTTTCGCTTTTTTGCAATCGAGTGATTAAAAAATAGGTCAAACGGTATAAAAACAAGTATTTTCTGTATGTTATTTAACATATTTGCGAAAATTAAAATGATTATTCGCTAAATTTCTTTTCCTCAAAATACAGATTTTCTATAATTAATCCTCTTCTTCTATTAAATATTCATATTTTAAATTACAGCGGTGAATACTCAATAAAATAAGCTTGCACATTTTTTAACAGCTATTTTTAGATTTCAAGTTTATGTTCGGAAATATAAACCAGCGCATTGCAATCAATTAGTTCAAATAACTCCATGACATCCGTATTACGCATACGAATACAGCCATGTGACATCGGCATCCCCATTGGTTCGCTATCTGGTGTTCCATGAATATAGATATAACGTTGATAGGTATCGCAGCCTTCCCCGCGATTGAAGCCCTCTTCTAAACCACTCAGCCATAAAATCCGAGACAAAATCCAGTCCCGTTCAGGAAACTGGTTGGCTAAATCGGTATCGTATACTTCCCCAGTAGGCTTTCGAGCAATAAAAACGGCATTTTGCGGTTGCTCAGCACCATGCTTCTCAGCAATGAGATGCCAACCTCGTGGGGTTTTACCACTATTTTCAGTTTCGCCAATACCATTTTTTCCTGACGAGATCAGATAAAATTTATTCTTTTTAGGCAGTGTTAAAGTCTGTTCAGCCAAATCAATCAAGACATCCGCATCAGCAATTACATAAGACATCAGTTGTCCTCTATTTGTTTTTTATCTATTACCGTACTGGGTTCTGGGCGTAACCATAACCATATTGCGACAAGCAGCATGGTGGTATTAGTAAATAATTTCACAAAGAATGGTGCATTGGTCAGTAGCATGATCAGCCCACTGATCAACATCATGATACTGGCAAACCATTTCGCTTTACGTGGTACAGTGCCATTGGCACGCCATGCTCTTAACGTTGCACCATATTTAGGATGGTTGAGCAACCAAGCATCCATTTGCGGCCAACCTTTAGATGCAGCCCAAGCTGCCAAGATCAGAAAAACAGTTGTTGGCATACCCGGCAACAGTGCACCGATAAAGCCTAGGATGACAAAGATCACCACTAAACAACGCCAAAACAACGTTTTCATACCACTTTCCTGAACACCGAATTGCGGTAGTATAAAGTGTTTTTTAAGTTTATCCGTTGTCCTTCTGCATATTTAGCTTCTTTTTTAAGGCACTCGCATGCACCTTATTTCACAACATCAGTTGTTCGAACCCTGGCTCCAATTCAAACATCCATTGGTTCGCCAATTGGCTTTTGCTGTAGCAAGTCCAAACATTTTATCTGCGTTGCCGTTAGAGCTCGATATACAACATGCTTTTCATTTTCATCCCTCACAAATCTGGCAACAGCACTTTCAAACCTATTTACCTCGCCTTAAACAGCTCGATCAAGACCCGAAAGAACTTGAAGATTTTATGGCTCAACTGAAAAGTACCCGCCTGGGTCTGCACTTTGAAATGTTCATGTGGTTTTGGTTATTGGATCATCTCTATCATGCCTATGAATTATTGGGTCATAGTATTCAAATCATTGATGGTGCGCGGACTACGGGTGAGCTGGACTTCTTAATTAAAAATACCGAAACCAATCAAATCGAGCATTGGGAAGTTGCGTTGAAATATTATTTAGGTGAAACAGATCTGAGCTTAACCACATGGTATGGGTTGAATCGTACTGATACTTTAAACCGAAAATTAAAACACTTTACCCATAAACAGTTTCAATTCCAGCAAGCTTTAGACACAGACATTCAGACGCGCTTTGCCATTTTAAAAGGGCAACTCTTTCTCCCTCTAACAAATGGTTTCACGGCAGTTGATGCTTTAAATCAGTACTGCCTTCCCGATTGGCTCAATCCAGACCGTCGACTAGGTACTTGGGGTAACATCATTCCAAAGGCCGACTTGAATTACTATCGCCTACAACGTCAGGAGTGGATTTGCCCAAATGCTGAAATCAGTAGCCCAAATGCACATTGGTGGACCAATGGTCTGTACTTACAAAATCAAAACAATCAGTTTTATATGTACCGAAATCCAAATTTGATTTTAACTTGATTTTGCAGAGGTTCCTTTATACAAAAATACATAATGCAACATACGCTTACTTATCTCCTGTAAAACCATGCTATTTTTTAAAGTGTTTATTTTTTAATCTTAAACAACATCAGAACAAAATCATTTGATGAATACACTAAAAATTTTGGAGACAGCGATGAAAAAAATTGTTTTAGGTTCACTAGTGATGCTTTTTGTTTTAACAGGCTGTAATACCGTCAAAGGTATTGGTAAAGATGTCTCTTCAGCTGGTAATGCTGTATCAAATACCGCTGAAAAAACCCAAGATGAAATCCGCAAGTAGTTAATATTTGCATCAAAACCTTATCAATTGATAAGGTTTTTTTATTGCTATGTTTCGCATTCCATAGATTAATCGCCTATTATAGTGCCGACTGTTTTATTGACTTTGAAATGCGCATGACCTCTTCTGCTACTCTTGATTTAAGCCTCCAACTGTTACGTCAGCCATCGGTTACACCTGTGGATCACAACTGTCAAAATATTATGGCTGAACGCTTAGAAAAAATTGGTTTCAACATTGAATCTATGCGCTTTGATGATGTTGACAATCTGTGGGCACGAAAAGGCACTGAAGCACCTGTATTCTGCTTTGCGGGTCATACCGATGTCGTTCCTACAGGTAATTTAGATGCTTGGAACTCAGACCCATTTGCCCCTGAAATTCGTGATGGTAAGCTTTATGGTCGTGGCAGTGCAGACATGAAAACTGCCTTGGCTGCAATGGTGGTTGCTTCTGAGCGCTTTGTTGCAAAACACCCAAATCATAAAGGCTCAATCGCCTTCCTCATCACCTCAGATGAAGAAGGTCCATCGATCAATGGCACAGTCAAAGTGATCGAAACACTCGAAGCCCGTAATGAAAAAATGAAGTGGTGTTTGGTAGGTGAACCTTCAAGTACCCATCAATTGGGTGATATTGTTAAAAATGGTCGTCGTGGTTCACTCAATGCAGTACTGACAGTGAAAGGAAAACAAGGTCACGTGGCTTATCCACATTTGGCTATTAACCCGATTCACATGGCGTCTAAAGCCGTTGCTGAACTTTGTGATACAGTTTGGGATCAAGGCAACGAATACTTCCCTGCGACGTCGTTCCAAGTGTCCAATATTCAAGCTGGTACAGGGGCAACCAATGTCGTCCCAGGTACCATGACCGTGACTTTCAATTTCCGTTATTCAACTGAATTGACCGCTGAAGAATTAAAAGCACGTGTTTTAGAAATTTTGGATCGTCATGGTTTAGTCTACGACATTAAATGGACACATTCAGGCTTGCCATTCCTGACGCCAGTGGGTGAGTTGGTGAATGCGGCTAAAAATGCTATTCGTAATGTGACTGGTGTAGAAACTGAGCTTTCAACCTCAGGCGGAACATCTGATGGTCGCTTTATTGCTCCTACAGGTGCTCAAGTACTTGAACTTGGTGTTCTCAATGCCAGCATCCATCAAATTGATGAACATGTGAATGTTGCTGATCTTGAACCGCTTGCTGAAATTTACGAACAAATTTTAGAAGGCCTTTTGGCATAAGCGTACAAACCCATATAAAAAAAGGAACTCAATTGAGTTCCTTTTTTATTGCATTCAAACTTAAGTAGAAAGACCTAAACTCGCCTGAATTTTATTTAAATTCGGTATGTGGTAAGTCTCATCCCCCATACGCACTAGCTGGAAAATGGTGGGATCATTCACAGGACTTTCGTCATCAACAATTTCAGAAATACGCAAACGAATTGACTTCGGCATTTCATTACACATCAAAGCAAAGCGCTGAGAAGCATCATCCCCTTCAATCACCAGCGCCACGCCTTCCGTTTGGTCTGGACGGTTGATGGCATAAACAGGCAAATGTAGATCATGCCATTCCACCGTTTTTACTTGCGTATCACTATCGAGCGCTGAAAGTACAATATTTTGCGGCAAGAGCATGGGGTTTTTACCATGACATTCAATGATATAAGCATCAATAAAACCAGTCGATACTGTAATCAGATATTGCAATTCTTGCTGACTGATTTGCTCATTCATGCTCTTTGAAACATTTGCATTCATTTATTTACCCCTGCTTTTCAGCCAATAACTGCTGAATGTTGGCAAGTAATTCTGCCTCTTGGAATGGTTTGCCCATGTAGTGTGTCACGCCCAAGCTGAAAGCACGTTCACGGTGTTTTTCACCCGTACGCGATGTAATCATAATAATCGGCAAGTTCTGGTGAATTTCGTGGTGACGAACCAAGTTCGTTACTTCAAAACCATCCATACGTGGCATTTCAATATCCAGCAACATCAAGTCCGGTTTAACGCTTTCCAGCTGCTCCATCGCATCGACACCGTCTTTTGCAGTCACAATATCAAAACCTTGACGCTCTAATAAGCGCGATGTGACCTTACGAACCGTGACCGAGTCATCCACAATCATCACTAAACGACGTGTATCCTGATGACGACCAAAGTCACGGTGATCGGCGGCATGCGTTACACGCTTGGTACTTAAAATCTGACGTGCAATATTCTGACCATCTAAAATCAAACACACATGACCATCACCCAAGATCGTTGCGCCCGCAATTGCACCAATGCTGGCGAACTGTTGTCCAACCGGCTTCACAACAATTTGCGCACGTGAACCAATCAGCTGATCGACCAACAATGCAATGGTTTGTCCACTATTGCCTTTAATCAATAACACTGGCAATGAATGTCCAATATTACTCAAACGCGGAATCGGCTGATTGGATAAAAACTCAGATAAATAGCGCAGCTTATAACTCACGCCATCAATTTTGAATTGGTCATCCTTGCTGTGGAAATAGTGATCCAGTGCTGTTGGAGCAATACGCACAATACGATCAATCTGCGCCAATGGAATCGCATATTGTTGATCACCGGCTTTCACCATCAAGGCATCACTCACCGCTACCGTAGTCGGTACGCGAATAATGAAGGTTGTGCCGAATCCAATTTCCGATTCAACTGTGACATGTCCACCCAGTGCTTTAATTTCACTTTGCACCACATCAAGACCGACACCACGTCCAGAAATTTGCGTCACTTCTTTGGCTGTACTGAAACCCGGATGGAAAATAAACTGTAAGATTTCCTGTTTATCCAACACTTGATCGGCTTTAATTAAACCTAAGTTTAGCGCTTTCGCTTTAATCGTGCTTTCATCAATACCTTTACCATCATCTTTAAAGCTGACGATAACGTCTGTACCTTGACGGCTAATGTTTAGTTCAATTTGGCCTGTCGCTGATTTTTTCGCAGCGCTACGTTGTTCCGCATCTTCAATACCGTGGTCGATTGCGTTACGTAGCATATGCTCAAACGGCGTAACCAAACGTTCAAGAATCGTACGATCCAACTCACCTTCGGTGTTATGAACGACTAATTCCGTTGGGCGGTTTAAGGTTGATGCGGTCTGACGCACAATACGCTGCAAACGAGGCAACATACGTGAAAACGGTACCAAACGTGTCCGCATTAAGCTTTCTTGAATCTCCGCTTGAATACGGGATTGTTGTAATAACAAGCCTTCCGCATCACGAATTTTCTCAGCCAAAGTGCTCTTAAAATCGACCAAATCCGAAGCTGATTCGGCTAAGGATTTGGACAATTGATTCAACGATGAATATTGGTCCATTTCCAAAGGGTCAAAGTCTGCGTAGCGCGAGTTTTCAGAACCGTGCTTCGCAATAATTTGACTCTCAAGCTCACCTTCCATTCGACGCAACTGATCCGCCAAACGCTTAATTGCAAGCTCCATCTCGTTCAACGTATTGCCGAGCTGACCTAAGTCCATCTCGATACGCGAACGGTTAATTGCATTTTCACCGGACAGGTCGATCATTTTCTCAACCAAATCAGCTGAGATACGAATCATTTCATTACCACCATCCAAGTGAGTCGTTTCTTTCCACTCACCCAGCATTGCTGGCGGCTCAGTACCATCACCCTGCACAAACTCAAAACTTGGTACCGCATTGAGTAAATCAATTTGAGTTACACGCGTCGGTAATTGCGCAATCACATCCACATAATCAATAGATGCTAAGCTGTTTTTCAAACCATCATAATTACTAAAATCACGTTTGAAGATGGCTTGTTTTAACCATTCAAATGCAGTTTGCAATAATGGGTCATATACGTTTGAACTGAAATTATGTACAGCAAATTGCTCAAATGTAGTTTCTAGTTCATAAGCAATCGCACCAACGGGTTCATTCTCCGCCATACGCGCGCCGCCTTTTAAGCTGTGCGCAGCACGTTGCAATTGTAGTAACACACTACGGTCACTACGTTGTTCAGTCCACTGTTTCAGTAAGCCATCCGTAGTCGCTAAAATTTCTTCAGCTTCTTCCAAGAAGGTTTCTTCAACAATTGATAAAAGACTAGCTGCTTCTTCAACAGCGCTGACTGCTTCTTCTTGGACAAGTGACGGAGTATCCAGCTGTTCAACGACAGTAACGTCAGTGTTATCAACTATACTCGGCTCTTCAATCGCAGATGCTGACTCAACCGCAGCGGCCTCAGCTTCAATCGTTCTATCTATATTAGATAAAGGTTCTTGAACTAGAGGTTGAGTCTCTTCAATTGCTGCGACAACCGCCTCAACCAAAGGCTCAGATGCTGTAGTTGTAACAGTCGTACCCTCAACTAAGCTCTGAATGCTATGCAGTACATTGATCATCGCTGTTGCTGGATAATCAACCTTCTCGGTACGAATGACCTGAATTCGGTCTGCGACGTCGTCCTGTACTAAGCGAATGATGCTGATCAACTGTGGCGTTGTGGCTATTTGCTGACGAATCACACGCTCATAAATAGACTCTAATTCGTGTGCAATTGAACCAATAAAAGGTGCAGAAATCATATTGGCACCACCTTTTAAGGTGTGCAAATAACGCATTAAATTGTTGAGTGCTGCTGGATCATTGCCATTTTTAGACCAAGTATTAAGATCCTGATCCATCCCCATCAATAATTCCTCAGCTTCTTCCAAGAAAATATCGAGCAAATCATCATCAAAATCGGTATTGGCCGTATTCGATTGCTTGTACTGATGATCCGATGCAATTTGCTGCGAAATCTGCACAAGATCAAGGCTTGGTTGTGAAGTATTTCCAGAAATAACAGCCTCAGCAACCGGTTCAATTACCGTCGTCGAAGTCGATTCAACATCTTGCTGTACGAAGGCCATTAATTCATTCAGAACTTTATGTACATCTGCAGTCAGAATGACGCGCTGACCCGCAGCTAAAGTGTCAAATAAATGGATAAATTCTTGATGTGCCTGACCAAATAACTCGTATGCATAATCTACATTGAGTAATTCTGGCTTTTCCAGTAAGGCTTGATAACCAGCATATAGCTCAGAAGTAAAGTCATGAATTCCTTGAGCAGCACGGTTATTGGTGAATTCTAACAATTGTTTTGCTTGTTCACCTAAGTGCTGAATATAGTCTGGATATTCAACTTTAGCCCGCTGATCAAACTCAAACTCAGCATCAAGCAACAGATCAATATTTAACTCAATCAGCTTAGAAACCATACCTTGTGGGTTTAGCTCATTATCTACGTCTTCAATACTGAAACCATAATTATCCCAAGCCGTAGTGAACGTGGCGTAAATCACGTCAAGCTGTTCGTTCGTACCTCGCCCAAGCACGTGTAAATAGTCACGTACAAATTCAGCATATTGGGTGAGTAAAGAGATTTCCTTCGAGGTGGAAACAATCTCTTCTTGTACCAAGGTTTTAAATAGATTTTCGACTTTTGAGCTGGCATTAAAGACATGCTCAATTTGCGCCATAGACGAACTACCGCGCAATGTATGTAAAGCGCGGATTAAACCATTGTAATCTTGTACTTTGGTTTCATCTGTATTTAAGAACTGATCGATAGTCGCTAAATGGTCTTCCGCTTCTTCAATGAAGATCGCTAAAGTTTCTTCAAGGACATCATGCACTTGATTATCCTGCTCAGAAGCAGCTTCAACTTGTGGCTCAGATTCAGCCACTTCAATATCACTCAGCTCTAATCCTGTAGCATCATTATCACTATTTAGATGATTAGACAGTTGTAGCAAATCTTCTAGTGCAGGTTCTAAACTTTGATTTTGTTGTAATTGTTGTCCAATTAAAACCAGTGGTCGAAGGTCAAGATCAATCTTCTGTACCGCTTTGAATATCGGATACAGTTTAAATTGAAACAGTTTGAATACTGTTTTAGCAAATTTTTGAACCGTTGCTGTAAGCGGTACAGCCCCTGAAATCACACGGTTTAAGGTGTCTTCAACTGCCCACGCCGTTTCACCTGCTGACTTTGCCCCCACCATACGACCAGAACCTTTTAAGGTATGGAAGTGACGGCGTATGCTCAACAAATTTTCTTGATGTGTCGGTTCAGCGTACCACTTTTCAAATAATGGATCTAACTCAACGAAGATTTCTTCAATTTCTTCAACAAAAATTTCAAGAATTTCTGCATCTTGATCTAGATAACTATCTTCCGGAAGCGTTGTCGTTTCAACTAAATGTTTTAATATTTCTTTCATAGCTAAGGCTTCTTGCGTTGTCAGCTACCCAAAAAGGTGCATAAACTTCATTATAACCATCATCCCAAACCAGTCTTTTTGCTCAAGCTAATTGGGTTGATGTGTATCCTGATTCTGGTATGCCACTCAAGCGATGAGCAGCATACCCTCCCCAAAGCAAGTGCTTAATCAGGCAGTTTAAAGTCTGTTACAGACTCACGTAACGCTTCCGCCATGTTCGCAAGTTCAGAGACTGAACGGGCTGTATCGAAAGTCGCAGTGGTGGTTTGTGAGGTAATTTCTTGTACGACATTCATCGTAGTTGCAATATGACCTGCAGATGCGGATTGTAGCTTTGCTGCATCAGAAATGTTTGCAATCAATTTCGCCAAATTACCCGATACGTTTTGAATCTCATCCAGTGCAACACCCGCATCCTTAGATAAGTTCGCACCACGTACAACCTCAGACGTGGTTTGTTCCATCGAAATTACAGCTTCGTTGGTGTCGGTCTGAATGGTTTTTACCAGTGTTTCAATCTGCTTGGTTGCTGAAGCTGAACGCTCTGCAAGGCGCTGTACTTCATCTGCAACCACGGCGAAACCACGACCTGCTTCACCTGCCATCGATGCTTGGATCGCTGCGTTTAAAGCCAAGATGTTCGTTTGGTCGGCAATATCGTTAATCAAGGCAACGATGTTACCAATCTCTTGCGAAGATTCACCCAAACGTTTAATACGTTTAGAGGTTTCTTGAATCTGCTCACGAATGATATCCATACCTTCAATTGAACGGTTTACAACGTTCGCGCCATTTGCAGCAATTTTTACTGAACGTTCTGCTACTACCGCTGATTCTTCAGCGTTTGAAGATACTTGGTCAATTGACATTGCCATTTCGTTAATCGCGGCAGATGCACCCGCAATTTCTTGCGCTTGGTGTTCAGATGCTTCGGCTAACTGGTTGGTAATCCCCTGCGTACTTGCCGTATATTGTGCAACCTCTTGAGAGGTTTCAGTAATACGCGATACAAGGTCACGTAATTGGTCAATTGCGAAGTTAATCGAGTCGGCAATTGCACCCGTGAAGTCTTCAGATACCGTTGCATATGAACGTAAATCACCATCTGCAAGATCGGCAATTTCATCCAGTAAACGTAAAATCGCGTTTTGGTTACGGTCATATTCATCTTGTAGACGAGATACACGTTTTTTATCTGATTCACCACGAAGTACGAGTAATTTAAATACACAGAACAAGAAGGCAATCAGGGCTAGAATTAGACCCAAGGCAGGAATTGCAATCGCTAAACCTGTACCGCCAGATAATTTATTTAAATTGCTTAACAAAGCATCTGACTGTTCAAAAATCGATGATGATGCTTGGCGTACTTTAACGATTTGTGATGAGTTCTTTAAAACGGTTGCTGCTGCTGACTTCAGTACATCATCATATTCAGATTGAATACTGGTTAAAGAGTCACGCATTTCAGGGTCATTAATACGCTCTACACCTAAATCCGCACTGCCATTTAACTGTGCGTTTAAGTATGACGCGAAGGTTTCTGTATCTGAGCTAAAGTCATCCGCAGATTCACGCGAGTTGTCTGAACCGGTTAATACCGAACCAATTGAACGTAAAATACGTTCCGCAATGAATACTTGGTTTTTTGCAATTACGACTTGGTTAGCTGGCACATTTTGACGTGCCATTTGGTCAACCATTAAGTTGTATTCGGCCTGAATCCCCGGAATACTTTCACTAATCGCAATGTTGGTATCGTAGAGTTGGTTAATGATTTTTTGTTGCGATGCAATTAAATCAATATTTTCAGAAACTTTTTTCCACTGTGCATCGACTTCACGCAGTGCATCTGTACTCGCGTGAATATCTTTTACTGTTTCTAAGTTTTCAGCAAAAGACTTTTGTGATTCTGTCAGTTTTTTAATAGCTTCAGGTGTACCTGATGCTGTTGCTTCAGTTGCCTGACGCGAAATCGTTTGCGATAAAAGACGTAAATCACCCAAGCTACGGGTGAATTCGTTATTTCGAGGTACGCTATAAAATAGGTACAACAGTAAGAAAATTGCCAGTACGATACAAAATGCCGCACCCAAAATTAATGGCTTGGACTTTTCACTATCACCAAATACACGTGAAAACTGTTCCGTCTGTGATTGAAGTTTTGCTACTAAAGCATTTCCACCTGAGCGGTTACTGCTTCCATCCGTATTTTTCTTTTTAAGTTTAAAGCCCATGCAGCTTCTCCCCGATTTACGCCCTTATAATTTCGCGCGCGACAATGATATTAATTTATAAATTTTATAGATGCGTTCATATACTTTGGATTGTCTAATAAGCGACTGAATAAGAAAACATGCCATTGTTGGTTGTGTTGGTGAAAATACCCTTGGCAATATTCTTTTAAATTTCGATCTAAATCTTCGTGTTTAGAAAAGAAACTTTTCTTATTAAAGTGCTGAATCCCCAGAACTTGATCTACAACTAAACCGACATAGTGGTCATTGTGACTAATACAGAGTACTTTTTGAGTCGGTGAATACGCACTGCGATGCCCTGATACATAGTGCGCTAAATCAGCAACAGAAAGTAAACGTCCTCGAATATTGGCCAAACCCACAACCCAAGGTTGAGTATTTGGCACTAAGGTATATTTCGGAGGATAAATCACCTCTGCAACTTCACCTAATGGCGCAACAAAATATTGCCCCATCATCTCAAATGCAATGCCCGACCAGCGGTTTACCTCATTTTCGTTTGAAACGTAGTTTTTATTACCACGTTTAGCAAGTCGAAGTAATTCGATAAATCCATTTGCTGCCATAGAGCTTATCCTGCGTTCAGGTGTTGCTTAATCACATCAATCAGTTGGTTTTCATCAACAGGCTTAGTTAAATAATCACATGCACCTTGACGCTTACCCCATACACGGTCTGTAGCCTGATCTTTAGTACTGACGATCACTACGGGAATGTGTTTTGTTGTTGCGCCACGCGCAATTTGACGGGTTGCTTGGAAGCCATTAACGCCTGGCATCACCACATCCATCAACACAAGATCAGGAAGTTCAGCTTGAGCCATGGTTACACCATCGGCACCATTCGACGCTTCAATCACTTCAAAACCGTGTTTCCCCAAAATTTCTTTAAAGCGGAATGTCTCTGTAGGTGAGTCATCCACAATTAAAATACGCGCCATAATTTTCCCTCAATTACACTTATATTATTTATGCTGAAACGTGATTACGAATCGCATTTAATAATTCATCTTTACTAAACGGCTTTGTTAAATATTCATCTGAACCAACAACACGCCCTTTGGCTTGGTCAAATAGACCATCTTTGCTAGAGAGCATCACGACAGGAATATTTTGATAATTTTGTGAATTTTTGATTAATGCACACGTTTGATAACCATCTAGTCGTGGCATCATAATGTCGACAAATACGATATCAGGATTGGCTTGAGCAATTTTTGACAATGCGTCAAAACCATCGACTGCAGTCACAACCTCACAACCTTCGCGTTGCAATAATGTTTCAGCTGTGCGACGAATGGTTTTTGAATCATCAATGACCATTACTTTTAGATTCTGGAATTTATCGTCCATTTAATATGACCCTTCCCATTTTTAGAATGTTTGTAGAAACAGATTCGTAGACGCTTTACAAGTTACGTACACTTTTAACATATATTTACTTATATTTTCAACGAACAGTTTCCGCATAAAACCACACTTCATCTTCTTTTTAAGAACGGCTTCACACTTTCCTATACCCGTCGATTTTTTTTTGACTGATTATATTTTTTATTCCTAAATTTAGGACTAATATAGCACTATTTATTGCTTGTAAATAAGTAATTTAGTCAACTTTAAACTGGGGGTATCGATGCTTAGGGAGTTTAATCACAAACTTGCTTTGATCGTGAAAAAAAGGATGACTGCGAAAGTCATTTTGCTGGCTTTGCTAAGTTTGCAGACCATCTCAATTATGGCCGATCCACCTAAAGCGGTCTGGTATCGATATTACGACAGTAAAGGCATCGCAAACGTCAGTAGCAGTGTCACCCCCAACCATATTCGTTATGGTTATGAAGCACTCGATAGCAACATGCAAGTGATTCAACGGGCACGTCCATACAACGCAGAAAAAGATGCGCAATATGCGCCACAACGTGCAGCAGCAGCCAAGCAACGCGAGTCAGATCTTAAATTAAAACGTGCTTATACCAACAGCCAAGTCGCCACTCAAAAACGCAATACTGCCCTTTCCTATATCTTAAAACAGATTAAGTTCCAGCAAGATGAATTAAAACAATTACAGAATGACCGTATTGGATTCTTACGCCAAGAAAAAGAGAACATGCGTAAAGGCAAAAGCAATCCGAAACCACTCCAAGATATGATTGATTATAATTCTAAAAACATTGTGATGAAAAAAGAGCAAATACAATCGTTACAAAGTCACTATCGTAATACCAAGGCTGAATACGACAGAATTATTGCTCGCTTAAAAACACTTGAATAATCTGCGCTTTATTTACAGTGTGCTGACTTTCGCCGCTAGACCAAAGGATTTGACTCAATGCAGGCTGCACCATGTATAAAAACTAAATTAAGCCGCCAAGTGCTCCCTATTTTTAAACTCAGTCCGCTGTGTTTGTGCTTACTCCTCTCTGCCTGCCAAAAACAAGACGAGGCCACATCTCCGACTTCATCTACAGCTAAAATCGAGCTGATCGCAGAAGACTTGGTCCAGTTCCAAGAAGGGCCTTCTATCCAACGTACCGCCTTTACTGGTACCATTCGAGCCGTCAATCAAAGTTCCATTCAGGCTCAAGTGACAGCGACAGCCACCGCCGTCTCCGCTCAAGTTGGACAAGCCGTTCAAAAAGGGCAAGTACTGGTTCGGTTGAACAATCAAGATAATGCTGCACGTCTCGCTCAGGCTCAAGCCAATCTTGCTTCAACCCAAGCCCAAGCCAATCTTGCAAAAAGCATGGTTCAAAGAAAAAAACGTTTACTCGATCAGGGCTTTATTTCTAAAGTGGAATATGAACAAAGCCTTGTAGACTATCAAGCTCAATTAGAAAATGTACGTGCGCAACAAGCCAATGTTGATATTGCCGAAAAAGCGGATCGCGATGGCACTATTTTAAGCCCGATTTCAGGGGTTATTACTCAACGTCAGGTGGAACCTGGACAAACAGTATCCGCAGGACAAACCCTTTTTGAAATCATTGACCCGAGTCATTTAGAAATACAGGCCAAAATTCCAAGTGATCTACAAGCCGCTTTAAGTTTGGGAGAAAAAATTGAATATCGGCTGCAAGGCAATCCCCAAAAACTGACAGCCAAGCTTACTCGTATTTCCCCGATTGCAGATCCCACAAGCCGTCAAATTGAGTTTTTTGCTCAGCCAATTGAAAGTATTAATTCATTGAGTATTGGGACCTTTGTAGAGGGAGACATACTTGATTCACAGTCCATCACAGGCCAAATTATCCCGCTCGATACCATTCAAGATATACAAAATTCGCCTTATGTTTGGGTGATTCGCCACAATAAAATTGAGCGTATTCACATAAAAGTCTTGGAACAACGCTATAGCAATAACAGCTCTGTAGTACAGGGACTACAAACCGGCGACCGCATCAGTCGTATAAAGTTTAATGAAAAAGATTTGCATCAAATGGTGACAATCAATCCATAAAATAAGAAAAGGTTGTTGCTATGTGGTTAACCCGTATTAGTGTGAAATATCCTGTTTTTACCATCATGATGATGTTCTGTCTGATGGTTTTAGGCTTAGCCTCTTGGCAAAGAATGGGGGTTGAGGAGTTCCCTGATGTCGATTTCCCCTTCGTGGTGGTGTATACCACCTATCCAGGGGCATCGCCTGAAACAGTTGAGTCTGAAATCACCAAGAAAATGGAAGATCAAATCAATACCATTTCAGGTTTAAAACAGGTCATTTCTCAGTCTAGCGAAGGCTTGTCGACCATTATTGCTGAGTTTGATCTCGATGTTTCTTCTGCTATAGCCGCGCAAGATGTCCGCGATAAAATTGCACCTGTCACCGCTCAATTTCGAGACGAAATTCAAGACCCGATTGTTGAACGTTACGATCCTTCTGCCAATGCCGTGATGTCAATTGTATTTGAATCACAAAACATGTCACTGAAAGAGCTCAGTTCTTATTTGGATCAACGCATCGTTCTACAGTTTAGAACCGTTTCTGGTGTTGGGACAGTCAACTTGTTGGGTGATGCCAAACGACAAATTCGCATACAGATTGAACCCCACAAATTACAAAGTTTTGGGATTGGTATTGATCAGATCATCAACACGGTAAAAGCTGAAAATGTCGAGGTTCCGGGTGGAACGTTGAAACATGGTAACAGTGAACTTGTGGTCGAAATTAAGTCTAAAGTGATTCATCCTTTAGCCTTCGGCGATTTGGTGATTGCCAATAAAAATGGTGTACCGATTTATTTGCGCCAAGTTGCAAGCATTTCAGACAGCCAAGCCGAACTTGAGTCGAGTGCCTATTTAGACGGTAAAACCGCGGTTGCGATTGATATTTTACGCAGTTCCGATTCAAATGTAATTGACGTGGTCGACGGTGCTTATGAGACCTTAGCGGATATCCAAAAACAGTTGCCTGAAGGCACCACAGCAAAAGTCGTGGTAGATTCATCCAAAGGCATTCGTAATAGCATCACCGATGTTGCACGTACCATTATTGAAGGTGCAGCACTTGCCGTTTTGATTGTCTTGCTGTTTTTAGGCTCATTCCGTTCCACTGCCATTACAGGCATGACCTTGCCGATTGCCCTACTTGGCACTCTGACGTTTATTTGGATCTTTGGCTTTAGCATCAATATGATGACCTTACTGGCACTATCACTCAGTATTGGTCTACTGATTGATGATGCGATTGTGGTCCGTGAAAATATTGTGCGACATGCAGACATGGGCAAAGACCATGTCACAGCAGCCATTGATGGGACCAAAGAAATTGGACTCGCTGTTTTAGCCACCACCTTAACCATTGTTGCGGTGTTCTTACCTGTGGCATTTATGGGCGGTATTATCGGTCGCTTTTTCTATCAGTTTGGCGTAACCGTAAGTACTGCTGTGCTGATCTCCATGTTTGTCAGCTTTACTTTAGATCCAATGCTATCTGCACACTGGGCTGAACAGCATAATCCACATAAACCACCCAATCGAGTCAAACGTTTCTTCAATTGGATTTCTGGCAAACTAGATAATCTCAGCCATGGCTATGAGAAATTACTCAAGCTTGCTCTGCGCTTCCGATTCATCACCCTCATGATTGCTGTGGCTTCGCTATTCGGCGCATTAGGCTTATCTAAACTGATTGGAACAGAGTTTGTCCCTGTTCCAGATAAAGGTGAGATTCGGATTAAGTTTGAAACACCTGTCGATGCATCTTTGGAATATTCACAAGCCAAACTGCTGCAAGTCGATAAAATTATTCAGCAGCACCCTGACGTTCGAGCAACCTATGCCGTGATTAATGGTGTTACGGATCGTGGTAAAAACCATGTCAGTATTCGCGTAACCGTTACACCACGTACAGAGCGCAAAAAAAGCTTAACCGACTTAAACAATGAGTTCCGCCAACGCCTACAACAAGTAGGTGGCATTACTGTGACCTCAATTGCCTCGGCAGATGAAACGGTATCGGGCGGACAAAAGCCCGTAATGATTTCCATCAAAGGTCCTGACTTAGCTGAACTCCAGAAGATATCAGACCGCTTTATGGCTGAAATTGCGCAAGTCAAAGGCATTGTCGACTTAGAAAGCTCACTTAAAGCCCCTAAACCGACTTTAGGCGTGCATATTAATCGGGTCTTAGCCAGCGATTTAGGACTATCGGTCAACCAAATTGCCAATGTCATTCGCCCACTAATTGCAGGCGATGATGTCACCACATGGCAAGACAACAAAGGCGAAACTTATGACGTTAACCTACGCCTAACTGAAACTGCACGTAGCTTACCTAGTGATGTACAAAACCTTTACCTCACATCGCAAAAAACGGATGCCAATGGCCAAGCTTTATTGATTCCCCTTTCTAGCGTTGCGCATTTAGAGCAAAGTCTGGGGGCATCGCAGATTAATCGTCGCGATCTAGCACGGGAGGTTTTAGTCGAAGCCAACACCGCAGGTCGCCCTGCAGGCGATATTGGTGCAGATATTAAACAAATTGAAGACAACTTTGACCTTCCAGCAGGTTATAGCTTTGACACGCAAGGTTCAAACAAAGACATGGCTGAATCTGCAGGTTATGCCATGACCGCAATCACCTTATCAATCGTGTTTATTTATATTGTGCTAGGTTCGCAGTTCAATAGTTTTATTCACCCTGCGGCGATTATGGCTTCCCTGCCACTATCATTGATTGGGGTATTTTTAGCGCTCTTCTTATTTAACTCCACCATGAACTTGTTTTCTATTATCGGTATTATCATGTTGATGGGCTTGGTGACCAAGAATGCAATTCTATTGATCGATTTCATTAAAAAAGCCATGGATCACGGCGTTGATCGTTATCAAGCGATTATTGATGCGGGTAAAACACGTTTACGCCCTATTTTGATGACTACTAGTGCTATGGTGATGGGCATGGTGCCTCTGGCTTTAGGGCTAGGTGAAGGAGGTGAACAAAGTGCACCGATGGCACATGCAGTGATCGGCGGTGTCATTACATCGACACTGCTGACCTTAGTGGTGGTTCCTGTGATCTTCACCTATTTAGATGACTTTAAGAACTTTATGCTGCGTCAAGCACGTAAAATCATGTCATAATAATCGACATTTTTCTGAGGTGGTGTCGACATGCCTCCTCATTTTTTATCGTATAATCTTTGACTTTCAAAGTTTAAAATTTTAGGACAGTTTCCATGCGCGCGAGTCGCTTTTTATTTGCAACGTTAAGAGAAACCCCAAATGACGCAGAAGTGATTTCACATCAACTAATGCTACGTGCTGGGATGATTCGTAAATTGGCTTCAGGTTTATACACTTGGCTGCCGATGGGCGTTCGCGTATTAAATAAAGTTGCAGCGATCGTTCATGAAGAAATGAAAAATGCGGGTTCACTCGAAGTCCTGATGCCCGTAACTCAGCCAGCGTCTTTATGGGAAGAATCTGGTCGATACGTCCAATATGGCCCTGAACTGCTTCGTTTCAAAGACCGCCATGGCAACCCTTTCGTACTTGGTCCTACACACGAAGAAGTTATTACCGATCTTGCGCGCAATGAACTCAAAAGCTATAAACAATTGCCTGCAAACTTCTATCAAGTACAAACCAAATTCCGTGATGAAATTCGTCCACGTTTTGGTGTAATGCGTTCACGTGAATTCATCATGAAAGATGCTTATTCTTTCCACGCAAACCAAGAATCACTGCAAGAAACCTATGACATCATGTATGGCGCGTACTGCAAAATCTTTAGCCGTTTAGGTTTAGATTTCCGTCCAGTACAAGCCGATACAGGTTCAATTGGGGGTTCAGGCTCACATGAATTCCACGTGTTAGCATCAAGTGGTGAAGATGATATCGCCTTCTCGACTGAATCTGACTATGCGGCAAATATTGAAATGGCAGAGGCCGTTTTAGTCGGTGAACGTGCAGCGCCAACCAAAACTTTGGAAGTGGTTGATACACCAAATCAAAAAACTATTGCAGATGTATCAAACTTCTTGAAATCTGATCCTGCACACTCTGTCAAAGCCTTGTTAGTGCAAGGTATTGCAGCCGAAGAAGGCCAAGCAACACCGGTAGTGGCATTGTTCTTACGTGGCGATCATGAGCTAAATGAAATTAAAGCCGAGAAGCATCCACGCATTGCATCACCATTAACTTTTGCAACAGAAGAACAACTTGCTGCACTAGGTTTAACCGCTGGTTTCTGTGGACCACAAGGCTTGGTAGAAAAAGGCTTAACAGTTATTGTTGACCGTGCTGCATCGGTACTTTCTGACTTTATTGCGGGTGCAAATGAGGTTGATAAACACGTGACTGGTCTAAACTGGGAACGTGATGCACAGTTCACCGAAGTTTATGACTTACGTAATGTAGTTGAGGGTGATCCGTCTCCAGACGGTAAAGGTACGCTGCAAATTAAACGTGGTATCGAAGTGGGGCATATTTTCCAACTCGGTCAAAAGTACTCAGAAGCTTTGGGCTGTAAAGTTCTAGGTGAAGATGGCAAACCATTTACGGTAACCATGGGTTGTTACGGTATTGGTGTAACACGTGTAGTTGCTTCAGCAATTGAGCAAAACTTTGACGAAAAAGGTATTATTTGGCCTACGGCAATTGCACCATTTGAAGTTGCCATTGTGCCTATGAATGCGCATAAGTCTCCACGTACTTTAGAAGCAGCTGAAGCACTATACGCTGAACTTACGGCAGCAGGTTATGATGTTTTACTGGATGACCGTAACGAACGTCCAGGCGTAAAATTCTCCGATCTTGAGCTTACAGGTATTCCTCACCGTATTGTGATTGGTGAGAAAGGCTTGGATGCAGGTACTTTTGAATATAAAGGCCGTCGTGATGCTGAATCTGTAAACATTTCTAAAGACGAGTTGTTGGCGAAAATTGCAAAATAATTCATTTTTAGAATAAAAAATCCCGCGTATATCGCGGGATTTTTTATGAAAATTTAATTAGCAGAATTTTAAACCACCATAGCAGTTCGATCTAAAGTTTTGCCCTTGTAAGCTTAAATTAGTCAGTGGAAAATCCAAAGTCGTCGTATTCATTGGAACATTCCCAACAACTAAGGCAGAACCACCGACACATCCTGTTAAAAGATTACCGCAATTTCGAGGATTGTCCGTTAGATCTTTATTAATACCCGCAATGGTTTGTTTTAAGACTTCATTGGTAATTGCCACTTTGGTCGTTGGGCTTAAGCTACCCAGTTCGACTTCATCTTCCATTGCCAGCCACCAACCTTTATTCGCACCAACCGCAGCACCCGTCCATAGAATATCTTGGGACTGCAAGGATAATGATGCTGGGTTGTTTAAATACAATGCGTGAATTAAGCCTAAACTTTGGTTCACAGTGATATCTGTTTTAAGCCCAGTAATATTGCCGGACACTTGTTTATCTAAGTTTAAGAAACCGAGTACTTTAGCTGTTAATTGTCCACTAAAATCAATTTGCCCAACAGTACCCCTCCCTTTTAAAGTTACATCCTTCATTCGAGTCCCAGACACAACTGTCGAATTAATCGTAAAAGGCGCTGTAGTCGAAGATAGGTTTAAATTATAAGTATCAGACGTATATGAAATATCATAACAAGGGTCTAAAAAACCACTGACACAAGTTGTCCCAGAACTACTTCCGAGTAATCGTCCTTGCACAATACCATTCATAGTTAATCCTGTATCTGCAAAGGTCATGCTACGAGCTTCTGTTACAGCAGTACCTGAAGCTGTTTTAGTTTTCATATAACCACTAAAGGTATTAATACCATTTGGCGTCGAAGTATTCTCTGTACCAAGCGTCATTAAACCTTTAATCTTTTCAGCACTGACACGAAAACCGAGTACTTCACGTGTTGCGGCTGAAGTCGGATTTTTAATGGCAAACTGAATAAATGGATTTGTGATTAATGCCGAAGTTGCTGCACGCTGATCTGATGTATAGTTTGGATCATCAGGTAGTCCACTTAAACCAATATGATCGATATCAATATCACAACTGTTGGCTCGAATGGAATTGTTGTCGCCACCGCACCCCAACTGAAGCTTCTTAATATTGGCATTCAGCTCCAATTCTGCACTTAGAGCCAACTTATAAAACCCAATATTTGATTGATTATATGTTTTCCCTTGTGCATCGGTTGTATTCGTCCCCTGCTGAAACTCTAGATTCATCAAAGATTGACCTTCAACTTCTGACAACTCCTCGTCATTTAAAGCGGTCATCGCATAACTTTGACTCAAGCCTAATGTTGCTGTGATTAGAATTGAAATTAAAGACTTATTCATTTTATTTATTCCTTGTCATCCTTTTTAGCGCGGCGTAATCCCTAATGTGCTACGCATAGCCCCACCCGTAATGGCAATATCTGCAACCTTCTGCATGGTACCTGTTGGAGACAATGCAACCTCCGTTCTAAAGGCAGTTCCTTGTCCACCTGCTAATGCCTTATGGTTAAATTGCACTTGATTGTCTATGACAACTGAGTCCTTTTGCATATGAATTTTTCCATTCAAACCTAAGTGACCTTGCATTTTGTTTAAGTTAAAACTTGAGGTTTTTGTTGCTGTTCCATTACTGTCGGTATTACTTAAACTAATAAAACTTCCTTTTTTACTTTCATTACTCAGGTCTGTGCTACTCAATGTATTAAACTCAAAATTAGATTTAAATGACAAATAGTTGCTTTGTGGTGTCCCACCTACAGCCTCAAGCCCAGGAATAATAAAGAGTTCGCCTTTACCATCTAACATAAAAGCAATCGATGCGAGAACATCATCTTTTTTGGCAAAATTATTAATCGGTACGACTTCTTTGGCACAACTATTCACCCCTTCTGGGCAGTTATACAGTGCACCTGGAAGCTGCCCGATTGCAATTTCCGCATTGGCAGCAAACAATAAACTATCGGCTTTGATATAGATTTCATTTTCATTAAAACCAATCACCCCATTGGCTTTAAAATATGAGTCAATATTACGTAAGCCTGTATAGTAGTTAACTTCTTCGCCATGCTTACTCATCGCACCATCAATGACAATAATAGACGTTGTTTTAGGGTTACCTTGACTATCTTCCCCATAACCATCGGTTGATACTGCAATGTCATAGCCCAAGCCATCCTTCACCGTTCCAGCGGTATTGGTGTATTTCTTGGCAAAAAATGCAGCATTGGCATTGAGGTTATAAATCGGAATACCTAAGCCCCATGTCCCTTCGTTAGTATTGTTTACCGCAATCGAATTATCTGAAATAAAGCGGGCTTTACGTGCAATGGCTTGAAAATCGAGCCCACGCACAGCAATAAAAGCCATATTTGAAGCATTGCCCGTTGGCGATGGGTTATAAATCAGTTCATAGTTTTGCGCACCCAATATCGTCTTAATTTGGTCATTGACCACAAAACCCATTGAGTTGGTGCGAATGTTATTGATGTAAATCTGGCCAAAATCAATATAGGCATTTTGACTGTTTATTGCTGAATTAGGGTCAGTAGAAGAACGTACATTCAGCGGTGATAAGTTTGAAAATTCGATGGCATAACTGCCTGTACCAGTATGCCCTAATTCAAACGTTGTCGGTGTCGCAGCGCCGAGCAAACTATTCCCTGCACGGGTAAAGTCAGCCGATACATTTAAATGTAAGCCGCCCGCATTCTTAAAACCATAACCTGCAGATGCAACCACCTCATTTTCTTGAACATTACCGTTAACACGGTTGACCGTATTAAACTTAGCAACACCAGTTTGGTCAGCATTCAACGCGATCTTGCCATTGGTTAATGCACCCGATGCCCCTATCCTAATTAAGTTCCGGTGAGTCGAGTTTACTGAGCCATAACGTAAATCGACGTTTAACCCGGGATTTGTGGCATTGCCTACACGGCTGTCATGTACATCAGTTTTATCTTCCACTCGACCTAAAACAACAATATTATCGCCAACACTGCCCTTTGAGGTGAGAACTACACCTTCCGTTTCATCGATATAAAGATATCCATCTGCAGATAAATTGAAGTTGAAATCCTTTAAGGTTAAATCTTGATTATTCTGTCCATAACTAATACTGGCATTCTGCAATTTAAAATCTAAATGCACCTTTGAGTCGCGGTTAAATAGCCCATTCGTCGTTGCCAAGTACACTTCAAAAGGTGAAATAGTCGAAAGCTTAAAACTTCCTAAATTTTGATCCGTTTCACCCGTTGCACAATTTGGTGAACACATCAGCATAATTTGGGCAGCCGTTGCGGTAAAAGGTGACACACTGGCAGAGAGCTGAATACCAACCCCTTGCGTACCATTGGCTAATTGTGTTGTTCCCACATCAAAATCGAGTTTGGTTTTATGTTGTTATAACCAGTCGCCGTTTTCACTTCAATATTATGTAAACCCAGTTTAATCGGTGTTTTTCCGACTTCCGCAGGATCGACCCAATTCAGCTGTTTAATGTCAACTTTTGAAGCTTCATGGGTAATTGAAATACCATCTTGACCCGTCACATCACTTAAAATCTGATCATTCAAAGCTTGTAATGCATAACTTTGATTGGCTGCACAGATACATAGTGTCAGAAGGTTTAGTTTTATTATTTTATGCATTTCAATATCCTTTTGAAACTATATGTCTAACAGCGGCTACCCGCAGTGCCCGAGCAGTTATAGCTAAAGATTTTTAGATTTCCATCTAGATGTAAGTTTCCGTGAACATTTAAGCCCATAAAGCCTTGTTCCTGACCTTTGTCAAAAGTTGGTACAGTTTTACTCATACCATAACTGTTATACGTTGAGGTATTGAAATACCCATTTTCACCACTTTCCACTGAAAGGCTAGCAAAGCCCAAGTTACGAATTTTGAGGGGTTTATCATCGAAAAACTTTAACATCATTGCAGTTTGTGGTCTGCCTTCTTTATTCAGAATTGTGGTGCCTTCTAGCGAAAATTTATCAATTTGCATGGTGCCTTGGAACTGCTTAAACACCAGCCATTTTCGTTGCCCATTTTCCTTATGATTATTTGGGGAAATAGCGATACGACACAATTCTAATAAAGCGCAGTCTTGATTTGCGCGCATTTGATAATACGCTTCAGTGACAATAGCTCGACCATTCGCATCGACACCATTGGTCCTAGAGATCGTATTTAAACTCATATCATTGGCATATTGGTGATTGATCGATAGGGTTAAGCTCAGATCTGCGCCGCCCTGCCCAGTCACACCGACCAGTTCAGTATTATCCAAATCCACCAAACCCGCTTGAGACAACATGGATAGCGACATCAACAGGGGTACACATAATTTTTTCATCATGTCAGCGTCCTATAGGCCTGTGGTCTTAATTTTTAAGTGTTGGATCAGTACACCATCTATAGCAACCGAACCCAAATTCACAGGAACTGCCGTTCCAGTCCCACGAAATACCACTCCCGTAGAATTATTGGCTGTATTGGCTTTGAGCGTATTGGTGGTCGGATCTCGTGTCACGCTACCAATCGAAATACTGCTATGTGTTGCGTTATTTCCTTGGTATTGAACCGCGCTAGTCCCTGCCCCAGTTTGAACAAAATTCGAACCGCAATAGGCCACATTACAAGTTGATCCTTTATAGTCAGCGTTGCTTCCACCCTGTACATCTGGGTAGTAGGTATAAATCTGCTTATAAATCTCAGGCACATTCGGAATACGCGTGACTTCAAGAATAATATTGCGTCCTTCCGAACCTACAACAAAAGGCTGATACATATTGCCCAAGACCAAATTAATATTTGGGCTGTATAAATAAAGTCCTTCACTGGCATCAAAGATTGGAGCCAATGAACGATCTAATGCGGGTGTGACTGCCGTGCCATCATTAGTCGCGGCTGTGCTGAGTCGAAGGACTTTGGCATTCAATAGCGCTTTATTTGCGTCATCGTTGGTATAGACCAATCCAGATGGATCATCATTGGTATTGATCCGAAGTAAGGCTGCCATCCCAAAGGTTTTATTTTGCTGGTCTAAGGTAGATGCTTGAGTTTGAAACATACGCACCTGTGAGCCATTTAAACTCAATCCATTGGCAACCGCCTGTAAACGTATTCTTTGATTTAAACTTAAATCAGGATCCGCAGCCGCGTTGGTTGTTGTCGGTGCACCAGTGATAGGGTCCACTTTATTCTGGGAGTTCCAGCTACGTGAAAAAGCATCCCACCATAGACCTAATTTAATATTATTATCTGTGTCACTCGCTACAGCCGCTGCTAAAGGCGCTTCCAGCCCTAGAAAACTTACATCTGAACTTGCATTCGACTGATGAAACTGTTTAATCCCCGTGGCTGTGCCAGCGTGAAATAACCAAGGATTAACATCGCTTCCCCATGTGAAGCCCTGATTACTGAAACGGCTATTGGCATCATTATCAGACCGCGAAAGCGCTAAACCATAAATAAAGATGTCCGCTTTGGTTCGTTTCGCACTCAGATCATCAGCATCGGTATATTTGGAGTAGTTCTCACCCACAGGAATAATACGAATGAAACCCGTGTCGTATTGTTGTGGATTGGCCACGCCACGGTTGTAGCTAGAAGCAGTGGAGAGATCATTGGCCCCTTGGAACACCATCTTGAAGTTTTCAGGAAGTAACGCAATGCCTTCACCCGTAGTATCCGCTAGATATTCATCGGAAAGTGACTCGAGCGCAAATGTAGACTGTGCAAGCATGAGTCCGACAAGACTAGCTAAACAGGATTTTTTCAATCCTGCGGGATATATACGATTCGTCATCTCGACCATCCTTATTATTCGATGCTCCGCATCTTTATGTACTACATCCTTTGCTTGGCATTTTACTCTGCGCACTATAATTTTTATTTGCATCAACCAAAGCACTCTATTTCACAATTGATTATGCTGAAACTCAACACAAATGCAAAACCAACTGTCCGATAATATTTATTTTCCGATGAATGAATTGACACAAAAAAAGCGGATCAATGATCCGCTTTTTTTAATACCAAAAACTTAGGTCTTCGGTAAAGTTACACCTGTTTGACCTTGGTACTTACCACCACGGTCTTTATACGATGTTTCACACACTTCGTCAGATTCGAAGAACAACATTTGTGCAACACCCTCACCTGCATAAATACGTGCAGGAAGATTGGTTGTGTTCGAGAACTCTAAAGTAACATGACCTTCCCACTCAGGCTCAAGTGGTGTGACGTTTACGATAATACCGCAACGTGCATAGGTCGATTTACCCAAACACACAGTCAACACATTACGTGGAATACGGAAATATTCAACGGTACGTGCTAAAGCAAATGAGTTTGGCGGAATAATACAAACATCAGCTTCAATGTCGATAAAACTTTTATCATCAAAGTTTTTTGGATCTACAATTGCCGAGTGAACATTGGTAAAAACTTTAAACTCACGTGCACAACGAACGTCATAACCATAGCTCGACACGCCATAAGAAATGAGTTTTTGACCATTTTCATCTAAACGAACTTGGTTTTCTGCATACGGTTCGATCATGCCGTGTTTTTCGCTCATTTCGCGAATCCAACGATCGGACTTAATAGCCATTTATTCTTTCCAAAAAAGCTTAATTTCAATAATTGCGTTGTACTTTAACTGAAATCGCTTTCAATGAAAATAAGCGCGTTTAAGTTCGCAAAATTTCTGTCTTTAATTACTAAATTAAAAGCTTAAAATCGCAGAATAGCTCAGCGGAATCGAAAAACTCATCAAAACCAGTGATGCTGTTTTTTGCAGGTTAGATTGGTTCAGCCAACGAATTTTATTGCTCGCTAAAATTGACCCGATAAAAGTCCAAAAGAAAGCAATTGGAACAATCAAAACCAAAAACAGCGACATATGTGACAGATAATAATCTAGTTTTGTCCACGCAATGGTTGGGAAAATGGCTGAAGCAAACAATAATGCTTTAGGGTTCAATAATGTTGCCAAAAACAGTTCACGCGCCCGAATAGTCGGTTGATTAAAACTCACTTCAGCATCGGCTGTACGCCATAATTTGATGGCCAAATAAATGATATAGCTTGCGCTGAACAATTTTAAAATGGTCGGCAATAAAGGCAAGTGCACAGACACTTTTCCAATGAGGAAGCCCCATGCCGTGATTGAAATGAGATAGCCAAAAGCTTCTGCAGGAATGAGACGCAATGATTTACGAATACCGACTTGAATACCCGAAGAGGCAAGTAAGGTATTGGTTGGTCCTGGAGTTAAAAGAATGGTTATCACTAAACCAATAAAAAACCAAGTGACCATATTCACAGACCCACATATATATAACTATAAGCGTAATGACTTGCCATGCTGAAAGCAATCAAATTTAGTGAACCGTGATAACAGTTTTTTTAATTTTCATTCAATACTTAACATAAATAACGTATAAGACCCTTACCCAATCTAGCATTCATAAAAATGACGCCATATGCTTTATTCTTTTTTCAAATCAATGATTTTATAAATCAAATAGACATAACTAATGAAAAAAAACTATTCAAATGATTTTTAATCAGTTACTTTTTAAAACATGCGTATTTTTATTCATCAATCTGATCACGCAAAGTCAAGGATAAAAGAGCCAAGTGAATGGCTTTGAAGATAATAAAACGAGGAAAAGTATATGAAAAAATGGACTCAACTCACGCTACTTTCAATTGCACTTGCGGGTCTAGGAGCATGCTCAAGTGACAATAAAACCGCAACTTCAGGCGATGCTCAAACTGAAACCAGTGCACAAGCATCCGACAAACTCCAAAGTAAATTTGTCAACATAGCGACAGGTGGTGCATCTGGGCCGTATAACGTGATTGGCACCAGTTTGGCTGAAATTTATAATAAAACCTACGGTGTAAATTCAAAAACCCAAACCACAGGCGCATCGGTAGAAAATCTTAACTTACTCAAACAGAAAAAAGTTGAAATGGCTTTTGTCATGAGTGACAGCTTAACCGAAGCACTGAATGGCACAGGTAGTTTTGCCAGTGGGAAAATTGATAATATCCAACAAGTGGCGGCACTTTACCCCAACTATGTGCAAATTGTGGCATCAAAAAAATCAGGCATTAAAAAGCTTGAAGACTTAAAAGGTAAGCGTATTGCCGTCGGTGCCCAAAACTCAGGGGTTGAAGTTAATGCGCGCACCCTCTTAAATGGTTTTGGTATTACTTACAATGACGTGAAGGTCGACTATCTAGGCTATGCTGAAGCCGCGGATGCTTTAAAGGGTGGAAAAATTGATGCTGCATTCTTAACCAGTGGTATCCCCAACTCATCCTTGATGGAACTGCAACAAGGTTTCGATTTACAACTGGTCGGGATCGATCCTGAGAAAGTGAAACAAATCGCCAAAAACCAAACTTATTTCCTATCTCTGAATATTCCGAAAGGCACTTATGGTAATGCAGAAGATATTCCAACTGCGGCCATTATGAATGCTTTAGTGGTCCGTTCCGATCTTTCTGAAGATGATGTCTATAAACTGACCAAAACCTTCTTTGATAGTTTAGGACAATTGGCCAACTCACATCAGGCAGCGACAGAAATTAATCTGGAAACAGCTCAAAAAGGCGTGGTTGCTCCGCTACACCCTGGGGCTAAGCGTTATTACGACGAACTCGCAGCGAAAAAATGAAGCTGAAAAAAGGTGCAGTGATTACTGCACTTTTTCTACTCGGTTTATTCGGGCTGTTGTTCTTACCTGTTCGCTATAGCGAAGTAACTGTTGCTCAAATGCAGTGCCGAATTTCAACAGCACAATTTAGTTTGCAGTGGAAACATTCAGTTGAAAAAACCCGTTGGATTGAAAACTATCAACGAGAGCAACAACACTTTATATTGCGCTATACCGACCTGATTTCTTTCGGTGCAGGCACACCGAATGACTATCCCATCATCTTTCAAAAAGACGGTATAGTCAGAATGAAAGTTAATCGGCGAATTGATCAAATCAACTGGATCATTTCCAAGAATATGCAAGGCAGTATCATCATTCACCAGAGCGTCTGGCCTATTTTTCAACAATATCCAGATTACACCTTGGTGGAAATTACAGCACAACAACAGCCCTTGTGGAAAGCATGGCAGATCGGAGAATGCCGATGACTCAAAATGAAGACAAAGTTGCCCCTGAACAATTAGATGAGCAACAACAACAAGCCATTTTAGAAAAATTTGATCGTGAGTCAGTGACTCGTTCCCCAAGCAACAAATCTGTGGCATGGTTCATAGCGGCGATTGCTATTTTCTATTCCTTATTTCATTTATTTATTACCTTTAACCCACTACCCGAACTGATTCAACGTTCCGCCCATGTCGCTATTGGTTTGGTTTTGATCTTTCTACTTTATCCTGCGCGTCAGTCCAGTTCACGACAAAGCATCCCTTGGTTGGATTGGTTACTTGCCTTAGCCTCTTTAGCAACCTTTTTATACCTTTGGAAAGAATATCAAGCCATTATGACCACACGTGGTGGTATTCCAAACACTTTAGATATTGTTTTTGCCATTTTAGCCGTGGTGCTGGTGGTTGAAGGTGCACGGCGGGTTATGGGGTGGATGCTACCTATTTTAGGTTTAGTCTTTCTGTCTTACCCGTTTTTTAGCCACTATGACTGGGTCCCTGATCGTTTATTGACGCGCCCATATAGTATTAGTGATATTTTCGGGCAAATGTATTTAAAAACTGAAGGACTTTATTCTTCCGCAATCGGTGCTTCAGTCACTTTTATTTTCCTGTTTATTTTGTTTGGTGCTTTTCTGGCGAAATCAGGCATGGGAAAACTGTTTAATGATCTTGCGATGGCACTGGCAGGCCATAAACAAGGTGGTCCTGCAAAAGTTGCCGTCATTTCCAGTGGATTTATGGGCAGTATTAATGGCACAGCGGTGGCTAATGTCGTGGGTACAGGTTCATTTACCATTCCCCTGATGAAAAAAATTGGCTACCACAAAAATTTTGCAGGTGCTGTTGAAGCCAGTGCCTCTGTAGGTGGACAAATTTTACCCCCAGTGATGGGAGCCAGTGCCTTCATTATGGCTGAAACCACGGGTGTCAGTTATGGCACCATTGCCCTTGCAGCCACTCTTCCGGCTTTACTCTACTATTTAGGTGTGATGGCGCAAGTCCATTTCCGTGCTGGTAAAGACAATTTAAAAGGCGTACCGAAAGCGGATTTGCCACGGGTTAAAGATGTCCTAAAAGAGCGAGGGCACTTACTTATTCCAATTGTGGCTTTGGTATTTTTCCTATTTCAATCCATCCCTGTCAGTTATGCCGCGGTCTACACCATTGTCTTAACTGTGATTGTGGCGAGTTTCCGCAAATCGACCCGTATGGGCTTCAAAGAAATATTAGAAGCGCTCTCCGATGGTGCAAAACAATCCCTTTCGGTCATGGCAGCCTGTGCTGTGGTGGGGATTATTATTGGTGTGGTGAGCCTGACCAGCTTTGGCTCTGTCATGACCTCCTCGATTATGAGCATCGGTGCAGGCAGCCTATTTTTAACGCTGTTCTTTACCATGATTGCATCGATGATTTTAGGTATGGGACTTCCTTCGATTCCAGCCTATATCATTACCGCGACTATGGCTGCACCCGCTTTGGCAAACTTTGATATTCCCACACTGGTGGCACATATGTTTGTGTTCTACTTTGGTCTGTTTGCCAATATTACTCCCCCTGTCGCCTTAGCCGCCTTTGCAGGTGCGGGAATCGCAGGGGGCGACCCAATGCGCACAGGTTTCCAAGCCTTGAAACTCTCTTTGGCTGGTTTCATTGTCCCGTTCCTGTTCGTCTATAACCCTGCCATGCTGATGATTGATACGGCCAACGTCGCAGTCAATGCACGTGAGTTTGCCTTTCCTGTATGGACAACTATTGTGAGTATTGTGTTTACCTCAGTAGTCGGTATTTTGGCGCTGGGTGCAGCAGTTGAAGGTTACTTTAAAATTGGTTTGAACTGGTTCTGGCGAATTTTCTTAGGTGCAGGTGCTTTATGTATGATTATCCCTGAAACTGTCACTGATATTATCGGGATTGTGATGGTGGTGATTGCGATCAGCATTAATATAATGCAAGCCAAAAAACAAAATCAGTCCTATTCACTCTCCTAAAAAAGAAAAAAAAGCCCAACTCAACAGATTGGGCTTTTTTTCATTTATGGCTGATTTAAAAAATACGAGTCTGATCTTTCTCAGCCTGAGGCAGTGCGGCTGCAATTTTTTCAGCAATCTGCATATAGCTGTCTGCTGCACTGTCTTCCACTAAAACAGAAGGCTTACCCGCATCCGCATTTTCACGAATTTGTACATTTAAAGGCAAACGCCCCAACAGCGGAATAGCATATTGCTCCGACAGTTGATCTCCACCGCCCGTACCAAAAATTTGCTCTTCAAATCCACAATTTGAGCAAATATGGGTCGACATATTTTCCACAACACCCATAACTGGAATATGTACGCGGTTAAATAACTCAATGCCTTTGGTCGCATCCATAAGTGCCACGTTTTGCGGTGTAGTTACAATTACTGCACCTGTCACAGGAATACGCTGCGCAAGCGTCAACTGAATATCACCTGTACCCGGTGGCATATCAATCATCAAGACATCTAAGTCAGGCCATAAGGTTTGATTGAACAGTTGCATCAACGCCCCTGTCGCTTTCGGCCCACGCCAAGCCACAGGAGTATTATGATCACCTGTTAAATGCCCAATCGATAACACGGCCAAACCATAGGCATCTAAGGGTACAAAATTTTCCGCTTCAATCATCGGCGTTTTGCCCGCATTGCCCAACATGGTCGGAATACTTGGACCATAAATGTCCGCATCTAAGACCCCAACTTTTAAGCCTAGCTTTTGCAAAGCAAGTGCAAGGTTTACCGTGGTGGTGGATTTGCCCACGCCCCCCTTGCCCGAGGACACCAAAATCACATTTTGAATACGCGGATGCTTCGGCACATCACGTTGTTGTGGTGCTGCTTTTTGAATGGGTGGATTGTTTGGATCAGTTTCAACGGGTTGTGCAGCAGCTTGGGCTGCTGAGCCTGAAGCATCAATCACTGGGGGTAAATTGCTTTTCGGTGCAGCCTCTTTTGCTTGGCTTGAACAGCTCTCACCTTCAGCATGCTGATGTCCACAGCCACCTGACTTTTCTTTATGTCCCGTTTTTTGTTGAATCACATGCATGTTTAATTCTTTGATACCGCATGCTTCAAGCGCAACCGCCAAATCATCATGAATCTGTTGTAAATCATCTGCTTCGGCAGGAAAAGTATTGATGGTAATTTGCAGAATATTGCCCTGCACATTCACTTGAGTAATGCGGTCTTTCAACGCATGGTTTGAATTGGGCAAGATATAGTTTTGCAGTACTGTTTGGATTTCTTCTTCCTTTACCTCCTGCGCAGGAGAAAAAACTGATTTAAGAGAAGAAAGCCACGACATATATGTACTCCAAATTCGAGTATTCAGCTGAATGCTATAGTTTAACCACAAAACGAACTTAGTTTAAGTTCAGTATTTATGGATTATGCCATGAAATTTAGTATTCCTAGCTTTTTAGTTGGTTTTATACACTGAATATCAAAGGGCGAAGCTTAGTCACTTAAGCTAACTGAAAAAATAAAATCGGTGAATTACATCAAATTTGAACGTAAAGAATTGTAAGTACAATCCAATCTCCCCATTTAAGGTGATGTTATAGTCAAACCGCTTAATTACCCATACACTCGTTAAAGAAACGACTAAAAAGCTTATCTATTGAGTTAACCAACCATTTTTTCCTTTTTGCTTTCACCCATGCCCACATTTTTTCAATAGGATTAAGGTCAGGACTATAAGGTGGTAACCAAAGTATTTGATGCCCATGTTGGCTTAATAGATCTTGTATATCTGGTCGTTTATGGAAGGCTGCATTGTCCATGACAATTACACTATTCGAGGGTAGTTCTGGTAATAAAAACTGATCTACCCAAAAATAAAATACATCCGAATTTACTTTGCTATCAAATAAACCCACTGCAAATAACTTACCCTCATGGATTGCTCCTATTGCATTGGTTTGATTTTTTAATTGCCAATTATATGTTCCATAACAAGGAGTTCCCTGTTTTGAATAACCATGAGGTCTATGTTCATGAGATTTAAATCCACTTTCATCAAGATAGATGATCGGGTGTTGATACCTTAATCGGTTTAAATCTTTTAAATACTGCTCTCTGAGTTCTGTTTTTGCTTTCGGGTGCCGTAAGGTCTTTTTTTAACTGTAATATTTAGACGCTTGAGCGCATCTCCAATTGTAGAAGTAGCACAACCAAAACGAGCAGCGCGTTCATATTGATAATCATCGGGATATTGCTCAACATCTGCACGTAAGGCATCATCATCAACTTTAGATGGTTTTCTTGGTCGAGTTCTTTTTATTTCGATTCGCTTTTTCCATTCGACAATTGTATTTTTATTAATTTCGAAGTGCTGAGCAACCGCTCGGATAGATTGACCTTCTTCAAGCTTGGCTAATATTTTCTTTCTAAAATGTATTGGATAACTCATATCGGTATTGTATTGGTTTTTTGGCGTGCGGACTATATTGCATAGCAAAATATCTATATTCTATTGTTCTATCTTGACGCGATTTGGGGAGAAAAAAATGAAACTTTGGGCCGTGGTTGTTTTGGCTTGCACCATATCTAGCTTTAGTTTTGCAGATACATCAACCAATTCATTTAAAACCCCTGCGGGTCAAACGGTGACTATCGGTGATCAAGTTCAAGACATGCAGAAAAAAATTGATTTATCGCCAATTTCTATGTCCTCTACCCCAATCAGCAGTGCACCGAATAGCCCACTTGAGACGGTATATGTATATGAAATTGCAAACTATCGCTACACCATTCGTACCGTGAACAATCAAATTCAGAGCATCATGTGGTTTAATTTAGACGCAGACCCTGCACTCAGTACACAGTCTACGCCATAGTATTCGCAAATTCGGAAAGATCGACATTCGCCGTTTCAGACGGATTAAGCTTGGTCGTCTTTTTTAAACTTTTGCAGTGTTTCTGTGGCTTTCTTTTTCAACTCGTCAAACTTTTCAGTGGCTTGCACCTTAAATTCTTCCAGTTTAATTTCAGCCTCATGCTTTAACTCAGTAGCTTTAAGTTTTGCCTCATCCAGTTTATGCCCTGCTTCAACTTTAAAGTGATCCAATTTCTCCTGTGCGACTTGTTTCGCATGCTCGGCTTTGGCTTGTGCAGACTCCAACTTTTGCTCAAAAGCTGCATCGCCTTCGGCTTTACTTTCTGCTGCGTTCTGCTTTAAGTCAGTCAGCTGCTTTTCAGCATCAAGCTTGGCTTCAGTAGCCTGATGTTTGACATCTTCAAGCACTTTCTCGCCTTCAAGTTTTGCCGCTTGAGCTTTCAACTTCAAGTCTTCGCCCAACTCAGTCGCTTTGGTTTTTAAATCATCGAGTTTATTGTCATTCGTCATGTCACAGCCCTCTTTCGTATTTAAAATTTTGCTTAACTAAGAGTTATACCTTGCTTTTTAAGTGCTGACGTCATTTGCATCATTTGGAAACAATAGCTGTACAGGATGCATCAATTTAAACACCATCCTGTACCACTCAACGGCAGTGACTAACGCTTTAACGTACTGATAAAACTGATAACTGCAAACAGCCAAATAAACAAAATGAAACTGCGTGCTTGCGTGAAATGGATCACGTCCGCACCGTGTACCATATTATGACGAGTGGCGGTGACACTAGAACTCGCATCCATTTTCAATGCTTCAAGGCTCAGAAAATACGGATTGATTTCACTGGCAATTTTGACTTTATGCCATAGGCTTTTGACTTCATGGCCTTTCAAACCCGGTACGATTTTATACACATCGACAAACTTGGTTTGATTTTGCTGTAAATAGCCATGTTCAATCAGCGCATCTGTCAAAATCCCTTCTATTTGACCATAAAGAACTGTAATGCACCCTGCATAACACTGCTGTTGATACAGTTTTAAGGTTTCTTCAATCACGCTGCGGCGCTGGGCTTGGAATGCCCCCAAATCCATCGCGTCGTAAGCGTCAAGCAAAGTTGTTTGGAAATAGTCTGTTTGGATTAAATTAGGCAACTGAAACTTAGTCATATCCGCTTCTTTTTCATTGGCCATTTGCCAGAAAAACAACAGATTGAGCACGTCATTGGCCATTGGTTCATCACTTTCATACTCAAGCTGATCGGCCATTACTGCAAAGTACGAATCTTCCAACTCTAGCTGACGGAGCGACTCGACCAATTGTGCATGAGCTTGACTACCCATTGAAGCAAGATATTGTTCAGCTTGTTGTAAAAGTCGATTGCCCAGTAGTTTGGTCGCTTGTGGATTTTGCGGAATTCGGGTCACGGGTTGGTCGAAATCAAAATCATCATCGATCATGGACGGTATACTCTAAATAGGCTGAATGTACTGAATAACACTATTATATAGCAGTGCTTAAAATTGAAGGCAGATTACTTCATCATTAGCTTTTAAGGTTTAGTGCTATTTTAATAACATCAGCAATAGTTTCGGAATTAATACCTCTCTTTCGAGCATGTCCAGAATAAAACCAACTGATTAATTCTTTATTGCCTTTGGAAGCATTACAACCAACACAACATAAGGCAATATTCTCTAATGTTTTAATATTGATATCATTAATGATGTGCTCCCATGATTTCTTTTTAGCTCTTTCAGTGCCAAATTCACAGCCACAATAAACACAACACTGATCACGTTCTAAAACTAGTTCTTCAATATTTTTGGGTATTCCCCATGAGTTAGACAAAATGATGTACACCTTCTTTTTTAAGATATTAAAAGCGATATTTTCGATCTTTGCACTATTGGCTCATGAATATTTGGCAATAGATCCATCTTCGGGCCGATCAATTCCTATGGGCTTTAGTCTCATTTGAAAACTTTTCACCGATTCACTTGTGCAAGTCGCGGCTATCTAAGGTAAAATTGTTGACCTTATATAAAATACGAATGAGAGAGTCATATCCGTGCGTAATATTTTAGTCACTAACGCCCTACCATACGCCAATGGCCCCATCCATATGGGACACTTACTCGGTTATATCCAAGCAGATATTTGGGTTCGTGCCATGCGTGCAATGGGACACGATGTGACTTATGTATGTGCGGATGATGCTCACGGCACAGCGATCATGCTCCGTGCCGAAGCGAATGGTATTTCACCTGAAGATCAAATCGCCAATGTGCAAAAAGAACACATCCGTGATTTTGACGGTTTTGGTGTGCATTTCGACCATTATGATTCAACTCATAGTGATGAAAACCGTGTTCGCGCATCTGAAATTTATGTGAAAAACCGTGAAGCTGGTAATATTGCCATCCGTCCTGTCAACCAGCTTTTTGACCCTGAAAAAGGCATGTTCTTATCGGATCGCTTCATTAAAGGCACATGCCCGAAATGTAAGTCGGAAGATCAATATGGCGATGCGTGTGAAGTCTGCGGGACAACTTACAACGCAACTGAACTGTTAAATCCAAAATCGACTTTAAGTGGTGCCACGCCTGTAGAGAAATCTTCAGATCATTACTTCTTTAAACTACCGAATTTCTCAGAATATTTACAAAAATGGACACGTGACCAAGGTCGCTTACCTGTCTCAATTGCCAACAAACTGGATGAATGGTTTGAAGCGGGTTTATCAGACTGGGATATTTCACGTGATGCGCCGTATTTCGGTTTTGAAATTCCAGACGCGCCAAACAAGTATTTCTATGTTTGGGTAGACGCACCGATTGGTTATATGTCGAGTTTTGAAAACTACATCAAAGCTAAACGTCCTGATTTAAGTTTTGACGACTTTTGGAAAAAAGACTCTGACAAAGAAGTCTATCACTTCATTGGTAAAGACATCGTTTACTTCCACGCGCTGTTCTGGCCTGCAATGCTTGAAGGTGCAAACTACCGTACGCCATCAGGTTTATTCGTCAACGGTTTCTTGACGGTGAATGGTCAGAAGATGTCGAAGTCTCGCGGTACATTCATCAAAGCTGAAACCTATTTAGAGCACTTAAACCCTGAATATTTACGTTACTACTTCGCGTCTAAACTGTCTGATAAAGTTGAAGACTCTGATCTAAACTTGGATGATTTCGTTCAGAAAGTAAACTCAGATTTGGTTGGTAAAGTGGTCAACATTGCCAGCCGTTGTGCAAAATTCATCAACACCAAGTTTGATAATAAATTATCAGCCACTTGTGCAGAGCCTGAATTGGTACAAAGCTTTATTGATGCGGGCGATTCAATTGCCAAAGCCTATGAAGCACGTGAGTTCTCTGCTGCGATTCGTGAAATCATGGCACTTGCAGATAAAGCCAATCAATATATTGATGAGAAAAAACCTTGGGCTTTAGCGAAAGTTGAGGGCGAAGAACAACAAGTGCATGACGTTTGTTCGGTGGGGATTAACCTATTCCGTCAATTGGCTGTGTACCTTGCGCCTGTACTTCCAACCTTAGCGGCTCAAGTGCAAGAGTTCTTAAAGCTAGACCGCTTTGACTTTGCTTCTGCTCAAACGGCATTGGTTGATCATGAAATTGCATTGTTCCAACCGTTAATGCAACGTGTAGACCCGAAAGCAGTTGCGGCAATGGTCGATGCATCTAAAGACTCTTTAGCGGCTGCGGCTGAACCTGTAAAAGTTGAGAAAAAGAAAGAGAAAAAAACTGCACCTGCGAAAGTTGAACTTAAAGTAGGTGAAGCAGAGATCATTGGCATTGAAGACTTTATGAAAGTTGACCTACGTGTCGCTGAAGTTTTAGAAGCGGCAACGGTTGAAGGTTCGGACAAACTTCTTCAACTAACTTTAAATGTCGGCGAAGCTGAACCGCGTAATGTATTCAGTGGTATTCGTGAGTTCTATCAACCAGAAGACCTCAAAGGTAAATTGGTGGTGATGGTCGCTAACCTTGCACCGCGTAAAATGCGTTTTGGTATTTCAAACGGTATGGTTTTAGCTGCAGGTAATGGCGAAGGTGTTTGGGTGATTTCACCTGAATCTGGCGCTAAGCCGGGTGATAAAGTGTCTTAAGGTTTAGAAACTTATAAAAAGCCCTGCTATATTGAGTAGGGCTTTTTTAAATCATATAAACTAAGTTTTTCACTAATAGAATTTAAGCCGTAATATCATCAAAAAATCTTCTCATATATCATTCAATATTATTCATTTTTCATATTTTTTGCTAATTCAGAAATCTCTTTTTTAAAGTTCATAGCTACGTTCTCAAAGCTTTCCTGCACTTTGACAAAATCTTTAACATTAATTTCTTTGTCCACATTCATATATTTCACTACCTCACTTCTTGCTTTGTTAACTCTTTCATATTCATCATTTAGTTCGGGAAAATATATATTCAATAAAGTAATAAGTTTTTGAAAGTCACCTGAGTTATACACCTTCGGATCTCTTATTAATTCAAACAAATCAGATTGCGTAATTTTTTTATTATGAAAGTGCAAATAGTTTAAATAATTAATAGCAAAATATGTATTCCATTTTTCAAATAATTCATAGACATTTTCCAACTTATTCAATCTAACCTCATTATTTTTTAATTGTAATTGAAATTTCAGATTTTTTTCTAAAGATTTCATATTAAAATAATTAGTAATAAAAACTGCTACTAAAGTTGAAGTTGCTGTAATTAAAACAGCTAAAATAGGTATCATGTCACTATTCATTTCATTAATTCTGTTTTGATTGTAATTAACCCGAATTACGGATAAACAATATATTTCAAAAAGAGGTGAGCTAGAGTCGTCAGTTGACTTACCACACCAAGCTCACAATTCTAGTCCTTATACTCGATAGTACTCAATTATTCTGTGTTATTCATATTTTTCATAAATTTAAACAAGTTATAAAAAATATCATCTAAAAATTAGAAGTTTGTAACTCCGAATTTCTGAAATTGCGCTCATTTTTGTTTGGTATCTCTCTCGTTCCACCAACCTCAAAGTATTATTTAGTCTTAAAACACAATAACAACCGACTATCTTAGGCATCCACAATAGTATCAATAAATGCTCATCTTATCTGAAGATATTAATTTGGCATCGTATGCTTTATATTTATTTCCACCCGCAAAAATTAGATGAAAAAAATCACCCCACATGCTAAAAAATAGACAATTCAACAAATTTTGTGAAACTTTATAAATGAATAAATTACTTGCTTCCGCTTTAATTATCTCTAGTATCAGCAGTGTTTCAGCCTTCGCCCTTTCCCCGCCCGCCCCAATCCCCCAACAAAAACAAGTTTCAGGTTATTACCAATACCAAGCGGGTGATGTACAAATCACTGCCCTGCTCGATGGCACGAACTTCATGTCACCTAAACTCTTTCAAAACATTCCAGAAAAAGAAGTGCATGAAATTTTAAAGAAATATGCTGCTGACCAAGCCAAGGGCGTACAAACCTCAGTCAATGCCTTCCTCGTGAATACAGGCCATTCGCTGGTTTTAGTGGATAGCGGCGCTGCGAGCTGTTTTGGCGCACATTTGGGTTCAGTGTTAAGCAATTTAAAAGCATCAGGCTATCAACCACAACAAGTCGATACCATCTTGCTGACGCACCTACACCCAGACCATGTGTGTGGTATTAGCCAAAATGGCGTGGCAAACTTTCCAAATGCAACGGTTTATGTCTCGAGCGATGAAGCGAACTATTGGCTAAACCCGAAACAGGTCGAAAAGCTCCCGAAAGAAAAACAAGCAGGCTACTTAGGAACTGTTGAAAAAATTAAACAAGCTATTGCGCCTTATCAAGCCAAACAACGCTTCAAAACGTATCAGTTGGGTGATCAAGTTCAGGGCTTTAAAGTGATTAATACCGCGGGGCATACACCCGGACATTTTAGCTATGAGCTGAAAACCAAAGATGAAACGGTGGTCTTTATTGGTGACATTGTCCACTCTCATACTGTGCAATTCGACAAGCCAGAAACCGCAATCGATTATGATATCGATCCGAAAAAAGCAGTGCAAACCCGCTTAAAGCAATTTGCGGAATATACAAAAGGCGGGCAAACCATTGCAGCACCACACTTACCATTTCCTGCGATTGGACATATCTATTCGGCAGATGGGAAAAGCTATCAATGGATTCCTGTGCATTTTAAGGATTAATTTATACGATAATCGTCTCTTCTTTTGACTGAGAGTTAAAAGTCACTTCAAACCAAATAGAAGTTTGTTAAATCATAAAAATCCCCTCATTTGAGGGGATTTTTTTACTGCTGTGGACTCATCGAATTTTGTACAAAATGCGGAGAGCGAGGTCCATATAGCAACCCTTTTTGCTGCATCAACTGCGGAGCATATAACTGGGTACTCACACTGTTAGACAGCATATAGGCTTTGTCCGATAGGTGATTGGAAATTTGGTCAATCAAGGCACCCACCAACATCCCGACCAGACCCGCGTTGCTATTATTATTGGCTTGTTGGATTTTTTCCTGACCTTCCCATAATAATGCTCCAGTTTTTAAATCCACCAATTTCGCCTCGACCGCGACGGTCGAAACGGATTGAATCACCTGATACTTAGAACCATATTCTTTAACTTTGACATACAGCGCAGCATCCGCTCCAAAAATTTCATTGAGTTTCTGAATTGGAATTTGCTGCGCATCATAGCCGTTGGTTACGCCGTTTTCTTTAAATAGCGTATCGACCACAGAAATGGGGAACACATAATAGCCCGCTTCTGCTACAGGTAAAGTCACGGTAGACCAATACCCATAGGTTGCGCGTGTATCGGGTGACTCATTCACAGGCGGCAACACCAAAATGGATTTTGGCATATTGGCATGATATGCAGATAAGTCACGATTGCTTTTTGGTGTCGTAGCACAACCTGTGAAGAGTGTCACAGCAAGGCCAAGTACACATAGTTTTTTGAAATGTTTCACTTCACACTCCCTGCCGCAGACTGAGCCGTCATTTTTTTCAAAAGACGATCCATTAATACTGTCGACTCTGGGTAAGTTTGGCGTTCAAGTTCAAAATACTGAACGGCACGTGGCCCATTATTGATATTTAAATTCAACAAACCCAAATGTGCATATAAGCCCGGAGGCACTGCTGCATTTTTGGCTTTGGCTTTTTCAATATCTTTTTCAAGTTTGCCAATCTGTTCTTGTGGAGAAGTCTTTTCTGGCAAACTCAACATCAGATAAGTTTGCTGTGGATATTCGCCCCAGCTGTATAACGATTTTGGCGCTGAAACACAGCCCACTAAAGTCATGGTGCAGATTGCACCTAAAACCAATACGATTTTTTTCATTGATTCAAACCAATTACTGCGCAGACCACTTATTGGTTTGAATATCCAACACCAAATTATTAACCGCTTCACGCACAGCCAAATCTAAAACTTTACCGTTTAAAGTTGAATCATAAGAAGCGGTAGAACCAAAACCTAAAATTTCACGTTCACTGAGTGCGTACTCGCCTGCGCCTTGCACAGAGTGAACAATTTCTGCTGTTTTTACATCGACAATATTTAAGTTCACTTTGGCATAAGCAATTTGGGTTTTACCACGGCCCAATATGCCAAATAGCTGGTGATCACCGACTTCTTTACGGCCAAATTCAGACACATCGCCCGTTAATACATAACGTGCGCCTTTAATGGATTGAGATGATTTGGTGAAACCTGCTTCTTGTTGTAATTCAGCAAGGTTGTCACGGTTTAGGACAGAGAAATAGCCCGATTGCTGTAAATGCGTTTCTAAAATAGTTTTCGCCTGACCACCTAAGCGGTCAACATTGTCTGAAAAAATACCACGCATGTAGCTTGAGCGGTTGTCAAATTTTCCTACAGAAACAGGCGTTTTAGTACCACTATATTTGACAGTCGCCACTGCCGCTGTTACTTGCGGTGATTGAATTGTTTTTGACGTTTCTGTTGTTGAACATGCAGATAATGCTAAGCCACTCAAAACGGCCAAAAATATAGATTTATTCAAAATTTATCCCTCAAATCTTTAATTTAAAAATCATTAAAAAATCAAAGGGATTATAACCATTTAGCTTTTAGTTACCTATACAAAATCCAGCTTTGTTGTTGTCAGACCGATCACTTCATTCCAAAAATCAGTTTTAAACCCAACACCGTCATCACCGTCCCTGCTGCGCGGTCAAATACGGCTTTAAACTTCAAATACACACGGCGCGGCTTTTCAGCAGACAACGCCACTGCAACCAACGAACACCAACCCGCATCAATAAAGAAACACAGGATAGGTAGTACAAAATAGTAATAAGTTGGGATTTCTTTGGGTAAAAGTGCAGTAAAAATACTGGCTAGAACAATCGCAATTTTAGGGTTGGAGAGCTGGGTAATTAAACCAGTCATAAAGGCACGGCGTAAAGTCATTGCTTTCGAGCTGGAATGATCTGCCTCAATTGGCTCTTTGGCGTGTTTAATAATTTTAAACGCGAGCCAAAGCAAATAGATCCCACCACAAATTTTTAAGGCCAAATACGCTGACGGCACTGCCAACAAAAAGGCTTGTAAGCCGAGTACAGCCAACAGACCAAAAACAGCTGCGCCTGTTCCAGTCCCCAGTGCGGTAAATAGGCCATGCTTTCGAGAAATCGCAATCGAATTTTTTGCTACATAAATCGACGTCGGTCCAGGGCTCATTGCGCCTAACATTAATGCAAAGGCAATCGAGCCCAAAATCCAAAATGATTCCAAGAGTGACCTCTAAATTGAGAGAATTTGATCAGCTGCGATTTTACGCTAAACAAAGTTTTTACGATATTCACTTTATCAGTTATTTTTCACATTTATATCGTGCTCAAGCCACAGCATATACGTCCATTATATTTTTTAATGATAAATAAAAAGCCTATTTTTAAAGAAATTCGGCATAGCCATAGTGAAAACAACAATAGAGCAATTACTCAACAATAAACATTAACATCAGTTATTTAGATCATATTCAATTTTAATAAAAAGACAAATGTGTATTAAAAATAGCCATCATACATCTATTTTTGATTACAAAATATAATGAGGGGATTGCTTCCCATTTCATACATTTTTCATATATAAAAAGACATACTATTTTTAAGGTTTTTCTAAACCAATTTTTTTACTTCATAATTTTTAACATCATAATTAAAGGTGAACCATGCAAAATAAGAAGCGCACCCCATTAGACGCGCAACAGTCCCATCTTTGGATTATTGGTGGTGGTATCGCAGGTATGGCTGCTGCTGCATTTGCAATCCGTGATGCCAAAGTCCCTGCCAAAAATATCCATATTTTAGAAGAACTCGATATTTCAGGTGGTTCGATGGATGGTGGACATACACCGCATGCCGCGCAAGCTTGGGTAACACGTGGTGGGCGAATGCTGACCGATGAAACTTATTTGTGCCTATGGGATTTATTTTCCAGTATTCCATCTTTGGAAAATCCAAACGTTTCGGTACGTGAAGAATGTCGTGAGTTTAATGAACAAGTGAAAACCCACGCCAATGCACGTTTGATTGATGCCGAACATGTCATTGCGGATGCGGCAAAGCTTGGTCTGAATACACTACATCGTGCGCAGATGCTGCGCCTATTGGCTTCAAAAGAAGAAAAAATTGGCAGTCGCCGCATTGATGAGTTTTTTGATGAAGCCTTTTTTGAAACCAATTTCTGGCGCATGTGGCGCACGACTTTCGCTTTTCAAAAATGGCACAGTGCAGCAGAGTTAAGACGCTATTTCTTGCGTTTTATTCAAGAATTGCCACGCATTCATACCTTAGCGGGTGTCAAACGGACCAAGTACAACCAATATGATTCGATGATTCTGCCCCTACAGCGTTGGCTAGTCGCACAAGGCGTCGATGTGCGTTTTGGACACTATGTCACAGATGCGGATTTCATTACCAATGCTGAAACCCAAGAACGCCATACCTCGCGACTATATGTACAATTGCCTGAAGGCTCAGAGCAAATTAATCTGAAAGCCAATGATTTAGCCATTTTCACTTTAGGCTCTATTACCGCAGACTCACGTTATGGTGGCAATCATGACGTGCCTGCCCTCGTTCGTAATCGAGAAGATCATGGCTGGACACTTTGGGAAACGCTAGCACAAAAAGCCCCAGACTTTGGCCGTCCAATGACTTTTTATGGCAATATCGATGAACATAAGTGGGAGTCTTTCACCCTGACCATGAAAGATGACGTGCTGCTTAAACGTATTATTGACTATACAGGCAATGAGCCAGGTACAGGCGCACTGATGACTTGGTATGAGTCGGGTTGGCATTTATCCATCGTGGTTCCTGCACAGCCACACTTTGCCGACTTACCTGAAGGCCTGTATACCTTATGGGGCTACGGTTTCCAAATTGATCATATGGGCGATTACATCAAGAAACCAATGTCCGAAGCCACTGGGCAAGAAATCCTGATAGAACTGATTAAACAGCTCGGTTTTGACGACATTTTAGATCATGTTTTGGCAACCACCAATGTAACCACTGCCATGATGCCATATGCCTCTGCCCTATTCGCCTGCCGTAAGCCGGGGGATCGTCCACAGGTAATTCCACAAGGCTCACAAAACTTTGCCTTCCTTGGACAGTTTGTGGAAATTGAAGATGACGTGGTCTTTACTGTGGAATATTCAGTTCGTGGAGCGATGCTTGCCATTTATGAATTCTTTGGGGTCGAACGTGAAATCCCTGAAATTTACAATGGTCTGCTTGATCCAAAGGTCGGTTTGAAAGCTTTGGAAACCGTGTTCCACTAAGCTTTTAATAATAGTGATAAGAGCACCTTTATGTCGCTACTATTACATAGTTTAATTTAAGCAACGTTTGGATACGCGAGTGTGGCAGGGATGCCACACGTTATCCATCATAACAGGGATGTTATGTATGGGTAACAAAGGCTTTTGCTTACTTTTGGCCTATCAAAAGTAAGGTTATTGCCTACGCAAACACCTTTTGTACTTTATTGAAATGTTGAGGCCGTGTACGCACCTAATTTTAAATTGGATAAAAAGAAAAATTAGATAAAACTTTATACCTCATTAGTAAATAAATTGACTAATCAACATAGGAAAAACACCTCCACGTTTTAAATAAAATACCGAAACTGACTAAGTGCTTTTCTATCGTTTTCTCATGATTTTAGATTTCATAAAAATTACAAAACTCACTTGAAGCTTTGACTGTACAGATGCAGCATAAGACTCATCTAAAACTTTAAAAACAAATCTATGAAACTAGCAGAAGCACTTTTATTGCGTAGTGATTTACAAACCAAACTCACCTCTTTACAACAACGCATCAACAATAATGTGCTAATCCAAGAAGGCGATGAACTGAGTGAAGACCCCAATGCGCTGATGGGTGAGGCCTTTAGTGTGAATACAGAATTACATCATCTGATTGAAAAAATTCATGCGACCAATGCTCAAGCTAAAACCAGTACGGGTCAATCCATGCTCAGTGTTTTAAACACACGTGATTTACTCACACAACAGCATCGTATTATTCAACAGGCCATCGACAGTTCACGACGTGAAAATGGTCGTTATAGTTCCAGTGAAATTCGCTGGGTTAAAACCATTAGGGTTGCAGACTTGCAAAAACAAGCCGATGCAATTAGCCAGCAACTCAGGCAAAATAACTTAGAGATTCAAGCTTCAAATTGGCAAATCGAACTGATCTAGCCAAGTTGAGCCATAACAGTTTGGGCATATTGGGCGAGTACAAGGCCTTTTATACGTTTGTAAGGCTTTAATTCAACAAACATTTGCAGGAAGTAAGACGTCTACTTCACATTTTTACAAATCTGACGTAGCACAATGCATCTTTTATACTGTACATCGCACCTTGCACCACCATGTACTGACAATATGCCTCCCTATTTTCACCTATTAGTACGTATCAGCCTGTGTAGGCGTTTTCTGATTAAAAGCCATTTCTTGTGATGGAAGTTTATAGTCACGATCATGCACAGGAACACCACCAATAATCATGGTACGAGCCCCAGTTCTAGGCTGATTCAAATCCTTTTTTGCATCACACGCGGTCAGTTGAGTGAGCAATAAAACCAATACTAGGGTAGATAAGGTTTTCATCATAGCCCCTCATTTATCATTATTGTGCTTTCAGCATAGCACTTTTATTTTTCCAATCCTATCGACTTTGTTACAACTCTTATCCATCTACATGAGGGTTCTCTGTGAATTTTCTTTATAAAATAAATATCAATCATTCATAAATAAAACAATAACATGAATGATTTAGATTAGAAAAATACAAAGTAATTTACAAAATCTTACAGGATTGAATATTTACAACGGACACTTTTGTCCGTTAAATAATAGCACTTCCAAATTAAATGAAATAATCACCATGACCAGTCGTCAACAGCGTGCTGCACAAAACCGTGAGGAATTGCTGGAAGCTGCAGTTCAGGTTTTTCGTACACACGGAATCAATGCCCCCTTACAAATAATCATTGATACAGCCAATGTCGGGCGGGCGACGTTTTATCGTAATTTTGATGACCGTCGTGCCTTGGTGATTGCACTCATGGAACAAGCTTTGGAACGTCTCGCTGTTCGTGCGGCAGCGTTTTCTCAGTATGAAGATGGTTTTATTCGTTTAATTGAAAACCATGTTTATAACTTGCCCTATTTAACCGCACTGATGGAATATTGGCGGGTGATTGAGCGTGATGATCCCGTCATGGTCGATATCTACGCGCGCCGCAATGCGATTTTACAACCGTTAATTGATCAAGCCATACAGCACGGCGTATGCCGCCCCGATTTGACTACCCAAGATTACGCCATGATTACAGCGATTTTAAGGACTTCATTTCAAGGGCTAACCGATCTAGAGCAACAACAACTTGCACAACGTGCAATTGAACTCTTACTCAATGGTATTCGGGCATAAAGGTCACCACTCATGACACAGCCACCGCGTTTACTCGAACCTGCACCAAACTGGACAGCCGAAGAAAAGCCAACCCTGCCTGGCTCTCCTGCCGTGATCGCACACTCCACGCCTAAGCGCTTCATATATTTTTTTATTGGTTTATTTGTCGCACTGTCTGCAAGTCTCAGTAACGGTTTTATTACCGCGAATTTACCCTTAATTCAGAGTGAATATGGACTCACACCCTCTGAGGTGGCATGGATTCCTGCAGCTTATGTCATGGCCAATGTCAGTGCGAATCTGATTTTGTTTAAAGCCCGCCAACAATACGGTCTGCGTCTATTTTCTGAAATAGGCCTACTGATTTTTATTGTAGTTTTAGTTTTACACGTCTTTGTACATACCTTTGAAATGGCTGTACTGGTGCGTTTTATTAGTGGCATGGTTGCAGCACCGCTCAGCTCTTTAGGCATGTATTACATTATGCAGGCTTTTAAGCGAGAAAATTTTGGTCGCAGTATCTATTTGGCTTTAGGCTTCCAACAGCTTGGTATTCCCTTAGCATGGATCATTTCTCCGTACCTTATTGATGTCAATAACTGGAATGTCCTATATACCTTTGAAATTGGTTTAGCCCTGTGCTGTTTTGCAATGGTGGTGTCGCTTAAATTACCCCGCAGTTTAAGAATTGCTGTTTTTGAAAAGCAGGACTTTTTCACCTTTGCCTTGCTTGCGCCTGGTTTTGCCTTTTTGTGTATTGTACTGACCCAAGGGCCAATCTTGTGGTGGTTTGAAGTGAAATGGTTGGCATACCTTTTAATTGCAGGGTTCAGTCTGATTGTGATTGGTTTGGTCTACGAACATTATCGGGTCAATCCACTGATTATGACGCGTTGGCTGGGGACATCATCTACGCTTCGTTTTATCATCGGTGCCTTTGCAATTCGCTTCTTAATGTCGGAGCAAAGTTATGCTGCCGTGAGTTTTCTCAAAACGATGGGTATGGGCCCCGATCAATTTGTCCCGCTCTATGTGGTGATCTTTTTAGGCATTGTGTCTGGAACCTTATTTAGTGCCATCACTTTTTCACGTGAACGGATTATTTGGCACCTACTGTTAGCAGAAGCTTTGGTATTAATTGCTTGCGGACTGGATTTCCATCTCACTAGCGATGTTCGTCCTTCTAACTTCTACGGCAGTCAGTTTTTGGTGGGCTTTGCCAGTGGTGTGTTTATTGGTCCACTCTTAATCACGGGTATCTTAAGTGCCATGCAAAAAGGCCCCACCCATATTGTCACGTTTATTGTTTTATTTTCAGCGACTCAAACATTTGGTGGCTTAGTCGGTTCATCGTTTTACTCCACCTATCAACAAGTCCGAACCCAAAACTATCGTGCTGAAATGATTCAACAACTCCCCGAAACCAATCCGTTGATTGCACAGCGTCTTTTAGCGTATCAACAAAGTTCGCATAGTTACACGCTCGATCAGCAGTTAGAGCAACAACAAGCCTTAAAAAATTTAAATCAAGTGGTGACTCGAGAAGCTCAAGTGCGTGCCTATAACGATGTGATTAGCTTCAATGGCATCGTGGCCATGCTGCTGTTGTTGTGGGGGACATTCCTGATTGCACGAAATCAATATCAACTGCGGCAACAAGCGAAAATTGGTCCTGCCTAATGCCACTGCTCCCTATTTATTGAGAAATTGTTATGTCTGAAGATCAAAAACCAGTAGCACCTGCTGAAACAAATGTAACTTCTGAAAATACGCCTGAGGCTGAACAGCCAACGGCAACAGCACCCGTTACTCCTCCACCCAGCAAACTAATTCCAACAGCGAAACGTACCTTGATTTTGATGTTTTTAGTACTGATCATCGGTATTGGCATCATCTTGTGGGCGTGGAAAATTGGACCATTTGACAGTGCCGTTGAGTCCACTGACAACAGCTATGTCAAAGGCAAAACCACGGTGCTTTCTTCGCAAATTAATGGCTATGTCAAAGATGTGTTGGTCAGTGATTTTGATCACGTCAAAAAAGGACAGGTGTTGATGCATATTGATGCCACTACTTATGACCAAAAAGTCACGCAGGCTGAAGCTGGGGTGGATCAAGCGCAAAATAACCTATCTAACCAAAGCCAAAATATTGCACAGCGTAAAGCCGATATTGTGGCGGCAGAAGCCAAGGTCGAACAAGCTCGAGCAGCCTATCAACTCTCGTTGGCACAACAGCAGCGCTATCAACAGTTAGGCGACTCTGGCGCAGCGTCTAAATCAGAGCAAGACAAAGCCTTTGCCGATACCCAAAATAATTTAGCCTTACTGCAACAAGCACAGGCCAATGTATTGGTGGCGAAAGAAGCGCTCAAAACCGCACAAGTGGCTGAAACAGGACTCAAAGCACAAGTGACCAATGCCGCTGCACAGCTGGATCAGGCCAAAACCACCAAAAACTACAGCAGCATTATCGCCCCGATGGATGGACAACTGGGTGAAGTCAATCCACGCGTGGGACAATATGTGGCAGCAGGCACACAGTTGCTCTATCTGATTCCGCAGCAGACGTGGGTCACTGCAAACTTTAAAGAAACTCAAATTGCCAACATGAAAATTGGACAAAAAGCATGGTTCACGGTGGATGCCCTCAATCATCAGAAATTTACAGGCCATGTCGAGCAAATTTCCCCAGCTGCAGGCTCAGAGTTCAGTGTGCTTAAAGCTGATAATGCGACAGGTAACTTTACCAAAGTGGTACAACGCATTGCGGTACGGATTGCAATTGATCCGAATCAAACGGGCATTGAAAATTTACGCCCAGGCATGTCCGTGATTAGCTCGGTCGATACACATGCAGCAAAGGATTAATCCTGTGAAAAAAACCGCCATTTTTCACTTACACTAAGCACTCAACCTGATTGATAAAAGTCCTATGTTTGAACAGATTGCGCAGTCCATTCCCTATCAGCACATCAGTGTTGGCGGGATCAATATCAGCATCAAACGTTTAGACTTGGTCCATCCATACATTTCAGGCAATAAATTTTTTAAACTCAAATACAACCTGTTGACGGCACAGAAACAAGACTATAAAAAACTGCTGACTTTTGGCGGTGCCTATTCCAATCATATTGCCGCGACGGCTTATGCAGCGCAGTTATTTGGATTTGAAAGTTTAGGCATTATTCGAGGCGAAGAACTAGCCAGTAAAGCTTTGAATACAACCTTAAATACAGCACAGCAATTTGGTATGCAATTGCAGTTTGTGACACGAGAAGCCTATCGGCAAAAGCAAAGCCTAGGATACTTAGCTCAGTTGCAACAAGATTATCCCGATTATTATGTGATTCCTGAGGGTGGCACTAATTCCCTCGCGATACAGGGCTGCCAAGAAATTCTGAATAAGCAGGATTGTGAAAATTTTGATCTAATCTGTTGTGCGGTCGGGACTGGCGGCACCATCACAGGCTTAATTGAAGCCAGTCATCCGCAACAACAAGTTTTGGGATTCTCGGCCTTGAAAGGAGATTTCCTTGCCAGAGAAATACAACAGCTCACCCATAAAACCAACTGGAAAATCACCGACCAATATTGCTGTGGGGGTTATGCCAAAACTACGCCAGAACTCTTACAATTTATCCGTACGTTTGAACATCAACATCAGATTCCACTAGAACAGATCTACACAGGTAAAATGCTGTTGGGTTTAACCGATTTAATTCAACAAGGTACATTCCCCAAAGATCATCGTATTTTAGTGATTCATTCAGGTGGGTTGCAAGGTCGTTTAGCCGCGCTTTAGATAGTCCTGAAAAAGCAAAAAAGATGGTCTATAATGCCCTGCTTTATTCTCCCGTGAGTGTGTCATGTCCGCAAATCAATATGATGTCTTAGTTTTAGGTGCAGGTGCATCTGGCTTAATGACAGCCTATATGGCAGCTCAACGCGGACGTAAAGTGGTGGTGGTAGAAAAAGCCAATAAAGTCGGCAAAAAAATTCTCATGTCGGGTGGGGGTAAATGTAACTTCACCAACCTCTATGTCGAACCAAGCAACTTTATTTCACATAATCCACACTTTGTGATTTCAGCTCTGACTCGCTATACCAATTGGGACTTTATTGGGATGGTTTGTGAGTATGGTATTGAATATGAAGAGCGTAAACACGGACAGCTGTTCACCCTAAAAGGTGCCAAAGAAATTTTAGCTATGCTGTTGAGCGAGTGTGAAAAAACAGGTTTGGTCGACATTAAAACCAACTGTGAAGTGAAAGCAATCACCGCACTCGATGAGCAGGGTTTTCAAATTGCCACGACACTGGGTTATTTTGAAGCCGAATCTGTGGTCATTGCGTCGGGTGGTTTATCTATTCCGACCTTAGGCGGCTCAGGGATTGGCTATGAAATTGCCAAGCAATTTGGTCACCATGTATATCCAACTCGCGCAGGTTTGGTGCCTTTTACCTTTTCAGATAGCTTTAAAGAAGTGACCACACGCTTAAGTGGCAACGCGGTCGATGCAACTTTATCGAATGACTTAAACGCTTTCACCGAAGCCCTTTTATTTACGCATCGTGGGCTCAGTGGGCCAAGCTCGCTACAACTGTCGAATTATTGGGATGTAGGACAAAGCTTCAAAATTGACTTCTTGCCAAGTGTGGATTTGCACGACTACTTAAAAGCCAAGAAGCACAGTCAACCCAAAGCCCTGCTGCGTACTTTACTGGGCGAACATTTCCCTAAAAGTGTGGTAGTTGAACTGCAAAACCTCATTTGGCCAGAACTGGCTGAAACAGCGATTGTTCAGTTGTCGGATGAAAAACTGGAGCACATTGCAACGCGCTTGCATGCGTTTGAAGTTAAACCATCAGGAACCGAAGGCTACCGTACTGCTGAGGTCACTTTAGGTGGCGTAGACACCACTGAAGTTTCATCGAAAACCATGGAAAGTAAAAAGCAAAAAGGCTTGTACTTTGTCGGTGAAATATTGGATGTGACAGGACATTTGGGCGGTTTTAACTTCCAATGGGCATGGTCATCTGCGCATGCCGCATCAGAATATGTTTAAGCCATGTGCTTAAAACTGTAAATTATTCTAAATAGTCCGTGCGTAGCAGTACGCACTGCTTTTGCTTCTGTTGACGGGCAAGCGCTAAGTCCATTTTCGCAATGGCAATATGGACATGGCTCGGCTGGATCACTGAACGTTTCGTCATCAATGTTTTTTTTAATATTTGCATCATCTGTTTTTCCTTTTTAAACTGCAATTTATAAAAATAAATCGTGAAATATCCATGCAGCTATAATAAAAGTATAGGCATTTAAGTATTTCTAATTTATGAAATATCCATATTCCATATGCATTAAACATACCAAATTAAAGTTCATTCAACACTATAGACTTTTGTATTATTTTTCATCAGATTCAACCGCATCACGTCCCTCAGTTGCCGCAGTGGGTATTCTTTCAGCATTAGCGTGTGTTGTTGTATCGATCTTCGGTTTTGCAAAGACAAATTTATAAGCACTCACAAAAAATCCAACCGTAATACCCGCAATGATGATTGGGGCAAAATATTTATTTGGGGCTTTTTTTGACATCAGTTTACTCCAATAAAAAACACCAACCGCCATCAGCGGTCGGTGTTTAGTGTGATTAATTTAGTCTGGATCTTTGGGATGAACATCAATATCTTGCTCAGCTTCACCCGTTGAACCAAAAGGTTTATTTAAAGGTTTATGCGCAGGATCAACCTCTGCTGTAGTTGGAATATCATCTGCATGTTGATATTCCTCTGCAACCGTTGGTGTATCCATTTGCTCTTTCAGTGAGGCATGCTCTTCTTTGCCTTGTGCGGATTGTGTGCTTTCAGCTTTGGCCTGATAAAGTGGATTCGGTTGCGTACCTTCTTTTTTGGCTTTATCTAACAAATCGGTCAAAACCCGTTCCGCAGGTTGACGCCCACCGAGACCAAAAGCCAGTGCAAAAGCAATAGCAACCGCACCAAGCGTTAAGCCAAAGGCCAAATTCACAATCGAATCTGCGATACCCATTGCACGCAAGCCCATCGCCAACACTAAGCCAATGATCAAGACACGTACAATGTTCGCCACCCAACGAGAGCTGTTGTATTCACCACGCTCAATCACCTGAGCAACCAAGTTCGCCAGCCAGAAGCCCACGCCCAGAATGACTGCACCCAATAGGATGTTTGCACCAAACTGGATAAACATCGCAATCAAACCACTGATCTGTTCAAAGCCGAGTCGATTTGCTGCTTCAGAGACCGCAAATAGCATGGTAAAGAACACAATAAAATAACCCACAACGCAAGACGCTTTGGTGTTTCCTAAGAAACGTTGCAAGCCAACTTTGTTTGGAATGTCATCTACACCTGTTCCCGACAAGACTTCAACCACAAGGCTTGCAACAAAACGTGACACTACATAGGCCAAAATTAAAATCAATGCCGCCGCAATGATGTGTGGAATCGCATTCATGATTTCATACAGCATGGCCGTCGCTGGTTGAGAAATTGCATCAATGCCTAAAGCTTCAAACGCAATAATCAGCGCTGTGATAATAACGATTGCAAAAACAAAAGATCCGAGCACTTTAGCCAAATCTGAGTTTTTAAACAGTCCTACTTTTTCAACCTGTTTTTGTACATCTAGGCTTCTCAATAAGCCCTCAATAATGCCCCGTACAATTTTGGCTAGAATATAACCTGCAAAAACAATTACACCCGCAATAAAGATATTTGGTAGATACAGTACGGCTTCATTGACCATATTTTGGATCGGAAAGAGCAGCCCAGTCAGACCGAGTATCGACAAAACAATGGGTAAGAATAGTAATAAAATCAACCAATAGACAATTTCACTAATGTTTTGACTCAGCGTACTGACTCCGACATCCTGACTGAGTTTTTCATCTAACTGAGTTCGATCCAATCCTTTTTGTAAACCCACTTTGACCAGCTTTGCCACAATCCAGCCAATAAAGCCCACAGCAACAGCAGCCAACAATTGTGGTATAAACAACAAGAACTGTTGAACCATATTACTAAATGGCCCACTTACACTGGTGAGATTGAGAACATTGAGTGCACCGATCACCGCAATAATCAAGATGAGCCAAAACACAACTCGAGAAATAATATTTTCAATATTCGAGCGATGGCCAGTAGCACTGGAAAGTTTTTGGTTGGTCCCGAGTTTGGTTAAAACCTTTTTCACAGCACCTGCAATCAATAATGCAATAATCCAACCAATGATCAGGATGGCGATTGCGGACAGGATTGGGTGAAACTGGTCCCAATAATACATCGCATCAAATCGACCCTGATGCCCTACATAATCATTCATTTTGTTCTCCCTCTTGTTGTGTCTACATCACAGCGACCTTTGCTCAACTACAGATTTTAGTTTTGAAGTGATTGTCTGCCATGAGGTATGAATGAGAAATGGAATACCTTTTGATGACTGCTAAAGAAAAAACCCCTGTACATTACAAGGGCTTTAGTCACATTTAGCGGTCAGTTGCAGTCGCCGTATTGCTATCGTTGGCTGTCGCTTCGTCACCTGCTGTTGCAGTGGTACTGTTATTTGGTGTTGCAGGCTCTGCACTCGGATTCGGATGTCCTGGAGGCGCCTCATTCGGATTTGGCTTGGTATCTGCAAACATATAAAATAATAATGCGATTAAGAAAATTCCGACCAATGCCAATATATACAAGGGCACGCGTTTTTTCTTCTGCCGCTCCTCTGGCGTTTGTACATGGGACGGTTTATTGAAATCATGTGTCATAGCTCCCCCTCAATTGTCTATTATCAAGTTGTCGAATTCTCATACTAACAACTGCTTGTGTAGCATTGTGTTTCAAAGCATAGTGAGATAGTAAACAAACGCTTTATTTTAAGCTAAGTTATTATTTTTTATATTTTTAAAAACAGTCACTCTTCTGTCAATTCAGTGTTAAAAGTCATATAAAAAGTATTTCATATACACATAGACAAAAAGAGTCTGGCGAACAGCGTTCTTTAAATGAATTTGCGCTATAATTATGCACCTTGTTTTAGCTGTTTTTGGACTTTATGGCATATCGTCAACAAAGTGTAACGCTTGATTTAGACACTGATGTTACGCACCAATGTCATTTGCACTACACGCGAGACCAACATCTTATTGGTATTATTGAATTTTCTAAGCCTAGTTATATTTTAAAATGGGGTGATCTGGAGTTTTTCCGTCGTCGTACTGAAGAGTTTTCAGTGATGCCTTTTCCTGAATGTGTCAATGCCATGATTATTGACATTCGAAATGTGCAAGCCTTTTTAGATAATGAAACACCCATCATTCCTTGGCGCTTACTGGAAGAAGAATGTCCTGTGCGTTTAGTTGTACCTCAAGACCGTTTAGATCACTATATTGGACTGTTTGAGCCAACATGGCTGACGACTGATATTGAAACGGCTATTTCTGAAATCCGTGAATATATGGATATGTTTGTGCACTAAGCACTTCTTGATACACATCTGCTCATATCCTCTCATTGCGATTGTGCCCTATCATTTGTTCATAACGTACAGTCGCTTTTATTTTTTAGTTTTTAATCCCCTGCGGAAAGTGTAGGACAGTAAACCGAATCTAACTGACCTTTATATACTGCGTCATAAAACGGATCATCTTCAAAATAAAGCACTTTTCTTTGCTATTGCAGTTTTAGCATGTTCTACACGAAAAAAAATCCATTCTGTCATGCATCCATAACGAAACGCATAGCCAACCCTGTGGCATTAGACATTAGCCTAATAAAATGAATTAGAAAACTTGAAATGGCACGCATTATGCATAATTTTCTTTTTAATATCAGAGGAATATAGCGATGCACTTATTTAAAGCATTATTAACAAAATATTAAAAATCCCTCTTGAGCAGCAAAAGCAATCTCGATTAAGATGCAAACTAAGCTGTAAAAAAATACCATAAAAAGAACATCTTTTGCACAGAATAAAGCTTTAACCCAATTCTGACGTTTTTGATAAAAACAATGCAATTGATGCTGCAAACAAAAGGAATTTGTACATGACCATGCAACGTAATCTTTCTGCCTTATTTTGTGCAAGTGCACTTGCGCTGAGCCTCAGTGCATGTAGCGACAACAAAGCACCTGCAACGGATGCAGCTAGCACTGGCGCAGATGCTTCACAGTCAGGCACTTTAGATAAGATTAAAAAATCAGGAACCATTGTTTTAGGTTACCGTGACTCCTCTATTCCATTCTCCTATATCGCAGACAACCCAAATCAACCTGTCGGTTATGCACATGATTTACAGCTCAAAGTGGTTGAAGCTGTTAAACAAAAGCTGAATATGCCTGATTTGAAAGTTCGCTATAACTTAGTCACCAGCCAAAACCGTATTCCATTGGTTTCAAATGGCACAGTCGATCTTGAATGTGGTTCAACTACAAACAACAAAGAACGCCAGCAACAAGTTGATTTTTCTGTGGGCTTCTTTGAAGTGGGTTCACGTTTACTTACTGCAACAGATTCAGGTGTGAAGGATTTTGCTGACTTAAAAGGCAAAAAATTAGTAACGACAGCAGGAACAACTTCTGAACGCTATATCCGTCAGCATGAAAAAGAACTCGGGATTGGTGAAGTGATTTCTGCCAAAGACCATGCTGAATCATTCTTGATGCTCCAAAGTGGTCGTGCTGCTGCGTTTATGATGGATGACATTTTACTTGCTGGAGAAAAATCGAAAGCCAAAGATCCAAACAAGTGGCACATTGTCGGTACAGCACCAATTCAAGAAGTTTATGGCTGTATGTTGCGTAAAGGTGACACAGGCTTTAAGCAAGTGGTTGATGATGCAATTAAAGCCACTTATAGCTCAGGTGAAATTAACAAGATGTACAACAAATGGTTTGAACAACCAATTCCACCGAAAAACATTAACCTGAACTTTGCTATGTCAGACCAACTTAAAGCCTTAATTACAAACCCACATGACCGTGATCAGTAAACGATAAGGGAAAGATTAATGTTCACTCAGGCAAAGTTTCTTTGCCTGACCTATTTTAGGGGATTGTCATGAATTATACCTGGAACTGGGGCGTCCTTTGGCAATCCACAGGCGTCGGAGATAGCACCTATCTCAGTTGGATTTTGATTGGTTTAGGCTGGCTGTTTGTTATTGCCATTGTGGCTTGGAGCATTGCAATGGTGCTCGGAAGTATTCTCGGCATTATGCGCACGCTTCCCAATAAAACCGCACGTTCTATCGGCACTGGCTACGTCACCATTTTTCGTAATGTACCGCTACTGATCCAATTATTTATTTGGTTTTATGTGGTGCCGAATTTCTTACCTGGTCCGATTAAGTCATGGTGGATTAACGATTTAAGTGCAGGAACAACAGCGCTGATTTCAGCCAGTATCGGTCTTGGACTGTTTACCGCAGCACGTGTCTGCGAACAAGTCCGTACAGGCATTGAAGCCTTACCTACAGGACAGGTCAATGCAGGTTATGCCATGGGGTTTAGTACCGCACAACTATACCGCTATGTCATTTTACCGCAGTCCTTCCGTACGATTTTGCCGCCTCTGAGCTCCGAGCTGACCAACTGCGTCAAAAATACTTCTGTAGCCTCTTTAGTTGGGGTATCCGAGATTATTTCTCAGATGAAAACCATCAGCGAATATACGCAGAACACCATCGAAATCTATACCTATGTCACGATTATTTTCATCGTTATCAACGTATGCTTAATTACCTTAATGACGCTGCTTGAAAAACGTTTGCGTGTCCCAGGTTTAATTGCAGGAGCTAAATAATGGAATGGCTCACCGCATTTACCCATGATTTGCAGTTATCTGCACCTGCCCTATGGCATGGTTTAAGTATCACTTTGAAAGTGGTCATCATTGCCACCATTGGTGGTATTTTCATTGGCACGCTGTTGGCACTGATGCGTTTGTCTTCAATTCGCATCTTGAATTTAATTGCCCAAAGCTATGTCAATTTATTCCGCTCGATTCCTCTACTATTGGTATTGATGTGGTTCTACTTTGCTGTACCGTTCATCTACACCACAGTCACGGGAAATTACCTGACCATTGATACCGCTTTGGTCTCAAGTATTGTGGCCTTCATGTTGTTTGAAGCGGCTTATTTCTCGGAAATTGTACGTGCAGGAATTCAATCGATTCCTAAAGGACAGTCTGCCGCGGCTTATGCACTAGGCATGACCTATGGTCAGTCCATGCGCTTAATCATTTTGCCGCAAGCCTTTCGTAAAATGACACCGCTGCTGTTACAGCAAACCATCATCTTGTTCCAAGACTCAACCATGGTGTACGCCATTGGTCTACTCGACTTCTTCCGCACCAACTACGTGCGGGGCGATTTGATGTCTCTATTAACGCAATATATTTTATTTGCAGGCCTAGTGTATTTCACCATCAGTATGCTAGCCACATATGCAGTAAAACGATTACAAAGGAGGTTAAGCGTATGAGCGACCAAAAAGTAATGATTGACCTCCAAAATGTCAGTAAATGGTATGGCGATTTTCAAGTCTTAACCGATTGCACCACACAAATTTGCCAAGGTGAAGTGGTGGTGGTCTGTGGTCCATCCGGCTCAGGCAAATCGACCCTGATTAAAACAGTGAATGGACTGGAAGCCTTCCAACAAGGTCAAATCACCGTCGATGGAATACCCATCAAAGACCCGAAAACAGATTTGACCAAATTACGCAGCCGTGTAGGTATGGTGTTTCAGCACTTCGAGTTGTTTCCGCATCTCAGCATTACCGAGAATTTAACCATTGCCCAAATTAAAGTATTGGGACGCTCTGAAGCTGAAGCGAAAAAGAAAGGCTTAGGCTATTTAGAGCGTGTTGGGCTAAGTGCACATGCACATAAATTTCCAGCACAACTTTCGGGTGGACAACAGCAACGTGTCGCAATTGCCCGCGCCTTAAGTATGGATCCGATTGCCATGTTGTTTGATGAGCCTACATCGGCACTTGACCCTGAAATGATTAATGAAGTTCTTGATGTGATGGTCGAGTTGGCACATGAAGGCATGACCATGATGTGTGTCACCCATGAAATGGGCTTTGCCCGCCAAGTGGCTAACCGTGTGTTGTTTATGGATCAAGGTAAAATTGTCGAAGACTGTAGCAAAGATGATTTCTTTAACACCAAACGTGGTGATCGTGCTCAACAGTTCTTAGACAAGATCTTGCACTAGCACAGACGGGTTATCCCACATTAAAAAAGCAGATCACACGATCTGCTTTTTTAATTCACGCTCTAGTCTAAAACCAAGCGCGCATTGGTGGCTTGAACAGGACGATTATTCGGATACCCCATCAGTGCAGCGAAGTTTGCGATTTGCTGTGCTGATGCCTGCTGAATATCTTTTAAGACCACCCAACGTACACCTTCAGTACACGGCGGTGTCGTGAGCGAACCATTAAAGCGGTAGTACTCGCGATGTTTCGGCAGAAATTGATCTGCGTTTAAAGTGAGTACTTTCTGGGGGGACCTGTACTGCTGCCATAGTCCATCAAGTGCTTGATTCTTTTTCCCTTGTTCATACATCACCGCAACCACAGCCAGCTCTCCTTTTTCAGAAGCATGGACTAAATGTAATTCCATCGGAAAACTTTTGCCGTGAATCGTATTTTCAGAAGGGCTATGTAAATGCATTTGCAATAATTGAAATCGTTCTCCCTCTAAACTTAAATAACTGCCTTGATGAAAATTGGCTTGTAAAGTATGAGGGAGCTTCACGATACTCGTTGCAGCCGTTTTATAATCAAAATCAAGTGCCGCAAGGTCTGCTGAAATCACATGCTCAATATTAATGGGCGATTGATTATGCCCCGCACAAGTTTGGTATTTGCTATTGAGCTGGCTCCAATACTGCGGTGCTGTTTGTGCTTGATAACCCCAATCCGAAGTTACTTCACTACTGGCCCAAGCCATCACACATGGGAGAGCAAACAATGTTGCTATTACTTTTTTCTTCATCATAATTCATCAAAAAATATCAGTTTAAAACGCTCCAATATCCTCTAAGAAATCACGCTCAAGCAGCAAAACCTAAAATGCCAATTCTGCCTGCTTGTCTTTGTTTTTTGTGCAAACTCTGTAATCATAACTTTTCAGCAAAAAGCCAATATTGCCCGACTATTTTGTCTCGTTTTAGATGTAAAACGATGAAATAGGACTGATCATATATGACAATAATTACAATTAATTACATATAGTTATGTGATTATTCATGTTTTATCTGTGATAAATTAAAATAAGAATGAGAAAATACAATCATGTTTAAAAACTTTCACTGATGCACAATCAGCACGCACATTTCATGGCATGAGCGTTCCAAAAGAGAACAGAGCAACGGAGACTCAGCTCACAATAGCTGCTAACCGAATTTTTTTATCATTTTTTTGTGTTGCTACTTTTTGAGTTTCACTCAAAAGATAAAATATACACCTGTATATTTAAAATAAAGAAAATTAGATAAACATAATATATTCATAAACTTAATATTAATTTATATTTTAACCCATGCACCACTGCAATGCACAAACACCATCATGGTGCACACTTTTGCTTTATATCGAGTCTTGTTATTTTTAAGCAAAACTTAATCAATATTTCCTTTTTGCTGAAATCTTCACGAAATTACAAGCATCAGTATACTGGGTTTCTTTTTGCAAAATTTTGCACTCAAATGGAACCTAAACATGCAAAATATTGACTTACTTTTTCTTCTTCTTGGTGCGGTTTTAGTCCTTGCCATGCATGCGGGCTTTGCTTTTTTAGAACTAGGGACAGTTCGTCATAAAAATCAAGTCAACGCTTTAAGCAAAATTTTAACGGACTTTTCACTTTCCGCAATTGCCTACTTCTTTGTAGGTTATTACATTTCCTATGGACACCATTTTTTCCATATCGGGGATACCTTAGCAGCTGATCATGGTTATAACCTGATGCGCTGTTTCTTCCTTCTAACTTTTGCGGCCGCAATTCCAGCCATTATTTCAGGCGGTATTGCCGAGCGTGCCAAAATGCGCTCACAAGCGATTGCAACCGTGTTATTGGTGGCCTTAGTTTATCCTTTTTTTGAAGGAATCGCATGGAATGGCAACTTTGGTTTACAACAGTGGCTACAAGATACTTTCGGTGCAAGTTTCCATGACTTCGCAGGTTCAGTGGTGGTACATGCTATGGGAGGTTGGATAGCTCTGGCTGCTGTGGTTCTACTCGGTGCACGTGATGGTCGCTACAAAAAAGATGGTCGTGTCAGTGCGCATCCTCCTTCGTCCATTCCGTTCTTGGCTTTAGGTTCATGGATTTTGATCGTGGGTTGGTTTGGCTTTAATGTGATGAGTGCACAGCGTTTGGATGCTATTTCAGGACTGGTGGCGATTAACTCACTTATGGCCATGGTTGGCGGAACTTTAGCAGCCAACTTCGCAGGAAAAAATGACCCTGGCTTCTTACACAATGGCCCTTTAGCGGGTCTCGTGGCAATTTGTGCAGGTTCAGATGTCGTACACCCGATTGGGGCATTGGTGATTGGCGCCATTGCTGGACTGATTTTTGTCAAACTTTTCACCTACACCCAAAACAAGCTAAAAATCGATGATGTACTCGGTGTATGGCCTTTGCACGGCGTATGTGGTGCCTTTGGTGGGCTTGCAGTCGGGATCTTTGGTCAAAAATGGCTCGGTGGTTTAGGCGGTGTTGCGATGATGTCACAGCTGATTGGTACGCTCTTAGCTATTGGTATTGCTGTTAGTGGTGGATTGGTGGTCTATGGCGCTTTAAAAGCCACGATGGGCATCCGTTTAAGCCAAGAAGATGAATTCCGCGGTGCCGATTTATCCATTCATAAAATCTCTGCCAACTCAGATGACAGTATGTTCTAAGCACATTTCCATTTTAATACGGCTCACATGGGCCGCTTTTTTTTATTCGTATTGAACATTATAAGAGCCTTTTAGCGTTCTAAATAATCAAAAATCTCAGACAATGCCGCGATACTCGGTGCAGTCATCTGTACTGAAGGAACATGAAAGCCTGATAGCCACAGCGCTTGCATTCCTGCCTGCTGTGCACCTTGTACATCATTAATAGGATGATCACCGATAAATAAGCACTGCTCCACCTCAACAGCCAACTGCTGTGCGGTATCTATAAAAATATCGGCTTGGGGTTTGGCTTGACCAAACTGTCCAGAGCTATTGATCACATCAAAATAATGCTGAAAACCCAAGCCATTTAATATAGACAGCCGTGTGGCATGACCGCCATTTGAAATAATGGCGAGTTTATATCCCGCTTGCTTTAGACGGGTCAGCGTTTGCTCAGCCTCAGGCATCGCCACAGCACTACGACCAAACTGTGCAAACCAAAAATTGCTTAACTCTTCTAAATGTGGAGGCACCTGCCAGTTTAACTCCTGTAGCAAAGCATAAGCCACTGAAGCACCGATGCTGGGATGAGTTAAATACTCTTTTAAGGGATAACCACCATTATCAATCCGATTCACAATCGACTCAATCTGCTCCACATCAACGCAGTTAAGTTGGCTTTGATAAGTATCGGCAAGATCTTGACTAAAAGCCGCAACACTTCGCCCACGATGCGTCAAGGTATTATCCAAATCAAATAGAACAGCAAGTATCGACATGTTTAAACCTCATGTGTTTGAGAGCAAATGTAACACTGAACCGACACTTTGTATTCGCCTTAAAGCGATAACCAAAGTACAGATCATGCTAAAGCCGATGAAACAGCGTTTATGTTAAGCCTCGTTTAAGCTGACGCTGTTGGAATAGCGCTTATTTTCAGAACATGGCCTCACTTGTGTCGGATCAGCAACGTTTTTTCATCCTTCAGTTTTTTATTTTGACGCTGGGTTTTGCCATATTGTGGCTGCTCTTCCCTGTGGCGGGCACCATCGACTTACAACTGATTCACCCCTTTATGGATCAAACTGGTCATTTTCCACTAAAGCGCGACTGGGCCTTAGCAGAACTGAATCATCGTTATGTCAAAGACATCATCATCGCGGTGTATGTGATTTATTTACTGAAATGGCTCGCTTCGTATAAATGGGCTACGTTCAAGCCCCAGCGTTGGCAAAATGGTTATTTCATTGGCTTAGTCCTCATCAGTACCAGCCTCATTGGGATTTTAAAATCACAATCTGCGCATGCCTGCCCATGGGACATGACACTGGCCACAGCACATGATTTCTTTTGGGACTTATCAGCCAGCGCAGGACATTGCTTCCCTGGAGGACATGCCGCAACAGGTTTTGCACTCTTTGTGGGATATTTCGTATACCGTCTAAATGAACCCAAACGTGCGTGGTTTTATTTGCTTGCTGCCCTAATTCTAGGATTTGTTATGGGTTGGGCGCAAATGATGCGGGGTGCGCATTTCCTTAGTCACAATTTATGGACGGCATGGGTGATTTGGTTGGTCAATGTACTGGCATATGCGCTGTGTTATAAGCAGTTTACACTGTCCAGCCCAACTCAAGCCGAAACTACAGCTTAAAGATCACTTGAACTTGTAAGCCGCCCAATCCTGTACTTTGTCCAAAGTGCAGTTTGGCGCCAATTTTTTCCGCGGCTTTATCGACAATGGATAAACCCAATCCACTGCCGACTTCCAGATGGTGATGTACGCGATAGAAACGCTTTAAAATATGATCATAAAGTTCTGGCGCAATGCCCGGCCCACTGTCTTCAATTTGAACAATAGCTTGCTGATCTTGCTGATAAATAGAGACATTAATCACACCCTGTTCAGGCGTATATTTAATTGCATTATCCAAGAGATTATAGACAATGGAATGTAAGGCTGAACTTTGAGTTTCTAACCACAGTGCTTCACGCTGTTCCAAGCCTAAATCGATGTTTTTGGCTAGCGCCAGCTCCATCAGTTGCTCCATACATTCAACCGCCACATCACTTAGCCCTAGTCTTTGTGTCGGTTCTAAACTTGGTACAGAAGCATCCTGTTTTGCCAAATTGAGCAATTGTGATACCAAATGTTGAGTCCGAATTAAGCCTAAACTTAGGTTTTTTAACGCTTGGTGTTCTGGAAATTCATGCAGCAAAATTTTCATTTGCAAATTCAGTGCGGTAATGGGGGTTCTGAGCTCATGCGCTGCGTCGGCAATGAATTGCTTTTGTTCTTGTTGCGACAGCGAAATTCGTTCAAATAAACGGTTCATTTCATTAATGGTCGGAAGAATTTCCAGTGGATAACCGTCTGGACGAATCTCACTCAGTTCATATGGTTCACGCTGTGCAAGTTCCGCTTTAAACTCATCTAAGGGTTTTAGACTACGTCCAATAATCCAACTCAGCCCCCATAAAGCCAAAGGCATAAACAGTAAATATGGAATCAACATATTGGCCGCCAGCTCTAAAGCCAGCTTTTGTCTTACACTGCGCTGCTGACTGACTTGAATCTGGTACTTTTCTGTTGGCAGCACATAGGTATTCCATAAGCCTTGTGCCGTGTGATGGGTATAAAATCCAGCTTTTTTAACGGGTTGTATTAATAAATCAAACTCATGTTGCCGTTGTTCAGGCAGTCCATACGACCAAACATCTACAAATAAATCTTCTTCGTGATAGTGTCTGTCCGCCTCAAATTCACTCTTAATTGGAGCGGGATCATGCGCTGCAACACGCTCTGCCAAATTACGCATTTGTGCATCGAGGATCTCATTGGTCTCTTCAAGTGCAATGCGATATGCTGCAATCACCAACAAACACCCCATCACAATACTAAATAAAGAGGTATAGGTAATCAGTTGACGCTTTAAGGAAACAGGAGTCGACTTCGCCATTTTATGCTTCAACCTGCCCCAAACGATAGCCTAAACCTCGAATGGTACGGATAAAGTCTTTGCCAAGTTTGGCACGCAAATGGTGAATATAAACTTCAATGGTATTGCTGTTAATTTCCGAATCAAGGTCATAGAGCTTTTCTTCCAAATTGGTTTTGGAAAAAATTTTATTGGGATGACTGACCAGAGGAATTAAAATAGCCCATTCTCGGTTCGACAAATCAATGGTCTGCCCTTTGTACTTGGCTAAGTGCAAATCTTCATCTAACTCTAGACCTGCATAACTCAAAGTCTGGCTTTGCTTTTGCTGTTTTAACGCGCCACTACGACGTAATAGTGCATGAATACGTGCCAGCAACTCATCAAACTCATAAGGCTTAATTAAGTAATCATCCGCACCATGGTTTAAACCATCGACTCGGTTTTGTAATTGATCTCGTGCCGAAATAATCAACACAGGCAAAGTCGGATAAAGCGAACGGATATTTTTTAGAACCTGCATCCCATCCATCATCGGTAGGCCCAAATCCAGCAACACCACATCAAATGGATATTGTTGTAATTGCTTTAAACCATCAAAACCATTATTGACCCACACCACATCAAACTGCTGATAACGCAGCAGCGTTTGTGTGGACTCAGCAATCATAAAATCATCTTCAATAATCAATATTTTTGACATGGTCTAAGCGCTCGCTTTGGTCGCGGTACAGTGTTCTAACATATTATTTTTTGAATCAATCACCGTACTTTTTACCCCAAGTAAACTCAGTAAGCTTGGGAACAAATGATCTTGGCTTAATTCTTGGCTTTTTTGTTGCCCTAAGCAAGCGATTTGTTGCGGATTCCGCTTTTGCCATGTTTCTGAAAACCACATCAGCATCGGCACGTGGGTCTGTTGGCTCGGTGCAATGGCATAAGGTGAACCATGTAAATACAGCCCGTGCTCACCAGTCGACTCACCATGGTCAGATAAATACCAAAAACCTGTTTCAAAGTTTGAGTTTTGTTTCAATACACCAATCAGTTGACTCAACACATGGTCGGTATAAACAATAGAGTTGTCATAACTATTTTTCAGCTGTTCAGGTGTGCAGGCTTGAATGGCATTGGTTTCACACATCGGTTGGAAAGGCTGAAACTTAGGCGTTGAACGCTTATAGTAAGCTGGTCCATGACTGCCCATTTGGTGTAACACAATTAAACGTGGCGTTTTATCATCAGCCGCAATACCAGCCATATAGGCTTTTAAGCTATCCACCAAAATTTCATCGCTACATTCACCATCGGCTGAACACCATTTTTTCTGTATCGGTTCAGAAATTTTATACTGCTCAACCCGATCACAAACACCTTTACAGCCAGAGTTATTGTCAATCCATGTCACTTTGTAACCAGCACGCTGTGCAAGATCTAATAAACCTTCACGGTGGTGCGCTAACTGTGCATCGTAGTTTTCACGAGGCATGCCTGAAAACATACAAGGCACTGAAACCGCAGTGGCTGTCCCGCAAGAACTGACTTGATTAAAGTTGATGACATTGAGTTTTTCCAGCTCAGGGTTGGTCTTTTTCGCATAGCCATTTAAAGAAAAACTTTCTGCACGTGCCGTTTCACCGACCACCAAAACCATCAATTTCGGCAAGTTTTGCTGTCCGACTTGCTTCACCAAATGGGCATCTTCACCATAAGTCACCAACGGTAAATGCTGCTGTGGTCGATTTTTTTTATAATATGACAGAGTTGAACTAATCGCATTTTGCGGTGAAATCATCCCTTTGAGATCACGATGCTCACGGAAAATCGCGGCATAATCGACAAAGAAAATAAACAACATGCCTGCAATCAGCAAGATAGAAACTGCACTACCGAACAGCTTGTGCAATAACACGGTTTTAAAAGGATCACGGCGGATTTTAACCTTAAATAAAACGACTAAAGGTAGTACTACCATCGCCCCAATCCACAGCACAAGACGCCATGACAACAAGTCGCGCACTTCATTGCCATCGGTTTGCATCATGTTTTGGATCTGATCTGGTGTGATCGAAACGCCTAAGCTGTTAACAAAATAGGCACTCATTCCACCAATGACGATCAATAGCGCAGCCAACCCTTTAGCCATCGGTCGCCACTGTAGCAGCTGAAAAACCAAATGATAAAAAGCCAACACCACCAAAATGGTAGCGCCGATAAAGGCATAAGCTTTGAAACCGTGATACGGTGTAAGCAACTGAACTTGCTTATAGAACATCACGTTTAAAACCACGGCTAACCACAGCGCCAAATAGATGTTAAAGCGCGAAAGTGAAACTTCTTTAAATATAGACTGCAAATTGAACATTTTAAATCATGTCTTGCTGAGCGGATGCCCCAATGTAGTTTTCTAAACTTAAAACTCGCTTAAATAAAAAAGGCGCTGTGGCCGAATATATAAAGTCATACCGATCAGTTAAGCAATCAGATACCCTTTTTGAGCCCACAATATTTTTGATATACGGAAGCGTCATCCGCAACCTGTATGTCCATTTAAAAGGAATGTTTTTGCAAAATGATCATTTAAATGCAGAAAAGCAAAAGATTTTGCGGATGACAAATGCTTTTTGTTCTATTGGCTACGCAAAAGAACGGACGAGCTCCAAATATTGAATTTTAAAATACGAAAATTGCATCGTAAACGACAAAAAATTAAGGAGCTTCTATAAAACTCCTTAACTGATCAGCATTAATCTTTAGAGACTTTGCCCTTTCTATCACTTAAACATTAAAATTTGTATTCAATCCCTGTGCCTACTACAGGTTGTTTGGTTTCAAATGATGCTTGTTCAAGCGTCAAAATCCCTGCATAACCATAAGCTTTGACTTGCTTGGTAAATGCATAGTCAACACCTACAATGAACTGCTGTGCATCAAAGTCATCTTTAGATGTTTTAAAGCTGGTTGAGTTTTGACTGTACTGCGCTTTCACTGTCCAAGCTTTGGCAGTCGGTAAGTTATATTCAGCCCCAACTAACCAGCCTTGTGCGTCGTCTATGGCAGCCGCGGCAGCATCATTGCCTTGTACATCCGCCACTTCAGAAGTTTGATATAAGGCCTTCAAAGCCAAACCATTATTCAGATTTACTCGACCAATGGCACGCAAAGTGTCTGCTGCTGCAAAGGCACTGCCTGCCACACCACCAGTCACCTCAGGCGCAGAAGCATTCAAAATTCCCCGTCCTGCAAAGGTTGATGGAATAGCCTTATCATAACCAATCCCGGCAACAAAATTTTTACTGTCATACACCACTGACGCTGACCATGCATCGCCCAGACCACGTCCTGCAACTTTTGCTCCGCCTTTGGATTTTTCAATACCGCCGGCTTCACCAGTGGCTAACAGTGCAGCAGCTTTTAGTTTTCCTGTGCCGAGTCCCCAAGTAGGCGCTTCATAGACCACAACATTATCTATACGGTTTTCACCAGTGAAAATCCCTGCCACATCAGCTTTGTTGGCCACATAGTTATTAAAGGTATCTACCACTGAAGACAGTTGTTTAACAGGGGTATCAATTTTACCGACTTTCAATGTACCCAATTTCTGGTCTTGTAAGCCAACGAGTAAATTACGCGGAACGAAAGTATCGGTGCTACCGCCATTGTCTACATAAAAGGTAAATTCAGCTTGGTATAGTGCATTTAAGCGATCTGTCAGCTTCTCTTCGCCTTTTAACCCCAAAAAGGAGTTGTTAGAATTCAACTCGACCACATCGCGGTCTTTATTTGGCGAAGCATTGTCTTCAGGTAAATAATCGGCCGTGACATCAATTTCACCATAAAAACTAGGTGCTGCGAATGTTACCCCTGCCACTAAACTTAAAGCGATTGCGGCTGCAATTTGTGTTTTCATTATCAAAATATCCTACGGTAAATTTGTTACAAATATTACCGTTCAGACATATATGACAGAACAATTAAAAAATTATTTAGTTATATTTTTTAATTGTTTACATCACTATTTAGCACTTTTTATGATTTATTTATGAATAAATTATGAAAGGTCTGAATGCATCACAATGCCACGCCATTTGAAGATAAACCACAGGCTCAACATCGCAATGACTACAATCATACACAGATAATTAAAATAGCCGAGCCAATCTCCCAATAGACCGCTCACACTATACAAACCGCCACTGACAGTGGCCATCAGCGCCACTTGAAAAGTAAAGTCCGTGCCTGCCAGATGTTTACGACTGTATTGCATTACTAGGGTGAGCATAACCACCAACAGCATCGATGAAGTCATATCTTCAAAGGCATTGATCAGATAAATCAACCACGGTTGAATACTGTGCTGGTTTTCATATTGAAAGGCTAACCATGTATAAGCCGCCAGACTGAATATTTTAAGCACCGAATACAGTACTAAAGCCGTGGCACGGCGAATCAACTTCAAACTATAGCCCGCAAGTCCTGCACCCATTAAGGCAGCACATGCACCTAATATGGTGACATAGAGCCCTATCTGAGAAAAACTCAGACCCAAATCGACCATTAAAGGCTTCAAAAGTGGCCCTGCTAAACCATCCGCTATTTTAAAGCTCAATAGCACTGCTAACCATGCTGCAAGCAAAGGACTCTGGACAAAATAAGCCAAATAGTTTTTGATCTGTTGGAGGTTGAAAGGTGTAGGCTGAGCTGCTGAAACTTCTCGATGTTTTGGCTCTGGATAAATTAAAATCGGCAGCGTGTTTATAAAGACCATTGCAGCCAGCACCAAAAAAGTGCTCTGCCAATTCAGCCAATCTAATGCCCACAAGATTGCACCACCACCGACAATAAAACCAAGACGCGATCCAATCACCTGAAAGGTATTGCCCCAGTGCTGTTGCTCCCCTTTTAAAATATTGACCGCCAATCCATCGGTTGCAATATCTTGTGTTGCCCCGAGCAAATTCATACTCAGGAGGCCCACAAAGAAAGCCCATAAATAAATAGGTTGATTTAATCCATCAATCGGGAGGAAAGCCAGTCCGATCAGCACCAGCACCGTAAGAAACTGCAATGGGATGATCCAACTCCGATAGTGGCCGAAACGAGTGATCCCAAAACGATCCAGTACAGGTGCCCAAAACACTTTGATCGACCACGGCAACATCAGCAGTCCGAAGCCCCCAATCTGTGCCAATGACACACCCTGTGCTCTTAAAATGACAGGCAAGGCATGGGTCATAAACCCAACAGGTAAGCCCTGCGCCCAATACAATGAAAACAGCAAAATATATACATTTCGAGTCTGTAGCATGCTGTTCCTATATACATGGATTGGTCAAAATGTTCATCTTAGATCGCTATCCCTTCACTTTTTTTGCCAATGAATTCAAGCCGATCAGTGCTTATGATGAGATCATATACATCTTGGTCGATTGAGTATAATAACAATGAACCAATATTTTCCAGAGCTACCAGATCAAGTTCCAAGTCGTAACTCATCTGCATTCACTCGCGCTATTTTTAAGCAGCTTTATTTGGCGCAAGGTTGGCGCTTTGTTGGCAAATTTCCCAATCTACCTAAAGCGGTAGCAATTATTTCACCGCATACCTCAAATATCGATGCATGGCATGGCTTTACGGCTCTATTGGGCTTAGGCCTGCAAATCACCATTTTTGGCAAGAACAGTTTGTTTCATACCCCACTGAAACCGTTACTTGAGTGGATTGGCGTCATTCCAGTCAATCGTACCCATGCTCAAGGGTTAACCCAAAATATTATCGATATTATTCACAGCAAAGAAAAAATTTGGGTCGGTATGGCGCCTGAAGGCACACGTAAGCAAGCCGAAGCCATCCGTAGTGGCTTTTATCGCATTGCGTATGGTGCACAGATTCCAATTGTGATGTTTTCCTTTGACTATGCGCAAAAAACTATCCACTGCTTGGGCGTGTTTTCATCCCACAGGGCATTTTGAGCAAGACCTAGAACATATTTTAGATCTGTATATCGGCAAATTTTCAGCCAAGAACCCAAAATGGTTGGCCAAGCCTTTACAAAAACGCTTAAAAAATAGCTAGTAAATCAAGGTCGAATCTGCTGAGATGTGCACCATTATTTGTTTTGCGTTTTAGTATTTTTGACCATGAATTTTGCTCGTTTATCTCTGATTGGTGCACTCACACTGACTATGGCAGGATGTGATCTTGCATCAAAGAAAACACCAACAACTACTCCCATTCAAGCTCGTGAACCTGTGATTGCGATTGCACTCGGCGGTGGCGGTGCCAAAGGTTTTGCACACATTGGGGTGCTTAAAGTTTTAGAGTCTCATGGTATTAAACCTAAAATTGTCACGGGAACCAGTGCGGGAAGTTTTGTGGGCAGTATCTATGCCAGTGGTAAAACGCCTTTCCAACTTCAGCAAATTGCCTTGACCTTAAAAGAATCGGACATTCGAGACTTAACCCTCAACTCCCAAGGGTTTGTTCAAGGCCAAAAGCTACAAGACTATGTCAACAAACACGTCGGCAACAAACCGATTCAACAGTTCCCTATCCGCTTCGCTGCAGTCGCTACCCGTCTGGATACAGGACGAAAAGCCGACTTTATTAAAGGCAATGCGGGCCAAGCTGTTCGAGCATCCTGTAGTATTCCGAACGTTTTTGTCCCTGCGGTGATTGGTGGAACCAAATATGTCGATGGTGGCCTTGTTAGCCCAATTCCAGTCAAAACAGCCAAGGACATGGGCGCGGATATTGTAATTGCGGTTGATATTTCAGCCCGTCCCGTTGGAAACAAGCCACTGAATATGTGGGGTTTGCTCGATCAGACCATTAATATTATGGGGCAGCAAAGCATCAATGAAGAGCTAAGCCAAGCAACTGTAGTGATTCAACCCAAAGTTGGCCACCTAGGTACTTTAGACTTAAAAGCTAGCAATCAATCTATTTTAGAAGGTGAAAAAGCCGCGCAGCTCAAAATTAAATCGATCGAAAAAGCCATAGGCGATTTTAAAAAGACCCCAGCTGCTTTTAAACCTGCGCCCAAAGCCAAATTCTAAAAAATTTGATTTTTAATATTCAAAGACTTATTCATCTGCTAAATTGATATAGATGCTTCTGCATCTATATCCCTATAACGAATATATGAGTAGATGTATGGAATTTGCTTTTGAACCTTGGCACTGGTTTGTATTGGGCGTTCTGTTAATGTTATCAGAGCTGATTCTGCCTGCTTTTGCCGCATTGTGGTTCGGTATTGCGGCCATTATGGTCGGTATTTTGTACTGGATGTTCCCCATGATGGGTGTTACCACGCAGTTTGTGACGTGGATTATTTTGTCGATTTTATGCACTTTACTTTGGTTTAAATTTATTAAACCGCTTTCGACTGACAAAACCAAAGCAGGACTGTCTCGCGAAGCAACCATCGGTCAAATTGGCATGGTGATTCAAGCGAGTCCTGAAAGTGAACACATTCGCGTTCGTTTCCCCATTCCAGTACTCGGTTCAGATGAATGGAACTGTCGTACTTTAGATAAAGTCCACGTCGGCGACCGAGTTCGTGTCGTTGAAATACTGGGTAATGATTTAATGGTCAAAGCACATCTCTCAACCAACGAAAATAGATAAAAGTGAGTTAACATATGTCTGGTGGATTTATTGTCGTTTTAGCAATTTTGGCTTTTGCCGCTGTCACCATTTTTAAAGGTGTCCGTATTGTTCCACAAGGTTATAAATGGATCGTGCAACGTCTGGGTAAATACCATACCACGTTGAGTCCAGGTCTCAACTTTGTGATTCCTTATGTCGATGAAGTGGCTTATAAAGTGACGACCAAAGACATTGTATTAGACATTCCCTCTCAAGAAGTGATTACCCGCGATAATGCCGTTTTGCTCATGAATGCAGTGGCCTACATCAACATCACCACGCCTGTAAATGCCGTTTATGGAATTGAAAACTATACATGGGCCATTCAAAACTTAGTGCAAACGTCACTGCGTTCAATCGTTGGTGAAATGGATCTTGATGATGCGCTCTCGTCTCGTGATCACATTAAAGCCAAACTTAAAGCAGCCATTTCGGATGATATTTCAGACTGGGGCATCACCTTAAAAACCGTTGAAATTCAAGACATTCAACCATCTTCAACCATGCAAGCCGCAATGGAAGCTCAAGCGGCGGCTGAGCGTCAACGTCGTGCGACCGTGACCAAAGCAGACGGTGAAAAACAAGCCGCGATTTTAGAGGCTGACGGCCGTTTAGAAGCGTCTCGCCGTGACGCAGAAGCGCAAGTGGTCTTAGCAGAGTCTTCTCAGCGTGCCATTGAAATGGTCACTTCTGCTGTGGGCGACAAGGAAATTCCTGTGGCTTACTTGTTGGGTGAACAATATGTCAAAGCGATGCAAGACATGTCTAAATCGAACAATGCTAAAACAGTGGTGTTACCAGCCGATATTTTAAGTACCATCCGCGGTGTTATGGGACGTAAAGACATCTAACTGATGCTTGGTTTGATTGAATGAGGACAGCTTTCGAGCTGTCTTTTTTATTGGCATTGTGAAAAAACTCAAGCCTCTAAGGAACAAGCATTAAAAAAGAGGACACGCTATGTCCTCTTTTTTAATCTAAACACTGAAACTTAGCTTTGGCGAACCAATAAAAACTGTGAAATCTGATTCAGTTCTGCTGCCGCATCCGTTGGGAAATAAGCCAAAGCAGCAAAGGCTTGATCATGCAAAGTCTTGGCATAGTCTTGTGCAGCCTCAAGTCCCATTAAGGCTGGATAAGTCGATTTTTCGACTTGCTCATCCTTCCCTGCGGTTTTACCCAGTACATCTGTATTTGAAATGATATCTAAAATATCGTCTTGCACCTGAAAAGCCAAACCAATTGCCTGTGCATATTCGCGTAACTTAGGAATCGCTTGATCGCAACCGTCAAATACAGTCACCGCGGCCATCATCACCGCAGCAGAAATCAATGCACCCGTTTTATTTCGGTGGATATTTTCAAGTGCAGCCTGATCGACACGTTTACCTTCGGCTTGTAGGTCAAGGACTTGCCCACACACCATTTTAGAGCTCGCTGTCGCTAAAATTTGCATCTGCTTCAGTACAATACCCTGATCAACCACTGGGCCAGCATCAAACAGTCGACTACCTAAAATTTCAAATGCCATGGACTGTAAGATATCGCCCGCAAGCAACGCTGTATCTTCACCATAAGCCACGTGACAGGTCGGCTGACCACGACGCAAAAGATCATTGTCCATACACGGCAAATCATCATGTGCCAAGGAATAACAATGAATCAGTTCCACAGCTACAGCGGCGCGGCGCACGGCAGCTGCATTATTGTTTGGATTTAAATGTGCCGTGGCATAGCACAGCGCAGGACGCACACGTTTTCCACCTAACATGACCGCATGATGCACAGCACTCTTTAACGGTTCCGGAATTGAAAAAGCATCAAGTGCAGTCAATAAATCATCGTGAATACGTTGTTGAGCCTGTTGGAGTGCATTTGCTGATACGTCGGTTAGTGCTGACACATTCGCCTCGAATAACAATAGGATAAATTAATCTGGTGCTCAGTTTGCCTGAGCTGATCATTTGAAATGATCTGTTGGCATGATACTGCTTTCTGCCCGCTTTCTCTATGCCGAAAGCACAAACAAGGCACAGTATTCTATTAATTTTTGCAGACGAGGTGATAAGAATGACTTTTCTACTATTTCAAGCAACCATTACACAAGCAATCAAGCTCTAAAATTCACTGCTCATGCTCTTAGTTATTTTTAGCCTTCTTATCACAGACCTAGAGTTGACATAAAAAAAGCCTCCACAGAGAGAGGCTTTTACATAGCACTACTCCAAGCTTTCCGCTGGAATACGCACCCAACCTTCCATCAACACGCGAGCACTACGACTCATGACAGCTTTTTTCACTACCCACTGACCCTTTTCTTGTATCGCTTGCGCTCCCACACGTAAGGTCCCTGAAGGATGACCAAAACGAACGGCTTCACGTGCTCCACCTCCCGCAGCCAAATTGACCAAGGTTCCCGGTATGGCTGCAGCTGTACCAATAGCAACAGCAGCAGTCCCCATCATCGCATGGTGTAATTTACCCATAGAAAGGGCACGAACCAATAAATCGGTGTCTTTCTCTGTAATGGTTTTACCACTCGACGAGACATATTGTTTTGGCTTAGAAACAAAAGCAATTTTAGGCGTGTGTTGACGACTGGCAGCTTCAGAAATATCTTGAATCAGCCCCATCTGTTTTGCACCATGGGCACGAATGGTTTCAAAGCGCGCTAAAGCTTTGGCATCGCCATTAATTGCGTCTTGTAATTCACTCCCCGTGTAGCCAATGTCTTCTGCATTTAAGAAAATGGTCGGAATACCTGCATTGATAAACGTTGCTTGAAAGCGACCAATCTCTGGAACCTCTAAAGTGTCAACCAAATTCCCTGTTGGGAACATGGCACCACCATCTTCACCATCATCGGCTGGATCTAAAAATTCAATTTGCACTTCTGCAGCTGGGAACGTCACGCCATCAAGTTCAAAATCACCTGTTTCTTGAACTTGGCCCTGCGTAATAGGTACGTGTGCAATAATGGTTTTTTGAATATTCACCTGCCAAATGCGGACTGTGCAGATGCCATTTTCTGGAATACGTGCAGCATCGACCAAACCATTTGAAATCGCAAATGAACCTACTGCCGCAGTTAAATTGCCACAGTTTCCGCTCCAGTCGACAAAAGGCTGATCAATCGACACTTGTCCAAACAAATAATCGACATCATGTTCGGGCTGTTGGCTCTTCGCTAAAATCACCGTTTTACTGGTACTCGATGTTGCACCACCCATGCCATCAATCTGCTTTGCATAAGGATCAGGGCTACCAATTACACGGAGCAATAACTGATCTCGAACGCGTCCAGCCTGTTGCGCAGCTTCTGGGAGGTCATCTAATTTAAAGAATACGCCCTTACTGGTCCCTCCACGCATATACGTTGCTGGAATTTTTATTTGCGGTGCAAAACTCATTTTTATTGAATCCTTCATATTTATCATTGTGTTAAGTCAAGCATGCTGATTTAACTTTGGTTCATCATACCTTTTTTCAATATCCATGCGTAACGTACAGGACTTTAGTCTAAGCAAGTATAAAAAAAAACCATTTGTGAACGTCCGGTTTCCAAATAAAATTCCCGATTTTATAATTTAAATAAAATTAATATATTGATTCGTATGTTTTTTATTTACAACTTATTACATATTATTTTTCATATGAATAATAACTTTTTTTCATGAATTTTGAGCTACTATGCGATTTCTTCGCGATCTATTACAATCGGAAACACTTATCCATTGTCGGGCTGAAATAACTTGAATAAAGAGTCGTCTCAACTTCAGCGTGGCTTAAAGAACCGTCATATTCAATTGATTGCCATGGGCGGCGCAATTGGTACTGGCTTATTTTTAGGTTCCGCACATGTGATTGAATCTGCTGGCCCATCCATTATTTTGGGTTATGCAATTGGCGGTTTAATTGCGTTTCTAATCATGCGTCAACTCGGGGAAATGATCGTTGAAGAACCTGTTGCAGGTTCTTTTAGTCATTTTGCAAACAAATACTGGGGCAAATTTGCAGGCTTTCTTGCAGGCTGGAACTACTGGATTCTATATGTTCTAGTAGCCATGACCGAGCTGACCGCTGTTGCGAAGTATATCAACTACTGGTGGCCTCATATTCCTGCATGGGCATCTGTTTTAACCTTCTTTGTTATCATTACCTTAGTCAATTTAGGTAATGTGAAGTTTTACGGTGAATCAGAGTTCTGGCTAGCTATTATCAAAGTCACGGCCGTCGTCGCTATGATTGTATTTGGTCTTTATCTTTTGGCTACGGCAGGCGCAGATTCCACGGCTTCATTTAGCAATCTTTGGTCACATGGCGGTTTCTTCCCGCATGGCGTTGAAGGCCTCTTCTATATGCTTGCCTTCCTCATGTTTGCCTTTGGCGGTATTGAATTGATTGGTATGGCTGCAGCAGAAGCTGATAACCCACAAAAATCAATTCCGAAAGCAATCAACCAAGTGGTATTCCGTATCCTCATTTTCTATGTGGGTTCATTGACCATTTTGTTATCGCTTGTACCTTGGAATGAATTGCAACTTGGCGGCTTAGATAAGAGCCCATTTGTAATGATCTTCAGTCAATTAGGTATTGGTTGGGCTGCGCATTTGCTTAACTTTATTATCTTGACTGCAGCACTTTCTGTATATAACAGTGGTATGTATGCTAACAGCCGCATGTTGTTTGGTTTAGCACAGCAAGGCAATGCACCTAAAATATTCAGTAAAACCAATAAACAAGGTGTGCCAATTCCAGCAGTCTTGTTCTCTGCTTTACTGATTTTCGGTTGTGTACTATTGAATTATTTTGCGCCAGAAGATGCTCTCAGCAACTTAATTTATATTGTTGTTGGTGCTTTGGTATTGAACTGGGCCATGATCAGCTTAACTCATCTTCAATTTATGAAGGCCATGAAAAGCGAAGCAAAAAAACCATTATTTCCTGCACTTTGGTCGCCTTTCAGTAACTACCTTGTGCTTGGATTTATTGCTGTAGTGCTTTACATCATGTGGACTCAAGGTTTAAGCGGCGCTGTGATCATGATTCCAATCTGGATCGTATTAATGTTCGTTCTATACAAAATTCTGTATAGAAAAGCATAAAATATTCATTTTTAAATAGTTATTGTTTCGGCAATAACTATTTTTTTTGAGTAAAATCAGCTACATTAACCCCACTTTTGCGCTCTTAGCTTAACTGGATAGAGCAGTTGCCTCCTAAGCGACCGACGTGGGTTCGAGTCCCGCAGAGCGCACCATTTTATGGTTGTTTTCAATCTCTCTAAGCCTAATCATAAACACTAAAAATTCGATTCACCGCGCCCAGATACTAATAATCCCCTCTCAAACTTGGACGCTGATTCAACAGCCGCTCAAGCTGATGCAAAAAATTCAGCGTAATCAAACTCGCTCGCGGCGACACCTACATCTGGGTTTTCAAATCAGGTTTTAGTAAGTCAAACTGTTCTTGATCTTTTACAATTAATTTTCGTTATCAAATCAGTTGCTTGGCTGTTTCATTTTCAAATAGCTGTTCTCAATAGATGCACTGAATGAGCCAAATTTCATACACAATTTTTCCCTTCTATTTTAGTCCTATAGCACAGATTTCATCCTGAAATCTTGGTATAACAAAGCGCCCTATTTTAAAAAATATTTTTATGAATAATATTAATTTAATTTATATGTCAATCATTTACCAATTTTATTTATTACGTAATTAAATTACGTATTGAATAATAATCTGGATCAAGTATGATGAATTAAAACTTCTACACTTGTTCACTCAACATTGAGAATGCTGCAGAACAGGTGCCCATGTCAGACAAACGGATTTGTCTCTCTCGCTCTAAAATTGTAGCGACCAGTCCGTTGGCTCTGAAAGGAATCGTTAAAAAGATAAGCAATAGGATTGCTTAAAAAAGAAATGAGGACGTTGTATGAATGAATTAGCCAACCCATTAGAACTGTGTGGATTCGAATTTATTGAATTTGTTTCTGAAGATGGTCAGCTAGATGCGGTCTTTGAAACCATTGGGTTCAGCAAAGTGGCAAAGCATAAGTCGAAAAATGCGTATTTATGGCGTCAGGGCAAGATTAATATCATTCTAAATTATCAGCCTGAATCGTATGCAGCTTATTTCTATAAAGAACATGGCCCTTCTGCCTGTGCAATGGGTTTCCGCACCAAGAATGCGGCAAAGGCATTTAAAAAGGCGATAGAAATTGGTGCAGAACCAATTTACAACCAAGTTGGTCCGATGGAGCTGAATATCCCAGCAATTAAAGGGATTGGCGGCTCTCCTATTTTCCTTGTCGATTGTGACATTTACCAAAATGACTTCATCTTCTTTGATGATGTAGCATCCAATCCTGTCGGCACAGGTTTATATGAAATCGACCATTTGACCCATAATGTGTATAAAGGCCGTATGCAGTATTGGGCTGATTTCTATGAAAAGATTTTCAACTTCCAAGAAATTCGCTACTTCGATATTAAAGGTGAATATACTGGCCTGACGTCCAAGGCACTCACGGCGCCAGATGGCAAAATCCGTATTCCGCTGAATGAAGATTCGGATAAAGGAAATGGTCAGATTGCTGAATTCCTCAATGAATTTAACGGTGAAGGTATTCAGCATATTGCCTTCATTTGTGATGATCTAATCAGCACTTGGGACAAACTCAAAGCTTTAGGTGCCAAATTCATGACACCTCCACCCAATACCTATTATGAAATGCTAGATGAACGTTTGCCTAACCATGGCGAACCTGCTGATGAGCTACAAAAACGTGGCATTTTGCTGGATGGCAATACTAAAGACGGTAATAAACGTCTCCTCTTGCAAATTTTCTCTCAAAATATGTTAGGCCCTGTCTTCTTTGAATTTATTCAGCGTAAAGATGACGACGGTTTTGGTGAAGGCAACTTTAAAGCGCTATTTGAGTCGATTGAACGCGACCAAATTAAACGTGGCGTTTTAGATGTATCTAAAGCTTAAACGATTTCTAGAATTTCCCTGTACATATAGTTTTATGTACAGGGAAATTTAACTTTTGCGCAAGAACTATACTCGTAAAATTAAAGTCTGCTCCGATGACAATATAAAAATAACTAAACATCATCATGGTTCAGGGCTTTATCTCACATGGATGAAGAATAAAAATGCAGCATATTGAACAAGGAAACCTGAAAAAAGGTTTAAGTAATCGTCATATTCAGCTCATCGCCCTCGGTGGTTCTATCGGCACGGGGCTATTCCTCGGTATTTCACAAACCATCAAACTCGCAGGACCTTCTGTTATTTTAGGCTATGCCATCGCAGGCCTAATTGCCTTTCTCATGATGCGCCAACTCGGTGAAATGATTGTGCATGAACCCGTGAGTGGTTCTTTTAGTCATTTTGCTTATAAATACTGGGGCAAATTTGCGGGCTTTATGTCTGGCTGGAATTATTGGGTACTCAATATTTTAGTGTGTATGGCTGAACTCAGTGCTGTCGGCCTCTATATCCATTACTGGTGGCCTGATATTCCAACGTGGGTTTCTGCTTTGGGTTTCTTTATTTTCATTAATGTCATTAATTTACTGCACGTGAAATTATTTGGTGAAATGGAGTTTTGGCTAGCCATCATTAAGGTCGTGGCAATTATTGCCATGATTGCTTTTGGTAGTTACTTGTTGGCTAGCGGTAGTGGTCATAGCCAGTCTAGCTTACAAAATTTATGGCAGCTTGGTGGCTTCTTCCCCAATGGTATTACAGGTTTAGTGATGGCTATGGCCATGATTATGTTTGCTTTCGGTGGAATTGAACTGGTAGGTATTGCAGCAGCAGAGACAGATAACCCTCAAAAAACCCTCCCAAAAGCCGTCAATCAAATTGTTTACCGCGTCTTGTTGTTTTATATCTTGAGCCTAGTCGTAATTTTGTCACTTTATCCATGGAATATGATGGCTGAAGGCGGTAGTCCTTTTGTATTGATTTTCGACTCTTTAGGCAGCCAGACCGTGGCCGCTGTTTTGAATTTTGTGGTTTTGACTGCGGCTGTTTCTGTCTATAACAGCACCAATTACTGTACCAGCCGAATGCTGCTTGGACTAGCACAACAAGGTAATGCCCCAAAATTTTTAAGCAAAATTAATCCGCGTGGTATTCCTGTAAATGCCATTATGGTTTCAGCTTTCTTTACTTTAATATGTGTTCTGATTAACTATTTATTTCCTGAAAAAGCATTTAACTTACTCATGATGCTGGTCGTAGCGGCTATTGTGATTAACTGGGTCGTGATTTCTTATACACATTTAAAGTTTAAAAAAGCCATGAATCGCATGCAGGTAAAAACTCACTTTCCAAGTGTGGCCTATCCATTTACCAATTATTTATGTATTGCCTTCATGGCGAGTATTCTGCTCATTATGAGTCGTAGCCCAGATATGCAAATTGCAGTTCTCATGATTCCTGTCTGGATCGCGATTTTACTGACGGCTTACCTCTTTAAACGGAAGCAAGAAGATCATGTTGCGTTGCTTGAAAAAAGTAAAATCACTTCCTTACCAGAAGCGTAATATCGTATTTATCATATTAGGATGTATTCATGTTTCAACATATTGATGCCTATGCAGGTGACCCGATTCTTTCTCTGATGGAGGAATTCAGCAAAGATGCACGCCAGAATAAGGTCAATCTCAGTATCGGACTTTATTATAATGAAGATAATATCGTGCCGCAGCTACAGTCGGTTCAAAAAGCCTATACACATTTAATTCCTGACTATGACAAAGTCCGAGTCTATTTGCCGATGGATGGGCTCAAGAGCTTTAATCAGGCTGCACAAGAACTCATTTTCGGTCAGGCTAGCCCTGCCCGTCAGCAAGGACGCGTCGTCACCATTCAGACTTTGGGTGGTTCTGGTGCTCTCAAAGTGGGTGCAGACTTCTTGAACAAATACTTTCCGCACTCCGAAATCTGGGTCAGTCAGCCGACGTGGGAAAACCATATCGCGATCTTTAATGGCGCTGGTGTTCAAACCCATTTCTACCCTTATTATGATGCGGACACCCATGCCGTAAATCTAACGGCGATGCTAGATACCTTAAGGCAGCTACCTGCTCAAAGTATCGTACTACTGCATCCTTGCTGTCATAACCCGACAGGTGCAGATTTAGCACCTCATGAATGGGATCAAGTAATTGAGGTTCTAAAAGCAAATGACTTGATTCCTTTCTTGGACATGGCCTATCAAGGTTTTGGTCAAGGCTTGGAACAAGATGCTTATGCGATCCATGCGCTAGATCGGTCTGGTATGAACTTTATTGTCAGCCATTCTTTTTCCAAGATCTTTTCCTTATATGGCGAGCGCGTTGGTAGCTTAAGCTTTGTCTGTGATGACGCAAACATTGCCCAAAATGTATTGGGTCAGCTTAAAGCGACAGTCCGTCGCATTTATTCTAGCCCAGCAGCTAACGGTGCGTTATTGGTGAGTCAGGTATTAAATGACGCAGCGTTGTCTCAGCTATGGCAGTCTGAATTAGAAGAAATGCGTCAGCGCATTCTACTGATGCGTCGCTTACTTGAAGACAAACTTAGTCAAGCGCTACCAGATATGGACTTTAGCTATCTGACCCAGCAACAAGGCATGTTTAGTTATACAGGCTTAAGTGCAGAACAGGTCGATTTGCTGAAACACGATTATGGTATTTATTTAGTCCGCAGCGGCCGTATGTGTACTGCTGGCCTGAATTTAAACAATATTGATTATGTGGCTGAGTCGATGGCGACTGTGCTTAAAGCGGCAAGCTCCGCTGAGTCTATGCTTGCTTAAGATATATCATGTTTACTTAGGCTTCTCACTCTAGGGTCAGAAGCCTTTTTTATCGTTATTTTTCAGAACTTGAATCAAGGCAACCTAAGTCTACGGGTTTCAGCTTAGCTATCTATTTCATACCCCGTTTCTTTTAAACAGTGCGGCAAAAAAAATCAAATATTTCGACTACCAAGCTCCACAGCCCAATAAAAAAATCCACCAAAGGGTGGATTTAAAACTTAATTCATCTTTTCAATGTCATCGACGCTTTTATATGGCAGCGGCGGGATGAAATAAAGCATCGATCTGACGCTGTACGCCAAGTACATAATCAGTTGCTTGCTGCATTTGTCCTTCGGGTAACTGATCTTCTGTGCCAATACAAGTAATGACATGATCCAGTTGCTGCGTGAAATTAAAGACTGGAATACTAATCGCATTGATCCCAGCCATCATATCTCCTGTGACTGAAGCATAACCTTGACTCAGGATTTTCGCTTTCAGCTCTAAAAAATCTTCCCAATTTGCAGGATACTGCTCTGACTTAACGCTACTTTCCCATTCTTTTTCCAATAATGGCTTGATGATGTGCTCAGACTGATAGCAGGCATGCAAGCGCCCTGTCGCAGATTTCAGCAGCGGCATGCGTGAACCGACTCGGGTAATAATATTAAAGACATGGTTAGATTCTAGAGACTGAACCACGACCGCGCCATCGGCAAACCATTTACTGACATGAATACTGCAATTCAGATGTTGCTGAATGTCCTGAATATAACGCTGGCTTAATTCCAACATATCTGTTCGTTTGAGTGCATTCACCCCAAAAGCATGTGCGCGCTCACCTAGACTATAACGCCCATCCGTTAATTGCTGAGCATAGCCTTTACGAATCAAACTCACCACATAACGGTGTACTTTGGCTGGATGCATGGATAAAACTTCGGACAGCTCTTTTAACATCATCGGTGCATTATGTGCAGTTAATGCATCTAATACGGTTAATCCAACTTCCAGAGACTGAACCCCTCCCTGTATTTTTTCTTCCTCAACACTCATCGCTTTACCCTGCTAGCTGCATTAGTTGTCATAACTCCATTGGTGAATTGTACTACTTAAATCAAAAATGTGAGCCATCTAAACCTGACTCTCTCATTCAGAGGAGTATAGCTCAACAATTTACACTATTAATAAATAAATTATTTATTGCGTAATTTTAAAATATAAGTATGATTCTATCTAGAACTTAAATTTTCCACGGAAAGGATCAATATCCATGAGCAAACGCTTGAAGTCATTTGTTGAAATTGCTGCACATTCAGATTTCCCGCTAGAAAACCTGCCTTATGGCATTTTTAGTGAAAAACACAATTCGCAGGCCCGTGCTGGCGTAGCACTGGGAGAATGGGTAATTGATCTGGCGGTACTGGAAGCGCATGGTTATTGCAAAGTGGCAGATGGCAAACTGCTCTTTAATCAGCCGACACTGAATTTGTTTATTGAATCAGGTCAAGCCAATTGGTCTAAGGTCCGCGCTGAATTACAAGTTTTGTTGTCCGCAGATAATCCTGAACTTCGTGACAATCAGGCCCTGCGTGATCAGGTTTTCTTCAAACAATCAGACGTTAAAATGCATATGCCTGTACACATCTCAGGCTATACCGATTTCTATTCGTCTAAAGAACATGCCACCAATGTCGGTTGCATGTTCCGTGACCCGAAAAATGCGCTGCTGCCCAACTGGTCAGAACTCCCTGTTGGTTATAACGGTCGTGCCAGTTCGGTCATTGTGAGTGGTACAGATATTGTCCGTCCATCAGGACAAATCAAGCTGCCAGATTCAGAACGTCCTGTATTTTCTGCTTGTCGTAAACTCGACTTTGAACTGGAAACTGGTTTTATCGTAGGCAAATCAAGTCAACTGGGTCAACCTGTTTCAATTGAAAACGCTTGGGATCATATTTTCGGTATGGTGCTGTTTAATGACTGGTCTGCACGTGACTTGCAACAATGGGAATACGTGCCACTTGGCCCATTTAATGCCAAAACTTTTGCGTCGTCCATTTCACCTTGGATTGTGACGCTGGAAGCACTTGAGCCATTTAAAACCAGTTCTCCTGAACAAGAGCCGAAACCTTTGGCTTATCTACGTGAAGACAACAGCAGCAACAGCTATGACATTCATCTTTCGGTAGAAATTCAGCCTGAGAATGACGACAAAAGTGATGTGATCTGCAAAACCAACTTTAAATATATGTACTGGTCCATGGCTCAGCAGCTCACACATCATACGATTTCGGGCTGTAACTTGCAGGTCGGTGATTTGATGGGTTCAGGGACCATTTCAGGACCAACTCCAGATTCTTATGGTTCATTGCTCGAAATCACATGGAATGCCACCAAACCTTTAATGCTATCAAATGGCGAACAGCGTAACTTCATTCAAGACGGCGATACCGTCATTATAAAAGGCTATTGCGAAAAAGATGATTTACGGATTGGCTTTGGTGAAGTCAGTGGCAAAATTCTGCCAGCAGTGGATTTTGGTTTTACCCAATAATTGCAGACTAGGATGTTGCTGATGAAACTGTATACCTATTTTCGTAGTTCTGCGGCTTACCGAGTTCGTATTGGCCTGAATTTAAAAGGTCTGACTGCTGAACATGTACCTGTCCACTTAGTCAATAATGGCGGTGAACAGCATAGTGAAAGCTACCGTGAGCTCAATGCAAGTGAGCTGGTGCCCACATGGGCAGAGCAGGAGTTTGTTCTGACCCAATCGCTAAGTATTCTTGAATATTTAGAAGAAAAATTCCCAGATACGGCCCTGCTCCCTCAAGACTTGCAGCAGCGTGCTTTGATCCGTGCATTTAGTTTAAGTATCGCCTGCGACATCCACCCACTCAACAACCTACGGGTACTTCAGTATCTGACGGGTACATTGGAAATAAGTGATGAGCAGAAAACAGCTTGGTATAAACACTGGGTTTTAACGGGCTTTAAAGCCCTTGAAGCACAACTGGAACAGTCAAATGGCAAATTCTGTTTCGGCAGTCAGCCGACCCTAGCGGATTGCTGCCTGATTCCACAAGTCTATAACGCGCTACGTTTTAATCTTGATTTATCGGACTATCCAAAAATTTGTTCGATCTACACCCATTGCAACACTTTAGAAGAATTTCAACACGCTGCACCTGAAATGCAACCTGAAGCCGCTTAAGTTTTTTATAAGGATATAAAAATGACCATTCAAATTGAAAAAATTCACCACGTGGCCTATCGTTGTAAAGATGCCAAAGAAACGGTGGAATGGTACAAAAAAAATCTAAATATGGATTTCATTCTCGCTTTTGCTGAAGACCATGTCCCTTCAACCAAAGCCTTTGATCCCTATATGCACCTCTTCCTAGATGCAGGAAACGGCAATGTGCTGGCTTTCTTTGAGCTGCCAACCCAGCCTGAAATGGGCCGCGATGAAAACACCCCAAAATGGGTGCAGCACATTGCACTCAAAGTCAAAGACCGTCAGGCACTGATTGATGCGAAAGAACATCTAGAAGCCAATGGCATAGAGGTCTTGGGCATTACCAATCATGGTATTTTCCACTCAATTTATTTCTTTGATCCAAATGGCCATCGTTTGGAACTGGCCTATGACGATGAAAAAGCGCCACAAAAAATTGCCATGATTACTGAACAAATGAAATATGACATGCTGGAAGAATGGAGCAAAACCAAACGCGCGCCGCAGCATACGCATTTCCTACATGCAGATGAATTAAGCCATAACTCTCGTACCGCCAAAGTAGACGCTTAAGTCTGGCGGAAGTTGTGCTGATGGTGAATGCCTTAGAGGCAACTTCAACGATGATAAAAAAACGCAAAGCAGCTTCGGCTGCTTTTCTGATTTAAATAGATAGGTTTTCTTATTTTAATTAGCTATTTAGAGCACCTTAAATCTCCTATCAATCATCAATAATTGCTTTCCATTTGCTTCACGGCGAATTCTATTTCCGTCCTCCTCCGTATCGAATCAAATCGAATCGTTCATGCATGAAACCTGTCTATGCATCCCTTTAAACTTATAGGTTTAAGCACCAGTCAAGTAGGCAGCAATTTCATCAGCCGCAGCTCTTGCTGTTCTGGACACTCCAATTAAAGTCGCCGATGCCATGCCTGTCCATTCACCATAGCCAACCAACCATAAATTATTTAGTTTCATTGAACGCCCATTATGAACAGCAACCGTTTGATCAGGCTCTACCACACTAAGACCTCTTAAATGATTAAGTGCAGGGTTAAATCCTGTACACCAAATGACAGCATCTACCACTTGTGTTGAACCATCAGCCCAAATAACCGAATGCTCAGCAAATGCTACAAAAGGCTCTCGACTGTGCAAAACTCCTCGTGTTCTTGCCTCTTTGACACTGTCAATCATGACAATATCTCCCAACCCACCTGCGAGCTGTTCCAAACTCCGACCTTCCTGTTGTGCTTTTAAACGCTCCGTTGCACGAAGAAACAAGACTCACCCATCAACATCATCTGATAAAAATGCTGGTGCTGTCGTCGTGACCCAAGTCGTTTCTGCCACTTTTGAAACTTCGGCAAGAATTTGCGCGCCTGAGTTTCCACCACCGACAACGATGATTTTCTTATTCTTAAAAGGTGTTGCATTGACATAGTCCGCTGAATGAAGCTGTATTCCTTTAAATTTTTCACGTCCAATATCATTAGGAATATGAGGCTGGCTCCATGTACCTGTTGCACTGACCACCGCTTTAGCTCGCCAATATTGTTCGCCAGCATACACATCTAAATAGCCATCGTTTTGTTCAATATGATCGACATGGACTGGCCGAATGGTCGGAAATTGATAGCGTTGCTCGTATGCCAACAAATACTCGATCACTTCATTTCGCGTTGGGTAGGTGTGTTCAGTCGTTGGCATCATCCAACCCGACAACGAACTCCATGTATGCGGTGAAAAAAGATGTAGCGACTGCCAAGCATGCAGCCATGCACCGCCCGCCTGCGATTGATCATCTAAAATCACAAATGGAACTTTTTTACGTTTGAGAAAATAAGCTGTAGCAAGTGCCGACTGACCACCACCAATAATAACCACATCGACTTGTGCTTGTAGTTGTGCCAAAGCATCTCTCCTCTTGATTATAGTGAAGCCATATTCATAATTAAAAAAGCCCAGTCTATTCAACAAACTAAGTGACTTTTAAAAACTGATCAAATCTGTAATTGGACTTTTCAATTACACAAGCTACTTTTCAACATCTTTGATCATCTAGAGTTTATAAACTCCGTTGATTGACACGCTTAGATAATTCTTCTGCCGACTCTTTTCGCTCTGAATAGCGGTCTGTAAGGTACTGACTTTGCCCACGCGTCAGTAGCGTGAATTTATACAGCTCCTCCATAACATCGACAATTCGATCATAAAAGGCTGAAGGTTTCATTCGTCCATCTTCTTCAAACTCTAAAAAAGCTTTGGGAATAGACGATTGGTTTGGAATGGTGATCATGCGCATCCAGCGGCCTAAAATACGCATCTGGTTTAAGCTATTAAAAGACTGCGAACCACCACTGACTTGCATGAGCGCCAAAGTCTTGCCTTGGGTTGCACGAATCGCACCACCTGCCAGTGGAATCCAATCAATTTGTGATTTAAAAATTGAACTCATGGAGCCATGACGTTCCGGCGAACACCATACCATCCCTTCTGCCCATGCGAGTAGATCATGCAACTCTTTAACTTTGGGATGCTCAGTGTCCGCATCTTCAGGTAAAGGCAGCCCTTTAGGATGAAAGATTTTTACTTCGGCACCAAACTGCTCCAAGATACGTCCTGCTTCCATTACAGCCAAACGGCTGTATGAACGCTCACGGTTTGAACCATACAGCAGCAAAATACGGGGTGGATGATCTAGCGCTTTGGCCTGTACTTTTTCTAAAGTCGGCTGATCGAGAAGATTCATATCTACATTTTGGAGAGTCATAGAAATTACACCTCTGCTTTAAAAAACTTTTTTCTAAGCCACAAAGACACACTGACTAAAGCAATCAACACTGGTACTTCAACCAGTGGACCAATTACAGTAGTAAACGCCACAGGTGAAGCTAAACCAAAAGTTGCAATGGCTACAGCCAGCGCCAATTCAAAATTATTTCCCGCAGCAGTAAAAGAAATGGCTGTGGTTTTAGGATAATCGTTCCCCATCCATTTGCTCATGAAGAAGCTGATGAAGAACATCACGATAAAGTAAATGGTCAATGGAATGGCAATACGCAAGACATCGAGTGGCAAGCTCACCACATCGTTTCCTTTCAGGCTAAACATCGCCACAATCGTGAATAATAAAGCCAACAGACTCAGCGGACCGATCTTCGGTAAAAAGACATGTTGATACCAATCCAAACCTTTAGCTTTCACTAGAGTGAATCGCGTCATAAAGCCAAGGAAAAATGGAATTCCCAAATACACCAGTACCGCATGGGTAATCGTCCAGAAATCGACATTGATCACTTGCCCTGCAACACCAAAATAAGGTGGTAAGAAGGTCAAGAACAACCAAGCATAGGTACTGAAAAATAAAATTTGGAAGATACTGTTAAAGGCCACCAATGCAGCAACATATTGGTTATCCCCACAGGCCAAACCGTTCCACACCAAGACCATCGCAATACAACGAGCCAGTCCTATCAGGATTAAGCCTGTCATATACTCTGGATAGCTATGTAGAAAAATAATGGCTAAGGCAAACATCAAAACAGGTGCAATAAGCCAGTTTTGTACTAAGGAGAGTGTCAGCGTTTTCTTATCTTTAAACACCTGTGGCAAAGCAGCATAGTCCACTTTTGCCAAAGGTGGATACATCATCAGAATCAAACCGATCGCAATCGGAATATTGACTGAATCCACACTCATTTTGTCCAAAGCCACTGAGGCTTGTGGAAAGAACACACCGATCGCAATGCCTAACGCCATGGCAATAAAAATCCAAAGCGTGAGGTTACGATCTAGAAAGGATAATCTTTGTTGAGCCATGATGATCTCATTCAATATGCGAAATTTGATTGATCGCGGCTATCAACTCAGGACGAGACATATGCGCTGTATCGAGTGCCAACAATGCATCTAAGCGACGGTTGATATGATCAACGGTAACTTGGAATGCTTTGAGTTTTTCTTCTTTGGGTAAATCCAAGTGTGATGGATCTACTAAACCCCAATGTGCTTTAATCGCACCACCTAAATAGAGCGGACATGCTTCCTGAGCGGCTGAATCACAAACCGTAATCACCACATCAGGTTGGAATTGTTCACAATCATCAATGGTTTTACTCCACAAACCATCTGTTGAAAGACCTAGATTTTCTAAAGTTTCTATGGTCAGTGGATGTACTTGCCCTGATGGCTTACTACCTGCACTGTATGCTTTCCAACCCTCTGGGGCACGACTATTAAACAGCACTTCTGACAGGATGCTACGGCAACTATTTCCAGTACACAAAAAAAGGAATTTCATATTGTTCTACTCGCAATAACTATTGATTTGTTGAAATGATGGAGCAACTTTTGGCTGTAAATCAGCATTTTTAAGGGTATTAAGTACGTCTATACACCAAGTAGGTAAATTGGGATTGAGACTGTAATAGACCCATTGTCCTTGACGTCGATCTTGTAAAAGACCAGAAGAGCGTAATAAGGCTAAATGCCGTGAAATCTTGGGTTGGCTGAGTTGTAGTTTTTCAGTCAAATCACAAACACACTGTTCATTATTTCCAAGAACCAACATGACGATGTTGAATCGCGTTTCATCAGCCAAACATTTAAAGAAATTGATTTGATCCATACTTTCACTCACTCTGACATATGGATATATCAATATTCACATATATCCATGAAATTTTTATTTCAATCGCTGCCCATTTGCATCAAGTACTTGTTCACCGTCTTCTTTAGTGAAAGCACCCTTTTGTGGGAGTGGTAAAATTTCTAAAACTAGTTCTGACGGACGACTTAAACGAGTTCCTAATTCAGTCACCACGAATGGACGGTTAATCAAAATTGGATGCTGAAGCATAAAATCTAAAAGCTGTTCATCCATCCAATCATCACGTTCTAGCTCTAGATCATGATAAGCATCAACATTCTTACGAATCGCTTCTCTCACCGTTAAACCTGCATCCGCAATCAGCTGAATGAGCTCACTTGTAGATGGAGGATTGACAAGATATTCAATGATTTCAGGTTCAATATTGGCATTACGAATTAACGCCAATGTATTGCGTGATGTACCACATTCAGGGTTGTGATAAATCTTAACTTTTGGAGTAGCAGACATTTGCTCAAACTCAATTGAATCTTTATATATACTTATATATGAATAATCATATATATGCAACTCCATATTTAAAGAATATAAAATGATCTTTTTTGAATATATAATGATCGAATGAGCGTGTTAAAATTAGATAAAATCCAAGATTTAGAGGTCAAGCTATGGAAACAGTCATGATTACTTTGATCTTAGTTATTATTTTGATTTTACTTGTCATATTTTATAACAAGAAAAAATAAACCATGGCTTTTGGGTCTATGAATAGACTCAGTAATGCCCGCCCAATTAATCGGTAACAAGGTAAGACAGCTTTTCGCTCTCTTCTTAGCTTAGGAATTTTTGAATCATAGCCTATCAAATCAGTAACGCCCTCTAACGCTGTCATACAGCGTTAGAAGGATAATGATCTCAAGATTGTATTGCTTGGGCTGTCTAATTTGCCGTATTAGGCACCATCACCAGCCCAAACCATATCCACTTTTTTTAAGCATTGCTTAATGCACTGGCTAAATCCCCACTGCCCTTCAAGTCAGACACCTGTCCCTCCAAAGGCTGACTAAATTCAATACGCTGAATCTTTGCTGCCCGCTCTGCGGAGAACACTGGGATTTGACTCATCGCAAATTCAGACAGTGCGGTAATGGTCAGTGAGGGATTCACACCTAAATTTCCAGGTACAATCGAACCATCTAATACGCGTAAATTTTGATAACCAAAGACTTGACCAGTGAAGTCCACAACGCCATTCGACTTGTCATTACCCATCGCGACACCACTCATAATATGTGCTGTCGTTGGCGTTCCCAGTAGAATTTCAGTAAGTGCAGAACCTGGCTCTCCACCCAACTTTTGTGCAATCATTTTAGTGGCTTCTTCAGCCGCAGGGAATGAAACTGTGAGTGGCGTATCCCCTTCTTTTTGCACGGCAGTAATACTATTCTGGAACAGTCGATACCACTTTCTACGCCATTCAAAATGAATGAATGCTTCAGACTTTTGCATTACCAATAAAATGATCGAATCTTTGGCTTTACCCTTATAACTTAGTACTTTAAAGGTTTTTAAGGGATGTATTAAAGTGTTGAACACAAACTTCATAAAGCGCATAAAGCCCTGACCAGTCACCATCGGCACATATGGAATATAAATCCATGAAGCATCTGCGCCTTCAGGGAACCGTGTGACCTCGATATTGGTATCTGCATCGACTGAAATAAAAGAGCTGATTGCCACCCCATCATCCAGTTTTTTTCCAGTGTTGTTCACTGTGGTCAGGGTTTCCGAATTCGTCCGAACTTCCTGTCCCAGCAAAGAAGAAATATTGGGTAAAGTCTTATGCTGATCACGCATTTTTAATAGCAATGGTACTGTGCCCATTACCCCCGCAGATAACACTACCCCACGACTGCGTAAACTATACTGACGAACTTGTTTCCCAAGGGTTTCTTTGACTATTACTTCGTAACCTGCGCTACCATCTTCATTCAGTGGTGTAATTTTCACCACTTCAGAACTTGGACGAATTTCAACGCCATTACGTTCAGCAAAATACAAGTAATTTTTCATAAGGGTATTTTTGGCATTACTGCGACACCCCAACATACAAGCGCCACAATAAATACAGGAGTTACGATCTGGCCCCTCTCCATTAAAATACGGGTCTTTCGCTAATTGACCTTCCTGACCAGCTGCTTGCGAAAAGAATACCCCTGTGTTGACCGTTTTAAAAGAGTCTGCATATCCAATTTCACTCGCAACTTCTTTTAACGTGTCATCTGCAATATTGGTATAAGTATTATTCGCTGTACCCAACATACGTTGAGCGAGACCATAAAACGGCTTTAAGGTTTCTTTCCAGTCTTTACGAATCTTGGTCCACGCCTCAGACTCAAAAACAGCATCAGGTGGAATTAAATGTACATTGGCATAAATTTGTGAGCCCCCACCAACGCCTACCCCGTGCAAAATGGTGGTTTTACTGGTGAAAGTAAATTGCATCGTACCTCTGAATCCCAGTTCAGGTCGCCACAAATAGTTTTTGGTGTCTAAATTGGTGGTTGGAAAATCCTTGTCTTCACGGCGTAAGCCTTTCTCCAAAATCAGGACTTTATAGCCTTTTTCACTGAGGCGTAAAGCACTGACCGATCCACCAAAGCCTGAGCCAATCACGATTTGATCAAAATCAAAATCTTTATTCTTCATCCTATTAACTCCTTTAATAGTTTTATTTTTCTGTTTTTAAACACACCAACCCCTTCACTTCAAAATACCCATCTTGAAGTGAAAAGTGATTTTGAGGTTTTAAAATTTAAGCGCTTATGACTTCATGCGAATCAATAAATTCAACAGCCAATTAGCAAATTTTCCATACGGTGGCGCGAGAAACTTCAAACTCGAAAAACCCGCCTGATAAAATACAGGGCGCATTTTAGAAAAAGTCAAAAAGCCTTCATAGCCATGATAGTGCCCCATCCCGCTGGCGCCGACCCCACCAAATGGCAAGTCATGCTGCCCGACATGAAATAAGGCATCATTGACCGAAACCCCGCCCGACATAACTCTGCTGATATAAAATTCGACTAAGCTTTTATTATTGCTAAATGGATAAAAGGCCAAGGGACGATCACGCTGCACAATATAGTCCACTACCTCTTCAGGCTTCTGGTAGGTTTTGACCATCAAGATCGGGCCAAAGGTTTCACGCGTATCAATTTCCATCTCATCATTGCTGTTTAGCACCAAAGTCAGTGGGAATTTTCGTGTCGCAGCATCTGGCTCTTGCTGATTTAAATTAATCAAACTGGCCCCTTTGGCTTCAGCATCTGCCAAGCTATGCACTAAGCGCTGAAATGCGCGCTCATCAATCACAGAAGTATAATCTTTGCTATGAATATCAGGCACATGTTCCTGAACCCACGCTGCCGCGGCTTGAATAAACGCTTGTAACTTCGACTCATGTACAAATAAATAATCGACATTGGTACAAATTTGCCCCGCATTAAACTGTTTCACAAACATAATGCGTTCTACAGCTTTCTCAATCGGGTATTCAGGGTCAATCACTGCAGGAGATTTACCACCCAGCTCCAAAGTCACTGGCGTCAAGTTTGGTGCAGCAGCAGCCATGACTTTACGCCCTGTCGCACCAGAGCCAGTAAACATCAGGTGGTCAAACGGCAATTTTGAAAATGCGATGCCTACTTCACCAGTCTCATCGAAAATCTGTAATTTTTCCGCTTTAAAATATTTGGGGCTTAACTCCATCAGCAATTCAGCCAAATGTCTTGAATTTTCAGACATTTTAACCATAGCCGTATTTCCCGCAGCAAACACGGCCGACAACTGTGAAAACATCAAATTGATGGGAAAATTCCACGGCACAATAATTCCAATCACCCCCAGTGGCTGAGGAATTACGCGGTTCTTCGCACCAAAATACAAGCTATGATCGACATGTCTTTTTTGTACTTTAGTCCACTGTTTCAAGTGTTTGATGCTGCCGTTAATGTCATCCGTGACAGTAATAATTTCTGCCAATAAGGTTTCATGGCGTGAACGATTGCCATAATCACGATTCAAGGCGTCAATAATTGCTTCACGGTGATCGTTAATCAATGCTTTTAAATTCAGTAAATGTTGCTTACGTTGCGCAATCGTTTCAATGCCTTGTTGATGAAAGCTTTTGCGCTGTAATTGAAAACAATCCTGTAATGTCTGTTCTATCACTGTTTGCTCGATATGAGACTGAACCGTAAGTTGCATATGCTTTTCCTTTCACGGCTAAAAATGGTGATTCAATACTTCTTTTCTATGTTGGTTGAGATAATCTCTTATCCTACTTTAACAAATGACTTGAATTATGCTTGACTTTTTAGGACACTAAATTGATCTTTTAGGACAACACGGAATGTTGTAATGGGAAGTTATATTCGTGCAGCCAGCCTCGGCGGTTTTGAAGACTTAGTCCGTAGTTATGGCGTAAACCCTATAGAAATCTTGAAAGAGATCGGGATTTTACCTGCTTTACTCCGTGATCCAGATTCATTTATTCATTATGATCATTATTTAAATTTATTGGAAAAAGCGGCCTTAGCTTGTCAGAATGATTGCTTCGGTTTAAAACTCGGTGCACTCCAAAATATTAGCACAATCGGTTTGATTGGCGTCTATATGTCCCGACAAACGACCATACTTGAAGCCTTAAGCGTGGCGCAAAAATATGTCTATTTACATGCTGAAGGCATTGTCTTCCACGTCTCGCAACATAATGCTCTGCTCTGTAAGCTGAACTTTGTGCGTTTAAGTGAATACAACACCGATGTACCACAAAAATCACAACTGGCCATTTGCCTTGTCGCGAATATTTTAAAAGATTTGATTGGCCCGCAGTGGCATGCAGAAAAAATTTGCTTCAAGCAAAAAGCACCACAAAAAGGTGCTCAAACTTTCCAAGCACATTTTTCATGTCAGGTAGAGTTTGAAACCGATGAAGATGCACTTTATTTTCCTGCAAGCTTTTTAAGCTATAAACCCTATAATTTTAATGAAGATGCCATCAATCAGCTGATCGTACAGCAGCTTGAAACACAAAGCAGCACCAAAACTGAAGACAATACCGCACTCATAGAGAGTTCAGTCCGCATGCTGATGGCGACAGGAGACTGCAGCATTGAAAATATCGCGCTGTGTATGGGCATGCATCCGAAAAAGCTTCAGCGCGCTTTAAAAATGCAAGGAACAACCTATCGAGATATACTTGAAAATGTCCGAAAAAAAGAAGCGCTTCGTATGCTTGATGCAGGCAATGTGAATTTGACAGATATTGCTCTACAGTTGGGCTATGCAGAGTTATCTATTTTCAGTCGCAACTTTAAAAGCTGGTTTGGCGTTCCTCCAACCGAGTTAAGAGACAAAAGTCGAAGCCATATTGTATGACTTCTGGTTTTGCTACTTTGTTCAATAATGAGCATACCTCTGAGTTTCAAGATCAAACCAAATGGCAATATTTCCACGATTAATGAGAACTCGGTTATATGAGGAGCAATTGCTTGTACGGTCAATTTTAGGTGCTGGCTTCTTCATTCGGAAATTATATTGCTAAAGATGGCTTTAAGAATAGGTTTGTACAACAAAGCCCATCCTTCTAATCATTTATGGTTCACAGTAGAGCGATAGCAAACTAAAACTCTAAATTTTTTAATAAATTATGCTTTTAACAGTATAACAAAACGATAACTTATTTAAGCCAAGATAGAGTGCTGATTGCACCGCTTAATGACCACCTATCTTCATTCATCTATATTTAAAACTAAAGATTTTTGTTATTAACATTTGATTCAAATTTATATGTTTTTTTATAACACAACGCAATATATCCGCAACAATTATCATTGCTGCTGTAGACCATATTAATCATGTAAAAACAATAGCTCGATCTTCTAAATAAAAATAATCGATAAATGATCTACAAAATATAATTTTGTATTATAAAGCAGTAAAAAAAACCGTGATAAGCATCACAAAAAAGATTTATTACCACACTTAATTGAGTAATTTTTAACCAAAAAATAAATTTTATATTTCAAATTATATATTTATATTTTTCATTAACTTAGGTTGTATAAATGTATATTTTTAGTATAAAAACTCTATTGTGATTACTTTTTGAACTGATTAGTTATATCTAGAGTATTTACTCTTATTTTAATTGTGCTATTTTTGTCACATGGAGTAACAAATGATTTCGGTTAACCGACTTCTCCAAAAGCCAAAAAACATAAACACAAAATGAGCAACAAACATTTGCATTTGCACCTCAAGGAAAGACGTAGAATGAAATTAAAGACATTAACGACAGCAATGATTTTAGCAACTGTACCAATGACCGGGGCATTTGCCGCTGCTCTAGATCGTTCAGGTCAGTCAATCTCTGCATTCTTGCAACCTGGTAACTATTTTGAAGCAGGTATTTCTGTATTAGATCCAAACGTTTCTGGTAAGGTACGTAATGGGTATACTCCAAATGCTGCCCTTCCTGCTAGTTCAGCTGGATTACAAAATACTAGCGTAGGAGAAATGACAGGGGACTACTACTTCCCTAGCGCCGCACTAAAACTACAAGTTACAGATAACTTCTCTTTTGGTTTAATTTACGACCAACCATTTGGTGCCGAGGTTGAGTATAGTACTGGTACTCAAAAAACTACTGCCTTACCAGGCCCATTAGCTCCGTTAGGTAATCAAGGTGCTTTTCACAATGGCACAGAAGGTACTTCTGCAGAGGTTAAATCACAAAGTATTTCAATGCTTTTTGGCTACCAACCAACTGAAAATTTTAATTTTTATGCAGGTCCTGTTTATCAAACAATTAAAGGTGATGTTCAACTTCGTGGTTTAGCATACGGTGGCAATGCTACTTTTGGTGGCTATAATGCCAGCATTAAAGAAACTGGTGATATTGGTTGGTTAGCTGGAGCGGCTTTTCAAATTCCTGATATTGCATTAAAAGCATCTGTGACTTATCGCTCTGAAATTGAACACTCTGTAAATGTTAAAGAAAGTTTTAATTCAGCTGGTCTATTAGCGGGGTTAAATGCAGCACCTTCACTAAATACAGATATCACGACCCCACAATCTGTAAACCTAGACTTCCAGACAGGCATCATGGCAAATACTGTTGCTTTTGCTAATGTTCGTTGGGTTGATTGGTCAAGCTTCTCTATTCAACCTTATAAATTTGGCTTAGCAAGTAAAAGTGCAGCTATACAAGCACAAACAGGAAAGTCTGAATTTGATCTTGTTGCATATACTGACGACCAAATTTCTGCAACAGTAGGTGTTGGACGTAAGTTAAATGATCAATGGGCGGGTAATGTCTCTGTAGGCTGGGACTCTGGTGCAGGTAATCCTGTGACCACATTTGGTCCAACGGAAGGTTACTGGAACCTTGGCCTGGGTGTTCAATACAGCCCTACCCCAGCAACGTTCATCGCGGGTGGAGTGAAATATTTCTGGTTAGGTGATGCAAAAGGCCAGTCAGGCTCTCAGTTCAACACACCAGGTTATGTGGCTGACTTTAAAAACAATGATGCAATCGCGTACGGCTTAAAAATGGGTTATAAATTCTAAAATAAGCCATAAAATAAAAAAGACTGCACATGCAGTCTTTTTTATTTTCTATACAAGTGTAAATTATTTGTATAATTATAAAACAAACAGTCGTTTAAAACTCATAAATTCTTCATTCTTATAATTCATTTTTAAATCATTAACATAGAAAACATATAGCCTATAAAGCAAACAAATTATAGTCACATTATAGTTCCCAACAAAAAACTGAGTATTTACTCTTTTTTTATTATGTTATTTTTCACACACTTTTTTTTTGCCATTTTGGCTTTCAGGGATCGAATATTCATGAAATTATCATTTATTAGCACAGCTATATTACTCTCCACTCTTCCAACCAGTCTTGTATTGGCAGCAGGCTTAGATCGTTCTGGTCAGTCAATTTCTGCATTTTTACAATCAGGCAATTATGCAGAAGCAGGTATTTCTGTTTTGGATCCAACTGTTAAAGGTAAAGATTTAAGTGGCAATTCAGTGAGCGATATGGCAGATGACTATTATTTCCCATCTGCTGCACTTAAAGTTCAAGCAACCGACCATTTTTCTTTCGGTTTACTTTATGACCAACCTTATGGTGCTGACTCACAATATTCATCAGATCTAGGCGCTTTTGGTGATAGTACTGAAGGAACAAGTGTAAAAGTACGCACCAATAATCTTTCATTAATTGTAGGTTACCAACCAACCGAAAACTGGAACATCTACGCAGGTCCTGTTTACCAAACAGTTAAAGGTAATGTATCTTTACGCGGTACAGCCTACTCATTACTTTCTGGCTACAACATTGACCTAAAAGAAGACGATGCATTTGGTTGGTTAGCTGGTGCAGCTTACCAAATCCCTGAAATTGCACTAAAAGCAGCGATCACGTATCGCTCTGAAATTAAACATGAATTAGATACTACAGAAACTTCAAATGTTTATATTCCACCAAACTATTTACCAACATTACCAAGCGGAATCGATTTACGCTCTATTAGTAGCCAAACTGAGGTAGTAACACCTCAATCGGTTAATCTTGATTTTCAAACAGGTATTGCAAAAGATACTTTAGCTTTTGCTAATGTACGTTGGGTACATTGGGATCAGTTTGCAGTAAGCCCAGCAGCTTTAGCAAGTGCCAGTAAACTCGCTAAAGGTAAGGCTCAGAACTTAATTGACTACTCAGATGATCAAATTTCTGCAACCGTTGGTGTAGGTCATAAATTTACTAGCAAATGGTCTGGTTCTGCATCTGTAGGTTGGGATTCTGGCGCAGGTAACCCTGTAACCACTTTAGGCCCTGTTGAAGGCTTCTGGAGCGTAGGTTTAGGTGGTCAATACAGCCCAGCTGAAAACTATTTCGTACAAGCAGGTGTAAAATACTTCTGGTTGGGTGATGCAAAAGCTCAAACTGGCGGTACAGTTGTTGGCGACTTCAGCGATAATGATGCTATCGCTTATGGTTTAAAATTTGGTTATAAATTCTAAACCGTAGCACTATATCCAACAAAAAAGGCGCATCTATTGAGATGCGCCTTTTTGTTTTCGTAGATATAGCTGTTTGTTTTAAGCCGGAATATCACGAACTGAGGCATTACGAATTGCCTCTTTTAAAGCTTCATAACCATGAATTGCAGGGAATTGTGGGAATTCTTTAATCACGTTTTCTGGTGCATCAAACAAAAAACCTTTATCCGCTTCACCCAGCATAGTGGTGTCATTATAAGAATCACCTGCGGCAATCACACGGTAATTTAGTCCATGCAATGCTTTAACTGCTTCACGTTTTTGGTCAGGTTGGCGCAGCTTATAGGTTGTAATCATACCCTTTTCATCAGTCTCTAACTTATGACAAAAAATCGTTGGCCAGCCCAGCTGTTTCATTAATGGGTGCGCAAACTCATAGAAAGTGTCTGACAAAATAATCAGCTGAAAATGTGTACGTAACCATTCAACAAATTCTTTTGCGCCTGGAAATGGGCCCATCTCAGCAATGACTTCTTGAATATCATTTAAACCTAAACCATGTTCTTTTAATATATTCAAACGCTGCGTCATGAGCACATCATAATCAGGAATATCACGTGTGGTTGCTTCAAGCGCTTTAATGCCTGTTTTTTTAGCAAAGTTAATCCAAATCTCTGGAACTAACACCCCTTCTAGATCAAGGCAAACAACTTCCATGAATACTCCCTTTTATTTACGTGGAAAAATTTTGAACTATCATAGCTTAATATTTGTCTAATGCATTGCTGTTTTTTAAATCTATTTTTTTCATAAGCATTTATTTTTTAGTGATAAGTGGCTTATTTCAACTCTATTAAAATACACAGCAAATAACGTAATATAGGTCTTGTTAGATTCCAAGCCTATTGCCAGGATACTCATGACAACCATTCCAACTATTGATCTTGTTGATGCTCTCGCAGCTGAATATGCAGACAAATCACCAAGTGAAATTTTAGCACTTGCACTGAATCAAACGGGTGAAATTGCCATCTCGTTTTCAGGTGCAGAAGATGTCGTACTTATTGATATGGCTGCTAACTTAGGTAAACCTTTTCGTGTCTTTAGCTTAGACACAGGACGTTTACATGCAGAAACCTATCAATTTATCGAAACTGTGCGTAAACACTACAACATTAATATCGAAATTTGCTTCCCAGAAGCAGATGCCGTTCAACAACTGATCAATGAAAAAGGTTTATTCAGCTTTTATCAAGATGATCATAAAGAGTGTTGTGGTATCCGTAAAGTTCAGCCTTTACGTAAAAAATTAGCGACTTTAGATGGTTGGATTACGGGTCAACGTAAAGACCAAAGCCCAGGCACACGAACTGAGATTTCAGTTATTCAAGCAGATGCAGGCTTTTCAGGCGAAGGCAAACAATTGATTAAATACAATCCTCTTGCCAACTGGTCCAGTGCCGATGTGTGGAGCTACATTCGCATGATGGAAGTGCCTTATAATCCATTGCATGAGCGCGGTTTTATTTCTATTGGCTGTGAACCATGTACGCGTCCAGTGTTACCAAACCAACATGAACGTGAAGGACGTTGGTGGTGGGAGGAAGCGACACACAAAGAATGTGGCCTACATGCAGGTAATTTGAAAAAGTAAAGATCAAAACCACTGCAAAGCAGTGGTTTTTTCGCAACCAATGGATACACACAAAGCGCTCCCATTGTTAAAAAAAAATCGATATACTAGCTTTAAGTTCTATAATTCTAACAAGATTGCTCATATAGGAGCGGTCAGATATTGCAGGGAGGCAATCCAGACTATGCGTCCATTACATCCGATTGACTTTATTTTTTTATCACTTGAAAAACGCCAGCAACCCATGCATGTCGGTGGATTATTCTTATTCCAAATTCCTGAAAATGCACCTGCCAGCTTCATTCAAAATTTAGTTGCAGATATTCGTAACTCCAAATCCATTCCTATTCCTCCATTTAACAACAAACTCAACGGTTTATTTTGGGATAAAGATGAAGAGTTTGATCTTGATCACCATTTTCGTCATATCGCACTCCCACAACCGGGGCGTATTCTTGAACTGCTCACCTATATTTCACAAGAACACAGTAGTTTAATTGACCGTGCTAAACCGTTATGGACGTGTCATATCATTGAAGGGATTGAAGGGAATCGTTTTGCGATGTACTTCAAAATTCACCATGCGATGGTGGATGGTATCGCGGGTATGCGTTTGGTGGAAAAATCATTATCACAAGATCCAAACGCAAAGAGTATTGTGCCACCATGGTGTGTTGAAGGCCCTCGTGCGAAGCGTTTAAAAGAACCGAATGTTAGTCGCTTTAAGAAAATAATGAATGGCGTAATGGGCCAGCTTGAGTCAACACCACGTGTCATGTATGAGTTGTCACAAACAATCATGAAAGATATGGGACGTAATCCTGATTATGTTTCAAGCTTCCAAGCACCCAGCTCTATTCTGAACCAGCGGGTTAGCTCCTCCCGCCGTTTTGCAGCACAGTCTTTTGAGTTTGACCGTTTACGTCATATTTCTAAAAGTTTGGGAGTCACGATTAATGACATCGTACTGGCGATTTGTTCAGGTGCCTTGCGTGAATATCTTTTATCCCAAGACGCACTTCCTAAAAAGCCTTTAATTGCCATGGTACCTGCATCTGTTCGCGATGATGATTCATCTATGTCGAATCGTATCACCATGATTCTGGCAAATTTAGGCACGCATAAAGAAGATCCACTAGAGCGCCTCGCAATTGTTCGTCGTAGTGTGCAAAATGCCAAAGAAAAGTTCAAACGCATGAACTCAAACCAAATTCTAAACTATAGTGCGTTTGTTTATAGCGCGGCTGGTCTCAACATTGCCTCAGGCTTACTGCCTAAGCGCCAAGCATTTAATCTGGTAATTTCAAATGTTCCTGGCCCACGTGAACCATTGTATTGGAACGGGGCACGACTCGATGCGCTATACCCTGCCTCAATCATTTTAGATGGTCAGGCACTCAACATCACCATGACCAGTTATTTAGATAAACTTGAAGTTGGTTTAACCGCTTGTCGTCAAGCCTTACCCAAAATGCAAAACTTATTGCAGCACTTGGAAGATGAAATTCAGCGTTTTGAACAGATTATTGATGCACCTGAAGGGGTCAATAAAATCGTGGATTGATACGCCAATCCATCAAAACAATTAAGGGGCAATTGCTGCCCCTTATTTTTGAATAGTACGACATTGTTTTAATAATTGATGACATGCAGTACGAATCATGGCAGTTGTAATTTGTACTTCTTTACCCTGATCATCCACGATATACGCATTATGCGTTACTTTCGCATCTAATAAATGTTTCAAACTAGGTTGAATAATTGCTTCTCTAACACCCATATCACACCTCATTTGCTAAACCTATTTGGGAGAATAAGCTTTGGCTATTTCCGTGTTTCTAGTATTAAAAATCTAAGATCGAAAGTAAAATTTCAGTTGTAACAACTATTTAACCATATATTGTTACAATTTCAGCTCAGAATGATATCGTATTGCTCTTGCGTATATAAATTTTCCACCTGAAATTTAATCACACGACCAATGAAATGCTCTAAATCAGCGACTGCTGGGGCTTCTGCAGTTAACAAACGGTCAATCACTGATGGATGCGCAACGACAGTAAAGCCAGTCTGAGATTGATACGCACGTGTATATCTCATGATTTCTCGAAAGATTTCGTAACATACAGACTCAGCTGTTTTCACATAACCCCGTCCCTGACAGGTCGGACAAGATTCACATAATAAGTGTTCTAATGATTCACGTGTACGTTTACGCGTCATTTCGACTAAACCTAACTCAGAAACCTGTGTAATTTTGGTTTTTGCATGGTCCTGCTCAAGCATCCGTTCAAACTGAGTCATGACCTCAGTTCGATGCTCCTGCTCTTGCATGTCAATAAAGTCGATAATAATAATACCGCCTAAATTGCGTAGTCTCAGCTGACGCGCAATAACCTGTGTCGCTTCCATATTGGTTTTAAACACGGTGTCTTCTAAAGAACGACCACCCACATATGACCCTGTATTGACATCAATAGTCGTCATAGCTTCAGTCTGGTCAATCATCAAATAACCACCAGACTTCAACGCAACACGCGTCTGCAGTGCTCTTTGAATGTCTTCTTCGACATTATACAAGTCAAAAATTGGCCGCTCACCCGGATAATGAATAAGGCGTTCTTTGATATTCGGGACAAATTCTTCTACGAACTCTTGGAGCTTGCCATGAATTTCACGTGAATCGACTGAAATTTTAGCGGTCTTTTCACTCGCAAGATCGCGAATAATTCGCTGGGGTAAAGGCAGTTCTTCAAAAATTAACGATGGCACCGCAATACTGATTTGCTTGCGCTGAATAAATTCCCAAAGTTTTGCCAAATAAGCCATGTCTTGCGCAATGGCAGCTTCCGCAATCCCATCAGCAGCTGTACGAACAATCACTGAACCCGGAAGTTTATGTTCCGCTTGAATACGCTCAATCATCGAACGTAAACGATCACGCTCAGCTTCAGACTCAATTCGTTGAGACACACCCGTATGATTGCCATAAGGCATCATCACTAAATAGCGCGAAGGAATGGAAAGATCAGTTGAAAGCCGAGCCCCTTTGGTGCCCAGCATATCTTTCATGACTTGAACGGTAAGAATTTGTCCCGGCTGTAAGAGCTCAAAAACATTGGGGGTGGGTTGATTACGTGACCAAACCATATCATTAATATGTAAAAAAGCAGTTCGTGACAGCCCAATATCGACAAAAGCAGCCTGCATTCCCGGAAGAACACGCACCACTTTACCTTTATAAATATTGCCTACTAAACCACGTTTCACCGTACGCTCAATAAATAATTCATTGACCGTGCCGTTTTCAATTAACGCGACGCGACATTCCATAGGCGTGACGTTAATTAATAACTCGTCAGACATAACAAACTCAAAACATTATAAAAAATCTTTTGAGACAGTTAATTTAGTGCCTTAACTGCCTGTAATAACTGTACCGTTTCATGCAACGGTAGCCCCACGACATTGCTATAGCTTCCCTCTATACGTGGAATATAACGTGCTGCAATGCCTTGTATGGCATAGGCTCCCGCCTTGCCAATGGGTTCAGATGTAGCCCAATATGCTTCCATATCATTCGGACTCAAATGCTGAAATTCGACTTCAGTACGAACTACTATACTTGAAATTTGCGTATTTGTACGGACACAAACCGCAGTATATACATCATGCTTGCGCCCAGAAATTTTTCCCCACATTTCAAATGCATGCTGCTTAGATTCTGGTTTGCCTAAAATCTCTTGATCGACCCCTAAACTGGTATCGGCAGCTATCACAATTGCATCAGGATATTGAAGCTGTACAGCCTCTGCTTTGGCGCATGCCAATCGCTCTACATAATGAGCTACTGGCTCGCCTGCTTGTACAGATTCATCAATATCTGGACTATAGATATCAAAGACTAGACCGAGCTGTTCAAGCAGCTCGCGGCGACGGGGCGAACTGGACGCTAAAATTAAACGCGCCATTTCTTCAAGATGAAATAGACCATCGGGAAAGTCAGTACACTACTCAACAGCGGTTGCCAATGACGTGCAAGGGAAAACTGAGCCCCAATCATAATTTGTGCGATCCACGTAATAAACAAATGCGCGACCACAGCCAAGGTGGCGATGACCCAAATATTGGCAAAGGTCATAATCCGACGTTCACGCGTTAAAAAACGGGACACAAAAGTAATCAGAACAAAACTAAGCGCATTTAAACCCAAAGGTGCATCAAGTAGTAAATCGGTGAAAATCCCAACTGCAAAGGCAAACCAAATCCCGCTCCATGTCGGCTGGCACAGCACCCAAAACAGCATCACCATCATCATAAACAGTGGACGCCAGCCAGAGAGCGCATAAGACAAGGGATAAACCATCAACACTGAAGCAATGATCACTGAAAAAATGATCGGAAATAAGGGGTCACGCTGTTTGGCAGCACGAAGTTTAGCGATCGGCATGCGGTTGCTCCATCGCTAAAGAATCGGAAAATAACACAACGACATGATGCCCACCCGCTAACTGTGCAGCAGGAACAACATCAATTTGAGCAAACTCGCCTGAATTATGACGACTGATTTTTGAAATGGTGCCCACCAGATAACCTGCTGGAAAATGCTCACCTAAACCAGAGCTATACACTTTTTCACCCACTTTGATTTCGGCACTGGTCGGCACGTATTCCATTTTCAAATGACCCAAATCTCCAGTCCCTGAAACAATGGCACGCATTCCAGATCGCTCTAAGCGAACCGAAAGAGAATGTTCTTTATCTGAAAGCAACATGACGCGACTACTATGCGGATAGACATTGATAATCTGTCCCATAATCCCTTTGTCATCGAGCACGGTTTGCCCAACTTTTAGCTGGCTGTTGGCACCACGGTTTACCACAATAATATGACGCAATGGATCGGCATCTGTCCCAATGACTTCTGCAATTTCCATACGACCATCAATGATCAACGGGGTATCTAACAGACCGCGTAAACGCGTATTTTCCGCAGATAATTCAGATAATTTTTGTAAACGCACCTGCGCCTGCAATAACTCGGCTTGCATCGCGGTATTTTCACGGCGCAATTGAGCTTCAGACTTGGTTTGTTGATTCAGCCACTCTCGCGATAACACGGGATAACTTGCTACGGCATAAATTGGATTATAAGCGGCATACAAGACATCTCTTGCAGGTTGAATCACATGTGGCATGCGCCAGTTAAAAAACAGCACGACCAAACATGTGATCACTGCAATGATAAATGAGCGAAAAGATGGCGGTTGTCTGGAAAACAGATTTGTTTGCACCCGCCGATTCCTTTATTAGCCTACAAATAACATGTCGTGATTTGGATTATCGAAGAATTCTAAAACTTTACCACCACCACGAGTGACGCAAGTTAGAGGATCTTCTGCAACCACCACAGGTAAGCCTGTTTCTTGTGCAAGAAGTTTATCGAGGTTACGCAGTAATGCACCACCACCTGTCAACACTATACCGCGCTCAGCGATGTCTGAAGACAGCTCAGGAGGCGTTTGCTCAAGTGCAGATTTCACAGCTGAAACAATACTTTGTAATGGATCAGAAATCGCTTGCGTAATTTCGTCCGAAGTCACAGTGATCGCACGTGGCACACCTTCAGCAAGGTTACGGCCGCGAACTTCAATTTCAAGTGCTTTGGCATCGGCTTCTGGTAAAGCCATACCCACTTCTTTCTTGATAATTTCAGCGGTAGTTTCACCAATCACGCAACCATGTGCTTTACGTACGTAGTTAATGATTTGTTCATCAAATACATCACCACCAATACGTAGTGAGTCAGCATAGACACAACCTTGAAGCGAAATGATCGCAATTTCAGTTGTACCACCACCAACATCGACCACCATAGAGCCGCATGCTTGTTCAACTGGCATACCTGCACCAATTGCAGCAGCCATTGGTTCTTCAATCAAACGAACATCACGCGCGCCTGCATTAAATACAGCTTCACGAATAGCACGACGCTCAACCAAAGTTGATTTGCAAGGCACACACACCACAACACGAGGTGCAGGTGGGAACAGACGTTTTTCATGTACTTTACCAATAAATTGGTTCAGCATGGTTTCAGTCACTTCAAAATCGGCAATCACACCATCCTTCATCGGACGAATGGCAGAGATATTCGCAGGTGTACGGCCCAGCATTTGCTTTGCATCAAGACCTACCGCGGCAACGATTTTTTGTGAACCACTGTGACGAATTGCCACAACTGTCGGTTCATTTAATATAATGCCTCGTCCTGGTGCATAAATAAGTGTATTTGCTGTACCTAAATCAATGGCTAGATCGGGCGAAAACAAGCCAATTAGTCTTTTTAGAATCACGGAGACGTTCTCGATTAAACTTTATGTGGACGCAAGGTGGCAACTTTAACTAAATGTGATGATTTGAACAAGTCAATCGCTTATTATAACGCACGATATTTTGAAATTTTTTAATACTGACTCAGGTGATGTTATGTCTACATCGGATGCACAGCATTCTGCAGATTTAAATGCACAAACAGTTTCAGCAATCGCCAATCTTGCTCGATTGTCGCTAGATGATACGCAATCTGCTGAATATGCTCAAAGTCTAAATAAAATTTTAGGCATGATGGAAACCTTAAAAGGCATCGACACCGATGGTGTTGAGCCGCTTAAAAGCCCATTTGATCACCCACAACCCTTACGTGAAGATGTGGTTTCAGAAACCAATCATCGTGATGAATATCAAGCTATTGCACCGCAAGTGCAAGATGGTTTGTACCTTGTTCCTCGCGTGATTGAATAATTTCTATTCAGTTAAACCATTATTTTGTAAAAATTAACGTAAAGACATTTCTCATGACAGATTTACATCGCTTATCGATTCGTGAACTCTCTGAGGGTTTAGCTGGGGCTAAATTTTCATCTCGCGAACTGACTGAACATTATTTAAAGCGCATTGCAAAACTGGATACACAAGTTAAATCTTATGTAACCGTGACAGCAGAACAAGCGCTTGCACAAGCCGATGCTGCCGATGCCGCAATTAAAGCAGGCACAGCAACTGCACTGACAGGTGTGCCAATTGCACACAAAGACATTTTTTGTACCCAAGGCATTAAAACCACTGCGGGCTCAAAAATGTTGGATAACTTTATCTCTCCTTACGACGCCACCGTTGTAGCGAAAGGCAAAGCCGCTGGTCTAGTCACTTTGGGTAAAGTGAACATGGACGAGTTCGCCATGGGTTCAACAAGTGAAAACTCATTCTACGGCGCGACTGCGAACCCTTGGAACTTAAGTCATGTGCCGGGTGGTTCTTCAGGTGGTTCTGCGGCAGCAGTTGCAGCGGACCTTGCTCCATTTGCAACAGGTACAGACACGGGTGGTTCAATTCGCCAACCGGCATCGTTCTGTGGCTTGACTGGTCTTAAACCGACATACGGTCGTGTATCTCGCTTCGGTATGATCGCGTATGCATCATCTTTAGACCAAGGTGGCCCAATGGCGCGTTCGGCTGAAGACTGTGCCTACCTCATGAATGTCATAGCAGGTCATGACGCGAAAGACTCAACATCGGTTGAAAAAGACGTTGATGACTATGTGGCGAACCTAAACGGCACAACAGTCAAAGGCTTACGCATTGGTATTCCAAAGCAATACTTCAATGTCGCTGGTTTAGACGCAGACGTAAAAGCTCGTGTTGAAGAATCATTGAAAAAGTTAGAAGACATGGGCGCGACCTTGATTGAGATTGATCTCAACATGACTGAAGCTTATGTTCCGACCTATTACTTGATTGCGCCTGCTGAAGCGTCATCAAACTTGTCTCGTTACGATGGCGTACGTTATGGCTACCGTGCAGAGAACCCTGTTGACCTGATGGACTTATACAAACGTTCACGTTCTGAAGGTTTTGGTGCAGAAGTGCAACGTCGTATCTTGATTGGTACATATGCGTTGTCTGCGGGTTACTACGATGCTTACTACGTGAAAGCACAAAAAGTCCGTCGTCTGATTCAACAAGACTTCTTAAAAGCGTTTGAATCCGTTGATGTGATTGCGGCACCTGCTGCACCAACCACGGCTTATAAAATTGGTGCGAACTTATCTCCTGTTGAAATGTACTTGGGCGACATTTACACCATCGCGGTCAACCTTGCGGGTCTTCCTGCGATTAACGCACCTGTTGGTTTTGACAAAGACAATTTACCTGTGGGCTTACAGCTGATTGGTAACTATTGGTCAGAATCTCAACTGTTGTCTGTGGTACATCAGTACCAACAAGCAACGGATTGGCATACGAAACGTGCGGCAATTGCTGAGGAGAATGCATAATGGCTCAAGCTCAAAAGAAACCAAAATCATTATTGATTGATGGTTGGGAAGTCGTTATTGGGATCGAGATTCACACTCAGCTTGCGACCCAATCTAAAATCTTCTCAGGCTCTTCAACTGAATTTGGTCAAGATCCAAATACGCAAGCCAGCTTAGTTGACTTGGCAATGCCGGGTGTACTGCCTGTATTAAACAAAGAAGTGGTCGATTTAGCCATTCGCTTTGGTTTGGGTATCGATGCTTACATTGACCAAGCGTCTGTGTTTGCACGTAAAAACTACTTCTACCCTGACTCTCCAAAAGGCTACCAAATCAGCCAGATGGACAACCCGATTGTGGGCTTGGGTCATATCGACATTCAACTTGAAGATGGTACGGTGAAACGCATTGGCGTAACGCGTGCCCACCTTGAGGAAGATGCAGGTAAATCCATCCATGACCAGTTTGAAGGTATGTCAGGCATCGACCTCAACCGTGCAGGTACACCTTTACTTGAAATCGTGTCTGAACCCGATATGCGTTCGGTTGAAGAAGCGGTGGCTTATATCAAGTCGATTCACACTTTAGTGCGTTGGTTAGGTATTTCTGACGGTAACATGGCAGAAGGTTCGTTCCGTGCTGACTGTAACGTATCGTTACGTCGTCCGGGTCAACCGTTCGGTACACGTTGCGAGTTGAAAAACCTCAACTCATTCCGTTTCATTGAGCAAGCGATCAATGTTGAAATTGAACGCCAAATGGAAATTTTGGAATGGGATGGCACGATTGACCAAGAAACGCGTCTATTCGACCCTGTGAAGATGGAAACACGTTCGATGCGTTCGAAAGAAGAAGCGAACGACTATCGCTACTTCCCTGATCCAGACTTATTGCCTGTGGTGATTCCAGATGCGCAAATCGAAGCGATTAAAGCGCAAATGCCTGAGCTTCCTGCTGCTCGTCGTGCGCGTTTCGTGGCTGACTTCGGTGTGACTGAGTATGATGCTCACGTACTGACACTGACTCGTGAAATGTCAGAGTTTTACGAAGATGTGGTGAAAGCTGCTGGCGGTGCTGCACAAGGTAAGATTGCGGCAAACTGGGTAATGGGTGAATTCTCAGGTGCTCTAAACAAAGCTGGCCTAGACCTTGCTGATTCTCCTGTTTCTGCTGAGAAACTGGGCGGTATGATCGCGCGTATTGTCGATAACACCATTAGCGGCAAGATCGCGAAACAAGTATTCGGCTTTATGTGGGAAGAAGGCAAAACTGCGGACGAGATTATTGCTGAGAAAGGCTTGAAACAGGAAACTGATACAGGCGCAATTGAAGCGATTATTAAAGAAGTGCTTGCTGCTAACGAGAAGATGGTTGAAGAGTATAAATCTGGTAAAGAGAAAGCTTTCAACGGTCTAGTTGGTCAGGTGATGAAAGCGTCTAAGGGTAAAGCCAATCCTACTCAAGTGAATGAATTGATGAAGAAATTGATTGGTTGATTTATTCGCTAATTAGTTGATTTCGTGTTATAAAAAACCTCGCACTATGCGGGGTTTTTTATGGATAAACTATTTTCTCTAGATCATATACAAAATGTCGGACTTAGTGGATGGATTATCGGTTTAATTACTCTAGCTATTCCTTTTTTTATTTGGGTTATCAGAAAGTTTCAAAATAGAAGAAGTGCTCAAAGGAAGCGAATTTACAATCAGCTCCAACCTATTTGGGATCGTAACTATCAAATTTTTATTCAATATGGCCCACACGATAAAAATGATGCATTTTACGATTTAGAAGGTAATGCAACAGAAGAATGGCGAAAAAAAGTAAAAGAAATAATGCTACCAAACCATCAAAAAATCAGAGATATATGTAATGAGAATATTTTACTTGCAACTGAGGAAGAACGCGATTTATTTCACCAATATGAAGATCATGTCACAGACTTCAAATCATGTCATGAATCAGGTTACTTACCAAATAGAAGATTCCCCCCAAATGTAGTAGAAATTTTTAAGGATTAAATAATGACTTGGCTAGACAGCTTAAGAATTCATGAGAAGGTTGAAAATGTTACAAAAGAAGGGAACCTCCTTAAAATAATAACTAAAGATAATCGGCCTGAACTTTTATCTTATTCGAATTTCAATGAAAAGCTTTCAGGAAGAATGCTTCAAACTTTGATAAATACTTATAATTTTAATTTTTTACTATGCAACAAAAAAAACTACTTTTTAGATGAAGAGGCAGTTAGTCTATTAAAACTAAATAATATTAGTTTTGGTACAGGTGGCGATTTATTTAGGCTGTTAAATGATTCAAATACCCCTTATTCAAATTTTATTAATAAGGATTCAGAATACATAATTAAAAATCTTGGCAATAATTCTAATGTCAAAAGTTTTCAACTAACTTCCAATAGAAAATTTATTGTCCACCGACATAAAGGTAGACCTATAACTTTTATATTTATAAATGAATACGCCGTAACTCAAGAAAGAATCAATGAAGTGTATGAATTATATGCTCCTTTTGACTACATATTAGTTGCAGACCCTAATGGACGCTTTAGAGACTATCAATACAAAGGTCAGGAAGTCCAAATTGGTCTTTGGGCAAATCTCTTTTCATTTCTAGCAAACCCAAGATCTTAAATGACAATTTTCAATAAATTATATAATGATCTTTATGTTAATAAAGTTAATTGTACAGTCTATATCTTTGGATCATTTTTAAATTCTAAAAATTGGGCTGACTTAGATATTCTCATAATCTATAAAAACTATGCTGACATCCCTAAAATAAAGGATATAATTTTTAAAAACATCGAAAATACTCCTTTTGATCTTAACTTCATGAGTGAAGACGAAGAAAAATATTTTAATTTCATTAATAAAACAAATGCTAAACAATTATTTCCTATAAATTATTCAGAATAATATGAACATCAAAAAAGTATCCTCTATCACCAAACTCGAAGACTTAGAACATATCAAACTATCAAAGGCATTTTTTATGAGGGATTCTTTGGAATCCCTCTCCTTGCGAAGCTTCGCTTCTCACCTTTAAAAAAGGGATACCTTGTCACGTGATTAGTCTGATACGCGCTGCTCCCTCTCCTTTTTTAAAGGTGAGGGCCAGGGAGAGGATTTTTACACTAAACACCATCTATTATTTTAAAAACTATAACCATTTTCGAAATACCAAAGGACAATATGAAAACAGCCATCCTCACACTTACTACTCTTGCCTTTCTCAGCACCACCACATTTGCAGAAACTAAACCCAATGTTCCCGCTAAAGAAGCTAGCCAAATCTTTAAAGCCGCTGGCTTTTCAAAAACCAAACATGGCTGGGAAGGTAGCTGCGACACAGGTGAAATCACCACATATAAAGACCTCAATGGTGACGGTCTAAAAGACGCAGTCATTTCAGACTATAGCACCATGTGCTATGGCAACACAGGTGTTGGTTACCACATCGTTGCTCAGCAAAAAACTGGAACATGGAAACTCATTTTTGAAAACATGGGCATCCCTACTTTTCTAAAAACCAAAGGAAAAGACGGCTGGCCAGATATTGAAAATGGTGGCCCCGGATTTTGTTTTGCTGTTTACCGCTGGAATGGTCAAAAATATGATGTCAACCGTTATGAATATAACGGCAAAGCCTGCACATTAGACTATTAACACCTTAGCATAGTAAATTTCATATCAGTGAATATATAAACTGATTGATTTAACAAGCTTTTACAGACAGGGATAACGCCTTAATTACTTGGGGCTTTTTATAAAAATGACGTCAGCTATACGACTAAAGAGCACTGAATGACTTAAAAATGACATCTGAACTGTGCTAATTTAGATCAAAATTGAACATAAATATGTACAAACAATAAAGAGGGTTTAAAGATGTCAAAACAAATTTTAATGCTCGTGGGTGACTATGCCGAGGACTATGAAACTATGGTGCCTTTTCAGTTTTTAACAGGTCTCGGTTATACCGTACACGCAGTCTGCCCCGATAAAAATGAAGGTGAAAGCATCGCAACAGCCATTCATGACTTTGAAGGCGAGCAAACCTATAGTGAAAAACGTGGTCATAACTTTGCCATCAACTACAACTTTGAAGCCGTACACACTGCGGACTATGTTGGTTTAGTCATTCCCGGTGGTCGCGCGCCCGAATATTTACGCATGAATGAACGTATTCTTGAGATCGTGCGTGAGTTTGATGCTGCGAAAAAACCTATTGCAGCAGTTTGTCATGGTGCTCAAATTCTTGCAGCAGCCGATGTACTAAAAGGCCGTACTTGTTCAGCTTACCCTGCGTGCGCAGCCGAGGTGAAACTAGCAGGCGGGACTTATGCAGACATTGAAGTAACGGAAGCTGTAACCGATGGACACTTGATCACAGCGCCTGCTTGGCCTGCCCACCCTGCTTGGATGGCGCAGTTTATTCGAGCTTTAGGGGCGACTGTGACGATTTAATTGTGTTGTTCCTCAAGTGAATCTTTTATGAGATGACCTATCAGCCTTTAGGTTCAAAAATAAAAAAGCTCCTTCGATTCAAGGAGCTTTTTTAATGGCTTTTTTTATAACATTAATGCTTTCGATTCAGTTTATAAATCGCTCTCACTAGTCATATTTTTCAAAGACCGAACTATCTCGTCACACCCAACTTATTCCAAATTTCTGGGGTTAAAAAAGTCGTGACCAATTTATTTAAATCCACATAGCGCAAGACACCTTGCAACTGCCCTTTCACTTCAGGGTTCTTTAAAATTTCCTCACCTGTAATCTGTCCAAGTTCCTGAAAACTATCTCCAACCGCTTGTAAGCCTTCGGCTTGAATCACGGCTTTGGTCTGCGCTGAACATTGCTCCACTAAAATGCGTTGTAAAACTTGTGCTAAGTTTTTATCTAGCTGTGTACGCTGTGCATCGGTGACATTACTATATACCTTCAGATCAGGATGTGCAGCCAGTGCCGCAAACGTCCACTGCAACACAGTAGTTTTATCTGTTGCTGTCGTTGACTTCACCAAACAATTACTCAATTGCTCGACTGTAGTACTAGCCGTTGCAACTTGGACTGAACCACACAATGCTGCTACCAAAAAAGCGTGACGAAAAAGAACAGAAGACCGACCTCGTAAAACGCTTAAAACAGGCTGTGACATAAACTCAACTCCAATCAACAATTGCATTCTTTGTATCACAAAGCCCGTCAATCAGCCTGTTATGGAACTGTAAAATTACCGTGTAGTTGGAGAAAATTAAATCGCTCAATTCAAGCGATTTCCCTATTTAACTCAGCAGTTTCAAAGGCAGTGAGCTGTGGGTGTATGGTCGGGCATGCATTCCAAAACCAATAGAAATAACCTTTGGGGTCAAGCAAAGTATGCATCTGAATCGTAGACTGAGCACTTTCACCCTTCCAACACGCTAAAGCCGCATTACGGTTATTATGTAAATCGATAAATTCAGGAGCTGCTTGCTTCGGCATTTCAGGAATATAAAGTGCGTCACCATATTCCACCCACAAGTCAGCCAAGTAAATTTTTCGGTCTTTAGGAAAATAACGCCCTGCTGAAATCACTAAAGGTAGTTTATTTGGATCGGTCGAAGCAAACACATGCGGAAAGTCGTGATGCTCTAGGTCTGTGACGACAAAGGGGTATAAGGTTTTCGCGGCTAGATTAATTTGAATTGGGTCATAAGGAAAAAAATGACCCACCAACATACCATATTGATATTTAATTTGAGACAACTTTTTCCGTGTAGCCTGTACCTCTATCGCCTGTCCAGCTTTCACCAAAGTCATACCAAATGCAGCAGCCGTTTCAGGCGTGGCTTTTAAAGGCATAAACTCAAAAGAGTTTCCCTCGAACGCTAACTGGGTCTGCTCTCCCCAATGGGTTTGGATCGTTGCAATTTCTTTGGGTACATCATAAACATGCCCCATACTCATGCGGGCATCCGTTGAGGATACTTGAATCAACTCAATAGCATCTGATACATCGGCTAAATACTCAGGTGTTCCGCCATTGTTGTAAAAATATGGCTGAGCTGAAATATCAACGTCTATTTCTTGCATGGTCTGATCCAGCAAAGGCGCAGTAAAATATGTGGCTGGCGTTTGCACATTACTCATGATGTTATTTCCTTTGGTTGAGGTGCTCACATGAAATTCTGTCGCAAACAGCCGAAAATCTTACTTCATTTGCTTGAGCATATTTTTAGCACCTGTATGGTTATGGTTTTTGGCTAAGTTCTGCAAAACATATTTTGCCTGCCCTTTAGGGTTGGAAAAACGACTGCTATAACTTGGAATACCCGTTAAACAACGTGCAACTAATATGCCCGATTCGGTATAGACATTTGAGGCATCCGACCCCGGCAAACGACCATAGTTATATGCGCGTTGTGCACTGTTACAGGCAGCGACTTGGTTGCGTCCACTGTTAATATCACGGCGTGCAGCCACATACAATTTGGCCTGTTGCTGCTGCGGTGTTTCTACAGCTTTGGCGGCTTTAGGTGGTACTTCTACTTTGTTTTCTTTTTTAGGCTCTACTTCTTTTTTACTTTCTTCCTCTTTCTTCATCTCTGCCTTGATCGCAGGTGCCTTCGTCACCGCTTTTTTGCTTGGCGTAATAGGCGTCATACTTCGTGGTGCAGGCTCAGTCAGTACTTTGCTTTGTAGATTAACCACACGAGTATCATTTGAATTAGGCAGTTTGCGTTCAGACAATGCCTCAATACTCACCAACCACTGTTCGCCATTATTAAGCTGGCAACGAAAAGTACCCGTGCCCTGTTTTAAACTGTTATAGGTACGCAGTAACTTTTTCGCCCACGGATCTTTCACTAAGCTGAAACTGCTTTTTTGTGTCTGACTAAAACGGCCACCATGTGCTTGGCAATACTGACTAAACATGCTCCGTGGATATAGCACCTCAATATCTTTTTCATTTTTTACGCCTACCGTGTGATACACGTATTCTTTGCTGTTTTTATCGGTATCATTAATTTTTCGTTCTACGATTAGTTCTTGTGGTGATGCAATATTTTTAAAAGGTGCTTGTGCTATATTTCCCAGACTGGCACAGCCCTGCAACACACTCCCCAAAACCCCAAATATACATAAAATTTTATAATTCACTACGACTTTACTCTTAAACACCCGCATAAAAACATTAGCGGAAAGCTCATAAAATAACAAACTTAAATAACTGTTTTTATTATTTATTTTAGCTTGACGCACACATCATTCTGCTTTGTTTTATGATAAACCCAACAACATTTCATAAATTTAGTTTGAACCATACAACAAAAGTTACAGACAAGATGATGCTTGAGCACATAAAAAACCTGCCGTGAACAGCAGGTGAGATACATCAAAAATATTTAGTCATCCAAAGTCGATTCAAAAGCTTTTAGACGCTTATAAATCGAGAGCAGTTCAATAATGGTTTTCCATGACAAAATTAGATATTGAAATGACTCTCGTACTTTATCAAACACATTACCAATTTGGTTGATTAAACCTAGAGTCATTTTCCCTGCTGCAATTGCGGGAAATAACACCACCAAACTGTATAAAATATCCAGTTGTCGATACCATGTCGCGACTAAGTTAAAATAAGCATAGTGAAAATAAAGTCTAAAATAATTCTTTCTTACTCTGCTAAACAGTTCGACCAATGTTGCAGGTTGGGCACGGTCTGCATGGTCTTCCCCATACACCAACTCTTTACGGTAAGCCGCTTCAACCTTCTGATTATTAAACTCTAAACCTGGTAGTTTACTTCCCACTACCATTAACAAGAACGTACCAAAAATAGCCCAAATAATAGAAGCCCAAACTAGGGAATGCTTTACTTCACCCACAATAGGCAATTCAGGAACATGCTTTGAAAGCTCAAATAGAATTGGTAAGAAAGCCACCAACACCATCACAGCCTTGATCAACTCAACGCCCAAATCTTCTAAAATAGTAGCAAAGCGCATAGTGTCTTCTTGCACACGTTGTGATGCCCCTTCTATATGACGTAATTTTTCCCAGTGTTGGGTGTAGTATTCATTCATCGCTGTACGCCACCGAAATACATAGTGGCTGGTGAAAAAGGCATTGATCACTGCGAAAGTGACCGCAACCATCGCAATATACAAGAAGGTTAAAGTACCCATATATAGGTCTTTAATATTCCCCCCTTTGCCAAGCATGCTTTGAATGAGATCCCAAAATGGTCCATACCATGCGTTGATGGCAACACTCACTTGTACGCCAAACCAGATGTTAAACAGAATAAATGCGGAGCCCCAAATCGACCATCTTTGCCATTTATTGTCTGAGACAAAACGCCAAAATAAGGCAAAAAGTGTTGTTGCTATAAAAAACCATAGATAGAACCACAGAAAAGACGGAGACCAAAAACGGCTCACTCCAATCGGCAGTTCAGCCGTTGCATAACCTTGCGGCCAACCTATGGCGCTTCCCCATGTATTTCCCCCTGTGTACCACAGTACGACATTGATCACCGACCAAAGTAATACTGAAATGAAGAACCATCTAGGGTTTGGGAAAAATGACTTAAACATGAACGATATATATCCCTCTTATATTTCAGGTATGCAATCCGTGCATACTAATCCTTATTTCTTAATTTAGTACAATCGCATTACAGCAAGTTTGTACACTTTACTTATCCTTATTGGGTTATACGTTATTTGATTTGTATGTCTCTTCACAAGAGCTTAGGACATTATTTTCCGACTTGATCAGTCACAGCACAATCAAAATAAATTATTTCAATAACTTATGATAATAGGAACAGACTTGGCCGGAGATTTAAAGTAATATTTTATTGCTTACAACTTTTGGGTTTCAAACGGCTTTGTTGCACAAAGATTTGAAATGCAAAGCGCCCCTAATTGAGCTAAATTTAAGGCGTAACTTGGGTAAGTGGTCGACCTAATTCCGTAAATCTGTTAAGGACTGCTACACGTGTATGGATTTCATTCACTTGGCTATCAAAACTCCTTGCACTGAGTTTATCTCCTAATAATTTGATGCAATGCATCTTAGTTTCAACCAAACTTCGCCGATGATAGCCTGACCATTTTTTCCATAGTGTCCTGCCTAAACGTTTAATTGTTCGAAGTAATTCATTTCGCTCTAGCGAGCTACTCTTTGTATCTTTCGATGGTTTCGCATTTTTTCTAGGTGGAATCACCGCATGCCCTTGCCGATCTGCAATGACCTGACGGCATTGCTTGGTGTCATAAGCTCCATCGGTATAAACACAGTTAATCTGCTCATCTTGTGGAATCTGATTAAGTAAATCACCAAGCACCTGTGAATCACTGACATTATTGGTTGTAAGCTGAACTGCTCGTATTTGTAGGATTTTAGCATCTATACCAATATGAAGTTTACGCCATTGGCGACGATATTCAGGTCCATGTTTCTTGCGTTTCCATTCGCCCTCACCTAGAAACTTCATGCCTGTAGAGTCCATGAGTAGATGCAGCCCATCGCTACTTTTTTGGTAGCTGATTACAATATCAATATGCTTTTGTCTTCTACAAAGCGTGGTGTAATCTGGAGCTATCCAATTTAATCCACAAAGTTTAATCAGACTTTGCACAAAGCCAGTGACCATACGTAAAGACAGACGGAATAAGGATTTAATCATTAAGCAGCATTGGATGGCTGCGTCGGAGTAGGTTTGATTTCGCCCTTGTTTGCCTTTTGATGGCGCATACAATTGCGTAGCAGGATCAAACCAAATGGCAATATTTCCGCGACTCATGAGTGCTCGGTTATATGCGGGCCAATTGGTTGTGCGGTAGATTTTGTGTGTAGGCTTCTTCATTTGAAAATTATATCGCTAAAAAAGCCTTTACAGATAGGTTTGTGCAACAAAGCCGTTTCAAACTAAAAAATTGCTTAGGATTTAAAGCGAATACACTAATGGTATTTCTATGACAACGATACGATTACTTGTTGATTTTATGTATAAAAGAATAAAGTTTGCACATTTTAAAATGACTTCATGCTACTATCTTTTCATTAAAAACTATTGGATCTATGACATGGAAACCCTAGTACTTGAACTGATCAAACCACTCACACTGACAAAAGAAGACTTTCCACCCATTAACTTTGAAGAAGGCACTGTGCTCAAAGTTCTCATGAAAACACCTACAGGTTATTTGGTAACAGCGGACTCTCGTTTTAATTTTACGGTGTCTTTTGATGATGAAAATCAAGTGTGGCAGAAGCTTTAATTTGCAACGCTCTTTAATAAAAGAATAATCCACTCAATAAGATAAAAATAAAAACCATCTTTTTTTATTGATTTAAAACTGATTATTTTTATTAAAATTTAGTTTTTTATACCCAATCAGCAAATGAATACCGTGCTGAGAGTTTTCTGTACCTATTGATTTTGTGATTTCTGAGGCTCATTTGTATCATCGTTATGCATCTATTTTACCGTTAATCTATTGATTTAATTGATCTACATTAAATCTTCCATCCTAGACGTTTAAACATTGAACTATAAATCAGAAAAAGAGAAAGGATTTGAAAATCTTTAGTCTATAACTCTATATTTACCGACTCATTCACCAAGCTCACCACTTATTTAAACCTAGATATTTCTGTAATACCTATCGCTATAAAAAAGCCTCAGATACGAACATCCAAGGCTTTTCAATTTTTAAACGTGTGCTGAGCTAAGTTATTGCGCGGTATAACCACCATCCATCACCACGGCTTGACCCGTTACACCACCCGCCTTATCACTGGCAAGGAAGATTGCATAATCCGCAATTTCTTCGACACTGAGTAAGCGTTTTTGCGGCACCATCGCCAAAATCACATCTTCTAATGCACTTTGTTCACTGACATTTCGGGTTTTAGCCAAGTCATGAATTTGACCGCGTACCAACGGCGTATCGACATAGCCCGGACACAGAGCATTCACGGTGATGCCATCGCGCGCGCACTCTAAAGCCGCAACTTTGGTCAAACCAATCACACCATGCTTAGCACTGTTATAACCAGCCTTGCCAGCAAATCCAATTAATCCGTTAATCGAGGCCATATTAATCACGCGACCAAACTGCTGCGCTTTCATGATTGGAAATGCGTACTTAATGCCAATGAACGACCCCACCAACATGACATTAATCAGCTTTTGATAGACTGCGGTTGGAAAGTCTTCAATCACTGCAACATGCTGAAAACCCGCATTATTGATGAGGATGTCCAACCGCCCATAGGTTTTCTGAGTCAGTTCAATCGCTGTTTTATATGCCTCTTCATCGGTCACATCGCAAGGCGCAGACAATGCATCAAAACCTTGCTTTTGAAGTGCCGCCACCGTTTCAGCACACTTCTGGGCATTCATATCAGAAATGACAACTTTTGCACCTTCATTGGCAAATTTCTTTGCAATTTCATGTCCAATACCACTGGCTGAACCAGTAATAAATGCAACTTTATCTTTTAACAGTTGACTCATGATGTACTCCGTTGTCTTCTTTTTTCATTCCAAAGTCTTAAACAATACCAAACCAAGTAAAGGCAGCAATGGCAACAAATACCGCGATGGTTTTAATAATCGTGATGGCAAAAATGTCTTTATAAGATTGTTTATGGGTTAAACCTGTCACAGCAAGTAAGGTAATCACGGCGCCGTTATGCGGTAAGGTATCCATACCGCCAGATGCCATCGCAACAATACGGTGCATGACTTCAGGTGGAATTCCCATGGCTAAAATCGCAGCATTGTATTGATCGGCCATCGCACTTAAAGCGATACTCATACCGCCAGAGGCTGAACCAGTCACACCCGCTAAAACTGTCGTGGTAACCGCACCATTGACCAGTGGATTGGTAAAAGTATTGCCCAATGCATGACTAATAATCGCAAAGCCCGGTAAGGCCGCAATAATCGCACCAAAACCATATTCAGATGCGGTATTCATCACGGCAAGTAAAGACCCGCCAATACTGGCATTGACACCATCTTTGAAGCCCGTATAGACACGACGGAAGTCAAATGAAATTGCCGCGATAATACCCACAATTAAGGCTAAACCCACGGCCCAAATGGCAGAAGTTTTGGCAACATCGACGGTGTAAGCTGCAAGTCCAATAGCATTAAAGTCGAAACCGTTTGGATACCATTCTTTAATTGCAGTGGATAAATACTTATTGGTCACAGCAACTAAAATGAGCGGTACAAAAGCCAACCATTGACGTGCGGTAGAACCATTCGAGGTTGTATCTAAGTTTTGCTTAAGTTGTTGTTGCTCGGCTTCTGTCAGCTCAATACCTGTGGCATTACCATCGCCATTTCGAGCAGCTACACGGCGACGCCATTCCAAATAGCTCAAGCCCGTTGCTAGAACAAATACCGCACCAATCAAACCGAGAAAAGGAGCTGCATAAATGTCTGTACCAAAAAAGGTCGTCGGAATAACGTTTTGAATTTGCGGGGTTCCCGGCAAGGCATCCATGGTAAACGTAAATGCACCAAGGGCAATGGTTCCCGGAATCAAACGCTTTGGAATGTTGGCTTGTCTAAAGAGTTGATTTGCAAATGGATAAACTGCAAAGACCACCACAAATAGACTGACACCGCTATAGGTTAAAATCGCCCCTAAAAGCACAACGGTTAACATTGCATTTTTAGAGCCAATCAGGTTCACAATGGTTTTGGCAATGGATTCGGCAATCCCTGACATTTCAACCACTTTACCGAAAATGGCACCGAGTAAAAACACCAAGAAATAATCTTTAATAAACCCAACCATTTTGGGCATAAATACGCCTGAATAAAAAGGCAAAACGTTAGCAGGGTTAATCAGTAAAACCGCCAACAGGGCACAAATCGGTGCCATAAGAATGACAGAAAAACCTCTGTAGGCTGTATACATCAGTAGCCCAAGAGACAATAAAATTACACCCAAATCCCACATATTTTTTACTCCATCCTTAAAGAAAATATGTCTTGATGTGCTGTGATATTAATGGCGAATGATGTCAAATCTAGTTGAGTCACAGTGCGATCAGCCTGTGTAAAAAGACCGAATACGCATTCATAGACCGTCTATTTCCCTCATGACGAGATGTCTATTTGCACTCTGATCTATGTACTATATTTATTCATCAGAGCATTAATATTTCAGCTTATGGGTCAGACTATAAAGCATATAAACCCATGCATTGTTTTAAAATAATCATTGAGTAAGAAGAAAAATTGATTAATATCGAAGCCCTAGCAGCGTTGATAAAACTAATTACATCAAGTTAAAGGTAAAATTTAAAAATCGCACCAAATGACTATTTTTGATATTTTTCATTCAGTTAAAACATATTTTTACAGACTATCATGCTGTTCGACTTATACTGCTTTGACGACTTGATAAAAATGACACCCACTTCCATCACTTGATCTGTTTTGACCGTCTGTTGTATTTTTCATGTAAACCATTGGAGAATAACACGTTCATTTTCTTTCAACATCGTGTTGCATCATTGCTCAGGGAAGCTCATGACACTCAAACAATTAAAGGCCTTTTTGGTCCTTGCACGTACGCTTAATTATGCCAATGCAGCCAATGAATTGTGTCTGAGCCAATCCGCTCTCAGCTTAAGCATTAAAACGCTAGAAGAAGAACTGGGTGGAAAACTGTTTAAACGCAACACGCGCCGAGTAGAAATCACTACTGAAGGTCAGTCCCTCATTCCCTATGCCAAAAAGCTCTTGGCCAACTGGGAGGATATGGAAAAAGATGTCAAACAGCGCTTTAAACTCAACCGTGGCACTTTAAATATTGCCTCAATGCCCTTTGCCACTCATGCAGTACTCCCCGCAGTGATGCATGATTTTTCACAGTTGCACCCTAACATCAGTTTTTCCATCCATGACATCACCAATGAAAAAATCATTGAAAAAGTTCAAGAAGGTATTTTTGAGATTGGCATTTGTTTTGAACCCAAGGCCAATGACCAACTGATTTTTCAGCCTTTATTCAATGAAGACTTTTTGGCTCTATTGCCCAAACACCACGTCTTAGCCAAACAAAAAAGCGTGACATGGCTTGAACTGTGCTCTTGTCCATTTGTGACCTTACAAAACCCCTCAATTATTCGGCATGTGATTGAGGAACATTGTGCTGCGCATCAAGTGGTGTTGGACTTGAAAGTCGAATGCCACCAAATCAGTTCCCTTTCTCACTTTGTTGCCTATGGTATGGGCGTCACTGCTATTCCACGGCATTTCCAAAAATTCATCGACCTTGAAAAAAATGTGTTGGTTGAAATTGAGGACAATCAAGCGCAACTCGCGGTGGGCATTATTTATAAAAAAGATTATGAACTGTCTAACATGTCGTCTCAATTTATTGAGACCACACTTTGGCATCATTTCTAAGCTAAATTCTCCCTTTCTCTAGGCGAAACTGAAGCTAAACCTTTATAGTTCAAAATAAACTGTATGATTATTTGCATAGCTTTCGCACATGCTTTGACTCTTCTTTTATCTATTTTTCTTTGTAAATATTCTGCATTAATGAGTTTTTCTTATTATACGTTAGAAAGATTCAATTTCTAAAAAGTGCAGCGCAATGCTAAAAAAATAACAAGCAAGGAAGATCAGGAAATAAAAGATGAATAAAGTCGTCGCAAATGCAGCCGAAGCATTAGCTGATGTAGTTGCCAATAATCAAACGGTTGCCGTGGGTGGTTTTGGCCTCTGCGGTATTCCAGAAGCATTAATTGATGCCTTAAAAGATACAGGTGTCACAGGTTTAACCTGTATTTCGAATAATGCGGGTGTGGATGGCTTTGGTTTGGGTAAATTATTAGAAACCAAACAAATGAAAAAAATGATTGCCTCTTATGTCGGTGAAAATAAAGAGTTTGAGCGTCAGTATCTCAATGGTGAACTTGAAGTTGAGCTTACTCCGCAAGGTACGCTCGCAGAAAAACTACGTTCAGGCGGCGCAGGTATTCCTGCATTTTTCACCCAAACAGGTGTAGGCACCCTCATTGCCGAAGGTAAAGAAGTCCGCGACTTTGATGGTCGTCCGCATATTTTAGAAATGTGCCTCACTGCGGACATTGCTTTAGTGAAAGCCTACAAGGCTGATAAAGCGGGCAACTTGGTATTCCGTAAAACAGCACGTAACTTTAACCCTGACTGTGCCATGGCAGGCAAATTCACCATTGCCGAAGTTGAACAAGTGGTTGAAATTGGTGAAATTGATCCAGATGACATCCATTTACCGGGTATCTACATCAACCGTGTGGTACTGAACGCCACCCCAAAAAAGCAGATCGAACAACTGACCATTAAAGCAGAGGAAGCTTAATTATGGCTTGGACACGTAATGAAATGGCGCAGCGTGCTGCCCTTGAACTCGAAGATGGTTTTTATGTCAACTTAGGTATTGGCTTACCGACCTTAGTGGCCAATTATCTACCCGAAGGGATCAATGTTTGGTTGCAGTCAGAAAATGGCTTGCTCGGTATTGATGAATTTCCAACCCGTGATGCAGTCGATGCAGACTTGATTAATGCAGGAAAACAAACCGTCACCGCACGTAAAGGGGCTGCATTTTTCTCAAGCTCAGAATCCTTTGCCATGATTCGGGGTGGTCATGTCAATATTGCTATTTTAGGTGCAATGGAAGTCTCTGAAACAGGCGACTTGGCAAACTGGATGATTCCGGGTAAAAAAGTCAAAGGCATGGGCGGTGCTATGGACTTGGTTTCTGGTGTACAAAAAGTCGTGGTTCTGATGGAGCACTGTGCCAAAGATGGCACGCCAAAAATCGTGCCCCAATGTACCCTCCCACTCACGGGTAAAGCTGTCGTCAGCCGTATCATTACCGACTTAGGCGTGATGGATATCACTACTGAAGGTGTGAAACTGGTTGAACTAGCACACGATGTAAGCCTAGAACAAATCCAAAAAGCGACTGGCTTAGAACTTATCATCAATGACTTTAAAGCCGCTTAGTACAAAACGACATCATTCAAAGCAGCTTCGGCTGCTTTGTTATTGAGTTCAATCAAAAAGGTTTTCAGTTCCAATAGGCATTTTTATAGCCTTTCAATCAAGTATAAAAACCATCATCAGCTTGATCAAGAGTATCTATACTCCCAAATATATTGAAGGATGACCCCAGCGCTCACCTTTTCTACCCAAATATCGGATGAAAAACTAAGCCGCTCGGCTACTATATTTGCACTCCACATTCAGAGGTTTCAATGTCACAACAAGATTATGAAAATGGTTTAAAAGTTCGCACAGAAGTCATGGGCGAATCTTTTGTTAAACGTGCTCAGGACAATACTGTACCTTTCACCCAACCTTTGCAGGACTGGATTAATGAACATGCTTGGGGCTCAACATGGCAACGTGAAGGTGTCCTACCGCGTAAATATCGCTCGTTAATTACCATTGCATTTTTGACGGCACAAAAAAGTCCAACTGAGCTGAAAGGTCACGTTCGTGGTGCGTTGAATAACGGTGCAACGGTTGAAGAAATTCAAGAAGTCCTTTTACACAGTTTGCCTTATTGCGGCGCACCTGCGACTCAAGAGGCGTTCCGCGCTGCGCTGGAAGTGATTCAGGAATATCAAAGCAATCCATAAATAGATTATGCGCCATACAAAAGCGTTTTTGCAGTCGCATGGCGCGATTCATCTGGTTTGACTATGCAGCATTTTTCCCTAGCCAAACCATTTCCATTAAAAGGCTTTGGTTACACTCATGCCAACGCTAAAGTTTCGACCATCGGCAGGTTCAAAGAAGCGACTATTGCTGTCATTCACAATCACTGAGCCAACATAGTTACGGTCAAACAAGTTATCGACTCGGGCATAGCTGTTTACTTTCCAGTCACGGTTTACCCATAAGTAGCCGACATTTGCAGCTACAACGGTATAACTTGGCGCAGTATCCGAGTTGATATCATCGACATAAATTTTATCCATATAGCGTGCTTCTAAGCCAGCTTGAAAGCCCTGTTCAGGTTGCCATGCAATACGGGTAAACACTTGGTTTTTGGCAACTCCGGGAATCTTATTTCCTTTATTAATGGCTTTCGCATAAGTTTTTTTTGAATCATCTGGATTCGCTATTTCTGCTGTATAACTATCAAATTCAGCATCGATATAACTAAAGCTCGATTGTATGTTGAGCTGTTTCCAGATCGTTTGTTGCCATGAAAGCTCTAACCCTTGTCGCGTGGTTTGATCTGCATTACGAAAAGTCGCACGACCATCACGTGTTCCCGCTGTCACTATATCGTTTTTTGTATCTGTCTGGAAAACAGCTAAAGTGAAGAGCCCGAATGGATTCTGCGACTTTAAACCTAGCTCGTAATTATCACTACTCGCAGGTTTTAACGCAAAATTCATACCCGATTTCTTAGGATCAGCGTTATAAGCCATTTCGGTAAAGGTAGGGGTTTCAAAGCCTTTGCCATAACTGGCATAGGCATAAAGTTCAGGTGAAATTTCCCAACCTAATGCCACAGATGGCAATAATTTCTGATAATCCGTTGAACCACTGTCATCGCCATTTTTATCAATGATGTAATGGTCTTCCGACTCATAATGCACATTGCTATAGCGTAAGCCTGTATCAAGATACCACGTGGGTAAGAACTGCCATGAGGCTTGTACATATGGATCTAAATTCCACAGGGTATTATTTTCATTACGGCGTAAATTACCTTTAACACCATAAGATTCTTTACCATTTACCATTACAAAATTATTATAGCCTTGACGGTCTTCATCCATATTGTCTAAAGCAATACCAGCACTAAATGTAGTATTCGGTAATAATTCTTTACCTGTCCAACGGAAATCAGCACCATAATAATTACGCTCGAAATCAATCACAGCACCAGCATGAGTAGGTAGCTTCTGGGAGGTAGCTCCATTAGGAATTGCCTGATATTGAGTGACTTGGCGGTTGCCTAAATATGCCATGGCATAGAGTTCATTTTTATCATTAATCGGTTTAAACCAAGTCACACCTGTTTGAGTTTGTTCAATATCTTTGCGAGCGTTAAACCCCATATTTTTTACATAAGGAGCGATTTTTTTTGGGTTTGCTTGCCAATCCTTACGCTCTAACCCCATTGGGTCATCTGCATGGATTTTGACATAGTTGGTGACCCAGTTGATTTTACTGCCATCCTCTAAGTTCCACGTCAGTTTGGCATTATTTAATACTTTTTGTGCAGCACTATGATCTCGAAAACCATCGGTATCAAAATAAGAAGAACTAATCACATAAGCAGGTTGATTGGCCTGTTCGGAACCCCCTTGTAATTGGATATTGGCTTGTTGCTTATGGTGGCTGCCTGCATTAAGACCCACTTGGATTGAGTCTTTCCCTTGCCCTTCTTTGGTCTCAGTCAAGATGGTTCCACCTGATGAGTTACCATATAAAGATGAAAATGGCCCTGTCAGTACTTCAATGTGATCTAAACTATTGAGGTCAATATTGGAACTTTGCCCTTGACCATCAGGCATGGTCGCAGGAATACCATCGACATACATCCGAATGCCACGCACGCCAAAAGTCGAACGAGCGCCAAAGCCACGCATCGAAATCTGTAAGTCTTGCGCATAGTTTTCACGGTTATTGATTTGTAAGCCTACAACCCCTTGTAAGACTTCAGATAGGTTCACATTGGCATTGTTTTGTACTGTAGCCGCTTGGACTTTTTGAATGGATGCAGAAGTCGATAACAACTCGCTATCGGTATGTACCGCTTGGACGGTGATGACGGGAAGTTGATATTCTGTGGTTTCTGCATAAGCATGCATAGACTGTAAAATAACCGCAGTCAATAAGGCTTGTTTAAAAGGCGCAGGCATCAAATAAGTTAATCGCACAATATTTCCTTGCTTGTTATTACCATAAAAATGGGAAGCCTATCATCTCGACAGGCTTCCCATACAATAAAACGTTTTAATCGGCTAAGCTATACGCAACCACATAATCACCATGATCAGGCGACTGGCGTGCCCCACCTGCGGAAATGACTACATATTGCTTGCCTGTTTTTGGAGAAATATAGCTCATTGGTGTACCTTGGCTACCTACGGGTAAACGCGCTTTCCATAACTCTTCACCATTAGATGAATTGAAGGCGCGCAAGTAGAAGTCTTGTGTTGCAGCAAAGAACACTAAACCACCTTGAGTTGCCATTGGACCACCAATAGTTGGCATACCAATCGGCGCTTTTAAGCCCATTTTGATGCCCATTGGACCCGTATCTTCAACCGTACCTAAAGGCACTTGCCAAGCCACTTGACGGGTTTTCATATCAATCGCCGTCATGGTTCCGAAAGGTGGTTTTTGGCATGGAATGCCCAATACCGACATAAAGCGGTTTTTATTCACTTTATACGGTGTACCCTTCATTGGCACTGCGCCCATACCAGTGTTGACCTTCTCTCCGCCACTGGCTTCAAGTTTTAAGTCTTCAGGTGTTTGTTTAATCAGCTGAATCCACAGACCTAGGCGCATGTCGTTGACAAACATATAACGATGCGTTGGGTCAAATGCGATACTGCCCCAATTCATCCCACCCAACGAACCCGGAAAACTTAAAGATATATCAGAACCTGGTGCTGTAAAGAGACCGTCATAACGCATAGACTTAAAGTTAATGCGACACATCAACTGGTCAAATGGCGTTGCGCCCCACATGTCCGATTCAGTCAAAGTTTGATTGCCAATTTGTGGCATTTCAACTGAACGTGGCTGAGTTGCACTGTATTGCTCATCAGGAATATCTGCAGCTTTGACAGGTTGTTCAATGACTTTGGTTAAAGGCTTGCCTGTCACACGGTCGAGTACAAAGAACTGACCAGACTTGGTGCCAATGACGACAGCTGGTTTGGTTTGCCCATTTTGCATCGGAAAATCGACCAAGCTTGGCTGCATGGGTAAATCGAAGTCCCAAAGATCTTTGTGAACGGTTTGATAAACCCACTTCTCTTTACCTGTGGTTGCATCCAAAGCCAAAACAGAAGAATTGTACTTATGGTCTACAGGTTGACGGTTTCCACCCCAGACATCGACTGACGAACTTCCCATCGGTAAAAACACCGTGTTCATTTGCAGGTCGTAGGACATTGCAGCCCAAGAGTTTGCCGAGCTACGTTTATAGATTTCACCGGCTTTGTTGCACAAACCTATCTGTAAAGGGTTTTTCAGCGATATAATTTTCAAATGAAGAAGCCTACACACAAAATCTACCGCACAACCAATTGGCCCGCATATAACCGAGCACTCATGAGTCGCGGAAATATTGCCATTTGGTTTGATCCTGCTACGCAATTGTATGCGCCATCAAAAGGCAAACAAGGGCGAAATCAAACCTACTCCGACGCAGCCATCCAATGCTGCTTAATGATTAAATCCTTATTCCGTCTGTCTTTACGTATGGTCACTGGCTTTGTGCAAAGTCTGATTAAACTTTGTGGATTAAATTGGATAGCTCCAGATTACACCACGCTTTGTAGAAGACAAAAGCATATTGATATTGTAATCAGCTACCAAAAAAGTAGCGATGGGCTGCATCTACTCATGGACTCTACAGGCATGAAGTTTCTAGGTGAGGGCGAATGGAAACGCAAGAAACATGGACCTGAATTTCGTCGCCAATGGCGTAAACTTCATATTGGTATAGATGCTAAAACCCTACAAATACGAGCAGTTCAGCTTACAACCAATAATGTCAGTGATTCACAGGTGCTTGGTGATTTACTTAATCAGATTCCACAAGATGAGCGGATTGACTCTGTTTATACCGATGGAGCTTATGACACCAAGCAATGCCGTCAGGTCATTGCAGATCGGCAAGGGCATGCGGTGATTCCACCTAGAAAAAATGCGAAACCATGGAAAGATACAAAGAGTAGCTCGCTAGAGCGAAATGAATTACTTCGAACAATTAAACGTTTAGGCAGGACACTATGGAAAAAATGGTCAGGCTATCATCGTCGAAGTTTGGTTGAAACTAAGATGCATTGCATCAAATTATTAGGAGATAAACTCAGTGCAAGGAGTTTTGATAGCCAAGTGAATGAGATCCATGCACGTGTAGCAGTCCTTAACAGATTTACGGAATTAGGTGGACCACTTACCCAAGTTACGCCTTAAATTTGGCTCAATTAGGGGCGCTTTGCATTTCAAATCTTTGTGCAACAAAGCCCATCGAAAATGGCATTATTGTCCCCACAGATTGGTGGGCAATTGTGTTTAACCCATCCTTCCCCTACCGATTTGCCCATATGGCAGCAGCGGCCTTCCTCGTCTCATCACTTTTGGTGGTTGGCACCGCCGCATGGCATTTACTGAAAGGTCGTCGTGATGAGTTGGTGAAAAAGTCTTTTTCTATGGGTTTATGGATGGTACTGGTCACGTCTTGCCTACAAGTTGTGATTGGGGACAACCACGGTTTAAATACCTTAAAACATCAACCTGCAAAATTGGCAGCCATTGAAGGCCATTGGGAAACCAATCGTGATCATGGTATGCCTTTATTACTGTTCGCTTTACCGAATATGGAAACAGAATCGAATGATTTTGAGGTTGGTATTCCCAATCTGGGCAGTTTGATTCTAACGCATTCCCTAGAGGGTCAGGTCACGGGTTTAAAAGACTTCGCAGCTGAAGACCGTCCGAATGCACTGATTGTATTCTGGAGTTTCCGGGTCATGGTTGGCTTAGGCATGTTAATGGTTTTACTCTCGTTAACAGCGCTGTGGCTACGTAAAAAAGGCTCTCTATACGAAAGCCGTTGGTTTCATAAATTTGCCATCATTATGGGACCTACAGGTTATATCGCGCTCCTAGCAGGTTGGGTCACTACAGAAGTTGGCCGTCAGCCTTGGGTCGTGTATGGCGTCATTCGGACTAAAGACGGTTTATCGCATACAGTCACCGCAGATCAAGTCGGCTTGAGCCTGATTATTTTTGTTCTGGTCTATACCGTCGTCTTTGGCGCGGGAATTTACTACATGCTGCGCTTGATCAAATTAGGCCCTACTTTTTCTACACCTTTAGATGCCGTGCAAGATACTGGCCCAGGGCATTTTAAAACCCCTTTACGTCCAATCAGTGCTGTTGAAGAATCTATCGATACCACTGATCCTTCTGCTCAAAATAGTAAGGAGAAACCACATGATTGATCTCGCTTTGGTTTGGGTCGGTATTATCGGGCTCGGGGTGCTCATCTATGTGGTTATGGATGGTTTCGACTTAGGCATTGGCATTCTGTTTCCCTTTATGAACGGAACGCAAGAACGTGATGTGATGATGAATACCGTCGCGCCCGTTTGGGACGGTAATGAAACATGGATGGTCCTAGGTGGTGCTGGCTTATTCGCTGCATTTCCTTTGGTCTATTCAACCGTTTTATCGGCACTATATTTACCCATTATCTTTATGGTGGTTGCCTTAATTTTCCGCGGTGTGGCCTTCGAGTTCCGCTTTAAAGCCACGCGCACCAAATACCTCTGGGATCTCGCATTTATCTGGGGCTCTATCTTATCGAGCTTTTTCCAAGGCGTGATTTTAGGGGCTTATATCCAAGGTATTCAGACCACCAATGGTATTTACAGCGGCGGTGGATGGGACTGGTTCACACCATTTACATGTTTTACTGGTCTAGGGGTCGTGGTCATGTACGCCACTTTAGGGTGTGGCTGGCTCATTTGGAAAACCGAAAAAGAGATACAGCAACGGATGTTTCATCTCATGCCTAGGCTGATTATTGCTTTACTCATTATCTTCGGTGCCGTGAGTTTATATACGCCGCTGACCCATCCTGAAATTGCACAGCGTTGGTTCTCTCTGCCGAATCTATACTATTTTAGCCCAGTGCCAATTTTAGTCTTACTGTTTGTTGGTTTGATTATATCGGCGTGTAAAAAGCAGCATGAACTAAAACCATTTATCTATACTTTGGCTTTAGTCTTTTTGGCTTTTACTGGCTTCGTCATCAGCTTATGGCCCAATATTATTCCGCCATCGGTCACTATTTGGCAGGCTGCTGCACCTGAGTCAAGTTTAAAGTTTACTTTGGTGGGGGCTGCAATTTTAATCCCAATCATCATTGCCTATACCTTCTTGTCCTATTGGGTGTTCCGTGACAAAGTACGTATAGGGGATCAGGGTTATCATTAATTGAGGAGATAGACATGAAAAAATTTGTTGATCGACTCAGCCCACGATTATGGTTTATTTTATTGTGGTGCTTTGGCTTTATTTCTCTCGCACTGATTGCGGGTTTCTTTAAGCTGTTGCTGAGTTTTGCTTACTAAAGCCAGCCAAGCATTTTTTTATGAATTAGGCACGGGACTTTCAGTACATGTCCTGTGCCTTTTAATTGCAGCGAACCCATATGTATAAATCAGAAAAACTTGCGCTCAGCCTGAAACATTTGATTAAAAGTGGTTTTTGGAAAGCCAACGATAAACTACCTTCACTACGTCAACAAGCTGAAATATCGGGTTTTAGCCTAATGACCGTGATGAATGCCTATCAGGAACTTGAAGCGCAAGGGCTGATTTATTCACAAGAAAAACTCGGTTATTTTGTGACAGGCGATGGACGCTCAGACAGCAACTCCAATAGTGTCATCCTCAACGAAAAAATTGAAATCAACTCTAAAATTTTCAGATACTTAAAATCGATCCAATCTGAACACATGGTTCCCTTTGGCATTGCCTTTCCCAACAGCCAACTGCTCTACTCTGCCAAGCTGATGCAAACTTTGGGACAACGTGCCAAACACCGTCTCAGTTATGAACAGATGCCAAGTTTACCTCCCGGAAACTTTGAGCTGCGGAAACTGATTGCACAGCGCTACTGTATGCAAGGGATTCCAACAGACCCGTCCGATATCGTAATTACCTCGGGCGGATTAGATGCTTTAAACCTCTCCTTACAAGCTATGACCCAACCGGGTGACTATATTTTACTTCAAAAAACAATATTTTATGGCGCATGGCAAGCGGCTGAACATTTGGGCCTAAAAGTCATTAGTATTCCTGAACATGAAGAACACGGTATTGACCTTGAGGCTTTTAAAGATGCGATTGAGCGTTACCCCATTAAAGTCTGTTTGCTGATGCTCAACAGTCACAACCCAATTGGTTTTACGGTCAGTGACGACATCAAATACCAACTGGCAAAGCTACTGCATGAACGCGATATTTATTTAATTGAAGACGATGTTTATGAGGAACTTTATTTTGATCATAAAAAACCACTATCGATGAAATACTTTGATCAAAAAAATTTGGTTTTACACTGCTCTTCTTTTTCAAAAACTTTAGGTGCGGGTTTTCGGATTGGTTGGGTCTATGCGGGTAAATTTTCGGAGCATATTCAGCATTTACAGCTGATGAGCACGCTTTCCGTCAATTCATTTATTCAAAATGCCTTGGTCGATTATTTATCGTATCGACACTATGAAAAGCACTTAAAAACTTTGCGTAACACCTTAAAACGTCTCAAAAATCAGTATTACACTTATTTATCTGAACATTTGTCTGAAAATTATCAAATTCATTATTATCCATCGGGCTATTTCTTATGGATTACTTTGCCTGAGCAGATCAATGGAAATTTGATTTATGAGCAACTTTTAGAGAAAAATATCAGCATCGCGCCCGGTTCATTATTTTATCAAACGGATAATATTCCACATCATATTCGGATCAATTGTTCATTTGAAATCAATGAACGTATTCAAAATGCCTTAGATGCCTTGATCCAATGTATTTACCTAGAAGCCTTTGAATAAAAGTTAAACGGTTTAAATCTAGGCTGATTTAAACCATCTTTTGATTTGAAGAGACTCACTGCCCATACTGTAAATATCACCATCCCAGAGATAAAATGACATGATCAGATCGGATCATGTCATTCCTCTCAAGCTAGGTATAGGATTTCTCAGCACTCATATTTTGAAAATAGGTGCGATAGATATAGACACAGCCAAGTGAAAAACCTGCCATCAGGCCGGATGCCATGGGTAAATGCATCACACTGTCTTGTGGAAAGACAAAAACCAAAAATGGAAAGGCATATACCGCAGGAATACGCATATCAAAGAGCTTAAGCAAAAGAAACATCAAGGGCATATATATAAGGGTAAGTAGTATCCAATCTTGAATCCACAACTGCATAAGCACGGCCATTGAAATCGACAGTGTCAACACAGCAACCTGCTTAAAACACATTTTCAACGAATACATCATCATATTTAATGATTCATAGACCACCACTGTAATCGGTGGAATCAGTGCCATCGCTTCAACCTTGAAAATAGCAGCGAGTGCAAAACCAATTAAAGTAATACTGGCATATACACCTATTTTTCTTCGATCAAAATTGCCTTTTCTCTCCAAACCTTGGTTCAGTTTAAAGAGCACAACACCCAACATTAGAATAAAACTGGTGGCAAAAATCGAAATCAAAAACGATATTTCGTAGGCTTGGGTCACAATCGGCAAGAAACCCGTGGCCAGTGCGGGCGGTAATATATAGTTAAACATCCGCATCACGAACAACATGGCACAGAGAACTAAAACCAGTTTGAACAGATATGAAATTGGCATTAAGTTAATGCTGAAGCCGATTACAGCGGTCAAACTGGGTAAAATAAAAATTTTATCTGGCTGATTCAGCCACTGTTTATCTCGATAGACCCATAGTCCAACGGCCATCGCCGCTATTTCAGGCAGAATAATTTCACGATCATTCAGTCCATAGGCAGCCGCCACCATAAGACCTATAAAGACAAAGGCCGCGAGATAACTTTTGGGGTTTAAGAGTGTCTTTGCATGTGACATAGGATTCATATTCGATTCCTTATTGATTTAAAACGATATAAAGCCAAGTAAATACTTCGTCACTGCAATCAAAGATGGCGCAAATAGCACCATAATGATTCCTGAAATAATCATCGAGAGACTGGCAATGACGCCTTCCAATTCATGCCGCTGTCTTGCCCGAGCTATGCCCATAGCATGTGCGGCATTACCTAGTGCTGCGCCCGAAGCAAGATGATTTTTATATTTCATCCAAAGCAAAAGGAGATCTCCCAACAACATACCGACCAAACCTGTAATCACAGTAAATAGCGGAATCAGGCTGATAGAGCCCCCCACTTTTTCGGTAAGCACCAAAGCGAAAGGAATCGAAATGGAACGCGCCAACAGGCTATTTTTAACGATGTCATCAAAATCCAATAGGCTCGCCAAAAACCAACTGCTGAAAATACCCACCAACATGGCGAGGCTAGAACTGAAGAGCAACACTTTAAAATGTTGCTGAATCATGCGGCGATAACGAAAAACAGGAATAGCAAAAGCCACCGTGATTGGGCCGAGCATGGCCACCAAATATTGGGTATAAAAGTAATAGTCTTGGAACTGATGCTGTAAAAGAAAGATCAGTACGATGCTCACGCTAGGAACAACAATAATGGGGGATAAATAGATTTTTTGTGTTCGAACAAAAAGCTGCTTTGCCATGAAATAGCACAGCACGGTCCAAACCAAGTAAAAAAGCCCCCAGCATTCAGTCATACTGATCTTCCTGTTTGGGTTCTTGATTTAGCTCTGGCTGCTTTAACAACAACCACACGCTATATACAGAAACCATCATCACTAAAGCGGTGCTGATTAAAATCACCAGCAGAATTTTCCAACCACTGGTGATCAATAAATCCTGATATTGAATCACACCGACCACAGGCGGAATGAAAAACAGCAGCAGTTCAGCCAGCAACAGATCGGCACCGCGTTCAACGTGGGCTAATTTCAACCATTTCATTTCAAGTAAAAACAACAGCAGAAAAAACCCAAGTACCCCTGATGCCACAGGCAAATTCAGCAACTTTTGTAAGACATCAGCACAGCTCCAAACGGCCAAAATGGTCATGATTTGGCAGCTCGCAGTGTTTAGCTTCTTCAGCCGAGTTCGGGCAGCCAACATCTCAATTTATGTCCGCATATGCCCGCGCTTTAAACGGCTGGATCGAGATACGTTTGTAGGTTTCTAAAAAAGATTCATGCTCCAAACGCAAATCCAGATAAGTATTCAGAATTTCCTCTAACACATCGGGAATATCTTCTGCAGGAAATGATGACCCTAAAATATCACCGATGGATGCATCATGATCTGAGTTACCGCCTAAACTAATTTGGTAATATTCAGCGCCTTTTTTATCGACACCTAAGATGCCAATATTGCCGACATGGTGGTGTCCACAGGCATTCATACAGCCTGAAATGTTCAGATCGACCCTGCCTAAATGATATAAAGCATCCAAATCATCAAAACGGCGAGCTATCGCCTCATACACCGGAATAGATTTGGCATTTGCCAAGGAGCAAAAATCGCCACCCGGACAGCAAATCATGTCAGTCAGAAAGCCAATATGCGCACGAGCCAAATTGCCACGATCTAAGACTTGCCACAGTTCAAACAGATCCTTTTGGCGTACATCGGTTAAGGCAATATTTTGCTCATGCGTGGTTCGCAGCTCACCAAAGGTATATTGGTCAGCCAAATCTGAAATTAAACGCATTTCATCGGAAGTCATATCACCCGGCGCCACACCCGCCCGTTTTAAGCTGATCGTAACGATGCGGTAGCCCGCGACTTTATGTGCATGGGTATTGATATTGAACCAGTGTTTAAACTTCGGATACTGATGGAACAACGCCTCAAAATTTTCCGCATCTAAAGGTTCATAGGCAAACGGTCGAAATACTGCATCCATTTGCGCTAAAACACTAGGCTGAACTTTGAGCAAAGTCTGAGTATGTGCAAACTCAGCTTCAACTTTTTCCGCGAAGCCCGCTGGAGTGAGGGCTTTCACTAAAATTTTAATACGCGCTTTGTATTTATTATCACGGCGACCATGCAAGTTATAGAAGCGCATGATGGCATCTAAATAAGCAATTAAATCTTCACGGGCTAAAAATGGCTTAATCACATGTCCCGCTAAAGGGGTGCGTCCAAGCCCACCACCGACTTTAATTTGATAACCCAACTACCCTGCTTCATTTTCTACCAGATAGACCCCAACATCATGGAAAGTTGTGGCAGCACGATCTTGTTCAGGGTGTGCACAAACCGCAATTTTAAATTTACGTGGTAGGAATGAAAACTCAGGATGGAAGGTACTCCACTGACGAATCAGTTCACAGGTAGGACGCGGGTCTGTGAGCTCCCCTTCAACGACACCTGCATACTGGTCTGTGGTGGTGTTTCGAATACAGTTACCACTGGTCTGAATAGAATGCATGTGTACCGTAGCGAGTTCCTGCAAAATATCAGGGACATCTTCAAGCTGCGGCCAATTCAGTTGAATATTTTGACGCGTAGAAATGTGCGCATAACCACGGTCATACTTCTGTGCAACCTCAGCCACCTTCCGCAATTGTACTGAGTTCATTAAGCCAGAAGGCACCGCCAAACGTAGCATGGGTGCATAGCGTTGAACATATAAACCATTTTGTAAGCGTAAGGGACGATATTCTTCTTCAGTCAGTTTTCCCTCTAAATAACGCTGGGTTTGGTCGCGAAACTGTGCGACACGTTCATTTAATAAATTTTGATCAAAGTCTGTATATAAAAACATGGGGATGACCTAGGTATATGCATCAATATGAAAGAAAAGCTGTTTTGAATGGCGCATCAAAAATGCAAATTAGGCGAAAAAAGTCGCCTGCTTTCGGGACACACCATGTTGTAAACAGGTCTGCATATACTCGGCATAGACCGATAACTTTTCATAAATATGCTCCGCATAGAACATATCTTCAACCAGCTGGATCGCTTGCTGCTGGTTATAACTGCCATAACTCAACAATAACTGCGCATTCAATGTGGCGAATTTTTCACATAAATCGATATATTGCTGATCTTTGTTTTTAAAGAACAATTTCCGCATATTCCATTCACTACTGTCGATGATGACATCTTGTGGATGGGTAGAAATATAGTTGATTTTGACTTTAAAAAACTGTTCCAGCTCTGCGAGTTTTTGTGTATTGAGCACTAATGATGTCACCAAAAAAATCTGCGAGACATCAGTTCGACATAGCGCTTTGATCAATGAAAAATAGAAAAAATCGACATCATTAAATACGCTATCACTCAAATCTAAATAAATATCGAGCGCCTCAAGCACATCATCTATTTTTAGGTTTTGTTTTTGCTCTGCTTGATAGTAACGATTGAGGATATTGAGTACGGTTGGCGTCGCAGGACTGCTATAAATCACAGGATGGTTCAAATTTGCCAAGATAAAAGGCGCAAATAAAAATGCGACCCCTGCATGTTCTGCTTGAATGGCAGACTGCACAATATACTGAACTTTAGCACTTGAAAAATCACGTAAAACTTTAGCACGCAGCAAAGTCGCTTCTAAGTTTAAATACTGCTGCGCAAGTAAATGTTGCAGTTGATCTGAAAGACCCTGCCCATCAACCAATTCAGAAATTGTATTCAGTTGCTGTGTTATAAACATTACGCCACCATCAAGATTATGATCCCTTCTTGAGTCAAATTTTCAGCTAGTTTGGTGTGAATGAGTAGCTACAGTAAGGCTTGAAAAAACTATAACAGCGTGCCTCCTTCTCAAGTTTTATGGATACAAAGCCATCAAAATTAGAAAAATAAATTCGTTATATAAATAGGAGCCCAATTCCATCATGGCGTTATTTTGAGTGCCTAAAAATTCAGAAATGACTTTTCTCTTTTCCTATTTCAAGCAGCCTCTTTAGCCATTGAATATAAGGTAGAATCTAGAAAGGAGAATAAAAGTTATGGCTGACAAGACACCTCTAAAGTTGTTTTAATACGCTCTAACACAACAGTGGTTTTAAACCATTGCACATTGGCATTATGATGAAAAAGCTGATCACATAAGGCTTGAAACCGACTCATACTTGGCACCAAGAGTACCAACATAAAATCCGCCTCACCTGTTACGTAATAGCACTGCTGTATTTCTGGAATTGAAAAACTCGTTTTCAACTCCTCAAGGTCTGTCACATGGGTTTGGTTGACGCGAACCTCGACAAAAATCGTAATCACTTGTCCCAATTTGTCTGGATCAAGCACTGCGGTATTGCCAATAATATAGCCACTGTCTCTTAATTTTTGAATGCGACGTTGTACCGAGGCCGTTGATAAATGCACTAAATCGGCCAACTCTCGAAGTGGCGTTAAGCAATCTTTTTGCAAATGCTCCAATAAAGCGAAATCAAATTTATCCAATTGCATGAGCAGCCTCCTACGAGAAATTTTCTCATTCAAGCTAATGATTATAAGCCATTTTATCAAGAGTATTGCAATAAAATATCACACATTGATACAGCTTAAGAACCGCCTATGTCTACGCATCCTAATACAGCACTTGGCATTAGCTTAAATATCACGGCCTCGGTATTATTTGCTTTAATGTTTGCCTATACCTCACTTTTGGGCACGCTGGCAGGTACAGAAATTTACGGCTGGCGCATTGTATTGACTATTCCATGTCTAACACTTTTTATTTGGCTCAAAGGCAATTGGTCTCAGGTGGTTGTTATTTATCGCCGTTTCTACCAAGAGCGCTTTTTCTTTTTAACGCGAATTTTATCTTCGTTTTTAATTGGGATTCAGTTGTGGCTGTTTATGTGGGCACCCAGTCATGGCTATGGACTGGATGTTTCACTCGGTTATTTTATGATGCCGATTAGCATGGTGATTGTCGGTCGGATTGCCTTTAAAGAGCGAATGTCACGCTTTCAGCAACTGTCCTGTATTTTTGCAGTGCTGGGGATCTTGAACCTCTTGGCGATTTCTCAAACACTGAGTTGGCCCACTCTGCTGATTTGCTTAGGCTATCCAATCTATTTTTGGCTCAGACAAAAAACGGAGACGAATAATATAGGCGGACTTTGGTTTGACATGATGTTGAGCCTCCCTGTTTGTATTTTCTTTATCATGCAAGGCAGTATCGTCACAGAAAGCCTATCTGAAAGTTCACATACGCTTTGGCTCATTTCAGGACTTGGACTAATCAGTGCACTGGCTTTGGCATTTCAATCCTTGTCTGCCCCGCATTTAAACTTAAGCTTATTTGGACTGTTGGTTTATGTTGAACCGATATTGTTAGTGGCGGTTTCAATCGCCTTAGGAGAAAGCATTACTTCAGCAGAATGGCCAACCTATATCGCCATTTGGCTCGCAGTTTCCACCCTCATGCTTGAAGGATTTCGCAGCTTTAAAAAGAATCGTAAACTTGCGACATAGGCATTTTTTATGCATATTTTCCTCTAGATCGCTTAAATTTAGATGTCTAGACATGCTTTGGTGCTGAATTGGGAACTAACTATCTGATTGTATTTAAATGGCTATTTGACTCCGCGAGTTACGTGCTGACAATTCATATTGGCTTTGTTGCACAAACATTCAAAAGCTAAACTTCTTCCAAGTTATCTAAATTTAAGTGGCAACTTGGGTGTGAGGTCGACCTAAATCTGTAAATTTATTTAATACGGCCACACGTGCATGAATCTCATTGACTTGGCTTTGAAAGTTTCTCGCACGGAGTTTATCGCCTAATAATTTGATGCAATGCATCTTGGTTTCTATCAGACTTCTGCGATGATAGCCTGACCAATTTTTCCATATTGTTCTTCCTAAACGTTTAACTGTTCGAAGTAATTCATTTCGCTCTAGCGAGCTGGTCTTTGTATCTTTCCAAGGTTTCGCATTTTTTCTTGGCGGAATCACCGCATGTGCTTGTCGGTCTGCAATTACTTGACGGCATTGCTTGGTGTCATAAGCCCCATCAGTATAGACAGAGTCAATCTGCTCATCTTGTGGAATCTGATCGAGTAAATCACCAAGCACTTGTGAATCACTCACATTATTTGTAGTGAGTTGAATAGCGCGTATTTGAAGGGTTTCAGCATCTATACCAATATGAAGTTTACGCCATTGGCGACGATATTCAGGTTGGTATTTCTTACGCTTCCATTCACCTTCGCCTAGAAACTTTAAGCCAGTAGAATCGACGAGTAGCTGGAGACCATTACTGCTTTTTTGATAGTTAATTGCAATATCAATATGCTTTTGTCTTCTGCAGATGGTGGAATAGTCTGGTGCTGTCCAATCTAATCTACAAAGATGAATGAGACTTTGCACAAAGCCAGTGACCATGCGTAAAGAAAGACGAAATAAGGATTTGATCATTAAACAGCATTGGATGGCTGTATCTGAATAAGTTTGATTTCGACCATGTTTACCTTTGGGTTGAGCGTACCATTGAGTCTTGGGATCAAACCAAATTGAGAGATTTCCTCGATTTATTAATGCACTGTTATAAGAAGACCAATTGGTTGTACGATAGATTTTAGGTGTGGGCTTATTCATTTGAGAATTATATTGTGGAATAAGCCTTTAGAGATAGGTTTGTGCAACAAAGCCGACGGAATAAGGATTTAATCATTAAGCAGCATTGGATGGCTGCGTCGGAGTAGGTTTGATTTCGCCCTTGTTTGCCTTTTGATGGCGCATACCATTGCGTAGCAGGATCAAACCAAATGGCAATATTTCCGCGACTCATAAGTGCTCGGTTATATGCGGGCCAATTGGTTGTGCGGTAGATTTTGTGTGTAGGCTTCTTCATTTGAAAATTATATCGCTGAAAAACCCTTTACAGATAGGTTTGTGCAACAAAGCCGCTTCGAGCAGTTCATGTTCATCAGGATTGTTACGTAAAGGCTGTACGGCCTTTAGCCATTTATAAATGCTGTGCTGTGATACACCTAAACGTTTTGCGACATCAGTGACAGAATATCCACGTTCGGTAATCAATTTAACAGCTTCATCTTTAAATTCTGGGGTGTATCGTTGTCCACTCATAATGTTCTCTCCTATGCAAAAAGAATAGACGATATTTGTCTAGGAGAGTGGTGGCAGTCCAAAAAGATGGTTTTGTGTGTCAAGAATTTTGGTGGCTATTCAATGATTAAATATTTTAAAAGCAGATTGGCACGGTTTAGCAGATGCACAAATGTGACAGTAAATTAGATAGATTGGTTCAATATAAGGCATGTACATGGATTCATTCGTTTATTTACCCTGTTTTGGATATTGACCCATGTAAACGATGAGATTAAGCCAATAAATAAAGTAGCCCAACTTGAATAAAAAGCCTCTGACAAACCTCACAGGGTTGAAGTGCTGCCTTTCATTCAAAATTTCAGGCAGCACCCTCATACATTTAAGCGTCGGTTTAAGCTGGTAGTTTACTCGCCAAAACATCTACTTTTTCAATAGACGGTGGCTCTGAAAATAGCTCTTCGGCCTGAGCCATCAACGCAGCTGCAACCTTGCCAGATAAATGCGCTTGGCGACCCGCCTCATCAGGAAATGCATCAAAAATACCAAATGTTGTAGGTCCAAGACGTAAGCCAAACCACGCAACTGTCGCAGGTTCTTCCATTACAATAGGTAAACCGGCTTTAAGGAAAGCTTCCACTTCGTCTTCTTTACCCGGTTTAGCTTCAAGACGGACATATAAAGCTGTTTTAAGCATGACTAAAACTCCACAATTGATTAAAATTCAAACTGATTCTGTCATTGCTAATGTATGCATGTCAGAAAGTTTTGTTGTATAAAAGTTAAAAAACATCCCATAGCTGAGCCAAAATTTAGGTTTTTATTTCGACATAATGCTATGAATTTATTCAAGTTAATATCAATAACATTTGAATCAAAAAATTAAGATATGAGATGATTAAATTCAATCTTAGTTATATAAGGATCAATTGACTCTACCTTAGATTTATAACCTGACCTCTTCATCTGGAAATTATATTGCTCAAGAAGCATTCAAGAACAACATGTACATCCTTATATCCATGAAAGTTATTTAGCTAGGAATTTGCTGTGAAACTCTATATGTTTCTCTATAAAGCTCGCAATGAAGTAATAGCTATGGTCATAGCCTTCTCTTAGGTTAAGTGTCAGAGGATATTCTTGTTCCAAACAAATATCACTAAGAAGCTTAGGCCTTAACTGTTCTTCAAGAAAATCATCAGCTGTTCCCTGATCGACTAAAATAGGTAAATGAACTTCAGGGTTTTTGATTAATTCAATCGCATCATAGCTTTTCCATAAAGTTTCGGTTTCACCTAGGTAGTGTGTAAAAGCCTTTTTCCCCCAAGGTACTTGGCTAGGTGCAACAATGGGTGCAAAAGCAGAAATACTTTTATACAGCTCAGAATTTTTTAACCCAATGACTAATGCACCATGACCACCCATGCTATGTCCCATAATGCTTTGGACTTGATTGGTCGGAAAATTCAGGTCAATCAGATTTCTGAGCTCTTCCACAATATAATCATACATTTTGAAATGCTGCGACCAGGGTGCTTGTGTTGCATTCACATAGAATCCTGCGCCTTGGCCTAAATCATAATCTGCATGATCTGGTACATCTTCCCCACGTGGGCTGGTATCTGGTGCAACAATAATGACTTTATGTTCAGCCGCATACTTTTGTGCTCCGGCTTTAGTAATAAAGTTCTGTTCGTTGCAAGTCAGTCCTGATAACCAATATAAAACTGGCAACCGCTCATCTTTGTCATGAGGTGGCAGATATATTGAGAATTTCATTGAACAGTTTAATGCTGTTGACTGATGGCGATACACTTCTTGCGATCCACCAAAAGAAGCATGTTTCTCAATTATTTCCATAATCAATTACCTATGTTGAGCAAGACTTCATGAGAAATCGAGTAATCAAAGAATCTGACATTCTCCACAGAGAATAGTGATTAAGATTTAAAATGTAGGCAGGTTTGTTGAACCTATACACGATGCCTACACAGATAGATCGGTTTTACAGATAATGTGCCGTTTTAGAGGATTCCATGAATGTCATTCATGATTCACATGCATGGAAAACTATAAGGTCTGACGGAATTATTCGTAATGAATTACAGTACGAATTGACTTACCTTCATGCATTAGATCAAAGGCTTCATTGATCTGATCCAAGCCCATCGTATGTGTCACAAATGGCTCTAATTGAATTTTACCTTTCATGGCATCTTCAACCATTCCTGGAAGTTGCGTGCGACCTTTTACGCCACCAAAAGCAGAACCTAACCATTTACGACCAGTAACCAGTTGGAATGGACGGGTAGAGATTTCTTGACCTGCGCCAGCTACACCAATAATTACGGATTGTCCCCAGCCACGATGTGCACTTTCAAGGGCTGCACGCATTACATTCACGTTGCCAATACATTCAAATGAATGATCTACACCCCAGCCAGTCATTTCGACAATGACTTGCTGGATTGGTTTATCGTAGTCTTTAGGGTTCAAGAAGTCCGTTGCACCAAACTCTTTTGCCAGCGCAAATTTATCTGGATTCATGTCAACCACAATAATACGCCCTGCTTTAGCTTGACGTGCGGCTTGTACGACTGCCAGACCAATACCACCTAAACCAAAGACCGCAACACTATCACCTTCTTGTACTTTAGCCGTGTTGTGTACTGCACCGATACCCGTTGTGACACCACAACCCAGTAAGCAGACATGTTCGTGATTGGCTTCAGGATTGATTTTAGCCAATGATACTTCTGCCACTACCGTGTATTCACTGAACGTTGAGCAGCCCATATAGTGGTAAATCGGTTGACCATTGTAGGAAAAACGAGTGGTACCATCTGGCATTACGCCTCTACCTTGAGTTTCGCGAACGGAAATACACAAGTTCGATTTTCCAGATTTACAGAATAGGCACTCGCCACATTCAGCGGTGTAAAGTGGAATTACATGATCACCTGGTTTGACGCTAGTCACGCCTTCACCAACCTCAACTACAACGCCAGCACCTTCATGCCCGAGAATAGCAGGAAAAACACCTTCAGGATCATCGCCAGATAAAGTAAATGCGTCTGTATGACACACACCAGTATGGGAGATCTTGATTAATACTTCACCTTTCTTCGGTGGTGCAACATCAACTTCAACAATTTGAAGAGGTTGACCAGGACCAAACGCAACGGCAGCACGTGACTTCATGGAATAATTCCTTATACAGATCTATTTTAAATATGATTTTAGAATTTTGGCGATTTCAGCCAATTCTTCTTTTCGTTGTTGTTCTGTGGTTTCACCTGATACTAATGTGTCCTTTAAATGAACCTCTAACATCTCATTCATTAAACCATTAATAGCACCACGCACAGAGCATATTTGTTGCAGAATTGCACCACATTCCACATTGTCTTCTAACGCTTTTTCAATCGCTTGCGTCTGACCTTTGATCTTTCTGACGCGTAGAAGAATCTTTTTTTTGTCTTCAACCTGATTAGGCATCAGACCTCCTTACTTGCTAGAAATAATACTATAGTACCCCATAGTATAAAAAAAGCAATATTTTTTATAAATCGAAAATCAAAAAGCTCTTTAGCGAAAATTTTCTATCCCTGTTTTTAGTTTTTTTAAATTAACATCATAGAGCTTATGCGAAAGTCACAAAAAAAATGGGACTTTTAGCTCCCATTTTTATTTTGGCTCATGTTCTTTGTAATGCTGGGACCTTTTAGAATTATGTTTCCAACTTTTAGCCACTTTGTAGATATTTTGAACGTTTCAAGCCTTGAAAATACTACCGACAGTTTAGATTAGGGTCTGTTGACATTTGTTGTATAAAAAAATAGCGAGATAGTAAAATTAAATCGCCAAACCCAATTTTACACTCGCTATGCCTCGCACAATGCTAAATGATCAACATTGGTCAAAGTTACAAAACATTTTCCGTCAATTTAATATTTATCTCAAACCAAATTTGAGAAATTTTGTAGAAGCTATACTGTTTCGTATAAGAACAGGTTGTCCTTGGCGTGATTTACCTCAAGAATTTGGTAATTCAAACTCAATATTTCAAAAATATAATCGTTGGTCTAATAATCATAAATTAATGAAAATATTTAAGTTATTTGCTAATAATGCAGATATTGAATGGATATTCATTGATGGGAGTCACGTGAGAGCACACCAACATTCTTCAGGAATAAAAGATCAGGATATTTCAAAAAGTATTGGTGGTAATAGTTCAAAAATCCATTTGGCTGTTGATTCTAATGGCAATCCTATTGAGTTTATAATTTCTGATGGGACAACTCATGATATGAAAGTTGCGTCAATCTTAGTTCAGCAATTAGATCTTACTGAAACTGAAACGATGTGCGCAGATAAAGGATATGATTCTGAATATTTGAGAGTACAGATTCAAAATACGAATACCAAAGCAAATATTCCTAGAAAGTCTAATACGCAATCGAACAATGACCATATGGACTGGTATCTATATAAAATCAAACACTTAGTAGAGAATGCGTTTTGTCGGTTAAAGCATTTCCGAGGAATTGCTACACGATTTGATAAGCTAAAGCGTAACTTTGAAAGTGCTGTCGCCTTAGCTTGTATCTATATTTGGTTACCTTTATGAAATGTCAACAGACCCTAAACTGCCTTTACAGACTGTACTAGAATATTTTTAGTGAGCGGATGATATTTATTATTCATTATTTAGGAATTATTAAATCCTATAAATATCATTTATTGGATTAATTTACTTTGGTAGTGTGCATATCATCCCCCAGTTAAGAATAAGGAACAACTATGAATAAGATGATGAATGCTCTTATCCTAGAAAATTTTGGTGATCATAAATTTACACGTACAGAACTCCCTATACCTCAACCAGAGGCTGGGCAAGTTCTAGTACGTGTTCATGCTAGTGGTGTAAACCCTATTGATTATAAAATTCGTCTTGGTGAAGCACCATATGCTATGCCAGAGCTTCCTGCCGTGTTGGGAACGGATATGGCTGGGGTTGTAACTGCTGTTGGTGAAGGTGTCACCCACTTCAACGTTGGAGATGAAGTTTACGGTCTGATTGGTGGCGTTCGTGGTCTTCAAGGATCTTTAGCAGAATATGTTGTAGCAGATGCTGATCTGATCGCATTAAAGCCACGGAATATCTCTATGCGCGAGGCAGCAGTACTACCATTGACGTTCCTCACCGCTTGGGAAGGTTTAGTGGATAACGCGAAGGTCCAACCAGGGCAAACTGTACTGGTTCAGGGTGGTGCTGGTGGCGTTGGTTATATGGTGGTTCAGCTTGCAAAAGCACTTGATGCAATTGTTTGGGCGACTGGTCGTACAGCTGATCAATCACTGATTTCAGAACTCGGTGCAACACCTCTCGATTACACAACAGCATCTTCCGATGACATTATTGCTGCAAGCCCTGAGGGTCAAGGTTTTAACATTGTTTACGACACTGTGGGTGGTCCAGTACTCGAAGCTTCACTTTCCATGACTACTCACTATGGCCACATTACCAGCTGTGCTGCATTTGGTAATCATAATTTAGCGAGTTCATCTCTACGGTGTGCCACTCTGTCTGGCGTATTCGTCCTATTGCCGATGTTAACAGGCAATCGCCGTTCTCATCATGGCGATGTCCTTAAGATCGCGACTCGTCTCGTTGAGGAAGGTAAACTGCGTCCTATTGTTGATCCTCGTCATTTTACTCTAGACCAAGCCATTGAGGCTCATGATGCTGTTCAAGATCGCTCTGCCAATATTAAGGTGGTTATTGATGTCATTTAACGCACTTCAGGCCAAGACTTGGCGCTTCAATTGTATTGGAGATACAGATGTTCTGACATTAGAAACACTTCCTGTTGCTTTACCAGCCGCAGGAGAAGTTCTAATACAGATGAAAACGATTGGACTCAACCGGGCTGATGTAATGTTTCGGCGTGGTACTTATATTCAAAAGGCAGAATTCCCTTCTCGTCTGGGATATGAGGGAGCAGGCATAGTTCTGGCAATAGGTGAAGGTGTACGCCAATTTTCTCCAGGAGATGCAGTATCGATTCTTCCGACTGACAATCTAGCCAAATATGGGACATATGCGGACAAACTTCTGATTCCAGAAACTTTTTTAGTTCACAAACCTGATAGTTTAAGCTGGGAAGAAGCTTCTTCAATCTGGATGCAGTATTTGACGGCTTGGGGTGGTGTAATCCATGCTGGTGGAGTTTCGAAAGGAAAAACGATCTTGATTACAGCAGCTTCAAGTAGCGTAGGACTAGCTGCGATACAGATAGCTGAAGCAGCGGGTGCTAAGGTCATTGCAAGTACACAGACGATAGAGAAAAAGCAACGTTTACTGGATCTCGGTGTTAAAAATGTTATAGCCAGTGAAGATGAACCAGATTTGTATGAGGCGCTTGTTTCACGTTTGGGTGGAGAACATCTTGATGTCGCCTTCGATGCTGTAGGAGGGCCACATATTGAACAGATTGCAAAAGCGATGTCTGTGGGAGGAACGATGGTTATGCATGGTGCACTTAGCCCGGAGATCACACCATTTCCCCTTAAAGTTGCATTACGCAAGAGCTTAACCATGCGAGGTTTTTTGTTCCTTGAGGTTCTCCATGACCCTGTTCTAAGGGAGCAAGCAAGACGCTTTATTCTTAGCAGTATAGGTGCAGGATATCTTCGTCCAGTGATCGACTGTTGCTTTAACTTTGAGGACATGCATGACGCTCAGCGCTATCTTGAATCAAATCAGCAAATAGGAAAAATTGTAGTTACTCTAAATACATGATGGTCTTATCTGATGTCTACTTTCTAGAAAAAAGGTTAGTTCCATCTGATTCAGGTTTCTATATGGCCCAACACTTCCGCTAAGTAATCAAACAATGCTCGGATTCGCAAAGGTGTCGGGCCCCGCTGTGGACGATATAAATACAGGCGCCAAACGGGAGAGGTTTCCTCATGAAGTATCTGAATGAGCTTACCACTCCTAAGCCACGGCAAAACTAGAAATCCAGGCATGTGTCCGAATCCAACCCCAGCGAGAATAGCTTGAAATTCAGCTTCTAGATCATCTGTAATAAAACGGGGCTTTGATGGCGTAAAGCTTCGACTTTCGGTGAATGTCCATGGCCAGTAACGCCCTGTTTTATGATCGACTAGTGCTGTTAGAGGGTATTTATCAAGGTCAATAATTTTTTTGGGCATTCCAACCTTATCAATTAACTCTGGCGTACCCACAGAATAAAAGTTCACTTTAGCCAATTCCCTTGCCACATATCGATTGTCCGGCAAAAATCCAAATCTGATCCCGATATCTATCCGCTCATCGATCACATCCGAGTGTGAATCTGTTAGCACACAATCCACGACAATATCTGGGTAACGTGTGGCAAATTCTGCTAGTGCAGGTACTACCAATTTACGCCCTAACACTGACGACACAGTAAGACGGACAGTCCCACGCATTTCATCTCGTTTTTCCTTGGTGTTTTTTACAAGCAGAGCATCAATGGATTCCACCGCAAAACGTGCTTGCTTTGCCAAACGCTCACCATCAGCAGTAATTTTAATTTGTCGAGTACTCCTGTAGAACAGAATCTCTCCGCGCTGCTCTTCTAGCTCTTTTATTGCCCGTGTCACTAGCTGCGGGGAAATACCGAGCTGAGTGGCTGCCTCTTTAAAATTTCGAGACTCTGCTGCGACACAAAAGATACGCATCATTTCCAATTTGTTCTGCATGTCCAATCCTGTGGTCTGGTAATTATTCCGTAAATAGGAATTCTGAAAGATAATATTATTCATTTATTATACCTAACAAGGCTGTAATACTTAATCCATCAAATATGATTGACAGATAGGTTGAAGGGCACTTGTATGAATAATATAGAAAATAAAGTTATTGTTATCACTGGTGCAAGTAGTGGTTTAGGTGAAGCTACTGCTCGCTTACTTGCTAAAAAAGGTGCAAAGGTTGTCCTTGGTGCTAGACGTACTGAAAAATTAGAGGCTATTGTTCACGACATTCGTGCTGAAGGTGGTCAAGCTGAATTTATTGGTATGGATATAACCAAACCACATGAAGTACAAGCACTTATTGAAAAGGCATTAAGCGCATTTGGTCAAATCGATGTATTGGTAAACAATGCTGGATTAATGTCTATTGCACCATTAAGCGAGCTAAAAGTTGATGAATGGGATCGTATGATCGACATTAATATTAAAGGTGTTCTTTATGGTATAGCAGCTACTCTACCTGTTTTCCAAAAACAAAACTTTGGACACTTTATTAATCTCGCATCTGTTGCAGGGTTAAAAGTATTTAGTCCAGGAGGTACTGTTTATAGCGGTACTAAGTTTGCTGTAAGAGCCATCTCTGAAGGACTTCGTCATGAAGTTGGGGGAACAATTAGAACGACGACTATTGAGCCTGGTGCAGTTGAGTCAGAACTAAAATTTGGTTCTTCTCATAAAGAAAGTTCAGAGTTTGTTACTGATTTCTACAAACAAGCCATACCAGCTGACTCAGTCGCTCGAGCAATTGCTTATGCAATTGAACAGCCTGCGGATGTAGATATTAATGAAATTGTTTTGCGCCCAACGAGCCAAGAGTTTTAATTATTGAATAACATAAAATGGGAGCACTTCGCTCCCATTTTTACTATACTTTTTAAAGTTAAGGACAAATCTATGAAAGCCGTATCGTATGTTATCAATAACCATGATGATTTTAAAAATTCATTGGTAGATATTGAAAAAGCGAAGCCTACGCTTAAGGAGCGTGATGTACTGGTAAAAGTTCAGGCAATCTCTGTGAATCCAGTTGATACCAAAGTGAGAAAAAATTCGTCTGAAGCAAATAATCGTATTTTAGGTTGGGATGCCGTTGGGGAAATTATTGAAGTTGGCTCAAAAGTTACCTCGTTTAAAGTAGGAGATTCTGTTTGGTATGCTGGCGATTTAACCCGAGATGGTAGTAATGCTGAGTTTCAAGCAGTCGATGAACGAATTATCAGTCTTAAACCAATTACAGTATCTAATGCAGAAGCAGCAGCATTGCCATTAACTGCAATAACGGCATGGGAAATGCTGTTTGATCGGTTTCAAATTTCAGAAACAGAAGTTGGCAGTATTTTAATTATTGGTGGTGCAGGTGGTGTAGGATCAATCGCTATCCAACTCCTAAAAGCAAAAACAAATCTGACCGTTATAGCAACAGCTTCACGTGAAGAAACGAAATCTTGGGTTGAATCACTGGGTGCCGACCATGTCATTGATCATAGCAAAGATTTGAATGCACAAATCGATACACTAGGCATTGAAAAACCAAAATACGTATTCTCTACAAATCATACAGAAACATATATCAAGCAAATAGTTTCTCTGATTGCACCACAAGGCAAGCTTGGATTGATCGATGATCCACAAACATTTGATATTATGCCGTTTAAGACTAAATCTATTTCTATCCATTGGGAGCTGATGTTCACCCGTTCAATGTATGAAACTGATGATATTGAAAAGCAAGGTGATCTATTGCAACAGGTTGCTCAATTAGTTGATCAGCAAAAAATTAGAAGTACCCTCAACCAAAATCTAGGCAAAATTAACGCTGCAAACTTGGAGAAGGCGCATAAGTTACTTGAATCAGGTAAGTCAAAAGGCAAAATTGTACTAGAAAACTTCTAAAACAAATTAAAGGTGAAATAATGACTATTTCAGTAATTGCGAACTTTAAGGCAAAGTCAGATCAAAAAGAGACGTTAGAAGCGCTTTTAAAAAGTGTAATAGAGCCTACGCTTCACGAAGAAGGATGCTTGAAATATGAGCTTTATATTAGCGAAAATGACTCAAGTAGATATTTCTTCTTAGAAGAATGGCGTAGCAGGGAGGATTTAGATATCCATATAGCGTCTGATTATATTCAAAGTTTATTTGGTAATATCCAATCGCTCATTGAATCCAGTGATATTGTAGAAATCAAAAAAATATAGCTGTATTCGGACGTTATGATGAAGTATTCTTCAAATTAACATAGGGACTTAGAAAGCTAACAAAAAATGGGAGCTATAAGCTCCTATTTTTTCTGGTTTTTTTCATTTTCAGGGCTTTATTGCACAAAGATTTGAAATGCAAAGCGCCCCTAATTGAGCTAAATTTAAGGCGTAACTTGGGTAAGTGGTCGACCTAATTCCGTAAATCTGTTAAGCACTGCTACACGTGCATGGATTTCATTCACTTGGCTATCAAAACTCCTTGCACTGAGTTTATCTCCTAATAATTTGATGCAATGCATCTTAGTTTCAACCAAACTTCGACGATGATAGCCTGACCATTTTTTCCATAGTGTCCTGCCTAAACGTTTAATTGTTCGAAGTAATTCATTTCGCTCTAGCGAGCTACTCTTTGTATCTTTCCATGGTTTCGCATTTTTTCTAGGTGGAATCACCGCATGCGCTTGCCGATCTGCAATGACCTGACGGCATTGCTTGGTGTCATAAGCTCCATCGGTATAAACACAGTTAATCTGCTCATCTTGTGGAATCTGATTAAGTAAATCACCAAGCACCTGTGAATCACTGACATTATTGGTTGTAAGCTGAACTGCTCGTATTTGTAGGGTTTTAGCATCTATACCAATATGAAGTTTACGCCATTGGCGACGATATTCAGATCCATGTTTCTTGCGTTTCCATTCGCCCTCACCTAGAAACTTCATGCCTGTAGAGTCCATGAGTAGATGCAGCCCATCGCTACTTTTTTGGTAGCTGATTACAATATCAATATGCTTTTGTCTTCTACAAATGGTGGAATAATCTGGTGCTGTCCAATTTAATCCACAAAGTTTAATCAGACTTTGCACAAAGCCAGTGACCATACGTAAAGACAGACGGAATAAGGATTTAATCATTAAGCAGCATTGGATGGCTGCGTCGGAGTAGGTTTGATTTCGCCCTTGTTTGCCTTTTGATGGCGCATACCATTGCGTAGCAGGATCAAACCAAATGGCAATATTTCCGCGACTCATGAGTGCTCGGTTATATGCGGGCCAATTGGTTGTACGATAAATTTTAGGTGTAGGCTTATTCATTTGAAAATTATATTGTGGAATAAACCTTAGATATAGGTTTGTGTAACAAAGCCGAGCTCAAATGAGACCCCATATTTAACATGGTCAAAATATTAGCTAAACGATCAGCTAATCGCTCATGAGTAGAACTATTTTGTTTCATCAATCAATAAGCAAATTTATGTGGGTGCATGGACAGATTGTGTCATCGTTATCAATCTTTTAATCTTATTTATTAAAAATTTTAAATGTTGTTTAAAGTTCATTTTATTTCATTAAATAATACAAATTCTCATCTTTGCTGATGGGATGGCGTGAATTGAACTCAAATCCTAAGCTATTGATTTAGTGAATTATAAAGTCAATAGCATTTTACCTATACCCATTTTTTACCCAAATTAGATTTAGTGCATTGAATCACAAAAATAATCTTGTTCAAATCCAACTAAAGGATTTGAAATGGTGTACTCATTATACCATCTTTATAGCTCAACCAAAATATTATAATATAACATTACATTTTTGATGTATTATTCAGAAAGACACATTCAGGGTTAAAGTTATGTTTGAAATTATTGATGATTTAAAGAAAAAATTAGATCAATATCGCCCTTTATCTCCTGCAATTGTAAAAAATTTACAAGAAGATCTTATTGTCCGCTGGACCTATCATTCAAATGCCATAGAAGGTAATACTCTTACACTATTGGAAACCAAAGTAGTTCTTGAAGGTATTACTGTAGGTGGAAAAGCGTTAAGAGAACATTTCGAAGCGATAAAACATAGAAATGCGATTTACTACGTCGAAGACATTATTCGTAAAGAAGAACCATTTTCAGAATGGCAAATTCGCAATATTCATCAACTTATTTTAAAAAATATTGATGATGAGAATGCTGGGCGTTTGATCCTAGACAGTATCGTGGACAACCAGCCCCTCTAAACTTTTAATATATTTCTGTTCAAAGGCTTCTGGACTTAACCAGCCGTTTGCAGAATGTCTTCTGACCCGATTGTAATAAATTTCAATATAGTCAAACAAGACAGCATTCGCTTCTTTTCGAGTCGAAAACACACTGCCATGTACCACATGACCTTTTAATGTATGAAAGAAGCTTTCAGTCACTGCATTATCCCAACAGTTTCCACGTCTAGACATACTCTGAGTACAATCATTTTTCAGTAACAGCGCTCTAAAATCACGACTACAGTACTGTGAGCCTTGGTCCGAATGAACCATAACACCAGTTGGATAACCCTGACGAGCCATTGCATAGTTAAACGTATCACACACCAACTGGCGGTCTATTCGATGGCTGGTTTGCCACCCCACGATACGACGGCTAAATAAATCTAGCATCACACATAAATACAACCAACCTTCTTTAGTGCGGATATAGGTAATGTCTGTTGTCCAGACTTTATTAGGCTGAGTAACTGTAAATTGGCGATCCAACAAGTTGGGTGCTGTAGGCAAACGATGGGTTGAATCAGTCGTATGCTTGTATTTACGTGCAATCCTGCTACGTAAACCAAGCTTTTTTAGCATCCTTCCAATAGTACGTTCGCTCATGTTGTAACCTAAATCATGCATGTCATGTACTAATGAAGGTGCACCCAATCGTGCATGATGCTGCCAATATACGGCTTTTAAGTCATTATATTTCTGTGCCGTATTGGCTTGACGTTTTCGCCAGGCATAATAGCCTGAAGTGCTGACACCTAGGTATTTACAGGCAGAAGATACGGTGACTTCATTCATATCTAGATCTTGAATTACCGTGTACTTTTCTTGGCATGATCTGTTAGAAAGTACACATGCGCTTTTTTTAAGATGTCATTGGCTTCCTTGAGCTGTTTGACTTCTTTCTCTAATTCCACGATCCGCTGTTGTTCTGGTGAAAGTTGACGTTTGCTTGAACCTGCCGGATTGGTTTCACGAATCCATTTATCTAATGTTGAATAACCCACACCTAATTTCTGGGCGATTGCAGCTACAGACTCGTGTGAGTTTGAAAGTGCATAATCAATCGCTTGCTGTTTAAATTCGGGACTAAAACGTTTAGCCATTTCTTGAATCTCCAAAGATTAAAGTTACGTTATCTTTAGAGGGACGTGCTGTCCATTATTTTGTCTAGGATCAGTTATCGTCAGCAAAATGTATTGATTTCTGGTGCTACTACTACCCCTCCTGACTATACTTTATTAAATGACAAGATGGCTCAGCTAATCGATTGGTATAACCTTGAAGCATATAAACTTCACCCGATTGAACGTGCAGCCAAAGTACATGCGGATTTTGTGGGTATCCATCCATTCATTGATGGTAATGGTCGCACATCACGTCTTTTGATGAATCTGGAACTGCTTAAAGCAGGCTATCCACCCTGTGTGATTACTGTAGAAAATCGTTTAGCTTACTATGAAGCATTGGATTAATGGATGGCTTCTGGAAAGACTGAAGCATTTATTCGGTTAGTTTCAGAGGCGGTACAAGACGGATTTAAACCGTATCAAGTTGTTTTAGGAATATAGAACTATACTAACTTACATTTTTCTTCATTTATCTTTGCTTAAGACATTTTTGTTTATTCGGCCGGGATAGTGTGCGCACAGAAAAAAATTAAACCTTTGTTTATTAAAATATTTACAACCAACCTACTTCATTGTACCGCGAAAAGTTAGCAGGCTAAAAAATATTAATGGCAATGTATCTACATTACAGCTGTTAATGAACCTCAAGCTGCTGAATTCTGAATATCCACCTTGTATCATCAGTGTTGATAATCGATTGGCTTACTATAAAGCTTTAGATTATGGATGGCTTGTGGAAAACGAAGCTTTTGCATATTTTTATAAAAAATTCTAACCTCAATAAAATTATTCTTAATAACATTTCACATAAAATTCACTATTAAATACCTATACTTGAATTGGAAGTAAAACGCTGAAATTTAGAACCACAAAAATTTAGCAAGTGCTTTTAAGGTAAATTTAGTAATTTTACCAATTATAAATTTATATAGGTGTATTCTTCAATGGCTATAGAATTTGTTTCCAAATCAAAGTTACCTACAGCGTTTGGTGATTTTGAAATTATGGCATTTCAAGACCAAAGTACTGGTGAAGAACATATCGCTCTTGCCAAAGACATGGATACTATTTCTAATCAACCTGTACTCGTCAGAATTCATTCAGAATGTTTAACAGGTGATGCTTTTGCTTCACTGAAATGTGACTGTGGCCCCCAATTACATTCAACCATGAAAATGATTAATGACGCTGGTCAAGGTGTGATTTTATACCTTCGCCAAGAAGGTCGTGGCATAGGATTAACCAATAAAATTCGAGCCTATGCACTCCAAGATCAAGGACATGACACTCTCGATGCCAACTTATTATTAAATTTACCAGCAGATGCTCGTAAATATGACATGTGTACTATTATGTTAGATTATTTAAAAATAAAGAATAGACCTCTTTCATAAATCATTTTTTACTCAGTTCCAAATTATAGATCCCAGCAATTAGATTGAACCTCAATCCCAATCTTTTTCCTCGATTGCGATATCGCTCAGCAAGGATTTTGAAGGTTTTCAAACTGCCAAATACATGCTCAATGCCAATTCTTCTTTTGTTAATTTCTCGATTGTAAAGCTTTAGCTTAGGATCTAGTTTGCAGCGTTTTTTTGCTTTTAATGGCAATAGGCTATTTCGATACACTGTGTAAATCCCTTGATAACCCTTATCTGCAAGTATAAAGGCACTTGCAGGAATCTGATTCAAATTGCGTTTGAAAAGTTCGAAATCATGTACAGCACCACGACTTGTGCATAAACTCAGAATTTGCTGAGTTTTATAATGAACAATGGCTTGAACTTTGAAAGTATGTGCCTTCTTCTTACCACTATAGCTTTTCTTCTGTTTTTTTAGGCCTTTGTATTGGAATTTCTGTGGCATCTAAGATCACCACATTCCAGTCAATACCTTCGCCTTCAGGCAAATGCTTTGGTAAATTAAATAAATTGGACTTGATGAGGCAGTCCTCTACATGGTGTACGATTCTTGAAGCAGTGGGCTCTGACACGCCATAACTTGTTGCGACATGGAATAATGTTCGGTATTCACGCCAATAGCTTAAGCATAAGAGAATCTGATCTTCTAGGCTTAATTTAGATGGTCTACCTTTGGCAGGAACATGCATTTTCAATTGCTCAACCATTAAATTAAAGGTTGACCATGAGATGCCGGTATATCGCTTAAACTGTGTTTCAGAAAGCTTCTTTGAATAGATGTATTTCATTCAAAGATTATGCATGAATGTTTAAGATTCTTCGGTACAAATAATCAGCAATAGATAGGTCGTATTTTGATTTATGAAAGAGATCTAATGTAAAACTCATTACAAATAATCCGTTTAAAATTAAATCTTTAACTGATTTAGGAATTAACGTTGTTGAACGTATTCCTTTAAGAGTTGGTTTAAATATTTTCAACAAAGCTTATTTAGAGACTAAGCAAAAACGTATGTCACATCTGTATGATAATAGTGATTTTTAAAAATCGATTACTTTCAATAAAAAAATTTACACTCAAAGTTCCATCTCCTTTATGGGAGAAGGTTTTATCACTTATATTTCTTAATAAATTGACTTTTTAGATTCTCAAATAAAATACAACAAAGATTGTGTGATTCATAGACATCATTTCAATATAATTGGTGTCTATGAACAGAGAAATTCAACAAAGACTCGTATGGGTTAAATTATTTGAAGAGACCAATGATGCTGGCCTAGTCTGTCGGAGATGTGGCATTTCTAGACCAACATTACGCAAGTGATGGAAACGATATTCTGAGCAAGGTATTGATGGATTAAGTAGTCAGAGTAAACGCCCATTAAAATCTCCAAATACTAAAATCAATGCTGAGCTAGAGGCCTTAATATTGGAAATGCGCTCGGCTAGGAATCTGGGTGCTCGACGTTTGCAAACAGAATTGATGAGGCTGCACGGAGTCTCGTTGTCCTTAGCGACTATCCATAAAGTACTATCCACCCATCAAGTCAAACCGATTAAAAAATTCCGTCGTAAAGTACGATTTCATTCGTTATGAACGCCCATTACCAGGCGATAGAATTCAAATGGATACCTGTAAATTGGGTCCTGGGCTATATCAGTACACATCTATCGATGACTGCACACGATATCGCGTTTTAAGGATATATAAACGCCGAACAGCGGCGAATACGCTCGACTTTTTAGACTGCGTAATTGAAGAAATGCCTTTTCCCATACAGCGAATACAGACCGATCGTGGGCGGGAATTTTTTGCTGAAAAAGTACAGAAAAAATTGATGCAGCATGGAATCAAATTTAGGCCAAATAAACCAGGTTCACCTCATTTGAATGGCAAGGTAGAGCGTTCTCAAAAGACTGATAAATCTGAGTTCTACGCTACTGTCGATATTAATTCTGAAGATATACAAGACAAGCTAGCCGAATGGCAGCATTACTATAACTGGATGAGACCACATTCAGCTTTGAAAGGTAAAACACCGATGGAAAGGTACTTTGAATTATGTGAAGAAACCCCTTTCTCTGATGAGGTCCAGAAGCAATACAACCCATCCAATGAACGGATTCAACACGCCAATTACAAGATGGATTTAGAGATCGCTAAATTGAAACGATCTCTATGAATCACACATATTATTGCACCAACAAGGCGTTGCATTTCAAATGCTAATCTAAGCTTGAAATATACTGATTTAAAAAACACTATATTATTTATTTTCTCTAATTATTTTTGAAAAAACCGTCACTTTTTCTAAAGTCGCATTCATTCCCTTATTAAAAAAAGTATCGACAAGCGCTGAGCCAATGATAATAAGATCTACTTTATTGGCTAGTGCTTTAACATGGCTTTCATTTTTGATCCCAAAACCAATTGCAACAGGAATATTAAAAATCGGTTTTATTTCAGTCATCTTTTTCTCAAGATTAGATAGATTGAAGTCTCCTCCTGTTAATCCATTTTCTGCAACATGATATAAAAACCCTGTCGCGCGCGCTGAAATTTGCTCTAACCTTTCAACTGGGGTCGTCGGCGCGGTCATTGCAATTAAATGCATATTTTTTTCATTTAATTGCGCCTCAAATTTTTCTCGATGTCCATATGGAGCATCTAAAATCAATATTCCATCTATAAGATTTTCTGTTTCTGCGATAAGTGTCTCAAAACCATATTGCATAATCGGATTTAAATAAGTCATGAAAATTATTGGTGTCTGGTCATCATGCAGCCTGATTGCTTTTACCAACTCAATTGTCTGTTTTACCGTTTGACCTGCACCTAAAGCCCGAAGATGCGCTGCCTGAATGATCTCTCCATCTGCCACTGGATCAGAAAATGGAATACCCACTTCAATAATGTCAGCCCCTGCTTGACCCAATTGGCTTAACAGACGACAACTTTCGGTAAAATTAGGATCTCCAGCAGTAAAATAACAGACCAGACCGCTTCGATTTTCCAGTTTCAATTGCTCTAATTTTTGATCTAGACGGTTCATGCTGTAGCTCCTGCAAGATATTTTTTGACCGTGTTTAAGTCTTTGTCACCTCTGCCACTTAAATTGACAATAATGATCTGTTCTGGTTGCATTTCTTGAGCAAGTTGAATCGTATATGCAATCGCATGGGAACTCTCAAGAGCAGGAATAATACCCTCCTGTTGGCTTAAAAGCTGAAATGCATTTACGGCTTCTTGATCGGTGATCGCCGCATATATCACACGCCCTGTTTCAAACAGAAGACCATGCTCAGGACCAACACCAGGATAATCTAAGCCAGCTGATATAGAGTGCCCCTCTAAAATCTGCCCATCTAAGTCTTGTAATAAATAAGTTAAATTGCCATGCAGCACACCGACCTGACCTTTACAAATAGAGGCTGCATGTTCATCGCTATTTATTCCTTTTCCACCTGCCTCAACGCCAAACATTTTGACATTCAGGTCTTCTAGAAAAGGATACATCAACCCTAGTGCATTTGATCCCCCACCAACGCAAGCAACTAGAGCATCAGGCAGTCTATTTTCTTTCAGGAGTATTTGGTTTCTGGCTTCTAAACCAATAATTTTCTGAAATTCTCTCACCATGACGGGATATGGGTGAGGGCCTGCACCCGTACCCAACAGGTAATAGGTTGTATCCACATGATGAATCCAATCACGTAATGCTTCATTCATGGCATCTTTTAAAGTCCTACGCCCTTTTTGAACACTTCTGACTTCAGCACCAAGTAATTTCATGCGTTCAACATTCATTTGTTGGCGCTGAATATCTGTTTCTCCCATAAAAATGGTACATTTCATCTTAAACAGCGCGCAAACCGTTGCTGTTGCAACACCATGTTGCCCAGCACCCGTTTCTGCAATGATTCTGGTTTTGCCCATAAATTTGGCTAATAAGATTTGCCCAACACAATTATTGATCTTATGCGCACCCGTATGGTTCAAATCTTCTCGCTTGAGATAGATTCGAGCGCCTCCCACATAAGCTGTTAGATTTTTTGCATAAAATAGAGGACTAGGACGACCAACAAAGTCCGTTAAAATCTGCTGATATTCAGCCCAAAATTCAGGTTTGTCCCGAACAGTATTAAAGGCTTGCTCTAATTCTTGAAGTGCTGGCATTAAGCTCTCTGGCATGTAGCATCCGCCAAATTTACCAAAAAATCCCAAGGCATCAGGACCATTACCTGTATAAGGGGTTGTCATCTCATATCTCTTTTACTATCAAAACTCGTTCGATCTTAAAATATTTTCATTTTTCTGATAATTGATATATTTTGAGGTTATGGTGTTAGAAAATTTTACAACATGAAACGCAGAACATTACCTCCGCTTAATGCTTTAAAAGCTTTCGAAGCTGTCGCCAGAAATAAAAGTTTCAGCTTAGCTGCCGAAGAATTATGTGTAACCCATAGTGCGATTAGCCATCAAATAAAGCAGTTAGAAGAATGGTTGGATAAAAAATTGTTTATTCGACATTCCTCGACCATCTCTCTGACGGCGGATGCCGAAGAATTGTCGCTCGTTTGTACGCAACTTTTTAATCGTTTAGAACAATGCGTCTTTGAGTTAACTAATAAGACATCTGAAGTAGAAGTTGTCATAGGCGCTTCTCATAGTTTTATGGCAAATTGGCTGATTCCTCGATTAGAAAAGCTCGAAGTCATTTATCCCAATATCCATATCAAATTAATGACATGTAATGATTTAAAATTGTTAGAAAAAGAGAAAGTTGACATATTTATCAATAGCGTCAGTGAGCATCATCTACCTCCCAACTTTTTGAATAAATATCTGTTATTTCCCGATAACATGGGTCCTATTTGTAATCGTGAAATAAATCTTCTTCATTCCGTAAATGATCTTTTAAACTATCCATTACTTCATACCCACTCAAATAAAAGTGCATGGCATACATGGTTTGATCAGTTTCAAATAAGCTTTTCCCCAAAAGCGAATGACCGTTATTTTGATAGTCTGAATTTAATGATAGAGGCTGCCGTGTCTGGGTTAGGAATTGCCATAGCACCTCAAATTCTAGTAGAAAAAGAAATGTTAAATGGAAAGATCATTGCCCCTTTTGGTTTTATCTATTGTGACTATAATTTTTATGCAATGGTCAGAAAAAATAACGAAAATCGTGATGTTATGAATATCATTGATTGGTTAATGGCCGAGGAAAAAAGTTAAACATTTAATCTTTGATTTGAAAAATTCTAGGGTCTGTTGACATTTCAAGTATAGAATTTACCCGATAAAGGTAGCCAAATAAATATACAAGCTAATGCAACTGCCCCCTCATAGCTACACTTTAGCTTATCATATCGTGTTGCTATTCCTCTGAACTGCTTTAACCTACAAAATGCATTCTCAACTAAGTGTCTGATTTTATATAAATACAAATCCATATGATCATTATTTGACTGAGTATTTGATTTTCTTGGAATATTCGCTTTAGTTTTTTTCGCAGATATTTGTTCTCTTAATGATTCAGAGTCATATCCTTTGTCTGCACAACATACTTCCGTTTAACTCAAATCAAGTTTTTCAATCATTTTAGGAGCAATCTTGACATCATGAATCGTTCCATCGGAGATAATAATTTCGATTGGATTGCCATCCGCATCAACAGCTAAGTGTATTTTAGAACTATTTCCACCAATGCTTTTAGAGATATCCTGATCTTTTATTCCAGCAGAATGTTGGTGTGCCCGAACATGACTACCATCAATAAAAACCCATTCCATATCAGCATTTGAAGAAATTAATTTAAATATTTTCATTAACTTGTCATTTTTACACCAACGACTATATTTTTTAAAGATTGAATTGTACGAACCAAATTCTTTAGGCAAATCACGCCATGGGCAGCCTGTTCTTATTCTATAAAGTATTGCTTCGACAAAATTTCTCAAATTAGATTTGAAATAGATATCAAAATTTCGGAAAATAGAAAGTAACTTAGACCAGTGTTGATCATTCAGCATTGTACGGGGCATAGCGAGAAGTAAATTTGGTTTGGCGATTAAATTTTACTTTCTCGCTATTTTTTTGAACAGAAAATGTCAACAGACCCTATTCAATTACTCATCTATAACGTCTATTTCACATTCTGTTCACGCTGTGCTGCCTAAGGTATAAACATACACTTCATACGGACACTGATGATGAGACTTGTAAAAACACTAATTGCTACAGCCTTATCCTTGCCGCTTCTATTGTTAGCCGGATGTAAAAGTATTCCGAGTTATTCAGCCGATTACGCCCAATCCAGAAACGGTATTCAGGGGATAGCGCTGGATCAGGCTAAAGCTCAGGATATCGGCCTCCGCTTCACTTCGGCATTTAATACCTTGGGCACACCTAAATTCGTTGAAAAAGCCGGAGCACTGTATGCCGACCAGCTGTTTATTAACGATACCCTATCGCAATTTTCATCCCGTCAAAATCTGCTGGAGCACTTTCAAGGCATGAACAAACGGGTCAGCAAGGTCAGCGTCAAGCTGCTAAACGCTTCTTATCATCAGGACTCTGCCTATGTGCACTGGCATATGACCTATGATTTTAAAATGTTCGGCACGACCCGCAGTATGGACTCTTACGGTATCAGTGAAATCAAGATCAACGAAAACAACAAGATTGTTTTCCAGCAGGATTTCTGGGACCCTGCGAATGGCCTGTACCGTTCCCTGCCTTATGTTGGAGGGGTCTACTCATGGCTACTGCCTTTCAAAAAATAGCGATCAGCACGGCGTTAGTGATGGGATGTAGCTTCTGTCCATGGGCACAGGCACAAAGCCTGAATCAATGCGGTAATGGTCCGCTGATGGTGGGTAAAAAACAGGTCGGTATGGCCAGTTATTTTGCACAAAACTGTAGCCAGTCCTGGGAAAAACAAAATATACAGATGGACTTTTCCTATACACAGAATATTCCGCAATGGGCATTTAAGCGTGCGGCCACACATTTACTGAAACGTAATGTTAAAGACGCAAAAATACATGCTCTATTCAACCCTATCACCGATTTGTATCGTCCGGTCAGATCAGGCGACCTGTACCGTTTAAAATACAACCATGCTACACAGACCCTGAGCTTATCCTTGAACCAGCAAAGTTTAGGGCAGCTTAAACATCCTCTGGCACAACAATATTTTAATATATGGCTGGGTCCCCAGCCATTTAGTGCTAAATTAAAACAGCAATTATTAAATTAGTATCTGCCGCTATGTCGAAACATTTTATCCTGATGGTTGAAGACCATTATGAACTGGCCTCTACTCTATGCGAGTTTCTGGAAGAACATGGCTTTGTGGTCGATCATGCCCGCAATCTGAGTGCTGCTAGACAATTACTGAAACAGCAACGCTACCATATCTTGCTACTAGACATTAATTTGCCTGATGGTTCTGGTTATGAATTGTGCGAGTGGTTACGCAATGAAGAGGGGTTGGACTTACCTGTCTTAATGCTTACCGCTCGGGATACCTTGGATGATAAACTCAAAGGCTTCAATTCCGGCACGGATGATTATCTGGTCAAGCCTTTTGACTTTAACGAGCTGGTGGTTCGGGTCAAGGCTCTGATCAAACGTTCTCTGGGTGAAGTATCTAGCAGTCGTCTGCAAATTCATGACCTAATTTTGGACCCAGCAACACAGCAGCTAACTCGAGCTGGGCAGAACATTGAATTGCCTCCGATTCAGTTTAAACTTTTGAAGCTATTGATGCGTCATTCTCCTAAAGTACTGACCAAACAGGAAATTATGATGCAGCTTTGGGGTGACGAAGAGCCAGAAAGTGATGCTCTGCGCAGTCATATCTATAATTTACGCAAAATGGTCGATAAGCCTTTTGAGCAAAAACTAATTCACACCATATCTGGTGTAGGGTTAAAGATCACTTTAGAACCTTAAGCTCTAGAAGCCAAGCCTTAATTTAAATACACGACGACAATCAGTCCAGTCGTCATCGCCAGATCAACATCCTGATGGGTATTGAGATAATACTGCCGATCAAACAATTCCACTCGCCAGCCAAGCTGCTTGCACAACTTCTGTACCAATTGCAGTCCAATGCCATGACCTTTGATCTCTAATTGCAATTGCTGCCCCGACAGTTCTTGCACCTTTGAGTTATTCGGTAAAGGAATGCCGACACCATTATCTGCAATCAATACTGTATTTTTTTGCAAAATGACATCAATTTCTGTGCCTTGTGAATAATTCAGTGCATTCCGCAAAATATTGCCAAATACCATTTTGGTCATCGACGGGTAAAGTTTACGTGGCTGTTCGTTTAGATCTTTTTGAAAATTTATCCGCATACCTTTGTTATGGCTAACACTATCCAGATCCTGAACTAGATTCTCCAGACATTCTGAAAGCATAGTCGATTCAGCGGTTAAAGTATTGGTGGTATTGCGGGCGATAGCCAGTAGTGTGTCAACTAATAGTTGCATGTCTTCAATGGTGTTGTTCAAGCGAGTAAATGATTTATTGTCCCCATAGCGTGCCTGACACAACTGCACATTGCCTTTTAGAATGGTCAGTGGTGTGCGAAGCTCATGACTGACATCACCAGTAAATTCACGTTCACGCTGAATAAACTCGCTTAATACCTGATGATATTTTTCTAGCGCCTGCTTCAGATATTCCGCTTCCAGATTTGAATCAGTCCGTATGTCATGAAATGGTGAAGCCTGATTTTTATAATCTTCCCAATCAATATGTTCCAGTGCGTTGGCAAGCCTTGTAATGGGAGAAAAATAGCGCCGGGCACGACGGTTCCACCACCATAACATACTATAAAGTACAAACAAGCTGACCATCAGTGGTGCCAGACCAAACAGCCAGACCAGTTTATTGACATTGCTTTCGCCAAAGACTAACAGGACATGCTGCCCATCTTTTTCGCCATAAACGGTCATGCGTTCCTTACCATCGACAAAATGCCGATTCACCCCTTGCTCAAGTGACATATTCTTAAATTGGGAGGGTGGCACAGTGTTCCAGCGGTAACCATACAGGTTTTTGGTATCGGGCAATTCTGCAGCAGGATTACGTTCTAATCGCTGCCAGTAGTGTGACATTTCCTGTTCTAGCGCCGTTCTGAGCAAAGAACCTTTAATCACCCAGGCACTGAAGCCAATCCCAATCACCACAGACAAGGCAATGAATCCGATTTGCAGCCAGTAGTAGCGGTTAAACACCTCACCCAGAGGATGATCACGTTTGTCCCTAAACAGCTTTAACATTGATGCATTCCCCGCTGGCCAATCCCATTGTTCAATTATACGGCTTTCTTCTTTAACAGAAAGTGGCCAATGACCCACTCGCGTCCATGGTCATAACCAAATAGCTCGGCACAGGCCATAAAGAAAATCCGCCAGCGCTGCCACCAGATTGCGGCATCCGCGCCATAAGTTTTTTCAAATAAGGGCTTTAGCTCGGCCTGTTTAGCATCCATATTTTCTAGCCAAGCATTTGCGGTACGTTCATACTGCGTACCCGCCCATTGCCAGTGCTGTTCTAGCTGTAAATGCTGCTGAAAATGTAGGAAAGTTGAGGCTGCTGGCATCAAACCACCACTAAAGAAATATTGCGACATCCAGTCAAACTCATTTTTGACTTCAAACGGATAATGCAAGAAACGATGACAGAAAATATGACACCACAGTAAACCATCTGGTTTGAGCCAAATACTGATATTTTCAAACAGTTTTTGATAGTTGCGTACATGCTCAAACATCTCCACCGAAACTACACGGTCAAATGACGCAGGTTCAAGTTGCAACACATTGACATCACAAGTGATCACATTAAAGTTATCCAGTTTTTTTAAACGGGCTTGTTCCTGAATATGCTCACGCTGCGTTGAAGAATTTGACACGACTGTAATACGGGCCGTTGGATAATGCTCGGCCATATACAGACTTAAAGAACCCCAGCCACAGCCAATTTCCAAAATATCCTGCCCGTCTTTCAGTTGCGCTCGCTGGCAATAGCAGGCAAGAGCGGCCTCTTCGGCTTGATCTAGCGTCGTATCGGCATGTTCAAAGAGACTCGCACTATATTTCAGGCGCTTACCGAGGACTGCCTGAAAAAATGCGGTCGGCAGTTCATAGTGCTGCTCATTGGCTTTGTCTGTCTCAATGGCAATTTCGCTGTTTTTCAGCATGGTCAGCACATCCATATAGCGCTGCGCTGCCAATGCGGGGTCAAACCGACCTTCTTGTGCCAAACGTTTTTTGCTCAAGATTTTAATACCAGCACGAATCACTGGGTCTGGCACCTTGCCATTTTCGATCAGTTCTAAGGTTTTTTGAATCATAAAGTCCATGTATTTACCTACTCTTTGGGTGGCCACGGAATAAACATTGAAGTTCGTCGTTGATAGTCTTTATAGTTGTCACCACGGTGGGTGAGCGCCTGTTTTTCACTAAAAGGAATACCCGTAAGGTAGTACAGGAATAGCCACATCAGCAGCGGATAAATCCATAATTCATAGCATCCGACTGCCAGACCGAGCACTGGATAGGCAAACCAATGCAGCCATTCAAAAAAATAATTCGGATGGCGCGAGTATTTCCACAAGCCCTGATCCATGGTTTTACCTTGATTCTGTGGATCTAGCTTAAAACGGTAAAGTTGCTGATCGGCAGTGCTTTCGCCTATCAAAGCCGATAGCATGATCATGCCAGCCACAATCACAGTGACCAAAGTCCAGTCATTCCATTGCTCGGTCGAGATACTTAATAACTTCAGCATTGGGTAGGAAAACAGTAGCGCCAAACCTGCCTGAAATATAAAAAACACCAGAAAACCAAGATGCTGATAATCCCCCATCGCTCGGCGCATGTTGGCATAACGCGTGTCTTCTTGGGTTTCATTGGAATAGCGCCGTAACAGATGCCAAGTCAGCCGTGAAAACCAGATCCCACTCGCCAGTCCCAGAAATAACCGAACCAACAGTGGTGCACTGTGAATCGCCCAAGCGGCAATAATCACATTGAGCGCAATACTGAAACTCCAGGCGACATCGACCAGCCCTGCTCTGCGGTTATAGGTCACCAACACCCAGCTACAGAGCATGATAAAGACATTGAGCAAAAATAAATCTAGCAGCATGTCGCCCTCCTGTTTTATTTCTGCTTAGTAAGCACTGGCTTCAAACAGCAAATGAACATCACTGATCACACCTTCCCTAAAACCACCTTCGCAATAACACAGATAAAAATCCCACATGCGGATAAAGCGCTCATCAAAACCAAGTTGCGACACCTGATCACGTTGCTCCAGAAAACGCTGGCGCCAACACTTCAGGGTTTGTGCATAGCTTTGACCAATATCTTCCAGATGTTTGAGACGAAGTTTTTGCTCAGAAGCCGTTTGCGTCATCACACTGATACATGGAATAAAACTACCGGGGAAAATATAACGCTTAATGTAATCCACCGTATTTAAAGCTTTAACATAGCGTGCATCTTCAATGGTAATCGCCTGTATCAAGGCTAGACCATTCGGCTTAAGGAGCTCGCGGCATTTTCGGAAATAAGTTGGTAAATATTGCTCACCCACTGCTTCAATCATTTCAATGGACACCAATTTGTCGTATTTACCCTCGAGTAAACGGTAGTCCTGAAGCTGTACAGACACCCGATGAGACAGCCCTGCTTCAGCAACTCGGGCGAGTGCTTCATCGTACTGAGCTTTGGAAATGGTAATGGTGGTCACCTTACAGCCATAATGCTGAGCCGCATAAATGGCAAAGCCGCCCCAGCCGCTGCCAATTTCAACCAAATGGTCCATCGGTTGCAATTGAAGTTTTTGGCAGATCAGTTCTTTTTTATAATCTGAAGCTTGTTCCAAGCTCATACAGGGTTCTTTAAACACCGCACTGGAATACATCATGCTGGAATCTAAGAACAATTTAAAAAAATCATTGCTCAAGTCATAATGCTCAGCAATATTCTGACGACTACCATCAATTGAGTTTTTGCGGGATTTATACCAAGCCTTGAGTACCAACTGGCTAGCTTTTGCCACTACATTTTGATTCATTCGATCAAGCACATCACGATTACGTGCTAGAATACGAATTACGTTGACCAGATCTTCACTGCTCCAGTAACCACGAATAAAGCCTTCTGCTGCCCCCAATACACCATTACGGAACAGCAAATCCATCAGACGGGTATCATGCACCTGTATCACCGCCTGCAGATCACTGTTTTCACCAACTGTCCCGTTCCAGAGGCCTTTAAAAATCAGCTGACCATGGCGTAATTTCAACAGGTGGCGCAGCACCACGGGCAGTTCGGTATGCTCTCCCATTAACAGTGTTTTCATAGTCATGTCTTTCCTTTTTCTTTTTTAGGATGGCGGTAAAACGGAATTTTCTTTTTCCATAAACGAAAGGCATGCAGATAAATTCCGCTCACCATCCTAAAGGGCTCAAGAACTTTTAATACAGCATATCGATGTTGCTGTGAAGGAAGTGTGATGGCTTGCAGCTTAAATTTCATCGTGGCATCAAATTGCAATATTTCTTGTTCAAACAGCTGCATGTGAATCACATTTTGCTGTTCTGAAAAGCTAAAACGCCAACGATAATCCAGTGACATCGGCATGAATGGTGACACATGAAAGGCCTTTTTAAAGTCAAACTGGTGGCTCTGGTAAGGCGTATGTTTAGTTACATTGTGCCGACAATCGTGAATGTACACCTGACGTTCATTCCACGGTGTATTGGTGATTTCACTCAGTATAAAAATCAGTTGATCGGTGGCATTAAAGACTAGATAAAACACCACAGAATTAAAACGAAAACCCAGTGTGCGTGGTAAAGCCAGTACACGAATAGATGCAGCATGTGGTAAATGATAGTTTTCGTGCTTGATCAGTAACCGTGCAACTTTCTGCCGAATCGAGCCATATTCCATGTTCAGAAAGTCACGTTCATCCAAGGTCAATAAATTCCAGCGACTAGAAGACCAGAACCAAGATTTTTGGGTAAAATTTGCCAGTTGATCCGGATCAAACCATAGATAGGTTAGCTGGGTCTCAAAAGCATGGGCTTTGGGCAGGTAACGGCGATGCCTAATTTCGGCAGAGGCAATCGCCAGTGGATACATCTGCATCATGCGCTCCTAAGCCGCTTGCTCAGTGTGTTGCAGCAACTGATTTACAACCCATGAAGCACTACGTGCGCCATCTTCATGAAAGCCCCAGCCCCAGTAGGCACCACAGTATGACGTCCGGTTCTGACCATTAACCTCAGCCCAACGTTGTTGTGCCTCAATTGCGGCAGCATCAAATACTGGATGACGGTAATATCGTTCTACCCATATTTTTTTCGGATCGAGGTTAAAGTTAGGATTGAGTGTGGCAAAGATTTGGGTTTTACAATTCAGGTTTTGCAACTGGTTCATCCAGTAACTGAAACCATAATGCATGCCACTATGCTGTAATGGAGTTGATTCGGTTGCACGACTAGGTGTCACATGTACATGCCAGCTGGCCCATTGGCGTCTGGATTTGGGCATGATATGAGTATCGGAATGCACCACCATATGGTTATCCTGATAACGAAACTTGCCAAGTACTTCCCGCTCTTGCGTTGACGGGTCTGTAAGTAAATTCAAACTATCATCAGCATGGCTGGCAAAAATGACCCAGTCAAAACGTTCACTGCCCTGTTCAGTTTCAATCACTACATCATTGGCACTACGGGATACATGAAGCACCCCCGTCTTGTGGAAAGTCATATTCGATTGGGCCTGAATGGCACGAACATAACGCGCTGATCCACCCTTGACCGTAAGCCACGAAGGTCGCTCTTTCAGCTGCAACATACGATGGTGCTGAAAAAAGCTCACCACAAATTTATACGGAATCTGTCCAGCTTGCTCTACTGGACAGGACCATAGTGCCCCGCACATCGGATAGAGATGTTCCTGACGAAAGGCTTCGGAATAGTCATGTCGATTGAGATATGCATCAATACTGAGCTGTGCATCGACCTGTTCAATATCAATATTTTTATTCGCCGCATAGAAACGGAACAGATCCGACAACATCACGCGAAAATCAGCGTTAAAGAAGTTTTGTGGTCGGAACAACAGCGAGAATTTTTTTGAAGGATTGTACTGCAAGCCAGTGACCTGATTGTTCACCGAAAAGCCCATGTCACTGCTTTGCGATTGAATCCCGAGTTCTTTGAGCATTGCACAGAACAGTGGATAGTTATGCTCATTAAATACAATAAAGCCACTGTCCACCGCGACCTGTTCGCCATCTATATTCAACTGATGGGTATCGGTGTGGCCGCCAAAGTAGTTATTCTTTTCAAAGACGGTAACGTCATGCACTTTACCTAATTTCCAAGCCGCATACAAACCGGAAATACCTGAACCAATAATCGCAATTTTCATGGTGATTCCTTCGAATGAATAGTAGGAGCGCCTGTTTTGGCTGCTTTTCTCTGTTTGCGAGCTTTTGCAATTTTACTGACTTCATAGACCCTTGCTGGAATTGGCTTTAAGTCCCAGACTATCCCGAACCAAGACATGATTTTTAAGAGGTAATAAGTCACATCAATCTGCCACCAGTAAAAGCCCTGTCGGGTACTGCCTGCATAATAATGGTGATTGTTGTGCCAGCCTTCACCCAAGGTAATGATTGACAAGAATAAATTGTTACGGCTTTGATCATCAGTGTCAAAATCACGGCTACCGTAATGATGCGCCAGTGAATTGATACATAAGGTCGCATGAATCAGCAATACAGTAGACACCACAAATCCCCAGACCAGTAATTGCAACCCGGAAGTCCCCAGTTGCGGCCAAGCTATTGCCAGCCATTCTCCTAGCACATAAATCCCGCCGGCAGTCAGCAGCACAACAATCAAACTGAAACGGTCTAGCCAGATCAGCTCTGGATATTTCAGCCAGTCCTTGATGACTTCTTTACGTGTAGCAAAATTATATTCATTCAGAAACCAACCAACATGGCTATACCAAAAACCGTGGGTAGATGAATGCGGGTCTTGTGAAGAATCTGTATAGCGGTGGTGATAACGATGATGGGCTGCCCACCATAAGGGGCCACGCTGTGCACTCATGGTGCCTAGTAATACAAATAGGAACTGCACTGGACGCGAGGTCTGAAAGGTTTTATGCGATAAATAGCGATGAAAAAAAGCCGTAATGGAAAACATACGAATCAGGTAGAACAGCAACATAAAGCCCACTGCAAACCACGACACTCCCACCCAGAACACTGCTAGACAAGCCAGATGCAACAGAATAAAGGGTAAAATCCGCTGCCACTGAATCTTGCTGTTTTCAGCCGTCAGTGTTTCGGGCGCTGTGGGTGTGAACCAGCTGTCTATCCATCGCATCAGAGTTTTCAACATGGACTCATCCTAATTTCGAGCGATTGTATTTATTCTATTTGATGAGTGTAATCAGTCAGGTATGAATTTTATGTGAAGTAAATAAAAAAACCGAACTGTTGAGAGATTTATCAGTTCGGCAAAAGGTTAGCAGATTAATGAGGCAATTTGATAAGTTTTGTCACGTCATAGCCATAATCTTTCGCAGTGTCTATATATGACTGATAAGTTGCTTCATCTAGTTGCGGTTCACGTGACAAAATCCATAGGTATTTATTACTTGGGCCACCCACCAGTGCCACTTTATATTCCGGGTCTACTCGTAATACCCAGTAACGACCTTTAGTAAAGGGTATCCATCTTAAACCTTTAGGCAAAAAGCTGACCTTCAGTTTGCTGTTCCCCTGATTTTGCGAATACGCAACACCTTCAGAGCTAATTATCTCGCCATTGGCAATTCGGCAGCTATTCAATACCCTGATAGTTTGATCGGCATTGACACTATATTGTGCCGTGATATTCGATACACATTTACGCTGAAAATACATCGGTAAATGGGCAATTTCATACCATTTACCTGCATACTTCTGAATATCCACTTGATTTACTGCCTGCGGCCTCACCGTTTCTGCTCGGGTGGTCATACTTAAGCTAATGGTGACCAGCGCTGTAGCGGCAAAAAGTGACTTGAATAGCATTTTCATTTTTAAGCCTTATTTGATTTCCAAGATTAAGATAACCCAAGTCGATGTGAACAAAATGTGAAGATTAAATGCAGGACGAATGTAGGCAAAATTTCAATTTTATAGCCTGAAAAAATAGGTAAAATCATTTTTATTGGATCCCATTTTTAAGCGGTAAATTAGTTTTTTCTGTTTGAATGTATCAGTGCTGTCAATAGACTTGTTAAAAAAAGTCAACCAGATCAACAGACTCTTTCCAGATTCAGATGTCTTTTATAAGGTAATTAAATATACATATAAAAAAACTTGATTAATTTTATTTTTAAGGTATAGTTAACTCAACTAGAAAAAAGTCTTGTTGCATTAAATCTCTCTTAAGTATCGTCGTTTTATTCATAATTCTTCGTTTTTTCAGATTTTAAGTTTCATTCTTTATTATTTTCAAAGTTATATGCAGTCAATAAAATGACTAAAATTATTAAAAAATCAGTAGGATTTATTATGTCAAACTCAAATGTTGTTAAAGGTACTGTTAAGTGGTTCAATGAAACTAAAGGTTTTGGTTTTATTCAACAAGAATCTGGCCCAGACGTTTTTGCTCACTTCAGTGAAATTGCCAACTCAGGTTTTAAAACCTTATTCGAAGGCCAACAGGTTGAATTTAGTATTGCTCAAGGTCAAAAAGGACCGAATGCGGTCAATATTGTTGCTATATAAGCACTAAAATACGAGTTGAAAAAGCACTATTCAGTGCTTTTTTAATTTTAAAGAAAAAGTTGTTGTTCCATATTGGAAAAAATCATAAAAACAGGATATAAATTGTTAAAAGTTAATGAATTAATTGCAAAATCTAAAAATGGTACTGAAATTATCGTTTCTTTAATTCCCTTAAATAAAATGCAGAATACACGTCAAGGTTTTAAAGAAATTGAAGTGGGTAAAAGAGTTCTGCTGGAATCTGGAATTGAGGTAGATTTAAATTTAGATGGTCGTACATTTTATACGTCTTTAAATCAATTATTTAAGCTAAATCATAAAGTGATTTAAAAAAATACTATATTGCTTAATTAATTGAATAGTCGCTCTGCCATAATCTTGTTAAAGGTGAACTAATGTTTAAACAAAATCTAAATGTGAAAGACCAATTTGGTATCAAATATTCTATTCAGGCCACGGTTGAGCGCCATTTTAGTTCTAGCCAGTCTTGTTCCCATGTCAAATATATTACCGTGGATGGTGAAGATATTCGGCCCAGTTTTGAAATGTTTTTCCAAAGTACTTCAAGCGGAAAAATTTTCAAAATTATTTAAGTCGATGAACTACTCACAGCTAAAACAAAGATGATAATATAAAAAAATTTATATATTATCGCTTTATATTATTTATAACTCATATAATAATTTTAAATTTCTAGTCGCTTAACTCGCCCTTAAAAGAGCGAGAATGCGCACTATATTTTGTTCAAAATTTCAAAGCCACTCTTTGCTGTCATCTGCAACAGGCGTTCCATGTATCACATGCTGAATCATGGTATAGGCGATACTGCCCTTGAACGGAATCTCGGGTAACTGATCAAATTTAAAAAATTGCGCATCGCTCAGCTCATCTTCCTGAATCTGAATCTCCCCCGAGTGATACTCTGCCCTGAAAGCCATCATCAGGTTGCTAGGAAACGGCCAAGGCTGACTAGCCAGATATTGAATATTCTTGATCTGCAGCCCAACTTCTTCCAGCGTCTCGCGGCGTACTGCCTCCTCCAAGGTTTCGCCCACTTCAACAAATCCAGCAATTAGGCTATACATCTGGGTTTTATTGCGGGCATTTTTTGCCAACAGAATTTCATCTTCGCCGCGGGTGATGATAGTAATCACACAAGGATTCACCCGTGGATACTGGTTATAACCGCAAGAGAGACAGACCATAGCGTACTGGCTGGCATGCTGCTGGGTGGCGTGACCGCATTTACTGCAAAAGCGGTGGTTACGACGCCACTCCAGTAACTGCACAGCACGGCTGGCCTGTTCAAACTGCGGCCTGCTCCAGACCTGCACCAGTTGCCGGATCGGGACCAGTTGATAACCTTCGGGTACTGATTCATTTTCTTTTAGATCCCGTGCAATGACTTGGCCATTTTCCAACAGGTTCAGGTCATGCTGCAGTCGTTCTACATGCGGCAACTGGAAATGCTCATCCACCAGTAATTGTTGCTGTCTAAAAATATACGCTTTTGAATGTATGCTCATGACAATTCCTTGATTAAAAAAAATCCCACACAGAGGATGTATGGGACAAAACTAAGGAAGCTTACATGGAGTAACTTCTAGCCAGATACTAGGCGAAAGCTGCCTGAATTACAAACACAATAATTTGTATCTTTTTGATTAAAATCACATAATTTTCACACCGACTATGCATTAAACAATCATTAAATTCGAGTATTGTAAAATGGTTTGAAATTTTTATAGATAAATACAGCTTTGCTCAAGTGATGATGATTTCTGTGCAATGGTTGATCCGCATCTGACACAGTCTCTTTGGGATGATCTGTATTTTCACAAAAAATTGAGCTGCCTACATTTACACTGTTCTAGTGTTTATAAACTTTGAGATTGGTATGCGTTTCGGTTTAATTCTGGGAGACCAGCTTCATCATCAGCTAGCTACGCTCAAAGTACTGGATCGCACTCAGGATGTAATTCTGATGGCCGAAGTGGTTGAGGAAGCCACTTATGTCGCCCATCATCCGCAGAAAATTGCGCTGATTTTTAGTGCGATGCGTCACTTTGCCAAGGCGCTTAAAGCTGATGGTTGGCGTGTACGGTATCATGCTTTTGAATCTGATAGTCCTATTCGTAGCCTGCTGGATTTTGTGCAGTCACAACAACAACTGCTCCCCGTAACAGGACTGGTAATTACACACTGTGGAGAATACCGCCTACAGCAGCAGATTCAACAGCACTGGAGCCCACGGCTACAACTGCCCGTACAGTGCCTGAATGACGACCGTTTTTTCTGTAGTCTGGAGCAGTTCCGCCACTTTGCCAGTCGCTACCAAACACTGCGTATGGAATATTTTTACCGAGAAATGCGCAAGCAGACTGGTTACTTGATGCAGAGACAGCAGCCCATAGGGCAACAGTGGAACTATGACAGCGCCAATCGCAAGGCTTGGTTGGGCAGTCCGCCCTTGCCCCCGCAACTTAATTTTGAACGAGATCAGATTGATTTAGATGTGCTTGCACTGGTTAAACGTGAGTTTTGCCAGCATTCTGGAAGTCTTGCCAATTTCCGTTGGGCCACCACACGCAGTAATGCCAAGCGTGTTCTGGAACATTTTATTACCTATAGTTTGCCTTATTTTGGTGATTATCAGGATGCTATGGCACAGGGTACAGACACGCTGTTTCACAGCCTGCTCTCACCTTATTTAAACTGTGGCCTACTATTGCCCAAAGAAGTCTGTGATGCGGCAGAAGCTGCCTACCATGCCGGTCATGTACCACTGAATGCAGTTGAAGGTTTTATCCGGCAGATTCTGGGTTGGCGCGAATATGTACGAGGCATTTACTGGCTATACATGCCGGAATATGCCAACCGCAATGCACTGCAGCATTCGTCACCGCTGCCACAATTTTACTGGACTGGTCATACCCAGATGAACTGTATGGCGGAATGTTTTCGCAATACTTTCCAAAATGCCTATGCGCATCACATCCAGCGTTTGATGATTACTGGCAACTTTGCCCTGTTAAGTGCTGTAGACCCGCAGCAGATCAGTGAATGGTATCTGGCGGTATATGCAGATGCCTATGAATGGGTAGAACTACCGAACACGCTGGGCATGGTAATGCACGCTGATGGTGGGTTAATGGCCAGCAAACCCTACGCCGCTTCGGGCAATTACATTAATAAAATGTCAGATTACTGCAAGCACTGTACCTACAATGTCAAAACCCGTACCGAGCCGGACAGCTGTCCATTTAACAGTCTATACTGGTTTTTTATGATTCGGCATGAAGCGATATTTCGTACTCATCCACGTATGGGCATGATCTATCGACAGCTAGATAAACTTAAAGATCGGCATCAGATTATCAGCCATGCCCAGCAACTTCTTAGCCAGATCAATGAGTTATAAACGATGAAAAAACAGCATCTCCCTGAAAAAATCTGTATCCACTGTTTGCGCCCTTTTACTTGGCGCAAGAAATGGCACCGCTGCTGGGAGGAAGTACAATATTGTTCTGAAAGATGTAAACGTGAGTCCAGACGGTAATCAAAATCAAACACTTAGAAACGCTTGTATTGGCGTGAACAATAGGCCCGTATCACATCAGGTAAACGCAGCTGCAGATGCTTGGTTTTTCGGCCTGTCACACGTGCACGCCACATTTTAAAGCTACTGGGTTTCATATTTTGCCGCATCAAGCGGATCACTGCCGCTTCGTTCAAACCAAACTCACATTGAATGGCTTCAAATGGGGTTCGATCCTCCCAGGCCATTTCGATAATTCTGGATAAGTCTTCTTCAGAAAATTGATTCATGCCATTCTCATTTTAATTACTATGAAGCTTCAATAAGTTCTATCAACTCATTTACATAACTTGAGTCAACTTTAATTCAACTAAAAGCATAATAATACGATCATGAATTTTTTGTGATTTTCTCTAGTTTACGGACTCAGCACAAATAAAAGGGCTAGTTAAACTAGCCCTTTTAAATCTTAGTTACCTCTATAAGTCGAATATCCATAAGGACTTAGAAGTAGAGGAATATGATAATGGCTGACACTTCCATCTACCTTAAAAATTACAGGAACTTCAGGAAAGAAAGTATCTTGCTTATTTTTTTTAAACCAGTCCTCGGTTTTAAAGGTAACTTTATAAATACCTGCTTCAAGCTTCTGATTTTCAGGAAACAATGCAGTAATACGGCCATTAGGGCCAGTATATTGCTGATTTAATTTCACCCACTTATTCCCAGTACTTTTTTCGAGTACCACCTCGACTTGAGCAGAAGGCAGACCATTTTCTAGATTCAACACATGCACACTTAAGGGGTTAGTTTGTGCAAAAGTCATTGAGGTCAACAATAGTGTTAAGAGTGGCAATAATTTTTTAAACATGATGGATTCCTTAAGGATTGAAAATAGACTTAACAGCTGTATCAGCGCAGTAATGGTCATTTTTTGCGCCCCCTGCTCCGGCAACGCCAATGGCGCCGACCACTTGACTCTCATAACGCACAGGTACGCCGCCACCTAACAACAGTAAATTTGATAAGGTGGTTAAATTTTTTGCATCCTTATTTTCATGGGCATTTTGACTTAACAACATGGTCGCCATTTTGGTGGATAAAGCGGTATAGGCTTTCTTTTCGGCTGCGCCCAAATTATGTGGCCCGACAGTTTCATGTCTCTTTGACATCAAGGTATTCCCTCCCCCATCGACCACCACCACGGCAATATTATGCTGTATTTTTTGACATACGGTCATAGCAGCATCAATAAGAGTTTGTGCTGTCTGAGAATCAAGTGAATAAACTTGATTCAATTGAACGGATTGTGCAAAAGTACTGCTACTCATCAGCATTACTGTTGCAATAAGCCCTTTGAGTTTGTTCATCATGATTGCCCTGAATTAAGTTTTAAAAATCTTATACAATCTGAATGATTTAGATGATGACAATCACATTACAAAGTGGCTTTGTTGCACAAACCTATCTGTAAAGGGTTTTTCAGCGATATAATTTTCAAATGAAGAAGCCTACACACAAAATCTACCGCACAACCAATTGGCCCGCATATAACCGAGCACTCATGAGTCGCGGAAATATTGCCATTTGGTTTGATCCTGCTTCGCAATAGTATGCGCCATCAAAAGGCAAACAAGGGCGAAATCAAACCTACTCCGACGCAGCCATCCAATGCTGCTTAATGATTAAATCCTTATTCCGTCTGTCTTTACGTATGGTCACTGGCTTTGTGCAAAGTCTGATTAAACTTTGCGGATTAAATTGGATAGCTCCAGATTACACCACGCTTTGTAGAAGACAAAAGCATATTGATATTGTAATCAGCTACCAAAAAAGTAGCGATGGGCTGCATCTACTCATGGACTCTACAGGCATGAAGTTTCTAGGTGAGGGCGAATGGAAACGCAAGAAACATGGATCTGAATATCGTCGCCAATGGCGTAAACTTCATATTGGTATAGATGCTAAAACCCTACAAATACGAGCAGTTCAGCTTACAACCAATAATGTCAGTGATTCACAGGTGCTTGGTGATTTACTTAATCAGATTCCACAAGATGAGCAGATTAACTGTGTTTATACCGATGGAGCTTATGACACCAAGCAATGCCGTCAGGTCATTGCAGATCGGCAAGCGCATGCGGTGATTCCACCTAGAAAAAATGCGAAACCATGGAAAGATACAAAGAGTAGCTCGCTAGAGCGAAATGAATTACTTCGAACAATTAAACGTTTAGGCAGGACACTATGGAAAAAATGGTCAGGCTATCATCGTCGAAGTTTGGTTGAAACTAAGATGCATTGCATCAAATTATTAGGAGATAAACTCAGTGCAAGGAGTTTTGATAGCCAAGTGAATGAAATCCATGCACGTGTAGCAGTCCTTAACAGATTTACGAAATTAGGTCGACCACTTACCCAAGTTACGCCTTAAATTTAGCTCAATTAGGGGCGCTTTGCATTTCAAATCTTTGTGCAACAAAGCCCCTAAGAATGGGAAAATATACTCAACTACTTTTTGCGTAGCCCATAAACCAATTTCTTGGTGATGTTGATGTGGAGCTAAATATGGCATCAATTTGCTAATTTTATGCCCAGTATTTGTAGATATCTGAATTTGCTGCTGTAACAGCAATAATTCCTTTTCTGACAAATAACTAAAATCATTTAGTTCGATAAAGTTTTTTATATATTCTGTATTTACTGGGTTAATGCGTCTACTTAAATTAGTACCCGCAATCCAATCATAAATAAAAGCTTTTTCTGCAGCAGAGAAAACTCCAAACATTTTCCCATCTTCATCATTGATCATTTTCCAAAATCGGCTATGTTCAGGATTTTCGTTAAGCTTAATCCATCCTATTTTTGTTAGCTCAAGAATGAATTCCTCAACCTGATCTTCTTCTGATAGCCATGAATTTACAGACTTATTCTTAAACTTGCATTTCTCATTATGCATGTGCTTTCCAACCAAAGCTTTGCTCTTGAAAATGTCCAGAACCACTTGCTCAGTATTTAGGTTCTTTATTATTTGAACTGAGCTAATTCCCCGATCATTCAATAAAAAGCCTATCTTTAATTTACGAATAAATTCGGATTGATTTGGGTAACGTTTGGCTAAAGACATGACCGCATTTGTAGCTAAATGAGCATGTCCATTATCAAAGTTATCAATTGTAATGTGTAGGTTAAAATATTTGGAATCAATACCTAACTCTTTAAGTTCATAATTTGTAATCAGTAAATGAAGTGGTAGTTGTTCGTATCCAAAATTAAAACCTGCAATCTCGGGTATAAAATCTGATGGAGCATAAGCTAAAGCTAATTGTATTGCTGACTGGTGATAATATTCATCAGGCAAATTCATTGAAAATTGATGAAGACCAAGTGATAGAAGTAATTTATTGAAAAGTTTTACATGGTTACTTTGACTGGAACCTAACCCCAACTCCTCAACATATATCTGTATAAAGTCTCTAAAAGCTGGATCATTCCAGTACTGTGTAAAGCTATAAAGCCAAGCCCCGTCTACACGTTTGGTCGGTGCTACTTTGTATAAAAACTCATAAGCTTTACTTGTAGTTCCAAAAAACTCCCTTGCACTCCCATTTTCACGCCTTTCTAAGTACTCTTTGTAATGCAAGCATTGTGTTTTATTTTGTTTCTGCATCCAGACTGCCAATTGATCAACATTAGTAGGAAAATCAGAGAAATCACTATCCAAATGAAGTATTTCGTTTTCTAGGAAATGATAAGCTTTCAACTCTTTTGGGCTTTGTTGCACAAAGATTTCATAACTATATGATTTTAAAAGTTTTGATTATTTTTTGATCCAAAATTAAATCTATTTAAATCAGATGCTTACATATTTATGCAACAAAGCCACTCTTTTGCAGAACGTGACATTGATGGAGCTAAGAAAAATTGTGTTATTTCAAAATATTTTTGATGGGCATCGGTTATTAAATTTAAAATTCTCTCTTTTACTGCAGTAGGCATTATAATTCTCTCGCGGTAAATAACTTATACCAACATAATTGACACTTGCACTCAATTAATTAACAACTTTGAAAAGAAACGTTAATAAATGTAACCTCATAAATTAATTAGTAACACAATTTAACATTTTAATTAAATATTTATAATTTTAAAAATAAGTAAAACCTTAATATCTGTGATACCCATCACATTACCTCTCAATTTAATTAATAAATATTTAAAAAATAAATCTCTTAAAAAGCACTCTCTAGAGTCAAAGAAAGTAAATTCAGCACTAATCAAAAAATTAAAAAAACTTAAATCAAATAATTATATAGGGCATACTGACTTACTTAAGAAAGGTGGATCTAAAACCAAGAAACAAATGTTGGCACATTTTTCTATGTAATACTCTATAAAAACAAATTCTTCTCTTATAAAACAGATATCAAATCAAAAACTTAATTCTTAATTCTTAATTCTTAATTCTTAATTCTTAATTCTTAATTCTTAATTCTTAAATCTTAAATCTTAATTCTTATCTATATATGAATATCTTTAAAAATCAATAAAAATATTAATGTTAACCGTTTGTAATATATCATATATATATTCATTAGTTATCAATACTTAACACTACAAACTAAACACAATTTAACTAAAAAATTAAAATGTAACATCTTGAATATTTTACAACCATGTAATCATGCTATTAATAATATATCTACCAATTAATTAATGTAGATTAATTCTAATCTTATGAGGTTCAATAAAATGACTAATCAAAATCAGCAGAAGGATAATAAACGTCAGCAAAACCAGCAAGATGACAAGCAAAGTCAGCAAAATCAGCAGGGCGACAAGCAACGTCAGCAAAACCAGCAAGATGACAAGCAAAACCAACAGCGAAAATAGTAGTTAGGTTAATAATAAAGCAAAAATACTAGAATTCTTTCATTAGTTTAATAGAGTTGGAGTTCATTATGACTATCAATGACCATCAAGACGAAAACCCAATCAAGCATGATTGGCGTACAGATTATTCAAACCGCCCATATTACGGCGATATCCAAAGAGAACTTCCTGATGTGGATTATGACCGTGATCTTCGTTCAGCCTATGAACTAGGTCAGCATGCCCGTAATGAGCGTGGTACTGATGCACGATTTGAAGATTCCGAAAGTGATTTGAAAGTAAAATGGGAAGAACTAAAGGCTGAATCACGCTTAAAGTGGGAACAAGCTAAACATGCGATTAAAGATGCATGGGACAAAATGTAAGCCAATATAATGATAATGAGCCTTTTAGGCTCATTATCAGCACATCTAAATAATAATTAAATAGGTGTAAAATGGACTTTATAAAAATACTATTAGCTGATACTACATTTACTTTTGCAGCAGAAATTGTACTTCGTAGTGTCTTGATGTACTTCCTGATTATCTTAGTTTTAAGATTTTCTGGTAAACGTGGTGTTAGGCAACTTTCCATCTTTGAAATCGCAATTATTCTTAGTTTAGGATCTGCTGCTGGCGATGCTATGTTCTATGAAGAAGTTCCTATCATTCATGCTGTCATCGTTTTTGCAGTAATTATGGCTTTATATCGCTTAACAACTTATTTAATGATGAAATCCGATGCTATTGAGACCGTATTGGAAGGTCGACCTATATACATCGTCAAAAATGGTTTACTGATTGTTGAGGATATTAAGCAAGAAAAGTATTCATACGATGAATTCTTTGCTGAAATGCGCCAAAAGAAAATAGAGCATCTCGGACAAGTTAAAATAGCACTGCTTGAGACTGATGGCTGCCTAAGCGTGATCCCATATTCTAAAGAAAATATAAAATGGGGCCTTCCTCTGTTTCCCGATGAATACCAAATCGCAGATCATCACAATGTAGATCACTTTTATTCTTGTATGTTGTGTGGTCAAACCCAACGTTTAAATCATTTAAATGAAGAATGCCCTCGCTGTCAAAATACAAAATGGGCTAAATCCTGTTTGTATTGTGAGGAATATCAAAATTAATAAGCTTTTGTTTTGACTTAGATTAATTCAATATTATTTAAAATGAATAGTTTAAGCGAACAAAAAATACACATTTCTTTACCTTACTCAAAGCGTAAATACTTAAAGTTTATATGGGTATCTTTGATCCAAAAAAGAGTTTTCTTGCAAGTAACTCATATTCGATTGTAGATAACCTATTAAATTGTATAAGCACAAAATATCCGTCAACAAATAAGCCATTAACTTACGTGAAAATAAATACTTATTTTCATAAAACGTTATAAAGCAAATGTATAAGAGAATGTGATATGAAAGAATCAAATACACCAAAAATTGACCAACTTTCTGAGGAAGCATACGTGGATCCTATAGGTAAAACCCTTACCTCTTCTTTAGGTGTTCCCGTAGCTGATAATCAAAATAGTCTAAAAATTAATGAGAAAGGCCCTACTCTTCTCGAGGACTTTCTTCTAAGGGATAAACTTATTCATTTTGATCGTGAGCGTATTCCAGAACGTGTTGTACATGCTCGAGGGGTCGGTGCTCATGGTTACTTTCAAGCTTATACCGGTAATGAAAAATGGACTAAAGCTAAGTTCCTAACGGACACAAATAATCGGACTCCTATCTTTGTCCGTATTTCTACAGTTCAAGGTGGGCGAGGTTCGGCTGATGTCGTTCGAGATGTACGAGGTTTTTCTATAAAATTTTATACTGAAGAAGGAAATTATGATTTGGTGGGGAATAATATCCCTGTCTTCTTCATTCAGGATGCTATTAAATTTCCGGACTTTGTTCATGCAGTAAAACCAGAAGATGCCAATGAAGTTCCAACTGGTCAATCTGCCCATGATACTTTCTGGGATTTTATTTCTTTAAACACCGAAGCATCACATATGACTACTTGGATAATGTCTGATAGAGCAATTCCAAGAAATCTACGCTCTATACAAGGTTTTGGTGTTCATACATTTAGATTGATTAATAAGAATAATGAAGCATTCTTAGTGAAATTCCATTGGACTCCAAAGCAAGGGGTAGCTCAAGTCGTCTGGGATGAAGCCTTAAAAATTAATGGCAAAGATCCCGATTTTCACAGACGTGATCTGTGGGATGCTATTGAGCGTGGCAATTACCCGGAATGGGAATTAGGCGCACAAATTTTCTCTGAAAAAGATGCAAAACAATGGGACTTTGATGTCTTAGATGCTACAAAATTAATCCCAGAAGAACTTGTACCTGTCACTCCACTAGGTAAATTTGTTTTAAACAAAAATACAGATGATTTTTTCGCAGAAACAGAACAAGTTGCTTTTAGTCCTGCAAATATTGTCTCAGGTATAGATTTTAGTAACGATCCCCTTTTACAGGGACGGCTATTTAGCTATACGGATACTCACTTACACAGACTAGGTACGGTAAATTTTAATCAAATTCCAATTAACAAACCCGTTTGTCCTTTTCATACGAATAGACGAGGTGGTTATGCTAATCACGAAGTTTATAAAGGAAAGGCAAATTATGAACCTAATTCTGTTGATGAAAATTGGCCAAGAGAATCACCTAATGACAGTGGTGCCTTTAAGACACATCCTGAAGAAGTACAAGGCAGCAAACTAAGAGTTCGACCAGAAAGTTTCGCTGATCATTTCTCGCAAGCCACAATGCACTACCATAGTTTGGAAAAACATGAACAACAGCATATTAAGGATGCATATTCTTTTGAATTATCTAAGGTTAAATCGGAAGATATCCGCAGACGTGTAGTTTACGCTGTCTTAGCTAATATTGACTTGGACTTAGCTGAATATGTTGCGAAAGAGTTAGGTATTAAAACTCCCCCTAAACAGCAAGATAGTCTGCACCAACCCGTAATTGCATCTTCGAAAAGATTAAGTACCTCATCTTTTCCTGCATCTGACATTAAACAGCGAAAAATTGCCTTGCTCGTTCATAACGGTGTAAATGCGTCATCAATAGATGATATTAAAATATGGGCTGAAGCAGAAAAAGCTATTGTGGAAACTTTAGCACCGAACGCAGCCCCAGTTAAATCTTGTGATGGCAATGAAATACCAGTAGATGGAAGACAAAATGGCGAGCCTTCAGTGACTTATGATGCCGTAATCGTGATTGATGGGAATAATTTAGAAGTATTTAAGGCTGATGGAGTTTCTAAACATTATGTATTAGAGACATATAAACATCTCAAGCCCATTGTTTTCCTGGGTGATAAATGCGCTTTAATAGATGAGTTTCAGCTCACGAAGGATGCAGCTCTATTCTCTACTCAAAATTTTAAAGAGATCCGAGATCAATTCAAACAAGCTATTCAAAATCACCGTTTGTGGGATAGAGAAAAAGTTGTCGCAGCTATTCCAGCATGAATTTATTTGAGATTAAAAGTAGTGTAAGCATTTGATTTCAAAAAGCCCTCGACGAGGGCTTTTTGATCTACTTTTGCTCTTTAAGTGGATTCTCAGGCTCTTCATTTGGTTTTTTCTGAGGATCTGGATTCTGATAGGTTTTCTGATCACCCTTGTCATCGTTTGATTCTTTTTGAGGTTTTGATTCTGGATTTTGCTTATTAATCATGTCGGTTCCATCACGTGAAATACTATAATAATAGATATGACATCAGGCTGTGTGTATCAATAATAGATATGTTACGCAATACTCCCCTGTAAAATAATTAGCACCTTAAATTCATTACTATTTCCCTAAACTATTATGCATTGATCACACCTGATAGTTATAGGTGGCTTTGTTGCACAAACCTACCGATAAAGTCCTATTCAGCAATATAATTTATAAACGAATAAGCCTACACCTAAAATTTATCGTACAACCAATTGGTCATACTACAATTGCGCTTGGATCAATCGTGGCAATTTGACAATTTGGTTTGATCTGAATACTAAGTGGCATGCACAATCACAAGGCAAATAAGGTCGAAATCAAACCTATTCTGATATAGCAATTCAGTGCTGTTTCATGATCAAATCTCTATTTCGACTTTTTTTAAATATGGTCACAGGCTTTATACAAAGCCTTATTAAGCTTAGTGGGTTAAGTTGGACAGCACCAGATTACTCCACCCTCTAAAGACGGCAAAAACATATTGATATTGCAATCAGCTATCAAAAAAATCATGAAGGACTATATCTATTAGTAGACTCAACTGGCCTTAACTTTTGGTGAAGGTGAATGGAAACGCAAGAAACACCAACCTGAATATCGTCGGCAATGGCGTAATCTGCATATTGGTATAGATGCTCAAACCCTTCAATTATGTACACTACAACTGACCAAAAATAATGTCAGTAATTCACAAATTCTTCAGGATTTACTTAATCAAATCCCATCTGATGAGCAGATTGATTCTGTCTATATAGATGGATCATATGTTACAAAATATTGTAGACAAGTGATTTCAGATCGACAAACACATGCCATGATTCCATAAAGAAAGAATGAAAATGCCATGGAAAGATAAGAAAGTGAGATGCATGGAGCGAAATGAGTTATTTAAAACAGTTAAACGTCTAAGAGAAGCACTTTGGAAAAAGTGGGTCTGGTTATCATCGGCGAAGTTTGATCGAAACCAAGATAAATTGCATCAAATTATTAGGCGATAAACTCTGCTAAAGGAATTTTGACAGCCAAAAAAATCAGACCCATGCAAGCGTAGCCGTATTAAATAAATTTACAGAATTATGTAGTCTTCATACCTAAGTTGTAACTTAAATTTTAGTAACTTAGGAAAACTTTACCTTCAAAGACTTTATGTAACAAAACCCCTTAAGTTAAAAAATCAACGATAAGATTTTCTTAATTTCAATAGCTTATTTTCCTACGGGATAGCCTTGTTCAAGCCAAGCCTGATAACCGCCCCGAACAGACTTCACATAAGTAAATCCCATATTTTGTAATGTATCTGTTGCTAATGCTGAACGGCCACCCGTGCCACAAAATATATCGGCTGATCTTTAAGATATTCCAGTGCCTGCTGAGTATCGCAATGATGACTGGCTAAAGGATGCTGGTGAATTCTCATTTCCAAAACACCACGAGGATAATTCACCGCTTGGTCTATTGCTGCCGCCTGAAATTCATCCGGTTCCCTGATATCAATCAGAATGGTTTTATGGTTTTTCATCGCTTCAAAAAGTTCAGCTACACTCACTTCCTGAATCCGACTTTTCGCATTCAGAATCAATTGCTCTGCAGTTTTCATCATTTTCATTCTTCCTCGTGCATCATATTCATATTTTATAAACTAGGGCCAGGTAGATTAAAAGCTGTTTAGCTTCAATGCCCAACCAGCTTGTTTCAACCCTGTTGATACGATCAGGCTATGCAAACCTTAGTTTTGCTAACGTCTTCTCATATGCTACCGCTGTTTAGATATCAAGCTAGATGAGACAGATCATATCCAACAGGCATCAACTCAGGCATTTTTATCTAGACAGCGTACAGAACTACCCCATGAGTGCGGAATAGATTAAATACATCGCCACCCCAACCACGGTGGTGGCAAATATTTTCTGTACTTTGTTACTGTCAATCCGATGCATCAGACTGCGTCCAATCAACATCCCCACAGTACAGGCCAGGACAAAAGTCAGCGTGACCGAAACAGGATATTGAAATCCATCCAGCACATGGGCATAAATACTGACCCCGCCAATCAGGAAAATAATCATCAGGGAAGTCGCAACGATACTGCGCATATCCAGGCCTGTGAATTTACGCAGGGCTGGAACAATGACAAATCCCCCACCCACACCAAGCAAACCGGTCAGTAAACCCGCCACGACACCAATACCGGCGAGGAACGAGGCAGTTTTGGCCCCCCAGATCAGGCGACCAGTGGTTTGATTTACCTTGCACGGTGCATTTCCATGATCATGGACTTTATTAAAGAAGATCCGGTAAGCCACAATCAGCATCACTAAACTGAAAGCCAGTGTCAGCCAGACCGGAGAAACAATAGCAGCCAGCTGCACCCCGTAACGTGCAGAAGGAATACTAATGAGAGCAATCCAGAGCGCAGCACGATAACGCACGATACGCTTGAATAAACCCTCGAACGTCCCGACCAAAGCGGACAGCGTGACTGCAATCAATCCCACCGGCGCAGCTTGGGCCACGGTCCAACCCTGACTCGCCATAAGTGCGGGTACAGCCAAAATGCCGCCACCAGCACCGGTTAAACCCAGCAAGCCACCAATTGCCAATCCTTCCAGTATTAATGCCCACATCGCCCTCTCCTTTATCCACAAAAATGATTCAATAAAAGTTGAACTTTTTGTTGAATCACGACACAAGCTTATTTGAAGTAGTTAAGAGGAAGCTTGAAGTAAGAAACACCATTTTGTTCAGGCTCAGGAAACTGCCCTGCTTTCATATTGATCTGAATCGAGGGCAGAATCAGTTTAGGCATACTCAGTCCTGAATCCCGCTGATTTCGCATCTGAGCAAATTCAGTTTTGCTGATTCCCTGATGAATATGGATATTCTGTGTTTTCTGCGTCTGTATATCAGATTGACATACATATGATTCACGTGTTTCAGGCAAATAGTCATGACATAAAAAGACCCAGGTATCTTCTGGCAACTGAAACAGGCTTTGTACCGAATCATAAAGTTGTTCTGCACTGCCTCGCGGGAAGTCACAACGGGCAGTACCATAATCTGGCATGAACAACGTATCACCCACAAAGACTGCATCGCCAATCACATAACTCAGGCAAGCAGGCGTATGTCCCGGTGTTGGAATGTTATAGGCTTTCAATGTTCCGATTTGGAATGACTCATGATCTTCAAATAAATAAGGCTTTGTTGCACAAACCTATCTGTAAAGGGTTTTTCAGCGATATAATTTTCAAATGAAGAAGCCTACACACAAAATCTACCGCACAACCAATTGGCCCGCATATAACCGAGCACTCATGAGTCGCGGAAATATTGCCATTTGGTTTGATCCTGCTTCGCAATAGTATGCGCCATCAAAAGGCAAACAAGGGCGAAATCAAACCTACTCCGACGCAGCCATCCAATGCTGCTTAATGATTAAATCCTTATTCCGTCTGTCTTTACGTATGGTCACTGGCTTTGTGCAAAGTCTGATTAAACTTTGTGGATTAAATTGGACAGCACCAGATTATTCCACCATTTGTAGAAGACAAAAGCATATTGATATTGCAATCAGCTACCAAAAAAGTAGCGATGGGCTGCATCTACTCATGGACTCTACAGGCATGAAGTTTCTAGGTGAGGGCGAATGGAAACGCAAGAAACATGGACCTGAATATCGTCGCCAATGGCGTAAACTTCATATTGGTATAGATGCTAAAATCCTACAAATACGAGCAGTTCAGCTTACAACCAATAATGTCAGTGATTCACAGGTGCTTGGTGATTTACTTAATCAGATTCCACAAGATGAGCGGATTGACTCTGTTTATACCGATGGAGCTTATGACACCAAGCAATGCCGTCAGGTCATTGCAGATCGGCAAAGGCATGCGGTGATTCCACCTAGAAAAAATGCGAAACCATGGAAAGATACAAAGAGTAGCTCGCTAGAGCGAAATGAATTACTTCGAACAATTAAACGTTTAGGCAGGACACTATGGAAAAAATGGTCAGGCTATCATCGGCGAAGTTTGGTTGAAACTAAGATGCATTGCATCAAATTATTAGGAGATAAACTCAGTGCAAGGAGTTTTGATAGCCAAGTGAATGAGATCCATGCACGTGTAGCAGTCCTTAACAGATTTACGGAATTAGGTCGGCCACTTACCCAAGTTACGCCTTAAATTTAGCTCAATTAGGGGCGCTTTGCATTTCAAATCTTTGTGCAACAAAGCCAGTCTAAATTGTCTAATGCTCAATTTGAGCTTAGACAATTTAGATCATCTTAGACCATAAAATTCAGAATGTAAAACTAGAGTAGGTATAGCGCCAATAAGATTTTAGACAAATAGATCATGTCGCTCTAAGATGCTAAATCATTTTCATCTTTCAACATATCAAGAATAAATAATTTTAATTGAGATACCTTAACTTTGTCAGAAGTCAAAGTATTTAAATTATCGATGACATCAAATTGCTCAGTATCAAAATTAAAATGCTGATCATTAGATCTCTTTCATAAATCAAAATACGACCTATCTATTGCTGATTATTTGTACCGAAGAATCTTAAACATTCATGCATAATCTTTGAATGAAATACATCTATTCAAAGAAGCTTTCTGAAACACAGTTTAAGCGATATACCGGCATCTCATGGTCAACCTTTAATTTAATGGTTGAGCAATTGAAAATGCATGTTCCTGCCAAAGGTAGACCATCTAAATTAAGCCTAGAAGATCAGATTCTCTTATGCTTAAGCTATTGGCGTGAATACCGAACATTATTCCATGTCGCAACAAGTTATGGCGTGTCAGAGCCCACTGCTTCAAGAATCGTACACCATGTAGAGGACTGCCTCATCAAGTCCAATTTATTTAATTTACCAAAGCATTTGCCTGAAGGCGAAGGTATTGACTGGAATGTGGTGATCTTAGATGCCACAGAAATTCCAATACAAAGGCCTAAAAAAACAGAAGAAAAGCTATAGTGGTAAGAAGAAGGCACATACTTTCAAAGTTCAAGCCATTGTTCATTATAAAACTCAGCAAATTCTGAGTTTATGCACAAGTCGTGGTGCTGTACATGATTTCGAACTTTTCAAACGCAATTTGAATCAGATTCCTGCAAGTGCCTTTATACTTGCAGATAAGGGTTATCAAGGGATTTACACAGTGTATCGAAATAGCCTATTGCCATTAAAAGCAAAAAAACGCTGCAAACTAGATCCTAAGCTAAAGCTTTACAATCGAGAAATTAACAAAAGAAGAATTGGCATTGAGCATGTATTTGGCAGTTTGAAAACCTTCAAAATCCTTGCTGAGCGATATCGCAATCGAGGAAAAAGATTGGGATTGAGGTTCAATCTAATTGCTGGGATCTATAATTTGGAACTGAGTAAAAAATGATTTATGAAAGAGGTCTATTTAATAATGCATCCAAATAATCTGCCCAAATTTGCATCATTTTAGATCTTTGTTTTAAATAAAGAGCTTTATTATAAACGCCTTCAACTCCACCAACAGCATGAGCTAATGCAGTCTCAACATATTCTTTTCTAAAGCCTTTTTCTCTCAAAGTAGTACTTAAAATATGCCGAAACCCATGCGGAGTTTGGCGTCCTTGGTAACCTAATGACTTTAAGGCTTTATTAAATGTATTATTGGAAATGGGTTGTTTCTTGGTACTTCTGCTAGGAAACAAGAATAAAGAATCTCTAGTGATTCTTTTTAGCTCGTTAAGAAGTGATAAGGCTTGTAGTGGTAAAGGGATAATATGCTCTTTCCTTTTTTTCATTCTATGTGCAGGAATAGACCATAGATTTTCCTGAAAATCAAATTCCTCCCATACAGCTTGCCTCATTTCTGATGGGCGGGTACCTAACATAATACTCAATTCTAATCCAATAGCCGTCATTCTATTTGGATATGCTCGTATTTTTTTCAATAATTCTGGCAGCTCTTTTTCTGAAACATGTGGCATATTTTGCTTTTCATGTTTGTCCAAAAATTTTGTAATACCAGTGACTGGATTGTAATCTATACGACCTGTAACTTCTGCAAAATCATAAATCTCTCTGCATAATGTACATAGCCTTTTACCCATTTCAACAATAGGTTTTTTTGTTTTAGGGTGTAATTTTTTTTGAATCACTTGAAATAACTCTAACCATGCCTTTTTTGTTATTTTTCTATAATCCAGTTTTCCCATGACTGGATAAATATGGTTTTTTAATGCGCCTTCATTTCTAACTCTCGTCGCCTCTGTCCATGTTTTAGTTAAACAAAACTCTATAGCTAATTGCTCAAATGTGAATGAGTTGCTTAATAAATCGGCTTGCTTTTTATTTTCTCTATCAATTTTTGGATCTATCCCCTCTGAAATTAATTTTCTCATTTCTTCTGCATTTTTTCTTGCAAGTTTTCCCCCGACTGACGGATATCCTCCTAAACCCAACCATGTCCACTTACCATCACTTGGTCTTTTGTATCTTAATTCCCAGCGTTTGTTTCCTTTACTATGAACAGTGAAATATAGATTATTGCTATCTTTAACACGGTACTCTTTTTCTTCAGGCTCTAAACTTGCAAGAGTAGTATCAGATAAAGGATATTTTTTTATATCGACTCTTTTCATAGTTAAAACCTTGTATGGTGATTTTATTACAACTCACAATATACATGGCACCATACAAACAATACAAGACTATACATATTCGTCGCTATTTATGTATATGCATAAAAAAAGCCTTAAACACTGATGTTTAAGGTTTTTTTAGTCATATTTAGTTATGTAACTTCATATGAATTTAAGAATTTGGTGGGGTGGCGTCAATTGAACTAAAATCCTAACCCATTCATTCTAAAGCTCTTTTATTGAATAAAAAAATTCATTGACCCAATTTTGACCCAAATTAGATTTAGTGCATTGAATCACTTTAAAATCTTGTTCAAATCCGAATTCAGGATTTGAAGTGGCGTACGGCATTATAGCAGCAAATTACACCTAGAAATAATATAATGTTATAACATTTCAATTAGCTCATTATGATATTAATAATCACATCAACTTCAGTACAGTTCAATTTTTTAATTTGTACTTTTGCTTAGGACTCTTAGGCTTATCAGGAAGGGTACGTTCAATCACACCTGCTTCTAATGCTGGAGTTAAATAATTTTTTTGGAATGTGGCTCGATGGGACAAGCCTAAAAGAGCCATCAGCTCAGTTAAGCTATATTCTTTCTGCTCCATATTCTGGATGAGACGTTTAACTTGATCGCTAACTTGTACGCTAGCTTGAGCGGTATCTTGATCGCTGGCATCAGAACTAAGTATTGCATCTAGAATCATCTGCAAAATAAACTCAATAAAAGGTGCAGAATCTGAACGATCTGTGCTCGCTTTCAATGCATCGTAATAAGCTTTTTGGTTTTGATAAATCAGACTTTCTACAGGGATATTGAGAAAAATTGGATTCCACTGACTTAAGATCAAAGTTTGCCATAAACGCCCCATCCGCCCATTGCCATCAGCAAATGGGTGTATAAACTCAAACTCGTAATGAAATACTGAACTCTGAATTAATGGGTGTTCATTGCCATCAACCAACCACTGCAATAGCTCTCCCATCAAACGGTGAATTTGATTTGCAGGCGGAGCCATATGTACGACTCGATCCCCTGACATCACACCAACACCACCATGGCGATACTGTCCAACTTCATCAATCAGTCCTGTCATCAATATTTGATGTGCTTTCAGCAAATGAGCTTCTTGATCAGGATGCCAATTTTGAATTTCTTCATATGCCTTTAGGGCATTACGCACCTCTTGAACTTCTTTAGGTGGAGCGATAATGGTCTTGCCATTCAGGATTGCTGTGATTTGCTCTGTACTCAAGGTATTCCCTTCAATCGCTAAAGACCCTTGAATCGTTCGAATACGATTGGCTTTTCGCAATTTAAGGCTATCTTGAATTTGGGTTAATGCAGTCAAACGCCCTATTGATTCACTAATTTGTGCAATCAAGTGAATTATTTTAGAGGTGATCGTATAAGGCGGTTGATATTTCATGCCATTCCTAAATAACATAAAGGTTCTAGTTAATTAAACTCTAAAAGACCAATTTCTCAAAGCTTGAAGCATATGTTATTCATATATCATTATATTACTGACTAATAGTGCCATCGATTCAAGTCGTGAATACTGAGAGGTTATCCATTTGTTTGCAATTATTGATAGTCTTAAGAATAAGCTTGATCAAAGCAGACCGTTGTCAGACTTTACGTCAAGAAACATTGAAAGTGATCTTTTTCTTCGCTGGATCTATCATTCAAATGCTATCTCAGGAAATAGACTCACCCTATTCGAAACCAAAGTCGTATTAGAAGGCATTGCTGTCGGTGGTAAAAAATTAAAAGATCACTTCGAAGTAATTAATCATAGAAATGCAATCTACTACGTTGAAAACATTATTCGTAAGGAAGAATCGTTTTCAGAGTGCCAGATAAGAAATATACACCAACTTATTCTAAGAAATATCGATGATGAAAATGCAGGTCAATATCGCCAACAAAATGTCTTAATCTCCTGTACTACAACTATGCCACCTGATTACACTCTGTTAAATGACAAAATGGCTCATTTAGTTGATTGGTATAATAGTGCCGCCCATACATTTCATCCCATTGAACGTGCAGCCAAAGTACTTGCTGATTTCGTTGGTATTCATCCCTTTATTGATGGTAATGGCCGTACATCACGTCTACTAATGAACTTGGAACTAATGAAAGCAGGTTATCCACCGTGTGTGATTACAGTAGAAAATCGTTTGGCTTACTATGAAGCTCTTGATCAATGGACGGCTTATGGAAAGACTGAGCCTTTTATTCAATTGGTCGCAGATGCTGTACTAGAAGGATTTAAGCCTTATCAGGTTGTAATCGGTTTATAAGCCACATCATAATCACCTGAAGTGCACCTATGATCAAATTCATCCAACCCTTAGCGACATAGACAACAATTTCATTAAAAATTTGATGCCTATGCCACCTATAAATTATGCTTATAAATCCCTTACATAATTTTCCGTCGCAAACATCTGATTACGGAATTGATTAATATCATAACCGCCTAACATTCCTTTCGCATATTCATGTTTAAGTAAATGAATATCAGATTCAATTTTTTGATGATAGGTTTTAAGTAGTTCAGAACGTACAGTATCTTGAATTTGTTTACTTAAGCGTAAAATTTCAACCTGTAAGGCATCCTGATTTTTCTTGTTTTGGAAATAAGCAAACCCACTACCCAAAACAGCTCCACAAACTACAACAGGTAATGCAATAGCACCCATTGCAGCGCCCATTGTCACTGCTGCCGCATTTGCACCAAGTACCGCTGTATAACCTGCAGCCATAGTACCAGCTACACCAGCAAACACGGTTGCTTTCATTGTTGTGTCTATCACATCATACGTTTCATTCAGTTCAGGTTTTACATCATAATCAAACATTGCATATGTTTGCTGTAAAAGTAATTCTTCATTTGATCTAAACTCAGTGAAACGTTGCTTACTTTTTTGTTGGATGTTCGTCACTAATGATTTCATGGATGAAATATAATAAGGTTGTACATGATCATGAATAGTATAAATTTGCTGATTAACAATTTGATCTAAGACTGATTCTTCCATCGCCTGTACTTTGCTAAATGGATTAGCCAAAGTATTTTTTAGATTTTCCATTTTCGTCTGAGTAGCAGGATCATTTTGCTGATGTCCCAAAAGAATAGCTTTGATTTGCTGTTGTAATGCCGAGTTTTGACAAATCTCTGTACATTGGCTATCTACTTGAGAATTAATCTCAGATATCAGCATTTCTTTTTCAAACTCTAAATCCTGATCAAAAGCAGATAGATCTGTTAATTTATGTTGCATCTGTCGAATAATTGATTCATGCACGGCTTTTTCAGCATAGTGTAAAGCCTCTAATGATGATTCGACACTGTCTTTCTTAACATCCTTTGCTTTATGGCTTACTTGTTCTTTGAGATACTTTTTAAATTCCTCAAAATATTCAAAGTACTCATCATTTTGTTGGCTAGAATGCGCAGATAATGCAAAAACTTCAGTAAAATACTCACCTGCATGACGATTAACGTATTTTATTAGACGTTCTGGGCTAGTATCCACTTCATCTATTTTACTAATAACAGCAATAATAGGTTTACCGAGTTGAGCAAGATTTTCAACTTCTTGCATAATATCCGTTTGGCCTAAATGGTTTGCATTTAAGACCCAAAGAGCAATATCAACATCTTCAAGTACATTACGTGTTAATTGGGCATTTTGTTCAGTGACCGTTGCTAGTCCTGGTGAATCTATCAGTAATAACTCACGAAAATCATGTTGCCTAGTTCGCACCTTCACGTACGCAATATCCTTTGCTTTTTCAAGGTTTTCTTGGTTCGTGATACTTAGAACTGAGTGAACTTGATCAAACGGAATTTTTTCGCTAAGACCATTATGATATTCGATACTAACAGTATCTTCTTGTCCATAGCCAATTTCCCATAAACTAGCAGTTGCTTCTAGAATATTGGTCGGTGAGATTTGTTGTCCAACCAAGGTATTAATAAGTGATGACTTTCCAGCTTTAACCTCACCAATAACAAATACTTTAAGTGTTTGTTGTAAATTCTCAATAATATGTTGCAAACGACTAGAGTGAGTCTCGACATCAAATTGAAATAATAGGTGCAATGGTTGGTGTATACGTAAAGGTGAGGTGAACATCTTATTTTGAAATTGCAAACATTTAGTTAAAGTATTCAATTATGGATTTCCTAATATAAAATCTTGAAAATTAACTCGATCAAATTTTTCATACTTCATTCTTTCTAAATCATGAAAAATATTAAAAATTTCAGAACATTGAGTTCTTGGTAAATATAAATGACTAAATTCCTGATTTAGATGATTAATTAAAATCTTTTGATGTTGCTCAAATAGTTTATCAATGAATTTTTTAATACTTGTTTGGCAATCGTTTGTGATAGTTTCTAGTTGTTGATTGAAACCTTCTTTTGCTTTATCAACACGGCGGCTTTTACTCCACAAAAAGCCAATAGCAGCTGCAGCTATCCCAATAGGACCTAATAGAAGCATTGCAACTCCAGCAGCTGCGCCACCAATCATAATGCCTTCAGCATCAGAACCACTAAAGTCAATTTCTTTATTTTTATAAATTTCAGTTTGATGATTATTCGCCAAAATCGTCGATGGTTTTAATTGACTAATCAAACTAAATCTTTCAAAGGATTGACTAATGTGCTGCTGCTGCTGTAGACCATATTTTATTAAATCAGCTGATTTGTCACGCTGAAATTTTGACAGCATAGCTTGTAACTCATCAATGATAAAAATTTCTTTCTGAACAAAAGAAGGTTTATCTGCTTCATTTTCCAATTCGGTATATGCTTGTGCATGAGCATAAATATTATTTTGGACTTTTTGACTATAGCTGTTAAATGTTGAGGTCCAATCTTTACTATACTGTTCCTTCAAGCGTTTCAAATCATTGATTATTTTTTTATGATAACTATCATAAGTTTCAATGTCCTTTTCAAAACGTTGCAGGAATGACTCACTGTCTTGTAAATGCGTTTCTATCAAGCCTACAAAATTTTTTGCTTTACCTTCAATTCGAATACTAAAAGCATTGTCATAGAAAAACTTCTGAATTTTGTTTAGCAACTCTAAATATCCAGATTGATTGATCAGTACTTGATCTTGATTCTTCTGTCCTTGAAGTGCCTCTTTTGCAGAACAAGGTAAGACATCTAGAAAATAGCCATCAAAAATTTGTTTGGCCGAGTTTATAACACCAGAAACAGCTTGCTCTCCACCCGAAGAGCGAACTTTATCAATTTGGCTCAACACAGCAAGCATATTTTCACTTTTTTGGCCAACATGATTTAAACTTTCAGCTAATTGATCCAATACTTGTTTGGGTTTATTTGCCGAAAGTGTTGTACTATCCAATAACCATAAAATCCCATCTGCCTGATGATAAAAATCACCAACGTGCTCACCATGCTTACCGTTATGGCTCTGCCATAGCCCAGGAGTATCCACGATACTAAACTGGTGTAAAATGGAATGATCAGGTAAATCTGGTAAACCCCACTTAATTTCTTTTATATCAGAGCGATATAGTAATTTTTCTTCAATTTCTTCACGTAGCTTTTTCTTTTCCTCAATAGCGTTTAAAGTCTTAGATAACTGACGAAATTGTTTCTCTACTTCATCCTCACTGTCTTCACGCTTAAGTTCTTCTTGTTCAATGATTTTTTTTGCATCATCATTACTTAACTTTTTTTCTTGCCCACTTCGATATTTAATGACTGCTTGAGTAGCAGATGGCGCTGCGTAGAAAAAGTCGGTTTTCCATGTCTTTGGTAAAACATCAACATCAGCAACTTTACTACCCACAAGCAAGTTTAATAAAGATGATTTACCTACTTTCCCCATTCCCATGACATACAGTACAAATGGGTGATTCATTGATTCACGGAGTAACTGCAACTTAGTTATTAGTTCTTGTAAACAAGTAACTTGTTTAGTTAATAAATTTTCATCATGGAGTTTTTGCTGTTGAAGTTGCTGAATAAAACCTTTTATGACCACAATACGTTGATCTAAAAATAAAAAAAGAGAATCCTTATCCTTTAAGTTTTTTTCAGCATTTAATTCATTGGCAATTGTATTATGAAATTGGTTCCATAACTCGAACGATCTGTTTTGCACAGAAGAATTCATGTTTTCGTCCTTATTATTTAAGTAATAGAATGCAAGCTAATAACAATAAGATCCCCCAAATACAATTCTGTTGTAAATTTAAACGTTTTTCCAATTTTTTTTCTTGCTGAGTTAATTGTGTATTTACACGTGTATCTAAGCGTTCACCAAAGGTTTCCATTTTTGTCATCAAGCTTGCTGCATTTTGTATTGAATTTGTCTTTAATGCACTATGAGCCTCTTGGACTGTCTGCACATTAGCATTAACCTTTTGCTCTAATTGGCTTTGCAAGGTCTCCATTTGTAAAATTAATGAGTGTTGTAACTGGTCTAATTTTTTTTCAGCTTGTGAAATTTTTTGATTAATTTCATTCTCAGTTTTATTCAATCCTTGTGAGTACTGTTGATTACTAAGATTGAGCTGCTTTATTAACCCATCTAGACCTTGTGTAAATTTTTCTAGTTGAACTGCCACAACAGCAGCTTTTTCAAGTGCTGGTAATGTTTTCAATAGATCCTTTTGAATAGGATTGATGACATCATTTAAGATTTTTTGTGTTGCTTCTGCAGCTACAGAATCTAATAATTCATGCTTATTTTTAATTTCAGTGGAATGTTGCTGCAATTTTTCTACAACTTGTTGGGCACCAGATACAGCTTGAGCAGCTTGAGATAATTCAGGGCTAAGTTCTGTCAATTGTAACATCACAGGATGAATAGTCTGATCTAAAATATGATGAGTTGTCGTCTCTACAATTTTCTGCATATCAACATATTGTTGTTCTAATTGAAGAGCATATTGCTGAATCTTACTAATTTCTTTTTGTGATTCAAAAAGTGTTTTACTTAGTGGTTCCACACATTGCTCTATAACCCCAGAAGAAGTGGTATTCACAAGTTCGACAAATTGTTGGTATAAGGGATTATTAACTTGAGTGTTCATAATAAGATCCTATTATCATCATAAAGATTGAGATAGTTTTAAGCCATCTCGGGGTGTAATTTCTGGGTTTAAAGCGTAATATTGATAAAGTTCGAGTTCTTTATTTAAAAGCTGTAAATGCTTTTTTAATTTAGGATGATAAAACTGATTGGAATTTTCAAGACAAATCCAACCTGCTTGTACTTGATGAGCATAGCTCTGATTTATCAATTGCTTTAAATAAGATTCCAACTCATTAAATCGATTTAATTTTTGTTCATGTAAGAATTGGAAATGTAATAATAAAATTTCCTCATCCTTATTTGAGTATTCATGATTTAAAGCGGGTATATGATATGCCTTTAAATCTTCTTCATACAACTTGTGCCGTATCGGCAAAATTTCTTTTAAAAAAAGCTTAGCTAATTCAATCAACTGATACGAAACTTTCTTTGCTTGTGCTACGACATAAGGTTTGAGTAATTGATCTGATTGTGCTGAAGCGAAGATATTCCCAAGAAAAGCACCCACAGCACCACCAACCATAGCTCCTATAGGACCTGCTATGATCGCACCGCCCCAAAAACCAATATTTTTACCAGCCAAGACTCCAGAAACTTTTGCACTAGTATCAACTATAGTGTGTAAAGCTGCATCCTTAGCTTCGTAACCTCCATGTTCATATAAATGATAATGGCGTTTAGACGATACGAACAGAGCAAGAAATGGTGTTAATACACTCTCTTGCATTGAACCAAATTGATCTAAATGAGTGACAGAATCGGCTAGAACCGTCTGTACTGTTTCATGTGATAAATCATAATCAATAATGACATTTGGATGATCTTTAAAATATTCTGCCATTTCACTATTAATAATGACTGGGATATCAGGATGATTGTTTAAGTGTTGTTGAATATAACTTTCACTAGTAGTGCACTTCACTTGCATTGGTTGACCATCTACAAATAAGTCATATCCCATTTGATTCGCTTTTTCAGGAAACACAACATGATGACCTTGAGCTTTTAAATGTTCAGCCACTTGCTGCTCAGCAACATAACCAGATAAGCGTGTAAGTGCACCATCACTCAAAGTACTTGCCTTATCCTGCAAATCAAAAAAATTAGTTGGATGACCTGCTGAGGAAAATCCTAATGCTTGTAATACTTCCGGTTGAATCTGAGAATAGTTCCATAAACTAAAAGCAGAGATGATTCCTGCTTGAAGTACACTATCATTAACTTTTAATTGTTTATTTAGCACATAATGTAATCGCTCATTGAGATGATGATGAACATTAAAATATTTCTTAACCTCATCAGGTGAGAGACCTAGCGGAGCAGATCTCACTAAATCGTTATAATAAGGAAGTTCAGCATTCCCTCCAAAAAATTTATTTGATGTGTTATAATTTAATCGTTGTAAACCACCCAATAATTGAGATGTTGCACTCCGACTTGGAAGTGATTTAAAACTATATTGAGTCAATTTTTCATTAATTAGAGTTTGGTACTGTTCATACTGACTATTGTTATGGGAAGAGTATTGATAGTTTAAACTTTGAGCCAGCTCTATATCTTTAACATTATAAGAATATTGTCCATCTCTTTGAATTAGAAGATATATAAAACTTCCCAAAGCTTCCATATGCTGTTCTATTTTATGGCGTTTAGTACGTTCAATATTTATTTTTTGATAGAAGATAGCTTTACTGTATAGTTTATTTTGTGTAAGAGCTTTAATCAGATAATCAATAAGTTTTGTGTTTTCATAAACACTCACCATTGAATCGAGAATTTTTTCAGAACCATTTAAAAAACCACGTCCCTCAAGAATAGAAGCAATATACTCATATTCATATATTTGTAAAATATGGTATTTTAAGGCCTGTAAACACCATTGTTCAGCCCAGCCATTTTTTTTACTTATTTGATTAACTATATGGCTTCGATGCTGATTTTCTAATAAACAAAAAATAATATTATGTAATAAGGTACAAGCTTCAGCATTGTTTCCAGGATTAGGGAAATGCCAAATTTTGCATTCTTCCAATAAACCTACTTTTTCATATTGTTCCCATTGATTTGAAATTTCTTTTTGTGAGAAAAGAAGCATCATTTCTACAATACTTAGATTGTTTCGATTACGGTTAAAAATCAACCATCTTTTTTTTAGTTCGTCAATAGCAAGCATATAATCATTTACAAATATATATATCTTAAAATATACATCAATTTATTAAAAAAAATTATCTTTTAGATACTTATATTGAATTTTATTTTTAGGAGGGATTGCCGTAGCAAGTTCAACATCAGCTAAACCAGTGCAATCAGATTTCAAATATTCAATCATCTCCAATTTAAATAAGCCGCTCACTGACTCAGCCAATGGATTGTCGTATCAGTCACCCGTTGTACCAACTGATGTCTGGTAGTGGCTGCGTCTAATCGATTTGTACAACGAATAGGCAAGTAATGTAAGCCTCTGTCGCTATGATGAATCACATTTTCAGGCATACCACAACTATGAATTGCCTGTTCAAATGCATCCAGAACCATATCCATAGGGCTTATTCATTTGGAAACTATATTGCTGAATAAGCCGTCATGAATAGGTTTGTGCAACAAAGCCTTAAAAAGTGATAATAGATTTGACTGACTATTACGCTGCTCCCTCTACAGCATTTTTTACTTTAACCCAATTCACTATCTCATTTTGAACGTTATTGAAAAAACTGAAGGGATCAATATCCTGATTCAATTCCAATAACTGTTCATTGCCATGCTGATCTCGGCAATAAAACTCAGCCAAAAATTGATCCTGAGAAAATTTAATTTTTAATGTTCCATTGTTCCAATTTTTGAGTAAAACAGCTGGTTTATCAATACTGTTTGCAACGTATTCATAATCGAGAATCACATTCGCATCATTTATTTTATTATCTATACCTTGTTGCTGTAGCTCTAAATATAGGGCATAACTTCTGAGCTCCGCATGTGCACCATTCATCTGTCTAGAACTCAGTAAATAAATTTCATCATGGTTGATCAAACGGATTTGATATTTTTGACAGTAGCCAATCGCTTCAGGATGCTTGATAAAATAAATTCGCCAGTCATCAACTTGAAATCCGTAGGTTTCGATAATGTCATCTAAACTATCCACATTAAAATCTGCAGGAAGCTCATCCAGTAATCGCTGGAGTATTTTTCGTTTATTAGCACTATCAAAGACTTTACGCCAATTTTCGTTCCTATGACGTACTGTTCTATATACTTCTCGACAGAAAGTTCTGTTCGCTCCATCTTTGGCCAGATAATTATCAAAACTCAATAAACTTCGTTGCAGACGGTATTGATCATCATCTAAAAACTCTTTGGAAAAGAGTCTAAACGCTTTATCGGCATAGTTTTTAAATGTTTCTGGACAGACTTTTTGACTATCTTCATGTCTACTAAACTTAATTAAGAAATCAATTTGTCCATAAAAATAGTCATGTTGTTCGTAAGGCTTAAATAAGGACTTCCATTTTTCATCTTCCAAAATTAATTTTGATTTTTCAATTTCATGTACAAGATGATGGTCATCAAAAGCTATTTCAAATGTTTTAAATTCTTGCGAATCTTTTTGTAAAGCCGCAAGTTTTTCCAACACTTTCCCTTTACCAATAGAGGCCGCTAAACTATTTAAACCCTGAAGTACTTTGATCAAATTACTTTCAGCATTGTAGTAACCCTTCGCATTATTTACGAGTCTTACGCTAATGTTAAACCAGTCACTAAATTGTTCGGATTGATCAATATGCTGAACGTAAAAGTATAAAATAGCAAAGTGAGCCTGATCTAAATATGAACTTGTACCAGACTTGAACACTTGCCTAAGTATAGTTTCAATCTCTAAATCTTCTTTATGATTAATTAAGAAGTCAAATAATCTTGAAACATTTTTCAGGATTTCTTTTAGGCGCCCATCAGTACCCTGTAAAATTCTCTTATATTCTTCACTTGATACAAATAAGTTCTTTCTTAATCGGCTCAACAATGATTTTTCATCAGTTTCATGTGTAGGATCTGATGATTGTTCAGACTGCTGTTTATTCTTATGGTCAATGTCTTCATTTCTGTAAAAATGACATAGCAATACTGATTTAAAAACTTGCATAAACATTGAATCGAAATCAAATGCTTCATTCTTTTCCTTAGAATCCTCAAATTTGCATTTCAAATTCCATAAAAAATCAGTCCATTCCCGATCCAATTTAGAGAAAAAATCTTTTCTGTCCTGAGCATCAATTTCATCTTCAGTATAGCCTTGTAGCCAAGCTTTAAAATTTTCAAACTCTGTTAATTGCACACCACGCGCATTCATTTTGATATAGAGCTCATCTGTTAATGCAAAGTCATCCATACGCAAAAAGTAAAATGTCAATACCTGATGTGTGACCAAGTTGTCCCACATTTCTGCTGCATTATAGGAGTGTGAATTCTGCTCTTTAGCGTGGAATTGCAAATCTATTTCGTCCAGCATTTCCAATATAGATTGTACAGTCGGGTCTTTTTTCCAAATCGAAAAATACCACGCTTCATTCTCAATCCGTTCCGACAGTTTCTTCGCGTGGTCATGATTCCGAATACACTTTAAATTGGGTGCTTGCTCAATCAAACTTTTTATAAAGTCTCTTGAACTTGTACGAGTCTCATAGCTAAATCGCAATAGTTTGTCTTGTATTGTTTTATCTAGAATCACCTCAGATTTCCAGCCTAAATACCAATGCAGCAAAAACAAGGTTGTTAATCGCTGCTGACCGTCCAGAAGTTTTAACTGCTCATCGACAACAGAACCGTAAACGAAGTCCAAATCAGATTTATGACTATTTTGATTTATCTTTTCCAATAAATGCTGGATAAAAGTTTTTCTGATTTGTGCAATCTTAAGATCATCCTTGCGGCCTTGCGCATAATCTCGCTGAATGATCGGTACGATAATTTTAAATTCTTCCACTAGACGCCAGAATGTATATTGACTGCTCATGCTTTACTCCCCAAATCTAAACCATATCCTTTGAAACATTCCAACCATTGGGCTTTATAATTGCTGCGGTCGATCTCATCCCATTTGTACATTTGGCTGACATCATCACTAAAATATTTTGAAAAGACCTGTTGCGTAGCTAAAGGAATAAATTTTCCCTGATGTTCTTTCTCAAACTTGCCTTTATTTTCAAAATCCACAATACGTTGCCGTTTAGTCAGGAATATCTGATTTCCGATGGATCGGTTCACCGATGCTGGCAATAGGCATAAATTGTCGAGTGTTTGAATTGCTTCTTTAACGTCACCAACAATTTTGGAAAGCTCGTCAAGATATTCTTTTTTAAGTGATTCTGTATCGGCTAGCTCTACAGCTAAAGCTTGCTGATAAACAATCAGTTTGGTATCCAACAATCCTTTATAAGACTCCGGTACAGCCTCTATAATGGCTTTTTGCTCATTTAGCCAGATTTCCCTTTGTGCATCACTTGGTAGATCCAAGCTTTGTTGTGCATGAATATGCTCAATATCCCACTGACAATTGTTATAGGCTCTAAAAGAAAACCTGGTTTTATGTTTCTCATTAATATAAATATTAAATAGCATCAGCAAACCAATAATTCTTGGTCTTTGACTAGATGAAAGATAATCCACTTTGGTAAAATCTAACCGTGTACTATCTTTATTCCCCTTAAATAATCGTTCAAGATAATCTCTCTGAATATGTGATTTTAAGATTTGAACAAATTGATCTCGTTTCGCTTTTTGGGACTCCTGCCAGAGTACGTTAATGGTCTTAATTTTCTGCCCAATGATAAAGCCAATCAAATGATACAGTTGATCCTCTTTAAACCACTCCGCTAAACGATGAAAACCCTGCAGCACTTTTGTCCACTGCTCTTCTATTTGGCAACTCGATGCATTTTTGAGTTGATTCGCAAAATAGAGAAATGTCTTATGATTTAATTGCTGTTTGTCTTTACTTTCTTCCGCCAGCAAATCAAAGATTAGCTCAATACGGGTATGTTTATTGGTTCCTTTATGCGGGCTTAAAAATGCCCAAAATTCATCATCCTGCAGTGTCTGTTCAATTAAGTCCCATTGGCTAGCCATTTCAAATTGTTTTTGTTTGGCAATCTCTGGATGATGATAAGCTTTCATTACACTCTGTAGAAAAAGCGCTTTTATCAGCTCTGCATCCGTAAGAGCAATTTTCCCCTGATTGAGTCGAGTAAATATTTCAATCGAATGCTGTTGGCTGTCCTTTTTGTGATTATTGAGTACCATGTACCAAATGACTTTAGTTTTGTGGAGCAGCTTATCACGCCATATATCTCTTTCTTCTTGTGACTTCGTTTTAAACCAATCCTGAGCGGTTTTATAAGCTTGATAGAAATAGTGGTTATCGATATGGCTTAATTCGGGTGCTTGTTCAATATGATTCAGTTGAACCATGTCATTTAAGAATTGTGAACTCTCTGTCCGCGTTTCATAACGCAAAGTGAAAAAGGGTTTATTTAATAAATAACTAAGAATGATGAAAATAGTGGTCATGCGTTGCTGACCATCAATCAACTCCCAAAAAACGCTTTCTTTACCTTCGTGCTGTACAGGTTTGCGTTTAACCACGACAGGTTGTAAACAATAAAATTCATTCTCATTTTCTGGCTCAAATTCATCAATGTCATTCAGTAGAGCTTCAACTTGTTGTGGTTTCCACTTATAACCACGCTGATAACTATCGACAAAAAAATTACGTCCTTCCAACTTTGAAATAGCTTGAAGTTCCAGGCTATTTTCTCTTGTCTTTAGATTCTCGATAATACCGATTAATGAAGTTTCAGCGATCTCAGTTAAATCAGGATTTTCATGGAGTAAATTTTTAATTTGTATAAGTAACTGTTCTGTATTCATCATTTGCCCTCCTCATAGATATTCTAAAAGATTAATTTTTCATAGCCTATTGATAGGACTTACCGTAACCACACGTGCCTCGTATATAAAAAAGGTATTAAATGCTCTACAGTAGATCTTCTTGAAATTCTATTTTCTATAACCTTACATTGAATGTTTGCATGGAAAAACTATGCTCGAAGCATTTGAGGCAGCTTCAAAATGAATTTATCTCATGTCTAGGCTACTGAGAGCAGGCCATGGCAAAACTGAAGTTTCTATTTAAATGACTTCAGATGCAGTACTAGAAGGGTTTAAACCTTATCAAATGGTCTCAGGCTTTTAACAGTATATTCGATCAATCACTCTAGCTGGTCCAACTGCTTACAAGCGATCAAATTAAGATGTACAAACTGTTCCCAAGAAATTTTTTGTTTAAAGTGTTGTTCATAATAGATATCTACTCGACATACTTCTGGACGATTTTCGTAAATTTTACATAAATGGGAATTCAGATCATGGTGATAGCAAATACCATCACCACGATCTAAAAACTTTGTCAATTCTGATAAATTAACGTGCCTACAACAGGCTCCACACTGAGTACATGGAAAAGCTATCAATTTCTAACCAATCCTAATAACCAATTTTGCGTACTTTCAGCATTTCCCATTTCAAATGGAAGTTTGATTTCCTGTTTCTCTATTTCTTGCTTTAAAAGTATATTACGTTCCAACTCAGAGCTAGAGTTTGTAAGTTGTTCTGTAAATTTTGAGATTTCATCAATATTTAATCCAAACTCTAATTGAGTCAATTCGAGAATATAGTGATCTAACTCTTTATTAATTTCTTTGAAATTATCTAAGACTTTTTCATATTTAGTTTTAATTCGATCTAAATAAGCCCAAAAATTCTGCATTATTTCACTTTGTTCAATGAAATAATTTAAAGCCAAAATTACAATACCACTTGTCAAAGCGCTAGCGAAGTCAACAACTAAATTTCCTAAAGGCATTGAGTTAAGAGCAGCTAAACCTTCATGCATAAGCATACCTACGATTATGCCAATACTTGCTGAAAGAATTTTAAAAGTGGCTTTAGTTAACTCACCAGTCGATAAGTTCTCTGGATTAAAGAATGCCATCTTCATGACTTTGATCAAATTTAACCAGGTCTCTCTTATAATTTTCCCCCAAAACTTTGTTGTTGTAAGAAAAATATTTAATACCGTTGTAGAAAGACTTGCAAAAACACCTGAAATTGTTGCATCCCGAAAACTAGAAACTACATCCTTAAACCGCTGCTTTACACGTTCAATAATATTTAAAACCGTATCTTTTAAATCATCTAAAAAGTTTTTAATTCTAAATTCAACTGTTTTATACTTCACGTATATAGAAGGAATTACCGCTTTTATTTCAAACCAAATTTCAGCAAGTATAAGTCCTAATGTCTCCCTTAAACCCATTTTTAAACCAGCAATCCCCGCTGATGTTAAGCTTGCCTTAAAAAACTTAGTACTTTGATAATAACTATTTATCTGCTTCTCAGTTTCAGCTCTTGCCTTTTCATCAACTTTTTTCATGGATTCACTATCAACTTGTTTAAGCTCATCCAATGATTGCTGTTTTTTTCTAATTTTATCTTGAACTTGCTGAAACTCATGCCGTTCTTGAGGTGTAGATTGTGGCATTCCATGAAGCTTCTGATTTAACTTACTTAATTCAATTTCACGATTATTAATTGTTTCGGGTAAATTATTTAAAAATTTATCAACAGAATGCTGTTTTTTAGTTCTATTTATACTGCTAGCCGTTGACGATAAATTTGAGTCTTGATTAGCTAATGCTACTCCATCCAGTCCAGCTAGCATTCTTCCAGCATCATTATGAATCTCATGCGCCGAAATAATATGATCCAAATCACGGTTTTGGCCTTTTGATAGATTTTTATCTTTACGATATTTATCTTTCAAAGTCCCATTTTCTTGCGCTTGTTTATCATTCCGCCCTTTCTGAATATAATTATGATGTTGATGATAAGCAGCCGAAGCATATTTTTCACGATTTTCATACTTTATCTTTTCCGCTTCTGTTGCCCATATGTCTTGTCTGACATTTTGAATCGTATCAACATCTCCACCTTTTTTATCTTCAAATAATAAAAAATCAAGACCAAAGGTAGTCACTAAACTTTTAGTGACAACTTGGTTAATTTCATCTGACCAATCAAATGTTTTTGATGACATATCTGTTCCTAATATAAGAACTCCTCCTGTGTTGACAGGAGGAGTCCTTCATACTTTAAAATTATGTTATTAACGCTTAAAACCTTCATGGGTTTCTTTTAAAACTTTCTCAAGACCTTGATGATCAAGTACTTGCATACCATGCTCGTCTACAAGAATTTCTGCATTACCATCTTTGTCTAAAATAGGCTTACCTTTATTATCTTGTTTTACCTTGAATAGCGGCGTAGAAATCATTTTTGCCATAATTGCAGCTAAACTTGTACCATTTTCAATGCATGTAATCGTCTCTTCCGAAATGCTATGTATTTTTTCCTGATTACCCTCTTTTAGTATTTGATTAATCTCTTTTAGCTTTTCAAAATACAAATTGAAGACGCTATATATTTTAGTTAATTCATTATAAATTCGGTCTGCATAAGATTGGACTCGCAATAACTGCTCTTGTGCAATCTCCATTTTTGTAACAGCTTGGTCAACTTCGTAACGGATATCTCTTGCTTTATCTAGCGCTTTAGAACCATGAATCGCATAAGCAATACCAGCTACAGCTAATACAGGAGCAACAACTGCGCCTCCTAGCACCATAGCACCACCAGCCATTCCCCAACCGCCAGCAGCTAATGAACCACCACCAATAGCCGCCATAGTAGCATTATATGCAGCGACACCAGATAAAGATGCTATAGATGTCCCTGTAGATGCGGCTCCAAGAGCCATAACGCCACCGTATACAGCAAATCCCGCTGCTGCTCCCGAAACACCACCACCAACAACAGTTTTCAAATAGTCAGTTGCTGTAATAGCAACTTCCTTTATTTGATTTAATTTATGCTGGGGAATTTGAATTTTTGTATCGCTATATTTTTGAAAATTATTATTTTTTAAAATTTCTTCTACTAAACGATCAAACTTATCAAAATCTGAACCTATTTTGAGCTCTAACTCGCCTAAGCTTTCTAATGACTGACTGGTTTTATTATTTACTTCGTCAAGAGCTTCCTTATGCTTTTTATAAATATTTTTTGAGCGTTCAATAATATCATCTGCAAGACTTTTGTCTTGATGACCATCATAAGCTTTTTTAGCTCCAACCGCTGTCGCTGCAACGGCAGCCCCAATTAAAATTAATGGTAATGGCATGGTTTCCTCTCAATTACTACTAAGTAATTATTTTTAATAATGACTAAAAATATGAATTTATTTTAGAGCAGGATTATGCAACTTAATTAACTTTTAAATTCTCATAAATGAGTTCAAATTAATAAATGATTACCTACTCTAAAAAAGATAAAAATCTCAAACAAATTTAAATACTTTTAATATCTTCCATAGTTTCATAACCTCTATTTCTTAACTCTTTTCGAGCTGCTACCGCTTTAATAGGTGAACGCTGAGCTTCTGTAAGGCAAATTTTAGCTAGTTGACGATCACTGAGATCAGGCATTTCTTCCGCATATTGAGCAGATCTTTCTTTTGCTCCTTCATACTGAGTTTTAGCTTCTTTAGCTGCATATTCTCCTGCTACTTTTGCTACTTGTCCCACTTTATTCCAAAAACTCATTTTATACCCTCGCTTTTTTACACATTAAATTTGATAAAAATTACATTAATTTTTCTTGTCAAGAAAATGAATTCCCCACATTACAACTATTGCAAGCCACCCTAAAGGACCAAGAAACAATAAAATTATTGTAGCTAAAATACGTCCAACCGGATTACCAGATTTCCATAAAGCTGCAGCTTGACCAGCGGCCTTATCCCTATCTCTATTATTCATTAACCTACCCCCTCATTTACTTTTAAGTTAAAGTTCAAAAATCTTATTACCCATCATAAAGTCATCAAATTCATTTTCATTTTTAAATGGCAATTCATGTCCCAAATATTGGTATAACTCTTGATAAGCGATAACGATTTTATTTATTTCCACAGAATTCAAAGATGCTTTGATCTGAACAAAAGACTTATTAAAAATTTCTTTCCGTTCTTTATCTTCCTGCTCAATTAAACTATCTAGCTGAGCAACTTTTTCTTCAATAAGCGGCAATACTTCTTCACAAATCCGTTCAACTTCCTGACGACGGATTCGAGCAACATCTCGTGTGTAAAATACAGAACCCGTAATCTGTGCAGCTTTTTCAATTAAACGGAAAATTGTTACAGTTACTAAAGCTGAAACAAATGAAGTAATCACAACAGAAAATACTTCTGGAATACCAATGCTAATTAAATATTGATATAACCCCACAATAAAAGTAGTTACTGCTAAAGCAGCGATTGCTTTAGAAATATTCAAAATTGTTTGGAATAAGGATTTATTCTCACCTGTAATAAACAACCATATTTCATCGCAAACAACTTTGAAATACTTACCCCCTTTCTGAATCGCTTGGTAGATATTTTTATAAAAGCCTACAATTAATCCAACAACATAATCAATTGCAGATTTTGATAGGTTTTTCAAAAAGCCTTCTTCAAATATTTCTTTAAATTTTTGCTTAGTGTCATTGATCACATTTTGAAGTCGCGCAGAAAAATCTATATTCTGATCTTTCCATGCTTGGCGAATTTCAGCGACACAACGCCCAACCATATAGGTAATCGCTTGTTTTATACTAATGTCAGTGTGTTGAATCACTTCATGAGTAACGAAATACCCCTTCTCATGAAGTTCTGATTCAGCAATCAAAAAATAATCTGCTAAGTTCTGTAAATTCTCTTTAGCTTTTTCTTCATCAGAAAAAGTTATAATCACACTCTCAATCCAAGTTCCCTGTAAAGAAACTGAACGTCTAGAAATTTGTCCTGCTACTAGCTTTTCTAATACCGCTTGAGCAATTACATCGCCCAATTCTGCACGATCCAACCAATATTCTTTAGCTTTTTCAAAATCTTCTAAAGGTACAACCAATTTGTCATTGTTTTCTAAATATCTCTCTGCTGCTAAATGAGTGAAGCTTTTTATAGATTTATATTGTGCCTTTTCACCATCTAGTATTTTACCTTTAGCAAATGCTACAACATCTGTCACATTATCATTATAATTTGCTGCGCTCAGAATCGAGTCTGAAAGCTTTACACCTTGCTTTTTTAAATTATAAAGATAGTCGGCTGTTACATATCTTTTGTAAGTTTTAGAAATAGCTTGATTTAAATTATTAATAAACACATCTCGAACCTCAAATAGGTTTCCCTGTCTATTTGGATTTTGATTATGACTACCTGATTTGGTGGTTAATAAGCTTTGTAGCTCATCTCTATATTGCATAGAAGCATCTAACAACTTTTCACTGCGTTGCTCTAATGTCCAAGATAAATCAATATTAAGCTTTGTTGAGATATCATCTACAAAGATGTGCAATACCTCATCAAGATATGTCATAACCATTCCTTTTAAATATGATCAGAAGTTAGAAGTCATCTGACTCATCTAGACCTGCAAAAAGTCGCTCGTTCAATTGTTGTTTTTTCCCTTCTAGTTGTTTTAATTCTTGACGATATGTATTTAACTCTGGAGTTTTAGCTCGTTCAAAGTTACGGGCAACCTCTTCTGCCTGATCAAAACGTTTATAGAATTTTTCATCAGACTCAAAAATCCCTTTCGTCATGTTTCCAGAGACATCCCACTTTTCACTAATTAAATCCTCAATTCTTTCAATACGCTCTTGAACTTTAGAAATTTTATTTTCAATTTCTAGTAATTCAGCCGATGCTTCTTGGGTCATGTTATTTCTCCTTAAATACTATTTAAACGATCAACCAAATCTTTAGATTGATCACGGACATCACGAATTGCTACATCTAAAGCACCATTTTCTTTAATTAATGGAGCTTTAACTAATGCAGAAATTCCTCCCATACACAAAAACGCATTTGCCAATATAGCTTTTTCTGCTTGAGTAAATGTTTGATAATCATCTTTGTGTTTACGTATTTTTTCTATCTCTGCGATTAACTCATCTGCAAATTCACTCAATTGCTCAATTAAACCTGCAATCGCATGAGCAGCATTGCCAATAGCACGTGTTGTTTTGGCTGCAATCATTTTTTCATTGTAAATTGCATGTGCTTTAGCTAAATTTCTTTTTGCATCATCCACAGCTGTTTCGGCACTTGCAGCTAACATTGCACCTCCAACCGCTAAAATTGGACCAGCAACAACTCCCCCTAAAACAGCCATCCCTCCTGCCATCCCAAAACCACCAGCAGCCAAACTTCCACCACCTAACCACGCTAATGTGGCATTTGTTGCGGCTGCACCACTAAGTGTACTAATCGCTGTTCCAGTTGAAGCAGCAGCCAACATTTGTGTACCGCCATAGGCAGCTAAAGCTATTAATGCCCCACTTGCTCCTGCTGTACCTACTCCGGATACTATTTCAGGTAATGAAACAGATAGTCTATCTAACTCTAATAACCTACTTTCTACATCAACACCTTGTAATTCAGGTATTTGACTAATTTCAATATTTTTAATTCCCTCTAAAGCTTTCTTAAAAGGGATATAGCATTGCTCAACCACGGCAATACGTGTTGCTCCCAAAATAGTTAAGCGCTCGTTAGTTTTTACTCTCATTTCTTCAAGAGTTTCATCAGCTTCATCTAATTTATTTTCAGCCTGACGAAAAATTCTTTTAGCTGTATCAAATCCAGCTTTAGCATCCGATCCTTTTTTAACACCATAAGCTCCTGCTGCTGCTGCTCCAACCCCGATTAATAATGGTACAAGTGGTAATACCATTTATATATTCCTCTTATTAAAGTTCTTTACACATTTTTTAAATCTATATGTTTTAAAATCAATTAGAGCTTATGTATTCCTTCAATCCCTTTTCCATCTCATTTTGTAATCTTCCTGGATTTACAATTTTAAGATGTGGAATCCAAAACCGGATTAGAGGCAACAGCTGCATATCATGATTAATTTTAGAAGAAACCAACAACCCACCATCCCCCAACTCTCTTACAATTTGTTGCTCAGGTAGTATTGATCTCTGTTTAAAATAAAAAGCAACCTGACTATCAATAGATAAAATGATTTCCTGTTTATCCTGTCCGAACCAGATGCTGTCATCATCTTCCACAACTTTTACAATATCTTGATCTGGAATAAATTGAGGATATTCATGCGTAGCGTGCATAAGTTGAATATGTGAAATGCGATAAGTACGTAATTGATCTTTTCTAACTGCTGCCAAATACCAGCTACCATGATGATGAATCAAGCGATAAGGTTGAACCAGTCGAGGTTCTCCTTTATATATAAAACCAATTTGTCGCTGCTCTTGAATTGCTTTTCCAAGAACTTTGAATAGTTCTTTAAACTGACTAGCATCTTCAAAAGAGTAACCCTTAGCACTATAAATCTGATGTGCTCGACTATCTAAAAGCTCACGCAGAAAAGACATATCCAATGAGGGATACAAATGACTAATTCCTGAGAGCTGTGCAAAATTACGGATATCCTTTGGAGCAATTTTTCCCAAATAATTTGAATCTAGGTAAAATTTTTTATTTTCATTATCCTGTAACAAAGGCAAATAAGTGTTAAGGCGATCAAAATCTCTCGAAATAGTACGTGTACTTACCCCAAACTCAAATGCCAGTTCTTTTATACTTAACTGATACCCCATATTTAACTTTGTTAAAATATTTGCTAGTCGGTCAGCTAAACGCTCATGAATAGAATCATCACGTTGCATAAATTTTCTCTAATTATTTAAAACATATACCAAACTTTTAAAGTTTTGATATGCTTGAAATATAACACATTAATAATACAAAAAATCACACCAAATCACATAAAAAAAATTATTCAAATTTAATTACCATATTATTTAGTTTTTCTAAATAACGTTCTAGGTGTAACATTGCTGAATAAAACTTCTTTAATTCATCCCACTTTATCTTCCCAAGTATTAACGCTCTAAAAATACGCTTCAATGCTTTCATCTTTTGCTTAATAGTAAATGGATTAGGGCATATTTTCATGTGAGCTTCCTTTTAATTTTGCTTGACTGCGGTAACTAATCAATTGAAAGATGAAAATAAGATATGAAAATGACAGGAGATGTCATAAAGCTTAAAAATTGTTTAATTTCTTGAATATCTACTTTTCTTATTTGATTTTTTTGCTGAGATGGTGGCAGATGAACTGCCACCTTACTCATTAATAAATTTAATTTTTATAATTGCTTTGACCCAATTATTACCTCAATTAAAACCCGACATAGAACTTCTCAATCAACTGTCTCGTTTTCGCCAACAAATTGGTCAAGACATTATCTCGCTCAAACAACTTCACCTTAAAGTTAGGTAATTCCTTCATTTCTTCTTTACGTGGCAAGCGTTGATTAAACTCATAATTATCCAAGACCTGCTTCATCGCTTCAGGTTTTAGATTTTCTTGCTCACAGAAATGCTGGTAAGCCTGTTCTTTTTGTACATCCCAGAACTGAGCAAACGCCGTTTGTACACTTTGCCCATTAATCATTTTTGGGATGTTTTCTTCAATGAACTTTTGAATCAAATCTTGCTTATCATGCAAGCTAACATCGCTACCAATCAGATCATGTACTTGAGCTTCATACTTCTTACGCTGCTCATCTGTTTCAGCATTCACCGCCATCTGTAACAGTGTCAGGATATAACCTACATTGATACGGTCACTGTGCAATAGATCTAACTGAAAATCGACATCATCTAGCACTGAGACTTTTTCTTTCTTAGTGGTCTTACGAATATCACGACACAGGTCTGCATATTTCGAAGCGAAATTAGCAAAATGCTGCTTGTCTAATACAGTCTGGTCTTGATCGTATTCCACAAAAGTTTGCAACTGTGCGTTGTAACGCATGACTTCACGAAACGCTTTGATGAATTCGAGTTGCTGATCTTCTGTGACAAGATCATCTACAGCCTGATAATCAGCAGTGATACTGAATAGCTTTTCCACTGCATTGGCATAATCTTGCTTAATTTCCTCAAAGCTCGGTACCAATACGGTCTTTCTGGCTTCTTTATTGGAAAACAGTGCTAATGCTTCATCCGTGGCACGTTTCAGATTGCGGAAACTGATGATATTACCAAACGGTTTTTTATCGTTATAAACACGATTGGTACGTGAGAATGCCTGAATTAAACCATGGTATTTTAGGTTCTTGTCCACATATAGCGTATTGAGGGGCTTTGAATCAAACCCCGTCAGGAACATATTCACCACTAGCAGAATATCAATCTGCTTTTTCTTCACCCGATCAGCAATGTCACGATAGTAAGCATAGAAACTATCGCCCGAATTATAGTTGGTACCAAATTGGGCATTGTAATTGGCAATATAGCGATCGAGCTTGTCACGGTTAGACTGATTAATTTGAGTTGGGGTGTCTGTAGATTCTTCCTGTATTAGTCCATTCTGATCTACAGTATCGACTGCTTCATTAGCACCGTAAGAGAAAATCGTCGCAATGGTCAAAGGTTTAAACAGTCGGCCTTGGGCTTCATCTTGCTGTTGCTTTTCCGCTTGGACTTTTTCAAATAAATCGTAGTATTGGGTCAAGGTATCAACTGAACTCACACAGAACATCGCCGTGAATTCACGGTTCTTGGTTTTGGTGTCATGTGTCTCAACGATATAACGTGCGATCATTTCCAGTCGTTGCGGATTGTCATATAGCTCTTGAGTATCAATACCCTCAACATCATCGTCATAGTCGAGATTGTTCTGCATCCCTTTGGCGGTATATTTGCCACGGTAATCAATTTGGAACTGCAATACGTTCCGATCCCGAATCGCATCGACAATCACATATTGATGTAAGCACTGATTGAACAGGTAATCAGTTGTCAGTTTTAATCCTGCTTTGGATTGGCTGTTTTCCTCAAAGATTGGGGTGCCTGTAAAGCCAAACATTTGTGCATTACTAAAGAACTTTTTAATGTTTTGATGGGTATCACCAAATTGACTACGGTGACATTCATCAAAAATAAACACCACTTTTTTGTCTTTCAGGTAATTGATGGATTCCGCATAACGGTCATTGCTAATAGCGCGATTCAGCTTCTGGATGGTAGTGACAATCAGCTTGTCATGGCGTTGATCGAGCTGTTTCACCAAAGTATGTGTGCTGTCAGTACTGTCCACACTTTCGGCTTTAAAGGCATTAAACTCACGTGATGTTTGGGTATCGAGGTCATTTCGATCCACCACAAATAACACCTTTTCCACATCAGGCATTTTCATGATGAGTTGACTGGCTTTAAACGACGTCAGCGTTTTACCTGAACCTGTGGTGTGCCAGATGTAGCCATTTTGCTGTGAGTTCTGTACATGCGCAATAATCTTTTGCACAGCATAAATTTGGTAAGGCCGTAACACCATCAAACTTTTACTGGTTTCCAGCATCACCATGTATTGAGTCAGCATTTGCGTGAGGTGTACATGATTGAGAAAAGCATCGGTAAAATCGACAATTTCATTGATGTGTTTGTTGCTGACATCAGCCCAAGGAAAAGCAAACTCGATGCCTGTGGTGCCATTTGAGTAATAGCGGGTATTGGCACCATTACTGATGATAAAGAGTTGGATAAAACCAAACAGCCCTTGCCCTGCCCAATACGCTTCACGGATATAGCGTTGAGTCTGATTAAAGGCTTCGGCAATTTCCATGCCGCGTTTTTTTAGCTCGATCTGTACCAAAGGCAAACCATTGACCAAGAGCGTGACATCGAAACGGCTGGTTCTGCCATTATAGTCGCGGTGGTCGATAGTGATTTGATTGGTGACCTGATATACGTTTTTGCTTGGGTCATCTGATAAAAAGAAGATGTGCTTGCTTGAACCATCATCAAATTTGACAGGAAACTGGTCACGTAAGTTTTTAGCCCGTTCAAATACCGTGCCTGTATTAAGAAAGCTAATCACCTGCTTCCATTCGGTTTCTGACAGTGGCGCAAGTCCGTTGGCACGTTCAATTTGTGTTTTGAGATTAGACAGTAGTTGGCGTTCATCCTTGATGGTAACGGTTGCATAACCCAGTCCTTGCAGTTGTGCAATCAGTTCATTTTCAAGTTGATATTCGCTTTGTACTGTCATTTCATCCTCTATTTTCTAAACTAAATTTTATACTTTGTTCTATTTTGAATTTCTTGATACTTCATATAACAATTTCAACCGATCCACTGTCATGGGAATACCATTTTCCTGTCGATGCAGCATTGCATGACAATTTGGGCAAACAGGAATTAAATCCGTTTCAGGATTGACCTCATAACTCTCTGAAATTTGATGTAATGGCGTTATGTGATGCACATGAATAAAATCTTTAGCGAAAATGCCATAAGTTTCTGCAAAACTCATCTTACAAATTTCACAGCGCGTTCCATGAATTTCTAAACATTTGGCACGTGCTACAGGATTACGTTCATAGCGATTCACTTGAACAGTTTGCTTTGCACCTTCAGGAAAGCTTTTATTTTCAGTGTCAGCTTCATCTGGGTAATCTGTAGCAATAGACTCGTTATTAAACTCATTCAAAATATGTGCTAAAAAAATGCGGATTGGATCATTCGGAGCTTTGTCCCGATCTGTACGGCGACCTTGAATTGGAGCTTCAGGGATTAAGTTGTTCTGGACAAAATAATCAAAGGATAAAGAGGCTTTATCGACTTTTTTTAATTTTTCAAAAACAGCATAGCCCTTAATACTATCCAGTTGGGTTCTATCTTTCCAGAATGCTTTTTGAGCGAGAGGATATTCTGACTTATCTGCTTGCCCAATCACTTTGAATTGATACATGACTTTAGATATAGGCTGAGTCACATAGACATGAACAATGTCATTGAGCTGGAGTCCTTTGCCCTCAGTCGTGGCTGAGTTTTTCCAATAAATTGTGGGTAAAGCATCAAAGGCTTTTTCTAAATCAAATTCATCGTAATTAACAGTAACTAACCAATTCGCCATAACAATTCCCCTTACACAAACATCTACCGCAACAAGCCTTTTTTAAGTCTTTGGCTTGTACAAATTTTTTAACGAAACAGCTTTAATACTGAGTTTCACATTTGACTGCTTTCGCAGGTGTAATATTTTTTGCTGAAACAAGCTGGGTTAAGTCTGATCCTTCTGTTTCTACAACAAACAAGTTGTAATCTTTAATGGTAATGGTTGCCTTACCCTCATACTTGCAATAGTCTTTTTTAATGGTATCTGGCAATTTAAATGTTTTTTTGGCTTGTTCAAAATTGCTAAAGCAGAACCATGCGATTCGTTCATCACCTTTTGGGCGAGGAATATGTGCAGATGATTTTTGATCTGGTTCAAAGCAAATCCCATCGCCCATGTATTCTAAATATTCAGGGTCTAAATTACGTGAGTAAGTTCCTGTTAAGGTCACTTTTCCTTTGTAGTGCTTAAAACCAGAAATATCTTTTTGATATTTAAAGGTTTGAGCCTGTGCCAAGATTGGCAATGTCATTAAAGCAACAAGTATAAATTTTTTCATGATTGATCCTATTTTAAGTTTTATAAAATATTAAAAAAGCAAAGTGACTTTTCACTTTGCTGATATGAAAATATTAAACAAACATCTGCTGCAACAAGCCTTTTTTCCAAGTTTTCGCTTGTTCAATTTGCTGTGCCACCACTTCAATTTTTTGGTCAATTGCAGATAAGAAATTGGCGATTTTGGTTTGTTCTGCTAGGCAAGGAAATAATAAAGCTACCTCTTTAATATCTGACGCTAAAATATGCTCAATCGTATTACCTGTTTTTATTAAGGCAATTTTTTTCTTTCCGATCTCTGAATAAAAATAATAAACAACAAATTTAGAGTTTATTAACTTTGAAGACTTTGGAGATAGAACTAAAAGAGCATGGCAGTTAGCATTGTCATAATCTTCTGTAACAACAGCACATTCACCTACATGTCCACTTTGTACCATCAAAATATCATTTGTCTTTAGAATGGAGTTTGTCTTTTTCTGATGAAATTCCTGATTGATAAATATCAATCCTGTGGCATCAATTTTACCATTCTTAATATTTTTACCTTGTAAATACTTAACCCCATAATTCACATAATAAGGAGTAGCAACACCAACAAATCCATTTCTAATTTTAGGAAATAAGTCTTTTAGTATCTTATCCTCCCACTCCCCAAACTCACTACCATCATCCGCTTTAAAACGAATCTGCTGGCTAAACAACTTTTGCATCATGCCTTGTTTATATTGGCTGAGTAGCGCATGTTTTTGCGTGAGTTGGCTAATCTTTTCATCGACTGCGGAAAGAAAAGAGGCGATTTTGGTTTGTTCTTTTTTAGATGGATAGGAGAACGGTAATTTACGCTGTTCTGAGATACCTATATAAAGCCTTGTTGCTCCTGTACACAAAGCTAGTAATGCATTTTGAAAAACTGGTGCTTCAAAAGTGCTTTTAATAAAATCTTGGTTTAATTTATCCTTGTTTAAAACACGATAATAAGTAACTTGAGGAGTAAGCATAATATAAGGTGTTTTTAATTCAGGTACTTTTGCAACATTACCAATCGTTGCTTTATGAGTAAGTAAGATATCACCCTCTAAAGAAAAACCTTTTCTTAAACCATCAGCCTGTGACTTTTTAATCTTTTTAGATTTATCTAAATACACCTTGCCATCTATGACATCTGTTGCCATGACAAATGGGATACCATCTTCAACATAATCTGCTGAAGTCGGGTGAATTTCTCCATGATTGCCATCCATTGGCTTATCAATATTTTTTTCATCAACAAGAGACTGAATATCAACTTTTAGCCAATTATCATTAAACTCTTTAAACCTTAATTTTGGCGTAGCCATTACTTCACCTCCGAAAATGGTGAAACAATACCTAGCTCTTTGCAAAAATCTGCAATGATGGCATCAGTCTTTTGGCTCTCAACTTCCAAAGCTTGAAGCTGTTTTGCAATCGCATCTAAATCAATCTCGGCTTCCGCCTCAAAGGTATCTACATAACGTGGAATGTTCAGGTTGTAGTCGTTGTCTTTGACTTCTTGCAAAGTCGCCACATGCGCATACTTTTCAATATTTTCACGCTTTTCAAATGCCGCAACAATCTTATCCAAATGCTCAGGCAATAACTTGTTTTGGTTCTTCTGCTTTTCAAACTCATTGCTGGCATCAATAAACAGAATATTGCCGCTCTGCTCACGGTTTTTCTTCAACACCAAAATACAGGTCGGAATAGACGTGCCATAGAAAATATTGGCAGGTAAACCAATAATCGCATCCACCACGTTCATCTGCTCAATCAAATACTGACGAATCACGCCCTCACTCGAACCACGGAACAATACGCCGTGTGGAAGCACCACTGCCATTGTGCCATTGTCATCCAGTTGATACAGCATGTGCTGAACAAATGCCATATCGGCTTTAGAACTTGGTGCAAGTTTGCCATAACGAGAGAAACGCTCATCCTGCAAAAATAACGGATCGGCAGACCATTTTGCAGAAAATGGCGGATTCGCTACCACCGCATCAAACTTTTTATCTAAATGCTGCGGACGGGTTAAAGTATTTTCCTGCTTGATGTCGAACTTGGCAAAATGCACATCATGCAAAATCATGTTCATACGTGCCAAGTTATAAGTAGTACGATTCATTTCCTGACCGTAGATCATATCGACATCGCTCACTTCACGCTTGACCCGTAGCAATAACGAACCTGAACCACAAGTCGGGTCATAGACCGAACGTAAACGGTCTTTGCCCTGCGTGACGATTTTCGCCAATAAAGTCGATACGGTTTGTGGGGTATAGAATTCCCCTGCTTTTTTGCCCGCGCCTGAGGCAAACTCACCAATCAGGTACTCGTAAGCATCGCCCAGTACATCGGCTTCGGTATTGGAAATATCAAAATCAATATCATCTAAATGACTCAGGACTTTCGCCACCAGTGCATTACGGTCACTGGCATTATTGCCAAGCTTGGTCGAGTTTAGATCCAAATCTTCAAACAGGTTGGCAAAGTCATCGGCAGAGTCGGTGCCTAAAGTGCTTTGTTCAATTGATTTTAAAGTTGCAGTTAAATCATCCAAAATGAATTCGCCCTGACGGCCACGCTCGGCTAAGGTATGGAATAGCTGTTTTGGTGTAAGCGCATAACCCACTTCGGCAATGGCATTCTTTTTAATTTCTTCGATGTAGGGCACATGCTCAGTATTATTTTCATCTAATTCTAAAAAGCTGAGGTCTTCGCCATCGAGCAATTCATTGGCAAATTTCACCGACTTTTCTGATAAATATTTAAAGAAAATAAAACCCAAAATGTAATCACGGAATTCATCGGCGCCCATGGTGCCACGCAAAGTATTGGCAATATTCCAAAGTTGTTTTTGTAATTGTTGCAGTTGTACGTGGGTCATTGTTATAGGAGTCCGATGAAATGAATAAAACATGACTAGTTTACCGAAAATTAAAGTTTTTTCAGCAAAATTGGTTGGATAAAGACATAAACTGTCGCAATTAAATTTAACCACAACAACATTTTTATTTTTTGACTGCCGCCATTTGATATAAGTCAAATCTGATATACTGATTAAAATTTTTGGACTTAAGGAGCCTCAACGTGCTTAATACAATTGAACAGAAAAAAAAATATATTCAAGCAACACGCTTACAGAATTATCGGGCTAGCCTAAAACTTGAAGGTCTTTCTCCTTCAGCAACCACTCCAACTTTAAACAAAGACCAAATCCTACAAAAGTATAAAAAGCTTTCAGAATCATAATTTGGTGATTTGATGGATAAATATGGTGAAATGGGAGACAGTCTTTACTGTTATCCAAATTCTAGTATTCTCAAAAACAAATTACATATCCAAGATGAAAAAATTTTGGAGCAGGCCGAATTAGAGCTATCTGAATATGCCAGTTTACACATTGAATATACTGAACCACCTTACGATCTCCAATACCTAAAAAACATACACTACTCCTTATTTTCAGACCTTTATGAATGGGCTGGTGAACTTAGGCAAGTTGATATTTCAAAAGGTGATACACGCTTTTGTACTTTTAGTCGTATTGAAGTTGAAGCTAATAAGCTTTTTAAACAACTTCAATCTCAAAACTATTTTCAACATATTGAAAAGCAAAAGCTTATTATGCAGCTTGCCAATTTTTATTGTGAACTTAATGTCATTCATCCCTTCCGCGAAGGTAATGGACGCACTCAGCGCATTTTCTTTGAACATCTTCTCGCCTATTGTGGTTATGGTGTTGATTGGTCTCAAATAGAATCTCAGGAACGTTGGATTCAAGCTAATGTTGAAGGGTTCTATGGACACTTAGACGGATTAGTTCAAATTTTCAAGGAATGTATCGTCATTCCTGAATGAAAAAATAAGGGAGCAGTAGCTCCCCAATTATTCACGACTCGCCAACTTACTTTCAATCCATTGATGGATCTCAAAAGCTGACCAGCCAATACGGTTTTGGGTGATCTTTACTTTCTTTGGAAAAGTTGGATCATAATACGGTGAATATTCATCCATCATTGCATAAACTGTCGAACGTGCTACACCTACTATTTCTACTACTTGATGTATATTGATCAGCTGATTTATTTGAAAAGTTTGGCCAACAAATGCATTCATGATATGTACTCCTATCTCATGGTGACGAGCAACTCGCTCATGAGATACGGGATTCCTGTAAGGTTTTACCCAGTTCAATTCAACGCCGTGACTGATCCTTGCAATCCCTGCTGGATATTAAACACTCTGTTCTCATCTGTTGACTGGCCATCCTCTCCTTGATAAAACTCCTCAACGACATTCATGCCATCCTCACTATCCACCTCAAACTGCGAATTCCCATAACCCTGTAAAGCCATATGATCTAAAGCATTCTGATTGAATCCAGCCAACTTACTTTTCTGATCTATCTCCTTAGCCATTTGAATCGCCTCTTGTAAGTGAATCCCCTCACGTAGGGTTAAGTCCACGTAGTACACAGGGGTACGATAGCTTTGTGTCGTGGATTTGCCTCGAAGGGTCAATTGTAACGGCAGGCATGACAGCAAGCCGTTCGATGCTGCGTGGTAATAACTGAGCCGTGCCGCCAAAGTTCGGATACTGTTAAAGCCCGTGGTCCTAAAAACAAAGCTGCCAAACTCATCCGATTCATCCAAATTCACATACAGACGACCATAGGGCTTGCATAAGCCCCCTTGTGCCAAGGCACATAAATCTGGGGATGGACATGGATGTTGCTCTACGCCTTGATTGGTTAAGCGTTGACAGGTTTCACCATTGCCCATGCAAACAGGTCGCCCCGTCTGCCGATCAAATAAACTGTATTCCGCACGTAAGTTCAGTTCGGGATCATTAAAGATCATCCGTACTGGAATGGTTCTGAGTTTTTGACTAGGGGCTTTGACTCGAAGTTGCTCATCTAAAGGATGTTTCACCCAACCCTCCTTGTTCTGGATTTGGCTGGTGATGGTGAATTGGTCATCCTTTTCAGGGAGGCGCTTGCCGTTCTTTTCTACAATTTTTCCGATACTGATTCGTCCGAGTACCGGCGGTGTAATCACTAAACCTTTAATCATGGGGATATTCCTTCTATTCATTTTTATACTGATCAGCCGAATGTATTGAAGCACCTGCTCTTACGTCATTCTTTGATAGCGTCAAGCAAGACACATCAAGCAATGACTACAGGAGTCTGTTGTGCATCGGTCAATCGATCTGGCAAAGCTGTCCAATGCCCTTTCTTCTTTGAAGGAGGGGCGAAGGGGCTGCTTTGCCGATTTTTTTATGCAGGCACTTAGATCAAGATTCAGCATCAGTAAAGATATTGAATCGACGACCGCCCTGCTTGTGCAGTGGATATTGCTGTATTAGCTCAGGTTGATGTTCGATCAATGTTTTGGTATTGAGACTGATCGTATCTTTTGCTTTTTTCCAGACCACCGAACCCCTGCTAAACACCGCACGTTCGTTGTCTTTCATTAGCATTTGGATTTGATGTTTCAGTTGATCAAAGTGTTCTTGCTGATCTTGAAGATCGGCCTTCATTTTGATGAGCTGATCAAACAACTGATTGGCATGTGGGTCATGACTTAAATCTTCCACACTAAGTGGCACATGTGCTGGATACAGCAGCTGCAATGCTTTGGCTGCGGATTCACTGGCATCGGCATCAGGTGGAATATCCTTTTCAACACACTCCCAGAAGTGGCGTTCTGCATTTACAATATGTTGAATCACCGATTCACTACGGGTGACTTTAAAGATACGTGTTTCATGCCCACAGATCAGTACACAAACATGTGCTGCCTTTTTCCCAGTCACCGCCAGCTGATGCTGTACCTGACAAAGCACATACAGCGGGATACCATCTCGCCAAAGTTTGGCACCATGTTCACCTGCGGTTTTACATTCCAGAATTTGCACATCTGCATTACCCACTACTGAATAATCCAAATTAGCCAGCATGAAATGTTTGTCTGGATCTGGATGTTGGAGTACTGCATTGACGCGACGCACTTTGTACTGGGTATGCATACTGTAGTATTCCGCCACCAGCGGTTCTAAACGTTTTCCCCAATATAAAGGGGCATGCCCTTCAGTTTGTTCATCCATGTTGTGCTGGATACGACCAGTTTTGATCATCCAGAGTTCAAGCATCGACATATACGGGTTGAGACCACAGGCTGCGGCACAATCACTACTACCGATCCCTTTGCGTCGAACTTCTAACCATTCTGCATGCGTCAGGTTTTTGGTATCGACAAAGCGTTTGGCTGTAAACAATTTGGGCCGAGGAGTATGGATACTCGGTATTGCATTGTTCGGGTTAATCACCGCTGAATTCATAGTAATGTCCTCTATCTGTAAAATTTTGCGCATAAAAAAAGCTGTGTCCGTAGACACAGCTTTGAATGAATGGGTTAAGGTTTTTGAAATATGAAAATAAGGATGCTTAGGCTAATAAATTAATTCATCTGATTGATTAAACTTAAGCAATCATCGCGAGGGCTTGTTCTAATCCTCTTTGCTTAAGTCCAGCACCTGCACCGAACCATGCAGAATCCAAACGATGATCCTGACTCATGGCTCTGCGTTCGTGGTCGGCAAATTCCGTTATAGAGCAAAGCAAGCCATAGGCGGTATCTTTGGCTGAACTCAGTTCTGCTCCACGGCCCTGTCCATTAAACATGGTCATCACCTTCGACATGGCACGGCCATTTGGTTCTGTCTTGTTGTCGGCTTTGGTTGCTGGGTTATTGCTTTGAGCCTGCATCGCCACATTACGGTAGAACTGGATAATGCCATCCTCCTGTTCAGGCACACTCAGACTAGTATTGTTAAATACTGCATCGAAATAAGCTGCTGCTTCAGTCTGTGTGACTTTACGTTGACTAAGTTGTTTCATCTCATACATGTGATCTTCCCATGCACGGACTGAAATACCCAATTGCTGCTTAATCTTCTCAGCATCGAACTTGGTGCTGTGCGGGACTTTAACCACGCCTGCACTTGAGTTTTGACCCTTTAAGGCAATGGCTAAGGTGTTATTACACACCACACGAATAGAGGTGAATTGTGCCGTGGTTGCCAGTGTACCGTCGCAAGCGGTTGCCAGTAAGATATAGCCATTGCTGACATCTTTACCTTTTAAAGCCGATGTTTGCCCCGTTTTGGCTAAAGCCCAGAATTTCTTACCGCCTTTCAGCACGCCTGCGGTTTCTAGCTCAAATCCTGATTGTTCAGTCAAATCACGATAAAACTCTAAGATCTGTTTCGGTTGCACCTCCTGATAGCGTTGACTGACCACAGATAAAGGGGCATGCGTGTCGGAACGATACAGAACCCGCTGTTCCTCATACGGCATGATGATGCTTTGCCCACGTTCATTCTGTGCCATATAACTCACATCGGAAGATTCAATCCGCCAATCCATGCCTGCCTGCTCTGCCCAGACTTCAATCGGTTGATGAGGACTGAGTTGATTCCCAAGGCCATGCCAAGGGGTTTCGCCCACATAGGCGATCTGTTCAATTTGATGTGCCATTGTTCATTTCTCCTCTGTGAACTTATTGGAAGTTTTGGTTACAGTGGTGGCAATGGTAATAACACATCGGAATGTGCTGTTTAGGTGAATCGAATAAGCTACTGAATACCCCACCGATCACAGCACCTGCAATTCCACCAAGCAATGGAGATAGCGGTAAAGGTAGGGTTTTAGAAATCGATGCGCCAATCGTGGCAAAGGAGGCTGATGCTGCAACGCCTGTTCCAGCCGAGCCATTTACCTGTTGATTCATCACTTGGACGATTTGATCAGAAAAACAGTAAGGACAATGTTTACTCATAAGATATACCTCTAAAATGAAAAAAGGCTTACCATATGGCAAGCCTCAGATTTTGAATGAAAGGGAAAAATAAACATTCAATCTTCATGTTAATGATATATATCTATGATTTTTTAGGATCAACCTTCTGCCGCTCTTGGCTCTAGGCTTTGACTGCCCTTTGCTAAATTGCCTCATTCCCTGCACAGATGCTCTCAGGTATTGCTTGTCTTTTTGAGGATCAGCCAGATAGCTGATGGCAAGCCAAGCATTCTCAACCTCTTTTAGATTCCGCCTTTCGATCATTCCAATACCTAATTGATCTAGGTCCTTATAATATTTTTTATGGCTGGCTTGATTACAGTTAAAGAATATCCCGTCTTCCTTTGTAATTTTTTCTAGCCAAAGCTCACCAATGGATTGTGCTAAATAATCATCTTTAATCCGTAGCGATCCGTTATAGATCACCAGCAGATGACAGTGATAGCCTTTAGTCTTCCCACCCTGCTCTAAGCGATAGACATAACCTACCTGATCTTTAAAGATGCTGTCTTTATCCTGAATACGCCGTACCAATTTATTCACATCACGTTCAAATTGTTTTACGCTCGGTTGAGCGTTGAATCGATATGACAGATCAACCCTGACCAGCAATAACTTACGATGGCTTTCTACAAGATCATAAAAATACGCTTTCAAGTGATTGCGGTTGCGACGGTTATTGTTACTGAATTTATCAAGAAAGTATTCATGTTCTTCAATAAGCTCATTCTGAAAACAACTGAATGCTCTGCTGTCTTTAAAGACTTTTAGATTTTCAAAGGATGCATGTTCTGGTAATAAGTTAAAGTAGGCTTGAACCAAAGGACTGTATTCACATTTTGGATCGTAGACTGCCTCAGCTGCTCTTTTTAGTTCATCATAGTCCGTTTTAAAGCGGGTCCAGCGGTATGTTCTTTTAGTCACCTTAAGCATGAAGTTTTCAATTTCAAGTAAGGTTGGTACTTCGTTCATGAGTATATTTCCTGTGATTGAGTAAACTCATAGGAATCACTGCTCAGTATTTTTTACACATGGACTGAAATATTGAACTCAATAAAAAACCTTCATCATTTGGGGATGATGAAGGTTCATGAAGAAGATTAAGTATTTAATAAATAATATTAAATATATATCCTAGTCACATTAACTCAAAATGTACTCACTAGACTTTTCATAAAATGAAAAACGTTGCTTCTATAGCAAGCTGTCAAAATTCTACAATTTCTCCTGTTTTTATAGAACAGATTAAAGCGGAAGTTAAGTATCTCTAATGCCGTTACTTACTTGATTGTCCTCTCTTGAATCTATTTCTTATTTCATCCGTATAGTTGAGATCTAAAAACTCTAAAAATATAAAATAGGGTAATACTTTTTGCTCAAAAATATTCCATCTCCGCTTATCTCCCGCCTCAATTAAAAACTCGGGTGCAAGCCCATAAGACAAATCTTGCAATATTGGGATGGGTTTAAATTGAAGTTGTACATTTTGTCCTTCAAATATTGGATCCTCTAAATTGGCTTGCCAAAATTCTTTCAACTCTGTCCGCAAATTTCGTTGCTTACAACTAGGCTCATTAGAAACTTGTAAGAGCATATTTGTATCATAAATACATATGAGATCTAGTTTTAGTTCATGACTAGAAAAATCTTCACTCCAAAAATATAAAAAATCCAAGTATCCCTGTAACCCATTAGGCTTTTTAGCTTTTTTATTAATATTTCCAAAAATTTTTTGAAATTGTTCAGCTGTCACACGCCCTTTCTCAAGTAACAAATATATTTGTGTGCGGCATAATAAAATATTTTGTTTGTTATATTTCTGAAAATATAAGATAGCTTCATTAAGTTGCTTAGAACGATTTTCCCAATCTTTATTCATCTCAATACGGCTTGCTCGGACAAGTATTGTTGCAGGTTCTACACCTCCATCACGCTGTCTATAAGTTTGACTTGACATTAAGTTCTTTTTTAAACGTCCAGTTTCAGCAAAAGCTTTTAGCCGTAAAAGCAAATTATTTAAATCTTTCAATGAATCAAATGTAAGGTCCTGATTAAGAGAAAAAATATTTTCTCTATTTGAATGTGAACCTTCCTGTCTTAAAAAATCTATTAGAATCTTTACATTTCTGGTCAAAGCCCCACTCTGAAAGTCTTCTATATCATTTTTTTTATCAATTAAATACAGTAGCTCAAAACCCAACCTTGTGATTCTGTTTTTTAATTCATGCGGCAGTTCTTTGCGAACCTCTCGACCTGAAGAACCAAAAAAAATGAAAGCTGGTGTTGGTTTATAAATTAAGGCTAACATGAATACTTCTATTCGCATGAGCAACTTTAAGTCCAAAGTATAGTTTTTTTCTCTTGGCTCAAACGTCTCATAGTCACTATCCCTATCAAATGGAAAATTAGGATCTTCAACAAAAAATTCTTGATATAAGACTTCTATTACTCCCAGATATTCTTTTGCCCAAACATGCTGCTTTATGCTCTTTAATAATTCACGATTATTCTCAGGAATTATTTCATACAACAAAATATATGGCCTACTCTTATGTATTTGACTTCCTCTTCTTAGAGTTTGATGACTACTTTCCACACGTGATCTTGATTCATATTTCAACGTCTTCAAACGGTCACTATCAAGAATATAATTTATTATTGCCTCTCCTAAATTTTCAATCATTTGCTCCTTTGAGCCTGACAAAAAACCTCCCAAAATTGCATCATTGTCCTCCGTTGTATTAACTTCAGCTTGCTCTTTCTCAATATTATTCATTAGTGATTTACATCGTACTCTATGCCTTATCAGCGAGACTACCACTTCAATTCCCATTATGTAACCCATTAATTCCCATATATTTTCACTTCAATTCCCATGTTTTTTCACTTAAATTCCTAAACATAACAAGATTGACATTACACTCGAACAAATAAGTTTTCTTTTATTCATACAGTTTTTTACAGGCATAAAAAACCACGCCTATAAGCGTGGTTTAGTTGTGGAGTTAAAGCAGATCAACTGACCCAATTTCTTACCTGTTCCCCATACCACTCCATAATTTTTACCCGCTCATCCCAGTACTGCGCTCTGTTATAAGCGGATCGAATTCTGTTTTGAGGAACATGAGCAAGCTGGCGTTCAATGGCATCTGGATTAAACAGATTTGATTCATTTACGACTGTACTAAATAGCGATCTAAAACCATGTGTTGTCATTCGACCTGCATAGCCTGAACGCTTAATGATTGCCAAAATGGATTCACTACGCATCGGTTCTTTATTATTTAGACGATGAGGGAAAAGCAATTCTTGATTATGAGTAAGTCTTAAAGCTTGTAGCTCTTCAATCATCATGTCCGTCAACGGTACACGATGCGGAAGGCGATTCTTCATACGTTCTTCAGGGATATCCCACTTACGCCCTTCCAAATCAAACTCTTCCCAGCGCGCTTGCAGTAATTCACTTACCCGGACACCTGTCAGCATAATTAATATAATGGCATGATGGGTTTGCTGATCGCTTGGGTAAGCTCTGACTTTTCCTAAAAACTCAGGCATCTCTGAAGCTGGTAACGATGCCAAATTTTTTACACGCTTATTTTTAAGCGCATAAACCAAATCACCAGCAGGATTATCGTAACGATAGCCATGAGCAATGGCATATTTCATAACCATTCCGCAACGAGATAATGTACGTTTGGCTACTTCAAGTGAGCCTCTTGCCTCAATCTTTTTTATGATCTGCAAAATTTCAGGTGCTTGAATTTGGTTAATAGGCTTATTAGCAAGAGCACTATAAAGCTCATCCAAAGAAGCTCGAACATTGCTAATGTGTTTAGATGACCATGTTTCTTTTTGATTATTGAACCAATCTTCTGCAACCTCTTGAAAATGAGGCTGCATCACTTCGGCCTCAACCATATTTTTGAGTTTATACCTTAGATCAAGAGCTATCTCTCTTGCATGTTTTAGGCTCAGCTCGGGATATACACCTAATGCTTTTGACTTCCTTTGCCCATTTTCCGTATATCGGATAGACCAATATTTTTTCCCATTCGGATCTATTCGCAAAGAGAGACCATTAATATCAGAAAGGCGATACTGTTTTGCTTGAGGCTGTGCTTTTTTACACATCACATCAGTTAGTGACATATCTTTGTCCCACTTAATTAAACTTATTGAGTGGGTCAAATTGTCCCAATATTGACCCACACAAAGCAAAAATAGGGTCAAATCGCTTTGGACAGAATCGGACATGACAGCCAATAAAAAAGCCTTTAAACATTGAGTTTAAAGGCTTTTTTACATTCAGTCGAACAGCTCTGAATTGAATTTTGGTGGAGGTGGCGGGAGTTGAACCCGCGTCCGCCAGCACTACGCTCGAGAATACTACATGCTTAGATATCGTCTACTGTTTTAACTTTTTGTGACCCGACGAACAGGGTACAAATCGCGATCCTCTTAATTTAGTACAAAACCCCGAGGCTTGGTTTTATACGGACTTGTGTGCGTGCGCTTCAGTCGGACTCTCTAACCACAAGTATTCGGAGAGGCGGACAAGCTGCCCTTAGGCAGCTAGAGCGTATGATTCGTCGTTTGCGACTAAAAAATGCAAATTTGATTTACGAGAGAAAATGCGCTCTCGACATGCATCTATGAGTTTCATCACCAGCGTCGAAGCCAGAAACACCCCCAAAGTAGCGACAATCATAGCATAGTTGCTAGAAAATACGATCTATTTTCTAAACAAACACACATATTGATGCGCTTAATTACATAATTGCGCTAATATTTTGGTTTTCAAGTCCAACAATAAAATAATTTATGAGCTACTTACTTGCACTCGACCAAGGAACCACTTCGAGTCGTGCCATTATTTTCAATGAACAAGGTCAAGTTCAGGCAACGGCGCAACGCGAAACACGTATACATACCCCCCAATCTGGCTGGGTAGAACAAGATGCCCAAGAAATTTGGAGCTCACAAATTGCAGTTGTACAGCAGGCTCTGGCCTCTGCTCGTATTTTGGCCAAAGACATCAAAGCCATTGGTCTTACTAACCAAAGAGAAACGACTGTCGTATGGGATAAGCGTACAGGACAGCCGCTTGCACCAGCCATTATCTGGCAAGATCGTCGCGCATTTGAATGGTGCAATCAGCTCCTACAGCAAAACTTAAAAGATAGGATTCAATCCAAAACTGGACTCCGAATCGATCCTTATTTTAGTGCAGGAAAATTGGTCTGGTTACTTGAGCATGTCAATGGTCTACGCAGACTGGCTGAACAGGGGCATGTGGCCTTTGGCACGATTGATAGTTGGCTGATTTGGAATCTCACCCAAGGCGCTCAACATGTCATCGAAGTCAGCAATGCCTCTCGCACCATGCTCATGAACTTAAGTACCCAGCAGTGGGATGAAGAGCTCTTAGATCTATTTAATATTCCACCTGCATTACTGCCAAGAATCATCAACTCAGATACCTACGTCGCAGATACCGCGGCAGGCTTGCTCGGTGCCAATATTCCGATCACAGGCATATTAGGTGACCAGCAGTCTGCACTGTTTGGACAGTCCTGTTTTGACATTGGGACTGCAAAAAATACCTATGGCACAGGTTGTTTTATGCTGTTCAATACAGGCGAGACCGTTCAATACAGTAAAAACAAACTGCTTTCGACACTGGGTTGGAAAACGCAACATCAAACCACTTATGCCCTAGAAGGCAGTGTATTTATGGCAGGTGCGATTGTTCAGTGGCTACGGGATAATTTAGGCATTATTCAAAAAAGTAGCGATGTTGAAAAATTAGCTTGTACTGTTCAAGATACCGATGGCGTCATGCTAGTTCCGGCATTTACTGGACTCGGTGCGCCACATTGGGACAGTGAAGCGCGTGCCCTGTTATGTGGAATGTCACGCGGTACCAATAAGGCCCATATCGCCCGTGCGGCCTTAGAGTCCATTGCCTTTCAAGTTTCGGATGTACTGACCGCCATGCAAGCCGATATTCAGCAGCCGCTGAAAGAGCTCCGTGTCGATGGTGGTGCCAGTCAAAATGATATGCTTATGCAGTTTCAAGCCGATATTTTAAATGTGCCTGTACTACGCCCCAAGATGCAGGAGTCGACTGCATGGGGTGCAGCGGCCATGGCAGGCTTAAGGTGTGGCGTATTTTCAAGTTTGGATGAAATTGCACAGTCTTGGCAGCTTGAACGTGCTTTTGAACCCAAAATGAACACAGATCAACGTGAATTTCACTTACAACAATGGCAATCTGCCTTAAAGCGTGCAAAGTCAGAACTTTGATTATTTAATTCTATTGTTTTGAGATATCAAAAACATCATAAAACTACATAACTTCCATAATAAAAAACCGCTTCAAGAAAGCGGTTTTTTATTACCCTAATGCGCATGTCCGCCACCGCCTGCCCCTATTTTAGGTTTAGGACAGAGCCAAATAATGGATGCTGCAAATAGAAACACCAAAGCCAAGATCAGGAAAATATAGTTTGCCGACAAGGTCAACGCTTCTTTATCCACCAAACTAGAAATATAGCCTAATGCACCTTCCGCGCTCATTCCCTGCTGCATCAACACCGACTGAGTTTGATCTGCATGCAAACTGCCGACCATTTCACTACGTGCAACTTTAGTATGGTCGTCCCAAATAGTGACAGCAATAGATGCGCCTATCGCCCCTGCCATAGTTCTTAAGAAGTTCATTAAACCTGCGGCTGATGCCATTTCATGTGGCAATACCGATGACAGCGCCATATTTGATAATGGGATAAAGAAAAATGGTACAGCAAAGCCCTGCAAGATTTGTGGCAATGCCAATGCAAAAAAGTCTGCGTCTGTAGTCCAGAACGAGCGCATCAAGGTTACCCCGCCCAAGATACTCAAGCCAAAACTGGCCAGGGCACGTTGGTCATATTTGGTTGCTAATTTCGCCACAATAGGTGACATAGTTAAACTACCAAAACCCATGGTTGCGGTTAAATAACCAGCCCAAGTTGCGGTATAGCCCAAATTGATCTGTAACCACTGCGGAATCAGTACAATACTGCCGAAAAATGCGCCAAAGCCAAAGGCCAGTGCCAAGACAGAAATCGTGAAGCTACGGTATCTAAAGATCTGAATATTCACCACTGGATGCCGTTCGGTCAGCTCCCAAATGGTAAAAATCACCAAACCAATCACAGCCGTTAAAGCCAGTACCACGATCGCAGGGCTATTAAACCAGTCGCGTTCATGCCCCAAATCGAGCATGAGCTGTAATGCCCCAATCCATAAAATCAGGAGGATCAATCCACCGCGATCAATTTTGAGTTTGGCCGTTGCGGTTTCCGCAGGTTTAAGCAGACGCATCGCAGCAAAAGCACACGCGATCCCAACAGGAATATTAATAAAGAAAATCCAATGCCAAGACATGTTGTCACTGATGGTTCCCCCTAAAATCGGACCAAGAATTGGGCCAACCACCGTCGTCATTGCCCACATGCCCATCGCTTGGGATTGCTTTTCTGGAGGAAAAATCCGCATCAGTAACATCTGACTGAGCGGCATGATCGGGCCACCAAATAAACCTTGGCCAATGCGGCAGAAAACCAGCATTTCTAAACTGGTCGATAAACCACACAGTACCGAAAATATGGTGAAGCCAATCAGACTTAAGGTAAAAACCCTCACTCCACCAAAACGACCTGCGAGCCAGCCTGTTAAAGGGACACAAATCGCTTCAGCCACGGCATAAGAGGTAATCACCCATGTTCCTTGCGAACTCGATACGGCAAGGCTCCCTGTAATATGAGGCACAGAAACATTGGCAATGGTCATGTCCAGCACGACCATAAAGTTAGCCAAAGCGAGGACGAAGGCCGCCAGCATAAGGCGACCACCCTTTAAGTCACCATAGGGAACGTAGCTATTCATGCGTAACTACTTCGATTTCAAATCGATTTGAGCTTCCATAGACAAGCCGACACGTAAAGGATGTTCAGCCAACTCTTTCGGGTCGAGTTGAATACGTACAGGCAAACGCTGTACCACTTTAATCCAATTACCTGTGGCATTTTGTGCAGGAATCAGCGCGAAGGCTGAACCTGTTCCACCGGAAAAGCCCAAGACCGTACCATGGAACTCAACCGAGTCGCCATAGAGGTCTGAGGTTAAAACGGCCTTTTGACCGGGGCGTACATTTTCAAGCTGGCTTTCTTTAAAGTTCGCGTCGACATATAACTGTGAAATTGGCACCACCACCATGAGCACCGAACCCGGTGCGACACGCTGTCCAACTTGAATTTTTCGGCTCGTCACCACCCCATCAAATGGTGCTTTAATTTCAGTACGTTCTAAATCAAGTAAAGCTTGTTTCAGTTTTGCCTGAGCAACCAAAACATCTGGGGTCGAATTTTCATTGCTGCCTTGAATTAGAGCTTCATTTGCAGCCAAATTACTTTGCGCAGCTTTCTGACTGGATTTTGCCTGCGCCCACCCCGCTTGCGCCAAGTTATAGCCTGCTTGTGCATTATTTAAAGCAGCTTGTGCCGTGCTTAATTCTTCTTTAGAAATCGCGCCTGTCGCACTCAACTGCTGACGACGGTTCAAGTCATCTTGCGCTTTATCCAACTCTGCTTTGGCTTTAGCCACTTGCGCTTCAGCACTATGAATGGCGTCATCACTCACAAAGACTTGCGAGTTTAAAGAGCTGCTGTTGGCCGCGCTTTGTTTATACTGGCGCTGTGCTTTAAGTAGTTCGGCTTGAGCTTGGGCTACAGCAATTTCGGCATCACGATGGTCGACCAAAACCAACACATCGCCTTGCTTTACAGTTTGCGTGTCACTGACCAACACTTTTTCAACTTGGCCTGTCACCATAGAGGTAATCGAGGCCGTTTCTGCGCCCACATAAGCATTATCAGTTGAAACCGAATGGTTAAAAAACAGTTTCCAAATCAAGAATAAAATGGCAGCAATGATCAGGATCACAGCTACGAAACCTAAGCTTTTCTTACGTTTAGCTTTCAGTGCTTGATCATTGATTTGATCGGCTGGATCAGTATCTGGCAGTGTATTTGGGGCATCTGTCATTGATTTTTCCTAAATCTAACAGACTTGGTCAGCCGGCATCATCCCTACGAAAAGGACATCAGACAAGTATTGTCTGCATTGGTGTCGATGAGAAAGTCACAATAAAATTTGATGCATTCTAAGAGCAAATAATCACATTTTGAGAAAATAAATTGTAACTGCTCAGTCTATTTTAGTTTTCAGCATCCAACTTCCTATTAGATGCTATAAATTTCATTTGAATATTAACTACTTAATTAATTTAAAACTAATAAGCATAAGAAGCAATCGCTGTGGCAATCGATTTGCCTTCATCATTGACCATGGTCATGCGCATGGTGCAGCCTTTTCGCCCTAATCTTAGGGTTTCAGCACGGGCAATAAAATATTTTCCACGTCCTGGCGCGAGATAATCAACTCGCATATCCACTGTAGCTAAACGGGATACTTTTTTAATGGTGTCCGCAATCGTGTCAGGTTCCGCTTTTTTATACAGTTCTCCCATCGCTACAATGCCACCAATACTGTCCAAAACCGTTGCAGCCACGCCACCATGTAAAATTTGGAACGCAACATTGCCAATTAAGTAATCTTGCATATCAATATAGGCTTCAATTTGCCCATCAACGACTCGCATAGTCATGGTGTTGTGCTTAAAAAATGGCGACGCATTAAAAGCCTTAACCAACTGCTCAAAAACTACATCTATATCCACTTTTGCTCCTAAGTGTATGCTGCCCGTCCAGCTTTTTTCACCACTACTCATAACAATCTGCTTCACTCTTAAAACAATAAAAACCCGTCAATATGTGCCCAAAGCCATAAGATAGGTCTACAATACTGACCTAGTTTAATACCGATTATCGAGATTTGTATGACCTATACGTTCAATCGTCCCGCCTTCCCCGCTACTCGCATGCGCCGTATTCGTAAAAATGAACATCTGCGCTCTATGGTTCGCGAGACCCATTTAACGACAGATCATCTTATCTATCCAGTATTTGTCCTGCCAGGACAGAACCAGACGCAAGACATCCCCAGTATGCCGAAGGTGCAACGCCTATCTGCGGACTTACTCTTAAAAAAAGCAGAACGTTTACTTGAACTTGGCGTATCGAAACTGGCGCTATTTCCAGTGACGCCCCAAGAAGATAAAAGCTTAAGTGCCGAAGCAGCATGGCGTGAAGATGGTGTGGTTCAAAACACGCTACGTCTGCTCAAAAAAGAATTACCTGAAATGGTGCTGATTACCGATGGCGCACTTGACCCGTATACTACGCATGGTCAAGACGGCATCATAGATGACACAGGTTATGTACTCAATGACGAAACCGTTGAAGCACTGATCAAACAAGGATTAAGCCACGCTGAAGCTGGCGCAGATATTTTTGCGCCAAGTGACATGATGGATGGTCGTATCGGTGCGATTCGTCAAGCCTTTGAAGCCAATGGTCATATCTACACCTCAATCATGGCCTATTCAGCAAAATACGCGTCGAGCTTCTATGGCCCTTTCCGTGATGCGGTCGGTTCATCCAGCAACCTCAAAGGTGGCAACAAATACAACTATCAAATGGATGTCGGCAACCGCGCAGAAGCATTACATGAAATTGCCCTCGATATTCAAGAAGGGGCTGACATGGTGATTGTGAAACCGGGTATGCCGTATTTGGACATTGTCCGTGAAGTCAAAGACAACTTCGGTGTGCCGACTTTCGTTTACCAAGTCAGTGGCGAATATGCCATGCTCGCAGCGGCCATCCAAAACGGCTGGTTATCGGACAGCGTGATTATTGAATCACTGATGAGCTGCCGCCGCGCGGGTGCAGATGGCATCTGGACCTATTTTGCAGAAGAAGCGGCACTAAAACTAAAAGATATGAAATAACAGCGCGTTTAGAAGGATTGAGTTGCAATGCATATTGCCATCGTTGGCGCGGGAATCAGTGGTTTACTGACAGCGCTTGAGCTGATTGAACACGGTTGTTCGGTTGAGATTTTTGACCAACAGCAAGCGGGACAAGCGGCTTCATGGGCAGGTGGAGGGATTCTCTCCCCGATGTACCCATGGCGCTATCCACAAAGTGTCAATGACCTCGCCAAATATGGCAAGAGCATGTATCAAGCATGGAATGAAAAAATTAGTCCGGTTTCGGGGATAGATTTTGAAATCCACGAAACAGGTATGCTGATTTTTGACGAAACTGATTTTGACCTTGGCCTAAATTATAAAGACCAACATCAAGAACCGATGCAACATTGTGAACTTTTACAACGCGAGCAACTTGAACAGGTCAATCCGCGCATTTCCTCGCGCTTTCAACAAGCCATCCATTTTCCGCAATTGGCCAACGTCCGCAATCCGCGACTGCTCAAGTCGATTGTGGAATATCTCAAACGACAGCCACAAGTCACCTTTCATGAGCAAGCGTGGGTACATACCTTTGACATAGTCAATCAGCAAGTTCAAGGGATAAAAACTGCTGATGGTCAGAGCTATTCAGCGGATCACGTGGTGATTGCAACAGGTGCATGGTCACAGCACTGGTCTGAACAACTCCAGTGCAGCATTCCAGTGAACCCCGTACAAGGGCAAATGTTACTGTTTAAAACCCCGGAAAACTGGCTACCAACCATGTGTATGAATCAGGTTATGTATCTGATTCCGCGTTTGGATGGTCATATCGTTTGTGGTTCGAGTATGGCGGATGTCGGTTTTGACCAACGCCCTTCTCTACAAACCCAGCAAAATATTTATAAAGCCTGTTTGGATATGGTGCCTGAGCTGGCCGATTTCCCAATTGTGAAACATTGGGCAGGTCTACGCCCAAGTTCGCCAACGGGCGTCCCTTATATCGGCCCCTTCCCAGAAATAGCCAATCTCTGGGCAAACTTCGGTCACTATAGAAATGGTCTATGTATGGGGCCTGCATCTGCACGACTGCTACGCGAATTGATGTTAGGCCAAAACTTAACGGTTGATGCGACTGCCTATACTCCAGAACGTTTAGCACATTTTGCGTGATGATGCTTCGCCACAATCAGGCTTTGGGCTGAATGAGATGAAGCAATGCTTCTTTTAAAGTCGGATACTTAAACTCAAACCCCTGTGCTTTCAATGCTTCTGGGCGAACAAATTGACCATTCAGCACCAGTTGAGACTGCTCGCCTAAAAGTAACTTCAGCACAAAAGCGGGTAAAGAAAGTACAGGTCTACGTTTTAGAATTTGCGCTGCGGTTTGTGCAAATGCTGACTGAGTGACTTTTTCTGGACTGACGACATTAAAGACTTGTGCAGTGGTTTCATGCAGCATTAAAAACTCAATCGCTCGCAGTACATCTTGAATATGCACCCACACCACAGGTTGCCGCCCCGAACCAATACGTCCACATAAGTTCATTTTGATCGGAAACAACATTTGCGGCAAAATGCCAGCCCCACCTCCAAAGACCACGCCTAAACGAATAATTTTGGTATTTTGCGACGTGTCTTGCCGTGCAGATTGTTCCCATTTCTGACACAACTCTGACATAAAAATAGACTGCGGCGCTGACTGCTCATTACAACACTCTGACCATTGTTCAGTCGGATCGATGCCATAATAGCCCACTGCCGAACCTGAAATAATACATTTCGGTTTAATATTTCTTTTAGCGAGATATTGATAGAGCATCGTCGTCATTTCAACGCGACTGGCGATCAGCTTTTGCTTGCGGGCATCTGTCCAACGTCCCTGAGCAATACTTTCCCCAGCCAAATTCACCACATAATCAATGCGATCATGCTTGAGTTCTTCTAAAGCTCGAATCCAAGTCAAATGTGGGTGAATTTTAGGCAGATTCTTCTGTCGGCTTAAGCCGATCACTTCATAATCTTTTTCTAATAAATAATCGAGCAAGTTTGAACCAATAAAACCACTTGCTCCTGTCACCAATACACGTTCTTTTTGCATAGCGTGATCTCAAATGATGCTTTTGCTCAAACTATAGCATTTAGAAGAAAACTTTACGATTAATCGATCATTTTTTCCGCCATACGCTCAGCTTGTTTGCCATAAAACCAGTACGTCAGCACATACAGCGGAATCGCGATCAATAAAATCAGAATCACCACCATACTGATAAATTGCGGTTGTTGGACGTAGAGCATAAAGTTTTGCCAAACTTCGGCATCTCCCTGCGCAAAAATAAATACCCCCAACATGAGAAAGGCAAAGTTATAGCTCCAAAAAATCAGACTAAAACCCAAAGTGAATTTCTTCCGCTCTGCTTGGGTTGGCGCACGGCGCTGCTGCTTAATAAATTTAAGTAAAACCCAAATCATGGCCACCAAATAAGGTACAGCCGTTAATACTACTCCCATCCCTGTCGGAAGTAGTGCAGCGAGTACACCACAGACACAGCTAAAGACAAAACATATGAAAAAAAACCAGAGAAAATATCGTGTTAGCGAAATCATAGCGCTACTTTAAACCCAGCCAAAAAATCATTATAAAAAAAATTCAGTTTTTTTTCATTTTCATGTCAACCAATCGAAGTTGATGTGCGTTAAATAGGGTACAAGGTCGCAGCAACCGTCAACATTGTACCGGCATCCACAATACGTACGGTGACCTTTCCTAGAGCAATAAGATTGGCTCCAAATTTAAATGTTGTCAGCAGCCGACATTTAAGCGTGAAGCAGTTTTCTTTGACCGACGATTTCATCATCACTCGAATCGTCGGTCTTTATTTTTTTGAGGACTGATTTTTCAGTGCTCCCTCACCTCAATAGATCAAGAAGCCCTTAAAAGTTAATATGAGTTTAAGTGCTGGACGTGTTCTGCATCCTGAATGACATAACCATTACGTCCCCGCTCTTTGGCCAAATAGAGATTCTGATCGACCTCTTTTAAAAAGGCCATTTTGTCATTTTTTTGCGTTGGGATAATGGTCTTCACCCCTAAACTGACCGATAAACGCTGATCCAATGGTGATGTACTATGGCAAATATCAGCGGTTCGAATACTCTGTAAAATACGCTCCACCACTTCAATTGCAGACGCTTGTGTTGTATCAGGCAATATCAAAATAAACTCTTCCCCGCCAAAACGTGCGACCAAATCACGTGGTCTTGAGACACTTTTTTTCAGTATTTGTGCAATTTGTTTCAGACAAGCATCACCGAGAAGATGACCATTATGATCGTTGTATTGTTTAAAATAATCGATATCCAATAAGATGAGGGTCAAAGGTTGCTGTTCACGCTGGGCATTGAGCCACTCACGTTGGTAGCTATCTTCAAAGAAGCGACGGTTGGCAATCTCCGTCAGACCGTCTTGATACGAATATTCTTCCAGTTGTTTTTTCAGTATTTCTAACTCTTGTTCCTGTTTTTTACGCTCCGAAATATCGAACATAAATCCAACCAAACTATCGACTTCCCCATTGGGTTTGCGCACTACATGCACCACATCGCGAATCCAAATATATTCTCCATTTATGGTCAGTGCGCGATAATCCGCCTCATGATCAACCCCAGAAATCGACTGCGCCACACAAAAATCAACCACCCATGCACGATCATTTTCATGCATTCGCATCGCCCAATCTTCGACTGTTCTCCACGAGTCTTGCTTCCAACCCAGCACTTTTTCAATTTGTGGGCCAATATAACTAAACTTTTTGGTACCCCAATCAATACTCCAAGGAATAGCAAGTGTTGATTCAATCAGCGTCTTATACACCAGATCATTAACAATACGAGGCGAACTGAAAATAGAATCAGACATAGTTATGTTCTCCTTATACCCTGTCCTATTCAAGGCATAACTTATTTTTTAGACATTCTGCATAAATCATTCTTATAAAGTCTCAAAATTGAATCCGTGATCGATGTTCACATTTCATTTACGACTTCGACACGATATACAATTTCACAGAATTACATAATACCCCATTAAAAGAACATTTTTTAATCAAAATTTATCTTTTTACTATGGTGTTAATCAAATAAACCCATCACATTCTTTTTCACATAATCGCTCAATAGTTTTTCTGTGCAATTCAACTTAAAAATAGGCACTCAACTATCAGGTCAAAGATTGTCGTCGTAGCGACAATTATCCATCGCATAATTTTGATTTATGTTAGCTTATAGCTCTATTGCGCTTTGAGCTTGGGGTATCTATGGCTGTTCGTTTTTTTCATACATCTGATTGGCATTTGGGACAGTTTTTTTATAACCATTCCCGTCAGTATGAACATGAACAGTTTTTAGCATGGTTACTGGAACAAATCAGTGCAAGACAGCCAAATGCGCTTTTGATTGCAGGAGACATTTTCGATGTCATCAACCCTTCATCGTCCGCACAAAAGCAACTCTATCAGTTCTTAGCGGATGCGCATGCACGTGCACCGCATATGCAAACCCTGATGATTGCAGGCAACCACGACTCAGGCTACCGCATTGAACAAGTTGAACCGTTATTGGCCAAATACAATGCCAAAGCGGTGGGAGTGATTCATAAAAATAGTCAACAGCAGATCGATCTTGAGCACTTATTGGTGCCAATTTTAGATGAGCAACAAAATACTGTGGCATGGTGTCTGAGCCTGCCCTTTTTACGTCCTGCTGAAATTACAGGCTTTAATGAACACACCACCAATAGCCAAAACGCGATTGCCTATTTGCATCAACAATTGATCGCCGAGGCTAAAGCCCGAAAAACAACGGATCAAGCCCTGATTTTAATGTCTCATGCACATATGCAAGGCGGCGAAACCTCTGACTCTGAGCGTCCTATTGTAATTGGGAATGAAGAAGCACTCTCCACGACATTATTTGATGAAATCATTGACTATGTGGCACTCGGGCATTTGCATAAACCGCAAAAAGTCGGTGAAGAGCATATTCGCTATAGTGGCTCCCCAATTCCACTATCTTTTAGTGAAATTAACTATAAACATCAAATTGTTGAAGTGACACTTAATCCTACACAAAACGATTCCTCCCGTTTTCAATTGAATGTTTTAGCGATACCACGAAGCATTCAACTGCATAAAATACGCGGTGAACTCAATGAAGTACTGGAAAAGCTGCAAGCCTTGCCTCAAGGCGCTATCCCAGAGATTGATCAACGTGAATATGTCGATATTGAATACCATACTGCTGTTCCACCGCAGCCCAATTTGAGACAACAATTCGAAGAGGCTCTACCCAAAGATCGTTATCGTTTAGTGCGTATTTCTCGTCAATATTTAGCGACTGAGCAAGACCCCAATGCGCCAGCTAAAGTGAGTTTAGAACCACCAACACCAGAAAAACTGTTTCAGCAAATTTGGGAAAAACAGGGTTATCACAATGATGCAGAAGTGTTAAACGATTTTATGAGCTTAATGCGTGAAGCAGAGCAATCCCTTGCAGATGAACAAGAGGCTTAAAGGTTTAGTATGAATATTTTATCAATTCGAATTAAGAACCTTGCTTCACTTTCTGGCGAACATCTGATTGATTTTGAAAGCGATCCCCTTGCCAGTGCCGGCCTGATTGCCATTGTAGGGAAAACAGGCGCAGGTAAATCCACCATTTTAGATGCTATGTGTTTGGCCCTGTTTAACCGTATTCCACGGCTAAAAGACAGTGATGGAAAACTACAAGATGTTGATGGCTCAGAGCTGCTCACCAACTCCCCCTTGACCGTACTGCGTCGTGGCACTGCACATGGTTATGCCGAGCTATGCTTTATTGCACAAGACCAAAAACGCTATATCGCACGTTGGGAATTAAAACGTTCGCGGGAAAAAGCCGATGGCAAACTGCAAAGTGTGCAGCGTTCTTTAAAATGTGTCACCGATGGTGTTGTGGTTGCGGATAAAGCCAAAGCCGTCGATGAAAATATCAAACGCATCACTCAACTCAGTTTTGAACAATTTACTCGTGCCGTTTTATTGGCCCAATCCGAAGTCACCGTTTTTTTAAAAGCACGGGACAATGAACGCGGCGAATTGCTGGAATATCTAACCAATTCCGCTATTTTTGGGAAAATTGGTCAACTGGCTTATGAGAAAACCAAATCCGTCGCCACGCAGCGCAAAGAACTGGAAAATGTACTGGGTCATATTGAACTGTTAACTGATGAACAAGTCACTGCATTATCGACTGAGTTTCAGCAGTGTGACAGGGATTATAAACAGCTTGAAGCTCAAAAGTCGCAACTGGAAAAACAACAACAATGGTTTGAACGCAAACATAAACTCGACAGTGAAATCATTAGCAAACAACAACTCTTCGATACGCAAAGCAAGTTACGACAAGATTTAGCTCCTGAGCGCGAACACTTGGCTCGTTTGGAGATCTTTTCTGAAATTCGCGCTGTGGTCTTCCAGCAACAACAGTTAGAGCAAACGGTGCAGCAACTGACGCCCCGTATTCAACAACAGCAACAACTGTTCGATCATTTACAGCTTACATTTGAAAGCGAAAAAGCCCAATTCACGCAAGCTGAAATGGCAGTGAATAAACTACAACAGTTTGAAAGTACCCATCATGATGCATTGAATGAGGTACGTAAATGTATTCAAGAACGGGATTTTATTGGGGCTGAGTTTAAGAAAGTTCAGGAAAAATTGCAGGCTTTAGAGCAGTCTAAGCTACCCCTAACCCAGCAACAACAAAAGCTTGAACAGCAGATTCAACACATTGAGCGACAGCAAACCGAGTGTAATCAGCAACTGGAAAGCTCACAACAGTTTGTAAACTTAGACAAAGGCCTCAGTGCCCATACTCAACAGCTAGATCAGTTCATTCATCAATATCAAAAAATTGAACATCAACTCGGGCCACGTGCTCAAACGGAACATCGGCTAGCATCAGAAAAAGAACAATTACAGCAGTCGATACAACAGTTCGGGACGATCGAACAGCTTGAAATCAAAGTTGCGCAGACACAGCAGCAACGCGAGTTGAAAATCAATCAACTCAGCCAATTCGAGCTGATTCAGCAGAAAATTCAGCAGTTTTTTGACCTACAAGCTGAATCTACAGAACAGCAAGTACTGCTCGACAATGCCAATACACAGCTTCAAGCCGTGCAGCACAATAGCCGACAAGCAGAACAAGCCTTTCAATCTGCCAAAAGTGAACGCATCCAGCTACAACAGGTGTTGCAACAGCAACGACTTTTACATGCTAAAAATATCGAAGATTTACGCTCGGCACTCCAAGACGGCGAACCCTGTTTAGTCTGTGGCAGTACCTCACATCCTTATAAAGTGGAAGATACTGCGCTCTCCAAGGCCCTGTTTGAGCTTCAACAACAGCAGGAGCAACAGGCAACACTGAAAGAACAAAATTGCTTTGATGGCTGGCAATACGCCCAGCAGCAGCTGACTAAACTGAATACTGCAATAGAACAACGGCAAACTTTAATTCAGCAACTTTCTGAAAAAATTAGTACTTTGCAACACGTGTTAATCGAGCACAGTCAAACGACAAATATAGCGCTCGACTTCACCCTAACAGCATCGGAGTTGAAGACTCAGTTCATGCAAATGGCTGAGCAATATCACTCGGATTTGCAACAACTCAAACAACAGTCTGAGCAGTTCCAACACAATATTAAAATCCAGCAACAATGCATCCAAGACATTCAAAAAATTGAACATTTACTACAAACAGCGAACGGTTTGCACAACCAAGTTCAGCATATCGTGCAGTGCTTCTCTGAGGCTGAGAAAACAGCTTGGCAACAGCAGCCCCCCCAAACCGCTCAGCAAATCTTGATACGTCTAAATACACGTTCACAACAACTGGAACAGTTGGAACAATGGCGTCAGCAATGCGAACAAACCACGCAACAGTTCAAGACCAATCAACTGAATATCGAAAATACCAGTAGGCACATCGCTGAAACTAACAAGCAGCTTAGTGAGATCAAACAAAGAGGACAGCAAAATACAGAAATAGCCAATCAATTAATCCAACAAATGACAGGCTTAACGGACATCAAAGCCAATGAATGGCTCATTCAGCACGATCAACATCGCCAGCTGATGCAAAGCCATTATCAACAGCTGAAACAGCATTTTGAGCAATTGCGCCATCAATTCGAACAAGAAAAAAATCAGCTAGAACAGCTCAAAGCCCAGTTACAGCAGAATCAGACCAGTGCCAGCCAAGTAGAAAATACCCTTCAACACTGGCTCAATGCGCATCCTGATTTCCATAAGCCTGATTTAGATGCGCTGGCTCAAATTAACTTGGCTCAGGAACAACACATCCGTCAGAAATTACAGCATGCAGAACGCCTAGTAAATGAAGCACATGCTGCATTGAAAACTATGCAAGAGCAGTTGAGTGAACATCTGGGCCATCAACCTGAGATTGACCCAGCACAGTTACAACAGCAAATGCAGGAGCATCAAGCGGCACTGCAAACACAACTTGAAATACGCGATCAGCTCAAACTCAAACTCGAGTTGCATCAGCAAAATGTCGCAAAACAAAAGCAATTTGCAGATCAGATTCAAGCCATACAACAGGAAGAACACCGTTGGGGGAAAATTTCAGGTCTCATGGGAGATGCCACGGGCAAAAAATTCCGTGATTATGCGCAGCAATATAATCTCGATATTTTACTGGAACATGCAAACCAACAGCTCAACCAACTCTCACAGCGTTATACCTTAAAACGTTTAGAACATTCGCTGAGTCTGGCCATTATTGATCATGACATGGATGGAGAAACCCGCTCTGTTGCATCACTTTCTGGGGGCGAGTCTTTCCTGACCGCACTTGCCCTATCTCTTGCCATTGCCAATATGGCCTCAGGGTCAATGAAAATCGAATCTCTATTTATTGATGAAGGCTTTGGGACTTTAGATGCATCGTCCCTGCACATGGTCATGAATGCTCTCGATCAACTGCAAAACCAAGGACGTAAAGTCGTGCTGATTTCACACATCCAAGAAATGCATGAACGTATTCCTGTGCAAATCCAAGTTAAAGCTTTGGGCGCAGGTGCCAGTACCATTGAGATAGTGGGATAATTTCAAATTTTTGAAAGTCAAAGTTTGATCTGTTTTAAAACGCCATCTCTCTGTTAAAAATAAAGGGAGGATCCTACTTGATGTAAGTGGTCCATGTGAAATCCAAACGAATGCTTTAATCCGCTGGGAATGCTTTTGGTGGAGGTGCATATTTAGATGCATCTGCGGCTTTGTCTGTAGCCGCCATAGACTGTAACGGATAGATCACTGTACCAATCACACCTGTATTTTGGATGGAACCATGATCTGAGTTTGCAGCATAGGCATCTTCAGGTCGACTAAAGGTAAAGGAAGCCACCGCAGAGTCACTCTTACGGAAGCCTTCAATAATCAACTCCCCTTGTGGACGAAGCACATAACCTGAATTGCTACGTGATGCTGCACGTCCATCAATAACATCTAAACCATCGACACTGGCAACCACTTCAAATGTGCTATTGCTATGGTTTTGGTATTTGAGTTGATAACTTTGTCCATCTTTGCCAGATAAATAATACTGCTGACCATCTCGAAATAAAGGCAGTGGACGGTGTGCATCATCTACAATCGAAAAACTGATTTTTCCAGCAGCCAATGACAGGCTGTTCACGGCTTTCCCCACGTATTTTTTGCTGGCATAGCGAACTTGTGATTCAGCAATTGGGCTACTGGATAAACGTTTTAAATTGACTTCCGTGACGTTTGAACTGATCTCATCGCCCCACTTGGTGCCTAATTTTTCACTTTTAGCGACCTGAGCATTGTGAACTGTAGCTTCCGCACTCATCTCACTCATTTTGATATTTGTACTACTACAAGCTGCTACAAATAAGCTCAAAAGCAAGGAGATAAATAAATAGAGTTTTTTCATTTTGCTTCATCCTAAATGCAATTTTTTATCGTTGTCAGTAAATCATTTTTCAGGGTTCATCTGCCTAATCTATAGACGGTTCAATTCATGAGTTTAAATTAAGCCTATTTTTTCAGCAGCCTATTAGTTTTATATAATTGTAAGTTAAGCGCTTCTCACTGCCTTTAAGCACAAGAAGCCCTATTTAGGCTTAATGCTGTGAATAATCTCTCGCTCCGAACAAGGCGGTTCCAACGCGAACCATAGTCGACCCAGCTGCAATCGCATCAACCATATCGCCTGACATACCCATACTTAAGGTATCCCAATCTTCAGGGTGAACATGCAGCTCTTTCACTTGGTCAAATAACACTTTCGCGGCCTTAAAGGCTTGAGTATTGTTCGGTGCAGGAATCACCATCAAACCACGTAGTTTGATATTAGGTAACTGACTGATACTTCTTACCAACTCAGCAACCTCATCAGGTTGGCAGCCATCTTTGCTGTCTTGACCATCGATATTGACCTGTAGACAAAGATTTAATGGTGGTTGTGTTATCAGACGTTGCGCCGATAAACGCTCTGCAATAATTAAACGATCAACTCCATGCACCCATGCAAACTGTTCAGCCAAATGTTTGGTTTTATTGCGTTGTACATGCCCAATAAAATGCCATTCAATCCCTAAGTCTTGTAGCGCCTCTATCTTCTGCAAAGCCTCTTGTAGGTAGTTCTCACCAAAGGCGCGTTGACCACAAGCGTACATGTCTCGTAACACTTCGCTCGGATGTGTTTTAGAAACCGCCAAAAGTTCTACAGACTCCACGTCACGCCCTGAAATTTCGCAGGCCTGTTGAATTTGGGATAACACGTATTGACGTGAATTTTGCAAGATATTCATTGACGAGGGTCTCATTTCGGTCATCTTTTTTGCTTTGCCTTTCAACAAACTGTTGGTTAAGTTGATTGAAAGCCTTATTATTCTATCAAAATAATTAGCATTTAAATGAACTCGGGGAAATAATGGATATCACAGAATTACTAGCCTTTTCGGCTAAGAACGGGGCATCAGATTTACACTTATCTGCAGGTATGCCACCGATGATTCGTGTCGATGGTGAAGTTCGTCGTATCAATTTACCAGCTTTAGAACACAAAGAAGTGCATAAACTGGTCTATGACATCATGAATGACAAACAACGTCGTGATTTCGAAGAAAAATTAGAAACGGACTTTTCCTTTGAAGTTCCAAGCATTGCTCGCTTTCGTGTGAACGCATTCAACCAAAACCGCGGTGCAGGTGCAGTATTCCGTACCATTCCGTCTAAAGTCCTGACCATGGAAGACTTAGGTTTAGGACAAACCTTCAAAGAGTTATGTGAATTGCCACGTGGTTTAGTTTTAGTGACGGGGCCTACCGGTTCTGGTAAATCTACCACATTGGCGGCAATGATCGATTATATTAACGATAACCGCTATGACCATATCTTAACGGTTGAAGACCCAATCGAATTTGTACACCAGTCAAAAAAATGCTTGATCAACCAACGTGAAGTGCACCGTGATACACATGGTTTTAACGAAGCACTGCGTTCAGCACTACGTGAAGACCCCGATATTATCCTCGTGGGTGAGATGCGTGACCTTGAAACTATTCGTTTGGCGCTCACAGCAGCAGAAACGGGTCACTTGGTCTTCGGTACACTACATACCACCTCTGCGGCAAAAACCATTGACCGTGTAATTGACGTATTCCCTGCTGAAGAAAAAGACATGGTTCGTGCCATGTTGTCTGAATCGCTACAAGCCGTGATTTCTCAAACCTTACTCAAGAAAAATGGCGGTGGCCGTGTTGCCGCGCATGAAATCATGATTGGTATTCCTGCCATTCGTAACTTAATTCGTGAAAACAAAGTGGCACAGATGTATTCTGCTATTCAGACTGGTGCAAACTACGGTATGACCACACTGGATCAAAGTTTGAAAAACTTGGTCACCAAAGGGGTGATCAGTCCACAAACTGCCCGTACAGCTGCCAAGCAACCTGAAACCTTCTTATAAGAAAACAATGGATTTGGGGTATAGATATGGATTTTAACGACTTACTCAATTATATGATTCAACAAAAAGCGTCAGATTTATTTATCACCGCTGATGTTGAACCCTCCATGAAAATTAACGGTCAAATTGTGCCTGTGGCTAAGGGCAAGCTGACGGGTGATGTCGCGGGGCAACTACTCAACTCGATTATGAGTGAAAAGCAGCGTAAAGAATTTGCAGATACACATGAGTGCAACTTCGCGATTATGAATCGGGATAAAACTGCGCGTTTTCGTGTCAGTGCCTTTCAACAGCGTGATATGCCAGGTATGGTTTTGCGTCGGATTGAGACGCAAATTCCAACCATGGACGAGTTAAAACTCCCGCCTGTGCTCAAAGAGTTGGCTATGACCAAACGTGGCATCATCATCTTTGTGGGTGCAACAGGTACGGGTAAATCGACCTCTTTGGCTTCGATCATTGGTTACCGTAACCAAAACTCAAAAGGTCATATCATTACCATTGAAGACCCAATTGAATTTATTCATGAGCATGCAGGCTGTATCATTACCCAGCGTGAAGTGGGCATTGATACGGACTCTTTTGAAATCGCACTGAAAAACACCTTACGTCAGGCACCCGATGTAATTCTGATTGGTGAGATTCGTTCCCGTGAAACCATGGATTATGCGATTGCCTTTGCTGAAACAGGTCACTTGGTATTTGCAACGCTGCATGCCAACAATGCCAACCAAGCCATCGACCGTATTATTCACTTCTTTGAAGCAGACCGTCATAGCCAATTGTTTATGGACTTGTCTTTAAACCTTAAAGCGATGGTTGCACAGCAGTTGATTCCAACACCTGACGGTAATTCACGTCGCGCTGCGATTGAGATTTTGATTAACTCACCGTTAATTTCCGATTTGATCCGTAAAGGTGAAATCCACGAAATTAAAGACCTGATGAAACGTTCTCGTGAACTCGGTATGCAAACTTTTGACCAAGCCTTATTCGATTTGTACAAAGCCAAGCAGATTACCTATAAAGATGCGCTGAAACACGCCGACTCTCCAAACGACTTACGCTTACAAATCAAGTTGTCTGAAGAAGGCGGTGATCGTCTATTGCATGCCAGTGCAAACATCACGTTTGACGGACAAGCTTAAGCATTCCTTTAAACAATAAAAAAGGGCTTCTCATGAAGCCCTTTTTTAGATCTAAGTTATTACTTTTTACGAAGTGCTTCTTGGCACTCTGCAGCATCACAATAACCGTATAGGTTGAGTGAGTGACCTGTTAAAGTAAAGCCATGCTTTTCAGCAACTTCATGCTGCTCATGCTCAATCACTTCGTTGCTAAACTCAACCACTTTGTTGCAATTTTGACAAACGATATGATCATGGTGATCGTCTTGCATGATTTCGAAAACAGAATGGTTATTTTCAAAGTGATGGCGCTGAATAATGCCCGCTGCTTCAAACTGCGTTAACACGCGGTAAACAGTTGCTAAACCGACATCTTCACCTTGTTCAAGTAAAGTCTTATAAATATCTTCCGCACTTAAATGGTGTTGCTTTGAATTTTCTAGTAGTTCTAATATTTTAATTCGTGGAAGTGTAACTTTAAGTCCAGCTTTGCGTAGATCTTGATTTGAAATTGGCATGTAAAAAGGTCTCTCAACAAATTTAAAGTTAGAATATGCAACAAAGTGTAGATGCAGTATGATCTATCCGTGGCTCAATTGCATCATAATTAATTTGGGATAGTGTAGCAAAATGCAAAAAATCATGTTGGCGTTATTCGTCACTTCACTGCTCGCAGGCTGTTCGACCTTGGGCGTTTATAAAGTTGATATTCCTCAAGGTACGCCATTAACTCAAGCACAAGCGTCAAAAATACAAGTTGGCATGAGCCATCAACAAGTTCGCTTTTTGCTTGGCAGCCCGACAGTTTCAGATCCAATGAATCCGCTACGTTGGGACTATATCTACAATTATACCCCAGGAACGTATGCTAAAAAAGCCAAGATTCCTGCTGCACAAGGTCAACATCTGAAAGTCTATTTCGACCCAAACGGTATTGTGCAAAAAATTGAAGGCTTAGAAACCATTCCTGCATCTCAGCCGGGCTTACCAGCATCGAAAGAAGCGATTCTAAACGCGCCCCCACTATAAAGCCTTATTCTAAAAAAGAAACCCCTCAACTGAGGGGTTTTTCATATCATTTCGATTGTTTTAAGCGATTGCCTTTTGCAAAGCGACCCACAGGATTATTTTGTGCACGTATCCTTCTAATATCTTTAGGATTAATACTCAAAGGTCGGTAAATTTCAACACGATCCCCTGCCTGTAAAACCTGTTGAAGGTCTTTCAATCGGACACCAAAGATGCCCAATTGTAAAGGCTCAGGCAATTCAACCTGCGAGCCTATGCCACTCAGCTGAATCGCATCCTGTGCCGTCATTCCCTCAGAAAACGGCACACTGATATGGAACTGCTGGTCTGCTGTTGCATAAGCAACCCAGACTTGTTGAAGCATGCGCATTAGATCAGTTTTCCAAGTACGGCTACAATGGCCAATACGATAGAAACGGGTAATACCACACGCACAGCTATGCGCCAAATATTATAAAAAGCTTCATTACTAAAGTTCATCGACTTACGTAAATGGCTAATTTTCATAATCCAACCCGCAAAAATGGCATAAATCAAACAAATCACTAAGCCCCACAGCATCAGTAAGATGTTAAAGATCGGGCCAGTGGCTGGAATTAACCACACCAACGTTGCAGCCAGCAATACGAGCCACTGAATCACAATATTTAACTGGCGCTGAGCCAACTGCTCACGTGCCATCTGTAACAGCACGGCTGCCGCTACAACTGCAGTTAAGGCAATCGCATACGCAGGTAATGCCGCTTGGACTGCAAAAAATGCAAAAGCAACCACCGCCAAAATTTGTGCAATCCAAATCGGTAAAACAGTCTTGCTTGCAGCATCTTGCTGTTGAACTTGTGCCAAACTGTTCTGCCAGTACAGGCCGAGTCCTAAACCGCTTGCCACCAAAGCCAATACCGTTGCACTGCCCCATTCTGAAAATTCAACCGGCGTCACTTGCCACTCAGCGGTTCCTGTACCAGAGAGGTTTGCAAGCACTAAGGAGATCAGCACACCGACCGCCGTTAACGCTAAGGTCAACAGACGTGGGGCAAAAGACAACGCAATCGCAACCACAGCCAAAGCAATAAAGATCACGGACGATGTCATATCGGCCAGTGCATATTGATTTAATAATTGCGCAGCATTAGACAACATGCCGCCCGCTAAAAAAGGAATAAAGACGACAGCAAGCCATCCAACAAGACGCCACGTCTGAGAAGCATCGGCATCACGCGTCAAACTCAACAAAGCATTCAATGCCGTGGTTTTTGAACGCTTGGCTAAGGCAATTTCTAAGTAACACACAGGTAAAGCCAAGATCACCATGGTCACTAACCAAAGTAACCAAAAGTCGAGCTGACGTTCAACCTGAATTCCCACCAAGGGTGCAAGTGTGGCAATGATAATAAATGATAAACAAAATGCCATCAGCGGCGATAACCATCGTGACAGAGCATTGTCTTGCATGATGCGTTCCTTCAATAAGTCTTGCGCTATTTTGCCTTGCTCGCTTATGAAAATCAAAAACAAAAAGCAAACCACCAAAACTGATGATTTGCTGCGCTAAATATAATTAAAATTTATTGTTTTGATCCCTCGTTTGGCTCACTTATGAAAAGAAACGAGCAAACCAGTTTTTCCCTTTTTTCTTTTCTTTTTCTTTGATAATGCCCATCATATTTTCTTTTACGGCACCGACATAATCTGCATCATCGTGCTGGATATGGTTAATCAGCCATTTCGACAACACTTCATGCAGCTCAGCTTCGATTGAATGACCCAGCTCAAAACGGTCACGATAAGATTCAATTTTTTTTATAAATAAATCATGTACACGTTTGTGCGGTACACGATATTTATAACCCGCCTCTTCTTGGAGAGACTCTTCAAAAGTGAAGTGAGACTGTGTGTAATCAATAATATTTTCTAAAATCTGTTTCACGCGTTCACGGTCAGTATTGACATCAATCGCATCAATTTCATTGATATAATCGAGAATACGACGGTGTTGATCGTCAATCACATCGATACCAGTATTATATTCTGGAACCCACTTCATTATCATTCCGACCACCCAATAAAAATTAATAGATTAATTACATGAATTAATCATATCGACTATAATTAAAAATAAAAGTGAATCAAATTGGTTGGTTTTATACTATTTTCACAAAATTAAACTTAAGTATTTATTTTAAATAAGTAAATAAATTTAAAACCGACCAAAAGAATCAGTTATTATTTAATCGATTTTATTATTTTATAAGTATGCATCAAAATAAAAGCATGTTTTATTTTATTATCAACATGCTTTTATATTCTAATCATTTTAAAATAAATTAATATTGATCTGCTTTAGTAAGGCGTTTTAAAGACGGATCTTTGGCTTCTCGGACTAAACGTTCCACATGGGTCATTTGGTGGCGGATCGCTTTGCCATATTGAAATAAAATCATTTCCCCTGGTGCAAAGGCTGTCCACGCTTCATTTTGAGTCAACGGTTCGGTAGTAATCACGGCTACGCGATCGTCTACAGTAGTGACTTGGCTAAAATCGACTTCAACATCAATATCGATCAGCTGCGCAGGTTTAAATGGGTACTCACGCACCAACCAATGCAGTTTGGTAATGGCATAACTAAACAGGGCCTGCCCATTCGATAAACAAAAATTGAACGTGCCATGCTCCGCAATCCGTGGAGAAATATCCGTTAATAAATCAAAAACTTGATCTAGACTTGGCTCGATATAGCCAAACTTGTTCACCAGCTGATCAAGTAAATAGCAAAATGCACGTTCACTGTCGGTATTACCCACTGGGGTAAAGCGTCCTGAAAGTACAGGATTAAAGTCATGCAAATCGCCATTATGCGCAAAAATCCACTGTCGTCCCCATAACTCACGACTAAATGGGTGTGAGTTTTCTAAGTTAATTTTTCCCTGCGTCGCTTTGCGGATATGTGCAATCACATTGCGTGATTTGATTGGATAATTACGAATTAATTCAGCAATCGGTGACTCAACTGCAGATTGATTGTCAACGAATAAACGGCAAGCTTTATCCTCAAAAAAAGCAATCCCGAAACCGTCACAATGGTCTGAAGTAATCCCCGCGCGCTGTGAAAAGCCTCGAAATGAAAAGGTAATATCAGTCGGTGTTGCACAGTTCATTCCGAGCAGTTGGCACATAATCTTGATCTTATTTAAACATATTTATTTATGATGGTTTTATTGTGCATGAGTCCTGACTGGCTTGCAATTCACAATGCTTCATAACCCGAACACATTCACGCATAAAACTATTTTTATAAAATGCATAGGCCTAAAAAAAGCCTCCGAGGAGGCTTTTCAAAATATTTAGTGCCTATTACTGCGATTGGTAATTAATGTACCGACACCATGATCGGTGAAAATCTCCAACAGCGTTGCATGTGGCACACGACCATCCACAATATGTGCACTCACCACACCACCTTTCACCGCATCTAAAGCACACCCCACTTTCGGAATCATCCCGCCGTAGATCACGCCCGTTTCAATGAGACGGTCAACTTCTTGGGTGGTTAGACCCGTAAGTAGGTTTTTATTTTCATCTAAAACACCTGAAATATTGGTCAACAAAATCAGCTTTTCAGCACCTAAAGCTTCAGCCACTTTTCCAGCCACCAAATCCGCGTTGATGTTATAGGTATTGCCCTCTTCATCCACACCTAAGGGTGCAATCACAGGAATAAAATCACCACTGGTAAACATTTCCAATACATCGGTTTTAACACTGGTCACTTCGCCGACTAGCCCAAGATCAATTTTTTGTACTGTGCCATCTTCCGCAGTTTTTTCCATCAGTAACTTTTGTGCACGCAGCAAGTTACCATCTTTACCCGTTAAACCAATGGCACGACCGCCATGTTGGTTAATCAAGTTCACGATGGATTTATTCACACTACCACCCAACACCATTTCAACCACTTCCATGGTCGCTGGATCGGTCACACGCATGCCATCAATACGATCCGACTCACGCCCCAATTGCTTTAAAAACGAATCCACTTGTGGACCGCCGCCATGCACCACGATTGGATTTAAACCGACGGTTTTTAACAAAACGATGTCACGTGCAAACGAGCTCTCAAGCTCAGGATCGGTCATTGCATTGCCACCATATTTCACTACTAGCGTTTTTCCAGCAAAACGTTGAATATACGGCAAAGCTTCAGTCAGGACTTGTGCTTTGTCGAGGCCAGTATGTTGATGTGGCATGTGCCTCTCCTTAATGGGCGTCTAATAGGTCTTGTGCAATCTGCGGATAATCTGCCGTCAGCATGTGCACAAAGTTATGGCGAATTTGATGGAGCCGCTGATCATTGTCCGCGTCGAAACGTACGGTAAAATACTCACCTGTATTCGATGCTCGAATAATGCCAAATCCATCCTCAAAATCAAGTCTTACGCCATCAATTTTACTCATTTCCGCTTGAAAGTGCTGACTTTGTTTTTCCACATTCGCTAAAACCAGCGCGGGTGAAATCTGATGGGTGCTGATATAAATATCCTCTGTACTGGCACGTTCTGGGTAGTCTGCCAGTGCTTCCGACAAAGTACATTGCTTCAAGCTTAAGTATTCCAGCACACGTAGTGCGGCATATAAACCATCGTCATAACCCAAACCACGACCATCATTAAACACATAATGCCCTGCATATTCACCGCCAAATACTGCATGCCCTTCTGATTGCGCCAAATATTTCCGCAAAAAAGAACTGCCTGTGCGAATCATTTTTGGAATACCCTGATGGGCCAGTACTGTATTTCGAACCATGGTGGAACATTTCACATCAAAAACCACTTCATGTGCTGGATGATCAGCCAAACACATGTGCGCAAACAAGGACAATAAACGGTCTGCTGAAATGATTACGCCCTTTTCATCAATCAATACAACACGGTCACCATCACCATCAAAGGCAATACCGATATCGGCATGCTGCTGTTGCACGGCGTTTCGTAGCAGATCTAGATGTTTGGCTTGAGATGGATCGGGGGCATGTTCAGGAAATTCACCATTGGCCTCACAGCGTAAAGCATGCACCTCACAGCCGAGTTTCTTTAAGACCAAAACGGCACAACGTCCCGCTGAACCGTATAAACCATCCACCACGACTTTATAGGGTCGAGGTTGAGGCATGAGCTGTATATCATTGAGCAATGCCGCCTGATAAGCCAGACAATATTCAGGCACGATCTGATGTGGCAACGTTTGCCAGTTCATCTCTGCATGGCTGTCAAAATATTCATTTGCATCGCGTGCCACCTGTTGGATTACCTCAGGTAAAGGGGGCTCACCCAGCATAATCCATTTGACCCCATTATCCGACTTTGGATTGTGGCTGGCTGTCACCATAATGCCGTTGCCATCAAACTGACGTGCCGTGTAATACAACACAGGACTAGCACAACATCCGATGATTTGCGCATCTAAGCCCTGTTTAAGACATTCTTTGTAAATAATTTCTGCAAAAGCAGGACTGCTTTGTCTAGCATCATAACCAATGGCTAAACGTGTCTGCCCAGTCTTTAAATATTGAGTTGCGAGCGCTTGTGCAATGGCACGAATCAGCTCAGCACTCATAACATCCAATTTGCCACGGATGTCATAGGCACGAAAAATATGTGCAGGAAATTTTGGCTGAAAATCCATAGGTCTAACTTCTAATTTATTCAGATCAACAGCTCTTTCAGCTGTCCTTGTTGTTATGCTTAACGCTGGGTTTAATTTTACTAAGGATTCAAAAAAGAGTTGTAACTTTTTATGAACTAAAAATGATCATTCAGCATTAAAACAACAAAGCCTCTTTCAAGGAGAGGCTTTGTTGTTTTACTTTATCACTGAGAGATTAGTTTTGACCAGTATGTCCGAAACCACCTGCACCACGTTCTGTCGCTTCAAATTCATTCACAATATCGAACTGGGCTTGAATCACAGGTACGAGTACATACTGTGCAAGACGTTCACCTGGCTCTAAACTGAAAGCTGTTTGGCTACGGTTCCAAACCGACACCATCAATTCACCTTGATAGTCCGAATCAATTAAACCCACCAAGTTACCCAAAACAATGCCGTGCTTATGACCTAGGCCTGAACGCGGTAAAATTAAACCAGCAAAGTGTGGGTCTTCAATATAAATAGATAAACCTGTTTTGACCAAAACAGTTTGTCCCGGTTCGATGACGGTCGCAGCATCGACACATGCACGAAGGTCTAAGCCTGCTGAACCCGTTGTCGCATAGGTTGGCATTGGCCATTCATTGCCTAAACGTGAATCCAACACTTTAACCTGAACTTTCATTCTCTTTTTCCTAGTACAATAAATTTCTAAAATAAAAAAATATTTAGCGCTTAATCAATGCACGTAAATTATCTAAATAATGCTGCGCTTGTAATTTCGGATCGACATTGCCCGCCAGTTTCTTTTTACGCCCCAGCCATTCCAACTCATCTTGCGGCAACTCATCCAAGAAACGACTTGGTGTCATTTGCTTCATTTGACCGCCCGCCTTACGTTGTTCTGCAAGCGTGATGGTTAAACCCTGACGCGCACGGGTAATGCCCACGTACATCAGGCGACGCTCTTCCTCAACCGTATCTGCGGCAATCGAGTTTTTATGCGGCAGTAACTCTTCCTCAAGACCGATCAGATAGACATATGGAAACTCAAGCCCTTTGGATGCATGCAGCGTGAGCAGGTTTACTTTGTCAGTGTCTTCTTCTTCTTGCTGCTGCTCTAACATATCCAGCAACACCATTTTACGAATTACACTTTCAATGTTTTTCTCATCAACATCTTCAGCACGGTTAATCAAACTTTGAATACTGCTATACAACACTTCAATATTATCCAGCTTGGTTTTTTCTTGCGCAGGCGTCGCCGCAGACTCTTTGACATAGTCGATATAACCCGCTTCAACCATCATCTTGCGAATAATCGGTACAGGTTCATCATCCTCAAGCAACTCACGGGTAAAGGTGGTAATGAAGTCTGCAAACTCCGCCAACTGCGTGGTGGCTTTTTTAGGAATCACCATGGTGAGACGTTGATCACCCGCTGCAGAGAGCAAAGACAAATGATTTTCTTGTGCAAACAGACCCAGCTTTTCTAAAGTCACAGGCCCAATGGCACGTTTAGGTGTATTGATAATTCGCAAAAATGCACTGTCATCTTCAGGATTAATAATGACGCGCAAATAGCTCATCACGTCTTTGATTTCAGCTCGTCCGAAGAACGACTGACCACCTGATAATTTGTACGGAATCTGCATTTGACGCAGTTGTGTTTCCAGTGCACGTGCTTGAAAATTACCCCGATACAAAATGGCGTAATCTTTCCAATTTTTACCATTCATCAGTTTATGCGTAATTAAGTCTTTTACTACACGTTCTGACTCATCGTCATCATTGCGGCACGTAATCACTCGAATTACTTCACCATGACCTTTATCTGACCACAGTTTTTTATCAAAAATATGTGGATTGTTACCAATCACAGTATTGGCCGCTTTTAAAATACGACTGGTCGAACGATAGTTCTGTTCGAGTTTAATCACTTTTAAATTGTGAAAATCTTCATTCAGCAAAGCCATGTTTTCAGGCTTGGCACCACGCCATGCGTAGATCGATTGGTCATCATCACCCACCGCAGTGAACTGTCCCATCACCCCGACCAGCAATTTCACCAAAATATACTGTGCGGTGTTGGTGTCTTGATACTCATCGACCAATAAATAGCGAATACGGTTTTGCCAGCGCTCACGTACTTCTGCATTTTCTTGTAAAAGACGCGTCGGCATCACAATTAGGTCATCAAAATCGACCGCATTATAGGCACGTAAATTACGCTCATACAGTTGATACAAGTGCGCAAACTGAACATCTTCTGCGGTTTCACAGGTGGTGTGTGCTTGCTCAGGTGGAATCAGATCGTTTTTCCAATCTGAAATCATCTTCATGGCTTTGGCAATCAGTTCTTTACTTTCCGCACCGGATAAATTGTCACGGTGCATCAAGTCCATCAAAATACGCTTACAGTCGTCCGCATCCAAAATAGAAAAATTATTTTTTAATGGTGTGTGTTTCAGCTCTAAACGCAGCATGTTTAGGCCAAAGGTGTGGAAGGTCGAGACTGAAAGCCCTTTTGCCTCTTCACGGGACAGCAGCTTGGTGACACGTTCTTTCATTTCGCGTGCTGCTTTGTTGGTAAACGTCATCGCGGTGATACGATAAGCAGGAATGCCGCAGTGTTTCACCAAGTAGGCAATCTTACGGGTAATCACCGAAGTTTTACCTGAACCAGCCCCTGCAAGTACTAACAAGGGTCCTTGAGTGTATTTCATGGCTTCAAGTTGCTTGTCGTTTAATTGACTTGCCAGTGACATAGTCTTTCCTCTATTTCATTCCGAGTTCGATTATAGTCATCTCCGCTACAGATGCATAATGCAAATTCATATTTTAACAGTCATAAAAAAACCACCCGAAGGTGGTTTTTCAGTCTTCAATAAAAATTATTGAATTGCGTAGATGCTGATTTCTACACGACGGTTTTGCTCACGGCCTTCAGCAGTCGCGTTAGACGCGATTGGGTTTGCTGAACCTTGACCTTGCGCATTAATACGTGTTGTAGAAACACCTTGAGATGCCAAGTAACTTGCTACAGATTGCGCACGCGCTTGAGACAGAGGAATGTTAATTGAATCATTACCTGTACTGTCTGTATAACCTGTTACAAGTATACCGCTCTTGTTATCTTCAGTTAAGGTTTGCGCAACTTTATTTAAAGTTGAGTAGAAGTTCGGCTTGATGTTTGATTTGTTGGTATCAAAAGTGATGTTACCTGGCATAACCAAACCTACAGAACCATCTGGATTACGTTTAACTTCTACACCAGTACCCGCCATTTGTTGACGAAGTTTCTTCTCTTTGTTGTCAAGGTAAACACCAGTTGCACCACCGACAACTGCGCCAATCGCTGCAGCACGGTTGTTTTGACGACTCGTGTTTGCGTTTCCTTTAGAAATACCATAACCCGCAGCAGCACCAATTAAGGTCCCTAGAGCAGCTTTATCGTATTCCACACCACCAGTGTTATTACCAGTGCTTTGACAACCTGTAAGAACCATTGCCCCAACGACTGCGGAAATTGCTAGTGCACGCATCGCATGCCTCCTTCTTTGTGTGTTTTGTTTATAGACCGAATATTGTCGTAAAACGATGATCTAGACCATTGATTTTTTGTTAACAATAAAGCCTTTATTTACAATATGTAATAAAAAATTTCCTTTTCAAGGCATTCTTCGTCACAATTTCTACACAGTTAATGCTTGGTGCTTTTCTATTTGATCATCCCGTACTATATTGAGCTTTAGAAATAGAACGAGTTGCGAAACGCATTATATTTTAGGGTTTATTTTTATGTCATCACCAAACCAAAAACAACCTTTATTAAAAAAAATCACACGTGGTTTAACTGTTGGTTCAGTCATTACAGGCAGTACTTTTTTTCATGGTCCGCCAGTGCTCGCGCTAGGCCTGACCAAACTGTTTAAAAAATCAAAAAAAGTAGATGAGACCAATATTCAAATCACCAACAGTTGGCTCGCTGTGAACAATTATTTAATCGATCATGTCTTACCCAACACGAAATGGGACATTTCTGTCGACGATGATCTTGAGCTAAGTATGCAGGGCCGTTACCTCATGACTTGCAACCATCAAAGTTGGGTCGACACCACGGTTAACCAATATTTTGGTTTAACCCGTATGCCCCTTACCCGCTTCTTTACCAAGTGGGAACTTATTTTTATTCCATTTGTCGGCCAAGCCTTTAAAATTCTAGGCTTCCCGATGATGAAGCGGCATAGTAAAGAACAAATTACGAAAAACCCTGCGTTGAAAACACGCGATATGGAAGAGGCACGCAAATCTTGTGAACAACTGCTTAGCCAACCATTCACCCTGTTAAATTATTTGGAAGGCACGCGTTTTACACAAGAAAAACATGCACAGCAGCAGTCGCCTTACCAAAATTTACTTAAACCGAAAGCGGGTGGCTTGGCCTTAGCCTTAAGTATTTTAGGTAATGACATTGATGCCTTGGTAGATATGACCATTGTCTATCCCGACGGCGCACCTGGCTATAGCGAATTTTGGCTCGGGGAAGTCCCACGGATTGCGGTCAATTTACGTAAAATTGATATTCCTGCATGGGTACTCGCTGGAAACTATGAAGACGATGCAGACTTTCGTGAACAATTCCAACAGTGGGTCGATCAACTTTGGACTGAAAAAGACCAGTTGATTGAAAAAATGAAAGCCAAATACTCAAAGTCGAATTTAACCCAGTAAGGGTCTATGCATGATGCAGAATAACGAAGTCAAAAAGTCTAAATATCATCAGGTTGATCCTCAAAGTTTGTATTTCAAACTGTTTTTGATCTATGACATTTTTATGGTGTTTCTCATCATTTTTAACTTGTTTTGTTTGTGTGCTAATTTTTTTATCATGAGCAATATCGGTGGATGGTTTTTCCATGCCATTCACCTAGAAAGTGTCTTAAGCTTCTATCGTGAGCATTTGCATCCGTGGGTTATCACCACTGAAGCTTGGTTTATTCTGTTCTTAATTACTGAATTATTGGTGCGTTGGGGCATTGCCATCGTGTATCGACACCATCGTCGCTGGTTTTTCTTTCCCTTTATTCATTGGTACGAAATTTTAGCGATTATTCCTCATTTACGTTTTTTAAGATTATTTCGTGCAGGGGTGATTGCTTTTCGACTGCATGAATTAGGCTATAACGTAATTCCTAAGTCGTTACAAATCAAGGCCAAATTTTACTACCGTGTGGTGATGGAAGAACTCTCTGACCGAGTCGTCATTACTGTATTAGATGGGGTGAAGCACGAATTAAATACCAGTTCGACCCATAAAAAAATTATCCATGATCTCGTCGATCATCATCGGGCTTTATTTGCACAAGCATTGGCTGAAATTTTACAGGAATCTCTCGCCACCGAACTGAAACAACGTCAATATTTCATTGCCCAAAATGTCGGTCTGATTGTCAATCGTGCGATTGAAGATACCCCTGAACTGACCCAATTACTGCGTTTGATTCCAATTGTGGGTGGAAAAATTGAACAACAAATTCAAAGTATCGGACAAAGACTCGGTGAAAACATCACACAAGGTTTACTGGAACCAATGGTGGTGGGAAATCCTGCACAGCCCAATGCCACCTATCGCTTGATAGCTGAAAAAGTCAGTGATTTAAAAATCGATAATCAGTCTTTGGAACAGTTGGTTGAGTCTGTGGTCTATGAAAGTTTGGATGCCATTCGCAAGCAAGTTAAGGTGAAACAGTGGTTAGAAGAGCTTGAAAAAGATGATCAAGCCAAAGAATAAGCATTAAGGTAAAAATATTACAAACGCAGCTAGTGCAATCCTTCATTTTGTTCTAGGATTTGCTCTATTTACAACATCACTTCTTTAGTAAAAAATAAATCTGAGAAGTCTTAAGGAAAAATTATGGCTGATATCCGGATAACTGGCAGAATGGTCAATGCGATTCGCATTACCCTTGACACCAATGATCATGATGCAATCCGACAGCAATTAAGTAAAACATTACAAAATGCATCGACTGCTGGGGCGTTAGTTGTTCTGGAAAGTAGCGTTGAGCAAGAGTTAATTTCCTTGATTCAATTATTGCTGGATCTAGATGTACAGCCAATGGCAGTACAAGAAGGAATTTTGGCGGAACAAGCCCGTGCCATTCAATTCCCCGTGATTCCTGCGCAAGGTCATGGTATTAGTTCGCAACTTCAAGAAGTCAAAGCAACCAAAGAGCAAGTGGTTGAAGCCCCAGCTCCTGCTACGACAGTTTCTACCAATGCGCCAGTTGCGGCAGCACCTGTTATTCGTCATGCAACTTCATATCATGACGAAATTTTACGTACGGGTCAGTGCTTGGTTCAAAATCAAGGCGATATCATTATTACCGCAGGCATTAACAGCGGCTCGGAAGTGATTGCTTCAGGAAATATACATATTTATGGTAGTGCTCGTGGTAGAGTCATTGCCGGCGCGGGCGGAAACAGCGCTGCACGTATCTTCTGTCATGCTCTAGAAGCTGAATTGGTTTCAATTGCAGGGACCTATTGTGTTGCAGATGATATTCCAGCGCAGCATTTAAAACGCCCAACACATATTTACTTAAATGATCAACAAGAGCTTGTATTTGAAGCGCTTGAATTTTAATGTATAAATAAACACCAAAAGCCCCAAATGATAAATAAGGGGATTTAAACCATAACAGGAGTGGATTCGGTGGCGAAAATTGTTGTCGTAACATCAGGCAAAGGTGGCGTAGGCAAAACTACGACAAGCGCATCTTTTGCAACAGGTTTAGCCCTACGTGGTCACAAAACTGTTGTGATCGATTTTGACGTAGGTTTACGTAACCTTGATTTGATCATGGGTTGTGAACGCCGCGTTGTGTATGATTTTGTCAATGTATTAAATAACGAAGCTCGATTACAACAAGCGCTTATCCGCGATAAAGATATCGAGAATTTATATATTTTACCTGCGTCGCAAACCCGTGATAAAGATGCCTTAACTGATGAAGGCGTAGCACGTGTCATGGATGAGCTGTCACAAGAGTTTGACTACATTATTTGTGACTCACCTGCAGGTATCGAACGCGGTGCAATTTTAGCAATGTACCATGCCGATGAAGCGATTATTGTCACCAACCCTGAAATTTCATCTGTACGTGACTCTGACCGTATTATTGGTATGCTCGACAGCAAAACCAAAAAAGTTGAAATGAATGAAGGTCGTATTCGTAAACACTTGTGTATCACACGCTTCAACCCTGAACGTGCCGATAAACAAGAAATGTTAACCATTGACGACATTTCTAAAGATATTTTACGTGTGCCAACTTTGGGAGTGATTCCTGAGTGTAAGAGTGTTTTACAAGCATCTAACGAAGGTAAACCAGTGATTCTCTTTACTGAAGAAGCAGCAGGCCAAGCCTATGATGACCTTGTGGCACGTTTCTTAGGTGAAGAACGTCCTTACCGTCATATTACGGTGAAGCCTAAAGGCTGGTTAGCACGACTATTTGGAGCGTAGACATGGCAGGATTTTGGAGTAAGCTTTTTAGTAATGATGAAAAACCGTCTAGTGCTCAAACCGCAAAAGATCGTTTGAAAGTCATCGTAGCGTCTGAAAGCGGTTTAGGTAAACGTCTTAGCCAAGACAAAATCGACCAAATGAAGAAAGAAATCATGCAAGTGGTGAATCGCTATGTTCGCGGTGTAGATGAACAGCACATTCAAATGGCTGTTCGCTCTGAAGCGAATATTGAAATGCTTGAAATGAATATCAATTTGCCTGAAGAACGTTAATCTGATTTTTGATTAGTCAAGCAAATTGAATCAAGGCAGAATATGCGCAGATACAAGAAAGTATTTTCTTTGTCTCCCATATTTTGCCTTTTTTAATGATTAAACCAGCAAGGAGATTGCTATGGCATTATCTCAGCCAGCAACGTTCAATGAAGAATGGTCAGATGAGCGTGTATTTGCCTACTTAACTCAGCTTCCTCCTGAAGGTGTGAATGGCGACTTTCATGTGTTGTACCATGCATTTAAACACATGCGCCCAAGTGATTATGAGCGTCTGCTCACCCAATTTAAAACGGATGGTCGCGACATTAATGCCACCAATCCAGAAGGTCAGCGTATCCATGACGTGATTGCCGCTTATCCACGTCAAGCAGCTCCCTTCTTAGAGGTTTTGGCTAAATTCGCCTAAACCTAGATCTGCTTAATGCGCATGATCTACAAATGCCAGTTCATTCCTAGGAGACTGGCATTTTTTATTACTGTAAAAACCACATCCAAAGTGGAAAAGTCAAACCGAAACACAAAGTTTGCAAACTATAGTCAAATCATTATAAAACCAATACAATGGTGCAATGAGTTATTCAGAACATTTTAGACGTAAAATTTTAGCTAAGCTTGAGGAAGGTTATTCTATTCGAGCGGTAGCTGCACAATTTGAAATTAATAAAAATACCATTGTTGAATGGAAGAAACGTATAGAGATTAAAAAAACTCGTGTACGTAAACCTTCTAAAATTAACGATGATGCTTTACGTGAAGATGTTGAAAAGTATCCTGATGCTTATCAATATGAACGTGCTGCACGTTTTAATTGTGGTGTTTCATCTATTGGTGCTGCATTAAAGCGCTTAAATATTACAGTTAAAAAAAGACGTTAAGCCATCCTAAAGCAGATACAAAGCTTAGGGATAAATTTATTCTGCAAGTGAATGAATTAGAAAAAAACCATCCGATTATTTATCTGGATGAAAGTGGTTTTAAGTCACATGATTATAGACCTCATGGCTACTCACGAAAAGGAGTACCCTGTTTATGGCAATATAATTGGCAATTAAAGAATCAGACCAATGCCATTGGAGCAATCCATGAGGGTAAGTTATTTTCAGTCGGTTTATTTGACTGCAAAATCAATTCAGATGTTTTTCATTTTTGGATTGAGCAATTCCTCATACCAGCATTACCAGAAAATAGTGTAGTGGTTATGGATAATGCAGCATTTCATAAAAGAGCAGATATTCAGGAGTTATTGGAACAACAAGGGCATAAAATTCTTTGGCTTCCTGCATACAGCCCTGATTTAAATCCTATAGAACACATGTGGGCATGGGTTAAACGTAAGCGTAAAGAATGGTTGATCGACTCAGTCGATGAGTTATTTCGAGTTTTTTTCGAATCTTGTATGAATAATAAAGTAGTTTGACTATAATGATTGCTGCCATGAGTTGACTGTCCCCTTGAAAATATTTGGTCAGGACATAGGCAGCCGATGCCGTCGGCAGTGAGAAGAAAACCACCACAATCATGGTTTCAAATGTTGCTAAACCAAATAAAAGACATCCTACATAGGCCAAAATAGGCACCAAGATTAAACGTCCCAAAGTGTTTAAAATTAGCGCTCGGCCAGCATATTTTAACGCATCAAACTGGAGTGCTGCGCCCACACACAAGAGCCCAAGCGGGAGGCTCATCCCTGCTACTAGCTTTAAAGATTGGCTAATGCTCTCGGGCAAATGCATACCTGAAAAATTAAAAATGATCCCGACCAGACAAGCCAGAATCAGCGGATTTTTCGCAACCGACCACGCAATATTTTTATAAGATAGTCCCTGCCCTTGAGAAAAACCAAGTACGGAAAGTACATTCACTAAAGGAATAACAAAGGCAATAATCATGGCAAAGACTTGCATCCCTGCAGCGCCAAAAATCAAAGCCATACTGGTCAAACCAATATAAGTATTGAAACGAATATGACTCTGTAAATAGACGCCAAATTGCGCCACAGGCGTACCATACACCGCTTTTAATACCCACAGCACCACACTCATCAGCAAGGTCACACTAAAGACCACAGCAAGCGCTGGCAGGACTTGCCCGACATTAAAATGAACGGTGGCTAGACTACTGAACAGCAAAACAGGAAATAAAATCCAATAATTCAGCCTTTCAGCACCTTGCCAAAATTCCACCGTTAAAAAGCGATACCGCTTTAATACATACCCCATGGCAATGAGTACCACCAATGGAATTAATGCATCAATAATTTGCATGACTGGATGCCTAAACTGAATGATTAAGAAAAAGCCTGCAATCCGCAGGCTTTCTTTTTAAACTAAAATTTCTCGCTTACCGTTCGCACCTTGCGCACTCACGATCCCGTTTTCTTCCATTTGATCCACAATTCGTGCGGCACGGTTATAGCCTAAACTAAACTTACGTTGTAGCGAGGACACCGAAACCTTGCGTGTTTCCAATACAAAGGACACGCACTGGTCATAAAGTGCATCACGGTTTGGATCGCCATCGCCATCTTCAAAGCCGCGAGAACTAGGTTCTTCATCAAATGGCGTTAAGATTTCATCGACATAGTTTGGCGAGCCCCGTTCACGCCAAGCATCGCAGATGCGGTTGACTTCGTCATCGGCAATAAAGGCACCATGTACACGTTCAGGTTCAATTTTACCCGGCCCTAAGAACAACATATCACCATGACCCAGTAAGTCTTCCGCCCCACCAGCATCTAAAATCGTGCGTGAGTCAATTTTTGAGTTCACGCGTAAAGCCACACGTGTTGGGATATTGGCTTTAATCAGACCCGTAATTACATCGACCGATGGACGCTGCGTTGCAAGTAACAAGTGAATGCCTGCGGCACGTGACTTTTGTGCCAAACGGGTAATCATTTCTTCAGCTTTCTTACCGACCTGCATAATCATATCGGCAAACTCATCCGCCACAATCACAATCGATGGTAATGGGGTCAAACGTGGTGCACGCTCACCGACAACCGAATCACTGGCTTTCCAGGTCGGATCAATCAGCTCTTCGCCATTGGCAATCGCTTCTTCCACTTTACGGTTATAGTCCGCTAGCTTACGAATTTTTAAGAAAGACATCAGCTTATAGCGACGTTCCATTTCATTCACACACCAGTTCAATGCACTGACCGCATCTTTCATATCAGTCACAACTGGGGTGAGCAAATGTGGAATATCGTTATAGTTAGCAAGTTCTAACTGTTTCGGGTCAATCAAAATTAAACGTAACTCATTCGGCGTATATTTCAACAACATCGATAAAATCATCGAGTTCACTGCCACCGATTTACCTGAACCTGTGGTGCCTGCAACCAGCATATGCGGGGCTTTACCTAAGTCAGCAATGACAGGATTACCTGAAATATCTTTGCCCATTGCCATCGAAAGAATGCTATTCGGATCGGTAAAAGCAGGAATAGTCAACAACTCGATTAAACGCACCATTTCACGTGTGCTATTCGGCACTTCAATCCCGATATACGGTTTACCCGGAATGACTTCAACCACACGTACAGATGCCATCGACATCGAACGCGCAAGGTCACGGGAAATATTGGTCACTTTAGAGGCTTTAACGCCTGGTGCTAAATCCAACTCAAAACGAGTTACTACAGGCCCTGGCTGCGCTTCGACCACTTTAGCTTTGACATTGAACTCTTGTAGTTTAATTTCAAGTAATTCAGATAAACGCGCCAACTGTTCAGCAGTGAAATTGACTTTTTTATTGAGGTCAACTTCATCCAGTAAATCTAACCCTGGCAGCGGTGATAAATCACGACGACGCTCTGCTACTTGCATGGACAAAGACATTGGACGGCCTGATGCATCCGTCAGTGGCGCGTCAAAATCGAAGTCGTCTTCTTCTTGCGGTTTTCCAGCAGTGTCCTGCCATGCTTCAATAAACGCTTCTTTGGACAAAACTTCTTTGGCTACAGCCACTGTAGCACTTGTGCTTACGGTATTGTGATGCTGAATGGGTGCTTGTACAAAAGCAGATGACTGCGCATAACTACTGCTGGTGCGTACATCTGAAGTAGCTACTTTCTGCTCCGACCAATCTTCAGCAAGGAATTCGTCTAAATCATCCAACTCATCGAGCTGTGCTTTTGCAATTCCACTCGGCGCTGGTTGTAATGCAACGGGACTTGCAGCAACACTTGAGTTTACAACCTCGGCTACCGCAATTGGATCTTCAACCACATGTAAATGAGACACAGGTTCAGGCGTATTGAATGGACTGTGGACATCTGTTGCTGTTTTGCCATTGGGTACGGCAGCAAGCAGCTCGTCAAAGATTTCATCATCATCCCAATCGACATTTTTCTTCTGTGCAGGGGCATCGTCTTGGAAATAATGAGGATCAGCAATTGGCGCTGTATGATCTTGCACCACTGCTTGAAAATGTTGTTCTGGGCTAAATGGGCGATCTTCTTCGGCAGCACGAAGTAAAGCATCAATATCATTTTTATGACGTTGATCTTCACCTGAGTTTAATGCACGCCACACTTCTCCTGTCGCTACCACGCGCTGACTGTCTTGTTCTAATTGGTGCGCTTTTTCTATAGTCCGCTCAAGTTCTGCTTCATCATCTACGTCCACCTGTTGTTCTTGAACACGTTGCTCTTTGGCCACCATGTCATTAAACAAATGCTCTGCTGAATAGTCGCGCTGAGGTGCTTTAACTGATGCCTCTTGCACGGCTACTGGCGCCTCGACCAATTCCGTTGCTTCAATACCCTTTTTCGGTGCCGTTGCAATCACTTCTTTTTTGACGCTTGGCGTCGTACGATCAAAGGCAGACTCGCTTTCAGGTACGTTACGGTAAAATAAATCTTGTAAATACGCAGGAGTTGCTTTGAGGGTCGCGAAAGTACGGTTCCATTTGATACCGAAAGCCAAGGTCAATAAGACCACGGTAAACACGACCAAAAATAAGGTTGCACCGTAAATGGTTAAAATCTGCGACAAACTTTGTCCCAGTTCATAACCAATAATGCCGCCAGAGGCATTGTCTAAAGTGTCCGCTGGAACTTTCCAAAACAAGAACAGTAAGCTGGCGGTTGCAAGCAAAATAAAGAATTGTGCACCATAACGAAATGGGCGGTTTAAAAAACTATGCGGCCACCAGACTTGAATGGCTTCAATGAACAAAAACACAGGAATAAGTAGACTTGCCCAGCCTAAAAAACCGAACAGTAAGTCAGCAATCCACGCCCCAGCAACGCCACTGGCATTCGAGACTTGCAAGGTATCACTTGATATATGCATCCAGCCCGGATCAAATGGGGTATAGGTCACGGTAGCAAGGAACAAATAAATGCCAAACGAGACTAAAAATAATGTCATTAATAAGCGCTGTGCATAAGCACCCGACACCTCAGTCATATACTGTCCTGTAACAAATTCTTCATTAATGTTTTTGTTCGAAACCTAAAGCAAAAGTTTCACAATAAACGTCATATTATGCACCTCTTCTTTATAAAAAGATGCACTATTCTTAAATGCTTTATGTATAGCGAGCAGATGATTTTTCCACTTTTTCCCGCTCTACACCGCATATTTCTTCTATATAGCTCAAATCGATTTGATTGATCAATAATATCGACATTGAACTCACACAACTGTTATAGAGTTTCACGTATAATTCCACAAATTTCTAAATAAAAAAAGGATTCTACGTATGAGCGCTCGTCACTCACGTTTGATTATTCTCGGTTCAGGCCCTGCGGGTTACAGCGCTGCGGTATATGCTGCACGTGCCAACTTAAAGCCGACATTGATTGCGGGTATCCAACTCGGTGGTCAGCTAACGACAACGACTGAAGTCGATAACTGGCCGGGTGACCCTGAAGGCTTAACAGGTCCTGCACTGATGGAACGTATGCAAGCGCATGCTGAACGCTTTGGTACTGAAATCATCTACGATCATATCAATGAAGTCGATCTTTCTGTACGTCCATTTGTACTCAAAGGTGACATGGATGAGTTCACTTGTGATGCACTGATTATTGCCACAGGTGCAACCGCTCAGTACTTAGGTCTTGAGTCTGAAGCTGCTTTTATGGGCCAAGGCGTGAGCGCATGTGCAACCTGTGATGGTTTCTTCTACAAAAACCAAAAAGTCATGGTTGTGGGTGGCGGTAATACTGCCGTTGAAGAAGCACTATATTTGTCTAACATTGCATCGCATGTGACTTTGGTTCACCGTCGTGACTCATTGCGTTCTGAAAAGATCCTTCAAGATCATTTATTTGAAAAGGAAAAAGAAGGCAAAATCAGCATCATTTGGAACCATCAAGTAGATGAGGTTTTAGGTGACAACACAGGTGTAACCGCAGTTCGCTTAAAATCAACTCAAGACGAATCTACACAAGAAATTGATGTTCAAGGTTTGTTTGTTGCCATTGGCCATAAACCAAACAGTGCAATGTTTGATGGTCAATTGAACTTACGTGATGGCTATATCCAAGTCCAAAGCGGTACATCTGGTAACGCGACTGCCGCTTCTGTCGCAGGTGTATTCGCAGCAGGTGATATTGCTGATAGCGTTTATCGTCAAGCGATCACTTCAGCAGGTTCTGGCTGTATGGCTGCGCTAGATGCAGAAAAGTATTTGGATGCTTTAGGCGAATAATCTGAGCCTTGAAAAAGACCGCCTTCCATAGGCGGTTTTTTTATGTATGATCTTAAAGTCATTTTTTTTCATATATACACACCACTATGCAGCAGTTACCACCTTCTGAGTATATCTTTCCCGATCCGCTTGAAGTTGACCCCGAGGGTGAAGGCTTAATTTGTATCGGTGCAGACCTCTCCCGTTCTACCCTGTTTGAAGCCTACAGCCATGGTTTGTTTCCATGGTTCTCAACAGGCGAGCCCATCTGCTGGTGGTGCCCCGAGCCACGTTGCATCATCCGTCCGCAGGATTATCAGCCCAGTAAAACTCTCATTCGGAGTATGAAAAAGCAAGATTATCGCATCACCATCAATCAGGCTTTTGAACGAGTGATCCGTGCCTGCTCACTACCTCGCAGCTATGCTGATGACACGTGGATCAGCGAAGACATTATTGATGGCTACTGTGCAATGTTTGATGCAGGTTATGGCTATAGTGTTGAAGTATGGGATCAAACACGCTTGGTTGGTGGACTATACGGCGTCAGCATTGGACACGGCTGTTTTGGGGAGTCCATGTTCAGTACCGAAACGGATGTCTCAAAAATGGCATTTTATACGCTGATGTTGATTGGACGTGAAAATAAGCTGCCTTGGATCGACTGCCAATTGGTCAATGATCATCTGTTAAGCCTTGGTGCTTGTACACTTTCTCGGCAAACCTACTTAAAATCGTTACAAGATGTTGTAAATCAACCCGCTATCGATTGGAAAATGTATCAGGACGGTGTATTTTCAAGTAAAACAATAGCGCAAAATGCGCGACTGACTGAATAAAGAATAATAGAGGGATTTATCATGAATTCGTATCACCCGAAGTCCCTACTGAATGATTTACAGTATTACATCACGCCACCGCATGACTGTAGCTATCTAGAAAAAAAGTCAGCTCGGATGGTATTTCTCGATCCAGCACATCGTATGGATGTCGTCACGCTGTCTGAACTTTCTAGGGTGGGTTTTCGCCGGAGTGGTGATTTTGTCTACCGCCCAGAGTGTCATCTATGTCGACAGTGCCTATCTAGCCGCGTACCTGTGCGCGAATTTAAAATGAACAGCAGTCAAAAAAAAGCATGGAAACGCAATCAAGATCTCACTTTAAAAATTACCCGCACTGCAGACGCCACCCAAAAACATTATGACTTATATGAGCGTTATATTTTTAAACGCCATGCCGATGGAGACATGTTCCCGCCTAGCCGTGATCAATTTGATAAATTCCTCGTGCATAGCTGTACTGAGAGCTTTTTCTTAGAGCTCTGGAAACAAGACCAGCTCATCTGTGTTTCGACCTGCGATCCTCTAGATGATGGTTTATCTGCGGTTTATACGTTTTTTGATCCCGATGAAAACAAACGTTCACTAGGGACTTTCGCCATTTTAAAACAAATCGAGCTCGCCAAAGCACGCGCTTTACAGTTTGTGTATTTGGGCTATTGGGTGCCGCACTCAGAAAAAATGAACTATAAATCGCAGTATTTACCGCTAGAATTGTTGATTGATGGTCAGTGGCGCAGACTCAATCATAGTCTGAGCAGCGAGGAAGTACAGCAACTGGGAAACTCCTTAATGACCACCCTACCTTCGGGGTGGAATAACGCCATTATTAAATAATGGCGTTATACAGAAGCTCGACTTTTCTCTTATTTAAATAACTCGGAAAAGTCATCACTACACGATTTCACCATAATAATGGCATGCTCACGGCCACAATCTGGTTTAGGATAATAGTTTTTACGCAAATCAATTTGATGAAAACCGGACTTTTCATACAAGGCAATGGCCGCCTGATTGCTCTCACGGACTTCTAAGAACACTTGTATTGGGTTGTTTTTGAGTTGTGCCAGTGAGGCATCTAATAACTTATAACCCAACCCTTTACCTTGCTGGCTTGGATGAATGGCCATCAACAATAAATTGGCCTCATCAAGAACGGGCTGGAGGATACAAAAGCCTACCACCTGCCCTGCCTGTTCAATCACGGTACTGTGATAAGACTGCATGGACTCTTGGAACTGTTGTAGGCTCCAAGGATGGGTTTGAACTAAATTTTCAATCTGCGCAACTTGGCTTAAGTCCGCAGCTTGCATTAAACGAATCATCTTCGTTTATCTTTCTAAAATGTGGAGGTCACAGTATAAAAAATTTGTGCTAAAAACCGAACAAAAAAAAGAGCGATTTACATCGCTCAAAGAGCCAAAACTGCTTAAAACCCTAATTTTAACTTCCACTTCTCAAGTAACGCATCGGTGTCGTGATGATTAGGATGAAAACCCGGTTTAAAGTACATGATCATTTCACGTGCCATCCCTGTAATAATCCCTTTCGATGGACTATATGCATAGGTATAAATATCTTTCAGCGCCGCCCTGTTCAGCTGTTTATCTTGCTGTAATAAACGAAATACAAAGTACGACTGCACGCAGAATAAAATGGCCATGGCTGCAACCAGTGATCCCGTTCGTAGTAAATAGGATTTGACTCCCTTACCAAAAACACCTTCAAACACATCATAAGCCACAGCTTTGTGCTCATTTTCTTCAATGGCATGCCATAACCACATGGTTTTCATGGTTTCATCGCTCATCAGCTCTTGAATGTGGTTATTGACCAACAACTGAGAGGCAATGGTTGCAGTAAAATGTTCCAGCGCGGTGGTTGCCGTTAAATCCACCATCTCTTGAGTAATACCCACAGGCTTGCCGAGAAAAGCAAACACTTTACGCGTGGTTTGAATTGCACGGTCGGTATAGCGGTCAAGTGTTGCAACATCGTGCCCATACTTTTGCGCAGACGCATTAAAACCTTCATGTTCTTGCGTATGCATCGCTTCTTGACCAATAAAGGCTGAAATTTCTTTTTGTAATTCGGCATTATCTTTAATCGAGGGATGCTGTCTGACCACACGAACACTGTCGATAAAAAACATTTCACCTGCTGGAAAGAGTGCCGATAGCGCGGTCATAAAATGGGTCAGCCCAGCTGAACCATTCATCCAATATTCAGGTACGCTTTCAAACTCAAAGTTCATCCGACGTACAGGGAAACTCGCACCCGCACGGTTGGTGATTTTTACCTTCGCATTCATCATTCTGCTCCTATGAATATCCTGAAGACATCCACTGCTTATAGTTGTTTTCGTCTTTTTATCTTACGTGATTGGGCTCCGCCCATAAGTGCAGTTAGGGTCAGCAAAATATCAGTTTAGGACAGTTTTCGGGGTGGATTGTTAGACAATTTAGTGTGCGTAAAGTTCTACGCTATTTTTAGGATGAACACTAAAGCATGCTGTATCTTGCCCTAAAATAATCACTTAATTGCTAAGATGAAGAAATAAAAAAAGCGCCCCAAAGGAGCGCTTTTTTTCACACAATCAGATGATTATGCAGTTACTTTAGCAACTACACCAGCACCAACTGTACGACCACCTTCACGGATCGCAAAACGTAGACCTGGGTCCATTGCGATTGGGTGGATTAATTCTACTGACATTTCTACGTTGTCACCAGGCATAACCATTTCAACGCCATCTTGTAATTTGATCGCGCCAGTTACGTCAGTTGTACGGAAGTAGAACTGTGGACGGTAACCGTTAAGGAATGGAGTGTGACGACCACCTTCTTCTTTAGAAAGTACGTATACTTCTGCATCGAATTTAGTGTGCGGCTTGATTGCACCTGGTTTAGCAAGTACTTGACCACGTTGTACGTCTTCACGCTTAGTACCACGTAGAAGAACACCACAGTTCTCGCCCGCACGGCCTTCGTCTAGAAGTTTACGGAACATTTCTACGCCAGTTACAGTTGTTTTAACTGTATCTTTGATACCAACGATTTCAACTTCTTCGCCTACTTTCACAATACCAGTTTCTACACGGCCAGTTACTACTGTACCACGACCAGAAATAGAGAATACGTCTTCGATTGGCATTAAGAATGCTTGGTCGATTGCACGTACTGGCTCTGGAATGTAAGTGTCAAGCGCGTCAACAAGCGCAACAACTGCTTCTTCGCCATACTGACCAGCGTCACCATTAAGTGCAAGAAGAGCTGAACCACGGATAACTGGAGTGTCATCACCTGGGAAGTCATAAGTAGAAAGAAGTTCACGAACTTCCATTTCTACTAATTCAAGAAGTTCTTCATCATCAACAAGGTCACACTTGTTAAGGAATACAAGAATGTAAGGTACACCAACCTGACGAGAAAGAAGGATGTGTTCACGAGTCTGTGGCATTGGACCATCAGTCGCAGCACATACAAGGATCGCACCGTCCATCTGAGCAGCACCAGTAATCATGTTTTTAACATAATCGGCGTGGCCCGGGCAGTCTACGTGTGCGTAGTGACGAGTTGGAGAATCGTATTCTACGTGTGAAGTATTAATTGTAATACCACGTGCTTTTTCTTCTGGTGCAGAGTCAATTGCAGCGTAATCTTTCGCTTCGCCACCGAATTTCTTCGCACATACAGTTGCAATTGCAGCTGTTAAAGTTGTTTTACCATGGTCAACGTGACCGATTGTGCCCACGTTAACGTGTGGCTTATTACGTTCAAACTTAGCCTTAGCCATGAGATCTTCCTTTTTAAACTACTCATGCAGGATCACTGCATGAGCACTTGGTTTTTAACTATGAATTAGTTTGGGCTTATAGTAATCGAAAGATTACTCGTCGTCACCTTTTTTACCGCCAGACTGGAATTTAGAAATGATGCCTTCAGCCACGTTACGTGGAGTTTCAGCATATTTAGCAAATTCCATAGAGTATGTTGCACGGCCTTGAGACATAGAACGCATTTGAGTCGCGTAACCAAACATCTCTGCAAGTGGAACTTCAGCTTTAATTGCTTTAGTACCGCCAGGCAAGTCATCCATACCTTGAACCATACCACGACGACGGTTTAAGTCACCCATGATATCGCCCATGTAGTCTTCTGGAGTTTCTACTTCAACTTTCATGATCGGTTCAAGCAAGATAGGATCTGCTTTCATGAAACCGTCACGGAAGGCATAAGAACCTGCCATCTTGAACGATAATTCGTCCGAATCGACATCGTGGTAAGAACCGTCAAACAATGTAGCTTTGATGCCTACAACTGGGTAACCAGCAAGGACACCATTCTTCATACGCTCTTGGATACCTTTATCCACAGCACCGAAGAATTCTTTAGGAACTACACCACCAACAACTTCTTCAGCGAACTCGTAGTCTTTACCAGCATCAGCATCCATTGGCTCTAAACGTACGTATACGTGACCAAATTTACCTTTACCACCAGTTTGACGAACGAATTTACCTTCTTGTTCAACTGACTTTTTGATCGTTTCACGGTAAGAAACCATTGGTTTACCAATGTTTGCTTCAACACCGAATTCACGCTTCATACGATCAACAATGATGTCAAGGTGAAGTTCACCCATACCAGCGATGATTGTTTGACCTGACTCTTCATCAGTACGAACGCGGAATGATGGATCTTCCTTAGCCAAACGACCTAAAGCAATTGACATTTTTTCTTGGTCAGCTTTAGTTTTTGGTTCAACAGCCAATGCAATTACTGGCTCTGGGAATTCCATACGCTCAAGTGTGATGACATTTTTCTCATCACAAAGTGTATCACCTGTAGTTACATCTTTAAGACCTACACACGCAGCGATATCACCCGCACGAATTTCTTCAACGTCTTGACGATCGTTCGCGTGCATTTGCACGATACGGCCGATACGTTCACGTTTAGATTTCACTGGGTTATAAACAGAATCACCTTGTTTAAGAACACCAGAGTAAACACGTACGAAAGTTAAGTTACCTACGAATTTGTCGTTCATGATTTTGAACGCAAGTGCAGAGAACGGAGCTTCGTCAGATGCTTCACGAATCGCTTTAGTTTCAGCTTTATCGTCAAGAACACCTTCAATCGCTTTAACTTCTGTAGGCGATGGTAAGAATTCAATTACTGCGTCCAACATACGTTGAACACCTTTGTTTTTGAATGCTGTACCACAAAGCATTGGTTGAATTTGACAAGCCAAAGTTTGAACACGTAGACCATTAACGATATCTTCTTTAGAAAGATCGCCTTCTTCTAGGTATTTGTCCATTAGCTCTTCAGAAGCTTCAGCAGCAGCTTCAACCATGTTTACACGCCATTCTTCAGCAGTAGCTTGAAGTTCAGCCGGGATTTCACCGTATTCAAACTTCATACCTTGTGAAGCTTCGTCCCAAATGATCGCTTTCATTTCGATCAAGTCAATTACGCCTTGGAAGTTTTCTTCAGCGCCAACAGGGATTACTACAGGTACTGGAGATGCACCTAAACGTGTCTTCATTTGTTCAACAACACGGAAGAAGTTGGCACCAGTACGGTCCATCTTGTTCACGAATGCTAAACGAGGCACTTGGTATTTGTTCGCTTGACGCCATACAGTTTCAGACTGAGGTTGTACACCACCTACAGCACAGTAAACCATACACGCACCATCAAGAACACGCATAGAACGTTCAACTTCAATTGTGAAGTCAACGTGTCCCGGTGTATCAATTACGTTGATACGGTGTTCAGGGAACTGTTTAGACATACCTGACCAGAATGTAGTCGTAGCAGCAGAAGTAATGGTAATACCACGTTCTTGCTCTTGCTCCATCCAGTCCATTGTTGCTGCACCATCGTGTACTTCACCAATTTTGTGAGATACACCTGTGTAGAACAAAATACGTTCTGTAGTCGTGGTTTTACCAGCATCAATGTGCGCAGAAATACCAATGTTACGATAACGAGAAATTGGGGTTTGACGAGCCATGATTTCTTGCATTCCTAAATTTTGTTGTTTAAAACAGGCGCTTTAAGCTGACGAACAGCTTAAAGCGATTCGATGACAGTTTGGCGTAAGCCAAGCTATCACCCTCCTGAATAGGGGCTGTTTTAGTCGCTTAGAAGCGGTAGTGAGAGAATGCTTTGTTGGCTTCAGCCATACGATGCACGTCATCACGTTTTTTAACCGCTGCGCCTTTACCTTCAGCTGCATCAAGCAACTCACCAGCAAGACGTAAAGCCATAGTTTTTTCAGAACGCTTAGCAGCAGCATCTACTAACCAACGCATAGCTAGAGCAGTACGACGGGATGGGCGTACTTCCATAGGTACTTGATAAGTAGCACCACCAACACGGCGTGCTTTTACTTCAACCATAGGACGAACTTTTTCAAGAGTAGTCTCGAAAAATTCAACTGGGTCTACTTTGTTTTTTTCTTGAACGCGGTCTAAAGCACCGTAAACGATACTTTCAGCAATAGATTTTTTACCATCTTGCATTACGTGGTTCATGAATTTAGCGATTGTTTGGCTGCTGAACTTAGGATCCGGAAGGATTTCACGAGCAGCAACTACGCGACGTCTTGGCATTTTAAACTACCTATATATATGACACTTCAGGTTAATCCAGCCGTAGCACAAAGTGTCATGTGCTTTCGCTGGCCTTACTACACGTCGCTTGAATTTCACAAAATTAATGCAGAAATCAGACAAGCGAGACGATAAAGGATTGCAGTTCTAGCGAACTAAGAGATCAATCTCGAAAGATTATTTCTTAGGACGTTTAGTACCGTATTTAGAACGAGACTGGTTACGATCTTTCACACCAGCACAGTCTAAAGAACCACGAACGGTATGGTAACGTACACCTGGTAAGTCTTTAACACGACCACCACGGATAAGAACAACACTGTGCTCTTGTAGGTTGTGGCCTTCACCACCGATGTAGCTTGAAACTTCAAAGCCAGAAGTTAAACGCACACGGCAAACTTTACGCATTGCTGAGTTAGGTTTTTTAGGTGTAGTTGTGTAAACACGTGTACAAACACCACGACGTTGTGGACAAGCCTTCAACGCAGGAACTTTAGATTTTTCAACTAAAGTCGTACGACCCTTACGGATCAACTGATTTGTTGTTGCCATTTGGCAATTCTCCCGTTAATAAAAAACCCAAAAAAAGACGACTTTTTGAGGGCATGCAATTGTAAGCTAAGACGTAAAAATGGTCAACATTTCAAACTACATGTAATGTTGACCAAATCAGGGCTTTTACAAATTTCTATCTATTTTAAAGGGTTTATTTTTTACTTGAAGCATTTCGTCTTTTTGTAACCTTTTTTTCAGTCAGCTCTACAGCAGGTTGCGCTGCAACTTTTGAAGCTATGTCAGGTTCATTTTCCGTAAAAGACTCACGATTGTTGTGTGTGGTGTCTTCAACCTCATCTACTGGATATAAATCTGCAAGATCTTCTTCCACTTGTAGGGCTGGTTGCTGCGGTGCGACAGCATCATGAGGTTCAACCATTTGATCTGCGAGCTGTTCCAGCCCTTGTTGAACACGCTCTTCGGTTGCGACAGGCTCTGTGACTTTGTCGGACTTTTTCTGAACTTTTACTTTAGCAATACTTTGATGACCATTTAACTCTACTTCAGCTCCAAGCTTTAAATCTGAGCTATCGGTGTCTGATGTACTGCGCTGTGAAAGCAGTCGTGGTGAGGCTTTCACCAAAAGCTCAAGTGAGCGTTCATATGCTGTTAAAGCACTCAGGCTGGTATCTTTTTGTTGGATGATATACTGGCGGGCTTGTGAAAAAACCAGTTGTGCTTTTTGGTGTACATCATCCACGAGACGCCAACTATAGGCTGCACTCACCCCTGCACTGGCAATGGGTGTGAGTTTTGCTAGCTTATTCAGTAGCGAGAGGTTGGCAATCGACTGTCCCCATTTCAGCTGACCATCGGCATTGGTCAACCATTTCTTTAAGGCTTCAATATCATTGCTTGAACCTAAAAGCTGTTGTAACTGAGAGACATCATGGGTTTGCAAGGTACTTGAAATGGCTTTTATTGCCATCAACAAAGTTTGTTTTTCCGCAATCAGCCCAAGATCAATCTGTTTAAAAATAAACTGGACGATGTCTTGATCGGACTCTTTAGTTAAGTCAAAACCATAAGAACGCCCCACTTGGTAGATCATACGTAACGACATCACCAAGGAAGCAGGGACATCTACCGTTGAGCCCACAAAGCCCGTTGCTCCAGTCAGTGCGCCCTGAAGAATAGCAATGATCTTATTTTGTTCGGACAATGCCTGACTAATCCGTTTTGAACGGTCTACATCTTGGGTCAGCATTTCTAAATCACGCACGCCCGCTTCATCTAAAACGGCATCGACCGAGCTCATACTCGAGCTAAATTGATTGAGCTGGCTAAAAAAATAATCTGCGGCTTTATCGGAAAGTTGTGGCGACACAAAATGCGCGACTCGATTTGCGTTGACATAATGACGTCCCAATAAATGACGTGATACTGTCGGCAGATGGTCTCTTAAGACTTGCTGCGGGTGTTCATAACGCTTATTTTTCGATTTTGTTTTTGTACTCGCACTATCACCAGTTGTAGCATTGGTCAGTGCTGAGGCCGTATCTGGGCTCACTTGGTTTAATATGTTTAAACCTGTATGGCTGAGCTTTTTAGCCACTCCGAAGGCATTTGAAAAGAAACCACTGCGCTGTTTATTGTTTGAATCCGCCATTCCGTACCCCGTACTTTATAATCTTTCATTTCTAGCTAAATACTAGGTGTAGTACGCATTTATCTCAATAAGAATATGTGTCTTTTAGTAAAGTTGAAATGCCCTGCTCCCGATTTTAAGACAAGTCAAATTGGCATAGGATTTGCCATAAGAATTAAAAATTCTTTCTGCTATTATGATCTGCATTGAAAACATAAGAGTTGCAATTGGCTTAGAAATAAATTGTTGATTCATCTTTAAGCGCAACTCTGCAAAACCACCATATAAGGGATCTTTAAATGAAACGTGTAGTAATCACTGGCATGGGTATCAACTCATGTATCGGTAATACTTTGGAAGAAGTTACTCATGCATTACAAAACGGGATTTCTGGGACACGTTTTAACCCAACCTATGCTGAACTCAATTTTAAAAGCCATATCAGTGCTGCTGCTGAACAAGACTTTGATGGTATCGACCGTAAGCTAAAACGCTTTATGGGTGTTTGTGCTATGTATGCATACAATGCTGCGGTTGCTGCGGTTGAAAATGCAGGCTTAACAGCAGAGCAAATTGGTGGCAACCCACGCTATGGTATCGCGGGCGGTTCAGGTGGTGGCTCAACTGCATCTGTAGTTGAAATGAAAGAATTGTTAGACACCAAAGGCGCACGTAAAGTTGGTCCGTTCTTCGTACCACGCAATATGTCGAACACAATTACAGCAAACGTTGGTGTTGCTTTTAAAATGCAAGGTGTTGCACACACCATTACCAGCGCATGCGCAACGTCTGCTGATGCTATTGGTTATGCCTATAACCTGATTCAACTCGGCAAACAAGACTTAATGCTTGCAGGTGGCGGTGAAGAAGATCATTGGTCTCAAAGCTTGTTATTTGATGCGATGGGTGCACTGTGCTCAAAATACAATGACACACCAGAAACAGCGTCTCGCCCATATTCAGCAGACCGTGATGGTTTCGTGATTGCTGGCGGTGGCGGTTTTGTAGTGCTTGAGTCTTTAGAGCATGCGCAAGCACGTGGTGCCAACATTTTGGCTGAAGTTGTGGGCTATGCGGCAAACTCTGACGGTGCAGACATGGTTGCGCCATCGGGTGAGGGTGCGACACGTTGTGTACTGATGGCACTTGAAGAAGCAAAACAACACGGCGTAGACAAAATTGACTATGTGAATACGCATGGTACGTCGACGCCTGCCGGTGACATCACTGAATTAAAAGCAATGGAACGTGCATTTGGCGAAGGTCAGGTTCCTCCACTTAGTTCAACCAAGTCAATGACAGGTCATAGCTTAGGTGCTGCTGGCGTACAAGAAGCAATCTACTCAGTCCTAATGATGCAAAATGACTTTATTGCACCAAACATCAACGTGACTGAACTGGATGAAGGCGCAAAACCATTTGATATCGTGCTTGAAAAACGTGACGCAAAATTGAATACTGTGATGAGTAACAGTTTCGGTTTTGGCGGCGTAAATGCATGTCTCATTTTCAAAAAGTGGGAAGGCTAAGCCGCCCATTTTAGGGTGACTTGATGGATGCTCCTTCTGATGCTTTCTTGTGGGTAAAAGCATTACATATTATTGCCGTGGTGTGTTGGTTCGCTGCATTGTTCTACTTACCACGGCTCTATGTTTACCATGCCATGAGTGATGATGCCGTCAGTCATCAACGTTTTGAGGTCATGGAACGTAAGTTGTACCGTGGCATTATGTGGCCGTCGATGATTGCAACACTTATCACGGCACATTTCTTGGTCGATTGGGGTGATGCAACGCGCCACTACCATGAAGCCCTGTGGTTCTACCTCAAAGTCGGCTTGGTTGGACTGTTGGTGATTTACCACTTTGTTTGCGGCTATTACCGTAAGAAATTGATTGGTCATGCGCACTACAAGTCACACAAATTTTGGCGCTTCTTTAATGAAATGCCGACCCTCATTTTATTTGCTGTGGTGATTTTAGTCGTGGTGAAACCGACATTTTAAAATCCCACACTTAAAAAGCCCCGATTGATTCGGGGCTTTTTAATGTCTGTACAAAATCAACAGCACAACTCAAGATCCACGCTACGAGCGTATCCAAGATTGACGAATTTTTAAATTGAGCGGGGTCGAATAATATTTCTCAATCGCCCAACTCAAAATAAACACCGCGATAAAATAAACAGGCAACAACATCAACTTTTCAGCCGCTAAAGTGTCTTTGGGGAAATACACCACTTTCATTAAGCCGAGAACAATTAAGTGAAACAAATACATTTCATAGCTACGCTGCCCAATCCAAACCAAACTCCGTGCCGTGGATGAGGTAGGTTTAACTTTCGGGTCTTGGGTAAAACACAATATGAGTAAAGCCGTAAGTAAAGCAAATACGCTGATACCCCATGTACTCACCTCTTTGATGGGTGCATAAAAATATAAAGCGGTCATCAGAAACGCTGTTACTGCAACAATCATTTTTGGATTGTAAATTACACCTTTAAAATGTTGCGCATATATTGCGGTGAGGCAGCCAATGGCAATTCCATCGAAACTAGAAAAATAATGATACAGATAAGCGCCGCTTTCCTCGCCAAAATGGAGTGCACGAAAATATGGTGCATACGCAATGACAACGAGCAGAAAAACAATAAAGCCTTTACCACGACCAAGCCCTAAACACAGGACAGGAAATGCCAAATAGAAAACTTCTTCAACCGATAAAGACCACAATACGCCCAAGGCATAGTTCACCCAGCCGTATTCAATAATCAATAGATTCATCCAGAAACTCAAAGCTGAAAGAACAGTCACAGCGTAGGACACCTCTACGCCATTGGGTGACTGATTGAGAAAGGGTTGCAATCCTAAACTTCCGAGCACACTGACCATCGTGACCAATAACACCAGACACGGCATGATGCGGGCAATACGACGGATATAAAAATCTTTCAGCTTAATCTGCGCCAAAGATCCACTACGCTGCAAAGTATGCTGGGTAATCAAAAAACCTGAAATGACAAAAAACATGGTCACACCATAATTGCCATTTCTTGCAATCAAGGTACTTAAGCTCTCACTCCCAATTGGGATGCCGAGAAAGGTATCGTGTAATTTATACGGAATATTGAAATGGTGAATCAGCACCAATAGGATGGACACGCCACGCAGAATGTCGATTTTATAATTACGCATAAATCATTGTTAAAATTTTAAAGTGCTTCATTTAAAGTGAAATCACCTGATTTAGACAGCTTTTATATATAAAATCATACAATTATCTAACACTTAGTTAGAACCCATTGATCCAGCTCAAGCAAAAAAAGAAAGCCCTACTTATGCAGGGCTTTCTTTCAAACATCACGAGTACAGAATAAATGTTACTTAGTTATCCAGTTGCTGCCCTAACAGACGTTTTTTCATACGTGGTTTGTACAGCAGCTGATACGTCACGGCTAAAATAATCACCCATAGTGGACTGATCATCAATGCGCGAAGAGTATCCACCTCTAGACTCAAAATAATCAACGTAAAGAACAAGAAGATTAAGACCACATAAGACATCCAAACACCACCCGGCATTTTAAAGGTCGATTTTGCATGTAGCTCAGGACGCAATTTACGGTAGCGGATATAGCACACCATAATAATGCTCCAGATACTGATGAACAGAATCACACACAATGAGCTGGCTAATGTAAAGGCTTCAACCGTGTTTGGTACAAAGTACTGTAGCGCCGCACCTGCCATGATAAAAGCACATGAGAAGAATAAGCCTTTTGCTGGTACCGCACGTTTTGATAGACGCGCTAAACTCTGTGGTGCTTGCCCTTCTCTTGCCAAACCAAACAGCATACGTGATGTAGAGAACACGCCACTATTCATTGAAGACATCACTGAAGACAGCACCACCAAGTTCATAATGATGGCTGAAGTCGGGATACCTGCATGTAAAAATAGTGAAACGAACGGACTTTGATCCGCAGGAATTTGATTCCACGGCGTCACCGACATCACCACAAATAGCGACAAGACATAGAACAAAATGATACGGGTTGGAATCGCATTCACTGCTTTCGGTAAGTTCTTTTCAGGATCTTTGGTTTCAGCAGCCATGGTTCCAATCAGCTCTACACCGACAAAGGCAAAGAGTGCAATTTGGAAGCCTGCTAAAAAGCCACTGCCACCTTGAGGGAACATACCACCATGTGACCAAACATGACTGAAGCTTGCAACTGAACCGCCCGGTGCTTGGAAATGGCTAAACACCATAAAGCCACCAATCACGATCAGCCCTAAAATGGCTAAAATTTTGATTAAAGCAAACCAAAATTCAATTTCACCAAACAGTTTCACGGTCAGCAAATTTAACCCAAGGACAAACAGCACACAGCCGACACTGATTAAAGCCTGCCCCATGGGAGTAAAGGCCATGTCTGGCGGGAGCCAAAAGCCGAGATAGTTAATAATGGCGGCCAAGTCCGCAATACCGACCAAGACCCAACCGAGCCAATAGGACCAACCGATATAGTAACCCGCACCCGGCCCAATCAGATCATGAGCCATATCGATAAACGATTTATAGTGCAAATTTGACAATAAAATTTCGCCCAATGCACGCATTAGGAAAAAGAACATGGTCCCGATAATCATATAAATGATCAGAATAGAAGGACCAGCAAGAGAGATGGTTTTGCCCGAACCCATGAACAGGCCCGTACCAATCGCGCCACCAATGGCAATCAATTGCAGGTGGCGGTTGGATAATTTCCGTTGTAATTCATGCGATGATGCATTTGCACCGTCAGCTTGTGGGGTAGTCGTCATAATTTAACATCCTGTTAAAGTCCTTTTTTGCGTATAAACCATGTTCATACAGTGCTCGTTATCCTAACGGGCGGCATTTATACGCTCATCAGCACTTCGGTTGAAACCCAAGCGCTGATATACACGGGGAGAGTTTAAAAATTAGTTTTGTGCAGCCGTCACTGCAATTTCGATCAACCAGTTTGGATTAACCAAATCAGCCTGAATCGTGGCACGTGAAGGCGCCACACAACCATTCATCCAATCAATCCAAATCGCATTGACTGTAGAAAAATCAGAGAGATTTTTGATGTAAAGCTGAGCAGATAACAAACGTGATTTATCTGTATTTGCCAAAGCTAAAAGCTCATCAATAGTTGCTAAAATTTCACGGGTCTGACCTGCGACATCATTGTCGGTATTTTTTGGCACTTGCCCTGACAAATACACCACTTGATTAAACACAGTGACTGCACTCATGACTTCGTTGGTGTTGAATTTTTGAATGTCTGAATGTGACATAGGTCTTTCCTTGTATGAAACTGTATAAAAATAAAATTTAATCTTGGATAAAATTGACACGTGCAGTGACAGCACACATCAGCTCATAGCCAATCGTGCCTGAACCTGCTGCGACTTCATCAATGCTGAGCACAGTGCCCTGTTTCGATGTCCCCCACAGCACCACTTCACTGCCGACTTGGGCATTTGGGAGGTGAGATAAATCGACCGCCAACATGTCCATGCTGACACGCCCGACCAAGCTGCTGCGTTGTCCATCAACTAAAATAGGCGTACCTGTTGCGGTAATCCGTTGATAACCATCGGCATAACCACAAGCCACAATACCCACACGCATGTCGCTTTCAGCAATGAACTTTGAGCCATAACCGACGCTATCGCCTGCTTTTAATTGCTGAATGGCAATCAACTCGCTGCGCAAACTCATGGCAGGTTGCAAATCCCAGTCTTGAATGGAGTGGCTTGGATAATCTGGAGAACTACCATAGAGCATGATGCCGCTACGGATCACATCCGACTGCAACTGTTCATGGCGGAGAATGGCTGCACTGTTACTGACTGAACGTGCACCCGGTAGATCATGGGTGATGGCATCAAATAACTGACATTGATGCGCAATGCCTTCACGTCCGAAACGCTCACCATCGGCATCCGAAAAATGCATCATATGGGTCAAGCGTTGAACTTGAGGCAAACTGGAAAGCTGCTGCCACACTTGACGGTATTGTTCAGGACGGAAACCTAAACGATTCATGCCGCTGTTCATTTTTAAATAAACATCGAACTGCGCCTCTAAAGGAAAACGCGCTAACCATTCGAGTTGATATTCACTATGAATACTGAAACTTAGGCCCAGCTCATGGCAGTCAAATAGGTCTTGCTCTGAAAAAATACCTTCGAGTAACAGAACCGGACCTATCCAGCCTAAAGCGCGGATGCGTTTCGCCTCTGCCAAATCGAGCAGCGCAAAACCATCGGCAGATTTGAATGCTTGATAGACGCGTTCAATCCCATGACCATAGGCATTGGCTTTGACCACCGCATAGACTTGGCTATTCGGCATTTTCGTGCGAGCAACATTTAAATTATGCTGCAGTGATTGACTATGAATCACTGCAGTAATTGGACGTGGCATTTTCTTCTTCCTTGAATCAATATGACCTAAAACGAATTAGGCTGCTGAAGGATAACGTTGAATCGATAGGCCTTCAGTACTGATGTCTGGTTGATGGTTCATCACCAAGTCACTAATAAGCTTGCCTGAACCACATGCCATGGTCCAACCCAAGGTGCCATGTCCTGTATTCAAGAATAAGTTTTTAAAACGAGTCGCACCAATAATCGGCGTAGAGTCTGGTGTCATTGGACGTAAACCCGTCCAGAAACTTGCTTCAGCTAAATTTCCACCTGGGAATAAGTCTTGAGTCACCATTTCCAAGGTCGCACGGCGGTCTTGGTTTAAACCGTGGTTGAAACCACTCAGTTCAGCCATACCACCCACACGGATACGTTGGTCAAAACGCGTAATGGCAATTTTATAAGTTTCATCAAGCACCGTAGACTGCGGTGCAAATGCAGGATCTACAATTGGAATCGTCAGTGAGTAGCCTTTTACAGGGTACACAGGCAAATTCAAATTCAATGGTTTTAAGAAATCACGTGAATAACTACCGAAAGCGAGCACATAACGGTCTGCTGTAAGCACTTGACCATCAACCACCACACCTTTGATTTCATCGCCTTCAACCACTAGTTTTTCAACATTTTGGTTAAATTTAAATTCTACGCCCATGTCTTTCGCAAGGTTTGCCAAAGCATTGGTAAATAGGTAACAGTCACCTGTTTCATCATTTGGTAGATGTAAACCACCGACCAGTTTGTCTTTGGCATAGGCTAAAGCTGGCTCGACTTTGGCTAAGTCATCTTTTAATAATAATTCGTAGTCGACGCCACATTCTTTTAATACTTGGATGTCACGTTGTACTGCATCTAGTTGTGCTTCATTACGGAAAACCTGCAAAGTTCCTTTCGCGCGGTTTTCATAGTGAATACCTGTTTCTTTACGCAGTTCACGTAAGCAGTCACGGCTATATTCAGCAACACGCGTCATACGCTCTTTGTTAATGGCATAACTTTGTGGATTGCAGTTTTTCAACATTTGCGCCATCCAGTTCAACTGCCACATGCTACCATCGATGTTAATCGCTAAAGGTGCATGGTGTTGGAACATCCACTTTACGGCTTTAAACGGAATACCGGGTGCAGCCCACGGTGTAGAATAACCTGGAGAGATTTGCCCTGCGTTACCAAAGCTAGTTTCTTCAGCAGGACCAGCTTGACGGTCTAAAACCGTAACGCTTGCGCCTTGTTGTGCAAGGTAATATGCACTTGCAACACCGATGACACCACTACCTAAGACAATTACACGCATGACTGATCCCTTACACACACTAGTTTATTTCACTAGTATATTTTTAGGTTAATAGTTTTTTTCACTGTTTTTAATATTATAATCTAGGTAAATCGCCATTTTTGTCGCGCTAAAATTCTAAACATAGGAAATTTATAATGCGTAAATTAGATCGGATTGATCAGCAGATTTTAGACATTTTGCAGCGCGATGGACGAATTGCGATTAGTGAATTGGCCTCTCGCGTCAACCTCTCAACCACCCCCTGTTCAGAACGTGTCAAACGCTTAGAACGCGACGGTATTATCATGGGTTACTACGCACGCCTCAACCCACAACTGGTCGATCGAAACTTATTGGTGTTTTTAGAGATTAAGCTGTCGGCCAAGTCTGGCGATGTGTTTGATCAAGTGGCACGTGACTTGGTCGAAATCCCTGAAGTTTTAGAATGCCATCTGATTTCAGGTGAATTCGATTATTTGGTCAAAGCCCGTTTAAAAGAAATGAGTGCCTACCGACGCCTATTGGGTGATTTACTAAAAAAACTGCCCTCTTCAGCGTCATCGCACAGTTATATTGTGATGGAAGAAGTCAAAGAAAGTTTTTATTTGGATATTCGCTAACAGCTTATTAAAAATATGCGTCTTCAAAGTGCATTCACTTTAAATATTTAAAACCTATCGATTCCCTATTGGAAGTTCTGCACCATGTTTAACAAACTCATGTCTAGTCTTGGCTTACAAGGCATTCAAGTCGATACTCGTCTACACACCACCGCGCCACAAGCGGGTCAAGCCATTCAGGGTGAGGTTATTTTTAAAGGTGCCGCGTCTAATAAAATTATCAACGGTATTTATTTAAAGCTCATGACCACAGCCGAGGTTGAGTCAGATGATGCTGAGTACAATAGCGCCTTAAGTATTGCCGAATGGCACATTAGCGGGGCTTTTGAGTTACAAGCTCATCACTCACATGCATTTCCTTTTTCGATTCAACTGCCCTTTGAAACACCAGTTACAGATGTGCCTTGCCGCATCAATAAAACCCGAGTGTGGTTACATACGCATCTCGATGTGGACTGGGGGCTCGATGCAACTGATAAAGACTACTTACAGATTTTACCGACACCGGCTATGCAGGCGTTTATTCAAGCCATGCAGCAATGCGGTTTTCAGTTGATGACCGTCGATGTTGAAAAAGGTCAACTACGTGGCAATGGTTTCCACTCGAGCATTGGTTGTTATCAAGAACTTGAATTTAAACCTACGCAATTGTTCAACACTATCAATGAAGTTGAAGTGTCCTTTGTGGCAGAGCAACATCAAACCCATGTGCTTTTAGAAGTGGATCGTAAATTTCGTGGTGATGGCTTCAACAGCCTTACCATTCCCCATCAACAGGTCAATCCTGCACTGTTAGCAAATGAAATTAGACGTATATTGGGACTTTAATTTTTAATCACTGCGCACGACTGTTTCAATATAGAAAAGTAGTGCGCAGTCGAAAAAGGCGTTATTTAAATCCTGTCCGAATTAAATCCTATCTGAGTTAAATAAGGTCCAAAATATCAGCAAAGGTTTTAATTCGTGCTTTAGGTGCGGCTTCCGTCAACTCTTGATCAGAACCATAACCGTATTCCACCGCAATGGTTTCAATGCCGTTACGACGTGCACCCAAAATGTCATGCTCACGATCACCAACCATCAGACACTCTTCCGCTTTTAACTGCTCTTTTTCTAAAATATAAGCAATCAACTCTCCCTTATTGGTCCGCTCACCGTTCAGTTCACTGCCATAAGGGTGCACAAAGTATTGCAGTAAATTGAAATGCTCTAAGATTTGACGGGCATAAATTTCAGGCTTTGCTGTCGCCAAATACAAGTGATAGCCCTGCTCAGTCAGTTTTTTTAAGGTCGGTTCAACATCGGCAAATAAATGGTTTTCATATAAACCTTTCACCGCAAAGCGCTCACGATAGCCCAATAAAGCTTGCTCTGCCAAAACATCGTCCACTGTAACATTTAAGAGTTTTGCCAAAGAGGCTTTTAGTGGTGGCCCAATAATCCAGTCAATGTTTAGATCTTCAGCAATGGGATGTCCGACTTTGTTTAAGCCATAACGCGCACTGGTGGTAATGCCAACTTTCGGATCTGTTAATGTTCCATCTAAATCTAGCAAAATATGTTTAATCACAGCTGATCCTTCTTGGGCTTTAAATAAAATACTATCGAGAGTTCTGCTAAAGTTGCCTATACTATCGCAAATTTTCGCAACAAGGATATTTCTGTGCGCGCAACCGTACTGTGCTTTTCTGGTTTAGACCCTTCAGGTGGTGCTGGTTTACAGGCCGATATCGAAGCGATTGGTCAAAGTGGTGCGCATGCAGCCATTGCGTGTACAGCACTCACTGTTCAAAACTCGCAACAAGTGTTTGGCTTTGAAGCGACGTCAAAAGAATTGCTGTTAGCTCAGGCCCACGCTGTTGTCGGTGATTTACCGATTAAAGCCGTAAAGTCTGGCATGTTAGGCACCACTGATAATATTGCAGCACTGGCTGAGTTTCTACGTGAACATCCTGAGTACAAGTATGTGCTCGACCCTGTTTTAGTGGCGAACAGTGGGGGTTCACTGGGTGATCAAGCCACCTTAGTCAAAGCTTTTGTTGAGCTGATCCCATTGGCGGACATTATTACCCCAAATACAGTTGAATTACGAGCGTTAACAGGTCTCGACGACTTAGACGCCGCGACACAAAAACTGTTTGAAATGGGCGCCAAAGCGGTACTGGTCAAAGGTGGTCATGAAGACACACCAGACTATATTTGTAATGCCCTGTTTGTGAATGGCGAGCTCATCTCTGAAACTCGCTGCCCCCGTTTAGCTGGTGAATATCACGGTTCAGGATGTTCGTTGGCAAGTTTTATTGCAGGCCGTTTGGCGCAAGGTGACAGTGTTAAAGTCGCAGTACATCATGCCGAAACTTGGCTCTTTGGTGTATTAAAACAGGCAGAAACACCTGTTGAAGGCGGTCAAAAAATTCCAAAGCGTTTCTAAGTTAGAAAAAAACTGCAAAGATAAAAGCCAGTCCATGAAGAAATAGACTGGCTTTTTTTTATTCTAGATTTTATTTTCGGCACAAAATGAATCAGTCAGCTTTGAAATGGAGTATTTAACCATCTTGATGGCGTTGCTTTAAATGTGCAACATGCTCACGGTTGGTTTTCCATGACTTTTCTAACACTTCTTTTTCAATCCGAAGCTGAATCCTTTTCAGTTTCATCGCTGGAATCACTTCTGAGTCAAAGGTCTTAATATAATCGACCCATGCTTTACCTTTAAATACCGTACTGGGCATCGGAGTTTTAAACTCACATTCAGGCATGAACACCACAGCAGAATGGATATAATCTACATCAACAATATCTTGCAACACACTTTGCAGCACTTTGACGTGTTTATAATTTTGATGCAGCGGATTTTGAAATTTAAAACTCTTTTTATAAATTTTTTGCGTCCACATCTTTTGACGTTCACCACCAAAAATCCAGCCCTTATAGTTTTTGGTTTCAATCACAAAAACGCCAAAAGGGCTCAATACAATATGGTCAATTTGAGTCGTTCCACCCTGCTCATCAGGCAAAGTTACATCGTTAATTAAAATATAACGCTCATCCAAATATAATTTTACATGTGCTTGAACCGCGAACTCACCAAACTTCCCTTTCAGATAGGGCTTAAACGCTTTTAAAAGGCCAATCCCGAACAAGATCAGTAGCATCCACCACAGTTCTGAAAACACATTCCCCACAATTTGACTTATCATATTATTCATCGTTATTTGAGTTAGAGACACGATTCTTCAAAAGAATACAGATTAAAATATAACATACTGATTTTAAAATTATTAAACTAAAATACGAGCATAAAAACTCCGAAAACGAGCTTAATCCGCAATTTTCTCAAGCTTCAATAAAATATCTTTATTATCCAGACCGCCTGCAAAGCCGACCAATTTTCCATTCGCCCCCACAACCCGATGACACGGCACAATAATTGAAATTGGATTTTTGCCATTAGCCGCACCCACTGCACGAACGGCTTTTAAATTGCCAATCTGTAGCGCAATATCTTTATAGCTTCGGGTTTCACCAAACGGAATTTGTAATAACGCCTGCCAAACTTGCTTCTGAAAATCTGTCCCCGAAAAATCCAAAGGCAAATCAAAACTTTGACGTTTTGCCGCAAAATATTCGCTCAACTGTTTCTCTGTTTCCAGCAAAATCGGATGCTGATTCTGTTCGATCAGCTCAGCTAAACGTACCCGTTTTGGGTTTTCATTTTCCCACAATACGGCAACCAAGGCTTGATCATGTGCCACCAGTCTCAGTACCCCGACAGGAGATGGCATATATTTAAAAAATAAGCGCATGGTTCACCACAAAAATTGTCTATGTATGCAACATTATGACGATGAAAGTTTCATCAGTACAAGTCCAGAAATGATTAAAACCGCAGCGAGCATCCGCATGGCATTGGCAGGTTCACCTAAAATCAAAATCCCCACCAAAAATGAACCTATCGCACCAATCCCTGTCCAAACCGTATAGGCAGTGCCCAAAGGTAAGGTCTTCATGGCATAAGACAGCAGCGCAAAACTGGCCACCATAAATACGAGGGTTAAAATACTCGGTGTCAGTTTAGTAAAACCATCCGATACTTTCATTGCATAGGCCCAAACCACTTCGAGTAAACCTGCAACAATTAAAATCACCCATGCCATACGCAAAACACCTTTTATTCCGAGCAGAAACAACAAAGCTTCAAACGAAGGATCGCTTGAAGCTATACATATTTGAATGAATTTAGCTTGATGAGAGTTTCATCAAAATCAGGCCCGATACAATCAGCACCGCAGCAAACATCCGCATAGCAGTTGCTGGCTCACCTAAAATAAAAATCCCCACCAAGAAAGACCCTATCGCACCAATTCCAGTCCAAATGGTATACGCAGTCCCTAGCGGCAATGTTCGCATTGCATAGGCCAGTAAACCAAAACTTAAAATCATGAATACAATGGTAATGATGCTGGGTGTAAGTTTGCTAAACCCTTCAGACAGCTTCATTGAATATGCCCAAACGATTTCAAACAGACCCGCAAAGATCAGAAAAACCCAAGCCATGCTACTGACTCCTCTTCACTAGAGTCAGGCCGTCCTGACGAATTTTCTCAATATGAGGGAGGTCGTTCCTCCTAAATATGCCTCAAATTATAGCAAAGAGCGCACCAAAATGAATTATTTTCACACTTAGAAATCATTAAAGCGCAAAAAAGAGTGATCTGAACCAGCAGATCACTCTTTCAGCACAACCTTGGTGCAATCTTAGATATTCACTTTAAATCTAAACTTCTTGCTTAAAATTTAAAGCGGAGACCCATTCCGTACTGCCAACCTTTCTCTTCGTCACTTTCAGCCTGCCAAGCCGTCGCTTCATTGCCTTTGCTATATTCATAGGCAATGTCCACATAAGGCATGACTTTTTTGCTGATCTCATAGCGTGTTTCAAGACCGACAGCTGCATTACTAAGGCCTGATTTTTTGGCATATTTAGAGTCATCACTGAAAATAATATTCATATCTAAATAAGGCTTGAAAATCAGCTTTTGGGTCAGTAACAAGTCCCGCTCAGTTTCTAAACTAAACGCAGCATAGTTGTCTGCACCAGCATATACGTAAGCATCAGTTTCAAAGAAATACGGCGCTAAACCATGTAAGCCAAGCACCCCATCCACTTTTTCTTCCGTATCCCATCCCTGCTGTTCATGCTCCACTTTTTCAGCTCGGTAACGTGCACCCGCCTGTACATCCCAAAAGTCTGAAATCATACGGCTATACAGCACTTTGGCATCATACTCAGCCTTATGCGCTTCCTGCTTATCCGCATGTACTTTGATAAACAACTTATTTTCATCTGTCCCGATACGGGTTTCAAACTCAGACTTTAAACCACCATCACCTTCTTCATTCAGCAACCATTTGTTATCGACCGTAGTGACCGCATAAATTTGCGCACCGTGCTCTTTGCGGTGATCATGCGTATGTGCTGTTGAATCATGATTGATCTGTTGCACATGGTGTGCGCTAGACTGTGGAACAGCTTGAGTTGGAGTGGTCATCGCCTGATGCTGTGCATGTTGTGACATCACAGACTCAGTGGTCATGGACATATTTACATTTGCTTCAGCAGGCATATGATGCCCTTCATGCGCCATAGCCGCAGCACTCATTAACACGAAAGAACTGCTCAATATGCTTTTAGAAAAAAGATTAATGGTGCGCATGATGATCTCCTTTCTGAACATTTGGCTGCTTGCTTGGTTGAGTTTGAGCTTGCTTCTTCGATGAAGGCTGACCAACCACATTTTTCTGTTTCAGCATCTGCGCATGCTCATCGGCACTATGCTGATGATGCTCATGTGCCATATCTTTGGACTGAACTTGGCTTGTTGATTTGGCTTTTTGTTTTTCATACTGTGCATGAAATTCGGCAGCCATAGAAAACGAACTCAATAAGACAGTAACAGCTAAGGCAAAACCTGAAAAAAGATTAGTGATGCGCATGTTCATCTCCTTTGGGTTCAGCTTGAGCTGCTGTTTTTTGCTCTTGAATTGGCGTGGTGGACACTTGAGCGTCACTGACATTGGCCACAATCAGTTTATTCATCATGCCTGAGCTCATGTGGTAAAGCAGATGACAGTGAATGGCCCATTCGCCTAACTCATCAGCAGTTAGTAAAGCAGTCACTGTTTTGCCCGGTGGCACAATCAAAGTGTGCTTATTCGGCATATCAACCGCGGCTTGTCCATTTTCCAGTTGCATAAACATACCGTGCAAATGCATCGGATGCGCCATCATGCTGTCATTGATAAATTTGATCCGAATACGCTCGCCGTACTTCACTTTCAACGGTTCAGCATCGCTAAATTTTTTCCCGTTGATGGTCCACAAATAACGCTCCATGGTTCCACCCAAACGAATCACCAACTCGCTCGTCGCCTCACGGGTATCTTTTTGAGGCTCTAAGGATTTCAGATCGCTATATTGCAATGCCTTATCACCTTTAGGCGTAGAGGCATTCGCCCAACCATACACTGGTGTAACAGCTTTCTGTACCGAACTTGCTGTCGTATTCTGTTGCACATGACCCATCTGTGTATGATCCATCTCAGACATGGTCTCATGATTCATCTTTGAATGATCCATACCAGCCATCGCCGCATGATTCATCTTTGAATGATCGATTGCAGGCATCGTTTCATGGTTCATCTGTGAATGATCCATTGCAGGCATCGCTTCATGACTCATCTTTGAGTGATCCATATCAGGCATTGTTTCATGGTTCATCTGTGAATGATCCATACCGGAATGTTCTGAGCCGTGCCCCATATCTTCCATGGTCAACAATGAGCGTGGACGTGGCTCAGGCATATGTATACTCTGTGCCATTGGAGTCAACTCATTGTGTAAAGTTCCAATGGCGTAGCCTGAACGGTCAATCGACTCTGCTTCAATTTGATAATGCCCTGCTTTCGGTTCCACAATCACATCATAAGTTTCAGCAGTTCCAATCCTGAACTCATCCACAGGAACGGGTTTAACAGGCTGACCATCTGCACTGACTACCGTCATTTTTAAGTGAGGAATACGGATATCAAAAAAAGACATGGCTGAGGCATTGATAAAACGCAACCGAACCTTCTCGTTCGGCTTAAACATACCTATCCAGTTCTGCTCAGGCGTTTTACCATTAATGAGGAAGGTATAACCCGTAACATCCGACAGATCCGTTTTTAGCATGCGCATTTGGTTCCACATGGAACGGTCTTGCCACGCGGCTTTTAAGCCCTCACGCTGTACTTGTTTCCACACGTCAGCAACGGTTTCACGCTGATTTTGATAATATTCTGCAGAAATCTTCAAATTCTTCTGAATTTGTTCACTACTCTGCTCATGGAAGTCCGACAGCATCACCACATAGTCACGCTCTGCTTTTTCATGCTGAGCTAAAGGCTTTTTGTCTTTGGGATAAATAACCAATGCGCCATACAGCCCATCTTGTTCCTGTCCTTTAGAATGCGCATGGTACCAATAAGTGCCACTTTGGCGCACTTTGAACTTATAGACAAATTCACTTTTCGGCTGAATGCCGTTAAATCCATTAAACCCCGGAACACCATCCATCAAACCAGGCAAAAGCAAACCATGCCAATGGATTGATGAGTCTTGATTTTTTAGGTTATTTTTAACCCGAATGACCGCATCATCGCCCTCCTCAAATTCAAGCAGAGGTGCAGGAAACTGTCCATTAACGCTAATACGTTTTAACGACTTTCCCGTTAAATTGACCGGGCTTTCATCAATCACCAATTGGTATTCTTTGACTGCGGCAAAGCTCCAAGAAGATGACATCAGACATGCCCCAAGGATGAGGCTTTGTTTAAATTGAATAGACATGACTAAATCCTAATAATTTTAAAAATAAAGTTTTAAAAATCAGGATTAGGCTTTAGGAGGACGTAGAATTTCTTGCCAATAGCCCACTAGATGTTGAGCTTGATAACGAAAATGGGGGGATGATTGTACTAAAGCGGCTTCAAGCTGAACCACTGCAAGCGGTTCAACGTCTAAAAGCGTCAGCGTCGTTTGGCAGTGATACTGTGCACACTCCTGACACTGAACTTGCTTATTTTGCAGCATATCCAAGGCATGACAATTGCTCTTCGCTGTTATGTCGGTCTGAGCTATATACATTTGATGTCCAGAGACTGGACTCGATGATTTCGTTTGATGACAGTCGAGCATGCTTTGCCTGCCTGTTGCATGCGCAGAACTTTGCTCACTGGTTGCAGCCTGCATACTCAGCTGCATCATTTGATGCATCGGCGCTGCCGAAGCTTGGGCAATACCACTCCACCCCATTACCAAAATAATGAGTAAGACAAACCAAGAATGTGTCTTGAGCAATGAACGCACAATCAATCCTATTTAGTCAGTGAAGAATGATATTTCAACGCAACAAAACGCTCTGTGCATGTAAATGCCTGACTTTTTGTTGCTGATGCCAATCTACAGGATAAGCAAAGAATGCTTTATACACAAGTTTATAAATTTAAATTCAATTACTGCGACGGTTTAGCCACTACGCACACTTAAACAATAAAGTTATTTTTTAAACAGTGCTATTTTTAAGTAAAGATGAATAAAGCATCAGTAACAATCAGGCTTTCACAGTATAAAAAGGACTCAAATGAGTCCTTTTTATACATTTAACGTCTAAATACTAAACCATTGCTGTGTAAACGTTTGAATATTAATCAAGTTATCCATATGGTTATCAACATAGATATCCACCACTTTATCCATAAAGTTATCCACAACCTGTATAGCATTTATACCTATGAGCTTAAACCTTTACCGCACCCACTTTTGCAAGCTCTGCACGCATATCATCAATCACAGCTTTATAATCTGGTTTTCCAAAAATAGCTGAACCAGCAACAAACATATCTGCACCCGCTTCCGCAATCTCGCGAATATTTGCAGGTGACACACCACCATCCACTTCTAAACGAATATCACGCCCTGAAGCATCAATAATTTTGCGTGCTTCACGTAGTTTGTCTAAAGTCATCGGAATAAACTTTTGACCGCCGAAACCAGGGTTCACACTCATCAACAAAATTTGATCGACTTTATCCAGCACATAGTCTAAATAATGGAGCGGCGTTGCTGGGTTAAAGACCAAACCAGCTTTTGCACCGCCTGATTTAATCAACTGTAAAGAACGGTCGATATGGTCAGAGGCTTCTGGATGAAAGGTAATAATGTCCGCGCCTGCTTCTAGGAAGTCACCAATCATGCGATCGACAGGTTTAACCATCAAATGCACATCAATCGGGGCTTTGATGCCGTAGTTCTTGAGGGCCTTACAAATACCCGCACCAAAAGTCAGGTTTGGCACATAGTGGTTATCCATCACATCAAAGTGAACCACGTCTGCACCTGCTGCAAGTACATGTTCAACGTCTTCACCTAAACGAGCAAAGTCAGCAGAGAGAATAGATGGTGCAATTAAATAAGGCTTGGACATGCGTGTACCTGGCTTATACAAAAGGGAATAAAGGCATTATAGCAAATTCAGCTTTTGAACTGGGACTTGTGAAAAAAGAAAGCGTTAAGCTTTCTAAATTTGCAACGTAGCGTTGCAACATTCAACTTTTCATTTGGCTTGAAACTGCTATGGTAAGTGATCAATCGACGAGGTAAATATGAAAAGTACTGCGGATATTGTCACGACAGATGCGGCTCGAATTGCAAAACGACTGGTGAATCACTGGAAACATAAGTTTGAAATCGAACAAGAACCCAGTAGTATTACCATTATCATGCCTGAAGCACGGGTCCTTTTAAGTCCTCAAGCCGAACATTTACATGTCAGCATTGAGGCGAGTGAAGAAAAATTGAGTCACTTAGAACACGTAGTTTTAGATCACCTGATCCGTATGGGACAAACGCCCCTCACAGCAACATGGACACAAGTTTAAGTCAGCGGCTGAATGAATTAGTTTGATAAGCGTTGCTGTTGGTTAAATTGGCGAATAGCCGCAATACGCTCTTGGGTCGCAGGGTGACTTTGGAAAAATGAACCAATGCCACCGTCCTCCTCTTCTTCGGACTTCCCTTGCGGCTGCTTTTCTTCCTCTTCGGCACGTGCATCATCTTCCATACGTGCTAAAAAGTTTGCCAAATGTAAGCTGGAGATATGGTTTTTATCCAGCATTTGCATGGCATACAAGTCCGCATCACTTTCAAAATTGCGTGAATAACTGGCACCAACCAAAGCCACAGGCAAAGTTGTAAATAAGGCCGAACTGTCCCCCGTCACCGCAATCAATAGCACACTAAAACCTAAACTGGATAAGGCTTGCTGTAGGTTATGTCGCTCGACCAAGTGCCCTTGCTCATGTGCTAAAACGCCAATAATTTCATGATCATCTTTGGCAAGGTTGACCAGTTCATCGGTCAGAATAATGGTGTTGTTTGGCAGCGCTAAAGCATTCGTTCCAATTTGTCCGCCTGCACGAAACAGTACTTTGGCAGGTTGCCCATTGGCAACAAGGTCTTGATAGCTTTGTATGATTTGTTTTTGACGTGCAAGAGGGATAGTCGAAGGTGCCGTCAGATTAAACACTTGTTCTTGCGCTTCATCACCGAGTTTATAGATGGTATCCGCAGGCAGTTGCATCGCGACATAATGTGCTGCGCTTGGAATGCCCCATCTTAAAATGGCGAAGATAAAAGCGGCAACAAACACCACACTAAATAAGATGAGACTTGGTGAACGCTCTAATTTCCAAATCGAATGCTGTACATGCTTTTTGTTCAGCTCAAACCAGTCAGGCAATGCTTGTGGAAATTCAATCCGTGCATCATCTTTCAACTCAATCACAGGTTGAATCTGCCCCAATGCCCCAATCAACTGCATATCGGCATAGTAATAACGACGCTGCTGCTGGTTATAACAGATCAACACCGTTTCTCGGTCTATAGGTGCAATCGTGGCTGGATAAGGCTTAGAAATCTGCCCATCATAAAAGGTGATGTTTTGTTCCTGCATTTAAGCCTCGTTACAGCGAAATATCGATGTCAAAAATATCACTCAGCTCTTCAGCAATAGCATTCGGGTCATCTTGAGCCAAATTGTACATACGATCTGGATCATTTTTTAGGGTTAAAGTTAATGACTCAATTTGATACTGATACAAACGCACCGCAGCCCATGCAGATAACAAACCGAGCGAGAGGATTTTTAAAATCCAGTTGGTCATCACGATCCATGCATAATGCATCTGACCACAGTCCGTTTGGAAAGGGCTACGCCCCAACGTGGCTTTATTCCATGTGGTAATAAAAATACGAGCCATCATCAGCGGCCAAATCATAAAAGCAGCAATCATATAAATTACCGCCACAATAACCCCAAACTGTGTTGGAGAACTGCTCCCCACTTGAAGGGTGAAGGCAACGAATAAGCCTAAAACAAAGACGATTCCAATAAACAAAAACACCGGGACATACATGGCACGCATATAGTCAGGCCAATCGGCATGTAGCTCAAAACGTAATTGCCCGAGTTGTAAATTATCCAGCGTGTATTTTTTAAAATACCAAAATAGCACAGGGAAAAAGATCCCAAGGGTAAAGATGTAAATCAAAATGCCTTTCAGCGCCAAGATATAGGCTTCTTTGGTCGTGCCTGTAAAATAAAAGCGGCTATTACCAAATTTACTGTTCCGCGCTCGGAAACGAATGGTTGAACGCACCAACCACGGAACCAATAAAAAGATGATGAGGAAACCAATTAAAGAAGCTTGCCAAGATACTTGAGCCAAAGCTGAAGCGCCAAAGTACACGCCCAAAGCAATAATTCGACCAATCAGGATACGTGTAGGTACACCCGTAAAATCAAACTTGCGGCGATAAAACACCGTGTTGCCATAAAAATAGCGTAAGCGTCTAACCTTCGCCCAAGGTGCATATAAACTGAAGGTAACAATGGTCAATAAGATATTCACAATCCAAATGCCAAAGTACTCTCGGGCATTACCACGGAATTGGAAACGAAAGGTCTGTCCCAAATAGGCATTTGGCTCATCCGTGGGGACGACTGGCGGAGGTGGCCAACTTGCTTCAAAAGAAGCCTCTACAGGTGGCAAAGATGCCTCTGAATTTTGCATGTATACCCTATCTATTATTTTACTGTTTTATTTTTTAAGAACAAAAAATCAATCACACAACCATGTTAATGCCAGTGCTGGATGATTTCTAGTCAAAAATTAAGAATAAATATGAGAAATCAAGATTTAAGATTCGAGCTGTACGGCATGAAACTGCAGGTGATCATCAATAAAACTTTGAATAAAGTAATAACCATGGTCATAGCCTGCATGTTCGCGCAGCGTCAGTGGCTGGCCCGCAGCCTGACAGGCTTGCTGAAATAATGCAGGATTGAGCTGGCTATAAAATTGATCACACAAACCCTGATCAATTAGGCTTTGTTGCACAAACCTATCTGTAAAGGGTTTTTCAGCGATATAATTTTCAAATGAAGAAGCCTACACACAAAATCTACCGCACAACCAATTGGCCCGCATATAACCGAGCACTCATGAGTCGCGGAAATATTGCCATTTGGTTTGATCCTGCTACGCAATAGTATGCGCCATCAAAAGGCAAACAAGGGCGAAATCAAACCTACTCCGACGCAGCCATCCAATGCTGCTTAATGATTAAATCCTTATTCCGTCTGTCTTTACGTATGGTCACTGGCTTTGTGCAAAGTCTGATTAAACTTTGCGGATTAAATTGGACAGCACCAGATTATTCCACCATTTGTAGAAGACAAAAGCATATTGATATTGCAATCAGCTACCAAAAAAGTAGCGATGGGCTGCATCTACTCATGGACTCTACAGGCATGAAGTTTCTAGGTGAGGGCGAATGGAAACGCAAGAAACATGGACCTGAATATCGTCGCCAATGGCGTAAACTTCATATTGGTATAGATGCTAAAATCCTACAAATACGAGCAGTTCAGCTTACAACCAATAATGTCAGTGATTCACAGGTGCTTGGTGATTTACTTAATCAGATTCCACAAGATGAGCAGATTAACTGTGTTTATACCGATGGAGCTTATGACACCAAGCAATGCCGTCAGGTCATTGCAGATCGGCAAGCGCATGCGGTGATTCCACCTAGAAAAAATGCGAAACCATGGAAAGATACAAAGAGTAGCTCGCTAGAGCGAAATGAATTACTTCGAACAATTAAACGTTTAGGCAGCACACTATGGAAAAAATGGTCAGGCTATCATCGGCGAAGTTTGGTTGAAACTAAGATGCATTGCATCAAATTATTAGGAGATAAACTCAGTGCAAGGAGTTTTGATAGCCAAGTGAATGAGATCCATGCACGTGTAGCAGTCCTTAACAGATTTACGGAATTAGGTCGCCCACTTACCCAAGTTACGCCTTAAATTTAGCTCAATTAGGGGCGCTTTGCATTTCAAATCTTTGTGCAACAAAGCCTATTGAAACCATAAACTCTGATCTTCGCCAAGATAAGCAGTAAATGCCTTTTTACCCCAAGGAACTTGGGAAGGTGCGACGATTGGGGAAAAAGCGGAAATACTAGTGTAAATATCAGGATTTCTCAATCCAATTACCAAAGATCCATGCCCGCCAGCACTATGCCCCATAATGCTTTGAACTTTATTTGTAGGGAAGTTTTGATCGATTAAAGCCCTTAACTCATCAACAATGTAATCATACATTCTATAATTTTCTGCCCAAGGCTGTTGAGTTGCATTCAAATAAAAGCCTGCGCCTTGACCTAGGTCATAACCTTCATCATTTGGTACACCCTCACCTCTTGGACTTGTATCAGGGGCAACAATAATCGCCTTATGTTCAGAAGCATATTTTTGTGCTCCTGCTTTTGTAATAAAGTTTTGTTCATTGCAGGTAAGACCTGAAAGCCAATAAATTACGGGGAGTTTTTCATTATCATCATGTGGTGGAATATAAATTGAAAAATTCATTGGACACTTCAATACTTCCGACTCGTGCTTATATACTTCCTGCCAACCGCCAAATGAAGCGTGTCTTTCTAATCTTTCCACTGATGACTACTCCTACAATTTTGATAATGAATATAGTAGCGTGGATATAAAAAGTATGGAATTTTTAATAAGAAAATTTGATGCATTTTACTGAAATATGGATTTTTTTATGGAATTTTTAACTTACTTAATAAAACTTATAAAAATCAACACACTAAAATATTTTCCATATTTTCAAAAAAACATTGTTTAGAGTGCCCGAAAATACCAATACGCTCTGCTTGTACAGCAAATTGCTGAATCACTAAATCATACAACTCTTCAACAACATAGCTTTCCATCTGGAAATGCTCAGCCCACGGCGCTTGAGTGGCATTAATATAAAAACCTGCACCTTGCCCAATATCCCAATGATCACCTTGCGCAACCTGTTCACCACGAGGTGAAGTATCAGGTGTTACCAAAATCAGACCTAGCTGTGCTGCTAAACGCTGTGCGTGAGCTTTAATGGCAAAGGTTTCTTCGGTACAGGTTAAACCTGCCAAATAAAATAATGTTGGACACGCTTGCCCTGCTAAAGCTTGAGCGGGCAAATAAATACCAAACCTGCTCTCGCCTTGAAGGCTGATGGAATTAAATCGATAAATACGCTGTTCACCATCAAAACTACGGTTAGATTGTACTAATTCCATCAGGGTTTCTTTTTAGATCCAAATTAAGGGCTTGTAACAGCTTTAGGTGGAAACAAGCGCTGTTCAAGTTGTGGGAGCATCAGCTCCATATTTTTACCCATCGACCACTGTGGTTCAGACGGTTCAAAACCTTGTGCTGTTTCCCATTGGCTCACGGTTTTTTGTGCTTGGCTAAAAGCAGTTTCTATACTGTTTTGTTCACGCATTGCTTGATCGAAAAACGCCCGACCAAAATAAGTATAATCGGCTTCATTGGTACACCCAAAAGACTGACGGTCTGCCGCTGAAGCAGTAATAATCAAGGTATTATCATTTTGCAGTGCAGGCACAAAACTCCCAGAGAAACACGATGAAATAACAATCACACGCCAGCGAATGCCCGATGCATCTAAGGTTTCGCGTAACCATTTCGGGTCGACCTGAGTTAAGTCTAAAGGTGCATTTTCCATTTCGAACTGGTTCGGTAAACCATGCGAAGTCATATATAAAAATAACACATCGCTTTCACGGTTCATCTGCTGTCCCATACGACGCAGCGCCATTTCAATACTGTGTTTAGAGGCAATCGGAATTTCTGTTCGTGTAGCAGGGTTATTCACCAACATCATCGAACGGTCCAACGTACCAAAACGCGTGTCGAACTGTTCTTTGATTCGCTCGACTTCTGAACGGAACACATCTTGATAACTCGCTCCCGCTACGCCAAGGAAATACCAATGTGACTGGGCAAATTCGCCATATTGCACAGACTCTAGTGCTTTATTCAGTAAGCGACTTTGTGCATAGAAGGCATCTTCTGCAAAGGTTGGTGGTGTTTCTTCTACTTTCCAAATCGGCTGACTGGTCACTGACATTTGCCAAACCACAAGGGTAAACAGCGTGGCCAAGACAATCAGGGCTCGCTCCCACCAAGGCCATTTCAGTTCACGTGAAAACACCCACACCACAGCCAAACTCTGCCAAACAAACAGTACCATGAACACATTCGGCAGGTAGTCGTAGAAGAAATACGGCAGGACATCCATCATGCCTAAATATTGGATAAAACTTTGTAATAACGCGATATGCGTATCCAACACAAGCCAAAGCAATGCTGGTACCAACATCAAACGCGGATTATTCACCCGTTGAGACAGAAAAATCCCGACAATCAGGGCAATGAAAGGCCAAAGTGCGTAACTGACCAAACCTTGTGGGTTAAAGTCACCGATCTCTCCTGCGCTCAACCAGCTAAATAAAGTATTGGCTGAGCCACCTAAAATCCCCCAGAAGATGAGCTGCATAATCGAAGGATGGACAATTTGCAAAGAGCGTCGTGAACCTAGAAACAACCACATCCCCGCAGTTTGGTTGCTTTTAAAATCATGCCAAAAGTTGATGGAGGGTTTGAAGTCGATCATAAGATTCTAATTAAATTGTGACTTGCGTAGGGACACACTAAGTTTATGCTTGATCAGCATTTTATCAATGATGTTTTTAACTATATAACAAATCTTTGCATACTTTTGAAGCAGTCTTCCACTTCAGTCTAAGCGTTCATGCTGAAAATAGGCATCAAAACGGCATGCATCCCCCAGCCACTGATGAGTGGTTTCTTGATTTGCCAAAAATACGGCCAAGCGAGGACGTTTGACCACCACCCGTTTTGCCACTTTTTGCGCTAAGCCAAGCAGATTATCACCCAAATCCATTTCACCATCTTCAGGCAGTAACATATGTAAAAGCTGCATTTGCTTTTTCACTTGCGCCTGTTTTTTCACCGCTTGCTGATTTTGATCACGTTGTGGAAACATCGGATCTAGATAAACCACATCGACCGTATTGCCCTGCTCTGCTTGTTGCTGCAAATACTGTGCGGAATCTGAAAAAACTAAGTCAATTCGAGTCACCACAGGGTTTAAGAATGCATCCTGTAAAGCCTGTTCCTTACTTGACTCTAACAAGGTGAATAAAATGGGATGGCGTTCTACCAAAGTGACATTGGCTCCCAAATGTGCCATGAGCAGTGAGTCATGCCCAAGCCCTGCCGTTGCATCAATGAGCATAGGTTTTTCAGTCAAGTGGCAAGCACGAGCAATCATTTCAGACTTTAACGACGCACGCTTTAAACGTGGAACTTCAGCTTTCCAATCCGGCTGCATTTTCATGCCATTAGCACACAGCCAAAGCCCATCGGCATCGGCACACAAACCCAGTTCAGGATGAAATCGGAAGAAACGTGCATTTAACTTTTCGGCAACTTCAATACTGACCTCGACACCACGAGAAAAAAGCACAGCAACATAGTGCTGTGCTTTTTCTAAGTGCTCTTGTTCCACATATAAGCGCATTGGGCTTACCATAGCTTCCAACCCGTAAAGGCAAATAATAGAATCACTAAGCCTGAAGCAATGCGGTACCATGCAAAAATCATAAAATCACGCTTCGCCACATAAGCGACTAAAGCACGAATCAACAGTAAAGCCGAAACAAAAGAAACAATAATGCCTGTTGCCAATACGATCCAATCTTGTTGTCCGTCAAACACATGCGCACTTTGATACAAATCTAACAGACCCGCACCAATAATTACTGGAATACCCAAGAAGAATGAAAACTCAGTCGCCGCTTTACGCGATACACCTAAGAACATCGCGCCAATAATGGTTGCCCCCGAACGTGATGTCCCTGGAATTAAAGACAACACTTGAATCAGACCAATCCAAATCGCATCTTTCACACTCAGGTCTTCAACTTCATGGACGCGCTCTTGTGGTGGATGCTTTTCAATCCAAATAATAATCAAACCACCCACAATCAAACCAATGGCAATGGCAATATCATTAAATAAAAGCTCTTTCACCGTTTGACCAAATGTCAGACCAATCAGCACAATAGGAATCGACGCTAAAATTAGCCCAATCCCGAGACGGCGACCTTGGGGTTCACCACTAAAAATCCCCGTTGCTGCCCCCCACAAACGTGCCCAATATTCATAAATGACGGCTGCAATTGCCCCCATTTGAATGGCGATCACAAAGACATCACTTTTTTCTTTGGTCCAAAAATTCATAAGTTCTGAAGCTAAAATTAAATGTCCAGTACTCGAAATGGGTAAGAATTCAGTAATACCTTCAACAATACCCATAATTGCCGCTTTGAGCAGCAGTAAAAGATCCATAAAAAAACCCTAATTATGCTTTGCCCTGTTCCGGGATTTTTTTCCAAGCGTTATCACGTAAATAGACTGGAAGTGCAAGTTCAGCACTCACCCAGTGTTGTTGCTGTGCATTCTTGCGCGCAATTGTGGCAATATCTTGCGCGGTTGCACTTAAATCTTTGTATTGTATTTGTGATGGGTCAATTAAGGTTGCACCCGAACCGACTAAAATAAACGGTGTACATTCAGTAGCTGCGGCATAGCTTAAAAGCTGCTCTTCATCGACGGCTTGCATGATGCCATCTGCATCTAATTGAAAACTTGCAATATAGACTTCACTCATACGAGCGTCTAAAACTGCTGTGACTGTGGTTAGACCATGCACACGATGTCCAGCTTGTGCGAGCGCTTGTAAAGTTGAGACAGGAACCACAGGCAAATCATTCGACCATGCCAAAGCTTGAGTCACAGCAGCATTAATACGAACGCCGCTAAAAGAACCAGGACCACGACTAAAAGCGATACAAGACAAATCTTCTGTCTTAATATCCAACTGTAAAAACCCTTGTTCAATCATTGGGAGAATCGTTTGCGTTTGTGCTTTTGCGCGCGTATCCAATTGGAAAAAAAGTTCTTTATTTTCATCTACAATAGAGACGGAACACTGCTCATTTGCAGATTCCAATGCCAGCACTTTCATGCACAACCTTAATGATTTAATCTATAAAAACGTGGCTATGATACTCCACTCAAAAGCACTAGGCGAGATGTTCTCAGAACAGAGCTAAAAAAGCCTAGAAAAATCTAGGCTGAATGGGAAAAAGTAAGCTTATAACTGTGCCGGCTCTAAATCGATAAATTGTTTAAAGTGTTCTGCATAATGCAGTGCACTCATTTTCAAACGAGCTTCAGCCGTTTCATCCAAAGTTTTGACGACTTTACCCGGTGAGCCCATAACCAGAGAATTATCTGGAATGACTTTACCTTCCGGAATCAGTGCATTTGCGCCAATAATACAATTTTTACCAATCACAGCATTGTTTAAAACGACAGCATTAATCCCAATCAGACTATTATCCCCCACTGTGCAACCATGCAACATGGCTTGATGCCCAATCGTGACATAATTGCCAATATTCATTTCAATCCCAGCGTCGGTATGTAAAACCGCATTTTCCTGAATATTGGTAAAGTCACCTAATCGAATCTTGCAATTGTCTGCACGTACGACCGCCCCAAACCAAATACTAACCTGTTGTCCCAATTCGACTTGACCGATCACTGTGGCATTTTCCGCAACCCAACCATTCCATGGTTGATGCATTGCTTGTGGGGCATGACCTTTAAATTTGTACAACATATTTTTTCCTTAAAATACTCAACTTACTTGGGGAACCGAAAAGTCGGGGAATTGACTAAAAATGGCCACTCTTTATGGTAGCCCAAACCATATTGAAATAATGCAACCAACATCCGTGCTGTCAGCCCCCAAACAATTTCATTTTCCACCCGCATACTCGGAAAATAGAGAGATTGATGGGCAAAACGAACTTCATAAGGCACCGCAGGCACTTCCATCAGCTGTTTGAGTGATGCAAAGAAAATACGATCAATTTCTGTCGGCTGGGCAACCAGTTCAACTTCAGGCGGAATCAGCCCGACCACAGGTTTGACCAGCATACCATTACGGGCCTTTTGCATCGGCAAATCACCGAGCAACTGTACGTCAAAAGGGTTCAATGCGGTTTCTTCATAGGCTTCACGTAAGGCAACCACAATATTACTGGTATCTTGCGGATCTCTTTTTCCGCCAGGAAAAGACACTTCGCCAGCATGATTAGATAAATAAACAGAGCGGCGGGTCAGTAAAACTTTGGGATCGGCTTCATTGGTGATCGCGATTAACACAGCTGCATCTGCCGATTTAATTTTGCTTGAAAACCGTAACTGTTGCTGCAGTATGCGTGTTAATGAATGTTCATCCATTGAACGTCGTCCCCATCATTCTTTTTTTCATCATAGCTGAATTTGATACTGAAAAAAGAGAAATGATGTCAAAATTTAATTTTTAAGTTATGCTGAGTCTGAACTTTATCATTGATGATGAATATGGACTTTTGCAGCAATTGCGGACAAAAAACAACAGAACAAATCCCTCTTGGCGACCATCAATTGCGTCGTGTTTGCACCTCTTGTAGTTCTATTCATTATGTGAACCCTAAAGTGATTTGTGGCGCACTCGCACTTTGGGAAAATAAAGTATTGTTATGCCGCCGTGCTATTGAACCGCGTTATGGGCTATGGACTTTACCAGCAGGTTACATGGAGTTGTTTGAAACTATGGAACAAGGTGCTGCACGAGAAACCCGTGAAGAAGCGGAAGCAGAAGTTGAAATCGAACAGCTATATTGCATGTACAATATTCCGCGTATTGGTCAAATTTATGCGCTCTTTAAAGCGAACTTAGTGGATGGGAAATTCGGTGCTGGCGAAGAAAGCATTGAATGTCGTTTATTTGAAGAAGATGAAATTCCTTGGTCAGAACTGGCTTTCCCTAGTGTCGAACATACCTTACGTCACTATTTTGCCGACCGTAAAAGTAATCAATTTAATCTTCATCTCGAAACCCTAGGTACACGCTTAGATCATACAGGTTAATGTTGCCTAATATCAAAAAAAGCCCATCGATGATAGGCTTTTTTTGTGTTACAACGATATTATTTTGCTAACACTTTATAGCAATCAGCAATTTCAATTGAAACTTCGCCTTCACGGAAGTCTGCGGCTGCTTGATTGGCAATGCTATTTTTTTCATAATAGTTACTCAAATACGCCTTATAGATATTGGTCCACTTTACCCCTGCACCAGAAAAATCACTGAGGGAAATATAAGCACTTTCATTAACATTGGCAGACAATAAATTACCGAGATTAACGCGTGCCCCACCAATCACTGTAGAGGTCTGTTTTCCTTCACTATTCACATCACTCACAATATTGGTATTTGCGCCAATAACTGCGCCATCAATTTTATCAAAGATAGGATTTGCCAAGAGGATACGGAAGGTTACCGCTTTATTTTTCTCCTAAGAGCTTTATTTTTGTGATATCGATCACTCGGTGTTAGTTACTGTTTTTTTATTTTGTCGCAGTATTAACACCTATCCTTGAGTGACTTTATTGCCTGAACTACGTTATATCTGAGTGATTTTTTGATCAACTGCTGTTGGTCGCAATCCATAGCTTACCGATAAACGGTATTTCCTCTATGCGTACACGCACAATGCGGTAAAATAGCCTGAATTTTTTGATCCTATTTGCGTTAGCATGACTCTAAGCCAATCATTTAAAAAGATAATTTGTGATTCAACCCTCTCTGTATCTCATATACTACAGGCGTTGAATGAGCTCACACAGTTAGTCTATTTACAAAATGTCGATGCACCCGTCATTGCTTTTTTACCTGAACGTTACCAAGTTTTTCGAAAAAACCAGCACTTTTTCTTTCAACGCACACAGGATTTTTGTTATATCCGTGATGACGAAGAAATAGACATTTCCAGTAATATTCAGCCAAGCTCAGAACAAAAAGAAGCATCTTTTAGTGGCGGACTCATTGGATTCGTCAGTTATGATTATGCCGTCCAGCAACACGTTCCGGTTCAAATTAAGTCACAGCCAAGCCTATTTTTAGGTTTATACAGCAGTTATCTACAATGGACTGATACAGGTTGGCTATTTTGCAGTAGTGATTTACAAGCTGAACGCATTTATCGCAAAATTGAATCGTATTTATTACAGCCATCGGCCTTAACTCATCCACTCCAACTCGGGTCGATCTGCCAAGCACGCTGGACTAAAAATCAATACAAGCAAGCCTTTCAACAAGTACAGGAATACATCAAAGCTGGGGATTGTTATCAAATCAATCTCACACAAGAGTTTACCGCCAAAGCACACGGTCAACTCCTAAGTGTGGTCGAGGCATTTTGGCAATTGACCGATGCACCTTACTCGGGCTATCTCCGTATCGATGATTTTGAGCTCTTAAGCTGTTCACCCGAGTTGTTTATTGATTTTCAAACCCATCGTAAAATCATCACTAAGCCGATTAAAGGCACCATGCCGCGCTATGCAGATCCAGTCTTAGATGAACAATCGAAACAACGCTTAATGGCTTCGGAAAAAGATCAAGCTGAAAATGTGATGATTGTTGATCTACTGCGTAATGACTTGAGTGTTTATGCAGAAACGGGCTCAGTCAAAACACCTAAACTGTTTAATATTGAAAGCTTTAATCAAGTCCATCATATGGTCAGCGAAGTCGAAGCAACACTTAAAGCAGAAGTTCATCCCTTTCATGTGCTGCTCTCTGCGCTACCTGGCGGGTCTATTACAGGCGCGCCTAAAATTCGAGCGATGCAGATTATTGAAGAACTCGAAGGAGCACCACGCGGAGCGTACTGTGGCTCAATGGGTTATTTTAATTTCGATGGTACTGGTTCTTGGAACATTCTGATTCGTTCTATTCAAAAATTCCAAGATGAGGTTTCGCTTTGGGCTGGCGGTGGAATTACCATTGCATCAGAGTGTGAGGCTGAATACCAAGAATGTTTTGACAAGGTCTCAGCACTGCTTAATTTACTCAATACCTTTGTACAAACGGACACTGAATAGCCGCCAAAATAAAAAAGTGAACCTTCACATCAGTGAAGGTTCACTTTTCAAAGATCAAAACTGTTGAAAGTTTATTTTAAAATATCATTTTTCAATGTATCGGCTAAGCGTTGATTTTGTTGATCAGTTCCAACCGTGATACGTAAAAACTGGTTAATACGCGGTTTATTGAAGTAACGCACAATAATGCCTTGTTCACGTAATTCAGCCGCTAATTCACCCGCATCTTTGCTAGGCAATGATGCAAAGATAAAGTTGGCACTTGATGGCAAAACGTTAAAGCCTAGTGCGGTCAATTGTTCAACCAAATGTTCACGGCTTTGAATCACTTTTTGATTTTGTGCTTCAAAATAAGCTTGATCTTCAAATGAAGCGACCGCAGCGGCTATCGCAAAACGGTCCATCGGATAAGAGTTAAAACTATTCTTCACCGCTTCAAGTGCCGCAATCAAATGCGGTTGAGCAATCGCAAAACCAACACGTAAACCTGCCAGTGATCGAGACTTAGACGTAGTTTGGCACACCACCAAGTTCTCATATTTTTCCACCAAACTGACTGCCGATTCAGCACCAAAGTCTACATAAGCTTCATCAATGACCACTACTGAATTTGGGTTGGCTTGAAGTACTTCCTCAATAGCTGCCAAACCAATATCTATACTGGTTGGTGCATTTGGATTGGTAATAATAATGCCGCCATTGGCTTGCTTATAGTCATCCACCACAATTTCAAAGTCATCATTGAGCGGCAAAATTTTGGTTTTGACTCCAAAAAATTGGCTATAAACAGGATAGAAGCTATAGGTAATATCGGGGTAAAGTAAAGGCAGCTCTTGCACAAAAAAGGCTTTAAAAATATGTGCTAAGACCTCATCTGAACCATTGCCAACAAAGACATTTTCAACCGCAACATTTTGTTGTTTCGCAATCGCCTGCTTTAAAGCAGAAGCATCTGGATCTGGATATAAACGCAATACATCTGCGGAGTTTGACAAAATTGCTTGAACAGCCTCCACCACTTTTGGTGAGGGTGGATATGGGTTTTCGTTGGTATTGAGCTTCAATAAATTTTGAATTTTCGGTTGTTCACCTGGCACATACGGTTCTAATTCACGTACTTCAGGACTCCAAAAACGCATTTGTTCTGTAGTGATATTTGACATTGACTATCTCATTTATGCACTCAACTTACTTGTATGTAAGCCCTCTCCTTCTAGGAGAGGGTTTGGGAGAGGTTTATGATGTCCCAAACTGAATTAAATATTTTCCTCTCTCCTAACCTCCCCCATAGGGAGAGGAACATTCATTACTGAACACATGAGAGATCTAAATTTATATTATTGATAACGATAACGTGCCGAACGCGCATGCGCATCTAAGTTTTCTTGTTGCGCTAAGATATCCGCGGTTTTCGCCAAAGTTTTCACACCTTGCTCAGAGCACATAATCAAACTTGAACGCTTTTGGAAATCATATACACCCAGCGGCGAGGAAAAGCGTGCCGTACCTGAAGTTGGCAAAACGTGGTTGGGCCCTGCACAATAGTCGCCGATTGCCTCTGGAGTATAACGCCCCATAAAGATTGCGCCTGCATGACGAATATCTTCAGCCATTTCCTGTGCTTCATCTAAGCAAAGCTCTAAATGCTCAGGGGCAACTTGATTAATCAGCTCAACTGCTTCAGCGCGGTCTTTCACAAGCACTAACGCGCCACGATTGGCAATTGAAGTACGCGCAATCTCCGCCTTAGGTAAAGCTTGTAAATGCGCTTCAATAGCCAACTCTACTTCATTTAACAACTGTTCATCTGGTGTAATAAACACTGCTTGTGCCACAGTATCGTGTTCAGCTTGGGACAATAAATCCATTGCCAACCACTGTGCGTTATTCACGCCCTCAGCATAAACTAAAATTTCAGATGGCCCTGCAATCATGTCGATACCGACTTGTCCGAATACTGCACGTTTCGCAGCCGCGACAAAACGGTTGCCCGGCCCTGTAATCTTATCCACTGCCGGAATCGTTTCTGTACCATAGGCTAAAGCCGCAACCGCTTGTGCCCCACCAATGGTAAAGACACGGCTGACGCCAGCCAAATAAGCAGCCGCTAATACCAATGGATTCAACTCACCATTCGGTGCAGGCACGACCATAATAATTTCAGGTACACCCGCCACATGCGCAGGCACAGCATTCATCAGTACAGAAGACGGATAAGATGCTAAACCACCAGGTACATAAATACCAACGCGATCTAAAGGCGTTACTTTTTGCCCAAGTGTGTTCCCCAAGGCATCCACATAGGTCCAGCCTTCTTGTTTTTGCGCTTGGTGAAACTCACGAATACGGTTTGCAGCGAGCTCTAACGCCTCGCGGACTTCGGTACTCAAACCATCAAAAGCGGTTTTTAATTGTTCTTGGGTCAGTTCTAAATCTGAGAATTGATGCGCGGGATGTCGATCGAACTGTTGAGTGAGTTTAAGAACATGAGCATTACCATGCTGACGAACATCAGCGATGATTTGATCTACGGTTTTTAAAAGTTCTGGGTCACTCACGGTTTCAAAAGCCAACAAATCAGCAAAGACTTGTTTAAAGTTCTGATCTTGAGTCGATAAACGTCGCATCAATTTATCCACAATGAAAATAAAGGGAAGCTTTAGTTTACCTTGTTTCCTGTATTTTGTGGGCAACAATCCTCCAGCTAAACACAGAGTGTAATGAAAAATTACTTTTAACTTCATCGGGAAATGAATCTGATTCAATATTTTTAAACTAGAATCATTAAACATGACTAAAAAACAGGCAAAACAAAATGACCCTCACGGACATAGCCATATGCTTTTCAACGGGGCAATTTAGCCGAATCCAACAGCATTTTTCAGAAACCATTACATGGGAAATTGTTGGTGAACAACGGCTTTCAGGTTTTGATCAAGTACTGAAGCATTGCCAATCTATCGAACATTATTTTACGACGGTCGCGCATGAGTTCCATATTCAAGCAATTCATGAAACGGGTCATCATGTGATTGTTCAAGGTGCAGCGCAATTTCATGACGCCAAGCAGACATCCCGAATTTCTGCTTGTGATGTCTATACTTTTAATACTTTAATTCAACTGGTTCAGATTCAATCCTATTGTATTTCAATCCAATAAAAAAATTTAAAAATGAGCAGGTACAAAAAACCGCCATCATCGATAGCGGTTTTTTTAAACAAAAAAGATCAACTTATTTGTTTTTTAACGCTTCACGTTCAGCGACTGCTGTTTCTAACTGTGCAAGAATTGGGTTTAACAATGCTTGCTTACGTTTGAAACTAGCCTTGTTCACGATCAAACGTGAAGACACTTTACAAATTTCTTCCAAAGGCTCTAAACCATTGGCACGTAAAGTATTCCCAGTATCGACAACGTCAACAATGTAATCGCCCAAACCCACCAACGGTGCAAGTTCCATTGAACCGTACAACTTAATCACATCGACTTGCTCACCTAAGCTTGCATAGTACTGACGGGTTAAGTTTACGTATTTAGTGGCAATTTTTAAACGCCCTTTGGGACGCTCCATGCCAACTTTGCCTGCAGTCATCAGTTTACATACTGCGATTTTTAGATCGAGTGGTTCATAAACGTTTTGTGCGCCATGTTCCATAAGCACGTCTTTACCCGCAACACCAATATCCGCCGCACCATTCTCCACATAGGTAGGTACGTCAGAAGCACGTAAAATTAAAATACGGACTTGTTTATGGGTGGTTGGGAAAATTAACTTGCGTGACTTATCAGGATCTTCCAGTAAGTTAATTCCAGCCGTTTCAAGTAAAGGCAGGGTTTCTTTTAAAATACGACCTTTACTCAATGCCAATGTTAAACCATGATCAAAATTGCCCATTACGTCAAAATTTGGATCATCGTTTCTCATATCGCTCATGAACTTACTCGCTTAATTTGGGCGCCTATACCTTGTAATTTCGCTTCAATATCTTCATAACCGCGGTCAATATGATAGATACGATCAATCAGCGTCTCACCATCCGCAGCAAGTGCAGCTAGCACCAGCGAGAAAGAAGCGCGTAAATCTGTTGCCATCACAGGTGCTGCAGAAAGTTTCTCTACACCCGTCACGACAGCATCATTACCTTCGACCTGAATATTGGCACCCATACGTGACAATTCAGGTACGTGCATAAAACGGTTTTCAAAAATCGTTTCAGAAATAGTAGCAAAACCACGGCCAATGGCATTAACTGCCATAATCTGTGCTTGCATATCGGTTGGGAAGTCAGGATGTGGAAGCGTTTGGAAGCTGACTGCTTTCGGGCGTTTACCCATCATATCCAGCTCGATCCAATCATCACCACGGGTCACTTCCGCGCCCATTTCTTCAAACTTTTCTAAAACTGATTCCATCAATGTTGGATCAGTATGTGTAGTTTTTACACGACCACCAGTAATGGCCGCAGCAGCCAAATACGAACCTGTTTCAATACGGTCAGCAACTACAGCGTATTCACAGCCATGTAGTTTTTCAACACCTGTTACCACTAAGGTATCTGTGTCTAAACCTTCAATTTTTGCACCCATCGCGATCAACATTTTCGCAAGGTCAGTAATTTCAGGTTCACGTGCCGCATTACGAATCGTAGTCACGCCTTCGGCCAATGCCGCAGCCATTAAGATATTTTCGGTGCCACCCACGGTCACCATATCAAAAATAACTTCGCCACCTTTCAGACGGCCATCAACTTTAGCGTGTACATAACCCGCTTCAACTTCAATCTCTGCACCTAAAGCTTCTAAAGCTTTTAAATGTTGATCGACTGGGCGCGAGCCAATCGCACATCCACCCGGCAAAGATACTTTTGCACTACCATAGCGCGCCACCAATGGACCGAGCACTAAAATAGATGCACGCATGGTTTTCACCAACTCATACGGTGCAAACTGATTATCCAGTGTTGAGGTATCCGCAGTAACCGTGTCGCCTTCGTAGGTCATGGTAATGCCTAGACCACCAATCAACTGCACCAAAGTATTGACATCTTTTAAATGCGGCACGTTGGTGAGCTTGGTTGGGGTTTCAGGCAAAATCATTGCTGCAAGCAACGGCAAGGCAGCATTTTTAGCACCCGAAATACGAACTTCGCCTTCGAGCTTAGTGCCACCTTGAATTAAAAATTTATCCATCTAATTTTAAGCTCCGAATAAGCTTGCTTTACGCCATTCTTCTTTAGTCATTGCACGAATAGTCACCGCATGCACTTCGCCACTTGCGATATAAGAATTTAATGGTGCATAAACAGCTTGCTGACGTGCAACAGGGCGTTTGCCTTCGAATTGGTCGTCGACAATACGTAAGTCAAACTTTCCGCCTTGCCCACTAACTGCAACTTCAGCTTCAGGAAAAGCAGCTTTTAAAATTTCAGTGAGCTGTTCACTATTCATCACAAAGACCTCTTATAGGACCAACGGTGTAAAAACCTGCCATTTTACTATAAATCTGAAAAATAAATCATAAACCCGCACACTTTATATATAAAAAAAGAGGTTTTAAAAAACCTCTTTTTGCATAAAAATCAAACTAAATGGCGATCGGTTGGTAAACCTGCTGCATTTTACGGTGCTTATCGAGCTGTCTTTTTAGTTTTTCTGATAATTTTTTAATCGACGTATACATATCATCTGCTGAAGCCTGAGCAAAAAATTCAATGCCCGGTAAACGGATAATTGCTTCTGCAATATGATTGCTACTGCCTTTTTTAGTATGTTTATCGACCTGATGATCCTTGGTTAACTTCACCTGCATACTGTTTACCTGATCAATATGCTTGGTCATTTCTGCAAATTTGCAGCGAATGGTATCTTCAATAGCTGCGGTAATACTCAAATGATGTCCACGAATTGTTATTTGCATATATCTATCCCTCACCTTCATTAGGATTAATGAGGAAAAGCCAAAACGATTTAATGACTGCAAAACAACCAGCGCGCATAGAAACATCAAATCATTTTAGCCATTCCTTAAAGAAAAAAGAGGTTCATTATGTTGTCATAATGAACCTCTAGAATAGTCAGATTTTAAATTTTAGATCAAGACTTTTCGTTCAGAAGATGACGGAATATGTAACGATTCGCGATACTTTGCCACTGTCCGACGTGCTACATCAATTCCATCGTCCTTTAACAGATTGGCAATTGCGTTATCTGACAAAGGCTTACGTGCATTCTCTTCAGCAATCAATTTTTTAATCTTGGCGCGAATTGCAGTTGAAGATGCTTCACCACCTGAAGTAGTCCCCACATGACTTGAAAAGAAATATTTCAATTCGAACAAGCCGCGTGGCGTCAGCATATATTTGTTGGTGGTCACCCGAGAAACGGTCGACTCATGCAATTCAACTTCTTCTGCAATATCTCGAAGTACCAAAGGCTTCATCCCTTCAGCACCAATTTCTAAAAATGCACGCTGATGTTCAATGATACACGTCGCCACTTTCAGTAAAGTTTTATGGCGTTCATCGACACTTTTAATAAAGTTCTTCGCATCCAACATTTGATTACGTAAGTACTGATTATCTTCACTTTGATCAGCACGCTTAATCATATTGGCATAAAACGAGTTCACACGAAGTTTTGGCATCACATCAGGATTTAAAGCCACTTGCCATTGTTCGTTTTTCTTCATTACTACGACATCAGGAATTTGATAATCTGAGTCTTTATCTTCAAACTCAAGCCCTGGATGCGCTTTTAGCGTTTTCAATAAATCAACCGCGCACTTGAGCTGCTCTTGATTTAAACCCGTTTGTTTAATCAGTTTCGCTAGTTCATTGCTGATCAATAGTTCATAGTTTTTCAGCAGATTCATAGCATCATTTCGACACGCGGTCTGCATCGGCAAGGCTTCCAACTGTACCATTAAGCACTCTGCAAGATTCCGCGCCCCAACGCCAAGTGGGTCTAAACGCTGAATATGCTTGAGCACCACAACCACTTCGTCATCTTCGACTTCGTCGTCATAGTCCATGCTTGTTAAAAGATGTTGAACTGAAGTCGTTATTTCTGAAATATCACTGTCTAAAAAACCTTTATCGTCCAAAGAGTCAATAATGCAATAAGCAATCAACATATCTACTTGCGAAAAATGCAACAGATTGATTTGCTCCAACATATGCTCTTTTAAGCCCAAATGACCTTGGCGATTATCTTCTCGCTCTTCAAATTCTGCCGCGCCCAAACTGGTTGGTTGATGCGTATAGACATCATCCCAGTCGGTATCGACGGGTAAATCATCGGGTAAATGGTCGGCGTTGAGTTCGTTGGTCAAATCTTTCTTATCCTGTTCTTGCTCTTGCACACTGGATAAGCTTTCGATAGATGACTGTTCTTCTACTTTTTCTAGGAGCGGGTTGCTGTCGAGTTGAATCTGAATTTCCTGTTCAAGTTCAAGGCTCGATAATTGAAGCAATCGAATGGCTTGTTGTAATTGGGGGGTTAGCGACAAAGAGTTCGAAACTTTCAATCCAACCGATAACTTCATAAAACCCTACTCATCAATACAACTATTTTTAAAGCACGCTTTATAAGCAATTTTTGTGCCGTTTTATTTTTTATAGCATAGAAAATTCAAAAAACCTACATTTTTTGAGCAGATTGTTTTCTATTTTCTATCTGGTTTTTAGATTTATGTGGATGTCTTAGTGCACATCAATTATTGAAAAGGCTCATTAAAACCTTCACACAGTCTAAAGTTACACGAAACACTACATCGGCTACTTTCACTTATTTACAAGAGTCCGTTAAATCAAAACATCTGAATCATTCTGCTTTGTTAGGCTAAAGCATAGACATTTTTTTTAGGGGCTTTACATGACTCAAAAAGTATTGTTCATAACATCAAATGTAGGCGTAGAACATGATGAGCTAATTCAGCCTCTCCATTTTCTACAGTCCAAAGGCATAGAATGCATTCATGCCGCGATTGAAGCTCGCGATGTTCGAACTGTCAAAATGGACTCAGAATCGGCAGCAAGCTATCCTCCAGATGTCGATTGGGATCATGTTCATTATGACGACTACGATTTGCTGATTATCCCCGGCGGTGCAGTTAATGCCGATCTATTACGCCACCATCCCAAAGCTGTCGAAATTATCCAAAGCTTTAGCAACCAAGCTAAACCAATAGCTGTGATTTGTCATGCGCCTTGGGTTTTGATTAATGCTGAACGGATTCAAGCTAAACAACTGACTTCGCATCAAAGTATACGACTCGATCTAGAAAATACAGGTGCTATATGGGTCGATGAAGCCGTTCACAAATGTGATGCCGGTGGTTGGACGCTCATCAGCTCACGTAGTCCAGAGGATCTTCCCGCTTTTAATCAAGCGATATTAAAAGAACTTGAATCCAATTCGTCCATTTAAGATGCCATAAAATAAAAAGAGCCTGATATTGAGCAGGCTCTTTTATTCATTTTTAAAAGTTACAGACTTTTTAAGTATTCAATAATTTCTACTTGTTCCGCCATTTCAGCCAGTTGAAGCGCAGTGTATTCACCTTTGTAGTGGACATTCGCACCTTTTTCCACCAGTAGTTTCACCACATCTAGATAGCCATTTTCAGCCGCCGCTTGGAGTGCACTATAGCCTTCATCGTCGGTGGAGTTCACATCTACACCATTGACGAGACTTTTTTCTACTTCAGCGAGTTCACCTAAAGATGCCCAGTACACCAGTTCAGGTAAGTGCAGTTCATCATCGTTTTCAGGAATTGGGGAGAATGAGTTGAGTTTCATACATATTTTGACTTAGAGCTTATTTAAATCATACTATTTTTAGCCTTGTCTGTGTGGCTCTTTACAACTAAAGCTAGAGCATTACTAAATTTGCTTTTCAATTCTAGCAACTTCTTAATATGCCATTTTTTAATATCATCTAATTCCTGTGCTGAATCCATAATTGAACCATCTTTATAAAGAGCTATTCTACATGCTCTTTTACCATCTAACCTTTCCCAACAAATAGATTCTGCAAATTGAGACTGATAAAAATCTTTCTTGTTTATAAGGCTTTGTAAAATACTTTCATTTGTCTCTGAGTTAGCGACATCAATATATATTTCAGCTCTAGCTTTTCCTGAAGCAGTAAAATTAGCCCCATAATATATACCTTTAATTCCTGAAGAAAATGAATACCAATTCTGCGGCTGACCAACTTTTGCAGAAGTAAATTTATAATTAATTCGTAAGTCATCAATTAGTCTCTGGAAATATATTTGGTACCTTTCCTCCTTCTCACTAATAGAAGCATTTTGTATACGAGTCTTTTTATTCTTTTGCCACTCATTAGGAGAGGCAACTAGTTTAAAAGTACATGCAGGCTTAGAATCATCAATTTTTATAACTTCAACAGAAACAGCAAAAAATAGAGTATCAGTATCAGTCTTTTGGTTTAACCAGTCCAAAGCCTGCCTATGTTCCTCACGAACTGATTCAGAAATCCAAATAACAACCGCTGCATCAAATCCTGCAGCGTAAGTTATTAACTTGCCTAAATGATCATGATCTGTTTGTGTTAATTGATTTTCAATAATAACAGTATGCGTAGTACCTAAATCTTTAGCTAAAATATCTAAAGAGAAATCTCCTACATTTGCTTCCCTATCCGTCAACTCTAATTCTATTCCTAAAGCATCACCCAATTTATCCAAATTATTTGCAAGCCAAGGTGTAAAATTTGAAGCCTCATGCGACCAAACTTCACGTAAAGGAACTTTGGAAATTTCTCCAAAAATCATCTTAAAATCTCTTCGTCTAAATCAGCTTTATTAAGAATATAAATTATATAACTAGCCAACAAAAGCCCCCAATAACTGGAGGCTTCTTTTATCAATTTCTGCCTTAAGCTTTGGCCGCAGCTGGCGAACCAGACTTAAGCTTTTCAGCTTCATTTTCATTCATAATCAGTGCAACCGCAATAGCAGTAATCAACACAGGTAAACCCACTGCAATAAAGTTAAAGTGTGCAGGCAAATTCATTCCCAACAAACTCCCGATCAAAATTGGCCCAATGATTGCACCCATACGACCAATCGCAGACGACCAACCAATCCCAGTTGAACGAACAGCAAGTGGATAGTACTGAGCGACATAGCTATAAAGAAGCATTTGCGAACCAATTGATGCAGCACCCGCCAAGAATACTAAAATATATAAAAGGAATTGATTCGATTGGAAGCCCATCAAGCTCATCACAACAGCACCCATCATCCCCAAGCACATCAGCACAGGTTTCAAATGGAAGCGATCTGCCAAGATCCCTCCACCCACAATACCAATCACAGCACCAATATTCATCACCATCATAAACATCAAGCTATTGTCCATTGAGTAGCCTGCTACCATCATTAACTTCGGCAACCAACTGCTTAAAGCATACATCGTCAGTAAGCAGGTGAAGAACGCCACCCAAAACAACAAGGTATTTACCGCACGCCCACGTTTAAATAAGCTCACAACATTTGCAGACTCTGGTACATCAACCTGATGCAACTCAAAAGTTGTATCTTCTTTTACCATTACTACTGGTGATAAACGACGAACAATTTTACGTGCTTCCGCCTGACGGTTTTGTTGCACAATAAAAGTCAAAGACTCGGGCAAAAACTTCCAAATAACAGGTAATAACAACAAAGGAATACCCGCAATAAAGAACATAATTTGCCAACCAAAACTTGGAGTAAACCACGCACCTAACAATGCAGCCATTACACCACCCACGGCATAACCACTAAACATTGTGGTTACTAAGGTACTACGCATTTTTTGTGGTGCATATTCAGATGTCAGCGCAACAAGGTTTGGCATTACCCCACCAATTCCAAGCCCAGCAAGGAAACGTAAAACCGCAAATTCCGTTGGATTTGATGCAAAACCACCTGCACAGGTAAGCCCGCTAAAAAGCACAATACAGATCATAATGACTTTTTTACGGCCAATTTTGTCGGCTAAAGAGCCAAATACCATTGCACCAAACATCATGCCCGCAAGTGCTGTACTGGCTAACATGCCTGCTTGAACGGCACTTAAGCCCCAATCATTCATCAGTAATGGTAAAGTCACGCCATTAATTGCTAGATCATAGCCATCAAATAAGATAATGAGTAGACACCAAGCAACAACTTGAAAATGGAACCCCGAAAATTTTGCACGATCAATAATATCATTCACATTCACTGCTTTAGCTGACATTATTCACCTCCTATGAGCTATTGTTTCATTGCACTTTAACTAGCGCCCTTCAGTTTTTATAATGTGCTAATTCAACCCAAACAGAAGTCATTCACCAAAGTAATTTGGTGTTATATTCACACAATTTATAGTGATATAAAAATTCAACATTAGTCTAAATAATTGATTTAATTCGCATTAAAAATAAATAAAACCAACCATTAACACTTGTCTTTCTGATATGAAATAAAATAATAATTAACAATAAAGGCCTAATTTAAATTAGATAAAAATATAGTATTTAGTTGATAGTAAAAATTAACTGATAGTAAAAAAGAAAAATAAGTATAGAAAGGTTCATTTAAATAATAATTATGACTATTTAGGATGTTTTATTTAATTACGATAAATCTCAATTAGACGATTGATTCATTTATTATTTAATATATTCAGCATAAAAAAATCCCCCTCAGCGATTAGCGGAGGGGGATTTAGAATTAATGAGCTGGCGATGACTTACTCTCACATGGATAACTCCACACTACCATCAGCGCTAAGAGGTTTCACTTCTGAGTTCGGGAAGGGATCAGGTGGTTCACTCTTGCTATTGTCGCCAGCACAACTGTTTATGACTATTCGTTGGGTCTTATTTACACATTGTGTATGCCTAACTTTCATCAAATGAGTTATTAACAGGTATATTTGAGTTGGATATTTTATCTAGCTTTATAACTAAATCAAGTTGTTTGCAGTGATTTGAACCACAACACCAACTGTTTGGGTGTTGTATAGTCAAGCCTCACGAGCAATTAGTATTGGTCAGCTTCACATATCACTATGCTTCCACATCCAACCTATCAACGTCGTAGTCTTCAACGGCTCTTTAGAGGACATAAAGTCCTAGGGAAATCTTATCTTGAGGTAGGCTTCCCGCTTAGATGCTTTCAGCGGTTATCCCTTCCGAACATAGCTACCCGGCGATGCGACTGGCGTCACAACCGGTACACCAGAGGTTCGTCCACTCTGGTCCTCTCGTACTAGGAGCAGATCCTCTCAAATTTCCAACGCCCACGGTAGATAGGGACCGAACTGTCTCACGACGTTCTAAACCCAGCTCGCGTACCTCTTTAAATGGCGAACAGCCATACCCTTGGGACCTGCTTCAGCCCCAGGATGAGATGAGCCGACATCGAGGTGCCAAACACCGCCGTCGATATGAACTCTTGGGCGGTATCAGCCTGTTATCCCCAGAGTACCTTTTATCCGTTGAGCGATGGCCCTTCCATACAGAACCACCGGATCACTAAGACCTACTTTCGTACCTGCTCGACTTGTGGGTCTCGCAGTTAAGCGCGCTTTTGCCTTTATACTCTACGCGTGATTTCCGACCACGCTGAGCGCACCTTCGTACTCCTCCGTTACTCTTTAGGAGGAGACCGCCCCAGTCAAACTACCCACCAGACATGGTCCTCGTCCCGGATAACGGGACAGAGTTAGAACCTCAATATTACCAGGGTGGTATTTCAAGATTGGCTCCACCGAAACTAGCGTCTCGGTTTCAAAGCCTCCCACCTATCCTACACAAGTAAGATCAAAGTTCAATGTCAAGCTGCAGTAAAGGTTCACGGGGTCTTTCCGTCTAGCCGCGGGTACACCGCATCTTCACGGCGAATTCGATTTCACTGAGTCTCTGCTGGAGACAGCGCCCCCATCATTATGCCATTCGTGCAGGTCGGAACTTACCCGACAAGGAATTTCGCTACCTTAGGACCGTTATAGTTACGGCCGCCGTTTACTGGGGCTTCGATCAAGAGCTTCGCTTACGCTAACCCCATCAATTAACCTTCCAGCACCGGGCAGGCATCACACCCTATACGTCCACTTTCGTGTTTGCAGAGTGCTATGTTTTTAATAAACAGTTGCAGGGGCCTGGTTTCTGTGGCTGCCAATAGCTCAAGGAGTAAATCCTATCACCGTCGGCAGCGTACCTTCTCCCGAAGTTACGGTACCATTTTGCCTAGTTCCTTCAGCAGAGTTCTCTCAAGCGCTTTGGTCTACTCGACCTGACCACCTGTGTCGGTTTCGGGTACGATTCCTATGTAACTGAAGCTTAGAGACTTTTCCTGGAAGCATGGTATCAGCCACTTCACTGTACAAGTACAGCTTGCTATCAGTTCTCAGCATAGAGTACCCCGGATTTGCCTAAGATACATGCCTACAACCTTCCACCTGGACAACCAACGCCAGGCTGACTTAACCTTCTCCGTCCTCTCATCGCATTACATAGAAGTATTGGAATATTAACCAATTTCCCATCGACTACGCCTCTCGGCCTCGCCTTAGGGGTCGACTCACCCAGCCCCGATTAACGTTGGACTGGAACCCTTGGTCTTTCAGCGTGCGAGTTTTTCACTCGCATTGTCGTTACTCACGTCAGCATTCGCACTTCTGATACCTCCAGCATACTTCTCAATACACCTTCATCGGCTTACAGAACGCTCCCCTACCACTTGCAATAAATTGCAAATCCGCAGCTTCGGCATATAGTTTTAGCCCCGTTACATCTTCCGCGCAGGCCGACTCGACTAGTGAGCTATTACGCTTTCTTTAAAGGGTGGCTGCTTCTAAGCCAACCTCCTAGCTGTCTATGCCTTCCCACATCGTTTCCCACTTAACTATAATTTTGGGGCCTTAGCTGGCGGTCTGGATTGTTTTCCTCTTGACTACGGACGTTAGCACCCGCAGTCTGTCTCCCGGATAGTACTCATTGGTATTCGGAGTTTGCATCGGTTTGGTAAGTCGGGATGACCCCCTAGCCGAAACAGTGCTCTACCCCCAATGGTATTCGTCCGAGGCGCTACCTAAATAGCTTTCGGGGAGAACCAGCTATCACCGAGTTTGATTAGCCTTTCACCCCTATCCACAAGTCATCCCCTGGCTTTTCAACGACAGTGGGTTCGGTCCTCCAGTTAGTGTTACCCAACCTTCAACCTGCTCATGGATAGATCACCCGGTTTCGGGTCTACACCCAGCAACTAAACGCCCTATTAAGACTCGATTTCTCTACGGCTCCCCTATGCGGTTAACCTTGCTACTGAATGTAAGTCGCTGACCCATTATACAAAAGGTACGCAGTCACCGAACAAGTCGGCTCCCACTGCTTGTATGCATGCGGTTTCAGGATCTATTTCACTCCCCTCACAGGGGTTCTTTTCGCCTTTCCCTCACGGTACTGGTTCACTATCGGTCAGTCAGGAGTATTTAGCCTTGGAGGATGGTCCCCCCATATTCAGACAAGGTTTCACGTGCCCCGCCCTACTCGACATCATCATATAAGCCCTTTCGTGTACAGGACTATCACCCACTATGGTTGCACTTCCCAGAGCATTCCACTAGAACTTATATGACTTAATGGGCTTTTCCCCGTTCGCTCGCCGCTACTGAGGGAATCTCAATTGATTTCTTTTCCTAAGGGTACTGAGATGTTTCACTTCCCCTCGTTCGCCTCGTATGACTATGTATTCATCATACGATACCTGCCTTATGACAGGTGGGTTTCCCCATTCAGAAATCTCCGGATCACAGGATATTTGCCGCCTCCCCGGAGCTTATCGCAGGCTATTACGTCTTTCATCGCCTCTGACTGCCAAGGCATCCACCACATGCACTTAATTACTTGACTATACAACCCCAAACAGTCGTTAATCCCTACAAGTAGGATTAAGACAGTCTATGATGATTTCTCATCACTTCCTTACAGTTTGTTGTTCTGTGTACTTAAACACTGTACAGCTTCAATTCAATTCACATACCAAAACGCTTGATTCAGTTAATTTCGCTAGTAACTCATTTCTTTAATCTTCATCAATCAGTAATAAATCACTGTTAATGTCGATCTTAAAAACGAGTATGAACAAATTATTTCAACTCAAATATATTCTGTTAATGATTTTTCCAGCCTTCGTCAGGTCAGGAAACTGCGATAAATCACAGAAGTTAATAAGTTATCTACTTACTAATTTCTGTAATCCAACTTCTTAGATTAAGCTTCGTTCTATGTGTGCCTGCGCACAGCATAGCTGTTTGCTTAAATTCTCGGACAAAGCGCTGCTTTGTTTTTCCTCGAATTTGGTGGAGACTAGGAGAGTCGAACTCCTGACCTCCTGCGTGCAAAGCAGGCGCTCTACCAACTAAGCTAAGTCCCCAGCTTATCAATAAGTCAATGTCTCTGTTTTTCTGTATTCAGCATTTAACAATGCTTGTTAGTCAGATTTGGTGGGTCTGACAAGACTTGAACTTGTGACCCCACGCTTATCAAGCGTGTGCTCTAACCAACTGAGCTACAGACCCTCAGATACATCGTCATGAAGAACAACTTGTTGTGGATTCTTACCAATCGTCAATCTTTCGTTAAGGAGGTGATCCAGCCGCAGGTTCCCCTACGGCTACCTTGTTACGACTTCACCCCAGTCATCGGCCACACCGTGGTAAGCGTCCTCCTTGCGGTTAGACTACCTACTTCTGGTGCAACAAATTCCCATGGTGTGACGGGCGGTGTGTACAAGGCCCGGGAACGTATTCACCGCGGCATTCTGATCCGCGATTACTAGCGATTCCGACTTCATGGAGTCGAGTTGCAGACTCCAATCCGGACTACGATCGGCTTTTTGAGATTAGCATCCTATCGCTAGGTAGCAACCCTTTGTACCGACCATTGTAGCACGTGTGTAGCCCTGGTCGTAAGGGCCATGATGACTTGACGTCGTCCCCGCCTTCCTCCAGTTTGTCACTGGCAGTATCCTTAAAGTTCCCGACATTACTCGCTGGCAAATAAGGAAAAGGGTTGCGCTCGTTGCGGGACTTAACCCAACATCTCACGACACGAGCTGACGACAGCCATGCAGCACCTGTATGTAAGTTCCCGAAGGCACCAATCCATCTCTGGAAAGTTCTTACTATGTCAAGACCAGGTAAGGTTCTTCGCGTTGCATCGAATTAAACCACATGCTCCACCGCTTGTGCGGGCCCCCGTCAATTCATTTGAGTTTTAGTCTTGCGACCGTACTCCCCAGGCGGTCTACTTATCGCGTTAGCTGCGCCACTAAAGCCTCAAAGGCCCCAACGGCTAGTAGACATCGTTTACGGCATGGACTACCAGGGTATCTAATCCTGTTTGCTCCCCATGCTTTCGTACCTCAGCGTCAGTATTAGGCCAGATGGCTGCCTTCGCCATCGGTATTCCTCCAGATCTCTACGCATTTCACCGCTACACCTGGAATTCTACCATCCTCTCCCATACTCTAGCTTCCCAGTATCGAATGCAATTCCTAAGTTAAGCTCAGGGATTTCACATCCGACTTAAGAAGCCGCCTACGCACGCTTTACGCCCAGTAAATCCGATTAACGCTCGCACCCTCTGTATTACCGCGGCTGCTGGCACAGAGTTAGCCGGTGCTTATTCTGCGAGTAACGTCCACTATCCTAGAGTATTAATCCAAGTAGCCTCCTCCTCGCTTAAAGTGCTTTACAACCAAAAGGCCTTCTTCACACACGCGGCATGGCTGGATCAGGCTTTCGCCCATTGTCCAATATTCCCCACTGCTGCCTCCCGTAGGAGTCTGGGCCGTGTCTCAGTCCCAGTGTGGCGGATCATCCTCTCAGACCCGCTACAGATCGTCGCCTTGGTAGGCCTTTACCCCACCAACTAGCTAATCTGACTTAGGCTCATCTATTAGCGCAAGGTCCGAAGATCCCCTGCTTTCCCCCGTAGGGCGTATGCGGTATTAGCATTCCTTTCGGAATGTTGTCCCCCACTAATAGGCAGATTCCTAAGCATTACTCACCCGTCCGCCGCTAGGTTAGGTAGCAAGCTACCCTTCCCCGCTCGACTTGCATGTGTTAAGCCTGCCGCCAGCGTTCAATCTGAGCCATGATCAAACTCTTCAGTTAAAATCATTAGTAGCTTATGGCTACAAATCTTGGCTCATCAATTTTCTGACAAATATTTCTCAAATAAACTTCGAGTAATTTCTACCATCAATCAATGAAATATTTTCGATCGATCAATCAGTAAAAATCCACACAAGTTGTTCTTCATAATCTCTTAATGATCTTCTTGCTGATTCGTCATCAGCAAGCTAGGTCGGCTATACTACTCTCTTTCAAGAAGAAGTCAACTGGTTTTGTTAATTATTTTTAAACTTATTCAAGACTTTCAGATTCTACCGCCTGGGCTAAATCCTTGTTTCTCAACAAGTTTTAATCAACATCACCGCCGATGGATGTGCATTCTACAGCATTTCTAATCCAACACAACCCCCTTTATTCAATTATTTATAAAAAAACTTCCACTTGTTTATTTATTCAGCAAAATGACGCTTTTTTACTAACATTTCTTAAAATTTGATTTAACAATGAGCAATAAAGAGCTGTTAAGATAGTTAAAAGATTATTTTTTTTAATTCACCTGCTGATTATAAAGTTCCGGAACTCTTTTATATGCAACACATTCGCCACTTATGTGCTGGTCTACTCTTTGTAGGCTTTACAACATTTGCATTTGCTGAAGATGTAGCGCCTACAGCTGCCAGCGAAATAGATACCAGTGCTGATCCGCAAACAGCTCAATCTTCTTCGCTTAAAGAATTAAAGAATATTAAAGCAAAAGATTTAAAAGTAGATGCCAATGCAGCACAACCTGATAATGTAAAAGATCCGCTTCAACCTTTGAATAGACAAATTTTTGCCGTCAATGATGCTTTAGACCGTGCGATCGTTCGCCCAATTGCGGTGGAATATAAAGAAAAGATCCCTTCTCCGATTCGTGACTCTTATAGTGGCTTTCGTAAAAACCTCGGTGAACCTTGGAATGCAGTGAACCAACTTATACAAGGTCGTCCCGGCCGTGCCGCAAAAACTTTAGGTCGATTTACCATTAATACGGTAACTACTTTAGGTTTTGCAGATCCTGCTTCGCGCTTGGGTTTAGAAACTGAAGATGAAAACTTTGGTACGACTCTTGGCTATTGGGGGGTTCCATCTGGCCCATACCTAGTACTTCCTGTTTTTGGGCCAAGTACTTTCCGTGATGGTTTTGGCTTGGTTGTTGATGGCTATGCGCGCCCACAAAGATACATATTAGAAGATGAAGAAGTCCTGTATTGGGCCGAACAGACTTTACGTGGTATTGATGTGCGATCACAACTGATTGATATTGAGGGTGCGATTCAAGGCGACAAATATTCCTCAATTCGTGATATTTATTTACAACGTAAAAACTTCATTATTGCTGAGAAAAAAGGCCAAGAAGCTGAAGGAATGTTCATTGATGAGGTCGGTGATGATGATTCTTCTAGCTCTCCATCAACCAATGAATCGCATCAAATGTTAGATACGGAATAACAATGTATTGCAGCTAGAGTTGAATTTTTTTTCTCTAGCTGTAATTTGCTTGTTATAGTAAAGCAATAGCTTAATGCTAAGGATAAGCCATTTTTTTTATGTATTTCATTCAACCTTCTCGCCATATTCCATATTTAGAACAGGTGCTAGACACACTACCAAGTGTGCAAATGATTCGCATAGAAGACATTGATCTTTATGACCCGACTATTATTGCTATTGCCGATATCCAAGATTATTTAGATTATAAATGGACACTTCCCACCATTGTCCTTGCCTTTGAAAATGAAGGTAGTGCTTTAGCCCAAGCTTGGGAACTCGGTGCTTTAGCAGGTTGGATGTGGAATAAACTCCCCAGCAATCCTCAACAATCCTTGCTCAAAATTGATGCACAATATAAACGTAATCAAGATAGTCGAGATCTGCCTTCCGCAGCAGAGTTACAAAAGCGACTTTTACCAAATCCTATAGAACTCCAAAATTACACCGTTGAAACATTTTTTCAGCCTTCTGCTTATTTGTCTGGAGACTGGTTTGATTATTGGAAAATTAGCGATAAAGAAGTGATGTTCTATTTGGCTGATGTATCCGGTCACGGGGTCACTAGTAGCTTATTAACCTCTTGGATGGCGGCTTTTCATGGTCGTGCCAAAACACCGCGTGAACTCATTAAGAAACTTAATGGCATGTTGGTTCAAGAGAATATTGAAAAGCATATCACCATGATTGCAGGGATTTTAAACCTCGAAACCCATCAACTTCGTTGGTCGAGCGCAGGACATTACCCCCCCGCAATTATCTTCGAGCCGAATCAAGCTCCCAAAATATTACATACCAGTAGTTTTCCTTTGGGCCTTACTGAAGAGCTAGAAGTTGAAGAGCATGAATGTGTGCTCAATCGTCATGCCCGCTTCATTATTTGCTCCGATGGTGCACTCGAACCCTTCAATGGTGGACTGAATGATCAGTTCACACAATTGGTCTATCATTTGCAAAATCAATCCTTTGAAGCACCAGAACATGTTGCAGACGATATTGCCATTTTAAGTTTACGTCGAATGAATTAATTAAATTATCAATAACTTATTACAATATCCTATCTTCTAAGACTGTTAGATACTTGAGTAAGTATTTGCCCTATGGGATAATTTCCTATCCTTCTCTGCAAATGGCATTTATATGTCAACAGGTCATGTTGAATATGCAAGCTTGAATGGAACGCATATTTTTAAGCTTATTGGCGAAGTGCGTGCCCAATCTTGTATCAGTCTAGACAAACTTTTAAACCGTATTGAACAACAGTCAAATGTTGTTGGTGCAATCGTAGATTTAACCCAAACTACATTCATCGACAGCACTGTGTTAGGCATTTTGGCAAAGTTAGGCTTAAAGCTTAAACAGATCCATAATATCCAAGCTGTCATGTTGTCCACCAACTCTGATATCACTACCTTAGCCAACAGTATGGGGCTAGGGCAGGTTTTTGTGATTTTAAACTACTGTGGCGATCCAAACGTTTGTACCCTCGAACTGATGGAAGAGCACATTACGCATCGTAATATGTTAAACACCGTACTAGATGCACATAAAACTTTGATGGAACTGAATCAAAGTAATCAAAATATGTTTGAACCTTTGGTCAAACAGTTGCAAAAAGAACAAGACAGCCTCGATCAAGTGTCACAGCAACAAAACGCATAACAACAAATTTTGTAGGCCCATTTATGACTTTACTTTCTGTTGTACAAATGAACTCTCAAAATGACATTGAAGCAAACTTCCTTGTCATTGAGTCTCTCATTCAACAAAGTAAAGTAAATGGTGCTGAACTGATTGTGTTTCCCGAAAACTTCGTTTGTTTTGCCGCAGGCAAACAACGTGAGACCGCAGCACAGTTTGAAGACATTCAAAAGCGTTTAGAAAATCTTGCTCATCAATATCAGATCTGGATCGTCGCGGGTACTCTCCCATGCCCGTTCCGTCCAGATGGTTCTGTTATTGAGGATGGTCGTGTTCGTACAGTCAGTCTTTGCATTAGCCCTGAACGTACTGAAGCACGTTATGACAAAATTCATTTGTTTGACGTACAAGTTGGCGATGCTGTGGGTGGCTACCAAGAATCGAAGTTTTTTGAACCTGGTACAGATGTCGTTGTGGCAAAAATGCCTTTTGGTATTATTGGCTTGATGGTTTGCTATGACTTACGCTTTCCTGAACTGGCTTTAACTTTACGCGCGCGCGGTGCAAATATTTTGACTGCACCCGCTGCGTTTACCTACACCACAGGGCAAATGCACTGGCAGTTATTATTACAAGCCCGTGCGATGGACAGTCAATGTCAGGTTTTAGGCGCCGCACAACAAGGCTGGCATGGTGAAAAGAGACAAACTTGGGGACATGCAGCGGCAACCAATAGCCGTGGTCAAGTTTTGGATTTGATTCTTAACCCGGGCGCACAGTTGATTACGGTTCCTTTTGACTTGGCAGAACAAGTTCAAATTCGTGAAAGTATGCCGTTGATGCAACATCGGAAATTAATTCAACTCTAAAGATTTAAATAAAGTAAAAAGCAAATCTTAAGTTTTTTCATGAACTCATTTTTAATATTTTCACTGAAACATTAAATCGATAATAATGAAAATATTTTACTCCTCACACCTCTACTTCTTTCATTTCTGCACACCTTGGTATTTGCAAAAACAAATGATCTATATGCACTTGCAAAAAAGAACTCAGAAACCGAATGCGTTCGAAGCTTAGCCCAACCCGTGCTTTTAAAAAATAAAGTACGGAATCATACATTTTCAATTAAAAATACGATGGATGATTTTTCTATTTTATACGGTTTAGAAACAGCACAACTTGAAAATAAGCAAACTATACGACTTAAGCACATCAGTTGTGAATCTTATGGTTTCGACATTCAACTCATTCTAAATTCAACCGATATTGAAAAAAATCACAAACTTTGTCAAAGCTGTTTCATTCAAGAGTTATGTAGAATCGCTATTTATTTGCAACAAGATGATCGTGCGTTTTATTTAGATGGTATTACTGCTTTAGAGCAACAATTTACAAAATCCAAGACCTTTGAAATCAATATTGACTATATGCTTAAGGGTACAGAAGAAATGCCCCAAACCTTTTCTTTTAAGCAGATTCAAAAGCAAAAAAATGGACAATATTTGATTCATTTTAGGAATAGCACAGGTCCACTTTAACTCTTTTCTATTTAAAGATTACATTTACAAAAACACTGCTTATTCTTTCTGCAATTTAGGACAGGATAAGAACTCAAATACAATATTCAGGGAATCACAATGTCTTTAGAAAAAGTAGTTTATACAGCACATGCTAAAGCGACAGGTGGCCGTGATGGTCGCGCAACCTCTTCTGATGGAATTTTAGATGTAAAACTCACCGTTCCTAAAGAAATGGGCGGCGCAGGTGGTGGAACCAACCCTGAACAGCTTTTTGCCGCAGGTTATTCTGCATGTTTTCTAGGTGCAATGAAGTTTGTTGCTAACCGTGACCAATTAAAAATTACACCTGATGTTTATATCGAAGGTGATGTAGGTATTGGCCCGATTCCAACAGGCTTTGGTATTCAAGTGACCTTGAACATTCACTTAGAAGGTTTAGAGCATGCAGAAGCGCAAAAATTAGTGGATGCAGCACATATTGTTTGCCCTTATTCAAATGCAACGCGTGGCAATATTGATGTGACGTTGAATGTGATTGTTTAATTTTTAAATGAACATCCACTTAAAAAGAAAGACTAATTTTTAGGTGGATTTAATTTATTCAAATATTCTATATTGACTTAAACAATGTAGAAAAACACCTAAAATGAAACGTGACAAATCAAATGATGAAACTTTTCTTCAACTGACTAATATTGCAAATAATTTCAAATCGACTGAAGAAAATTATCTCCTTTCCTATCCTTATTTTTTAAATTACTTCCAAAATTTAGAATCTATCAATTTAGAGAATTTGGTTATCGGAATAAGTTTTACTTATTCTTGGATGCCCACGATCCTAAAAGCGCTAAATCTTAAAAATACAGAAGAAGTTCTCTTCATCTTAAATGAAGTCAAAAAAGGCAAACTTATCGATGAACAACAACTTACAACGCTAAAAACTACCTTTAACAATTCACTTGTTGGTACATCAAAACTCTTACATTTTATAAACCCAAAGCAATATGCGATTTGGGACAGCCGTGTTTTTAGATTTCTAAACGATGTAGAACCACATAAATATAGACTAGAAAAGCCCAGAGCTTATATTAAGTATTTAAATCTTATCGAAGAGCTAAAAAATGAAAAAGCATTTACAGCATTTTTTGAGTTAATGAAACAAAAAGTTGGTTATGACATTACGGAATATAGAGCTTTGGAACTTGCATTTTTTAAAGGCTCTCAATTTCAAAATAAATGAACCCGTTAAAATTTCATTTTTTAAATTTAATCTTTAGCTGTATTCATTACTCTGCCGCTTCATTGGTCACACGTAATACCTCTTCCAGTGTGGTTTTCCCCGTCAACACTTTACGCAAACCATCATCACGAATAGAGCCTGAGTGTCGTCGTGCATAACTTTCTAATTCAAACTCAGCGGCATTGCCATGAACTAAACGACGCATTTGATCATCCACAGCGAAAATTTCATAAATCGCCGTCCGCCCTGTAAAACCTGTATGTGAACAACGTTCACAGCCATTCGGTTGAGGTAACTGAAGTTCTGCTTTTGGATTCAAATGCTGAAACAGTTGTGTTTCAAAAGTATCGGCTTCATGCCATGTCACACAATGGCTACATAAGGTTCGCACTAAACGCTGTGCAATGACACCAATCAAAGAGCTCGACAGCAAAAATGGCTCAATGCCCATATCTTTTAAGCGGGTCACCGCACCAATGGCCGTATTGGTATGCAGTGTAGATAAAACCAAATGCCCTGTGAGCGATGCTTGTACCGCAATTTCAGCCGTTTCCAAGTCACGTATTTCACCCACCATTACTACATCAGGGTCTTGACGCAGCATGGCCTTTAAGGCTCTCGCAAAAGTCATATCGACTTTGGTGTTGACTTGTGTCTGTCCAATCCCTTCCAGTTGATATTCAATCGGGTCTTCTGCGGTCAAAATATTTTTCGAACCGTCATTAAGGTCTGAAAGCGCCGCATAAAGCGTTGTGGTTTTACCCGAACCTGTCGGCCCTGTGACCAAAATAATTCCGTGTGGTCGATGCACCAATTGAGTTAAACGCTCATAGTCAGGTTTCAATAAGCCCAAATGGGTCATGTTCAAACGACCAGCTTGTTTATCTAATAAACGCATCACCACACGCTCGCCATGTGATGATGGCAAAGTCGATACACGCACATCCACTTCACGACCGGCTAAACGCAGTGAAATACGCCCATCTTGCGGAATCCTTTTTTCGGCAATATCCAATTTGGCCATGACTTTAATACGAGACACCAACAGCGGTGCTAGTTCACGGCGTGGTTGCACAATTTCACGTAATTGCCCATCAACACGTAAACGCACCGATAGTTTCTTTTCAAAGGCTTCAATATGAATATCAGATGCGCCAACACGAATGGCTTCAGACAATAACGCATTAATCAAACGAACAATTGGAGCATCATCTTCTTGATCCATCAGATCTTCAGCTTCAGGCACTTGGTCAGCTAAACTGAGTAAATCGGGATGATCTTCTAAACCTGCGGCCACTTGTTGTGATTCGCCACTGTCCCCTGCATAGCTACTGCTTAAAAGCTGGTGAAATTCTTCATCACTACACAGTTGATGTTGTGCTGCCACACCTAAAAAACGACGTGCCTCTTGCAAAGCCAACAACGGCGTACTTTCACGGCGCACAATAAAGGCTTGATCGCCTTCGTAACGCAACAGCACGCCATGACGCTTCGCAAAACTATAGGGAATTTGTAATTGTTTAAGCACTTGCATCTTAAAATTATAATAATGATGAAAAATATTATTTTGAGTGTACTCTAAGCATATGACAGCGTGAAGTCTGTTTTTCACTGATTTGCAATATAAGGAAATGTGCTGTTGCCTAATATGAATGAACTGTTTGAATCGGATAGCCCCAATTTAAAATGGTGGGGGGAATACAACTTTGAGTTGAATCAAGCTCGTGCGTGGCAGTTCGGCTCATTACTTTTTCGCCTCACCCGCGGTCTACAAGAATGGCGTTTAGAGTTTCATCGTCCTCAAGTTCAGTATGACTATGAGCAAAAATGGCATGCGATAGAAGATCCACATTTCGCCTTTCCGCAACCCGTTGAAATTAAACGCTACATGTTTAAAAACACTCACCATACGATTCAACTGATGCCACGTTTGGCCGATCGTTCAGTGGTAATTAAACCTGTCGATCCGATTTATATTCCAGCCGGTCAGCGCGGGACGTTGTATATCAGCACTCCGTTATGGATTTCGGGTTTTATTGAAGGTCAGCGCGATCCCCTATTTGATATTCCTGTGATTTTACCCAAAGAAACTTGGTTTGGGCCAAACCACCGTACAGGTGAAATTGCCTACGCTACGGCTGTCGATGGTCGAACTGAATTGCATCAACTCAAACCACGTGCATTTCGTGCAGTGACGCCCATTGAGTTCCACAACACCAGCCATTTACAACTGCGTTTTGACCGCATGAACGTACCTGTTTCAGCCCTGCCTTTATTTTATAGTGAAAGTACGGATCGACTTTGGACATCGCAAATTAAAGTCTTACATGAAGGCGCCGATCGGCCACCGCGAATCCGTATCGAGAACCGTACGCCTCCGCATGCAGGCAAAGTGATTTATGTGCATCCACCGCGCTCTTCGGCGAGCGCATTATTTAATATGTTTGATTCATTCTTCTAAGGGGGACAGATGCCAAACTCAAATATTCCCCAAGAAATTACCAGTAGCCTAAAAGGCATTTTTACCAACATCAATACAGAACGACTAACGGAAATCTTAATTGCCTTAGTGCTGTGTTTTGTTGGGTTTCTCTTGGCACGTCTGGTTTCAAATACCTTTATCCGAACCATTGGCACCAAGTTTAACGCCCACCAACGACTGGTCTGGCGTCGTGGTATTTTTTACTTTATTTTTCTAATTTTTGTGATGGCCAGCCTCAAAGAAGCTGGTTTTAAACTCAGTGTGTTCTTAGGCGCCGCAGGTATTTTGACGGTTGCTTTGGGTTTTGCCTCACAAACCTCAGCATCCAACTTAATCAGTGGGTTGTTCCTGATTGGTGAAGGTTCTTTTGAAATTGGTGACACCATTTCAATCACCCTTATTCGTGGCAATACCATTGAAGGTGAAGTCATTTCAATTGACCTCCTCTCGGTTAAGCTACTCACTCAGGACAACATTTATGTACGACTGCCGAATGAACAACTGATTCGAGCGCCTGTTCACAACCTCTCTAAGTTTCCAATACGGCGTATTCCCATCACCCTAGCGATTAACTTTCATGAGAACATCATTAAAGTACGTGAAGTGCTGATTGATGTGGCTAATAAATATCCTTTGGTGCTTGCAGACCCTAAACCTGCCGTCACCGTCACCGCCTTTCGTGAGTCTTCGATTGAGTTACTGTTTGCCGTGTGGTGTCAGCAAGAACACTTTTTGCAAGTGCGTGATGAAATGCAGGAACGTATTCGTAATGGTTTCTTAGATAACCAAATCGAAATTCCTGTGCCGAAAATGGGTTTTGTCGATCATCCGCTTTCGCGTCCATTATCCAATGAAGAAATTGATCAATATGCCAATGCGCAAGCCTTGAAACGAGAACCGAATATCAAATAAATAGCCTCAGCTCCTTATGATCCCTGCAGACATAAGGAGCTGAATTTGTTTAATTGGTCTTTTCCTCAAGTTCAGGCATCGGTGCAATATACGCAATCACCAACATCACCAAACCTGCACCTAAAAATGAAATCACGCGGGTGAGTGTCCCAATGTGAGATAAGTCAAACAAGACCAATTTCAGCGTCACAAGAACTAAAATACACCCACCAAAAATCCACAATGAACGCAAGTTCCGTTTGGTCGCCGTCAGCATGCAAATGAAAGCCAAACTGACCCAAAGCAAAGTAAAGCTCAGTTGCACCAAGGCGTTTTCCCACATTTTCCAGTCATTATAGGGTGTTGCAAAATAGACATGCAGCGCACGTAGCACCACATAACTACTGAGCCAAAGTAGACTCGACATCATCAAAATGGCACCCAGACTTTTTTCCAAACCCGCTTTCATTTGTAAATTCAGCATCCAAATGAAACCGATCAGCATCGCAATACTGACCCAGTCAAATGGGTTAAAAATGGGTAACCTGTACCCTACAAAAGCTTGTTGGCTAAATATCTGAGAACACACAATCCACAACAACATGAGCACTAAGGTATTGCGTGCTTGCCAAAACTGTCTCCATCCCGTTTGAGTTGGTTGTGTATAGCACCATGCAGCAAAGGCCAGCGGTAAAATAACGATGCTCAGATATGGCATACTTGGAATGAGGGTTAAACTGGTGAGCGCCAAACTCAATAAAGCACCCAAACTCACCCATTCCAGCTCATCTTCCACACCCTGTAACGGTCGTAACCACAGCAAGGTGAGTAATCCGCTCGTTAAAGCAAACAATACACGGTCTAAGCCAGAATGCCACATAATGATGCCATCATGGCTCAGGTCAACTAAGAAAATAAAGGCAACCGCATAGAGCGGAATCAAGCCAACCCATTTGGGCAATAGCCATGACCAACTGGCTTTGCGGTAGAGCAACCATTCATTCTGCACTGTATATAAAAGTACGATGATCAGCAGCGCCATCGTCACCTGACTTTTACTGTGGATTTCATCCAAAAGTAAAATAAACAACATGCTGGTTGCTGAAAGCAATTGTAAGCAAAAAAAGGCAATCGTGGCAAAAGACAGCTGTTGTCTAAAGCGCTCTATACTGTTGGCAACGGCAACTACAGCAAAATAACTCAGACACAACGCCCAATAAACTTCCGTTGGAAAACGATTAAGCTCCACCACATAGTACAGGCTTGAGAGCCCTGCCACGGCCAATAAGCCCATCGCCAAATAACGACTCAGAGCGGAATTTCGATATAAGGCATACATAAAGATCAGTGCACCCTCAACACTCCAACCCACCACCCCCCACTGATCAGGTAGTAAAATAGGGGGAATCAGCGCCAAGAAGACCAAGCTCAAACTGAGATAACTTTGCGCAATCAGCTCAACGCTATGGGCTCTTTTTAGCAGTTGATAAAGCATGGCATAGAGCGCTGCGAAGCCTAGACTAAAACCTGCCTGCCAAATCATTTCCTCAAAATACATCACATACAAAAAAGCAAAAGCAACAATAGGTGCAGCAAAAATCAAAGCTACATCCAAAATCGGTTTTAACTTAAACTGAGTTAAATCCTCACGCGCCAACAGTTGACTATAACGAAAACTCAACCAAATAAAGACCGTACTATGTGCCAAAACCAACACGGCCAGCATGTCTCGCTCAGACGCTTTACCCTGGTAAAAGGCATAAGCGCCGCCTACGACCACCGTCATTAAAAAAGCAATTTGGTTGAGGACTTTCCACGGTCTGAACGTGCTTAAAACAGCAACCGCAATATTAATGACCAAATAATAAGCCACCAGCTCTATCGCAGTGGCATTCCGTACAGGCAAAGTAAAAGGCGCCAAATAAGCAATGATCATCGCCATCAACGCCAGCTCAATCGACTGCTGTTTTAAACTGAGCCAAAGTGTCACTGCCATCACCACTGCAAAGCACAGGCTCGCATTCGCTAAACTTGCAATCACACCGTTGTAGTAAGCAAAAAACAAAGTCAAAAATAAGCCTGACAGTCCAAGTGCTTCCAAAGCCAAAGCAAAACTGCGGTTTTTGTGCCGAAGCACATAACCAAAGATCACAACGCCCAAACTGACTGCAGCAACGAGGCTCAGCTTAACAGCAAGACTCAACTGCCAATGTTCGGTGGCAAAGCGTAATAATAAAATAAGCCCAATCAGCAGTATCACAATCGCAACTTTTAAGACAGGATTGCCCTGCCAAAGCCAGCGTTTCACTTGCTCACTGAGATTTAAATTATCTGTGTTGTTTAGAATAGTGGGTAAAGAGGGAGAGTTTTCAGATTCTAGGATTCGGTCGGATATCACCTGATGTGGTTGTGCTTGCACGGATAACAATAGATATTCTAGACGACGCAACCATCGAAAGAAAAAGAACAACCAACCACTGATCCCCAATCCAATGAGTCCGCCCCATTGTCCCACCATACCAATTAAAATGACGAAAGCAGCAAGGTAAAGCGGCACTTTTGACGTTGGCTGAAAAGCAATGCCTCGTTGTTCCGCCAAGGTCATACTAGGGTTTTCAATGCTATCAACATAGTGCATAACACTCATGATCAAAGCAATTCCACACAATGCACTTAACAGTGGCACAGCTAAAAACCATGCTGCAATTGCAACAATGGTCAGCCCCATCAACCACATCATGCGAATTTCACGCTGTCCAGTTTGCATCCGTTCTCGATCTCTTTTTCTCATCTTCAAATCATACATCAGCTTGTAGTGCATCTTTAAGCGCTGAACGGTAACCATCTATGCCAATCGGTACATCAATACACTTTGTTCTGCGTCAAAATCACGTACAATAAACGGGTTATTTGGATAAGGAATCTTGCAATGCCACCATTTGTCTTGGTCGATGGCTCATACTTTTTATTTCGTGCTTTTCATGCCTTGCCACCGCTCACCACGTCAACTGGCTTACATACCAATGCAATCCGTGGGGCAATTTCTGCCATCCAAAAACTGATGCGTCGTACCCAGCCAACCCATATGGCGGTCATTTTTGATACGCCAGAACCAACTTTTCGTCATGTGCTATCACCAATTTATAAAGGTGACCGCCCAAGTATGCCTGAGGAGTTATCAGAACAAATTCCATACTTGCATGCCTTAATTCGTGCTTTGGGTATCCCCTTATACATGCTCCCAGGTGCCGAAGCAGATGACATCATCGGGACTTTAGCCAAACGTGCGGAAGCCGCGGGACAGCAAGTGCTGATTTCCACAGGCGATAAAGACATGGCACAGTTGGTGACCGATAAAGTCACCTTAGAAGACAGCTTTAAAGACAAGCCGATGGATGTGAATGGCGTGTTTGAAAAGTTTGGGGTGTGGCCAAACCAAATTATTGACTATCTGACTTTAATGGGCGATGCCTCTGACGGCATTATGGGTGTTCCGGGTGTCGGGGCTAAAACTGCAGCAAAACTATTAACAGAATATGGCTCAATTGGTGGCATTTTAGAAAATGTCGATAAAATTAAAGGCAAAGTCGGTCAAAACATCAAAGAACATGCTGATGGCATTGCGCTTGATCACCAACTGGCAAGTATTGTCTGTGACTTAGAGACAGGACTGACCTTTGACGATCTGAAACTCCAAGATCCGAATACCGAAGCCTTACGTTCACTGTATACCGAGCTTGAATTCCGTCAGCAGTTGCAATCGCTCGATCATCCAAACAATCCCAATAGTGCAACCTATAAACAAGCAACACAAGAAATTGTAAAATCAGCACAATCTGAAACTGTTATCAATACAGAAGATCAGGCTGTTCAAAGCAGCGTCGATGACCAACTGGGTCAAGCGAACTACCATACTGTGCTCAGTGCAGAACAGTGGACTCAATTATTCAAACGTTTAAGTACAGAAAAACGTTTTGCCTTTGATACCGAAACCACCAGTTTAGACTATCGCGTAGCGAAAATTGTTGGTTTCTCGGTCGCGTTCGATGCGCAAGATGCGTATTACGTTCCACTTGCGCATGATTATGAAAATGCACCTGCGCAGCTAGATCGTGAACAGATCTTGGCGCAAATTAAACCTATTTTAGAAGATAAATCGGTTCAGAAAATCGGTCATCATTTGAAATATGATGCGCATGTCTTAGAAAATCATGGCATTGAACTAAAAGGCTGGTATTTCGATACCATGTTGGCATCTTATGTACTCAATGCTGTGGCGACTCGTCACGGGATGGATGACGTTTCGCGTCTCTACCTCAGCCACTTAACCACTACTTTTGAACAGGTGGCGGGTAAAGGCGCAAAACAAAAAACATTTAACCAAATTGAGATCGAAACCGCCGCGCACTATGCCGCTGAAGATGCCCATGTAACCTATCGCCTGTTTGAAGTTCTCGATGCCAAACTACAAAAGCATCCCGAACTGGTCAATATCTTGCACAATGTCGAAATGCCAGTTGCCCGTGTCCTGACCATCATGGAAGAAAATGGCATTGAGCTCGACTTAGGCTTCCTTGACCAACTCGGTGTTGAGTTTGCCAATACCATGGCCAACCTTGAAAACCAAATTACCGAACTGGCAGGACAAAGTTTCAATGTCAGCTCGCCGAAGCAAGTCGGTGAGATTTTGTTTGATAAACTCGGACTTAAGGGCGGCAAAAAAACCGCAACAGGTCAGTACAGTACCTCTGAAAGTGTTTTAGAGAAAATTGACCACCCGATTACCGAGCTGATTTTGGACTATCGCGGTTTATCTAAACTCAAAAGCACCTATACCGATGGCTTATTAAAACAAGCCAACAGTGATACCCATCGTGTGCATACCAGCTACCACCAAGCACTGACCGCAACTGGTCGTTTGTCTTCGACCGACCCCAACTTACAGAACATTCCTGTGCGTGAGGAAATTGGACGTCAAATTCGTAAAGCCTTTATTGCACCACAAGGTCGCGTGCTCTTGGCAGCCGATTATTCACAAATTGAACTGCGTTTAATGGCGCATTTCTCCCAAGATGAAGCCTTGGTCGATGCTTTTAATCATGGGCAAGATGTTCACCGTCGTACAGCGGCTGAGGTCTTAGGTGTTGCACTTGAAGATGTCACGTCAGACCAACGTCGTCAGGCCAAAGCCGTCAACTTCGGTCTACTCTACGGCATGTCTGAGTTTGGCTTAACCCGTCAACTCGGTTTTAGCCGTGAAGAATCGCGTGGCTATATTGCGAAATACTTCCAACGTTATCCGGGCGTGCTCGACTATATGGAACGTACCCGTCAAATTGCACGTGAACAAGGTTTTGTCGAAACCATTTTAGGCCGTCGCTTGTATACGCCCGATATTATGGCAAGCAATAAAATGATCAAACAAGCGGCTGAACGTGCCGCAATTAATGCACCGCTGCAAGGTTCTGCTGCGGACATTATTAAAATGGCGATGATTGCTGTTGATCAAATGCTACCTAAAGATCAAGCCAAAATGCTACTACAAGTACACGATGAATTGGTTTTTGAAGTCGATGAAAGTATTGCTGATGAACTGGCTTCGAAACTGGCAGACGTGATGCAATCTGTTTTACAAATTTCTGTGCCATTGTTGGTTGAAGTCGGCAAAGGTCGAAACTGGGATGAAGCCCACTAAAACATTTGCACCTTCCTCCTCCTAGGAGGAAGGCTGGTATGGAGGTCATTTGCCGCCTAGAAGAAATATCAACGTCTTCACCTGAAAATTTCAACCACAAAAAAAGGACTCGCAATCGAGTCCTTTTTTATATCGCTACAATCTTATAAACCAGTGAGCAGGACAATCGCCACTTCATTCATAATCATTTCAGCTATATACAGCGCCAAGAACGCCACGATTGGAGAAAGATCAATCATCCCCATATTGGGCAATAAACGGCGAAACGGTGCCAATAATGGTTCAGCAAGCTCTTGAATCACTTCGATATAAGGCGAACGTGACTGCGTAAACATCACCACCCAACTTAAAATAATCGTTGCAAAAATTAGGTAACGGCAGAAACGAATCAAGTCCTGAATCATGGTCACAAAAGTTAAAATGACCAAATGCACAGGACTATTCGGCATCGCTCCAGAGAGATACATGACGCCAAAAATTTTCAGTAAGTACAATAAAACCAAAAGCACTAAAGCCGCTAAGTTAACGCGGCCTTTCGCTACATTTGGAAAAATACGACCAAACATATCCACAATTTTAGTGGCTTTTACGGTCGACATCACCACTGGGTTATAAAAGTTAACCGCTGCCAACTGCATGAGAAAGCGGAAGAACACCAGTAAAATTGCAACGTTAATAATGATGCCAAAAATTAGCGCAGAGTTTGCACCCATACTTGAACTTTCCTAAATAAAACGATTATTTGCTACTTTCACTCAGCTCTTGAGCAAGTTCCTGACTGCGCTTTTGAGCAGCAGCCAATGCAGCTTGGATATTTTGTGAAATTTGTGCACGATCAAACACTTCAAGTGCCGCTTGGGTTGTACCATTCGGTGAAGTGACATTTTTACGCAATTCAGCTGGTGTATTTGAGCTCGTGATTGCCATTTGTGCCGCACCCAATGCCGTTTGCAACGTCAATGCCGTTGCTACTTTTTCATCTAGACCGAGGTTTTTACCTGCACGAATCATGCTTTCCATCATATAGAAGAAATACGCAGGACCTGAACCAGACACCGCAGTCACAGCATCAATTTGCGCTTCCTCGCCTACCCATAAAGTCAAGCCTGTTGCAGCCAGTACTTGGCTCGCCAAATCACGGTCTTCTTTATCTACAGCCTCAGTGGCATATAAACCATGCGCACCTGTTTGTACTAAAGCAGGCGTATTTGGCATCACACGAACAATACGATTACTGCCAGCAAGTGCAGCAATCGTAGCAATTTCAGCACCCGCAACAATCGAAATAATCAACTTACCGTCAAATAAACCGTTTAATGGCTTTAAAACATTGGCTAAAACTTGAGGTTTAACCGCTAAGACCACGACATCGGCTTCACGAATAGCAGATGCGTTATCCTCAGTCACCACCAAGTCTTTTTCGGCCAATAAATGACGAACTTGTTCAACAGGATCAGAAACCGTAATGCGAGTTGAAGGTAAACCACGTGAAATCAACCCACCAATGAGGGCTTGAGCCATGTTACCACCGCCGATAAAACAAATATTACGATTCAACACTGCGCTCATGATTATTTCTCTATCCTGAATTTTTTAACTAAGCGATTAAATTTGGTTGCCATCCACCCGCTTCACAATAAGCCGACTCGACCAACCAAAATCCTTTAGGCGTAAAAACACCAAGCATAACATTATCTATGCTTAATATTTGTATTGTATGACGTTGCCACGGAAAAATTTGTGCGCTCTGAATGGCTTTTTTCAACGGCCATGCCCCAACACGTCCATACAAATGCAATTTTTCCCCACCTAAACGCGGTTTTATCTGTAAAGGCTGCTCTAATAATGCAGAAGACAGTCCATATTTTTGTGTTTCAATGCGATATTGCCCTGAAGCCAATGCATAAACTTGATCTAAACTAAAACGCTGCTCAATTGACTCAATCGTCTGACATTGTTCAGACAAATACTCGGCTTTACTGACACGAAAGAGCTGTTGTTGATAGCGTACATAATAATATTGGTTCCAATGCAATGCGGCTTGAGCATCCACTTTGGATTCAATCACTTCATCAAACAAGCGTTGCACCATATCAAAAGCAGGGCGATATAAATCCTCACCTTTCATCCAAGCAGAAAGCAACTGTCGCTGTCTCGGTGCAGACAACTGACGAAATGGGGTTAAATTTAAAACCGAAGCATTCCCACAACTGACCCAATCTTGCGCCAACACATCGGCTAAAATCGTTTCGGCATCTTGCATTAAGTAACTGGTACGCACCAAAGCTTGCTGCATTTTCGGAAAGCGTTGTTCTAAAATTGGCCACAATTCGGCTCGGCACCATGCCCGATCATAACTGGTATCAAAATTGGTTTGGTCTTGAATATTTCTCAGTTGCATCTCAGCAGCCCACAGCTCAATTTGCTGTCTGGACAAAGCCAATAGAGGGCGCCAAATTATAAATTGCTCTCGTATGTCGATGCTCTGCATGGCGGCTAGTCCATGAATCCCCGTACCAGAGAGTAAACGGAGTAAAACGGTTTCGGCTTGATCTTGTTGATGATGGGCGAGAACTAAAATTTCATTGGCAAGAAGATGCTTCTGAAAGGCCGCATAACGTGCACTACGCGCTTGGCTTTCTACATTGCCTGTATCAACATCCACCGCTTGAATCACACATGGGACATCCAAGACATAGCATTGTTCTTGAACAAAGCTGCCCCACTGCGGACTGACATCCTGCAATTGATGATCAATATAGATAGCGCGAATGCGCTTGGGAAATAAATGAGACATCAAATGGAGTAGCAGCATGGAATCCATGCCACCACTACATCCGATTAAAAAATGAGGCTGTTCAGGCGTATCCTGAAACTCAGTTAAGACACTAGCCCTAAATTGTCGCTGCCAAACTTCATTAAACGTTGGTAACGTGCTTCGCATCGTTCATTCGCATCCATTGGTTGCAACTCAGCCAATGCATCTTTTAAAACGGTTTTTAAAGCATGCATGACTTGTTCTGGGTTGAGATGAGCGCCTTCACCTTCGTCGACCACATATTCAACAATACCAATTTTCTGTAATTTTTCAGCCGTCAAGGCCAAAGCTTCGCTGGCTTGCTCTGCTTTTTCAGCTGTTTTCCATAAAATAGATGCACAGCCTTCAGGTGAAATGACTGAATAAATACTATGGGACAACATCACCACACGGTCAGCCACACCAATACCCAGTGCACCGCCTGAACCGCCTTCACCGAGTACAGTTGCAATGACAGGCACTTTCAAGCTTGAAAGTTGTGCCAAAGACGTTGCAATTGCTTCAGCCTGACCACGTTCTTCTGCACCCACACCTGGATATGCACCCATGGTATCAATAAATGTAAAGACGGGTAGATTAAAACGTTCAGCCATATCGAGTAAACGTTGTGATTTACGGTAACCTTCTGGGTTACTCATACCAAAGTTATGTTGTAACTTTTCACGCGTACTACGACCACGGTGTTGACCCACAATCATGACTGGCTGACCTTCAAAGCGAGCTAATCCACCGATCATTGCACCATCATCACCAAATAAGCGATCACCATGCAAAGCATCAAATTCGGTAAAAATTTCACTCACATAATCTAAAAATTGCGGACGCTCAGGATGACGTGCAATTTGAACCGTCGTCCATGCTTTGGATTGCGCAGCTTTATTCTTCATAGCTCAACCATAAATCCCTAATTGACCAATTTATTCATCGACAAATTGTTCTGATTGGATATCCAGCTCAACATCCCAATGCTTAAATTGCGCTTGCTCATCATGCAAGTCTGCAACCAGCAAAGGCCATTGCGCGGCATTACCAGAAACACTCAGCTGCCATTGTTGCGCATTGCCTACTGTTAATTCAATGGCAGGAAGCATCTGATCGCTACGACTATGATTCAGTAAAACTGCGAGGCGAAGTAACAAACATAGATAGACTAATTTGTTGCCGCCAACCTTCATCACATCGACACGCGCGTCACTGCGTAGCTTACGACGGTGATGGGCCACCAAATGTGATAGATGGTTTTGATCAATTTGTGAGAAGCCCGCAATGTCAGAATGTTGCAGTAAATATGCGCCATGACGATGGTAGCCGGCATGGCTAATCGCTAAACCAATTTCATGCAGATAAGCCGCTCGACGCAGTAAATCACTGTCTTCTGTGGTTAATTTTAGCGAATCCGCCACACCATCAAACAAATGCTGAGCCATGTTCACGACCCGTTCAGCTTGTTTTGGATCGGCGTTATAACGGCCCATTAACGCTTGTACAGAACGATCTCGAATATCTTCATGTTGAAAACGTCCCAGCAAGTCATACATCACCCCTTCGCGTAGGGCACCATCTGAATACACCAGTTTATCTAGTTCGAGTACATCAAAAATGGCATACAAAATAGCGATTCCGGCTGGCAAAACTGCTCGACGGTCTTCTTTTAGACCATCAAATTCCATCTCAGCGACATGTTTATATTTGAGCAATTTTTCTTTAAGCTTATCTAAACCGTCACGGGTGAGTTCTTCTTTTTCATTACTCCAACCCATATTCACGGTAATTTGACGACACGCTTTGATGGTTCCACTCGAACCGACCACCGTATCCCAACCCGCTTCTTTATAGGTATTGGCAATACCAGACAGCTCCTTACGCGCTGCTACCACAGCTTTATCAAAACTTTTTTGGTTAATTTCACCGTCGACAAAGAAGGCTTTTGTAAATGCTACACAGCCCATTTGTAAAGATTCGGTATGAATGGGCTCAAATTCTTCACCAATAATCAGCTCTGTCGACCCCCCACCAATATCAATCACAAGACGGCGTCCACTGTTTACCATGGTATGAGATACACCTAAATAAATCAGACGAGCCTCTTCACGACCTGCAATAATTTCGATGTGCTTCGGCAAAATTTCTGCCGCTTTTTGAATAAATTCATGTCCATTTTTGGCTTGGCGTAGCGCATTGGTCGCCACAATTCTTAAACGATTCGGCTGAACCGAACCTAAGCGTCCGACAAAGCGAGATAAACAGGCCAAACCACGTTGCTGTGCGGCTTCTGTTAAGTTTTTATTTTCATCTAAACCCGCTGCTAACTGTACTTTTTCTGACATTGACGCAACTTTTTTCACTTCGCCATGGTCCACTCGCGCAATCGCCAAGTGGAAGCTGTTCGACCCCATATCGATGGCAGCAAGTAACTCTTCATCAATCAAAAAATCAGACATGATTTAATATAAACCTATACAGAATTGTGCTTAGATTAATTCACCTCCATGCAATTTAAAAGCCATTTGTGGTCAGAAATTGACGAGCTTTTAAAATTTCGGCATATATGACAATTGTGTTACACGATCAGTAACATCGTGAGCTTCAATTAGACAAATTCAAACTAAAGGTTGAAAATTTAGTAATCCATCTACTCAGTGATAGCAGGCTATGACATACTATTAGCCATAAAACTATCCAAAAATTGAAACTGGAGCTATCCATGTCTGGCAATATCGTAAATACAACTGATACAAACTTCGACGCTGATGTACTTCAATCAGACGTTCCTGTGCTTGTTGACTTCTGGGCAGGCTGGTGCGCGCCATGTAAAGCAATTGCACCTGTATTAGAAGTATTGGCGAACGAATACGAAGGTAAAGTGAAGATTGTTAAAGTTGACGTGACTTCTTGTGAAGCAACGGCTGTGAACTATAACATCCGTAACATTCCTGCATTACTCATGTTCAAAAATGGTGAAGTTGTTGCTCAACAAGTGGGCGCTGCACCAAAATCGAAATTGACTGCTTTCATTGAAGAAAGCATTTAAGCATCCGTTTAGATTGAAAATGAAATACGCTGTCTAAACAACAGCGTATTTTTTTCGGCTATAAATTGACAAGTCTGTCTTTCTCTCTTATATTGCATGATCAAGAGATAAAGGATTATTCAATCCTGTCATTTTCTTAAAAGACACAACACATAAGATCGCCGCTCGGCAATACAAATTGTTTTGACACGTTTCTCTTCAAACAATGAATCAGTCCTCTGAATTGTTATAGTTCAAATACAATTGCGTTACTTCATTGCATGTCTGCGGCTAAATGTTGCTTCCTTTTCATCCTGTAATTTAGAATTTTTGATTCTTATCTGACCTCCTATGAATTTAACCGAACTCAAGAAAAAACCGATTGGCGAACTCATCAAAATTGCTGAATTTATGGGCCTCGAAGGAATGGCTCGTAACCGTAAGCAAGACATTATTTTTGCCATCTTAAAGCGCCATGCGATGAATGGCGAAGAGATCTTTGGGGATGGCGTTTTGGAAATTCTGTCAGATGGCTTCGGCTTCTTACGCTCTGCAGCGGGTTCTTACCTTGCAGGCCCAGATGACATTTATGTTAGCCCATCTCAAATTCGTCGTTTCAATCTACGTACTGGTGACACCATTACGGGAACCATTCGCCCACCCAAAGAAGGCGAACGTTATTTTGCACTGTTAAAAGTGAACCAAATTAACTACGACACGCCAGAAAACTCACGTAACAAAATCTTGTTTGAAAACTTAACACCACTTTTCCCAACCGAACAATTGGTGATGGAACTTGGTAACGGGACGACAGAAGATTTAACTGCACGTGTAGTTGACTTGGTTGCACCTATCGGTAAAGGCCAACGTTCAATTATCGTAGCGCCACCAAAAGCGGGGAAAACCATGTTGTTACAAAACATCGCTCAGTCGATCGTGCGTAACAACCCTGAGTGCTTCCTGATCGTTCTTCTCATTGATGAACGCCCTGAAGAAGTGACCGAAATGGAACGTACTGTTCGTGGTGAAGTCATTGCGTCAACGTTTGATGAATCTCCTGCTCGTCACGTTCAAGTGGCTGAAATGGTGATTGAAAAAGCAAAACGTTTAGTTGAGCACAAGAAAGACGTTGTGATTCTGCTCGACTCCATTACCCGTTTAGCACGTGCTTATAACACGGTTGTGCCTTCATCTGGTAAGGTTTTAACTGGTGGTGTGGATGCACATGCGCTGGAACGCCCTAAGCGTTTCTTCGGTGCAGCTCGTAATATTGAAGAAGGTGGCTCACTAACCATCATTTCTACAGCTCTGATTGAAACTGGCAGTAAAATGGATGAAGTGATCTACGAAGAATTTAAAGGTACAGGTAACCAAGAAATTACACTGGATCGTCGTATTGCTGAAAAACGTGTCTTCCCTGCGATGAATATCAAAAAGTCTGGCACCCGCCGCGAAGAGCGCTTAATGTCTGAAGACAATCTACGTAAAGTCTGGATTTTACGTAAGTTACTTCATACCCAAGATGAACTTGCAGCAATGGAGTTCTTACTTGATCGCATGAAAGAAACCAAAACCAACGATGATTTCTTTGATCAAATGAAGCGTAAAGCGACCAGCTAACCCGACCTACTTCACCTAAAAAGGCTGTCTTAACGACAGCCTTTTTATTTGGTTGACTTAGCTTACACAAAGCAACATTACATTCCATTCTCTGTAAACTTATTTGCAAGTTTTTGATAAACAAAAATTTGAAATAAAAACCTTCATCTTTTTAAATGTTTATTTAGTACTTATCCAATACTAACCTCATCATTGATTGTTATTTTCTGTTAAAAAAGCCCTGTTTTTAGACCTTTTTTATCACTTTTTTCATCCCAGCTAGTAGCAATTCAAAATGCGCAGTGATAGCATATTTGCAGACCAGTTAGGCTGCTCCTGCATTGTTAGTCCCTAACAAAATTAGGAACAATAAAAGCATACAACAGACTAACGTCGGTTTTTTTTAATCTCATATTTTAGAGAGTGATGCCATGTTATTCAAAAAAATCGCTATTGCTGCTGCAGTTGCTACTACTTTAGCTTTCGTTGGCTGTGCTAAGAAAGAAGAAGCTCCTGCTGCTGAAGCTGCATCTGAAGTTGCTGCTGCATCTGAAGCTGTTGAAGCTGCATCTGAAGTTGCTGTAGATGCTGCTGCTGCTGCTTCTGAAGCTACTGTTGCTGCTTCTGAAGCTACTGCTGCTGCTTCTGAAGCTACTGTTGCTGCTGCTTCTGAAGCTAAAGCTCACTAATCTCTTAGAGATTAGTCAAAAAGAGAGCCTGTGGCTCTCTTTTTTTATACTCAAATTTTATCAAAAAACGACATTCTATTATTTTGCAAGCATTGAATCAGCCAAACGATCACCCAAAATTTTAAGCAAAAAAAAGCAGATCAATCGATCTGCTCATTTCCCACACGCTGGCGGAATTTCTGCCCTGCGCGGAAGGTCACTACACGGCGTGCAGAAATCGGAATTTCTTCACCCGTTTTCGGGTTACGACCTGGACGTTGACGTTTATCACGCAACTCAAAGTTACCGAAACCAGAAAGTTTAACTTGCTCACCAGAGATTAGCGCTTGGCTAATCTCATCAAAGAACAACTCGACCATTTGCTTAGCTTCACGACGGTTTAAACTCGTGAGCTCACTTAAATGGTCAGCCATTTCCGCTTTTGTTAATGCTGTCATGAAGCCCTCAATGTCGCCTGATAAGTGTTTTCCAACACTTGTAAAATATGATCCATACCAGATTTAATTTCAGCATCTTCAAGCGTACGTGATGGGTGTTGCCAAAGAAGTGCAAATGCCAATGAGCGCTTACCATCTTCAACGCCTTGCCCAGTGTACACATCGAACAACCAAATCGAGTCCAAAAGCTCACCGCCTGTTTTTTCGATAAGTTGCTGAATTTCACTTACATTTATCTTATCACTAATTAAAAGCGCAATATCACGTCTAACCGACGGAAAACGTGATAATTCTGTAAAATTAGATACATAAGTTTGCAAAACAGCCGATTGATCAAGTTCAGCCACCCAAGTTGTGCTCAAATCCAGCACATCTTCTAAAGATGGATGTAATCGACCAAAGTAACCAATAGATTTGCCATCGACTAAAACCTCAGCAGACTGTCCTGGATGCAACCAGCTACGCTCAGAGCGAACATATTCAACCTGCACACGACCTGCTGCCAATACTTCTTCAATTTCACCTTTGAAATCAAAGAAATCCATAGCTTGAGGTTTAGCATGCCAAGTTTCTGAAGTTTTTGCACCTGTTGCAATCACTGCAAGGGTAGGAATTTGTTTCAAATCATGAATAGATTCAGCATCTTGATAGTCAAAACGTAGGCCCAATTCAAAAAAACGTACACGACTTTGTTGGCGGTTAACGTTGTATTGCACACACGGAATCAAACTAGAGAGCAGTGTTGAACGCATCACGGCTAAATCGCTTGAAATCGGGTTAGCCAAAGCCAAAGGATTCACAGCCGCATTGAGTTGCTTCTCAAGCTTTAAGTCTGCAAAGCTAAAGCTAATCGCTTCTTGATAACCCAAAGTCACGAGAGTTTGACGAAGCTGAGCTATTTCAAATTGGTCTTGATATTGCGCCAATTTCGCTTCAATTTTTGGCAAACTGATTTGAATATTGTCATAACCATGAATACGCGCAACTTCTTCAATCAGGTCTTGGTAGATTGCCATATCATAACGGTGTGAAGGCGGTACTACAGACCACTGACCTTCTGCTTTAACCGTCACAGCACAACCTAAACGGGTTAATGCATCTGCAATAAATGCAGCATCTACGCGATAACCAAGCAATTGATCCACTTGTGCTTGTTCTAGCTCAATCGCTTCACGCTTCGGTAAAACAGCCGCTTGTTCTGCTATCGTAATCGGACCGAACTCGCCACCCGCCAATTCAGCAATCAATTGTGATGCGCGGTGCATCGCGAGCATTGGGAGTTCAAAATCCACGCCACGCTCATAACGCTGTGATGCATCGGTATGCAAACCAAAGCTACGGGCACGACCAGCAATGGCTAATGGAGCAAAGAATGCAGACTCTAAGAAAATGTCTTGAGTTTCATCGGTAACAGATGAAGACAAGCCACCCATGATGCCTGCAATCGCCAATGCTTTTTCATCATCCGCAATCACCATAACTTTTTCATTAAGCTCAACTTCTTGTTCATTCAGTAGAACCAATTTCTCCGCCGTATTCGCTTGACGAACTTGGACTGAACCTTGAATTTTTGCTGCATCAAAAGCATGGAGTGGTTGCCCTAACTCCATCAGTACATAGTTGGTAATATCAACCAAAATACTGTGCTGGCGAATCCCTGAGCGAACCAAAGCACGTTCCATCCACTCTGGGGTTGCTGCTTTAGTATTCACGTTTTTAATCACACGACCTAAATAGCGTGGGCAGCCTTCAGTGCTCACCACAACTTTTTTCTCATCAGCAATAGTCGCAGCAACGGCATTAATTTCAGGTGCAGTCACAGTCAGTTGGTTAATTACCCCAATTTCACGGGCAATACCACGAATACTGAAACAGTCACCACGGTTTGGCGTGATGCTGATATCAATGACATGATCATCTAAATTTAAATATTCACGAATATCCACACCGACAGGTGCATCAACGGGCAGCTCTAAAAGGCCATCAATTTTGTCTTCTAGATCAATTTCAGATGCACCACACAACATCCCTTGTGATTCAATGCCACGAAGTTTGCCTTTCTTGATTTTGAAATCGCCTGGAAGCACAGCACCAATGGTTGCCACTGGGACTTTCATACCAACCCGTACGTTTGGTGCACCACAAACAATTTGTAAAGGTTCCCCTGAACCAATATTCACTGTGGTCACACGTAAACGGTCTGCATCAGGATGTTGCTCTACCGTCAACACTTCACCAACAACCACGCCAGTGAACGGTTTTGCCGCAGGCGATAAATCATCGACCTCTAAACCCAACATGGTCAGTTGATCAGATAAAGTATTGCTATCAACGGCTGGATTAACCCATGTACGCAACCAATTTTCGCTAATTTTCATTTTGTTAAAAACCTATAAATCTAAATTTTTGAATCCCCCTCTAACTCCCTCTTTTGGAAAAGAAGGAGAACCCCGAGTCATCACAAATAACTCCTCTCCTTCAAGGAGAGGCTGGGAGAGGTATAAATCTGTTTAAGCAAATTGGCGTAAGAAACGCACATCGTTTTGGTAGAACATACGTAAGTCATTGATGCCATAACGAAGCATCGCAAAACGTTCCACACCTAGACCGAAAGCAAAGCCTTTGTATTTTTCAGGATCAATCCCTGCTGCCTGCAAGACATTTGGATGTACCATGCCACAACCAAGCACTTCTAACCATTTACCACGCTCATCCATAATATCCACCTCAGCACTTGGCTCTGTGAATGGGAAATAAGATGGACGGAAACGCACTTTTAAGTCTTTTTCAAAGAATTCGTTTAATAGATTAACCAACAAACCTTTCAGTTCTGCAAAGCTGGTATTTTCAGCGACATACAGACCTTCAATTTGATGAAACATTGGCGAATGCGTTTGGTCAGAGTCACAGCGGTATACACGACCTGGACATACAATACGAATCGGGGGTTGCTGGGTTTCCATGGTACGAATCTGCACACCAGAAGTATGGGTACGTAACAAATGTGTCGCATCGAAATAGAATGTATCGTGCATTGCACGCGCAGGGTGATGCCCTGGAATATTTAAAGCTTCAAAATTGTGGTAGTCATCTTCAACTTCTGGCCCAGTTTCAATCACAAAGCCCGCTTTGGTAAAGAACTGACAAATACGCTCTTGTACTTGAGTAACGGGGTGAATACTACCAATCGTTTGACCACGACCCGGTAAAGTAATATCCACCGTTTCACTTGCAAGTTTTTGCGCCAACGCCGCTTGTTGTAATTGTGTTTGGCGTTCAGTTAAAGCACCGGTAATCGCTTCGCGGACTGCATGAATTTGCGCACCAAAATTTTTACGCACTTCAGGGTCCATTTTACCTAAAGCTTTTGATTGCTCAGCGAGCTGGCTTTTCTTACCCGTAAACTGCACTCGTACTTGATCGAGTGTAGCAAGGTCCTCTGCTGCTGCAATCGCAGCAAGCGCTTCAGTGGTCAGGGCTTCCAGTGACATAGTAACTCTCAAAGCAACAATTTATAAAATTAATAAAACCCCATATTCTATCAGTTTTTAAGCACGTTGATGAAGCTCTACGATCAGGAAAATTTGTTTAGTACATGGTTTTATAAACAGGTTAAGATAGGGCCATCACAGAAGAGAACAACAAACGATGTCGCTTGATCCTATTTGGCAACAACAACTTACTTTAGTGACTTATGGCAATGAATATTTACGCCACAACCTAAGTTTCCAACGTTGGTTAGAACATGCCATTTTTGACCGACATTGCTTTCAGTTTCGTGATCTAAATAGCCAACATTTACTGGCTCAGCATTTTCAAGTCTGGCTTGAAGCCTTAAAAAAACAAGGGGTCAAACAGCTCAGTCTGCATAGTTCAACATTGCTAGCAGACGAAAAGAACCCCAACCCAAATATTGAACTGCTTGCTACCCCCCATATTATTGTGAGCCATCAAGCACAGCAAAAAACAGCTTGGATTTTTGGTAAAGAACTGGCGGAGTGGTACAGCGCTGAACACGATTTTATAATTCCAAAAACACAACAAAGCTCAATCCGTAGTGAAAATTTATGGCGTTTTGAACTGAATCACAAACTCAGCAAACGCATTGAAGCGGACTTACAAACGCCAAAATGGGATGAAATCGAAAACTTTACCGAACAAGAACTGTTTAGTGCGCCATTTGCACAAGGTTTAGTAGAGCCTGAGTCGGTGAACTTACCTTACTATGGACAACAAGAGGCCACAGATGAAGCTCATCATCTCGCTCTTTTACCAACAGACTACGCTGCTGATTATGCACACCAAACGCTGTATCGTTTAGATGCACTATCAGCATTGATCCAGACTAAGATTCAACATCCTTATAATGCAGAAGGCCAAGTGCTCACGCCAGATGAGCAATTGAACCTACGTCATTTTGAACAAAAGATTGATGATTTAAGTACCAAGTTTATCGTGAAAGTGGCCAATCACTATCAAACCGCGCAGCTCACCCCCAAAGACACGACTACACCACTTGATGCTCGCAATCATTCAACACCTAAATTAAGTGCGATAGAGACCAAGCCTCATGAAACACACCACAAATCGGGGAAAACCGGGGTATTTGCTTTAATCATAATTACGATTTTGATCTGTGTAGTTGGCTATTATTTTGGCTTATAAGCTATTAGAGATATATCAAAGCGCTCCTCTCAAAGAGCGCTTTTTTATGGTCTCAATTTGTTCAGGCGGTAATTAGAAGATTGAAGGGCCGGATTTTGATTTGCACCTTATGCTGATTGGCATGTTGATTAATATAATGATTAACCGAAACCACCTCGCCTTCAAGCTCCGCATCAGGTCCATACATAATTTTGACCGACTCACCTTTTCTGGGAATCATTTGTAATTCCACCGTGATACTTCCCTGTCCCATCCCAGTAATTTCCGCAAGCATATCCTGCTCCTTTTCTTTTTAATCTTTTTATTTATTAGGCATCGGCCACCTTTGAGATTAAAGCAGATTTATGTAACTCAAGCTTAACGATTCATCTTGATCGCTGAGTATGCACTGATATTTTTTTATTTAAACGCTATGCTTTTCAACAGCCAACTGATTTAAAAAGCAACTCACCTGTTTTGGTGTCTTTAAATGAATCCACTGTATATGTTGATATTCAGGCATCTGCATCATTTTTAAGTATTTCTGTCGGTTTTTAGCATGTGTTTTGATCATCCACCAAATAATCGAGTCCCGACCAAACATCCGCAGCAAACTTTCCCGATTATTCGAGTTTTCCCATAAATCCTGTTGCGCCCATGCCCGCTGAACCGCACGCTTCACTGAACGGTAAAGGTTGACTGGAAACGGTAAGTCCAACCAAATAACAGTATCAATTTCCGCCCATTTCACAGGAATGGCGCGGGTATAGTTACCATCGATCACATAGCCCTGTGTTGCCTTTTGGACTTCTGATTCAATCTTGGCAAAGAAGACTTCATCGGGACATTCTTGCCAGTCATCAAGCCAAAATAGATTATCAAGCTCGATATAATGCAAATCCAACTTTTCGGCCAAAGCTCTGGAAAATGTAGACTTTCCCGTGGCAGAGGTTCCTACAACATTAATTTTTTTCATAACCATCTACCCAAGACTCGAAAAGAGTTAAAAACTATATCTAGAAGTTTCAATACCTAAAACATTATTAGCAATAAAATTACAATTAAAGTAATAGCCTAAAAACGTAAACACCGATATTCTCTGCACCGACAAAACAATAATTTTTAGTATTTATTCAATTAGTAAAATATAGTTATCGGAATTAAAAAGTGTATCTAAATAGAGCTTATCGCCAAATTGCTTTTGTAAGCTATGGAAATGAATATTTAAATGGTGCCGTTGATACAGAGATCCTAGATAGACATCCATTATTATTCAACCATTTTCCAATATTACGTGATACTAAATACGGTACGCTTTTATGCGGTTCTGCTTCACATCTATTGGGTCGCCTACAAGAATCCGGAGCCATAAAACTGAGTTTACATGTTGCTCAAGACTTGCATATGGAACTCAATGACTCTTCAATTTTTTATTTTTCAACCGATAAAGAAAGTTTTTGTATTGTTGTGCATTATCCTCATAATGAATATAAAGTTTTAATCCTTAGCGATGAAAAACCAACATGGCAAAGTTTTGATGAATATGGAAACAAAGATTTTTATGATTATTCCAATTATTACCAAAATGTAGAGGCATACACGTTACACCACCCATCCCCTCAAGCAATTTCTACTATAGAACAAGACTTAAAGCCAATCAATTGGGATACTTTTTTTAAAGACACAGAAGCACGTCTTTATTTTAATGATATGGCAAAACAATATGGCAGTTATCCAATTCCATTAGATATCAATAATTGCTATGTCGGCGATTTATTCAATGATTCTATAAAAGAGCAGTATCCGATATTTCCATTCACTATTCGAAAAAATTACGCTTCGAATTTGATAGAAAATACAGCTTTATTAGAACAGCAATATTCCGCTGCATCACATTCAAAAAATGAATATTCCGATTATGTTCAAATGAATAGTAACGAAAAAGATACTTTTTCAGCAGCCTATAATCAACTGACCCTACTCCGCCCACTAATCTTTAAACACTGTGCAAATCAATATCAGTTTTCAGACATTAAAAATTGCAATTACTTGTCCAATATTCCCGAAACAACAAAAGATTCTTCTTTTTCTATTGAAAAAAACACCGTTCAAATTCCGACATCTAATGATGTAGTAGAAAATACCGCGCACCTAAAAGACATAGAACATCAAGTAGAAACAAAGAGCGTAGCTGTAAGCTCTTTTAATTTATTCAAAATCATGAAATTTTTATGGTACATCATTTGGTGTTACTGTGCATTGTGGACTTTGGCATTCTATTCCGTATCGTGGGGAAATACTTTTATACTAACGATTGCATTTTTATATGCACTTTATAAAAGCATCATCCATTCAAACAATAAAAAAGACCGCTAAAAAGCGGTCTTTCTTTAAGTCTTAAAGACTTATGCAGCTAATGCATCTTTAGCTTTAGAAGCTAAAGCAGCAAATGCAACTGCGTCATGCATAGCGATGTCAGCAAGTACGCGACGGTCGATAATCACTTGAGCTTTTTTCAAGCCAGCGATCATACGGCTGTACGATAAACCATTTAGACGAGCACCAGCATTAATACGCGCAATCCATAGAGCACGGAATTGACGTTTTTTCTGACGACGGTCACGGTAAGCGTATTGACCCGCTTTGATTACTGCTTGGAACGCTACGCGATATACGCGTGAACGAGCGCCGTAGTAACCTTTAGCACGAGCAAGAATTTTTTTATGACGGCGATGAGCCTGTACACCACGTTTTACACGAGCCATTTATAATCTCCTTAGATGTATGGGCACATACGACGAACTGAAGCAACGTCACTCACGTGAACCATTACACAGCCGCGTAATTGACGAATACGCTTAGCAGATTTTTTGGTCAAAATGTGGCGTTTGAACGCTTGTTTACGCTTGAAACCGTTAGCAGTAGCTTTAAAACGCTTAGCTGCACCACGGCGAGTTTTCATCTTAGGCATAACAACCTCTTTTGAACACCTGTTCGGAACGTTTGCACCATTGCAAAACGACCTGCAGGTAAGGGAGCGAATATTCTAATCGAACTTTGTCTAAAACAAAAGCAAATAATCAACAATAAAAGCAAGCTTAGTTTATTTCCCGATAAGCTTTAAGCGATGAATTTATAACCGAGGTTTAGTCCAAGTCGTATAGTTAAATTCTAAAAACACTAGCACATGGAAACATCTGTAAAACCTCATTTCCTATGGTTTTAGGTGTGATAATAAATTAAGTATTCAGCTATATAATGCCTCATCCATTCCATCCTGTACCCTTATGAACGCCACACAGGATGCTTTTGCCGCACTCTCAGATACCGAGACTTTTCTATTGTTACACTCAGTCAATTTTGTCTGACACTTGCCATTTTGATTCAGGAAATTATTGTGGCGTATTCTTTGTATAAAATCACCAAAGACCCACTCACTTTAGGCTTGATTGGTCTGGCAGAAGCAATCCCCTTTATTGCGCTCTCCTTATGGGGCGGTTATTTTGCAGATCGCTTTAATAAGCAAACCATCATGAAAATCTGCTTATTTTTTGCCATTCCACTGCCCTTGGTTTTATGGGGGTTATTTCATGCTTATGGCTTAAAGCACATTGAACTATCTACCCTGTCATGGGGCGTTTATGCCCTGATTTTTGGCCCTGGAATGATTCGAGGTTTCTACAATCTATCCGCAACATCACTCAAACCCTTTTTGATTCTTCGGGAACTTTATGCCAATGGTGCCACATGGACCACTATTGGTTGGCAAAGCGGGGGGATTATTGGCCCGATGCTCGGTGGATTTATGCTGGCGTTTTTAGGTCGTGAAACCAGTTTCATCAGTGTAGCAGTGCTACTTGGTCTGTGCTTTTTACTCGTCAATCTTTTAAGTAAACGCACGTTTCCTAAAATTGAAACAGAACATGTGCTGCAAAGCCTAGGTGAAGGCTTTCGCTTTATTGCTAAAACTAAAATTGTCCTCTGGGCCATCTCACTCGACTTAGTCTCAGTGCTGTTTGGCGGTGTGATCGCTTTACTCACGATCTTTGCTGAAGATATTTTGAAAATTGGGCCTGAAGGATTGGGCTATTTACGGGTAGCACCATCGATTGGTGCACTCATCACCATGATTGCGCTGACGCGTTTTCCGCCCACCCGACATGCATGGCGCAATATGCTGCTTGCTGTTGCAGGTTTTGGCCTATTCACCTTATTGTTCACTTACTCAAACTACCTCTGGTTATCTTTGTTTACTCTTGCTATGACGGGTGCATGTGACAGTATTTCAGTAGTAATTCGTCAGACCATTTTACAAATTTATCCTCCTGAGAATATGCGAGGCCGTGTTGCAGCTGTAAATGGCATGTTTGTGTCGAGTAGTAATGAACTGGGAGCATTTGAGTCAGGTCTTGCAGCAAAATATTTAGGCCCTGTGATTGCAACGGTTTTTGGCGGCGACATGACACTCTTGGTGGTCGCACTGAGTTGGACTAAAACCAAAGACTTATTTGGTGTAGACATCACCCAAGCCGAGCAAAAATAGTTTTAATTTAACAATATAACTTGCGAGTCTTTCTAATTCAGGAAATACTCGCAACAATTATTTAAGTCATGCGCACTGGATGCGTTATAAAAGAAATCGATCATATGAAACCACTCTTCTTGCTCGCATTGTCTACACTGCCCTTTCATCTCAGTCATGCAGCTCAACCACCATTAGAACTCACCATCCAAAAAAGTTCAGCTCAATCGGCGCATTTGACCACGCGTATTCAATGGGTAGATTTTCCCAAACCCCAATATAAAAATAGCGATTTAAATCAAAAAAACCGTGCAGCAATTATTCGTGTGTATGCAGATGAAACAGGTGATGTGACCAAAGCGACAGTCCAAGAAACGACTGGACTCAAAGCTTTAGATGAAAAGCTGGTAAATGCCGTGCTTCAAGCCAAAGTAAAACCGTTTATGGAGGACGACACCGCTTTAGCTGTCATTGGTTATCAAGTTTTTAATTTAAACTTAACCCCAGATGATGCCGAAGCATGTAACTATAGCTTTGACTCGAAAAACTGGCGTGCGCAACAGCAGCAGCAAAAAGTGCCTTTTCAATATCAGGCTCAACCTAAGCTTGCGTTAGATTCAACGCAGTTAAATGATCATGACCGTCAAATTAGATTTAGCTTTAAAGCCGATAAACACGGCAACATCAAGAAGCCTAAAATTATCAAGGGTTCAGGTATTTACGAGCTTGATCAACAAGTTTTACAAGCCGTTGCAAATAGCAGAGTCAGTGTTAAACGCACAGCAAGCACACTTTGGCTCTATAAGAAATCTAAATTTAAAGATGCGATTGAATTCGATCTGAATGCTTGTCGTTAAAAATTTAGCATGACACGAGTTTTCACTCACTCGTGTCATCACTATATCAACTTTGAACCCATTCCGCACATATAAGCATGTGGCCAGTTGGTCTCTGAAAATAATTAGAACTGACTAAACATCCAATACACAAAAAGATAACGTCCGATTTTCGCAATACTCACCATCACGACAAAACGAACAAAGTTTTCTTTGAGTAATCCTGCAATGAGGGTAATCGGATCACCAATGATGGGCACCCAACTAAGTAATAAAGACCAAAAACCATATTTTTGATAAATGCCCTGCGCCTGCAACATCTTTTGCTCTGAGACGGGAAACCATTTTTTATTTTTGTATTGTTCAACTTTCAAGCCGAGCCACCAATTCACACAGCTACCTAGAATATTGCCTAGACTGGCGACAGCTATCAATAACCACACTGGGTATTGAGTCTGAGCCAACAATCCCACGAAGACTGCTTCTGACTGTAACGGCAGCAGTGTCGCTGCTCCAAAAGCAGAAAGGAAAAGTAGTCCTAAGGCCCACATCATTTTATGATTTTAAACCCAGCTTTTTCTTGGTTGAGCTATAGGTAAAACTTGACCAGATCAATGCCAGAATCAACAAAGACCAACGTGACCATGAATATTTATCGGCAATCGGTTCAATTGCAGCACGCAGTACCACCTGATCTTTAGTATTCAGCAGTTCAATGATTTTTTGGATGTGTACCGCTTCAGCTACAAATAGCACCAAACATCCCGAAATTCCCACAATAATACTGAGATAGATTTTAGGATTCGCTTCAATAATGCGGGTTAAATTGAGGAAAAACTCTTTTTTCATTACACTAATGCCCAAACAACCTTTCAACAAAAAAGCCACTCATCGGTGGCTTTATAGAATGGCTTATACCTTGAATGCGCTAAGCTTAACACAGTTCAAGTCAACGCTTCTGTAACTAATTCACTTGAAGCGCCAACGCACGCTGAACTGCAGGACGCGCTTGAATACGCTCCATATAAGCCTTCACATTTGGATAGTCATTTATATTAATTTGCTGCCACTCATAACGCAAAATCCATGGGAAAATTGCCATATCCGTTATCGAATACTCGCCAGCCACATAGTTTTGACCAAAAAGCTGCTTGTCTAGTACAGCATACAAGCGCTTGGTTTCATTGACATAGCGTTCAGTTGCATACGCAATACGTTCGGGAGCAAATTTACTAAAGTGATGGTTCTGTCCAAGCATTGGACCAAAACCCCCCATTTGCCACATCAACCACTGCTCAACTTCAACACGAGCCTGTTCATCGCTTGGATAAAACTGCCCTGTTTTACGCCCTAAATACTGCAAAATCGCCCCTGACTCAAACACAGAAATGGCTTCACCTTTAGGACCCTCTTGATCGACAATCGCAGGGATTTTATTGTTGGGTGAAATGCGCAGAAAGTCGGGTTGAAACTGATCATTTTCTAAAATATTGATGGGAAAGACTTGATACTCCAAACCCATCTCTTCTAAAGCGATGCTAATTTTATGTCCATTGGGTGTTCCCCAATAATAAAGATCAATCATTTTAAAATTATTCTCCATACACCGTAGATGGTGGCTCTTTACACACCTTAATAGATTTAAAAAGAAACAACAAGTTCTGCAAATTATAGTCCGCACGCCAAAAAACCAATACAATACCGATATGAGTTATCCAATACATTTTAGAAAGAAAATATTAGCCAAGCTTGAAGAAGGTCAATCTATCCGAGCGGTTGCTCAGCACTTCGAAATTAATAAAAATACAATTGTCGAATGGAAAAAGCGAATCGAAATAAAAAGAACTCGACCAAGAAAACCATCTAAAGTTGATGATGATGCCTTACGTGCAGATGTTGAGCAATATCCCGATGATTATCAATATGAACGCGCTGCTCGTTTTGGTTGTGCTACTTCTACAATTGGAGATGCGCTCAAGCGTCTAAATATTACAGTTAAAAAAAGACCTTACGGCACCCGAAAGCAAAAACAGAACTCAGAGAGCAGTATTTAAAAGATTTAAACCGATTAAGGTATCAACACCCGATCATCTATCTTGATGAAAGTGGATTTAAATCTCATGAACATAGACCTCATGGTTATTCAAAACAGGGAACTCCTTGTTATGGAACATATAATTGGCAATTAAAAAATCAAACCAATGCAATAGGAGCAATCCATGAGGGTAAGTTATTTGCAGTGGGTTTATTTGATAGCAAAGTAAATTCGGATGTATTTTATTTTTGGGTAGATCAGTTTTTATTACCAGAACTACCCTCGAATAGTGTAATTGTCATGGACAATGCAGCCTTCCATAAACGACCAGATATACAAGATCTATTAAGCCAACATGGGCATCAAATACTTTGGTTACCACCTTATAGTCCTGACCTTAATCCTATTGAAAAAATGTGGGCATGGGTGAAAGCAAAAAGGAAAAAATGGTTGGTTAACTCAATAGATAAGCTTTTTAGTCGTTTCTTTAACGAGTGTATGGGTAATTAAGCGGTTTGACTATAGAAATAATTTTATAATTATCATATATATAAAAAATTTATTTAAAAAAATAGATCTTTAACTTGATTTTTTTAAACTCAAACACATATTAATTATTGTGTTAGAAATGACGATTTTTAACATTCTGTCGATGTTTATACATGGCAGGTTTAAGTTTTTATCTTCTTATTTTTAAAACTTTGCTGACCTCAGGAGGTTCTAATCATGAGTAATCTAAATCTTCATCCTTTATTTCGTCGTAGCATTGGATTTGACCGTTTAAATGATTTTATTGACTACGCCATGCAAAGTGATGCACCCAATTATCCTCCATACAACATAGAGAAATCTGGTGAAAACCGTTATCGCATTGTGGTGGCTACCGCAGGTTTTAGCCTAGAGGAATTAGGGCTGAGTCTAGAAAATCAGCTTCTTACCATTTCAGGTAAACCTGAAGTTGTTCAGAAAGAAACAACTGAATATCTGCATAAAGGAATCGCGCGTCGTGCCTTTAAATTGTCTTTACGCTTAGATGAACATATTGAAGTTCAACAAGCTGATTATGAGAATGGTTTATTGGTCATTGAGTTAGAACGAATCATACCAGAAGAGAAACTTCCACGCGAAATCCCAATTGGTAAGAAAAAACTTTTACTTGATCAGCCTGACTCTATAGAAAAAACTGTAAGCACTGAGTAATTATGCTTTAAATCAAAAAAGCCCTGCTATTCGAGCAGGGCTTTTTTGATGATTGGATGATTACTTTTTCTTTTTAGGACCAAGCAACATACCCATTTGACGACCTTCCATTTTTGGTGATTGTTCAACAACACCAATTTCAGCCACATCTGCTTCAACTTTTTGAAGTTGAGCCAAACCAAGCTGTTGATGCGCCATTTCACGACCACGGAAACGAAGAGTAATTTTTACTTTGTTGCCTTCTTCAAGGAACTTAGTGATTGCACGTAGTTTTACGTTGTAATCACCAACATCAGTACCCGGGCGGAGTTTGATTTCTTTCACCTGTACTTGATGCTGTTTTTTCTTCGCTTCTTTCTGCTTTTGCTTTAGATCAAACAAATGCTTGTTGAAGTCCATGATTTTACAAACAGGCGGTTCAGCGTTTGCTACGATCTCAACAAGATCAAGCTCAACACTTTCAGCAGCGCGTAATGCTTCTGCCAAGCTAACAATACCTTTTTGCTCACCATTTTCGTCTACAAGACGGACTTCTTTCGCACGAATTTCATCATTCAAAGCAGGACGGTTTGATTTGTTACCGCCCTGTTGATTACGGTCAGGCTGTTTAATCGCTGTTACTCCACAATGTACCGGCCGCGTTCGGCAACGGCTGCTTTTACTAGGTCAACGAAAGCGTCGATTGACATAGTACCCAAATTTGTTCCTGAGCGGGTACGCACGTTCACTGTACCTTCCTCTACCTCACGGTCCCCAAGTACCAGTAAGTAAGGAATACGCTCTAATGTACGTTCACGAATCTTAAAGCCGATTTTCTCATTTCTCAAGTCTGAAATCGCACGGAGACCGTTTTCTTTAAGTTTAGCGACGACTGACTCACATGCTTCCGCTTGTGAATCGGTAATGTTCATCACACATGCTTGAATTGGTGTTAACCAAGGTGGCATAAAGCCCGCATAGTGTTCGATTAGTATACCAATAAAACGTTCAAAACTGCCAAGTATTGCACGGTGCAACATTACAGGTTGATCACGATCATTGTCTTCAGTGACATATGACGCATCTAAACGTTCTGGCAAATTGAAGTCACATTGGATTGTACCACATTGCCATACACGGCCTAAGCAGTCTTTCAGTGAGAATTCAATTTTCGGACCATAGAATGCACCTTCACCCGGTTGAAGTTCCCACTCCAAACCAGCAGCATCTAAAGCATCTGCTAAAGATTTTTCAGCCATATCCCAAAGTGCATCATCACCCACACGTTTTTCTGGACGTGTAGACAACTTCATTTGCACTTCTTCGAAACCAAAGTCTTTATATACATCTAAAGTCAGTTGAATGAAGTCAGCCACTTCTTGACCAATTTGCTCTTTGGTACAGAAAATGTGTGCATCATCTTGAGTAAAGCCACGAACACGCATAATGCCGTGTAATGAACCTGATGGTTCGTTACGGTGACACGAACCGAACTCAGCCAAACGAATTGGCAAATCACGGTATGATTTTAAACCTTGGTTGAACACTTGTACGTGACAAGGACAGTTCATCGGTTTAATTGCATAGTTACGGCTTTCTGAATGCGTCGTGAACATACCATCTGCATAGTTTGCAGCATGGCCTGATTTTTCCCAAAGCGTGAAATCAACCACTTGCGGGGTACGAATTTCAAGGTAACCATTATCTTGTTGTACTTTACGCATGTATTGTTCAAGTACTTGATAAATGGTCCAACCGTTTGGATGCCAGAACACCATACCTGGTGCTTCTTCTTGCATATGGAACAGGTCTAAAGCTTTACCAATTTTACGGTGGTCACGCTTTTCAGCTTCTTCAATACGTTTGATATAAGCTGCAAGCTGTTTTTTGTCTGCCCACGCTGTACCATAAATACGTTGTAACTGTTCATTCTTCGCATCCCCGCGCCAATAAGCGCCTGACATTTTAGTCAGCTTGAATGCTTTTAAAAATTTAGTATTTGGCACGTGCGGACCACGGCACATATCCAAATAATCTTGATGGTAGTACAAGCCCATTTCTGTTTCTTCAGGCATGTCTGCAATCAAGCGTAATTTATAATCTTCACCACGCGCTGTGAATTCTGCAATCACCTCATCACGTGGTGTCATTTTTTTGATGACATCATAGTCTTGATCGATGAGCTTTTTCATGCGCTCTTCAATGGCTACCATGTCTTCTGGTGTAAATGGCTTTGCACTAAAAATATCGTAATAAAAGCCATCTTCAATGACAGGACCAATCACCATTTTCGCTTCAGGGAACAATTGCTTCACCGCATGTCCCACCAAGTGAGCGCAAGAGTGACGAATGATTTCGACACCTTCTTCGTCTTTAGGCGTAATAATTTGAAGGCTGGCATCCGTGGTAATCAAATCAGATGCATCGACTAAACGACCATCGACTTTTCCTGCAACTGTATTTTTCGCAAGACCCGGACCGATGCTCAGTGCAACGTCCATCACAGATACAGCTTGATCAAATTGTTTTTGATCGCCATTTGGCAAAGTGATAATTGGCATAAAAAATCCTTAAGGAGTGATGCCCCGTACCATGGAGCATGTCACCGCGAGATTATGATCGAGGTAAAACCTCAAAAGATAAAAACGGTGGATAAATAAAATCAGTCGAATTTTACACGTGTTATCCACAGGATTAAACCTTTTCCCCTAGAAAATTCACGTTTCGGCACATTTTGAATTCATTTGCCAATCCCGCAGTCTCCCTAAAATGAGGGAATTGATGTGCCGCAATCCTCATCGCTACATTTTAGAATGACTGTATCGGTCACTTTGTATTGAACAATGCAGTAACACATGCATACACTTTTTGCTTAAAAAGCAGGCTAAACTCTAACTAAAAGGGTTTATATCGCACAGAATCAATAGATTCAGTTTAGACAAACTAAACAAAAAAGTTCAATAAATTCATCTAAAAAGCGCAACTCGACTAAAGCATAAATGCAAGATGTCTGAAAAATGCATATCTTTTAAGCAATGGAAAAATAATACTGAATTTGGAGTGATAAACATGGTGAGTGCTTATGATGAGTTACCAAGAACCCCCGCAAACTTTGTGGCTTTGTCACCGCTGCGTTATTTAGAACGAGCTGCCTATATTTATCCCCATCAAGATGCCATCATTCATGGCCACCGTCGTATTTCATGGCGTGAAACTTATCAACGTTGTCGCCAATTTGCTTCACAACTGCAAAAACTGGGGATCACTAAGAATGATACCGTCTCGGTACTATTACCCAACATCCCTGCAATGATCGAGGCACATTTTGCAGTACCCATGACAGGTGCGGTACTAAATACGCTGAATACACGTTTAGATGCAAAAACCATTGCGTTCATGTTGGAACATGCCGAAACCAAAGTCCTTTTGGTCGATCCTGAGTTTGCATCGGTTGCACAAGAAGCTTTGGCTTTGGTCAAGCGTGACATTTTTGTGATTGATGTAGATGATGCTGAGTACGAAAACTGTTTTGCAGCTCCGATTGGTCAGATTGAATATGAAGACTGGTTAACCGAAGGCGATGAAAACTTTGAGTGGCATTTACCTCAAGATGAATGGGATGCCATTAGCCTTAACTACACCTCTGGCACCACAGGCAACCCAAAAGGCGTGGTTTATCACCACCGTGGCGCTTATATCAATGCAGCCAGTAACATCATTGCTTGTGGCATGACACCACGTGCGACCTACTTGTGGACCTTACCTTTATTCCACTGTAACGGCTGGTGCTTTGCATGGACCATGGCAGCCAATGGGGGCACCAATATCTGTTTACGTAAAATTGACCCTGAACTCATTTTCAAAGTCATCGCTGAGCATAAAGTCGATTATTTCTGTGGTGCGCCAATTGTGCTATCCATGCTGATCAACACCCCTGAAGAGCAACGGATCCACTTTGAGCATCGCGTTGAAGTGATGGTGGCAGGTGCTGCACCTCCTGCTGCAATCATTGAAGGCATGCGCCATATTGGTATAAATGTCACCCATGTTTATGGACTGACTGAAACCTATGGACCTTCTGCGCTTTGTGCCTCTCAAGCGGGTTGGTCTGACTTATCTATTCAGGAACAAGCGCAGTTGCACTCACGCCAAGGTGTACCTTACCCACTGCAAGATGGTATGAAAGTGCTGGATCCAGACACGATGCAACCTGTACCGCATGACGGTCAAACTATGGGTGAAATTATGTTCCGAGGTAACATTGTGATGAAAGGTTATCTCAAAAACCCTGAAGCCACGGCAGAAGCCTTTGCTGGTGGTTGGTTCCATACAGGCGATCTTGCCGTTTGCCAACCTGATGGCTATGCCAAAATTACTGACCGCTCTAAAGATGTCATTATTTCTGGAGGTGAGAATATTTCATCACTAGAAGTTGAAGAAATTCTCTATCAACATCCTGCTATTTTAACGGCTGCGGTGGTCGCGAAGCCCGATCCTCGCTGGCAAGAAGTGCCCTGTGCATTTATTGAACTCAAAGCAGGTAAAGAAACCACGCCTGAGGAAATCATTGAATTCTGTAAGCAACATCTGGCACGTTTTAAAGTCCCGAAAGATGTAGTGATTACAGAAATTCCAAAAACGTCGACAGGCAAGTTACAGAAATTTGTCCTACGTGATTGGGCCAAAGAGCGTGCAACACGCGAGTTTAGCTAAACAATCAGCAGTCTACTCAAGCAAATATTCTCACATAAAAAAGCGACCTTGAAGGTCGCTTTTTTATGTCTAAATGGCTTAATTATCTGAAATTAAAGCCACTTGCTGAATGTAGTTAAACAACTTCAAACGTGAAGCTTTAAGTTGTTCTTCATCAGCCTGCTGTTTCATATCACGGTGAATACGCAATACATGCTGACGAATGGTATGACGTTCCGCGGCATTATAGGTTTTGGAAAACTCATTAATGACCACATCACCATCTTTGATCATACGATCAACCCAACGCTGCAATTGAGCGGTTTTTTTCGCGCCTTGTTGCGGTGTCAAATAAGACAAAATCACCGTTTCATCTTCATTACGCAACAACTTACCAATGCGTAAAAATTGGCGACGACGAGCTTCATTTGATGTAATCAGTTTCACATCCAAAAGGGCTTCAATCAAACGCTCTTCAACAGGTAAGTTTTGAATTTGTTTAGTGTTCAACTCTGCAAGTTGAGAACCCAAAGATGCCATACGTTGTACGGCTTTTTTCTGTTCAGTTTTACTTGCACGTCCTTCTAAAGATTCAAAGTCTTCTTCAGTAAAACTATGCGGTCGACGTGCCACGATTAATCTGCCTCGTAAAATTTTGCTGCAAATAGTGTCTGAATCTCAGATAAAGCTTGTTCTTCATCTGCGCCTTCAAGCACCAAGCGTAAAGTGGTGCCCTTTCCTGCGCCTAGCATAAGGAGGGACATAATATTTTTGGCATCCACCAATTTGTCTCCTTTTCCAATTTGGATTGAAGAACGGAATTTGGTGGTCACTTCAATGAGCTTGCCAGATGCACGCGCATGTAACCCTAGTTTATTAATTACGTCAACAGTTGTGTCAATCATGCCCAGTGCTTCATTTCTCGATGGAGGACCTGAATAGACCATTTTGCCTCAAGGGCTTTTTTTAGTCTATCCACAATATATACAGAGCGATGCTGCCCACCCGTACAACCAATTGACACGGTCATATAGTGACGATGCCCTTCAGCAAAAGCTGGTAACCATTTATCTAAAAATTTATAAATATCTTGGAACATTTCGTGGGTTTGCTCACTTTGTTCCAAAAATTTTTGCACAGGGGCATCCAGTCCAGAATACTTCCGCAGTTCTAAATCCCAATGGGGATTGGGTAAATGTCGAACATCAAACACATAGTCAGCATCTAACGGAATACCATGTTTAAAGCCGAAAGACTGCAAAATCAAAATCAGGTTATCCGACTGCCCCAACTTTGACAGCAAGGTATGCTTTAAGTCATGCACACTTTTATCGGTGGTATCAATATGCACAGTTGAGCGCAAATTAATCGGCAATAAAAGGGTTTTCTCTTCTTGAATGCACTGATTCAAACTTTGAAAGCGTGTCGCCAACGGATGAGGACGACGTGAAGCACTAAAGCGCGCAATCAGTTCTTGGTCACGCGTGGTCAAATAAATAATATCGACCGTACCATGCCTTTGCAATTGTTCAAACACCAAGTCGAACTCTTGCAAATCTGCACGTGTACTGCGTACATCCACACCAAGCGCCAACTGCTCAAGGTTATTTTCCCGATCCAGTTTAGCCACAATCTCTGGGAGTAAGGCCAAAGGCAAATTATCAATACAGTAATAACCAAGGTCTTCCAATACTTGTAATGCAGAGGATTTACCCGAACCAGACTGTCCTGTAACAATTAAAATGCGCTTCATCTTAATCCTTTGAGAGGTGAGCTTGCCTAAATATGTTTCACTTTCAAGTTATCAATTAAACGAGTTGCCCCGAGTTTTGCCGCAACAAAAAGCACCACATCTTGGTCAAACGCATCCAATTTCTGCAATGCAGGTGTGCGTGCTTCCACATAATCCACAACAAAACCAGCCTGTGTCAATGTCGCCTTTATATTTGCTAACACATCAGCTAAAGCGGTACCAGTTTGCAGCGACTGTTCTGCCGCTTTTAAACTTTGATAAATGGCCGGTGCCTTTTGACGGTTTTCTTCGCTTAAATAACCATTACGTGAACTTAAAGCCAAACCATCTTCTGCACGTGCAATTGCCACACCCATCACTTCAAGCGGCATATTCAAATCACGAACAAATTGACGAATCACAGCCAACTGTTGATAGTCTTTTTCACCAAAGAAAGCAAAAGTGGGTTGCACAATATTGAACAGTTTCGTCACCACAACGGCGACACCATCAAAATGCCCTGGGCGTTGTAGACCACACAAATCATTGGTGATATCTGAAACAGTAATATTGGTCAAACGTGGACTGTTGCCATACATTTGCTCAACCGATGGTGCAAACACGATGTCACAACCAACCTCGGCCAACAAGCGCTGATCTTGTTCCAAGGTGCGTGGGTAACTGTCAAAATCTTCATTGGGTCCAAATTGAATCGGATTCACAAAAATACTAACTACAACCACATCACAGAGTTTTTTCGCTTCGCGCACAAGGTTCAAATGCCCCTGATGCAAGTTGCCCATGGTCGGGACGAAACCAATACTTTTTCGAGCCGTTCGCGCAGGGTTCAATGATGCTGAGAGGCCTTGGATCGTGGTTTCAGTTTTCATGTTTTACAGCTCGACTTGGAATGTTTGTTCTTTTGCAGGGAATGAGCTATCAAGCACCGCTGCATGGTATGCCTTGAACGCATCCAAAATCGCCGTTTCCCCTGCTTGTTCTTTCATAAAGTTACGCACAAATTTTGCAACACGACCAAAAGTCAGTCCAAGCATGTCTTGTACCACCAATACTTGACCATCGGTATCCACACCTGCGCCAATGCCAATGACAGGTACATGTGGGAACAACTCACTAATTTCTTTCCCGAGCTGCGCAGGCACACACTCTAATAACAGCACCGCAGCACCCGCATCAACCACCGCTTGGCAGTCCGCAATTAATTGGTCTGCCGCTTCACGTGTGCGTGCTTGTAATTTATAGCCACCAAACACATGTACAGACTGTGGGGTTAAACCTAAGTGTACACATACAGGAATACCGTTGCGTGTCAAAACCTGAACCGTTTCAGCCAGCCATGCTCCACCTTCGACTTTGACCATTTGCGCGCCCGCTTGCATCACTACTTTTGAGCTTTGCAAAGCATCATTTAAGGTGGCATAGCTCATAAAAGGTAAGTCAGTCATGATCAAGGCATGCTGGTTACCACGGCGTACAGCTGCGGTATGGTAAGCCATATCTTCAACTGTAACAGGCAAAGTGGAATCACGACCTTGAATGGCCATACCGAGTGAATCGCCAATTAAAATGGTATCAATTTCAGCAAGTTCCATTGCCTTTGCCATACTTGCATCATAGCAAGTCAGGCAGGAAAATTTGCGACCTTCTGCTTTAAATTTTCTTAAGTCATTTAAACTAATCATCAAACTATTCCTTTCAACATCTTTAGCTCGGCTAAATTAAATCTCTGCCCAATTGCCTGCATCCAGCACGCTCAACGTGGGTTGTTGTACAACAGGCAACTGTTTCAACGCAATACCATCAATGTGTAAATTGGGGTCTAAATCCAGCAATGGAATCAACACAAAATCACGCTCCATCACACCGACATGTGGCACAGTTAAGCGTTCATGCTGAATTTTCTCTTCTGCATAGATCAGTAAATCTAAATCTAAAGTACGTTCACCCCAATGGCGTAAACGTACACGTCCCGACTCTTGTTCAAAACGTTGCAGCTCATCCAGCAAAGCCAACGGTGCCAAGTTTGTGCTGAGTTGCACCACGGCATTTAAATAATTGGGTTGGTCTTGCGGCCCCATCGGTGGGCTTTGATACAGCTTGGAGATCTTCACATCGCCAAGACTAGCCAACTTGTGCACCGCTTCAGTCAAAATCACTTTAGAGTCGCCTAAGTTACTACCTAGACCAATGTACGTGACGATGCTCATTGTGTCGGCCCAAAAATCACGCTGCTTAAATCACGCTGAACACGTTTACGTTTTAAAATTGGGTGGTCTACACCAATCTCGGTTGAGCTGTGACCTGTTCCCTTACCAGTCGGGGTACGGGCTTCAGCGTGTTGCTTCGGTTTACGTGCACGGCGACTGCGTGATTCTTGCTCTTGCACCAAAGGCTCAATTTCATGACTTACCGTTTTGGCAATCGCCGCTTCTTCAGCACTTGCTTTACCACTGCGACGTGATTTTGCACGTTGGCGGTTATATTGGCTGATGGCACGTTCTTTTTCATCGGTGCTCATCAACTGATAGGCGTCCCACCACTGTCCCATGCCGAGCGTACCCTCATCACCGGATTTTTCGCGAAGCAACAAGAAGTCAAAGCCTGCACGGAAACGTGCATGGCTAGATAAGGCTTGAATTTGCTGTGCTTTCGGGTTGAGTAAACGCGTTTGCATTTCCCACACTTCACGAATAAAGGTTTCGGCAAAGCGCGGAATAATAGTCCGCGTGGCTTGGCGTTTTAATACATCAAGTCCCGCTTGTGCACGCGCTTCAGCCGCAACCACACCTTTACTGCTATAAAACTCACAACGCTCTAAGAACGGCTTCCATAACAACACCGCATAGAAAAATGCAGGGTTAATGGTTTTGCCCACTTGAATACGCTGATCGGTATTTTTAGCAGCACGTTCAATAAATGGGGTGATATTCGGTTGGATATCTGCAAATAACTGCTTCCAAATGCCGAAATCGATCAACATTGGCAGCACACGATTTAAATGCCCCATCGTGAACAGCTTCTGAGATTCATCATATAAACGGTGCGGCGATACATCACGCAGCAACTGTGTCATTTCCAAGGTGAAAACGTCGAGAATTTGCTGATCAATTGAGAAACCTAATTTTGCAGCAAAACGTAAAGTTCGCAGCATTCGCACAGGATCTTCTTCAAAACGTGTTTTTGCATCGCCTAGTAGACGTAAGGTTTTATTTTTAATGTCATCCACAGCATGACAGAAATCCAAGACAACACCCTTACGTGGCTGATAGTACATCGCATTAATTGAAAAGTCGCGGCGGGCAAAGTCTTGCTCTATCGTACCCCAATTGTTATCACGCAAAATCATGCCTTGTGCAGAGGTGACTTCTTTCTTCGGCGGTGCACGGAAAGTTGCCACTTCAACCAACTCACGACCTGAATAGACATGAGCCAACTCAAAACGGCGTCCGATAATACGGCAACGTCGTCCGAAAACTTCTTTTACCTGTGACGGTGTTGCATTGGTCACTGCATCAAAATCTTTGGGATTTAGGCCAAGCATCATGTCGCGGACACCGCCACCGACGATATACGCTTCATAGCCTGCCTTAGTTAATGCATCGATCACATCTAAAATGTAAGAAGGTAATTGAGCGGTTGATAAACCACATTTTGACGCGCGCAAAGTTTGCAAAAGCCGCTGTCTCCTACGCCTAAACGTAAAATTCTAAGATGACGCTAATCATATATCTAACACAATCAAAGGGCAATTTGATTATCGAAAGCAAAGCAGGATTCTGATCAATTCACCAATAAATGACACCGCTTTTTTCACAAGCCCAAACGAGTTTTATTTTTTGCAAAAATTGCCGGTCCAATCCCGCGCACCTGTTGTAGTTCATCTATGGTCTTAAATGGCCCTTGTTTCTGGCGATAGGCCACAATTGCTTGGGCCTTTTTTAGACCCACGCCCTGAAGTTGCTGTAGTTGATCGACACTGGCTTGATTTAAACTAATTTTATTTGCGCCCGACACAGGTTGGGCCTGAACAAGAGACACTGAACGTTTCGCGCTCTTGGGGGCCTGAATACGATCATCCCAGGCCTGCTGCTCTGCTTTCCAGTTCAGATAGTTCTGATCAAAAGACTGTGCATAACTACTGGGCACCCAAGCCAACAAACTCAGTAATAACAACGCAATGATCAACAAACTTACTTTTATTTTTATCAATTCAAGCCACCATTTTTATTATTTCAGTTGTAATTTGGCTTGCTCCCACAGTTGATCCATTTCTTCTAAAGACATCTGCTCAATCTTTTTTTGTTGTTGCAAAGCTTGATCTTCAATGAAAGCAAAACGAGTGCGAAATTTATGAATCGTACTCAAAAGCGACATTTCGCTTGAGACGCCCAGTTTACGTCCAACATTGATCATTGAAAATAAACAATCGCCAAATTCATCTGCTATTTCATCGGAATTTTGCTGTTGAACCGCATGTTTCAATTCAGCTAATTCTTCTTCAAGCTTGGTATAAGCACCTGCTACATCTGGAAAGTCAAAACCGATCCGTGCTGCATTTTTTTGAATCTGTTCCGCTTGTTGTAAGGCTGGGCCATGCTTGATGCTGTCTAATCGTGACTGTGCCTTACCTTGTTTTTCCTGTTGTTTAATTTGCTTCCAAAGCTCGCCTACATCTTCGGCAGACAAAGCTGAAAACTGCTGTGCTTGAAAGACATGGGGATGACGACGAATCAGTTTTTCTGTGATGGCATGAACCACATCTTGAAAATTAAAAGCCCCTTGCTCGGCATACATCTGTGACTGGAACACCACCTGTAGCAGTAAATCCCCCAACTCATCGCGCACCTCATCAGCTTTACCTGAACGCACAGCGGCTTCAACTTCATAAGCCTCTTCAATGGCATAGCGGGTTAAACTTTCTGGGGTTTGTTGTTGATCCCATGGACATTTTTCACGTAATTCACGCATCACGTTCAGCAATTGTTCCATGTTTATCTCTCTTCAAAAATCATATTGATAAAAATTACATTATGACGGCATTCATTTGTTATGCTCAATCCAATCACAACAATAACATCAAGAAAAAGAGCAACAAGGAGCCATTTCAATGCGCAATATTTTGATTAGCGGTGCAGCCCAAGGTATTGGTGCAGCCATCGCCCGCTTATTTTATGCACATCACTATAAAGTCGGGATTTATGACATCAATAGCGCTCAAGCCGAACAGCTGGCAGCTAGCCTCGGCCCAAATGCCAAAGCAGGACAGCTCGATGTTTCCAACTATCAAGATTGGCAAACTGCTTTAGCCGAGTTTGTCGCATGGGCGGGCGAGCTCAATGTTTTGGTCAATAATGCAGGAATTCTATTCTCAGGGCCTTTTGAACACACAGAGATCAGCGCACATCACAAAACTATCTCGATCAATGTTAATGGTTTACTGAATGGCTGTCACGCTGCATTGCCCTACCTCAAACAAGCGAATTTTGCCCGCATCATCAACCTTTCTTCAGCCTCAGCCATCTATGGTCAAGCCGATTTGGTCTCGTACTCTGCCAGTAAGTTTGCGGTACGCGGCATCACCGAAGGCTTAGATACCGAATGGCAGAAATATGGCATTCGCGTATTAGATGTCATGCCGCTATTTGTACAAACTGCCATGGTGCAGGATATGCAAGCGAAGAGTATTCAAAACATGGGGGTACACTTAACTGCAGAAGATGTAGCGCAACACGTTTTTCAAAGGGCTGTTGCAAAAGATACGGCACTCACTGCAACGCATCAAGCCGTGGGCGCCAAAGCCAAGCTTTTATTTCAACTGAGTAAAATCAGTCCTCAATTTCTGAATCGCCTGACCAATTTGTACCTTTCCAAATAAAAAGAGCCTGCAATTGCAGACTCTTTCTTTTCAATTCGCTTAGTTACCTTGCACCAAACGACGCGCACTAATAATGCCTGGTTGTTGCTCTAACCGCGCCAACAGTTTTGATAATTGTGATAAACCTTTAACTTCAATCAACAATTTCATATTGGCAATACCGTCTGCTTCAGAGATGGTGTTGACCTGACGAATATTGATTTGATCGGAGAAAATCACTTGGGTCAAATCTTTAAGCAAACCACGGCGATCATAAGCTTCCACCACAATTTGTACACTCTGACCACGCGTTGGCTGCATTTCCCAATCGGCTTCTACTGCACGCTCCGGTTCATTTTGAATCATGCGTAAGTAGTCAGGACACGCCACTTTGTGAATACTCACCCCACGGTTCAAGGTGATATAACCCGCAATTGACTCACCATGCACAGGCTGACAACACTGCGCCACATGCAGCTCAACGTTATCTAAACCATCAATCAAAATGCCATGCGCTGACAAAGTATGACTAGCACGTGGATTCAATGTCGGCTTCAGCACCAGTTCAGGTTCGTCCTGATCCAAATGCATATGGCGGTTCACCTGATTGATCAAGGCATGCAGACTAATGTCACCATTGACCAGTGCAATCAGAATATCTTCACCCGCTTTGACATTGAAATGATTGCAGTAATCATTCAAATCAATACTTTTTGGGTGAATTGCTAAACGTGAAAGTTCTTTGTTGAGCAGGTCACGGCCCACTTCCAAGTTTTTGCTGCGGTCTTGTTGGCGGAACCAATGGCGCAGCTTGTCACGCGCACGTGCCGTCTTGATATAACCTAAAGAGTTCACCAACCAATCACGGTTTGGCTCACGGTCTTTCTTGGTCAAAATCTCAACTTGTTCACCCGTTTTTAAAGTATAAGTTAGCGGAACATAGCGCTGATTCACCCGCGCGGCATAACACTTGTTACCGACTTGAGTATGTACATGGTAAGCAAAGTCGAGTACGGTCGAACCACGTGGGAGCTCTTTAATATCACCATCACGGCTAAACACATAAATCTTCTCAAAATCCTCAAAATCTTGAATTTGCTCAAAATTTTCAGAGTCTTCATCAGACTTATGTACATTCGCATCATTGCGCTCTTGATAGTGTTCAAGTACTGCACGCAATGAATGTAAACGATGGTTAAAAGAGCGATCGGTATTCTTACCACCCTCTTTATAGTTAAAGTGCGAACACACCCCAAGCTCTGCTTCTTCATGCATGCTCTTGGTACGAATCTGAACTTCCAGTGACTTATTTTCCGCAATCACAGCCGTATGCAGTGAGCGGTAACCATTGGCTTTCGGATTGGTAATATAGTCATCAAACTGATGCGGTATATGCCGCCAAATTTGGTGCACGATCCCCAACGAGTGATAGCACTCAGGAACCGTTTTAACCAAGACCCGAACGGCACGAATGTCATAGAGCTGATCGAAGCTCAGGTTCTTACTTTTCATTTTTCGATAAATCGAATAAATGTGTTTTACCCTGCCGCTAATTTCAGCTTCAATGCCATGCTCATTCAAAGATGCACGCAATGTATCAATCACAAACTGAATATATTGCTCACGCTCCAGTCGCTTTTCATTCAGCAGCGTCGCAATTTCTTTATAGCGATCGGGTGCTAAATAGCGAAAGGCTAAATCTTCCAGTTCCCACTTTAACTGCGCAATCCCTAAACGGTGTGCCAGAGGTGAGTAAATGGTTAAGATTTCTCGTGCTACACGCTCTTGACGTTCTTTAGATGAAGTCGCCAATTCACGCAGTGCATAAGTTCGCTCAGCCAATTTGATCAGTACAACGCGCACGTCTTCCGTCACCGAAATCAACATTTTATAAATGCCGTTTAAGTGCTCGCGCTGATTGTTATTAAAGTGATCTTCGAGGCGTTTATTTTGCTCGATGAGGTCAGATAACTTACCCATAGCCAAAGTGCCTTTGACCAGTGCATGCACTTGTTCGCCAAAATGCTCTTGTACTTCCGCCAATGGAATCACGCCTTCGCGTACACCACGATAGAGCATCGCAGCAGCCAAGGTGTCTTCATCGACATGTAAATGGGCCAGAATATCCGCCATTTCAATACCGGTATAAAAGGTATTGGAACGATGATTAACCGTAGTTTCTAACTCTTTTTGTAAAGTCAAATTGGCAACTTCTTCGAGTTGCTCAAGCTTCGCATCATCTAATATGCTTCGAACACGATCTAACCATTCAGCCAAATCATGTTGAGCTTGTTCGGCATGCTCTACAGTCGCCTCCTGAGACAACTCATTGAGTCGCCCAGGTAGTTGCTCACGTACTGTGACCATACCCTTCTCCTACACTTTTACGCTTCATATTCTTTAATCGTTTATCTCATTAACTTTTTCAAACAATGCTATCGACTCAACGTGACCTGTGTGGGTAAACATGTCCATCACACCAGCTTTGACTAATCGATAACCCTGTTGTACCAACAGCCCCGCATCCCTTGCGAGTGTCGCCGGATTACACGACACGTAAACGATTCTTTTTGCACCAAAGTTAGGCATATAATGCATTATTTCCTCTGCGCCTGCACGTGGAGGATCTATCAATAATGCATCAAATCCTTGATTTGCCCAAGAATGATGCGAGAAATCTTTTGTTAAATCTTGTGAAAAGAACTTCAACTGACGAAGAGCATTACGTTCCGCATTTTCTGCACCACGTTGAACCATTTCTTCACTGCCTTCAACACCAACCACTTGTCCTGTTGCTCCCACGCATCGAGCCAAAGGCAAAGAGAAATTTCCTAGACCACAGAACAAATCGAGAACACGCTCTCCTTGTTTTAAATCTAGCAAGTCACATGCCAATTTCACCATTTGCGGGTTAATGGTTGAGTTTACTTGAGTAAAGTCATGTGGGTTAAATCCAAATGCCACATCAAAATCATTTAAACGATAATGTAAACGCATCTCTGCATGTTCATCATCCATACGCTTTAGACTGTCTGGGCCTGCAGCTTGTAAATACAATTGCCACCCTCTGTCTAACGCAAATTGTTTTAATCGGTTGACATCCTCTGTGTTTAATTTTTCAGTATGTCGCACCGTGAGGGCGATGTCACAATCCCCCATGGCCAATTCTATATGACCAATAGCCGCTTTGGCTGTTAGACTTTGGAGTAACTGCTTCAAGCGTGTGATCGAACCAAACGCTTGATCTAACACCAAACAACGATCAATTGAAGTTAGTTTATTGGTTTGACGCTCTCGAAAACCCACGACCAATTGGTCTTTATGTGGCAAATAACGCACCCCAATGCGTGCTTTACGGCGGTAGTCTTCACGTAAAGAGCGCAAAGGCGGCAACCATTCTTCCGGTTGAATCCCCGCAAAATGCTGCAAATGTGATTTAAGCACATCTTGCTTTAAACGAATTTGTTCATCGGGATGAATGTGCTGCATATTACAGCCACCACAGCTTTTAAAATGCGGGCACTTCGGCTCAACACGAAAAGTAGAGGCTTCACTGAGGAGTTGAATAGCATCGGCTTCCTCTAAACGCTTTACTACATGGGTAATCTGCGCTTTGACCGTTTCACCCGGCAATGCATAGCTAATAAAGACTTTTTTACCCTGCTTGTCCGCAGGATGGTCTGGATGCGAACCATAGTGCGCTATGCCACGTCCTTCATGCGAAAGTGACTCAACCTGAAAAATATAACTGGGCTGTTGAGTTGGACGAGGTTTGGCTCTATGTTTCATGTGTACCTAAAGATGGGAAGGAGAAAAATCGGCAGCGGTAAAAGCCGTCTGCTGTGAGGTCTCACGCCACACCGACAAAAAGTCTTGATGCTGCGGTTGAGCCTGTAAAAACTGGATGGTTTGATGAATAAAATGACGGTGATCTTGAGCGAGCAATTGCCCTTTGAGCAAGAGCCAACGCAAATACACCAACCATGTATTTAGCACATCACCTTCACAATAACTGGTGAGTTTGAGCCATTCCTGCGCCCGAACATATTCAGGTACATGATAAGCCCCATCGCCTCGTTTACCGGGATACCCCAATAAATGAGCAACATCATCTAGCTTTTGGAAATGACGTCCATTAAACATTGCCATCACATCCATCAGATCGATGTGACGCTGATGATAACGGTTCTGATAGTTATTATAGCGCTTTTGTGTGTCAATTTCGCCCTGATCGAACAAAGCAGGTGCAGTTAAACCATGATACATAGCGCGAAGCATGATTACAGGTAAGTCAAACTGAGCGCCATTCCAACTCACTAAAGTTGGTAAGCGCTTATCAAATATGGATAAAAACTTACTGAGGATTTCTGCTTCCGAATATTGCTCACGGCTAAAAGAAAAAAGTTTCATCTGGCCTTGGTCATCCAACCACAAGCCTGAAATACACACAATTTCATGCAAAGCCAAACGCTGAAAATCCATACCTGATTCTTGGCGACGCAATTTGGTCAGTGCCGCCTCCAAATCAGCCTCAGGCAAATCTAAACCATATAAATGCGCCCCCGATCTCAAATCAGTCATTGTTTCGATATCAAAAGTGAGAACAGGTAAACGCATAGCAGGACTCTCTTTTATTGTTTTATTCGGGATCGACCACAGAGAAAAGACCCGTCGATAAATAACGGTCACCACGGTCACAAATAATGCATGCAATGACGGCACCAGGGTTTTCTTCAGCAATTTTAATTGATGCCCACACCGCACCACCTGAAGAAGTTCCTGCGCTAATCCCTTCTTTTTGCGCCAATTTACGCATAGTTTTTTCCGCTTCAATTTGCGGAATATCAATAATCTGATCAATCCGACTGCGATCAAAAATCGTTGGTAAATATTCTTCAGGCCAACGGCGAATCCCAGCGATACTTGAACCATGTGAAGGCTGTAGACCAATAATTTGAATGTCGGGGTTCATTTCTTTGAGATATTTAGAGACCCCCATAATGGTACCTGTAGTGCCCATTGAACTCACAAAGTGAGTGATTTTGCCACCTGTTTGCTGCCAAAGTTCAGGCCCAGTCGTTAAATAATGTGCTTCAACATTATCAGGATTACCAAACTGGTTGAGTACGTGCCCTTTGCCTTCTTCTTGCATTTGCAAAGCCAAATCACGTGCACCTTCCATGCCCTGTTCTTTGGTTACTTCAATCAGTTCCGCGCCATAAGCACGCATTGCATCTTTACGTTCTTGGCTCATGTTGTTGGGCATAATCAGTTTCATCTGATAGCCACGCATCGCAGCAACCATCGCCAATGCAATGCCGGTATTTCCACTGGTCGCTTCAATCAAGGTATCGCCCGGCTGGATTTGCCCTCGCTTTTCCGCTTGCATAATCATGTTATACGCGGGACGGTCCTTGACAGAACCTGCGGGGTTGTTGCCTTCTAACTTTGCCAATACTGTTGCTTGAGTGTGACTTGCCAGACGCTGTAAACGCACCAGTGGAGTTTTTCCAACATAGTGATCTAACAAAAATTCGTCTGCTTTAAAATCAGTGGATGTAGTACTCATTCTTTTTACCTTGATCGAGGTGCGCCTATTGTATGGAAAAATGCCTGTCCCTGCACCCATTTAGCGTGCTTTTTCGTGAAAGTGATTAAAGCACCATCGATTTTTTATAAAGCGTGCTACACTTCAAAGCATAGGGAATAAATCACTTGCACCATGTCAAATATCAATAAAAAGTTATTTAATCGTCTGCACTTAAACCATGCTTATGGACAGCTCATTGCACTTATTTTCGTGCCGATTATGATCTTGGCTTGTGTAGGTGCATTACTGGTCATTACCGAAACATCGAATGCCGCCAAAGCCCAACAGCGACAAATGGCGATAGCGATTTTAACGCGCTATCAGCTAGATGCGGAAGCGGCGATCAATTTGGTGAATGCCTCCCCTTGGCAGTATGAAAATGCACGTTATTTGATGCAAAAAATGTTAAATGAAAAACATCTGATTCGTGCCGCAATTATTGATGAAAAAGGCAATAACAAACTCAGCATTGGCTACCAAGACCAAGCGCCGTGGCCTGCGTTGAAAAAAAATACTGATTTTTTTGGCCCGATGAATTTTAAAGGTAATACAGTATATGGTTTGCCCATCAACCAATTTACAGGCACGCCTGCGCAGTTGGTGGTTGAATTAGATAACCAGCCTTTACAAATTGCCCGTTATCGCGTGTTGATTGTGTTGATTGCGACAGGTCTGTTGACACTCTTATTGCTTTTACTCTGTTTAAATTTCTACTCACGTCGCTGGATTGCGCCGATGTATGAAATTCGCATGCAGCTGCAACGTTTAAATGCCGACACCCTCGATCAACACATGCTGATTAACAGTACTGGTGAATTACGCTTACTACAGCGCGATATTGCCAATGTGGTGAAACGCCTGCATTTTAGTTTTTTAGAATTGAAAGAACACACTGAGCAGACGGAAGACGATTTACGCCGAACCCTTGACACTTTAGAAGTGCAAAACATTACCTATCGTCAAGCGCGTGACCAAGCCATTTCAGCAAGTCAGTCCAAGTCTGTATTCTTGGCCAATATCAGCCATGAACTGCGCACGCCACTGAACAGTATTGATGGTTTTATTCATCTCTTACTGCGTCAAGACAACCTCAACAATGATCAAAATCTGTATTTACAAACCATCCGAAAATCATCTGCACACTTACTGGCACTGATTAACGATGTTTTAGATTTTTCAAAAATTGATGCAGGTAAACTCGAACTCGACACTGCAACTTTTGATCTAGAAGAAGCAATTTTTGATGTTATGGATATGCTATCTCCTCTTGCTGCACAAAAGCATATCGATATGGCCTTTTACTATGCCGACAATGTGCCAAAGCATGTGGTTGGAGATGCCCTACGCTTCAAACAAATTTTAACCAACCTGATTTCCAATGCCATTAAGTTTACTCCTGATGGCGAGATTATCGTCCGCGCAAGAATGGAACAAGATGATATTGGACAGTGCCTATTGCACTTTAGTGTACAAGACAGCGGTATCGGACTCAGTGGAACCGACCGTAAAAAACTGTTTGAGTCTTTCTCGCAAGGCGATGCTTCGGTCACGCGTCAATTTGGCGGTACAGGTCTGGGCTTAGCGATTTCCAAACAGCTGGTGCATTTGATGCAGGGGCAAATTGGATTTGAGGATAACCAAGAACGCGCGCCAACCGAAAAAGGGTCCACCTTCTGGTTTACAGCCATGTTTATGGTCAATGAAGAAGATGAGTACGTTGAGCATCCTCAGTTTAACGATATGCAAGTGGTCTCGTATTTGGCGCATCCAGCAACGGCCAATATTCTGCGTCATTATCTTGAAGACTATGCTGTGGAGCACATCGAATCGAGTTCAATTTTAGACTTGTTCAGCCACCTCAACAGACTGCCTCAAGATGTGGAAAACACATGGTTGATTGTTGACCACAGTGGTGATACCGAAGCCTTATTAAAAGAAATTCGTCAACGTTATAGCGGTAACCTTGCGGTTTATGGCTACCAGATGTCACTCGATTTGACCACGCTGAATGAGTATCGCGCACGACCATTATACCAACCACTCAGTCGGAGTGCTTTGATTCAATTACTCAGCAATCAACCGCTATTTGAAGAAGACGAAATGGAGTCCTTCAATGGTCAAGGCTTACATATTTTAGCGGTAGATGACCATCTTCCCAACCTGATTGTCCTTGAAGCCCTACTAGGCGAGTTGAATGTCACGACAACAAAAGCTTTAAGCGGCCAACAAGCCTTAGAGATTTTACAAGAGCGCGCTGAACACGACAGCAAAGCTTTTGATTTGGTATTTATGGATATTCAAATGCCTGTCATGTCGGGGGTCGATACCACACGTGCCATTCGTGCGCTGGAGTCAACCATTGAAAACCATAAGCGCTTGCCCATTATTGCCCTCACTGCACATGCATTAGCTGATGAAAAACAAAAACTACTGCAAGTCGGCATGGATGACTATGTCACCAAACCAATTCAAATTGATCAGATTATTCAAATCCTGACCCATTGGACCACTGATCGCTTCAACAAAGGCTCGCCTGTTGAAAAAGCCATCGTGATTGAAGCACTTGATCCGAAGGTACTCGACTGGCAGCAAAGCTTACAGTTAGCCGCTAATAAAGAAGACTTAGCGGTCGACTTACTGCGTATGTTAATGGACAGTTTTGATACTGAACTGCATGAAATGAAGCAGTTGATTGAAATGGAAGATTTCCCACAATTGGAGCATGTGCTACACCGTCTGTATGGTGCAACACGCTATGTCGGTGTACCCAACTTACAAGAAGCAACAGGGACATTTGAACAGTTTGTTTCAACCTTACGTAAAGAGCGTCGTAAAGCAGATGCACAGTTTGTTCAAGAAACCATCAAGCGTTTCAATGAACTCAAAGTCGTGATTGAACAAGTACAACATGCGGCACAGCAAATTTTAATCAAACATAGCCCATAAACTTTCAAAAGAGCATGATACCAAAGACAAGTTTCGACGTGACTCTTGGTGTCATTTATCCGCACGGGAGCTATGCTATGCTCCGTGCGAGCAAAAAATAAGAGTTCTCATCATGGCTTTACTTCGCATTGAAAACAAAAACGGCATTGCCACTGTTTCACTTAACCGTCCAGACAAACGCAATGCGATGAGTTTCGACCTGTTGCGCGAATTGGTTAAAACTGCTGAAAAAATTAAAAAAGACCGCAGCATTCGCTGTGTCATCCTTACTGGTGAAGCGCAAGTCTTTAGTGCAGGCATTGATCTTGCCGATTTGAACAATCCGAAGAATCGCGCCTATGCTGCATGGGAACTGATCAAACCGGGACAAAGCCTCTTTCAAAAAGCCTTCCTAATTTGGCAAGAACTGCCTGTTCCTGTGATTGCCGCGATTGAAGGGTTTTGCTTTGGCGCTGGCATGCAATTGGCTTTAGCGGCAGACATTCGTGTCGCACACCCTGCAACCAAAATGTCGATTATGGAAAGCCGTTGGGGACTGGTTCCTGATATGGGACTGACGCGTTCTTTGAAAGGTCTAATAGGACTAGATCTTGCCAAAGAGTTAACGCTTACGGCACGTATTTTCGATGCAACTTATGCCAAAGAAATCGGCTTAGTCACACATCTTGATGAATCACCGCTTGCTAAAGCCCAAGCCATTGCAGAAGAAATGTTACAACGCTCACCAGATGCACTCATGGCCTCAAAATATGTGCTGGATGCCATGCAGCATGAGCCTAAAAAATCCTTACGTTTGGAAAAAATTTGGCAGCTCAAATTACTGTTAGGTAAAAATAGCCAAATCGCACGTAAAAAAGATAAACAACCCGACGCGCAGTATCTACCACGCCAATATAAATAACAGTATTTAAGCACTGACAATCAAAGAGGGTCCCATGAGTTTCGATCGACACACTAAAATTGCATTTCTTGGCATGGGACTCATGGGCAGCCGTATGGCCACCCGCTTACTTCAAGCGGGTTTCGAGGTCGCTGTATGGAACCGCACCCGCAGTGCCTGCGATGCACTCATTGATTTAGGGGCGACAGACTTAACGCTACAGAATATTGCCGACTATCCTGTAATCCTAACCTGTTTAGCGGACGACAAAGCCGCACTCAGCGTTTATGAACAAATCGAACCGTTTTTGACGGCGAAGCAAGTGATTATCGACTTTTCCAGTCTTTCGGTGGAGCAAACCCTGAGCCTTGCAGCACGTGCCGAACAAAAACAGGTGCAATGGATCGACTCACCTGTTTCAGGGGGAACTATCGGTGCGGAACAAGGTACGCTGGTCATCTTTGCTGGTGGCGATGCACAGACGATTCAAGACTTGTCTTTGATTTATAATATCTTGTCGCAACGTGTCACCTGTATGGGCAACACAGGAACAGGACAAGCCACCAAAATTTGTAATCAACTGATTGTGGCAGCCAATAGCACGCTGATTGCAGAAGCGGTTGCTTTAGCATCCAAAGCTGGCGTGGACACTCGCTTACTCGCACCTGCGCTTGCAGGCGGTTTTGCCGATTCGAAACCCTTCCAAATTTTAAGTCCACGTATGGCGACTCATCTGTTTGAGCCCGTACAGTGGAAAGTTCAAACCCTGTCCAAAGACTTGAATAACGCCGTGCAGCTTGCTGCGCAGCACCAACTCGACATTCCTGTTGCAGCGCGAGCACTTCAGCAATTGCAAGTACACCAACAACAAGGCTATGCTGAAGCTGATCTTGCCTCAGTCATATTACAAGTAGAACAACAAGCCAAATAAAATCAGGAGAAAATCATGACCAAACTTGCTGTAAATTTATCCATGATTTTTACCGAAGTACCGTTGCTTGAGCGTTTTGCTTTAGCGCAAGCTGCTGGCTTTAAACATGTGGAAATCCAATTTCCCTATGAACTCAGCATTGAACAAATTCAAACTCAGCTGACGCTTTATGACCTAAGTCTCTGCCTCATTAACGTTCCTGCGGGCGACTTAATGACTGGTGGCAATGGACTCGCGGGTGTCCCCGGCAAAGAGCTAGAGTTTCATCACGCTCTTCAGTTAGCAGTGCAATACGCTAGCGCACTCAAAGTGCCAAATGTGAATATCCTTGCGGGTAAACAACCCCTAGATGCCGACCTACTGCCCTGTTTAAATACCTTGTCCAAAAACCTGAAACTGGCCTGCCATATGTTCAGTGAACATGACATTCAGCCTGTCTTTGAAATGATCAACGGCACCGATATGCCGCGCTTCTTAGTGCAAAATATTGCTCAAGCACAGGAAATGTTAGAAGCAGTACAACATCCTGCACTTAAAATGCAATACGACTGCTATCACATGGCGATGATGGGTGAAGATGTACTGCAAGGCTTACAAGAAAATATTCAAGCTATTGGTCACATCCAATTTGCAGACTGTCCGGGGCGGCATGAGCCAGATACTGCACAAATTATGTATGCAAATATTTTTGAATGGCTACAACACAGCAGTTATGACGGTTTTATTGCGGCTGAATATCGACCAAAAACTGTTTCAACTCAGTCCTTTGCATGGAAGGCAAAATACTTTGCTGCACATCCTCAAAGTTGAACCATTGCGGATTTGAAATTTTCGCCTAAAAACGCTATATTATAAGATGAGTTATTGTCCGGAAAAATTCCCTTTATGAATTTAGAACCATCGCCCAGCGCTTCTAATTCTCACGATTTCGCAATGAATACCCAAGCTGCCGACGTACAAGCTTGCTTAAAAGTTGTACATGAAGCCCTTGAAGATGTAAAAGCAAAAGATATTTTAGCGATTGATGTCAGCCTAATCAGCAACGTCGCTGATGCAATTGTGATTGCAAGCGGTACATCAACGCGTCACATCAAAGCACTTGCTGATAACGTTGCTGAAGAAGCACGTAAAGCAGGCTTCCGCCCTCTCGGTGTCGAAGGCGAACGTGATGCAGAATGGATCTTGATTGATCTTGGCTTTGTTGTTGTGCACGTGATGTTGCCAACAGCACGTCGTTTCTACGACCTAGAAAGCCTTTGGCGTGCAGCCCCAGAAGAAACTGTAGCCTAATATGAAAAGAGCGACCTGAAGGTCGCTTTTTTTATGTCTATTTTTATTTAAATTAAGCGATGCATATCGACCATTGGGTAACGCTCTTTCACTTGGCGCTTCACATGGGCATAGAGTTGATCTGCTTTTGCTGGACCATAAAATTCACAATAATGTTCATAACAGACCGTCAAGACCTGCGCATATTGAGTCATGGGCAAAGCTTCAAGTACTGCTCGATCATCCAAGGCCTGATATCTATCAATCACAACAGATACAGCATCTAGCTGCATTTTCACTTCATGCTCAAACTCCTGCACATCAACGGCTTTGACTGCTTGACAGATATTTTGCATAAAAAACGTCAATGCATCGAGTAACACTGCTCCCCCTTGTTCGCTTTTCGATGCTTTTGCAGATGGGTTCAACAACACTTGTTTTTCAACTTGGGCCATCTCTGCCAAGACATTTTTAAGCATGTCTTTTCGGAAGTAACGTAATTCCTCTGTGGTACAGATTTCACTCAAAAAACGATTCAGGACAAAGGAGGGTTGATCACCATATTTCGCTTCCCAGTGATTCAATACTTGCTCTAAAAGTGTTCCTTGTAAGTACTGACTCAATCCACGCTCGATCGCTTGGCGTTTTTGTAAAATAGTTAATGTTTCGGTCGACATGAGTTATCCTCTTTCATTAATGACGTTTGGTCATATCATCAGTTTCAAACGTCACATCACGCTGAAACTCGGGATAAGACAGTTCTGCATGTTCGGTATAGTCCAAGCCACGTTGTTCATGTTGTTTACTCACCCGCAAACCACCAAGCACAACGTCTAAAACTTTAAAGACGATCAACGCCACACCAAAACCCCAAGCAAAGGCTGTCAAAATACCCAAGCCTTGTACCGCAATGACCCCCGCATTAAACATTTGGTTTTCAAAAAATAGCCCCGCTGCCAATGTGCCCCATGCCCCACAAAAACCATGCACAGTCACCGCATCGACCACATCATCCAAGCGGAGTTTTTCCATCACCACTGGTAAAATACTGACCAGTACACCTGCAACCGCCCCACTGATGATGGCATACAGTGGACTCATGGTTGCACAGCCCGCCGTAATTGCAACCAGCCCACCCAAGGAGGCATTAATGGTGCCGCGCATTAAAATTGCTTTACCACGTATTAGGGTATAAACCATATAGGCAACTGCCGAAGCACACGCCGCCAAATGCGTATTCAAGGCAATCCGCCCAATACTCACATCCGCCTTCACAGTAGAGGCCGCATTAAAACCAAACCATGCCAGCCATAGAACAAAACCGCCTAGCGCCACCAACGGTAAATTATGTCCTGCCAAATAATGGACCTGTCCATTGCGCCCAAACCGCCCTAAACGAGGCCCCAACACAATAATTCCGGCTAAAGCCACCCATCCACCAATCGAATGCACCACCGTTGAACCTGCAAAGTCAATGAAACCCATGGCTTTTAGCCAACCTTCTCCATCAAATAAGCTCCCCCAAGCCCATGCACCAAAAATCGGGTAGATCAAACCACTGACCACCGCAGCACTCACGATATACGCCACAAAGTGAATCCGCTCAGCCATCGCCCCACTGGCAATCGTCGTGGCGGTGGCAGCAAACATCATTTGAAAGAACAAGAGGTTCCAGTGCCAGTCATCCATGGCATTGGGGGCAAAATGTGAGGTTCCTATCCAGCCACTCGAATTGACACCAAACATCAAACCAAAGCCAATCAACCAAAAGACCAAGCCCCCTAAACAGGCATCCATATAGTTTTTCATGAGTACATTAATGGTGTTTTTAGAGCGCACCGAACCACTTTCAATCAGGGCAAAACCTGCTTGCATGAAAAATACTAAAATGCCACCGAGCACCACCCAGACACTGTCGAGCGAGAGACGAATTTCTTGAATATTTTGAGCCTGTGTTGGCAGGGGCTCTGCAGCAAAACTGGGTAAAGCAATACAGCACACAAAGAAGAGTAAGTATTTTATTTTTTTCATGAATAATCCCCCAAAGATTATTCATCTCAATTGCAAAATCAATGCCAGTGTTTCAACACCTTACAGATATTTAATCATGATCCATGCCCGCCAATATAAATGGACAATTCAAACAAGGTGGAAAAAGCGATACACCATCAAAGATGCCAAAGTGAATTTATCAGCGGATTGATAAAACATGGCTTTTAGTTTTTATAATATTCATCCACAGCATAATACTGGACCTTCTCTATCCATCGACCATGATTCAGCGTTCGCTCTGTCACTTTAACCTTTCCTTCTTGGACTGTTGCATCTTCAATAAATTCTTTGACTAAACTCAAGCCGTGTTTAGGAATCACGATATATTCCGAACGGATGTGATAACAACACCCACTTTTATTGAAGGTTAAGATTCTTTTCTGTTTTGGATCGACCTCAAACATGCCCAAATTTTCATGGGTTAAGGCAGATAACTCCTCACTCAAAACAAATTTATTCTTGGTTCGATGAAAGACATACACATCGTAGGTTGGCCCGCCATAAGCACCATAGTTACCATTACGGATGGCGACATCTTCACTCCCATCAAAGTTAAAGTCAGCAAAAATTAATGCACTTTGCTCACCATAAAGCTGCACCACATTAACAGACGGTTTGTAAGTTTCGCCCAGATCCATCGTCAATTCAGCCGAGGAAAAATGCTGAAAGTGCTGTGTTGTCCCTTTTAGGTAAAGATCAATATTGGCTTGTCCATCACAGCTACTGTCCATACAGTTCGTCGTCATTTTTACATCATAACATTTCGATGCATTTTTTATTTCGAAGATCTGAGCCTGAGTAGCTTGACTCAAAACGAACCCACCAAAGATCAGCAACACCTGAAACCAGATTTGATTTATTTTCATCTTGTTTTCTTATTGAAAAGATACACATCATCTTAGCAAAAGCTGCAAACAGAAAAAAACCACCCGAAGGTGGTCTTTATACACTCTAGGAGGAGGGTTAGTGTCCACCACCGTTGATTGCTTTAGTCATGTCTTCAACCACTTTCTTCGCATCACCGAAGATCATCATGGTTTTTTCGTTATAGAACAAGTCGTTGTCTAGACCTGCATAACCTGTCGCCATAGAACGTTTGATGACCATAATGGTACGTGCTTTATGTGCTTCAAGAATTGGCATGCCATAGATTGGAGATGTTGGATCGTCTTTCGCCGCAGGGTTGACCACGTCATTCGCACCAATCACAAGCACCACATCTGTTGCAGGGAAGTCTGAGTTAATCTCATCCATCTCTAAGATGTCTTCATACGCAACATCTGCTTCAGCCAAAAGTACGTTCATGTGACCCGGCATACGACCTGCCACTGGGTGAATGGCAAAGCGCACTTTTACACCTTGTTCTTTCAAGATTTCACACAGTTCTTTCACCGCATTTTGTGCACGACCTTGCGCCATACCATAACCCGGTACGATCACAACGCTGTCTGCATTTGACATCAAGAAGCCTGCGTCATCTGCTGAACCAGAACGATGGTTACGCTGTGCTTGTTCGCCTTTGTCCGCAGAAGCTACCGCTGTACCGCCCATTGCACCACCAAACAAAACGTTGATGATTGAACGGTTCATGGCTTTACACATGATGTAAGACAGAATCGCACCTGAAGAACCCACCAGTGAACCCGCAACGATTAACATATTGTTTTCAAGTGTGAAACCAATACCTGCTGCTGCCCAACCAGAGAAGGAGTTCAATAGCGATACCACCACTGGCATATCACCGCCGCCGACTGGTGCAATCCACACCCAACCGAATGCAAGTGCCAGTGCAGTCATAGCCCAGAATGCATTCATGTTGCCTGTTGTGAAGAAGTACACACCACATGCCAACATTGCAAGGAAAATCAGCGCTTGTAAAGGTTTAACCCATGCACCAGAAATGGTTTTTGCCCATTTTTTCGCAGCCAATTTACCATAAGCGAATACAGACGCTGTAAAGGTAATCGCACCAACGAAACAGCCCACGAACAATTCAAATAAATGAACCTTGCTCATGTGTGCATGTTGCACACCCGCAGCAGTTAATGCTGCTTCATTTTGTGCAAACAACGCAGTCAGTTGGTTGTTGTGTAGAATTGCCGCAATCGCAATCAATACCGCAGCCAAGCCCACCAATGAGTGCATTAAAGCAACAGTTTCAGGCATCTGCGTCATAGGTACAGTACGCGCACGGGCAATACCCACAATAGCACCCAGCACCATCGCACCGCCAATCATCCAAATCACAGGATGATCTGCCACAAAGAAGGTGGTCACTACAGCAATCGCCATTGCGATCATGCCGTAACGGTTACCTTGAATTGCCGTCTTCGGACCAGACAAACCACGTAAAGTTAAGATAAAGAGGACAGCACCAATCAGGTAGAACCAATCCGCATAGTCTCGAATGAATTCCATATATTAGCCCTCTTTTTTCTTTTGCTTTGGCTTGAACATTTCAAGCATGCGAGCAGTTACTGCGAAGCCACCAAAAATATTGATACTTGCTAAGAACACCGCAATCGCACCTAAAATGCTCACCACATTCACACTTTGGAATGCAACATTCGCATCAACACCAATTGCAGGAATCCCCACCGTTTGAATCATTGCGCCCACCACGATGATCGATGACAATGCATTGGTTACTGCCATAAGTGGTGTATGTAGTGCTGGCGTAACGCCCCACACGACGTAGTAGCCTACAAAGATGGCAAGGACGAAAATTGTAATTGTTTCAACCATGATCTATCTCCTTAACCACGCTTCAGCAGTACTTGACCGCCATGAGTTACTAGAAGGGCTTTTTGAATTTCTTCTTCAGGATTGATAGCAAAGTTTTTCTCTGCATCAAATAAAGTATCTAAGAAGTTCAAAACATTTCGTGCATACAAAGCAGAAGCTTCAGTTGAAACTGTAGACGGAATGTTTGGAATCCCTAAAATGGTCACACCGTTGTCAGTCACAATAGTTTCACCGCATTGTGAACCTTCGACATTACCACCCGTTTCAACCGCCATATCTAAAATCACAGAACCTGGCTTCATTTTGGCAACTGTTTCCGCCTTAATCAGACGTGGCGCATTACGACCTGGTAAAAGTGCAGTAGTAATCACGATGTCCGCATTCGATACAGCTTTATCCACAATAATGGCTTGATCGCGGATATAGTCTTCACCCGGCATCCAACCATAACCATTTTTCGCAGCATCGGCTGCTTTTTGCTGTTCTTCCGCTGACATAGGTACGTCTAACCATTTGCCACCCAAAGATTCCACTTGATCTTTCGCAGTCGGACGTAAATCCGTTGCTTCAACCACAGCACCCAAACGTTTTGCTGTCGCAATCGCTTGTAGACCTGCAACACCGACCCCCATGATCACGACACGTGCAGGTTTTACAGTACCCGCAGCCGTCATCAACATTGGGAACATGCGCTGGTACTCTGCCGCAGCAAGAAGCACTGACTTGTAACCCGACAAGTTAGCTTGTGAAGATAATACGTCCATGTTCTGCGCACGAGATAAAGTTCGTGGCAGTAGCTCCAAAGCAAATGCAGACACGTGTTGTGACGCAAATTGATCAAGCTCCGTATTACGGTACGGGTCAAACATGGCAATAACCGATGTATTTGGCGCAAGCTTTTGAATTTCAGCACCCTGAGGGGCACGTACTTTTAAAATCATTTGGCTACCAGTATAGGCATCATCTGTCAGCGTAGCACCGACTTGCTCATAGGCACTGTCGATATAAGCAGCTTTCACACCCGCTCTACGTTCAATCACTACACTATGACCAGCACTGATCAACTTTTTTACCGTTTCTGGCGTTGCGGCTACACGATTTTCACCGACGACAGTTTCGGCTGGAATTCCGATCTGCATGAGCGTCCCTCAAGCTAGTTTTTCTTAAAGTAAACATCACCCATTAGGCAATGTTTCCTCACAGGATGTTCTTATGAATTTTTGGATTCTAATGAAACTTTTTTAAAATACCACCCACTATTTATTTAATAAATACCCATATACTGAACTGGTGATTCATAAAAAATATTGGGTGATATTGCGTTTATTTGCTTTGAATCTGCTTAAAAATTGATTTATTTCTATTCAAATTCTGAACCACAGATCTTTACACACTAAAATCTGCACTTTTTTTGCACAAAAGCAAGTCCGTTAATTCCGCAGTATTGATCTTTTTGACCAATTCAAGAATATGAACCACCACGTTCAGATTAACCCGAACCCGTCATTTATCGAGCTTTACCATCTGCCGTCACGCAAACTTTGCAGACATTGACTTAAATGACAGTTTTGCCCCATTTGCAAAAGCTTCGAATTGGCCTGTCCCTATTTTTCATCGATCAAAAATGCCAATGCTCAAAATTTAGCTCAACTAAAACGCGTATTTGAAATGGATCATCTAAAAATACAGGGAGGGGTTGATCACGTTTAACTAGATCTGAAACGAGGAATGACCAACAAAAATGTTCTTTTCATATTTTATCGGATGATAATGGCGCGCATTGACATACTAATCCTAAGCAAAAATGCACCATAATTGATCAAAAACACCTTAAATAGATGAATATTTCAGTAATTTGTCCCAAATCTTTGATGTGCAAGATGAGTAAAAATGATCGAATGCAACAATTTCATACAAAATAGACGGCCATATTCAGAATTTTTTAAAGATTTTTAATATTTTTTGACAGGAAATTCGAAATATCATCATTTTTTTGATTTTATTAGATGAAAACGTCAGCCTGAGAACAGGTCATACTATTTTCTGTGTCTTCATCTTCGACTCATTTTTTATGCAGTCTTTTCTCGCTTGTTTTAGGCTTTTGAATCAGCTTCGTATACAATTTCTGAAACGATGCATCTATTTAACTCAAGCACGATGTAAACGTCATTCTAAAAAATACTCCCTCATCAAAGGCTCATTATGAATACTTCTTTCGACATCAGTCGAGACAAATCTCTGCTCTGGCTGATGGCAATTGTCTGCGGCTTATGTGCAGGGGCAAACTATTATTGCCAGCCTTTGATTTCCTCTATTCAGCAAAGCTTTCAAGCACCAGAAGAACAAGTGGCTTTGACCGTAACCTTTGCGCAAGTTTCCTATGCTTTGGGTTTACTGTTCATTGTGCCCTTAGGCGACATGCTGAACAAAGCCAAACTAATTCCATTCCTGATGTTTGGAGCATCTGCTGGGCTGTTTATCTGTGCGACATCCACCAACTTATCGATGCTCTGGCTAGGCACCATTATTACAGGACTCTTTTCAGTTGCAGCACAAGTGCTGATTCCTCTGGCCACGATGGCAGTCAAACCTGAAAAAACGGGAGAAGTGGTCGGTTTCCTCATGAGTGGCTTATTGGTCGGGATCTTACTGTCGACCAGTGTGGCGGGATTACTCTCAGATTTATGGCACTGGAAAATGATTTATGTGCTGAGTGGCATTGCCATGTTTGCTTTGGCTCTTCTGATGAAAGGAAAACTGCCTCAACTACCAAAACTCAAAATCACCTATTTCGACATTTTTAAGTCCATGGGGAGTCTGCTACAACAAGAACCTCGTTTAGTGTTTCGCTCAATCACGGGTGGATTTGCTTTTGCTGCCATGAGTATGCTGTTTTCAACCATTGCCCTACTTTTAACCTCTGAGCCATTTCAACTTTCGGATGTTTTAGTCGGCGTAGTGACTTTGGTCGGCGTATTTGGCGCACTCTCCACCCAGTGGATTGGTAAATGGGCCGATCGCGGTTATACCCTGCTTTTGACTTGGGTCGGCTGCGGGACGTTAGCCCTCAGTTGGGTGTTCCTATATTTAGGCGGGAGTTCACTCATCAGCTACATCATCGGTTATGCACTGATTAACTTAGGGCTTGCAACCACACACAGTTGTAACCAAAACGTGATTTTCCGTTTACGCCCCGATGCGAAGTCTCGGGTGAACTCCATCTATATGACCTTATATTTTATTGGTGGTGCGTGTGGCTCGGCGCTAGGTGTCTATGCATGGCATCACGGCGGCTGGAGCAGTACGTGTTTAGTCGGTATTACACTGGTGATGATGGCAGGTGTCTTTGCTCTGCTGGATACCCTGTATAGCAAAAAACAGGGTATTGCTTAACCCTCAAAAAGACAGTTTACTCAGTAAACTGTCTTTGTGTTTGGGTACTTCATTTTGAACGCTAACTGACCTGAGCCACGGGGTAAAAGGGTTTACCCAAATCGAGACTATCTGCATTCTCCAAAGCAATGTACAAAAATGCGGGCAGCAAAGCCGATAAAATTTGACAGCCATCTTGTAGCTGCTTGCGGTTCAATGAACTCTTATAGGTTGAACCGCCATGCATCAGCTGATTTCTCAAGGTATATAAACGGTTAAACAGTACCAGTAAAATATCGACCGAATGCTTCTGCTGTAGCGCTTTCGCCACTTTCTTCTTTTCTTGTTCAAGCTGAGCCTTACAGACCTCTAAAGCAATTTTCTTATTTTGATAGTCCCAATACCCTTGATAGGTGTATTGGTTGTCTAAGAGCATACGAATAGGCTGACTAAATTTGTCCCATAAAATGCTATAAATTCTATGATCGACATCATGTTGGCAAATTAAATGTAAGAACTGACGTAAACTCTGTTTGTCCTGACTTTGCCCCAAGTCTTGTGCATATATCGCATTGAAGGAAATCCAGAGGCTGATAAATTGTAAATCGGGATCATGATCGAGCAGTAATGCCTGCTTTAACCAACTCAGCCCACGATGTATTCTCAGATTAAACTCATCACTCTGTTGTACTTTTTTAGTTTTAAAAATTTCTTCTAAAAGCAACATCGGCTTTTCCTATACTTTATTCTTCTATGTATTCAACATACTGAATGATTAAGCTAAATTCAATTCAACCCTGCTAGGACATAGTGATTGATAAATCCCGCTAGTTCAGTGTGAAGGTTCTATCGAAAAAAAACATTCTGTTTTCTATATTTCAATGTATCTAATGAATATTGGCTGCTCCTCTTACCATTAATTATAAGTTCTAAGCTTGATAAAAGCAGATAATACCTCTCAATGAATGTATTCCATTTTTGTGATAGTATTGCGTGCTATCGGAAATACCTGAATAAAAATGAAGCATCGAGTTTCATTTTTCGTCCATTCCCAAAGATCCTCCTATCAGTAATGAATGCATTTCAGCTCATTACATTGTGCTGTATCGTGCTCAATAAATGGATTGACGCTTTGGCTTTGCGACATCTGATTTTCATGTAATTTCCCACATATTTCTTTGCACCACTTCTACTTCAAAACATAGTGCGTTAACCATGTATTTGCCGATAGAAACTGATGAACACTGATGAAGAGTCTGATTTTTTAATGAATACTGACAAAACCATTGAAACCCCTCAATCTCCACGAATCAGTGTTGCACCGATGATGGATTGGACGAGTGAAATTTTATTTATATTTTAAATCAAAAACTTATTAAAAAAATTTTAAATTTTAGGCGTAAAATAGGCGCAAATAACGTCCACATTTTGTCCAATTTTGCTGTTCTATTATTTTAATTTTGTTTGATTATTATTTAACCTAAAAAGCTTCAATTCACTATATTTCTGAGAGCTCATACAAGAAATCTGAAACTTTTTGTGCAAGAATTTCATGATCATCCTGACTTTCAACAATATCCACCATTAAATCATCAAGCCCTGTATTATCTTGAATACTTACGCCTTGAATTTCAAGAAAAGTAAGCATTACAGCAAGGCCTGTGCGTTTATTCCCATCAACAAATGCATGTCCTTTTGATATTGCAATACCGTACCAAGCTGCTATTTCATAAAGATCATCAACCTGATTGTAATACATTTGTTGATCAATTCTGCTTAACACGCTTTCTAATTTATCAAGATGACACCCCTCTCGACCAACTCCTGTTTGCCTCAAAATTTCATCATGAACAGCGATTACAAATGTCGAATTGATAGTACTCATTTATAAGCTAACTCTTGAATTTCTTTCTTATGTTGTTGAATGACACGTTTTGCACTATGCATTACAACACGCTTTGTTGCCTCGTTGTCATCAAACGGAATTGATAATAGTTGACCAGCCATTGCTGAACGTGGCTTTCTATTTTCAATTTTAAAATCACTTAAACGTTTAGTCATAGTTCTCTTCCTATCAGGTGTTTCTATATACGTTCATTTTAACATTGAATAGACTAACCGACACTCATTTCACAAAGTCTTGGTAATCTAACTCAAACAAATCAAGCATCTTTTTCTCGTGATCTAGGATTTGTTCTTTTTTCCAAACTTTTTCTTCTTCAAGCGTTTGAATCATCAAATACAATTTAAGGGTATCAATTTTACCCTTCCTTATCTCAGGCATAAAATAATCACGTTTAGCACTTGGCAAGCGATTCCCTATGCTTGAATTTTTACTTGAACTAATGAGACACAAGTTCCCAAAGCGATGTAAATTTTCATGATCTAATTTATCACGCTCTCCCTCTATCTGTTGTGCATAAAAATGCTCAACCGAACTCCGTTGCGTAAATTTAAAGTTTTTGATTACCTTATCATTGCTATTTTCTGCATCACAATAAATCAAGAAATCCAAATAGTTAAAGACAAAATTATTTTCAATATTGCCAAAGCTTAGTTTGGATTGATCAATTTTAAAATCATCAATTGTCTGATTGCCATAAATCAAATCAAAATAATCAATCTGTTTTTCATTTAGATACCGCTGAAAAATAAATTTTCTCGCTAAATGTTGTAATGCATTAAAATAGTCAGACACAGATTTATCTTTATTTTGATAAAGCCAATACAGTGCACCATTTAACCAATATTTATAAGACAAGGTGGGCGTGGATACATGAAATGCTGTCATCAATAAGAGAACTCTTTGAGCAATATCAGTATTATTTACCTCAAAAGTATTCACATAAGAACCTGTATTTTCATATCGTTTAAGTTTTTTTATGCTCCAATCATCATGATCCGTAGAATAATCCCGTTTAACAATGTATTGATCAAATATAAATTTGCACTTCAGCAAGGTAAACATAAAACCTTTTACATTCTCAATAACCCTTTCATGCTCTGGGTTTCCCTGCCCTTTTAAAAGAATATGTTTTTCAAATTGATCAATCAGTTGCTTATCATCCAATGCCACTTTTTCATTACGGTTCGTTTGACTTAGCCAAATTTGTAAAACCTGTAATAAGAAATTCGGAAAATTGATAATACTGTTGAATCGTTCAGGCTTTTCTTCTTTTGTATCTTTATTTTTAATACGCTCAGGCACTTTTTTTAACATTTCAGAAATAGATTGAAAATTGCTTTTCGAATTTGTTTGTTCTTGTGATTCTATATTTCTGCTAAAAATTTTAAGTAAACTAGAAGCATTTTCAGGAACAAAATCACCCCAATCCTTTCCAAAAATCACATCACGCTGTGTTGTTGAAAAACCATATTGAACGTAACGCTCCATATTGGCAGTCGCGTTCCAAATACTCATAAATAGTGTCATGCTTGATGTTTTATCTGCTTCATCTTTGATTTGATTCAATACGCTCATCAATTTCGCTTTTAAAATTTCATGCTTTTCTAATTGTTCACCACGGTTATTCATAACCTCAAAATAATGATTGAGATCAGTATCTTTCGGAACTAAAACTTGTGCGATGACTACATTTTCAAATAAATATTTGCAAAAACCACTCAAACCGCCTTGATTGATCATTTTTTCGATTGCTCGTTGCAGCAACTCAAACCCCTGAACTAAATCGGCGTTATATTCGGATGATTTTAAATGTTGTAGATGATCGCCTCTAAGTAAAGCCTGAAAGGTTAAAGAAGACTTTGGACGACTTTCAAAGTCAAGATTGAATTGATTAAACCAAGACATATCAAGAACAATTTTTTCTTCTTTGGATAATCGTTTCAGGCAAATCGCTAACAAGGTTAAAGTGGTAAATCGTTGCTGACCATCGATAATTTCATAAGTGCCATCGCTACGCTCAAAAACAACCAACGTTCCAATATAATATTTTTTACTTCCTTGAGTCTGTCCTTGATTTAACTGATCAGGTTGCTTTTGATAATCTTGAATATCCAAAATTAACTGATCAATTTCTTTCTCACCCCAAGCATAATTACGCTGATACATCGGGATAATATAAGTCTGTTTATTCTCGAACAGGGCTTGAACCTTAAGCGCTTGGATTGACTCTGCTTTCATTCTGATGTTCCTGTTAGAGATAATTTAGTTCTTTAAATAAAGTGATCAAAGGCTCAACTTTAGTGCCTTCCTGTTTATCGACTATCGGGAGTGACCATCCGATTAGTTCACTTGGTGATTGAGCATATTTCAGTAAACTGAATATGTTCTTTTCTAAGACATAATTATCTATCGTTGCTAATTGCACCGAATATTGACTAATACGACAGCGATATGCCCAAATAAAAATCTTTTCAATCGCTTCTGATAACCGATCTGTAGCAAATTTATCGATATAAAAAATCAATGCAGAATCAAACAAGGTTCGCACATAACGATCCCCATCCCTATTTCTTGCATCATATGAATTCAATATTTTGATAATTCTATTTGCTCGATCCTGTAGTGCCGCACCAAATATATAGACCTTCTCAGACTGTTCTTGATGATCCACCACTTTACTAATCTGTTTTTCATAGTGCTCAACCATTTCAAAAAATCGACGACCATTAATGATCATTTGATCAAGCTGAAATGGGAAACTCATTTCTTGTCGATCTATTTGCCGTTGATATTGTGCGTTATAGTCATCAATAAAATAATGCGCTATGCGTAATGGTTCTAAATATGGATGATGGTCTGATTGCCCAAGATGAATACCTTTAAAAACATGCACATGATCTTTATTGAAAAATCTTGCGGACTTTCCTCTTGACCAAAGACGAATACGGAATAGATAGTTCGAAAATAACTTTGCCAAATGAGCCGAGTCTAAACTTTCCCAATGAGCAACAGTTTGGGCTTTTAAATGTTGCTCCTGTGCAAAAAATTCTCGTAGATGATAAGCTTTTAAAAGATCATGCGGTTCTAAATCACGGCCACGTGCATTTTGTGAATCAAAAAACTGAAATGCCTCTGAAATATCATCTAAAATAAAAACCGCAACCTGACAATTATTGAGTAAAAAATCAATATCTTGTTCCGAAAAGTTTACCGAAACGATCCGTTTAGCGGCATTAAAGTTCTGATAAATATTGTAATGGCTAATATCACTATTAAATTCTTGCACATCCATAAAGACATTAATTTGATTCGATATTTCATTCAAAACTGTTTTCAGATCCTCTCGTTCTAAATCTAATTCTTGCTTCTGAATAACCGCCCAAACAAGGAGTATTAAAGTTAAAGTTCGTTGTTGTCCATCCACAATATTTATATTTTTAAGGCTCGTATTATTTTTATCACGGTGTAATACGATAGTACCCAATCGATATGCAGATTTATCTTTATGTTCCTGTATATCATTGACGAGGGCATTTAAATTTTTTTCTGTCCATTTGTAAGGACGCTGATAATCAGGAATTCTGAGTTGATCTAAAATTAAGAGTAATTCTTTTACTGACCAAATCCCTGTCTTAAATTGATCAACTTGATGCTGAGCCATAAAAAATTATCCTAAAAATAAAATTTTTAATTGTTAAAGTTGTTATTTCATACCTTGATGCAATTTATAGCCATACCCATAATCTAGAACAAAAGTTTTTGTAGATTCACAAACACTTACTTCAATTAACTGATTAAGTAGTTGTTCTGCATGAGAATACCCAATTAAAAAATGGCGTTGTAAACTCGATACAGAAACAACACCCACTTCCTTTGTGAATAATTTGGCACGTTCAAAAAGATCATCTGATTGCATAATTTCCCCATTCTCAATGAATTAAATTTTTGCTCGTACTAAGACCATGCTGACATTGTCATACGCCTGCTTTGAATCTAATGATGCTTTCATATTGAGCAACCACACTCGAAGCTCCATATTTACTTTTAAAGCAGGCCATTCCCTACACTCCATCACATCATGTACACCATCCGTACAGACCAACAAGACATCATTTTCAGTTAAGTATTCTGCTGTTGTTGTAAAATCCATCACTTCATGCAAGGGATCAGCACAAAAGTATTGTAATAATGCATCATAAATACTGGCATAGTTTTCTCCAGCTTTTACTTCGCCGCTTTCTCTTAACTGCTCAAGATAATTGTGATCTCTCGTCAAGCAGTGCCACTTTTGATCATGCTGACTAAACAAATAAGCTCGGCTATCACCAATATGTTGAATTGTCACAAAACCTTGTTCGCCATTATTTTGAATGAGTGCAAGTGTTGAACTGGCTCCAAAACTATTTTTTTGATGTGCTAATTGATCAACAAGATACTGCTGAATGGTAAATGCTTGACAAGTTTCTATCTTTTTATTTTGCGTTAAAGCATTTAAAACTGTATAGGCTGCTTGCTCAGCTACTGGACTATTGCTAATCCCATCCGCTACAGCAACACACCACTTTTCTTTTTCAGAATGGCTATATAGTTTAGTGATGAGTCCATCATGTTGAATAACTTTATTTTCAATCAAAATGGCATCTTGTTGATACTTTGACCTTGCCTTCCATGTCAGAGCTTGCATTTCAAAAGTACTCATCACATCGATCTCACACTTGGTAGTAATTTTCTTTTTACCAAAACTCGATAACATAATCAAGAAAAATCCCATCTAAGCAATTGATTAATAATAAATTATTTAATTTAAAAACTTACTTTACGCTTTTTAATTCTCATTCATGTCTAACTATTTAAGCAAAGGTGTAACAAAATATTTTTTTAATTAAATCATGGTTTAAGACGATACTTTTGCTTCGGACTTTTCGGCTTATCTGGAATGGTACGTTCAATCAAACCTGTTTCAGCAGGAGAGGATGTACGTCAGCTTGAGTGGTAGCATGATCGCCACCTTGAGCTGTTTCATTTGAACTAAGGATTGCATCTCAAATCATCTGCAAAATAAATTCTATAAATGGTGCTAAGTGTTTCAACAAACTTACTTATTCCCACGTTCAATTGCGATACGTTCAACACAACTAATACTGTCAATAATCAGTTTCTGAGAATCGATCTAGATTTGATAAATTGCTTTACGGTTAATTTTTTCCATAAGTCCTGAAATTCTTTACGCTCAAGGTTTTTGGAATTGATATGGTTAGTCAAATGCTTATGCTCATCTTCAGTCAACCAAATACCATAACCACACCATATTCTAAACAAGCTTAACACAGTCTTGTTAGTCACACTGAGTACACAAATGCTTAACTAAATCAAAACTTTCTTCCATTTTAGCCCATTGTCGAGGGGGCACTAATTACAACACAGCCATTAATTCCTTTAATCTTTAAAATACCTTCCTTGAATTTAGAATGCTCTTGCGTTGCACGCGTTCTATCCCATAAAAAACAGATAATGCGTGCATCGTTATATTTTGTATCGACATGGTAAAGTGATGCATCTTCAGCAATCTCTCCTATAAGCATTTGAAAGGACTTTTTGATGTCTTTACGGAACTTTACCTCAATAATCGTATGTAAGGCAGGTAAATAAAGATCAATACGTGGATTCTTTTGCCCTACAGGTTGAAGGGTTACTTCGTCTGCGATGTCATTAAATATCGGCGCGAGCAAAACATAGAGTAGGTTTTGAACCTGATACTCATTTTCTACCAACCACTTGACTGGCTCAGCACCTTTGGTACGACCTGTTTCCTCCCATGTCCAGCGCTTGAGACCAACTGGAATATTTTCAAGAAACTTAACTAGATCATCAAAGCTCCATCCATTGGGCGCTACTATAGCTACATCCTGATTGATTTGGTCAAAAACATAAATGATCAAGCTCAGAAGTGCAGTTGAAGTCTCTCCTTTTGCTAGCGCGCGAAATTCATTCTGGAAACGGCTAATAAGGGAAAGACGGCTTTGGTGATCTTCGATACGTAATATCTTCAGGTAATGAAGAAACAGTGGCACACATGCACTGGAAAATGAAGCATATTTATCATGACGGACGAACAACGCAATATCTTTTTCAAAGTGATTAAAATGATTACCTTCTATTTGCTGCTCTAAAAATCCTGAAATCCAGTTGCTGAACTCATTATCGATATTCGCATCGCAATTTTTTTCAACTAGCCATTTTATAGCCAAAACTCCAAAAATATCTGATACCCAAGGACGGGGAGTAGAGTCAATCTTAGGAGCCTGTCCAAGTAACCGTGAGATATCTTTACTTGATATTATTTCAGATTTGATTTGAAGCCCAGAGATCGCACAACGCTGATATAAAGGTAAAGAAGTGAAATCAAAAATTGGAAGGTTTTCTAATAATTTCAGAAAATATAAGAAGCTAGATTTAAACGGATCTGCGAGTGCATCCTTACACGCTTTTAGATACAGATACTCTCGCAATTGATAAACATTATCTATTTCTACAGAAACCATTGCGACTGCCCTATTTTTCCAATCATGACTGAGTCACTCCAATCAGGAAGCTGATTAAGCCATCCTAAATTTCGAGCGATTATGTCTGAATAGCTAATTGTCACTGGCAAGGGATTTGGAAAATAACTCCGCCATGAATGAGATGCAAAAGAGTGAACTTGTGCACTTAAATACCTGATATCTTTGAAGGTCGAATCTTTATGTATACTAAGAATCACACCTCTTGGGTGCCCATCTGTATCTTGTCGCAACTCTCGTTGACCAATCAAATAAATAAGCATTTCATGTTTGGAAAGTTGAAATATTTTTCCACGTGGTGGAGCTAATCGTCCTTTCTGAGCATCAGCAGTAGCAGAATCAAACATATGAAGCCCATGGTCTTCAGAAATTTTAAGGAACGTATACTCAATCTGATAATCATGATATTTATCAATAACAGCACGAACAGCTTCAATCTCTTCTTTGTTGAATTTCTTCACTTGAGTATGGAAAATCAAGCGAATCGTATCACCTTTCTGCCAATTCATGCGCATTTGGATTTTTTCAATAGTTTCATCAAGAACCGACGTTAAAGCTTCACAATAGGCTTTTGGAACAACAGCTTTTGATGTGTTCGAAACGATGTAACTACCATCTCCAGAAAAAACAGTAGTAATCCCCATAACTCTCTGTCCATTAATACCACGCTCCTGTCCAATATTTGCACTACCTATGCCAATTACTAACTCATGGGAAAGTGTTGGAGAGGACTTCAGTAGCCATGGAACACCACCCATTTTTGCATAACAGGCTAAAGCCATATTGTTAAGCGAAAAACTGAGGTTGTAATCCGACTGTGATAAAAGCTCTATTGTGAAGTCTTGTACTGGTACTTGATGCATGAAAAAAAGACTTTTGCCTAAATAGTATGGATTTTCTTCAACTTTTAGTTTCTTAAAAGACTGTCGTACCTGTACGATAGCAAGATCCCAACGACTACCATCCTCTGCTTTCTTCTTAATAGCAGCTTCGATTGCTCTTTTAAACCCACCAAGATTGTCCGAAGCTGTTGTAAATACTTCAACACGGCTAGTACCAAGCGTAAATTTCCCCTCAAGCCCATTTTTGAAGTATTTACTGTTTGGAATACCTTTCAAGAACTTACGAACAAACTGTTCCACACGCCCTTTATCATGTTCTGAACAGATTACACAAATTGAAGGATCATGCCTATCAAAAGTACGCTTCGTATATGGACCATGCTGTGTTAATCCTTTTTCGACCCAATCAGCTTGACTACTATCGTTAAAAACAAATACAGGCTTTTGCATTTGTCCACAATCTTTCTGAATATCAGGTGGATCTTCAATTTCTAAATTTACTTCATTAATCAATTGGATAATATTTGACTGAATATATTCCTTAAGCCTATTAATGTGATTTTTCTTATTATCACCGCCATTAAAAAGAGAAATGGATCGTCTAATATTCTCTACAACGGCATCTTTTTTTGCTCCATGCGTGTGAAAAATGAAATCGTCAAAGTTCGTTCGATTAGCCTCTAGGAAAATATCACTTGCATTGATTTGTACAATCTGTCCATCGGGTCGAGTTACAGAAATTATCTGTCCAGTTACACCACTAATAGTTCCTAAAAATTTCTTGTATCCATCTTGCTGTTCAGAAACGGCATACCGTCCAATCAAATCGAACGCACTATTTAAAAAATACAAACAGTTTTTCTCAATAACTGTACGAGTTGTGCAATCAATAACAAGGCATGGTTGACCTCTAATAATACGTGTATCGATAGAGTATTTAGTGAAAATTTTAAATGGATAAGTTTCACCCAAAATTGGAGCCAAAAGGTTATCTTTCTGCTTAATACTTGTCAATTCGATCGGATTAAATCCAGAAGGATTACGCCCTAATCCAGTGAGATGTCTAATCAACCCCACTTTAACTAACGAACAGAAAATACCTAAATTATCTTCTAACCTTATCGTCTTTCGAGCACCGATATTAGGAAACGTGCCATCTATTGAAAAAATAAGGATGTTATTACCTTGACGTTGGAATGAATGAGTTTTCCTGTGGCTGATACGATACTCATCCAATATTTCCTTACTATAAGGTGTTTCGCAAACTGTAACTTCTAATTCAGGGACTTTCAACGGAAATGCATTTAAGACAATTGACAATATTCACTCCTTTTAAGGTAATAGTCCCTTAAAAATAAAAGTTAAAAAATAAATAGCCATTAGAGTTGACTTTCCTTTGTTTACTTCATGCAATTTTTCACGATTATAATTTGCCTTATACTATTATTCTTGTTTAGTTCTTCTATAGAAATCAACTAAGAAATCAGAATGATTATTTTTTTGAAAGACTAAGTGTAATATGCTTTTAGGGCGTGTAACTGCCACATAAAAAAGTCTTCTTGCTTCTTTTGATGCTTTAGAGGTTTGTCTATCTCTCCAATTAGGTATTACATCATTATTAACTCCAAATAGGATAACAGCATCAAATTCACGACCTTTAGAGCTATGAAAAGTAGTGAGTGCTAATCTACCTGTTCCTTCAGTTTTTCCAGAAAATAGATCAAGAGACATGTCTTTATTGGATTCAGGTGAGGTTTTTTCTAATAATTCTGAGCATATTTCCCATTCTTGCAAGTTATTACGACAAACTGTTTTCCAAGGTTTTACTAGTTCTTGGTTAAAGCGCAATAACCATTCATTTGCAGTTTCTGTTATAGACTTACTATTTTGAAGAAAATTAATAAGCTGAAGTCCTAATTGTTGTTCTTCATTTTGATTGTAGTGATGACCATAGACTATAATTAAAGCTTTTTTGTATAACTCCCTAAATGGTGGTTCAGCATCTTTCCATCCCCCAGTTACCCATTTTGCACAATCTTCAATAAAACGGGAAAACTTTGAACTTCTTTTGATTAAAGAATTACCATCAGTTCTATGGTATGGTAATTGATTAGCTTCCAAAGCTTCTACAAGTTTGTCTCCTAGCCAAGCGGCCCTATATAGAATTGCAATATTTTCATTTTTAAAACCCTGTGTGTTTAGTTGTGACAGTAGTGTATTTACAATGAAATACGCTTGTTCTTCTATCCCCCCATTTACAGAATTAAATATTATTTCTCCTTCAGGGGCACCTTCAGGACTTTCATAGAGTCTATTTTCGTTAAGTGCTGCTGAAGATGCTTTGACAATTTTTGTTCCTGAACGATAATTAAATCTTAATTGAAACGTTTGGACATCTTGTCGTTGAGTTAAACTTTGCAGTAATTCTGGATTTGCACCAGTAAATCCATAGATAGATTGATCCGCATCTCCAACAGCAAATAACCGAACATTCCCATCAAAACAAAGTAGCTGAACTAATTCATGAAGCCCATGACCGAGATCTTGATATTCGTCTACAAATAAAATCGGAAAACGAGCTTCTAAAGCTTTACGAATCCATGGATTTTCTTTGATCATTCTGAATGCTATAAGAGGCATATCATCAAAATCAATAAGTTCTTTTTTTCTTAGTTCCTGTTCATATTCCTCAATAAATTCAGCTAGTTCTTTATTATGACCTTTCCAGCTTTGGAGTGTCCGATCTAGTTCACGATTTCGTTTTTCTTTAGCAAATTCCCATTGTTTATGAGGGTCTCCAGAATCTTGGTATATTTTTTTATAGGCATCTTCTATCGCTATACGGCATTCTTTTGAACCCGCTACTTTAAAGTCTTGAGGGATATTACATTCTACACAACGATAATAAGGCATTATTATTTGTGTTAATGCAAAGCTATGTACTGTACCAATAAAATTTGTACCAGTAGTTTCAACACCAAGTTTTGATAATCGAGTTTCAAGTTCAATCGCACATTCATTATTATAAGTTATACATGCAATTGCTCTTGGAGCAATAACTTCTTCATTAAGAGTACGAGCAATAGCTGTCGTGAGAGTTTTTGTTTTTCCACTACCTGGACCAGCTAAAACAACACAATGAGTCTTACAATGCACTGCCTCAAATTGCTCTTTGTTTTTTTCTAATTCTGCTAATGCTTTTTGTAAAGTGATGTAATTAAACATTTTTCACCATATACTCAATTGCGTCCTGAATATATTTAGGAACTTGTATAAGTTCCCCTCCAGATATTTTCTTTATTAATTTTCCGCTTAAGCGCCCTTTACCAATATCCTTTACCATAGCAAGTAACTGTGTACTATCTATTTTACTGTAATCAGTTTTCCATTCATTAATACGCTTTGTACGTGTTGATCCAAAACCTTGTTCATCTAAAATCTCTAATAATACTGAACTTAAATTAGGTGTTTGTACTATAGCAACTTCAAATGTTTCATTATTTAAAAATATCCCAACGTTACTAAATGAACTACTAAACTCTTCAAAACTAGCAGTTTCAGCCCATTTTCTATTTTTTTCAGTTAGTATGTCTAATTCGGTATTAACTTCACAAAGAGAATCCCAAATCCCAACACATCTTGCTCTTCCTAACGCTGGTTTTGTTCCATCTAACGGATCCCAATCTGTAATCACTGTAAATGGTATACCTAATCCCTCCGCTAATTTTACGTATGGATTAAAGTTCGTTCCAGCTACATTACATACAGTAATACCGAGTCCATCTAAGTCTTGTTCTAATAACTCAGCAAAGCTAGGAACTAAAGCCTCTTCAGCATCACCTTCAACAAAAATAATGCCTTTAGCAAACAGAATTTCAGAACGAGTTGCGATCAAATATCTTTCTATATCATCTTTTTCATCTTCATTAATTGGCAAATTAGCTAATGAAAATGCTTTTGTACTATTTTTCACGAGCCTTAAATTAATAATAGAACGTAAAGGTACAATCGATGCTAATGTTGGAGAATGGCTAGTAATAATGAGAGCCTGAGAAGAATTTTTTTCTTTAAAGATATTTTTAAAAACAGTACGTTGAAGTTGAGGATGCAAATGCGCTTCAGGTTCTTCTATGCATAATAGAGAATAATTCCTTTCATTTTTTTCTTTTCGCCATGAGAACTCCTCTAGTTTTAAAGCCATCAGCATAACATTCGCTGACCCTAAACTTGCCTCAGTAATACTACGTTTGCCGTCATCTATATACATACCTAATGAGCGAAATAGTCGTAACGGATCGGCATTAGAAAAGCGTAGAGATGTTTTTAAATCATGTCCTTTACCTGAAAGACTTAGGATTTTTTTACCTAATGAATCATTCAATTCCTTGATTGCTGGTTGTTCAACTATTTTCGTATTTGCGGCTTCTAAGTCAATTGATACTTTGGCTAACTCAGCTGAGCCGATTGATCCCATAGTATTTTCTATGAGTGGTCTTAAAGGTGAATTTCTCCAAGAGCCTAATTGGTTTTCTGCATCACGTAATGCATCAAGAAAATCTAAAGAAATTCGTCTTCTCACTTGATTATGAATTGGTCTTGTTTCAACTCCTCCGCCATAAACAATGAATTCAAAGTCTTCACTACTTGTTGGTAAACCAGTAATCTCAGCTTTACATCTAAAAACGTAACTTAATCGAATAGTTTTATGATCATGAGCAAGTCTATAATCTGTTAGTAAAGCAGTTAAATAAGGATCATCTTCAAAATCGGTAAAATCTAAATGAATTTCAATTTGAGGTTTTTTTGATAGATCACATCCATCCCAAAAATCTGAAATTCTTAATTGTCTCGCTGAATCTGGAAGTGTTTGATCTATTACCAAGCGCATCGCAAATAATAAATTACTTTTACCTACACGGTTTTCACCAAGTAACACGAGATTACTACTCAATGGAATATCAATAGATTCAAAATTTCTAAAATTTTGAATAATTAAATTTTTAAGATACATGAATATTTTTTTTAAAGTAAATAATTATAATATTTAAATTATTTATATTTTTTTCGCAAGCCTTTTTAAATTTTAGCTATTTAATCTGACAACTTTCACCTAAATTTGGCTTTGTTGCATAAATATGTAAGCATCTGATTTAAATAAATTTAATTTTGGATCAAAAAATAATCAAAACTTTTAAAATCATATAGTTATGAAATCTTTGTGCAACAAAGCCCCTAAATTTATAAAATGCATGATGTTAGAATTCCAGACTAATCATCTCAAGAAAGTCAATGATATTTTCTATATATCATCCGCTTGAATAATAGACTATCTTTATCAATCTACATAAATCATTAAAGTTTATTATTTCAAAGCAAAAAAATATCAGTGAGATAAAACCACAACCTCTATATCACTGATATTTAATTTAATATTAATTCACCGCCCTCACACTCCCCTCTAACCCTTTCTGCATATCCTGCACAAAACCCTCACATTGATTCGGCTTAAGCTTTACTTTGGTTCTCGTTGCAATTTCAGCCTGTGCTTGTTCAGCTTTTACCTCTTGATTTTCCTCATTATAAAACTCCTCCACCAAATCCAATCCCTCCTCCACATTCACCTCAAACTGTGCATTGGCGAAACCTAATCGTGCTGTTACATCTAAGGCATTTTGATTAAAGCCTGATGCTTTACTTTGTTGATCAATGTCTTGCGCCATCTGAATTGCCTGTTGCAGATTAACACCATCCCTAAGCGTTAAATCCACGTAATACACAGGTGTACGATAACTTTGTGTGGTGGACTTGCCTCTTAAGGTCAGTTGTAACGGTAGACATGACAACAAACCATTCGATGCAGCATGGTAATAACTCAGTCGTGCTGCCAAAGTACGGATGCTGTTAAAGCCTGTGGTTCTAAAGATAAATGTACCGAGTTCATCCGATTCATCTAAGTTCACATGAAGTCTGCCGAAAGGCTTACAGTGCCCCCCTTGTGCCAATGGACATAAATCAGGTGATGGGCATGGATGTTGTTCTACCCCTTGATTGGTCAGACGTTGGCAAGTTTGACCATTGCCGACACAGACAGGTCGCCCTGTCTGACGGTCAAATAAGGTGTATTCCGCTCTGAGATTTAAATCAGGATCATTGAAGATCATCCGTACTGGAATACTTCTGAGTTTTTGATTAGATATTTGGGCTCGGAGTTGTTCGTCAAGCGGATGTTTAACCCATCCCTCCTTACTTTGAATTTGACTGGTAATGGTGAATTGATCATCTTTTTCAGGGAGTCGTTTACCGTTCTTTTCGACCACCTTACCAATACTGATTCGCCCTAGAATAGGCGGTGTGATGGCTAGACCTTTGATCATGGTGTTTTCCTCTTCTGTTTAAATGGGTTTCTGTATCTGCTTAAAATGAAATTGCTATAAAAAAATCCCATGCACTGAGGCATGGGATTGTTGAGTGGAGTTTGATGTTCCGCTTGTGAATTACACTTAGGCTAAAGCAGCTTCAATCATCCTTGCTGTAGATATTGAAACGTCGTGAACCTTGTTTAGTTTGTGGGAACTGGTTGAGGTATTCGGGGTGTGATTTGAGTAAGGCTTTACTGTCTAAACTGATCGAGTCTTTAGCCTTTTTCCATGTCACTGAACCTGTCGTAAACACGGCCCGTTCGGCAATTTGCATCTTGGCTTGTAGCTGATGCTTCAGCAGATCGAACTGCTCTTGATGCTTTTCAATTTGGCTTCGAGCTTGAAGCAGTTGTTCAAACTGTTGATTGGCTTGTTCATCCTCTGAAAGATCCGTGGTACTGAGAGGCACATGTTCAGGATAGAGGAGCTGTAAGGCTTTTGCTGCCGATTCACTGGCATCCGCTTCAGGTGGCGTATCCTTTTCCACACATTCCCAGAAGTAACGCTCTGCATTGATAATATGTTGAATCACCGATTCTGAACGTGTCACTTTAAAGATTCGGGTTTCATGCCCACAGATTAAGACACAGATATGTGCAGCTTGCTTGCCTGTCACCGCCAATTGATGTTGTACCTGACACAACACGTATAAAGGCACCCCATCTCGCCAAAGTTTTGCGCCATATTCCCCTGCGGTTTTACATTCCAATATCTGCACATCGGCAACACCCACCACAGAATAATCTAAGTTGGCTAACATGAAATGTTTGTCTGGATCGGGATGTTGTAACACAGCATTGATCCGACGGACTTTATAGTTAGTATGCATGCTGTAGTATTCAGCCACTAAAGGTTCAAGCTGTTTACCCCAGTACAAGGGTGCATGTCCCTCGCTTTCATCTTCGATGTTTTGTTGAATCCGCCCTGTTTTAATCATCCACAGTTCGAGCATCGACATATAGGGATTGAGTCCACAGGCTGCGGCACAGTCACTACTACCGATGCCTTGCCGACGTACTTCTAACCACTCGGCTTGGCTAAGTTTTTTGGTATCCACAAAGCGTTTGGCAGTAAACAGTTTGGGACGATTGGCATGGATATTAACCATTGGATTCGGTGTTAGATTCAGAGGCGTGTTTAGTGCTGTATTCATGATGATTTCCTATTTTGTAAATTTCGGGCATAAAAAAGCCACATCCGAAGACGTGGCTATAGGTGTATTTGAGCGTTAGGTTGGTAAGTGAGTCTGCTCGTTGATGAGGCTCAGGCAATCATGCGTAAAGCTTGTTCTAGGCCACGTTGCTTTAAGCCTGCACCTGCACCGAACCAAGCAGAATCAAGTCGATGATCCTGACTCATGGCACGACGTTCGTGATCAGCAAACTCTGTGATCGAGCACAGTAAGCCATAAGCCGTGTCTTTGGCTGAACTGAGTTCTGCTCCACGCCCCTGCCCATTAAACATGCTCATGACTTTTGACATGGCACGGCCATTCGGTTCAGTCTTGTTTTCTGCTTTGGTGGGTGAGTTGGCTTGTGTGGCGACATTACGATAAAACTCAATAATGCCTTCATCCTGTTCCATTGGGCTGAGGCTGGTATTGTTAAACACGGAATCAAAGTAGGCTGCTGCTTCTTGTTGAGTGACTTTACGTTGACTCAATTGTTTCATTTCATACATGTGCTCTTCCCATGCACGCACTGAAATACCCAATTGCTGTTTAATCTTCTCTGCATCGAACTTGGTACTATGTGGCACTTTAACCACGCCTGCACTGCTGTTTTGTCCTTTTAGGGCTATCGCCAAAGTGTTGTTACACACCACACGGATCGAGGTGAATTGTGCCGTCGTGGCAAGAGTGCCATCACAAGCGGTTGCTAAGAGAATATAACCATTGCTGACATCTTTACCCTTTAAGGTAGAGGTTTGTCCTGTACGTGCCAATGCCCAGAATTTCTTACCGCCTTTAAGTACGCCTGCGGTTTCCAGTTCAAAACCTGATTGCTCAGTTAAGTCTCGATAGAATTCTAAAATTTCACGAGGCTGAACTTCCTGAAAGCGTTGGCTGACTACAGATAAAGGTGCATGGGTATCTGAACGATAAAGCACTCGCTGTTCTTCATAGGGCATGATGATACTTTGCCCTCGTTCATTTTGTGCCATATAACTGACATTGGAAGATTCAATGCGCCAGTCCATGCCTGCCTGCTGTGCCCAGACTTCAATCGGTTGGTTTTGCGTGAGTGGGTTGCCTAGTCCATGCCAAGGGGTTTCGCCTACATACGCCATTTGTTCAAGTTGATGTGCCATGAGTTTTGTCCTTATAAACAAAAAGGTTGCTGGGCCCCATCCCTTAATTGGAATGAAGTCCAGCAACCTGATTCAGATTGGTCTTGTGAATGTGCTTATTAAATCCTGTGTAATAGGCTCAATGAACACATTCAGTCTATTGATTCATCTTTATGTTATATAAGTGAAATTTCTTTCAATCCGCTCAAAAACTTCAACAACTCAACATTATAATGCGTGGTGTGTATGTGGAATAAACACAACCTTCAGTTTATTGTGGTGACATCACAATTTCACGTCCATCCTTGAGTACTGCAACCACTTCTCTGACATTCCGTGGATCACAATTCAAGAAGAAGCGCATGGTTTTACCGTACAGAATAGGATTGGCACCATCACGGTAATCCGCTTTACAGTTACCCCGATTCACCACCACTCGATCCAGTGTAATGCTGTCGGACAATGAAATTAAATGTAGATAGGCAGTTTCAACCTCATGCTTTCCACCAAAGACCTGATTCTTGATTTCAATACGATATTGCATTGAAGCATCGCCTTGGTCAGATGGCGCTTGTTGTTCATCCTTCTCCGCTTCCTGTCTATTCAGTGTTTCCCATTCATCCCAGCCTTTGGCAATAAATTCTCTTATTTCCGTAACGGGTGTCACTTCCAAATTACTGAGATAATAGCCTGCGGTAGCTGCCGTTTCTTCACTAGGCGATTTTTCCAAGGACTCCAAGTCCTGTAATTCTTTCTCGGTCAGTTTATCTGTTTGAGCCTTTGCTTTGACTGCTTCGGTTTTCACTGCATTATTCTGCGCTTGTGCTACTTCTGGTTGCTTATCACAACCGACCGTCAACATGGCTATGGTTGCCAACATCATGATCTTTTTCATTTTATCTCTTACCCCTATTCCCCATATGCTTAGGCATTCACATCAAGGTGCTGGTCTGTCCATGCATTGTTGGTAATATTTATCTTTGAAGACTTGTTTGGTTTTTTCGAAAGTTGCTGTCCCACCTCGACTATATTCGAAGGCATCATGAATCATCGGTCTGAGTTGCTCTCTCAGCTCATCGTTATCGCCTGCGAGCATATAAGTCGCTTCGGCAAAACCACCGTAGGTCAAGCGTGCCTGCATCACAGTTTCAGCCACATTGGCTTCTTCCTGACAAGCTTTCTCTTGTTTGGAGCTACAGCCTGCAAGCAGAGCAACAGCAATGATGAGAAGTAATTTTTTGTTTTGCATGTTCCTAACCTCTGCATTTGCCCACGGTATAACCTCTAGCAAAGTCCAGACGACGTCTGTCTTCATCATTGGTGATCGGTACAGTAAAGAATGGCTTGCCGTATTGTTCACGAATGCTGTCATAGCGACAGCCACAGGTTGCTTCACTTTCCACTGCGGTTTTAATGGCAGCGTTTGGATACATGCATTGTTCGATATAGGCTTTACGGTCTTTGCTATCCGTAGATGAACAGGCAGATAAAATAGGTAAAAGGAATACAGCAAGCATGCTGAATGTTTGAATTCTCATAAAGCTCCCCTCTGATATTGTTCTGTATTGAAATCAAAATTTAAGGCACAACGACGCGTACTCCCGAGTCAGGAAGATGTGCGAATCTGAATAAAATGAGACGAATAAATCCCATCAGCTGCTTGATGAAAAGTCAGCTGTTTGAAATAGAATTCAGTACAGTAAGGGGATGTTTTGAATGACCATGACGGACTCCTAGATGTAATAGAAGTTCTGCCAAATCACTGCTATTTGATTATGGTGGCAGAACGAAAGGGGGTTAGCAGACTGATCATCTAGTATCAGCACGCGCGAACGCGTCCCCCTCCCGTTCTACCGCAAAGGGGGACGAGAAGGTTTCGCACAAGACTTATACTCAGGAAGAATATAAGTACCTGATACGCTAGATGGATCGGTCTGCTAAAACCGACTGACAATGTAGGTCAGCATGCTAAGAATAATGGTGAGGGGGATTGAAGTCAATTCAGATAGTTATGAATACGGCTTGTTTTGTATTTCTATATATTTATTAGCTACTTACAAGACAACATAACTCAATTTCTAAATTTTAGTTCTACTTACAAAACTGCTGGAACATTATTTAAATATAGTGAACGTGAAGAATTAGGAAGAAAAGCAATTAGCCATAAATAAGGTGAATTTAGGAATACAGCATTGATTTATATAATAAATTCATCAACTTTCTTATAAGATGTACTATTTTAATTTTAGAAATTCACATTTGAACTTTAGCTTTTGTCAAAAAACAGACAATCAGAGCCTTTAATTCATAAGATTTTAGTTAGTTAAAAATTAGCTAAAAGTACACTTAAGCAAGAAGCCTAATATGCAAGATATTTAATACAATTAAATAATTGATAAGTTTTAATGTTGATATTTATCTTTTTTAAATATAAAACTAATAACTCATATTTTTATTTAAAACTAAGAAATGTATATTTTTATTGATGAATCTGGTGTATTTCTACCCACTGAAAATAATTCATGTAGCACAGTTGGTGCACTTTGCGTGCCTGATGAAGCGATAGATCAAGTAGAAAGAGCTTTAACGGATCTTAAAGAATCTCTAGGTATACAAAATGAAGATGAAATCAAAAGACCAAGACCTGACTGTACCTCAAAACCTTTTGAATCGTTTATTGCCAAACTAGTATCTTTAAATTGTACATTTGAAGCATTAGTTACTAATATATCTCTGAATGAGTCTGAAACAATAGTTCAAGCAAAAAACAATGTTATCGAAAGTATGAAAAGATACATTGAAATTGAAAAAATTAAAGGGGATCAGCTTGAATTCGTGATGAATGTTATTAATCTCACAGATAGTCTCAGTCTTCAATTATTTCAGCAAGTTTACATGCAATGCTATTTAATTGTAGGTTTAGTAGAAAAAGTTTTGAATTTTTATGCAAAACATTCCCCAGAGTCTTTATCATCATTTAAATGGAGAATAGACCAAAAAGGAATCAAACCCGAGGAAAACTCCTTTGAAAAAGTATTTCAATCTTTATATTTAAGTATTGCTGTTAGTGCATCTCTACGAAATCCAATGAGGCTAGTATACGAAGAAAGTAATAATTTTAGTTATTTTTTTCACTCTTTTAATACTAAGCATAATTCTAAAAAATTAGAAAATGAAGCAAAACTACGCGAAATTGATATTTCTGTATGGAAAAATTTTATGAGACCAATTAGCTTACAACCTCTATTAGCTAAAGATTTTTCATTTACAGATTCAAAAACATCTAAAGGACTACAAATAGTAGATCTATTGGTAAGCAGTACTAACCGTTGCCTCAAAAGAAATTTTGATGATAATGAAAAAATGGCAAAATTATTGGGGGGATTAATGATAAATTCGCCTGATTATGGGAAATATGCTATCAGAACAATTATTTTTGATGGAAATATTGATCACTCGGAAAATATTAAAGAGAAAATTGAACTGTATGAACTTATGGAGAAATCATCAAAGAAAATTTTCACTGAAGAATTCAAAGAAAATCTTTTTATAAATAAACAAAAACTCGAAAAAGATAGTGTATAAAATGCACTAGCTCAAACCCGATCTGACAGTTACCCAATTTTTAATGTATCTGTCAGTTTAAATTTGAGTTAAATTCTTCTCAACTTAAATACTTATTCCAACGGGCTTTGTTGCACAAAGATTTGAAATGCAAAGCGCCCCTAATTGAGCCAAATTTAAGGCGTAACTTGGGTAAGTGGTCGACCTAATTCCGTAAATCTGTTAAGGACTGCTACACGTGCATGGATCTCATTCACTTGGCTATCAAAACTCCTTGCACTGAGTTTATCTCCTAATAATTTGATGCAATGCATCTTAGTTTCAACCAAACTTCGCCGATGATAGCCTGACCATTTTTTCCATAGTGTCCTGCCTAAACGTTTAATTGTTCGAAGTAATTCATTTCGCTCTAGCGAGCTACTCTTTGTATCTTTCCATGGTTTCGCATTTTTTCTAGGTGGAATCACCGCATGCCCTTGCCGATCTGCAATGACCTGACGGCATTGCTTGGTGTCATAAGCTCCATCGGTATAAACAGAGTCAATCCGCTCATCTTGTGGAATCTGATTAAGTAAATCACCAAGCACCTGTGAATCACTGACATTATTGGTTGTAAGCTAAACTGCTCGTATTTGTAGGGTTTTAGCATCTATACCAATATGAAGTTTACGCCATTGGCGACGATATTCAGGTCCATGTTTCTTGCGTTTCCATTCGCCCTCACCTAGAAACTTCATGCCTGTAGAGTCCATGAGTAGATGCAGCCCATCGCTACTTTTTTGGTAGCTGATTACAATATCAATATGCTTTTGTCTTCTACAAAGCGTGGTGTAATCTGGAGCTATCCAATTTAATCCGCAAAGTTTAATCAGACTTTGCACAAAGCCAGTAACCATACGTAAAGACAGACGGAATAAGGATTTAATCATTAAGCAGCATTGGATGGCTGCGTCGGAGTAGGTTTGATTTCGCCCTTGTTTGCCTTTTGATGGCGCATACCATTGCGTAGCAGGATCAAACCAAATGGCAATATTTCCGCGACTCATAAGTGCTCGGTTATATGCGGGCCAATTGGTTGTGCGGTAGATTTTGTGTGTAGGCTTCTTCATTTGAAAATTATATCGCTGAAAAACCCTTTACAGATAGGTTTGTGCAACAAAGCCATTCCAACGTAAAAAGTAGTTAAAAGCTGATTTTTTAAGTTTCAACGGCTTTGTTGCACAAACATTCAAAAGCTAAACTTCTTCCAAGTTATCTAAATTTAAGTGGCAACTTGGGTGTGAGGTCGGCCTAAATCTGTAAATTTATTTAATACGGCCACACGTGCATGAATCTCATTGACTTGGCTTTGAAAGTTTCTCGCACGGAGTTTATCGCCTAATAATTTGATGCAATGCATCTTAGTTTCAACCAAACTTCGCCGATGATAGCCTGACCAATTTTTCCATATTGTTCTTCCTAAACGTTTAACTGTTCGAAGTAATTCATTTCGCTCTAGCGAGCTGGTCTTTGTATCTTTCCAAGGTTTCGCATTTTTTCTTGGCGGAATCACCGCATGTGCTTGTCGGTCTGCAATTACTTGACGGCATTGCTTGGTGTCATAAGCCCCATCAGTATAGACAGATGATCCTAGACAAAATAATGGACAGCACGTCCCTCTAAAGATAACGTAACTTTAATCTTTGGAGATTCAAGAAATGGCTAAACGTTTTAGTCCCGAATTTAAACAGCAAGCGATTGATTATGCACTTTCAAACTCACACGAGTCTGTAGCTGCAATCGCCCAGAAATTAGGTGTGGGTTATTCAACATTAGATAAATGGATTCGTGAAACCAATCCGGCAGGTTCAAGCAAACGTCAACTTTCACCAGAACAACAGCGGATCGTGGAATTAGAGAAAGAAGTCAAACAGCTCAAGGAAGCCAATGACATCTTAAAAAAAGCGCATGTGTACTTTCTAACAGATCATGCCAAGAAAAGTACACGGTAATTCAAGATCTAGATATGAATGAAGTCACCGTATCTTCTGCCTGTAAATACCTAGGTGTCAGCACTTCAGGCTATTATGCCTGGCGAAAACGTCAAGCCAATACGGCACAGAAATATAATGACTTAAAAGCCGTATATTGGCAGCATCATGCACGATTGGGTGCACCTTCATTAGTACATGACATGCATGATTTAGGTTACAACATGAGCGAACGTACTATTGGAAGGATGCTAAAAAAGCTTGGTTTACGTAGCAGGATTGCACGTAAATACAAGCATACGACTGATTCAACCCATCGTTTGCCTACAGCACCCAACTTGTTGGATCGCCAATTTACAGTTACTCAGCCTAATAAAGTCTGGACAACAGACATTACCTATATCCGCACTAAAGAAGGTTGGTTGTATTTATGTGTGATGCTAGATTTATTTAGCCGTCGTATCGTGGGGTGGCAAACCAGCCATCGAATAGACCGCCAGTTGGTGTGTGATACGTTTAACTATGCAATGGCTCGTCAGGGTTATCCAACTGGTGTTATGGTTCATTCGGACCAAGGCTCACAGTACTGTAGTCGTGATTTTAGAGCGCTGTTACTGAAAAATGATTGTACTCAGAGTATGTCTAGACGTGGAAACTGTTGGGATAATGCAGTGACTGAAAGCTTCTTTCATACATTAAAAGGTCATGTGGTACATGGCAGTGTGTTTTCGACTCGAAAAGAAGCGAATGCTGTCTTGTTTGACTATATTGAAATTTATTACAATCGGGTCAGAAGACATTCTGCAAACGGCTGGTTAAGTCCAGAAGCCTTTGAACAGAAATATATTAAAAGTTTAGAGGGGCTGGTTGTCCACGATACTGTCTAGGATCAAGAGTCAATCTGCTCATCTTGTGGAATCTGATCGAGTAAATCACCAAGCACTTGTGAATCACTCACATTATTTGTAGTGAGTTGAATAGCGCGTATTTGAAGGGTTTCAGCATCTATACCAATATGAAGTTTACGCCATTGGCGACGATATTCAGGTTGGTGTTTCTTACGCTTCCATTCACCTTCGCCTAGAAACTTTAAGCCAGTAGAATCGACGAGTAGCTGGAGACCATTACTGCTTTTTTGATAGTTAATTGCAATATCAATATGCTTTTGTCTTCTGCAGATGGTGGAATAGTCTGGTGCTGTCCAATCTAATCTACAAAGATGAATGAGACTTTGCACAAAGCCAGTGACCATGCGTAAAGAAAGACGAAATAAGGATTTGATCATTAAACAGCATTGGATGGCTGTATCTGAATAAGTTTGATTTCGACCATGTTTACCTTTGGGTTGAGCGTACCATTGAGTCTTGGGATCAAACCAAATTGAGAGATTTCCTCGATTTATTAATGCACTGTTATAAGAAGACCAATTGGTTGTACGATAGATTTTAGGTGTGGGCTTATTCATTTGAGAATTATATTGTGGAATAAGCCTTTAGAGATAGGTTTGTGCAACAAAGCCAGTTTCAACTATAAGAATTAGTATTGGAGTACTTTAAAGTTATAGGGTCAATTACAGGCAACGGCATACTTCTAAAAGTCTTAATCGGTCTACCAAATAAGGTTATTACCTCTTTACCCTCTATTTTCCATTTCACTCCAAATGATACTCTATTCAAACTTTTATAAACTTTTACCATTTGTGGGGCTCCACCGATGCAATTAAATTTAGTTCTTGCATTAGGATCTAGAAGCATATCTCTAATTACTTCTAATGGTTCCATATCTAATGAACCACTTTCAAGTTTATTCCTCTCTTTAAGAAGGTTAATTAATTTCTCTTTTGCTTCATCAAGATAATCTCCACTAAAAGAAACTAGAATTTTACTTTTAACTCCTTTCCAAAATTTAATTGGCTGATATGTAAATTTTTTAATATCTTTTTGATATATAAATTTCCATAGTTTAAACTCTTGCTTATGCCAGCAATAACCACCAAATAAAAACTCTACAGATGGAATTTCATAATCACTTTTATACAACAACATTTCATTTAATGTTTTCAATATCACTGCTTTGAAAGTAGATAGATGTTGATACCGATTTTTAATCTTCGGATTTAGCTCAATTTCATTTTTTAACTGGATCATCATAGGATATGAAAAGCTTGTATCTCCAGAAAAGCACATTGCACAGTCACTTCTAGAAAAAGTGTAAATCTTAGGATTACAATCCCACGATCCAAAAGCTCTCAATCTACTATCAGTTACGAAAACCAATTCTTCAGAATTTCCATTTTTTTTAATCCATGCAGCACATATTGTCATTAAATTAGCTTCACAAAATAATATTATTGTAGAATTCTAAAATATATAAACAATACATAGCAATATAAATTATTGAATCTAAATGTAATTTAAATTATATTTACCGTAGATTCGCTTATACCAATCTCACTTATTAATACCTAATTAAAGTGTTTTTATTCTTAACTATAGGAATCGAGCTAGTAGTAGCTCAATTCCTTAGAATAAGAAAATAGCTTTTTAGCTAATAATGTATAAGTCAAAAATTTTAACTTGCGTTACTTGATCCCTCTACGCTTGCTATTCTCAAACTGCCCTTTCCCAAAAGTTTGCATGTTCCTAAAACATTTTACTCTGAGACGCTGTTCGTCCTTAGCGGGGTCTGTCAGATATTCAATTACAGTAACCACTTTTTCCCAGTCACCCTCATTGTTTCTCGATACCATCCCGATACCAATATCACAGCCTGCCATGCGTAGTTTATTAATGTAGTCCTTGCTATGGAGGTTAAAATAGCTACCATGCCCTTGAGTAATCTGTTGCCATTTCTCCCCTACACGCTGCGCATAATAAGAGCCATTCTGTACTTTGGTTCCATCATACATAAGTAATAGATGTACGTGATAACCCCGCTCCTTCCCTTGTTCAATTGCCCATGAATATCCATGAAGATTGCTAAAGAAGGTATCTTGGTTAGAAAGGCGATTACGCATGATTTCAAAATGCCGATAGAATTGCTCTATGGTGATTTGCTGTTTTGAATCGTTTAAATATCCCAAGTCAACACGAACAATAAGCTCCTTCGTATGGTGATTAAATATCTGTTCAATATATTCCAGTAAGCTTTCTTTATTGTCCTTTTCTTGCAGCCTAAACTGATGTAAATCCCGCTCAATTTCCCCTTTCAGCATTTTGAGCATCTTTTCATAAAATGCTAATTGTTCATCATTGAATTCTAAAACGAAATCATAATTATCTAGTTGCGTTACAACTGGATCAAAACGGATTTGGTCAATATCCAATTTCAACATTACGAAGGCTGAGATATAGTCACCATAGCAATAGTCGATATTGTAAATGGTATCGAATAGCTCAAGCAGCTCTTTAAACTCTTGTTTTTGAGAGTGATTGAAACCACCCAATTGAATGTTAATAACAAAGTTTTCAACTGCAAATAGGATTTCAGTTTCAGAATAAGACTTGGTATTCAGTATAGTGATTGTCATGGTTAGTCCTCTAAAGTGTTTATAACCATGTCATGAGTCACCTCTGTATTTTTTTAGAAGCTTGAAATCTTTCCTGCGTACTCTCATACCCTCCTGTACAGAATTATCTGTAAACGATATCTGAGGAGTAGCATCATGAAAGAAAGGTTGCAGTGATTAATTGAATTCTTTTGGTAGTCAGTATCTTATGGATCGAGAGTCTAGGATGTATTAATAATATAAGAGACCAACTAAGCAGGTTGTACAACACAGTAAGAATTGCCTATGAAATCCTGCTTAGTGGCATAACAATAGCCTGTAAATACTAGAAATATGTCATAAATCAACCAAGCTAAAGTCACCCCTTACTAAAACCTTTTTTTCTTTAAGAAAAATGTAAGAATGGTTCAATACCATCAACCTAGGATAGCCCTTGCTCTGATTTAGGTTTATGCCCTAGTGATAGCCTTTTTTCTTTAGGCACCCAACCTTGAATTGGTTGAAATAAACTCTTGTAACAAATATATAGCAAATACTTTTCTTTAAAAGCTCCCCTAGTCACTTTGTCTATAGTCTCAATTTTTAAGGGTTTTGACGAAAGTTCGAGCACTCCATCCCAAATAGCGTAGGGTTTTAGAAGGTAAACAAACTCTGCTTTTATAAAAGCAAGAGGACCACTATGAGATAAATCCTCTGAATTTCGATATTTTTCATTGCGCTGGTCAATAAACCTTTTCAAAAATGAATCTAAACTTTGATATATATCAATAGACTGTAATTCTGAGTCATAATTAAAAATCAAGGTTAGGTCTGCATACAACGTTTTGTCTTGCCCAACGTCAAATCCTTTTTCATCCCAACGCAGGATATATCCTCTTAACCAACGTAAAGGTTGAGTTGAGCGCCCTACACGAAGGAACTCTGTCAAAATTGCAGATTGCTCCTTTTTGCTAAAATTACCACCATGTAGACGACTAAATTTCAGATGCAATCGATGAACAAGCACGTCCTTTTCTAAAAGATAATCACCATATTTTGACAATTTTTCAAATGACTTATCTAATTCTTTAAGCTGCTTGTTATAAGTATTCACATTCAGACTTGTTTTAAAACTTCTTAATATCTCTTCATACTTTTGAATTGTTTCAGGATTTATTGGCTGATCATCCAGACTCAATAATTCCTGTTTGTGACCAAAAAAGAAACTACCAAAGTCAATTCTATTTTGCGACTCAAAATCAGAGGTTCCTATTTGAAAGAAAGGATAATCCACCTTTTTTAAGTGTTTGAAAAGACCAAACCATATACGCCCTAAACGCGTCAGGCTATCGCTATAAAATTTGGGAGAACGATTCTTATCAGAACTGGCTGGTGTTATTACTATGTTGAATAGTTTTGCTGGAACCGTTTTCAACGTCTCGCAGAAAAGCTCAATCAAATAAAGTAAGCTGTTAAGTGGAATCTTATCCTTGTGACTGATAGGAAGTAAAACAGAACGTAAATCCATCAATGCAACTTTATCGAGATAATTTTGGGCTATTTGAGGGAGGTGCTGGTAATCATAGCTTTTATTGCACTTAGAAAGTGTTAAAAGCTCATTAAATGTGAACTGTTTTGTTATATCTTTTTGCAATAATGCCCCTTGAGACATTAAAGACTGATTTGAGGGAGCCTTAAAAATATCATAGTTACTATCATAGCCATCTATGTTCAGGCTTATGACTTGGTCTACAGAAAAAAAATAGCTGTAAACCCAGTACCAACAATAATAAAGTGAAAGCTCATTGCCCTTACCCTTCTTTATTAAACCCACGGCATTTTTATGGTGATAATCACGCAGATGATTATTCCAGTTTTCTAAGGTGTAACTTTCAGCAGACAGACCAGCCTCCTGTTTCATTTTCTTATCTAATTGAGCAATGATCCCATCTTCTGAGAAATTCGAATGTTTACAATTAAACATCAATATACAATGCAAATTTATTCCAGCTTTTTGCATCGGCTCTAATTTTAATAAGTAACTTTGTAAATTCCCAGTTTGAGCAATCAACTGGCGTATAGCATTAATTTTGCCTTTTAGTACTTTGAATAAGCTGGTGTAACTGTCTGAACAATCATCGGAAGGTGCATACAGATTAATGTCCAAACACATGACGTACACTTGCCCATTTCGATCTAATGTGTCTTTGAAATACTGAAAATAATTTTCTTCTTCATCTGACAAGACAAAGGTTTCTTTAATCGTTTCATCAGTTCTTATTTTTGGTTTTAAATTCTCAGATATTTCATAATAAACCTGTGCCAAGAACTCATAAGGAATTGAACTAAAATCCTGAGGGCTGCTCATACAAAATTTATTTTGTTGAAAAAACTGATTAAACCACATAACAAGATTTGCCTGATTTTCCCACCCGCCTTGAACCTCAGGTTCCATCAAATATTGTACAAATTTTCTAAATGCTGGTATCTCCAATCCATGCCATTCAGGCAATAATCCAGATGCATATTGCAAAGAACCAACATTTTTTAAGAACTGTTCTTTACGACTAAAGTCCATTTTTTCAAATCTTCTTTTACTCATCACCTCATCATTCTTGATATTTAACAGCCACCAATCATAGAGCTGAATGACATCAATTGATTCCCTAAAAATGAGAATATTCTGATCCCCCCCCTCTTGCTTGGCTTCATCATAAGTCTTTCTATATCGAGCTCTAAGTAAATCATACATTTGTTCTTTTGAAATTTTAGATAAATTTGGAGTTATCCTCATTAAAACCCTCTATATACAGTACTTATAAAATTTTAATTGAAATGTTATTCAGCACTTTTTATCATAATAATCATATTTTACAAATCAAAAATCACACTATTTATAGCTATTATTCAAAAAATCAGAGAGGCCATTAGTCCCAAAAATCAAACACAACTGTTCAATTTTTAAATGTCGATTGAATTTTTTTAGGGCAAAAATCCTCTTAGCTCTGTTAGGTCAAAATAGGCTACTTTTGCTGGCAATACTTTCAAAAACACAAGGTGAGCTCAGTGAACTTTATGCGGGGAAGTTAGAGTTGTAGAATCTGATAGTGATCCAATAAAGACAGTGCAGTAATAAGCATCACTCCGCCCTAATCTATATGGGGGATAATTGGGTGTAACAGTAAAAATGTGATTCCCTCTTATTTAACTTTCATTTTTTGGAATTATAATTTCTTTCAATAAATCGTGATTTTTTCTTAACTCGTGGATAATTGTTTCCTCCATGTAGTCAGTATTGTTATATGGCATATTGTAGCCAAAATGCTTTAATGCAACGGAGGGGTTTTTCGAATTTAGAATGCTTGTTAGATTTTCAATTTCTTCTTGTAATTCTTTTACTTGCCTAGCCTTTTTATCGGATAATACTTTACGACGCTTATACCCATCGCTTATGACCTCTCTCAACTCTTCTTCTTTTTCCTTAATTAAGACTTTCAACCAATCAACATCAAATTTTTCAAATTCTTTTATCAATGTCGGAATTATTGAAGTTACAGCCTGATTCAAGCTCTTCCACTTACACCCATTTAAAGCACATTGCTCACGTAAAACACTGTATAAAATTTCACGCCTAGGTAATAATTTTTTATCATAGCGCGCCCTAACTGCACGAATTGCACTCACTTTTCTTGCTAATCCAATGTTAGAACAATAATAGTAAGTCCCCATTGTATCTACATATGCCATTAAAATTTCGGAGTACCGTTGTTTACAAGTTCTTGAAGATAAATTACTTCTTTCACTTTTTAGTAAATCGATTTTTATAAAAAAATCATATATTTGATTAGGCTTAAAACTAGGATCATTTGAAAACTGTGGAAGTACTGTCACTCTAAGTGGGTTCTTTAAGAAATCATTTTGTTGCATTCTCAGTATGATTTTATCTCTAGCTGCTGCATATGAAGGATGCGTAATATCAGCCTCAAAATCACAGTCATACCAATACTTAAATGTGAAAAGCATTTCTTGTTCTAAATCATTCAAATCAGAAATGATGTCTAAATTCACTATTTTAAATCCCATTAAATAACAATATATTAAATAGCATGATACGCTAGTTATTTACTAATTACGCACCACTCTACTTTTTAAATTCCATTAAATTTACAGTGAGCACATCAACCGAAATGATAGGAATAAAATCATGAATGGCGCTGCTCTGCAACTCTCCACATCTGATTACTTATTTATGCGCTACCGCAGCACAACAGTTAAACTAGAGGACGTAGTCAAGGATTACTACCCTCATCTCAGTAAGGTAAAAATGTTAGAAAAAGCAAGAAATCAAGATTTTCCATTTTCTTGCTTTAAATTAGATAAAAGCCAAAAAGCTCCGTACTTTGTCCATATCAAAGATCTAGCTCATGTCCTAGATCTACAATATAAATATGCCAATCAAGACCATGTTACTCTTCACCAATGAGGGGGAACACTTCATCTAATTCTATTGTCTTTTTCCTTTTTTTCACTGATACATATCTTTCCAGACTCCCCCATGAATCATGTAGACTCACTTGCTGAATTTGAGGAATTGTAAAGCCTTGTTCAGCAAGACGGGTACAACCCTCATGCCTTAAATCATGAAAACGTAAATCTTCAATTCCCAAGATTTTACAAGCATTTCTAAATTCACCACCAATCGTTTTAGGACTTAGAGGAATGAGCAAATCCTTGTCATATCCTCGATTCAACATACGTTTTCGCGTACTCTTCACCTGTAAAAGTTCAATCATTTTTCGGCAAGGTTCTAATACATTAAATTCTTTATGATTACCCTTTGAGCCATTCGGATTTTTTAAATCCCGTACTTTCCATACTTCATTATCCTCGTCATAATCAGCCAATAACATTTCAGTAATTTCTGACTCACGACGACATGAAAATATTGCAAACCACATAATCAAATGCATGGGATAGCTGTAAACAGGCTTTTGCCATTTTCGATAAAAGTATTCTGTCAGTTTTTTTAACTCTGCCGTTGTCGGCAAGCGATCACGTTTACCACTAGAAGATATTTGTCGAGTCTTTCGTAATTGTGCTGTTGCTTTATCAAATCCTGCCAAATCAACATTTACATCCCACATGACTGAAGCATGAGACAATACGCCACGAATATGCAATAACTCATGTTGCAACGTACTTGTCGCTATCGGCTTTAAATCTAATTTAGCATATCCAGCCTTACGCAAAGCGACATGTTCTGAAATATCGGCTGGCTTAATTTTTGTGATAATATATTGCGCTATTGGAAATTTCTGAATTAGGCGAAGACAATAGGTTTTAGTACGACCATATTCACTGCCAACTTCATCAAGATATTTGTCTATGGCATTGGCTAAAGTGATATTCGTCACATCCGATCTACCTAATAAAATATCTGGATTTTCTTCGATTTCCTCTTCACGCATTGCAAGCCATTTTTGAGCGAGTCGCATAGAACTAAACGTCTTACTTTCCTTGAAATTTGCAAACCCTTTACGGCTTATTCTAATTTCAGCCCGAAAGCGTATGGTTCCATCGGCTAATTTACGCTGTGAAATTGTCCCCATGATTTACGCCTTATTATTTTCTTAAGGCTATAATGGCGCAATTTGGCGTAAATATCAAAAATAATAGTGCTAAATGAGGCGTAAAAAATCGAAATAAATCAAAATCAGCAACACTGTAAAGGTATGTTTTTTAATATGATTACTGAAAAAACCATTGATAACACCAAAGAACCTCGCATCAGTGTTGCACCCATGATGGATTGGACGACCAAGGACTATCGTTTCTTTGCGCGTCTATTTAACCCAAACGTCATTCTTTATACAGAAATGGTGACCACTGGCGCGATCCTGTTTGGCGGTGCAAATCGACATCTCGATTACAACAATGAAGAACACCCGATCGTTTTACAACTCGGTGGCTCAAACCCTAAAGACTTAGCCACTTGTACCAAAATGGCACAAGACTGGGGCTATGATGAAGTCAACTTAAATGTCGGCTGTCCAAGTGACCGTGTACAAAACAATAAAATTGGCGCATGCCTCATGGCAGAACCGGACCTCGTTGCAGAATGTATCGCTGAAATGCAAAATGCAGTAGATATTCCAGTGACGGTAAAGCATCGTATCGGCATTGATGACATGCATTCTTATGAAGAAATGCTGCATTTTGTCGATACTGTAGCCAAAACGGGCTGTGATAATTTTATTGTACACGCGCGTATTGCCTTACTTCAGGGGCTTTCTCCGAAAGAAAACCGTGAAGTTCCCCCACTGCGTTATGAAGATGTCTATCGACTCAAACAAGAACGTCCAAATCTATTGATCGAGATTAATGGCGGGATCAAAACCTTCGCTGAAACACAAGCACATTTAGAACATGTCGATGGTGTCATGATTGGTCGTGAGGCTTATCACAATCCCTACCTTTTGGCTGAACTTGGTCAATTGTGGAATTTAGATCTACCTGATCGTTTTGAAATTATCGACCAAATGCTGCCGTATATTGCAAAGCGTATGGCTGAGGGTGCGCCATTGTCGATTATCACGCGCCATATTCTTGGGCTATTCCAAAACCTTCCGGGCGCTCGCAAGTGGCGTCAGGCTTTAAGTGGTGGTAATGCCAAGACTTTTGCCGATGTTGAAAATGCAATTCTTAACATTAAAGACGCGATGCAACGCACCGAAGATTATTTAAAAGAACACACTCTAGCCCAGTAATTTAGAACGTTGATCTAACATAAAAAAGCGAAGCATCTGCTTCGCCTTTTTATGTTTCACCGTTATAGCCGAGTACAAGGTTTTACTAAAGAACGCTTTTGGATATTGGTCAAACATTTTATTGTTTCAGTTTTAAAATCATAATGATAAGAAATATACTTTCCTGCAATAAGCTCACTGACAAAGGACTCTTTTCTAAAGTAAGCCGTGGTTATACAACCATGTAAATCAGGTGTAGCATTCACTTTGATCTGTTCAACAAATTGACTTTTCTGACGTATTTGATCCTGTAATTTTAAAATACGATTCATATTTTGAAATTCTTCAGATTGCGCAATCTGTTGTATATTTTTTAAATGACAAGCCTGCGTTACATCATCATGATACTGATGCATTGACCAAACCAATAATGACTGTATATCACTCATCATTTCTTTGGCTTCATTGATCTGATTTAAAGCATAAAAATGGCGAACGGTTGAATAAATAGCATATGCAACACCGCAACTCAAAATGATCCCTATAGCCACTATTTTAACATCAAGTTTGGAATGCCCTGAAAGATCAGTCATGGAGTTGCTTTATCCCGTTATATTTTAAAAGTGCTTCAGGCGAACTCTTCTTTTAAATAAGAGCTTAACTGGTAAATTTACTCAGAGCACGCCAGTATTTGTCTTTAAACAAACTGACCTCTATTTCAAAGTTGCCTTTATATTTTTCAATCACTTGATCAATGACCTTGGATGGTTTTCTAAACTCTTTACACGCAAAATATATAGTTCTTAAGTGATTACCCGTTTCACGACCTATATTTAAATAGCCATCCACATCCTTAAGCTCTTGTAATAATGAATCTTCTATCAAATCCATCAGTTCATAATCTGTAGACGTAGGCATACCATTTGAATGCTGACCATCATAGGAGATTTCTATCAGCATCATCCACGGATGCGAAGCTTTTTGATCCCATGTTAAAAGTGTGCGATTTAAAGTCGCCAGCAACGGTACACCTTCATTGGTTTCACCTTCCAAACTGACAAATTCATCGGCATCCGTATTTGAACGGGTAATTTTGTCTAATCTTGAAATTTCACTACTTTTTAAAATTAAAATGTTTTTGAGCAAGTGAATCGGTAGCAATTCGTTTTCGGCATCTTGCTTAGACTGGACAGAAACATTGTCCAATTTGGTGACCGCATCGTACTCACCCAAATAGTTATCGAGAAAAATATACACAGCCTGTAAAAACGCATCGTTTTCAGCTGCATTATATTCATCATGTACCACGACCAGATCAATCTCATCGGGATACTCGGCTTTCTGGTTAAAATAAAAAGACAAAGTCTGCTGACTAAACTCATAGCCATGCATATTAATCCCGACTTGATGAATATCGCTTTCAGGTTTAAGCGCAGTGAACTTCCACCCTGCAATCTCTGGTGCAGCTGCAATCAGCTCTTCCACAAAAACAATATTTGGAATGATGCCATCAGGGGTAAGAATTAATTCAGCTGTTTGTGGGGTTAACATGCCCGTCAGAAAAAAGATGCCGCTATGGACTTTTTCCAGTTCAGGCGTCAATCGATCAAAGAAATCTCGCTCGATTTCAGTTTTACTGCCTTGATTCACAATGTGGTGAAAATGCTGTTGATGCTGCTGAAACCATTGCCAAAATGCAGTATATGCATTTTCATTCGCAGGCGTTTTTTGTTTTTGAGAACCCCATAATTTTTTTAAAAAGCTCATTTTTCTTTTCTCTTTTTTCTATTGATTTCAATATTTTTTGTGGTCTATGGACTGTATCAATATATCGATGTATACAGTCCAATTAAACCTAAAACAGTCTTATTGTTTCGCTTTCATTCCATCTAATTTTTTCAGCACTTCCGCCACTGCCACCATCGCAAAGCTTGAAGTCACCACCACCGCAGAACCATAGCCACCACAGCGTAGGCCTGCACTTGGACACACATCTGCACTGGAAAATGGATTATCAATCGAATACACACAGCTAATCCCGAACTTTTCTTTTGGTTTTTTACAAATCCCCATGCCACGCAACTGGGTTCGAAGCTTTGCCAACATTGGATCTTGTTCAGTTTTAGACAGATCAGCCACTCGGATTTTCAATGGGTCGAGCTTACCACCCGCTCCCCCTGAAACAATCAATGGGATCTTATTAAAACGACAGTGCAACATCAGTGCTAATTTAGCTTTGACGTCATCAATACAATCTAAAATTAAGTCTGGTCGATGTTCTAAAATTTCTTTGACGTTTTCTGGGGTCAAATAGTCATCGATCAAATTAATTTTGATCCGTGGATTGATGGATCGACAACGCTCGGCCATCACTTCAATTTTTTCATGGCCCAAGGTTGAGCTCATGGCTGGCAGTTGACGGTTAATATTCGAAGCTGCAATCGAGTCCATATCAACCAGTGTTAATTCGCCGACCCCTGTACGCGCTAAAGCTTCGACTGCCCACGAACCGACACCACCAATTCCGATCACCATCACATGACTTTTTTCATAATATGAAAAGGCCTCGTCTCCATAAATTTTGGCTACACCAGCAAAACGGCGGTCATATTCATCATGTTGCAGATCAGTCATGCGTACATCTATATCGGTAAAATCGTGTTCATTTTACCTGAATACGACCTTGGATTGAATGTATCGCTACAAACAATAAAGCCCTGCTGATGACAGGGCTTTTTCCATTGAGATTAGGCCGCAATTAAATTACGCAGTACATAATGCAAAATACCGCCAGCTTTAAAGTATTCCACCTCATTCAAGGTATCAATACGGCACAACACTGTAAATTGGTCTTGGCTGCCATCTTCTCGAAGCACCTGAATTTCCAAAGTTTGATGCGGCTGAATATCATCCGACAGTCTATGAATCGAAAGTATTTCACGACCTGTCAAATTTAAGGATTGGCGCGTTTGTCCATCGACAAATTGCAATGGCAATACTCCCATACCAACCAAATTCGAACGGTGAATTCGTTCAAAACTTTCGGCAATCACCGCTTTAACTCCCAATAAGTTCGTACCTTTGGCAGCCCAGTCGCGCGATGAGCCTGTACCATACTCTTTCCCAGCAATAATGATTAAGGGCGTATGTTGCTGCTGATAAAGCATAGAGGCATCATAAATCGGCAAGGTTTCTCCTGTTGGAATATAGATCGTGTTTCCACCTTCTTCACCGCCCAACATTTCATTCTTAATGCGGATATTGGCAAAAGTGCCTCGCATCATCACTTCATGATTCCCACGTCGAGACCCGTAAGAGTTAAAGTCTTTGGGTTCAACCCCTTGTTCTTGCAAATAGCGTCCTGCGGGGCTGTCTTTCTTGATATTACCTGCCGGGGAAATATGATCAGTGGTGACCGAGTCTCCAAGCACAGCCAAAATACGTGCCTGCTCAATATTGGTAATCGGTTTCGGTGGCTGACCAATCTCTTCAAAAAATGGCGGATGGCGAATATAGGTTGAATTCTCTTGCCAAGCATAGGTCTGACTTTGAGGAATCTGAATTGCCTGCCATGCTGCATCACCATCAAATACCGCGGCATATTCTTTATGGAACATCGCGGTATTCACGCTCTGTAGCGCATGATCAATTTCAGCCTGACTCGGCCAAATATCTTTCAAGTAAACCGCTTGCCCATCTTTGCCGAGACCAATCGGTTGTGTAGTCAGATCGGTACGGATATTGCCCGTCAAACCATAAGCCACCACCAAAGGTGGCGAAGCCAACCAGTTGGTTTTCACCAGAGGATGTACACGCCCTTCAAAGTTACGGTTGCCTGAAAGCACTGAAGCAACATTAAGATCATGGCACTGTATGGCTTCTTCAATCGGTTCAGGCAGCGGTCCAGAGTTCCCAATACACGTAGTACAGCCATAGCCAACAAGGTTATAACCCAACTCATCCAAATACGGTGTTAAACCAGCCGCAGCCAAATAATCGGTCACTACTTTAGAACCAGGCGCAAGCGAACTTTTCACCCACGGTTTACGCTGTAGACCTTTTTCAATGGCTTTTTTAGCGAGGAGTCCCGCGGCTAACATCACGCTGGGATTGGAAGTATTGGTACATGAGGTAATGGCTGAAATAACCACATCACCATGGTTCAATGGGTAAGATTTTCCATCAATAGTGCAAGATGGCTCCTCATGCGGTAGATTGGCTTTTTTAGCTTCAACAGCTGTGCCACCGCCTTCATTTTCTAAACGCTCTTTGGCTTCTTTGGCTGGCTTGAGATTTAGTTCCATCAAGTCATGAAAAGTTTTAGGTACATCTGCTAGCAAGACGCGATCTTGCGGACGTTTAGGGCCTGCCAAACTGGCCTGCACGGTGCTCATGTCCAAGCTCAAAGTATCGGTAAAAACGGGTTCATCACCTGCATTTCGCCATAAGCCCTACGCTTTACTATACGCTTCAACCAAATCAATCCGTTGTTGCTCACGACCCGTCAACGCTAAATAGGCCAAGGTCACGCCATCAATCGGGAAAAAACCACAGGTCGCACCATATTCAGGGGCCATATTGGCAATAGTCGCGCGGTCAGCCAAAGGCAAGTCGGCCAAACCATCGCCATAGAATTCAACAAATTTACCAACCACGCCTTTTTGGCGTAGCATTTGTGTGATGGTTAAAACCAAATCCGTTGCGGTAATGCCTTCATTGAGTTTTCCTGTGAGTTTGAAACCGATGACTTCAGGAATCAACATAGATACAGGCTGCCCAAGCATCGCCGCTTCAGCTTCAATCCCGCCAACACCCCAACCGAGCACGCCTAAGCCATTGATCATGGTGGTATGTGAATCTGTTCCCACCAAGGTATCAGGGAACGCAAAAGTTTGTCCCTCATCCTCCCCCAGCCACACCGCTTGGGCCAGATACTCTAAATTGACTTGGTGGCAAATTCCTGTACCGGGCGGGACAACACTGAAATTATTAAAGGCCGATTGTCCCCAGCGTAGGAATTGATAACGCTCACCATTGCGTTGCATTTCAATTTCGACATTTTCAGCAAAGGCATCTTTATCTGCAAAATGATCGACCATCACGGAATGGTCAATCACCAAATCGACAGGGGACAAGGGATTAATCAAATTCGGATCGCCACCCGCTTGTGCCATTGCGGCACGCATGGCAGCCAAGTCAACCACAGCAGGAACCCCAGTAAAATCCTGCATCAGCACACGTGCAGGCCGATATTGAATTTCTTGATCAGAGCTTCTGGTTTTTTGCCAATCGACTAGGGCTTGAATATGCTCTACTTTTACACTTTTTTGATCTTCAAAACGGAGTAAATTTTCGAGTAAGACCTTTAAAGACTTGGGTAATTGATCAATATTACCCAATGTTTGGGCGGCTTGAGGGAGGTTAAAAATTTGATAGGATTTTTCACCCACCGTGAGTGTTTGTAATGCATTGAAACTATTGATTTTGCTATATCTGGCCATTCGGTTGCCCTCCCAGTATTGGCGAATTTATTTATTATGATGTTCTTTCTTTAATGTAAGCCTGTTTAGAAAAGAATGTGTTCCCTTTTGGTTATCTTATTTTTATCGAGATTATTGTCTTATTCTTCTAAAATTTTAAATGCAATGCAGCCAATGAGTTTTGCCAGAGTTGAGCTGCTAGCGAGCGCTCAGACTGATCCAGTGTCTGTGCGAGACTCTCCAAAACATAAGGTAAATTCACTGGCGTATTGCGGGTACGGTGCTCAGTCGATGTTTGACAACACAACGGCGTCATATCTGGACAGTCCGTTTCAATCACCAAATGTTCACTACCAAGTGCTTGCACCACTTGATGCAATTTTTTGGCGTTTGGATTGGTGATTTGCCCTGTCACCCCAATTTTAAAACCGAGTTTGACCAATGCCTTGGCTTCTTCCACCCCGCCACTAAAGGCATGAGCGATACCACCGAATTTAAATTTTTGGGCTTTTAAAATAGCAATGCTTTCTGCATGTGCTTTGCGAATATGCAATAACACAGGTTTTTGATATTGCTTAGCAAGTTCTAGTTGTGCAGAAAAATAAGATTGCTGCTTGGCGAAAAGTGCAGGCTGTTTATGCTCTTTTAAAAAGGTGTCTAAACCAATTTCACCCACAGCTACGCAGTCCTGCTGCTGCAGGACCTGCTCTAAACGTTGTAAGTGTTCAGTCTGATGCTGGCCGATATAAAACGGATGTAAACCTGGGGCAAGACAAGAGCACGGAACATTCTCCCAGCTTTTTAATTGCTGATGGGTCTGAATCAGCGCATCAAATCGCGATTCAAGAAAACCAATAAGGACCAGTGCCTCTACCCCAACACGTTTTGCTTGCTCAGCCAAATGTTGACGATCAGTATCAAAATCGGCAACATCAAAATGAGTATGGGTGTCGAAGAGAGGCAAGCTCATACTTGATTAGCTCTTGGCTTCTGAAGCAGCCTGTACGCTCTGTTTGGCTTTGGGCAAATACTCAGGCTTTAAAATTTTCTGGAGTTGATCATAGCCAAGAGTTAAGCGCGGTAAACCCACCACATAAGGGCCAATTTCATACTCGCCATATTGCAAAATCAGACCTTCAGTGCCCAAGTAATAATTGTTACTCAAACTAAACTTCCACGCTTGCTCATATTCATCGACATTGGTCGCTAACTTAGAGTCGACGACCCAAGTACGAAAGGCTTCATGCGCTACTCTATTTAACGCCGCCTTCTGATTCGGCAACAATAGATCATCCAAACTCACCAGCTTTTGCTGCTTCAAGTCAAAATTATAATAATGCTGTGATGATGAACCATGTGCACCGCCTAAGTAGCTGCTGGTGTTCAACACCACCGTAGCCAAAGGATCTTTGGCATTTAGAATTTTCGGCTTAATCATCAAACTAATTTGATGGTTAGAACTTAAGGCTTTCAACTCTTGATCTAAACCCAGAAAAGCAGCCAAATAAGGTTGAACTTGTTTCTCTAGTTTCAGTTTAGGGGTGAGGACTTGGCCCACTACCGCAGGTTCAGAACTTGCCGCCACCGCACTTGATGCCTCGGTAGCAGAACTGCTATGCATAGGCGAAATATCAATAATCTGCGATAAATCTTTCACAATTTGTTGATCAATAAATTCATCAATAAAGGCTTGATTACTTTGCAAACGATCAATGTTTAATTCTGGGCAAGCATTGCCATCACATTCAGGTAATTCGAATTGTAATTTTTCTGTGTCACCGACCAGCTTTAAGGCTGTTTCTACCTCTGAAGCCGCTGTGGTCTGCGTTGCAGGAGTTTGAGGCTCTTTATCTTTTGGTTGGCAGGCTGTCAAACTGATGGCAGCTGCAAGTACGCTGATTGTAAATATTGTTTTGCTTTTTAACATAAATAACCTATTACCTTGTGAAGCCAGCTCTTGCTTTGGCCGATGTACTAAAACAACTGGGTATAGACATCGGCTTTTAATACCTGTTGAGTTTGTGCTTTCGTCAAATAAATATCAAGCTGAGTCCCATCTTTTACAATCTCATGAGTCCGATAGTGTAAACCGATGCCCTCTTGGTCAAAGAACCAATCTGCTTGCCCCCAGTACAACTTCGCAGGTGCAGATTTTCGCACTTCGGGTTCTTGTTTCTTCAACCAGTCTTGATACGCTTTTTGCACCAATACATTCATCGCCAGTTGCTGTTTCGGGTGAATTAAATCTAATAATGCCACCGCTTTTTGGTTTTTACGATCCGCAACAAAGAAATAATAACGTTCCTTAACATTTACATTCTCTTGATTGGTATCAACCCCAATTTGCATCAATACAAACTGATTGCGCTGATACGGTATACGCGTATACATCGCCAAGCTATAAGCCTTGTTGCCCTTGAATTCGGCTTGCCATGTATCCGACTTTTTCACATAGGCATTAATAGCTTGCTGTAAGCTCATGTCTTGTTTTAAGCCAATTTGATCTTGAATCACGCGAGTCTGACTTTTGGCAATCCATAGATTTAACCACGGATCTGCCGTTGTTAAACTTTGCAGTTCTAATTCAATACAATTTTTGGTTTCACAAAATGGCTGTGCAATATCAGCCGCTTGTTGCTGAATATTTAAATATGGTAACACTTCAGCCTGCTCTGTTTTAAATACCGAGCTTTTGGCATCTGCGTCTGTTTCAGATTGTTTAGAGGAGTCACATGCCGTCAATAAGACAGTCAAACTCACCAATATTGTATAAATAGCCTGTTTCTGCAACATGCGTCTTCCATGAAATTCATGATTAAAAAAAGTATCTTGCATAATAAAACAGCTTCACGAAGAAGCTGTTTTATTTTTTAACATCCCGATTAGTGTTCGCGGGTATTGCGGAACACGATGTCTGGATAGCGCTCTTGCATCAGTTGTAAGTTCACACGACTCGGTGCCAAATAGGTCAAGTGACCACCACCATCTACCGATAATTGATCATGTGCTTTTTTCTTAAATTCATTGAATTTTTTGTCATCATCACATGACACCCAGCGCACAGTGTTAATGCTTACAGGCTCGTAGACGCAGTCGACTTTGTATTCTTCTTTCAAACGGTATGCCACCACTTCAAACTGAAGCACACCTACCGCACCGACAATCAAGTCATTGCTATTTTGCGGCATGAAGACCTGTGTTGCACCTTCTTCTGAAAGTTCTTTTAAGCCTTTTTGTAACTGCTTCGACTTCAATGGATCTTTCAAACGTACACGGCGGAACATTTCAGGGGCGAAGTGCGGAATACCCGTAAATTGTAATTTTTCACCTGAGGTAAAAGTATCGCCAATTTGAATCGTACCGTGGTTATGTAAACCAATAATGTCGCCCGGCCATGCTTCTTCTAGATGCTGGCGATCACCGGCTAAGAAAGTCAAAGCATCACTAATACGCACATCTTTATCTAGACGCACATGCTTCATTTTCAAACCTTTTTCATATTTGCCTGAACAAATACGCATAAAGGCAATACGGTCACGGTGTTTCGGGTCCATATTGGCTTGAATTTTAAAGACAAAGCCAGTAAAACCTTCTTCAGTTGCTTCAACCAAACGATTTTCTGTTGGGTGTGCTTTAGGTTCAGGCGCATAGTTGCTAAATGCATCTAACACATGGTCTACACCAAAGTTACCTAATGCTGTACCAAACAATACAGGCGTTTGACGACCCGCAAGGAACTCTATGCGGTCTAAAGGCTCATTGGCCATTTGCACCAACTCTAGAGACTCTTCAAATGCCGCCCAAGCCAGCTCACCGACTTTTTCACGTAAGTCTGGATAGTCATAACCATCACGGACTTCGATTTCGGTAATGGTTGAACCAAAACCTGCTTTATACACATAAAACTTTTCTTCGATCAGGTTAAACACCCCAGCGAAGTCACGACCTGTACCAAGCGGCCAAGTGATCGGCACACATTTGATTTTGAGAACGTTTTCAATTTCATCCAACAGCTCTAAAGGCTCACGGATTTCACGGTCCATTTTGTTCACAAACGAAATGATCGGTGTGTCACGCATACGACACACTTCCATCAGTTTCACAGTACGATCTTCGACACCTTTTGCACCATCGATCACCATCAAAGCTGAATCGACCGCCGTTAAGGTACGATACGTATCTTCAGAGAAGTCTTCGTGTCCCGGCGTATCCAGTAGGTTAATCATCTTGTCTTTAAATGGAAACTGCATCACAGAGGTGGTGATCGAAATACCACGTTCTTTTTCCATTTCCATCCAGTCCGAAGTGGCTGCACGGTCCGATTTACGGCTTTTCACCATACCAGCAATCTGAATAGCTTGTCCCCACAACAGCAATTTTTCTGTCATGGTGGTTTTACCAGCATCGGGGTGGGAAATAATCGCAAAGGTGCGACGCTGCGCAACTTGCGCGGCTAATTCATTTTTAAACATAAATTAAATCTGCAATTGATCATAGCCCTCATGATCGATACGACCACAAAGTCCTATAAAAGAAATTCTAAATTGGGCTAATTGTATCCGAATACCGCTTGGGCTTCTATTGTCTTTTATCAAGCGAAGTGAGAAAGCAGCACACGCCAAAGCGTTTCAATGAACGGCTTAATTGAAATAAGTTGACGATGTGTACTCAAACTCTTCTAAGCGCTTCACATCCATAGGCATGCCCAACAAATAACCTTGTAATTGCTGACAGCCTAAACGCGACAAGATTTCCATTTGCAAAGGACTTTCTACACCTTCTGCCGTCACGACTAAGCCTAAGCGAATTGCCAGATGGACAATACTTTCTAAGATCATTTCATCTTTTGAACCAACAGTTAGTTCATGAATAAAGCCCCGATCAATCTTTAACTCATCCACAGGAAGATTTTTTAAATATAAAAAACTGGAATGTCCTGTCCCAAAATCATCAATCGCCAAACGAATCCCCATTTCACGTAAACGCTGTAAGGTACGAATGCTGCTTTCGATATGGTGCATGGCCGTACTTTCAGTGATTTCAATAATTAAATGATTTGGGTTCACTTTATATTTATCAAAAAGATGCTCAAGATTATTAAATAAGTGCTTATGCTCAAATTGCACCGCCGATAAATTCACGGCAATCGGATACAGTTCAATTTTCTCTCGTTCCCAAATTTGTAGTTGTTTACACGCCTGCTCCAAGGCCCAATATCCCATTGGAATAATCAGCCCCGTTTTCTCCGCGCCTTTAATAAACATATTAGGGGTCAGCAAGCCTAAAGTCGGATGCTTCCAGCGAATCAGCGCCTCGACTCCACAAATCCGCTGATCTTGGATGGTGAATTTAGGCTGGTAATATAGAACAAACTGTTGTTCTTCTACTGCTTTATATAAGTCATTGATAAGCTTAGTTTGGCTTTTCGCTTCTTGTTGGTCAAAACTGTAGTTAAAAATAGAATAGGTATTTCGTCCCTGATATTTTGAGGTCAACATCGCTGCATCGGCATTAATCAGTAAATCCTGCAAATTACTGCCATGTTCGGGATACATCGCAATACCAATACTGGCAGACACATTGATTTCTTTTCCCGCAATCAAAAAGCTATCTTGAATCAACTCCAGCACGTGCTCCGCCATTTGGCACGCTTGCTCAGGAGTGGCCTGCTCCAGCACCATCAGAAACTCGTCCCCACCAATTCTGAGAATTTTTTCATTTTTGCTTAAGTGGCGATGAATCCGAGTGGTCAGTTGAACCAATAATTGATCCCCAACATGATGCCCAAAGACATCATTCACAGCTTTAAAGCGGTCTAAATCGATATATAAAAAGGCAATGCTTTCATTACGGAAGCGGTGATCTGTAAACAAAAAATGGGCATATTCCGCCAAATACAATCGATTGGGGAGCTTGGTTAAATTGTCCTGTACCGCCTGATTTGCCAACTCTTTATTGGCCAGAGAGAGTTGAATATTACGCTCTTCTAAACGCTGCTCCAACACCGCAACAACAAATGCCGCCACCAAAATCAAACAGGTAATAAAGATAACAACAAATAAAACAATGCTTTGACCTGCTTCAAGGGGCATCACCAGCTTGTCACTATGGGTTGGATAGAACGAGACTGCTAGCATACCGGTATAATGCATACTCACGATGGTCAAGGCCATCATCCCTGCAACATACCATTGGTACAACAGTTTCTTACTGACTGCACTTTTATATTTAAAGATCAGCCAAAAGGTTAAACCCGAGCCACTAATGGCAAGTAAAATAGAAAAAACTGTTAATAAAAGATCGTAAACACTCTGATAGCCCTCAATAATCAGCCCCATCATGCCAGTATAATGCATGCCCGAAATACCAAGCCCCATCAATACCGACCCCAAAACCAATCTTAAAAAAGGTAAGGTCTGACGCGTGGTCAACCAAATTGAAAAAACAGATGCAATAAAAGCAATAAAAAAAGAAAGAATTGTCAGTGCAGGGTCAAAATAACTATGCGTCGGCAAATCACAAGCCAACATGCCCACAAAATGCATGGCCCAAATGGCACAGCCTAAGAAAAAACTACTGAGTAAAATGAGCGCTGTTTGAAATTTTTTACGCCAAGCACGAAATAATAAGCGTTCGGTCGACACTGCAAAAAAACACGCCAACAATGCCACAACAATTGAACCTAATACCAAACTAAAATCGTAATGCACATGCATCATATAAAATGTCCGTATTAATTTCTCTTTTTCTTCATTTATATCGTTTTTATCAAAGGCGAAAAGCATTACTACCCGATTAAGAATCTTATACAAACAGGTTCAGGTCAAGAAAAAATCACAGAGATATCATTAGAATTTATAGATTTATTTTACCTTGAAGATCGGTTTGGCAACCAGCCAAACCTGCATTTGTGTTTCAAATCACAATTTAAATAAAAAGCCAGTCGAAACTGGCTTTTTAATACATTGCGTCTGAGATTAAACTATTTTGCAGTGCCTTTTTGCAACTTGGCATAATCTAATAAGACATTTGCAGATTCAGTCACAAATGCTTCCTCTTCAGGCAATGCAGGACGCTGATTCGCTTTCATTTTAGCGCGTGCTTCAACCAAAGCTTCCATAGAAGCTTGATAGCTTTCCCAGTTTGCATAAGGCTTTTGTCCTGCAATCTGACGGCGCTTGTTTTCCGAATCTAAAGTCTGTTTTTCCAGTGCCAATAATTCAGCTTTACGCTGATCAATATCTAAAACCACACGTTTTTGATCTTCGGTCTTTTTCGAGATGTCTTTACGCTGTTCAAGATAGTTAAACTGCGGATCGACTTTAACGCGTGCTTGTGACAACTCACCTAAACGTTTTACATATGGTGCAATGCTGCCCTCACGTTTAAACGGTGCGGTTGGAATGGTGTCCCACTCAAGTGCATTTTTCGCTTTACGTTCACCAAACTCTTCATTGTAAATATCTACCAGCTTCACGTCTGGAATCACGCCTTTGTTTTGCGTACTGCCACCCGTTACACGGTAAAACTTACGTTGCGTTAGTGTCGCTTGACCATGCGCCAAGTTATCGAGCTGAACTTGTGCTGTTCCTTTACCTGTGGTGGTGCTACCAATCACGATGCCACGTTCATAGTCTTGAATCGCAGCAGAATAAATTTCGCTTGCAGACGCAGATGCTAAATTCACCATCACTGCCAGTGGACCTGCATAGGTTTGCGCACCATTGTCATCGTCTTCGAAAACGCTCACATTGCCGTTACCATCTCGAATTTGCACCACTGGACCTGACTTAATCACCTGTCCAAGCATACGAGCCACTTCTTCAAGTGAGCCCCCTGGGTTGTTACGTAAGTCGATAATAATCCCTGATACATTCTTGGCCGCTAAAGTTTTCAGCGCATTGTTGGTATCTTCAGATACAGAACGATATTCTGTGCCCGCACGGCGTGCACGATAATTTAAATAGAAAGACGGTATCTCAATCACACCAAAAGTGTACTGCTGACCATCACGCGTCACATTTACGGTACGTGAACGTACCCCAGCATCTTCTTCTTGAATGACGTCACGGGTAATGGTCACATTACGCGCTTGGCTCATCGACGCACCCGAGCCGAGTAACCGTATGGTGACTTTGGTACCACGTTTACCACGGATTAAGCCCACAATTTCATTGCTCGGCCAACCGATCACATCCACCATTTTTTCGCCATCTTGTGCCACACCAATGATGCGGTCACCCGACTTCACCTGTCCAGACTTGCTCGCAGGACCACCTTCCACAATGGTTTCAATTTTGGTGTAGTCTTCATTGCCCCGTTCAGGTCGAATTGACACACCAATCCCTTCAAGCTGCAAAGTCGTCTGACGGTTCAACTCCATTGCATCGACAGGCGGGAAATAGTTACTGTGCGGATCATAGGTAAGCGTCATCGCATTAAGTGTTTTGTCTAACACATCATCACTTTTCACCCGTGAAATACGTTCTAACTGGCGCATATAACGCTTGGTTAAAGTCTGTACTGGGGTTAAATCTTCCGAGCTAGTGAGATCTTGTCCATTGGCCAATTCTGGGTTGGCTTTAAGCGCTTTTTGCTTCGCCAACTCTTCTTCTTTACTAATGGTCAAATTAATCAGCTGCGAAACCAACATTTTGTTCCAATGCTGACGCTGCGCCGCTTCATTGGCAAAATACGGTGCCTTTTCACGATCCGTTTCGATATAAACATTGGCTTGTTTTAAGTTCTGTGGCTTTTTCAGCTCATCCAGCATATAGGTATAAAACTGGGTCAAACGATCACGATACTGTGAATGAATCGCATACGGTCCACTTAAGTCACCTGCTTTTAAAGCCGCACCTAAGTTTGAGCCATATTTACGCTTATAACTCTCTACTTCAGAGGCAAGAAACAGCGAATGGTCTGGATCTAAACTGTCCAGATAGAAATCGAGAATACGCGCCGATGTTTTCGCATCTAAACGTTGATTGAGATAATGTTGACGGTCAACCAAGGTCGCCAGTTGACGAGACACCAAAGCCTGCTCCTGCGACGGAACAATAGCTTGTTTGGTTACAGCGGTAGTTTCAGTCGCTGCAATGGCTTCATTAATGGCATGGGTGAAAAAGAATCCACCCGTTGCAATTGCAACCGCACAAGCAATGGTTTGAAGTTTCATAAATAATTCTTAGTTCCTTGGTTTTTGACCAAAATTACAATGTCATTTTTCGACATGAATTGAGAATATTCAAAATCTTAAACAACTTAATCTGTTTATGTCGTGTAGTTTTATCATAATCTGTGCTGACAAAATGTAGCAAATCATTGCAAAATTCGGGTATTGTTTTCGACGACCTGTTTCGCTCACTTTTCAGAGCCAAAACAGTCACTGACCAAAAAATCAAATACGGACACCCAATATGATTGGCGCATTGATGCTCGACATCGCAGGCACAGAACTTACTCAAGAAGATATTGCACTATTACAAGCACCGCAAGTCGGTGGCATGATTTTATTTGGACGAAATATTGAGTCTCCTGCACAAGTTCGCGCCCTCACCGACCATATGCGCCGAATTCGTCCTGATATTTTGATTGCTGTCGATCAAGAAGGCGGACGTGTGCAACGCTTAAAACAGGGCTTTAGCCTACTTCCAGCAATGGGTAAGTTTGGCGAGCTATTCTTAAGCGAACCTGAAAAAGCCTTAAGCTTGGCAGAACAATCTGGCTGGCTGATGGCGACAGAAGTTCTTGCCGTCGGTATCGACTTTAGCTTTGCCCCTGTGCTCGACCTCAATGACATCAGTGATGTGATTGGTGACCGTGGCTTTGCCAAAAATATTCAAGACATCGTGCCACTGGCCAGTGCATTCCTAAAAGGGATGAAAGCCGCAGGCATGGCATCGACAGGCAAACATTTTCCCGGTCATGGTTCAGTCAAAGCAGACTCACATGTCGCAGCAGCCATCGACTCACGCACGTATGATGAAATTTATGCCAAAGATATGCAGACTTTTATTAAACTGATGCCACAGTTGGATGCACTCATGCCTGCCCATGTGATTTATAACCAAGTCGATCCAAACCCAGCAGGTTTTTCACCGTATTGGATTCAAACCGTTCTACGTCAACAACTGGGCTTTGATGGTGTCTTATTCTCAGATGACTTAAGCATGCAAGCCGCATGTGTTGCGGGTGGTGCACATGCACGCATTCAAGCTGCACTCCATGCTGGCTGTGACATGGGACTGGTGTGTAATGACCGAGCATCCGCATGTGTAGCCTTGGAGGGGATCAACCAACTGGCGCTGCCAAACCAAGCTCGCTTAGAACGCATGCGTGGTCAGATTCCAAACGTCAACGTTCAATCGACGCTGCATTTAGGTGAAGATTGGGCCAAAGTACGCGACCAAGTGGAACTGTTTAGATTAAGTTAAGCACTTCATCTTTGACCATTTCAACCTCGATATTTCGGACAAAGGGACATCACAAGATGTCCTTTTTTTATTATGATAAACTCAAAATAAATCAACAGGCTTGCTCTGCATTGCCCAAACAACAACACTAAAACAACAAAATATCGGGTACGGATACCATGACAGATGCTTTATCGGCTCATCGCCACATCTCTTTTACTGCGCACTATACAGGCTATATTTGGTATAGCATGGGCATCTCACATCCCGTATTTGCCACCCGCAAAGGGAAGTTACTGGCCAAACTGGTGCATCCACTCGAAAGCTGGGCTGAGAAACATGTCGGTGGCAGTATGCGCACGACCTTAAAACAGCGTCATCAAATGATTGATGACCACCTCAGCGCGCTGATCCAACAGTACCCAAACTTACAAGTTTTAGAAATTGCCAGTGGCTTGTCGCCACGCGGCTGGAGCTTTCGCCAACAGTATCCTGAGATTGACTATCGTGAACTCGACTTACCGGACATGGCACAAATCAAAACTCAGGCCTTAAAACAGATCGATCAGACCAGTCCAGCGGTTCTGTCTGCCGACTTATTTAGTGCGGATTTTGCCCGTGCCTTTGAGGTGTTTGACCCAACCCGCCCTTTGGTGGTGGTGAGTGAAGGTCTGATCAACTACTTTAGCAAAGACATGCTCGCTCAACTGTTACAAGGCATTGTCCAATACGGACAGCAGTTTGATCAGTTATATTATCTGACTGACCTCTACCCTGAACCTGTGAAAAATAAGCTGGCTAACTTTATCTGGAGCAGTAGCAAACTTTTAAAATGGATGTCCCGTAGCGCCTTTGGCTTTCACTTTGTCAGTCCGCCTGAAGCGGCTCAGTTTTTCAAACAAGTAGGCTTCCACACTGTTACCGTTCACCAACCCACTTTAGCTTTCAATAGCACTCAGTCCGACACTTCAAACTTAGATCAGCAGGACCACTTAGGCGACTTGGTCTGGTTGATACATAGCCAATGGCAAAAGCCCAATCAACCCGAGCAATAAGCTTAGTCCCCATAAAAAAACAGCGATGACACGCTGTTTTTTTATTTTTGACTTCCACTTAACTCACGGCTTCGAGCAACGTCTGTTCTTGTTTCTGACGCCCCACAAAGCGAAGCAGTCGCTCCGCGAGTTCAAAACTGCCATGTTTAAACAAGGCACGAATATACGGTCCATCTTCCGCAAAAATTAAACATTCAATCTGAAACGCGCCTTCTTCATCGCTCAAGTGTAAAGCTAAATCACGCGGATATTTAGCCGCCACAGCAGCTAAGTCTGACTCAAAGCGTAAAAGCACCCCAAAGTAGTTCAAGTCCACCACTTCTGTCGCAATCACCAAATCCGAATGGCGATAGCTTAAAAAGGTTTCAGGGTGTTGAATCTGAACCCGCTCTTCACCGCGGCGCTCCATATCCAGCATTTGTGCTCGACTAAAGGGAATAATCCCTTCTAAGTGCTGAATGGATTCATCCTTCAAAAACGTCGCAAACAGATGCATGGTTTCTTTACGACGTTGTAGCTGTGGCACATGGTCTGCATTGGCAATTTGCGCATATTCCATGTCAGGACATTGCAACGCAAAATTGGCATTTTCATGTGGCAAGGTAAAACTGTCATATTGGCCACAGGCCACCAAGACTTTGCACTGTGGAATCGGCACATCGGTGAGACGAAGCAAACGATTGCAGTTGATTTCATAGCGCTCTTGTTCTGTTGCCGTAAACTCCGCCATCTGTCTGAAGAACAAACGTTTGGCTGTGGGTGACATTTTGGTTTTATCCATTTTGGCATGATTGACCAAATACAAAATCACGGCCTGACCAAACTCATCCATGCGTTGTTCACGCATTAAATGTAACGATTCCTCCAGCAACATCCGCCAGCTTTTACGGGTCTTTTGCATCACACCCATTAAAATCATACGGTCAATCAGCTCTGGTCGTTGATCGGCCAGACAAGACGCCACCACTGAGCCCAGTGACATGCCCATCACTGAAACTTTGTCTAATCCTTCAATGTCTAACCAAACACCGAGCATTTTCGCGAGATCACCCAGTTCTAATGTTCCTGCAGACAAGCCTGTATCGATATTACGAATTTGTTGATTGGCACCCATTGAAGGCAGATCAATCAGGACAATCGGACCAGCATCGAGCAGTTGCTCAACGCAGTATTTGTAGGAATTAAAGTTTTGGAATGCCCCACCGATAATCACGATAGGCGTGCGATGGAATGACTCTGGCCGAGCAATCGCCATATATTCGACTTTCCAGCCCTCAATCCATGTGGTTCGTGCAGGTTCTTTAAAGCTGTTACGATGGTAAACATCAAAAAAACCTAAGCGTAAATTCGCGTCATCTAGCTCGGCATCCATTTGAATCATAGAATTCATGTTCCTTCCCTCTACTCTTGCCTGTACTTTTTGTTTTGCAAGAAATGCACGATCACGCCTGTCAACGACAACAGGGTGTTCAGTGTTGTAATAATTATGCAAGGACTTCATGTCCTAAAATTCATTCTATACAGAGCACTGTTTTACACGCAACAGATTGTGTAACCACTCATCATGTTTTAGATAAAAAAACAATTTCAAAATATGTATAAGCCCGCCTATACGCTGGATTTTTCATGTAGAGACTATGCGGTCGAGTGTTAGGCTGTTACTATCTTCTGTGAAATTTCTAAGTGATCAACCCGCTATGCAAGAGTCGATTGAACAATATATGCAAACGGTAGGACAGCAAGCACGTCAAGCTTCTCGTATTTTGGCGCGTGCCTCTACCGAAACTAAAAACAACGCGTTGTCAGCTATTTATACTGCTTTAGTCAACAGTGAGCCCACTATTTTAGCGGCGAACCAAGCAGATATGAACAAAGCGCACAGCAACAACTTAGACAGTGCTTTACTTGATCGCTTAGAACTGTCTCCCGCACGCTTTAAGGGCATGTTGCAAGGCTTAAAAGATGTGATTGGCCTCAAAGATCCTGTTGGTGAAATCACCGACATGGCCTATCGTCCGTCAGGAATCCAGCTCGGTAAGATGCGCGTTCCTTTAGGCGTGGTTGGCATGATTTATGAATCTCGCCCAAATGTGACCTTAGAAGCCGCATCTTTAGCACTAAAGTCTGGTAATGCCATTATTTTACGTGGTGGTTCTGAAGCGCTCGAATCCAATAAAGCCATTGCTGAAGCCATCCAACGCGGTTTAAAACTGGCGGGTTTACCTGAACATGCGGTTCAAGTCATTAACACCGCAGACCGCGCAGCCGTGGGGCAACTGATTACACTCACTGAATTTGTCGATGTAATTGTTCCACGTGGAGGCAAAGGCCTGATTGAACGTATCAGCAATGAAGCCCGTGTCCCTGTGATTAAACACTTGGATGGGAACTGTCACGTTTATGTTGAAGCACAAGCTGACCTACAAAAAGCCCTACCGATTGCGCTCAATGCAAAAACTCACCGTTATGGCGTATGTAATGCAATGGAAACTTTGCTGGTCGATGAAAAAGTCGCAGATGAGTTTTTACCGCGTGTCGCTGAGCTCTACACTGAAAAACAAGTGGAGTTACGTGGCTGTGCTGAAACTCAGCGCATTTTAGGTGCGACAGTCAAAACGGCGACAGAAGAAGATTGGTACACGGAATACCTCGGTCCAATTTTGGCAGTGAAGGTGGTGTCTGGTATGGAAGAGGCGATTGAGCATATCAATAAATATGGCTCGCATCATACCGATTCGATCATTACAGAAAACTACTCTCTAGCTCGCGAGTTCTTGGCCGCTGTTGATTCGAGTTCTGTCATGATCAATGCCTCGACCCGTTTTGCCGATGGTTTTGAATATGGCTTAGGTGCAGAAATTGGTATCTCAACGGATAAAATCCATGCCCGTGGCCCAGTCGGCTTAGAAGGCCTGACTTCACAAAAATGGATTGTGTTTGGTGATGGTCAAATTCGCCAATAACTCATCCAGCACATTTTAAATATCTATGTTCAGCTCTTTCCAAAGGGCTGAACATTTTTTATATCTGAACGCCCTCTGCAAGCACTCTCAAAACAAAAGCATGATCATCATAAGATGCACGCGTATTTTACTGATCCCCTATCGGCTGTTGTTTTGACTTTACATCCCTTTTTTTACATAAAGGCGTTTGCCAACCTAATCAGTGCCATTTTAACTCGAATGCTTAAAATTTAGAGGAAATCATGCTTTTTTGATGGTCACGTTGATTGTGCATGTGATTATGTGTGGGTCTAAAATGAAATATCAAAAATAAACAGGAACGCCACAATATATTCAGCTCTTTTTAGCAGATAGCATGTTATTTTTATAGCGTTGAAGCTGATGAATAATTCATCATCATTTCATGAATAAATGAAAATCATGAACCGATAAATTTTAATTATTATTCATCAGATGGTCGATAGTGCTTAAGTCTAATCACCTAAAGTCTATCTTGGACTAAAAATATACACATGATACAACATAAAAAATGATCAAGATTGCATAAGAACGTACTGCATGAAGATCAGTTCTAGGACGGATAATTCAATTAGAATCAGGTATTAAAACGTGTCTACATCAGTATTAGTAATTAACTGCGGATCTTCATCAATTAAATATGCGCTCGTTTCTGAACGTCGTGAAGATCGTATTTTCGGTTTAGCTGAGAACTTAGGTTCTGCTGACGCTCGTATCAAAGGCATTACAGCGGGTGGTCAACCCCTTGAATTGTCTATTCCACATGCCGATCATGAAAAAGCATTGGAAACCATCTTAGAACGCCTTTCACATTATAACCCTCAAGCCATTGGTCACCGCGTAGTACACGGCGGTACATTGACCAAAGCTGAGCTTTTAACAGAAGAAATTGTCGAATGCATTCGTGCAGCAACACCACTTGCTCCATTACACAACCCTGCACACTTGGTTGGGATTGACGCCACGATGCGTTTATTCCCAGAACTACCACAAGTGGCGGTATTTGATACAGCATTCCACCAAACCATGCCTGCACATGCTTACCGCTATGCTGTGCCAAAATTTTTATACACTGAACACAATGTCCGTCGCTATGGCTTCCACGGTACAAGCCATGCTTATGTGTCTGAACGCGGTTCAGAACTGGCTGGTAGCTTCAAACAAGGAGGCTGGTTAACTGCACACTTGGGTAATGGTAGCTCTACTTGTGCGATTTGGAATGGACAAAGTGTCGATACCTCAATGGGCTTAACTCCACTTGAAGGTGTCGTAATGGGTACACGCAGTGGTGATGTCGATCCAAGCTTACATAGTTTCCTTGCCAACAACCTAGGCTGGGACATTTATAAAATTGATAAAATGTTGAATAGCCAATCGGGCTTACTCGGCCTGTCTGATCTATCAAATGACATGCGCACTTTGATTGAAGCCTCAGAACAAGGCAATGAAGATGCGACTTTAGCTATTGAAGTGTTCTGCTACCGCCTCGCAAAATCATTGGCTGCGTTGAGCTGTGGTCTACCACGTCTTGATGGCTTGTTCTTCACGGGTGGTATTGGTGAGAACTCCGCATATATTCGTGAAAAAACAGTCGCTTTCCTAACGCACTTTGGTTTTAACTTGAGTAAAGAAGCCAATGACAGTTTAAAACGTGGTACCGAAGGTCGTATTGATACAGGTACAGGCCCGCAAATTTGGGTTGTACCGACCGATGAAGAAGGCCGTATTGCCAAAGAAACTGCATCCGTGGCCAATGAGGTGATTCAAACTGCTGCAAAAAAGTCTGAAGACAATGTAGCGATCGCTTAAGCGGTCGTTACATTCCCTCAAGTCTGTTTTAAATTCTTGTATGACGAATAAATATATGAAAACGATTTTACTTGTGCCCACTGGGGAAGGCGTCGGCTTAACATCCGCTTGTCTGGGTTTGGTTTATGCGCTTGAATGCCAAGGTGTTAAAGCTGGATTTTTAAAACCTTTTTCTCAAGAACTGAGCACGGGTGCAGACCGTACCACAGCGCTCTATCACCATGTTTCAAAAAATGAAACCGTTGAACCGATTAGTTATCACACCATTTTGCAACAACTCAGTGCAGGTGAAAATGATGAGTTGCTTGAAGATGCGGTTCGTTTGCACCGTGCTATTGCGCGTAAGCATGACCTGATTATTGTTGAAGGCTTAGTCCCGAATAGCCGAGATTCTTTTGCTTCTGAACTAAATGCACAACTTGCGCAAGCACTTGATGCCAAAGTCATTATTGTCAGTAATGCAGACATTAACAAGCCAAGCGCGACGGCTGAAAAAGTCGATAGTCAACTACGCTACTTTGGGGGTGCGAGTTCAGAGCGAACTGCGGGTGTGTTATTGATGCGCACCAAAGGCTTGCCCGATGACTCAGCACACATTCCAGTGACGTTTGACCCAAGTCTGCGTTTAATCAGCGATACCAATAAATTTATAATTGAGCTCCAAAAGACCCATCCAAAGCTCGGATCAGACAAACTCCCTGTAATAGGCTTGGTTCCGTTTAGCAACACGCTTAGCGTACCGCGTATGTCGGACTTGGCTTCACACATTCAAGCGGAATGGATCAATCAAGGCGACGCTAACCAACGTCGTGTGTTGCATAGCAGTTTGATTGCATCGAACATTGAGCACGAACTTCATAAGTTTGTCGCAGGCGAGCTGATCATTAGTGCATCAGATCGTATCGATGTGCTTTTGGCATCCAGCTTAGCCAGCAGTAACGGTATTCCACTGGCAGGTTTGGTCCTAACTGAACACCATACACCAAACGAGCAAGTGCTTGCGTTCTGCCAAACAGCGATTAAGCAAGGCTTACCAATTTTACATACAGCGCTCAGCACGTTCGACACGGCGCAGAGCTTAGCCAATCTCAGCAATGAAATTCCGGTCGATGATACGGAACGTGCTGAACAAGTCACTCGTTTTGTTTCGAGCCATATCAATGAAGAATGGTTAACGGCAATGTTGAATGGCTCGTACCAACCTCGTCTCTCGCCTTCGGCTTTCCGCCATGAGTTGGTCCAAAAATCGATTGCTGCGAAAAAGCGGATTGTTCTACCTGAAGGCGATGAGCCACGTACAGTTCAAGCAGCAGCTATTTGCCAATCTCGTGGCATTGCACACTGTATCTTATTGGCAAAACCTGAAGCTGTAGTAGAAGTGGCTAAAGCACGTGGTATTGAGCTTCCACATGATTTAGAAATTATCGATCCAGATTTGATTCGTGAAAACTATGTCGAAAAAATGGTGGAACTGCGTAAAGGTAAACTGAATGAGCTGCAAGCGCGTGAACAGCTGCAAGACACAGTCGTTCTGGGTACCATGATGTTGGCGCTCGATCAAGTCGACGGTTTGGTTTCAGGTGCAATACACACCACAGCCAATACTGTACGCCCAGCCTTCCAACTGATTAAAACAGCGCCTGAGTACTCACTGGTCTCTTCCGTGTTCTTTATGCTGTTACCCGATGAAGTCTATGTGTATGGCGACTGTGCGATTAACCCAGACCCAAATGCCGAAGAGCTCGCTGAAATTGCGATTCAATCGGCTGATTCAGCAAAGGCCTTCGGCTTAGACCCACGTATTGCAATGATTTCATACTCTACGGGTACCTCTGGTGCTGGAGCTGAAGTTGAAAAAGTCGCTGAGGCAACACGTATAGCGAAAGAACGCCGTCCTGATCTATTGATTGATGGCCCACTTCAGTACGATGCAGCATCGGTTGAAAGTGTCGGACGCTCGAAAGCACCTGATTCTAAAGTTGCAGGTCGTGCCAATGTGTTTATCTTCCCTGACTTAAACACAGGCAATACGACCTATAAAGCCGTGCAACGCTCTGCCAATGTCGTAAGCGTCGGCCCAATGTTGCAAGGTTTGAACAAACCTGTAAATGACTTGTCTCGTGGTGCTTTGGTGGATGACATCGTGTTTACGATTGCACTCACTGCAATTCAAGCAGAACAGCAAGCAACAGCTTAAAGTAACTTGATGTGATCCAAACCATCCAACTGAGCAGTTGGATGGTTTTTTATTTTATAGCGCTCAACAATATGACCAAAGCTTAACTTCTATATATTTACGAACATAGCCCAAACACAGATAAAACAGTAAGACTTTACTTTTCAGACACTTAAGAAATATACTCAAGCGATATAATTAAATTCTAAATCATTGGTCTCATAATGAATAAAAAATGGCTTCCAATTCTAATAGTGACAACATTTTCTCTGACAGCATGTAATGAATCTAAGCAGCACCAAACACCGTCAGACTCAACCACAGCATATAAAAACTTAAGTACAGCTAATCCAGCTGACATTAAAGCGGATCTTGATGCCCTAGATCAGATTTCGAATAAAAACTCTCAAGCCATTTTGAACGCACAAGATGCACTTAAAGCGACTCGTCAAAATAAAGAAGTCGATACCATCCCCGCCCTGCTAGAACAACTGAAAACCCATTCTCTTGCGTTTAATACTGCACTAGATGCAACAAACTTCAAAAGCCAAGAAGGCGCTGCGTTACGTGAAAAATTTAAGCAAGTCCATTTACTTGGTGTTGAGCTTGCACAAGAAGATACTAAAAATCCACCACAGATGGATCGCATCACCGGATTAGAAGCGCAAATCAGCGTCATACAACAAAGTTCTGTCAGTGAAATGAGAGCCTTACAACAGATGGTGTACCCTCAACTGAATTCAGGGGCATTAGACAACACACGACAACAACCAAAACCAAATACCGAACCCCATGTCGCGGCTCGTACTGCACCGCAGACCACCTCACATCTGAGTCAAGATAATGCAGCAGACATCAAACATGACCTCATTGCGCTCGGGGCACAATCAAGTGCAGCTAAACAAGAAGCAGAAAACTCAATATGGGAGATAAAACATGCGATGGAAAAAAAAGATCTGCGTGCTCTAAAAACTGCAATTGAAAAATCAAACAAGCGCATTCAAAGTCTGAATCAAAATTACGATATGGTGTCTCTCAAAAGCTCAGAAGTAGCCGCAGCCCGTGAGAAGCTCAAAAAAGACAATAATCTTCAAATTGAAATGGGTGAAATTATCTTATCCACCTCGCCAGATAAACAAAAGTTTGAGGAGTTGCAAAAGAAACGATCCAATTCTCAAAAAATGGTTGAGATTGAGATGGAAGCGCTTCGGATTAAAGCCAATACAGCATCATGATTGGGGCATCGTATCAGCTCGATTCCATTATTTTACAAAACCAACCGCAGCTCTCTTAAACGGGCAGATTTTCTTCTATCAACATATATACCATGTCAATCTCTGGGCATGGATAACCCATTGAAGTTAAAGCCGCTGTCACTTGCCCCCTGTGATGCGTTCCATGATTAAACACATGCAATAATGTAGCAGCATAGGGCAGACTCATTTCTTGTCCGGCTGATGTTTTGTACTGTAAATCATGTCCAAATTTTTCCACATCAACATGTTTTAAAAAATCTATCCAGTTGTAAGCCCTGCTCTCTAACTCAAACATGAGTTTATCTTTATCCCTTTCTACGATGGTATTTAACTTCAATGTAGGAGATGGTTTCGATGAAAACCGAGGAAACCATAGATAATGCTCACCAACAAGCAAGTGATTCAAGGTTCCAGAAATACTTTTGAAGAAAAGTCCACATTCAGCATTGAAATCTTCATCAGAGACATTTTTTAAAACTTGGTTTAATTTTTGAGTAGACCACACGTTGTAACGAGCGAATAATTTAAACATTTTTAAATCCATTTATAAAGCCCTGCATGAAGCTCTCTAAAATGAGCATAATACAAAGGATGAAAAACACCTAAATCTTTCATTTCTAAGGCAGAATCGCTTTTGATTTTCTTGCGCACACTCAGCTTCGCTTCAACATTTGACTCAGTCTAAACTTAGGCGTTTGAATAAAGAAAATTGCATTACCACATAAAATCAAAATCACCCCAATCACCGCATTCATATGCCATTGATAGCCTTCCCAGATGGTCGAAATCACCAAAGCCACCAAAGGAAATAACAAAGTACTATAAGCTGCCTTACCCGCACCAATCCGTCCAACCAAATAGAAGTAGGCGGTAAAGCCAATCACTGAACCAAAAATAGCCAAATACAATAAAGCACTCACCGCACTGAATTCCATAGCAGGCAAAAACTCGTCTTGTTTAAATCCAGCAATCAATGCCATCAGGATTGAACCATATAGCATGCCATAAGCATTGGTGGTAAAAATATCCAGACCTTTTTTTTGATGACGCGCACTGATCATATTGCCCAGTGAAAAACCATAGGTTCCCAACACACAAAGACCAATCCCCATCAGCGTATGATTGTTTAAGGTACTTCCCACCACATCATGCCAAAACAAGGCGATGATCCCCAATCCACCCAACACAGCCGCAGGATAAAAACGTGTAGACACCTGTTGTCCAAAGAACAGTTTAGCGTTGAGGGTATTAAAAATGACCGCCATCGAAAAAATAACTGCTTCCAAACCACTGCTGATATATTGAACCGCATAATAGAAACAAACAAAGTTAAAACCAAAAATACAGCACGCTTGCAACACACAAAACAGATGGTCTTTTACAGCCAGCTTTTGCAGTTTTCGGCACAACACAATAAAAGCAAACAACACCATAGCCGAAATAAAGAAGCGCCAAAATACGGCTACATTGGTCGATATTCCACTTTGTTGTTGCAGACTAATCGCAATCCATGTTGTTCCCCAAATCACCACCACCAAAGCATACAACAGCGCATTCATACTCTTTAAACCAAACTCAAACCACTCACGCTATTGTGCTTGGTTTAGGACTCTCATTTCTTGCACCTTCTTGTGGTCATTATCATGAACTTGTGATTTTTTATTGATTTTCTGCTATAGATGACAAAATGAAATCAAAGTCCTACACTAGATCTTCCATTTGGCACTGCGTATAGATGATGAAATATCAGATTCTAGATCAATTACAACAACATAAAGCTCAACTCCTCGACTCGGTCGAACTGGGTTCGGGCATGCAGTTAGCCATGTGGCAAAACAACCAAGACCGCGTCAGTGTTTGTAGTAACCACCATACACTCAGTATGTACATTCAAGGGGGATATCACAGCTATCAAAAGACAGCTCAAGGTTGGCATAATGGCGGTGGGCCAGATCATATGTGCTTGATGCCACAGAATTTTGAGTCGACATGGGATCTGCGTGACTCATTGACTTTTGTGCATCTGTACTATACTGAAAAACACTTACAACGCGTCGCTGAACAAGTGTGGGATCGTGAGCCAAGCCAAATTATTTTAAATCCACAAAGTTTCGTGGCCGACCCACAGATTGCCATGATCTATCGACACTTTTTACTCAATGGGGCTTGGCAGAACAGAGAAAATCACTTGCAGATGAGTACTGCCACGACACTTCTGCTCAACCATCTAATTAAAAATTATAGCCATACCGAGTGGCAAGTCCCTGAAGTCAAAGGTGGGCTGTCCCCCTATACTCTGAAACAGTTATTAGAGTGGATTGATCAGCATATTCAGCAAAGCTTAACCCTGTCGGATTTAGCCGAACAAACTCAGCTCAGTGAATACCATTTTGCCCATATGTTTAAGCAATCCATGCACATGCCACCACACCAATATGTGATGCAACGTCGACTTGAACTGGCGCACCAAGCGCTGCAGCAGACGACTGCCAATATGACGGAAATTTCGGAACAGTATGGATTTAGCTCCAGCAGCCATTTCAGTCATCGCTTTAAAAAGTACTTTGGCTACTCTCCATCCCAAATGCGGAAAAGTGAGAAAAATTAGATCGGATAAACTCACATTCAGCTTATTTATCTAACATCAAAATAAAGCCCATCATTAAACTCGACATTAAAAAACCGAAAAAAGCACTCATCAAATAAGCTTTCCGACGCTCTTGAGCAGATTGGCTCAGGACTTGATGGCGCATTTCCATATGTTGCTTTTCTTCAAAAATCGTCATCTCGACATCATTTTTAGGCGGAGCTTTTTTCAAAAGCAAAGGCAACATTGCAAGCATCATGCAGTAAAAATTAAATTTAAATATATCTTCGACAATGACATTGCCTGCATGCTTTTGAGCCATTAAATAAAACAGGAAAATAGACCACAAGAAAAAGCATCCGATAAATAGCAAGGCTGAAGTAGAGGAATAGTATTTCATTGTATTTTTTAAGATTTGAAACTGGAATCTTAAGGCGTTAAACAATTTTTAGCTAGTTGAAGATTTGAAGATTTGAAGATTTGAAGATTTGAAGATTTGAAGATTTGAAGATTTGAAGATTTGAAGATTTGAAGATTTGAAGATTTGAAGATTTGAAGATTTGAAGATTTGAAGATTTGAAGAAAGCTTAAAACAAAAAAGAAGATAAAGCTTAAGCCTGATCTTCTTTTTGACCGTACATCCAAGTCGCTGCGATATATACACAAAAGCCCGCAGCCATCACTAAACCTGTCAACATGCTCGATGTCCTATTGTTTGATGAATGCATTATGCGAAAGTTTTATGACAACTTTATGACAGTGTTGCCATATTTCAATATTATTATTTTTACATTATATTCAATAACTTAAGCAATAAATCATATTCATAATCCAAATTTAGACATGAAATATTTCATTAAATTTAGATATTTTTGTCATATTTACCACCGTTTATAACCTCATTTTCTCATCAATTTTGTTCAACTATTAAACTTTCGCCCAAAGGCTTCGCAAAACATCCACAACCTCGGCATTTTGTCTTATAATTTAGCCCGCTAGCTATCAGCCCGCTCAAGAGATATTTGTATGACCACTATTATCAAGCAAGATGATTTGATCACATCGGTCAAAGACGCGCTTCAGTTCATTTCTTATTATCACCCACAAGACTTCATCCAAGCGATGAGCCGTGCGTATGATCGTGAAGAGAACAAAGCTGCGAAGGATGCGATCGCACAAATCTTAATTAACTCGCGTATGTGCGCAGAGGGTCACCGCCCAATCTGTCAAGATACAGGTATCGTCAACGTATTCGTTGAAGTGGGCATGGATGTTAAATTTGATTTAACGATGAGCTTAGACGATGCAATCAACGAAGGCGTACGTCAAGGTTACTTAGAAAACTCAAACGTGCTGCGCGCATCAGTTCTGGCTGATCCTGCATTTGGTCGTAAAAACACCAAAGACAACACCCCTGCTGTGATCTATCACAAACTTGTTCCAGGCAACAAAGTCGATATTACCGTTGCGGCAAAAGGTGGCGGTTCAGAAAACAAATCTAAACTGGCTATGTTAAACCCATCTGACTCAATCGTGGATTGGGTACTTAAAACTGTTCCAACTATGGGTGCTGGCTGGTGTCCACCAGGTATGTTGGGTATTGGTATTGGTGGTACTGCTGAAAAAGCCATGATGCTTGCGAAAGAATCGCTCATGGAAGAAATCAACATGGACGAATTACTTCGTCGTGGCCCTGAAAATAAAATCGAAGAACTTCGTATGGAAATCTTCGAAAAAGTAAACGCACTGGGTATTGGCGCGCAAGGCCTAGGTGGCTTAACCACAGTTCTAGATATTAAAATTAAAGATTACCCATGTCACGCTGCGGGCAAACCAGTGGGTATGATTCCAAACTGTGCAGCGACTCGTCACGCACACTTCCAACTTGATGGTACAGGTGTTGCACACATTCAAGCACCAAAACTTGAAGACTATCCATCAGTCACTTGGGATTCATCAACCTCTAAGCGCGTTGACCTCGACACCATTACCCAAGAAGAGATGAACGCTTGGCAACCAGGCGACACCTTACTTCTGAATGGTACAATCTATACAGGTCGTGATGCTGCACACAAACGCATGGTAGACATGTTAAACAATGGTGAAGAGCTTCCTGTCGACTTAAAAGGTAAATTCATTTACTACGTGGGGCCTGTAGATCCAGTCGGTGATGAAGTGGTTGGTCCTGCTGGCCCAACAACAGCAACACGTATGGACAAGTTCACACGTCAAGTGCTTGAAGCAACAGGTATGTTCGGCATGATCGGTAAAGCGGACCGTGGTCCTGCAGCGGTTGAAGCAATTAAAGACAACAAAGCGACTTACTTGATGGCAGTGGGCGGCGCAGCTTACCTTGTGTCTAAAGCAATTCGTGAAGCTGAAGTGGTTGCTTTTGCTGACTTAGGTATGGAAGCGATTTACAAATTTGTAGTTAAAGATATGCCTGTATCGGTCGCAGTTGATGTAAATGGCACATCTATTCACGCGACAGCACCAAAAATCTGGCAAGCGAAAATTGGTAAAATTCCAGTAGTCGATGCAGCAGCGGGCTAAAACTTAAGTTTTACTTTTTTGGATACCCTTAACATGCTAAGGTCATGTTAAGGGTATTTTTTACCTACTTTTATAGACTTAATCAAAAAATATAGACCAACAATGAAAAAATTAAATCACATCCTTTGCAGTATTACCTTATGTGTCCTCAGCACAGCTTCTTTTGCCAAACTCGCGACCGAAGCATCGGTAGAGAAGGCGCTCAAACTGGGCGATATTAAAGGCACATTAGCACAGTCTCAGCAAGAAATGCGCCCCATTTATGACCAGCAAGCCGAAGAAATCATTAAGAATATTTTTAAAACATCTACACTCAATAATGAACAACAAAAAGCAGCCAAGCAAATCGCTGAAATCACGGCATCGTTTAGCAGTAAATTGATTTCTGATCCGAAATTTATGCAAATGCTTAAAAATGTATATATGCAGACCTTTACCGAAGAGGAAGTGTTGGCCAACATTCAGTTTCTTGAAACACCTCTAGGCCAGTCTATCAATAAAAAAAGCAGCAAAATGATGAGTGAAATCATGCGCAATAGCATCGCCATGTCTGCTGAAATGATGCAAGATCCAGCTATTCAGCTGGAAATGAATCGTCAAATTGAAAAGACCCTGATACCCTTATTTGAACAAGCCAAAAAAGCACAATAGCTCACTTACCAGGTTAAAGGATTCCACAGCTTAAAGGGTTTCATCAGCTGAACCTCTTCACTTGGGTCATATTTGGCAGGTTTAAGTTTTTGCGCTTTCTTTCGTAACTCACCCGTGTGTTGATCTTCCGCGACAAAGTTGTAGCTGTTGGACTTTAACTGGGTAAATGCAATCTCTTGAATCGCAATTTTTTCAGGTATGACCGCCAAAGGCCCCGAAACATCATGGCGTGTGGATAAGTTCTCTTCATCATACTTGATGAAATAAGACTGCCCTGCTTCTACGCTAAAATCGATATATTTCGGCTTTTGAAAATGGTTAATGCCCAAAGGCCGACTACTGGATAAACGATAAGTCCCTGCGGGCAATTCGACCCAATAATAATGATTGTTCAGCAAGCTTGGAATGCGTTCTTTATTGATAAATAAACTCGAGGCCACAATTTCTTGTCGATTCCATTTTGAGTCTGGACGATACAGATAAACCATCGCCGCTTGTTCATGCTGGGGTTGGACACGCTGAAAACGCTGTCCTAATTTTTGATTGACCCACCCACCTACGCTAAACACCCCGATGCGATACTGCTCAATCATGCCTGGGTCATGTTCAAAATCGACCTCATGGCTGAGAGTTGATGTTAATTCAGGTTGTTCAACTGTCGCTTTTCCATGACAACCCAATAAAATTAAACTGCTTAAAAGCGTAATCGTCATTGCACGCATGACTATTCCTCACGACGTATTTTTTATTTTGATACTGAATTTTTAGTTTTAATCTAGGCATCCCAGCCTATGATGCAGAGTAGCATTCCCTCTTTTTTTTGAATATAAAAAAACGTGTGAAAACACTCGATTTTCACACGTTTCAGATGAATAACAACTTAAGCGGACTTTGAATTAATCACTTTTAAATCAACTTTAGCTGCATCTTTCTGTTCGATTCTTGGTAAACGCTCTGGCTTAAAAAATGGTGCAGCCGTACCGTTAATCACGTCTTCATTCACCACAACTGTGCCAACATCAGTACGACTTGGTAAATCATACATGGTTTCAAGCAGCGTATTTTCTAAAATAGAACGTAAGCCACGTGCACCCGTGTTACGATCCAAAGCTTTTTTCGCCACAGCGCGCAGTGCTGAGTCTTCAAAAACCAGATCAACGTTTTCCATATCAAACAAATGTTGATATTGACGGGTCAATGCATTCTTCGGTTCAGTCAGAATTTGCATCAAAGCTTCTTCGTCTAACTCTTCCAAAGTCGCAATTACAGGCAAACGACCAATAAACTCTGGAATCAGACCAAATTTCACCAAATCTGTCGCTTCAACTTGACGGAACAAATCAGACAATTTCTTGCCTTCATCTTTCTTCTTCACTTCAGCCGTGAAACCGATTCCACCCTTTTCTTGGCGCTGTTGTACGATTTTCTCAAGACCCGAGAATGCTCCACCACAGATAAACAAGATATTTGAAGTATCAATTTGAATGAATTCTTGCTGCGGATGCTTACGACCACCTTGAGGTGGAATAGAGGCAACCGTACCTTCGATCATTTTCAGTAACGCTTGCTGTACACCTTCACCCGACACATCACGCGTGATCGATGGGTTTTCAGACTTACGGGTAATCTTGTCGATTTCGTCGATATAGATGATACCTTTTTGCGCTTTTTCTACATCGTAGTCTGCTTTTTGTAGAAGCTTTTGTACAATGTTTTCAACATCTTCACCGACATAGCCGGCTTCGGTAAGTGTCGTTGCATCAGCCATAGCAAAAGGAACATCGAGAAGACGCGCCATGGTTTGCGCAAGTAAGGTTTTACCCGAACCCGTTGGTCCTACTAATAAAATATTACTTTTCGCAATTTCAACCGCATCGTCGTGTGTATGTCCACCATGTGTCGCTTTAAGGCGTTTATAGTGGTTGTAGACAGCAACTGACAAGGTTTTCTTTGCCACATCTTGACCAATGACATATTGATCTAGTGCCGCACGAATTTCGTGAGGTTTAGGCAAGGGTTTTGCAGCCCAGTCACCCGACTCAACTTGTTGACTGGTTTGCACCAAGTCTAAGCATACGTCCACACATTCATTACAGATGTACGCGTCCTCGCCTGCAATCAGTTTCCCAACTTCAGACTGCGTTTTACCGCAAAATGAACAATGCTTTTGTCCTTGAGGATGTTCGGACATATTCACTCCAATTCTAAACTTTTAAAACTTATGGACGTTTAGATAACACTTCGTCCACGAGACCATATTCTTTTGCAGCTTGCGCTGTCATAAAGTTATCACGGTCAGTATCACGTGCCACAGTTTCATAGTCTTGACCACTGTGCTCTGCCATTAAACGGTTTAAACGTTCTTTAATAAACAGAATTTCACGTGCATGAATTTCAATATCAGATGCCTGACCACGGAAACCACCTAACGGTTGATGGATCATGACACGTGCATTTTCAAGGCAATAACGTTTACCTTTCGCACCTGCATTCAACAAGAAAGCACCCATTGATGCTGCTTGACCCATACAGTAGGTCACAACATCTGGTTTAATAAATTGCATGGTATCGTAAATCGCCATACCCGCAGTCACCGAACCACCTGGTGAGTTAATGTAAAGATGAATATCTTTATCTGGATTTTCCGCTTCTAAAAACAACATTTGCGCGACAATCAAATTCGCCATGTTATCTTCAACTTCACCAGTCATAAAAATGACGCGTTCACGCAAAAGACGTGAATAAATGTCAAATGAACGTTCACCGCGAGATGACTGTTCTACAACCATTGGAACTAAGGCATTATCGATAGTTGGAATATACATACGTTTACTTATTCCTAAATTTTTTGTTACTCAACTCATAGTCACAATATGAGGGATAATTGCTGAAAATGCAAAATATTCCCAAGTAAATAACAGATATTTTTTGCATAAGCTTTGTGAACGCAAGGCCTTTTACAAACCCAGATCACAATAAAAAAGGCGCTCAAAGCGCCTTTTTTACTTTAGCTAAACTTAGCCTTGTTGACGAGCTTGTTGCTCTTTCAATAAGTCTTCGTAGCTTACAGCAGTATCTGTTACTTTAGCAGACGCTAAGATGTGATCAACCACTTGGTCTTCTAACACAACAGCTTCGATTTGCGAACGTTGTTGTTTGTCATTTTTGAAGTATTCGATCACTTCAGCTGGATCTTCATAAGAAGAAGCCATGTCTTCGATGTAAGCATCAACACGTGCTTGATCTACTTCAATTTTAGCATCAGCTAAAACTTTGCTTACAAGTACGCCTAATTTTACAGATTTTTCAGCTTGTTCTTTGAATAATTCATCTGGAAGCATGCTTGAGTCAAATGCTTTCGCACCTTGAGCACCAAACTGCTGAGTGAACTGTTGGATCATTTGTTGACGTTGACGGTCAACTTCTTGAGCAACCATAGACGCAGGAAGTTCAACTTCATTTGCAGCTACAAGTGCATCAAAAGCTGCACCTTTCACTTGATTACGCAAACCATTTTTCACTTCACGTTCCATGTTTTTACGAACGTCAGCTTTTAACTTCTCAATACCTTCTTCTTCAGTTAGACCAAAGATTTTAAGGAATTCAGCATCAACTTCTGGAAGTTTTTGTTTTTCAACAAGCTTCACAGTGATTTTGAATTGAGCTGATTTACCAGCAAGGTTTTCAGCTTGGTAATCTTCTGGGAAAGTTACATCGATAACTTTCTCTTCGCCTTTCTTCATACCAACGATGCCGTCTTCGAAGCCAGGGATCATACGACCTGAACCTAAAACAAGTTTAAAGTCTTCTGCAGAACCGCCTTCAAACTTTTCACCGTCTACTGAACCTTCAAAGTCGAAAGTTACTTGCATGTCTTTTTTAGCCATGCCTTTCGTTTCAGCCCAAGAAGCACGTTGCTTCTGAAGGTTTTCGATCATTTGATCAACATCTTTGTCGTTTACTTCAGATGCTTTACGTTCAACTTCTAAACCATCAAATTTCACGTTAACTTCTGGATAAACTTCAACAGTCGCTTCGTATACAAGCGCGTCGTCTTTTAATTCAGATTTTTCAATGTTTGGCATGCCAACAGCATTGATTTTTTCTTGTTGGATCGCTTCAAATACTGTGTCACGAATAATGTCGCTTACGACTTCTTGGTAGATACCCGCGCCATATTCACGACGAACAACATTTACTGGCACTTTACCTGGACGGAAGCCGTTGATCTTCACAGTTTTAGCAGTGCGTTTTAAGCGAGCTTCGAACTGCTCGTTAACACGGCTCGTCGGTACAGATACATTTAAACGACGGGTAACACCCGAAACCGCTTCAGAAGTTACTTGCATGGCTTCCTCAATCTTTTGGTAAGAACAATTTTAAAAAGTGCCACATTATATGACAACATTGAACGATATACAAAACACCCGATTGAAACCACATATTTTTTCTTCATTTATCGTTTTTTATTTTGAATATTTTTAAATCGCTACTGATTAAGCGCAAAGTATTATATTTTTTATGTCTTTTTATTGCAAATGATAAATATTACCATTAATATTCGCGCTAACTTTTTGATCGTTTTTTTCAATTTTTTTCTCGTCCATCATTGGAACTCTAGTTATGAGTAAGTTTAATCTACACCCTCTTTCATTGGCATTGCTTGGGGCAATCACCACTCCTGTTTTCGCAGAAACAACAACTGAAGATTCATCGCCACATCAGCTTTCCACTATTGTGGTTTCAGCTGCGGGTTTTGAACAAGATATTAAAAATGCACCAGCTTCAATTAGCGTCATTACGGCTGATGATTTGAAAAAAAAAGGGATTACAAGCATCGCAGATGCTCTTACTGAAGTCCCAGGCGTTGATGTGAGAAATGGTCAAGGAAAAACAGGCGGCTTAAATATACAAATACGGGGCCTAAACCAAGCCTATACACTTATTCTAATCGATGGACAACGTCAAAATACATCTGGCTCAATTGGTCCAAATGGCTTTGGTGAGTTTTCCACCAGCTTTATGCCACCTTTAGCAGCGATTGAACGTATTGAAGTCATTCGTGGCCCAATGTCAACCTTGTATGGCTCAGATGCCATGGGTGGCATTATCAATATCATTACCAAAAAGGTCGGTTCAGAATGGAGCGGTAATGTCTCACTTGAGCAAACTCTTCAAGAAAACTCAGAGATTGGTAATAGCTGGAAAACAAGTGCGGTGGTCAATGGACCGTTAATTCAAGATACTTTAGGTCTTCAACTCCGTGGTGATTTTTTTCATAGAGATAATTCTGAGCGCTTAGTTACGCCTAAAAAAACAATTGATTTAGGTAGCCAAGGTCGCGATCCTCGTACTGTAGAAGCAAATAATTACTCGATAGGCTCAAAACTGACCTATAAAATCAATGACCGTTTTGCAACTTGGGTCGACTTTGATCATTCTGAACAACGCTTTGACAATAGTGATGCACGTTTAGGCGAGCATTACGATTATAGTCGTACAACAGGCTTACCTACTGGTATTGGTTCTTATAAGGATGAAATTAAGTTTTTAAGAGATCGTATTTCTGCTGGGGTTGATGCTGACTTAAATTTTGGTCAATGGAAAACTTTTGCAAGCCAAGTTAAATCTCAACAAGAAGGCCGACGCCTACCTAAAGGTAACGTTCCTGAATATAACTATTATTCAGATGGTACAACTGACCGCAAATTAGAAAATACAGATTTAACAGTTGATTCCCGCATTATTACATCTATCAAAAACCACAGAATTACAGCGGGCGTTGAATATAAAGATGGCGAAACCATTGATACATCTGCAGGCAATGGTCAAACCTTTACTCAAGATTCATGGTCCGTATTTACAGAAGATGAGTGGCACTTAACAGATGCTTTAGCTTTCACTTTTGGTGGTCGCTATGAAGACCATAGCGCCTTTGGTGGACATTTTACGCCAAGAGCCTATTTGGTCTGGAATACAAATGACAATTGGACACTTAAGGGCGGTGTAAGTACAGGATATAAAGTCCCTACTGCCAACGACTTACACGATGGAATTAATGGATTTACTGCTCAAGGGAAGTCAGTATCATTAGGAAATCCTGACTTAAAACCAGAGAAAACAACTAATTATGAAATTGGTTTTGTCTACGATGATTTGACCAATTTTTCATTAACGACAACAGCCTTTTTTACAGAATTTAAAGATCTGATTATTTCTGGCGCAAAAACATATGAAAATTGCTTATGGGAAAGCCGCCCTACTGGAAGCACACCAGCAAGTGATTGTATGACCGTCGGCAACTTCTCTTATCAAGAAAACTTTTCATTTCAGGGAAATGCTGATGAAGCTGAAAGCTATGGTGTAGAACTAAGTGCTAAATATGATATTTCACCAAACTTTAATGTTAAAGCAAACTATACGTGGCTGGAGTCTGAAATCACGAAAGGAGAAAACAAAGGACAGACTATAGAAAACACACCACGCCATGCTGTTAATTTAACCAGCACATGGTATGTAAATGATCAATTTACTACATGGTTAGAGGCAGAATATAAGTCAAAACGAACACGTTTTACTGACCCTACTGCCAATACGGATACTATTCGTGAGGCTGAAATCACTGGTAATGAATTAAAAGCATATGAGCTATTCAATATAGGTGCATCATATAAGGTGAATAACCAAATTATGCTATCAGGCAGAATTAATAATTTATTTGATAAAGACTTTGGTGATTACCAGACTTTCACTAACACCAAAGGTGAAACTGTAAATGCGTTTTTATATACTAAAACAACAAGTGGTTTAGCAGGAACATACATTCCAGATCGTAACTATTGGTTATCAATTTCATATGACTTCTAAAAATAGTCATATCTAAAGGAAAACCCTGCTCCGGCAGGGTTTTCTTCGTACATAGCTAATATAGATCCAACATAATTTATACATATTCACTTGGGAAATACCTTCAAACTTAGCTTAAAAATAATGGATTCTAAATTCCAATAACATTATAAAAATATAATCTAATTTTCCAATTTAAATAAGAATCAAAAACTTATATTAAATTCATTACATTATTACATTTATTTTTTCTACACAAATATATCTAAGCATCGACAATTCCAATGTAATAGTTATGCTACAAAAAAATAAGAATCATTATTATTCGCATACTAATTTACAACGCTAGAACTAGATTCGTTATGGCCTTCATCAAAACACGTAAAAAGCTGGTTTCTTCAGCAATCGCTTCAACACTCTCTGTGGTCGCAGTCAATGCTGTTGCGCAAGATCAAATCGCGCAATTAGAAACAATTCACACGGAAGCGGCAGCAGAACAAAGTTTGAAAGTAGACAAATCTGCAAACAGCAAGTTCGTTGCCCCCCTACTCGACACACCAAAGTCAGTATCTGTTATTTCTAAACAGTTGATTGAAGACACTCAAGTTACAACTTTAAGCGATGCTTTACGCACAGTACCTGGGATCACACTTGGTGCAGGTGAAGGTGGTAACCCAAATGGTGACCGTCCATTTATCCGTGGTTATAACTCTGAAAGTTCAATGTATGTAGACGGTGTACGTAACTCTACTTCTCAAAACCGTGAAATGTTTGCGATTGAGCAAGTTGAAATTACTAAAGGTTCTGCATCTGCTATGGGCGGTGCAGGTACAACTGGTGGTAGCATCAACATGATTTCTAAAGTTGCAAAAAAAGGTGACTTTTTAGAAGGTTCTGTGGGTGCAGGAACGGATGATTACCAACGTATTACTTTAGACGGTAACAAAGATTTTGGTAATGGTATTGCTGCCCGTGTGGCCGTGATGGGCCACCATAATGAAAAAGCCGGCCAAGCCGATGGTACTGAATACAAACGTGCCGGGATTGCGCCAAGTATTACGTTTGGTCTAGACAGTGACACGCGTGCGACTTTAAGCTACTACTACCTCAAAACTGATGATACCCCTGATTCAGGTGTGCCATACAACAATCCTACGGGCTATTCACAATACTCAGGAAAACCAATTGATGTAAATCAGGGTGTTTACTATGGTTGGAAAGACCGTGATTTCCAAAAACAAGAAAATCAATCAGGAACGATCAAGCTTGAACATGACCTGACTGATAATCTAACCATTTCAAATACCGCAGTTTATAACAGCTCTAAAAATGATTATCTGTGGACAAACCCAGATGACTCCCAAGGCAACATCTATAAAAGCGGCAATGTATGGGCGCGCGTTAATTCACGTATCGCTGACACAGATACCTTTACTGACCAGCTGGCCCTAACAGGGAAATTCAATACAGGTGCATTAAAACATAGCTTCAACTTAGGCGCAGAGTATTCAGATCAAGAAACAGACCGCACCCAATATATTATTAATGGCGAAAACACAACAGGTTCAATACATAACAAATGCGATCCTATAAAAGATGTTGCGAGAGGCTGGTGTACTTCCGTTCAAAACCCTAACCGTGGGCCATGGACAGGCAGTATCAGCACAGATGGTGCAGACCAATACAACACGCAAACCAAATCAACCTCGGTTTATTTCTTAGACAGCATCGAACTTAATCCGCAATGGTTATTAGACCTAGGCGTTCGTTGGGACAAGTTTGATACTGAACAGACCATGACCTATGGCTCAAAAAATGCAGATGTAGCGAATGGTAAATTCAATACTGGCGACAAAGTAAAAACTGAAAGTGATACTGACATCTTTACTTATCAGGCAGGCCTTACTTTTAAACCGGTTGAAAACGCTTCAATCTATGCCAGCTATGCAACATCTGCAAACCCTGTGGGTGTAGATGCTGGTGACGGTTCTGAAGGTATAGGCGCGGCATATAGCAACCTAGATCCTGAAGAAAGTCGTACTTTTGAAATCGGTACAAAATGGGACTTGCTACAAGATCGCCTAAATTTAACAGCTGCTATTTTCCGTACTGAAAAACAAAATGCTCGTATTCAACTGTCTCCTACAACCTATAGCAATATCGGTGAAAGTAAAGTGAATGGTCTTGAACTTGGTTTAAACGGTAAGATTACTGATAAATGGGATATTAGTGCTGGTTATACTTATTTAGACAGTAAGGCGACCAAAAATGGTGTAAGTTGCCGTGGTACAACATGTACAGACCAATCTATATTTAATGGCAACCAAATGCCTAACGTTCCTAAAAACAGTGCTACGCTATGGACAACTTACCAAATTGTGCCACAGTTAACTTTAGGTGCTGGCGCAATTGCCATGGACAAAGTTTATGGTGACTTAGCAAACACAAAATATGTACCAGGTTACGTTCGCTACGATGCTATGGCACGTTACAACGTAAATAAAAATGTTGATCTACAGTTAAATGTCAACAACTTGGCTGATACACGCTACTTCACTAAAGCATATTCATCTCACTATGCAACTGAAGCTGAAGGTCGTAGCGCAGTACTGTCTCTAAACTTCAAATACTAAGCTTATAACTAAAATCTCTTTCATCCTGAGATTTGATAAAAATAGCCTCTCATTGAGGCTATTTTTATATATGCTTAAAGACTAAATAGATCTTTCATTTTCAGCAGGTCATGTTGTGATCCATCATATTCCCAATGTATTAAGCAAAGAACAGGTACAATACTTTCGTAATGAAATGGCAAAAGTTGAGTGGATTGATGGTAAAAAAACCACAGGATCACTCTCAAAAAATGTAAAACAAAATCAACAGCTCCCCGAAGATCACCCTCTCACACAACACTTAGGCAATATCATCTTAGAAGCACTTGGACAACATCCACTCTTTATGTCCGCTGCCCTACCTTTAGATATTTTGCCGCCTTATTTTAACCGCTATGAACAGGGCGAAACTTTTGGCTTCCATGTGGACAATGCCATTCGCTGGGTAGCTGGAAGCAAAGATCGGATTCGTACTGATGTATCCTGCACTGTTTTTCTAAGCGAACCTGACGAATATGAGGGTGGCGATTTGGTAGTAGAAGACACCTATGGCTATCATGAAGTGAAATTACCTGCGGGTGATATGATTTTATATCCATCTACCAGCGTGCATGAGGTAACACCAGTGACCTCGGGCTGCCGTGTTGCGTCGTTCTTTTGGGTTCAAAGTATGATTCGAGATGATGCTGACCGTCATATCTTATTTAATCTTGATCAAACCATTCAGAACCTACGTGTACAACTCGGTGATCAACATCAGGAAGTGGTCAAGCTCACCAGTCTGTATCATAACCTGATGCGCAAATGGGCTGAACTGTAAAACAATAATCCCAGCTCAACGTTAACTACTGTAGTAACTGGACCGTTCCATGACATCAAAAACTGTTTTGCCACCACTCACCCAAATTCCTGCCTCATTACAAACGATTGCAGACTATGAAATTGAGGCAGAAAAGCATCTGCCTGAGATGGTCTGGCACTATTTGCAAGGTGGTGCTATGGATGAAATCAGTGTTCGAAATAACCTCGCTCAGTTCCAAAACCTGCACTTGATACCACGCATGTTAAGAGATCTCACTCACGGCAATACGAGCTGTGAAATCTTAGGACAAAGCTTTCCACATCCTATTTTTGTTGCACCGATTGGTCATCAACAGCAGTTTCATCCTGACGCAGAAGCTGCAACCGCGTTGGCGGCTGAAGTACTCGGCAGTAATATGATTTTGAGTACTTTTACCAATACCGATATGCGCACATTCAAATCAGAGAATCCCTACAAATGGTTTCAACTGTACTGGCAAGGTGACCGCGATAAATCTTTGGCTTTGCTTAAACTTGCTGAGGGACAAAATTTCACCGCCATTGTCATCACTGTAGACTCACCACATACAGGGATTCGTGACCGTGAACGTCGTGCATTTTTTCACTTACCTGAAGGCATGCAACACCCACATACCCCTGCTCATATTCCGCTACCTGAACTGCAAGAAGGTGATCATCCCGTGTTTAATGGCCTAATGAAAATTGCCCCTACATGGGAAGATATCGCGTGGATAGTTCAACAGACTGATTTACCCATTCTGTTAAAAGGCATCGTCAGTCCTCTCGATGCACAACTGGCCATTCAACATGGCGTACAAGGCTTAATTGTGTCTAACCACGGCGGTCGTGTTTTAGATACCTGTATTCCGCCACTCAAAGCCTTGCAACTCATCAAAAAAGCCGTTCCGCATGACTTCCCTCTTTTATATGATGGGGGTGTGCGTCGCGGCTCAGATGTGTTTAAGGCGATTGCCTTGGGAGCTTCCGCGGTTTTAGTTGGGCGACCATGTATTTATGGTCTTGCCACTGCGGGTGCCTTGGGCGTTGCCCATGTGCTTAAAATCTTAAAAGAAGAGTTTGAGATCACCATGGCGTTGATGGGCACTGCAACACTTGCAGATATACAGCCCGATATGGTCATAGAGTTCTCATAACCTCTTCAACAAAGCGAATGAAATGAATCAAATTCGTAAAATGAAGAAAAAGATCAAACACATCTCAAAAATACACGGAAATATTTCCCCTAAATACCCAATTAAAGGGAAATATTTTTTCAGATACGACTAAAAGCCATAAAAAAAGAAAAATCTTTTCGACCGAACTGCATTAAACTCTTAAATATAACGTTACAAGGTTACTCACGGTAAATCTAAGTCGTATCAAATATTTACGTTTACAAACACCCTGAAGACTCCCTTGTAAATAGAGACCATAGACACAATCTATATAAATAGTAGGTTGCTTTTTCTTACCCACTCAAATGCAACCCATACTATGTAAGGAGTTACCTCATGATGTTAGCTGATCCAAGTAAAAAATATCGTCGCATGTATCAACGTGTTGACTTGCCAGACCGTCAATGGCCAAACAACGAAATTACAAAAGCGCCTATTTGGATGAGTACTGACCTACGTGATGGTAACCAAGCAATTTTTGAACCGATGGATATGGAACAAAAATTTAAAATGTTCCAAATGTTGGTCAAAATTGGTTTCAAACACATTGAGATCGGTTTCCCTTCTGCATCTCAAATTGACTTTGACTTTACCCGTAAATTAATCGAAGAAAATCACATTCCAGATGATGTATATATCGAAGTTTTAGTTCAAGCACGTGATCATTTGATCCAACGTACTTTTGAGTCTTTAGCGGGCGCAAAACGTGCAATCGTACATATTTATAATTCAAATGCTCCAACTTTCCGCCAAAAAGTTTTAAATGTCGATGTTGCAGGTGCGAAGCAATTAGCAGTCAATGCAGCCAGCAAAGTCAAAGAATATGCAGCGCAATATCCTGAAACGGAGTGGGTGTTCCAATACAGCCCAGAGTGTTTCTCTGCAACCGAATTAGAAGTTGCAAAAGACGTGTGTGATGCAGTTACCGAAATTTGGGAAGCATCGCCAAGCAATAAAGTGATTTTAAACTTACCGGCTACAGTTGAGGTTTCAACACCAAACGTTTATGCAGACCAAGTTGAATGGATGCACCGCAACATTGCCCGTCGTGATGGTGTGATTATCTCTGTGCACTGTCACAACGACCGTGGCTGCGGGATTGCTGCCTCAGAATTGGCGATTATGGCCGGTGCAGACCGTGTCGAAGGCTGTGTATTTGGGAATGGCGAACGTACTGGTAACGTCGACGTCGCTGCGATTGCTTTGAATATGTACTCTCAAGGTGTTGCACCAAACTTAGATTTTTCAAATATCAATGAAATCATTGCAACGGTAGAAGAATGTACAGGTTTGCCTGTTCACCCTCGTCACCCTTATGCAGGCGACTTGGTCTTCACAGCATTTTCTGGTTCGCATCAAGATGCCATTAAAAAAGGTTTCGAGTTCCAAAAGAACGAAGAAATTTGGGATATGCCATACTTACCCATCGACCCGAAAGACTTGGGCCGCGACTATGATGCTGTGATTCGCGTCAATTCACAGTCAGGTAAAGGCGGTATTGCTTACTTGTTAGAAGCAAATTACAACGTCGTATTGCCACGTCGTATCCAAATTGAATTCTCTCAAACCGTACAAAAACGTACCGATGAAGAAGGCACTGAAATTACCGCACAAGAAATTTGGAAATTGTTCAAAGAAACTTATGTGGACACCAAGGATACGCATTACTCGACTAAAAACTACCGTTTGTATGACAACAACGGCAAACAAGTGGTTGAGCTTGAAGTTGAAGTGAATGGTGAAACGCAGCAATTACGTGGCGAAGGCAATGGTCCAATCTCTGCGATGTTGGATGCTTTACAGTTACCAATCGACGTTTTGAGCTACGAAGAGCGTGGTATTAGCTCTGGGGCAAATGCAAAAGCTTTGGCTTTGGTTGAGTTACAAGTCAAAGGAACGGGTAAATCAGCCTTCGGTGCAGGTATTCATGACAACATTGTGACCTCATCAATTGAAGCTATTATTGCGTGTACCAACCGCTTAATTGATCAAGGTGTGTTAAGCACAGATCAAGTGATTGCTGCTGCAGTATAAGTATTAGCAATAATAATTAGCACTAAAATGACTTTAGAAGGATACCCTCAAGTGGTATCCTTTTGTTTATTAACCCCAAAGATTTAAGGCGAATTATTCCTGTGTCTTTTCCTGCTGACTCCGTGGGTATCGTTAGTCCACAAAAGTTTACTTTTGAAGAGCCCTTAGAGCTCGAATGCGGTCGTATTCTCCCTCGTTATGAACTGATGGTTGAAACCTATGGTGAGCTCAATGCAGATAAATCCAATGCGATTTTAATTTGCCATGCACTATCGGGTCATCATCATGCTGCGGGTTACCATCATGCTGACGATAAAAAACCGGGTTGGTGGGATGCCTGTATTGGTCCAGGTAAAGCGATTGATACTTCAAAGTTTTTCGTGGTTGCACTGAACAATATTGGGGGCTGTAGCGGTTCAACAGGGCCAACTTCGCCAAACCCTGAAAATGATAACCGTCCTTATGGTCCTGACTTTCCTTTAGTCACCGTCCGTGACTGGGTTAAAACCCAAGCTATTTTATCCGATCATCTGGGTATTCAAGTCTGGAGTGCGGTGATTGGTGGTTCGCTAGGTGGTATGCAAGCCTTGCAATGGTCGGTTGATTATCCTGATCGTTTGCAAAAATGCGTGATTATTGCCAGTGCACCGAAACTGTCTGCTCAGAATATTGCCTTTAACGAAGTCGCACGACAGTCAATTTTGTCCGATCCAGACTTCCATGATGGTCGCTATCTTGAAAATGATAGCTATCCAAAACGTGGCCTAATTTTGGCACGTATGGTCGGTCATATTACCTACCTGTCTGAAGAAGCCATGAAACAAAAATTTGGCCGCGACTTAAAGTCAGGCAAATTTATGTACGGTTTCGATGTCGAATTCCAAGTCGAAAGCTATTTGCGCTATCAAGGTGAGCAGTTCAGCCGTAACTTTGATGCCAACACTTACCTGATTATGACCAAAGCTTTGGATTATTTTGACCCTTCACGTGAGTATGAGCAGTCTTTAGTTAAAGCCATGTCACAGACCAAATGTCAGTTCCTTGTAGTGTCCTTTACCACCGACTGGCGTTTTACCCCGCAACGTTCACAAGAAATTGTGGATGCGCTGATCACCAACCACAAACCGGTGAGCTATTTAGATATCGATGCTGAACAAGGTCATGACTCATTCCTGTTCCCGATTCCTTTGTATGTAAAAGCATTACGTGCATTTCTGGGCGGCTCTGAACACCTTCAAGCAACATCTCAGGAGGCTGTGTAATGCGTATTGATCATCAACTGGCAGAAAAATGGATCAAACCGCATTCCAGCGTACTCGATTTAGGTTGTGGTGACGGTGAATTACTGGCCCATATGAGCAAAAAGCACAATATTCGCGCATATGGACTGGAAATTGATCAAGAAAAGATTGCAATTGCGGTCGGTCGCGGGTTAAATATTATCCAACAAGACTTAAACTTGGGTTTAAGCCGCTTTGCAGACCAGTCTTTTGACTATGTCGTTATGGCACAAGCCTTGCAAGCGGTAGATGCACCAGATGTTTTATTACGTGATATGGTGCGCGTAGGGAAACAGGCGATCATTACATTTCCGAACTTTGCCCACTGGAAGACCCGTTCTTTCTTGGCACTGAAAGGAATGATGCCCGTTTCTGAAGCTTTGCCGTACATGTGGTATAACACGCCCAATATCCACTTATGTACTTTCCGTGATTTTGAAGCACTTTGTGCGGAAAATAACATCAGAATTATTAATCGACTCGCTGTAAATGGGGATCAACAAGATAGTTTACTCAGTAAACGTCTCCCGAATTTGTTTGGTGAAGTCGCAATTTATCGAGTGAGCGCTCTATGAAAAAACTATTCTTAAGCACGACACTATTGGTTGGACTTTTGAGCATTCAAGCTCATGCAGATTATGTTTCCCCAACCACGTCTGTTGCGAGTCAAGCTGCACAATATTCTGTTATGGATATCAATAGCTTAATTAAAGCAGCAAAAGCGGGTCAGCCTGCTGCGCAGTTCTATCTTGCAACCAAGTATCAACAAGGTAAAGACATCTCTGCAGATGAACGACAGGCCTTCGCTTGGTACAAAGCCGCTGCAGATCAAGGTCTTTCAGCGGCCCAGCTGAATGTTGGTCGTATGCTTGCAGATGGCCTAGGCACTAAAAAAGATGAATCTTTAGCACGTCAATACTTTGAAAAAGCAGCCAGCCGTGGTGATAACCGCGCAAGCTTTAACTTGGCGATGATGGAAGAGCAAAAGAAAAACTACATGGGGGCTTACCAATGGTATGAGCTTTCAACTCGTGACGGCATGCTCGACAATAAAGTGATTACGCTTTCTGAAGGCAAGAAAACAGCCTTGGCGGCAAACTTAACACAAGATCAAATTCGTCAAGCACGTGATCGTGCAGACAAGTGGATTCAAGCTCAATAAGCTTTTATTTCCATACTCAGCACCTTCGGGTGCTTTTTTATTGCCTATCCATGAGTCGGACTTGTTAAAATAACCGCATAATTTTTAAAGCATGGATCTTTCACATGGCATCAACTGATTGGTTATCTCAAGGTACCTTAGTCCTCGCAAGCAATAACAAAGGCAAAATTGCGGAATTTGAAAAATTATTTGCAGAACTCAACTTACCTGTTGAAGTGATTGCTCAAGGTAAATTGAATATTGAAGATGCCATTGAAGATGGTTTGAGCTTTGTCGAAAATGCGATTATTAAAGCACGCCATGCTTCTAAAATTTCAGGAAAACCTGCCATTGCAGATGACTCTGGGATTTGTGTCCCAGTTTTAGGTGGTGCACCGGGGATTTACTCTGCGCGTTATGCAGGCGAACATGGCGATGATACTGCCAATAACCAAAAGCTATTAGCTGAACTCAAGCCACTGCGTAAACATGGTCAAGCGACTGAAGGCATGTTTGTATGCGTTTTAGCGTTAGTACAACATGCCGATGATCCTCTTCCACAAATTTTCCAAGGCATTTGGAAAGGTGAAGTACTAGAGGCTGCTCGTGGGGAAAATGGTTTTGGTTATGATCCACTGTTCTTGTTACCCGAGTTAGGGCTTTCAAGTGCAGAAATGAGTAAAGAAGAAAAAAATAAAATCAGCCATCGTGGTCAGGCGATGCAACTGTTTAAAGCCAGTTTAGAACAATAAAAACTAAGCTGTATAATGTTGCCCCTTCTCCCCTCGGGGAGGACGGTGGCGAAAGATTCTCTATATTCCTCTCTATCACCGTTGCGCAGCACTTGCATTTCCAGCTAAAAGTAAGTGCTTAGATCACAGCAAATACATGCAGCAATAAACCATAAATACTCACCACGGCACAGCTGATAATCGTACCTGAAGCAATGTATTTTGCCGATGTGCCTGTACCTTGATAATGCGTTTCCAAAGCCACAATATTGGCTGCTGGCGGTAAACAAAATAATAAGAACATGACCCCAATATATTGTTCAATATGAGGAATAGCGAGGTAACGATAACTCAGCCCACATAACACCACGCCACATGCTAATTTTAATAAAGCCGTCTGACTACTTTGCCACAGGTCCGCTTTCTCAACTTTGGTGTGCCTCAACCACATGCCCAATACACACATGCCAGAGAAACTCATACCAAATTTGGCTGCACTATAAACCACATCAATCAGATCATGCTGTGACCAATGTTGTACCCCAACGAAACGAAAAATAACGGCCAGCATCAAAGCAATCATGGGTGGAGCACAGAGCACTTTTTTTAAAATAAACGAAAAAGCTAACGGTGTTTGGCTCACAGCCGTCACCGCCCAGAGATTGCCAAAAATAGAGCCACCGATATATAAGGCCACCATTGCTGGACTAATTTTTGTGCCAAACAACGCAATCGCAAAAGGAAAGCCTAACCATGCCATATTGACATAACTAAAACACAGGGCGCTTAATTTATTCTTTGAAAAGTATAAGAAAAAGTAAAATAAGAGCACTGCCACGACAAAACTGAATAGCATCAGACTAAAGCTACCAGCCTGATAAAACACCATGTTGTAGACAATAACAATCGGAATAAAGCAACGTGCTAAAAGACGTGAAAAGCCTGTTTTCAACCGTGTTGCCAATGGGGTGGATGCAAGGAATAAACCACTAAGAAAGGCCAACAGAGGGAGCAGCAACGTCACTTCAATATCCTTGAAATTTCACCGAATCATCATAACACTGCTTTTTCTCAAAATCAGTGCGAAGCGATCGTTTTGTCTTGAAATTGAAACATCATCGTCACCGCAATGTCACACAAGCCTGTTGATATAGGGAAAACGAAAAATGATGAGGATCTACCCATGGCGGGACTATCAATTTGGCACGTACTAATTTTTGCAATTGTGGTTATTCTTCTTTTTGGTACAGCCAAACTTAAGAACTTAGGCAAAGATGTCGGCGGTGCGGTGAAAGACTTTAAAAAGTCGATCCGTGATGAGGAAGCTGAAGCAGCTCAACTCAATGAACCACGAACGATTGATGCTCATGTCAAAAGCACCGAAAGTTCTATTAAAAGCTAAGCGAGCACTGCCATGCTAAATGTAGGTATGACGGAACTCTTATGCTTTGCTATCGTTGCATTATTAGTTCTAGGTCCTGAGAAACTACCTGAAGCAGCACGCTTTGCAGCCAAATGGTATGGCAAAGCCAAACGTTTTATGAATAGCGTTCAAACTGAGGTAGATCGTGAGCTAAAGCTTTCTGAGTTTCGTCAGGAAATCCAAAAAGAAATTGAGCGTATGACCGAAATAGAACAACGCTTACAAAAACAACTCGATCATCTCAGTAAATCAGCTCCAACAACAAAGACTGAAAATACGACTGCATATGAATATCAGTGGCTCACACCCTCTCCATTAACACCATTTTCAATCAACCATCTTAAACAACATGGTACACCTTTGTTTACTGCAGCAAATATACCTATTCAGCCCCAATTGAAGATAGCCGTATGAATCAAGTGTCAACAAGGCCAGACTCAAACACAGGCCAAGATGAAGAATTAGAACAAATGCCTGTCATGCAGCACTTAATTACACTGCGCAAGTATTTATTTAAAATCGTCGGCATTACCCTGTTGCTGTTCTTTTGTTTATTGCCTTTTCGCAATACGACTTATCAACTGTTATCTGAGCCACTACGCCAACAACTGCCAGTCAACTCAACCATGATTGCGACAGATGTCACAGCAACATTTATGGCACCGTTTAAATTAAATCTATTTGTTGCTCTGGTGTTAGCAATGCCAGTCATCATTTACTTAATTTGGTCTTTTGTGCGACCTGCACTATATGAGAAAGAGCGCTTCTTGGCGGTTCCACTGCTTGTGGGTAGTATCGCACTGTTTTATATCGGGATCGCGTTTGCTTACTTCATTACGCTTCCAGCAATTTTACATTTTTTTATCAGTGTCTCGCCTGAAAGCGTCGCTCCAATGACGGATATCAATAGTTATCTCAGTTTTTGTTTGAAACTCTTTTTAGTTTTTGGACTCACTTTTGAAATCCCAATTATTACTTTAGTCCTAATTTTAATTGGTGTCGTTAGCACACAGAGTCTCGCTGAAAAGCGTCGTTTCATTGTCGTGGGATGCTTTTTCATTGCGATGTTTGTCACTCCACCTGATGCACTTTCTATGATTATGCTTGCGGTACCCATGTGGCTGTTATTTGAAATTGGTTTATTTTTCGGAAAATTATTAGAGAAAAGAAAAACAACAAGCCACTAAAACTTGAGAATTACAAACTTCTATCTTATTTCCTCCAACACTGTAAGGAGGATTTTTTATTTCATGTCGTATCTATTGCCCTATCAAATACTGTCTTCAAATTGACCCTAAACTGTAAATAAAACGTCACTTCTGCTTCATACAATCTAGCTCGACTTACTTACAATTATTGATATGGACTTACTATGACAGCCACAACAAATCAGCCAAGTCGTCGTGATCTTCTAAAATGGTTTGCGGGAATCCCTTTTTTACCGCTTGGGGCAATGACTACTGCAGCAGCATTGAGCGGTTGTAATGATAGTGACAATGACACAGCGGTAACACCACCTGTGACAAAACCTGCAAATTTAAAAACTGCAACATTTACAGCGATGGCAGCGCCTATTGCAATTGCAGACCGTGCTAAAACATCAGTCAGTTCGAAACTCAAAATCGACTGGGATGACTCAACCAGTTCAGAGTATCAACTTGGCTATAAAAGCTTTTTTGAAACAGGCAATACTGTGCCTAAATGGGGCGGTGGTGAAATTATTGCTGGGGGATATTTTAACGCCAACGGCGACCCAATTATGGATACATCTGTTCCAGCGTCGCCACGCCAATTCTTTTCAGACTGCCCAGATGGCTCCTCGCTTATTCATTTAGACGGTGCTCAAGTCGAAGGTGTGAATAATCCAGTATTCCATGTGGTGCAATTTGAATATGCCTCACAAAACTTAGCAGGCGCGAGCGAGTATGGCAACTTACCCTCCCCAATTGCAATTTTGACATTAGACCAGAACCAAACCACAGGTCATTTAGAGCTTAAAAAATACTTTAATGTCGATACCTCTACAGTTCATGGTTTATGGATTACTTGTGGTGCAAGCATGTCACCGTGGAACACACATTTATCTAGTGAAGAATATGAACCTGATGCATTTGAACAAGGCATTGGTGGACCAAGTCCAAAAGGAATCAGCAAAAACTTCTTTGGTGATGAGGCAGCAGCTAAACCATATAACTATGGTCATTTACCTGAAGTAATCGTAAATAAAGACGGCAGTGGTAGTATTGTTAAACACTTCTGTATGGGCCGTATTTCGCATGAACTGGTACATGTCATGCCCGATAACCGTACCGTAATTATGGGTGATGACTACACCAACGGTGGCTTCTTTATGTTCATTGCCGATGTCGCAAAAGATTTGTCAGCAGGTAAACTTTATGTCGCTAAATATGTATCTGAACTGACAGAGAGCAGTACAGGACAAATTAAATGGATTGAGCTAGGTCATGCAACTAGTCAAGAAATTGAAAAAATGGTTAATGTTGACAATATCCAACCTAGCGACATTATGGAAAGTTTAACAACTAATCCAAATGACGCATCATATACCGAAATTATTTTAGCCAAGAAGAAACTTTGGGTAAAAGTAAAACCAGGTATGGAAAAAGCAGCAGCCTTCCTTGAAACCCACCGCTACGCAGCACTCAAAGGTGGCAGCATGGCCTTCACGAAGATGGAAGGGACCACCATCAACATTAAAGACAAAGTTGCGTATTCTGCTTTAGCAAATATTCAAGATTCAATGATCAAAGACAATGCAGCTTGGGTTGCCGCACACAATGTTTCATTCACGAAGAAAATCACTGCGGGTGGCGTACTGGCACACGATTTAACAGCAGGACAGAACACAACCGATGGGCAGCCTATCAACAGTGAATGGATTCCGTATCAATCGAAAATGCTATTGATGGGTGAGGACATCACAGTGGATAGCTTAGGTAACACAGCAAATCCAGATAAAATTGCAAGCCCTGACAATTTGAAGTTCTCTGAAACACTACGCACCTTATTCATTGGTGAAGACAGTGGTAACCATCCAAATAACTTCTTATGGGCTTATAACGTGGATACCAAAGCAGATCCTGTACGTTTACTCTCAACCCCTGCAGGAGCAGAATCGACTGGTTTACATGCAGTAGACTCAGTAAATGGTTGGACTTATATCATGAGTAACTTCCAACATGCGGGTGACATGAAGAGCTTATCTGAGGACTTAAAAGCAGCAACTTTAGCCAATTACAACAATGGCTATAGTGCAAGTGTCGGTTATTTAACAGCAGACTTGATGCCATCAGTAGAAAAGAAAAAGACTGAAACCAAAGCTTCTTAAGTCATTCCAAAAAAAATGCCGACTTATGTCGGCATTTTTTATGATTTAAAGAGTACAGCCTGTTCCGTGATTTTTCCTTTGAACTCACCCTGCTGCTGCTTTTCCAGCCAAGACCATTGTTCATGGGTCATGCGCAGGAAGTTAGAACAGCGTGTCCCATAAATAGGGCTTTGAATAAAAGTCGAAGACAATAACTCTTCCATATCCAGACTAATCCCAGTTTGTGGCAACAAGTCTGGAATAATCTTGCGCTCATCCTCCAAAATATCCCAAGCTGTCGCCTCTAACTCGCTTTGTAAGATGTGGGATTTTTGCAACATCGGTAAGAACTCTTGGGTAAAGCGCTTACGTAAATGTTTGGTTTTTTCCCAATGTTCCGTCATCAAACCATTCGACACCACATACACGCCTTTCGGAAGAACCTGTGGTGCTTCACCACGATTGCTCATATAGACCGCCTGATGCCGATTCCCCATAAAAAGATTAAAGCCCGCATAGTCACATTGTTTTTTCTCTAATTCTTGAGCAAAACGAATCGGGGTTTGTTCAGACTCTAAAAAGGATTGAATCAAATGTCCACGAGACGTTGGATAGCTGGTTTGATCCTTTCCATCGCGAAAGTTGGTTAAAACTGCCCAACGTCCTGTTGGCGTTATACCCATCCATGTGCCGCCAGACTGCAAGTCTTGCCCTGCAATAATCGGACTATTTTTCCATTGCTTTAAATGGCTCGAAGGGCGCTGATAGAACTCATCTCGATTTGAAATCAAACACAATGGCATCTCATCCAAGACCTGCCATGCTATTGCCACAATACACATAAACGATACTCATCATCTTTACACATTGAATGTACAACATTTTTCATCTCTTTCAGCTAAAATCTGTTCAAAACATAATGACTAGGAATATGCATGCTGACCTATCCAAATATTGACCCCGTCGCAATAGCACTTGGCCCTTTACAAGTCCATTGGTACGGACTGATGTATTTATTGGCCTTTTTGTTTGCTTGGGGACTAGCAAGCTACCGCGCGAAAGAACGAGGTTGGACACCGGACATGGTCTCCGATCTGATCTTTTATGGCGCTCTAGGTGTAGTTATTGGTGGTCGTGTCGGTTACGTCTTCTTTTATGGCTTTGAGCAATTCCTTGCCAACCCTATTTGGCTATTCCAAGTCTGGACAGGCGGAATGAGCTTCCACGGCGGCTTCTTGGGTGTAATGCTTGCCATGCTGTTTTGGTGCAAGAAATACAAAATGACTTGGTTCCAAACTCTCGACTTTATTGCGCCATGTGTACCTACAGGGCTCATGTTTGGTCGTATTGGTAACTTCATTGGTGGAGAGCTTTACGGTCGCCCTGTTGCAGACCCAAACTTTGCACTGGGTATGATTTTCCCAACGGATCCGCTACAGCTAATTCGCCATCCTTCTCAGCTCTATCAGGCCTTTTTTGAAGGGTTATTGTTATTCATCGTACTGTGGTGGTTCAGTTCAAAGCCACGTCCTCGCATGGCGGTTTCAGCGTTATTCCTGATCGGTTATGGTATGGCCCGCTTCATCGTCGAGTTCTTCCGTGAACCTGACAACGGACAGCTGTTCATCGCATGGATGAGTAAAGGCCAATTCCTCAGTCTGCCAATGATTTTAGTCGGTGCGTGGATGATGTGGTATGCCTATCAAAAGAAAATCTATGATTGGGGCCCACAAAAGAATTATAGCTGATCCGATGATCGGATTAAATATTGGGGGCATCATTGCCCCCCTTTTTTAGGGCCAAATTATGCTAAAGTGACATATGTTTGGTTTTTAAATACATCACTCCCATGCTCGAATTTTGGTTTAATCCCTCAATTTCTATTCTTAAAAAATTACTTATTTTTATCGCAATTGCTGTTGTAACAGGTGTGTTGTATTGGATGGAACCCCTGAGCCTCAATGCCATTTTAATGTTCTTGGGTACGGGGATTGTTTTTCTGATTTGTCGTTACTGCAAAATTCACTTTGCGGCCAAAAATCCTACAGGTTTTCTGTATCGTCTACTGACTTGGATTCCGATTGCCCTACTCTTGGCGCTGATTTTTATGAATATTAAAGATGATGAGCTGCTGATTCCTGGTGCACAAGGGATTGGTTTTATGGCACTGGGAATTTGCCTATTTTCCCCCCTATCTCTTTTGCATAGCAATACTCAGCCTGAGTCCAAATAAACCATGTTGAACTTTTGGTATTCTGAACGCTGTAGCCGTCAAATTAAACTCATCGTTTGTATTGCCACTTGCGTGATGATTGTTATCGCAGCACAAGTTCAACAGCTTGGCGCAATTTTTATTGGTTTGAGCCTAATGATTGGCATTGCAACGCATCTGCTACGTGGTGTGCAATTGAAGATTGCTCAGGACAATCCGTATCGTGAAGGTTTTTCTCGTTTGGTGGTTTTTCTACCCCTAATTGCCCTGATTTTTTTGCTGGGCTATCTACCCGCGCAAGATAAAATTGCGCTGGCGCTTCAGTGTATCGGCTTTAGTGGAGTTGGTTTATTTTTAGTATCGATTCACGCACAGCGTGAAAAAAGAGTTTAATCGGGATGCGGAGTTGCTCTACATCCCGTCAACATCTGCTTAATCCATTCGATAATAGCTGTAGTTCACATTTTGGTTACGGTAAACCGCATAACCACTTTGTTTAAAATCAGAAACCCAGCCATTGCCTGAATAAGCGGCAATATGTCCATAACGGTTTTTTGCAGTACGGTCGATAATATAAATATCACCTTTTTTAGGCTGATCAAAAGATAAATTAATTTTACGATAACCAATGCTGGTTAGGGTATTCCCCCAATCTGCCGCAGCCACAGGATGGCTCTTGAAGCGTGCACCCGCAGACTCTAAGCCAATGCGAATACTTTTAGCACATTTTTGGGTGCTGGTTTGACGGGTGATATTTCTTAAGAAACCTGTAAATTTTTCAAGATCCACACGCTGATGGTTGCTAATAGCCCTTTCTCTTGCTTGTTTCGAGCTTAAAATATCCGCAGCGGTAACATTTCGCTCTGACTGAGAACGTATTATGATATTGGTTTGCGCAGGCGCATAGATGTCATTCATATTTACGTTTTGATCATAAGGCATACTAAAACCAACTCTCCTCCCAATCATTAGGGGTGTGCAACTTTTCGAGTTCGAAATACTAACCGCTCAGCATTGAACTTTCATGTCGTAAATGTAATATTTTTTTTCAAAATGCAACACAACTTTTCTAAAGTTTTATTTTCTCTGTACTTTTTGAAACTTAAATTAACTAAAAAAATTTATCCCTTACCCAAGTCCTTTTTCGGCTTAAGCTCAAATGTTTCACCATTGGCTAATGAAGTCCTTAGATATGGAATGGATTGCCCATCTAAACGGCTATCTATTTAGATTCGATACAACTCAATTATTGCAGTTTAAATCCTGCACAAAACCACTTTAACCTGGTTCTCTGTAATAGCTTTCACATAACTTTTATATGATTAATCATCTCGCCTGACTTACTAATCTCGGGTGCGCAATAAGGCACAATTCAGTATAATCATCCGCAGATTTTATAATTTAGAGTGGAAAGTACAGGCACATCTATTAAGAGGTCTGTTCCCCCGAAGTGTTTATTTGAGAGTTTTATGAAAACGTATTTAGACCTGCTACAACACATCCTCGATCACGGCGGTGATAAAGGCGACCGTACTGGTACAGGTACGCGCTCGGTATTTGGTCATCAAATGCGCTTTGATCTTTCTCAAGGCTTCCCTTTATTAACCACTAAAAAAGTACACTTTCGTTCGATCGTGATTGAACTGTTGTGGTTCTTAAAAGGCGATACCAATGTGCAATATTTACAGGACAACAAAGTCAGTATTTGGGACGAATGGTCAACCGCAGAACAAACTGCGCGTTTTGGTCGCCCAGAAGGTGAACTGGGGCCGGTGTATGGCCATCAATGGCGTAATTTCGGTGCAACCAAAAAAGCCGACGGTTTGTATGAAAAAGATGGTTTTGACCAAATTGCTTGGTTAGTCAATGAAATTAAAACCAATCCAAACTCACGCCGTCTGATTGTATCGGGTTGGAATCCACAAGAAGCTGGGCAAGTTGCTCTTCCTCCGTGCCACACCCTCTTCCAGTTTTTTGTCCATAACGGCAAACTGTCTTGTCAGCTCTATCAACGCAGTGCCGATGTTTTTCTAGGTGTGCCTTTTAATATTGCCAGTTATGCGCTACTCACGCATATGATCGCGCAAGTCTGCGGTTTAGGCGTGGGTGACTTTGTCTGGACGGGTGGTGATACGCATTTATATGCCAACCATTTTGAGCAAGCAAAGCTTCAGTTAAGCCGTGAACCTTTAGGGCTGTGCCAACTGAAACTCAATCCAGCGGTTAATGATATTTTCGACTTTAAATTTGAAGATATCGAAATCGTGGGTTATGAATCACATCCCGGGATTAAAGCACCGGTTGCTGTTTAAAGCAGATAAAGCCGAATTCAATCTCGCCTTGAATCAGCGGGATTAAGGTTTACCCATAGATATTCTTCCTCTCCTTGAGGAAGAATAAGAAATATGACCCAACATTTGAGCGCGTTATGGCCTTTCAAAACTTAGAAGTTGTACATGTAGTGGCAATGGATCAGCAACACTGTATTGGTAAAGGCAATGACCTACCTTGGCATATTTCAGCCGATCTAAAACACTTTAAAGCCATCACCCAAGGTGGTGTGGTCATTATGGGCCGTAAAACGCTGGAATCGATGGGCCGTACTTTACCCAAGCGTGTCAATTGGGTCATTACTCGCGACACTTCTTGGACTTTTGACGGTACAAAGGTGGCTTACAGCATCGAAGAAGCTTTAGCGCAAGCTGTTGCCGATGTTCAAGCTTCAGAAAAACCAAACAGTATTTTTATCATTGGTGGCGGTGAAATTTTTAAACAGACCATCGACATTGCGGACCGTTTAGAACTCACGCATGTTGAACTCGATGTGCAAGGTGATGCGCATTACCCTGCCATTCCAGCAGCATTCAAAAAAGTCGCATCAGAACAACATATTGATGACAAAACTGGAATTGCTTTTGAGTTCGCAACCTATCAAAAATAAAGCATATTCTTTTTGCTAAAAGCACGATGCACAACATGATCAAAATAGAATTTTGGCGGACACTGGGCTTTGGATTACTCCACACCCTGTTTAGTATTTTTGTCTTGTTCAGTTCAATTTGGCTGTGTTTTGCATTGTGGATTCAAGAGCCTTTGGGCTGGTTGGTCAGCCGTCTTTTTATTGGGATCTGGATTGCTTTTGCGCTCAGCATTTTGGGCATCTATATCACCCAAAGCTTTTTTGGTCGTCGCCTCGATATCATCCTTTATCTCCTTGGCTTTTTACTGGCTTTGTCTTGGTATTTTAGTTTAGATGCTCGCCAAGACCGCGACTGGCAACCTGAAGTAGCAAAAATCTTGCATTATGAAAAACAAGGCGACCATGTCACCCTTCATAATGTCCGCAATTTCACATGGCACCCTGACGGCTCCTATACTGAACATTGGGATACCCGCTCTTTCAATCTGAATCAAATCACTGGGGTCAATATCATTACCTCATACTGGATGGGGCCGCAAATTGCACATACTTTGGTCAGTTTTGATTTTGCCCATACTGCACCGCTGACCTTTTCCATTGAAATTCGCAAAGAGAAAAATGAAGAATTTTCAGCGATTGGTGGTTTTTTTAGAAAATATGAGCTGAGTTTAGTGGCCTCAGATGAGCATGATATTGTGTATACCCGTAGCAATATTCGTCATGAACACGTCTATTTCTTTCCTGTTCGCCTCGGACAGGCTGAAAGTAAAGCACTGTTTGTAGAGTATTTACATAAGGCAGACGAGCTTGCCAAGCATCCTAAGTGGTATAACACCCTTACCAGTAATTGCACCACATTGGTGTTTGATATGGTTCAAGCCGTTTCACATGACGCTTTACCAACCGACTATCGTATTTTAGCTTCAGGTTATTTACCGAACTATCTGTATGACTTAGGCGCGATTAGTCCACAATGGGATATGAAAACATGGTATCAAAAAGCCTATATCAATCCACGTGTAAGCAAAGAAACAGAGTTAACCAGTCGTGAGTATTCACAGCTTATTCGTCAGGGCTTACCCGTTGACCAAACACGCTAAAGTCTGCAACGAAAAGCTGTAAGTTAAAACTGGCAATCAACGACAAAATTTGCTTTGATAGTTCAGACGATACATCACAATAAGAGTCTGATCCCATGTTAAAAAAACTGATTGCAAGCAGTCTTTTAGCGAGTAGCTTAATCATGACTGGCTGCCAAACTACACCACCTCCAGCGGATACCATTGAAATGGCCAACATTCAACAGCTCCAGCAGCGGACTTGGATTTTGACGCAAATGGGCAATACCGAAATTAAAACAGCACCCAATGAACGTAATATTCCAAGCCTTCAGTTTTCAGCCGATAACCGCATCAGTGGTGCAGATGGCTGTAACCGCATTATGGGCAGCTATACCGTCGGACGCGATACGCTCACCTTGAGCCAGCTCGCAACCACCCGAATGGCCTGTATCAATAACAGTGCTTTCCCGCAACAGTTCCAAGAAGCGCTGGCAAAAGTGACACATTACCAAGTGTTTGGTAAAACACTGAAACTACTCGATCGACACGGTAACTTGCTGCTACAGTTTGGCTCTGCCATTCAACCACGTTAAATTATTTCTAGAAAAAACCTGTAATCACAGGCTTTTTTAATCTGTAGCAGACAACATTGTACTGAACCAATCTGCCCTTATATAAACAGATATAAACACAATTAGGATTTTAAAATGCAACAAGCACTCTTTGGTGGTGGATGTTTTTGGTGTGTAGAAGCGGTTTATTTAGAGCTTCAGGGCATACATAAAGTGACCAGTGGTTATGCAGGTGGAGATACCGACAACCCAACGTATGAAGACATTTGTCGTGGCGATACCAACCACGCCGAAGTTATTTTAATTGATTTTGATGAAACTCAAATCAGCTATGCTCAGCTACTCGATGTGTTTTTTGCCACGCATGATCCTACGACACTCAACCGTCAAGGCAATGATGTCGGCACCCAGTATCGTTCAGTCATTTACTATTTTAATGATGCGCAACGTGCTGATGCTGAGCAAGCGATTAACGACTTAAAGGCTGAAGGTCTCGAGATTGTGACCGAACTCAGTCCTGTACCGACGTTCTATTCGGCTGAAGACTATCACCAGAACTTTTACGCTCGTAACCCTTCTCAAGGCTATTGCAACTTTGCCATTCCGCCAAAACTGATGAAGCTGCGCTCTAAGTTTCAGGCTTTATTGAAAGACAACAAATAACTCAATAATTCACAATAAAAAAGCGACTTCAAGAGTCGCTTTTTTTAACATCAACTTAGTTATCGCTGACGAAAGCAATATCTGCCAGTCCAGCTTCACTCGCACGAGACATCACTTGTGCCACCATATCGTAACGAGATTCTTTATCTGCACGAAGTTGAACCGTTGGCTTGGTTTCCAACTCACCCGCTTCATTAAACCGCGTTTGTAGTTCTTCCAAGCTAATCACTTGATTATCCCAAGCCACTTCGCCATTTGCATTAATGCTTACCGTAATGGCTTTAGGTGGAGGATCTACAATATCAGCTGTCGTTTTTGGTAAAGTTAATGGAATTGATGGGTTGGCAACGGTCGCTGTCACCAAGAAGATGATCATCAAAACCAGCATAATATCGATCAGCGGAATGAGGTTCATCTCATTCATGCCAGCATCGTTATCGTCACCCAATTGAAAAGCCATTAAGCTTGACCTCCAACTAAACCTTGTTGAGTCGCTTTACTTTCTACTGCCGCAGGTGCTGAGTCTTGTTGCAACATGGTATCAATCAGCAAGCCGTGTGCTTGGTCTTGAAGCTCATGTGCCAAAGTACGGTTTACACGTGCACAGATGTTATACGCTAACACAGCAGGAATCGCGACAGCCAAACCTAAACCCGTCATGATCAATGCTTCACCTACAGGGGTTGCAACTTGCGCTAAGCCCGCCTGACCACTTTTGCCAACAGCAACAAGGGCATGGAAAATCCCCCATACTGTACCGAACAAACCAACGAACGGTGCAAGCGATGCAATCGTACCTAGAACTGAAACACCTTTCTCAGCATTCGCTTTTTCAGCAGAAATTTGACGAAGGAGTGCTTGTTCTGCAACGGCTTTACGTTGTTCAAAGTTCAATACAGCAAACTTTGATTTTAACTTAGCCAAAGCTTGCGAAAGTTGAGCATAAGCTTGTTGTTTCAATTGACGTGTACCCATGATACGTAAAACAAAGATGGTCCACGTTGCAATCGACATTGCCAACAAGATGAAATACAGTGTTTTACTGACTGCATCAGCATGTTGCCAATAAACTGAAAAGTTCATACTCGAACTCCTGATAAAGTTAGCGTTTTGTATTCAATTCCAAATCAAATGGTTGCTCAGCCCGAATTGGATAAGCCACACCATTTTCTTTATAAGGTTTAAATTTAGCGCCTTTGACAGCTCTTAAAATCTTTTCATCTAAAGCAGGCACACCACTTGAGCGCGTAATACGGGCATTCACAATCGACCCTTTTTCATTCGCCTCAATCAACACCACTACTCGACGGTTTTCACCTTGTAAATCTTGATTACTATAAACTGGTTTTGGAGAGCGGCTCCATTGCACACCTGAACCACCAATCGACACCGACTTCGGTGAAGTATCGGCAGGTTCAGCTTGAGTAACAGGTTTCGCTTGCTCTGGTTGCACGACAGGCTTTTCGACTTTTTTCTCTGTAATCGTCGTGGTGACTGTTGGTTTTACTGGAGTTTCGGTTGGTTTAACAACCGGTTTCACCACTTCTGCTTTTTTAACTTGTTGAACCTTTTCTACCTTTTTCGGTGGGGTCGGTTGTGGTTTTTCCACAATCTTCACTTCCTTCGGCTTAGTCGGTTCCTTTTTCGGTTCTTCCTTCGGCTTAGGCGGTAGCGGTTTTGGTGGTTCTTGAATTTTAACGAAGCGAACCTTCAAGGGTTCTTTTTCAATCGGTTTGAGTTCAGGAGCTTTCATGTGGTTCACTGCCCACAATACGCCCATATGGCCCACGACAACCGCGATCAAAGCAGCAAGAACTTTCTTTTTCATCGGGTTGGGAGTCTGCATAGGAGAAATAACTGTTGAACTCATTAAAATCGGTGACCTAATTTAAGCGGAGTGGCCACTGGGTTGGTTTCCACTATAACGCTTATCGGTTAGTACAATAAGGTAGCGCAATGATAAATGAGAAGTGTTTTCATTTGCAACTATTAATTTGTCACTTTTTATGGTTTTTTCTAATCATACTCAAACAAAAAAGGCATACTTAATGTATGCCTTTTTTCAATCTTGCTTGCAACCAATTTTTTATTGGAAAACGACTGTTTTGTTACCATCAACAATAATACGGTCTTCTAAGTGCCACTTCACTGCACGTGCCAAGACGTTACGTTCAACATCCTGACCCAATTCACGTAATTGATCAACCGTAAAGTCATGGTTCACACGCTCTACATCTTGCTCAATGATTGGACCTTGGTCCAGATCCGCAGTGACATAGTGTGCAGTTGCACCGATGAGTTTTACACCTTTTTCATGCGCTTGCTTGTATGGATTTGCACCAACAAAAGCCGGTAGGAATGAATGGTGAATGTTGATCACTTTCATTTCCCACTTCTCGACAAATGCTTCATCTAGAATTTGCATATAACGCGCAAGTACCAATAAATCATTGCCCTGCATTAATTCATCAATTTCAGCATAAGCTTCGCGTTTGTTGTCCTTCGTTACAGGGACAACTTCAAACGGAATACCAAAGTTCTCAACCGCTTCACGTAAAGTTTCGTGGTTAGAAATCACTTTGGTAATTTCGCACGGTAAACCGCCACGCGCATGACGCCATAACAGCTCAAGTAAGGCATGATCTACTTTAGATACCAAAATCCCGACTTTTTTCACGTCGCTGACCAGCGCCAAACGCCATTGCATTTCATAACGCTCAGCTACATTTGCAGCAAAAGTTTGAGTGATGCTTTCTTTACGAGACTGTAAATTGTCCAGTTCAAACTCAACACGCATAAAGTAACGTCCGCCCTGAGCTTCAGTCGCGTATTGATCAAGCGCAGTGATATTCGCGCCTTGATGATACAAAAAGCTCGATACAGCTTGCACGATCCCTGGCTTATCTTCACAAGTAATCAGTAAACGTGCCGTGTTAGCAGTTGTCATATTCATGTCAGTTTAAATCAGTAAAATGAAAATCAAGCCGAGTATTCTAGCGCTTTTTACTCAGCTGTCAAAACACCTTATGGCTTATCATCCGATTTAAATGACGCCAAGCTCGAAAACAGTTCAGATGGCCCCATCGTATCCAATAAGCGCTCATACGTCTCACGACTTTCACCACGCAAATAGGCCCCTTCTAAGAACACCATTTGACGGAGTGCCTGCCAAACCCACTTTTCTTCTAATGTATTAGAGTCAGTGATATGACCCGACATATAAAGGAAGTTGGTCCAGTTGGTCAGTACAATCCATAAATTGATAATCAAGGCTTCAATTTCAGACGACGTCATTTGCATCAGACCAGCATCAACAAAGGCCTGATAGATCTTTTGCCCTTGTTGCATCACTTGCCCTGCAAAACGTGGGTACATCTTGCGGAAGTCTTCATTGTTTTCAACCAAATGATAGACATCACGGTGTAAAAAGCGATAAGCCCACAACTGGCTGCTTAGCACCTGAAAATAACGAATTTTATCATTGGCATCTAACAGACGGTCATCGGGCAAAGCCAGCATTTGTAGCGTTTCGCCTTGATACTGCTCCATGAGCTCTTTGATAATTTCACTTTTATTGCGAAAGTGATAATACAAATTGCCCGGACTCATATTCAATTCAGCGGCAATATGATTGGTCGTAACAGAACGTTCTCCACGCTCGTTAAAAAGCTGCAAACTGAGTTGCAAAATACGTTCTTTGGTTTTCAACGTTTTAGTTTGAGACATCCTAAAATAACCATTCATTCAGTGCATTAGAAGACTAACACATAAAGTAACTTGACTAATTAGAGCAATTACTCTAAAAATTAAACATAAATTGAAATTTGAAATGGTAGTGCGGCATGAACAGTCAAACAAAAACAACTTCATTGACACCACATTCTTATGATATTCAGCACCTACATGATGTGCTTGAACAGCAAAAGCACGCTTATTTACGTTATCCATTGCCAACCGCAAAAGAGCGTATTGACCGTTTGGCACGACTTAAGCGTATCTTAGTTAAGTATCAAGATCAATTTGCAGAGGCAATTAATCAAGACTATGGCAACCGCTCCACCAGTGAAACCAAAATTGGGGAATTACTCACCTGCCTTGAACACATCAAATATTATAGCAAGCATTTAACCACGTGGATGAAACCCTCGAAACGTCACGTTTCCATCATTCACCAGCCGGCTAAAGCATGGGTGCAATATCAACCTTTAGGTGTGATCGGTATTATTACCCCATGGAACTATCCTTTATTACTCTCGATTGGACCCTTAATTTGTGCTTTGGCGGCAGGTAACCATGCCATGATTAAGATTTCTAGTTCATCGAGTAACTTTGGTCGCATTCTTGAAAAAGCGCTCTCTGAAGCCTTTCCTCAAGAATTAGTTTCCGTGACCAATGGCGGTGGCGCGATCTCGGATGCCTTTTGTCGTCTGGCTTTTGACAAACTGATTTTCACAGGTTCAACCAATGTCGGTAAAACCGTCATGTCTGCTGCGGCAGAGAACCTCGTTCCATTGATTCTCGAACTTGGCGGAAAATCACCAGTATTAGTACATCCTTCTATTCATTTACGGGATGTTGCACAGCGGATTGCTGCAGGTAAACTGTGGAATGCAGGTCAAACCTGTGTTGCACCTGACTATATGTTCTTGCCTAAAGGTAAAACTGCCGAGTTCATTGAGCACTTCCGCGAGTGTGTGGAAGAGATGTATCCCGACATTCTGCATAATCCAGACTACACCTCGATTATTAATGGCCGCCAATACAACCGCTTGCAAGGCTATCTTGAAAATGCACGTGAGCATGGAGCGCAGGTGGTTGAGATTAACCCAGCCCATGAAACCTTCTCCGATACACGTAAAGTGCCCCCTACACTGTTAACTGGGGTCACACCTGACATGCGTATTATGCAAGACGAAATCTTTGGGCCACTGTTGCCGATCATGGAATATGATCAAATAGACGATGTTATCGAGTTTATTAATAGCCGTCCGCGTCCACTTGCATTATACTACTTCGACTTTGATCAGGCGCGTGCAGATTATGTTGCACAGCGTACTCATTCAGGGCATTTCGGACAAAACACGGTTTTGACCCATGTCGCACAAGACGATTTACCATTTGGTGGCGTTGGTGCATCAGGTATGGGGAAATATCATGGTCCAGAAGGTTTCTTCAGTTTGTCGCATGAACGGTCAGTGATGTCGAATCCCAAGTTATATAGCTTGAAATTCATTCTCCCACCGTTTAACAAACCAATTCACAAGTTGATTTCAAAGACCCTTCTTCGCTAAATGATCAAGGCATGACCTATCGCACGGGTTCATGCCTAGTTTTAATGAAAATCGCTTGTCTTTTAAGCGCATTTTTGGTATAAAACGCCCCTTGAATGATTTCATCCGTTTACTTAATAACTAGCGCACAATCGGTGCTGTCTAGCAATGGAGTTCACCATGTCTAAGGTTTGCCAAGTTACCGGCAAGCGTCCAGTCGTTGGCAACAACGTCTCGCACGCCAATAACAAAACCAAACGCCGGTTCGAGCCGAACCTGCATCACCACCGTTTCTGGTTAGAAAGCGAAAAACGTTTCGTACGTCTTCGTCTAACTACAAAAGGTATGCGTATTATCGACAAATTGGGTATCGAGAAGGTTGTTACTGACCTACGTGCTCAAGGTCAAAAGATCTAAGGAGTCTGAACCATGCGTGATAAAATTCGCCTAGTTTCTACTGCTGGTACAGGTTATTTCTATACCACAACTAAGAACAAACGTACTATGCCGGAAAAAATGGAAATCAAAAAATTTGATCCAAAAATCCGTCAACACGTAATCTTCAAAGAAGCTAAAATTAAATAATTTTAGTTTTTTGGAAAAAACGACCTGCTTTAGGTCGTTTTTTTTTGCTTTTTTTTCGTTCGACTTGTTAAACTTTTAATCTCTTTTGGCACCTTTTGTGCTTTGCTTCTTTTTCACCCTTAACTTTTGCTTAAGGAGTTTTTAGTGCCTCATGACGTAGATCTCATTATATTACTTGCTGTCGGTTTTGGGCTCGCGCTCATTTTCGGCTATCTTGCCGTACGCTTACGCCTTCCCCCACTCATTGGTTATCTGATTGCGGGTATCATTATTAGTCCCAATACCCCGGGTATTGTCGCGGACATTCATCTAGCGAACCAATTGGCTGAACTTGGGGTCATGTTCCTCATGTTTGGTGTGGGCATGCATTTTTCTCTCAATGACTTATTACAAGTTCGACGCATTGCACTGCCTGGTGCTATTTTACAAATTGCTGTCGCGACCCTGCTCGGAATAGGCGTCAGTATGATCTGGGGTTGGAGTTTTGGCTCTGCCTTGGTCTTCGGCTTAAGCCTGTCCTGTGCCAGTACAGTGGTATTACTCAAAGCACTGGGAGACCGTGGTCTACTCAATTCAGTCAACGGTAAAATTGCCGTAGGTTGGCTCTTGGTTGAAGATCTGGTCATGGTCTTGGTGCTGGTACTCTTACCCGCTACAGCAGTGCTACTCGGTGGAGAGGTCCTTGCAGGCGGTGCTGATGATAACATTTGGCTTACCTTAGGCATCACCTTACTTAAAGTGGTAGGTTTCATCGCTTTTATGCTGATCATCGGGAAACGTCTTGTTCCAATGATCATGCAATTTGTCGCTCGTCTTGGTTCACGTGAACTGTTTACCTTAACCGTGGTGGCTGCTGCGGTCTCAATCGCCTTTGGCGCGTACAAAATTTTCGGTGTTTCCATGGCACTGGGCGCTTTCTTTGCCGGGATGGTCGTTAAAGAGTCTGACTTTAGCCACCGTGCCGAAGAAGAAACCCTTCCTCTACGTGAAATTTTTGCCATTTTGTTCTTTGTTGCAGTGGGTATGTTATTTGACCCGCGCATCTTAGTGGAACAACCGGTGCATGTGCTTGCAGTCGTTGCAATTATTATGGTCGGCAAAACTATTGCCGCTATGGCACTAGTACTCTTTTTCCGCTACCCCATCAATACTGCCCTCACCGTCGGTGCGTCACTGGCACAGATTGGTGAGTTTTCCTTCATCTTAGCGACACTCGGGGTTTCACTTAAACTCTTGTCCTTAGAAGGGCAAAACCTAATTTTGGCAGGAGCACTTATCTCCATCACCTTAAACAGTTTTGTGTTCTCCGCAATTGAGCCTGTACAACGTTGGATTCGTGAGCGCTCGCATCTAGCACGCTTACTGGAACGTAGTGGTGACCCATTGGCAATGCTGCCTGATGAAGTCTCACAAGATTACTTACGTGACCAAGTGGTAATTGTTGGACATGGTGAAGTTGGCCGTCGCATTACCAAACAATTGATGGCCGAAGACATTAAAGTGGTGATTGCGGAAGAAAACCGTGAAATTGTAGAAAACCTGCGTGAAAAAGGCATTGCGGCTGTTTCTGGGATGGCGACAGACCCTGGCGTACTGATTCAAGCCCATATTCAGCATGCGCGCCTGTTGGTACTTTCCCCGATGGATATTTTAGATATTCATAAAATCGTGGATATTGCCAAAACCCTCAATCCTGAGATTCAGGTTTTGGTGTGTGCAGAAAGTAAAGAAGAAGCTGAAGTGATTCGCCGCGATCAAATTGGTGAAGTTTATTTTGCAAAAGAGGAAATGGCGAAAAATATGAGCAATCATATTTTAAATCAAATTCAAATTGCACATCATCAAGCACCCACCCACTAAGGAACAAACACTGGATACAAAAAAACGCACTGTTCAGTGCGTTTTTTTCTTATTCGACTTAGCTGAAGAACTGTGGCTTTTCATCCACCACTTCCGCTTGCCACTCGCCTACTTGTTTTTCAAGTAAGCCGTATAAAGCCGCTTGCACCATCTGCTGAGCAACGACTGTTGTCTGGTCGCCCAATAATGCTTTGAGCTCTTCATTAAACTGGATCGTGACTAAAGGCGCACTCTCCGAACCTGCGTTACGTAGTGCGAGCTCACCACCTTCAAGTTGAACCAATTCTAAAATGGCTTCTTGATTTCCAAATAATTCTTTCAATTGTTCTATAGACATATTTCCTCCATGTTCAACATGGTGGCAAAGGCAGTTGCACTTTGCTTCGCTTAGACTTATTGATATAAGGACAAATTTTCAAACTTCAAGCGTTGGTCATCGCTTTTAGAATTCAACCATCTCTTTCCGAAAGCCATCGATCAACGCCGTTAAGTCTCGATGCCACTCACGTAAAATTTTGGTATCGGGTAACCATGCCTGAGGGGTTTGAGTCACTTTAATGATCAGATTCGATGAAGTTTCTGACTCAGGTTCAGGTGTACTCGGCTCTGGCGCATACTGACACAAGCAATAAGCACGTTTTAACTCGGCAATGAAACCTTCTTTCGACAGTTGTTGCATCACAGTCACTTCAGGCGAGACTTGTCCTTTAGCTGCCATATGCTCTTCTATGGACTTCAACGTCGGGTTTAAGTCATTTAAGCGGTAGTAACGGACCAACTCTTGTAGAAACGCAAGCACCGCGCCATGCAAGTGAAACACAGCAGCCTCACGGTAAGCCTGAGCTTGTTGCACATGATCAATTTGTTCTGCTTGTTGACATGAAAGTCGAGCAAAGTAGAGTTTTTGGTTAGTGCGATCAGCATGGTAACGGGCAACACGAGTCATGAAGGGTGTTCCTAAGTTTTGGCGTTTATAACAATTCTAAGAGTAATCTTTCTATACAGCAGCGCATAATAAAAATTATGCATGATCTATTTCAATAAAATAAATCTTTCTTTTTGCTATGACAGGCATCGAAATATGCATGGGACGCACATTTGTGAGTACCCAAGCCCAATATCCCTCTTCCCAATATGATGCCATCGCCGAATCAAGCTCATCTTCTCTCCATGAGTGAATCGACTCAACATCAACCATAGCAACAGCATACCCCAACTCTTCATCGTCCTCGTGGGTTAAATAGTGCTTATTTTCCACAATAATCAAATCTTTAAGTGGCCATTGCTCTGGTCGCCAAGAACGGATCTCTAAGGTTTTATTTCCTTGAGAGATTTGTCGTCCCATCGGTGCAACAATCGATAAAGCTGGATAGATTTTTTTCACTTTATCCCATAAAAAAGGAGCATCCATTGCTCTTTTTTACTTATGCTTCTGGCTTCTCAGGTTTATCTTCCGCCTGTTTGACGCGAATACCAGTACCATGCAAACGTAGTGTATTAAGCCCTTTAATGGCTTTAATCGCTTCACGTGCATGCGGCATTTCAACAAAAGCAAAACCTTTCGATTTACCTGTTGCTGCATCAAGGATTAAATTACATGATGCAACTGTGCCATATTGCTTAAATAATTCAAGCAGTTCAGCTTCAGCCACTGTACGCTCTAAATTACGAACTAAAATTTTCATCTTACAACCTTCAAAAATAGGCAAAATCATCAAAAAGCAATCGCCTACGCTACTTTCTGAACATTGCACAACAAATACCACAATGTAATCTGTTTAGTTTAATCGAGATTAATACCAAAATCTAAATTAATCGATTGGCGCTCAATTAAAGCACTCTTTACGGTTTGCTGACGAGGCTTATGGTGAGTTTCCATGCTACACAAATTTCGCGTCAGATCATTCAAAAAATAACTTTCGACTTTGCGCCCTTGCTCATCAATCACGTCTCGCGCCCACAGACTTAAATTTTGCTTGGTTAAAATCAGCTCATTCTGCGCACGGGTCAGTGCCACATATAAGACCCGACGCTCTTCTTCGACATCATTAAAATCACCTTGAGCACGTGCATGTGGATATTGCCCCGGAGTGACATTGACCACATAACAGACCTTTTGCTCTGTCCCTTTGGCCGAGTGAATGGTAATCAGAGTGACGACATCGCTATCGGACTGGCGTTCAATTTCAGAAATCGACACAGGATCAAGCACATATTCCTCTAGGAACTCACTCAACTGGGTATGTTTAGAAGCTAATTGTTTGACCAGTTCAAAGTCACCTTGGCGGCGGTTCCAGTCTTTTTTATAATTTTCAGCCAATTGTGCTTCAATCGCTTGAATACCCAAACCGACGCAAGCCTGTACTTCCTGTTTCAGTACCGTCATTTGCTTCATGATCAACAATGTTTCAGCAGGAATCCGTCCAAATTTTTCTAATTTATCAAAGATCAAATCAAACTCAGGCTCCAGTAAAAGTTGCTGAGCAAGACGGCTTGCACCTACATCTCCCACCCCATTCCACAGAGTGAGAAAACGCATCCATGCAATATCATCGAGAGGATTGGCAATCACGCGCAGCAGACTGAGCAAATCTTTCACATGCGCGGTTTCAAGCAGTTTCATACCCCCAATAAATCGATAGGGGACATTGGCTGCAATACATGCTGCCTCAATATGCCGTGCTGCAAAGCTAGAACGCACCAAGACCATATGATCCGACCATTTACTGCCTTGTAAGTAATGGCGCTCTTTAATGTCGATCGCGATCCATTTTGCTTCATCAAACTCATTTGGGAAAATGTGCATGCGAGGCTTCACGCCCTCACCCCGATGAGCATCTAGGCGTTTGTTATATTGAATCTCAGATTGATCGAGCAGCCAATTTGAAAGGTCTAAAATTTCTTGGGTTGAACGATAGTTTTGCTCCAATTTAAACACCTGAGCATTCGGCACACGGTCTTTAAAATGGTGAATATTTTCAAAATCTGCTCCACGGAAACCATAAATCGACTGTGCATCATCACCGACACAGAACAGGTTCACTTTGTCTTTGAGAGGTTCAAGCAAGGCCCACTGCAAAGGGTTGGTGTCCTGCATTTCATCGACCAGCATGTGTTTACAGAGCGATGCCACATAGTCGGCTAAACCTTCTGACTGGTCGAGTGCTGAAGCCACGATCGCCAGAATATCGTCATAATCTAAAAAGCTACGGGCACGCTTGCGTGTCTCGTACTCTTTCATGATTTCCGCAATTTGATCTTTAAAAGCCAAATGCTCAGGATGCTGTTTTTCTAAGGCATCACTCAACTTTTGACGCGTATTACGTGCAAAAGAATATAGGTCACACAGTTCTTGCGGTTTAGGCAGCTGATTGGGATTTTTCTTATCATCTTTCCCACGAATCAGGCGGAACATCATCAACTGATCATCACGATCAATAATTGAAAATTGTTCTAAACCAAAGGCTTTCGGTACACGGCGCAGTAGATACATACAAAAAGTATGAAAAGTGGAAGCGCGCAATCCTTTTGCCTGCTCACCTAAAGCCAATTCCACTCGCGCCACAATCTCGCTGGCTGAACGACGAGTAAAGGTTAAAATTTGGATTTGGTTGGCAGGAATCCCTTGATCAATTAGGTACGCCGCTCGTGCCACAATGGTTTTCGTCTTGCCACAGCCAGCCCCTGCGAGCACCAGACTGTGTTGCGACTCAGTCGTGGCAGCTTGTTTTTGTTGCGGGTTTAATTCATCAATTAGGCTGGCTAAACTCATAATCACTCATCAATTCGTGGATGCTACTAGTCTAACAAATCTATGACATCAATATGAGGCTGCAGCAACGATTATCCATTTCTATCTAAAATACACCTTCAAATCTAGGGCTAAGACCTTATGCTCGAACCGCTTACTGCCTCAAAAATTTAAAATTAAGCTTGCTCAGTATGCTTTAAAAGCAAAAGTCGAGTAATGTCCTCACAACTGTTTTGCAAATGCTGTTCTGCATTTTTCAATGCTGTTGCTAAATCACAGTCGGGTTCATTGATCGAAACAATTTGACTAAACCCTTCATCAAATAATGCCTCAACATCCTCTCCGACACGTCCAGCAAAGGCAATCACCAGTTTATTCAACTGCTTGGCTAACTGAGCCACCGCCCACGGCGTTTTGCCAAACTTGGTTTGGAAGTCGATACTGCCTTCACCAGTAAAGACATAATCGGCTTGCTTTATTTTCTCCGCCAGTTGAGTTTGCTCAATCACCCACTTCGCGCCAGACTGAAGCTTAGCGCCCGTAAAGGCCATTAGACCAAAACCTAGCCCTCCTGCGGCGCCTGCCCCTGCGACATTACGTATCTGTAGATTAAGCTGTGTTTCCACCACATCTGCAAAGTGACTCAAGTTTTGATCCAACTGCTCAACCATCTCTGCGCTCGCCCCTTTTTGCGGGCCAAACACATACGAAGCGCCTTGCACGCCACATAGTGGATTGGAGACATCAGAGGCAATCAAAACTTGAACCCCGTGCAAGCGTGGGTCTAAAGCCTGCATATCAATCCGTTCAATATCTTGTAAATGGCCACCACCAACGGGCACTTCCCGCCCTTGTGCATCTAAAAAGCGTACTCCAAGCGCCTGTGCCATACCACTACCTGCATCATTAGTAACACTGCCTCCAAGAGCCAAAATGATTTTGGACACGCCTATATCCAATGCATGCCGAATCATTTGCCCTGTCCCTAAAGTTGTGGTCAGTAATGGGTTTCGCTGTGTGGGCTCAAGCAGATGAATACCATTGGCTTTGGCCATTTCAATAACAGCCGTTTGCCGACCGTCAAATAAGCCCCAATACGTTTTAACTCGTTGTGATGGCAATGGCCCTGTTACCTCACATTCGATCTTTTGGCCTGCTAATGATGTTAATAAAGCATCGACTGTGCCTTCGCCGCCATCGGCCATCGGCACATGTATACATACAGCATCAGGGATTATGTTTTGAATTCCACGCTGCATCGCCGCACAGGCCTGTTCTGCTGTCATACTTTCTTTAAATGAATCGGGCGCTAAAATAAAAGTTGTCATCATCCATAATTTTTTTAGAAAATTTAATTTATTAATAACACGATTTATAAATTTCCCGCCCGCATTTTTCTCTTTTCATTGTCCTTGACACAGTTCGTTGTGATTGAAACTGAATACATCTCGATAAAGTCAAAATAACCTCAATGATTTTTTAATTTTAAACATAGAAGAGCTTTACTGTGCTGTCACCAAAACGACCACCATAGTTCATTTGGTTTTAATGCATAAATTAAACAAAGTGCGAATCAATTAGCCGATAAAATCATCATTAAACATTCAACGCTCTTTAAAAAAATAGGTGATGTATGCAACGAATTAACTTGGGAAAAGCCGCACCTGAACTGTATAAAACGGTTTTAGAACTCGAAAACTTATCCATGCAAAAAGTCCAACAAGCAGGTCTTGAGATTGGGTTTTCACACTTGTTGAAACTGAGAGCCTCACAGATTAACCAATGTGCATTCTGCGTGCGTATGCATACGCAAGATGCCATGAAAGCAGGTGAATCAATGGAACGGATTGCCCTCATCAGTGCATGGCAAGAAAGTGGATATTTTTCCGAAAAAGAACGCGCCGCACTGATTTTAATTGAAGAAATCACACTCATTGCTCAGCAGCATTTCCCCGATTCGGCGTATCAAGAAGCAGCAAGAATCTTATCCGATGCAGAAATTGCCGCTATTGAATGGATCGCGATTGTGATTAACACGTGGAATCGTATTGCGATTTCAAGTCAATATGCCGTCAATCCGTAAACCTGCCATTCAGCTTTGCACATGATATAAAGCACACGAAAAAAGGGAGCCTGCATGGGACTCCCTTTTATTTTTTAAGAATGCTTTATTCAGATTGGCTTGCTGGTGGAATCTGCTTAATGGCTGCCGCTAGAGTCAGATAATTAATCCCTTGGAATAAAATATCAAAAGCAAGAAATAAGCCCAGCACCCAAAATGGAGCATCTGGTGTGGTTAAAATCATAATGCCTGCCAGCAGAGTTAAAACACCAGAAAAAAGTGTCCAGCCCCAACCTTGGAATGCTCGAAATAAGATTGCATTAAAGATACGAATGACCCCAGCAATAATCAGAAAAACCGCTAAAACACTGGTCAAAACAATGGCTGTTTTCACAGGGGTACTAAATGCGTAATAGCCTGCGACCAAATACAACACACCAAACAATGCCCATAACCAACGGAAGCCACCCTCAAAAATCTTAAAGGCTGCGATGAAGTGTAGAACACCACCTATCATCATCAGCACGCCAAAGATAAACACCACAGATAAGGTGGCAAAAGGCAAAGCGGCCAAAAGAACGAAACCAAACAACACCAATAAAATCCCTAAACCCAAATACCATTTACGATTTTCATGGAGTTGATGGCGAACTAAATCATTACCGACTGTTTTCATCTTCTTCTCAAGTTTGATTTTCGTTCACTTAGTTTTAACATGTTTTGCAGCGAACTTGTAGGCTTGAGTTTATCCACACAATCAATCCATGCTGTGGATAAACACAGCATTATCCACAGTTACTTTTTCCACCCAATTTCAATCGCAGTGATCTCATTCACCAATGTTTCATCAATCGATTCAGGCATTTTACTCTGTGTTTGTGAGGTCGGAATGTGCCCGGCCATTAATTCAGCTTTGGCTTGAGGGAACAGCGGTTGTTGATTTGGATAAGCATAACCCGCAGGATACATCGGCTGTCCTGTGGCTAAGTCGTATTTATCACTGGCACCAAAGGCATGTAAAAGCTCATGTGCAAGCACGACTTTGTTTTGCTCGGTTTGCTTGTTAGATGCAAATAAATTCACCGAACCGATACGACCTTTTTGCAAAGCTGTCGAGTGTTTCAGCTCTTTGGTCAGTGCTGGGTCATAATAGTTCAAATACAAAGTAACAGCGGGTGCACCATCTGAACCTTGATGGTTTTTCCATGCATAATAACGGAACTTTAAGCTCCACAAGACCGTATCCAATAAACTTGCCTGCTCAGGTACTTTCGGCGGTAGCTGTTTGAGTTCACGCCCTAGTTGGAAATAAATCGCAATCGGTTGGCCGCGATATGTCGCCGACATCTGCTCTAAATAACCTTGTACCCCTTTTAAGTTCGCAGGCGTCAATTGCTGTATATATTGCTGAGTTGTACCTTGCCCATCTGCATTCACTGGATGCAGTAATACAATAATTGGCTTGCTCCAATCTTGATTTTGATCTCGATATGCATTTAGCGCCACTACCAACAAAATCAACAGCAAGATTAAAATACGAATTTTTTTCCACATATCCCCAAAATCCAATTTTCTTAATCGCTTATCTAAAAATATCAACTGATTTAGTACGCCAATAAAATCTAAAGCAGAACTCTATTAATTTTTACAAACTTATTATTATCTAATTCTTTAAACTCAAGCCAACCAGAGTGTATTGATTCTACAGCTTCTTCATAATTTCTAATATTTAAATCAGAATTTTTCAAATATTTAATAATATCAGACATCTGAACCCAACCATTATCTACTGAGTAATTATTAATTGCCTTTTGCACTAAGCGAATAAATGTACTAAAACTACTTTTCCTTAAATACATTTGGCTTCCATTCATTTTAGTCTCAAAAATACCTAAAGCTTTAACTAAACTAGATAATTTATCAAAACCATAGTTTCTGGTATCAAAATCAGGTTTCACAGCATTAATATAACCACCTACTAACCCTAAATACGCCCAGCCACTATCATCCGAATTATCTTTAACGGCTTTATAAATCAAATTTAAGGTTGCCCGATCAACTGATTCTGGAATAATTCTTTCTTTTGGTTGGATTGCTTCTTTTCGATCAGTTGCTTTCAAGGTTTCTACTATTTTTTTGGCCGTAGATTCAGAAAGGAACTCATCTTCAATATTTTTAAGATCACTATCTGAAATTAAATTTTCTATATAAATGAATTTATCACAAGCTTTCTTAAAAGCCTCTGGAGTTTTCTTTTTCCCAAATCCATAAACACTTAAGCCATTTTCACGGATACGAGATGCTAAAGGGGTAAAATCACTATCGCTAGAAACGATACAAAAACCATCCAAGGCCCCAGCATAAAGTAAGTCCATCGCATCAATAATTAAAATCATATCTGTAGCATCTTTACCTTTTGTATAGGCAAACTGCTGAACTGGCGTGATTGCATGAGGTAAAAGCACTTCACGCCAATTTTTCAAAGTGTCGCTACTCCAATCACCATACACACGCTTGACACTAGCAATACCATATTTAGCTACTTCTTCAAGTACTGATGGAATTGCACTAATAGATGAATTATCAGCATCAATTAGCACTGCAAATTTTTTTGTTTGTATGTCCACATACACCCCAAATATTATGATTATTTGAGAATCATTTTGACATAAAAAATGCCCACCAAAGTGAGCATTTCTTGATTATTTCTAAGCAATTAAAACTTAAGCTTCAACCCATTTTCCATCATTGAACACCAATGACCACTTGGTTTGCTTACCTTCAGGCGTTTCAGAACCAATATATTGCGCTTGATTCTTACGGCTAAATTTCACCAAAGTTGGATTCCCTTCAGGGTCAACATCAGGTGCTTGCAAAATAAACTGATACTTTGGATCAAGCTGATCGGCAACACTACGAAGTTCCGAAACCTTTGGTGCACGTGTTTCACGTACTTTCGGGAACTTACTTGCCGCCAAGAATAAACCAGCCGCCCCATCACGTAATACAAAAAAGTCATCATGCTTAGTTGAACGTAAATGTTCCATCTTAATCGGGTCTACACGCGGAGGTGCAGGTTGACCACTTTTTAAGACTTTACGTGTGTTATCACAGCTTGAGCAAGCAAAATAAGGACCAAAACGACCCGTCTTCAGCTGCATTTCCCCATCACACTTATCACATGGAATGGTTGGGCCATCATAACCTTTGATCTTGAACTCACCTTCTTCAAGTTCAAAACCAGCACAGTCTGGGTTATTACCACAGACATGTAGCTTACGACCACCATCGATCACATAGCTGTCCATCGCAGTTTCACAGATTGGACAGCGTTTTTTCGACATCAAATCTGCCGTTTCTGCTGCGTCATCATCAGAAAGTGCGGCAAGTGATTCAACAGGCGTTAAGTTTAACGTGCCTTTACAACGCTCTTTCGGCGGTAAGTTATAGCCAGAACACCCTAAGAAGACACCTGTGGTTCCCGTACGAATCTGCATTGGACGGTCACATTCTTTACAGTGTACTGCTTCAACCTCTACAGGTTGGTTGCGGCGCATACCGCCTTCACCTTGCGCATTGGTCAGGCGCTTTTTAAAGTCGCCATAGAAACTGTCGAGCAACTCTTTCCAGTTGCGTTCACCATCTGCCACTTTATCGAGCTGACCTTCTAAGTCCGCAGTAAAGTCATAGTTCATGAGGTTATTGAAACTTTCATCTAAACGATCAGTAACAATCTCACCCATTTTTTCTGCATACAGACGGCGGTTCTCGAGTTTGACATAACCACGGTCTTGAATGGTCGAGATAATCGCCGCATAAGTCGATGGTCGACCAATGCCCTTTTTCTCAAGCTCCTTCACCAATGACGCTTCAGTAAAACGTGCTGGTGGCTTGGTAAAGTGTTGCGATGGATCTAATTTTTCAAGCTTCAGAATTTCACCAACTTTCACCGCAGGCAATAACACATCATCGTCTGACTTGTTTTGACCACGGACTTTAGTGAAACCATCAAAGACTAAGGTGCGACCTTTGGCTTTAAGTTCAACACCGTTGGCATCCACTAAAATAGTCGATGACAAGTATTCTGCTGGTGTCATTTGACACGCGACGAATTGACGCCAAATCAAATCATACAAACGTTGTGCATCACGTTCCACACCCACCAAGCTGTCACCTTTTAACGCAACATTCGATGGACGAATCGCTTCGTGGGCTTCTTGTGCACCCGCTTTGTTACCATAGCGGTTCGGCTTAGCAGGCAGATACTTCGCACCAAACTCGGTCTCAATATGATGACGTACCATATTCACCGCATCGTCGCTCAAAAACGTCGAGTCGGTACGCATATAGGTAATAAAACCCGCTTCATACAAACGCTGCGCCAACATCATGGTTTTCTTCACAGAGAAACCCAAACGTGTACTGGCTGCTTGTTGTAAAGTCGAGGTGATATACGGCGCACTCGGATTCACCTTAGTTGGTTTATCTTCACGTGCTGAAACTTTGTAATCTGCGTCTTTAATGAGCTTCAGTAAAGCATCAGTATCGGCTTTATTGCGTAGCTTTAAAGCTTTACCTGCTTGTTTGACGGCTTCTAAACGAATCTCATCGCTCTGTGACTTGGTGTCTGCAAAAACTTGCCAGTATTCTTCGGGAATAAACGCACGAATTTCACGCTCACGCTCAACCACCAATTTAACTGCGACAGACTGAACACGACCTGCCGATAAGCCACGGGCAATTTTTTCCCAAAGTAAGGGCGAAATCATAAAGCCAACAACACGGTCTAAAAAACGGCGTGCTTGTTGCGCATTCACTTTATTGATATCAAGGCGTGCTGGATGCTTAAATGCATCTTGAATGGCATTTTTGGTAATTTCGTTGAACACCACACGTTGATAACGTGAGTCATCGCCACCAATTACTTCTTTTAAATGCCAAGCAATCGCTTCCCCTTCACGGTCCAAGTCCGTTGCGAGATAGACCTCGTCAACTTGCGAAGCAAGCTTTTTCAGTTCAGCAACCACATGCTCTTTGCCTGGAAGCACTTCATAATGTGCTTTCCAGTCATGCTCAGGATCAACCCCCATACGATTGACCAGTGCATTTTGTGCTTTTTCAGCTTTCTGAGCATCGGTCAGTTTGGTTCGTGTTGCTGGCTTCTTTTCTGCAGTCTTACTGGAACCACCTGTAGGTAAATCACGCACGTGACCCACAGACGACTTCACAATGTAATTCGAGCCTAAATATTTATTGATTGTTTTCGCTTTTGCAGGCGACTCCACAATCACTAAAGCACGCTTTTTCCCAGCCTCAGGAGAATCTGCTGTAGTACTTTTGGATGTGGACCGAGGAGCTTTCGCCATATTAACCGTTAATCCTGTTTCAATGGGTCTGTAAAATTAAAGTTCAGCCAAAGACTGTAAATATGCTTTCATGGCATCTAACTGGGTTGCTCTTAAGTCAGAATGCTCATCCCAATAGAGTCCCACGCAGTTTGCTTGCATATCAATAGCATAAATACCCTTTAATTCAATGGGTAAATGTTTAAACTTGTCATCACCTGTAATGAGTTCAAGCTGTTGATCAACAACGCGAGCGCGCATTAAAGGTAGGCGTGCTTCTGGAATCAGGACACTGTAGTACGCCACCATGCTGGCACGGTTTTCCGAAGCCATTGGTATTTTCGTCCAGTCAGGTGCTGCGACTAAACGCGGGTGTAAACCCATCTTGCGCGCTTTATCACGCATTTCACCTAAAGCTTTTTCTCTTGGACTTACACGAAGTCCAAAAATCGAACCGAGGATGAATAAGATGATAAATCCGACAACCCAAATTCCAGTATTTTCCATAGCACAACCTTTTTATTCCTTTATTAGAGTTGCATAAGCACAATATAAAACGCAAGTTTGAACGATAAAATTAATTTAAGAACATTTCATGACTATATAGAACTTCATGTCCATTCCAGTAAATATAGCCTTTATCGAGTAACTCTTTCAGTAACATACGCACATCTGACTTCGGAAACATTTGCTCAAGCAAATCACGGAGTGCATAGATATCTTTGGGTTTATTGGTTTTTAACTCGCGCAGTTTTCGTGCGACCTCAAGCTGTACAGGGTCAATCTGTGCAAAGTTTTTAAACAACTCTTGTTGCACGGACTGCGTATCTGCAGTTGGTACAAGCTTATCCACGACACTGTCTTTTTGCAGTTGCTGTAGCGCTTGTTGCATGCTTTGCGGCTGTGAAATTGGGTCTTGTTCATCTAAATTCAGTGCCAACCACTGCTTCAACACTTTTTTACGAAAGCGAATTTGCTCATCATAGCGTTTGATGATTTTGAGATTAATCAACATCCCCACTACCCGTTGCGTCTTTTCAGGTACGAGTTGCAAAATATTACTTATTGAATTTTTTAGACCGTCCAATGTGTTCGGCTTACCTGACATTTTACCCAAAGCATCACAATATTTTTTGACCATTTTTAAATAAGGCTGATTTTTGATGCTGTCTAAACTGGGAAGATGACGTTGACTTGGTAACACTTCAGACTGAATGAGGATCAAATTGCTCTGAATATGCGAAGATTGCATTAAGTCCAAAAGTATCTCTGCTGTATTGACCGCAGAGATAATTTCAACCTGCGTTTCTGGCTCAAGCAAAGCCATTAACTGCCCCACCACCACGGCATATTCGAACTCTTTTTGCTCGGCTTTGGGCGTGTCTAAAATCACCACTTGACCACTACTGATCCAAGCAGCCAGTTCCGTCAAATCTTGCAATGCATACTCAAATTGACCTTGGCAATGAAACAAATACAAAGTCGGATAATGCTCCACAATCTCGCGCAACAATTTGGCAGTCGGAACATTATTTTCAAGGTCAAGAAGAACAACTTTTTGAGTCATAGGACAGTTTTTATGGGATACACCAGAAAGCGGCTATTAGAGTAGGAACTGCATCAAAGGTCAAATGATTTCGTCAGTCAAATCGAGCTTTGAGTTGGGTAAAACAAGAAAAAGAGAGAAGACTCAGCAACATCTATAACCCACATCACAGCATTTTTTAGCCACAGACAGTAAATGAACTTAATAATGTGGTGGACGATCAGCCATCGGGTCAAATGTTGCAATTCCATCGGACAAATCTGAAGATTCAACACGTTGATACAAAATTTGCATTTGTTTTTTTAAATCAGCAATTTCCAGTCCTTGAATCACCAATTGTTCATTGAGTTGTTCAACTAAATCATCTAAAAATGCAATTCGGACTTGCAAATCTTCAATGGGTGCGGACAATGGCGCTTGATTATCAATATTTTGTTGTTTAGACACTTCAAGTCCTCATTTGAGATTTTTCAGGAAACATTATGGCCTATATTACTTTAAGGGATGTCCAACTTGCGTTTGGTGGACCTGCCTTGCTCGATGGCGCGAACTTTTCATTAGAGCGCGGTGAACGAGTGTGTTTAATTGGTCGTAATGGTGAAGGTAAGTCTACTTTACTTAAACTGATCGAGGGAAGTTTATTACCCGACTCTGGTGAAGTTTCTCTGCAAAATGGCATCACCATTTCTATGTTGGCGCAAGACGTGCCAATGGACTCGGGCAAAGTGGCGGATATCGTGGCGGACGGCGCAGGTGAAGCCGCAGATGTACTCAGAGCCTATCATGAAGCCAGTGATGCTTGTGTGCTCGGGGACATGGAAGCGTGTGACCGCATGGGTAACCTACAACACAAACTAGATCAGTTGGATGGCTGGGCTTTAGAAACCAAAGTCAATTCTATTTTAAGTAAAATGGGCCTAGACCCAGATGCCGATTTGGCCGATTTATCGGGTGGTCGTAAGCGCCGTGTGCTGCTTGCTCGTGCGCTTCTTACCCAACCCGATGTGCTATTACTAGACGAACCAACCAACCATTTGGACGTTGAAAGTATTGAATGGCTCGAGAAGTTTTTACTCGATCAAAATAATTTAACTTTACTCTTCATCTCGCATGACCGTTCATTTGTAGACAGTATTGCAACTCGTATTGTAGAGCTTGACCGTGGCACTTTGCGCAGTTACGAGGGTAACTACTCACGCTACCTCGAACTAAAAGCACAGCAAATGGAAGCTGAGGAAAAGCAGAATGCACTGTTTGACAAACGTTTAGCTGAAGAAGAAGTGTGGATTCGCCAAGGGATTAAAGCGCGTCGTACCCGTAACGAAGGTCGTGTACGTGCCTTAAAAGAATTACGTGAACAGTCGAAAGCGCGCCGTTCGCAGCAAGGCAAAGTCAGCATGGCAACACAAGACGCTAGCCGTTCAGGTAAAGTAGTCTTTGAAATTGAAAACTTAAGTGTTCGCTTTGGTCATGATGCACCTATCATCAAAGACTTCTCTGCATTGGTGCTCCGTGGTGACCGTATTGGTCTTGTTGGTGACAACGGTGTCGGTAAAACTACCCTCATTAAAGCCATTTTAGGCGAACAAGAACATACGGGTACGGTGAAAACAGGTACGCAATTGGAAGTGGCTTACTTCGACCAATTACGTAATGCTCTCGACCTTGAAAAATCTGTCAAAGATAACGTGTCAGAAGGTTCTGACCATGTCGATGTGAATGGCAACCGTCGTCACATTTACAGCTATTTGCAAGATTTCTTGTTCTCACCAGAACGTGCGCGTACACCAGTCAAAGCTCTTTCAGGCGGTGAGCGTAACCGTATTCTTTTAGCCAAGTTACTACTTAAGCCATCTAACTTAATCGTGATGGACGAACCCACCAATGACTTGGATATGGTGACACTAGAGCTGCTAGAAGAAATGTTGTCCGACTACAAAGGCACCTTACTGCTTATTTCGCATGACCGTGCCTTTATGGATAACGTGGTCACCTCAACTTGGGTGTTTGATGGTAAAGGCAATATCGATGAATACATCGGTGGTTACCAAGATTACTTACAACAGCGACCAGACCAAACTGCGGTTGATCAAAAAAGTGCTGTGAAAAAAGCAGCAGCGAAAGCTGAAGCGAACGCAGCACCTGCTAAAAAAGTCAAACTCAGCTATAAAGATCAACGTGCGCTTGAACAACTGCCTGCCGAAATGGAAGCACTGGAAAAAGAGCAAGCGGAAATCAATGCTTCACTTGCAGATGGTTCATTATTTATTTCAGATGCAGACAAGGCGATGACGTTGTCGAATCGTTTGACTGAAATTGATGAGCTATTGCTGGAAAAACTGGAACGTTGGGAAGAACTGGAAAATTTAACCAAATAATTTTTCGTAAGCTCCATAAAAAAACTCCGCGTGACGCGGAGTTTTTTTATGGAGCTCAGCTGAGGGTGCCCACCACCATCGAAAAGATGTCCATCTCTTCCATTTAGGTGCGTTCGTCTACATCATCCAAGCCTATATCACATCACATTTGCAGAGTGCGAACATCGGGTTGATTCTGAACATTGACCCTTCATTCTTGCTTCATGCTAAACTCGAAACATTCTTTTTTCAGCCTTTATCGCAATTTATGAGTTCGAAGCCAGACTATCAACCCGGTGAATTTCAGTGGTCTTTTCTGCACCCCAAATATTGGGGCGTTTGGATTGGTATCGTCTTTCTCATGATATTGGCGATTCTCCCATGGGCAATTCAACACCGACTGGCCACCCTTTTAGGTAACCTCAGCTTTAAATATTTGAAGTCGCGACGTAAAACCACCGTTCGTAATCTGGAGGTGTGTTTCCCTGAATGGTCGGCCCAAGAAGTCCTTGAAAATGCCCGTTTAGTTTTTGTCGATCAAATGCTGGGCGCATTTGAAACGCTGAATGCGTGGTATAGCCCAAAGTGGTTTACTGGCCGTGTCAGTATTGAAGGTTTAGAACATATTCAAAAAGCACAAGCAGAAGGTAAAGGCGCACTGCTTTTAGGAACCCACTCTACTTTGCTCGATGCGGGTGGTTATCTATGCGCGCAGTATTTTGAACCAGATGTGGTGTATCGCCCACAAAATAATCCACTGTTGGATATGCTCATCTACCGTTGCCGTGCCACCATTTATGCACATCAAATTGATCATGATGACATGCGTGGTTTGGTCCGTAACTTAAAAAATGGCCATGCTATTTGGTATAGTCCAGATCAAGACTTTGGCTTAAAACAAGGTGTTATGGCGCCATTTTTTGGCGTTCCCGCAGCGACCGTTACAGCACACCGTCGTTTATTGAAAATGACCAAAGCCGCAGCTATTCCTCTGTATTTTTATCGTGATGGGGATATTAAAAACCCACAATACAAAGTGTTGATTGAACCTGCGGTCGAAAACTTACCCGGTGAAGATGAAGTCGATGATGCGACACGTGTGAATCAAATTATTGAAAATCAACTCCGCATTGCTCCGACTCAATATATGTGGTTCCACCGTCGCTTTAAAACTCGCCCTGCAGGCTATGACAAGATTTATTTTTAACAAAAAAAGAGCTGCTTAAAAAGTAGAACCCGAGTTCTGCGTCCTGCAAAACTCGGGTACATGAGGTTGTGCTTTCAACGTAATTTTTGTTTTATTCGGTTGCATTCCATACCTACATCATATCCATGATGATTTCCATCAGCTTCAACTTCCATACTGGGATGATCCATTCCCGCTCCATCTGCTGATGAGACTAGGATACGGGCATACCAAATGACTAACCATTCGTCAGATTCCCAAATCCCTGTAAGCCATATCCTACACTGATGAAATCCGCGCGCCCCTATATTTACTGGTAATCTTTGGCAATTTTATCTGTCACCTGCTTACCTTCTCGTTCCGCTTTCTCAATTCCATCTTCAATCGCCTCTTGTGCTTCTTGCTCATCGGCTTCAGTTTGTTCCAGCTCTTCTTGTACTTGCTCAAATACCCGACCTGTTTGAAGCACCACATATACAGGGAAATGATCTGAACCAATATGTGGTAAACGCTGCATCTGCACTAAGGCAAAATCCGTACTGTGAAAGACATGATCCAATGACCAGCGCAGTAAGGGATAGTCGGCATGAAAAGTATTGACAAAATGTCGTCCGACTCGGGGGTCTAGCAGCCCACTGATCCGTTGAAAAAGTCGTGTCGTACGCGACCACGCCACATCATTCAAATCCCCCATCACAATGCAACTTTCATCCAAATCTTTAATCTGATCCCCGACTATTAATAATTCAGCATCACGTAAAGTAGAGTCTTTGGCTTCGGTCGGACTTGGTGGTTTCGGGTGTAAGCAGTACAGTTGCACTGGCTGTCCTGACCTTAAGATGACTGTGGCATGAATCGAAGGAATTTCATCGCTCAAAATAAACTTAACTTCAATATCTTCAAGCGCTAAACGACTATACAAATGCATGCCATACAGATTATCCAAAGGCACTGCAACCCGATAGGGATAGTCATCTTCCAGTACACTCAAGGCTTGTTCCCAATGTGCATCCGACTCTAAAGTCAAAATCAAATCCGGTTGATGCTGACGAATCTGTTGCAATAATAAGTGATATTGAGTATTAGGCGTTAGTACATTCGACACAATTAAAGAAATCTGGCATTCTGGCTGTAACTCTGTTTTGGCAACCGTTTTGACCTGCTTTTTCCACATAAAGGTATAAGGCAACACCATTTTGAGTTGGTACGCCACTGCCGCAATCAACCCCAGCAAAATGACTTCACGCACCCAATTCCAAGGAGCATCCCAAACTAACATCAAGATAAATGCAATCAACCCCAATGCCAAAATCTGTAAGCGTGGAAAATCTGCGCCTCGAAACCACCATTCATCTCGTGGAATCAGTGACCAGAAGCTTAACCAAATCACGACACATGCCAGCAACTCAACCCGGATCATAGATAGCCACTCTTATATTCTTAATTTTTTGTAGATTCATAAATTAATATCAATTTTGCATGTAACATAAACAAGATATATTGCACAATATAATTGCTGTTTTCATTGTGTAGTGCTTGCAGTTAAGCGCTCTTTTGATACACTCGAATCCCCTTTTAATTTTTAACGCACCGAGGCAAAGTGACATGAAAGTAGGTCTGGTCGGTTGGCGCGGGATGGTTGGTTCCGTCCTAATGCAACGTATGGTTGAAGAGAATGATTTTGCTCATTTTGAGCCATTTTATTTCTCTACCAGTAATGCAGGCGGTGAAGCGCCTGCGTTTGGCGGTAAAACTGCCCCAGCACTTATGGATGCATCAGACATTAACAGTCTGAAGCAAATGGATGTCATTATTACCTGCCAAGGCGGCGACTATACCTCAGAAGTTTTCCCGAAGCTCAAAGCAGAAAACTGGACAGGCTATTGGATTGATGCGGCATCTACACTTCGTATGGAAGATGAAGCCATCATCGTACTTGACCCTGTCAACATGAACGTGATTAAAGATGGTTTAGTGAACGGTACCAAAACATTCGTGGGCGGTAACTGTACAGTTTCACTGATGCTGATGGGCTTAGGCGGCTTATTCCAAAACAATTTAGTGGAATGGGCAACCTCGATGACTTATCAAGCAGCATCGGGTGCTGGTGCGCAAAATATGCGTGAACTCATCTCTGGTATGGGCTATTTGTACAACAACACCAAAGATTTGTTAGATGACCCACGCTCTCCAATTCTAGATATCGACTCTAAAATTGCGGAATTACAACGTGGCGAAGGTTTCCCTTCAGCAAACTTTGGCGTGCCATTAGCAGGCTCACTCATTCCTTATATCGACAAACAATTAGACAGCGGTCAGTCGAAAGAAGAATGGAAAGGTCAAGTTGAAACCAACAAGATCTTGGGCAACCAGCAAATCGTTCCGATTGACGGTCATTGTGTGCGTATTGGTGCGATGCGTTGTCACTCTCAAGCTTTAACTTTGAAGCTGAAGAAAGACGTGCCTCTCGATGAAATCGAAGATATGTTACGTAGCGCGAACCAATGGGCAAAAGTGGTTCCAAATACCCGTGAAGCGTCTATGACGGACTTAACACCTGTGGCTGTAACAGGCACATTAACTGTTCCTGTTGGTCGTCTACGCAAATTGAATATGGGCAAAGAGTACTTAGGTGCTTTCACTGTCGGTGATCAATTGCTTTGGGGTGCTGCGGAACCCTTACGTCGTATGCTCCGTATCCTGATTGACTACAAAAATACTTAAGCATTTACCCGCTAAAGTATTAAGCCGATCACATTTGATCGGCTTTTTTTTGTAACCTCAATGTTAACGTTTTACAAATAACACACAACTCGCTAATCTATAATTTTCGCTTTGCGATCTGTGACCGAGCTAAAGATTAAGATGACCGTAAATAACAAATTAAAGATAGCCATTTTAGCCATTATTGCTTCGCAAAATGTGAATGCGATCACTATTGATCCTATTCAAATTCAGTCTGCATCTGGGGAACTGTTGTATGCAGAATTGAACTTTCACGATGCCGATCCGAATGCTCCCATTCAAGCCAGTCTAGCCAGCGCAGAAGATTTGATGTCTCTTGGTGTCATGCATCAGCCACCCAGTAATCTGAACTTTTTTACCCGTCGTACCAGCGCCAGTACCGGTGTGATTACGATTACTTCTTCACGCCCTTTAACTGAAGCAGAACTGAACATTGTCGTCAAAATCAAAGAAGGCAATGCGGCACGGCTACAACATATTAAAACAGCCAATAAACGCTCAGCAGCACTTCAAGCACGCGCGAATAATAATGAAAAAGCCTTAAAACCGGTGGTGATTGTCAACGAAAAAGATATTGCGCTGAACTTACCTGTCAGCACACAATTCAATAGCTTAAAAACAACAGCTGCGCCGACGACAAACACGACGCCCCTCAAACTCAATAACCATACTCCACCAAGCATGAGTGCGACCGCTATTGCAGCACCAACGCAAGTTATTTCAGTAGCCTCTGCACAAATTGCAGCAGCGGCTCAAACTTCAGCTCCACGTGTTGAACCGATTACGCAAGCAAAAAAATCAGCAGATCCGTTGGTGCAAAAGTATGCAGATTCAGTTCAAAAATCAGATGCACCAATTTCTGCACAGGCCAGCCCACAACCTAGTCCATCGACAGCAAAAACAACACCTGCTGCACCTGCAACTACTGCACGCCAAGCCGCACCTCAAAGTGCCCATGTAGTTCGGTCGAATGAATCTCTCTGGGGCATTGCATCGCGTATTGCTGCTGAAGAAAACCTTCCTGTCGGTGAAGTCATGCAACAAATTAAAGCCAAGAATGAACATGCCTTTATTCAAGGTGACATAAACCGTTTACGTCGTGGTGCTAACCTCAATTTAACGGGCCTACAAACAGCAAAATCAGAGCAAAAAGTCTCCGTTTCATCACTTCCAAAACAAAGCTCACAGCAATCTGGCAAGGCGAAATACCGCCTCAATCAAGCCGAGATGAGCTTGGTGGCAGAGAAAGAGCAAGATTCAAGTCACGGTTCTGCCAAGAAGTCGACAGAAAAGAATCAAACATCAAACGAGTTGTCATTAAAAGTTATGACATCTCGTGAAAAAACCGTTAAATTACAGAGAAACGTAACACAATTAGAAGTGGCACTTAATCAGAAAGATCAGAGAATTCAATTACTAAACGCTCGTCTTGCACAATTGCAACAACAATTGAAAGCACAACAAACTGAGAAAAAGCCAACACACTAAAGTGTTATTTTGATTATTTGATTTTGGATGAACTTGCACAAAGACAAGTTCAAAAGGGGTAAAACATGCTTATTTATGTGATTCCATTTATCTTACTATTGGTTGTTGCCATAGTCTTAAAAAAGCGTGAGGCGAGTAAAGAAGCAGAACCAAAAACTCAAAAAACGGTTGCTGCAAAAAATAAAGCCAAAAAAACCAGTTCGTCTAAAAAATCCCCGCAACAAACTCAAGTCGTTAAAGATGTTGTTGCTAAAAAAGCCACAACACCACTTGCTACAGATCTACGTAATAAAATTGAAGGGCAAATTCGCGACCGTAATTTCTTCTCAGCTGAAGCACAAATCAACCAAGCCCTAAATAAAGATAATTCACAACACGAATTATATTTACTGCTGCTCGATATTCACTTGCTCCAAAAAGATGAGTTTGCCATCAGCCAATTGCTGAATCATTTACGTTCTTTAGAACTAGATGATATTTTGGCGCAAGCAGAAGCCAAAAAATCGGATTACGATCAATTACATCAAAATAGCTCTGACACGATTGAGTTTAAACCAACTGAAATTGCACCATCTGCACCAAAACCTGTAGAAGCAACTAATACTGCTGACTTCGATGCCCTGATGTCATCAAATAATCCTGTGCAGGCTTCTGTTATTGAACCGGTTCAAAACATTAAACCGCTTGATTTTGATGCCTCAGCATTTATCACTACAACAACAGCCGCACCTGAACCGAGCATCGAAGTTCAAAGCTTAGATTTTGATATCTCTAGTTTAAATACTCCAAAAGCAGAACCAGCCAAACCTGCTGAAGAACTTAAACCGCTCGATTTTGGTTCACTCTCTTTAGAAAGCACACCTGCTCAACCAGCAGAAACAGCTGCAGCTGACATCCAACCTTTAGATTTTTCGTTCAATCTCGACACAGCGCCGACAACAGCACCAGAAGCAGAAATTTCGCCGCCTGCTGTAGATGAGCGTCCTGAATTTACATTTGATTTTTCAAGCGAATCTACGACTGAAGCAGCAAAAGACATCCCTGCTTTTTCTTTCGATACGGTTAGTCCAAGTGAAGCGATAGTAGAAGAAACACCAGCAGTCGTTACGCCAAGCCTCAGCTTGAGTCTAGAGTCTACTGCACCTGCTAATACGGTGGATCAAAGCGATCCTCTGGTGCAGTCTTTCCCTCAACTAAGCGAAGTCAATGAAATACACTTAAACCTTGAATTGGCTGAGCAATACATTCAACTTGGCGCTTTCGAAGCTGCACGTGAAATTTTGGTTGAACAAGAAACAAATTACAACAGCGAGCAGCGTCAGCAGGCTGAACAATTGCTAAGTCGCATAGCATCCTAAGCCATTTCGTTTTAAACTAAAGCAGTCATCACCGACTGCTTTTTTTATAATGAAAAAAATTGCGCTTATCTATATGGGTGGAACCTTTGGCTGTATTGGCGAACCCTTACAACCAATGCCTGCCGAAGACTTTATTCCCAAGCTCACACATGTCTTGCCGATTCATCTCGACATTGAATGTTTTATTGCACCTGTCATTAAAGACAGTAGCGCCTGCACGGCTGAAGACTGGTTATTGCTAATTCAGCAGATTCAACAATTGCAACTGCAACAATTCCAGCATTTTGTCGTGATTCATGGCACAGATACCTTAAGCTATGCCAGTGCTGTCGCGGCACACTTTATTGCAGATTCCGCACGTGTGGTTTTCACAGGTAGCCAATATCCATTACTTAATGTACAAGGTACAGATACGCGTGAATTTAGCGATGCGATTAGTAATTTGAATTTTGCCTTAGATGCGGTGATGAAACATCCTGTCGGAGTGTATCTAGCTTTTCATCAACAGGTATTGCATGCGCAAACCGCGTTAAAACGACATACCACAGAACTGGATGCTTTTACAGGCGTCATGGCTGAACAGCCGATTCCACATAGCTTAAAAACACACATAGTACAAACAGGTGATGTAGAACAATCCCACCAGTTCAATTGCCTCAATCTGATGATGCAACCTGTTGCCTTAGCTCAACAATTGCAGAATTTGAAAAACCTGCTTACAGCCCCACCACATTTCCTCATTTTGCAAGGTTTTGGAACGGGTAATTTAGCTGTGAATGCCGAGTTGATAGCACTTTTCGATGAATTTTACGCACAAGGCTGTGTTGCTATTTTAAGCACCCAAGTCCCTTTCGGCCGTACTGATCAGCGCTATGCAGTTGCCGCGTGGACAACTCAGGCCAAAATAATTGTCAGTGATTGCCTCGGGCATGCAGATCTGTATGCCAAAGCCCTTAAAATGTATTTACAATACCCCACTGCTGAAGCGCGCTTCAGCGATTGGCATGATTTGGGTTAATTTGAGGTACATATGCAACGTTTTGCGATCGGCATTGAGTTTTGTGGTACACACTATCGTGGTTGGCAAACCCAGCAAACAGGTGTGATCAGCGTACAAGAGACGATTGAAAAAGTACTGTCTAAAATTGCCAATGAACCGATTAGCTTACATGGTGCTGGTCGTACCGATGCGGGCGTCCATGCCACCAATATGGTGGCGCATTTTGATAGCTCGGCACTTCGTTCAGAGCGCGGTTGGTTAATGGGTAGCAACAGCCAACTGCCAAAAGATATCTCGATCCAATGGATCAAAGCGATGGATCAAGACTTTCATGCACGCTTCAAAGCGCAGGCACGTCGTTATCGTTATGTGGTCTATAACCACCCACAACGCCCTGCTCTTATGTATAAACAAGTCACACATGCCTATTATGCGCTAGATGTGGCGAAGATGATGCAAGCCGCGCAAAAGTTCGAAGGCACGCATAACTTTGAAAGCTTCCGTGCAGCCGCATGCCAATCCAATCAACCTGTCCGCCATGTCAGCCATTGTCGCTTAATTCAACATGGTCCATATTTGGTCCTCGACATTCAGGCTGATGGCTTCTTACACCATATGGTCCGCAATATCATGGGTTGCTTACTAGAAATCGGGCAAGGTATGTATGAAGTCGAGCATATTGAGGCTATTTTCGCAGCAGAAGACCGTAAAGCCGCAGGCATTACTGCCCCCCCTGATGGGCTATATTTCATTCATGCCGACTATCCAGCGCAGTTTGAGCTACCAAAGCAGCCGCTTGGGCCACACTGGCTCAATATGCCTGAATAATTTATTTTTTAATCCTCCCCCCTAGCCTGCTTTTTCAAAGGAAAGGGAGAAATTCCTCCCTTTTATAAAGGGAGGTTAGGAGGGATTTCTTAACGCTGCTTACGCTTGCGATATTCCACTGGGGTTTCATTGGTCCAGCGTTTAAACGCACGATAGAAGGTACTTGGCTCAGAAAAGCCCGTCAAATACACGATACGCTCTACACTTTCAGCCGTATTGGCCAAAAGTTTTTTCGCCAACCGGCAGCGATAATCAGACAAAATTTGCTGGAAGCTAGTATTCGCCTCACTAAGCTGTGTTCGTAAACGTCTTGGGGTAATACTGAGCTGAGAAGCCACTGTTTCAAGTGTGGTTTCGCCACTTTCTAGGGTTGAACCTATCGCGCGACGCACCTCACCCACCAAATCATAGCGGGCTAATTCTTGAAGTTTTTCAATCGCTAACTGCTCATGCAGTTGCAATAATTCAGGTTCCGCCTGCCACAACGGATAAGCCAAAATACTTGGGTCAAAATATAAGCGAGTTTCTTTTTGTCCTAGGCTGACAGGGCACTCATATACACGGAAATACTCATCATCAAACGCGCCTTTACTGAAGTTAAAATCAATATAGATCGGTTCAAAACGCCCTTCAGTAATAAATTTAAAGAACCGTAAAATACCGGACATGGCACATTCAGAAAAATGTCGATTGACTAAATTCTCAGCCCAAGGTTGTTCCCCATTGGTCAAATAACACCTGTCATCTTCAACCACTAACTTGGCATGAAAGGCATCACTGATCAAGCGCTGATAAGCCAAAGCGCGTTTCAAACCCTCACCAAAGTTTTCCGATGAAATAAACAAATGCTCAATCACTTGGCCACGGTATAAAGGCAGATTTTCACCCAAATGTAGACCGATGTCTGGATCTCGGCTCACTTCTTCTGCGGCCACCCAAAAAGCGTATTGCGCGCTCAAAGGCGTACGCTCATTGGTTTCCATCTGATTTAACGCAACACCCGCCTTTGTTAAAATTTCTTCTGTTGGCAACCCTGAACGACGAATCGCTTGGTAGCCTAATCGCAAGACAATCGATGCATCAGTTAGCTGACCCACGCTAGAACCTTCCTTGTATGTTCTTCATTTATACACAAAACATTAAAATTAGATTAACTGCGATTGACCGAACTGACAACAACTTATACAGTTTTTTTGTTGAAAATATTTATTCCTCTTGTTCGCTTATTTTACTGACAGATGATCAGGCAACCGCCCATTCCGCCTTGTTTTATGCAAAAAAATTGACTATAATTTGCGCCTTTCCAATTTATTCATTCAGGTAGGCTATGGCCAATAAAGAGGAACTCATCGAGTTCGAAGGCGTTGTCACCGAGACGCTTCCTAATACTATGTTTCGTGTACGTTTAGAAAACGGTCATGAAGTGATTGCTCACATCTCTGGTAAAATGCGTAAACACTATATTCGTATTTTGACTGGCGACAGTGTTAAAGTAGAAATGACACCTTATGATTTATCTAAGGGTCGTATCACTTATCGTGCGCGCTAAGTTTTAGCGAAGCGAAAAAGCCACTTTTTAAGTGGCTTTTTTAATGTCTGCGCTCAGACTAAAACGTTATGAATCAACTATATTCCAAGCAAAAATCAAACTATAATTAAATGAGATAACAACCTAATACGCCAAAACAATAATGAAGACGACTTCAACGAAGCTCGCTATTTTACTGTTCCCCATACTCTGTGTTGCTTGTGCCACAACAAGCGAAACTCGGCTCAAGCAAACCTTACAACACTATATCGGACAATCGTCACATCAAGTTCAAAATCAACTTAACCTCAATAGCATGGGTTATAAAGTGCTCGGTGCTCCTGTATATACCCCAGAGAAACTGACCTAAACTCTGTTACGTAATATGCCTATTCCGATGGTAACCCCCAATCTTGGAACCAGTGTCAGTATGGGTGCGCCCATTCCGACACCTTTCAGCGGTAGCCTGAATATTGAAATGAAATGCAACATTGAGTTCAGACTGCATGATGATCTTGTGGAATCTATTCACTACATCGGCAAAGCGTGTTAGCGGCTGCGTTATGTTGAGTCGCCTACATACCGTTTATCTCAAATTACTCGAAACATACTCAAACGAACGTTCAGATATACAATACTAAAAGGGTCTTTCTCTGCTTAGGGGATGATCATGAAGCCCTTTATTGTCAGTTTTTTTAGTTCCATCTGCTTTCTACTGCTTCAAGCTTGCAGCAGCTCTCCAACGCAACACCAGACCGTCGTTTCACCCGCTAAAATTGCGCTCCCCGACTATTTAGAACAATATATCGGTCAAGATGTATCGAGCATTCGGAGCGAACTCAACTTACGTCAACTCGGTTATGAAACTTTAGGTACGCCGATTCAAACACCAAACCAACTGAGTTATACCATTGTCAGACGGATTCAAATTCCAACTCCTATGCCCACTATGCGCAGTGACAGCAGTGTCGGTGCGATTCCCATTCCCACACATACACCTTTTTATGATGTTCAGTTAGAGTGCCAAGTCCATTTTTTATTAAAAAATAATATTGCGCAATCAATTCAATATCGGGGTAAAGCTTGTAAAGGTTATTAAATTTTGGGCATAAAAAAACGCAGCGGATAGCTGCGTTTTCAAATTGTTTTGGCTTAGTGCAGTGCAGCCACAACCGCCTGCCCCATTTCCGCAGTACCCACTTTGCTCATGCCTTCAGACATGATATCAGCGGTACGCAAGCCTTGATCTAGGACATTGCCTACTGCATCTTCAATCGCTTGAGCAGCAGCTTCTTCACGGAAGGTATATCGCAACATCATAGCTACTGAAAGAATAGTGGCTAATGGGTTGGCAATATTTTGTCCTGCGATATCGGGCGCCGAACCATGGCATGGCTCATACATCCCTTTTGAATTTTCATCTAAGGATGCAGATGGCAACATCCCAATTGAGCCTGTCAACATCGCGGCTTCATCAGACAAGATGTCACCAAATAAGTTACCTGTCACAATCACGTCAAACTGTTTAGGCGCGCGCACCAACTGCATTGCAGCATTATCGACATACATATGCGACAAGTTAATGTCTGGATAGTCAGCTTCTTTCATCGCCGTTACGGTTTGCTTCCAAAGCTCCGTCACTTCAAGTACGTTAGCTTTGTCAACAGAACAGACTTTTCCGCCACGTAAACTAGCCATTTCAAAAGCCACTTTCGCAATACGCTTAATTTCAGACTCAGCATAAACGTCAGTGTTAAAGCCTTGTTTTTCACCATTCTCAAGCTCACGAATACCACGTGGCTGACCAAAGTAAATTCCGCCAGTTAATTCACGAACGATAAGAATATCAAGACCTGCAACAATTTCAGGCTTTAAGCTTGATGCATCTGCCAATTGCGGATACAAAATGGCTGGACGTAAGTTCGCGAATAAATTCAATTCACTACGAATTTTTAACAAACCACGCTCTGGACGAATCGAACGCTCAATGTTGTCCCACTTCGGACCACCCACCGCACCGAGTAAAATCGCATCTGCATTTTTGGCTTGTGCTGCAGTCACATCTGGATAAGGTGAACCGTGTGCATCAATGGCAGCCCCACCGAGTAGGCCCTGTTCCCACGTTAAACCTAAATTGAATTGATCATTAACTCGTGTAAGTACCTGCTCTGCGGCTTTTACAATTTCAGGACCAATGCCGTCACCAGCCAAAATCAAAATATGTTTAGACATGAAATATTCCATTGTTGGTGAGTTCTGACTCACACGATTAAAGTTTTTGTTCTACAAACTCGCCCAAGCCATTTAAGACATTGTAAGGTTTGCAAAAACGACGAATTGTTCTTTGGCTTTGCTTTAAATCGACACACAAAGGGTCAGGTGCAGACATATTCAACAAACTTCCCTGATGTCGACTGCGCGCACGGAACATCCTAAAGGTGTAGCGTTCCGCAGGCTTAAAACGATGAATCACATGCAGCGTTTCAGCGCGATCGACCGAAACGGGATAGAAGCGAATCACCAGTTCATGTTGCCCCGCTGGCACTGACAGAAACAAGGCATTCGCTTCATTCAAATCATCTCGTTTTAGACGCACGACCTTCTCTCGAATGGCCTCACGGCTGACACGATGATTGTCTGCATTCACAATTTTGATCTGATTCCATCGCTCAAATTCGCAGTTCACCGTACCAGTACAGTAAAGCTGCGCATTATTTTTACTCGCTGGGGTATCCTGAATCCGCTTTATGCTTGCCGTATTCATGCTTTGGCAGGCAGTTAATGTTCCCACCAACGCCAGTAGAGCGATACGACTGTAACTCGTCACCATTGTTCAAGCCCAACCTTTACCAGTAGCAAAACGTTTAAAATTCTTTTGCTCGATATTAACAAGAGATGGACCCAAGCACTAGATGCATCGAATTTTCAATTAAGCATGAATTTCAGCAAATACCCACGGACGTGATGCTTTGGTCTTTTCTTCATAGGCTTTGATGTCATCTGCGACCTGTAAAGTTAACCCAATATCATCCAAACCATTTAACAAACAGTGCTTACGAAATGGATCGACTTCAAATGTGAAGGCTTCACCCGATGGTGTACGCACTTCTTGCGCGTCCAAATCAATCGTCAGTTGGTAACCTTCTGTTGCTGCACATTCTTTGAAAAGTTGATCAACAATCTCTTCAGACAAAATCACAGGCAACATGCCATTTTTGAAACTATTATTGAAGAAAATGTCGGCATAGCTGGGCGCAATCACAGTACGGAAACCATATTCTTCTAATGCCCACGGCGCATGTTCGCGGCTTGAGCCACAACCAAAGTTCGCACGAGAAATTAAGATGCTTGCACCTTGGTAACGTGGCTGATTCAATGCAAAATCAGGGTTTTTAGGACGTTTAGAATTGTCTTGCCCCAAAAAACCTTCATCTAAATAACGCAATTCATCAAATAAGTTTTCACCAAAACCCGTGCGCTTAATGGATTTCAAAAACTGTTTTGGAATGATCAAGTCTGTATCGACATTGGCACGGTCTAAAGGTGCAACGATACCTTGTTCAACGGTATATTTTTTCATGTCTATGCTCCCAAGCCCGAATTAAAATGAACGCACATCGACAAAGTGACCTGCAATCGCTGCTGCGGCTGCCATTGCTGGACTCACCAAATGCGTACGACCGCCATTGCCCTGACGACCTTCGAAGTTACGGTTAGAGGTCGATGCACAGTGCTCACCGGGTTGTAATTTGTCTGCATTCATGGCTAAACACATTGAACAACCTGGCTCACGCCATTCAAAGCCCGCTTCAATCAAAACTTTGTCTAAGCCTTCAGCTTCTGCTTGCGCTTTGACTAAACCAGACCCTGGAACCACCATGGCCTGTTTAATGGTACTTGCCACTTTTTTGCCTTTGGCCACTTCCGCTGCGGCACGAATATCTTCAATGCGAGAGTTGGTACATGAACCAATAAAGACACGGTCTAACTGAATATCTGCCAACGCCTGACCTGCGGTTAAACCCATGTAGTTATAAGCACGCGTCCAATCATTGCGTTGCACTTCATCTTTGGCTTGTTCTAAAGTTGGTACAGCTTGAGTCACTGGAATCACCATTTCAGGCGATGTGCCCCAAGACACTTGTGGCTCAATCTCTTCACCTTGCAATACAACTACAGTGTCAAAATGCGCATCTGCATCCGAATGTAAAGTATTCCAATACGCAACTGCAGCATCCCACTGTGCGCCTTGTGGTGCATATGGACGGTCTTTGACATAGGCAATGGTTTTGTCATCGACAGCCACCATACCCACACGTGCGCCGCCTTCAATCGCCATATTACACACCGTCATACGACCTTCGATCGACATATCACGGAACACTTGACCACCAAACTCGATGGCATGACCTGTACCGCCTGCAGTACCAATTTTACCGATGATGGCTAAAACTACATCTTTCGGTGTTACACCATGACCCAATTGACCATCAACACGTACCAACATGTTTTTCATCTTCTTTTGAACCAAGCACTGGGTTGCCAATACATGCTCCACTTCAGATGTACCAATCCCGTGCGCCAAACAGCCGAATGCACCATGTGTTGCCGTATGAGAGTCTCCACAGACCACAGTCATACCCGGTAAAGTCAAACCTTGCTCAGGCCCGACCACGTGAGCAATACCTTGACGGACATCATTAATGTCGAACTGCACCACATTAAAGGTTTTACAGTTGTCGTCTAAGGTTTGAACTTGGATACGTGAAGTATCATCTTCAATACCTGCTATTCCCTCTGAACGCTCTTTGGTCGATGTTGGAACGTTATGATCAGGAGTTGCTACATTCGCACTTAAACGCCATGGTTTACGACCCGCAAGTTGTAAACCTTCAAAGGCTTGCGGAGAAGTCACTTCATGTAATAAATGACGGTCGATATAGAGTAAAGCCGAGCCATCGTCGCGTTGTTTTACTAAGTGGTCATCCCACAATTTGTCATACAATGTTTTTGCTTGTTGGTTTTCGCCTGCCATGTCGATTGACTCCACTGGACTGGGTAATTCTTTCATTAAAATCGATTATAGCGACGATTTCACATAAATCTAATTTATCATTTTTATTAATTTAAAAACTTTTTGGAATTATTTTAAATTCATACCTCTTTGTTTCAATCCTTTGATTGCAAGCCCTCACTGCTGGTTTTAATTCAAGCGCTATACGCCTATTTATCAACCTCTTGTAGACCTCGCAGTATATTTCCCAGCTCACCCATGCAAGGTTTATCTCCCCTATTTAGACCAATACTTTTTAAGGCTCGCTTCGTTGATGTGAATAATAAGACAGCGACCTATGCATAGACTAAAGAGTGAAATCTACAGAAGCTTGTTTGCTCACGTCAAACATTCCAAACAATCGACTACGTCACCTTACATTCAAAAACCCAATCATGAGCAATCAAAATTTCATTTTGACTTTATTAATGATAATAATTACTATTTGCAAATGAAAGGCATTATTGAGAGGGTATTTATCATGGCGAACATTCAGAAATTTGTAGCGAACAATCAGCGCATATTCAAAAAAACCCTAAGCTATTACATCATGCACATTACCGTGGCCATGATTGTGGCTTACTTTGTCACAGGTAACTTATGGATGGCGGTCACACTCAGCTTATTAGAACCAACCGTGCAAGCCTTCGCATTCTTTTTCCATGAACGTATTTGGGAGAAAAAGAACCGTACTACCGAAGAAAATATTCCTGCTTAAGCCCTTATATCAAGCGCCCTCTCAACTCTCCAAAAGATCACATCAAGTGATCTTTTTTTATTTTATTCCAGATCCAATAAGCTCCCGTTCATTTTAAAGATCGCAATTCATATAAAATTATTTTATAATTTAATTATACTTTCATAACTAGATTATCCTTATGAATCTTGCAGCCTTCGAAGCTTTTGTAAAAGTCATGGAAACCGGCTCTATTTCTTTAGCCGCAGATCAGCTCTTCATTACGCAACCTGCTGTAACCAAACGTATTCATAGTTTAGAAGAATATTTTGGTGTGAAACTGTTTGAGTCTGCGGGTCGTGGTGTACAAGCCACGCATGCCGCACATTCACTGCTGCCTAAAGTTAAAAACTGGCTCAATGAACTGGGTGACATTCACCATACCTTGAGTCATGAACAAGGCATGGTCCAAGGCAAACTCAAAATTGGCACCAGTCACCATATTGGTTTACATCACTTGCCGAGCCATTTGCGTAGCTATGTGCAAAGCTTTCCAAATGTCACCTTAGATGTACACTTTGTCGACTCCGAGCAAGCGCATGAAAAAGTACTGGCTGGCGACTTAGAATTGGCTTTTTTGACGCTTCCCCCCAAACTCGATGAGCGTTTGCAGTACGTCACCATTTGGGAAGATCCTTTAGTTTTTGTAGCAGCGCCGTTTCATCCGCTAGCACAAATGCAAAACCTACAACTCGAAGACCTGATTCAATACCCAAGTTTATTGCCTGCATCACAAACCTATACCAGCCAAATCACCTTGGCAGAGTTTGAAAAACAAGGGCTGAAACCTAAAATCACCATGAGTAATAATCCACTCGAATCGATTCGTATGTTGGCATCGATTGGACTGGGTTGGTCAGTGCTTCCAAAAACGATGATTAACCAAGACCTACAGCAGTTGAATGTGAAGTTCGAAATGAACCGTCAACTCGGTATGGTTTGGCATCCGGGCAGAACCCAATCTCGTGCGGTGCAAGAGCTGATTGCAATGATGAATTAAGCTTTACAGGCATTAAAAAACCATCCACAAGGATGGTTTTTTATTTTGCTCGAGCGAATTAAGAAGCACTTATAGCCAATGCAACCAGCCCAAGCCAAATCACCAGCAAGATCGAACCTGCTACGATATTTGTACCACCACGCTTTTCTAACTCGGTATGGACGCTTCCAGTTCCCAACTGGCGAATCTTAGTAATCTGCTGATCGACATGATGTCGATATAAGGTATTCCCAAACATTCCAAATGCTACGGCCAAGCCAATATTTGCACCAGAACTTTCAATCCCCAAAAGTATTTCAACAATCCCTATAGCCACAATCAAACCAATGGCCATAAAGCCATAACTGTACATTTTTCGATAAAATAACCAGACCACACCTAAGAAAAAGGCGGCAATATTAAAGCCTGCATATTGTTTCTTTGGCGTGATTTTTTCAAATTGAGCTTGATAGTAAGACGCATATTTCGCACCGACAAACAGGGCACGATCTTGTTCTAATTGATTAACTGAAGGGACGTGTTCTAAAGACGTAGAGTCAGGAAAAGCTGGATGATCGAAAGACATAAATTTCTACTTTTATCTTATTTTTATACAGAGAGGCAAAGCTTCGACGCTCAGCCTCTTTGAGTTCTACTTATTTTTGGATGAGTGAATCTTCATGCAGGGATTCATTCAGCTGATCTACAATAATGGCCCACTCACCGTCCGATTTAATTTTTTCTGCCAAAAACTGACGTTGCGCTTCAGTCCAATACTCTGCGTCAACAATCTTGGTTTGTGCGTTGAGCTGATGCGTTACAATAAACAACGCGATGGCCTCTTCACTCGCATCTAAACCGAGTTGCTCAAACAGGTGGGTCATTCTTGGTCGTACACTCATATTTTTCTCCACGCTTATGTTCTAATTTTTCATAGTCAAAATAGTTTTAGCCAAGGTTCAACATAGCATATTTGGTTAATTTTCCAAGATCAGCCCACCTATAGCCCGATATTTTATTATCGCTTTACGCACTTTTCATTTTTTAAGTCGATGCCTTTCAAATAAAAAAGACTGCCCGAAAGCAGCCTTTTTAAACAACGAAAGACAGATACTTAAATCGACCAGTCTTGAATTTCCCATGCTTGCTCTTTAGCCAATGCTTCTAGGCGGTCATCTGGATTGACGGCAATGGCATGGTCAGCATATTCAAGTAAAAAGCGATCATTGATGGAATCTGAATACGCCCAAGACTCGCTAACATCACGCCCTGCAAGCCATTGATCTAAACGCGTCAATTTGCCTTTTTGATAGCACGGCGTGTTGATCACTTTGCCCGTGTATTTACCCTCAACCACTTCAGCATTGGTCGCAATAATTTCGCTAATCCCAAACTCACGGAAAATCGGTGCCGTAATAAAATCAGAGGTTGCGGTAATGCCAACCAAAGCATGTCCAGCATCGCGGTGTTTTTCAATGGCTGTAAAACCTTCAGGACGCATTTGCGGGCGAATCACTTTGTGCATGAACAGTTCATGCAGTTCAGTAAGGTAGGCGTTGTCATGTTGAGTTAAAAATTCAAACACAAATTCATTATAGGCAATCGGGTCGAGCTGCCCTGCTTTGTAGTCTTCATAAAATTTATCGTTCATGGCGCGATGGCGAACTGGGTCGACCAAGCCTTCATTCACCAAAAACTCTCCCCAAGAATGATCTGAATCGGTGTTTAACAAGGTGTGATCGAGATCAAATAGCGCCAATTTCATGAAAATACTCGTAAAAACTGAAATTTAAGAAAAAATTTGTAAATCTATCTCCGCTAGTCGATAGAAATTCGTTAAGATCATAGCAATTTTAACATTTTTAAACTTTGCTTTTTTCGAGTTGGATACAGAAATAAAAATCCCCGATCGCAAAGTCATAAATTACACAATATTTAGGTAGCCAAATGATCGATTCGGAAGGTTTCCGACCCAATGTCGGGATCATTTTGGCAAACGAGTTTGGACAAGTTTTATGGGCAAAACGCATTGGACACAATGCTTGGCAATTTCCACAAGGAGGTATCCAATATGGAGAAACCCCTGAACAGGCACTTTATCGTGAGCTGAGAGAAGAAGTTGGCTTACTGCCCGAACACGTCCAAATTATAGCGCAAACTAAAGGTTGGCTGCGTTATCGTTTGCCGCACCGATACATTCGTACAGATTCCGATCCCGTATGTATTGGACAAAAACAAAAGTGGTTTTTACTCAAACTCACTGCTCCCGCTCAGAACATTCGTTTGAATTTGTCTGATCCGCCTGAGTTTGACCAATGGCAGTGGGTCAGTTATTGGTACCCGCTGGGGCAAGTTGTGAATTTTAAACGCGATGTATACCGCAAAGCGATGGTGGAGCTGTGCAATCAGCTCCCTCAAAAAAAGCCTTAAAAAATCTAGACGTCCTACAGATTTTTTAAGGATCTCTTGTTATAAATAAGTTGGACGCACATTATTTTTGGAGTAGACGCGATGTCGAATATGCAACTGGATACCCTTCGACGCATTGTACAAGAAATCAATGCGTCCACCAGTTTGCATGAATCACTCGACATTATGGTCAACCATGTGGCGGAAGCCATGCATGTTGACGTTTGCTCCATCTATTTACTCGACGAACGCAATCAACGTTATTTGTTGATGGCATCGAAAGGTTTGAACCCTGATTCGGTCGGCCATGTTTCACTGCATACCAGTGAAGGCTTGGTCGGTCTGGTGGGTCAGCGTGAAGAAATCGTCAACCTTGACAATGCACCGAAACATGAACGTTTTATGTACTTACCTGAAACAGGTGAGGAAATTTATAACTCGTTCCTCGGTGTACCCGTCATGTACCGCCGTAAAGTCATGGGCGTGCTCGTGGTGCAAAACAAAGAATCGCAAGACTTTAGTGAAGCTGCGGAATCTTTCCTCGTCACGCTCTGTGCTCAGCTTTCAGGGGTTATTGCGCATGCCCATGCGGTGGGCAATATCGATGTATTTCGTAAACCCAGCAATTTACCAGCCTACAAAACCTTCCAAGGTGTCCCGGGTTCAGGTGGGATCGCCTTAGGGCGTGCCGTCATTCTCTATCCCCCTGCGGATTTGGCCGCTGTCCCTGACCGTGAAGCCGATGACATCAGTGAGGAATTAGAACTGCTTGATCGTGCTCTCACCTCAGTGCGTGATGAAATCAAATCGCTTGATGACAAAATGCAAGATGCCCTCATGGCGGAAGAGCGCGCCTTGTTTAGCGTGTTCTTACGCATGTTGGATGAAAATGCGCTGCCAGCGGAAATTAAAGAACAAATTCGTGATGGAAACTGGGCACAAGGTGCGGTGCGTATCGTCATCGATAATCACATCGATCTGTTTGAACAGATGGAAGATGACTATCTCCGTGAACGTGCCGCGGACTTAAAAGATCTCGGGCGACGGATTTTGGCCTATTTGCAAGAAGCCGACTCCAGCCACCGTGAACTTACCGATGAAAGTATTCTGATTGGAGAAGAAATCTCAACCGCAGCCTTGGTTGAACTGCCAGTCGATAAAATTGCAGCCATCGTAACTACAGAAGGCGCCATGAACTCGCATATGGTGATTGTGGCGCGCGCACTCGGTATTCCAACCGTGGTCGGCGTGACTGAACTACCGATTAATACCCTCGATGATGTGGAAATGATCGTCGATGCGCACCAAGGGCGCGTGTTTATTAATCCACCTCGCCGTTTACGTAGTCGCTATAAAGAAATTCAAAAAGAAGAAGAACTGATTGCCAAAGATTTAAAACAGTATGAAACCAAAGATGCCATCACCCCTGATGGTGTCGCAGTCAAACTGTTCGTCAATACTGGCTTAATGATTGATGTCGTCCGTGGAGTACAACGCGGTGCCAAAGGCGTTGGTCTATATCGCTCTGAAATTCCGTTCATGTTACGTGATCGCTTCCCGGGTGAAGAAGAACAACGTGCGATCTATCGTCAACAGTTGAGCCACTTTGCCAACAAACCTGTGGTGATGCGTACCCTCGATATCGGTGCCGATAAAGACTTGCCTTATTTTTCAATTGAGGAAGAAAACTCAGCTCTCGGCTGGCGCGGTATTCGCTTTACCCTCGACCACCCTGAAATTTTTTCTTCGCAAATTCGTGCCATGCTCAAAGCCAGTATTGGTCTCAACAATCTACACATTCTACTGCCGATGGTAACCAGTGTCAGTGAAGTGGAAGAAGCGCTGTACTTACTAGAGCGAGACTGGGTCGCGGTGCAAGAAGAAGAACAGGTCAAAATCACCAAACCAAAAATCGGGATCATGGTCGAAGTACCTAGTGTCTTATTACAAATTAAAGAGTTTGCAGAGTTGGTTGACTTTTTCTCGGTGGGTTCAAACGACCTAACACAATACTTACTGGCCGTTGACCGTAATAATCCACGGGTTGCCAATGTCTATTCACATTTCCACCCTGCGGTTTTACGTGCACTCACCCGCTTAGTCAAAGAGTGTCATAAGTACAACAAACCAATCAGTATTTGTGGGGAAATGGCGGGCGATCCTTTGTCTGCGATCTTACTGATGGCGATGGGCTTCAATACCCTATCAATGAGCTCAAGTAACATTCTGCGTGTACGCAAAGCCATTTGTCATGTCCCAATGCCAGATGCGGTCGAATTGTTAGAGCGTGCCTTGAAAATGAGTAATCCACTCATTGTGAAAAGTCAGATGGAATATTATTTTAAAACACATGGTTTGGCCGATATGGTCAAATCCGCAACACGTATTGTGACGGCTTAAAGGTCTTTAAACCCAAAGAACGGACATTAAAAAAGGGAGATAATCATCTGAATATCTCCCTTTTTTGTGCTTGTCATAGCCTCGTTTTGCATTTTTCTTTCGGTCTACAAAGACTTGGCTTTGGTTGACTTCATGCATGTGTTTAGCCACGAAGTTGTGAATCACAACTTTGGGCTCAGCTTTCTTCTTTGCCATTTTTTTCACCTTGTTGATGTGATCATCTCACTGATGATGCGCTAGAAATTTTACGCCTTTTTGAACGTATTACAAGCCATTTTGGCTGAACCTATATTCCCAGCTCATGCACTATTTTCAATTCAATTACAGGTTAAGGCAATGCTATATTTTGCACTGCCTTTGATCCATATACTTAAAATGTCGCTTAGACATAAAACTGTTCTAACAATAAAATCATCGCAATCAACATCATCAATACCCCTGACACTCGACTGACCACTCTAGCTGCCTGCGGACGCGTGCCCAAAACTTTTTGCGCACTAAATCCAACCAAGAAATAAACGACCGCACAACTCATGAGGTGAATCCCCGCCAATAAAACAATTTGAGAGGTGGGCGACAAAGCCGCTTGCGGGTCGATAAAGGGCGGCAATAAAGCCAAAAATAACAGCAGGACTTTCGGGTTTAATCCACTCAAGTAAACGCCTCGAATGTACCATGACTTTGACGATGCGATGGTAACCTGATCACTGCTAATACTCGCAGGACGCATCGACAGGCTCAGCCCCATCCACAGCAAATAAACAGCCCCAACACCCGTGAGTACTTGAAGCAATACGGGCTGACTGGTCACCAATGTGCCCACACCCGCTGCAACAATCAGTGCCGCCATCAAATGCCCTGTTAATAACCCAGTTACCGCAGGCAAGACTCTTTTACCCTGTATCCCCGACGAAATGGCATAGGCCCAATCTATACCTGGGGTCATCACAAACAGGATCGAAACACCCCAAAATGCAATTAAAATATTCAGTGACATCCCTTTCCTCTCTTATCCATCACCGTTTTGAGGTTTAATCCAATTAACAAATGATCTGCATCAAATAATTTTGAAAGGATATCCTTTAGGCTCTAAAATGTGCTTTCAAATATTTGTGCAATAACGCCTAAAAAGGGGAGATTCTTCCACATGGATAAAATTGATAAGAAGATTCTTGCTGAACTACAAGCCGATGGTCGTTTATCTGTTACGGAGTTGGCGCATAAGGTAGGGCTTAGCCTCTCTCCCTGTCACCGCAGAGTCAAAGCCTTAGAAGATGCAGGTATTATCAAAGGCTATCGCGCACAGTTAGATATTTCCCAACTCGGCTTGAATTTCTCCACCATTGTTTTTGTGACGCTCAAAAATGGCGATAAAGATTCGGTGCAGCGTCTTGAAGAAGCGATTCTTAAGGTTCCTCAAATTGTGAAAGCGCAGCGACTTTTTGGTGACCCCGACTACTTGCTGCATGTCGTGACCTATGACTTGGAAAGTTATCAAAAACTCTATGATGAGCACTTGTCAGCACTGCCAAATGTGCAACGTCTCATCTCTACCATGGTGATGAAAAATATTATTTCCAATCGTAGCGTCTTGTTCTAACAAGACTATGCTCTAGGGTCAGCTAAATACCTGTAATTGATCTGTCTTTTTCTGAATGGCCTCGCGATTTCAAGAAAATCTGTCCTGCTCGGTGCTAAAAAGTCCTTGTTAATGAATGATGTTCAGCAAAATCGAGAAGCCTCGCTTCAATAAAAAGAAAGTGGCTAGAACATATTCTAAATTGAAGCGTGAATCATATTATTTCTCACCATTTTTTTGTTTGCTTCCCTTAATAAAAGCGCTAGATTAAATCTTAATCACATACAAAATAAGAGCATCGCCATGCCACTCGAAAAAGACAAAGATGCAACCATTGTGGTCAAAGATACACCTGACCAAGAAAAGTATGAGTTTCTGAAAGAAAAAATTCGTTATAAGCAAGCCTTGCGCGAAAACTCCAAAAAAATTGACCACCAAAAAGTCCGCTTGAATATCCAAGCCGATGCACTTCCAAGCAAAACCTTTTTTATTATGAATGCCTTGGCTGCTGTCATTGCAGGCTATGGACTGCTGTCTAACTCGGCTGCGGTAGTGATTGGCGCGATGTTGGTTGCCATGATGCTGGGGCCAATTTCAGGTATTGCCTTAGCTTTAATTGATAACCGATGGCTGCTGTTTAAAACCGCGTTGTCGACCTTGTTACTTGGCGTTGCCATGATTTATAGCATTGGGATCATTTTAGGGCTGGTGAACTATGACCTGCCCATGACCAATGAAATTTTATCGCGCACGCAGCCGACCATTTTAGATTTGATGATTGCTTTAGCTGGTGGTGCAGCGGGTGCCTTTGCTTCAGTATCCCCTCGCCTATCTGTGGCCGTGGTGGGTGTCGCCGTTGCGACGGCCTTAGTTCCGCCCTTGGTGGCCAGCGGGATTTTATTCGCGCATATGGAATGGAAAAACTCAGCCAATGCATTTTTACTGGCAGTGACCAACATATTCGCCATTCAGATTAGCTCATCTTTAGTCCTGTGGATTGCAGGCTTTAGACGGGGTTCCACCGAAGAAGTGCAGAGTAATGTCAAAGAGTTTCTCAAACGTAATGCTGTTAGCCTAATGTTCTTGGCATTTTTAGGGATTTATCTCTCCTTTAACTTTTATTCTATGCTCCATGCTCGCCTGTATGAGAGCGGCAATGAAAATATCATCAGTACGGCGTTAAATCACGATAATAATATTATTGATACCATCCAATACGATAAAAAAGAGGGTTTTACTTTAGTCCGTGTCTCTATCCGTGGAGATATTCCGCCTAGCCCAGTGCAAATTGCAGCACTCAATCAAAAGCTATTGCCAGACTTGAACGATAACCCAAGCATTGTTCAAGTCCGCTTTATTCCGATTGATATTATTCAGGCTGAAGACAGCCCCAACGTCAAACTCGAACAAGATGAAGCGCAGAAGCTTTCAGTACAATAATGAGCTTTAAGCTGCAAATGCTCTATGCAGCAGTCGTTCTACGTCGGGTTGTTTCATCTCAAGCATCCCGACAACACGACCATGAAATGGACTATAACGGCTTTGAATAAAGCCATCAGCCACATAGTTTGGTGCATGCCGTTTTAGCAGGACTGCTTGTGCCAAAATCACTAAACGACTAACCAAGCTGCGCCCCATAAATTGTAGTTCTTCAGATGTCTGTTGGAACAACTGAAATAGATTTTGCAGCTCTTGTTTCAACTGTTCATCTTGCATAGCCGTGGTGGCCAAATCTTGAAACAGGATTTCAATCGACTCTACATCACGGCTGATAGCACGCAGCACATCCAAACACATGACATTGCCTGAGCCTTCCCAAATGGTATTGACTGGCGCTTCTTTAAAAATACGCGCCATGATGCCGTTGTCGACATAGCCATTGCCGCCAAAAACTTCCATCGTCTCCCCTGTCAGCTCAACCGCACGTTTACATATCCAGAACTTCGATGCTGGGGTCATAATACGTTTCCACGCCACAGACAGCGCATCATCAGTTTCATAGCAGTGTGCCAAGTGGAAACTGAGTTGCATTGCCGCTTCCGTTTCTAAGGCTAAATCTGCCAGTACGGCGCGCATCAGTGGTTGTTCAACCAGAAGCTTACCAAAGGCTTTACGCTGACGGGTATAAGCAATACATTGCACCAAGGCTTGTCTAAGCATGGCAGTACTGCCCACCGAACAGGTCAGACGGGTATAGTTCGCCATTTCTATAATGGTGGGAATACCACGTCCAGCTTCCCCAATCATGATGCCCCACGCCTCTTTAAATTCGACTTCGGAGCTGGAGTTACTTCGATTGCCCACTTTGTCTTTCAACCGCTGGATATGGATCAGGTTCTTCGTTCCATTCTCCAACCAACGCGGCACAAAGAAACACGCCAAACCATCTTGTTCTGTCTTTGCCACCACCAAATGCGCATCACACATCGGTGCAGAGAAAAACCATTTATGCCCTGTGAGTAAATAGGCTTGACCGCGCCCCGACTCGGCGACTGGTACAGCGATGGTTTCATTGGCACGGACATCTGAACCACCTCGCTTTTCGGTCATGCCCATGCCTAGCCAAATCGATTTTTTCTGGCTGATCGGCACATCACGTTCATCGTATTCGGTTGAAAGTAACTTATCGCCTATTTTGGCCCACAGTTCAGGTTCGCGTTGAATCAGTGGAATACTGCCCAAAGTCATCGAGTTTGGGCACAAGTTTCCACACTCCACCTGCCCTGCCAAATAAAAACGCGCTGCCCACTCGACCCATTTTGAGGATGAATTGGGATGATTAAACGGATGTGCATGGGTATCAAACTGGCGGTTGAGGCCCATCCATTTATGCCATGAAGGATGAAATTCGATAAAGTCCTTACGGCGTCCGCGGGCATCAAAGGCATGTAAAATAGGCGTATGCCTATTGGCGAGATAGGCATAGTCATAATATTCCGCTGAACCAATGACTTTGCCCATCTCTGTGAGTCTTGCCTGATCCTGACTGCCATAACGGGCCAATATTTCTTGTAAAACGGTATCGGTTTCAAACAAGTTGTAATTTTCCAGTTCATCGAACTGATTACTGATTTGATGGGTCATCCATGCGGTATTCATGTCACTTTGCTCTTGTTATGCTGTACTTTTCATTTCAGTATAGAGAAAAATTGAGTCTGCCATGTTCAGCTTTGTGCTATGAAGAATCCCGAGATCCAAGTCCGCCGTAGGCCACGCCAATCCAGAGCTAAACTCACCCAAGAGGCTTTGCAAGAAAGTTTTGTTCGGCTTTTGCATGAGCGCCATGCGCACGAAATTACCATTCGGGAAATTACCGATGTGGCGGGAGTCGGTTTAGGTACCTTTTATGAGTACTTTTCAAAGAAGGAAGATTTGGTTGCATTGACCATTCATCAGCATGTGAAAACTAATGCGGAGCAGCTAAAAAGTTATGCACAAAGCCTGATGGAGTTATCCACAAAATTAACTTTTGAGTGCTATTTACAGCAGATTATTCACTTTCAGCTTGAGCAGATTCAGGCCCGACAGTTTCTTTGGGCGCAGACTTTTTTGCTGGAACGACAGGTTTCAAACATTGAAAGTTATCGCAAGAGTTATGAAATGATGGTACAAATGTGGCAGAGCATTCTTGAGCCTTATGTTGGGGATGAAGTACAACTCAAGCAAATGAGTTTAAATGTGCAGCGGGTATGTTATGGCTTTGTGTCGCAGACTTTGTAGGTAGAGCCTGAATTTGGGGAGTGGGATGCGCTTGAAAAGGATATTGTTCAAAGTTTAGGAAAACTTAAGTTTGAATAAAAATAGACATTCTATTCATTTTCTCGCTTACATTTAATTTTTAAATAATTGATATACATAATAGTATTTAAATTAGGCTCGTGTAAGCCCTATTATCTAAAATGGAATCAATATTTCAGGGTATTCCTTGGAATTTTGTATCATTTAATTCTTATGGTTTAATAACAGGCGGTGTTTCAAAAAATAGATGCAGAGATGAAAAATCAAGCTGCTACTATTATTAAAGTCGGAAGTAAAAGACTGTTAACTTCTGGTGAAATAGCTATGTCTCGCCTGATTTTTAAAGATGCAATTGATTACTCTAAGGTCTGGATACATTTAGGTGGCTTAATACATACAAAAACAGGTAATGCCATGACGCCTGCTGGGGAAATCTATTTACCGAAAGATGATTACTTAAAAACACCTGACTATAGCAAAGCTACAGGTGAAAACCGTCATTGGTTTATTCATGAAATGGTACATGTTTGGCAATATCAAATGGGGACATCAACTGGTTGGCTTGGGATAAAACAATTATGTAAAGGAGGATATACTTCGGAGGTCAATTCTGTTGACTCGGACAATGAGTTAGAAGCCTATGACACGGACTTAGGAGGTCGAGATTTAAATAAAAAATTTCAAGATTTTAACTTTGAACAACAAGGTAGAATTATTGAGTTTTGGTTTGATGCTTGTTATTTACAAAAAGTTAATCCCAAACGGGATCATCATCAAAAAAGTTTACAATTATTAGGCTATGTTGAGAAAATATTAAGAGATTTTTTACTTAACCCCTCAAATAAAAATTTATTACCGAAATCGTGATTATGAAAAAAATAATATATAGTTTTGTAGCAATGGTGCTTATAGGTTGTAATCAGCAGAGTCGAGATCTTAATACAAAAATTATTAATGATAATTTATGTCTTTTCACGAATGAATCTAAAGATTATGGAAAAGATAATTTTCTAGTTCATTTTGCAAAAATTGACTTTTCTAAAGAATATAGAAGTGAATATGAAAAATCTTACTCAAAAACAGACTTACCTATTAGTGAAAAAAATTGTATAGCTATCCCATTAGATAAGTTAGAAAAAAATTTAGCTTATACAATTACTTTAAGCACTATTAATAAGTCATTTAACTCTCAAATTTGTATTTTAGAAAATAACAGCGGTATTAGTATTAAACAGGTAGAGGCTGGAAAAAGCACATGTGAATAACTCCTATCGCATTAATCCACTTTAAAATTAACATAATTCACTCCATACAAAAATAATACAAAATTTAATAATATCAATATATTGAAATAAAAAACCGTCCTTAAGGACGGTTTTTTATTTCAATTAAACTACTTCACATCAAAACGGTCTGCATTCATTACTTTCACCCAAGCTGCAACAAAGTCTTTTACAAACTTCTCTTTGTTGTCATCTTGCGCATAAACTTCTGCATATGAACGTAAAATCGAGTTCGAACCAAAGACTAAGTCTACACGTGTCGCCGTCCATTTGGTTGCCCCTGTCGCACGCTCCACGATTTCATAACGGTTTTTACCCACGGGTTTCCAGTTATATTTCATATCCGTTAAGTTCACAAAAAAATCATTGCTGAGTACACCCACACGAGCCGTCAACACGCCTTCTGATGTACCTGCATAGTTAGTGCCGAGTACACGCATACCACCGACTAAAACCGTCATTTCAGGTGCAGTCAAACCGAGTAATTGTGCACGGTCTAACAACATTTCTTCAGGCTGTACGCTGTAATCTTCTTTGACCCAGTTACGGAAACCATCATGCTTAGGGAGTAAATCTTCAAAAGAATACACATCGGTTTGCTCTTGAGTCGCATCACCTCGCCCTGCAAGGAACGGAACTTTGATATTCACACCCGCAGCGTGTGCCGCTTTTTCAACCGCTGCCGTACCACCCAATACAATCAAGTCTGCAATGCTGACTTTTTTCGCCAGATTCGCCTGAATTTCTTCAAGCTTCGCCAAAACTTTGGCTAAACGCTCAGGCTCATTGCCCACCCAGTCTTTTTGTGGTGTAAGACGGATACGTGCACCATTGGCACCACCACGGTAGTCGGAACCACGGAAAGTCCGCGCACTGTCCCAAGCAGTATTAATCAATTCAACCGAAGTTAAACCACTATTCAGCAACTTCGCTTTTAATTCTTCAATTTCAGCTTCAGACAAAACATAATCGACCGATGGAATTGGGTCTTGCCAAATCAGATTCTCATTCGGCACATCTGCACCTAAGTAACGAGATTTTGGCCCCATGTCACGGTGAGTCAGCTTGTACCACGCACGAGCAAACACTTCAGAGAAGTAAGCTGGATCTGCATAAAAACGCTCTGAAATTTTGCGGTATTCAGGGTCCATTTTCAGCGCCATATCGGCATCGGTCATCATTGGGTTGCGGCGTACATTCGGGTTATGTGCATCAACAGGTTTGTCTTCCTCTTTGATGTTAATCGGTTCCCATTGTTTCGCACCCGCTGGACTGGTGGTTTTTTCCCATTCATAAGTGAACAGTAGATAGAAAAATTCGTTATCCCATTTGGTCGGGTGTGTGGTCCAAGCCCCTTCTAAACCACTGACCATGGTGTTCGCGCCATTGCCTGTACCTTCAGAGTTATGCCAACCGAGACCTTGAAACTCCACATCAGCGCTTTCGACATCTGCCCCTAAGTTTTGAGCTTTACCATTCCCGTGCGCTTTCCCTACGGTGTGACCACCCGCAGTGAGTGCGACGGTTTCTTCATCATTCATTCCCATACGGTCAAAAGTGACACGCATGTCTTGTGCAGTACGTAATGGATCTTGGACGCCATCAACCCCTTCTGGATTGACGTAGATTAAGCCCATTTGTACCGCAGCTAATGGATTTTCAAGCGATTTACGGTCTTGGTCATTGGCATAACGGTTTGCCGTTGGTGCCAGCCATTGACGCTCTTCACCCCAGTAAATGTCTTTTTCTGGTGCCCAAATATCTAGACGGCCACCACCAAAGCCAAAGGTTTTCAGGCCTGCTTCTTCATAAGCCACGGTTCCTGCAAGAATGATTAAATCGCCCCATGAAATTTTGTTGCCATATTTACGTTTGATTGGCCAAAGTAGGCGACGGCCTTTATCGGTGTTGACGTTATCAGGCCAACTGTTGAGTGGTGCAAAACGTTGGTTCCCTGTGTTAGCGCCGCCACGCCCATCTTGTTTACGGTAAGAACCCGCCAAGTGCCATGCGGTACGTACAAACATCCCAATGTAACTACCATAGTCAGATGGCCACCATTCTTGGCTGCTGTTGATGAGTTCACGGAGATCTTGTTTCACCGCTTCTAAATCCAATGATTTGAATGCAGCTGCATAGTCAAAATCAGGATCCATCGGGTTGGTTTTTTTATCGTGTTGCGACAGGATGTCGAGATTGAGCGCATTCGGCCACCAATCAGAATTATTGGTGCTGGCTAAACTCGTTTGTCCACCATCTTTCTGGTGAAATGGACAGCCTGATGCTTGCATATTCTGTGTCATGTCGAGCTCCAAATTTGATCATCAAATTATGATTATCATGAACCGTTTAAAGTAATTATTACTGTACTAACATAGCCTCTTTTGATGACAATCGAAAGCGAGTTTTACGAATAAAAATAATCGGATTCTTCCATGTAAATATTTAAGAAAAAAAAAGAATTTTAATTTTTCAACAAGATAAGACCCGAGGAAAACACATCAAAAAGAAAGCATTTTTATACGAGTTTGATGGACATTTTCAATTGAGTTTATAGATCAAAACTCAGACAAACCTTACCAGCAATGTGCGCGGCTCAGATTGAGCAAAAATTAAATAAAAAAGAGGCATACTTTCGCTTTTTAGATTTTATTTGAAAGATATTTTGTGATGTTGTTATGGTCTCGGTGATGACTGTTTTTGCCCCAGCCATCACCTAATCTTTATATAAAGCATTTATTACACAGTTAAACGTCGACCTTCTCTTAAACAGACAAACGGATTCATCAGCTTTGAGCTATTTTTCATCGCCACTTTTAAGTCAATTTCGGGTTGTTCACGACTTTCATCGGTCAGCTGAAAGGTACGATAGTGAACGGCCATCGAGCATTTGGCATGCAGGTCTTTGTGTGCTTGAAAAGCATCTTGCGGATTCATATGCATATAGCGCATGAGCTCACGCGGTTCATAGGCCCCGATAGGCAGTAACGCAATTCGCGGTGCGCCAAAACGCTGATGCAGCTCTTTAAAGTGCGGTGAATAACCCGTATCCCCAGCAAAATAAGCATAGTCAGCGCCACAGTGAACACTAAACCCGCCCCATAACGCACGATTTTGATCGCGCAGACCACGGCCAGAACCATGCTGTGCTGGGGTATAGACCAGTTTTAAATCATGCAGACGCGCCGACTGCCACCAATCCATTTCCAGCACTTGTAAGTGCTTGGGTAAATACCATCTATTACCTAAGCCTGTATAAATGGGCATGGTGAAACGCTCATACAACCAATTCAGACTGGCAATATCCATATGGTCATAGTGGTTGTGGCTCAAGAGTACCGCATGGATGGTCGGTAAATCTTCCAAGGCAATGCCAGCTGGCATAACACGGCGAGGTCCTCGCCCTTGCTTCGGACTGACATATTCAGCCCACACAGGATCGGTCAATAAGTTATAGGGGCCAATTTGGAGTAATACTGTGGCATGACCCACAAACCACACCTGCCAATCCTTTAAATCGGCATGGGGCCGATCTTGCGGCAGGCTTTTTTTATCGGCATGAAAGTGTGCATACTCTTGCGCCAAATCCACATTCCATGTCGAAGATTTACGCTTAATCAACCATTTCAGCAAGTCGCCTCGGCTACGTCCCTCAGGTTGACGAACCGAATTGACAAAGCGAGTCCCGTTATAATGGTCGGAGTGTAGAAACTGAAATTCGGGCTGTCGCCATGTATGGGACATGGTATTTTCAGTCGGAATTTGATAATGGAGTTCAGTTGATTTTGGCTTCATTTAACGTCGTTATCTTTATTGCAATACACCAGTAACAGGACCAGTTTTGAAAACTGACCTCTACCTTAACCTATTCCAAGCGTCCTTGCATTCGCTCTAACCACACTTTTTTTGATTGCGGCTTCACAAAGAGTGCCACAATTTCAGGATGTTTTTGTTTAATTTTTACTTCAATTCGATTAACACACGCTTCTATCTCATCGGTAGTAAGGTGATCTTCAAATTCTACACTCAACGAGGCCAAAACCTGTTTGGCACCCATTTGCTCGGTCAGTAAACCATTGGCCGACAGTACGCCTTCATCGTCTTGGGCAATTTTTAAGATATTTTGCCGTACATGCAGGTCTGCGGTCTCACCAAGCAGCAAACCTTTGGTTTCTCGTGCCAGTAAAAAAGCGGACACCGCCAGAACCAGCCCAATTAGAATGGATGCCACCCCATCCAGTGCAGGCATATTTAAACGATGTGCCAAATAAATACCCAGAAAGGCAATCAACAGACCAATTAATGCAGCAGAGTCTTCAAACAGAACGGTAAATGTGGTGGGGTCTTTACTACGACGAAAAGCTTCAAAATAACCTTGTTGGCCTTTCGCCTTACGAAACACTTTCAGAGCAAAACACCATGAAATACCTTCACTTACAAATGCAAAGCCAAGTACAACATAATTGATGGTCGAGTTTAAAATGGGTTCAGGATGCAAAATGTGCATGATCCCATTGTACATAGACACCAATGCCCCTAAGGCAAAAACCATGAGAGATACAATGAAGGCCCAAAAATACAGCTCTCGCCCATAGCCAAAAGGATGATTAAAATTGGCAGGTTTATTCGACTTCTTCAGTCCATATAACAGTAAAATTTCGTTTAAGGTATCCACAACAGAGTGAATGGCTTCACTCAACATGGCCGAGCTATTGGTCAGATAAGCCGCAATAAACTTTACCAGCGCAATGGCTAAATTCCCCAACAGCGCGGCATAGACCACCAGTTTATTTGAATCTGCCATATCGATTTTTAGCCCATATGTTCAATTAAATTAAATTAAATTATATTTATGTTTTTATCATATCCAATTTCAGCAAAACGCAATTGTATTTTTATGTAGTTCACCTCCCTTGATTTTCAGGTGATTGATATGGACTATTTTTAGTATTTAATTAATACCTTTTAACAATTATTAAACCTGTTATTTCATATACGAAAATCTCAAAAATCAACCCAAGATCATTTATTTTCTAAATAATTGAATCATCTTCACGGCATCATTGTTTATCGATTATACTTTACTGCAGTCATGGTAAGACATTTTTTGGATTAGTCAGTGGGTTATTTATATGGAACTTAGACACCTTCGCTATTTCATTACTGTTGCTGAAGAACTGAACTTTAGTAAAGCAGCACTGAAACTTTATACCGCCCAACCCTCATTAAGTCAGCAAATCAAAGACCTTGAAGAAGATGTCGGTGTACAGTTATTGTATCGAACCAAGCGAAAAGTTGAACTCACGGAAGAAGGCGCTGTTTTCCTAGAACAAGCGCGTCTCACCCTCGCTCAGGCAGACAAAGCGGTCGCTATGGCACGCCAAGTTTCACAGGCCAAACAGCAGATGCTCCGCATTGGTTTTGTCCCTGTTGCAGAAATGAAAATCTTTCCTTATGTGCTGCCCAATTTAAGAGTACAAAACCCAGAATTAAAAATTGAGTTGTTCAGTATGAACAATACTGAGCAACTACGTTTGCTGAAAAAAGGTGAATTGGACATTAGCTTTACACGAAATAATGTTCATAGTGATGAAATCGAAAGCCAGTTTGTACTGCGTGAACCACTCATTTTCCTGTTGCCAAAAGATCATCCTTTGGCCCAATACGAGCGAATTCCGGTTAAAGCATTAGATGGCATTGATTTTATTATTCCCGCAGCCGAGCAGTCAGAGACTTTACACCAGACCATTTTAGAATTTGCCAAAGCTCATAATGTCGAATTCAACATTGTGCAAAAAGCGGACAACATTCTATTCAATATCAATGCGATTGGCTTGGGGCTCGGCTGTACAATTTTACCTGGTTATGTTGCGCCACTTAGCATGAACAACACGGTAATTCGTCCACTTGAGGTTGAGCTGCCGTATTTGGATCTGTATGTGAACTATCGTAAAAATAACAGCTCACTGGCAGTGACTAAATTTATAGAATTACTGACTCGGGTATTTTATTTGGATATTAACCGCGAATAAATCCGCAGTGGGTTCTAATTATTCATCTCATTCGGCGCGTCACTATTTTCTGAATAAATAGCTATGCGCCTTGCTTATAGAGCAATACTCTACATGACAGTATATTTTCACCCTTTTGTTTTTCAGCGATGTCGATACCATCTCGCTTTTTCCTTTTGTATTCTTTTTAGACTAGGATAGGCTAAGAAAAACAGGCTGTTGTCAGGTTTCCTACAACTGAAGTCCAAACACAGACTGGTACTGAAGTAGATCTTGCGACTTTAGAGCTGCACAAAAAAAATAAAACGAAGAAGGAGAAAATTATGCCAATGCCCACTTTGCAGCGTTTAAAAACAGCAATGAAATTTCGCCCCTTCTTTTTCATTAGTTTTTTGCTGACTGCTGTTTTTTATACGCTGCTGAATACATTTACCGACTGGTCTTGGTCGACCAATTTATTGATCAGTTGGAATATTGCCGTCTCAAGTTATTTAGTCAAAACCATGACCACCCTGTGGTCTGTTGACCATCGGCACATTCTGCAACATGCACAGCAGCAAGATGCCAGCAAATGGATCATTCTACTGTTGGTGATCATGACTTTGCTCATGTGCTTAATTGCGATTGTATTAGAGTTGACTCATCTTCCGAATGACCCAACCATCAAATATGGGCACTTGGCGCTGTCCTTACTCACCATTATTAGCGCATGGTTCTTTATGCATACCGTATTTGCCATTCATTATGCGCATGATTATTATCTGGCTCTCGCAGACCAACAAGATGCAGGCTTAGACTTTCCCAAAACGGCTCAACCGACCTATCCCGACTTTTTATATTTTAGTTATGTGATTGGCACTTCTGCGCAAACCGCGGATGTTTCCATTACCTCACGTTCGATGCGTATTCTCAATATTCTGCACATTATTTTAGCTTATGGTTTTAACACCTCTATTCTCGCCATTAGCATCAATGTCGCGGCGGGTTTTATCACGCTTTAAACGTTTTATTTTTTCATTTTTTGGTCATCCTCGCAAATGACAAATATCCAATATAAAGACGATGATTGAAGTCCTTTCGACGATAACATCACAAAAAAAAGCTCCCAATGAAAGAGCTTTTTCAAATCACAAACCCAACAATTAAATCAACCGCTCATCAGCCTTAAAACATACTGAAGACAAAAGCTTTGAAGATGATCGACCCAAAACAGGCAGGCTCACTCTGACCATCATCCACAGGCCATATGTTTAGATCACTCAAGTTAAATCACTTGTTTAAGGTCAACATATTGTAATAAATGCTGCTGCAAGCTCAGCACATCATCCGCGATGGCCAAAGGTTGATATTGTCTGAGCGTTTCAGCTGTATGCACCCCATAACTCACCCCGATTCTCGGCATGGCAATATTACGCGCCATTTCTAGATCATAACTGGTATCACCGACCATAATCGCGCGTTCAGCAGACACACCCGCTTCAGTTAAAATCTCTTCCAACATTAAAGGATGCGGTTTAGATTTAGTCTCACTGGCAGCACGCGTTGTCACAAATAGTGTTTGGCTCTGTGTTTGAGCCAATACTCGATCTAAGCCTTTACGACTTTTACCTGTCGCCACCGCCAACTGTAAACCCGCTTCACGTAAGCCATTCAACATATCGGCTACGCCGTCGAACCAGACATCACCTTTCGAGTTCGCCACATAATGCTCGGCATAGCATTGCAAAATTTCAGTATGTAGCTCAGGCACTTGAGGAAATAATCGCTGCGCGACCTCTGGCAAACCTAAACCAATAATACTTTTTGCTGCATCAGCAGTTAAAGGCTGTGCAAATTGCTGCGCGGCAAACAATAAACTCGCCACAATCTGCCCCACAGAATCAAATAAAGTCCCATCCCAATCAAAGATAATCAGTTCTACAGGTTTGTTCATGCTGGGGTTCCAATATTTACTTTTATGAAGACAATTTACACGATGCATTTGCTACACGATGGCGAAAAGGATTCGCCGTTGAGCTGACTTGCACTTCGCTTTAAATCAGTGCTTAAAGCGCGTTCAAGACGTTCCATCAGCTCAACAAAAGATTTTTGTTACTTTGCATCTTTAAAATTAAAGATGACCAATACAGCATCCTTTTAAATTAATCACAACCAACAAAAGTCATGGCTTTATCACCTCTTCTAAAATGAAAGGGAAAAGACTTAGTCCTTCTTCTGAGCTCTTAACTGCGCCACAATACTCTGCATATCTTCAGGCAAAGGCGCTTCAATCGGCGCATAACCTGGGATGTCTAAACGCATTGCGTGTAGACATAAACGACGCGGTTTCGGTCCTTTATATTCTGTTTCATGACCATACTTATCATCACCTACCAATGGATGACCAATGCTTAAACCATGCACACGAATTTGATGGGTACGCCCTGAAAGCGGTGATGCATAAACTAAGGTTGCATGCATAAAACGTTCAGCCACATTCCACTGCGTTTTAGACTCTTTACCTTCACTTGACACACGCACACGACGTTCACCATTGGCCAGTTCATAACGGTGTAAAGGCGCATCAATTAACTGCTTGTCTAAACTCACCACACCTTTGACTACAGCGGCGTAAGTTTTCTTAATTTTGTGTTCACGTAGCATGTCTTGTAAGCTTTTTAACACACTACGCTTTTTAGAAATCATCACCAAACCTGAGGTATCACGGTCAATACGATGAATCAGTTCTAAGTATTTCTTACCTGTCGCGGCACGTAAGCCTTCAATCAGACCATAAGCCACACCACTGCCGCCATGTACGGCAATGCCAGATGGCTTATTGACAACCATCAAGCCCTCATCTTCATACACCGCACGGCTGAGTAAACTCTGTGCTACTTTGTCAGAAACAGGCGCCGCATTTTCATCTTTTTGTTCATAGCGAATCGGGGCCACACGAATCTGGTCACCAATAGACAACTTAGTTTCTGCTTTTATACGCTTTTTATTCACGCGAACCTGACCTTCACGAATCAGGCGATAAATACGACTTTTAGGCACACCTTTTAAACGGCTAAATAAAAAGTTATCAATCCGTTGCCCTGCTTGATGCTCGTCCACTTCAAACCACGTCACGTTTTGCCATTGTTGGGTAGAATTCATACAGTTACTGCGACCTAAAAAATACGGAATTTGAATAAAAAATGACCATTTAGGCTATGCTTTACACAAGAAAGACTAGCTTAGCCCATAGGCAGATGGTACAAGGTTTGATATAGTCAGCGCACGGATACCACCATAAGTGAGTCAAAAGCTTAATCATTTCAATTTTAAATTGAATACTTAAGAAAATAACTCAACTCAGCTTGGAACGGTCCCAAAAGAATTATGCCGACGCCGAAGGCTTATTATATCGGCAAAACAGCAAACTGTTAGGTTTAATTGTGCATCTGCACATAAATCAGTTTGCCCCAAAAAAATATGTGACCAACGAAGGTTGGTTTTTAAACGTAAACTGATATACATCAGATTAGTCGCTCCCTGATGTCGTATTCAGGCCACAGCGTTGATGCATATGGATCTGTTCAGTTGTAAAGGTACGATGATAATTCCGTATCAAGACACCCTATCCAAAAAGAAGGGTTGCTCTTCGAGCAAATGTGACAGTGAAAGTTACTTACATCCAATGCACCGCTTGTCCGCCAGTGAAACGCGCAGGAGACTTTAATCGTTTAAAGATTGAAGCCGTATTGCCATCATCAATATGTGAATCAAAACCGAAGCCGATCAAAAAGGCAGGTAATAAAACTCAGACCACAATCGGTTTATTTGAGATCTGAGCAAAATTGGTCCGTGATGTTTGATGTTCGCTACGTGTTTAGCGATAGTTTGCTGTGTATCACTATTAGGTGTTACACCCATGAAACGTATGTTGATTAATGCAACACATGCAGAAGAGATTCGCGTTGCACTTGTCACTGGGCAGCGTCTTTACGATTTTGACTTAGAGAATCGTACCCGTGAACAAAAAAAATCCAATATCTATAAAGGTCACGTGACTCGCGTTGAGCCTTCTTTAGAAGCCGTCTTTGTTGAATATGGTGCGGGACGTCAAGGCTTCTTGTCTATGCGCGAAATCGCAAATTCATATTACCAAGCAGACCCTCGCCAAACTTCAAACATTCGCGAATTGATTACTGAAGGCACAGAGCTTTTGGTTCAAGTTGAAAAAGAAGAACGTGGTAACAAAGGCGCTGCCCTTTCTACCTTTATTTCGCTAGCTGGTCGCTATTTGGTGTTGATGCCAAATAACCCGAAAGGTGGTGGTATTAGCCGTCAAATTTCAGGTTCAGTACGTGAAGAATTGAAAGAAATGTTGGCGTCGTTAAATGTACCTCGTGGCATGAGCGTAATTGTACGTACTGCGGGTATTGGCCGTTCTCAAGAAGAGTTACAACTTGACCTACAGCACTTACTTGATCTTTGGGCTCAAATCCAAAACACAGCAAGTTCTGGTCCATCACCAATGTTGGTTCACCAAGAAGCAGGCGTGGTGACGCGTGCGATTCGTGATTATTTACGTGATGATGTTGCTGAAATCTTAATTGATTCAGAGCAAGCCTATAACGAAGCGTATAACTTCGTAAAAGCAGTCATGCCTCGTCAAATCGACAAGCTAAAAACTTATACGCTAAATGAACCGTTATTTGCTCATTTTGGTATTGAAAGCCAAATTCAAACGGCTTATGAACGTGAAGTTAAACTTCCTTCAGGCGGTTCAATTGTTATTGACCAAACCGAAGCATTAGTGTCTATCGACATTAACTCTGCAAAATCAACCCGTGGTAGTGACGTTGAAGATACAGCGCTCAATACCAACCTTGAAGCAGCGGAAGAAATTGCACGTCAACTGCGTTTACGTGACATTGGTGGTTTGGTTGTAATCGACTTTATCGACATGACCAAAGACCGCAACCAACGTATGGTTGAGGCGAAACTTCGCGAAGCAACACAAAGCGATCGTGCCCGTATCCAATTCGGTCAATTGTCTCGTTTTGGCTTGATGGAAATGAGCCGTCAACGTCTACGCCCTTCGCTTGAAGAAGCAACAGGTTATGTCTGCCCGCGCTGTCATGGCACAGGTATGGTTCGTGACTTGCGTTCATTATCGCTTTCAATCATGCGTAAAGTAGAAGAAATTGCGCTGCGTGAACGTCATGGGGAAGTTCAAGTACAGGTTCCAGTTGAAATTGCAGCATTCTTATTGAATGAAAAGCGTCACACATTGGTTTACCTCGAACAAACCTCAGGTGTTCGTGTGACTGTGCTTCCGCACCCACACTTAGAAACACCGCATTACGAAATTTCGTATAACCCTGAAGGCTTTGCACCAACCAGCTATGAACGTACAGAAGCAACACGTTCAAGCGAAAAAGAGTTGGGTTACGAGTCATCAGAATGGCATTTAGATGGCGCAGATCATGTGCATCAACATGCCGCTCCTGCGCCTGCACAACAAGAAAAAGGCAACAAAAAACCACGCAACAACGCGCCACAACAACAAGTCGCTCAACAAGCCCCTGCCCAAACTGCACCTTCAAGCAGCCCATGTGCATGGTTAGAGAACTTGTTTGTACAAAAACAAGCTGCGACTGTCGATCAATCACGTTCTGCAAATAATGCTGCTGCTGCCATTGAGCAAATGGTAAATGGCGGTGCAGTGAGCCGTGGTCAGTTTGGTCAAGTTGGCACGCCTGCTGCGGCACCTATCGCGCCAAACAACAATGTCTACATGAACTCTGCACCTGTTCATGCAAAATCTGAACACCGTGAAGAGAAGCATGTAGAGAAAGAAGAACGTGGTACACGCCACAACAAAAAGCGCCCTAATAAGCACAAAGAGTCACGTGAGCAAAATGCGCAACATGACAACCAAATTCATGAAGAAATTGTGCAGGTCTCTCGTCAAGATCAACAGCGTCAAGATCGTTATGAACAACGTCCTGAACGCAATGAACCACAACGCCAAGAGCGTCATGAACAGCGTTCTGAGCGCAGTGAACAACAACGTCAAGACCGCTCAGAGCGCAGTGAACAGCAACGTCAGGAACCGCGTGAAAACAAGCGTTCATCACGTCGCCAACACGGTGAGCAACAGCAAAACACTGATGTTCAAAACGAACAGCAAAATGCAATGCCACGTCGTGACCGCCGCAACCAACCTCGTCCAGAGCGCCCAAATCGCCATCGCGACCCAAGTGTACTGAATGAGCAAGCGACTGAAGCAGTGCCAGCTGTGGTTCAAGAACCTCAAGTTAAAGTTGAGTTGATTGAAGCACCGCGTCAAGAAATGATCACAACAGCCCATGTGGTCAATGTCGATCAAGCGCAAAGTGAAATCGTGGCATTAACTCCGCCTGCACACACTGCAACCGAAACCAAGCCTCAGCAAGCGGCTGTTGCGAAAGCAGAAGTTGAAGTAAAAGCTGAGAAAGTGGTACAGGAGAAAGCAACTGAAGTTGTAGCAGCACCTGCTGAACAAGAAGCAGAGCAAAAACCACGTGAAAGCGTAAAACGTGCCAGCAATGACCCACGCCAACGCCGTCGCCAACAACGCGCTTCACACACACAGCAAACTGAAACACCTAAACTCACACCTTCACAGGTGCCAACTTTAGGTCAATACACCATCAGCAGCTTGATTCGCCATGTCTATGGTGAAGACTGTTCAGTGCTGATTGAGCAGTTTGGTTTAATTCCAACCTTCAACCGTGCCCTTCAGAAATTTACTGAAGAGTATGCAGCAACGTTAAGCAAAACTGTGACAACGCCTGCTGTTGAGGCAGAGAAAAAACCGGTCACCCGTGATGTTGAAATCACAAAAGCTCAGCCTGAAGCAGAGCCAGTTCCAGTCTTGGATCTGACACCACCTGCACCTGTGTCTGAACAACGTGTTGCAAATGACCCGCGTGAGCGTCGTCGTTTAGCTAAACTGGCTGCTGAACAAGCCAAACAAGCACGCGAAACAGCACCTGTTGCTGAATCGTCAGCGCCTGAAACAGCGATTGTTGCGGAAACGCCTGCAGCTGTAACTCCACAGGAAAGCGAACCTGTTCTTGCAACAGAAAGCGAAGCACCCGTTGCCGTTGAAAGCAGTGACGTGAAAAGCTTGGCTGATGTAGCTGTGGTTGAAGAAGAAGTGGAAGTCGTTGTTGCTCCAGTTCAAACCAAAGCACCTAGAGCATCAAAGCAAGCTGAAAAAGTAGAAGCCACTGAAACTGTAGCGGAAACAGCTGCGGACGAGTCAGATAAATCAGACTCGGACAAGCCAGTTCGCCCACGTCGTCCACGTGGTCGTCCACCGAAAAAAGCGAGCCCGACTGAGTCGTAATTCGCCCTAGAGTTGTCAATTTAAAAAACCTAGTCATGTCAGTGGCTAGGTTTTTTTGTTATTTTCGTCAGATTAGGTTGATTGCACTAGACCGAAACGATTAAAAGAACAAGTGTAGAAACTGAGCACTATTCAAACGCATTGGATTGCATAAAATAATTAGGATTCATATGAGCCAACACCCATCACATGACCTCATTGGTATTACTGACGTTGCAGCAAAACTTCCTCAATTCATCAGTAAAGTTCCCAACTTACTCAGTGGATTAAAGCAAGCATATTTACGTACCCCAAACACCCCAGCAGGCCTCGGGATTGCTTTTGAAAAAGCAGTGAAGCGCAACCCTCACGGTATGGCCTTGCTTTTTGAAGATCAAAAATTTAGCTACCAAGCCCTCAACGAATGGGCAAACCAAATCGGGCATTATTTTTTATCCATCGGGGCAAAAAAGGGTGATGTCATCACAGTGATGATTGAAAACCGTCCTGAATTGGTTGCAACCGTGATTGCACTTGCCAAAATTGGCGTTACTGCGGCTTTAGTCAACACCTCTCAAGTCGGTAAAGTGCTGGCGCATAGTATTAATCTGGTCAAACCCATTGCAGTCATCGTGGGTGAAGAATGTCGTGCCGCAGTTGATGAAATCCGCCATGATCTAAATCTCACTGCGGATCGTTTCTATTGGTTTGCCGACCAAGAAACCCAAAAAGATGCAGGCCTTGCACCACAAGGTTTTAGTAATCTTGCTGAAAAAATTGATGCCTTTGCCAAGTTCAACACCCCAACCACACACAGTGTGCTGGGTAGAGATGGCTTGTTTTATATTTATACCTCAGGCACAACCGGTTTGCCTAAAGCCGTTATTTTCACGCATAGCCGCTGGACGTTGGCTTATGGCACCTACGGGCACGTACTCAACCTCGGTAAAGACGATGTGATGTATGTCACCCTGCCGCTGTACCATGCAACAGGCATTGTGGTGTGTTGGTGTGGCGTGATTGCGGGTGCGGGCACCTTGGCTTTGCGCCGTAAATACTCCACCTCTGCTTTTTGGAAAGATGTACAAAAGTTCGATGCCTCAGCCATTGGCTATGTCGGTGAGTTATGTCGCTACCTCATGGATGCATCACCTTCAGATTTAGAAAAAGGCCACCGTGTCACCAAAATGATCGGCAATGGCATGCGTCCGAATATTTGGGACAAATTCAAACAGCGGTTTGGTATTGAAGAAATTTTAGAGCTTTATGCATCGAGTGAAGGCAATGTCGGCTTTAGCAATGTATTCAACTTTGACAACACTGTCGGCTTTTCACCTACGCCTTATGCCATTATCCAGTTTGATAAAGAAAAAAATGCACCTGTTTATGATGCCAAAGGTGGCTGTATCAAGGTCAAAAAAGGCGAAGTTGGTTTATTAATCGGTAAAATTACCCGCCGCTCCCCTTTTGATGGATATACAGACCCTGAAAAAAATAAATCGGTGATTCTTAAAGATGTCTTCAAATCCGGCGATGCTTATTTCAACACAGGGGACTTAGTCCGCGACATTGGTTTCCGTCATGCCCAATTCGTCGACCGCTTAGGCGATACCTTCCGCTGGAAAGGCGAAAATGTGTCCACGACTGAAGTTGAAAACATGGTTAGTGAATATGACAAAATCACCGAAGCTGTAGTGTATGGTGTTGAAATTCCAAACACCAATGGTCGTGCGGGAATGGCTGCGATTACACTGGCAGACGGCGCTGAACTGAATGAGCAGGATTTAGCCCAAATGCTCGTGAGCTTTAAAAAATGTCTGCCTGCCTATGCTGTACCCGTTTTCTTACGCGTACAAAAGCAAGTTGAAACTACGGGAACGTTTAAATACCAAAAGAACAAGCTCAAAGAACAAGCCTTTGACCCGAAAAAAACGGATGAACGCTTGCTGGTCCTGTTACCCAACAGCAGTGCCTATGCAGATTTAACGCAACAAGTCTTTGATAACATTCAAGCCTATCAATATCGCTTCTAAACTCGAATTGCTTGTTTTTTAGCTACCTAATCGCAAATTTGTTGTATTTATAATCAAACATCAACAAGTTTGCGATTTTTTACTTGCGCTCGATGCATATCTTGCTACAATACGCTCCATCAAATGATATGGGTCGTTAGCTCAGCTGGTAGAGCAGCGGACTTTTAATCCGTTGGTCCCGCGTTCGAATCGCGGACGACCCACCATTCCTTTGATACCCTTGATGGGTCGTTAGCTCAGCTGGTAGAGCAGCGGACTTTTAATCCGTTGGTCCCGCGTTCGAATCGCGGACGACCCACCATCTTTCTTGTAAAATCTAATTTTACAAACCTGCTCAGGTTCGAATGCTTTAAAAATTTCTTTTTTAAACTTTCAGCGAATACTCTTTCGCACACCTTGCTCAGGGTCGTTAGCTCAGCTGGTAGAGCAGCGGACTTTTAATCCGTTGGTCCCGCGTTCGAATCGCGGACGACCCACCATTTATTTAAATCCTCTTTAATTGCATTGATATGACATTTATTTAGCGACACACTATTTAAGTCATAAAATTCGCACGCTGTTCATTTCCTCACTATTTTTATTCTTCAGTCTTATTCTGTTGCTTTGCCCAATTCCATTTTAACTATGAATTAGGCTCACGCTTTAATGTATACGCACGCTCTAATTTCGGAAAACCTCGTGCATACAATTTTTGGTTAGTGGCATCTAGATTATTACTTTTATCTAAATCCATTTGCAGCGTTTGCGAATCCACCACGCGATAATAAAAATTAATCCCCTCTTTACGATGTACGATCAACTCTGTTCGCTCTTTATTCATGGTCCATGTATCACGGCGATAACTTAAGTTTGAAAAGCCAGGGCGTTGTTTTTCTGAAAAGACCTTACCTAAGCGTACAATACTACGATGCACTGTACCATCAGGTAAAAAATTGAGAATAAAATCAGCCTTCCCCGTTTCACAAGGGAAAAAATAACCATCACATTGAATTTGTGTGCGATAACGCCCAATGAACTGCTGTTCACCAATATCCAGCGTACGAGGTGCATACTCCGAATCATCTTGCATGGTTGCCCGTCCCGCCACCTCAGTCAGCTTCTTCCCCGACTCAGGTGGAACAGCCGCGTCCTCTACCGTGCTATTTTCATGTTGTTGTGACGCCTCCGACAGCCCACCATCACAGCCAGCTAACGATACACCGATTAGCGCCACCGCTCCTTGCAGTAATGCGCCAATCAAACCCTGATGTCTTCGCTTCAACTTCATTCCACACTCACTTCCTGCACGTGATTAATCTCCATAACCATCACGAATATTCCATCCTGACCCCTGGTTTTTTCTCGGATTCAAATGACTTGCTGACTTTAAGCAGCGGGCTCAACGCCAAATAGAGCACATTTTAGTCCCGATCAAAACCCCAGCTTTTATCTCTTTACATAACTTTACTTTTTAATTAGCTCCGTCACCTTTAAAAACTTAATTCCATCTCCATTTTTAAATTATGAGTGCATAAAGCCACTCAGATTTTAAATTTTAAGGAGACCTAGATGGCCAATGTTGGTTTATATCGCTCAAACCGCTCAAACATGATTGCTGGTGTGATGGGTGGTATTGCTGAACGTTTTGGTTGGAACGCAAATTTACTTCGTATTGTTTTCATCACCATTTCACTGTTAAGTGCAGCATTCCCCGGAATTTTGGTTTACCTGATTCTTTGGTTGGTGATGCCGAAACAAAAAGACCAAATTGAGCATTCTCCACAGGCTCGATCGGGTTATAGCAATACGATACGTACTGTTAATCCAGATCATCACAACCCATAAGCGCACATCTTTCGTCTCAAAAAAGTTTCTTTTTATGCTACGACAACTTCCCCCAAAGTGTCGTAGCTTTTTTTTTGCCTGCAACATACTCACATGACTTAACGATGTTGTAACAGACGATACAATGCTGCAATCATATCGGCACGGCTAATGATGCCGACCAAAGCCTTGTTTTCAACCACAGGAATATAGTTAAAAGAACGTTCAACAAAGTACGGGATCAAATCTTGTAGTTCTTGATCCGGCTGTACCGTGACCACCTGACGTTTCATAATGTGCTTGACTTGATCTTGCCAAGAGGTACGCAAATCCGTCGCCTTTTGGAACCACTCCACCACTTCATATAAAGCCAAGGTGCCGCATACTTGTTCAGCTCGATTTAACACAGGTAAACTCATTAGATTGACCTGTTTAAATTTTTCCACAGCGACTTGAATGTCTTCATCTTCATATAAACACAGGACATCTTTACTCATAATGTCCCGACAACGTAAGTCTATATGAAAGCGAGTATCGGCCTGTGCTTGAGCTTTTAAAATCAGTTTTTGTAAATCATATTCACTGATGTCGAGTAACTGCGTTTCTTGGGCTAAAACTTGATGAATATCTTCAGGTTGAATCGTGACCTTCTGGGTGGGGGTCGGGTCGGTGCTACGCGTATTGACTTGCGCCACAGTTGGGTATTGCTTCCCGAGCAATCGGTTGAACGCAATCGCAATCACGAGGAGTAGGATCGAGTTGAGTAGAACAGGATAAAATACAAACTGATACCCTAGCTCGTGTACCGTCTCGCCTCCCAGCACCGCTGTAATCGCCACAGCACCACTCGGTGGATGCAAAGAATCTGTCGTCATCATCAAAATAATCGACAAAGCCACAGCAACACTAAATGCTTCAGTTAAGTTGGAAATATAGAGTGCGCAGGTCACCCCAATTACGGCTGCAATTGTATTCCCAATCACAATATTCCATGGCTGAGCCAAAGGACTGGCTGGTACGGCAAAAAGCAACACCGAGGACGCACCCATCGGGGCGATATACCATGCATTGATCCCACCCAAAAGCCACCAACTTATGAGTGAAGACAGTGCTAATCCCAACAATGCCCCCAAACCACAGAGCATTCTTTCCTTTAGCGGTAACACTTTAAAATTTGGTTTTAAGGTATTTAACCATTCAAGTTGCATTTGAAACACAGCCACCCTTCTACTTTTTCGCACTTAACCGGTGCAAAATTATACGTGGTCTCACCAATAAGATGCATCTATTTTACATCTTATTTTTATGAGTAATTCTACTGAATTCTTTAGTGAACGTATTGCTGTAACTGTACAACCCGTTCGGCATACTGCTGCATAGGACAAAAAGCATACATAGGCGATCCAACATACTGCCCTGCATTATCACACTCTTGCTCAACATAGGCTTTCCACAAGCGTTGTGATTTCAAAATGGCTTGATAACGTTCTGGCTGGCTATCCTGCTGACTTTGCACACGTATTTGATCGAGTAATGATACGATTTTCTTTTCATTAAGGTGTTTGGCTCGTTCTGAACAGATCTCCACCACACTATTATTAATACTGGCAAGCTGTAAAGCCTGAATGGTCTGCTCAACACATTGGTTATAAATATCTGGCTCGGCCTCTTGCTGCTGTGCGTGAACCGCTCCACTGAACGTAGCCAGCAGAACAAGGATCTGAAGATAAAATTTTGGCATGAGGGGCTCTTGGTTTTATTGTGCAGAAATTGAATATAGCAAACTCGGGCAATTTAGCTCAAACCAGAGAATAGATGGTCTATGTCATACACGCAGCTCAATCTTTTCAACATACAAAAATCATACTATCTGACTTCTCTCAAGCAACCACCACAGTTAAATTTTTAAATGAATGAATCCTGCTGAACCCTTTGCCACTCCCCTGCAAAATCCTTATACTTAGAACCAATTTTTTCTTATATTTATAATGGATGCTGCATGAGTCGCGCCATATCGCATATTGATACATTCCAAGGCTTAATTCTTGCCTTACAAAACTACTGGGCTGAACAAGGTTGTGTCATTTTACAACCTTACGATATGGAAATGGGTGCAGGGACATTCCACACTGCAACATTCTTACGCGCACTTGGGCCTGAAACATGGAACGCAGCATACGTTCAACCCTCACGTCGTCCTAAAGACGGTCGTTATGGTGAAAACCCAAACCGTTTGCAACACTATTACCAATTCCAAGTGGTACTGAAACCAAACCCAGACAATATCCAACAACTTTACCTAGACTCGTTAAAAGCCATTGGTATTGATACCCTTACTCACGATATTCGTTTTGTCGAAGACAACTGGGAATCTCCAACGCTTGGGGCTTGGGGCTTAGGTTGGGAAGTTTGGCTCAACGGTATGGAAGTGACTCAGTTTACTTACTTCCAGCAAGTCGGTGGTGTTGAATGCTACCCTGTCACAGGTGAAATCACTTACGGTCTTGAACGTTTGGCCATGTACCTACAAGGTGTTGATTCAGTTTACGATCTGGTTTGGACCAAAGGTCAATTCGGTACAGTGACTTATGGCGATGTATTCCATCAAAATGAAGTTGAGCAATCGACCTATAACTTTGAATATGCCAACGTTGAAAAAATGTTTGAATTATTCGATTTCTATGAAGCTGAAGCAACCCGTTTAATGGAAGCGGAACTCCCACTTCCAGCATATGAGCAAGTCATCAAAGCATCACACAGCTTTAACTTGCTCGATGCACGTGGTGCAATTTCTGTGACTGAGCGTCAACGCTATATTTTACGTGTACGTACTTTAGCTCGTTCAATTGCGCAAAGTTATGTGGCGGCTCGTGCCAAACTTGGTTTCCCAATGGCAGAACCACATTTACGTGATGAAGTTTTAGCTCAATTGAAAGCTCAGGTTGAAGCAGAAGCGGCTCAAGCAGAAAAATCAGCGGAGAACAAATAATGTCTAAGCATACCGTTTTATTTGAACTTGGCTGTGAAGAACTTCCCCCAAAAAACTTAAAAACTTTACGTGATGCATTGCAAGCTGAAACAAAAAAAGGCTTAAAAGATGCAGGTTTGGCTTTTGATTCTATCGAAGCCTATGCAGCACCTCGTCGTTTAGCATTGAAAATTATCAATGTTGATGCTGCGCAAGCAGATACTCAAAAACGTTTTGACGGCCCTGCTGTACAAGCTGCTTATGATGCTGAAGGCAAGCCGACCAAAGCACTTGAAGGCTTTATGCGTGGTCAAGGCATTACTGCGGATCAAGTTTCAACTTTCCAAGCGGGTAAAGTTGAAAAAGTTTGCTACTTAAAAGATGTCAAAGGTCAAAGTCTTGACGTTTTACTGCCACAAATTTTACAAACCGCTTTGGATAACCTTCCAATTGCAAAACGTATGCGTTCTGCGGCAAGCCGTACTGAATTCGTTCGTCCTGTAAAATGGGTTGTGTTGCTCAAAGACAATGATGTGGTTGATGCAACCATTCAGGATCATAAAGCAGGTAATGTGACTTATGGTCACCGTTTCCATGCACCTGAAGCCATTACTTTAGCCAATGCAGATGCTTACTTAGATGCACTTCGTGTGGCAAAAGTTGTGGCGAATTTTGAAGAGCGTCAAGCGATCATTGACCAACAAGTCAAAGCTTTGGCTGATGAAGTGAATGCAATTGCGATCGTTCCTGCTGATTTACGTGATGAAGTGACTGCATTGGTTGAATGGCCTGTTGCGCTTCGTGCAAGCTTTGAAGAACGCTTCCTTGCTGTACCTCAAGAAGCATTGATCACGACGATGCAAGACAATCAGAAGTATTTCTGTTTGGTGAATAGCGATAACAAACTACAGCCTTATTTCATTACTGTTTCAAATATTGAGTCTAAAGATCCAACTCAAATCATTGAAGGGAATGAGAAAGTTGTACGCCCTCGTTTGTCTGATGCTGAATTCTTCTTCTTACAAGATCAAAAGCAACCGCTTGCATCTCGTAAAGAAAAATTAGCCAATATGGTTTTCCAAGCACAGTTAGGTACGCTTTGGAATAAATCTGAACGTATTGCTAAATTGGCTGTGGCTTTATCTGCAATCACAGGTGCAAACCCTGCGGATGCTGAAAAAGCAGCATTACTTGCAAAGTGTGATTTAACCTCTGAATTGGTCGGTGAATTCCCTGAGCTTCAAGGGATTGCGGGCACTTACTATGCACGTATTGAAGGCGAGAATGATGAAGTTGCGGAAGCTTTAGGCGAGCAATATTTACCTAAGTTTGCAGGCGATGTTTTACCGCAAACCAAGACAGGTACAACGATTGCCCTTGCAGATCGTTTAGATACGCTGACTGGTATTTTCGGTATTGGTCAAGCACCTACAGGTTCGAAAGACCCGTTTGCTTTACGTCGTTCTGCGATTGGTATTTTGCGTTTAGTGACTGAAAATAATCTTGATGTTTCGATTGAAGAATTGATCAAGCTTGCTTTGGCTGCTTATGGCGATGTATTGAAAGACCATGATAAGACTTTAGCGGATGCTGTTGCATTCCTTGAAGGTCGTTACCGTGCAAAATACGAAGACCAAGGCGTTGCTGTTGATGTGATTCAAGCGGTTCAAGCGTTATCTCCAAAATCTCCTTTAGATTTTGATAAGCGTGTAACTGCAGTGAATCATTTCCGTAGCCTGCCTGAAGCTGCTGCATTGGCTGCTGCGAATAAGCGTGTTGCCAATATCTTGGCGAAAGAAGCTGCGCCTACGGGTGAAATTGTTGAGTCTAAATTGCTTGAAGATGCTGAAAAAGCACTTTATGCAGAGATTCAAGCTATTCTGCCTGTGGTTCAACCGCTTTTGGCTGCAAAAGACTACACCGCTGCACTTTCTAAGTTAGCTGCGCTGCGTGCGCCAATTGATGCCTTCTTTGATGGCGTCATGGTGATGGCAGATGATAGCGACTTGAAAGCGAACCGTTTACGTTTACTGGCTCAGTTACGTGATTTGTTTACCAGTGTTGCGGATATTTCGGTGTTGCAGCATTAAGCCTTAATTGGTTATGAATTAAAAAAACCTGCTAGAAATAGCGGGTTTTTTTAATACTAAGAATAAATCAATACTAAAAAGTAAAATTTTCTAGAATTATCATTTTTTATATATTAAAATCATAATGTTGCATTTGAGGTAGGACTTTCATCCCATCTATATTTTATAGGTGCAACTGATTAATAAAGCAACTATATGTTCTTTAAGCCTTCTTGGCTTGATTCTCTTTACACAAGAGGATATTACTTACTTAATTTACCTCAAATGTAACTTTAAATATGACAATTAACGATAAAATTTGGTGGACAAGAAAAGCTAAAATTGAACAGGAAACACGCTTATTAAGGTATGAGTTCCATAGTCAAGCTTTGCTAATTTGGTATTCTTTTTTTACAGTTACAATATCAATTCTACAAATACCCAAGAATGATATTCCATTTCATCCATCTACGTTAGTCGTGTTTTCAGTACTAACCTTAGTAATGTCTGCTATTGTTAGTGCGCAAAAGTTTCATTCTCGTTCAGAAAAAGTCAAAACATGTTACGAAAAATTAAATACAATCATGCTTCTCAGCACAGAAGACAAAGCTAAAGAATATGAAGATGCTCTTAATCTATGTGAAAATCATATTAAAGCTGATCATCATATTTCCAAAGTTAATGTATACTTTTCAACAAAAAAAAGTAAACGAGATGAGTTAGACCCACCACTTACGCTTAAAGACTTTTATGAAACTTTTATTAGTAAATGCAAATATTATCTAACTATTATTATTTTATACACACTCCCTTTTTCTAGTTCATCTGTAATGAGTTTCTATATTAAATGAGTTCAATAAAAAGCTTTCAAACCCATGAGTCTCTAGAAAGAACTTATTTAGACTATATATATTATAGCTTTGCAATAGGAACAGACAACATATCTCATTCAACTTTCAATAGAAATTTATCGAATGAAATAAGTATAATCCATAGAAAATTATCCAATGAGACATTCCAATTTACCAGATACAAATTAAACTTATTAAGTAAAGGTCGACAGAAATTCCCTAGAGAAATTTATATACCAACGATAAGAGATAGAGTCGTTTTGAAGACTATACACCTTTATCTACAAGACTTATATTTTAATGAGCTTGATTACAAAATGCCTCAAGTTATTATTAAAGAGATTACTGAATCAATTGAATCTTATAATTCATATATTAAAATTGATATTAAAAACTTTTACCCATCAATAGATCATGAAAAACTTTTGACTTTACTAAAAGAAAAAATTGATTGTGAATACTCTCTAAAATTAATTAGAAAAGCCTTACAACCTCAAAAAAATGAAAAAATTGGTGGTGTACCCCAAGGGCTTTCAATATCAAATATTCTGGCATCAATTTACTTATATCAAATTGATAAAGCTTTCCAAAATAAAAGTAACATTAGATATTTTAGGTTTGTTGATGACATATTAATTCTATGCAATGAATCTGAGATTGAAACATTAAAGACAAAAATTAATAAAGAGTTTAGCAATCTACATCTTGAAATACATCCTATAACAAAAAAAAGTAAATCTCAATCTGGAAATATACAAAACAATATCATTGAATACTTAGGCTATTCATTTCAAGGAGATATTATTACTGTTAGAAAGAGTACAATAAACAACTTATACTCAAGTATTATACAGTGCTTTTCAAAATTCAAATACTCAAAAAATAAAAATATCGGCTTTCTCCTCTTCCAACTAAACTTAAAAATTACAGGTTGTATTGATGAAGGAAAAGCAAAAGGGTGGATTTTCTTTTTCTCACAAATTAATGATCTAATCTTATTAAAAAAATTAGATTTATTTGTAGCTAAAAATTGGAAAAAATTTAATGTAGATCCAAATTATCTAAAATATTTGAAAAAATTTACGAAAGCCTACCATGAAATACGATTTAATTTCAAAAACTCAAATTATTTTAATAATTTTGATTCATATAATTTTTCTCAAAAAATAGGCCTCCTAGAAAATATTTTTAATGTTTCCACAAGTGGATTATCTGAGGCAGAAATTAATGAAATTTTTAAGATAAAGACAAAGAGCCAAATTAATAAATTATTAATAGATTTAAGAAATTTCTCATGATACTCATAGTCTTTTAATTTAAGCCCTACGGACTGTAGCCAACCCTATCTCATTTCCCTATACTCAACTTAACAACTTGCAACAAGAACGAACCTTATGAAATTAAAAACTGTACTTTTCGCTACTTTTGCTGCCCTTTCTATTACAGCATGTACATCTCAACCAACGATTCCACAGTTGACAGCGGGTGTATTACAAGAAGTCCAAGATATTGAAGTCTATCCAGACACAACCAATAACAAAGCAAAACTGACCAAATTTGAAGACAAATGTGTCATCGAATTTACCGGCAACCTCAAAGCAGGCAAAGTCGTAGAACAGTGGGCGTTCCGTGACTACACCCTCATCACAGGTGGCTCAGCAACCTTTGCACTCGATGGCACTAGCACAGCAACCAAATTTGAATTACACGATGCAGAAGTACAGAAAAACTTCCTCGCACTACGTAATCACTTTGCAAAAGAAGCCTTAGCGCAATGTAACTAAGCAAATCGTCATCACTGATGCAACATCAGTGATGACTTTCTCTCAAATGCCTTTCGCTTCGTGTCCTTTACTTCAATACCAGTCTCCATATTCTTTACATTTAAAACAACGACCACGCATAAACTTACATAATTTTAATGAATTAACTGAACGACACAATTTTCAGCCCATTGTTCATGCGCTGTTGCCGTATTGTGCGACTTTCATATCAAACGCTATTTTTGAGCTCATTTCTGTCTATGATGACTGCTGTTCTGAACTCCTCATCGGGTTCTGTCATAAGAGGTAGAAAATCAAAGATGAAAGTTTTAACAAAGACACTCACCGCTTCGGCTTTAACCACTGCACTTTTAGCTTCCACTTCCCTATTTGCAAATACCACAGCCAATACATCGGCCAATGTTCAAGTTCAAACCTCGCAGCCAAGCGTATTGCAAAACTTAAAACATGATGTCAAACATGCCGCACATGCGACAGGAGAAACGGTTGAGCATGGTGTCGACAAAACCAAAGCATTCAGCAAAGAAAAATGGCAAGACACCAAAGAATTTTCAGCTGAAAAATCTGCTGTCGTAAAAGATAAGGCTGGTGACGTTAAACACTCTGTTGAGCATAACACCAAAAAAAGTGGTCACTATATAGCGGATAAAGCGAAACAAGGCCAACAAGCGACCAAACAAAAATGGCAGGAAACTAAGCAGGCTGTCAGTGGTCAACCTAAACGTGCTGACGTAAATGGGCAGGCTCAAGTGGAACTAGATACACCTGTTGCTAAAGCCAAAGTCGGTTCATCTGCGGATGCTGCCGTTGGCGCGAAGTAGAAGTTAAACTCCTCCAGAGTTGAAAGAGTCCACATGCTGGGCTCTTTTTTAGCTATATACGTTTGCACACTACGCTTGTTTACAACCAAGCACATGAAATTCACACAAAGAGGCTTTATGCTAAAACGCTGATTTATGCACGATAGCCCAAGAGGTACACTGCTCTATGAACATGATGAAAACAACACTATTCTGCGCTCTTTTAATGACAACAGCAGGTGTATGGGCACAAACAGAAACCACCACTCAGCAAGCGCAAAAGCCAATTACACCCTATGGTAAAAACCCCAACATCTTTCATGTCTGGGCTTATAAAACTCAAGAAGGTGTAATTAACACGGCGGAAAAAGTCGGGACTGCAACAGAAAAAGGCATCCAAAAAATTCGCCCTTCTGCACACCAAGCTTTGGACAGTGCAAAAACCATCACCAACAACACCGCAGAACAAGCCAAAGAAACAGGACAGCAAGTCACCCAAAATGTAAATAAAAAGCTGCATGAAACCAAGCAAGTGATAACTGGTCAAACGGATCAGCCTGCCCCCATTTACCAAGGTCGTTTAAGTCAACCGTCATCAGCACCCGTAGATGCTCCTGCGGTTCAAACACCGTCAGCCTCATCTGCACAGCCTGTCACCCCCCAAACAGTGAATGAACCCACGATTACCCAAGCACCATCTTCCTTTACACCAGACCAAGCAGAAGAAGATATTAAAGTGACTAAGCTTTAATATCAAAAAAGCCCATCATCTGACGGGCTTTTTCGTTGTCATTATTTGCTTTAATTCACCCGACGGATTGGCTGCCCAGCTTGAAAAGCTTGAGCATTTTCCACTAACTGCTGCACCATGCGTTGACGTGCTTCGACACTGCCCCACGCACTGTGTGGTGTAATGATTAAATTCGGCAGACGAGCCTCCAATAAAACATTACCCTCTTTAGGTGGTTCAACGGTCAATACATCAGTTGCTGCACCCGCAATTTCACCCTGTTTTAACGCGTCTGCCAAAGCTGCTTCATTGACAATTCCGCCACGTGCACAATTAATTAAAAAGGCCCTTTTTTTCATTTTTGCGAAAGCTTGAGCATCAATCAGGTCACGCGTGTCATCGGTTAATGGACAATGCAGACTGATAAAATCTGATTGCGCCAGCAAGTCATCAAAGCCCACTCGTGTTGAGTCAGCTTGTGGACGGTTTGGCAAATTGCCCACCAAAACTCGCATTCCAAATGCTTCAGCAAGTTTAGCCACCGCCTGCCCCAATTCTCCATAGCCTAAAATGCCCAATGTCTTGCCTGAAAGTTCAATAATTGGGTAGTCCAATAGACAAAACTGAGAAGCTTTATTCCATTCGCCCTGCTGCACCGCACGCTCGTATTGCAGGCAGGAGGTTGCAAGGTTAAGCATCAACATCAAAGTGTGCTGTGCCACCGCTGCCGTGCCATAACCCTGACAATTACACACCACAACACCTTGTGCTTTGGCTTGCTGCAAATCGATGTTATTGGTGCCTGTAGCAGAGATTAAAATCAACTTTAACTGAGAGCATTGTTTTAGGGTATCGGCATCCAGCAGCACTTTGTTGCTAATAATCACATCTGCGTCTTGCACGCGCGCAACAAGCGTCTCAGCATCGGTACTTGGGTAAAGGATTAGCTCATCAAAAACAGCATGCAGTGCTTGAAAGTCCAAATCATTTTTATCTAAGGATGCACAATCTAAAAATACGGCTTTCATTGCTCACGTCCAGTTGTTCTGCATAATGATAGAACGCTTATTTAAACTAACTCAGCCCCATTTTTCAACGTAAACACTGTCTTGACCACCTAAAAATAGCCGCCACATACAGAAAAAAAGCCCGCTATTTAACGGGCTTATTGCGATGAATACGAATAGAAATACTGATTTGTTTAATCACATAAAATGTCAGGATCAGCAGGAGAATGAGACCACCACCGAATGTCAGATAAGCTGGGTCTAAACTTTGTGCCAGTACGCTTTGTGATGTTGAAATAAACAGTAATGTTATAAATACAGCCGACCAATGTCTTTGCATTGCTTCCACCCTATTTGATCTTTATCCGTATTGTTTAAAAGATAAACAATACTTTCATATTAAACCAAATAGGACGGAAAACAAGCGCTTGGCCTTAGACCAAAGCCCTATATGAATAAATCACATGAAAACATCTGATTCAGCATCGCTTGACACCAAAAACTGCGCTGTTTCTGGAATATCTTCGACCAAATCAAAACCACCATATTCATCACAGCTAAAGTTAAACTGCTTATAACTAATCAGATAATAATCACTATATTTTTTCATTAACAATGGATGCATTCCAGCGCTCAACTCGGCTTGTTCATGCACCAACTTCATAATCTGACGGTCATTCATTACCACGGTATAGCGCATGTCATTATAGTAAATGTGTACCAGTCCATTGCCCTTGGCAAAGATCGGCAACAGAAACTTATGATTCAGCGCAATAGCGTCTGGTGCATAGCTTTCAATCTTCTGACTAATCATATTGAATACCAAACCATGTCCAAAACTATCCATCAACTGACAGCTATTTTCTTGCGGCAAGTTGACCTGAATACCCAGTTTCAGCAGATCGGTCTGGCTCACTTGTCGATTGCTGAGTAACTCGCGGATAATGCTTTGTTTTAGCTTGGCATCAAAAAATTGACCATCTAACTCAAGCTCATTATTTTTAAGAATTCGTCCTAAAGAAAAGCGATGACGCGGCAACAAGTTTTCGATCACTTTACGGTAGTAAAACTTACTGTTCTTTTTCACTTCACGTATTTTTTTATAAAAATATGGCGCATCAAACTCATGACGTAGAAAGTCATGTAGCAAATCTGAACTGGCCAAAACCGCAATCGCATCATGCCCTGTAAAAGGCAAGTTCAACGTTCTCAGATTCGGCACGACCGTTTGTAATTTTTCATAATGCGCACGGTCTTCAGGGCAGTAAGGGTCATAAATAACAATGTATTCACACTCTGCCGAGACATCCTTCGGCTGAACCTGCATATCATGGTTCAGCTCAGGCTGATAGAACATGTTATAGCGGTTATCCGTCACCTGTTCAGGGTCAATCGAATACTGCGGCACCAAAGCCACTACGCGCTTAAAACCAAGCAGTTTAGAATATTTAATCGCAGCATAGCCGCCCATTGACCCTGCATAGGCAATGCGGGTTTGAAAGGGGGCAATCCACGCGCGAATTGCCTCTAACATCGCCAACATCGAAGACTCTGGAAACCATGACTTTTGTTTTGGCATAATGCCAACCACATTGAAGCCAAACTTCGCTAGCGACTTTTCTGCATTGATCGACGTTCCCTTGGCACGAGTAATCAGATCGCCAAAAGAGAAAATAAGTTCGTCCGATGAACCCTGTAAAAAAATGACACGAATCTGTTCGTCTTCAAAAATAATTTGTTTCGCCATGTCCATGCTGAGAGATTTCATTCCTATAAAGTGAGGTCATGTTCGTTCCATACAGCATAAGCGATTTCATCGAACCAAATGTGTTATTTTATAGATGCAGAGCAGATAAAAAAGCGCAAAATATGACACAATTACTCCATCCTGCAGCACAACACGGGTTTAGCGCAGCTGCTGAACTTTATCAACAAGTGCGTCCAAGTTATCCACAAGAGATCCATGCGTGGCTCACCGAGCAACTGCATTTAAACGCAGATTCACGTGTGATCGATCTTGCCTCGGGTACAGGTAAGTTTCTACCTTATCTGATTCCACATAGTGGACAGCTCACTGCCATCGAACCTGTTACCGAAATGTTAGCTCAGCTTAAACTGGCTTACCCACAGGTGGAAACATTACAAGCCTTTAGTGACCATATTCCCCTGCCTTCGCAAAGTATCGATGCAGTTTTATCTGCGCAGGCCTTCCACTGGTTTGCCAACATGGACAGTTTAAAAGAAATCCATCGTGTCCTAAAACCGCAAGGACATTTGGGCTTGGTATGGAATCAACGCGACACTCAAGTCGACTGGGTCAATGCACTCGCAGAACGACTCGCTCCTTTAGAAGGAGGGACTCCACGTTATCATAGTGGATTGTGGCAAAAAGTCTTTGAACATCAACACTTATTTCAACTCAAAAGCCTGCATCAGTTTGCACAGCAGCAAACAGGTACAGTAGAACAAGTCGTCTCAAAACGTCTCCTTTCGACCAGCTTTATTGCCGCAATGCCTAAGGCGCAACAGCAGGATTTAAAACATCAGTTTGAGCAAATTGTGCAGCAGTACACGGGCAAACAGCCACAGGACGAAATTAGTTTTCCTTACATCACCTATGCCTATCACTTTCAAAAAATAGCAGAATAATAGGACACCGATATGAACCCACATACTCTTTCATTGAAACAGGTTCTACTGCCGCTTCTTTTAGGTGGCAGCTTAATCCTCACAGGCTGTAATAAAGCCAATGAATCTGCTGAGCAAGACATGCTTTCGAACGATGATAAAATTCTGCAAGAACTCAGCTCTGAACCCGTCAAAAGTTTTGCTAAAACGGCCAATGATCCACACGATATTGCGCTCTTGGTCGACTATGACCAGCGCTTTAGTAGCATGAGTGATGAAATGGAAGATGAACTCATGAAAATGCGTGAGGCAGGCACGCTCACGGATGAATTTGCAAAAACACGTCAACAAGACAATATTCAGTCTGCACTGAATATGCTGAAAGAGCTGGATTTAAAAACAGAACAAGGGCGCTACATTCAAACTCTGATGTACCAATATTGGGATAACCAAGCCAAAATCATCCAAGATAAAGCCGCAGCACCACATGATAACGTGAAAGGCCTCGGTGAGCTCATTCATGCCCAAGAACAGCTTGAACACTGGCAGTCGCAGTACCCAAAAGCTCAAGATACGATGTCGACAGGCTACTAACTCAATCTCGGACAAAGAAAAGGGATCCGATGATCCCTTTCACTTAAATCTATTCTAATTATGGGCGTTCAGCATATTGTGGTAATGCATCACAAATGTTGTCCCACTCGGCTTGAGATGCCACAAAAATATGCTGCGTCGGCTTTTGCTGTAACGGGGTATCTAAAGTGCCGATCCTCAAACGGTAAAACTCAGGTGTTTCAGCTTTAATACTGACAAGAGGTGAACCACAATTGCCACAGAAACAACGCTCTGTGCCTGCACTCGATGCATATTTTTTTACAACGTCCTGACCAGAGGTCAGTTTAAAATCCGCCTTAGCAATCGGTGCATTGGTTGCATATGCCGTTCCATTGGCCTTGCGACATTTTTGACAATGGCATTGAATAATATCGCCAATCGGCCCATCAATTTGATAAGTCACTGCACCGCATAGGCAGCTGCCCACATACTGCTGAAGATCTGACATGATGATGCTCCTTGAATTTTTTATTCAAATTAGCACAGCTGATTTTCAGTTGCATCGCTTATGGCGAATTTTTTGCCACATTCAAATACTGTATCACACCCTCACCCGCGGCGCGTCCAGTTGCAAAACATGCAGTGAGTAAGTACCCCCCTGTGGGTGCATCCCAGTCCAACATTTCCCCACATAAAAAAACGGCGGGATTGGATTTTAATTGTAGCTGCGAGCTTAGGCCTTCACGGCGCACACCGCCAGCACAACTAATCGCTTCTTCAATCGGACGAAAACCAGTTAAAGGAATCTGTAATTGCTTCACCTGCTTGGCCAGTTGTTCAGGGTGATTCCAGTGTTCTTTTGCAACTAACTCTCGCACTAAACTGGCCTTGGCTGCATCTAAACCAGCTTTACGCCAAACATTACTTAAAGACTGCTTTTTCGTGGGTCTCAGACGTACAGCCAATTCTTGAACAGTGACATCTGGCAGTAAATCAAGCGTTAACACTAAAGGTTGGAACTGTTTTTGCTGCGCACGCAGCGCTCGACCTTGCTTATAGACCAAACCACTTTCTAGGCCATAATGGGTGATGACGATATCACCCATACTTTTTTCCGCATCGCCCACCCATGCTGCGATACGTTTCAGTGGCTGCCCAAAAACGGGTTGCATGTAGGTAGACCATTCATGTTCTACTCCAGCATTGCTGGCTTGAAAAGGCTCAATTTCATCGGCCTCCAACCAGTTTTGCCATGCGCCATCGCTACCGAGCTGAGACCATGACACCGCTCCGCAAGCCAAGACGATCGCATCATAACTCTGGCTGTGCACTTGATCACTAAGCAAAGATTTAATTTCAAGCGTATGCTCTTTGAGGCTGAGGCATTGATGACGATAGTAAAACTTGACGCCTGACTCAACCAAGCGTTTCAACCATGCACGTAATAAAGGCGCGGCTTTCATTTCAATCGGGAAAATACGCCCAGACGTTCCGACATAGGACTCAATGCCTAAACTTTTCATCCATGCTTGAATCCATGTGGCATCCCACTCACGAATCCAAGGTGCCAACCATTCTGCTTGATCATAACGACCGATAAACTGCTCCACAGGTTCGGCATGAGAGATATTCAGTCCTGTTTTACCCGCCATCAGGAACTTACGTGCAGCAGATGGTTTTTGCTCAAACACATCGACCTGAACATCATATTGGCTCAATACTTCTGCTGCCATCAAACCGGCTGGCCCCGCCCCAATAATTGTAATACGCTTTGGCATGATTTATTCAGCTTGATCAGAAGATTGCACCTGTGGGGTCTGACCTTGCAAAGCCTGAAACGCATCAAAACGCGTGCGATAACCTTCAGGTTTGGTGATGATCAACTGTTGGCAGAGCTCGCCTCGTTCTAAATATTTAATTTCAAAATGCGTCCTCGCAGAACTATCCGCGATGCGCTCTTTTACAAACGGTAACTTCCACACCTCAATCAACTGTTGCTGTGCTTCTTCGATATATTCAGGAATATTACTGGCTAAATTAATTTGTCCGCCCACTTGTAAACGTGAAATCAGAAACTCAAAAAACGGCATATTCAACCAGCGCTGCGCAGGATTATGCGGTTCAGGATTAGGATAAAGAATAAAGAATTGTTCAACCTGCTGCGGTTGTAAGGCATGCACCACCCAAGGCAGAGCATCGGCATGTACCAGCTGTAAATTCTGCTGACCTTCTAAGCCATGTTGTTTCTGCATCGCCACAAACTTTTCACGGGTACGCTCAACCGCAATCAGCTTTTTCTCAGGATGATTGGCCGTAAACAATAAAGCATGTTTACCCTTGCCCGCCCCACTTTCCACACACAGTGGATCAGGACTGATCATTTGAAAATCACGAGGCGCATGCATACGCTGGGCTTGAAATTGACGAATCGGCATAATCAGATCAAACTAAGAAAAAACCGCATCAGTCTAACAACTGCCAACGTTTTTGCCTATTTCAATCCGAAAATTTTATCTGGAGCCGATCATGCCACACACTTTCCCTTGTCCCCGTTGTGGAGAAATGAGTCAATGGGAAGACAACGCCTTTCGTCCTTTTTGTTCTGAACGCTGCAAACTGATCGACTTAGGTGCATGGGCCAATGATGAATATCGCCTCCCAACGCAAGATGCACCGCAGGCAGAAAATTCAGAAGAATAATATATTTAATCTCATGATATTTTTCATATTTTAAGAGAAATTGTTCATTATTTAATGTCTTAATATTCGCTTAAAAAGATCATTCGTCGACTATACTCCCCCAAAATTGGTACATGCTCACAGCATGATCAAGTGACAAAAATAACATCCTAAAGGGGGATAAGATGAACATCCTGAGTAAGACTATTGTTTTAATTGGCGTTTTACTTGCGATCTGTCTATTCAGTTTTGGCATCTATATGCAAGATCTGTTGATCCTCTCGGTTGGACTATTAGTGGTCTTATTCTCTATAGTGTTTGCTCTAGAAACCCAACACATTTTGCATAATCCATTTCGCAAATAAAAAAGTCAGCAGCTGCTGACTTTTTTATTTTTCAATGAGACCACAAAGCGCTTAGCCTGCTTTCCCTGCCACAAAGGGATTATGTTGTTTTTCAAAACCAATCGTACTGATTGGCCCATGTCCTGAAATAAACTGCGTCTCATCAGGTAAGCTAAAGCATTCACGCTGAATAGAGTCAATCAGCTGCTGATGATTGCCACGTGGAAAGTCGGTACGACCAATTGAGCCTTTAAACAACACGTCGCCGGTCCAAAGCAAACCATAGTTTTTGTTATAAAACATCACATGGCCCGGAGTATGTCCAGGGGCAAAACGCACTTCAAACGCTTCATTGCCCAGTTTAAGGACTTCGCCACCTTCAAGCCATGTCGTGACATCCACTTTTTCAGGAATAGGAAAACCATAACGCTGCGAGATTTCTTGGATCATATCCAACCAAAAGGCATCTTCTTTATGTGGGCCAATCACAGGGACATCCCACAGTTTTTTTAATGCCCCGACTGCTCCAGCATGATCTAAATGCCCGTGCGTCAGCCACAGCGCTTTTACCGTCAAACCCAACGCTTCGATTTCTGCTTTAAGTTTTTCAGGTTCTCCACCTGCATCAATTAAAATTGCTTCTTTACTGTCACTGTCCCAAACAATGGAACAGTTCTGTTGAAATGCCGTTACAGGCACAATTTTAACTTGCAACATAGAGTGTCAACCTCAATTCGTTTTGCTGGCTAATGTCTGTTTTAAGGCATCAAGATTAGCCTGAACCAGCGTATTGAGCAATTGCAAATGATCTCCGCGGCTGTTCAAGGCTGGAATATATTGATACCGCTCTCCACCTTGAGACAAAAACAATTCAGCATTCTGGATCGCCAGTTCCTCTAAAGTTTCTAAGCAATCCGCTGAAAACGCAGGACTCATAATTTGTACCGATTTCACCCCCTGCGCCGCCCATTCGGCCAGTAAGGCATCGGTATACGGTTTCACCCACTCTTGTTTCCCAAAACGAGACTGGAAACTGATTGCCCATTCATCTTCCGCTAGGCCCAATTCGGCTGCCACCAACTGTCCTGTGATACGGCAACGGTCGGCATAGGGATCACCTTTATCGGCATAAGGCTGTGGAATACCATGGAAAGACATTAACAGCTTTTCACTCACCCCATGTTCAGCACGGAAATCGCGCACACTTTGCGCCAATGCCTGAATGTATAAAGGGTGCTGATAATAATCACGAATAATGCTCAGCCCCGGCAAATTACGCTGCTTTGGAATCCACTTCGCGAAAGCATCATATAAAGGCGCGCTGGATGTTGCCGAGTATTGCGGAAACAAAGGAAAAAGTACAATATGATCTTGCGGGTTTTGACTCAACTCAGCAAGCAAAGGCTGAATGCCGGGATTACCATAGGTCATCGCAGGAACAATATTCAGCTCAAACTCAGGATATTGCAAAATCAACTGCTGTTGTAACGCGGCCACTTGAGTCAGCAAAATTTCTCGCATTGGAGAATCGCTGCCCCACACCATCTCATACGCATGGGCAACGCGTTTCGGGCGAAACGGCAAAATAAATAAACGGAGAATAATTTGCCAAAGCGGTTTGGGAATTTCAATCACCCGCTGGTCTGACAAAAACTGATCCAAAAAGCGACGCACTGCTGAAGCTGTCGGTGCATCAGGCGTTCCCAAATTTGCCAAAATAACAGTAACTTTTGCTTTTGTTGCAGTAGACATTCAACCCTCGTGGCTCGTTTTCGAATGTCTCTACTGTAACAGTTTTCAGTTCATTATCTAAATGGATAACTACGAAGATTGAAATTGAAAAGGCCGATCCTTTTCCAATAAATTACTCTCCAAAAGTTTCATCGCCTTCGGAGTCAACTGCCAGAGCATGCGCTGACGATCATCTCGACCCGACTGAACAATCCAATCATTTTGACGCATTTGCATTTTGATACTGTGCAAAGCACGAATATTAATTTGTGAGCGCGCAACAGCATGGGCACGAGGCATTTCTAAGCGTGCATCATTTAAACCAGTTTCGTTTAAATATTCATTAATGCGTTTGGAGAAATACTCTTCAGGAGTGGGGTGAATAAAGGTTGTCCCCAAAACCGAGAGTAATTGCGCCCAAGTCATCTGCTTTTGAATTTTCAGCTCTTTAAAATTGCCATCTTGATAGGCATGCATCCGATAATCAAATGCAAAAAATTCATGCATAGCCACTTTGGGTAAAGACAAAAATGGATCGACTTCACGTTTACCCGCTTCAGTTTCCAATTGCACCAATTTGGCTTTGAGTTTATCTATTTCGTCATGCAACACTTGGGTGTTCTGCGGACGTACCCAACCGGACACAGGATAGCGCTCTAGCATTTGCGTCATATTCAAGCGAACGGCCATTTCCAAGTCACGCATGGTGCGATAAGTGAAAACCTGATCGACTTCGTTTTGGAGTAGTTTTCTAAACTCTTTGAATTTTTCACGCAGCTCAGCTTTGTCGTCATGTAAACATAACTCACGGGCATCAGGATCATCATGCATAAATACAATAATCGGCTTTTGTTTGGTGACCGCATAAATGTATTCGAGATGCATATAGCCCACACCCGATACAGACTGTTCCCCATATTTGCTGCCCAGCAACAATATGACATAGTCACAGTCATCGATCTGACGACGTGCAAAAGCCGTTGAAAGTGGTGTCCGTTGTTCTAATCCCCAAGAAAAAAATCCCATGCCCACTAAAGTTTGGGCCAAAATGATCCTCTCTGGCTGCATCTCGCTTCCAGAGGTGGTTATAAACACTTGATAACGCTTATCGAGCATCGGTTATCCTCATTATTCTTCGCAGCGTCCCATCCCCCAAATTCCATTAGATAGACACTGCGACTAACTCAAGCATATTAGGTTGCAATTTTTGACTATATATCAAAATACTCGACTTATTTGTTTAAAAATTAATCAGATATGTTTGAAATAGTCCAATTTAGTTCTGGTTCAAGCAAAAGTTGTAAGATAGGTCTCAAACTTTCTGCATTATTTCCACTGACATAACATTCAATTCGAACATCACCATCATGATTTTGTTCAAATAATAACTCATTTTTGATTAAAATACGGGCTGTTTGTCGTGCAACTGCCAGTCCAGAGTCAATTAATGTCAGTTTCTGACCAAAAATAGATTGTATCGCTATTTTCAAAAAAGGGTAATGGGTACAGCCTAAAACTAAGTAATCTGCACCCTGATCAACAACCGGTTGTAAAATATCTTTTAACGTGGCTAAACATGCCGCACTCATCTGCGCGCCGCTCTCAACAAAAGGCACTAAATCTAAGCAGGTCACTGGAATCACCGTGACTCCCGAAGGCTGTGCAAACTTATCAACCACGTCTTTAATTAGCTGCCCGCGAAAGGTCGCAGGGGTCGCTAGAACAGCCACAGTCTTGGATTTGCTTTGCAATACCGCAGGTTTTAGGGCAGGAACAAGGCCGATAATCGGAAAATTGTCGCCATAGTGCTCGCGTAAATAATCCAAACTAAAGGCTGAAGCGGTATTACAGGCCACAACTGCAACCTTACAGCCTTTACGGTAAAGCCACTCAATCGCTTGTGCAGTCAATTCTCGGATATTTTGATCATTGCGCGGCCCATAAGGCACATGTGCGGTATCGGCAAAATAAATAAATCGTTCATGCGGTAAATGCTTGGCAATTTCCTGAGCGATGGATAAGCCGCCTATTCCCGAATCAAATATCCCGATTGGCGCATTGGCTGTCGCTTTTGGCATGGGGTTGATCAGAGGAAATAAGGGCTGAATGGCACTCATGAGAACTCGTTGCGGTATAAAGTTAAAAGATCAATCAAGCTTAAACCTCAGGTGCCTAATTGCAATAGCAAATCACCACTTTGTAAGCTCAGTTTGGCTTGACCTTCCGCATCGTCGCTTAGCTCCCCCATTTCCACCAAATGAAAAAAAGCAGCACGCTGAATCAATGCATTAATCCCAAAGCGAACATGCACATAAGGACGTAGTTCCCCTTGGAAGGCACGCATAAAAATGGGATGGTCTTCATCAACAATCACCACATCCTGTGTGGTCGTGGTCAGTTGTAGGTAGATTTTTCCTGCAATTTCGACTTGATCGACCTGATTGACAAATAAAGGCTCATCTTCAACCTCGATTTCAATCTGCTCGACCGGGGTTTTGAGATAAAACTTATCTTCTTCTTTCCAAAGTACCGTTGCAAACAGCTCAATCATGGCTTGGCGTTTGATCAATTGACCTTCGTGCCACCATTCTCCATTGGCTAAAACCTTCAAATCCATTGTGCCACAATGCTTTGGGTGCCATTGATCTAAAGGGGGGATTGACCTTTTGTGACCGGACTGTCCACCTTTTATGTATTGTGCAATATCGGTTAAGTTTTTATTATCAGCAATAGCTACTTTTTTCGTCGGATTTGCTGAGTTGTGCTGCTTATCCATAAAATTCATGCCTGTCTGACGGAAAAATAATATGATTCAGCCAATTGGCTAGAACTCGGTTTAAACCTATACTAGCTCACAATATAAAAGACACGATGATAAATTTTGTGTCTGGGAACTAAGAACACTCATGGCAGCACCGTTCTTTGAGTCAAAACGGTTGCCACCTTTAACCATATGAGGAGTCCTACATGGAACACATCGAACGTGAATCGATGGAGTTTGACGTAGTCATCGTTGGCGCAGGCCCTGCTGGCCTTTCTGCTGCGATTAAAATTCGTCAACTTGCAATTGAAAACAACCTTAATGATCTGTCCGTTTGTGTCGTAGAAAAAGGCTCTGAAGTTGGTGCGCATATCCTTTCAGGTGCTGTGCTCGAACCGCGTGCGATCAATGAGTTGTTCCCTAACTGGAAAGAAGAAGGCGCGCCTTTAAATGTTCCAGTAACTGAAGATAAAACGTATTTCCTAATGTCTGCTGAAAAGTCACAAGAAGCGCCGCACTGGATGGTTCCTAAAACCATGCATAATGATGGCAACTATGTGATTTCACTTGGTAACGTAGTGCGTTGGTTAGGCCAAAAAGCTGAAGAATTAGAAGTTTCTATTTTCCCAGGTTTTGCTGCGTCTGAAATTCTTTATCATGCCGATGGTACGGTTAAAGGTATCCAAACCGGTGATATGGGGATTGGTAAAGATGGTGAACCAACACATAACTTTACCCCGGGCTATGAACTACATGCCAAATACACGATTTTTGCGGAAGGCTGTCGTGGTCATTTAGGTAAGCGCCTGATTGCCAAGTTTGATCTCGATAAAGATGCAGACCCGCAACACTATGGTATCGGCATCAAAGAACTATGGGAAATTGACCCTGCAAAACACAAACCAGGTTTGGTGATGCACGGTGCAGGTTGGCCTCTAGCTGAAACCGGTTCTTCTGGTGGTTGGTGGTTATATCACGCTGAAAACAACCAAGTTACTTTGGGTATGATCGTAGATTTATCTTACGAAAACCCACACATGTATCCATTTGCAGAAATGCAACGCTGGAAAACGCATCCACTGATTAAACAGTATCTTGAAGGCGGTAAGCGTATTTCTTATGGCGCACGTGCTGTGGTGAAAGGTGGTTTCAATTCACTACCGAAGTTTACCTTCCCTGGTGGCTCTTTAATTGGCGATGATGCAGGCTTCCTAAACTTCGCTAAAATTAAAGGCTCTCACACGGCCATGAAATCGGGCATGTTGTGTGGTGAAGCAGTATTCGAAGCGATTCAAGCAGGTGTTGAAAAAGGTGGTGATCTTGCCATTGCACGCGTGCTTGAAGGTGAAGACTTCTTTGCAAAAGAGCTAACCGCTTACACAGACAAATTCAACAACAGCTGGTTAAAAGAAGAGTTATATCGTTCTCGTAACTTTGGTCCAGCAATGCATAAATTTGGCACGTTCGGTGGTGGTGCATTTAACTTCATCGATCAAAATGTGTTTAAAGTCCCGTTTACACTGCATGACTTAGTGCCTGACTTCAGTACACTAAAAACTGCGGATGCGGCAACATTTAAGCCAAACTATCCAAAACCAGATGGTAAGTTGACTTTTGACCGTTTATCTTCAGTATTTGTATCAAATACTGTGCATGAAGAAAATCAGCCAGCACACTTGAAACTGACTGATGCTTCTATTCCTGTAAATGTAAACTTACCTAAATGGGACGAGCCAGCTCAGCGCTACTGCCCTGCTGGTGTTTATGAAATCATGGAAGAGAACGATGGTTCGAAGCGTTTCCAAATTAACGCGGCTAACTGTGTGCACTGTAAAACGTGTGATATTAAAGATCCATCTCAGAACATTACTTGGGTAACTCCTGAGGGTGGTGGTGGTCCGAATTACCCGAATATGTAATTCCTTACGACACGGCAAAGCGGTTGCTTTGCTAACCGTGTCTCATACCCGAACATGTAATGTTAAAACGGGCTTGCGCTGAGGCGCATTTCCGAGCAAGTAATCGCTTTTAGATTAAAAAAATCCCTTCAGCACTGAAGGGATTTTTTTAATTAATAGGCATCTGACTTTTTGCTAAAAACCATCACCGTTGGCCCTATCGCAGTATGCCCAACCCCATGATCTTGATAAATTTCAATCCGATAATCGTCACACTGATAGACATATTTATTTTCAGCTTGTTTCCAGCCGTTTTGCGCCACCTGAAAGCGTTTTAATACTCGACTTTTAAAAACATCTAAATCCGTTTCATACGTCGCAAGCGGCCCATCTAGAAAACTTAAACTGTATGAAATAATCATTTTAGAATGCGGATCGTAACGAATATGCTGAACCCAACTCACACCAGCTTTTTTAATTTGTGTATCTACACCTTGTGCAAATTCAAACTGATAATTATCGCCCCCTAAAATAACCATTTTTGCGGTGGGATGATGCTGTTGAAATTCACGAATATGCTGTCCAATTTTTAAACCTGCAACATTCATCGTGCCTACAGGAACTTCACAAGATTTTGCCCAAGAAATTGAACAAAATAATGCAAAAATATGAGTCCATAAGAACACATTTATTCTTTTCACTCTGATTTCCTTGGATGAACTTAATTTCTTTTTCTTTACTCAAGCTCATTTTAAAAGGCCAAGACAAATGTCCTAACCTTTTTTAACTAAATAATGAAATTCTTTATTGCCATTTTCGTCTAAGCGCTCTTCTTGCAGCAAAAGTTCATGCCCAAGATGCATACAAAATTTCGGAATATCCCATGAAGTTGAATTGTCCGTTGCAAACACCTCCACTACATCTCCCGATTTAGACTTGCGAATGGCTTGATGCAACATCATCACAGGCTCTGGACAGCGTAAACCACGGGTGTTTAATTGGATGCTTGGGCTCACTTCCAAATCAGACATATATAAAACTCAAAAATTTAAAAACTTGCCAATTTTAACACAACTGCCCATTTCTCATATCTGTTTGCATAGCTTGATGGCAGATGAACCTCGTATTTAAAAGTATTGATCTAATCATTCATGCAATCCTTGCTTAATTACAATAGACAACTGTGTTTTCTACGGTATGATAAAATTAAGTTTTTTAGATATTAAGAGTCTTTAGGAAAGATCATGCACGAGGAATCAGGCCCGTCGTGGGGAATGCGTGGCTTACGCAAATGGTTAGGTACCGCGCCAGAAACTCGCGATGAACTGTTAAAGTTAGTTCAAGATTCACGTCGTTTTTTAGAACCCGATACTGTTGCGATGTTAGAAGGCGTATTAGACCTTCCAGCAACCAAAGTCCGCGAGGTCATGACACCGCGTACATCGATGATCAGCCTACAAGAAGATGATGAGTTACTCGATATTTTGCATACTCTGGTTGAGTCGGCACATTCGCGTTTCCCTGTCTTTTCATCAGATCAACCAGACAATGTCGTGGGCATTTTATTGGCCAAAGACTTATTGCCTTTTTTGACTGAACCAAACAATAAAGTGGATATACGTGCGCTAATGCGTCAACCTTTATATGTACCTGAAAGCGCACGCTCAGACCAAGTGCTTCGCATGTTGAAAAATACCCAAACGCACATTGCGGTGGTGATTGATGAATATGGCACGACCTCAGGTTTAGTGACGTTAGAAGATATTTTGGAAGAAATTGTCGGTGAAATTGAAGATGAACACGACAAGATCGATGAAGAAGCGGAATATATTATTCCCGACAATGACCCTACGACCGCAAATACGTGGCTGGTTCAAGCACTTACACCAATCGAACACTTTAACAATCTTTTAGATGCAGACTTTTCTGATGATGAGGTTGAAACTGTGGGCGGTTTATTGCTTCAAGAAATTGGTTTAGTGAGTGATTTACAAGGTCAGGTCATTGATCTTGAAAATTGGGAATTTACCATTGTAGAAGCAGATGCACGTTCTATTCATCTGATTCGAGCCGTTCGTAAATGAGAGCTTACTTTGACAAACTGTTAACCCCCAATCCACAACAAAAGCAGTTACCTTTAATTTATCCGCTTCTAATTGCCTTATTTTCAGGGGCTGTCTTTAGTTTTGCACTCGCCCCTTATCATTATTGGTGGTTGGCAATCTTATCCCCTGCACTGCTCTATGCCACTTTACGTAAACGCAGTGCAAAGCAGGCCTTTGGCATTGGTTGGGCCTATGGTTTTGGCCTATGGTTCGTGGGGGCTTTTTGGCTCTACACTTCCATCCATGTCTATGGCGATACCAACAGTGCTTTAAGTGTCGGTATGATCGGCATTATGGCCTTGGTCATGGGCTTATTCACGGCTGTCCAAAGCTTTATTTACCGCCGTTTTTTCCCTGAAACGCCACTAACCTTCGCTCCGCTTTGGGTGCTTTTTGAATGGTCGAAAACCTGGGTTTTCACAGGCTTCCCATGGTTGTTTGCAGGCTATGCCTTTACCGAACGTTTACTGGATGGGTATGCGCCATTATTTGGTATCTTCGGGGTGTCGTTTGTAGTCTTGGTGTTGGCCTGCACACTGGTCGAAATTTTAAACCGCCGCGTCTTTTGGGTCATTCCTTCTGCCTTATTGGTACTTGGTGCATGGGGCGCATCAAAAATTGAATTCGTCTCCGCAAAAAATACGCAGCCATTATCGGTTTCTTTAATTCAAGGCAATATCCCACAAGACTTAAAATGGCTCACTGAGTATCAACTAAAAACACTTAGAATCTATGCTGATTTAACCAAAACAGAATGGGGACGAGACCTCATTGTTTGGCCTGAATCCTCTATTCCCATGTTCCAAAGTGATATCGAACCCTTTTTAGCTGCAATGACAGCACAGGCCAAGAAAACCAACACGGCGTGGGTCACCGGTATTCCATACTGGGATATTTCAGGCTCTGAAGCGGCAGGTCGACCACTGTACTACAACAGCATTATGGCCAATGGTGCTGAAGCCGAAGGACTCTATAAAAAGCAACGTTTAGTGCCTTTTGGTGAATATATTCCACTATCCGGTTTACTGAAATGGGTGTTGCCTGCCATGCAGAATGATCCGTCGATGAGTGGTTTTTCACGTGGCGAACAACAGCAACAACCGCTTTCTATTCATCAGCAGCATTTAGGCGCGGCCATTTGCTATGAAGTGGCTTATCCGAACTTGACGCGTCGTAATGCCAGCCAAAGTGATTTCTTGGTGACAGTTTCCAACGATGCATGGTTTACGGGAACTGCAGGCCCTTTACAGCATTTACAGATGGTACAAATGCGTGCCAAAGAAAATGGACGCTGGTTTATCCGTGCCACCAATACAGGCGTAACCGCATTTATTGACCATCAAGGGCATATCGTAAAACGTGCTCCGCAAGATGTGGCAACCGTGCTTCGCGGCGAACTACCTGCTATGCAAGGCCAAACGCTGTACACCCGTTTAAGTGACTGGCCAATTTTAGGTTTTTCAGTCTTTTTACTGATCTTGGGTTGGATCTATCGTCCACGTAAAGTCGATGTATCGTTTAAGTCTCGTCGATAGTTGCTATTATTAAATCAGACTTTTCCAAAGAAAAACCCAAGCTCCGCTTGGGTTTTTCTTTTTCAGTTATAGTAGTTTGGTACCTACAGGAACCTCAGTATCGGGTACACACAGCACCACGCCTGCGTCTGAATCATGAAAGCCAGTCACTAAGCACTCAGACTGGATAGGACCAATTTGTTTATTTGGAAAGTTAACCACTGCCACCACCAATTTACCCAATAACAGTTCAGGTTGATAACGCTCAGTAATCTGCGCACTCGATTTCTTAATGCCAATTTCATGGCCAAAATCGACATGTAAAATATAAGCGGGCTTACGTGCTTGCTCAAAGACTTCGGCCTGAATAATACGCCCGACTCGGAGCTCGGCTTTTAAAAAATCTACCCAATCAATCTGTTCCATATTTCACTCTATATTTATATTTTCTACAGTATAGGGAGCGAACACTAGCATCATATACAACGAAACAGACAAGCGATCCTATCTTTCCGCCATTCTTCATGACGCAATAAAAAACCGAGCGTATGTGCTCGGTTTTTTTATCACAACTATGAATGTCAGTATTAAATTTGACTGACCAAATAGGACACCATACCGGCTAAAAAAAGCATCGGGGTATAACGGTAGAACATGACCACTTTTTGTTCTAATGCTGTAATCTGTACTTGATCGAGTGTGAGTACGGTTGCTTTTAACGCAGACCAAAAGCTCAAAACCGCCCATGTGCTGAACAGACTGATTGCAAAGAAACCCACCACAATTTGGCTGCTGCCTTCAGTCGACTGCCACACACTTAAAACACCTTGAGCAACAGGAAGCATACCCAAAATCAAAAGAACAGATTTGAGCATCGACCAATGGAATTGGCTCATTTCATCCAACAAGGTTAATGCTTTCATTCTATTCTCCTCAGGCAAATCAGTTGCCATTGAGAACATTATGCAAGGATTTAAATAAATAAAAAGCCTATTTTTATCCATAATTTACATTATTTGTAATCAATAAATATGGGAATAATTCTTATTATAAATCTCAGCTGATGCTTATTATATTTAATATATTAAAATCATAGTCTTAGATATTAGTTTTAAATTAAGATATATTATCATTACAGTCCACATTGACATAACTTATGCACTGTAATGATATATTCAATTAAACCCAATATATAATAATTCTCAATTAAGGTTGATACTGAATATCAGCATCGGTTTCTTCACCACCTTGCTGTCCATCTGCTCCAAAAGAATATAAATCAAATGGTCGTCCATCAGTCCCAGGTGCAACATATTGAATGTCATTATCCCAACTGTCTTTCGGATATCCACCTTTCACATAACCGCCTGGTAACCAATTTTTTGCAGACTCAGGCTTATTCACCAAAGCATCAAGTCCACCCTCTTGCATCGAAGGGTATTTATCATTGTCCAATTTATATTGATCCAATGCCGCAGCAACACCTTTAAGGGTAATGACAGTGGTGTCCACTTTGGCTTTTTCACCGCGTCCCATCACATTAGGTACAATTAAGGCTGCCAACACACCTAAAATAACAATCACCACCATGACTTCAATTAAGGTAAAGCCTGAAGCTTGGCGTCTATAGATTTTTGATTGCATGTGAATTTTCTCTTCCATCTTATATTTTTAAAATTAAATCATGTTGTTCATGTTGACGATCGGCAGCATCACAGCGATCACAATCACCAAGACAATGCTTGCCATCAGAACCAACATCAGTGGCTCAAGTAAAGCCAGCAAGGTCGATATGAGCGTTGTCACCTCTCGGTCTTGCATGGTCGATGCGCGCTCCAACATCCGATCCAATTCACCCGACGTTTCACCACTTTTAATCATTTGTACCATCATCGGTGGGAAATAACCACTGCGCTCCAGCTGGGTCGCAAGGTTTCCACCTTCAGTCACTTTTTCTGCCGCATGATTGACCGCATCGCGAATCACCCAGTTATTACTCACCGCCGCGCCAATTTTTAACGCATCCACCAAGGGCACACCTGACTGGGTCAAAATCGATAAGGTACTGGCAAAGCGTGCGGCATTTATACCACGTGAAAGTTTACCGAATAATGGCAGTTTGAGCGTTAAACGATCAAAGGCATAATGCCCTGCTGTGGTTCTTAAAAATCGCAGTAATAAGCCGATGCCTAGTACACTGCCCACCAATAAAAATGGCCATGCCACTCGAATAAAATCGCTGGCTTTCATCAAGGCAACGGTAATCCATGGCAAGGCATCTTTGCTTTGGTCAAAGGTTTTGACAATGTCAGGCACTACATAAGTCATAAGCCCCATCACGATGGCAAAAGACATCAGCATTAAAATAATCGGGTAAATCATCGCGCCTTGGATTTTTTTTTGCATCGCAAAGCGATTTTCGGTGTAATCTGCCAGCTGATCTAAAATTAAGTCTAAATGCCCTGAGCGCTCGCCAGCGGCAATCGTAGCAATGTACAACTCTGGAAAACGTCCAGATTGCTGTAAGCCTTGCGCCAATGAATGACCTTCCAATACTTTAGAGCGCACTGACATCAATAGATTTTGTACATGTGTTTTTTCTGACTGCTTTCCAACCGCGCGAATGGCTTCTTCCAACGGAATGGCCGCCGCCACAAGTACAGAAAGTTGACGTGTCAATAAGGCCAAATCATAGGCGGTAATTTGTTTTTGAAACCATGTTTTACTGCTGTGCTTATCTTTTTGTTCAACAGGATCAACCGAGACTGGAATCAGCGCTTTATCACGAAGTTGTTGCCGAATTTGACGTGCTGAATCCCCTTCGAGCACGCCTTTTTGCTGCTTTCCTGCGGCATCGAGTGCGGTAAATTGATATGCTGGCATGTTTACGCTTTCTAATTGTCCATTTAGTCATTTGGCGCTGTTGCATGTCGGCACCAAAATCATTCATATTCTAAGTTATAAATTATGTCATCACTCTAACACAACTCATTCATCGCACAACGACAATTTCATCAGGACAGTTTGAGCTTTTTATGCCAGAAAATACACTTTCCACCACACAAAGCTACCGTATTCGTGTGGCTGTTCCCGTTTATCTATATGACTGTTTTGACTATAGTTTAACGGCTGAACAATACCACCAAGCTGAAGTGGGTGCACGTGTGGCTGTCTCATTTGGTCGCCAAAATGTGGTCGGTGTCATTGTTGAGAAACTCACTGATGAGAAACCACTCGATTTAGGCTTTAAACTTAAAGCCATAACTGAGTTGCTCGATGACAACGCTATTCTAGATGCTAAAGTTTTAAGTTTATTGACATGGTCAGCGCAATATTACCAATTTCCGATTGGTGAAGTGATGCATGCCGCTTTACCCAGCTTTTTACGCCAAGGCAAACCTTATAATCTACTGGCGCGGATGTGGAAGCTGATTGATGATCATGCCGAAGACAAATTAAAGCGTTCTGAAAAACAACAAGATGCCTATAAAATTTTAAAGCTGCATCCCACCGGAACGTCTGAAAACATTCTAAATTTGGCTGGCATTGAAACTGCGACCTTAAAGGCCTTAGAAAAAAAGCAAATCACCCAGTGCATACTTGAAGCCCAAGACTTTAAACCGCAAGCCATGACACTGGCGCAAATGCCCCTCACGCCCAATGATGAACAAAAGCGTGCCATTCAAAACATTCTCAAAGCTCGTCATAGCTACCATGCTTTCTTACTGGATGGTTTAACCGGTAGTGGCAAAACTGAAGTCTATTTACAAGTCATGCAAGAGGTTTTAAAACAAGGCAAACAAGTCTTGGTATTAGTGCCTGAAATTGGCCTCACCCCACAAACAGTGAGCCGTTTTCAGTCACGTTTTCACTGTCATATTGCGCTACTACATTCAGGTTTAAATGATTCTAAGCGCCTGCAAGCCTGGCAAAGCGCACAAACGGGCAAAGCTTCGATTGTGATTGGCACACGTTCTGCCATCTATACCCCTCTTCCGCATCTGGGTTTGATTGTCTTAGATGAAGAGCATGACTTATCTTTCAAGCAACAAGAGGGCTTCCGTTACCATGCTCGTGATGTGGCTTTATACCGTGCACACTTAGAAAACTGTCCGATTATCCTCGGTTCGGCAACGCCAAGTATCGACAGTTATGCACTGGTTGAACAAGGTAAAATGACCCGTTTGGAGTTGGACCAACGTGCAGGTGTGGCCGTGATGCCGAAAATGCATGTGATCGATCTGAAAGTAGCACAAAAACAAAATGGCATCAGCCAACAGCTGATTCATGAAGTACAAAAGCGCTTAGACAAAAAAGAACAGGTGCTGATTTTCTTAAATCGTCGTGGCTATGCGCCTGTGTTGATTTGTGAAAGTTGTGGCTGGCAGGCCAAGTGCCCCCACTGCGATGCCAATTTTACCGTACATCGACAGCCCTACCAGCATTTGCACTGTCACCACTGCGGCACCATTCACCGCATGCCTGAACACTGCCCGCAATGTCAGCATAGCGAACTAAAACCAATTGGTTTAGGCACCGCAAAAGTTGAAGAAAACCTACAAGAACTGTTCCCCAACTTTGAAGTAATTCGGGTGGATCGTGACTCGACCAGTCGAGTCGGCAGCTGGCAAAAAATCTATAACAAAATTCAGAAAAGTGAACCCATCATTTTGCTCGGCACCCAAATGCTGGCCAAAGGACATCACTTTCCTTATGTGACTTTGGTGGCAATTTTAGACATCGACTCGGGCTTACTCAGTGTAGACTTTCGTGCCACAGAACGTACCGCACAACTCATCATCCAAGTCGCGGGACGTGCAGGGCGCGGCGAGAAAAAAGGCGAGGTCTATTTACAAACTTTACGTCCAGACCACCCTTTGCTGAATACCCTGTTGGAGTCGGGCTATCGCAGCTTTGCCAAGCAAACGTTGAAAGAGCGTAAAGCTGCATGGATGCCACCTTATCGCTATGCGGCTTTATTGCGCTGTGAATCCAAAGACCAAGAACTGAACCAAAGCTTTTTACAAGAGCATGTACAAGTACTGCGCCAAGCCTCAGAAAACAGTATTGATATTTGGGGGCCCATTCCTGCGCCGATGGAACGTAAAGCAGGCCGCTATCAAGCGCATATGGTATTACTGTCCAAAGATCGGGCGCGGATGCATTTTTACATTCGTCAGTGGTGGCAAAATGTCTGGCATAACAAACCGCATGGCATGAAATTGAGCCTTGATATTGATCCACAAGAGTTAAGTTAAGGCTCGACGTGAATAAGGTTTAGACCTGAGTCGCGTTCTCCCTTAAACTTCCAACATAAAGAAAAAAATTTAGGACAGGGCAATGTCTCTACTGCTTCAAATCACCCTCTTTTTGGCTGCGGCACTGATGATCGTTCCGTTGGCCAAACGGCTGGGGATTGCCACGCTACTCGGCTATTTATTTACAGGCATCTTACTCGGTCCCAGTGTATTAAATGTCGTCCATGACCCTGAAGACATTCATAAACTCGCTGAGTACGGCGTGATTTTCTTGATGTTCATTATTGGACTAGAACTTCGCCCACAACGTTTATGGGAAATGCGTAAATCCATTTTTGTGATGGGCAGTTTACAAGTAACGCTCTGCGGCGTGCTACTGGCGTGCATCGTCTTTTTTGCCCTGCAACAGCAGATTGCGGCCAGTGTTGTGATTGGTTTTGCCCTTGCCCTCTCCTCCACCGCATTTGTGTTGCAACTGCTCAGCGAAAAACAGCAGCTCAATACCACTTTTGGTCAGCAGTCCTTTTCCATTTTACTCTTTCAAGATATTGCCGCGATTCCGCTGATTGCGATTATCCCCCTGCTTGCGGGAACAAACTCAACCCATCATGGCGTGGCCTACTTTGCAGCGATTGTTGCTACCTTTACAGGCTTGTTTTTATTTAGCCGTTATCTCATGCGCCCTTTTTTCCGCTTTGTGGCCAAAAGTGGCGCACATGAACTGATTACCGCAGTCGGTTTGTTTATTGTCTTAGGCGTGGTCGCGCTTATGGATGTCTTAGGTATCAGTACCACCTTGGGCGCATTTTTAACTGGGGTGTTACTTGCTGACTCTGAATTCCGTCATGAGCTGGAAGCCAGTATTGCACCATTTAAAGGTCTACTTCTCGGTCTATTTTTCATGACCGTCGGGATGAGCACGCAAGTTTCGCTCCTGTGGGAAAGCCCAAGTCTGATTATTGGCGGTGCATTATTGCTGATGTTGGTCAAACTGCTGGCGTTAACGGCCATCGCTCGCTACTTCGAGTTTTCATGGCGCAATAGTTTGATGCTGGCCACTTGTTTGGCACAAGGCGGTGAGTTTGCTTTTGTGGTGCTCAATGTTGCCATGAGTGAACACGTGATTACGCAAGCCATTTTAGAGCCGATCAATTTGATCGTGACATTGTCGATGATTCTAACGCCTATTCTGTACTGGCTGATGAGTTCGTGGATGGTGCCTCTATTCGAGAAAGAAACTACACCTGTCTATGATGAGATTCCTGAACAGCATAACCCGATGATCATTGCTGGCTTTGGCCGTGTCGGACAAATTGTGGCACGACTAGTTCACTTACAGCACCAAACCTTCACGGCGATTGACAGCAATATCGACAAGGTCGATTTCGTTCGCAACTATGGCGGCAAACTCTACTATGGTGATGCCACTCAACCCGATATCCTGCGTGCAGCCGGTATCGAACATGCCAAAGTGTTTGTATTAGCCATTGATGATATTGAAGACTCCATGAATGTGGCACGCCATATCCGACTCAATTATCCAGATTTAAACTTGCTGGTCCGTGCCCGTGATCGACATCATGTGCATTTGTTACGTGACTTAGGAGTGGAACATATTTGGCGTGAAACCTATTTATCGTCTTTAGGGATGGCCTATTTTGCCCTGCGTAATCTCGGAATTGCAGAACAAGATGCTTATAAGAGCATTGAGTTATTTCGAGATTATGATGAAAAACTGCTCGCACAGCAGCAAAGTATTTATAACGACGAACAGAAAGTGTATGAAACACATCGTAATGCTCTAGCCGAATTAGAACACTTATTTGAAAGTGATACGCAGCTCCGTCAAAGTCCTGTTGGCGTTGACCTACAACGCGAGTTACAACATGACCGAATAGATGTCACACGGGATGAAGTAAAATGACTTGTGTTTTACAATATCGTCACCATTAAGACAGGATATTGGAGAAATTTATGTCTGATTTGCGTCAACGCTTTTATATTGAAGATAGTCCTGTTCGTGGTGAAGTGGTTCATCTAGAAGAAACCCTACAAACCATCTTGGCGCAGCGTGATTATGCACCTGCAGTCCAAGTGCTGTTAGGTGAAATGCTTAGTGCCACGGCATTACTTGCCAGTACTTTAAAAATTAAAGGCCGTATTAGTTTACAAATTCAGGCTTCAGGTAGTTTCAAATGGGCCATGGCTGAATGTAATCACCTTGGTGAAGTGCGTGCCTTGGCGGATTATGAAGCGGATCCACGCTTTAATGCTGCCGACAGCAGCAGTACGGTATTGAGCACCCTCATTAGCCCTGTACTCTTTATTAATATTGAGCCCGAATTTGGTGAGCGTTATCAAGGGATTGTGGCTTTAGACAAGCCAAATCTTGCGGGTTGTTTAATGCAGTACTATGACCTGTCTGCCCAAATTCCAACGCGTATTGTTTTGGCCAGTTCATCCCAGCGTGCTGGCGGTTTACTCATTCAGCTGTTACCACGTAACAGTGAAGAAGAACAAGAACGTGTCGACCAAGACTTATGGCCACGTCTGACCATGTTGACTGAAACGCTCAAAATCGAAGAGTTAACCGATTTAGAGTCCAGTGAAATTCTTTACCGTTTATACAACGAAGAAGAAGTACGCTTACCTGAAGTTGAAGTACTGAAATTTGGCTGTACCTGTTCGAAAGAACGTTGTGCTCAAGCGCTTGAACAAATTGGCGCTGAAGCCGTTCGTGAAACGCTAGAACATCAAAACCCGATTACCATGGACTGCCAGTTCTGTAACACACAATACAGCTTTAGTGCAGAAGAAGCCTTGGGTTTATTTGGTGAACACTTAAGCTAAGCGCGTCATGTGCAATAAAAAAAGAGCAACTAAATTGCTCTTTTTTTATGCCTTTGTTCTCATAAAAATAAGATAATTCAAATGATTCATCACTTTTATTCATAGATATTTCACTGGTCACACCGCTTAAATTTCGTTATAAATAAACCCATAATTTTTATATGTCTTTATTTTTCTCTTCCATTGGGGTTTTGCCATCATGAAATTTTCTTGCAGTCTTTTCGTACTCAGCAGTTTATGCGCCTTCTCCTGTTTTGCAGCCACCGATCCTTTGGTCGGCAAATGGAAAACCATCGATGATAAAACAGGATACTCTCTCAGTGACGTCTTGATTGAAAAAGACAAAAACAATAGCTATAAAGCAGTCATCGTAAGTACGCGCGAAATTCCAGGTGCGGTAAAGATAGAAAACTGTAGCAAGTGTGATGGTGTCAATAAAAATCAGCCCATCGTCGGCATGACAACGCTCAGCCATTTGCAGTTAGACAATGCCAAAGATTCGACCTATAGCCATGGACAGCTCCTCGACCCTTTCACAGGGCTACGTTATGACGCATATGCACGACTCAGCAACAATGGTAAACACTTACGAATTCGAGGGACGTCCACCGAAAATGGCGGTGGGCGCAACATCACATGGGTCAAATATTAAGTATCCCTCATCCATCAAAGCTCCTTTCATCGGGGCTTTTTTCTTGTCATGTTTTGAAACAATAAGGAACATATCTTTACTGTTGAAATCTGCTGAAAGACTGAATAATGATTAAAACTTAATCAATTTATTTAAACTTATTTATGCCGAAGAACCATTATGAAATACTCGGTTTAACGCGAGATGCGACAGCCGAACAAATTAAAAAAGCCTATCGAAAATTGGCACGTAAGTATCATCCCGATGTCAGTAAGGAGCCTGATGCTGAAGCACGTATGCAAGAATTGAATGTCGCCTATGACACCTTAAGTGATGAAACAAAAAAAGCAGAATATGACTTTGAACTCGATCATCCACAAGGCTCACAGCAATTCAACCCCAATGCAGGCTTTGGTGGTTTTGAAGAGGCATTTCGGAATACCCAAGGCGGACAACAGGCACATGATTTTTCAGGATTTGAAGACTTATTTGGGCGTTTTGGTTCAGGTTTTGGAGGATCAAACTATCAATATCAACGCCAAAATAGCACACGCCATAAAGGCGAAGACCAACATGCACGTTTAGAGGTCGATCTTGAGGTTGGATTCCAGGGTACCACCCAAACCATTACCTTACAGATTCCCACTTTAAATGCTTATGGTGAAGCAGAAATTCAGCGTAAAACGCTGGAAGTTAAAATCCCTAAAGGCATGAAAGAAGGGCAACAAATTCGCTTAAATGGTCAAGGACAGTCAGGTATTCAGGGCGGTGAAAATGGCGACCTGTATATCGAAATTTATTACAAAGATACGGAGACCACACGCGTTGAAGGAGTTGATGTCTATCACCAACTGAATATCAGTCCTTGGGAAGCCGCTTTGGGGCAAAGCATTACCGCCGCGCTACCCAATGGTCGGACATTACAAATTCAAATTCCGAAAAATGCCAAAACGGGGCAGCAACTCCGTTTAAAAGATCAGGGGATTCCAGCCAAAACGGCAGGACATTTATATTTAATTTTAAACATTGTTCAACCTCCTGCGCAGAGTGAGCAAGAACAGCAAGCCTACCAAGCCTTTGCTGAAGCCTTCCCTCACTTTAAGCCGCGTCAGTCTTAAGGAGAAAATTATGACGACTATTCATTATCGTGAAATTATTTTAGACGGATGTCGACACGCTGAAATTGTTGATGAACAACATAGCTTTGACTTAAAGCATTTTGCTGAAGCCTGCGGACAAAGTCCTGAATGGGTTTTACAGCTGTTGGAATATGACATTCTGCCTAACCGACCCGATAACCGCATTCACCAATTTTTTGGTGATGATGTCTCACGTGCACGACGAGCCTATCGCTTACAACGTGACTTTGATGCCAGCTTTACTGCAGTCGCAATGATGCTGGATTTGATTGAGGAAGTTCAAAAACTTCGTCGTGAAGTAAAACATTTACATCTCACTGACCCAGTTCAAACGACTCAACACTAGTTCTATAAAGAAAGATTGGCGCGTGCCTTTCTTTCTTTTTTTTATTTTTGAATAAGAGGATTAGACGGCAACCATGAAACTCAAAGTTTGTAATAAAAAGACTAAGCTCATGTTTCCTGAATACCGAGACATGATTCAACAGCTTAGAGAAGACAATCCGCATTTTTCTAAAATGTTTGACGACCATGAAGCTCTCGATCAGGAAATTTGTTTACTCGAACAAGACCCTGTCAGGATTCATCGTGGAGAGATTGAGCCCCTCAAACGCAAAAAGCTGTTCATTAAAGATCAGCTTTACCGGATTTTAAAAGGAGCCCAGTTAAAAACCTCTTAAATTAAATCTCCCTGCGACGCCCACATATCCGAATAATAAATTGAACAAGGATAGCGTCAGCATATAAAGAAACACCTTAAAGCCCATTTGCTTTAATGGTCTATGCGGAAAATCACCGAATTATTTTAATTTGGTGATTTTCTCTAAATCTTTGATGGTGCCCTTCACGGTTTGCTTGATCGGCTCATAATCGATAAACCAAAACAAATTCATATGTTGGTCCGCATGCTGTTGTGCCAACATATCAATGACACTTTTTTCGCCACGCCCGACCAAATGACGTCTATAAAAATAATACAGCAGAATCAATGTCGTCATTAACATGATGCCCAACATGATCCAAAACCCTGTTGGGGACTTCAGCCCCGGAATAAACTCGAAGTTCATACCATACACCCCTGTCAACAAGGTTAGCGGCGCAAAAATCGCGGTAATAATGGCTAAAATCCGCATGTTTTCATTGGTTTGATTGGCAATGGCTGAAAAATGTAGATCGATAGCTGCTTGCACTGCATTTCTCAAGCGAATGGTATGCTTTTGAATACGTTCAATATGACTGGTTAAATCATCGACACGTACCAACATGATGTCTTGTTTTTCGCTACGCTTTTTCCCTTTCAAGTGCGAATAATTATCGACAATTTCATCACGCAATTCCTGCAAAGTCTCGATTTGTTCTTCGCACAAATTTTCCACTTGTTGGAAAGCCATATTCTCTTGCAACAGTTGATGCCACTTGGTAAAACGACGATGGCCTTGTAAAAGCTCTTGCTGCCAAAACTCCACTCGACGCGTCAGCGGAACACGTAAATCAAGATAACCATCTACCATATTATTGAGCAGTCTCAAGGTCAAATCTAAAGGCGTTGCGGGTAATTTTCGTGGTTTATTATGTTCTTCAATCGGACGGCTCAACACCGTTTCCATACGCTGAATATAGCTTTCAACTTCTTTATTGCCCTGCTCTCTAACCGTAATCAAGACTTGCGGCGTAAGCATAAAGCTAATCGGGGTCGTCGCCAGACCAAAGACCCGTTCATGTTTTTCAGCCGCTTGCGTATCAAGCTTGATTTGATCATCAGGTGTGATCAGCTTACGAAAGATCAGCAAGTCGTAATCTTCCAAAGTGTCAAAGGCACAAGGGTGTTCTAAATTGAGAATATCGCGCAGATGATATTCATTCATCCACAGTCCCGTTGCCGCATAAATGTCCTGCTGCCAATGTTCTGCCCGATTAACCACATCGTCACGGCTACACTCCACCCAAATAAACTCGGCTTCCTGCTCTGCAATTGGCTGTTTCTGCACATAGGTATGCTGTGCGGTGGGATGTTGATAGAAATAATAGCTTTGCATATCTCATTTATTATTGTCTGTCTTAGCCAGCATGATGCCATAAAAAAAGCCCTGAGCAAGCCAAAGTTTACATTGGCCAAGCTCAGGGCTTTTTAAGACAACTCAATTCACATGGCAAACACCATGTGAATTGACAAGAGATTAAACTTGTTCGATGTCTTTCATTGTCAATTTGATACGACCACGGTTGTCTACATCCGCAACTTGTACCTTAATTTCTTGACCTTCTTTCAACACATCTGCCACGTTTGCAATACGCTCGTTCGAGATTTGTGAAATGTGAAGTAAGCCATCAGTACCTGGAAGGATGTTTACAAACGCACCGAATTCAACGATACGAATGACTTTACCGACGTAAATCGTACCTGGTTCAATTTCAGCAGTCAGTGCTTGGATTTTTGCAACTGCAGCAGCAGCAGCAGCTTTGGTTTCACCAAATACACGAACGGTACCGTTGTCTTCAATATCAATAGCCGCTTTGGTTTCTTCGGTAATAGCACGGATGGTCGCGCCACCTTTACCAATCACGTCACGGATCTTGTCTGGGTTGATGTTGATCACTTGGAATGTCGGTGCATGCATTGAAATTTCAGGGCGAGCACGTGAAATCACTTGGTTCATTTCATTCAAGATATGCATACGGCCCGCATACGCTTGGTTCAATGCCGCTTCCATGATTTCTTCAGTGATACCTTCAATTTTGATATCCATTTGAAGTGCAGTAATACCGTTCGCAGAACCGGCTACTTTAAAGTCCATGTCACCTAAGTGATCTTCGTCACCTAAGATGTCAGAAAGAACTGCGAAACGCTCGCCTTCTTTCACTAGACCCATTGCAATACCTGCAACTGGCGCTTTCAATGGAACACCTGCATCCATAAGTGATAATGAAGCACCACATACTGAAGCCATTGAAGATGAACCGTTTGATTCAGTAATATCCGATACAATACGAATTACGTACGGGAAGCGATCAGCCGCAGGAAGAACCGCTTGAACACCACGACGCGCCAAACGACCATGACCGATTTCACGACGCTTAGGACCAGATTCACGCCCCGTTTCACCGACAGAGTATGCAGGGAAGTTATAGTGCAACATGAAGTTGTCAGTTTTAGTACCAGCTAGGGTATCAACCATCAACGCATCACGTGTATTACCCAAAGTCGTGGTTACCAACGCCTGAGTTTCACCACGTGTGAATAATGCAGAACCGTGTGCACGGCCTAATACGCCCACTTGAACATCAATGGCACGAACAGTTTTCGTGTCACGACCATCAATACGTGGTTTACCAGACAAAATGTTGTCACGTACCGTACGGTATTTAAGGTCTTCGAATAATTCGTCAACTTCAGCAGCAATGCCAGTTTCATCATTTTCAGGAACGAACTGAGCAACAGCTTCTACGTGAAGTGCATCTAATGCTGCGTAACGGTCTTGCTTAACAGCAATTGTATACGCTTCAGAGATTTTCGCTTCGAATGCTTCTTTCAATTTACCAAGAAGTTCTTCGTTTTTAACTGGAGCAACCCAAGTCGATTCAACCGCACCCGCAGCAGCAGCAAATTCTTTAATCGCTTGAATTGCGATTTGCATTTCGTCATGACCGAAAAGTACAGCGCCTAACATTTGGTCTTCAGAAAGCTCTTTCGCTTCAGATTCAACCATCAATACAGCAGCTTCAGTACCTGCAACCACAAGGTCAAGATCGGATTCTTTAAGCTGTTCTAAAGTTGGGTTAAGGATGTATTCACCGTTGATTAAACCAACACGTGCGCCTGCGATTGGGCCTGCAAATGGAACACCAGCAATAGACATCGCAGCTGAAGCACCCAACATTGCAGCGATATCGCCTTCCATGGTTTTGTCAGAAGAAATAACAGTCGCTGTTACTTGGATTTCGTTGTAGAAACCTTCTGGGAACAATGGACGGATTGGACGGTCAATAAGACGTGAAATTAAAGTTTCAGCTTCAGACTGACGACCTTCACGCTTACCGTAACCACCTGGGATACGACCTGCAGCATATTGTTTTTCTTGGTAGTTAACAGTCAATGGGAAGAAGTCTTGGCCTGCTTTTGCTTTTGGTTGAGCAACGATTGCAACAAGAACCTGTACACCACCCATGGTGATCACAACAGTGTTTGCTTGACGAGCAACACGACCAGTTTCTAAAACAACCGTGTGTTGACCATATTGGAATTCTTTACGAATAATATTAAACATAGACATGTATTTTTCTTTCCTGATTTTTATTCTAGTGGAGACCCCTAAGGTTTGGCATTCACATCGCCATTTCAGGCAACTGTATAAATGACAAAGCTTAGAAGCCGACCTCACCAGAGACTAAAAATATGATTTTAAGACACAAAGAAGGAGCGAAACATTCGCCCCTTCCCCATTACCTCACAGAAGCAAGGTAGACTTTCTTTTTCAGTAATAAAGCATTCAAAATGCGATAGTCCGAAAATAAAAGTTTAATCGAATTAACGACGTAAACCTAAAGCAGCAATCAAGTCGCTGTAACGAGTAGCGTCTTTACCTTTAAGGTAATCAAGAAGCTTACGACGTTGGTTAACCATACGGATAAGACCGCGACGGCTATGGTGGTCGTGTTTGTGCTCTTTGAAGTGACCTTGTAAATCATTGATTTGAGCAGTTAAAAGAGCTACTTGAACTTCTGGTGAACCAGTGTCGTTTTCAGCGCGAGCAAATTTAGCAATGATCTCTGCGCGATCTGCGTTTGTTAAAGCCATTCGATTTCTCCGAGATGCTTATAAGTTACATTTGATACAAATCAAATTGATTCTTCAAAACCAAGTTGACTGCCGTGCATCACTACAGCAAGGCATTATTTTAAGGGATCTAGCGCTATATTGCAAAAATGTTTTATGTTCGCAGTCAATTCGGCAACTGACGGCTTTGCACAAATCATGCACAATCATGACAATTCTGATTTTCAATATCAGACTCAGACCCAATAAAAACGAAAAATAGAGAGAAATTTGTGAAAATTTTATCTGCCAATACCTGTTATGTCCCGCATGACCTCAACCACGTGATTCGTTCTAAAGATGAGGTCTCCGCTACCTTGGGTGGCATGAATGACGCACAAATTCAAAGCATTTGGGCCAGTGTAGAGTCCCTATATAAAACAGGAAACTACCCTTTCATCAGCCTCTGTTTACGTCGTCAGGGACAAATATTGTTAAACCGCAGCATTGGTTATGCGCAAGGCAACTCAGCCGATGGTTTAGCGGCAGATGCGAAAATTGGCACACCCGACACCCCAGTTTGCTTATTTTCCGCCTCTAAAATCGTTACAGCCATGCTGATTCATATGTTGGATGAACGTGGTGATCTGAATTTACTCGATCCGATTAGCCACTATATTCCCGAATATGGCGTAAACGGTAAACGTCATGCCACCATTTTCCATTTGCTCGCTCATCGTGGTGGCATTCCTCGCATTGACAGCAAAGTCACGCCTGAACTGTTGTTTAATCAAGATCAAATTTTAGAACGTCTTTATGCGGCACAACCCGTTTCAGCCTCAGGCACACATCTGGCGTATCACGCCGTGACGTCAGGTTATATTTTAGGGGAAATTATCAAGCGGGTAACAGGTCAAACGGCCCGTGAATTTCTTGCCGAAAATATCGAGAAACCCATGGGCTTAGATTACTTTAACTATGGTCTAAAACCTGAGTATCGAGCGGATGTCGCTTTAAACTATGCCACAGGTCTACATCCACGTTTAGGCACAGACCATTATCTTAATCGGGTACTGGGTGGTGGTTTACAGTTGGCGGTCGATGTGACCAATGATGTGCGCTTTATGGACACGATTTGCCCAGCAGGCAACATTTATACCAGTGCCGAACAAGCTGGACGTTTCTTTGAAATGCTCTTGAGTGGTGGCGAATACCAAGGCAAACAAATCATGAGTGCCCAAACGGTATTTCGCTCGACCTTGGCCACGTCAGGAGTCAGTTTAGATCGGACATTATTAGTCCCGATGCGTTATGCCTTAGGCCCAATGCTAGGGAGTAATCCTATTGGGTTATTTGGACCCATGACTGGGCAAGCCTTTGGACATCTCGGGTTTTCCAATATTCTCTGTTGGGCCGATCCAGAACGTGATATTAGCGTATCGCTATTAACCACAGGAAAATCTGTCGTCGGGACCCACTTACCCGCTTTAGCGAAAACGCTTTATCAAATCTCAAAGAACTGTCCCAAAATCTTAAAGCACCAACGTCGCTCCTTATTTGCAACCGATCGAAGCGAAACAAACTTAGTCTGAGCATAAAAAAAAGCCCAAGTAAACTTGGGCTTTTTTGCGCTGTAGTGTTCTTTTATTTTTGTTCTTGTTGTTTTGGTTATCATTATAATAATGCGCTTTTCCGCGTCTTGTATTAAACATTCCATGTTTAATCATTTACATCCTTATGTGACAGATTTTGCCACATCACACAGAAGAAAAAAGTCGTATTTCACTCATCTTCATGTAAGCGATTGCTTACATAAACTCCTCATTTTCTCCATTATTTAACCTAAACCTCTCTAAAAAATGCAGTATTAAAAATTTAATAAATAAAAAAACAAGAACTTAAAGGCATAAGAACTAAATTTAAAAAAGCATAAGCCGTGCAATACGGAGACAGTATCTCTTCAATATTTAATCTATAACTGTATTTTATGCTTCGAGGAATGAATGGCTATTTTTTGTCACATTTTGCCAATTTATCAGATATAAAAAAGCCTTGTAGTCTCTCCCAAAACTACAAGGCTTAGCGGCTGTAAGTTTCCTCTTTCACCTACTTCACTGTAAGTTCGCTGTCTACTGACGTTATTATTATCTTTTTGCGATTATACTCAACATTCCGTGTTGAGCTCTTTATGTGAAGCCATCTTCTCAAAATCCTCAGCAAAGCTCTATGCGCAAATCTCCTGAATCCCTGTAAGCCATTTCGTACAAAACTCCTATTTGTTTATTAAATCTTCACAATTGAATTTGTTGATTAATTTTTCTTGATAGACCACTTTCTCGGGTGGTTCGAGTCACCATAGCATGTACGAATGCATCGGCATCGACCAGTAAACTGACCACTTTTTTCGCCCGCGTAATTGCGGTATAAATCAACTCTTTACTGAGTAATTTTTCAGCCTGCCGATCTAACACCACCGCGGTATGAGTGAACTCAGAGCCTTGAGATTTGTGAATGGTCAGCGCAAAAGCCGTTTCAATATTTTTGGGTAATCGTGTCGCAGCTACCCATTTATCCAAGCTGGGGAAATACACCTCAAACTGCAACTTACCTTGTTGTATACGATGTAAACACAAGCCAATATCGCCATTCGACAAGCCCAACTGATAGTCGTTATAGGTCATCATCACAGGACGGCCCAAGTACCACTCACCCTGCTTGATTTGTTTTGATTGTTCTAATAGACGTTGCTCGATTTGCAAATTGAGCTGTTTTAAGCCGAAATGGCCGTGACGTATGGCGGCCAAAATACGGTAATCATCAAAATGTTGAATCACTTTGGGCACGAGAGACTCATTAGGATTTTGCTGATATTGCTTTAAAGCCTCGACATAGCCCTGAAAGCCGAGCATCAGCAGATCATAATAATGTTGTAACTGCTCTGCAGATAATGCTTGCTCAGGCAACAATTCGAGTTGTAGATAATCGACCTTGACCTGATCCAACTCAACCGCTTTCAACGTCGTGGCATGTACCACTTGCTGTTGAAAAGTGTGCAATACGCTCTGTTTTTCGGCAGGATGCGTCGTTAAGTCAAAACAAGATTGCTGTTGAATAAATTGTGCCAACTTTCCAATTCGTGCATCTGATTTGAAACGACGGCTATTGACTAAATTGACTCTATTTTCAGCCAAAGCTGGAACCTGTTGTAGATCGGCGAGCACAGAGCCGACATCGACCGAAGCCAACTGATCAGCATCTCCCAATAAAATCAAATGGGCTTGATTCGGCATGGCAGCAAAGAGCATCTGCGCCAAATTTAAATCCAGCATGGATGCTTCATCAACGACAATCACATCATAAGGTAAAGGTTGTCTGCTATGAAAACGCGGTTGCTGCGTATTCCCAAGACCCAAAAGTCGATGTAGCGTCACAGGGTTTAAGTTTTTCAAATCTGGGGTAACTAAGTCTTGTAACTTTTCATCCTGAAAAGAGTTTTGCAGGGCTTCTTTCATGCGCTGCGCCGCCTTACCTGTCGGTGCAGCCATCGCAATACGAATATCAGGTAAACTTTGCTTGAGCACCGTAATAATACGCGCCAAGGTATAGGTTTTCCCTGTGCCCGGACCACCTGTAATGATCGCGAGCGCCTGCTCAGCCACCATAGCCAAAGCCTGTTTTTGGTGTGGATCTTCTAGTAAATGGGCATAAGCTGAAATATCCACTTGCGTTAAGTTTTGTAGTTTTAACCGCGCCACTTGCTGGGCCAAGGACTGCTCTAAAGCCCAATAACGATACAGATATAATTGCTGCTGATCGTAAACAAACGGGGCTTTTTGTTGCTGTGCCTGCTGTTCATCCATCACCAAATCATCTAAGACTGTGACGGCTTGAGCTGCAACCGAGATACAACTCTCACCGCGTAGCATGGCTTCAAGGACCTGTTGAATCATTTCACTTCGGGTTTCGGTGAACCCTGTTTTACTCAGTGGTGACTGTTGAATAAACTGACTCCAACGCGTTAACCATGTGTCTACCACGGCAGCCTGATCAATACTGGCTTTATGAACATTTTCCACACGGTTATCCTCAAAGTTATCCACAACTTAATTCTTTGTTTATGAGTGACTAATTTCACTTAATTCAGAAGTTTTGCCTACATGATTTTCAGTAGAAGTATCCTCAGCAAAATGACCCAAGATGGCATCCAATCTTAAAATAAACTCTGGGCTGGCACGCCAACTTAAAACCCCTTGATTGGGCTGCCCATTCATCCCTCTCAAATAAAGATAACTCGCCTGACCAAGATGTTTTTCAATGTCATAGTCCAGCAAATTCACTTTTAAATAGCGATGCAAAGCCACCAAATACAAACCCGCCTGCAACCAATAACTGGCATGTGACATATTCAATTGGATTGCGTCATGATTGTAGCTCTGCTGATCCGCCCCTAAGAAGTTACTTTTATAATCGGCGATGTGATAACGCTGACCATCAAAATAAACCAAGTCTATCGAACCTGTCAGATAACGAGCAGAATTGGCTTCATTTAAGTCGAGTAGATCAATGCCGTATTCTTGAAATAATGCCTGTATGCGTTTAATCGCCAGCACATGATCGGACAATGACAAATAAAAAGGAAATTCAGCCAAGTGTTCATCGACTTTAAGCTGCTTCAACTGAAAACCTGCATGCAAAGGCGTTTCTAGCACATCTGCTAACCACTCTTGCATCCACAGCACCAATTGAGTTTCATCATCCTGTTCAAACTCGTGTTGATATTTGACCAATAACTCTTGCCACAGTAAGGGACTATCATTTTTAAAACGACGATGAATTTCCAGTCCCCAGTCACCCGAGTCCTGAAAGTCAATATGCTCGAAAATTTCGTGCAGGAAGGTTCCCGCAGTCGTCCCCATTGGAAACTGCCGTTTAATCCACGCCAAAGGCTGACTCAGCTCCACATCTTCAAGCACAGGATGATTAATCTCGTCATCCGCACTGCCCACTTTCTCGCTCAAAACTGCTAAGGCATCCATTGCCTCTTTGCGACTCAAATGCTGTGCTAACGCACTAAAACTGGTTTTGGACCGTGGATAAAAACGCTGTTCAGGAAAGGCCAAGGCTTGCAGTTGAATGATCTCTTGCTGCTGGGCTGGCTGTAAACGGATCGGCTTTTCGGCCAATAATGCTTCATCACCACTGGCAGGATGCTCAAACAGATTACCTGCTTGACCACGCCAAAATGCCAATGCCGTATTTGATTTATATTCCTGATCTTGCAGTAAGGCATACACGCGGTGACTGGCGCGGGTCAGTGCGACGTACCATAAGCGATGCTGTTCTGCTTCGGCTCGCTCATTGTGTTGATCAATCGCGGCTGGGTCTAACAGGTTGGCATCATTTACCGCTACGATGCGCTGTACCTCGCTCCGCCCTGTCGTCGGATTGATCTGTTCCAGAGTTGAAAAGTTTAAGGTTTTATTCATTTCCTTAAAGTCTTTGTCAGCACCCAGCAAGAACACAATTTTAAACTCTAGACCTTTGGACTGATGAATGGTCATCAGCTGTACGCCTGTGGCATTGGAGAGTTTGCGTTCCAACTCCCACTCACGTTCCGCAGGCAAATGTAACTGTTTTAGATACCAATGATACAGTTTCTGCGCACCTTGGAACTGCTCACTATGTTGGCTCAACAACTCAGTCAAATGCCGTAGATTGACCACCGTCCGTTCGTTGTCTCGGCTTTGGTAAGCCACCAAGTTTTTCCACACTTTAAACAGGTTTAAAGCGTACTGCCATGCACTTAAAAAGCCTTTATTGATCCACATGTCGCGGATGTCATCAAAATCCGCCATAAACTGGCTCAAACCGTTGGCTTGCTTTTCCAGTTCTAGTAACTGTTTTAAATCAATCGCCAACAGCCGGCTCAAAAGCGCACGGCGAACCTTGGCTTCATCAAAAGGATGCATCATTGCGGTCAATAACGCACCAACATCTTTCGCGACCTGACTTTCAAACACACTGCGTTTAGACGGACGGTTGACCAAAATCCCCAAACGCTCTAGTTCAAACTGAACTTTGTCCAAGCCATCATGGTTTTTCGACAACACCGCGATATCATTTGCACCCATAAACTGTGGCGGATCATCTGCCACATACAGTTGCTGTTGAATGCCTTGGTTGATTAAATCACGAATTTTCCATGCCACTTGTTGAGCTTCATTTTTTTTGTCTTCAAGTAACAGCCAGCGCAGCGGTATATGGTTTTCACCCTGTGCATCGACCAAAGCGGGATGTGGTCGAGTCCCTGCTTCTACAGGCTGGTAATAGACCTGCTCACCAAAGTCCTGTTGGCGTTGAAATAAAGCATCCACCACCTGTACCAACTTTTGCACAGAGCGATGATTATATTTCAAACTATACTGCTGACCGTGTTTTGCCAAAACATCTAAACGTGCTTTGTTATAGGTCAGCATGTCACCCCCACGAAAGCCATAAATGGCTTGTTTCGGGTCACCGACCATAATCATACAGCCTTGAGGATAACGCTGTGCATCACGCCAAATCCGCGCCAACATGTCATCTTGGTCTTGGTTAGTGTCTTGAAACTCATCCACTAAAATGAGCGGATAACGTGCCTGTACAAACTGAGCAAAGCGCCTGCCTTGTTCGCCCTGTAAGGCTTCTGACAAGGTACGGATTTGCTGGGCAAAAGTCGTTTCACTCTTTTGCAGCAAGACTTGTGGTAATCGCTTTTTCACCTCAGAACTTAAGTGATATTTTAAATACGCATCCAGCACATCCAAATTGAGCTCTAGCTCTGCCAACGCCGCTAAGAAACTGCGGACCTGTCGCCACACAGGATGCTGCTCAAACTGTTCCAACACATCTACAGCACATTTGTTTAAGACTTTTTTCGTCGTGAGGTCGGTCAAATGTTTTAAGGTTTTTTCAAAATGTGGCGCAAATAAGGCATAAGCCCGCTGCTCTTTCAGCGCAGTCAAAAAAGCAGGTAAGTCCTGACATAGAATGCGTTGCATCAAAGCATCGGTGCGCCACTTCTTCCCCAACACCGCATGATATTGCCCTTCGGGGGCATAATAGTCGTTCAAGCTTTCAATCTGCGCCACATCCAACGCGGTAAATTGATCAATGGCCTGCTCAAATTGCGTCAAATCAAGCACAGGTTTTTCTACCTGTTGAAACTGTGCCGAGGCAAAGTTCAGACTATTTTCAACAATTGGCACATAAGCCTGTTCGGTTTTTAATTTTTGTTTTAACAGTAAATAATTCACCACAGGCTGCGGCTGTGCCTGAATCCACTCGCGTAATACGTCATGAATGAGCTGCTGAGTATAACTCTGCGCATCATCGGTAATATCCGCACGCTCAATCTTGCCACTTTCAAAAGAAAACTCACGCAGTAACTTTTGACTAAAACTGTCCAGTGTCCCGACAAATAACTCATCTAACTGGTCAATCACCAACTTCAAGCGCTCTTGGGCAAAACCGACCCGCTGTGCGTAGTCTGTGAGCACTTTGATAAAAAGCGGATCTTGTTCAGCGGCAATTTTGGCCTGTATTTCTCGCTCTGTCAGACTCTGACAACCTTCAAAATAACTTAAAGTTTCAATCAAACGTGCCCGAACGCGACTTTTCAGCTCCGCAGCGGCAGCACGGGTGAAGGTGGTTGCAATGACCTGATTCGGCAAATAGGCCCCAAGAAAAATACGCACCATCAAACTGGACAAAGTAAAAGTCTTGCCTGTGCCTGCTGAAGCTTCAATCCAATGCAAGCCCTGAAAACTCATATCGGCAATGGGTTGATAAGACATGTTCGATGTAGAGGCCTGAGACTGCGCTGTCATGACTTAGTCCTCAAGGCTTTGCTGATGCAAAAAAATCGGATGATATAGTTCATAAGAAAACTGCTCACAGGCATGGGCAAGTAATGCTTTGGCATCCTGCTCTTGTAGAATAAACTGCCAGTCGCGGTGTGCTTTATTGCCTTCGTTTTCAGTCATTGAAAAACCACTAAAGCGACCATCTTCTTCCCACACTTTATAAATGGCGTCCATGTCCGCAATCACCATCTGTTCCTGATCATTCAGTTGCCATTCATGCGTTTTATCTTTTTCTGCAATTTTCAGTAACAAGGCCGCAGGTAAAACCAAAGGCTGAGTTTGTGCATACTCCCATGCTTTCAACCAAGGTTTGAGCCATTCACGCGCCTGATTTGAACTCACACCAGTACATAAAATGGTTCGGTCACTAAACACCACGATGCGTTGATATTGCTGTCCGCCCTCTCCCAAATTGACATAAGCCAGCCACAGTAAATACTCTAACCAAACTTTGGCACGGCGCTTTGCTCTGGCACTGGATGCTTCTACACTGACCCATTTTTCAGCACTGTATTTAGCTAGGGTGACATTGATCTGTAAATGCTCACTCACCTTCCAGACTTGTTGGGTCGTGGCTGTGGCCTCAGGTGCATAACGTTGTAAACGTGCCAGCAAGCGCTGCTGCTCAAGCACGCTCATTTGCCAGACCCCATCTTGCACTTTACCAATCGGCAGTTGATCCATCAGAAGATTGGCATCCGCTTCTGCTTCATGTTGTTGTAAAAAATGGCGGATGGTATAACCTCCTAAACCATCGAGCAGTAACGGCTCTTGCGTTGCAGGAATCTCTTCTGGTTTTAAGTTTTCCACGCCTAAAGTCTTGAGATACAGTCGTGCAGGGAAAGTGATATCTTGAATCCACTGCTGACTGTCAAGAACTTGAATGTCTTGCTCTAATTTTGGATAAGGCGTGTTGACCCAACTACTCCGTTGTCCTGATGCATGTTGCAATTGTTTCGCGACCTGAAACCATTGATCTTGAAAACGAATACTGTGCTCAGATTCAAAACCACGCGGATCAAAAGGCAATAAAGGATGAACATGATACAGCGATGCCAGCTGTGCGGGGACAGTCACACCATGCTGATCAACCGTTGCGTTGGCACTCTTGGTCTGTGTGTCAGGCCGCACAATGAAGGCCATATGCTGAATCAATTCTTGTAACACTGTAGACGGATCACGGACTTCACCATCGTTGATATCAAAGCCATTATAAAATAACCATAAGTTCTCTTGTGCCAACAACAAGGCATCTAGAAAAGCCCCTTGATCATCTTCCAAACGGGAACGATCCCCCAGTTGTGGCTTCAGCAAGTCCATCAGGTCAAAAGGCAAATGCGCACTACGGTTGGGAAACTTGCCACTGTCCAAGCCCAACATCACGATCAACTTATACGGCACAGGTCGAATCTGGCCAATTTGACTAAACGTGATCTGCCCCGTGGGTTCTGCATAGTCCAGTTGCGCTTCTAAGGTCTTTTGGATTTCTTCTAATACATAAGGCAAAGGTAAACTTAAACTGCGCAGTGCATGATGGTCGTGTTCGTCATAGAAACTCGCCAAGGTCAGCATACGTTCTTGTTTTTTGACCATATTATACACCGTGGCCAAAGACTCAACACCCGCAGCTTCAAACTCGCGAATATCCTCCATCAAACGATTCAGCCAAGTTTCCGCAGTCGTCCGTTGTCCGATTTCATGCGCGATCATCCACTCGGAACGGTGTTTAAAATCCTGATAAATTTCAATCAAAACACCAATTAGCTCAAAATCACTCGACTGGACTTGAGCATAGCTTAAGGTCTCATGAAACAGCACATGCTCTGGTACAGCAACGCCTAAAGCCAAACGATCTAAAGCAAACTTCAGACTATAACGATAGTCTTCATCCCCTTTGGCCAAACTGCGTTTTAAATGTTCAGCATCCAATCCACGCTTAAAGCCTGCGTTGATCAACAGCTCCGTCATGCGCTCGATCATATTCATGTCTAAGCCATAACGTTGCTGCGTTGCATTTAAACTGAGCCAATCGGCAAAGTCCTCAATACTGAAACGTCCTCGCACCAAGACCATCCGTCCCAACACAGCACGCCATGCATTTAAGGCATCGAGTTGAGTCACGCCGGCCAGCTTAATCGGCAGATAAATACTGTCTTTACTCAGTTGATGGCCCTTTTTCAAAGCCTCACGCTCATGGGGAGGAGGTGCAAAAACACTGCGAATAAAAGGTTCTAGCTCAGTCAAACTGGGCGTCAACACTAAAATATCACTTGGACGTCGTGGTGCTTCAGCCGTGCCCTGAGCCAACCAATGCGTCAGTTGATCTTTGAGGACTTCAAGCTGTCTAAGGCTGGAGTGACAGACATGAATCTGTATCGAATCATCTTGTTCAGCCAAAGCATACTGATGCTGCGTAGGTTCTACCAAATACAGCACATCGGACTGAATTTTACCGAGTAGAGTTTCTGGATATTCATCGACAAAGACATCGGCCCATACGCCATCTTCACCTGAAGAAAGGTTGGAAAGTAAAGAGAAATGGTCGCGCGCTTGTTTACCAAATCGGGTCAGTAAAGGATGGCGAGACTCTCGGGTTTCTGCATTAAAATTGAGGGTAAACTCATCAAAAAACTGCTGAATCTCTGCATCATTGGCATTTGGATTTTTTTCAATAAAACGCTGCTTTACCCGTGCGTCATAACGCGCTTTCCAATTGGGATCGACACTGTCCGCCCAGTACTCTTGTGATGGGTTATAGTGAAAAATAAAGATATCGAGGTATTGCCCCAATCGATGCAAAAACTCCAATTGCTTTGGCGGTAAATCTAAAACAGTAAACACCACCAACTGCGCAGGCAACTTTTTCAGTGCAGCGTCTCGGGTCTCTGCTTGATCGAGTAAGTTCCAAAATGCAGTATCAATACGCTGAATTTGTTCAAAGTCAGCATGGAATACCACTTGCCAGAGCCAACGCTGCCATGCTTCCAATTCATGCGCTTGATTAAGCTGAAAAGCACTGAGTTCTTGCTGAGTTTTAAAAAACATCTGCTCCAAATCGAGCGGCTGGTTTTTACCCCATGCTTGCAACCAATTGGTCTGGCAACGGCAATTTTGCGCTGGACAGCCTTTGGTGCAATGCCCACGATAGTCCATATAAAAACTAAACAACCGTGAAACCTGCTCCGCGACCCAGTACAGCATGCTTTGTTTTTTGAGCTGTTTATCGATGCCTTGTTGCAAACGGTCGGCACTGGCATAGATCCGCTGAATAATCGAAAAAAGCGGATGAGCAACCTCTAAAGGATTCAGCTCGGCTTGTATAAATTCTTTTAAGGCTTGAAAGACACGCCATTTAATAATCAATCGCGGAATATTGGCTTTACGAACCTCATCTTTTTGATCGACCAAAACCCACTGATAAGCCGACCATTGAAAACCACGAATACGATGATGAAACTGCGTGTTGGCACTGATGCCCTGCTGTTCCGCCAACTTTTGTGTTAGCCACGCCTCAACCGCAGGTGAAGGTACAATAAAGTGCTGTGCTTGCAGCACTTGAAAGGCATTTTTGGCCGGTTTAAAGACGGTTTTTTGCATGGCTTGCAATAGAACATCAATACGCTGACTTTGTATTACGTGTATTGCCATGTTTCCCCTCAAATGACCGTCTTATGAAAAATCTACAAAAGCACACAGATTATTGACTATACTTCTGGTTCTGTCTATGTCACTTTGATGACATATTTCTATTTAAAATTTGCTTTAAAATACGCACTTTAAGCAAAACTAGAATCAATGTGAATCAGGATATTTTAGGGTTTAGAAGATGAAATTAGAGCATATTCCAGAAAAAATTGATCCCTCTTTAAATTTAGAACAAATCCGCGAAGAATGTTTGGACTTAGTCAAAAAGCGTGCCTATTTTTCCGCAGGTGCTGCGGTTATTCCAGTCCCTTTCCTTGATGTGGTGATTGATGTGGGCATATTGTCGCAGTTGATTCCCGAAATTAACGCCCGCTTTGGTTTAACCCCAGAGCAAGTCAGTGTCTACGACCCAGAAACCAAGCAAATACATTGGTCAGAACTTCGTAAACGTGGCGTGGAGTTCTCTGGACTGGTGGTGGCACGTACAGCCGTGAAGAAATCACTCAACAACATGGCAGCCAAATACATCACCAAACAAGTCACCAAATTCATCCCCTTAGGTGGACAAATGATTGCGGCCAGCTTGGGTTATGTCGTGATGAAAAAAATTGCGGAAACCCATGTGGAGGAGTCGTATAAGCTCGCCAAAGGCATTCAACTGAAACAAGCCGCTGAACAAGGTGTGCCTGTTGCAGCGCCAGTGACCCAAATTCCCTTAAGTTAAAGAACTAAATCTGCCTCTATAAAAAAACGGTCAAATGACCGTTTTTTTTTAAGTTTTTTAATCGGTGTCGCGATCCGCTTTGAGCTGTTTTAAAATTGCCCTTAAGACTTCAATTCGGGCCTGTTGTTTATCATTGGTGGAAATAATATACCAAGGCGCATAACCTGTATCGGTATGTGCAAACATATCTGCGGCTGCCTTTAAATAGTCATCCCATTTGTCGCGATTGCGCCAATCTTCTTCGGTAATTTTAAAGCGTTTATGCGGGGTACTTTCACGGGCTTTAAAACGCGCCGCTTGTTCATCTTTATCAATCGCCAGCCAAAACTTAATCAGTACGGTTTGACTGTTGCTGAGGTTTTTTTCAAAACGATTGATTTCCGCATAAGCGCGTTGCCACTCCACCTCGGTTGCGAAGCCTTCTACCCGTTCTACCAAAACGCGTCCATACCACGTTCGATCAAAAATAGTGATGTCATCCGACTGCAATTTGCTCCAAAAACGCCACTGGTAAGGACGGCGTAACTCATACTTTTCAGGTGCGGCAATGGTATGAATTTCATATTCTCGCGGGTCGAGCTTTTTCACAATGCGCTTAATCGCCCCCCCTTTCCCAGCGGCATCCATACCTTCAAAAGCGATCACCACTTTACGGTCATCACAGCGGATGGCATCGGCCACTTGTTTGGTGAGTTTTTTTAACTCTGCTTTATAGTTTGCATCCTCAGCTTGAGGGGCTTCAAACTGAGTCAGAATATCTGGTATCGGCGCTTGCTGCCATTTTAATGCGGCCTTTTTTTCATGCTCTGGACAGTGACGCAGCGCTGTTAAAATCGCTTGTGCAAAATTGTGATTACGCAAATCCTCATCTTCACCATCAATGATTTGCCAGTCGTCGGTGAAGCGCGCACGTAGCTTTTGTAAGGTGTCATATTGTTTTTTATTGCGCCAGTCTAGCCCATGCAACTTATGCCAATGCACTTCGCTCGGGTCCATATCATCCAGACGCTTTTGCAGAGACTTCCACGACAAATCGAACCAAACTTTTAAGACATCTACGTTGTTGTTTTTTAAGTCCTGTTCAAAAGCCCGCATATTGCTGACATATTCATCAAACAAAGTGTCGTCCAAAGGCTTTGAAGCATGCATAGCCGTAGCCAACAAGTCCCCATACCAATTACCAAACCACACCATAATTTGCCCTTCGGCAGGTACAAATCGAGTATAGGGTTGCCAAAAAGGCTGTTTTAGATTAAACAAGTGCGGTGGATCGGCTTTGACATATAAAAAACGCGGATCGACCCATTCGCGCAGCTGTTTCACCGCTTCGCCTTTACCCGCAAGTTCAATTCCACTGACCAAAATCACCAAACTTTTTGCATTGCTCTGATCACGGGTATTCATCAACGCATATTGCGCTTCAATTAAGTCCAGTGAAAGCTGTTCTTCGTTCAGCACTGTACTGGCGATCGTTTCTGTATCCATGGCCCCCTCCTTTTTTCTATTTAATCAAATCACTAGATCCTAAAAGATGATGGTCTAGATGATTTTCATACGCGTCTTTTGACTACTTCTACATCAAACTGACCACAAATAAATAGTTTTTTTGTCACTTTGTCATAGCGAGTTCCGTCATCACGCACTAAGATTTAGCTATCTTTAAATAGAACTGAGACAGCAAATGTCCAAACTCGCCGCCCTCGATGAGCTTTTAGAACAGTATTACCAATTGCATTATCATCAAGATTCGGTGCTCTTCCAACGTTTACAAGATGTGCAAGTCTGGCAAAAGCAACGGATGCAACGCACGCATAACCGTGCTTTCGCAGAAAAACAGAACCTCTTGATGGCCGAGTATTTTATCAACCGTTTATATGGTGGCCCAGATTTTGACGCTTTGGCAGGACAAATTGCGCGCTTGAGCAAATATGCGCATAAAGCGGAGAAATTAATTCCTGAAAATGCCATTAAAACGGGTACCTCTGGGGTTGAGTTGGCGATTTTGGCGGTGCGACTGGATGAACAAGTGGCGATGCAATTGCTGAAAGATCACCATCCTTCCGAAGCCTTAAGCGATGATTTGATGCGCCAAGCCTACTTAAAACTAGAACAAGGCGAAGAACGCTTGAAACAGTTGTATTTACTCGATCAATTAGGTAAGAACCTCGATAAATACATGCGCTCTTTTATGGTCTATACCGCTTTTAAGATGTGTAAAGGGACGGCCAACAAATATAACTTCAATGTCATGTATGAATTTATGCAGGATGGCTTTTTAGCCATGAAACAGCTAAAGTCGGCAGAGAAATTTGTGAAAGACTTTACTGCGGTGGAACGTCAAATTATTGATAAAGTCCATGCGGGACATTTGTATCCTTTTCAGTAAATTTCAACGAATGACTTGATAAAAATAAGCCAGCAGCAGCTTTGCTCTGCTGTTTTTCTGTATATTATTCAGCACAATTGCATGATGGTTACTGTACAACGTCCTAGAATCTGTCATCATGCATGCACTGCAACATTTACCCTATTGCTATGTTAGGAGTGACTCCCATGTCGAATGAAAATCAAACGCCTACCGCTACTCAAGAGTTGGCACAAAACACAGACAAAGTGAGTCCATTTTTAACTGAACCATTACCCCAAGGCACAGCGCAAGGTCAGCAAAAATCATTACAACAACAGTTGACTGATACCCCAGTAACGGGTTCTGTACCCAAATACAATCTTCCTCGCGGTGCCAATACAGGCAACGTCGGCAGTACCACACACTTTGGTTACCAGACGGTGAGCAGCGAAGATAAAGCGCAAAAAGTGGCGGAAGTTTTCCACTCGGTTGCCAGCAAATACGACATTATGAATGACTTGATGTCTTTTGGTATTCACCGTCTATGGAAACGCTTTGCGATCAATATGTCAGGGGTACGTCGTGGTCAACACGTGCTAGATATTGCTGGCGGGACAGGCGACTTGGCTAAAGTGTTTAGCCGCGAAGTTGGCCCTACAGGTCATGTAGTACTTTCAGACATTAATGAATCGATGTTGAATGTGGGTCGAGATCGTTTAATCGATGCTGGCTGCACCAATGTTGACTTCGTATTAGCCAATGCTGAAACCCTCGAGCCATTTGAAGACAACAGCTTTGACCTACTCACGATCTCGTTTGGTCTACGCAATGTGACCGATAAAGATGCAGCACTTGCAGCGATGTACCGCGTGCTTAAGCCAGGTGGTCGCCTACTGGTATTAGAGTTCTCTAAACCTGTGTTTGAACCATTTTCAAAACTGTACGATCTATATTCGTTCACTGCACTGCCGATCATGGGCAAAATTATTGCCAATGACTCAGAAAGCTATAAATATTTAGCCGAGTCCATTCGTATGCACCCAGACCAACGCACGCTAAAAGGCATGATGGAAAATGCAGGCTTCCAAAACTGTGACTATCACAACCTGACAGGCGGTATCGTTGCTGTACACCGTGGTTTTAAACTTTAAAATTAAACGTTTAAGGGCAAATTATGTGGTCGATTCTGGCACTCGGTGCAATTGAACGATTAATTCATCATGTGATTAATTTGGATGCGATCACTCGCATCCAGCTCAATGAACTACAAGGCAAGATGTTACGTGTGGTGATCGCATCCCCGCAACTGTCTGTAGATGTGTTCTTTGACCAAGCCAAAGTGCGCTTAGAACCTACCGTTACAGGGCATAGTGAAACAGCGTCCATTTTCGAACAACGCCCTTTTGACCAAGCTCAATCTCACACCGCTGCAACCGCCACTTTAACGGTGGCCAATGTGGTTGAGCTGCTCAAGCTATTACTGGCGGATGATGTCGGCACTATCCCGCTCCAAGGCGATTATCACCTTCTGCAAGATATTCAACGGATTATGCAACACGCTGAGCCTGACTTGGCTGCGCATTTAAGCCCGTGGATTGGCCCAAGTTTGGCGCATGAATTGGCCAAAATCCAACTGGCACCGAAGCACATCAAACAGGCCTTACAAAGTCATTTGTTTTTTGCTGAAGATGCCTTGAAAGAAGACAGTGGTCTATTTGCCCCGCGTTGGCAAATGGATGATCTGCATCAAGATACCCGTATTTTTAATCAAAACTTAGATCGTGCCGAAGCCAAAATTCAACAGCTTCAAGCACAGATTGACACTCAAGACTCAACTCAGGACTAGGTATTTACATATATGATTCCGCATGTTTCACGTTTACTCGAACTTTGGCGCATTGCCGCGCACTATAGACTCGACACGTTGTTTCCTGCGGAAGAATTGCCTGAAAAAGCGCGCCATGCGCTGGGTGTAATTCGTATGCACCCTGCGGCATGGTCCAGTCGTGAACGAAAAAATCCACTGAAGCTCAAACAAGCTTTAGAGGAAATGGGACCACTAGCGATTAAAATGGGACAGTTGCTGTCTACTCGTCGTGACCTAATTCCACCTGAAGTACTACAGCAACTGGTTTTACTCCAAGACCGTGTCAAACCGTTTGGTTCTGATGTGGCGAAAATGCGCATTCAAGACTCACTGAAAGCCGATGTAAACACGCTGTTTGCTCGCTTCGACGAACAACCCTTGGCAGCAGCCTCGATTGCTCAAGTACATACGGCCGCTTTACATGATGGTCGCGAAGTGGTGGTGAAAGTCACCCGTCCCGCTATTCGTAGTCAAATTTTACAAGACTTTGAAATTTTAGAATGGCTAGGTGATTTTCTAGAAAAACGCCTAGAAGCCGCGCGTGCACTGCACTTATCTGAAATTATTCAGGACTATCGTCAGGTCATTTTAAATGAACTGGATTTGACTTTAGAAGCCGACAACACCCGTCGTATGCGCCATTATTTTACAGGCTCAAGCATGATGTATGTGCCTGAAGTCTATATGGATAGCAAAGACGTGATGGTGGCTGAACGCATTACTGGCGTCCCCATTTCAGATATTGAAACCTTCGAAAAGCTGGGAATGGATCGTAAAGATCTGGCGGAAAAAGGCTTAACCATTTTCTTTACCCAAGTCTTCCGTGACAACTTTTTTCATGCCGACATGCATCCAGGCAATGTCTTCGTTGAAACCCTAAACCCAAGCCAACCCCGCTATATTGCACTAGACTGTGCCATTATGGGTGAGTTGTCGAAGCACGACCAAATGACCGTGGCACGTATGCTGCTTGCGGTCATGAACAGCGACTTTATGCAACTGATTCAAATCGTGCATCAAGCTGGTTGGATTCCACCGGGCACAGACCAAGATGCACTAGCACGTGAAATGCGTCGCACGGTCGGGCCAATGGTGTCCAAACCTATGCATGAATTGGACTTCGCGGGCATTTTGATTCAAGTGATGGATATTGCACGACGCTTCCATTTGGAAATTCCGCCACAACTGATGCTGCTGCTTAAAACCCTCGTACATGTTGAAGGTTTAGGGACTGACCTTTATCCAGAGCTGGACATTTGGAGTTTGGCAAAGCCAATCCTGACCGATTGGATCAAAGCGCAAATGAATCCACAAAAGAACCTAAAAGAGCTGGGACAAAAAATTCCAGATTTACTTTTAGGGGCACAAGACTTCCCAACGCTGTTGGTCGATAGCTTAAATGGTCTCAAAAACCAATCAGCCTGGCATGCTAAACAGCTCAATGAACTACAAAGCATGCGCCTACAAATGGAGCATCAGCAAAAACGCAGTTGGATTTTTGGCAGTCTCATGGCCATTTTGCTGTCGATTGCGATTATCTCGCCTTGGTTTATTTCAGTGATTTTAATTGTACTCACCAGCTTATTGGCAGTATGGCGCGTGTTTAAATAGACGCTTCCTGCTGTATTAAAAGCCTGAGTCTCTCAGGCTTTTTTTATGTTTAACTTCTATGTAGGAAGTGACTCCCAAGTCATTATTGGATCACTTTCGCCAATGTGCTCGTTCTCTCGCCAGTTAAAATGACAATACATATTGTCTATTTTGAATGATCACGATGACTCAAATCCTGCATAAACACCCTCCAGCTTTAAGCATTCGTGCAGGTAAATTAGCACGTCAACTCATTCAAAGCGAAGGCTTACAAGCTGAGCAGGTCGATATTGTACCCGGTGCCGCAGGTGGGCCCAAAGGGATCGGGATTCAAGGTTTAGACCAAGCTATTTTTGGTGAATTCTTTGCTCGTGCGCCGCAAAGACGGACTTTGATTGGTTCGTCCATTGGCAGTTGGCGCTTTGCCAGCATCTTAGCGCACGGTGCAAAAGCAGGTACCGAACGTTTAGGTGAACTCTATACCAATCTCTATTTTGACAAAAAAATGCAGCGTCAAGAAGTCAGTGATATTTGCCGTGGCATGCTGCTCGACTTGGTGCAAGGCAAAGAAGCGGAATTGGTCAATCATCCCGATTACCACCTCGCGGTACTGTCGATTAAGGCTCAACACATCTTCCAAAGTGACCAAGTTCTCCCGCTCTTGGCCTCTGTGGCAGGTATCATCGGCACAACCGCTGTTGCGCGAAAGCATAGTCGCCACTTTATGCAACGAGTGATTAGTCAGCCCAGCAATGGCAAACAATTTAAAGTAGAAGATGATTTCCTCACTCATTATCACAGCCTCACCGCTGCAAACGTTCTGCCTTGGTTGATTGCCTCAGCCTCTATTCCAGGCGTGATGGCCGCGATTCGTGATATTCCAGATGCACCACAAGGCAGTTATCGTGATGGTGGTCTGATTGACTATCACATCGATCTGCCTTTTGAGAGTCAAGGCATTGTGCTTTATCCACACTTTACGGACAGCATTACGCCCGGTTGGTTTGATAAGCTGTTTAAACGTCACGCCAATCCTGAAAATCAAGCCCGTACGCTGCTATTGTCCCCATCCCAAGACTATTTACAGAGCTTACCTTTAGGACGCCTGCCCGATCGTAAAGATTTCACACTCAAAGGGCTCGACCAAAAACAGCGCATTCAAATGTGGAACCAATGTATTTCTGAAAGTCAGCGCTTAGGCGATGAGTTCTTGGAAATGGTGGAAAAACAGCATTTTGCACAGGTCATACAAGATTTATAAACAAAATTTGCGCATGAATGTAATCTTGTTTAATCTGACCAAATAAAGAAAAATCGAGATTACATTTTTTCTATGCTAACAATAATTTCAAGTGAACAAGAAAAGTATGCTCAAATTATTGAATTACAAAATGAATCATGGGAAAAAAGTATTATTGCAAGCTCGTTAGAGGATTCCATTCAAATCAACATCGACCAATTAAAAAAACCTGATGATATTCGTCATGCATTCATTTTAGACAATGGTTAAATCATTCGATCTATGATTTCTAATCACCCACTCCACTTCGCCATCATCGGTGCAGGAACCGCAGGGTTAGCCACTGCTATTTTACTGGCTCGACAAAATATTCAAGTCAGTATTTTAGAGAAAGCCTCAGAACTTGAACCTGTCGGAGCAGGACTGTTACTTCAGCCCTCTGGTTTAGCTGTTTTTGAGCATTTAGGCCTTTTAGATGAGATTTTAAGACTGGGTGCAAAAGTCACTGGGCTCAAAGGTCAGTTACCGAATGGAAATTTACTGGTCAATAGCCATTATCAACAAGCGCATCCTGATTTTTATGGTGTAGGTATCCACCGAGCAACTCTATGCCATGTTTTAGAAAATAAATGCCGTGAATATCCTGAACTCATTACATGGTATATGAATACCAACATTCAAAAATTAGAAGAAACATCCAATCAAGTCCGAGTTTTGGGTACAAAAGATGGTGAATCATTTGATCAAGCTTTTGATGCTGTGATCATTGCCAATGGCGCACGCAGCCTTTTAAGACCGAAAGAATGGGTAAAGGTTGATCAAGCTTATCCTTGGGGAGCGAAATGGACGATTGTTCCTGAATGCCTTGAATTAGATACAGAAATTTTACATCAGTTTCATGATCGATCTAAAATCATGATGGGCATCTTACCAACCGGTACAGTTCCACATGAACCCAACCAAAGACTAACGAGTGTATTTTGGAGTCTTCCAAGCCATCAACTGAATAGCTTTCTACACAACTCACAAGCTCATTCCGACTGGTTAAACCAAGTGTCTAAACGGTGGAAACCTGCTGCGGATTGGTTAGAACAAGTCATTGCCCAGCCTGAAAAAAAATCACAATGGTTGACTGCAAATTATCGTGATGTGGTGCTGTCTAAGTTTGGTGAGGGTCGTATTGGTGTGATTGGTGATGCAGCACATGCGATGAGTCCACAACTGGGGCAAGGTGCAAATATGGCCCTTTTAGATGCATGGGCTTTGGGGCAAGCGGTTCAAAGCGCAAGAAAAAATGAAGCCCTTGATTATGTCCAACTCTGGCAAACTTATCATCAACACCGTCAAAGTTCGACGGCGTTCTATCAATTTTTAAGTCGTTTACTCACACCACTTTACCAATCTGACCTATGGTGGGCAGGTGGTTTACGTGATTTAAGCTTTGCTTGGATGTATCGAATCCCCTATTTCCGTAAAGAAATGGCGGTGACGATTTCAGGTTTAAAATTAGGCATGTTCAGTCAAATGAACTATCGGGATATTGCAAAACAAAACAATCATTCTGTGTAGAATGCGATGACAATCATCGTCATCCGCTTTGGATGGGTGACTGATGGTTGAATTTCTAAAATATATCAATTAAGCCGCTGTGAGATAACTGTAGAAAGTTTCTCCTCTATTCTGTTTAAATCACGTAGACTATAGCGCGCTACGTTAACATCGTAACACTCTCAATATTTATTCGCTTGGTGAAATCTTATGAACAATTTGCAATGGCTCGATGAAGTAAAATTTAACGAACAAGGTTTAGTCCCTGCCATTGCACAGCATCACCAAACGGGACGTGTCTTGATGGTTGCATGGATGAACCGTGAAGCTTTGGCTTTGACGGCTGAGAAAAACCAAGCCGTATATTTCTCTCGTTCACGCAACAAGTTATGGCACAAAGGCGAAGAATCTGGGCATTTTCAAACCGTACATGAAATTCGTCTCGACTGCGATGCCGATGTAATTGTGCTGCAAATTGAACAGCACGGCGGAATTGCCTGTCACACAGGGCGTGAATCATGCTTCTACCGTAAACTCACGCCAAATGGCTGGGAAATTGTGGATGCACAGCTCAAAGACCCGAACGCGATTTATGGCGAAAAATCGAAAAATCCACATACATTGGCAATGAATGCCTCAACGGCTCAGTCTGAGCAAGTTGAAGTTTTGTCCTACCTCGGTCAAATGATGGCTGAGCGTAAAGCAGCTGATCCTGACTCGTCTTATGTCGCGAAGCTGTATCATAAAGGTCTCAACAAAATTTTAGAAAAAGTCGGTGAAGAAGCGGTTGAAACCATTATCGCGGCTAAGGATTTTAAATCTGAAGCCAATGAAGACCATAAAAATGATTTGATCTATGAAGTGGCAGATCTTTGGTTCCATACGATTGTGGTTTTAGGCTATTTCGACTTAGACCCTCAAGTGGTTCTTAATGAATTGGCACGTCGTCAAGGGCTTTCTGGTTTGCTTGAAAAAGCCAACCGCAGCCACTAAGTTTATTGCCTGTGTCGAATATCATCAAACCGAGCGCGACTTATGAGCAAGCCATTGCCATTGATAACGCGCGTCTGGGCAAATCGTTTAAAGTGATTGCCTATGCAGGCACAGGTAAAACCACCACACTGCAAATGATTAGCGATGCTATGCCGCAAAGACGTGGCATGTATTTAGCGTTCAACAAAGCCATTGCCAGCGAAGCGCAAACGAAGTTTCATGGCAATGTCGACTGCCGAACCTTTCACTCGCTTGCTTTTCGCAGTGTTCCACGTGGAGTGACGGACAAACTTCGTCTGCCTCGTTTAAGTCCGAGTTTTATTGCCAAAGAATACCGCCTTGAACCCATCACCCTAAGACGGATGATGGGCGGACGTTATGAAAAATATGTGTTGATGCCATCACGCTTGGCCAGCCTTGTGGCGAATGCTGTGAGTCACTTCTGTTCAACCAGTTCTCAGTATCCTGCACCGCGACATTTACAAGCACCGAGTTGGTTACATCCCGATGATATCGATTCACTACAAAAGCACCTCTACCCTGCCATTGAACGTCGTTGGTTAGAGTCCATCGATCCCAATCATCAAGCTGGGATTGGTCACGATATTTATTTAAAACTGTGGGCGTTGTCTGAACCCAATATCCCAAGTGACTATGTGTTGTTTGATGAAGCACAAGATGCCGATCCGCTGATGTTGGGCATCTTACTGAAGCAGCGTAATACACAAGTGATCTATGTCGGAGATGCACACCAACAGATTTATGCATGGCGCGGCGCAGTCAATGCCATGCAACAACTGCCTTTGCCTGAGTCCCGTCTCACCACCTCGTTCCGTTTTGGTGAAGAGATTGCATTGCATGCCAATGCTATTTTAGGCGCATTGAATGAAACCGTGCCGCTCATGGGCAACCCTCTGCTCAACTCCAAAGTGGTCAACAAACCCCATACCAAAATGCGCGATGCGATTTTATGTCGCACCAATGCGCGCGCCATGGAACTGCTGCTTTCAGGATTAGTTCATGGCGACAAAGTCAGCCTACAAGCCGACCATGTCAAACTGAACCGCTTTGTCGATGCCGCAGCGATGCTCAAACAAGGCAAGCGCGTCACCGATGTGCCTGAACTGGCCTGGTTTAATTCTTGGCATGATGTACATGAATACTGCGAAACCAATGACGGCAGTGACATCAAACCTTTAGTGAAATTGGTGGATGATCATGGCACCGATCCACTCAAAAAAGCCCTTGCAAAGATTACGCCGATTGAACAAGCGGATTATATTATTTCCACCGCACACAAAGCCAAAGGCTTAGAGTGGAACCGCGTTCACATCGAAGATGATTATCAGTTTAAGGTCAACGACAAAGACCATAAAATTAGTGATGAAGAGTTAAGACTGCTTTACGTGGCCTGTACACGTGCTAAAGTAAGTTTAAATATCCATCACATTTACGACCTGATGCAACAGCTGAAAAAACAAATGCCAAGCTCATTACGTAAAGTTGTTGGATAGTCGAATGTAAAAATAGTCACAACCGCTGCGGGTGTTCTATGAAAATTCAATCGATTCACCTGAAACACATCCTGCATTTTGCTGACCTTAAAGTCGATTTTTCTTATCACGATAAACCCGTCACTTTAATTTTAGGCGATCAAGCCTCAGGCAAGACCTCGATCTTACGTTTTAGCTATCAGGCTCTGACTTGGTTTGCGGCCCGTTATAAAGATTTACGCTCTGCAGGTGTGGTGATGTTAGATCACGATATTATGCTGAACCGCCTACAGTCCAAAATTGATATTCAAGTTGCTGTGCCCGCTGAGCTGTATGATCTCAAACCTACGGCAGCCGATACTGCGCCCGAACCCTATACATGGCAACTCTACAAAACCTTAAACCAACAAGGAATTGGCATCAGCCGAGTTGAAACCTTGGAACTCGAACAACTGGTCAATCTATATCAGCAGGCAACGCTACAAGATCCACTGCAAGGTTTGCCGTTGATTGCGTATTATCCTGCGGAACGTTTTGTCAATGAAATGAATATTCTCAGCAAGAACAATCCCCTGATTTTCCAACATGCACATGCCTATGAAATTTCAGCTATTCCCTATACCACCTTTGCGCGCTTCTTTGAGTGGTTTCGTGAAATCAGCGATATTGAAAATGCGCAAACTGCACAGTTTTTACAAACGATATTGCATCAGCCCAAAAGCATGCCACCCGATATTCCCTTAAGCTATAAACTGGCTCAGGCTCAAGCACATATCCAGTCGCCCAGCCTACAAGCACTCAAGCAAGCGTTAGCAACCGTTCTGCCCGAAATAGAAGATATTTATCTGCAATATCATCCCAAGTTACAACTGATGGTGCGCTACCATGGCAACATCATGCTCTATCAACAGCTTTCCAATAGTATTCGCAACTGGGTGGCGCTCGTTGGCGATATTGTGCGACGTTTATGCCTACTCAATCCTGAAAGCCTATTCCCCTGTTTAGAAGGTGACGGCGTACTGTTGATTGATGCGATTGATCATCAATTGGATCAAAATATGGCGCAAGTCATGTTAAAACGTTTAAATCAGGCTTTTCCTCGACTACAAATTATCGCCTCAGGCAACCGAAGTGAGTTGCTGGAACAAGCCAGTGAGTTTCAATGCCTCAAACTGGAAAATAAGCAATTAAGTCCCATCCAACTCGAACCACTGCAACATCAGTTCGATGTGATTTACCAAAACCTTGCCAATCATGAAGCGACGAGTGGAAGCACCGAACCGATTGCGGCTGAACCCCAAGATTTAAGTGTGGCTGAATTATTCACACAGATTCAACAGCAACTCTCTCCCGAACAGCAACAGCATTTGATTGCTTTACTCAGTGCTGAGGATGATGCTTCATCGGCAAATCCATTAACTTAGCCTGCTTAATAAACATAGCCATTTAAACCCTCAAAAACAGGCGACCAACGGTCGCTTTTTTTACATTTCTTGCACTGAGAAAGTGCCTGTCATCCACCAAGAAACAACCATCACGCGTATAATGTTTTGCGTCAGCGCAAAAAAGATTGATGTTGTTTTAGTCATGTTATATGATCGGTTTTACTTGCAAATTTCTAACTGAAATCGGATTTTGCTATAACGCTTCATGAGTTGCGCAACACAACTTCATTATTTTTAAATTTCACATTGGCTTTCAAGATTGAGACTCTTGGGCTGCTCTTTGCAGTCCTGTAATCCTTGAAAGATGAGATTCACCAATAGGTTTTGACCTATTCACGACAATGGAAACGAGTGTGCTACCGATTATTATATTGTTACCGTTAATACTTGGCACAACCCTTGTCTCATTACTGAAGCAGAGCTCACGCAGGCTAACCGCCTTCGCAGCTGTTGGGGTCAGTATGACAAGTTTAGGCTTATTACTGACCCAAGCACGAGAGGTGTTTAATGGCGCTGTCATTACGCAGTCGTGGTCATGGTTGCCGCAGCTTGGAATTGACTTCAGCTTCCGTCTAGACGCATTAGGCCTCCTCTTTGCCTTACTGATTAGTGGCATCGGGACGCTCATTTATATTTATGCCTATTTTTATTTAGGCCCAAAAAATTCTCTCAACAAACTCTATCTACTGCTGATGTTGTTCATGGCAGCCATGCTCGGAATTTCACTCTCCAATAATTTAATATTACTCCTCGTTTTTTGGGAGTTGACCAGTATCTCCTCATTTCTGTTGGTCGGTTATTGGAGCAATTACGACGCGGCGCAACGTGGCTCACGCATGGCATTGACCATTACGGGTATGGGCGGATTAGCCATGCTAGGTGGTTTCATCTTGCTCGGCCAAATCACAGGCACCTACGAGATTGATCAAATCTTGACGATGACAGCGCAGATTCAAAGTCATGCGTTATTTGTTCCTACGTTGCTGCTGATTTTACTCGGTGCTTTTACCAAAAGTGCGCAATTTCCATTCCATTTTTGGTTACCCAACGCGATGGCAGCCCCTACCCCCGTGTCTGCTTATTTACACTCAGCAACCATGGTAAAAGCGGGCATTTTCTTGGTGGCACGACTATTACCCATTTTTGCAGGTGCGGCACTGTTCCATAATTTGGTCACCTTTATTGGCCTATTTACCCTGTGTATGGCTGCGTTTTTTGCCATCTTTAAAGAAGACCTGAAAGGTTTATTGGCCTATTCAACCATCAGCCATCTCGGCTTGATCATGTGTCTCTTGGGAATCGGATCACCATTGGCTGTGGCTGCGGCTATTTTCCATATTATTAACCATGCCACCTTTAAAGCAGCGCTGTTCATGATCGCAGGTATTATCGATCATGAGTCAGGCACACGTGATTTACGCAAGCTTAGTGGGTTATGGCAACTGTTGCCTTATACAGCCACTTTGACGATGGTCACTGCAGCATCAATGGCCGGCGTGCCCTTGACCAACGGTTTCTTATCTAAAGAAATGTTCTTTACTGAACTGCTTAGCAATCTGTCTGGTCCTGTGCTGATCTGCTCGGCGATTGTCGCGACACTGGCGGGGATTTTTGCAGTGGCTTACTCCGTGCGTTTGGTGCATGGGGTTTTCTTCGATGGCCCAGTGGGCAAACAAGTTCCGAACAAAGATGCACATGAGCCACCTTTTGGCATGCGTGCACCCGCTACTTTACTGGCGATTCTATGTATTTTAGTCGGCTTATTCCCTGCCCTTTTGGTTGAAAACATCGTCAACAGCACAGCACGCGCCAGCACCCAAGTGATGGACTTTGAAGGCGCACATCTTGCCCTATGGCATGGTTTTAACATGCCATTATTGATGAGCGTGATTGCATCGATTGGCGGTCTGATTTTCTATTTCAGTCTCGCGAAGGGTAGCAAAATTCGAGAAATTGATCTCGATCCATACCTAGGTCGTCTACAAGGTCGAGTTGCCTTTGATTTATTCCTTAAGTCACTCCTGCTCAACTCGCGCAAATTTAAACGCTGGACTGAAAACGGTAAATTACAAAGCTATATTCTTTGGATTGTGGTCTTCAGTATTGCCATAGTCTCACTTCCATTTTTAGGACAAGGGCTGACCACAGGTACCCGTGAACTCACCCATGCCCCTGCTTTAGCGGTCGTACTATGGCTACTGTTATTCTCTTCGTGCTGGATGATGTTGTGGTTCCACCACGAACGGATTAAAGCAGTATTGATCAGTGGCGCGATTGGTTTAGTCGTGACTATGGTCTTTATCTGCTTCTCTGCACCTGATTTGGCCTTGACACAAATCACCGTCGACGTGGTCACCACCGTACTGTTATTAATGAGTTTATCGCTCTTACCGCAACTCACTCCCTATGAGTCGAGTGTCTCACGTCGTTGGCGAGATGCCCTCATTGCAATAGGCGGCGGGCTCGGCATTGCATGGATCACATGGCTCATCTTGACCCGTGATCACAACTCCATTTCATGGTTCTTCATGCAGCAGTCGATTCCATTAGGCGGCGGAACCAACGTGGTCAACGTGATTTTGGTCGACTTCCGTGGTTTCGATACCTTCGGTGAAATTACCGTCCTCGGCATCGCAGGCATTGGTGCACTGTGCTTAATGGATGGTATGCGTACCCACGGCACCACCATGACTCAAGGTCTCAGTTACCGTTTTAATCCCTCTCCGTTGATGCTTCGTATCACTGCGTCTTGGATTTTACCTATTGCCTTGGTGGTCAGTCTGTATATTTTCCTGCGTGGACACAATCTGCCTGGGGGCGGTTTTATCGCAGGTCTAATTACCGCTTTGGCCTTGATTATTCAGTACATGGCACTCGGTCAGGATCATGCAGAACAACTGCTCAAAGCCAAGTCTGGTCGTTTGTATGAAATCTGGATTGGAACAGGTCTGGTCATTGCAGGATTAACAGGCTTAGGCGCATGGTTCTGGGGACGTCCCTTCCTCACCAGTGCACACTTTTATGTGTCGCCACCGATCTTAGGCGAAATGCACCTAGCGACAGCTGCACTGTTCGATGTAGGGGTCTATATCACGGTCGTAGGTGCGACCATGCTACTTATTTCAGTACTCGGGGACTCGCGTCACTCTAGTATGTCTGGTCCAATACCAAAGGGGGATTAATATGATTAGTTTAGAACTGTTACTTGCCTCCGCTATTGGTCTGTTGACTGCCACAGGCATCTATCTGATTTTACGTGCCCGTACCTTCCCTGTGGTACTTGGCTTGGCCATGATTGGTTATGCCGTCAATTTATTTTTATTTGCCATGGGGCGACTTCAACTTAATGCACCCGCGGTACTCACGGAAGCCAGCAAAGCCACTGATCCTTTGCCACAAGCCTTGGTGTTAACCGCGATTGTGATTGGCTTTGCTACCACGGCGTTTATTGTACAACTGGCTTTACGCAGTCGTTATGAAACAGGAACCGACCACGTTGACTCTAAAGAAGAAATACCACAAATTGACCCACGTGAGGATGAGCCATAATGAATGACCTCATCCAATTTTGGACCGAACACACCCCAATTTTTAGTATTTTAATTCCTGCCATTACTGCCTTTATTTTGGTATTACTGGGTAATCCAGGATCAGGTTCTTTAGCACAAGACTGGCGACAACCGTGGCGTCGAGGCATCAGTTATACCTCTGGCCTGTTGGGCTTATTTACAGCGGTCAACTATCTGATCTTTGCCAGCTCAGGGCAAATCAGTGTTTATAACCTTGGTGAATGGACAGCACCATTTGGTATTGTTTTGGTCCTCGACCAACTGTCTGCCCTGATGTTGGTTTTAACCTACGGCTTGGCTGTTCCAGTGATGTGGTTTGCCAGCAAAGAATGGGATGAACGTGGCCGTTATTTCCATGCCATGTGCCATTTCCTACTGATGGGTTTAACCGGTGCCTTCCTAACAGGCGACTTATTTAACCTGTTTGTATTCTTTGAAATTTTATTGATGGCCTCCTATGTCCTGTTACTGCATGGCCAAGGCAAAGCGCGTTTTCAACTCGGCATTCACTATGTCACTATTAACTTGTTGGCATCAGCTCTGTTTCTGATTGGTCTGGGTATGATTTACGGCAGCGTCGGCAGCCTCAATATGGCGGATGTTGCACGTTTGATGCCTCTATTAGAAGGTGATCAACATCGCATTGCTGTTGCTGGTGGGCTGTTGTTGTTTACAGTCTTTGGCATTAAAGCAGCCATGCTACCTGTCGGTTTTTGGCTACCGAAAACCTATGCGGTCGCGACCACTCCTGTGGCGGCACTGTTCACCATCATGACCAAAGTCGGTATTTATGCCATTTTACGTGTTAATGGCACCGTATTTGACGATGCCATTAGCCGTGAAATCCTGCAATACATTCTATTGCCGATTGGTTTAATTACCTCAGTCTATGGTGTGATTGGCGCGATGGGCGCAGAACGCTTACGTCGTTTCATTGGCTTTATGATTTTGTCTTCTGTGGGCACGATTTTAATCGCCATTTCCCTATTCAATACCTTGGCATGGGCAGCGGCATTGTATTATTTGGTGCACAGTACCATTATTGCGGCAGCTTTCTACATTTTAAGTGGTTGGATTACCTCTCAACGTGGTGAGTTTAAAGACCACTTTAAAATTGCACCGCAAATGAAACAGCATAAGGTGGTGGCGTTAACCTATTTCACCATTGCCTTGATGATGGCAGGTTTACCGCCCTTTAGTGGCTTCTTAGGTAAAGTGTTTATTCTTCAAGCCACCGCACACTCACCGTATCAATTGCTGATTATTGTGACCATTTTAGTGGTGAGCTTGTTGAGTATTATTGCGTTTACACGTGTAGGTTTCGTGATTTTTTGGCGCGCAACTAAACCAGAAGACAACCCGAATGAAGCTGCTTATGCGGTGTACCAAGCTTTGCCTGAACAAGCACCGAAGCGCAATGACAAAACCATCTATCTCTTGTTGGTCGGTTTAATGGCTTATATGGTGTTTGCAGGTCCAATTCAAAAGTACACTTACCAAACGGCTGAGCAAATCCAAAATAATGTGCTCTATGAACAAACTTTGCTCAAAACTGATGAGCATGGGCAAACCATTAGCGTACAACCTTTCGACAGCGAAAATTTACCTGAAACCAAATATGGTGGCGAACGGGTGGATCCGAATGCACATTTGATTCCATATTTAATTTCAGAAGAAACACTGGAAGGCGAACATATTTCAGAATACAAAAAACGCCAAATGCAACAGCAACAACAGGCTGAAGTGAATCCCAATGCTGAAAGCCTACAACCGATGGTGGAGCCTTAAACATGAAAAAAACGTCGTTTTTGGAACGTTGGTTACCCCACCCTTTTGTCTCGGTGATTGTTGCGCTGAGCTGGGTAATGTTGGCACATAGTGTCGACGCAGCCAGCTTAGTGATGGCATTTTTACTGGCTATTTTTATTCCGCGTCTGATCAGACCATTCATTACTTATACTCCAAATATTGAATGGAAAGCGGCGGTGAAACTATTTTTTGTGGTGTTATACGACATTGTGATGTCGAATATTCAAGTGGCTAAATTGGTCCTCGGCCCAATTGATCGTCTACAACCCAAATGGTTTCGCGTTCCGCTGGAAACACAACATGAGGAAGTAAACACCTTACTGGCGATGATTATTACCACTACACCAGGCACTGTTTCAGCAGGCATCGATCAAGATCGTGGGGACATTTTAGTTCACGCCCTCAGCACCGATGATGAAAATGCCGAGATTGAAAATATCAAAGCGCGTTATGAAAAACCGTTGATGCAAATTTTTGGTGTCGAAGCAGGAGACAAAGCATGACTATTTTGCCTTATGCCCTCGGGATTTGTTTAATCGCGGTCACCATTTCAATGTTGCTGTGCCTAATTCGTTTAATTATCGGCCCATCAATTGTAGACCGACTCTTAGCACTCGATACACTCTTTTTAAATGCAATCTGCCTCATTATTATTTTAGGCATTTACTGGGTCAGCACTTCATTATTTGAAGGTGCGCTATTGGTTGCGATGCTCGGCTTTGTCTCTACAGCCGCTTTAGCACGCTACTTCACCTCAGGTCATGTGATTGACTAGGAGCAAGATCGATGCAACTTACGATGGAAATTTTAGTCTCCATTTTTCTCATGATCGGCACTTTCTTCATGCTGGTCGGAGGGATTGGAATGGTGCGCCTGCCCGATTTATTCATGCGCCTGCACGCTCCAACCAAATCAAGCACCTTAGGCTTAGGGAGCTTCTTGATCGCGGCAATGATCTATTCTGCATTTCAAGGACGCTTTGGTTTTGCTGAGCTGTTATTAACGCTGTTTGCCTTCTTAACTGCACCTGTATCGGCAAATTTGATGGCGCAAGCGGCGCTACATTTGCGCTTACGCTCGCTGAGCGGTGACGTTCCAGAAGCACTCAACCGTCCACTTCCTTGGCAACGTACTCGTCGCAGAGCTTTTAGCAATAAGCATGAAGACACTGAACATCGTCTTTAAATGCTTGTGTCCTTAAAGATATAAAAATAAATACATTTCTAGCGCTTCAGCACTGACATGGTGGTGTTGCGCTAATTTGAACATCGTACTAATGATAAGGTTCAAACTTATTGGATGGTGTCACATCCAGTACATTGACCAATATAGGTGGGCTGATCAATCTACTCAAAATTAAAATGATCAAAGTCTTCCCCCTAGTGAATCATTGCCCATATCAATCCAGTTCACAGCAACTTGATGGTCAAAATAATCCCTAAAAGCTCAACCCCCTATTCCCCTATCATAATCCTATGCAATATCGCTCAAGTCTTAATCTAGCTCCAGCCATTACTCCGCATAAAAAAGCCACCCGAAGGTGGCTTTTTGATTCAGTTAGACTGAATTATTCATCATCTTTGTTTGCTTCATCAGCGGGTAAATCCTTTACTGCTTCAGCAATCAGGCCAAACATATAGTTACCATATGCATTGGTTTTATCGTAATGGAAACGCAGACGGGGTGTAATACGTGTCTTAATACGACGGCCGAGTTCGTGACGCAAGAAACCAGATGCTTTGTTCAGCACATCTAGCGTTTCTTTATTGGCTGCTTCACTTTGCTCATCGCCAAGCTCACGGCCCATCACAGTCACATATACTTCAGCATAACCTAAGTCTGGACTAACCTTCACTGCAGAGATGGTCACAAGACCACCTAAGCGTGGATCTTTCAACTCTTGACGAATCAGTTCAGACAACTCACGTTGTACTGTATCCGCCATGCGCTTAAGACGTTGACTACCCGCCATTAAAGACTCCGTTTGATCAATTGAACATCATAGACTTCGATCTTGTCTTTTTCTTTGATGTCTTTATAACCTTTAACCGCAAGACCACATTCCATACCTGCACGAACTTCTTCAACCACTTCTTTATAGCGACGAAGTGACTCAAGCTCACCTTGGAACACAACCACGTCATCACGAAGGACACGAATTGGTTTATTACGGTGTAACATACCTTCAAGTACCATACAGCCTGCTGCTGCACCAAACTTACTTGAGTGGAACACTTCACGTACTTCAGCCACACCCAGAATTGTTTCACGGTGTTCAGGCGCAAGCTTACCGCTCATCGCTGCTTTCACATCATCAATCAATTGATAGATGATTGAGTAGTAACGAATATCGATACCGTCAGCATCCGCTTTTTGACGCGCTGCGTTATCCGCACGTACGTTAAAGCCAAGAAGTACCGCTTCAGAAGATTCAGCCAGTGTCACGTCAGATTCGGTGATCGCACCAACACCTGAGCCAATAACACGGACTTTAACTTCGTCTGTTGCAAGGTCAGCAAGAGCAACGTGTAATGCTTCCAATGTACCACGTACATCAGTTTTCAACACCACATTGACGATAGGCACATCTTTCTTGCCCATAGACGCCATGATATTTTCAAGACGCATTGCGCTTTGACGCTCAAGACGTTTTTGACGTTCACGATCCATACGCGCATCGGCAACTTCACGTGCTTTCTTCTCGTCATTCACAACAAGAACTTCATCACCCGCCATTGGAGCTTCAGGCAGACCTAAAATTTCAACTGGAATTGAAGGACCAGCTGATTGAATACGTTTACCGTTTTCATCTGTCATCGCACGTACGCGACCATAAGATGCGCCGGCAAGAACAAGGTCACCTACTTTCAATGTACCGTTTTGAACAAGGATAGACGTTACCGCACCACGGCTGTTGTCTACACGTGCTTCAATCACGACACCTTGAGCAGCACCTTCTTCAGATGCTTTCAACTCCAGTAATTCAGCTTGGATTGAAATAATATCTAGAAGCTCATCTATACCTTGACCTGTGTGTGCTGAAACCATTGCAACAGGAACGTCACCGCCCCATTGTTCAGGCACAATTTCTTTCACAGTCAATTCATTTAATACGCGATCTGGATCAGCAGATTCTTTATCCATCTTGTTGATTGCAACAATAATCGGCGTACCTGCAGCACGTGCGTGATCAATCGCTTCAGCTGTTTGTGGCATTACACCATCATCCGCTGCAACAACTAGAACGACGATATCCGTTGCTTTCGCACCACGTGAACGCATTGCAGTAAATGCTGCGTGTCCCGGAGTATCTAGGAAAGTAATGATACCCTTGTCCGTTGTAACGTGGTAAGCACCGATATGCTGTGTAATACCACCTGCTTCGCCTTGTGCCACTTTAGCACGACGAATGCGGTCAAGTAACGATGTCTTACCATGGTCGACGTGGCCCATGATAGTCACAACAGGAGGACGAGTCGTTTGAGCGCCACGTGCTTCTTCTGCTGCTTCCAGTAAGTTATCTTCAGCTTGTGTATCCGATACAAGAACTGGGTTATGGCCCATTTCTTCTACGATTAATGCCGCAATTTCTTGATCAATCGCTTGGTTTTGAGTCACAAGCTCACCCATTTTCATGAGTGACTTAATTACTTCACGTACCTTAACTGCCATTTTCGCAGCCAAGTCAGCAACCACAATGGTTGAACCAATTTCAACATCATAAACTTGCTTTTTAACCGGTTTTTCAAAGCCATGCTTGTTTGCAGAGCTTGTTTTTAAACCACGTTTATGCGAGTTATCACGGAAAGATTGCTCTTCACCACGACGACCACCTTTCTTCGGTGCGCGTGTAGCTGGCGTATTGGTACCACGTTTGATTTCGCGGTCTTCTTTCGCAAATGAGTCTTCATATGCTTGACCAACCAGACCCGCAGCAAGTGGAGAATCATCCACTACACGAATGGTCGCAGTTGCATCTTCGTTTGAATACTTAGATGCCATTTGACGCATTTGTTCAAGTGTACGTTGCTGCGCTTCTTCAGCTGCCTTACGACGTGCTGCTTCTTCAGTCGCTTTTAATTGAGCGGCTTGAGCTTCACGTGCTTTTTTCTGTTCAGGTGTTTCAACAACTTTAACTTGTGCTTTAACCACAGGCTTATTGTTTGATTTACGCTTCACAACTACCGCAGCTTTTGCTACTTCTTGCTTCGTCGTTTCTTGCTTTGCAGCAGCACGCATCGCTTCAAAGTTTGCAGCCGCTTTATTTACTACTGGAGTTTCAGCTTTTGGTTCAACCATAGCTTGAACGTTCGCACGAGCTTGTTGCTCAGCTTGCGCTTTTGCCAAAGCTTCCGCTTTAATTTGTTCTGGATCTGGCTTGGTAAATGTATGTTTCTTGCGAACTTCTACATTAATCGTTTTTGCCTTACCTGATGTACTCGCTACTTTAGCGGTACTGGTCGTTTTACGTTTCAACGTGATTTTTCCTGCCTGACCATCGTCTTGACCATGAATTTTCTTCAAATGGTGCACGAGGGCATCTTGTTGTTCAGTAGAGATTATATCGTCCGATTTACGCTGTGGTAAACCAGCATCACGAACCTGCTCTAGGAGCTTCTCAACAGGGCGGTTCACACTGAGAGCTAACTCTTGTATCGTCTTATCCGTCATGTAGATCTCCTAGTTAAACCATGATTCGCGCGCTTTCATAATAAGTTGACCCGCTTTCTCTGTACCCAGACCTTCAATATCAGCAATATCGTCAGTCGCTTGGTCAGCCAAGTCATCAATTGTGATGACACCACGTGCTGCAAGTGCATAAGCAATCTCTTGCGTCATCCCTTCCATTGCAACGAGTTCCGCGCTTGGATCTTGGATGTTTTCTTGCTGCTGTAATGCATCAGCCAATGCAACTTCTTTGGCACGACTTTGAAGTAATTCAACAACTTCAGCATCTAGCTCGATTTCGTCAAATGTTTCAGCTGGAACATAAGCAATCTCTTCTAAAGAAGTAAAGCCCATTTCAACCAATGCCATTGCCAAATCTTCTTCAATATCTAGACGCGATACAAATAGGTCTAAGTATTGTTGTGCTTCATTTTGCTGACGAGCATGATACTCATCTTCAAGCATCATGTTGAGTTTATAGCCTGTAAGTTCAGAGGCTAAACGTACGTTTTGACCTTGTGAACCAATCGCACGCGCTAATTGATCGCTAGTTGCGAAAATAATGTCCGCTGTACGTTCTTCTTCATCAATCACAATACCCGATACATCTGCCGGCTCTAAAGCACTCGCAATGTACTGCGCAGGATCATCAGACCATACAACAACATCAATACGCTCACCGTTCAATTCTTGCTGAACTGCTTGGATACGTGTACCACGCATACCAATACATGCACCCACTGGATCAATACGATGATCATTGGTTTTCACAGCAATTTTAGCACGAACACCAGGTTGACGCGCTGCCGCTTTAATCTCAATAATTTCTTCAGAAATTTCAGGAATTTCTTTCTTCATCAAAGCGATGAGCATTTCAGGCTTGGCACGTGACAATTGTAGTTGTGCACCACGGCCTTCACGGTTCACATTAAACAAAATCGCATTTACACGTTGCTTCGGACGCAAAATTTCTTTTGCAATCATTTCTTCACGTGCAAGATACGCTTCAGCATTGTCACCTAAGTCAATGATAAAGCCATCTTTGGTTTGCTTTTTCACTTCACCGTAGATCAACTCACCCACTTTAGACTCGTAGGCATCTGCAATCAGCGCACGTTCAGCTTCGCGAATCTTTTGAACAATGACTTGTTTTGCAATTTGCGCCGCAATACGACCGAAGTCAATTGAAGGCACTTCAAGCTCACGAATATCACCAATCGACCATTGTGCAGGATCAACATCTGAAATCGCATCTTGACATGCTGGCATCTCATGATCTTCATCCGCAACCACTTCCCATTGACGGAAAGTGCTGTATTCACCCGTTTTACGATCAATCTCTACACGAAGCTGAGCTTCTTCAGAGTTTGTTCCTTCGTAAAATTTCTTTTTAGTCGCAGCAACAAGCGCTTGTTCTAAGGCTTCGAAAATCGCTTCACGAGGTACACCTTTTTCATTACTAACCGTTTCAACTACGGTAAGAATTTCACGTGCCATAAGCCACCTATTCGTTCAGATTCTTATTTATTAAATGAATTAATCTTGATAGACCAAATTGGCTTTATCAATATTATTACTATCGATTTCAAGCACCTGTTGCTTTTCCACTTCGACTTGAATCATTTCAGCTTCAAGATCTACAGCAACCAATTTAGCTTGGAATTTACGACGGTTATCGACCGCACTGATCAAACGAAAAGCGATCTGTTGACCAATATATGCAGGCAATTGTTCAAGTTGGAAAAATGGACGATCCCAACCCGGAGATGACACTTCAAGTGCATATTCACCTGAAATTGGATCATGGACATCCATCATTGCGCCGACTTGCTGGGTCACGCGTACACAGTCTTGTACGCCGATGCCACGGCCCTGCTCTTCTTCACCATCTTCATTGATGATGGGTTCTGCATTCTCGTCGACAGCTTTGTCGATATAAATGCGCAATAAAGAACGTTTTCCTTGAGGAAGGAATTCAATCCCCCAAAGATCAACACCACAGGCTTGCACTGCAGGAGCAATTAAGTCTTGGAGTGCTTGAGTTTTATTTGATAGCTTCATTTACTCTCGTCATTTTTGTGCGATTCAATGGCCGAAACAGACCACTACAAGCCAATACAAACTATAGTAGTAGTGGAACATGACACTTTGACTTTCACCGTATCCGGCTCACATCGACACTACACGATAGCCAATAAAAAAGGGCGTAATCGCCCCAATTATTGCACAGAAAATTAATATCCACTGTGCAAAAAGGCCCACCTTGTTGTGAGCCTCTTTTTAGAAACTTGGTAGCGGGAGCTGGATTTGAACCAACGACCTTCGGGTTATGAGCCCGACGAGCTACCAGACTGCTCCATCCCGCATCAACGTGCAAAAATTATATACAAATATGAACTATTTTTCAATCTAAATACTTCGTACTTGCTCTGATTTAGTTGCACCTAAATCAAATTGGTAGCGGGAGCTGGATTTGAACCAACGACCTTCGGGTTATGAGCCCGACGAGCTACCAGACTGCTCCATCCCGCAACAAAACGCAAAAATTATTCAATTTAATCACTTAAACTGCTTATTTTAGTTTGCATCTAAAATAAGATTGGTAGCGGGAGCTGGATTTGAACCAACGACCTTCGGGTTATGAGCCCGACGAGCTACCAGACTGCTCCATCCCGCATCAAAACGCAAAAATATTCTTAACTTAATGACTTAAGTTACTCACTTTAGTTTGCTTCTAAAATAAGATTGATTGGTAGCGGGAGCTGGATTTGAACCAACGACCTTCGGGTTATGAGCCCGACGAGCTACCAGACTGCTCCATCCCGCATCAACAGAATTTGCTGCATACACCAACTTAATCTTCTGGATTCATAAGTTGGTGCGGAAGGGGGGACTTGAACCCCCACGCCCGAAAGCACTACCACCTCAAGGTAGCGTGTCTACCAATTCCACCACCACCGCAGCTGTGACGCATTCTAGTAGCATCGCCACAAAAAAGAAAGGACTAATTCCAATTATTCGCTTGTTTTAGGTGCAGCTGGCGAAGTTTCAGTCGATTGTGCAGGTACAGAACTTGTCGTTTGCACTGACTTTAAGCTATAGGCATCTGTGGTTTGCTTTTTGGCAAACACAGCAAGTGACAAACTGGTGATAAAAAACAAGGCCGTCAAAACCGCAGTCAATCGGGTCAAGAAATTACCTGAACCTGATGCACCAAATACAGTTGCAGCACCGCCACCACCAAACGAAGCACCAGCATCTGCACCTTTACCATGCTGGACCAAAATCAGCACGATCATCAACACAGCTAAGATAATATGTACTACCAGCACAAAAGTTTGCATGCTGAACTCCTAATTATTTTGTATTTGCAAATGCTTCGACAATTTTATAAAACGACGTTGCATTTAAAGATGCCCCACCGACGAGTGCACCATTGATATCTGGACAGGCCGCTAACTCTACTGCATTTTCAGCTTTTACACTACCACCATATAAAATGGCCATGTTCGCGCCATGACTGGTAATTTGCGTGAGGCCTTCACGGATTTTAGCATGCATGGTTTGCGCATCTTCTGGTGAAGCAGTTTTTCCTGTACCAATGGCCCAAATTGGCTCGTAGGCAATCACAATATGAGGCCACTGCTCTGCCGTTACCACACTGGCCAAGTCGCAAATTTGTTGTAAAACGACTACTTCTGCCTGACCAGATTCACGCTGTTCTAAGCTTTCACCGACACAGTAAATGACTTTTAAACCCGCATTTAAGGCATTTTGAGCTTTCGCATTTAAAATTGCTGCGCTTTCAGCAAAATATTCTCGACGTTCTGAGTGACCAATCAAAACATATTCAATTTGACTATCTTTGAGCAGCTCTGCGCTCACCTCACCCGTATATGCACCCATGTTGCCAAAACGCGAAACATCTTGCGCCACAGTAAAAACTGAACGTACAGCATTCGCCAATTCAGCCTGCATTGAAGTCAAAGCCAGCGTCACAGGCGCAAGCCCAATATTACATTTTTCTTCTGCTATTTCATTCTCTTGCAAGAGCTGTTTAAATTCTTGAAGCAATTGCTTGGCATCTGCCTGCATTGGGTTCATCTTCCAATTGCCGACAACCCATGGCTTAATCGTCGAACCCGACATACAGCACCCTATTCAAAACAGTTCATTAAAACGGCCTCATTCTACACGGTATTTATTTTTCAAAGATAGTTTTCTTCTAGAATTTCTTCGGCAATCAAAATAATACGAATGAAAATAAAGACATCTTTTTGTAAAAAAATCGCCTGCTATCACGACCAGTTCATGCTTTTAATCGATATTAAGGTGGTGACAACACTTTCAGATATGGTATTTTTGTGCAACAAAAGTATAATTTTACGATACCAATTATAAACAATTGAGAAGTTAAGGATCTGGGGAATGTCAGTATCAAATGGTTTGCCTAAGTTCACAGGCTTCATTCGACGCTTAGTCGAAGACGGACGCATGACTGCTGAAAATATGCAGCAGGCAATGCTCTCTGCAAAAAAGGCTCAGCAAGACATCGTTCCTTATCTGATTGAAAATCATAAACTCTCCCCACAAATGATCGCTGAGACGATTTCTTTGGAGTTTGGAGAGCCTGTTTTTGACTTAAGTGTCTATGATTCTGTACAAATTCTACGGGATCTGGTCGAAGACAAACTCATCACCAAGCATCGTATGTTGCCGATTTACCGTCGTGGCAATATCCTCTATATCGCCACCAGCAATCCAACCAACATGGATGCAATCGACGCGATTCGTTTCAATTCTAAAATGAACATTGAAGCGATTATTGTTGAACATCCTCAGCTTGAAAAACTAATCGAACAAAATTTCGCGCAAGCTGATAGCTTTGAATTTTCTGATGAAGATATTGATTTAGACTTAGAGCAAGACCATCAGAACTCAAATGACGAAGAAGATGACTCACCTCAAGGGGATGAAGCGCCGATCGTCAAATACATTAATAAATTACTGATCGATGCGATTCGTATGGGCGCCTCAGACTTACACTTTGAGCCTTATGAAAAATCTTACCGTGTTCGTTACCGTGTAGATGGAGTTCTGCGTCATATTGCCAGTCCGCCATTACAACTGGCGACTCGCCTCGCCTCTCGTTTGAAAGTCATGTCACAAATGGACATTTCTGAAAAGCGCGTCCCGCAAGATGGCCGAATTAAATTAAAGCTGTCGAAAAGCAAAGCCATCGACTTCCGTGTCAACTCACTTCCAACCTTGTTTGGCGAAAAGCTGGTTCTGCGTATTCTCGATCCATCCAGTGCTATGCTGGGGATTGATGCTTTAGGTTATGAACCAAATCAAAAAGACCTATTTATGCAGGCTTTAGACAAACCGCAAGGCATGTTGTTAATTACTGGACCGACAGGTTCAGGTAAAACGGTATCGCTGTATACAGGTTTGAATATTCTAAATAAAGAAGACACCAATATCTCAACTGCAGAAGACCCCGTTGAGATTAACTTAGAAGGCATTAATCAGGTTAACGTGAACAATAAAGTCGGTCTTACCTTCTCTGCTGCGCTGAAGTCATTCTTACGTCAAGATCCTGATATTGTGATGGTGGGTGAGATTCGTGACCTTGAAACAGCGGAAATCGCGATTAAAGCCGCGCAGACAGGTCACATGGTCATGTCGACACTCCACACCAATAGTGCACCTGAAACTCTGACACGCTTACGCAATATGGGGGTTCCATCTTTTAACATTGCGACATCGGTCAATTTGGTAATTGCACAACGTTTAGCACGCCGCTTATGTAGCCAATGCAAAGCCGCTGTCGATATTCCTGAACAAAGTTTGCTCGAAATGGGCTTTACTTCAACAGATATCAAAGATCCAGACTTCAAAGTTTATCAACCGGTGGGATGTGCTGAGTGCCGTGAAGGCTATAAAGGACGTGTTGGTATTTATGAAGTCATGAAAGTCACGCCAGAAATTTCAAAAATTATTATGGAAGATGGCAATGCCTTACAGATTGCGGAAGCATCTGCAAAGTTAGGATTTAACAATTTACGTCGTTCAGGTTTACTCAAGGTTATGCAGGGGGTCACTTCCTTACAAGAAGTGAATCGTGTAACCAGCGAATAATTGAAATATTGAAAGAATAAGGATAAATGCATGGCTGTCAAAAAAGCACAGATGATGCCAACCTTCAATTATGAAGGGATTGATCGTAAAGGGGCAAAAATTAAAGGGGAATTGCCTGCACGTAATCTTGCCCTCGCCAAAGTTACTTTGCGTAAACAAGGGATTACTATCAAGAGTATTCGAGAAAAGAAAAAGAATATTCTTGAAGGCATAATGAAGAAAAAAGTGACGACACTGGACATCACGATTTTCACCAGACAGCTCGCAACCATGATGAAAGCGGGTGTACCATTGGTACAAGGCTTTGAAATCGTGGCTGAAGGCTTGGAAAACCCGTCTATGCGTGAAGTTGTCCTCGGCATTAAAGGCGAAGTTGAGGGTGGTAATACCTTTGCAGGAGCACTCAAAAAATATCCGCAATATTTCGACAACTTATTCTGTTCATTGGTTGAATCAGGCGAACAATCAGGTGCACTTGAGACCATGCTGGATCGTGTGGCGGTCTATAAAGAGAAAAGTGAATTACTGAAACAAAAAATTAAAAAGGCCATGAAATACCCTGCAACCGTGGTTGTGGTTGCGGTGATCGTGACTATTATTTTGATGGTCAAAGTTGTCCCTGTTTTTCAAGGACTTTTTAGTTCCTTTGGAGCAGATTTACCCGCTTTTACTCAAATGGTGGTGAATATGTCTGATTGGATGCAGAAATACTGGTTCATTTTGATTATTGTCGTTGGCGTGGTGATTACCGCTTTACTCGAAACCAAAAAGCGCAGTAAAAAGTTTCGTGACATGCTGGATAAAGCCGCTCTGAAAGCCCCAATTTTCGGTGATTTAGTCTATAAAGCGATTATCGCACGCTATAGCCGTACCCTATCGACAACCTTTGCTGCAGGTGTACCTTTAATTGATGCCCTCGAGTCTACAGCGGGTGCAACCAATAACGTAGTCTATGAAGAAGCCGTGATGAAGATCCGTGAAGATGTCGCAACAGGACAACAACTTCAATTCGCAATGCGTGCCACCAATAAATTTCCATCGATGGCAGTACAAATGGTAGCGATTGGTGAAGAATCTGGTGCTCTCGATGCCATGCTGGATAAAGTTGCAACCCACTATGAAAATGAAGTCGATAATGCGGTGGATGGATTGACCTCAATGATGGAACCTCTGATCATGGCGGTCTTGGGTGTACTTGTGGGTGGCCTAGTGATTGCCATGTATCTACCAATCTTCCAAATGGGTTCTGTGGTTTAATGCAAGAAATAATTTCCTATCTGATCAATACTCCAATGGCGCTTTATTTCGCCGTTGGAGTTTTTAGTTTGTGCATCGGTAGTTTTCTAAATGTAGTGATCTATCGCACGCCAAAAATGATGGAACAAGAATGGCGCACCGACTGCCAACTTCTACTTCATCCCGAGCAACCGATTATTGATGAAACGAAACTCACGTTGAGTAAGCCTGCCTCAACCTGTCCAAAATGCAAAAGTGCCATACACTGGTATCAAAATATCCCTGTGATGAGTTGGTTCCTGCTACGAGGAAAGTGTGGCACTTGCCATAATCCGATCAGCATTCGCTACCCTGCGATTGAACTCCTGACCGCCATTTGTGCATTGGTCGTGGTTGCAGTCTTTGGTCCAACAGTCCAAATGCTGTTCGGTCTCGTACTCACTTACATTTTAATCACCTTAACTTTTATTGATTTTGACACTCAACTTTTACCTGATCGCTATACCCTCACCCTTGCAGGTCTGGGTTTAGGGGTCAATAGTTATGCGATTTACACCACACCGACAGCGGCCATTTGGGGTTACATCATTGGTTTCTTATGCTTATGGATTGTCTACTATCTGTTTAAGCTCATCACAGGCAAGGAAGGTATGGGTTATGGTGACTTTAAGTTACTTGCTGCTTTAGGCGCATGGATGGGTCCTTTGCTACTACCACTGATTGTGCTACTTTCTTCTTTCGTAGGCGCCATTATCGGCATCATCCTGCTCAAAGTCCGTAAAGAAAATCAGCCTTTTGCTTTTGGTCCGTATATTGCCATCGCAGGATGGATTGCCTTTTTGTGGGGTGAGCAAATTATGAAAATATACTTAGGCAATTAAAATAATATGTCATTTATTTTAGGTCTGACAGGCGGGATTGGCAGTGGAAAATCTGCCGCAAGCCACTGGTTTGAACAACAAGGCATACAGGTAGTTGATGCTGACGTGGTTGCTCGAGAGATTGTTGCTGTAGGGCAACCCGCACTTCAGCAAATTCAAAGCAGCTTCGGCGAGTGGGCCTTACTGGACAATGGCGAACTGAATCGACGCGCTTTACGTGAACACATTTTTCAGGACCCGTCTGCCCGTAAGCAATTGGAAAAGATCACCCACCCTGCAATTCGTCAGTCCATCATGCAACAATTACAAGCTGCGACCAGCCCTTATGCAATTTTGGTTTCACCGCTACTTTTTGAAACCAATCAGCATGAACTGACGCAACATACGCTTTTGATCGATGCTTCAACTGATATCCAAATTCTCCGCGCTTCACAGCGCGACCATCAAACCATTGAGCAAATTCAAACCATCATTAAAACGCAAATGTCCCGTGAACAAAAACAAGCGTTAGCCGATGATATTGTGGTAAATGATGGGCACTTGGAACACTTATACGCACAACTCAGACCTTTGCATTTAAAGTATTTGGCCCATTCAGAAGTCTAAAAAAAAGCAGTCGATTATGACTGCTTTTTTTGTTGTACGAGTTGGGCTTTCAGACTGTCCTGCCGTATCCAACGCCATGGCTGCAAGGCCCCGATCCCCATTCCTACAAGACCACATAAAATGGCAACACTCAAAGGTTCATTGAGCAAAGGAACCGCAATAATCGCAGCAATAAAAGGCGCCAACGTCACAATACTGCCTGTTTTAAATGCCCCCAAACGCTTAATGGCTTCCACATAAGTGAGGGTCGCCACGATTACCACAAACACGCCATGAAATACCACCTGAGCAATCAATTGCACAGGTTGCACATGCGCTAGGGTTTTGGGTAGGAATAAAACATAAATCGGCACAAAAATAATCGCAGCCCAAATCGCAACACCTGCCATGGAGTGCCATGCCGACAGTTTCCATTGTCTCAATAAAACGGTAAATGTTCCCCACAGCACAGCACTGAGGAAAAACAAGCCATCACCTAAACTAAAAGCAATACCTGTTTCTTGATACATCAGTCCACTCATGGCCGCCAGTGCCAGCAACATAATACTGAGGCTGAGCCAAGTATGCCGGTCAAATGGTTGTCGAAATAAAAGATAAGCTGCAACAGCTGTACAAAGTGGAATGCAGCCATTGAGAAAGATCGCAGCATGTGCCGCAGGCACATAATGAAAAGCGCTATAAGCGGTGATGCAGTAACACACCCCTCCAATCATCGCCAAAATAAAAGGCTCTTTCTTCCACAAAAAGGCGGTATCTTTTTTATAGATCAAGATCGGCATTAAGATGCAAAACGCCAAGAGAAAACGTAAGGCGGTAATATCCCACGCACCAATGCCCCAATTGGCACTGAGCCGCGCCGTTAAGGTAAATCCCCCCCAAATACACATGGTGATGGCAATAAATACATAGCCTTGTTTTTGAGGGGTCATCATTGTGCTTAAATTAAATTGGGAATTAAAAAAAACTTAGACATTACGTTGACGGCATGCTTCATACAAAGCCATACCCGTTGCTACACTGACATTCAAACTTTGTAGATTGCCCGCCATCGGAATATAAACCGTTTGATCGCATTGAGACTGAGTAATTGGACGCAGACCTGTGTCTTCAGCACCCATCACCACACATACAGCCGTTCCAGTAAAATCGAACTGTTGTAGCGGCAAGGCTTTTTCATCCAACATGGTACCGACCACACGCACATTAAACTCATCTTTAATTTGCGCTAAAGTCCGAGCCAAATTGGTCACTTGGATAAATTTGACTTTTTCAGCGCCACCTGCCGCAACTTTGCGCGCGGTCGGGGTCAAACTTGCAGAACGATCGCGAGGCACAATCACGGCCTCAACGCCCATTGCAGCCGCGGTACGGATACATGCGCCGAGGTTATGCGGATCGGTGACTTGGTCTAAACCCAGCAATAAACAATTTGGCGATTGCTTCAGTAAGGCTTCTAAATCTTTTTCATTGAAAACTGGATTAGGACGGACCGCTGCCACAACGCCTTGGTGGAACGGTAAGCCCGCCATTTTTTCTAATCGATCACGACCCGTTTGTTGTACGCTAATACCAAAAGGTTCAGCCAACTCAAGTACACGCTTTAAACGCTGGTCATCACGCCCTTTTAAAGTAAAAAGCGTTAGTACGCGTTCAGGTTCAAGTTCCAACAATGACTCCACCGAATGAACGCCATAGAAATATTCAGGTTTAGCCATGTAGGACCTCTAAAAAGATAAATGACCATCGACACGATGTGCCAAAATAAAAATCCTGTAAAGCTGACTTTACAGGATTGCTGTGCAACGGATAGTTTAACCGATTTCGCTTGAAATTACTTGGCGAGTATCAGTTGAAAGCTTAGCCTTCTAAATGGCACACGTAGTCCAACACTTCGTCGGTTTCAATTTTAAAACGACTATTGCCAGGCACATAAAAAGACTGACCCGCGCGGAACAATTCGCTCTCTTCGCTGTCTGCAATTTGTACACGGCATTCGCCTGAAATAATTTCCATACGCTCTGCTACATGTGTTTCAAACGTCAAAGCTTGTTCTGTCGGAAGAATGACCCCTAACGTTTTTTTGGTGCCATCTTCAAATTGCACAGTATGACTGATGCATAAACCGCCAAAATAAACATTGGATTTTTTAATGACAGAGACATGGTCGAACTGAGTTGACATGCGTACACTCCAGATAATGCGCATTTATATTCGTATTGATTCGCTAGTTTAAAGATGTGCGATTAACTAATCAATCGATGTTTTATTCTCCTCAATCAATATTTTGTTAAAGTCCGACCATCGTACAATTGCCTCAATTTCTAGCCTATTTTGGCGTGTTTTTTGCCGATGCGATCCGTTCGCTGAATCGTGCTCTTTCCGTATACATCGCATACCAACACGTTTGTGCTAAGTTTGCTATAACAGTCGGATTTAAAAAAATCTGCTAGGTCGACTTTCAGATTCACGTTAAAATAAGCCGACTTTGCACAAAACGAATAGCGTTGCCGTCTTGTCGGCTGAATAAAACTTCACTATCTTAAACTAAAACTTTTCGCAGCTCGGATGCGTTTATGCTGACACATTTAACTTTAATTAATTTTGCTTTAGCCGATCACTTAGCACTTGATATCGATCAAGGTTTTAATGTCCTGACTGGGGAAACAGGTGCAGGCAAATCATTATTGCTAGATGCACTGTCCGCCTGTTTGGGAGAACGTACTGACACAAACTATGTCCGTTTCGGTTCAGACAAAGCTGATGTCACGGCTATTTTCAGCTATCAAGAGCACAGCCCTGAAGCCATATGGCTAAAGGCACATGAGTTAGATGATGAGTCAGGCGAAATTCATCTAAGACGGGTTATTTTTGCCACTGGCCGTAGCAAAGCATGGATTAATGGTCGTCCGAGCAGCTTAGCTGAATTGAAAGAAATCGGGCGTTTGCTGGTACAACTGTATAGTCAACACAGTCAACAACAGCTATTAGAACCGCCTTATCCAAGACGCTGGTTAGACCTCTATCATAACTTCTACCCAGAAGCGCAAGCTGTGCGTGAAGCCTATAGCACATGGCAAAAAGACATTCGTCAGCACCAAGCAGCATTGGATGCTCAAGCCACGCGTAAACAGCGTATGGATACCTTGAGTTTACAATTAGAAGAACTCGAAGATGTGGTGCAAATCGACTATAAAGAGATTGAACAAGAGTTTGATCGCTTGTCCCATCATGAAAATATCATGCAGGACTGTAGTTATGCTGTTACGGCCTTAGATGATGCTGAACAAAATATTAATCAAGAAATTTCCAGTATTATTCGCCGCTTAGAGTCACATGCAGGACGCAGTGAACAATTAGCCGAGATTCATACGTCTTTGCTGAATGCACAAAGTGAGCTTGACGATGCCACGGCTAATCTACGTCAGTTTATTGACCGTCAAAGCTATGACCCAGAACGCATGGAAGAGTTGAACACCCAGCTTGAGATGTTCCACCGTTTTGCCCGTAAGTATCGCACGCAGCCAGAACACTTAAAACAAGAGCATGAACAATGGCAATCTGAACTGGCACAACTCCATTTATTAGAAGATCCAGAAACACTTGCTGAGCAAGTTGAAGTCTCGCATCAGGACCTGTTAAATAAAGCCCAGCACCTCGACCAAATTCGTCGCGATGCAGCCGCACCATTGGCAAAACATTTAACCGAACAGGTCAAACAATTGGCTCTGCCTGAAGCGCACTTTGAGTTTAAGTTTGAGCCGATGGAGCAGGTCTCTAGTGAAGGTCTGAGTTTTATCCAATTACTGTTCACCGCCAACAAAGGCATCCCACCGCAACCTTTGGCCAAAGTTGCCTCAGGGGGTGAGTTGTCACGTATCGCGTTGGTGATGCAAGTCATGAATGCTGAAAAAACTGAAGCTGAAGTTTTAGTCTTCGATGAAATTGACGTCGGCATTAGTGGTGGCACAGCCGAAATTGTCGGTCGTCTCTTGGCCGACTTGGGTTCGCATGTGCAAATTCTGTGTATTACCCACCAAGCTCAAGTTGCTGCACAGTCTGACCAGCACTTGTTGGTGAAAAAACGTCAGACCGACCCTGCCAGTAGTACCATTTTAAACTTAGAAGAAGATGAGCGTATCGATGAACTCGCACGCATGACAGGCGGCGTTGAAATTAATGACACCACGCTACAACATGCCAAGCAGTTACGTCAGTTGAAGTTTCAATCTGCCTAATTTATGTAGACTGGATCACAAAAAAAGATTTGGAGAAAGTGCATTAGTCTAGTAACGTGGTAGAGAACAACATTTGACTAGAAGCATTTTAATTTCAAGGAGAAGCCTTTAGGTGAGCAAACAATATCTGACGCATCGCTGTCTCATTGCCCCACCCGATATGGCAGATGAAGTCTTTGCCCATACCGTGATTTATTTGGCCCGACACGATGAGGAAGGTGCTCAAGGCATCATCATCAACCGCCCTTCAGGACTTTCAGTCAAAGAACTGCTCAATGATCTTGAAATTGAAGCCGATCACGTACGACCACATGATGTTCTCCAAGGTGGACCTTTGCGTCCAGAAGCTGGCTTTGTCTTACATACGGGTCAGCCGACATGGCACTCTTCCATTGCGGTGGGCGAAAATATCTGTATCACCACGTCTAAAGATATTTTAGATGCGATTGCGCATAACGAAGGCGTGGGTCGCTATCAAATTGCTTTGGGTTATGCCAGCTGGACCAAAAACCAATTGGAAGATGAACTCGCTCGTGGTGATTGGTTGGTCTGTGATGCTGATATGGATTTGATTTTTAATATTCCTTATAACGACCGTTGGGATGCTGCCTACAAAAAGTTGGGGCTCGACAGAACCTGGTTGTCATCTGAGATTGGACATGCCTGATTTAAACACACCTCAAATGATTATGGCATTTGATTTTGGTACACAAAAAATGGGCATGGCAGTCGGTCAATCACTGATTGAAAGTGCAACACCTTTGGCTTTGTTTCCAATGAAAGATGGCATCCCCAATTGGGATGAACTGCATAAAATTATTAAACAATATCAACCCAATGTATTTTTAGTCGGTCTACCACTCAATATGGATGATAGCGAGTCAGAATTATCTGCTCGAGCACGTAAGTTCGCACGTCGTTTACGCCATCAAACCAATATTGAAACATGGATGGTGGATGAACGCTTAAGTACTCGTGCAGCCCGTGATGAGCTGAGCCATTACCATGCGCAAGGCCGAGGTAAAAAACTTTCTGCTGATAGCCTTGCCGCAACATTGTTTATTGAAAGCTGGTATCGCGATCCTGAGGGTCTTACACCTTAAGTAAGACTTTCTTAAAACAAATGACATGGGCTTTATGATTGATACTGTCCTCAACACAGCAAATAGCGTTCTAAAAAAAGCATTCTCATCGGATGCTTTTTTTGAAATGAACAGAGCTCAATTTAGTGCTGTGACTCGGTAATATGTACCGTTACGGTTCGCCCAGCGACAAAGGCCAATTCATTTTTCGGAATCTCATCCAGTGCAATTTTCACAGGAACGCGCTGCGCTAAACGCACCCAACTAAAGGTTGGGTTTACATTGGCCAATAAACCTGTACTTGTAGTTCGTTCACGATCTTCAATGCCTGAAGCAATCCCCTGCACATGTCCTTTCAATATGTTTGAGTCCCCCATCAACTGTACAGTAGCGGGCGCACCCAAATATATTTTATTTAACTTAGTTTCTTCAAAATAACCGACCACATAAAGCTGCGAGCGATCTAATAATGCCGCTACCGCTTGCCCCACTTTGACATAATTCCCTGCTTTCATCTCAAAATTAGACAGTGTGCCATCGGCGGGTGCTACGACTTCGGAACGGTTCAAGTTTAATTCAGCCAAATGTAAATGACTGGTGGCTACATCGATTAACGCCTGTTGCTGCGCAATATTGGCTTTGGCCTGCTGAATCGCCGCTTGCATTTGTTCATGTTCGGCATGTAATTGATCTCGTACGGCAAACATCTGATCTTGTTCTTGCTTTGATATAGCACCATCCATCAAATTGGCATAGCGTTCTGCATTTTTATCAGCCAAGTGACTATTGGCTTGTGATTTAGTCAAATTGGCTTTGCTTTGAAACAGCTCCGCTTCGGCAGCCGCCAAACTGGCTTTGGCTTTAGCCAAGTCTGATTTGGCTTGTTCCACATCAAGCGCCTGACGCGCCACATCAATTTTAAACAGCACCTGCCCTTGTTTGACGCTTTGATTATCATGCACTAAAACTTCAGTGACTAAGCCTGAAACATCGGAAGATACTTGAATCACATCACCACGAATCCGCCCATCACGTGTCCACGGTTCAGCATTGTAATAATGCCAAAGATGCACGAGCACCGCGATCGCGATACCCGCAATCAGCACTAAAGTGATGGGACGGCTCAGTTTACGCCAATCAAAGGATGCCATTTCTTTTACCTCATTCATTTCAATCAGATGTGCGCTTAGGCAAAGCTCACGATAAAACCCCAATGGACCATGCCAAGCACTGTAATGTAGAGGCATAAATAAAAAATACTGGGTAAAAAAATCCAGCCTTTGTCGACCCAAGGATCGGTCACCCGCATGAGTAACCGTAATACGATGTAGGCCAATACCGCCTGAATGACCAAAACTGGCACATACACACCATAGATATTAAGTTCACCCATCGTTATGCTCCCAACAAACGGACTTGAGACATTTCGTCCCATGTCGCATGACAAAGACTGCTTTGAATATTATTCAGTGAAACTTGCAAACGCCGAGCAATGCTTAGATCTTGCAGCTGTATAAGCTCGGCCTGAATGATCTGAATTTTGTCCAAAATGTGTTGTCTGACCTGTAGGTCGCTATGGTCTAATTCTTTCGCGTGGAAATAATCATCCATTTGGCTTTGTAGTTCTTGTAGATGCAGTGTGATAGAGGACTGCACAGGCATTTTTTCAATCAGTTCTTGCACCCGAGTTAAATCAATCACCGCACTGGATTCAATCAGGGCCAAATTGATTTTTTGCTTCAAGCGATCGGACTGTACCAATTTGGTATTCAGTACGCCTATCCGATCCAACATACTGCGCAAATGCACTCTAAACTCCACCCCATAAGGTAGATAAAGCGCTTGTCGTACTGCTTTATAATGTAAAGACAGGATTCGCTTGGCGGTAATGTCCGGCGACATCGCACGCACCAAGTGAATCACATAGACAGAAATGATGGGGCCAAGCACCGTTCCAATCGATGCATCAAAAAACATCACTTGGTCAAGGTGATAACGGTTTTGCAGGTTTAAGCCCATGACCACACCCATTATCAAAGGTAGCGCCAAACCTGTGAGTGGTGGGTGTAAAAACAGCATCAGACAGTACATACAAAAAGGGGCTAACACCAGAGCCAACATCCAAAAAGCGCTAATGTGCGGAAAGATGCCATAAGCATAAATAAAGACAATAATCGCCGCATACAGACTGGCACGGATAAAGATTTTTAAGGCAGGGACAGGATTGTCCATGCTGGTCAGAATACAGGCACAAATAGCGGCCATCTCTGCCATCATAAAACCGGCTTTCCAACCACTGATAATCCAAAAACCAGTTGCCACAAGCACCACAATAAAAGCTGAAATGCCGCCACGCATGGCTACGCCATGATCTCGATGTAAGTTGGGATAGTTTGTACTCATCGGGATCACGGTCGCAGGTAAACTGTCATCGCCTTGTTGGATACGCTGCCAAATCAACTTAATGGCACGTATATTTTGAATAAAATGACGGACATCCATTTTTAAACTGGCCAATATAACTTGCTGCTGTGGCAAGGCACTGTCAAACACATCTTGGAAACTCGACTCAAATTGTTCAGGCAAATGATTTAGTTCTTGTTCTAAAATGGCTTGATCGCCTTGCAAAAACTCGACGATCTGCACATGGACTTTTTCTAAAGCTGGACGGTAGCGTGAGTCAATGTGATCTAACTGCTGAATTCGCTCGGCCATGGCCACCAAGTTTGTCACCAACATACTGAGTTGATGCAGCATTTCTTGGAGCGGTTTGGTCATGCCCTGCAAGGTCGATTTTTCATAGCTCAAATGCACAGCCATCACATGAATATCGGCAATATCCCGCGTGATATGACTAAGTGTAGTGCTGTAATTAATGGCCTTAACATCATCTGTCAGAATCTGATCAAAAACCGCTCGGGTGTCTTGAAAAGTCTGTGAAACACGGGTTTTGACTACGGGACCAATATGCATGGGAAACAGTACCGCATTCACCACTGCACTACACAGTACTCCCACCGTGATTTCAATACAGCGACCAATTGCCATATCAAACATGGAAGTGGTTTCAATGTTATAGACAATGTTGTAGCAAATAATGACCGTGGTATAGCCCGCCAACATAAAAATATAGCTACGCGGCGTCCGATCCAACAATGAAAAATATAGACAAAACCCGACCCATGTGGCTAAAAATAATGTGAACAATTCTGGAGTGTTGATCAGGTTTGGCGTGACTGCAATCGAAACAATCGCCCCCAACAACGTTCCCAACACCCGATAAAGACTTTTTGAGGAGGTCATACCCGCATATGGGTTTGCGATGACGAAGACCGTTCCAATCGCCCAAATGGGATAAGCCAAATCTAAAGAAAATGCGACATAAAGTGAAAGCATGCCTGCCAAAAAGGTTTTCGTCGCAAAAATCCAGTCCAATTTATTTGGACGGAATGCGAGTAACTGTTTGGTGAGGAACATAAATTCATCTCTAAATGCGCTGAATGACAACATTTAAACAACTCTTCAACACAGCATTGCTCAGACAAACAGCATCACTTCGTCCTCACCTCATGCGAAGACGGATGAAAAAATAATTCAATAAATGAAGTCTTTTACAGACATGGTCAAAGACAGCGCCATGTTGAAAGGAAAGAAAATAGCTCAACAAATAACAAAAGTATTATTCATTAAGGATATTTGTGATGATAATTTTTCCAAAAATACGCTTTTTTGTCAATAACAATATCTTAATATGATAATTTACATATTTTTAAGATCATATTTCATCCTTTTTATTGAGTTGCAAATGCTGATAAAAGTCCACGAAAGCCATGCGCTCAGGACGAAAGCCATGTCGAGTCTAGGGTTTTTGTTATATAGTAACTGTCGTTCAAATGGCATTTATTTTGACTAAGTAGGTTCTTATGGCACTTTCAAGTTTCGGTAAAATTCTCACTGTCTTAGACCTCTTTTCTGTGTCACGTCCGATTATCAATGTCGATATCATCAGTGCCGAACTGGGACTATCACAACCCACCAGTTATCGTTATTTAAAGGAATTGGTATCCGCAGGACTTTTACAGCGCTTAAGTGGAACCAGTGGTGACTATACTTTAGGCTCTCAAATTGCTGTGTTGGACTATATCTCTCGAACCACAGACCCACTCTTACAAATCAGCATTCCTTTTATGCAAGACATCGTTGAGCGAACGGAGTTTTGCTGTATCCTCACCCAGCTCAACGCAGAGCACTGTATTGACCTATATGGTGAAGTCTTTAAAGACCTTGAGTTATTTTCTTATGGGCGTGGTTGCCCACGTCCCGTGTATTTGGGTTCATCGCCTAAAGTGGTGATTTCACAGCTCAGCAAAGCTAAAATTATTGAATATTATCAAAAATTTTCGGCTCAGCTGGCCGAGGTCAATTTTGCTGCAAGCCAAGATGAATTTTTACAGAAAATGAAAGCCATTAAGAAACAAGGCTATTATTTTTCCAATGGCGAGTTTGATCCCAACCTCGCCAGTCTGTCTGTACCAGTCAAATTTTCGCCCAAAGATACACCGTTGGCACTGACTTTATTGGCTTCAAAAAATCGGTTTGAATTTGTCGATCTGAAAAAAATGGTCGAAATATTAAGACATAGCGCCTTACAAATCGAACAGAAATGCCATCTATTGCATAATATTGAGGCTTAACTCAACTTAGCTTTGAGGCGCTGGATAGAAGTAGCGAAAGGTTAAATTCAGACGCGGCTCAGTGATTTTGCTAGATTTCATCAAAGCATGTTTCCAGTAGCGCTGTGTCTGTCCACGCATCACGATCAATTGCCCGCTGTGCAACATCAGCTCGACTTTTTCCTGTTTAAACTTGTGCTTAAAGCAAAACTTACGAGTTGCGCCAAAACTGAGTGAGGCAATCACCACATTTTCTTGCTGCGGCGAACGTAGTGAAGGCTCATCATCACTATGCCAGCCCACGGCTTGGCTGCCATTTTCATATAAATTGGCTAGGCACGAGTTAAATGGATGTCCCACCAATTGCTCAATATGTTGTTTTAAACGAAACAAAGCTGGATTCCATAACAGTGCTTGCTTGGCACTGCCCGAATAGTGATATTGGTACTCGGCATCGCCATACCACACCACTTTTCGTTCCGTGACATAACGTTTGCCATACAGTACGACCTCGTCAGGTTGCCATGCCAAATGTGCTAAAAAATAATCCAAATATTTTGCACTTTGCTCTGCCGTTAAAATCAAGCCCAAGTCCTGCACCTGCCCATCGAATGGGAGCAAGTTTGCTTGCGGTTCAGGACTAAACAGATCTAAGGTCATGACTTTTCCTCCTCTGCAAACAGTTTAACTGAATTTAGAACGACACAAATCAAAACAAAGTCACAGCTTGTCGCCTAGCTTCCTTATGCATACACTCATGTGAACTTTCACAATAAAAAGAAGCATGTATGAACCTTTGGCAGTTGTTTCAAAAGCTTCGCCCCTTTGTCCGCCCCTATCGGATATTGGTAGTTGCGACCTTGATCCTGACGCTGATTGGTTCCTTCACTGCTCAGGTCAATGCTCTGACTTTGCAATATGCTGTCGACAGTATCAACCGTCTGGTCGAACAAGGCCAAGGACTGACCGAAGGCCTCCATATTTTGATCACCATTTCTATGATTTTACTCAGTAAAGAAATCATCAGTGCCTTGGTGCAGTTTGGTCAAAAGTTTTATGGGGAAAAGCTCCGCATTCTGGTATCGCAAGACTTGGCGCAAAGTATTATCGAAAAATTCCTTAGCTACCGTTTGGCTTTTTTTAATGCCGATCAAAACCAAGCGGGTAAGCTACAAACGCGAATTGACCGTGGCATTGGTTCACTGACCCGTCTGGTACAAATCTTTTTTATCGATATTTTGCCACTTTTTAGCAGTGCCATTGTGGCACTGGGGCTGATGTACTATGCCAACTTCTACGTCGGTTTGGTGGCGACCAGTATTATCCCAATTTACTTTTGGCTGACCTTCCAACAAGCGAAGAAACTGGGCGGATGGCGGCGCAACCTGCGTGATGGCCGTGAAAAAAAGAGCCAAGGCATTCTCAGTATTATCCAGTCGATTAGCGTGATTAAGTCCTTTAACCGAGAGTCCATTGAATCGACTAAACAACTGAAACTACAAAAAGCACTGACCGATAACCAGATGCAAACGCGTCAACTCAGCTTTTTATTTGATGGCTTAAAGACCTTTATTGAACAAATCGGGATTGTGTTAATCATCATCCTCACGGCGTACTTTGTGCTCGATGGACAAATGAGCATTGGCATGATCATGTTTCATATTTTGCTGTTTAATAATGTCTCTGCGCCAATTCGTTCATTGCACCGTATTTATGATGAAGTCAATGATGCAATGATTTACGCGGAAAGCTTTTTTAAAATTTTAGAAGCCGATGATGAAATCGAGCAAAGTGGTGCGCTCAAACCCACAATTCAGGGTAAATTCACCTTAAAGAATGTCGATTTTTTCTACCCCAATGGTCATCACGCATTAAAACAAATCGACATGGAAATTCGACCCAACAAAATCACGGCTTTGGTGGGCTTATCTGGTGCAGGAAAATCCACTTTAATTAGCCTATTAGATAAATTTTATCAGCCTGATGCAGGAAAAATTGAGCTCGATGGAATTGATTTACAAGACATCGACACCGCCTATTTACGCGATCACACTGGCCTCGTCTTACAGAAAAATCACATTTTCCAAGGCAGTATTTTAGACAATATTCGCTATGGAAAAATCAATGCCAGTGATGAAGAGGTCTATGCTGCCGCAGCAAAAGCCTCTATTCATGAACAAATTTTGCAGTTACCCGCAGCTTACCAATCCGATGCACTGATGCTTTCAGGCGGGCAACAACAACGCATTGCGCTGGCACGGATGTTCCTCAAGAACCCACCGATTATTTTTCTGGATGAACCAACCGCCAGCCTCGATGCGATTGCTAGCGAGCAAATTAAACAGAGCCTCGATGAGATCAAACAAGGGCGAACGGTGATTATTATTTCGCATAGTCTGTCGCAAATTATAGATGCCGATTATACCTATGTCATGAAGGAAGGTTGTATTGCTGAACATGGGGAACATGAAGCGCTGTACCGTCAGGATGGGGTCTATAAAGAAATTTTCGATGCCATGGCCAAGAGCCTCAATATTGAAAAAATTGCCAAGACTTTTGAAGATGATACTGAGGAAGAAACGCATAGTTAATGAATCTCAGGTACAAAAAAAGCTCCCGCAGGAGCTTCTTAAAAATCTAACAATCAAGGCTGTTTTAAATACGGCCAAGCCGCTTTGAGATAAATAAACATCGACCATAAAGTCAAAATTACTGCGGTATACAACAATGCATAAGCCAACAATTCAAGCGGCTGCCAATTCAGTAAGAACACGGTAATCGCAATCATTTGAAAAGCGGTTTTATATTTCCCAACCGTAGACACGGCTACATTAGTACGTGCGCCTAACTCTGCCATCCATTCACGCAGTGCTGACACCGTAATTTCACGGGAAATAATCACAATCGCCGCAAATGCCATCGAAATTTCAGGTTTCCACTGCACCAACACAATCAGTGCGGCTGCCACCATCAATTTATCCGCCACTGGGTCTAAGAAACGCCCAAATGCAGAGGTCTGATTTAAAGTCCGCGCCAAATAACCATCGAACCAATCTGTCACCGCTGCAACGACAAAAATAGACGTCAACAAAATATGACGAGACATACTTACCGCTTGTTCAGCGATACCCATTACAGGGGGCCAATAGGCCACCAACAAAAAGACCGGAATTAAGGCAATACGCGCCAAGGTCAAGATATTAGGAATATTCAGGATGCGACCTGTAGTCATAAACACCGCCCGTTGTTTCCCTCATGTACGATGAAAATGCACACTTTTTTGAGGTTTAATCCATCGTTAATAGCGCCCACTTTATACGAATTGACCTAAGGTGTCACTAGGCAAACACGGTAACTGTTTGACGTGAAATTGCAATTAAACGATTCTGATCATCCCATAAATAAGCGGCTTCGGTGGAATATCCACCCGCAGCATATTGCGTTTCAACGTGGTATTTCATCCAATCATGTAACTGATTTTTCAACGGATGCACATAGGTCAAATGCCATGTTAGCGAACTGGCGGGTGCCATACTTTTAAACATCGGTAGCACCCCTGGTGGCCAAATGTCCATCGACACCATGAGGTCGGCTACGGTCATGTCTCGATTTTCATGTAAGTCTGGATTAAAGCGATACCAGCCAGAAAAGTCAGGCTTTGGGCTGGCTGTACACGGATACTGTCCTGTCACCCAAACCATATCCAGCTGCTTAAAACACTCAGGTGCAAGCGGATGATGCGGCGTTGTTGTCAGACCATCAACCGATGGAAACGCGGGTGCTACAGGTTCTTGATGAACATGGATACTCGATTCACGCTGTGTCCCAAAGCTTGCCACTAAAATGCTTTGAACTGCATCATCCTGCCATAAACGTACTTCCAAGGTCGTAACCGACTTGCCTTGACGTAAAATCTCGCTGGTTAAACGAACTTTGGCCTGTTGTACTGGGCCAACAAAAGTCACGCTACAACTGAGCAAATGCTTCGTGTCATCGGCAAGAGCCAACAATGCTTTTTGCATCATTAAACCTGCGACCAGTCCCCCATAGATCGTGCGTCCTTGTAACCAACCTGTAGGAATATCAATCCATTCTTGTTCTGCTAAAGCTTGATAACTGTGTTGAAGTGACATGTGGCATCCTTGTTTTAAATTCCGTTCATATCTTTACAACACAATTCAACCAATGTGAATGATCAATGACCCATGCGTCAATGAGCACTTTTACCAACGCAATGGATGCTGTTCTATTCATGCAAGACTTTATAAATGATGCGCGCCATCACTTCACCCAAACCGGGGACTAGGGTTAAGTCTTTTTCGGAGGCTTTCAACACCCCTTGAATCCCACCAAAGTGCGTCAATAAATCGCGGCGGCGTTTCGGCCCCAACCCCGGAATCACTTCCAAAATCGATGAACCCCGTTTTTTATCACGTTTAGCCCTGTGTTTAGTAATCGCAAACCGATGCGCCTCATCACGTACTTGTTGTATCAAATGCAACGCTTTATGATCTTCAGGCAACTGAATTTTAGTTCCATCGGTAAAGTGTAGGGTTTCAAGGCCCGGTTTACGCCCTTCACCTTTTGACACCCCGACCATAAAGGCCTCTAAACCCAGCTCTTGCATGACATCCATCGCCATATGCAACTGCCCTTTACCACCATCAATCAGCAATAAATCAGGCAGCATGGCTTTTTTATAACGACGGGTCAGCGCTTGACGCATTGCGGCATAGTCATCACCCGCGGTAATGTCTTGAATTGAAAACTGACGATAATCGCGCTTACGAATGCCGCCACTGTCGAACACCACACACGAAGCCACGGTTTCTTCGCCCATGGTATGTGAGATGTCAAAACATTCGATCCGATCAATCGGACGCCCCACCACTTGTTCAAGTTGATGGAAACGCTCATTCAGTTCAAAGTGATTGGCCAATTGCCCTTTGATCGCATGCTGCACATTCATCTGTGCCAGCTCTAACCACTCTGCACGTGTCTCACGTACGCTATGTTTAATCTGTACTTTCTTCTCAAACTGTTGTTGTAACGCTTGTTCCAGTTCTTTTCGATCGGGCAATTCGACATTTACAATCACCTCACTGGGTACTTCATCCGCCACTTGGAAATAAAAGTTCGCTATGAAGTCGGCCAGCATTTGCCCCAAACCCTCTCCGAGCATATCTGGGAAGTAGCTTTTACCTCCGAGCATTTTCCCGTTACGCACATGCATAATCTGCACACAGGTCACCCCTGCCTGATAGGCAATCGCTAAAATATCGGCCTCACCTTTGAGCTTATAAATGGCTTGTTGAGACTGGACATCCCGCAGCAGCGCCATACGGTCACGGTAAAACACCGCTTTTTCAAACTCTAAGGCTTCGGCCGCTTGCTCCATTTTCGCAATCAGTTCTTGATTCAGCTCTTTGGTGTCCCCTTGTAAAAAACGAATCGAGTTATCGACATCATTTTTATACTCTTCAGGGCTAATGAGTTCCACACATGGCGCTGAACAACGTTTAATTTGATACTGCAAACAAGGACGCTTACGCTGTGAAAAATAGCTATTTTCACACTGACGAACATTAAACAGCTTTTGCAAAACCAACAAAGTATCCCGTGCATTATAAGCGCTCGGATACGGTCCAAAAAACTTTCCAACTTGGTGTTTGCCTTTGCCTCGACCCGATGCAATCCGTGGATAAGGTTTATCGGCAGAGACAAAGATATACACATAGGACTTATCGTCCCTGAGCATAATGTTATACGGAGGACGATGCAGCTTAATCAGGTTTTGTTCAAGCAGCAGCGCTTCAGTTTCGGAACGAACAACTAAGGTTTCGATATCATAAATACGTGCTACCAAAGCCTGCGTCTTCGGGTGTTCAATGGTTTTGACAAAATAGCTCGAGACACGATTTTTTAAATTTTTTGCTTTGCCCACATACAGCAGTTCACCATCTTTGCCGAGCATGCGATAAACGCCCGGCAGTGTGGTCATATTGGCTAAAATTTTTTCGATATGTTCTCGTGCGTTTTCGTTCACAGGGTTCCCTAGTTTTCTCGGCTCGCCGTCAACTGTTCTGCGTAGGCTTAGCCTTTGATCTGTCTTTTAGATTGGGCAGGTCTGACGCATTTCAAGCACATGAAAGTGCATTTCAAAACCAGTCTGCTGGCAAAAGACATTGATACTGAGATTGAAGGCTTATTCCAGATCCATCTCTTCAAAATCGATCCGTTCAAACACACCTTGTTCATTGCGGGCAAAGTGACTTCCCGCAGGCGCATTTAAGTGAGCAATGATGTCCGCATCATAGTTGGCAATCACATTGACCTCATAAAAACCTAAATTTTCAGGGTCTTCAATATAGTCATCTCCTTCTTCACCCGATAAAAAAACCCAACCACTTTCATCGCTAGATTGTGCTTCTTCACGGTACATGTAGGCCACTTTTAGGCCTTGCACCGTAATCATATCTGATGCGATACAACTTCCCATATGCGGTACTAAAGTTTGAATTTGTGTCGGACTCAATTGATACGACTTCATAAGCATATCCTTCAACGGCAAGTAGACGTTTTGCATGTGGAGGTTTGTGGGATGAACAGAACTCAAGTTTATTTTACTTTAGTCTTCACGGCATATTTGAGCAAGGCTTTCACTCGCTTAGGCCCGTAAAGCATACAACTTACCTAAGACTGTATTTATGACAATTTTAATGCAGCTTTAAACGCTACTTTATCTTTCGGTGACACCAAAATGGTTTTGGTTTGGCCCTCTTTTAAGTATTCAATCTTTAGACGATCTAAGGACAAGGCTGGTGAACTGATGGAATTATCTGTTTCAGAAACAGACTGTATCGCAGTCAAGGGAATGATCCATTTAAAACAGAGACTGCGAATTGTCAGTTGCTCCTGATCGACCACATAGCGAGTACTCCACAGCGGCCACCACAGCAAAACAATAGTCAAGGCATAGACGACAACGAACAAGAGATTTTGCATCAAAATCCCTTTGCCATAGGTGGTCAAAATCAATTGGGCCAACAGACCTGACATCGCAATAATAAACCCCAAAAACCACCAGTCCATCTTCGAACGAAACTTTTGCACCTTGAAACCTCATGCTTTATCTAAATTATAAGTTGCGATCTTAAAAATGACACAGATACGCGCTCATGTTGTTTTTAGTTTTAACTGGATAGAGCATAAAGCTATGCGTGGTTCAAATCCACTGTAAGCCTTGAAATAAATAGAAAAATCAAAAGGGCAGATAGGCTTCCCCCTTTTCTGCCTAAATAAAAAATGTCCCTGAGGGCGTTTAATGTTCTTTAAAACACATAAGGTCGAACAAAGATCAGGAAGAAAATTCCGAGCATTAAGAACCACTTTAAGAAGTAGTACAGTTGACGGTTGGTTTTCTTCAAAGCTTTGGCTTTGATCCGCACTTGATAGACATAACCAAAGACTTTATTCAGCCCACCCGTTTGATCCCCTGCTTCATTTGGAGAGCTAGCAGCGGTCATGACTTTTTTACCAAACCAATGATTGAAACGTTCCATAAAACGTGTCTTTAAAGGACGCTCGACATCAGCAAAGAAAATAATGCGGTTTTGATCCGTGGTGTTTTCGGCATAGTGAATATAAGTTTCATCAAAGACCACACTTTCACCATCCCTCCATGAATAGCGCTCACCATCCACATCAATAAAGCAGCGGTCATCGTTCGGTGTGATCAGCCCCAAGTGATAACGCAATGAACCCGCATAAGGGTCACGGTGACGAACCAAACGGCTGTCAGGTGCCAGCTCGGTAAACATCGCGGCTTTAATGGTCGGCAAGGTTTTCAGCAACGCCGTCGTTTTTGGACAAAGTTCAGCGGCTGAGGGATGTGCAGAGTCATACCATTTCAGATAAAAACGCTTCCAGCCTGTTTTGAAAAAGGAATTAAACCCCAAGTCATCATAACTACTCGATGCTTTAATTCCGCCTTTCTCATATAAAGCTTTTGCTTCATCACGAATCATTTCCCAGTTTTCATCCAACACTTTTAAGTCTTGAAAATGCTGAGTGTCGATATACGGCTGATTCGGCACCTTTGAAAACATGTACATGAGGTAGTTAATCGGTGCAAGAATCGTTGAATGATCGAAAAATTGACGATAAAACGAGTGACGAACCTTCCCACGTTGCTGAATATAAAGTGCAGAAAGAATAAAAATCGCCAGAATGATCCACTTAATCATATGAAAACCTGGAAACCAAAGAAAACGAAATAAAAGAAAAAGACCGGTATTCGGTCTAGACTGCGAATTATAACATACGCTGCAAAGTACGTCCTATTTCCAGCTTTTCATCACAAGTTTTCATTCTGTTTGGGTTTACCTGCAAGTGCAGCATTGACTAAATTGCCAAAATCGGCACAAATATTGACTTGAAATATAAGGACGCTGTCTAATCATTTTTTAATCACTCATCCATAAAAAATCTTAACCGAAACAAAAACTTCACTCTATTTAGGCCGCATCATTCAAAAATACATCACGCAAGCACACGAAATAATTGAATAAAAATAGATGACCCTTGCGTCACGGCTTGATACAACTTGCTATATTTTTTTTCGATATAGTTATCGTAAGATTAGCGAGGCATATATGTGTGCAGAAGTATCGCACACGCTTCATAACATCAACTTAGAAGTCCTCCAAAATAAAGGAGATCAGGCATGATCCACGCTGGCAATGCCATTACCGTCCAAATGCTTTCGGACGGAATTGCAGAATTCCGCTTTGACTTACAAGGTGAGTCGGTCAACAAATTTAACCGTGCAACGATTGAAGATTTTAAAGCTGCAATTGACGCTGTTAAAGCAAACGGTGACATCAAAGGCTTAATCGTTACTTCGGCTAAATCTACATTTATCGTTGGCGCAGATATTACTGAATTTGGTGCAAACTTCGCTCAAGGCGAACAAGCGATTGTGGATTGGGCATTGCCTGTTCACGACATCTTCAACGCGTTTGAAGATTTAGAAATTCCTAAAGTTGCTGCAATCAATGGTATGGCATTGGGCGGTGGCTTTGAAATGTGTCTCGTGTGTGACTATCGTGTGATGTCAGAAGCGGCTCAAGTCGGTCTTCCTGAAATCAAACTGGGCATCTTCCCTGGTTTCGGTGGTACGGTTCGTTTAAGCCGTCTAATTGGTATCGACAATGCAGTTGAATGGATGGCCATGGCTAATCCTAAAAAACCTGCTGCGGCACTGAAAGACGGTGCGGTTGATGCCGTAGTTACTGCAGACAAACTACAAGACGCTGCGATTGACTTGGTTAAACAAGCCCTTGCTGGCCGTGTAGACTGGAAAGCAAAACGTCAGGAAAAACTTGACCCTGTTAAATTGAACCCAATCGAACAAATAATGGCGTTCAACTCGGCGAAAGGTGCAGTTCTTGCAAAAGCAAATCCTGCTCAATACCCTGCGCCTAAACTTCTTCTTGACTCATTACAAGCAGGTGCAAGCCTTCCACGTAATGAAGCACTTCAAGCTGAAGCGGCTGGTTTTGCAAAAGCAGCCATTACACCACAAGCAGGTGCATTAATTGGTCTATTCATCAATGACCAAGTGGTGAAGAAAACTTCGAAGAAATATGAAAAAGGTGCACACCCTGTAAACCAAGCGGCTGTATTAGGCGCGGGTATCATGGGTGGTGGTATTGCTTACCAAGCGGCAAGCAAAGGCACACCTATTATCATGAAAGACATTGGTAATCCACAACTTGCTTTGGGTATGAAAGAAGCCAATGGCTTACTGACCAAACAAGTTGAACGTAAGAAGATGAAACCTGCTCAAATGGGTGAAACTCTTGCGCGCATCCGTCCAACTTTAAGCTACGACGAGTTTAAAGAAGTAGATATCGTGATTGAAGCCGTGACTGAAAATCCAAAAGTCAAAGGCATTGTGTTGGCTGAAACTGAAAAATCAGTACGTGACAACACGATCATTGCTTCAAATACTTCAACCATTTCAATCACACGTTTGGCAGAAAACCTACAACGTCCAGAAAATTTTGTCGGCATGCACTTCTTTAACCCAGTGCACATGATGCCATTGGTCGAAGTGATTCGTGGTGAAAAAACTTCACCTGAAGCAATTGCGACCACTGTGGTTCTTGCTCAGAAAATGGGTAAAACACCAATCGTTGTGAACGACTGCCCTGGTTTCCTTGTAAACCGCGTATTGTTCCCTTACTTCGGTGCATTTGACCTGCTATTGAAAGACGGCGCTGACTTCCAACAAGTCGACAAAGTCATGGAAAAATTCGGCTGGCCTATGGGTCCTGCTTACCTAATCGACGTTGTGGGTATCGATACAGGCGTACACGGTGCAGAAGTTATGGCGGAAGGTTTCCCTGACCGCATGAAGCCAGACTACAAAGGCGCAACTTTAACCATGTACGAAAACAAACGTCTTGGTCAAAAGAATGACGTTGGTTTCTACAAATACGAACTTGACCGTAAAGGTAAGAAAGCCAAAGTGGTTGATCCAACTGCGTATGAGCTTGTTGCTACTGTGGCAACTGCAGAAAAACGCGAGTTTGATGCTCAAGAAATCATTGACCGTATGATGCTTGCTTTCTGTAACGAAACTGTTCGTTGCCTAGAAGACAACATCGTCGCGACTGCTTCTGAAGCAGACATGGCGATGATTATGGGTGTCGGTTTCCCTCCATTCCGTGGTGGTCCATGCCGTTACATCGACCAAACAGGTGTTGCTGAATACGTTGCACTTTGCGACAAATACGCACACTTAGGTAAGGCTTATGAAGCGCCACAAATGTTGCGTGACATGGCTGCTAACAACAAAAAATTCTACGGTTAAGGAGCAACGTGAATGGCTACTTTAAATCCACGTGACGTTGTCATCGTTGATGGCGTACGTTCAGCAATGGGTAAAACCAAAAACGGTATGTTCCGCAATGTACGTGCTGACAGCTTATCGGCTGAATTGGTTCGTGCTTTAGTTGCTCGTAACCAGTTTGACACCAATGAAGTTGAAGACCTGATCTGGGGCTGTGTCAACCAGACTCTAGAACAAGGTATGAACATTGGCCGTAACATTGGTTTATTGGCTGACCTTCCAAAAACTGTGGCAGGTCAAACGGTTAACCGTCTTTGTGGTTCATCTATGCAAGCGCTTCACACCGCTGCTGCACAGATTGCAACCAACCAAGGTGATATCTTCATCATCGGTGGTGTAGAGCACATGGGTCACGTAGGGATGATGCACGGCATCGACCTGAACCCTGAAGCGTCTAAGCACTATGCAAAAGCGTCGAACATGATGGGCTTAACCGCTGAAATGCTCGGTCGTATGAATGGCATTTCGCGTGAAGAACAAGATGCTTTCGGTGTTGAATCACACCGCCGCGCTTGGGCTGCAACGCAAGAAGGCCGTTTCAAAAACGAAATCGTAGGCGTTGAAGGTCATGATGCCAATGGCTTCAAAATCCTATGCGACATCGACGAAGTGATTCGTCCAGATGCGAACATTGAAGCATTCACTGCATTACGTCCTGTATTTGACCCGAAAGGCGGTACAGTCACAGCGGCAACATCTTCAGCTTTGTCTGATGGTGCGTCTGCAATGTTACTGATGTCTGCTGAGCGTGCTCAAGCTTTAGGTCTTAAGCCACGTGCTGTGATTCGCTCTATGGCGGTTGCAGGTTGTGATGCTGCGATCATGGGCTATGGTCCAGTTCCTGCGACACAAAAAGCGCTTAACCGTGCTGGCTTAAGCATGGCGGATATTCAAACCATCGAGTTAAATGAAGCATTTGCTGCTCAAGGCTTATCAGTCATGAAAGGCTTAGGTGTGTATGAAAAGCAAGACATCATTAACCACAATGGTGGTGCGATTGCGCTTGGTCACCCATTGGGCTGTTCTGGTGCGCGTATCACAACAACGTTGTTGAACGTAATGGAACAACAAGATACGCAAATTGGTCTTGCGACCATGTGTATCGGCCTTGGTCAAGGTATCGCGACTATTATCGAACGTGTTTAATATTTAGTTAAATACTGAGATAAAAAAACCCCGCTTATTGCGGGGTTTCTTTATTTAAAACGATCATAAAGTGTATACAATTTTCTTCGGTACACATCAAAATCATCCGTTTCATAGATATAAGCATCTCTTTCCGATATCTTTCTGGATACAGAAGAATACTCAATTTTTTTATAAGATATACATCGAACTTTTTTCTCAGGGCAGATAAACTCATCATTATGCAATAAGCCATTTCTAATATTTTTCAGCCCCAATAATTCCACATAATCTGTAGCCGTGATTTTTCGATTGTCATTTGCATACTTAATACTATCAGCAAGACCTAAATTTTTAGGAATACCATATCTTTCAATCATTTTATGATGAACACGAGACATTACTTGAGCAAAGATTCCTCTTAAATTATTTAACTCTTCTCTTCTAGTAATAATATGATTGACTATATTTAAAATATCACCTATCCACTCTTCATTAGTGCTATTTCTTTCTATAAATGAAAACCGTGTGAATAAATTTGGATTTTGTTTTTCACTTAAATCTTTAACTAATTTAGCTACTATTGTAGATTTATCTGATCGTGAATACAAAATAAAATCACAAATAAAATGCTCTTTTAATGCTAAGTATAACTCGATTCCTCCATCTTCTTCATTAGTGTTATGTTGTTGTGAATTATTACTCAAATTATTATCACTTAAATATAAATCCATCCGTTTTTTTTCAGATGTACTTAATTCCAATATTGGTACTGAAGATTTTTCTTTCCTAAAACAAGGATTAAAGCCCTTTTTTCTTATATGACTCCCCAATAATTGCTCTAGTCTTTTGACACCTCTATCTCTTAGGGTATCATCTATATCATCATCAATAAGTGCAATATTAAAATCTAATCTCATTTATTGAACCTCAAATACAACCAATCCATTAATATTATTTACATTTATTGACAATTCTTGAGAATTAATAAATCTCTTAATCTGATTCAAACCTATTCCCGTACCGTTAGGTTTAGTTGAAAAACCATCATCAAAAATTTTCAATAAAAATTCTTCTTCAATAGGCTTTGAATCATTAGAAAATAAAATTTTTTCTTCAGTAAATTCAATATTTAAAAATTTTGCACCGTGCTCTTTTGAATTTTTATAAAAATTCTCATAAACCATCGTTAAATCTAAAATTCTAGAAGTTCTGCACCATTTTTTTAAATTTAAATCACCACTAATAATCACCTTAAAATCTCTACTATTCTTTAACTTCCTCTCAAAATACCATTTTGCTATTTCAAGCCAGTCTAAGTTATTAATCGCAGATTTGACATCATAACTAGTATCAATCAAAATATTCTTAAAATCATCAAGTTCAACAATATAGCCTTTCAAGTTACTAATAATTGATATTAACCCAGACTTTAATTCTTGATTGTCTATTTGATTATAAATTTCTAATAAGTCTGCAGAATCATAAAAAATTCTTTCAGATAAATCTGTAAAATGATGAGTAATTTGCTCTATATAGGATTCAGCTGTCCTATTCCTAGAAGATAAATTACGATTTTGGTGCTCTAAAGCTTTAATATCTTTTTGCTGCTTTTGAGATCTTAATGCTTGATCATTAGATACTTTTTTTAGATCTTCAACTTGTTTTTTTACTTCTTTAACTAATGGTTCAATTTCTTTCTTTTTCTCATTAGAAATATTTTTTACTATTTGTTCCAGTTTTTTTTCAGGCTTATTTTCTTCAAAACTTAAATCATTTTTAAAGAAAACAAGTTTTTTCTTCCTAGTAATATATTTTTTAAATTTATCCGTTTCAGTTAGTTCAATATCATCAAAAAAAACCTCTTTTGTTTCTTCAAAATCATCAACCTTAAATTCTCCCCATGAAATAAGACCCATATATGATTCTAAAGGTCGGATGATATATTCCATAAAAAGGCTCTCAAGTTGAGACAAGTAAATATTGTTTACAAAACCTGCATTTCGAGAAGACGTTTCTCTGAAAAAATTATTTTTTTTATCATAGATATCTATAAATCCTATTATTTCACGTGTTCCAAGATATCTACTATGACCTTGAGTTTTCCTCATGTTTAAGCCAAATAAATCATGATCTTTCTCTCCATACGGCATAACTCTAAAATTATTTTTATAAATAAAAATGTTACCGTAATTTACAGGTTCAACCTTCATTTTTTTCGTAAATGCCATCTTAGCAGATGTAGTTAGATAATTAACATTAACTCCTATTGGACAGGTATTAAGATTCGTTAAATTATCTGACTCAACTTCATAAATTTTTTCCCCTCTATCAAATAATTTAACACTAATTTTCTTTTCAAATTTTGCTTCAATGGTAATACTTTTGTCTTTCAATACCTCAGCAATATTACTCTTTATATATTCTTTAGCTTCCAATAAGTCAGTAGAGTCTATAAACAGAATTTGAAAACCATCATCATTTATAAATGGGTTTTTTAGGCGTCTTAAGCTTTCTTTGACTTTTGAAATATCATCTTTTGACCATTTATCATGTAAACTACATATTTCAATTTTTGTGTAAGATTCAACATTTAAATCAAATAGTCTTGACTCCTCATAATCAAGATATACATCTTCAAACAATGTTTTCAAATCTTCATCGAATTTATTCCAATCAATCCATACGATATGTTGTAAGTTTTCATCTTTCACTTTTGTAGTAATAGTAAGCTTACTACCCAACCGATCGGCGGAAAATCTTCCTATGCCTTTAGATCCTACATAGATACGCTCTTTATTACTTAAAGATCCTTCTTTTTTTTCTGAGTAAGCTAGATTTAGCCATTTTTCAACCAAGTCATTTTTGGACATTCCATGTCCATCATCCACTATTATAATTTTATCTTTATCAAATGTAATAGTTACTTGCTTTGCACCAGCATCATATGAGTTCTTAACCAACTCAAAAATAGCAACAAACTTGTCAGTAATCAAATCTTTACCAACAATACTTTTAATCCCCGAACTCGTTTTAAAGTGCAACTTTTCTGTTGTCATAATCTTTTATATCCAATAACTCTAAATTTTTCTTAATTTCTAATGCAATTGCTTTAGCTAATAATGGTGGTACAGCATTACCTACTAATGTGTATTGAGGTGTTTCCTGCTTTCTCAGAATTCCACCTGTCGTTCTTTTTCCCAAAAACTCAAAACTGTCATCAAATGACTGTAAACGCGCTAATTCTCGAACAGTTAAAATTCTATTTTTTGAGTAATGGACCATATCATCAGGTAATGTAAGAACAGTCGGTGATGGCTCATTCGGCAACATACGACGGCAATTATGTTTACGAGTCTTATAACGCTCTTGTTGCTCTTCAGATAAATTATTATAAATTTTTTTAAAGTCGTCACCTGGGGAAAGTAATCCAAATCTCTCCATTACAAGCGAAGTATGTTTGCTTGTTTCATGATTAGCTAATTTCTTACTTTTGACTTTTTTACCTTTTGAATTAGGAGTATGCCCAGCTCTTGAATTAATTTGATAATTAGATTCTGCCTGATTTTTATACTCTTCAATTTTTGAACCAATTTCTATATTCTCTAAATCAGAAAGAGCATTTCTAGCAGTGATTTTTTGAGATTTTAAAGGTTCAGGATGCACAAGTTGAATGTTGATATCATCACGTGTCCCTAAAAAAATCACACGCTTTCTTCGTTGTGGAACACCATAATCACTTGTATCTAAAGTTTTAATAACAACATTTTCGTAACCAATTTCTGCAAACTCTTTCAAAAGAACCTTAGTTACTAATTCATTTTCATAACTTTGAGTTTGACCTTGATATATAGAAAATTTTGCAGATAAAATACCTGTAACATTTTCCATCACAAAATACTTTGGCTGTACCTGCTTTAAAATACTGATATAACTACGAACAAGCTGATTTCTTAAATCATCTGGGTTTCTTTTCCCCGCCATACTAAAACCCTGACAAGGTGGTCCACCACAAATGACATCTATATTAAAAAAATCTTTTCCTAAAAATTCTTTGAGCTTTTTTTCTTCTGCTAGCTCTTGAACATCCCCACAAAAATAATCAAGTTTGTAACCCAACTGTTCTCTATGACGATATTCATATGTCAATGCAGCTTGAGGACTTCTATCAGATGCAAAAGGGATGTCAAAGCCAGCTTGAAGAAAACCTTCAGCCATTCCCCCTGCACCCGAAAACAAATCTAAGACCTGATAACGCTTCATAGATAAAATTTATAAAATAACCCAGTCTAATTCTATCGAATATAACCTAGGTTATATATATGTTATAAAAAATATAATGCTAATCAATTATTCGCTGCGCCAATAACGTCGCAAAATGCTGTTTAATTCGATTGCCCTGCTCATCGACCCGATGCAGCTCCCCTACATTTTCATTGTATTTCACAATATTCCAACCCTCATACAAAGCACTTAACTCTCCTGCTTTAAACGCAAATGGAAAGTCAGGCTGCGCAGGAATATCATCTGTATCCATGGCACACACAATCAAATTCAACCCATTTACATTTGTGGCTTGCTGCATCTGCGCAATCAATGGTTTCACCGTTGGCGCTTCTAAAAACATCATCACCACCGTACAGCAAATAAAGTCGTATCTGCCAGTAAAGCTTGGGTCAGCATTGAGGTCACGCTGTTGCACATGAATCTTTTGAATACCTTCGGCATCTATTATTTGCTGTAATTTTTGCAAACTTTGCGGATTCACATCCCAAGCATCCACCTCAAAGCCTTGCTGGCTTAAATACAGCGAATTTCGCCCCTGCCCACAGCCGATATCCAAAGCCCGACCACCGTGTAAATACGGCGTAGCCGCCAAAATTTCTGAGTGCGTAGGTGAAAGCTGATATTTCTTATAAAAATAATCCTGCGGGGTACAGTAAAATTGCAACTGACACTCTATGTCATCGCTGGTCGAAACAATTTTGTGCCATGCTTGAGGCTGAATAAATGGTGGCTGTTGCTGAGGGGTAAATAGATGCTCAGATTGCACTTGACCTGCCTCATCTAGAAAAGCAAAACTCAGCTCACCTTGAAAAATCTTTAACTTTGCCCACGTGCCTGCTTTGGTATTGTGTTGATTTTTAAACCCTTGCGGAATGGCCTGCGCAGTCCACACAGGAAGTTCTTTATAACAAATCAAGTCTTGCATCAGCCTAGTCCCCACCTTTGTTATGACGTATTCGCCAGTCCATCTTTTATTATTGAACGCTTGTATGATCATAGCCAGTTCAGACTCAAATGAACATTCATTCAGTGACTAAAAACTACAGATGTGTAAGAAATAAAATCTGTCGCTCCCCTACATTGAGCGACTCATAGAACTTTCATGACGTTAAACTTTTGAGCTTTGACGCCTTTTTGAACATTTTAATGATAGGCTTAAAGACAATAAAAATTCAGCTTAACTATATTTCAAATGATTCGGAGTCTATCGATGTTTGCATCACCTTTAAGAACCATCATCTGCTTAGGCGTCATGGGAACATTATTCACAGGCTGTGCCACCAAAACCTTGATGACCAAAGACAATAAAACCTATACCCGTACCAACCAAGTCACCTTGATCGAAGACCAAGTGGTGGCTTTTGGCAAGCCTGCTCAGCCTCTGCCGAATTTACCTGCGCATAGTTTAGTGATTGCGGGGCAACAAAAAAGTTATATCCTTACCCAAGGCGGGCCCCAATTTGTCAGTTTGATTGGAAAACTAGACCCGAAAAATATTCAAGTGACCCGAGAACTAAGTTTCTATTCAGAAAAGAATGATGGTCATTTTACGGGAACACTGCCACTGTCTTATGTGAAGCTCAAAGAAGACATCAGCAAGAAAGATCTGGAATTTTTTATTGAAAATGGCGCGAAGGAATGTTCAAGTTCCAGCGATGAACGCATGTTTGCGCAGCGTTTCTGTTTTGAGATCAAACTGGCAGGTGTGGTTTACCCTGCGGCGAACAATTTAGCGTCTTTAAAAGCCTTGAGTAAGCCTTATCAGGTGAGCATTTATACCCATCAAGAGGAAAGTTATAAATCGAAGTCAGGCATGAATTCTTTTGAAAAATTAGTGTTACTGCCCTTTGCTGTGGCAATCGACGTGGTCAGCCTACCGTTTCAAGCAGCCGATAAAATTTTTGATTAATTCAATACAAGCACAGCGCCTAGAACGGATCAGGCGCTGTGCTGTTTTGTGAAAGATTTAAATTAAGAGTTCGCCCATCAACCAAGCCATATACTTTTCTTTGTCCATAAAGTCAGGCGCGCTGCCCGTATCTAGACTGAAGTACTGTTGGTTAAACTGAATCACGATTTGTTCGGTGTGGTGCCAGTCTTCAATCATTTTGAAATATTGGTTGAAGAAAAAACGATTCTTCCCCCAGTTGCTTAAACGTTCTAATTTTGGATAGTTTTTATTTTCTACAAACTCACTATACACATGCTGAATATCATCAAAAACGTGTATGGTTCTCATGACTCACCTGCCTGCACTGAAAAGTCGTCATCGTTGTGATGCTTTTACTCTAGCAGCGTATTTTGAACAACAGATGACAGTCCGCTTACAAGACTGTCATCTTTGTACGGTGTTATAACTTCTGTTCTACCTCTTTTTGGGTCTGTTTTTCGACCTGCTGCATCTGGCTATTCAGTGCCAAAATCTCTTTATACAGCGCATTAAACTGCTGTAGTGGTGCATCTTCATAAAACATAAAGGTGTTATTTTTCTTTTCCCATTGGTTATTTTTTAGCACCAAGAAAATTTGATCCGCCTTGGCTAAATTCTGTTGTTCAAGACTAAACAGGCGGGTGGCTTCATGGCTTTTTTCACCGGCTTTCATGCTGTCAGTCAGTTGATGGCGGAATCGCGCAGATATTGCTAAATCTTTGGCCTGAGCAATGGCCTCTTTTTGACGTTGTTCAACCTGCTGTGCATAGCTATCGACAACGGCATGTACGTCTTTCAGCATTTGCTCCGTTTCAGAATAATTGTTCTTTTTGTCTTTGCTTAATCGGTCAATATTTAAAAATTGATCCCAATTTAAGGCTTTTAAATCTCGTAGATATTGATTACGCGCTTCGGCATTCTGCAGCATATGACTGAGCACAAACTCCGCCATAATTTGATAGTCACCTGTCAGACGTGGGTCTTTTACATCGACTTGAATCGGTGTGGTCCAATCTTGAGCTTGTTTGTAAATTTGTTCGGTCTTTTCATACAGCACCGTTTCATAGCTTTGTAGCTGCTGCTGCTCTTTTTGTTGTTGAGAATACTGATAAAACATCCAACCAAAAACGGCACTGGTCGCAAGAACTAAAATCAACACGATACGTCGCATGTTCAGCTTCCTCTTCATTTCTTTTCATCATATCAAATAAAGGCACATGATCAATATTTCAACATGTTATCGATCTTTGAGGATGCTAAGGCCGTACCCTCCCCAAGTGGATGAGGAATGTACTGGCGATAAATGAATTAGGAAGTATTACTTCGCTGGAGGTGTTCTCGGTTGCTGACTATTCTGTTGAATCCCTTGCATAAAATTCCGATCAATCTGCCCAATCGAAATTTGTTCACGGGCAATTTGTACATTGGTCGCATTACGGTCAATGCCAAACGGCTGTAACATAATATACAAACCTTCAGTTGGATTAGACGACTGCAAACCAGCGGCGATGTTCAAAACATGTTCACGTAACAAAGGCGGCACAGAATTTAGATCTGCGGTGACCGCAGGGGGCAAAATATCTACATTTTGAGTGATAGTCGGATCGACCACAAAAGACTGTGCATCATCCTGCAACTGAACAATACGGTGCTGCAAGGCTTTACGAATATTTTCATCCTGTTGATAAGGAATCACACCCGTTTCAGCACGTAGCTCTGATTCCGCCATGGTTTTAAAAGTCGGTAGACTTACAATCTCACCATTGGCTTGCAACAAAGTCGGCATAAAAAGAAGAGCGTAACAAAAAACGGGAAGATAATTTAAAAATTTCATAAAACAATCCCAAACGATAAGAGATATAAAAGGCGTGCTCAAACTAAGCGCCTTAACCCTATTGTATATTTTTCGATCTTTATGCTGCGTAGTTGTCAGATAAACGGTCAAGCCCAAAGGGTTCAACTGATTGAATCCATAACGAAACAGCTTTTTTTAATGACCCTGCTTTAAATTTTATAACTCATCCCCATCATTTCCTTAGTTGCTCTTTTTACTATTTTGAGAAATCCCATGCGTGTAGATATTTGGTCAGATGTTGTTTGTCCTTTTTGTTATATTGGCAAAAAACGTTTAGAAGCGGCAGCTGAACAGGCTGGTGTAGAATTGGAAGTGCACTGGCACAGTTTTGAACTGGATCCAGATGCACCAGTACGCCAAGAAATTTCGAACTCAGAACGTCTCGCACTAAAATATGGCCGCACAGTGGCTGAAGTTGAAGAGATGCAACGTAATATTGCCAAAATGGCTGCGGAAGAAGGCATTGAATTTAACTGGGAAAATGCCAACTCAGGCAACAGTTTCAATGCACACCGTATTATCCACCTTGCTCAAAGCCACGGTTTAGGCAATGAAGCCGAAGAAGCCTTTTTCTTTAGCTATATGACGCAAGGTTTACCGATTGGTGAACGTGAAACCATTGAAGATGTGGCCTCTCGTATTGGCTTAAACCCAGTTGAAGTAGATGATGTGCTGGATTCTGACGAATACGCAGATTTCGTGAAGTTTGACCAAGAAGTGGCGCGTGAACAACTGAAGGTAACGGGTGTGCCGTTCTTTGTTTTCGATCAACGTGTGGCTTTAGCGGGTGCACAGCCGCGTGAAGTCTTTTTACAAGTCCTTGAAAAAGCACAAATGCCAACAGAAGAAAATAATGCGGCACAGTGTTCCGATGAGTCTTGTGAAACACCAAAACAATCATAAGGATACTGGATTTAGAGCTTAACTGAGCCCTATCCATAGATAAGAAAATCCCCGATCTGCGGGGATTTTTTATAGGTTATAAAAAAATGGACTTGTGTTTAATCGACCAAGAAACTAATTTTAAGATTGACCCGATATTCTACAATTTCGTTGTCCTTAATCACCACTTTTTGTTCATTGATCCAAGCACCTTGAACATTCTTCACCGTCTCGGTGACTTTTGCGATCCCTGTCTGAATCGCATCTTCAAAACTTTTCGCACTGCTTGAATTGACTTCTACCACTTTTGCAATGGCCATCTGTTTGTCCTCAGCTATTGTTGTTTTTGCCTGTTCATCTTAGGTGAATTTTTAATCAAAAATAGATAACTTAAACATTCCACAGCAAAAACTTACACAGTATGCACAATCAAAAGACTTCAAAATGATGAATATTTAAACAATTAATCATGTAACTCCAAGTCCTTTTTCAGGTCTCATTTCAGACAAAAAAGTCCTACTTTCAAGCTTCATTTCAAACTTGAAAATCTAAATTTTCACTTTAAATTTAAACAGCTTAGCACTGGAGTAAAAACTCTATACCAGACTAGAGTATTTATTATAATTAATTGTTTTTTAACAATAAATGAACTCACCATTCATCTTTTAATGGCCTAAACCAGCGCTTAAATCGATCATTTTTTGATATTATTCATGCGAAATTTATCTTTTTAAAACTCCCAGTCTCCTTAGTGAGACCTCCTTTTTAGAGGAAATATCATGAACGCTGTTAAATATGCTTTGGCTGTCGCTGTAATGGCTCTTTCTGCAACTGTTTCTGCACAAGTTGTTTTTGTTCCAGATTTTCCTGTAAAAAAACCAGCAGACACTCAAACGGCAACGGCTGATGCTCCTGCGGCTGCACCACATCAAGAAGCGTAATTTGTGCTGACTTGGTCAAAAATAGGCAATGTTGATTGCCTATTTTTTTGCCCAAAATTGCAAAGAACTGACAAAAAATTTCAGCTATGAACCCTCTAGGGCAAAATATTTAATTCAATCTGTGCTGAAATCGAAATTATCTACATTTTTCACTACCCTTTTCTCGTATCACTTGCAGAATAATTTTTGCCTATTTACTCTTTTATAATTATGATCAAACAAGAAGACTGAATTCCAAAACCAATAAATTAAATGCACTCAATAGCACATGCCTATGCAAAATTTACAAGCCCTTATCCAAGGTCGTATTACACCCCAAGCCATTGACCTTGATCAATTGATTGCGTTTGCACAGCAGTATACGCAGCCGACTTCAGCCGAATATAAATTACTTGAACTGGCCATCAATATGGTTTTGGCAAGCTACTTGGAACAAGCACAAAAACAACTTTAGAGTTCAGCGCATGAAAGCAATCGAAAAAGCACTGCTGATCAAAGAACTGCATCAATTGATTGATGGTTTGGAACATCAACCTCTGTCTTTTTTTGAAATTGCGCGCTCGAAAAAACGCATCCGTGAAATTTTTGCACTCTGTGATGAACCCATTTTTCAAAAACAACTCGAAGCCTATAAGGCACTGACGCAACCTCAAGCTGCGGCTGAACGCTGGATACAACAAAGCCCTTACCAGCATGCCTACATTGGACTGTTTCAATATGAGTCTGCTTTAACCGATGCCTTAAAACAGCAGACGGCTTTCGCATGGGGTGTTTTATATAAATCAGGTTTAGGTTGGCAAATTGCTTTTCAAAGCACTCCAGCTACACTGAATAGCAGCCCATGGCACATAAAGTTTGAACACGCTTACCAATGGTTTTTGAGCCACGCACAAAGCGCTCAACAGCCCGACAACACACATTTTCTTACCACACCAGAAATATCCGCAGAAGTTGCAGAAGTTGCAGAAGTTGCAGAAGTTGCAGAAGTTGCAGAAGTTGCAGAAGTTGCAGAAGTTGCAGAAGTTGCAGAAGTTGCAGAAGTTGCACGAGACCAGCTTATCGTCCCTGCTGCAACAATATTCGATGAAAAAACTGCTATTGGGCAGGCACAGGAAAATGTGGTTAGCAATGCTTTTGTTTTCACGGGTATTGAGCTTTTAAGCATTGCTACAAATGATACATCGGCTAAACAGCCCCAAGAGTCAGAATCATTCTTCCCCGAAGTCAGCCCAGATTCTGGTCTAGTTTTATCTAAGGCTGAAGCAGTACTTCATTTCAATACCGAAATACACCCCACATTCGACAGCAACCCAAATGCAACTCAAATTGAAGAAGCTAAACTCAGCTCTTGTAAACAAAACACTGTAGAAGAAGTGATCTCTATTAATGCTATTGAGGCAAGCATCAAACAAGATAAGGAACTTGAAAATCAGGTCGATATTGTAAAAACAGATTTAGATCTTCAATCTGAAGTATCAGCAGAAAATCATTTGATTCTCAGAAATCTGCCTCTTTTAAGTGATGGGCTATCTCCACCTCAGGATGAATTTATCATTGAGGCCGTTACACCTATTCGATTTGAACTCAAGCCAAGTGCATCTATTTCAACGCTTGCCATTCAGGACTTTATCCAAAAGCGATCGATCTTAGCTGAACCACAAGACACAGACATTTCATTTGTATCTCATCAGCAAAATCCACTTGAAAGCGAGGTGAAAGCACCATGCCCTGTTTTGCAGGATAGCCCTACAGAAAATTCAGAAACATGGGCCACTGCTGCGCAACCCATACTGCCCACACAGATCAATCTGGGGCAATATCAAGCGAAATTGCGCGCGCTGCATCAACCAAACTTAGATCCTAGGTTTTATGGCCTCGACATTTTAGAGCGCACTGAGATCAATCAAAATATCGATTTTTTGATCCACAGCGACCAACTCGATCACTGCTTGGACTATCCCATCTATTTGGCAGAACAGACTAATCAGCACGGAAGGTTTCTTAGATATCTGGCTCTATTCGGTGCTGATAGTCCCACGGAAGCCATTCGCCTAAGTCAACAATTTGCCCAGAGTTGTCAGCATCAACTCGCAGCCATTCGCGAAATTGAATGGGATCAGCTACAGGGTCACATGCATGATGTGTTTTCGATTTTTCAGCTGTATACCCAACAGGCCAAACTGGTCTGGCATATTGAGGACTATCACCCCTTTATTCTGGCCGATCTACTCAATAGCCGTAAATTCATCCAGTTTGAAGAAAGCTCCGCAGACGTAAATACCCCCATTTTAGTGTTAAAAGAACGACAAAAAATTCGAGTAATTCATGGTCAAAAACGTGTTGAACTCTCACGTTCCGAGATCGCATATCCATGCTTGGTCTTAGACCGACAGCACGGCGTCAGTTGGCAACTGATTCAAAATACCATTTCTACTTTACCTCAACCTATCACTGTGTTTCAATTATTTGATTCTATTCAAAAACAACTTGGTAGCAAGTTGTAGAGTTTTGTATTTTCTACTTGTGTTCTTATGTGAAATTTACAACACTAAAACATCGAAGAACAATAAAGTACGAAAGCATGCTAAGAACTCAACATGTGGGATCTATCTCTTTATTTTTCTGCTTAAGTTTAGGTACATGCGTCAACGTGGCTTGGGCAGAAAGCAATACCACCAACACACAACATTTTGTGCCGCCTCACGATGTGGCTGAAATTGACAAAATCGCATCGTCCCCCAACGGTAGTGGACTTTTATACCAAATTCCACAGTGGATCGACTCACTTCCAACCGTTCTACCTGAAGAATCGGACGAGCTGATTGTGCCCACGACTGATCTCACTGAAGAACGCACATGGGTCGACCGCCAGCAAAAAGAAGTTCGAAACTGGGCAGACCGAACAGCCGCCAAAATGGACAATTGGTTTGGTGAAACTGATCCTAAAAAACCGGCTACAGCCACCTTACGGGTCTTGGTCGATAACCGCTGGAATAAACATGATGAATATGATGTAAAACCGCGTATTCGGGGTCGAGTCAAACTTCCAACTTTAGAACATAAACTCAGTGTCGTATTTGGGGATGACTCATTAGATAATGAACTACAAAACAATGTTGCAATTACCAATGAAAATCCACCCAGTGCGAATAACGATAAAACATTTGACCGCCGCCAAACCCGTGATGCGAATAGTTCAATAGCATTAAGGTGGTCACAACTGTCAGATCGCCTTCCTTTTGAAACTGATTTCGACCTAGGGGTCCGTTCAGGGGATGATATTTACGCGCGTATCAAATTATCGAGAGAATGGAAACTCGACAATGATTTTCGCGCTTATGCTGAACAGATTTATCGTTATGGTATCGACAGTGAAAATTATTTACGTACCAACCTAGAGCTGACCCATGCACGCCCCAATCAAGCCTTTTTATCCAATCAGTTCAGCCTGACCTATGCCGACGATCAAGATGATGATCTGCTCTGGGATAACTATAGCTTTAGACAACACCAATTCTTTCATGGCAATCGTTTTAATTACGGCATTTACACTGGCGGTTTCTACAACAACGACGACTTGCGTTTGAACCGTTGGGGGCCTTTTGTCTCGTGGCGTCAACCCTTCTTAAGAGAATGGTTTTATATCCAAGGTGATTTAAATTATTTTAACGATCACCGTGAAGACCGCAGCCATTATGTCAGCGCCTTGGTGCGTTTTGAAGCCTTATTTTAAGGCCGTGATGAATCTTTAGGCTGAACTGTGGATAAGTTCTCACTTATCCACGGATATTCACATCAGGTTCTTTTCCACCGATTTAATCAATACGTTCAAAAGACATTAAGGTTCTTCATCCAATTGGATGACATAAAAAAGCCTATCTTAGAGATAGGCTTTTTTTAAAAATATCATGGTTTATTGAAGCAATAAGCTGTTAATCCGTTTGATATATTCGGCAGGATCATCAGGTAAGCCACCTTCAGCAATCACCGCTTGGTCAAAAATCACATTGGCCAAGTCATCAAACTGTGCCGAATTTTCTAATTTTCTCACCAATGGATGCTCTGGGTTAATTTCCAAAATTGGCTTACTTTCAGGTACGGCCTGACCCGCTTGTTGCAGCATACGAATCAATTGTGGCGAAAGCTCTCCCTCACCTGTCACCAAACAGGCTGGTGAATCGACCAAACGTGTGGTCACACGGACTTCTTTGGTCTTTGCTTTCAATGAATCAGACAATTTTTCAACCACAGGTTTAAACTGCTCTGCGGCTGCCTCAAGTGCTTTCTTCTCTTCGGCATCTTGTAAATCACCTAAATCGACTGCACCTTTCGCCACGTTTTGCATGGGTGTGCCATCAAACTCATGCACAAATTCCATTGCCCATTCATCAACACGGTCTGCCATGAGTAAGACTTCAATGCCTTTTTTCTTAAACAGCTCAAGTTGTGGCGAGTTCTTCGCGGCATTGAGACTGTCTGCAGTCACATAGTAAATCGCTTTTTGCCCCTCTGGCATACGCGCTTTATAGTCCTGTAAAGAAGTGCTCACCGCATCATTGTTTGAAGTTGAGAAGCGTAAAAGTTTTAAAATACGCTCACGGTTACCAAAGTCTTCGCCCAAACCTTCTTTTAACACTGAACCAAATTCACGATAGAAGGTTTTAAACTTGTCTTGATCTTTTTCATCTTCCGATTTGGCTAAAGCATCCAGCATGGTCAATACACGGCGTGCATTCCCTTCACGAATGGTTTTCACATCGCGACTTTCTTGTAACAACTCACGACTGACATTCAATGGTAAATCGGCACTATCGACCACCCCTTGAACAAAACGTAAATAGTTTGGAATCAAGTTATCCGCATCATCCATAATGAAGACACGTTTTACATAGAGCTTAATCCCCGCTTTGGCTTCACGGGTAAAGATATTCGCAGCAGCTTTACTCGGTACATACAACAACTGCGTATATTCGGTACTGCCTTCAACGCGGTTATGCGCCCATGCCAGTGGGGCTTCAAAATCATGGCTGAGATTCTTATAAAAATCGATGTACTGCTCTTCAGTCACTTCATTTTTATTACGTGTCCACAGGGCGCTGGCTGAGTTAATCGCTTCCCACTCACCCGTTTTCACATACTGGCCCGGTTTTGGCTCTTCACCTTCAACCGCTTCTTCTTGCTGCCAAACCTCTTTTTGCATCTCAATCGGCAGGCTAATGTGATCCGAGTATTTATTGATAATTTGCTTCACTTTATGCGGCTGTAAATAGTCCAACGCATCTTCACGCAAATGTAGAATAATATCGGTACCACGGCTGTCTTTGTGGATCTGCTCGACTTCAAACTCACCCGTGCCCGCACTGACCCAACGTACCGCCTGATCAGCATCCACACCTGCACGGCGTGATTCTACGGTAATTTTGTCAGCCACAATAAAGCCCGAGTAGAAACCGACACCGAACTGACCAATCAGTTGTGCATCTGATTTTTGGTCACCTGTGAGCTTAGACATAAAGTCCTTGGTTCCAGACTTAGCAATCGTACCTAAGTGGTCAATCGCTTCTTGTTCAGTTAAACCAATCCCATTGTCTGAAATGGTCAGTGTTTGATTGGCTTCATCAAAGCTGACGCGCACATGTAAGTCCGGGTCATTTTCATAATATTCAGGATGATTAATGCCTTCAAAACGCAATTTATCGCAGGCATCGGATGCATTTGAGATCAATTCACGTAGGAAAATGTCAGGATTTGAATACAGTGAGTGCGTCACTAAATGTAATAGCTGAGCCACTTCAGCTTGGAAACTATGTTTATGTACGTTTTGCTCGCTCATCAATCGCTCCTTAATGTATTAAGTCTTATAGAGAATGATTAATGAATTGGAGTGAGCAATACGTTTTTCAATAGCAATCGCAAGTTTTTTTGCTTTTTTTAAAATGGGCCCTGACGGTAAATACGATCTAGCTGTAGTTCTAACTGCTGCTGGCGCATTTTATACACATCCATGAGGCAACGTTGTGAAGTACCACAACGGTCACGGAGACTCAACCACTTCACTTGCTCATCTTGAATCAAGCCACGTGTCCCCATCGGAACAAGACGTTTTAAGATGGTATAGGTGGTGGCCATTTTCACATCGGCATCGTTGATTTGGCGATACTCACAAATCGCATGTTCTGTCGTCGTTTTTGCTTTATCACAATTAAAACTTGCTGCTTGAGCATGCATGCTCCACGCCAAAGCACAGACTAAACCGATCCCGAGCATAGATTTCATTTTTATAACTCTCTTATTCTGTTTCTATCCATTCTATAGATGATTTTCTTTTAATACTGAATCATCGTGATTTATTTCAACGTTGACCACTATTCAACTTGAGTCTTTGCATAAAAAAACCCCATCATCGATGAGGTTCTTAAAAAGCTACTTTTGATTATTAAAATTTGTAGCTATAACCGAGGGTATAAATCACTGGATCGATATCTAATTTGAAGTTTTCAACCACAGTTTCAACTTTTGGGTTTAAGTCCGCATAACGAACATCAACAAACACACCCCAGTTTTTTGCATCAGCAGGTTGGTAATTAAAACCAAGTTGAGCAGCATAGCCGTAGTCATCTTTGACTTTAACTTTAGTTCCTGAGAGTACACCTGAAGTTTCTTCATCCCAAGCAATAAATGCTGTTGCACCGACACCAATATAAGGCGTGAAACCTGTTGAATTTTTAAAGTTGTATTTTGCAGTCACTGTTGGCGGCAAATGCTTCAGTTTTACAGCATTGCTACCATTTACTGTCACGTCATGGCTAATTGGTGTCGCCAATAACAGCTCTGCAGAAATATTGTCATTAAAGAAATATTCAACCGATGGCGTAAACGCGAGTTCGCTATCTGCTTCAACCGTTAATGTACCATTCGCAATTTTCGTGTCCTGCGTTGGCGCAATTGCAGATCCACCGACTTTGACTTGCCATTGACCTGCCATTGCAGCAGATGCAGAAAGACCCATTAATGTAATTAGAGCAATTTGCTTCAACATTTCAAACAACCTCTGTTTGTAAAATAATTAATATAAAAATTAACATTAACTCATCATAAACAAGAGTGTAATTAATATGCAATTATAATAATAATGTATTTTAAATACCATTTTTAAGTTATTGTTTTTAGTTAATTTAAATATTAAATATACCATTTTAATTGGTTTTAAATTAATAACGAAAAATCAAAATAAATATATTTTAATCCCAACCTTTTTAATCCGAATTAACATTATAAACCCGATTATTTTAATCTGAATAAATAATAAAAAAGGCGATTTAAAATCGCCTTTTTATAATAATTGGAGGGTAAATTACAACACCATAGCCGCAATCCAACCAAAAATCATGAGTGGAATATTAAAGTGAATAAAAGTCGGGATCACACTGTCTTTCATGTGATCATGCTGACCATCCATATTCAAACCCGAAGTCGGTCCCAAAGTGGAGTCAGAAGCCGGAGAACCCGCATCACCAAGTGCCGCAGCCGTACCAATAATCGCAATGGTTGCCGCTGGACTGAAACCAAACTGGATACACAAAGGCACATAAATAATTGCTAAAATTGGAATGGTAGAGAACGAAGAACCGATTCCTAAAGTAATCAGTAAGCCAATCAATAGCATCCAAAATGCAGCGAGTCCTTGGCTAGAACCAATCCATTGCACTGATGCTTCTACCAATGCTGGCACTTGATTGGTCGCAGAAATAACAGATGCAAAACCTTGTGCTGCAATCATAATGAAACCAACTAATGCCATCATTCGCATACCGCTAATAATCACATCATCTGCTTCTTTCCATTTAAAAATGCCCGCACAGCTCAAAATCGCAACACCAACCAGACCAGCTAAAATCATGGAATCTGATGCAATTTGTACCCAAAGCGTAGCAACTACCGCAATGAGAGCCATAGATAACGTAAACTTTGAAATTTCAGGCTTAGACTTCTCACCCGTGATATCAAGTTCAGAAGAAATACTTTGCTGCACTGGTTCCACATGTACTTCTTCGTATACACGTTTCTTACGGTAACTAAAGAATACAGCAACCAATAAACCAACAAACATGCCAAAAACAGGAATGGCCATTGCTGAAGGGATATCGGCATAATTGATTTTAAAGCCGTAGGGTTGCCCGAAAGTATTAATATTTTGACCTAAGATGTCATTCAGGAAAATCGCACCAAATCCAAATGGCACCAGCATATAAGTGGCAACCAAGCCAAAGGTTAGAACACAAGCAATTAGTCGACGATCTAACTGAAGATGGTTAAACACACTTAATAAAGGAGGAATCAGGACTGGAATAAACGCAATATGCACAGGAATGACGTTTTGTGAACATATGGCTGCTAACGCGACGGTTATAAAAATCAGATATTTAACCCGATTTTGTGCCTTTTCATTGCTCGAACCTTTCAATGTTTTAATAAGCTTATAGGCCAACAAGTCAGGTAAACCTGAGCGTGCCAAAGCCAAAGCAAATGCACCTAAGACCCCGTAAGCCAACGCAATTTTTGCGCCGCCCCCAAGCCCATTATTAAATGCTTCGAGGGTACCGTGTAGCCCTAAACCAGCCAATAAACCGCCTGTGACAGCACCAATAATTAATGCAAATACTACAGGCACACGAGCTAATGAAAGTCCAAACATGACCCCAATAGCGGCAAGAATTGCGAACATAGTGAAAAGAGTGACTTGGAAGAAAGGCGCATTTTATCAGAAAATAACCAAAAAATTCTGCCCTTACAGGTCGCTAGCGCCTTTCTCTTTCACAGATCATTTCAGCTGGCTTCAACACAACGCCAGTTTTGAACAAACCTTTTGATTTCTTTAGCAATTACCTCTGGCTGGCTCAAGATTGCCCAGTGGTTGGCATTTACATTCACCCGTTGAAAATTCTCGACCCACTTCGGCATTTCATCGATTAACGCTGGACTCACAAACTGATCCTGCTCCAACACAATCGCTTGTACGGGACAAATTGCAAAGCGTTCCCGAGGTTTCGTCAGGCGTTGGATAAAGTTCGCGCGGTAGAGCGCAACCCCGTATTTACCATCGGCAACAATGTGATGATTCAGCGGTAAGTCTGAGCGTCCTTCTAAACGCGATAAAACTTTGCTCCATTGCTTAGGACTAAAAAACTGCCATACTGTCGGTGCTAAAAAAGGCAGCTGAAAGGCCGCAATGTACCAAGACTTCGTTAACTGCTTAAAAAATTGAGGCTTGTGTTGTACGAACTGTTCACGCATCCAAAATGCGGCATGGTCTAAGCATGGGCCTGAAATGGTGGTAAATGACAGCATACGCTCTCTAAATTTTGGCTCAGTCGCGGACTCCCATGACTGAATCGCTCCCCAGTCATGCGCAACTAGATGAAAGCTAAGCTGCGGAATCACACTATTCACCACACTTTCCAAATCTAGTGATAGCTGAGGCAAGGCATAGGCCCGTGTACGACGCGGCACACTCGACATCCCTGCACCGCGAACGTCATAGGTCACAATATAATAATCTTGCACCAGATTCCCAATCACAGGCTCCCAGACCTCTTGATTATCTGGATAGCCATGCACCAAGACCAGCACAGGATTGTTCGCATTGCCCCATGTTTTCACATAAAGTCTTTGCTGATCTGTAGTTTGTACCCAGTAACTTTGCTGCTCCATATTCAGCTCCTTATTGTTATTGACTATTTTTTATACTTTACTGGCAAAACGATCAATACCAATTGATTTGATCTTCTCTAGTATGGATAGAAGTTCATCAGATACCATTGACCGAAATGAGCATTTTAAAAAACTTGTGACACAGCCGATTGTCGCGAAATACTTTCTCAATCATTTTGCTCCCTTTAAAGGTGCAGGGATTCAAATTGAAAAATTTGACCTTAAACACTACCATATTCGCGTCAAAATGCCCCTCACTCAACAAAACCGAAATATTGTCGGCGTACATTTTGGCGGGAGCTTATATGCGATGGTCGACCCTTTTTATATGACCCTGCTGATGCACCACTTAGGTAATAAGTATATTGTTTGGGACAAAGCAGCCTCTATCCAATTTCTCAGCCCAGGGCGCAGTACAGTCTATGCAGACTTTCACCTCGATGCCCAAGAAATCGCGACCGTGAAACAACTGGCCGACAACTATGCCCCCGTACATCGTATTTATACCTTAAATATTTATGATGAAGCTGGCATTCGAATTGCCGAAGTGGAAAAGACTTTATATATCCGTCGTAAAAAACCTAAACCGGCACAGCTATAAAAAAAGCACTTTCATGAAGTGCTTTTTGAAAATCTGAACTTAAAACATTATTTACGTTCTTCAATTGCAGCGCCTGCACCACCGCCGATGGCACCACCAATGGCTGCGCCGGTATTACCACCAAACACGCTTTTACCCACTGCTGAACCAATCGCACCGCCAACACCACTGTAGGTTGCACTACGGTTTGAGCCACCTTGAGCTTTACTGCCCACAGCTGCACCAGCACCGCCACCAATGGCTGCACCTACACCGCCACCGAGGCTATTCCCCGCAGCACCACCTACTGCACCGCCTAAAGCCGCTGTCCCAATACGTTGCTCGGAAGCACTCATATTCTCACAACCTGCCAACAGCATCGTCGAAAAAGATGCCACTGCAATAATGCTCATATACTTTTTCATGAGATTTGTCCTTATTGGCTATTTCTTACAGCATAAAAGATCAGTATGAACTTAAAACCCGTGAAATGTTACGGTTACAGGTGCTATTGCTGAAAATTTGTAAATAAGAAGCCCTCCTGAGAGGGCTTCTTACCGTATTCAACTCAAGCTTATTCAGGCTCTTTCACCACAACCACATCTTTGGTGGTGGTGCCATTTTCTTGGAGCACCGCACGCGTCACACTTTCTTGACTATTCGGATCTTTCACTTGATCCAGTTTCAGCTCCTTACGTACAGGTTGCTGCCCTTTCTTAAACTCAACCCCTTGTGCATCAACTTGCTTACCTTCTGCAAGGACAACACCACCTTGACTCAAGGTCGATTTCACTTCAACTTTGGATGTCGGAACAATCACGCTACCCTTTTGCACAATCGGTGCCGACATTTTTTTATCTGAAAATTGGCTGGCATTTTCTTCGAGAACCACTTCACGCGCCACAATATCTTTACCGCCATTTTTCACTTCAAAAATAGTCGCTTCGGTCGTCCGCACAGGGTCTTGACCCGCGACACTGCGAATAATCTGTGTTTTGACAATCGGTACAACCGCCTTATCCTCCACGGTGATGGTATTCGGCATCGGCGCTGCCATCGTTTGGCTCACAAATGCGAAGATGCTTAAGCCCAATAGTTTTGATGTCAATTTCATGTGGAACCACCTCTATTTTTTAATCGTTAATGAAGTAAGGAGATTTGTGTACTTATATTTTTAATATAGGAAAAATGTGAAATTTATAAAAGCTTAAATCCACTTCTGTAACAAAAGGACAAAAAAAGCCCCCCGAAGGTGGCTGAATCAACGAAATGGTTTTTGTGAAATTTTGACTTTGACTGCCTCTTTACCTTTTCGAATTATTTGGCCGCGAGAACATAAGTATTCAAAAACCATTTTTTCACGGCTTTGTTGCACAAAGATTTCATAACTATATGATTTTAAAAGTTTTGATTATTTTTTGATCCAAAATTAAATTTAATTTAAATCAGATGCTTACATATTTATGCAACAAAGCCACAATCATCTAACTTTTGATAAGCAAGTCCTAAATTAAATTGGGCTTGGGCATAAGTCTGAACTTCATTGTCAGGTACTTGTCTCCAAAACTCTATTGCCTTCTCAAAATCTCCTTGTTCTCGATATACAATACCTATATTAAAAATAGCATTTGCATACAAAGCACTTTTCGTCTTTGGAACTTGTTTCCAGTGTTCTATTGCTTTTTCATAACTTCCTAACTTTTGGTAAATAATCCCTAAATTAAATTGAGTTTGTGCATATATATCCATCTCACTTTCTGGTACTTGCTTCCAGCATTCAATAGCACCTTTATTGTGGTCTTTCTCAGCATAAATAATTCCTAATACTAACTGTGCTTTTGCATACAATTCACTATCAATTTCTGTAGTAATTTGTTTAAAACATAAAATAGCTTGCTCATGATCCCCATTATCATATGCCTCTAATCCTCGATTAAAATCTTCATAATGCTTATCCAAAGCACTTATTTTTATACTTTCGATCTCTAAATCTTCTAGTTCTTTTTCTAAATTCACTATATCCCCCAAAAAAATTAAATATTATTTTTCAAGTATATAAAAAAAGCCACCCGAAGGTGGCTTTTTCATGCATTTAAAGGGCTAATTATAGACCGTTAAACTCATCGCTAAATGCTTGGCTTAATGCTTGATCCACATCAGAGAAGTCATTTACAAGCTCATGCTCTGCAGCTTCAGCTTCTTGACGACGACGCTCTAAGTGATACGCAAGACCCGTACCTGCAGGAATCAAACGACCTACAACTACGTTCTCTTTCAAGCCACGTAAATCATCTTCTTTACCTGTTACAGCCGCTTCAGTCAACACACGAGTGGTTTCCTGGAACGATGCAGCAGAGATGAACGAGTCAGTAGAAAGCGACGCTTTGGTAATACCCATCAATTGACGTTCAAACTTCGCAGGGAACTTGTTTTGCGCAAGAACAGCTTGGTTCTCTTGCATCACGCGGATGTAATCCACTTGCTCGCCTTTGATGAAGCTTGTATCACCGCCATCAGTGATATCAACTTTACGCAACATTTGACGTACGATCACTTCAATGTGCTTGTCGTTGATTTTTACACCTTGCAGACGGTAGACGTCTTGAACTTCGTTCACGATGTAGTTAGTCAGCGCAACTTCGCCTTTCAAGCGTAAGATGTCATGTGGGTTCTGTGGACCATCAGAAACAGTCTCACCACGGTTCACATGTTCGCCTTCGAACACGTTCATGGTACGCCATTTTGGAATCAGTTCTTCGTAAATCTCAGAACCATCATCTGGAGTAATCACTAAACGGTTCTTACCTTTAGTCTCTTTACCAAAGCTCACAACACCTGAAATTTCAGCAAGAATTGCATGCTCTTTCGGTTTACGCGCTTCGAACAAGTCAGCTACACGCGGTAGACCACCGGTAATGTCACGCGTACGTGAAGTTTCTTGAGGTACACGACCAATAACGTCACCCACACCAATTGTTTCGCCATCACGGACAGAAAGAATCGTGTTTTGTGGTAGGAAGTAGAACTGCTCACCACCATCCGTCGTATCAAGAACAACCGCAGGACGTAAATCTTTACCAGACGCAGGACGTGCAGTCACAGGTAAGATTTCAATCGTCGTCATACCCGTTGCATCATCAGTTTTAGAGGTAACAGTTACGCCATCAGCGATTTGGCTGAAACGTACTTTACCTGCAACTTCTGTTACAAGTGGGTGTGTGTGCGGATCCCAAGTCGCCACGATACCGCCAGCTTCTACAGCTTCGCCATCTTTCAACAAGATAGACGCACCATATGGCAGTTTATAACGCTCACGCTCACGACCTAAATCATCCGCAATACCGATTTCGCCTGAACGAGAAGTCGATACCAAGTGACCTTTGGCATGTTGTACTGTTTTCACATTGTGGAAACGCACAGTACCTTTGTTACGTACTTGTACGCTGTTTGCAGCAGACGTTCGGCTTGCAGCACCACCTACGTGGAAGGTACGCATTGTTAACTGTGTACCCGGCTCACCAATCGATTGTGCAGCCATAACACCCACAGACTCACCAGGGTTCACCTGATGACCACGCGCAAGGTCACGACCATAACATTTCGCACATACGCCGAATGTAGATTCACACGCAACCACTGAACGTACTTTAACTTCATCGACACCTTGCTCTTCTAGGAAGTTTGCAAGTTTCTCATCAATCAAAGTGTTACGAGGCAGGATAACGTCGTCAGAACCTGCTTTTTTCACATCTTCAGCAACAACACGGCCCAGTACTCGAGTACCTAAGTTCTCGATCACGTCACCGCCTTGAATGAACGGAGTCATTACAAGACCGCCCAAAGTACCACAGTCAGGCTCAGTAATAACCAAGTCTTGCGCTACGTCTACAAGACGACGTGTCAAGTAACCAGAGTTTGCTGTTTTCAGTGCTGTATCGGCCAAACCTTTACGCGCACCGTGTGTTGAAATGAAGTACTGAAGTACTGTCAAACCTTCACGGAAGTTCGCTTTAATTGGAGTTTCAATGATCGAACCATCTGGTTTCGCCATCAAACCACGCATACCCGCTAACTGACGAATCTGAGCTGCCGAACCACGGGCACCTGAGTCAGACATCATATAGATCGAGTTGAATGATTTTTGCTTCTCATCTTCACCCTGTTTGTTTTTAACAGTGGTAAAAGACAAGTTGTCCATCATCGCTTTCGCTACTTGGTCGTTGGTACGTGCCCAAATATCGACAACTTTGTTGTAACGTTCGCCCGCAGTTACGAAACCTTGTTCGAACTGTTGCTCAATTTCACGAACTTCAACTTCTGCTTTTTCAATAATTGAGTACTTCGCAGGTGGAATCACCATGTCTTCCATACCGACCGATACGCCTGAACGTGTCGCTTGACGGAAACCTAAGTACATCAATTGGTCAGCAAAGATCACGGTATCTTTAAGACCTAATTTACGGTAGCAAGAGTTAATCAACTTAGAGATGTTTTTCTTGGTCATCTCAACGTTGATTTGTTGGAAATCCATACCTTCTGGCACAACTTCCCAAAGTAAGCAGCGACCTGGTGTGGTATCCACAACAATGGTTTGCTGTTCACGGTTACCATTTTCATCAATCACAGTCTGGTGTACACGTGCTTTTACGCGAGCGTGTAAATTTACCTGACCTGTTGCAAGTGCACGGTTAACTTCGTGAGTATCTGCAAACACCATGCCTTCACCTTTGGCATTGATCGCATCACGAGTGATGTAATACAAGCCTAAGACAACGTCCTGAGACGGTACGATGATTGGCTCACCGTTCGCTGGAGACAAAATGTTGTTGGTCGACATCATTAACGCACGCGCTTCTAACTGCGCTTCAAGTGTTAATGGTACGTGTACCGCCATTTGGTCACCGTCGAAGTCGGCGTTAAACGCAGCACAAACGAGTGGGTGAAGACGGATCGCTTTACCTTCAATCAGGATCGGTTCAAATGCTTGAAGACCCAAACGGTGAAGTGTAGGCGCACGGTTCAACATCACTGGGTGTTGACGAATCACGTGAGCAAGAACGTCCCAAACTTCTGGAGTTTCGCGCTCAACCATTTTCTTCGCAGCTTTAATGGTTGTTGCTTGGCCAGATGCTTGTAGTTTCGCGAAAATGAATGGCTTGAATAATTCAAGTGCCATTTTCTTCGGAAGACCACATTGGTGCAGACGTAAAGTAGGACCTACAGTAATTACCGAACGACCCGAATAGTCAACACGCTTACCAAGTAAGTTTTGACGGAAACGACCTTGCTTACCTTTGATCATGTCAGCCAAAGATTTCAATGGACGCTTGTTCGAACCCGTGATTGCACGACCACGACGACCGTTGTCTAACAATGCATCTACAGACTCTTGTAACATACGTTTTTCGTTACGTACGATAATGTCTGGCGCTGCAAGGTCAAGAAGACGCTTTAAACGGTTGTTACGGTTGATCACACGACGGTAAAGGTCGTTCAAATCAGAAGTCGCGAAACGACCACCTTCAAGTGGTACTAACGGACGAAGATCTGGTGGAAGTACTGGAAGTACATTCATCACCATCCATTCTGGCTTGTTGTTCGACTCTTTAAACGCTTCCATCAACTTCAAACGCTTAGACGCTTTTTTAAGCTTAGTCTCAGACGTTGTATTTGGAATTTCTTCACGTAAACGTGAAATTTCGTTTTCAAGATCGATGTCTTTTAACAAGTCTTGAACAGCTTCTGCACCCATTTTCGCAGTGAATTCATCACCGTGTTCTTCTAAAGCGTTGAAGTATTCTTCATCATTAAGAAGTTGGTATTTCTCAAATGGAGTCATACCTGGGTCAGTTACTACGTAAGATTCGAAATACAATACACGTTCGATATCACGTAAAGTCATGTCTAATAATAGACCGATACGGCTCGGAAGTGATTTTAAGAACCAAATATGTGCAACTGGAGACGCCAGCTCGATGTGACCCATACGCTCACGACGAACTTTCGCAGTTGTTACTTCAACGCCACATTTTTCACAAATGACGCCTTTGTATTTCATACGCTTGTATTTACCACACAAGCATTCGTAATCTTTGACTGGACCAAAAATTTTGGCACAGAATAAACCATCACGTTCTGGTTTGAACGTACGATAGTTAATGGTTTCAGGCTTTTTAACTTCACCATGAGACCATGACTTAATCATTTCTGGTGACGCAAGACCAATACGGATGCGATCAAACTCAACTGGAGCATGACCGTCTGAATCCGTCTTTTTGCGCATGATATCGAGCAAGTCTTTCAATTTTTTTCTCCGTGTGTTGTGGAGACTTTCACTACACAACTGGGTCACAAATATTGTTTTTTAACTGAGAAATCTCCCCGCTTCCCTTTCGAGGAAGCCTCTCTTTGAACAAGAGAGGCTGGGGAGATTCAATGGAGAAACTTAGTCACCATTTTTCAGTTCAATGTTGATACCTAAAGAACGGATCTCTTTGGTCAATACGTTGAACGATTCAGGCATACCTGGGTCCATATAATGGTTACCATCTACAATGTTCTTATAGATACGGGTACGACCTTCAACGTCATCCGACTTAACAGTAAGCATTTCTTGAAGCGTGTAAGCTGCGCCATATGCTTCAAGCGCCCAGACTTCCATCTCACCGAAACGCTGACCACCGAATTGTGCTTTACCACCAAGCGGCTGTTGAGTTACTAATGAGTAAGAACCAGTAGAACGCGCGTGCATCTTGTCGTCTACCAAGTGGTTCAGTTTCAACATGTACATGTAACCTACAGTTACAGGACGGTCAAACTGCTCACCTGTACGACCATCATACAATACTGTTTGACCAGTACGTGAAATGTTCGCAAGCTCTAACAAGTCTTTAATTTGTGATTCTTCAGCACCATCGAATACTGGCGTTGCAAGTGGAACACCCGCACGCAAGTTACCTGAAAGCACCAAAATTTCATCATCAGTTAAGCTATCAAGATCTTCTTGCTCGCCACCAACTTTGTTATAAATCTTGTCTAAGAATCCACGAAGCTCAAGTACAGTACGTTGCGCTTTTAACATCTTGTCGATTTCTTCGCCAAGACCTTTCGCTGCCATACCTAAGTGAGTCTCTAGAATCTGGCCCACGTTCATACGTGACGGTACACCCAGTGGGTTCAATACGATGTCGACTGGAACACCATTGGCATCGTGTGGCATGTCTTCAACAGGTAAGATGTTAGAAACAACACCCTTGTTACCGTGACGACCCGCCATCTTATCACCCGGTTGGATGCGACGTTTAACAGCCAAGTAAACCTTAACAACTTTCAATACACCTGTTGTTAATTCATCACCTGTAGAAAGTTTGCGTTTTTTCTCTGCAAATTTCTCATCAATTTCGAAGCTCTTCTCTTTCAAGAACACTTGAATTTGAGTTAAACGCTCTGCAATAGCTTCATCAGTCGGTTGGATTTCAAGTAAATCAACCAACTCTAAACCAGACAATACGTCTGCAGAAAGCTTATCGCCACGCTTAGTTGTACCACCACCGTTAGACTCTTGACCTGTCAACAAACGAACAATACGTTCACGTGCTGCTTCTTCGAAGATTTTGTATTCTTCTTTCAAGTCTTTACGGTATGAATCAAGCTGAGCTTTTTCAATTGCTTGCGCACGTTCGTCTTTTTCAAGACCATCGCGTGTAAACACTTGAACGTCAATCACTGTACCTTTGGTACCTGATGGAACACGTAAAGATGAGTCTTTTACGTCAGCTGCTTTTTCACCAAAGATTGCACGAAGCAATTTTTCTTCTGGTGTTAACTGCGTTTCACCTTTAGGCGTTACTTTACCTACAAGGATATCGCCCGCAGTCACTTCAGCACCGATATATACGATACCTGATTCATCAAGCTTAGACAGTGCAGCTTCACCTACGTTAGGAATATCCGCAGTAATTTCTTCTGCGCCTAACTTCGTATCACGAGCAACACACGACAATTCTTGAATGTGAATTGACGTTAAACGGTCTTCTTGAAGTACGCGCTCTGAAAGTAAGATCGAGTCTTCATAGTTGTAACCATTCCACGTCATGAACGCAACGCGCATGTTTTGACCGAGTGCAAGCTCACCGCCATCTGTTGATGGACCGTCAGCCAATACATCGCCACGACCGACTTTATCACCAAGTTTCACAAGAACTTTTTGGTTAATACAAGTGTTTTGGTTCGAACGTGTATATTTGATTAGGTTATAGATATCTACACCTGCCTCGCCTGCAACCATTTCGTCTTCGTTGACACGAATCACGACACGTGAAGCATCGACAAACTCGATACGACCACCACGACCCGCAATCACACACACACCAGAGTCATGCGCTACATTTGCTTCCATGCCTGTACCTACAAGCGGTTTGTCAGCAATCAATGTAGGCACAGCTTGACGCTGCATGTTTGAACCCATCAATGCACGGTTGGCGTCATCGTGTTCAAGGAATGGAATGAGTGATGCAGCAACAGAAACAACCTGCTGTGCAGAAACGTCCATATGCGTCACTTTTTCAGGCGGCATACGTACGAAATCACCTTGGTGACGTACAGAAACAAATTCTTCTGTTAAGTTACCGTCTTTATCTACGCCAGAATCGGCCTGTGCAATCACAGTACCTACTTCTTCAATGGCAGATAAATACTCCACTTCATCCGTTACACGACCATCAACCACTTTACGGTATGGAGTTTCTAAGAAACCGAAATTGTTACATTTCGCATAAACAGAAAGCGAGTTGATCAAACCAATGTTTGGACCTTCAGGCGTTTCAATTGGACATACACGGCCATAGTGAGTTTGGTGTACGTCACGTACCTCAAAGCCCGCACGCTCACGTGTCAAACCACCAGGACCAAGCGCCGATACACGACGTTTGTGCGTAATCTCAGACAATGGGTTGTTTTGGTCCATGAACTGAGATAATTGGCTTGAACCAAAGAACTCTTTGATTGCAGCAGCCACTGGTTTCGCATTGATCAAATCTTGCGGAGACAAGTTATCTGTTTCAGCTTGGCTTAAACGTTCTTTAACAGCACGTTCTACACGAACTAGACCAACACGGAATTGGTTTTCAGTCATTTCACCTACTGAACGCACGCGACGGTTACCCAAGTGGTCGATATCATCGACTTCACCTTTACCGTTACGGATTTCAACCAATGTTTTGAGTACATCAGTGATATCTTCGTTCGACAAAATGCCTTCAACTTCACGAGACTTCTGATCGGTACCCACTTCGTAAGGACGACCCAAACGACGGTTGAACTTCATACGACCCACTGGAGAGAGGTCATAACGCTCTGAAGAGAAGAACAAGTTATTGAATAAGTTTTCAGCCGCTTCTTTCGTTGGTGGCTCACCTGGACGCATTACTTTGTAGATTTCTACCAATGCTTCTTCACGGCCTGTCGTGGTGTCGGCACGTAAAGTATCTGCAACGAATGAACCACGGTCGATGTCATTGGTGAATAGAATGTTAAATTGTTTAACACCACCTTCAGCCAATTTCACCATCACTTCATGGCTGAGTAAGGTATTTGCTGCAATCACATCACCATCTTTAAGAGGGATGTCTTCTGCAGTAATACGCTCGTATAAGTACTCATCAGGCACAGAAAGCTTTTCTAGGCCAGCAGCTTCCATTTGACGCACATGACGCGCATTGATACGCTTGCCTTGCTCCACAATGGTTTTGCCATCATTGTCTACGATGTCAAATTGTGCCATTTCGCCACGCAAGCGTTCTGGAACAAGGTCAATCTGGTAGCTACCCATGTCTAGGTATACAGGCACTTTTTCATAGAACAAGTCTAAGATTTGCGCATTGTTATAACCCAAAGCACGAAGAACCACAGTCGCGAGTAATTTGCGACGACGGTCAATACGCACAAATACAAGGTCTTTTGCGTCAAATTCGAAGTCTAACCATGAACCACGGTAAGGAATAATACGCGCAGAATAAAGCACTTTACCACTAGAGTGAGTTTTGCCTTTATCGTGGTCAAAGAACACGCCCGGTGAACGGTGTAATTGAGATACGATTACACGCTCAGTACCATTAATAACGAATGTACCGTTATCGGTCATGAGTGGCATTTCACCCATGTACACTTCTTGCTCGCGCACGTCTTTAATTGATTTAGTTTCGCGATCTTTTAAGATCAAACGAATTTTTACGCGCATTGGTGCTGCATAAGTTGAGCCACGAAGAATACATTCGCGTACATCAAACTCAGGCTTACCAAGACTATACTCAACAAATTCTAAAGCAGCATTGCCAGAATAACTTTCTATAGGAAAAACTGAACGAAACGCGGCTTGCAGACCGATATCTTCGCGGTTTTTTGGTGATTTGCCATCTTGTAAAAATGTTCTGTACGAGTCGACTTGAATCGCGAGCAAGTACGGAGCATCCATAACACTAGGCAATTTACCAAAATTCTTACGGATCCGTTTCTTTTCGGTATATGAGTATGCCATCTGGAGTCCTCGGAAAGTAAACCGAGCCCGCCTGCAGAACGGGCTCAGAAGGAATTACGCAGGCCGATATGGCCACCACTTTTTACAAATGCTGCAATTTTCAGTGGTATTGAAACGCTTACCAATATTTTTAAATTTGAAAAATATTGGTAAGCGTTTGATTCTTTTCTTTATTTTAATTTGATGGATTTTCCACCAAGCAAACAAAAATCGAGCCGATTATTGTAACGCAAAAAGGCTGATGACCCAAGAGCCATCAGCCAATTTTTGGGGTGAAATTAATATTCCCCCCCTGGTAACATTACTTAATAGTAATAGTAGCACCAGTTTCTTCAAGTTTTTTCTTAAGTTCTTCAGCTTCTTCTTTAGAAACTGCTTCTTTAAGAACTGAAGGAGCGCCTTCAACCATGTCTTTAGCTTCTTTCAAGCCAAGACCAGTGATTTCACGAACTGCTTTAATCACAGCTACTTTGTTCGCGCCGAAAGAAGTCAACTCAACGTTGAATTCTGATTGCTCTTCAGCAGCAGCAGCAGCAGGACCTGCAGCTACAGCTACAGCAGCAGCAGATACGTTGAATTTTTCTTCGAAAGCAGAAATAAGTTCAACAAGTTCAAGAACAGTTTTTTCAGCAACTGCGTTTAAGATTTCTTCGTTTGTTAAAGCCATGAGAGTAACTCCAAATGGGTATTGAATGATGTGTGTTTAAGTTTGAGCTTATGCAGCTTCTGACTCGTTTTTCTCTTGAAGCGCTGTAAGTAAGCGACCCAATTTCGAAATAGGAGCTTGAAGAACGTTTGCAAGCATAGTAAGCGCTTTCTCTTGGTTTGGAAGATTCGCGATAACGCTAACTTCTGCGCCTTGATAAAGTTTGCCTTCAAATGCAGCAGCTTTAAGTTCAAATGCTTTGTTAGTTTTCGCAAATTCTTCGAATAAGCGTGCCGCAGCACCCATATCATCTGCAGAAGTTGAGAAAGCTAAAATTGTTGGGCCAACAAGGTTGTCGTTCAAGATATTGAATGGAGTATCTTGAAGAGCGCGTTTAGCCAAAGTATTACGTACAACACGTGTAGCAACACCTAACTTACGAGCTTCAACACGAAGAGCAGTTAATTGCTCAACAGTTAAACCTTGGTAGTCAGCAACAACAGCAGCAAACGCAGTAGAAGCAACTTCAGTTACTTCAGCAACGATCTGTTTTTTGCCTTCGATAAGAAGAGCCATTGTAAAACCTCCTAACGGTGATTTATGTACTTACGCGAAGTACACTCCCAATTCGCAAGTTCATCACTGAACTTACACGCGGAGGATGAACAAATCACACCACCGCGTCTACTCAGGCTGGGAAATTAAGAAAGTAATCGAAATTACTCTCGCCTGAGGTCTTTGACGCTGATAAATCTACATTTACCAATTCAAAGTTTGCCTAAGTTTGCAAGTAGTCCGAAACCGGTTTCTCTTGCGTAATATTTGAAGCAGCGCTTCAAATATTACTCAGGGCTTTAAAATTCTGTCTAAGTTAAACTTAGTTAGAAACGTTGTTTACATCAACAACAAGACCAGGACCCATAGTTGAGCTCAAAGTGATCTTTTTGATGTATACACCTTTAGATGTCGCAGGCTTTAACTTTTTCAAGTCTGCAATCAAAGTTTCAACGTTTTGACGAACAGCTTCAGCAGAGAAATCTACTTGACCGATCGCAGCGTGGATAATACCCGCTTTGTCTACACGGTAACGTGCTTGACCAGCTTTTGCATTTTTAACTGCACCAGCTACGTCAGGAGTTACAGTACCCACTTTAGGGTTTGGCATTAAGCCACGTGGACCAAGAATCGTACCCAACTTACCAACAACGCGCATTGCATCAGGAGCAGCAATCACTACGTCAAAGTCAAGGTTACCCGCTTGAATGCTTTCAGCAAGGTCATCAAAACCAACCACGTCCGCGCCTTCAGCTTTAGCAGCTTCAGCAGCAGCGCCTTGAGCAAACACAGCTACACGTACAGTTTTACCAGTACCTGCAGGAAGTGTAGTCGCGCCACGAACAACTTGGTCAGATTTACGAGGGTCAACACCTAGGTTTACCGCAACATCCAAAGATTCTTTGAATTTCGCAGCAGGAAGACCAGCAAGAACAGCTACGGCTTCTTCTAAAGTGTAAACTTTGTTTGCTTCAATAGCAGCAGCAATGGCTTTTTGACGTTTAGTTAACTTTGCCATGTCTTATAGCTCCACTTCCAAGCCCATAGAACGTGCAGAACCAGCGATGGTACGAACACGTGCGTCTAAATCAGCACCAGTTAAATCTGGTTCTTTAGTAGTCGCGATTTCTTCCAATTGAGCACGAGTCAACTTACCAACTTTAGTTTTGTTAGGTACAGCAGAACCCTTTTGGATACCAGCAGCTTTCTTAAGAAGAATAGATGCAGGAGGAGTTTTCATGATGAATGTGAACGACTTGTCGTTGTACACAGTGATCACGACTGGAATTGGTAAACCAACTTCAAGTTTTTGTGTAGCAGCATTGAATTCTTTACAGAATGCCATGATGTTAACACCACGTTGACCCAATGCAGGACCAATCGGTGGAGATGGATTCGCTTTACCAGCTGGAACTTGCAGCTTGATATAGCCGTCAATCTTCTTAGCCATTTCAAATTACCTCTGGGTACAAACGCCGATGAAGGCTCCCCAATTTCTAAGTAACGATACCGTTACAACAACAATGCCTGACTTATAAATAAGCCAGGCGTTTTTCAACCACTTCGAATTAAACTGATTTTTCGACTTGGCGAAATTCCAGCTCAACCTGAGTTGGTCGATTAAATACATTAATGGTCAACGTTAAACGTGACTTTTCGTATAGAACTTCTTCCACCACACCTTTAAAGTCTGTGAATGGACCGTCAATTACGAGTAATTCTTCGCCTGGTTCAAACATCGTCTTCGGACGTGGTGCTTCACCAGTATTGCGTACACGAGCAAGAATCGCATCTGCTTCACGTTGGGTAATTGGCGCCGGTTTCTCAGCCGTACCACCAATAAAACCTAAAACTTTTGGACATTCTTTAACAATGTGCCAAGTTTCATCATTCATTTCCATTTCGACCAATACATAGCCTGGAAAGAACTTACGTTCAGATTTACGTTTCTTACCATCCTTCATTTCTACCACTTCTTCGGTAGGAACAAGGACTTCACCAAAGCTATCGGCTACAGCGCTACGCTGGATTCGATCATTAAGTGAACGCATCACTTGTTTTTCATAACCTGAATAGGCATGAATAATGTACCAACGTTTCATAGCTCTCTTACCCGATAATAAACTTCATTAACCAGCCCAAAATGTAGTCAAAACACCATAATAAAATGGATGCAACAACTACAACCGCAAGCACCTGCCAAGATGTGGTCATGGTCTCTTGCTTCGTTGGCCAAGTCACTCGACGCAGCTCAATTCGTGAGTCTTTCAACAAACGAGCAAAGCCTTTGCCTTGATGGGTGGCGTATAATAAACCGAATGCCACGATGATACAAGCCAAAATTACCCCAACGCGCACCCAGATATCGTTGGCTGGTGCCCAATACGCTGGTAGGTGTTGATTCACCATGGTCGCACCAATTAATAAAATCAATGCGATAATCCATAAGACGACGTCTAGGGGAGAACCAGATTTAACTACTTCAGCAGAATTATTTCTTTGAGGGATTGCCGCGTCGCTTTGTGCGTCGCGTAATTTTTCATTCGACATTTTTGTACTCGTCGTAGGTTTCGCGACTTATTATATGACCAGTTTTGCCGACATCAAGCGTCTTTTATAAAAAAGTTGGCAGGCCAGGAGGGACTCGAACCCCCAACATTCGGTTTTGGAGACCGACGCTCTACCAATTGAACTACTGACCTGCAAAACAAATTGGAGTCGAAACCCCAATTTGTAATTTTATTTTATAATTATGCAGTTACTTTAGCAACTACACCAGCACCAACTGTACGGCCACCTTCACGGATCGCAAAACGTAGACCTGGGTCCATTGCGATTGGGTGGATTAATTCTACTGACATTTCTACGTTGTCACCAGGCATAACCATTTCAACGCCATCTTGCAATTTGATCGCGCCAGTTACGTCAGTTGTACGGAAGTAGAACTGTGGACGGTAACCGTTAAGGAATGGAGTGTGACGACCACCTTCTTCTTTAGAAAGTACGTATACTTCTGCATCGAATTTAGTGTGCGGCTTGATTGCACCTGGTTTAGCAAGTACTTGACCACGTTGTACGTCTTCACGCTTAGTACCACGTAGAAGAACACCACAGTTCTCGCCCGCACGGCCTTCGTCTAGAAGTTTACGGAACATTTCTACGCCAGTTACAGTTGTTTTAACTGTATCTTTGATACCAACGATTTCAACTTCTTCGCCTACTTTCACAATACCAGTTTCTACACGGCCAGTTACTACTGTACCACGACCAGAAATAGAGAATACGTCTTCGATTGGCATTAAGAATGCTTGGTCGATTGCACGTACTGGCTCTGGAATGTAAGTATCAAGCGCGTCAACAAGCGCAACAACTGCTTCTTCGCCATACTGACCAGCGTCACCGTTAAGTGCAAGAAGAGCTGAACCACGGATAACTGGAGTGTCATCACCTGGGAAGTCATAAGTAGAAAGAAGTTCACGAACTTCCATTTCTACTAATTCAAGAAGTTCTTCATCATCAACAAGGTCACACTTGTTAAGGAATACAAGAATGTAAGGTACACCAACCTGACGAGAAAGAAGGATGTGTTCACGAGTCTGTGGCATTGGACCATCAGTCGCTGCACATACAAGGATCGCGCCGTCCATCTGAGCAGCACCAGTAATCATGTTTTTAACATAATCGGCGTGGCCCGGGCAGTCTACGTGTGCGTAGTGACGAGTTGGAGAATCGTATTCTACGTGTGAAGTATTAATTGTAATACCACGTGCTTTTTCTTCTGGTGCAGAGTCAATTGCAGCGTAGTCTTTCGCTTCGCCACCGAATTTCTTCGCACATACAGTTGCAATTGCAGCTGTTAAAGTTGTTTTACCATGGTCAACGTGACCGATTGTGCCCACGTTAACGTGTGGCTTATTACGTTCAAACTTAGCCTTAGCCATGTTCATCTTCCTCGTTTACGTCGAACACAGGTATAAACAACTCAGTATCGACACATCGCCTAAAAAATCAAACACCAAATACTTGAAAAGCAGACTAATAAGCCTGCTTCTTTAAAAATTTGTAGAAATTCTACTAAACTGTAATCTGGAGCTCTTATCGAGATTTGAACTCGAGACCTCTCCCTTACCAAGGGAGTGCTCTACCACTGAGCTATAAGAGCAAATATAAAACTTCAAATGGAGCGGGAGACGAGGGTCGAACTCGCGACATGTAGCTTGGAAGGCTACCGCTCTACCAACTGAGCTACTCCCGCACGATGTTGGTACAAAGACCACTTTCTTAAAGTCTTAAAATTGGTGGTGAGGGAAGGATTCGAACCTTCGAAACTTTCGTAGCGGAGTTACAGTCCGCCCCCTTTGACCGCTCGGGAACCTCACCATTTTACACTTACTTCAGTGTCGCTCTTTACTTAACCCACTCAACCTTCTAAGATGGTGCCGGCACACGGATTCGAACTGTGGACCTACTGATTACAAGTCAGTTGCTCTACCAACTGAGCTATGCCGGCGTTTCTTAGTGTTTCGTACGTTTCGTATCGGAACGGTGTGCAGTTTAGCAAAACTCAAAATCCTTGCAAGTGTTTTTTTCAAAAAAAACGTCAAAAACTCACAAAATCAATCCGTTTGACGATAATTCAACCGCTTTGATCACTGCGCGAGCTTTTATTTGGGTTTCATTCCACTCAGATTCAGGATTTGAGTCATAAACAAGCCCCGCTCCTGCCTGAACATACACCTTATTTTCACGAATAACGCAGGTACGAATTGCAATCGACATGTCCATTTCGCCATGCCAGCCTAAATAACCAACAGCACCACCAAAAATTCCACGTTTTACGGGCTCAACTTGGTCAATAATTTCCATCGCACGGATTTTTGGCGCACCTGAAAGTGTGCCTGCTGGGAAAGTTGCTTTAAAAACATCCAAGGCATCCACATCATCACGAACTTCGCCTTGTACATTGGAAACAATATGCATGACATGTGAATAACGCTCGATCACCATTTGATCAGTCACTTGCACTTTGCCAACTTTCGAGACACGACCGACATCATTTCGACCCAAGTCAATCAGCATTAAATGTTCAGCAATCTCTTTTTCATCCGACAGCAAGTCTTGTTCAAGCGCTAAATCTTCTTCTTTGGTTTTACCACGTGGACGCGTTCCTGCCAGCGGACGTACGGTTGCAATCCCATTTTCAAGGCGAGATAAAATTTCAGGGGAAGAACCGACAATATGAAAAGGCTGATTATTTTCCAAAGTTTGCCCTTGTACCAAGAACAAATAAGGCGATGGGTTCAAATGACGTAGCGCACGATAGACTTGTAAAGGCTCACCATCAAAGTCAGAGACCATGCGATGCCCTGGTACCACCTGCATCACATCGCCCGCACGGATGTATTCTTTCACCGTTTCAATCGATTCTAAGAATTTTGCTTTGCCCGTGAGTGACTCAAAATGCGGTGCAGTATGCGGCGTGGCTTTTAGACTAATTGGCGTTGCGAGTAAATCTTCCAATGCATCCAGTTGCTGCTGGGCTTGGCTATACGCATCCGCGTCAACCACATCGGCATGCACGATCAGGAATAGCGTATCTTTTAAGTTATCAAACACAATCACTGTTTTAGACAGCATCATCCAAATATCAGGCAAACCCACTGGATCTGCTTCTGGCGCGTTGTTTAAACGCGGTTCAATATAACGTACCGCATCATAACCAAAGTAGCCCACCAAGCCCCCTGTAAAGCTTGGCAGAGCAGGTAAATCAGCTTGAGTAGGTACTTTATACCGCGACTGAAAATCTCGGATGAATTGGAACGGATCTGTACAGGGTTGCTTTTCTATAGTGCCGTCGGCTTGTTGAATGGTCAGCTCACCCGCGTTGCATGAGAACACGGTAGATTCACCTAAACCAATAATAGAATAGCGCGCCCAGTTCTCCCCACCTTCCACAGATTCAAACAAATAGGCTTGCTTATGCTCTTTCAGGCGAGCAAAGACCGACAATGGTGTCTCAGTATCGGCTAAGCGCTGACGATAGACAGGAATCAGGTTATAACCCGCTGTTTTGAGTTGATCGAATTGAGTTTGCGTTGTCATGAGTGTTCTCTATTTTTTCAATATGGCGTGATCAGTTTTTAAAATTAGTGCTTGGAGTTTCGCCATCGAAAAGTCATATGTTTACTCATGTTCATTCCTTCGTTTACAAAGTTACCCGATCAGTTCACACAGATTATCCACCACTTGCTGTGGCTGACAGTCTAAAATATTTTCACCATGATTATAGCCATAGCTGACCACAACACAATCAATACCCGCACGGCGTGCAGCCTCAACATCATTGGATGAGTCCCCAATCATTAAGACCTGATCTTTGCTTTGTGCATATTGCTCAACACAATGTAACAATTGGCGCGGATGAGGTTTGCGCTCTTCGAAACGATCGCCGCCGATGACATCAGCAAAATAATGGGTCATGCCTAAATGATCAACAATAGCACGCGCAGGCGCTTCAGGTTTATTGGTCACGCAAATCATGGTTTTCTTTTGTGCCAAGCCCCATTCTAAAAACTCAAGAATGCCATCGAAAGGCTGAGTTTCCACACATGGGTCGGCATTATAAATTTTTAAAAACGTATCCAACAATTGTTGTTGCTGGGCAGGATCAACTTTACCTGTTAAATGTTGCAAGGTACTTTGACAAAACAGTGCTGTTCCCTTACCAACCCAGACCCGCACCTGTGCTTCAGTAACGGTAGGCAGTTGCAATGCATTCAGGCTCATATTCATGGCACGATGTAAATCTGTTGCTGAATCCACCAAGGTTCCGTCTAGATCGAAAAGTAAAACCTCTCGCTGTGCCAAATTTGCAATATTCATTCACCCTCACCCATTTTTATCGTGTACTGCCCAAAACAATCAAGGCATGCTTGAGCATGCCTTGATTGTAGTGTGATCTGCGTTTTATTTGAACATCAGCCAAGCAATAATCGCTAAAATAATCAAGACAATAATCGAGATTAACCCCAGCGAGGCATTTTTCTGAGTTTCAGCCTCTTGTTCAACCTGTACTTTTGGAGCCTCGTTGTTCTCAACCTGAGGCACGCTAGGCGCAGTCAAATCCACCCCTGCAGGAATAGGAGCGGGTTTCGGAATACCGACATTTTGCGGCATACCATCACGCGTTAAACTCACATTACCATCACGTTCTTTTAGCTCAGGTATGCCCTGATCGTTCATATGCTGTGCTGCCGTTTTCGGCTGTTCTGGCTCAACAACAGGTGCATCAGCACTCACTTCCGCTTGGGCCGTTTCTGAAGCAGCTACTGCTTCAGATGGCTGGCTAATCGGCGCTTCAACCACAGCTGCGCCCAAAGTTGCCGCCGCTACCGATTCCACCACATCTTCTAACGCCTTAGCAGGCTCAAAGACCGAAAACTTTAAGCTTGCAAACTGGACGATATCACCCTGCTTCAACAACGTTTCTGCCGCAATTTGCACATTATTCACATATGTGCCATTTGAAGAACCCAAGTCTTGTAGCCACAAAGCATGTTCTTTCAGTAAAAAAGCCGCATGTTTACGCGAAATTTCAGATTGTTGTAATAAAATATCCGCTGTTTGATGACGACCGACCAACATATCACGGTCAATGCTAATTTCCTGACCAGTTAATTCGCCAGTAATTGCTTGTATTTTCCAAGTCATGACTTATCTCTCTATGTGCTGATTTATGATAACACAGAGAATATTCTTTACCATTTCATCCCCCTTACAGATGAATGGCAGGACAGCTAGGCTGAACCTATCGAGATATTCTCAGTATATCGCTCAGGGATGGAGTAGCTTGTCGATACCGCCTGTGCCATGTGTGCCACTCGACCACCTTGAACATTTTCCATTAGGTTCAAGCCAATATAAGGGTGACCCGTTGGGTATAACTGACGCGAGGTGGTATTTTTAGGAACATTAGCAATCGGCTGTTTACGAATCGCAGGTTCAATGGCCACAGGCGTTGTTTCAACCATCGGCTGCGTTGAGGTTGGACTGCTTGGCACCTGTTGATACGATTGTGGCAAGGTCGGTTTGGTTGATGTCACAGGCAAGCGCTGTTGGAAGACATCATCGACATTTTCAGGCAACTTGGCAAAGCTACCATCTTTATCCATGGCCAACTGCAAACTATAAAGCTGACTGTAGCGCTGCTGAGAAAGGCGACGTGCAGACTCCCCATCCCCCACAATCGTCGGATGAATGAAAACCAGCAAATTGCGTTTCTGATCTGACTTACCATCTGAGCGGAACAAACGTCCCAATCCCGGTATTGCACCAAGACCTGGAATCGATTGGCGTGAATAAGACGTATTATCCGAAATCAAGCCGCCTAAAACGATGGTATTGCCATGTTCCGCCAAGACTGAAGTTTTAATCGCACGCTTACTGGTGACCAAATCCTGCGCTTCACCTTTATTGGTTTTGACATCCGATACTTCTTGTTCAATCTCTAAGCGAATGGTTCCACCTTCACCAATATGCGGCACCACCTTAAGCGTTACACCCACATCTTTACGCTCGATGGTGGTGTAGGGGTTAGCTGTACCTGAAGAAGTGGTAGAAACTGAGCCTGTTACAAACGGCACATTTTCACCCACGACGATATAGGCTTCTTCATTGTCCATGGTGACAATCGATGGTGTAGACAGCAAATTCGACTTGGTATTACTTTTTAATGCTTGGATCATCGCGCCATATAACTGACGTGAGCCATCACTGCCTTCTTTATAATCCCCAAGAATTAACGAACCACCCGCGCCAATTGCACTTGCAGCCCCCGCACCGCCACCCGTTAAATAGTTTGCAGCAATACTTTTGAGACTCGAACCAATATTGTCAAAATTGATAATCCCAACACCACTACTTAAATCACCCATCGCCCATTGCACGCCCAGTTGGTCGGCATCGTTACCTTCCACCTCGAGAATAGTCGCTTCGATCAGGACTTGTTGACGGCGGGTATCCAACTGCTGAATAGCGGACTCAATTTCACGCATCAACTGAGGGTCTGCTTTGACCACCAGTGCATTTTGCGAACTATCGGCAATAATACTGACCCCATTACTGTTAAAGCTGGTGATGTTGTTCTGATTGCGATTGGACTGGCTGTTTAAGTTAATACTTGGCGTGGAAATCTGTGAAGATGAACCTTCACTCGAACTATTATTTTGGTTATAGCTGGAATTGCTATTGTTATTGCTGTCGTTAGACTGGCTAGAATTAACAGCCTGCCCTGAAACCAAACCTTGTAAAATTTCGGATAAGCTTTTAGCGCTGGCATATTTTAAGCGGAACACCTTCAAACCTCCCAAACGCTCCGCAGCAGGCACATCCAGCATCTCGATCATTTGGCGAATACGTTTACGCGTCGCGGTATCTCCTTTTAGAATAATCCGATTGGTTCGATTATCTGCAAGGATCCGTATTCTGGAACCCTTTAAATCTTTGATTGAGCCCGTTCCACTCATACTTTCCAACAACCCAATCATTTCCTCAGCCTGACTCGACTGCAACGAAACCGCTTCGATGTCATTTTGTCCCGTTCCATCCAAGTTACGGATGATGGTCTCAAGCTGATAAATATTGCTGGCGCGATCAGACACAATCAGTGCATTGGTGCCATTCACCGCAGATAAATGTGCAAACTGCGGCATCAATGGACGCAGTGCAGGAATCAGGTCATTGGCATTGGTGTTTTCCAGCCAAATCACCCGCGTCACAACCTGATCGCCTGTGGCACGGTGACGAACATCATAGGGAATGCCTGAACTTTTAACATTACTGTCAGGCACAATTTTAATGGTCCGCCCAGAAGGAATCGCAACCACACCATTGACATTCAAGACCCCTAAGAACAAGTCGTAGACTTCTTGCTTATTCAACGCTTTGTTTGAAATCACCGTGACATTGCCGCGTACCCGTGGATCAACTGCAAAGTTTTTCCCAGTAATATCGGCAACTTCATTAATAAATGCAGTTAAGTCCGCATCGCGCAGATTAATTTTCCATGTTTGTGCATAGCTGGCTGTACTCACCATGGCAAGCAAAGGCGCTGCGATTGTCAGTGCCCAAACAGGGCGGTGATTCAATAAAGCCATAAATCCAAGTCATTCCTAACTAATATTGGTGATGTTCGATCACTGAAAATTCTGTTGTACCGTAATGATACGATCACCACGTTTCACTTCTATTTTTACTTGTCCTTCACGGCGCGCACGTTCTAACAACTGCGCGTCGTTTTGCCCCTGTCCGATCGTTTGACCATTTAAAGACATAATCTGATCCCCAGCCTGCAAGCCTAAACGACTTCGCAGTGCAGCTGGTGTTTGCTCCGTGACTTGATAACCTTGCCCTGTATTACTGGTATTTACACCCAAATCTTTTAAATATTGCTCACGATCTTGTTGTAAGTTCTGTACTGCTTGGCCTAATGCTTGCTGCTCTTGACTCACAGCAGGCGCTGCAACGGGTGCTGTTGCTGGGGGCACAATTTGCTGATCTAAATTATCAATCCCTTGAAAGAACAATTCTCGGGTTTGCCCACTGTTATTTTTGAGAATCGCGCGATCCCAATACACCTCTGACAAATAATAAGCGCTGCCTTCGATGTTTTCCCCCACCCGATAGCGCTCTGCTACATTATTTGCCTTAATCACAGCAGATGAGAACTGACTGGGTTGTCCAACCACCACCCCTTGTAGCTGTAAATTGAGCTGATCATCTGCGGGATTCTTACTTTGCTCTGCAAATAACGCAAAATTGGTAATATTCGGAACTTGAGGTTGCTGCGAACCCAATTCAACGCGTGGCATTTGCATAACTTGTGGTGGCGCCACCCAAAGCCAAAATAAGCCAGCCAGCTTCCAGCATAGCGCCAAGATCAAAAGCATTAAGCACAGTGGTGCTATACGTTCAAACTGTTTGAGATTCAGCTCTGGTAATTTTTGCAGATCAAAACCCATCAAAAACCCCCACTAAGTAAAGGCTGACGTGAACTCACCACATAACTATCTAGGCCTGCTTTGCCTTGATATGACGGGACATTCAACATGAGACGCTGGGTTAATTGCACATCCAACATCAGACTTGGATCGATGGTCAGGTTCATCAGTTTTTGTTGTCGTTGATCGCGTAAATCGACCATCAGCTTATTTTGCTCCTGCGACAAACGACCCGCCAACGATGGAATCTGCATTTGTTGTGGGCGCTGCGCAAAGATATACATGAGTTCGCCGCCTGCCCATTGTATTCCCCCATCCACTTGATCAAATCCCTGCTCTTTTTTATAGTTAAAATCAATTTCTTGTAACTGAATCGCATTACTCGGCCATTGCCAATTGGCCAACGACTTTAACGTTTCGGGTGCAATTTGTCCGTTTAAATCACGCACCATTATTTTTTTCCCAAACCCATAGGCCAAAACGCCTTCAAGCTTGGTATTGGCACTATAAATTTCGAGATTCGTGCCTGCACGAAGGAGCAGTAAATCTAAAGGTCGGGTGGTCCAAAGCACAGTTCCACGCAATTTTCCAGTTTGCCAATCGGCCTGTCCATGCCAAATATTACCGCTGACGTTATGTAAAACTTGGTTGTTTTTATAAAATTTTGCAATAAGCCATGCCGCAGGAATTTGCAGCAAAACAAAAATTAAAAAGGCAACGACTGCAAACATCCACCACGTGATGTATTTAGGTTTTGTGATTCTCCCACCACGAACTTTCAATTATTCTTCCTTGCTTCATTTCTTGTCTTTCTTTGATAGACATTATGCATAATTTTACAACAACACCAAACTTTAACTATAAAAAAAACCAAGCACATGATGCTTGGTTTTTTGAGCTTAGGTCACATCTGTGACAAGGTGATGACTTAGATTAGAAAATCTTCAAGCTTCGCACCTTTTTCTAACTGAGCCACTAACCAACGTGGTTGCTTACCACGGCCAGTCCATGTCTCAGCAGCATTGCCTTTGTTACGGTAACGCGGTTCAACCGACTTACGTGTGCCTTTTTTACGCTTAGTCGCGCCAAACTCTAAAATTTGTTCAATGCTTAAGCCTACATTTTCCGCAATCGCGTTAATTTGGGTATAAGCATCTTCAATTGCTTGATCTTTTTTAGATGCAATTAAAGCTTCCGCTTCGATTTGTAGACGCTTTAACTCTTCTACGGACAAATTACTAATATCTGGCATTACATTAACTCCATTAACCAACATTTTATTTACTGAGTCTATTTAATAATATTTTGATTAGACCAAAGACTCAACTCATCCATGACTTAAACAACAATACTTAGACAATATTTATATAGTCTAGCGACTTTTAAAATAAATAAAAAGAGATTTATATTTGGTGACCGACGGTTAACTCAAATTCTTTGAGTTTTTGACGCACCAGTTCAGGAATTAATGTTTTCTGCATATTGGTTTTATCGACACAAACAATGACCGCTTCTGCTTCCGCAACGAATGACTGTTGCTGTTCACTCCATAATAAATAGTGCATACGAAATGCACTATTTCTGAGTTCTTCAATACGCGCACTAATTTTTAATTGGTCTGGATAAAATACGGGTTTTAAATATTTGCACTGATTTGATGCAACAACAGTCAGTACATCCGCAGATAAAATACCCGTATGTTCAATATAAGCTAAACGCGCACTTTCAACATAACGATAATACATGACATTATTAACATGACCAAAGGCATCCATATCTCCCCAAGCCACGGGTTGAGTATAAACCAATGGGTAATCTAAGACGCTCTGCATTATGCACCTATATTTTCATTTCTACAAAATTTGCATTATTTTCAAAAATTAAATTTAACTGTTTAATTAAATCTTCATCACCATTTAAAGTCGATTTGATTCTTAAATAGTTCATTAATACATTATCGGGATATAAACTTAATAACGCATCTGCCTGCTCTTGCATGCCTAAAGCAGTATAAATATGCCACTTGGCAAAACTCAAAACCGGCACACTCGTATACTTCGCTTCCCATGCTTCAATGTGTTGCTGCAAGTCCACATAATCGGGTTGCTGTTTCAAAAGTTGCTGCTGGAACCACAAATAAAATACTTCCGAATTAAACTGCTGATTGAGCAAATAAATCGACAAGTGTTCGTGCTGTTCACTCATATCTGGCATACGTGCTAATAACTTAAGCCACAGCAGTTGAACATCATAACTGCGGCTGAAAATCTGATCAGATAAGTCCAAATAACGTTGTTTTAAATCCTCTAAATTTTCATAATTGGCTTGATCAAATTTTATCAACAAACGCTTCAGCCATGCTTTTTTCACATCTTGATTTAAATGACCATATTGGGTTGAGCGTAAATAAAGCCATGGAAACTGAATCGCAAAACGTCCCCATAGCTCTTTTAAACACGCTTCATAAGCGCTTTGCACGTCTTTAAGCCAAGGTGACAGTTCATGTTGATTTAGAAACTCTAGATGAGTTAAGGCTTGTTCTGCCTCTTCTTGTGCTAAAAACAGTTCAATGCGTTGCAGTTCAGCCAACTCAAAGGCCATTGCATTGCTTTGGCTCAAGGCGCTTAAGGCTTCAGGGAACTGCTCCTGCATCAGATATAAACGTGCATCGATAATACTTTTGAGCAAGCCCGATTGCGCGAAGGCATTTTGAATAAAGGCTTGTTGATCTCGGCCTGCATCCAACAACCAAATCACAGCCAGTTGTTCATAAGGATGCAAACTTTTAAAATCAAAAACAGTTTCCGCTTTGCGTTTTTCTCGACTGAGATACCGTTTTAGCCCCAACCAAACCAAATGCAAGCTAAAACTAAGCAGTGCTAGCGCAATAAATACGATCCAGAGATTGGTTTGTAACTGCCAGTCATGCCAAAACACGTAGACATAACCCGCACCATGTCCATAACTCAAGACACTCAACGCAGCAATTGCAATTAAACTCACCAAACCATAAGCAATCAGTATTTGTTTCATTCCATTACCCCAACAACGCACGCGTACTTAAAATAGGCGTTGGGACAACCACCAATGTTTTCAGCTTATTCAGTTGTTTCAGTAGCTCTTTGGCTTTAGGGTCAGGAAGTCGTTGGATCAACAGCATCACATCAGTTAAGTCTTTTTGATATTCAGTATATTGCCCTGAAGCTAAGGCTTGGCGTGCCAACAATAAGCGTAACTGAGCTTCTTTAAGCACAATTTGTCGTTGCATTAATTCTGTTGCAGGTGCTTGTGCAGGTTCGAGCCTCAACCATTGCTTCCAAAAGGGTTCGGAAGTATCGCGCGTGGTGTTTAACTGAGGTTGTTGTATTTCCCGACTTAAAGCCTGATCAATCTGTTGCAGCTGACGATTAATCAGCACTTGCTGCTCATTGCGCTCAGCCACAAACTTCTGAATGGTTTGCATATCTCGCGCTATGACCTGATGCAAACTTTGCTTCAACGCCACAGCCAAGTTATATTTTTCCAACTGCATATCTAAAAAAGCCAGCTTATCAATGGCCACCACATACTGCTGTTGCTTTAAGGCAAACTCAACCAAGTCCAGCTGTTGCTTAATAAACAAAATTGGATCAATGCCTTCAACCACCAATTCGGCAGATTGGCTAATCGTCGCATTCGCTGCTGTTGAGTCTTGTTTCAAAGTTCTTTTTTGACGCTGCATAGCCACGACTTGATCGTTCAAATTGGCGCTGCGCTGTTCGATTTGGTGCATTTCATTGAGCAAAGTAGCTTGCTGTGTACTCAGCCCCCACACGTCATAACTTAGCTTCGCAATCCACGCCAATGCAGCCATCAATACAATGATAAGAATCTTCTTCATGCGTTCCCTTGCTCACTTTGTAACAACTGTACAATCGTGGCTGTCTTTAAATCTTTCAGTACACTCATTTTAAATGACACATGCATTTGCTCTTGATACTGCTTCAAGATCTGTGCCAAACGCTCACCCAACACCAAAAAGTGTCCTTGTTGCAGAAGCTGAATATTTGAGTCCAGCAGAGCTAACCAATTCAGCCAACTGGCCTCACTGCTGATTAGTGTGACATAGTAATTATGTTCTGATAAACATTGAATTAGTTCAGCCTGTTGCTGCATCGTTTCATTTGGACAATGGCGCTCATACAAAACAAAGTTCAGTATAAGACGCCCGTGTTGCATTAAGGTGTCCATCATAAACTGACGCCCACCTTCTCCTCGCCAAAATGCAATACTCGCATCACTGGCCAAGTTCTGCAAAACAGGCAGTTGTAACATCCCTTCAGAGGTTTCCACCTCAGGCACCACACTGTCCAAACCATATTCAGCCAAAGCCTGCGCTGTTTTTTGTCCAACCGCAATCCATTGAATATGCCGTAAATCGGACACCGTTAAACCGCTTTGCAGCAAATGTGCCATACCAAACTGCACAGCACTAGGGCTAACCACCACAATCACTTGGGTGTGCGCTAACTGCTGATACAAGCGTGCCAGATCATGATCCCATGCTCTAGGCAACAACTCCAGTAACGGCAATGGATAGACCTCAACGGCCTGTTGCTCTAGTGCCATCGTGAGGCTTGCCGCGCGATCAACAGGGCGCGTATTAATAAACAGCATCGTTAAGACATATTAGTGATAAAAGGCTTTGAGTAAATCACCTGCACCTTGAGCCAATAGCTCTTGTGCAAGGACAACGCCCAAATGCTCGGCTTCAGCTGCATTGCCCGCCACTTGTGCTTTGAGGAGCGTTTGCCCATCGACACTCCCCACACGCCCTTCGATATGGATGCGGTTGTCTGCTAAAGTGGCATAGCCTGCAATAGGTACCTGACATCCACCTTCAAGATAAGCATTGAAAGCACGTTCAGCCCGTACACAGGTATCAGTTTCTACATGCAATAAAGGATGGATTAAATCCAATACCGTTTGATCATTTGCACGGCACTCTAGCCCTAAAGCGCCCTGCCCCACGGCAGGTAAACTCAACTCTGGGCGAATGGTATGACGGATACGTTCTGCCAAACCCAAACGTTTTAATCCCGCACTGGCCAAAATAATGGCATCGTACTGACCTGCATCCAATTTAGATAAACGTGTTCCCACGTTGCCACGTAAATCGATAATTTCTAGGTCAGGTCGTTGTTTTAAAATTTGGCATTTACGGCGTAAACTCGAGGTGCCGACCTTCGCCCCTTGTGGCAAGGCATCAAAACTCACGCAACTATTCGACACAAAAGCATCTAAAGGATCTTCACGCTCACAAATGACGGCCAGCGATAACCCCTCAGGCAAAGCCATCGGAACATCTTTCATCGAATGCACTGCCAAATCAGCACGACCATCCAACAAAGCTGCTTCAAGCTCTTTAACAAATAAACCTTTGCCACCAATTTTTGCCAATGGTGTATCTAAAATTTTGTCCCCTTGGGTAACAAAAGTCACCAACTCTACTGTGAGCCCCGCATGCAATGCTTCTAAACGAGCACGGATATGTTCAGCTTGCCAAAGAGCAAGCGGGCTTTGTCGAGTAGCGATCTTTAGGGTTTTCATAAATTTTAGTATGTGCCAATAAGAATGAAACTATCTTAAACTGAATTTCCCCCATTGGAAATGTATTCAGCCCAAAGCGCCCCGTCTCATCAGCAGCAGAGTCATTAAATTGGTGTGCTAAAGCTTATGTAAGCGCTCACGCAAACCCGGTAAATGCCGTCGACTCACCGCTAGACGCTCATCTAACTCACGGCAACGCACTTGATACTGCCCAGAGTTGACCACTTCAAGCCCTTCTAAAAAGTGAACTGAAACCAAGGCATTACGGTGAATACGAATAAAGGCCTCCCCAAACTCATGCTCTAAGTCTTTTAAGGTTTCATCAATTAAGACACTGCCGTTTTTGTGGCGTACCGTGACATATTTTTGATCCGCCAAAAAATAATAAATATTTTCAATGGGCACCAATTCCACACCACGATAGGTTTTCGCTGCGATTTGATGTCGCTTTACGTTAAATTCGTCCATATTTTCTTTTTGTTTTATCTCGCTCATTTGAGCTTGGGTTAATTTAGTGAGGTGACCAAGCACCTGTTGCAATTCCTGTTGCATCACTGGTTTTAATAAATAACCTTCTGCATGTGACTTAAATGCATCGAGCGCATGTTCATCATAAGCCGTACAAAACACCAAAGCAGGCATCGGTTCAAGCTGTCGCAAATAATGCGCACAGGTCAACCCATCCATTTCTGGCATTTGAATATCTAAAAGCACCACATCTGGTTCATATTGTTGAGTTAATTCAATTGCTTGTTGACCATGTGAGGCTGTTGCCACCACTTGATGTCCGAGCTGACTCACCAATCTAGACAAACGTTCGATTGCTAAAGGCTCATCATCACAAATTAGGATGTCCATTTATCTCCTCCCCAACAGTCACCTTGTTTATTTTTATAGGTTCACTGCGGCTTATTTATATTGATACTGCACAACAGTGGTATACATTCCCTCCCCTGCATAGGTTTGAAAGCTCACAGTTCGCCCAAAATATGCTTCTAGACGCTGCTTCACATTTTCAATGGCAATACCATGTCCTTGTCGTTTATGAATTGTTTCCTTTGTAAATGGGTTGGTTATGACGATATTAACTTGATTTTGCAATATTTCAATCAGTACACTTATCGTACTCTTAGTTAAAAATTTTTCAACACCATGAAAAATACTATTTTCAAGTAAAGGTTGTAAAGTTAAGAGTGGAATTTGTACCTGCTTACACAATTCGGCATGCTCGATTTTCCATTCAACCTGTAAACGATCTCCCAAGCGAATTTGCTCAATCGCCAAATAACGCTGACACAACTCAATTTCATCACTGAGCTTGACCAGTTTGAGTTCTTGGAAACTGGCTCTAAACAGACGCGATAGATTGAGCAACATCTGTTCGGCTTTATCTGGATCAATCGCGATCAAGCTAATCACATTATTTAAACTATTAAACAAAAAATGCGGGTGGATACGGGCTTGCATCGCCTGTACCCGTGCATTCAGCTCACTGTTTTGCTGCCTAAACCATTGCTCTCTTAGGTACAAATAACGAAAACAAAAGCTGCCTAACAACAAGCCATAACCCAAATGCAAAGCCACATCATTCCATAAGATGGCTGAAGTCAAACCTTTGAAACTAAAATTAGCTCCAAAGAAGATCAGTATATTAAGGCTGAGCGTGGTCACCAACACAATGATCTGCAATAGAAAAAAGCCTGACAATAAAGTCATACCCAGACCCAAATTCTGCAACTTTTTTTGTCCATATTGCATCAGCGCAGCAAAAGACAGTAAAACCCAATTAATGTAAAGCATATAGCCCAGCACATGCTCAAACACCAAGTTTGACCAAGACTGTGCCTCGGCCAAAGCCAACAGCATGGCCAACAAATTTCCACCAACAAATAATTCCAACAAATGCGGCCATTGCACGATTTTGCTAAATAAATAAGAGATATTTGGCTTAGCCATACTGGAAGTTAAACTTTGCGCATCTTGAACTTCGGCAAGTTGTCTTGAATTTGTTATACTCATGCGAGTTCTACCGCTTTTTATCTTATTGAGCCGACATGACCACATCTTCTAATTCCTCAAATCCGTCACAAGCCCAAACTTCGGGTATGTGGGGCGGTCGTTTCTCTGAAGCTACTGATGCCTTTGTTGCTGAATTTACAGCATCTGTACAATTTGACCAACGCTTTTATAAACAAGATATTGCAGGTTCTATTGCTCATGCGACCATGCTTGCAAAAGTTGGCGTTCTGACTGAACAAGAACGCGATGACATCATCAATGGCTTAAACACCATTCAAGCTGAAATCGAAGCGGGTCAGTTCGAATGGCGTATTGACCTAGAAGATGTGCACATGAACATTGAGTCGCGTTTGACTCAACGGATTGGCATCACAGGTAAAAAGCTCCACACAGGTCGTAGCCGTAATGACCAAGTGGCAATCGATATTCGCCTCTATGTCCGCGATGAAATCGATGCCATTTTAGAATTACTAAAAAAATTACAAAAAGGTATTTTGAGTATTGCTGCTCAAAACACGCATACCATTATGCCAGGCTTCACCCACTTACAAACAGCACAGCCTGTGACTTTTGGTCACCACCTACTAGCATGGTTTGAAATGTTAGTGCGTGACTCTGAGCGTCTCATTGACTGCCGTAAACGTACTAACCGTATGCCTTTAGGTTCAGCAGCACTTGCGGGTACCACTTACCCAATCGACCGCGCATTTACAGCAGAGTTACTGGGTTTTGAAGCCGTTTCTGAAAACTCGCTCGATGCAGTATCTGACCGTGACTTCGGTATTGAATTCAATGCTGCGGCTTCTTTGATCATGATGCACTTATCACGCATGTCAGAAGAACTCATTCTATGGACGTCTGCGCAGTTTAAGTTCGTAAACATTCCGGACCGTTTCTGTACTGGCTCTTCAATCATGCCACAAAAGAAAAATCCAGATGTTCCAGAGTTAGTGCGCGGTAAAACAGGCCGTGTCTATGGCGACTTGATGAGCTTATTAACACTGATGAAAGGTCAACCGTTGGCGTATAACAAAGACAACCAAGAAGACAAAGAACCTTTGTTTGATGCGATTGATACCGTGCGTGGGTCGCTCATGGCTTTTGCAGACATGATTCCTGCTTTGGTGCCAAACATTGAAATCATGCGTGAAGCAGCCCTGCGTGGTTTCTCAACCGCAACAGACTTGGCTGACTACCTTGTTAAAAATGGCGTGGCTTTCCGTGATGCACATGAAATTGTGGGTAAAGCCGTTGCTTTAGGTGTTCAAGAATCAAAAGATCTTTCTGAATTGACTCTTGAACAACTTCAACAGTTCTCTGACTTAATTCAAGCGGATGTGTTTGAAAAGGCACTGACCCTTGAAGCGTCAGTCAATGCACGTAACCATATTGGTGGAACTGCACCTGCGCAAGTCGAAGCTGCCATTGAACGTGCCCATGCGCGTTTAGAAAAACTTTATGCTCAATAAGGACGTCTAGATATGACTCGACAAGTTTTTTGCCGTAAATATCAAACAGAAATGGAAGGTTTAGACTTTGCACCTTTCCCTGGCGCAAAAGGCCAAGAACTTTTTGAAAGCATCTCCAAGCAGGCTTGGGGAGAATGGTTAAAGCACCAAACCACTTTAATCAATGAAAAACGCCTAAATGTGTTTGAACCTGATGCGAAAAAGTTTCTTGAAGAACAACGTGAGAAGTTCTTTAACAATGATGAAAGCTTAGAAAAAGCAGAAGGCTTAAAGCCTGAGGCGTGATAAAGCGTTGCACATTTGAAAAGCTCCGACATCGGGGCTTTTCTTTTTATTCATACAATGTTCTATCCAAGCACAGGGATGACCAAACCCCAAATAGATGACATATTAATGACTCCATTACGCTATAAAGCCGTTATTTGTATCTAAATAATTAAGTGTAAACATAGCGCTACACAACCCTTGCAAAACTCAACATTACACTACAAGAACCTACATGACGCAGAAAAACATCTTTCCTATAATGGCATTCAAGGATAGAGGGAAACCTCTTATCTATAACGATAAATATCCCCGATTTTAGTCTCAGATTTCCCCCAAAGTCTGAGATTTTTTTTATCCGAAAATTAAGCAACCATTAAAAAGCACAACCGAAGTTGTGCTTGAAAAATAAGATTCACTTTTTTTTATTTTTGGATATGTTTTTCAACTTCTTCAAAACTGGTATGACGCACATCCAAACCTTTCACCATGTAAATCACTTGCTCAGAGATATTACGCGCATGATCGCCAATCCGCTCTAGTGAACGCAATACCCACATCACATTAATCACACGCGCAATATGACGCGGGTCTTCAATCATATAAGTCATCAAAGTACGCGTTGCAGATTGATATTCACGGTCAATATCAGCATCGGCCATCATCACACGTAGCGCTTGTTCTGCATCTAAGCGTGCAAAAGCATCTAGGGCATCATGAATCATGACACGGACTTGGTTACCAATATGACGCGTTTCCATATAACCGCGAGGGGATTCACCGTCTTCACATAAGCTTTGCGCAATACGAGCAATTTTCGCCGCTTCATCACCAATACGCTCTAGGTCGGTATTGGCTTTCGACATCGCAATTACCATACGCAAATCAATCGCAGCAGGATGACGACGCGCCAAAATCAAGGTCAAGGCTTCATCAATTTCACGTTCGAGCTGATTCACCGCATTGTCTTTAAACTGAACATCGACCGCTAAGTTGGCATCGGTGTCGAGTAGCGCATGAATTGCATTTGCCACTTGTTGCTCTACCAAACCACCCATGGTCATAAATTTGGTGTTCACATCCTGCAAATCTTCATTGAACTGCGAAGAAATGTGATGGTTTAAAACAGGACTATTTGGCAAAGGACGCACTCCACAGCAACATCATGAGGGACTAAAGATTGAGCGATATTAAAGCATAGCAATTGTGAAGATTTGATGACAAGACCCTTTTATAAGCGTGCTTTGTCCACCAACCATGCATTCATTTCTTGAATATCTTGTTCAGTCAACTTACCCACAGATGCCTTTAAATGCAAGACATTGATCAGATAGTCATACTTAGCATTGACATAATCTTGCTTGGCCGAAAAGGCATTGCGCTGTGCCAGTAAAACATCGACCATGGTTTTTAAGCCTTCTTGATACTGCGCTTGTGAGGCACGAGAGACGAGGCTGGATGATTCCATGGCAGCTTTACGTGCTTGCAACTTGGCTTGGTCTGTTTCCACTTGCAAATAAGACTTTTTCACCTCGGTATTGGCTTTACGGATAGCGGCATCCAGTTCAGCTTCAGACTTTTTGACGTTGACGGCGGCTTTTTGAATCGACTTCTTGGTTCGCCCACCGGTATAAACATTCCAATTCATCTCAATACCAATCTGATCAAAGTTGCCTTTGGCCAACATAATATTCTCAGGCGTCTGCTCACTATAACCATAGCTTCCTACGGCTTCAATTTGCGGATAGAAAGCAGCTTGTTCAACCCGTTTTTGATCTTCAGCATAGCGCTGTTGCAAGCGTGCTTGTTGTATGCCTAGGTTCTGTGCGAGAGCCAAATTAGTCCATGCTGAAAGTTCTGCAGGATAAGGCTTTTGAAACTGAAAGTCTTCACGTAGCACTGCCAAGTTTTCTTGATAAGGCCCAATAATTTGCGCCAGTTGTTCCTGCGCCAAGACCAGTTGTACATGCGTCGCAATACGGTTGGCCTGTGCGCTTTGGTATTGTGCATTGGCTTCACTCACATCACTTTTTGCCACCAAACCCTCTCTGAGTTTGGCATTCATCATATTCAGTTGCTCAAGTAGAGCCTGTTCTTCTTGTAAATTGGCTGCGGTTAAACTTTGTTGGCGCAGTACATTAAAATAGGCTTCCGTCACGTCTAAAATGTGTTGCTGCCGCTGTAGCTGTAAATTGACTTCACTTAAACTGAGGGAGGTCTTGACTTGTTTCAATCCTTCCCACGCATCCCAACGAAAAAGGGGTTGGCGCGCCGTAATCGCCACTTGTTTGGTGGTGGTCGTATCGGGCATGGAAAGCACAGAGCTCACCTGCCCAATGGGTTGATTTTTTCGAGTCACATTGCCAGACAGACTAATAGTAGGTAGTAAGTTGCCTTGAGCAATGCCTAAATTGAGTTGATCTGCTTCATATTGGAGTAAATTGGCTTGCCAGTTAGGATCATTGACTTTGGCGCGTTGTAACGCGTCGACCAAATCCAAGGCATGACTCCACGGCGCGAAAAACAACACACAGCTGGCTAGGATACATTTAATCTTCATTGTTTTCAGTCAACCTTTCCGCCTCACTGGCCTCGTTCTGAGCAATGCTATACTAAAACGAGTTGTCATTATTTTCGTATATTTTTTATTGCACTGGTTACAATAGCGCCCACTAATTTGTTCATTATGAAGTAAATATTGAACAGTGTCACAGCCCGTTCAATAAACTCATTCACAATACTACACATTAAAAATTCCATTCCCCCTATAAAATGAGGCACGGAGAAAAGGAGTTTCTCTACTGTGTTGTCGCTGAACTGATTTTTTTGATCGAGTCGCTGTGAATCATTCTTCTTTATTTTCGCTTAAACCTTACGCACTGATTTTTATGTGTGCGCTGTTGGCTGCCTGTCAAAAACCTGAACCTGTCAGCTTTCAAGAGCCTGCACAAATAGAAGCATCTTCGACTCAAACCTTAGACTTAACCGACTTGTGCCAAAAAATTGACAAAAACATGTCGGAAATAGATGCACAACGTACGACTTTTGCTTTAGAGCAAATCAATCAAGATCTTAAGCTGTGTTTACCTTTACTCGGTTTTCCACAACAAAAGCATTTATTGGGTTTATCCAATAAAATGTACCATGACTTTTTATCGGTTGAACGTACACCGCAACAGCAGCGTGCTTTTGAAAGCTATGCCCTAGAAATGGCTCAACATCCGACCATTCAACAAAGTCTTTTTGAGCAACTTACCATTCGCGACCAATACCTCATCAAACACCAAGGGCAGTCTTATGTCGAGCTGTTTGATGCAGGCGAAGGACAAGTGCATTACCGCCGTAGCCCTGAATATTTAGCCAAAATTTTCGCGCCTTATCTCCCTGTCGCAGAGCAAGCGTTTATTGAACATCTGGCGACACAAAATCAATACCCAGCCGTGATTGGGAGTCAGGTCAAAATTGACGCCAAAGAAATTGCGGATCGTGCGCTGTATTGGGAAAACTATTTACAGCAATATCCGAAAAGTAGCTACCACCAAGATGCACGTCATCTGTTGAACCTATATAGCACCCTCTTGTTTATCGGACTGGATGCTCAACGCATTTACGACGGCTATACCGTGCAAAGCAACTATTTGGAAGAAATTAAACGCCTCGCTGAACTGAAAAATTCAATTGTGACGGATCAAGCGCGCTTATTTTTACAGTTCGTGGCGCTCAGCCCTGAACAAAGAGCGGCTCAAATCATCTTGCCTGCTTCCGCTCATGTGCCGCGCCTCGGTACAGATCAACTCTTACAAAGACAATTGGTACATTTTATCCAACTGCGTATGATCCAACCCGATCAAGGCAAAGACTGCTTAAGCGATGCCATTTGCTTAGAACGTTGAACAAATCTCCTTTCACACTTTGAATAAAAAGGTCGCTGTTTTTAACAACAGTGCATGTTAAGATGATGCATCGCTTGACGGAGCGCGAGTAATTGCTCGCTGAGATCAGCTAAGACTTTTCAATAAAGTTTTGAAGCTGAGTACCGTTGAACCTGATCAGGTTAAGACCTGCGTAGGAATCAAGCCATCTAAAAACTGAACGCCTTTCATTGAACTATTTCCAGTAGAAATACATCCGTTGCATTTGTATCACCAAATTAACAACACACAGAAATAGCTTCAATTGCCATCGTTTTTGGTCGTGCTTGATTCGTTGATGTCATTCATAAGGATCATTGCAATGAACCAGTTAACGAATCTTTCCGCTGAAATTTCAGCACAACATGAACAAGATGCCAAAGATCTGACCCGTATCTTGCCTGCCTCTAAAAAAGTTTATATCCAAGGTTCACGCCCAGACATTCAAGTTCCCATGCGTGAGATTGAACTGACCGAAACCCCAACAGGCTTAGGCGGTGAATACAATCCACCAGTGATGGTTTATGACACCTCTGGTGTATATACCGATACCAATGTCAGTATTGATCTGAACAAAGGTCTACCCAATGTCCGTGAAAGCTGGATTGAAGAGCGCAATGATACCGAAATGTTAGACAGCCTCAGTTCAAGCTTTGGTCAAGAGCGTTTACGGGATATTCGTACCGCTGATATTCGTTTTGCCCATATTCAAAAACCACGTCGTGCCAAAGCAGGCCTCAATGTCACGCAGATGCATTATGCCAAACAAGGCATTATTACCCCTGAGATGGAATACATCGCTATTCGTGAAAATCAGCGTCAACGTGAAGGGGTCGATGCACGTCAACACGCGGGGCAAAACTTTGGTGCGCATAACCTGATGGAAATCACGCCTGAATTTGTGCGCAAAGAAGTGGCTGAAGGGCGTGCGATTATCCCTGCCAATATTAACCACCCTGAAATTGAACCCATGATCATTGGCCGAAACTTCTTGGTGAAAATCAATGCCAATATTGGTAACTCGGCTCTCGGCTCTTCAATCGATGAAGAAGTCGCAAAAATGACGTGGGCAACTCGTTGGGGTGCAGACACCATCATGGACCTCTCCACAGGGAAGAACATCCATGAAACCCGTGAGTGGATTATCCGTAACTCACCTGTTCCGATTGGTACGGTACCGATCTATCAAGCTTTAGAAAAAGTCGATGGAGTGGCAGAAGACCTGACGTGGGAAATCTTCAAAGACACGCTGATCGAACAAGCTGAGCAAGGCGTAGATTACTTCACCATCCATGCAGGCGTCTTATTACGTTATGTTCCAATGACGGCGAATCGTCTCACTGGTATCGTGTCTCGTGGCGGTTCGATCATGGCACAGTGGTGTTTGGCCCATCATCAAGAAAACTTCCTCTATACGCATTTCGATGAAATCTGCGAAATCATGAAAGCCTATGATGTGTCATTCAGCTTAGGTGATGGCCTGCGTCCGGGGTGTATCCAAGATGCCAATGACGAAGCACAGTTCTCTGAATTACGCACTTTAGGTGAGTTGACCCATCGTGCATGGAAACATGATGTGCAAGTGATGATTGAAGGTCCAGGGCATGTGCCTATGCATATGATCAAAGAAAATATGGATCTACAACTTGAAGTCTGCCAAGAAGCGCCCTTCTACACTTTAGGGCCATTAACCACCGATATTGCACCGGGTTATGACCATATTACTTCTGCGATTGGTGCGGCGATGATTGGTTGGTATGGGACTGCCATGTTGTGCTATGTCACGCCAAAAGAACACTTGGGCCTGCCGAACAAGAAAGACGTCAAAGATGGCATCATCACCTATAAAATTGCAGCACATGCGGCAGATTTGGCCAAAGGTCATCCGGGTGCGCAAGTTCGTGACAATGCTCTGTCTAAAGCACGTTTTGAATTCCGCTGGGAAGATCAGTTTAATCTCAGCCTTGATCCAGACACGGCGCGTAGCATGCATGATGAAACCATGCCGAAGGAAGCGCACAAGTCTGCGCACTTCTGTTCGATGTGCGGTCCCAAGTTTTGCTCGATGAAAATCACACAAAACGTGCGTGATTATGCACAAAACCAGCAAAACGCTGCACTGAATAAAATTCAGCAAGAAGAGGTCGAAACCGGTCTCGATAGCATGAAAAAACAATTCCATGCAAGCGGACAAAACTTGTACCAAAAAGTGTAAGCTGATAAAAAACCTTTTGTAATCATGCGATTCTCAGTTAGGATGAAATGATAAATTTCATCCTGATTGCGCTTTATGAACATAATTAAGCAAGCTACATATCACCGTGAAGATGTCCAAATTGTAGACAGAGCCTTTGTTTTTCAGGGTTTTGTTCAAGTAGAAAAAGTAAATTTACGTCATCGCCTGTTTAATCAAACTGAGTACACCGCTGTGATTTCACGTGAGCTTATTCAGCGCCCTGAAGCGGCAGGTGTCTTAATTTATGATGATGCACAACAAAAATTTGCCTTGATTGAACAGTTTCGTATTGGTGCTATGGATGATCAAGATTCAGCTTGGCAGCTGGAGATTATTGCGGGAGTACTCGATGGTGATGAATCACCTGAAAGTTGTATTCGCCGTGAAGCATTAGAAGAATCAGGCTGTCAGATTGAACACTTACAACATCTGTTTAGCTTTTACCCTTCTGCAGGTGCCTGTGCGGAACTGTTTCATCTGTATAGTGCTGCGGCCGATTTACCCGAACAAGGTGGTGTATTTGGTATGCCCGATGAAGGTGAAAATATTTTATTACACCTGATTGATTATGCGCAGATCGATACATTACTTTCCAATGGTCGGCTCAGAAATGCGCCTGTCATAATGGCCTTGCAATGGCTACAACAACAGATTAAAACGACAAGGAATGTCTAAGGGGTCAGGCATGACTTTAAATAATGAGAAAAATTGGACCATTATCCAAATTTCAGATACGCACTTGATGGATCAAGATCATCTGGAGTTTGTACGTATGAATCCAGAGCAAAGCTTTCATCATGTGATGCAACATATTGTTGAGCGTCACCCACAGCTGAATGCCATCGTCCATACAGGTGACTTGGCACAAGTACCTGTGCCTCGAACCTATCAACGCTATTTAGACTTTATGCAGAGTTTAAAGACGCCGTTTTATCAGGTTCCGGGCAATCATGACAATGCCGAACACTTCCCTTTTCATCAGCAGCAAAACAAAGTTCATGTGATTCACTTCGGCCCTTGGAGCGTGGTTTTACTCAATAGTGCTGTCAAAGGTAAAATCGATGGCTGGGTCGATGAAGCACAATTGAACCAACTGGAACAAATCCTACAAGAATTTGCCCAGCAACACATTGTGATTGCCTGTCATCATCATCCTTTTGAAATGCAGTCAAAATGGATTGATCAACATAAACTCAAGAACACCCAAGACCTTACTGCGGTTCTTGCGAAATACCACAATGTCAAAATTGTGCTGTCGGGACATGTCCATCAAGAATCATGGCGTGAATGGCATGGCATTCAGTTTTACTCGACGCCGTCTACTAGTGTCCAATTTAAGCCTTTAAGCGATCATTTCGCCTTAGATGAGCAGGCACCAGGTTATCGTATTTTACAATTAAACGCAGATGGTAGCCATGAAACCCACGTAGAACGTGTCTTACACGCACAGCAAAAAATAAATGTTGAAATTTCAGGTTATTAACTTTTCATTTTTATCGTTTTCAATTACCTTAGTTGCTCTTACGAAAAAGTGATCAATTTAATCCAAACATCAAAGACTATCAAAATACTTAAAAAGTCTATATGATGACGACCCCCGAGGGTGAATCTCCTCGAGGGTGGATAAAAACACTTGCATATCACCATATTTTTTGCGTATTAAAGATACGTATATGATGAGGATTGCCCTAAATGGCGAATGACAACCAAAATACTGTCTTAGACGAACAAACTGATGTTGTAGATGAAAAATCTACAAAACGTGTGCGCAAAACTAAGCCTAAAGCGACTGACGGTGGTTCTACTGCAAGCTTATTTGGTATTGAACCTTATCAGCCGAAAAAAAATGAAGAATACATGTCTGAAGGTCAGCTTGAGCACTTCCGCCAAATTTTGTTGGCATGGAAAGCAGAGTTGATGTCAGAAGTTGACCGCACACTCAACACCATGCAAGACGAAAACACCGCTTTGCCTGATGTGAATGACCGCGCGACACAAGAAGAAGAGTTTGCAATTGAACTACGTACACGTGACCGTGAACGTAAACTCATCCGCAAAATCGAACAATCAATTGAAGCGATTAAAAACGATGACTATGGTTTCTGTGAAACCTGTGGCATCGAAATTGGTCTGCGCCGTTTAGAGGCCCGTCCAACAGCAACTTTATGTATTGACTGCAAAACACTGGCAGAAATCAAAGAGAAGCAAAATAACGGTTAATCATGTTATTCTATAATCCTCCCCCAACCCCTCCTTTACATAAGGAAGGGGTCAACAGGATGGCTTATGTGGGTCGGTTTGCGCCATCGCCAACCGGCCCTTTGCATTTTGGTTCACTCATCACCGCCGTTGCCAGTTATTGCGAAGCTAAAGCACATCAAGGCACATGGTTGGTTCGTATCGAAGATACCGATATCCCGCGTATTTACCCTGACAGTGAAAGCCATATCTTGCGTTGTATTGAGGCTTTCGGCTTTCAGCCCGATGCGGATATTATTTTCCAAAAAGATCGTCTCGATATATACGAAGACGTGATTCAACAACTGCATCAACTCAAACTGGTCTATGCCTGTCAGTGCACCCGAAAAATGCTCGGTTCTAACCACATTTATGCAGGCACCTGCCGTGACCTTACTCTGCCTTTTGAGCAACAAGCCATTCGCGTCAAAGTAGAAGATGTCGAGATTTGTTTTGATGATGCTCTGCAAGGCCGACACTGCTCACAACTGGCACATGAGCTCGGTGACTTTGTACTGAAACGCCGCGATGGCATTATCAACTATCAATTAGCGGTAGTGGTAGATGACTACCTACAAGGCATCACCCATGTGGTTCGTGGTGCAGATCTATTGGATAATACCGAGCGACAAATTTATTTAGGTCAGCTGCTAGATTACCCACGTCTTAGCTATATGCATCTGCCTTTAGCCATGAATGATCAAGGGCAAAAGTTGTCTAAACAAAATATGGCACAGGCACTGGATCTTAACCAAGCACCAGCACTACTCGCTCAAGCGATACATGCTCTAAATCAGCCATCTGTCGCGTTAGACCACCCTGAACGAATGTTGCAACAAGCCATTGCGCAATGGGATGTTTCACTAATTCCGCACCATACTACCCTGCACGGTATCTATTTATAGCAAAACGATTGCGGCAGAAACTCAACGCGAGGTCTAGTGCGCAACGTTTGGAATTGAAAGAAATTCAAAAAATTTAGAAGGGCTCAAACGCTATCCGCATAAAACGAAAAGTACGTTTAGTCTGCGGAAAGCGTGATGAAAGAACAACCCGCTTAGAAGCTGGATTCTTCTTTGGTTGGATTAGCACTTTGTGTTGTTGCATCAATTTTCAAAATCAAACTGATCATCACTGCACACATAATCAGTGATGAACCGCCATAACTAATAAAAGGTAGCGTCAAACCTTTGGTTGGCAGCATACCCATATTCATACCTGCGTTTACCAAAATTTGCAGTAAGAAAATAATCGATACCCCATAAGCCAAATAACCCGCACGCAGGTACTGATTCTTCAGCGCACGATGACCCACTTTGATACAGCACAGCAACATGGTAAAGGACAGAATTAAGACCGTAGTGATGCCGAAAAAGCCAAACTCTTCACCTAAAATAGCCAACATGAAGTCGGTATGGGCTTCAGGTAAGTAGGCCATTTTCTGTACACTGTGGCCAAGTCCTACACCAAACCATTCACCACGTCCAAAGGCCATCAAGGCATTGGAAAGCTGGTAACCAGTGCCTAGCGGATCTTCCCAAGGGTTTGAGAAAGACATTAGACGTTCAAAACGGTAAGGCTCAAACACAATCAAAAAGACAAATGCCGCAAAAATTGCACCAAAAGCCATACCAAACTGAATCAACGGCGCGCCAGCAAGGAAGAAAATCCCGAGCATCATCAAACTAATGACCACGGTTGCACCCAAGTCGGGCTCCGCAATAATCAAACCCACCGTCAATAGCATAATGATGCCGAGACGAATCAAGCCTTTGATGTTATTTCTTACTTCTTCGGCACGCCGTACCACATAGTCCGCGGTGAAAATCGCCATCATCACTTTGGCAACCTCAGAAGCCTGTAACGTAAAGCCCGCAACACGAATCCAGCGGGTCGAACCATTGACCTCCGTACCGACGACCAACACAGCAGCCAGCAGTAAAATGGTCAAAATCCACAACGGAAAGGTGTTATTGAACCAAACATTGAGCGGAACTCGGTATACCGCATAGGCCAAAACGCCAGCCACCGCGATTGAAATCCCGTGACGAAGGACATAGTGAAATGAATTCTCATGAAGGCGTTCAGCATAAGGCATCGACGCAGATGCGACCATGATCGAACCTAAACACAACAACGCAACGACGCAGAAGATCAACACATTACGTGGTGTCACTTCGCTGGGTACACACGGCGCCCAACGGCTATAAAACTGGTTAATTTTATTGATCGTTGTCTGAGCAAACTCAGCCATCTCAATTTCCTTATTATTTTTAGTGGAGTTCTTGCACACAAGCGACAAACTGATGTCCGCGCTGTGGGTAACCACTGAACATATCAAAACTTGCACATGCAGGTGACAATAACACGACATCATGGGCTTGGGTATTGGCTTGGCAAAGTGCAACCGCCTGCTCTAAAGTCTTAGCATGCAGTAAGGTCGTTGTTCCTGCCACGGCTTTTTCAATCAACGCCGCATCTTCACCAATCAACACAGCCACCTTCACGTATTTGCTCAAAGCCTCACGTAAAGCGCTAAAATCTTGTCCTTTGCCTTGACCACCTAAAATGATCGCGACTTTGCCGCCTTGGGCTTCAATCGCAGCACCTAGACCATCAATTGCGGCCAGTGTTGCGCCTACATTGGTGCCCTTAGAGTCATTATAGTAACGAACACCCTCAACTTCTTTCACAAACTCACAGCGATGCTCTAAGCCTTTAAAGCTTTTCAGTGTTTCCAACATCGACTCAAGCGGGAGATTGATTGCCTCACCTAAAGCCAAGCAGGCCAATGCATTGGCCACATTGTGTGTGCCTTGAATATACATCTCTGCACTGTTCAATAAACGTGTGCGGCCACGGGCCAACCAGATCGTACCGTCGTCATCTCTTAATACACCGTACTGATTCATATCAGGTGCATTTAAACCAAAGCTTTGCATTGGCGTAGCATCAGGTACCAAAGGACGAGTCAGTGAGTCATCACGATTATGAACGACTTTTTTCACGCCTTGGAAAATGCGATGCTTCGCGGTGTGATAGCCCATCATATCGCCATGACGGTCAAGATGATCTTCACTCATATTCAGCACCACCGCAACTTCAGCTTGTAAATTTGAAGTGGTTTCTAACTGAAAGCTCGATAGTTCTAAAATGTATAAATCTGGCTGATCTTTGGTTAGGTCCAAGGCTGGGCGACCAAGGTTACCGCCTACCGCGACTTTCACGCCTGCATGTTCAGCCATCAGACCAATCAAGGTCGTCACAGTACTTTTTGCATTCGACCCAGTAATGGCCATAATTGGCTTATCTGTTGCACGGCGTAGGATTTGAATTTCACTCACCACGGGAATGCCTTTGGCAATCGCAGCTTGAATTTCAGGTAGTTTCGGATCGAGCCCAGGGCTAATAACGATTTCTTCAGCAGACAACAACAGCTCTGCATCAAACTGACCAAAACTGGTTTGTATCTCCACTGGAATTTGATCATGACCGGGCGGGGTCGATCGAGAGTCTGTTACTGCAACGCGGTAGCCTTGGTTATGTAAAAAATTGACCGCTGCAACACCTGAAATACCGAGTCCTGCAACGACCTTAAGTCCACCACGTTGTATTAACATTTTCGCCCCATGCTTGGTCTGAGATTTATCTGCGGAAATGTTAGCACTTTGCTGTTTTGAATGCTTTTTCTGTTTTGACTTTCCTGCACTTTTTTTGTGTCAGTGCGTAAAAAAGCCGTCCCTCTTGGACGGCTTTTTAATTTGTGAACAAAAATCGTTTTATTTCCACTTCACCGCTTGAACTTCAGGCTTTTTCGCATTGCTGTCTTCTGTTGCCGGACAAGCACAGTTTCCGCCACAACCGCCAGCCATTGACGGCCTTAACCACGTCGCCAAACGGGTCCAACCGCGAGCCTCACACAGCGCAGACAAGGAGGTGAAAACTGAACCCGATGTCTTAGGAAATACTTTCTTAAATACCACCACTGCACTCCAGATCACTAGAGCAGCAACAATTAGAATTTCAATCATCTCAATCTCCTCGCCTATTTACGCCAATTAGCCCAAATAATGCGTTGCAATTTGATAAGTCAGGAATGACATTAAATAAGCCAAACCAAACAAGTAAATGGTCATAAAACTCACGGTTTTCCATGAACCTGTTTCACGTTTGACCGTCGCTAAAGTCGCCAAACAGTGGGGTGCATAAATAAACCACACCAATAAAGACAGACCAGTCGCCACCGACCAGCCGAGCTCACCGCCACTACTGATCAGTGAAGCCAAGCCTTGTGACATGGCATCATCATCGACAGCAGATAAGGCATATACCGTACCTAAAGCTGCCACCACGACTTCACGAGCAGCCATGGCTGGAATCAAGGCAATACAAATCTGCCAGTTGAAGCCCAGCGGGGCAAAAATTGGTTGCAGCAAATGACCGAGCATCCCGGCAAATGAATAATCAATTTCAGGTAAAGTCGCGCCTTCAGGAGCTTGCGGGAAGGTACATAAGAACCACAACAAAATAGACAACGCGAAAATGATGCCACCCACACGACGCAAGAAGATCTTGGCACGGTCAAGTAAACCAATCCAAATATTCTTTAAGTCAGGGAAACGATAACTTGGCAACTCCATCATCAACATATGCTGTGACTTGTCTTTATGGAAGAATTTCAGAACGAAAGATACACACAGTGCACTCACAATCCCAGCCATATATAAAGCAAACAACACCAAGCCTTGCAGATTGAAGATCCCCCAAACGGTTTGTTCAGGAATAAAAGCAGCAATTAACAAGGCATATACAGGTAAACGTGCTGAACACGTCATGAGTGGTGCCACAAAAATCGTGGTCAAACGGTCACGCGGATCACTAATGGTACGCGATGCCATGATGCCCGGAATTGCGCAGGCAAAGCTAGACAACAATGGAATAAAGGCACGCCCAGAAAGACCTGCTTTAAACATCAGCTTATCCAACAAAAACGCGGCACGCGGTAAATAACCCGACTCTTCCAATACCAAGATAAAGAAGAACAGAATTAAAATCTGCGGCAAGAACACCACGACACCGCCCGCACCCGCAATAATCCCATCTACCACCAAACTGTTAAGTAAAGGGTGGCTAATTGACCCACCGATGGTTTCACCCAGCCAGCCAAAGAAGGTTTCAATCCCATCCATAAACGGCGCTGCCCAAGAAAAAACGGCTTGGAAGACAATAAACATCATTACTGCAAGGCTAACTAGCCCCAAAACTGGATGTAGAAAAATCTTATCCAGAAAATCCGTTCGCTTGTCTTCTTCATCGACGTACTGCACGGCGTCATGTAATAAATTTTCTACTTTCTCATGCGCTGTGTCACCTTTTAAGCCCGTCAGCTCGGTATAAGGCACGGCATATTTGCCCTGCTCTAAAGCGCTGAGTAGGCTTTCAATACCCGAATTACGTACCGCAACGGTTTCAACGATCGGCACACCCAAACGCTCAGAAAGCTTTTGGGTATTGATTTGCATACCACGGCGACGTGCTTCATCCATCATGTTTAAAACGATTAACATTGGACGGCCCAATGCAATCAGTTCAATCACTAAACCAAGGTGAAGTTTGAGGTTAGTTGCATCAACGATACATAAGAAAGCATCTTGCTGACCTTCGTCTGCAATTTTCCCCATCACCACGTCACGGGTAATCATTTCATCAGGACTGGTCGCATCTAAGCTATACGTCCCTGGCAAATCGAGAACGCGAACTGCTTGACCTGAAGGAAGAGTAAATTGACCAACTTTACGCTCAACCGTTACACCCGCATAGTTACCTACTTTTTGGCGTGTTCCAGTGAGATGGTTAAATAACGAAGTTTTACCGCAGTTTGGATTACCTACAAGGGCAACACGCAAGGCATCACTCATCTAGGTGCTCCTTCGACTTGAATTTCAATTTTTTCAGCTTCAACTTTTCTTAAGGCGAAACGTGTAAAACCCACTTGGATTAAAATTGGATCGCCACCAAAAACACCTTTGGTAATCACCTGTACTTTTGTACCTGCGACAAAGCCTAATGTTTCAAGACGACTAGCCACCAAATCAGTCTGAGCTTCGCCATCCAAAGTATGATTCACTTTGTTAATGATGGCAGTTTGTTTGACTTTTAAATCAGATAAACGCACCGCATCCAACCCTTTAATATTTTGAACAGTATACAAACAAATGAGAATAATTACCAAATCAGATTCGATAATGATTCGCATCTGTTATAACACATCGACAAGCGAGAATGATTACACTACATTGAATAAAACCCCTATTCCTTGTTTTTGTCTTTCCGTGATGATGTGCTTGAGAGCTTTATGTTAAATAAAAAACCGCGTGTGCCTGCGCCTGTTCAAATTCCAACTCAGCTCAGTTTTTTACACGGCTTTAAAGATTATCTCATTGCACAAACCGTCAGCCCACACACCCGAAATGCTTATCTCTCTGACTTATTGCAGTGCAGCGAGTGTAGTCGGGTGAGCATGCCTGAATGGAGCAGTGATGATGTCGCCGATGTTCTACTGACCCTCACCAAGCAAGGCAAAAGCCCGCGCTCCATTGCGCGCTGTCTGTCTGCTCTGCGTTCTTTTTTTAAATTTCTACGGGAACAAAAACTGCGTTCAGACAACCCTGTCGCGCTACATAAAACACCCAAAATTGGCCGCGCACTGCCTAAAGATTTGTCTGAGCAAGACGTGGATGCCTTAATTCAAGCTCCAGATATTGAAACCGCTCTCGGGCTCCGTGATCGTGCCATGTTTGAAGTGTTGTATGCCTGTGGATTGCGTGTATCTGAGCTACTGAACTTACGCCTAGACTTAATCAATTTAAAACAAGGCTATTTAAGAATTACAGGTAAGGGCAATAAAGAAAGACTGGTGCCTTTGGGGCAAATCGCAGTGGAATGGGTCGAAAAATACTTAATTGAGTCCCGTCCGCAATTATATAAATCTGCAACTGACTATCTATTTTTAACTCAACATGGCGGCATTATGAGTCGGCAAAACTTTTGGTATGCCATTAAACGCTATGCCTTACAAGCAGGGATTCAGGCTGAACTGTCTCCACACACCTTACGACATGCTTTTGCAACGCATTTACTCAATCACGGTGCTGACTTGCGTGTGGTACAAATGCTATTGGGACATAGTGATCTGTCCACGACACAAATTTATACCCATGTCGCACAAGTGCGTATGCAACAACTGCATGCCAGCCATCACCCTAGGGCTTAAGGTCTTGATCATCCATAACTTAAGGCTGTTTTTAGCACGAAGACTACGAAGTATTACCGAGTCCTGTACTTTTTTTGCTATGCTTGGCGCTCTGTTTTTATAAAGTCAAAAGAAAAAGGGTTATCTATGTTATTTACCCGTAAACCATTGTTCATTGCCTGTGCCATTGCTTCAAGTGTTCTATTTACAGCATGTTCAAATAACACTGAAGAAAAAAAACAAGACTCTTTAACAGCAAGCGCGCCAGCCACAGGTGAAGCGTCGACCTTGACGGAACGTAATGCAAAACAACGTTTAATTGATACCCTTCAAAAGCATTTCAAAACAGCCAATATCAATGCCAAAATCATCGATATCAAAACCACTGAAGTGCCAAATTTATTTTGGGTCAATCTTGAAGGGATGAGCTCGGTTTATACCACAGCAGATGGTAAATATATTATCCAAGGTGATGTGATTCGCTTGGGCGATAAAACCCTCCACAACGTCAGCGACAATCTTCAAGCTGAAGCCAACAAAAAGCTTCTAGCAGAGCTCAAAACTGAAGACCTACTGGTTTATAAAGCCAAAGGTAAGACCAAACATGTGGTTTATGTCTTTACCGATGCCAGCTGTCCTTACTGCCATAAACTGCACGAGCATATCCCTGAAATCACGGCCCAAGGCATTGAGGTACGTTACATTGCATGGCCGCGTGGCGAACAGTTCATGCCAGCCATGGAAAGTGTGTGGTGTAGCGCAGACCGTCAAGCTGCCTTTGATCAAGCAATTTCAGGTGCTCAACTTCCACCAGCGACCTGTAAAAACCCAGTGCGAGATCAATACCAGTTGGGTCTGAACATGGGCGTAAATGGGACACCTGCGATCTACAATGAAGATGGTGAATATCTCGGTGGTTATTTGGCCCCAAGTGAATTATTAAATCGTCTTAAATAACTAATTTTTATTTGCTATTTAACTAATATTTATAGTTGAACATAAAATGATTTCTCTCCTAGAGTCTCACAGTTTTTTTAGCTATGATCTAGGCTTGGTTCAATATATAAGTAAATTGGAGTGTGACGTGAAACCAGTTCGTCTGGCAATCCTCGGTCTTGGTACTGTGGGTGGTGGTGCCCTTAAACTACTAAAAGAAAATGCTGCTGAGATTAAACGTCGCACCGGTCGTGAAATTCAAATTACCTATGTCGGCACACGCCGCCCTCGTCCAGACTTAGATTTAGGCGATGAGGTCAAGCAAAGTGCTGACTTACTCGACATTGTGCGTCAGCCTGATGTCGATGTTGTGGTTGAAGTCATGGGTGGCATCCACCCTGCATATGAAGTGATTAAAGAAGCCATTTTACATGGTAAACAAGTGGTCACCGCGAACAAAGCTTTACTTGCAGAACACGGCAATGAGCTGTTCAAACTGGCGGATGACAATGCCGTGCAAATCGCCTATGAAGCTGCGGTTGCAGGGGGCATTCCCATCATTAAAGTGATGCGTGAAGGCCTAGCGGCAAACAAGATTAATTGGTTGGCGGGTATCATCAATGGTACAGGCAACTTTATCTTGACTGAAATGCGTGAAAAAGGTCGTGCCTTTGCAGACGTATTGAAAGAAGCACAAGAACTCGGTTATGCCGAAGCTGATCCTACTTTTGATGTCGAAGGCATTGATGCTGCACATAAACTCACGATTTTAGCATCGTGTGCTTTTGGTATTCCGCTACAGTTTGACAAAGTCTATACCGAAGGCATCAGTAAAATCACAGCGCAAGACGTGAAGTATGCTGAAGAACTGGGTTTCCGTATTAAGCACTTGGGGATTGCGCGTCGTGCGGCGAATGGCATCGAACTTCGTGTTCACCCAACCTTGATCCCTGCGGAAGAACTGATTGCCAATGTCAACGGCGTTAAAAATGCTGTCTTGGTACAAGCACATGCTGTCGGCCCAACCTTGTACTATGGAGCAGGCGCAGGCGCAGGTCCAACGGCTTCTGCGGTCGTTGCAGATGTCATTGATATCGTCCGTGATATCTCGTATACCGAAGATGGCGCTGGAACGATTCCACAATTGGCCTTCGAAGCACTGACCAATGTGCCCATGTTAAGCCGTGAAGAAATGACTACAGGTTATTACATCCGGATTAATGCTGAAGATCAAACTGGCGTCTTGGCCGATGTAACTACGATTCTGAGCCGTGCAGGCATCAGTATCGATGCCATCATGCAACAACCACGCTTAAAAGACCTTATTCCAATCGTGATTTTGACTGATCCAGTCGTTGAATCAAAAATGGACGAGGCACTTGCTCAAATTCAAGCCTTACCCGTCATTCATGGCGAAATCGTGCGAATTCGTTTAGAATCGCTTGATAATTAATCGGGTTGAGGAAAAGAACGCTCTTCTCTTCCTCACCAAGCTCTACACACAATTGGAACATCATCATGTCGAATGCCAATCGTTATACTGGTTTAGTTGACCGTTATCGCGACCGTTTACCAGTGTCTGAAACTACTCGCGCTATTTCTTTAGGTGAAGGTAATACGCCACTGATTAAACTCGAGAACATTCCACGTTTAATTGGCAAAAATGTTGAAATTTATGTGAAGTACGAGGGCTTAAACCCGACTGGTTCATTTAAAGACCGTGGTATGACCATGGCGGTTACTAAAGCCGTTGAAGAAGGCTCAAAAGCGATTATCTGTGCCTCTACAGGTAATACCTCAGCTGCGGCTGCGGCTTATGCAGCACGTGCAGGCATCAAAGCGTTTGTGTTAATCCCAGAAGGCAAAATTGCCATGGGTAAAATGGCGCAAGCAATGATGTATGGTGCCATCACCATGCAAATCCGCGGTAACTTCGATGACGGTATGCGTCTGGTCAAAGAAATTGCCGATAAAGCCCCTGTAACCATCGTCAACTCAATCAACCCATACCGTTTGCAAGGTCAAAAAACTATTGCTTACGAAATCGTAGATGAGTTAGGCCGTGCACCAGATTACCATTGCCTACCCGTGGGTAACGCAGGGAACATTACTGCACACTGGATGGGGTATACCGAAGCAGTTGCTAACCAACCTGCGGATCAGTTTGAGCAAGTGATTTATGACGCTGAAACAGATCAATTCACGGGTCCTAAACCTGAAGGCTTACCAACTATGGTTGGTTACCAAGCAGCAGGTGCTGCGCCATTCTTACGTGGTGCACCCGTTGAGAACCCTGAAACAGTTGCAACGGCAATCCGTATTGGTAATCCTCAAAGCTGGAACCATGCTAAAGCGGTGGTTCGTGATTCTCAAGGTTGGTTCGATGAACTGACTGATGCTGAAATCTTAGAAGCACAGCGTTTGCTTTCAATGTATGAAGGTGTCTTTGTAGAACCTGCTTCTGCAGCATCAATTGGCGGTGCAATCCGTGACATCAAAGTTGGAAAAATTGCGGAAGGTTCTGTGATTGTCTGTACCGTGACAGGTAATGGTCTGAAAGACCCAGATACTGCGATCAAACAGTGTTCTGATGCGGTCATGCTATCAATCGATGCCACTTTAGAACAAGTTCGCGATTCAATTCTTTCAAACATGTAATTGAGAGAAGACAAAAAAAGCCCTGCATATGCAGGGCTTTTTTATGACTCAATTTTCGTTGTTGAGTGAACAAAAACAAAGTCGGGTTAAATACGTTTTGGTAATTGGCTTGCCCAGTTCATTAGGCGCGTTGCATCATTGGTACGTGCTGCAGATGAGTCCGCACCCAATAACACCACCACTGCTGGACGGTTATTTAAAGTGGTATGCATTACCACACAACGACCGGCTTCATTAATGAAACCTGTTTTTGAAATATTAATATTCCAACCACCATTACGAACCAAGGCATTGGTATTGTTTGATTTTAATACACGATAGCCCAAGTTAAAGTCATAGCTGGCTGTGGTTGAGAACTGACGAATCAGACCATACTGTGATGCGGCATTGACCAAAATACCCAAGTCACGTGCTGAAGCGACATTACCTGGATGTAGACCTGTCGACTCCATATAATGGGTTGAATTCATACCCAAAGATTTGGCTTTGGCATTCATCGCCGAAACAAAGGCTGAGCGACCACCCGGATACGTCCGTGCAAGCGCCGATGCTGCTGGGTTTTCTGACTTCATTAATGCAAATAACAATGCCTCTGCACGGTTCATACTGTCCCCTGCACGCAGGGACGAGCTTGAACTTTTACAACCCGAACACGAAAAGTCCGCTTGCTGTAAAGTAATGTTTTCAGACATATTTAAACGCGCATCTGAAATCACCACCGCCGTCATCAACTTAGTAATCGAGGCAATCGGCAGCGCGGTATTACTGTTTTTACTGTACAGTACTTCACCTGTATTGCCATCCATCACCAGTGCTGCACGAGCATTCACACTGGGTTGGTTGGAATATTTCGAGGTATCGAAAATTTGTACTGTTTTCGAGGTACTGTTGTTTGTTACCACACCATTGGAACTGCGAATACTGGTAGTGACTTTTGTTGAACCCTGAGGAGCGTACTCTTCAGGATCTTCCATGAGATCATCATTCAGAAACTGTTCTGCATCTGCTGCAGACCAGCTCATGCTTGCTTGGCTAGGGCCCGAGCCCGGATTCATCACCAAGTCTGCAAAGCTATGGGTACTGACCGTCGTTGCAATCGACCATCCCAATAGATGCATTAAAAATTTATTTGATTTTTTCACTTTTCTTCACTCAACTTCATAACCCATAAGATACATTTGCGTATTCACGCCAATATGCCTTACATTTGTACACAATGCGAACAGCATTGCCGTCGACAGCGTGCATATCTTTTCAAATAAGCCTAAGAATAGGATTGCTAATTTTGTCGTTTCATTGCAAGCTTATTTTGCTTTATGTAACAAAAAATATGGTTTTTATAGTGAGGAAGAGCTAGGTGATCACAGTTTTAGTGGTAGATGACCATGAGTTAGTACGTACAGGGATTTGTCGAATGCTCGAGGACCATGCCGATGTTCAAGTTATTGGCCAAGCTGAATCTGGTGAAGAAGCAATTAACCTCGTCCGTCAATATCACCCGAATGTGGTTCTGTTAGATGTCAACATGCCAGGTATTGGTGGCGTTGAAACCACACGCCGCTTACTACAAACCGCACCCGAAACCAAAGTACTGGCAGTCAGTGGTCTAGCTGAAGAACCTTATCCTTCCCTGTTACTCAAAGCTGGCGCCAAAGGCTACATTACCAAAGGTGCGCCCGTGACCGAAATGGTACGTGCCATTAATAAAGTCATGCAAGGCGGCAAATATTTCAGTGCTGATATTGCTGAACAACTGGCCAGTTCTTATCTATCGGATACACAGACCTCGCCTTTTGATGCTTTGTCTGAACGTGAAATGCAGGTGGCGATGATGGTTGTGAATTGCATCAGTGCACAAGAAATTTCTGACAAGCTTTTTGTCAGCGTAAAAACGGTCAATACTTACCGTTACCGAATTTTTGAAAAGCTCAACATTGACAGTGATGTGAAGCTGACTCACCTTGCTATTCGTTATGGTTTAATCAAACCCTGATGCAAGCTGACTAACACCCGCATGCTGAAATACTCAACCAATATTCAGTTAAATCAATACCGTCTAGGTGTTTGGTATGCATCGTATCGACTGTTTATTGGTTGCTGTTTGTTGTTGGTTTATCTGCTGACTTATGAGCAGCTATTTTTAAATTATCAATATCCAGTATTGTATCGTTCTGTCCTGATTGGCTTTATTTTTATCAGTGCTTTTCAGCTATTGAGCCTCAAGAATGTGCGCAAGCGCATACCACTTCAGCTCACCTTGTTGTTTATCGTCGATGTCATTAGCCTCAGTTTACTCACTTTTGCCACCGATGGTCCAAACTTACAGTTAAGCTTATTGTTTGTGATCACGATCTTTGCCGCTTGTGTATTGGTCGATAAACAAAAAGCGCTCATCATTACCTTGATTGCAGTGATTACACTGGTTTATCAACACTTTATTGGAACGCTCTTTTCAATCAGTTCACTGAATACCATTGGCAACAGTGCCGTGCTCGCCTTTTTGTTCTTTGTGGTTTATGGGTCTGGACAAATTGCGGTACGACGTTTTCAAGTCCTTGAAAATTTAAACTTCTATCAGTCCCAAGAGCTAGACCAACTGCAAAACATTAACCGTTATATTTTAGAGCAAACCGAGCTCGGCTATTTGGTGCTCGATGAAAACTGCCACATGGTGCTGAGTAATCCTGCCGCCTGTGCATTATTGGGCATCTCCCCGATTTATGCCTATGACAAATATCCCTTATATAAGGCACAGCCTGATTTATTTGAACTACTCAAATTCGACCAACTGAAGAATGGGGAAAAATTCCAATTTACATCCCAACTGAGCCGCTTTCAAATTCAGATCGAAATTCAAAAACTTCAAGTCCCGAATCAGACACTGACCTTATTCGTGCTGCAAGATGCACAAAAAATTAATCAACGTGTACAACAACTCAAGCTGGCTGCACTGGGTCAACTTTCTGCCAGCATTGCCCATGAAATTCGCAATCCATTGGCTGCCATCACCCAAGCCAATGAATTGATGCAGGTGAACGATCCTGAGCAAGCCCTGTTACATAACATGATCGCCAAACAAGCCTCACGGATTGATAAAATTATTGGCGATACACTGAGCATGGCACGCAGTAAAGAAACCTATCCGACCTTGATTGATGTCGCCGCTTTTTTAGAACGTTTTATCATTGAAGATTTGCCCGATGTCAAAGATCAAATTGATTACCGCATTTCCGATCCAGCTCAGATTCAGTTTGATGAACAACAACTGAGACAAGTGCTGATCAACCTGATTCGAAACGCCATTCGGCATAATGCAGCTGAAGCCGATCACATTCAAATTCGTGTCTATAGCTATAAAAACCTCGTCCATATTGAGGTCCGCGATTTTGGTGATGGGGTCGCCAAACAGGATCAAACCGCCCTGTTTCAACCGTTTTTTAGTACCTCAATCAATGGAACTGGGTTAGGATTATATTTATCCCATAGTTTCTGCGAAGCCAACCAAGCTAAGCTATACTATGTAGAACAAAAAATAGGGGCATGCTTTCGGATTGAATGCCCCCGTATAAACAATGACGTGTAATTTTTGGGGTTAAACGTGGAAAAAAAACCACTTGTTTTATTGGTGGATGACGAACAAGACTTATGTACACTGATGCAAATGTCTTTAAGTCGGATGGGGATTGATACACATATTGCCTATCGCTTACAAGAGGCGGTTCAAGCCCTGAAAACGCATCAATATGATGCCTGTCTAACCGATCTTAATTTACCCGATGGTAATGGTCTGAGCTTGGTCGATTTTATTGCTCAAAATTATCCTAATTTGCCTGTTGCAGTGCTGACTGCTTACGGCAATATGGATATTGCGATTGCAGCACTTAAAGCTGGTGCGTTTGATTTTGTCAGTAAACCAATCAACCAAAAACATTTAGAGCAACTTTTACAAAAAGCCTTTAATCAACCCATCAATCAGCTGCATATCCAAGAAGATACGCTTGAACATCGTCTACTGATTGGTCAGTCCCTTCCTATTCAGCAGCTACGCATCACCTTAAAGAAAATTGCACGCTCGCAAGCCCCTGTCTTTATTACAGGTGAATCAGGGACCGGCAAAGAAGTGGTGGCTAATCTGGTACATCGCCTAAGTAATCGTAATGAAGGACCATTTATTGCCATCAACTGCGGTGCCATACCGACTGAACTGATGGAAAGTGAATTGTTTGGACACCGTAAGGGTAGCTTTACAGGAGCGACTCAAGACAAACAGGGGCTGATTCTGTCTGCGCATGGCGGCAGTTTATTTTTAGATGAAATTGCTGAATTACCGCTCACTATGCAGGTGAAACTATTGCGCGCGGTACAAGAAAAACGCATTCGCCCAATTGGGAGTGACACCGAAATTGATGTCGATTTTCGTGTGATTAGTGCCAGCCATCAAGACTTAGAAGCACTGGTGCAACAAGGCAAGTTCCGTCAGGATTTGTACTTCCGCATCCATGTCATGGACATTGTGCTGCCTGCTCTACGTGAGCGTGGCAATGACATTATTCTTTTGGCACAACATTTCATTCAAAAAATCTGCCAAGAATGGGACATCCCTGTCAAACCACTGAGTGAACGTGCACGTGAGTTTTTATTGGCCCAATATTATCCAGGCAATGTGCGTGAACTACGCAACATGATGGAACGTGCCATCACCTTAAGTGATGAAAGCAGTATCGACTTACCACACTTGCAAACAGCCCCACTGCGACCGATTGCTCAGACCAACTATACCAATGCCACGCAACAAGGTACTGTTGGCAATGATCAACTCAGTCATATGCCTTCGCGTAAATTACCCGAAGAGGGTTTAGAGCTGTATTTAGAAAAAATTGAAAAAGAAATTTTGATGAATGCGCTCAATCTTACCCACTGGAACCGAACACTGGCGGCTAAAAAGCTCGGCATGTCTTTCCGTTCTTTACGTTATCGCTTGAAGAAATTCGGGCTAGATGGCGAAGACGATTCCGTTTAGAGACTTAACGACGGTTAATTAGAATCTCTGCCACATGTTCAACATAGCTTTCGTCTTTGAGTTCATGTGGCATTGGATACACCTGATTTGGCGCAATCCCTACCCCTTCAATCATCCGACCACTTGGGGTGTAATAGTGAGATACCGTCATTTGCAAAGCTGCGCCATTCGACAATGGAAATAGTTTCTGTACCACGCCCTTACCATAACTTTTTTCACCAATCACCCACGCCCGTCCATGCTCCTTCAGCGCAGCGGTAAATACCTCCGCAGCCGATGCAGAGCGGTCATTAATCAGAATCCCCACTTTTAAGTTTTGAAATTCTAAACTTGGTAAAGCTTGGAACTGCTGATCCCCTTCGGAACGACTTTGAGTTGAAACAATCACCCCTTGATTTAAGAATAAATCGGCAGATTCCACTGCAGCAGACAACAGTCCTCCCGGGTTATTCCTGAGATCAATCAACACTGCTTTTAGACGCGACGAATGGTGTTCTTCAATCAACTGTTGAATTTCGTTGGCGGTATCTTGTTGGAAAACACGAACTTTCAGCACCAAAACTTGGTTATTCAACAGTTGCGCCTGAATATCGGTTTCAACCTTTTTGGTTCGGACTAAATTGATCGGCGTTGAATTGGCTTTTAACTGTAGGCTAATGGTACTACCAATTGCCCCACTGAGTAATTCATTGACTTGAGCATGGTTGAGCTTGCGTAGCTCTTGATCATCCACTTTAAAAACGGAGATCCCATTTTTTAAGCCCAATTTACTGGAATCTGAGTCAGGTTTTAATCCACGAATCAGCCATTGTTGTAAGCGAGAATCAAACTCTAAACTGAAGTCAACTGAAGCCAAATCCCCTTCAGTATATTGCACCAGTTGTTTATATTCTTGAGGAGATAAATAGCGAGAATAACGGTCTAAGCCACCGACTAAACCTTTAATAGCCTGTTGAAACAGTGCTTCATCACTACGTTCAGCCACATAATTGTCTTTGACTAAACCGTAGATTTGTACAAATTGTTGAATTGATTCAATTGGAACCTCAACATAACCTTGTTCCAGTTCATCATCAAAAGCGGGTGCTGCCGCAGTTTTTGCAACAGCCCCCATCGGGTGGATCAGACTCAGACCTAAAGCAATCACTACACCTATTGAAGTCCACGATGCTTTTGCCATTTACCCACCCAAATTGATTTATACGTCTAATGTAATTAAGTTACGACCTTGCATGTCTGCTGGAACAGGAAGATGCATCAAGCTTAACAAGGTTGGTGCGACATCGGCCAATACGCCCCCTTCAGCAATGGTTGCTTGAGTTGGGCCGACATAGATAAAAGGCACCAATTCTGTCGTATGCTGAGTATGCACCTGACCACTGTGATAATCCTGCATTTGTTCAACATTACCATGGTCAGCCGTAATTAACATATGGCCTTTTTGTGCCATCACCGCCTCATAGACACGGCCTAAGCATAAATCAACGGCTTCCACTGCTTTCACTGCAGCATTAAACACGCCCGTATGACCAACCATATCGCCATTGGCATAGTTCACCACCAATAGATCAAACTCACCAGAGTTAATCGCAGCCACCAATTCATCGGTTACTTCATATGCGCTCATTTCTGGCTTGAGGTCATAAGTAGCCACATTCGGTGATGGAATCAAAATACGTTTTTCACCTGGATATTCATCTTCACGACCACCACTGAAGAAGAATGTCACATGTGCATATTTCTCAGTTTCAGCAATACGTAATTGGGTTTTACCAAGATCTGAAAGATATTCACCAATCGAGTTTTTTAATGCTTCAGGCATATATGCCACAGGTGCATCAATACTGGCTTGGTAGCGTGTCAACATCACAAACTTAGATAGGTTTGGTACGACTTTACGCGCAAAGCCTGCAAAATCTTTTTCAACAAACGCTTTGGTAATTTCACGCGCACGATCCGCACGGAAATTCATAAAGACGATGCTGTCACCATCTTGAACTTTTACAGCATCGCCAATGCGTGTTGCTTTGACAAATTCATCAGATTCGTCTGCGGCATAAGCCAATGCTAAACCTTCAACGGCTGTAGCTGCAGTACGTGTTGCTTCAGACTCTGTGAGTAAACGATAGGCTTGTTCCACACGGTCCCAACGGTTATCTCGATCCATCGCAAAATAACGACCAATGAGACTCACAATACGACCTTGATTTGGATATTGAGCAAACAATGCATCTAATTTTTCTAAAGAAGGCTGTGCACTGCGTGGCGGGGTATCACGACCATCTAAGAAGGCATGGAGATACACGGTTGCACCGCGTTTTAACGCAAGTTCAGCCATGGCAACAATGTGGTCTTCGTGTGAATGGACCCCACCTTCAGACAATAGCCCCATGATGTGCAACGCACCACCCGCTGCTTTGGCTTTTTCAACAGCATCAACCAAAACTTCATGCTCGAAAAAAGCACCCGTACGAATCTCTTTAGTGATTCGGGTAAAGTCTTGATAGAGCACACGACCTGCGCCCAAGTTCATATGGCCCACTTCAGAGTTACCCATTTGGCCATCTGGCAGACCCACGTCTTCACCAGAACCTGAAATTAAGCTATGCGGATGCTTTGCTTCAATCGCTGTTAAATTCGGTCGATTCGCTGCTAAAAAAGCATTGTCTTCAATCGCTTCACGGTGTCCCACACCATCCATAATGACCAGTACGTGAGGGATTTTGCCAGCAGTTGCATCCGCCATAATAAGCACTCTTTTTTTGTCTACAAATTCATCGCTCTATCTTACCGAATTTTCGGTCAAGACTCTATGCAGGCATGATGGTTTAACACCATCATCCGCATTGTTTTCTTCAATATCGTACAGTTATCGCGCACGTTGTAATAAATAACCACCTGCGACAAACATCAGTAAAATCGGCACAAAAACGAACCATGCGGGTGAAGGTGAATAAACCAAACTTGCATAACCCAAGAAGTCTTGCAGGTAAAAGAAACCTAAGCCTGTAAACAGTGCAATGACCAAACGAAAGCCCATCGATTGTTGGCGCAGTGGGCCAAAAATAAAGGAACAAGCAATCAATACCAAAGCAATCAAGGCAAATGGAGACGCCACTTTTTGCCAAAAAGCCAGCTGATAAGTTTTAGGCACTTGGCTGTATTCATGCATATAGCTCATGAAACTAACCAATTGACTCGGTGAAAGGTCTTCAGGGTCAATCGTCACCATGTGCACATATTTCGGCTGCAGTGCCAGTGCCAAAGGTGTTTCAGCGGCCTTTTGTGCCGCAGCGTTGCCAGTCGGTAGTAAATCAACTTGGGCAGTATTTTCTAAAATCCAACGACCATCTTGCACAAACTGACCTTGCTCAGCATTTAAAACGCCTTTCAAACGAGCATTATTGTCAAAGTCGACCACTTGCACATTTTTCAGCTGACCTTGAGAGTTGGCATAATCGACATAAATAAAACGCTGCCCTTCTCGTGTCCAGTAACCACGTACTTCACCAAGTTCAGCCGCAGTTCGATGGCTTTTCACACCTTTGGCTTGCTCATTGGTATATGGAATCACCCATTCACTTAAAGCGAATGACAGTACCACCAAAATTAAAGCCGAACGAATCACCCAGCCGACGATTCGCCAGAGACTCACCCCCACCGAGCGCATCACAATCAGTTCACTGTTTGAAGCCAAAGTGCCCAGTCCCAGTACCGAGCCAATTAACGCGGCAATCGGTAGAATCTCATAGAGATATTGCGGTGCTCCCCACAGTACATAACGTAAAGCATCCCAAGCACCATAACCTTCTTTAAGGGAGCCTAGCTCACCCAAATAGGTAAACAGAATTTGCAAGACCGATAAAATAGCGGTAGCACCCAGCATCGCCATCGCGGTGGTTTTGGTCACATGTTTTGCGACTATACGACGTGCAAACATGATTAAGACCCCGCTCGTTGTAATGTTTTCTTAATTTTCGGGGCCAGCTTTTGTTTACGCGAAAACAAAGCCGCTGCTATCGCATAAATCACCAAGATCATTGGATAAGCCCAAATCCCCATTTCTTCTTTACTGACTCGGGTTTTAATGGCCATCAGCGCCACGATTAAACTGGCAAAAATAAGCAATGCAGGAAACAGCTTTAAGTAACGTCCTTGACGTGGGCTCACTTCAGATAAAGCCACAGCGAGAAGCAACGCCACTACAATGGCAAACGGTACAAAAATACGCCAGCCCAACTCACTCGCCACGACAGGATCATGACGATTATCCCAAAGTTTAATGGTGGATAATGCTTCAACATCGGCACTTTCAAACTTTGCTTCTTTATCATTTTCTAAACGTAGGCGATAAGACTGAAACTCGGCTTGGCTATAACGCGGCTGTCCCGGATAAATTTCATAACGGCGACCTTGCACCAAATCCACCACATTGGCGGGATCATTTTCAATTTCAACCCGCGTGGCTTCTTTGGCCAAAATCATCACATCAGGCTTACCTTCTGCTTCAGCGCGTTGATAGAAGAAGATGTCTTTGAGGTTCTTACGGTCTTCGGATAAGTCACCCGCATAAATGGTATAAGGCCCCGATGAAATAAACTCTTTGGGTCGAACCAAATCAAAACCAGTACGCACCGCCTGACTGGTGGTGAGCTGCTCAAACTGACGAACACCCCACGGCGCCATCCAAAGCATCAGCACAGCTTGAACAGCAAGAAACACCACGGTCATAGGAATCAGCAGTCGCCCCAATTGGTTAGGACTGACGCCACTACCATTGAGTACTGCCATTTCATGATCGACATACAAACGACCAAAAACCAGCATCAGCCCAATAAAAAAGCCTAGAGGAAGAATCAGCGTTAAAAATTCAGGCAAACGATAGCCAATAATGCTAAATAAAATACCTGCATCTAAGCGACCCTGCGCGGCTACGCCAAAATACTTGATCAAACGACCGCCCATCATGATCAAGGTCAATAAGGCGATCACAACCAAGGATGTCGACACCACTTGTTTGACCAGATAACGCCGAATAATCAAATTAATTCTTCCAAAAATAGGTGAATAAAAACTAGCGCTAGTTTACCCGAATAGTGAAAATATAAAACCTGTACTCTTGTTGCACTTTGCAACTCTATTCATGTTAATGTTTCAGTGGTTTAATCATTTTCAAACTTTATAAGGCTTAAATAAAACTTATGAAACTCTCTATTAATACGTCATTCACAGAGAATACGTCTAGCCAATTTTTGTTGATATTAGTAGATTCTGAAAACACGCAACACCTTGCAAATGCTTATCAAATTAATGATTTAAACAACTTAATTGAAGCAACTCAGTTTAAAGCCGCGTTCAATGAAACCTTGAGCCTCATTGGTCAAATTCCAGCAAGCCCCAATGCAGCCTTGGTGGGTGTCGGTAAAGCAGCTGAATTACAAGCAGCAAAGCTGGTGAAAATTGCTCAAACCATTATCAAAGCTTCACAAAAAAAATTCAAACACATCAGTATTGACCTTTCAGCCCTTCCAGCTGAACTCCATTATTTATTTGCCCTCAGTTTGACGCAAGCGGCATATGCATTTGATGAATTCAAATCAAAAAAAGCCGACAACGTGCTTGAACAGATCTGCCTGATTGCCGCTGAGTCGCCGCTGAATGCTGCACAACTTAAACTGATTGAAGCCGTGCAATCAGGTCAAAGCTTTGCTCGTGACTTAGGCAACCGTCCGGGCAATATCTGTTTCCCTGAATATTTGGCAGAGCAAGCCTTAGAACTGGCAGCTCAATATCCTGACCTACTCCGTGTTAATGTGCTTGATGAGCAGCAAATGGCGGATCTGGGCATGCATTCCTTCCTTGCGGTGAGCAAAGGTTCAGACCGCCCAGGCCGTATTATTACCCTTGAGTATCAAGCTGAACGTACTGAAGCCCCAGTGGTCTTGGTCGGTAAAGGAATCACCTTTGATACAGGTGGCATTTCATTGAAGCCGGGTGCTGGTATGGATGAAATGAAATACGACATGTGTGGTGCAGCATCGGTTCTAGGGACGCTCCGTGCCCTGTGTGAATCACGTTTAGCCATTCATGTCGTAGGTACGATTGCGGCAGCTGAAAATATGCCGTCAGGTAAGGCTACGCGTCCAGGTGACATCGTGAGCACCATGAGTGGTCAAACCGTTGAAATTTTAAATACCGATGCAGAAGGTCGTTTGGTGCTGTGCGATACATTGACCTATGTAAAACGCTTTAACCCAGAACTGGTCATTGATATTGCAACCTTAACAGGTGCCTGTGTCGTGGCACTCGGTTCAGTCTTAACGGGTATGTTTACCCCAGACGACAAACTGGCGGCCGAATTGTCTGAGGCTGGTCAAAATAGCTTTGACCGCGTCTGGCGCATGCCTGTGATTGATGACTATCAAGAACAGTTAGACTCTCCATTTGCAGATATTGCCAACATTGGCGGGCCTAAAGCTGGTGCCGTAACTGCAGCGTGCTTCTTACAACGCTTCACCCGTGATTACCGCTGGGCGCATTTAGATATCGCAGGTACAGCATGGAACTCGGGTGCCAATAAAGGGGCAACCGGTCGTCCAGTGCCATTATTGATGCAATTCTTAGCTCATCGTGCGCAGTCTAATGGCTAATATTAGCTTTTATTTGTTTGAACAAAGTCCTGAACGACAAGTCGAAAGTACTTGTCGTTTATGTCGAAAAATCTTGCGTCAGCCAGAGCGAATCTGGCTGTATGCAAGCGACCCTGAACTACAACAGCAATTGGATGAACGTTTGTGGAGTTTTGATGACACGAGCTTTATTCCGCATGGCATTGATCAAATCGATGCGCGCATTTGTATCTCAGACCAACTGCCTGAGCAATCCGACTGGATTGTGTTCAATTTTAACGATCAAGCTCTTGAACAGTTCGAAAAATTTAGCCACATTATAGAAATTATTGAAAATAACGAATCGGCCAAACAACAAGGTCGTGAAAAATTTAAACAATATAGACGTCTCGGAGTTGAAGCTCGAACCTTCAAGCTTTAAATGATTCCCCGTCTAAATAAGGAGATGCGTAGTGGCATTGAATGTTGGTCCAGATTTTAAACAGCGCTGGTTAAATGTACCTGATGCTGTTCGTCAGGCCTTTATTGATGACCTGAGTCGCGTCTGCGATGTACTCAAACCTGAAACAGGTTTGCACAGTTGGATTGAACAAGACCAACGTGCTCAAGCTGTCTCGACCCAAAGAATTGAACAAGCGTATGCCGATCTGAAAGCACAGCTGATTGAAGAAGCGCGGATTCGTAAACAACAAGCGTTAGAAAAATCACTGGCAGACAAACGCGCAGCGCAGGAAGCTTATGCGGAGAGCCTCAAAAAAGATGAAATCCGTCAGTTCAATGAGCAAACCCAAGCTTTAAATGTGATGCGTCAAAGTGTCGATCAGGAAATTTTGAGCTATACCGCACGCTACGAGAAAACACCTGAACAAGCTCTGGACTATGCCAAAGGTAAATTTGGCATTGATGACTCACAAATTTTGTCTGAGTTAGAAAGTGTACGTTTACGTTTAGAGCTTGAAGCGGAAACCTTAATTGAAGAGTCCGTCGCCAGCTACCGCAGTAAGCTACAAGCCGCGGCTCAAGAAGAAATTGACTATATTTTGAAAAATTCAGACTTTTCTGATGAAGTGGTATCCAACTCTGCCTAACTGGCCTTGGCTTCCACTCAAACTCACTGCGGTGAGTTTTTTTATGCACCCTTGTTTTTTCTCGGCTGATGTGGTCTGTCTCGATCTCAAACCAACACATCAACCATAAACGATAAGGTATTGCCCACACCATAACCAATCGCCAACAAACTACCAATCCAAATCAGGCCACCGGTCACGTTGTACCACATAAAAGTCGCCAAGTTCATATGCCCTGCGCCCGCAGCAAAAGGTGCGAAAGAACGTACAAAAGGAATAAAACGTGCCACTAAAATAGTTTTACCGCCATGCTTTAAGAAATATTGATTGGTCTTCATCATATATTCGGGTTTCAGCCAACGCGAATGCTGATGGGCAAATTTAAAGCCCAACTTCTGACCCGTATAATAATTGACGATATAACCCAATACCGCAGCAATCATCATCAAAATACCCATGGTATGGATATGGATTAAATCCGAGCTGGAACATAGGGCACCAATGGCAATCAGCAAACTGTCACCCGGCAAAAAGAACATAAAAACGAAACCGGTTTCTGCAAAAATAATCAGAAAAAGAATCGCATAAATCCAAAGGCCGTATTCTGCAAGCAGTACGGGCAATAATTGTTCTAGATGGAGAAAAAAATCAATCATTGTCACCTATCCGTGCAATGAACTGCGTACTATCTTTCATCATACTCAATTGCTTACCTATTCATTTCAAAAGAAAAACTCCCTCATTTTGGGCAAATAGGGAGCTCATCTTTTGTCTATTCTTGCTGCAATCTAAACGATTTTTCTATTTCAAGAAACCATTTTGTGCCAAAAAGTCTAAACTAATTTTAGATTGTGGGGTAGTTTCCGCAGCCTTATCCCCCATCATCAGACGTTCAATGTAGCGTGCTAACACATCCACTTCAAGGTTCACTTGACTGCCTGCCTTCCACGTTCCAATGTTGGTTCGTTCAGCCGTATGTGGAATTAAATTGAGGCTTAAAATACGGCCACGCAAATGATTAATGGTTAAACTGATCCCATCAACCGTGATCGAGCCTTTTTCTGCCAAGTAACGTGCAATCTCGGCTGGCGCAGTTACTTCAAAATAAAGCGAGCGTGCATCTTCACGCACAACGGTGATTTCACCCACAGCATCGACATGACCTGACACAATGTGCCCACCAAAACGTGTGGTGGGCAACATCGCCTTTTCCACATTGACACGTTGGCCAACTTTCCAGTGGGTCAGTGTGGTTCGGTTTAAACTTTCACGTGAGACATCGGCAGCATACCAGTGCTCACCCCAGTCAATCACTGTGAGGCAAATGCCATTGGTGGCAATCGAGTCACCCAAATGTACATCTGACATATCAAGATCCGTACCAATGCGTAACCGCACATCGCCACCGACATTTTGTACGCTTTCAACCGTGCCTAGACTTTCGATGATCCCTGTAAACATTTCTGATTTCTACCTCTATATTTTTACCACAGCGCCAACTGTGTCGTGACCCCAGATGTATCGACCCCACCCAATTCGGCATAATGATACAACTGCCCAAGCAACTGACGAATTGGCGGACCTGACTTGGCATGGGTATCAGTGATCACAATAAACTCTAACACACGCGCACGCTCAGACTGACGCTGCTTACTCACGCGATAACGCGGTACATCCTGCGTTAATAAAGTCACGCGACCTCGCTCCAAATTGGCTTTGAGCAAGTCCCCTGCTTCAATATTACCATCAGTTGAATAACTGGTCAGAATGTAACGTGCATTGATGGTGGACAGTAATTTTTCATATGCCTCTTTGGCATACTTTGACGAGTTATAAGGACTCGGACGCTCTTTGCGCCACGCACGGTCAATTCCGCTTTTGAAACCTTTGGTGTCTGGTGTTGGTAAATCTACCTGATCCCATAGTGTTAAAGCATTTAAAACATGATAGTTACTGCTGTAGGCATGTTGGTTATAGGGTGGATCTAGATAGGCCACATCGACCTCAAAACTACTCATTTGGTTGGCCAAATGCTGCGCATCGACACACCACATTTCAGCCATCGGGTTCTTTTGCTTATTATCACCCACTTCACTAAAACGACTTGGGGTCAACCACAGCAAGGATTCAATCCGCTCTAGCGCTGTTTGGGTTTTACCGCCCCAACCATGGTGGAAGCTTTTAAAGACACCTGAAGTATTGCTGACAAAACTGGCTGAATACAGCAGCGGTGCCAATAAAGCAGACATCTCCACATCATCGATTGCACCTTGTGCCTGCCATGTGGCAATTTGCTGACGAATTGCATCGATGCGCATGCCATTGCGACGTTTGAAGAACAAACGATCTCGGCTTGGATCATAGATCTCATCATTTCGCGGACACAGATTATGCGTTACCCAGCCCTTAACTTCAGGCAAGCGGTTTAAATAATCAATGGCTTTTTGATAACCACCCAACTCTTTAAATGCAGGTGCTTCGGTACAGGCCAAAATGGCATGGTTCAGGGCATGGCTATACGGTTCCCAGTCATTGGCAATCACCCGATAACCATTTTGACGCGCCAAACGCGAGACCACGCCCGAACCAGCAAAGAAGTCAGCAAAAATAGGCGCACGACCATCTGCACGGTTTAAAGTCCCTGTACTCTCGAGTGCCTCTAAAATCAGATGTAACAGGCGGCGCTTATTCCCCAAATAAGGAACAAGTTGATGAAATAGATATTCATCGGTGGTACGTGCCGCGTGACGACGTTTATGATAAACCGTAGACTCTGAACTCATAATGACTCTTGAGAAGGGATAAGCGTTAAGCGCACATCATCACCCAATTGTGTGACATCCATAAGCTTAAAGCGGAGTTGCTCTGCCATCTGAGAAAACTCAGCATTGAACATTGCACGTGCAGACTGACCCAATAAGGTCGGTGCTACATAACTAATCATTTCATCGACCAACTTCTCTTGTAAAAAAGCCGTCGATAACGTTGCACCTGCTTCAACCATGACATCGTAAATCTGATGCGATTGAACCAACTGCTTTAATAACTGATCTAAAGGCTGTACAGCAAACTGTAGCACGCCTACATCGGCCAATGCTTGCCGATAAGGCCCCATTACCATCACGGTATCTGGTTGCTGTAAAATTTGGGCCGTCAAAGGCAAGCGGCCTTGACGGTCTAACACCAGACGTTTCGGTTGTACAACCATTGTCAGATCCGCAACACCCTGCAGCTGTCTAACATTGAGCTGAGGATCATCGGCCAATACGGTTTCAATCCCCGTGATCACGACACCAGAAATGGCACGAAAATGCTGAACATCTAAACGTGCCGCTGAGCCTGTAATCCATTTTGACTCACCCGAAGCCATCGCCGTTCGACCATCTAAACTAGAAGCAACTTTTAAACGTACATAAGGCATGCCAGTAGCCATGGCTTTTAAAAAACCCGCATTCAACTGATGTGCTTCGGCTTGACAAATACCGACATCGACCTCTATGCCTGCTTCTTTTAAAATTTGTACCCCTTTACCGGCCACCAAGGGGTTGGGATCTGGACAGGCAATCACAACACGCGCCACACCTGCCTCGACCAACCCTTTGGCACACGGCGGTGTACGCCCATAATGCGCACAAGGTTCTAAAGTGACATAAGCCGTTGCGCCGTGGGTCTGTTCGCCCGCTTCGCGCATCGCAAAAACTTCTGCATGTGGCTGACCCGCTTGAGGGTGATAACCCATCCCCAGCAACAGCCCATCTTTGACAATGACACAGCCTACATTTGGATTTGGCTTGGTGCTGTATTGACCTTGCAGTGCTAAAGCAATCGCTTGTTTCATCCAAGCTTGGTCGGCGTGTAAAGCACTGGACTGTAATTCAGACATGGATGCCAACTCGCTTAATGTTCACGTTGTTGCATTTGTTCAATTTGGTGGCGAAAGGCGTCGACATCTTGAAAGTCTTGATAGACCGATGCAAAACGCACATACGCAACATGATCTAACGAAAATAAAGATTGCATAACAATTTCACCAATGGTGCGTGATTTCACATCACGCTCACCTAAACGACGGATTTGCAGCTGAATATCGCTCAAGACGGTTTCAATTTGCTCTTGCGTCACGGGACGTTTTTGTAAAGCATGCATCAAGGAACGACGCAATTTTGCTTCATCAAAAGGTTCACTTTTGCCATCCGACTTGATCACACGAGGCATGACCACTTCATAACTTTCAAAGGTTGTGAATCGTTCACCACAACTAATACATTCACGACGACGACGAATCTGACAACCTTCAGCGGCCAAACGTGAATCGATCACTTTACTGTCTTCAGCGTTGCAAAATGGACAATGCATAGTGGTTAAATTGAACAAATTTGAATGGTTTTAGAGTGTAGCAAAAATTCGGTGTTTTGTAGAGTTTTACGCTAGATATAGAAAAAAAACAGCCCTTTCGGGCTGTTTCACACAATATATTGATTATACTGTTTATTTATTATTCTATTGATTAGTCCACGCGTTCGCCATGTTGGCTCAAGTCTAGACCCATACGTTCATCATCAGATTCAACGCGAATTCCAATCACCAGATCAATCACTTTTAAGATAATGAAGGTTAATACTGCTGAGTATGCAATCGTTGCCAATACCCCTTCAACTTGAACCCAAAGTTGATGCATCACATCACTTGGTGCTTTGTCGCCCATGATGAAATCGCTGGCAAAGAATGCTGTTAAGATTGCACCGACAATACCACCCACACCGTGTAAACCAAATGCATCTAAAGAGTCATCGGCTTTTAAAGCACGTTTCAATGCACTGATACCCCAGAAGCACACCACACCACCGATTAAACCCATCGCCAGTGCACCGCCGACAGTCACAAACCCTGCTGCTGGTGTAATCACTACCAGACCAGCAACCGCGCCAGATGCAGCACCAAGTACTGAACCTTTACCACGTGCAACTTTTTCAGTAATTAACCAAGAGATTGCCGCTGCTGCTGCTGCTACTTGAGTCACAAGTAATGCATAACCTGCTGAGCCGTTTGCGCCCAATGCAGAACCACCATTGAAACCAAACCAGCCGACCCACAGTAAGCTTGCACCCACAACGGTTAATGCCAAGTTGTGTGGAGCCATTGATTCACGGCCTAAGCCCATACGTTTGCCGAGCATATATGCAGCAACCAAACCCGCCACACCTGAGTTGATGTGTACAACGGTACCGCCAGCAAAGTCGAGTGCGCCATCATTTGCTAACCAACCACCGCCCCATACCCAGTGAGTAATTGGTGCATAAACCACGACTACCCAAATCGAGATGAAAGCGATAAATGCGCCGAATTTCATCCGTTCTGCAATTGAACCACTAATAATGGCAACTGTAATGATGGCAAAGGTCATTTGGAAAATAACGAATAGAACTTCAGGAATCGTCCCTGTGAGTGCATCTGTGGTAATCCCAGTCAGCATGAACTTATCTAAGCCACCGATAAAGGCATTGCCCTCACCAAAGGCCAATGTATAACCAATGATGACCCATGCAATACTTACCACTGCTGCAGCAACAAAGCTATGTGCCATAGTACTTAAGACGTTTTTCTTACGAACCATACCGCCGTAGAATAACGCTAAACCTGGAATGGTCATTAATAAAACCAGTGCTGTGGAGACTAAAATCCACGCCGTATCACCTGTATCTAATGTTGGTTCTTCTTCTGCAGGTGCGGGTGCTTCTACTGGAGCAGCAACGGCTTCAACCGCTGGAGCAGCCACATCCGTTGTTTCAACCACTGTGACTTGTTCTGATGGCGTTGGCGCTGTTGCTGCTTCTTCAGCCCAAGCAACAGAACCACCTAAAAGTGCGCCAGATAAGCTCAGCGCGAATAGCATCTTTTTCATTCGTATCCCCCAACCTAATTTGTGCGAGTTATGTGTTACTCAGCAAACTTCATGCCAAATTAAACGGCATCGGCACCTGTTTCACCTGTACGGATACGGATGACTTGCTCTAAATTTGTGACGAAAATTTTACCGTCGCCAATTTTTCCGGTACTAGCCACACGTGTGATTGACTCAATCACCGCGTCGACCATTTCATCACTGATCGCGATTTCGATTTTTACTTTTGGTAAGAAATCAACAACATATTCAGCGCCACGATAAAGTTCAGTATGACCTTTTTGACGACCAAAGCCTTTGACTTCAGTTACCGTGATCCCTTGAACACCAATTTCAGACAGTGCTTCACGCACATCATCCAATTTAAACGGTTTTACAATTGCAGTTACGAGCTTCATGTTTGTTTTCCTTCGGCTTATTTCACCAGTAAGGTTTTATGTTCAAATTTCATGCCAAAAATTCTTAGGTTGGGGGGGAAAAGAAAGTCTGACATGAGTTTTCTTTATACCCTATTCTATACATTTAAATGCATTTTGAGCTTCAAAATTCAGGTTTTTTAGTCGAAGATTTATGATTTTTTTACAATCGATGAAATCATATTTCATCTGAAAGGCTATAGAGTCAGAAGCAGCAATGGTACACTGCTGTCACGTCTCCAACTGTTGGATATAGAAATGATTGAAACTTTATTACAAGCCATACTGGAACAAGTCGAACAACCTAAACAAGACTTAGAACATAATTTACGCGCACTGCTCAATGAAGTAGTCACTAAGATGGATTTGGTTTCCAAAGATGAAATTGAACGTCAACGTACTGCGCTGAATAATGCCAATTTGCGTTTAAATGACTTATTGAAACAAGTGGAAGCTTTAGAGTTACGCATCCAGAACAAAAAATGAGCACCTGTTTGGTGCAATAAAAGACGCATAACGAATTAAAATAATGCACTATAATGGAACAAAAGATGTCTTTTGCCAAAATTTACACTCGAGCTTTGCTCGGTTTACACGCACCTTCGGTTGAAGTTGAAGTTCATCTGAGCCAAGGACTACCCTCTTTAACCATTGTGGGGCTTCCTGAAGCAGCCGTTCGGGAAAGCAAAGATCGGGTGCGCTCCGCCATTATCAATAGTGGCTTTCAGTTTCCGACCAAACGCCTCACCATTAACCTTGCACCTGCAGATCTGCCCAAAGACAGCTCGCGGTTGGATTTGCCTATTGCACTGGGTATTTTAATTGCCTCTGGTCAGCTCCCTGAGCAAGGAACTGAAAATTTTGAATTTATAGGTGAGTTGGCACTTGATGGGCAACTGCGACCAATTTCAGGTACTTTAAGTATTGCGATTGCCTGCCAGCAAGCTGGGCATCAACTGATTTTACCTGAGGCCAATGCGCAAGAAGCCTCTCAACTGCCCAACTTTCAAGTGTTTGCAGCGCAACATTTAAAACAAGTCTGTGAGCATCTGTCGCAAAACCATCTCATCCAACAGTTTCAACCCACGGCGCTAAAAGCCTCACAGCACTACAAATTTGATTTGGCCGATGTTAAAGGTCAACTGCGTCCGAGACGTGCCTTAGAGATTGCGGCAGCAGGCGGTCATTCTTTGCTATTTAAAGGACCGCCAGGGACAGGGAAAACCCTATTGGCTTCACGTTTAGCCAGTATTCTCCCACCCTTGAACACGCAAGAGAATTTGGAAGTGGCGAGTATTTACTCGGTGGCCAATCATCAACATCCTTTTGGGCAGCGGCCATTTCGTGCACCGCACCATACAGCTTCTGCGGTTGCCTTAGTCGGTGGCGGGTGTCATTTCCAATGAACTATGCGACATTACAAAGAACTGTGCGACAAAATTAAAAAAGTTAATAACACCTAAAAGAAGAGTAAATTGCTTCAAAATAGTCAAATGTATTCCTAACTTTTAAAAAACTTCAGCCATATCTTTTGTATTTGTATTTTTCATTAAATTTATTTTCTACTACGATTCCTCTATTACATGTTCTTGGGAAAGTTTGTTCAGATGCTGAACCATGAAGAAATACTGCCCATGTAAAGTGCGGGTAACTAAACTAGTTATTGGCTTACGCATAGTTGGATCTATTAACTTACGCAATTCATTACTATCATAAGTGCGTGTCTTAAGTAGGCCATCTGGCAGAATATTATTACTATTTAAGTTCTTAACCAATAAGCCTACATTTTTTTCATCACCATATACAGAAAGGCTAATTCCGTAATCTTCTCGTGCAGTCATTACAAACACACCAGATATATGTTTATATTCGTCCGATTGAAATCTATCTGTTGATACAGGGCTGCCATTATCTTTAAATACATCAGTTCTTGTATTCCATTTAAGTTGATAAGGCTCAGTTGGGGATTCTGGAGGCTGCCAATAAGGCCTGTCTAAACCTAGGCGAATTCAAACATGAGGTGCGACAGTTTCAAAAGCCATATGATAATCAACAAGCTGAGCAAATTTCTCTAATGGTGTAAGCCAATCTAACGCCTTTCTAGGACGAGTATTCAGTGACATGGCAACTTGATTTAAATAATGCTGATCTGCCTGATTTAAATCAATCCCTTTAGGTAAATATTGCCTAATTAAACCATTCATATTTTCGCATGTGCCTTTTTGCCAAGGTGAATGTGGGTCACAGAAATATACATCTATGCCTAAATCTTCTTCGAGTATTTTATGTTCTGACATCTCGCGTCCACGGTCATAGGTCAACGTTTTACGCAGTTCTGCAGGTAAATATTTCAGAGCTTCAGTTAAAGCCTTGCGCACTGATTCTGCCTTTGCATCAGGTAATGTTGCCAAGATACAGAGCCGTGTATTTCGTTCAATAAGTGTTGCTATCGAACTTTTATTGTCTTTACCTTTAATTAAATCAGCTTCCCAATGACCCGGTATTTTTCTTTCTTGAACTTCGGCTGGGCGCTCATGAATAGTTTTAATATCCTGTAATATAGAATCTTTTTTAGGTTCACCGTTAGCTTTTCGCTTTTTATTTTCATGACGTAGACAGGATAATAAGTCTTTTTTCAACTCACCCTTGGGTAATGCTCGTATCGTTGAATAAATCGTTGTATGGCTTACATTCATTGTTTGATCCAAATCAGGAAATGTCTTTAAACGCTTTGCTATTTGCTGAGGAGACCATAAACAACGGATCGCTTCAACAATAAATTTCCAGAGGATTGAATCGATTTTGAGTTTTCTGTGACCACGTCTACGTCTAGCAAAAGTGTTATCAGAAGCATATCGAGCTTGATAAACGTCATTGATGCTATTTCTTTTAAGCTCACGATAGATCGTACTAGGATGTCTTTTAATAAGTTCAGCAAATTTTCTGGCTGAAAAGCCTTCTTTTCTTGACTCAAGCATTAATGCAGTACGATCTTCAAAGTTAAGATGATGGTATGACAATTTTATATACTCCATAAACCCTTTAAATTAATTAGGTGGTTTATGTCGCACTTCAAGTTTTACTCTGCCCTAATAAAGCTTCTATAACAAATGGTAAGCCACTTGACCCTTTTTGTACCTCTTCAGTTACCCCAACCATATAGACATCTAGTGGATAAAACAATGAGTCATTTACAACAATTACAACTGGCTCATCTTCAGGAATAATTTTCTTCTCAATATAACCTTTTATAATATTAGCCTTAGTTTCTATAACCCCTGTCATTTTCAACAATGCTAAAGAATTCTCTCGACAATTAGTTTCATGTTTTGGAAATAACCGTCCTTGCACATCTTCCAAGATTTGCACCATTTCATCATTTGGATTCGGAGTAACAACTTCAAACCAAACTGTTTTCCCGTTTTTTGTAGCTTTGAAATCAGGTCCGAAATCTTTACTACTCAATTCAAATCCATCTCTTAAAAGACGGTCAGCAACAATTAATTCACCCAATCTTTGATGATATTGTTGTTCTAATAAAATAGCCGTGTCGAATTGGGTATCATTAAGTTCATAACCATAAAAGCGTTCTGTTAATGCTTCAAGACTTTTAAGTGCTAATTCAATTAACTCTTCACAGCCAGGATAACGCCCAAGTAAAATTTTCTTCCACTTTTCCAACAGAATATCTAGAATCTTACATTTCGCATCTTCAGTCATTATCTCGCCTCAAACAATCAAAATTAACTTACCCAAAAAACCCAATCGCCCTTAAACCTGATTTTTATAAGAATAAATCACTTTAACATTCCCAAAAAATGATCAAAGATTTAATAAAGTGGCCTTTTCTAAATACTCAAAAGTTAAGCTACCTCTCACAAGAACACTGATCATTTTCTATCTTTGCCATAATATTCTCATGCTCAAATTTTGATATAAGATTTCAAGTAAATTTAAAAAAATCAAATAAAATGTAAAATCAAAAACACTATATATTGTGCCTGAATAAAAAAAAACTACTACATAAAGCAAGATTAGATAAAAACGAAACATTTTAGGAATAATTTGAAGAAAAATTTGCATATGCTTTTTTGTTCAGTTATCATTCGATTAACTTGATCTGTAAGTCAATGATCTTGGAGGTGAATATGACTCATTTCAATCCTGACATGCTTAGTATTGCACGAAACTTTCGTGGTCTTAGTCAAACTGAACTAATTGCTGTAATGGGACAGTCTATTACCCAGGCTTCATTATCTAAAATTGAAAGTGGGGACTTAAAACCCTCCGATGAAGTTATCCAAAATCTATCCAATGCCCTACATTTCCCTATACGATTTTTCGAACATATTGAAAAGCTAAATGCACTACCAATTAGTTTGCATGCATATAGAAAAAAAAGCTCTACCACAGCTAAAGCATTGAGCCGCATGAATGCTGAAATGATGTTAAAAATGGGCCATGTACAAACATTAGAATTGTTCACAAATGTGCCAAAAAGAAAAAATTCCTTACCAACTTTTAAAATTGGCCTAGATGTAAACACTCCTCAAGAAGCGGCTAAAAAGCTTAGATCATTGTGGGCGTTAGGAAAGGAACCTCTTGAAAACCTAACTGCCACTGTGGAAGATGCAGGGGTTTTAGTCTTTTTATGCGACTTTAAAGATAACAATGTTGATGGCGTATCCTTAAAAATGCATGGTGTGTCTCCATGCGTATTTCTAAATGCAAACCAACCAAATGACAGAATACGCTTCACATTAGCACATGAGCTTGGGCATTTGGTCCTCCATGAAGAGCCATCTGAGTTCATGGAAAAAGAAGCAAATGACTTTGCTGCCGAATTCTTAATGCCAGAAGAAAAAATTATTGATCAATTAGGTTCAACCAATTTAGCTCATTATCTAAGACTTAAAAAGGAATGGAAAACCTCAATGGCGGCCTTAATCTATAGGGCGTCAGAGTTAGGAACTATAACTTCAAGTCAAAGTGCCAATTTATGGCGGCAAATGGCTATGCGTGGTTATCGTAAAGTTGAACCAAATGAATTGGATCGAGAAGCGACATATAGAGTAGCTTCAATGCTCTTTGACTACGCAATAGACGCAAAAAAAACATCAACATCTGTCATTAGTGAGTTATCTCAATTATTTGACTTATATGAAGATGACTTTAAAAAACTATATTATTTTGACCTAGATTCAATGGAGACTATCGAGATGGTTTCATAAATTAAAAAGCCGACTCTATTGGGTAGAGTCGGCTTGATAGATTTTCACACAGGAAAGGCATATGGCTCTAAGCCCTACGCATACCTCATGTTAGATCTGGCTGTCAGAACCCCATTCTAACATTTAGGCCCGTAAATCTCAAGATTTACCCGCTTATTTTGGTATGCGCCCTGAAAAACGAGCCGCCAAAATAGGAGGGCTAACAATGCCTACCGAAAATCAAGACTTCGTGTTTTGTAAATCTTATCGCCATAAATCTGGAAAAATTATTGTCCATCCAACTGGATATTTTAAATTTCCCAGAACTCGGCCATTGAAAGAAGAAAAGGATGCTATCCGTAATAAAAAATCGGATGATCCTGATAACTCAAACTCAATATCGTAAACGAGGTTAAATAACCTACTGCTGTGCAACAAAGTTCACAGCAGTAGGTTATTTAATTTTTCTGATCGCACTTAATTTATGCCCCATTTTAGTACATGGGCTCAGAGAGAATTATGACAACTCAACAGCAGTTTCTTGACCTACTTTCCGATATTGAACCATCTACAACAACGGTTAATGATTGTTCAAGCGCACATAATACGCTTCGTGATGCTTTAAAAGTGCATAATGAATTCAGCAAAGTACATGTGCATACGTTCTTATCAGGTTCTTATAAAAGAAGTACGGCAGTACGTCCGACCACCATAGGCGGGATTACACAAAGACCAGATGTAGATATTATTGCTCGCACCAACCATACAATTAACGATGATCCCCAAATTGTCTTAGATGCAGTCCATACAGCATTAAAGGATATTGGATATACCGATCTTACCGTTAACCGTCGTTCAGTAAATGTTAAGTTGAAAAAAGTTGATATGGATGTTGTCCCTATCATTTCAGATGGATATGGTGGCTATCTGATTCCAGACATTCATCTTGAAGAATGGCTAGTTACCAACCCTCCAGCCCATACCGAGTGGACTGTTGAGGTGAATAAAAATGCAAATGGTCGATTTAAGCCTCTTGTGAAGCTATTTAAATGGTGGCGTCGTGAGAACTTATCTGATTTAAAACGACCAAAAGGATTCATTTTAGAATGCCTGGTTGCCAATCATATGAATTACTACGAATCCAACTATGAAAAGTTGTTTGTTTATCTTTTAGAAACAATCAGGGATTCTTATGGGATTTATGCGTCACTAGGCATAATTCCACATTTAGAAGATCCTGGTGTTGCAGGCAATAATGTTTTTTCTGCGGTCACAGCAGATGAGTTCAAAACCTTTTATGAAAAGGTAAAAGAACAAGCTGCTATTGCACGAAATGCCTTAAATGAAACAGATGATGATAAAGCATTAGCTCTATGGCGGCAGGTCTTGGGTAATCGTTTTCCTCGTTCGGCATCACACAAAAGTGCAAATTCTGCTGATATGGCCAGCTCTTTAATCCGTTCAGCTTTAGGTGCAGGATTAACATTTCCATCAACCCCTGTTTATCCAAATAAACCAGGAGGCTTTGCGTAATGGAACTGCTAAAAACACCATTAGAACGCTTGATTCAAGAACGGCAGTTATTGACCGATCTTGAAAATGAGGAAAACAGTTTTAAGATTCAGGAGTGGAACTCAACAGACACTAATGAACTGCATTTAAACTTCTCTCTCAAGATAGGAACTATAGATTTTAATGGTGTTTTAGTATATCCAGAGCTTTTCCCAGAGCTACCAGCATATATACGCCCACAAAAATCTGGTGAAAGATGGAGTATCTTGCACCAGTACGGTGGCTCAGGAGTGCTGTGTCTAGAATACGGTCCAGATAATTGGAATACCAATATCAGTGGAGTGGAACTAATTAGAAGTGCCCAGATTCTTTTATTAACAGACGCAATGACTGTATTGGAGATGGATGTAGAACCTGTGCCCTCTAGGCATTCTGAAACAATAGGTCAAAAATTAAGAGGTATTTCAGAAAGGTTCATTGAAACACCAATGTTACGTCACATACTCTTAAATAGTGACCCTGAAAAAATGGACTTTAAGGTTGCCATCTCAAGCTTTCGGGACAAGACTGTTATTGTTCCAACAAATATTCAGAACAAACCTCTACCTGACATCGTCCCATCATTTTCTAATGAAAGATTTGAATTGTCTGGATGGGCAATAAGAGTTGATTCTGTTCCTTTATTAAAGGAATCTGTAAATGATCGACTTTCGTTAGAATCCTTTTTAGGCAATTTATGGCCTACTCAGGAGGAATTCACAAGTTCCATAAAGCCTCTATTGTTATATGACTTAAAAGGTAACTTGGAACTATTCTTAATTAATAATACAGCACCACTTTTCGTAAGTTATCCAGCTATTAATCTACATGATGATCAGAATCAAAGATTGCCAGCACAATTTAGCAATATCAATGATGCAAAGATAGTAATTGTTGGTCTTGGATCGTTAGGAAGTAAAATTGCAATTTCACTGGCACGGTCTGGCTGTAAAAACTTTCTACTTATTGATGATGATATTCTGGCACCCCAGAATCTTGTCCGTAATGAACTCAACTGGTTAGATGTTGGCTTTGCTAAAACCCATGCTGTTGAAAGAGCATTAAAACGAACTGCATTAGACATGCGGGTTGAAACGTATGAAATGCAAATTGGTGGACAGGAAAATCCTCATTTAAATTCCAATATTGCTAATGCCATTGGTACATGTAATCTGATTATTGATGCGACAGCAAGCTCACATACATTTCTAACCTTAGCTGCGATTGCTAAAAGAAAACATATACCAATGGTATGGGGTGAAATCTTTGGTGGCGGTGGTGGAGCAATGATGGCCCGTAGTCGCCCAACGTTAGATGCCTCACCTTTAGAGCTTCGCAATCATATTTATGGTGTCTTACAAACGTTGGAACCAATCCCAGAAGGCAAAGTTAATAATTACGGCTTTCAAACACAAAACCAAACATATATTGCATCAGATGCAGATGTAACGGCTCTTGCAGCGTCTATGACTCAGTTCATATTAGATACTTTATGTACAATTGATGAGCAATCCTCTTATCCATATTCAGCATATTTAATAGGGTTCCGTAAATATTGGATATTTCAATGTCCTTTTGATACCCATCCTATCGATTGTTCAGGTGCGTTAGTAACGGAATCTCCTACGGATAAACAGATATCTGAAAGTGAAAATGGCAATTCTATTGAAGAGCCTGAACCGATGAAAGGTTAATACTAATGCTGAAAATATCCATTCCTACTGATATACAAATTTTACTGATAAAAGCCCTGTTGAAGTCTGGAACCCACGAATGTGGCGGTGTTTTAATGGGTGAGCATATAGGTACAAACCATTTTAGAGTTAGCTCATTAACTGTTCAAAAGAGTGGAACGATAGCATCCTTTGTACGTGGAATTACGGATGCTATTAAAGCAATTCGCCTTTTTCATAAATCAACAAACAATAATTATCAAAAATTTAACTATTTAGGTGAATGGCATAGCCATCCTCTCTTTAGTGTACAACCCAGCAGTAAAGACCATCACACCATGAGGGAATTGGTGTCCGACCCAAAAGTGGGTGCAAATTTTGTAGTCTTACTGATTTTTCATTTAAAAAACAATCATCTTGAGGGCAGTGCCCACACCTACCTACCAGATGGTTCCTGTTACCCATCCACCCTGGATTTAGAGAGATAATAATGAGTGCAAGTCTGTTAGAAAAACAATCAACTGGTGGTGCAATTGCACGAGTAGGGTTTGATTATCAGGATGCCTTTGTATTAAAGAACCTGCCACTATGGCTATCTGAAAGTGCTTTTAGTCACATTGTGAGTGAATCAATAGGTGATGTTGAGGTTTGCTACTTCTCTTCAGAGAAAGATTTCCAGCGTGTCATGTATGAAGCTAAAAATCATTCGCTGACTTCTACAGACTTCTGGAAAGAAATTAAGCGCTTCAAGGAGGCGTTTGATATTCCATCAAGTGAATATACTCGCTTTAGTTTAGTATGCCCACTCTATACCTCTACACTTCACCCATTTCTTGCCCAGATTGAGAGAATTAGAGGCGTTGGCTCTTCATACAGTGCCGATTCTGTGATTTTACAAAAAAGTCGTCAGGATATTATTCAGTGGTGTAGCGATAAGGGATTCGAAACCTCACTTGCTGAGTTTGCACTTGACCATGTTGATTTCCTGTCTTTCAATGCTGAAGATAGCGACTCTGTATTTATAGGCGAAATAGAAGAGAAATTATCCAATATCGAACTCACTACACGTAAAGCCAAACAGTTAAGAGATCAGTTTAAAAAATTGATTTCTCGTTCTTCTTTTGGTCCAATACATCGCAAAGACTTTGAAAATTTTATTTGCCATGCTCTTGAAGAAGATAGAAGCCAATGGCTATCAGATCCTATCAAAATTAACCTTTCTACTTCAACCAGTCAGTACCAAGACTTAAACTTAGATATTCGTGATTTCAATGGTCCTGATCGTGCCCAAAAAACCTCCAGCGACTGGAACAACCTAATCAAAAAAGCGGTATCGATTGGGGATTTCATTCATAGCAGTGGTGACCGTAGAACCCTCCTTATAGACGGTAAACAAAGAATGTCCACCGCATGTATGCTTGGCTATGTATTTAGTGCCACACGTAATTTCCTACTTGAAATAGAACATAATGGCCTCGCTTATCGCACTGATGACCATAAACAGAAAGAGGGACAATTTTTTAATAAAATCGCCCCTGTTGAGCTACAGGGAGAAACTGAAGCCATAGTTACTATCGGATTTCCTACAGCTATAGGTAAAGACATTGACTCTACAATAAATGAAGTAAAGAGCTTACCTAGACTGAATCTAGAAAGCTCTTATGCGATTGATAATATGGAAACTCTAAATCTTGCTGTGAGAGAGGCAAAATCCGCTTTAGTTTCATTCAAATCTGAAAATAAGTTATCTAAATTACACCTCTTTATTAAAGCACCCTCAGTTTTTGCAATGGTCTTGGGACATCGTTTGAATGGTGTTTGTGATATTCAGCTTTACGATTGGGTAGATGGGCAATATATCCCTACGGCCGAGCTGAGCATATAAGAAGAATTGACTAGTCGATAATATTACTAATAGAGAGGTTGACCATGAACAATCATTCTAATGAAAAAAATACTGATAACTCTCCAGATAAAACAAAATCACCGGCATTCAAAGTTCTTGAATCCAATGCTGAAAAGTTCTTAATGGTGTGGTGGTATGGAGCGTTAGCAAAAGCTGATCGTAGAAATGCTCAACCTAAAGTTCATGTGGCTTTTAGGGAACTTCTGGAAGATTACACACCCACAGATAATTTTATTTTTATTGATGCAAATATAACAGATTTGGTGTCTTGGCCTATTGGAACAGTTTGGCACCATGAACGATTAGTTGACTATCTTCCCTTTGAAATAAGGGAGTTTGATATTGACCATACGGATTTTACACATACCTATGTTCAAGCATATAAGCGAGACGAAAAGACAGGGAGAATAGATCATTTCTTCTCAGACAAGAATAAATTTTATATTAATCCAAGCCAACGTGAGAATTGCATTTCTTTCTCCTTAACGGATCAGGAATATAAGGAACTACTCGTACCTTGTTTTGAGTTTCTGGTGAGAGGATATGGTCTCTCTACAGAACTTCCTAGAATTCTGACAACATATGATGAGACCGAAAGACATGAACGGCTCTACACCCCTCATCCAGAAGAAGAAAACACCTGGACGATCCTTATAGGTGATAGCCTCACAACAGATGATCATGTATTTATTGCCTACTATAAATATAGCAAATATACCCAAGATGCCGTAAGAATCTTATTTAGCAGTATTGCAAAACATGATGATTTTATCCAAAGAAACCATATATACCCTAAAGTAATGCCATGGCATAAGGAAACGAGAAAAATTAGGGTTTCAGGTTTTTGTATTCCTGACACCAATGCTTTTTTAGCCTTGACAATCCTTGGAATAGAACTACCTGATCAAACACTTATCAGACGTGTTCCAAAGGTAATTCACCGCATTAAGAAACCTGTAGATGTCAACTCACCTAATCCTCCTCAGTTGCAACTAGGTCCTGGTCAGATTAACGTATCTGAAGATCAAGGAGGGCGCAAACCATTATTACAATCGGTTATTTTAGGTCATGAATTTACATGGTTAGGTTCAGGCCCTATCGGGGAAAAAAGTAAAACAAAGTATGAAAGAACCATCACCCAGCCACAGAGAAAGAAAAATACTAAAGAAACCAATACAGTTGGTACAGGAGAACCTGATAGCTCTAAGGAAGTTCTAAATGTCCAAATTAACCCGACCACTAATGGAGATACAGAGTTTGAAGCTCCAGATCATGGAAGAATCATGGGCCTATGGAATGCATGTTTAAAGGCTCGCTCGTTAAATCCCAGTATTGTCAATGCAGTCCACTATTATACTTTTGAGGAAGAGTTTGATTACCGCGATAAACCCACTCTCATGGCCTTTTTCGTTAATTCAGAAACATTAAATAATAAAGATATTACAGATGGAGAAAAACAAACTTATAAAAATTGGTGTTATGCAAACTCAAATAAAACAGCACTTCGTGGAGCATTGGTCATCCGATTATCTCTTGTAAATTGCCCTCCAGTTTATCTTTTCGATATACAACCAGCGACTTACGTTTCAACTGTAGATGGGGAAAGTGTTCTCAAGGAGCGTGGGCATGCTGGTCTAATATTTAGGTCAAGAACCGCAGAACAATTTGAGCAGTATATTTCTGGGCTCATGGAGAGCCTGCCTTTGTCAGAGGGCTCTTATACGACAACTCTCCTAGGCTCCAATTTGGTTACTCAATTATTTGTTTTTAGACATTCAAAATCTGCTGGCTTGTCAGAGGGTGAATCAACGTTATTGAATGCTCTAAGAAAAATTGGAATCACGAATATCAAGTTAAAGGAGGAAAAGGAGGAAAAGGAGGAAAAGGAGGAAAAGGAGGAAAAGGAGGAAAAGGAGGAAAAGGAGGAAAAGGAGGAAAAATAATATTCGAATCTTACAATTGTGACCATCTTCTTTTAGCCTAGTCCATAATTCTTTCCTATGGGTAATTTTATTACATATCAAATTGAATTATATATAGTTTAATGGCACTTTTAAGTGCCATTAAACTTGGGTACCACTTGTGATTAGATAAGCACCTATATTAGGAATATTTAACCTTTTTAAACTCAGTGTTCTGAATCCTTTGGTATATTTTCAATAATGCAATGATGAATATCATCGTGATTGTTGAGTGATGTTTCAGCCTGAATAGTGACATGCTCAATACCTAGATTTTGTATGACATTCTCCAGATCATGTAAGAGTATCTGCACTTCCTGCATACTCATTTCTTCACTCACAACAATATGGCAGGATAAAATATAACGTTTACTTGTCAGACTCCATATATGTAAATCATGTACACCCTGAATTCGCTGGTCTTGAAGAATGGTTTCTTTGATTTCTGCCAAGTCAAATTTTTCTGGTGTACCCTGCATTAAAACATGCGAAGCCTTTACTACAACTGAATATCCACTGCGAAGAACAAGTATTGCAACTAGAACACTGGCTAAAGTATCTGCCCAGGCCCATCCAAAGAAGTAGATACATAGCGCAGCAGCAATTGCGCCAATAGAACCTAACAAATCACTGAGTACATGCAGGTAAGCACCTCGCATATTCAAGTCGTGTTCGGTATCACTACCTTTAAAAATCATTACTGCAACAATGATATTAATCAGCAATCCAATACTAGCAACGATCAACATCCCTTGTACTTCAATATGTTGTGGTTGCTGAAACCGTAGAATTGCCTCAATAAAGATATACAGTGCGATACCAACCAGTGTAATACCATTCAATGCAGCAGCCAGTATTTCAAAGCGTTGATAGCCGTATGTTTTATTTTTGGTAATCTGTTTTTGACCGATGAAGACTGCTGCAAGTGCAATACCAAGTGCAACAGAGTCACTCAGCATGTGACCGGCATCTGAAATCAAGGCCAAACTATTGGTAATAAAACCACCTATAAATTCCACTACCATAAAAATGGTAATCAGTAAAAAGCTTATGGTCAGAATTTTTTTATTACTTGGGATATGGCTGTGGTCATGATCGTGGTCGTGATCATGACCACCATGACCATGATGGTGTCCTGAGTGATCATGGTTGTGCTTATGGGTGTTACCATGACTATGCTTATGCCCAGAATGATCATGGTTATGATCATGTTCAGAGTGGTTATGTTTGTGATCTTGTGTATGGTTGTGCGAAGACATTTTATAGCACTCCTGATTATGGCTCTAACTGACTACGCAATGGATGATTGTTGTAGTAATCACCGATGTATATAATCTTATTATTTTTAACCTCAAAAAATGAAGCACCTTTAAAAGTGATTACTTTTGCGTCTTTTTTACCAGACTGGTCTTTTTTATTGAGGGTTCCCTGAAGCTGCCATTCGACAGCAACCTTATCACCAACAATGAGTGGCGGGGATGTAAGCGTCATCTTCCGATCAGGAATGACTGTTAATAAAAACTTGGGTACCTCAATTACAGATGCTGTACCTTTACGGTTTTCTTCATTACTTGTATTGAAATACTCAACATTCGTGTCAAGAACTTTAGTCAGGTCATCTGGCTGCGTACCATTCCAGATATTAAGATAGCTCTCCACGGTTTCCAAAGCTGTATTGATCGGTGCTTTTGCATGCGAAATTGAAGCTAATCCTAACGTCATAAGAATGAGTAAGAATGTCATGAAAAAAGGCTTTGATTTTTTCCCTTGACCATCAACATCTTGCTTCAATTGATTGATATAAATAGTGTTCATCATATTCACCTTAGACTTGAATAAGTTCATCCACAATCCGTTCGGCGTCTTCCCTGGTATTGACGATTTCATAAGGAATGCCAAATGCCTTTACAGCCATTTCCGTCATCTTTCTGATGGCAACTCTTTTTTCCTGATCAGGTTCAATGCAGATAATTGCCTTACATAACTGATTAAGTTCATCTTTATGGTTTTTAAGCCAAAGACCACGTTGTTTAAAGTCTTCAGGTGTTTCTTGCATTGATAATTGATCATAAACAATCACAAACGGACTGCTCATTTCCAAGAATTCCTGCATTTCCAACTGCCATTGAGGTGAATAACCTGGAACTGCCTGATCTTGCTTAAACTCAACAAATGGGAAGTTTTCTATATCATGGATAATAAATTTCATTTATATGACCTCATATTCTGTTTCATCTTGTCAGGAATTCATCTCTTTCCATCAAAAGATGAATTCCATCGATGTGCTATTTCAAAGATTTACGTTCAATCTGTACGGTATGTTCATTCCAGCCTCCACCTAATGCCTTGTAGAGGTTGACCTGATTATTCAGGCGTTCCAGGCGGGTCTGTATAAGTGCCTGCTGAGATGCATACAGAGTTCGTTGTGAGTCGAGGACTGCGAGATAATTATCTTCACCAGCATCAAAACGTAAGGTTGCCAACTTATGGGCATCCTGGCTGGCCGCAATCATTTGCTGCTGCGATTTGATCTGTTCATCTAGTGTGGACTTGCCAGCCAGCCCATCAGCAACTTCACGAAAAGCTGTTTGAATAGATTTGTCATAGTTGATGACTTCAATCTGCTTCATGATGTGTGAGCGATCCAGATTTGCCTGATTTAAACCTGCATTAAATATGGGCAAGTTAATCTTGGGCATAAAACTCCATGCACCTGTACCTGCATTAAATAGATTATCCAGACTGGAACTTGCCGTACCCGCCGAACCCGTTAGGGTAATGGATGGAAAAAATGCTGCACGGGCTGCTCCAATGTTTGCATTCGCAGCCTGAAGCTTATGTTCTGCGGCACGAATGTCTGGACGACGTTGAAGTAGATCCGATGGCAAACCAACTGGTATATCCTGCATAACAACCTGATCAGGAATTTTGGGGGACTGGTCCAATTGGGCCGCCAATTCCTGTGTTAATGGTGAACCCAGAAGTAACACCAGAGCATTACGATCCTGTGCAGTAATACGCAAGAATTTTGCATAATTGGTTTGTGCGGTGCGCAGTCCTATTTCAGCTTGACGTAAATCAAATCGGGTTGCATTACCAACATCAACAAGTTTCCTGGTCAAGTCATAGGATTTCTGCTGTGTCGCCAAAGTCGCCTTGGTTAAACCTAACGTTTCCTGATCGGCCTTATAGACCAGATAAGCATTAGCAACTGCGGATACCAGACTTAACTGTGATGCTGTCTGGACCTCTTTAGAAGCCAAATAGTTCTGTAAAGCCTGATCACTCAGACTGCGTACTCGGCCCCATAAATCGACTTCCCATGCGACCGAAGTAACACCAACCTGATACATGCGGGGGTTATAAGCAAGATCAGACGGTAAACGCTGACTGGCTGACTCTGCGGTAACACCCACATGCGGTAAACGGTCAGCACGACGAATACGATACTGTGCTTCTATCGCCTCAACATTTAAAGCTGTCACCTTAAAATCATGATTGTTTTTCAATGCATGATCGATGAGTTGGAGTAAGACAGGATCGGTATAAAAGTCACGCCAGCCAATATCGGCTGCGACTGTTTGCTTTCCATTGTTCACTTGCAGCCCTGGATAAGCCTCTCCTGTTGGATAGTGTTCCGACACAGGAGAGACAGGTCGCTCATATATGGGTGCCATTGAACATCCTGCAAGAATAGTGGCAGTGGTTAGTACACTCATTTTCTTGAGGAAGGTGTATCGGTTTAAATGAAGTGTTAAATTTTTCATTTTGAACCCTCCTGTACCAGTGCTTTGGCCTGTTCTCTACGCAGAATAAAATTACGAATGACGACATAGAAAATGGGTGTAAACAGCAAACCAAAGATTGTCACGCCCAGCATTCCAGAGAAAACAGCGATACCCATGGCATGACGCATTTCTGCACCAGCACCTGTGGCTAATACCAGTGGTATCACACCAGCAATAAATGCAATTGAGGTCATTAGAATCGGGCGTAATCTTAATCGGGCTGCTTCAAGTACTGCATCAAAAGGATTCAAACCCTCATCCTCTTTGGCTCGGGCAAACTCCACAATTAAGATGGCATTTTTTGCAGCAAGTCCCACCAGAACAACAAAGCCAATCTGGGTAAAGATGTTGTTATCACTACCAGTTACCCAAACACCTACAATCGCAGATAACAAGGCCATTGGTGCAATAAGTAATACTGCAAAAGGCATTGACCAACTGTTGTATTGAGCTGCAAGGAAAAGGAACGCCAAAATAATTGCTAGAGCAAAAACCATGACCGCAGTATTGCCTGTATTCTTTTCCTGATAGACCAGATCGGTCCATTCATAGGTCATACCTTGTGGCAATGTTTCCTGCACAATTTTTTCAATTGCGGCAGTTGCCTGACCAGATGAATAACCTGATGCAGCGTTACCACTAATATCGGCTGATGGGAAACTGTTATAGTGCATAACACGATCAGGGCCAGAACTACGCTTAATCGTGACAAAGGTCGAAAGCGGAATCATGTCTCCCGCTGCATTTCTCACCTTTAACAGATTAATGTTCTCTGGTTGCATACGGAATGGGGAATCTGCCTGAGCAATTACACGATAAGTACGACCAAACCGATTAAAGTCATTGATATAGATTGACCCCAGATTGATTTGTAGTGTTTCAAAAATATCGGTCAGTGGTACACCTTGTGACTTCGCTTTTACACGGTCAATATCAACTTCAATCTGTGGAGCATTTGCCTGGAAACTCGCAAGCATACCGACAAGTTCAGGCGTCTGAGAGGCTTTCGCCATAATCTCGCCCTGTACACGTGCCAGTGTTTCAAAGCCTAAACCAGCCCGATCTTCAATTTGTAGCTTGAATCCGCCCATAGAACCTAAGCCAGGTACTGGTGGTGGTGGAAAGATGCCCGCAAATCCGTCAGGAATCTGACTGAATTTACCCATTAATTTTCCAGCAATTGCTCCTGCTGATAATGAGGGGTCCTGACGAGCCTCAAATGGATCAAGCATGGCAAACATCAAGGCAGAGTTTGGTACATTGACTGGACCACTTGGTGTAAAGCCTGGGAATGCCATGACGCTTTCCACACCAGGTTCATTCAGTGCAATTTCCGTCATCTGTTTAACTACAGCTTCTGTGCGGTCTAAAGATGCGCCTGTAGGTAACTGGGCGATACCAACTAGATAATACTTGTCCTGTGCAGGAACAAAGCCTTGCGGCACTTTGTTAAAACCTAACCAAGTTAGGCCAAGAAAACCTACATACAAAATCAGCATGATGGCACTTAAACGTACCCCCTTGCGGACTGCACCTACATATTTGTCCGATGCCTTATCAAAGAACCGATTGAATCCTCTAAAGAACCAACCAAATAAGCGTTCGGTTAAATCACGTTTTTTATTTCCAGCTTGATGTGGTTTAAGCAAGATACCTGCTAAAGCTGGTGAAAGTGTTAAAGAGTTGATTGCAGATAAGATGGTTGAAATCGCAATGGTCAAGGCAAATTGGCGATAGAACTCACCCTGCAATCCTGTAAGAAATGCCGATGGAATAAATACAGCAGATAAAACCGCAGTAATCGCGATAATTGGCCCTGTCACCTCAGACATTGCCTTACGGGCAGCTTCTTTTGGTGATTCGCCTAATGCAATATGCCGTTCTACGTTCTCCACCACCACAATTGCATCATCGACCACAATACCAATCGACAGTACCAGTCCAAATAAGGTCAATGTATTTAGGGAGAAGCCGAAATAATACATAATTGCAAACGTACCAATCAGTGAAACGGGAACGGCAATTAAAGGAATAATGGATGCACGCCATGTTTGCAGGAACAGGATGACAACAAGCACAACCAGTGCAATGGCTTCTAACAGAGTGGTAATGACTGATTTCAAAGAAGCTTTTACGAAAATATTTGGATCATAAGGAATTTTATAATCCACACCGTCAGGGAAGCTTTTCTTCAATTCTGCCATCGTTTCACGGACTTCACTTGAAACATCGAGTGCATTGGCACCTGGTGTCATAAAGATTTGTAAGGCAGATGTTGGCTTACCATCCAGTAAAGCTCGCATGGTATAAGCATCAGAACCCAGTTCAATTCGTGCAACATCTTTCAGGCGTGTGATTTGTCCAGTGTCACCAGCTTTAACCACGATTTCACTGAATTGCTCTTCAGTGGTTAAACGTCCCAGCGTATTAACAGTAACTTGATAGGCCGATGTTGTATTTGGTTGTTGACCAACAGAACCCGCAGCAACCTGCATGTTTTGTTCACGAATGGCTGCAACCACATCATTGGCGGTTAAACCACGGGCAGCCACTTTTTCAGGATCAATCCAGACACGCATCGAATATTCACCAGCACCACCAATCTCGATATTTCCAACACCTGGTAAACGTGCAAGCTCATCACGCACATTTAACAGTGCATAGTTGGACAAATATAGTGGATCATGATTCTTGTTGGATGACACCAAATTGATGACCATGAGAATATCGGGTGAGGTTTTTTCAGTGACCACACCAATGCGTTGAACTTCTTCAGGTAAGCGTGGCAATGCACGAGAAACCCTGTTTTGTACCTGTATCTGTGCTTTATCAGGGTCTGTACCCTGTTTAAAGGTGACGGTCAGTACCATCTTGCCATCGGCTGCGGTTTGAGAACTCATATACAACATGTTCTCAACACCGTTCACGGCTTGTTCCAGAGGGGAGGAAACCGTCTCGGCAATGATTTTGGGGTTGGCACCAGGATAACTTGCCATGACCTGTACAGTCGGTGGTGTAATGGCTGGATATTCACTCAATGGCAGTTTAAACAGTGATAAAGCACCGAGAATGACGATCAGCACAGAGATCACGACCGCAAATATTGGCCGATTAACAAAGAAATGAGGGAAATTCTTCATGGCTTATTTCCCCTGTGCGGCACTTTCAGTCGGAGTAGGCGTTTGCATTGGAACGATATTTGGCTTGACCTGCATTCCTGGGCGAACCAGCCCTTTAATAATGACTTTATCGCCAGTTTGCAGACCACTGCTAATAATCCGCAATCCATCAACGACCGAGCCAAGTGTTACAGGCCTAAATTCAACCGTATTATTCGAACCAAGAACCAGAACAAAATTATTGCCCTGATCTGTACCCACCGCCTGATCATCTATCAGAATGGTGGACTGTTTATTTCCAGTGGTCAGCTTAACTCTGGCAAACATACCTGGTGCTAATTCACCTGAATCATTGGTAATAGATGCCCTAACCCGTAGCGTCCCTGTACGCTGGTCAATTTGAGTACTTACAAAGTTTAATTTCCCTGTATAAGGATAAGTTTCTGTATTTGCCAATCCCATTTCGATTGGCAAGTTGAATTGTCCAGATTTATTTTGTCCCTTTAGATTGAGAAAGGTTTTTTCATCAAGGTCAAAATAAACATACAGCGGATTGACTGAAACGATGGTGGTTAAGGCTGTGGCATTGCCTGTATTTCCACCTGCAATCAAGTTACCACTGGTGACAAGAACACGGTCAATACGTCCTGAAATCGGTGCTGTAATATTGGTATAAGATAAATCCAGCTTCGCTGCACTGACGGCTGCCTGAGCCTCCTGTACTTGAGCCTGACGGTTATTTTTGGTTGCCAGTGCATCGTCATAAACCTTATTGGAGACGGCACCACTTTCGACCAGTTTATTTGCCCGGTTAAAATCCAGAACAGCCTGGCTATACTGAACCTCTGCTGCTTTCAGTCGTGCCTGGGCTGTCTTCAGAGCAACCTGAAAAGGTGCAGGATCAATTTTAAATAATACCTGTCCCTTACGAACATAACTGCCCTCAGGAACACTAACACTATTAATGACACCACCGACTCGGGACTTGATTTCAACGCTTTGTGGTGCCGATAAGTAGCCTGTATATTCGGCAGTTGGATTAAGTTCTTGTGTAATTACTTCCGCAACTGGAACCTGAGGAATAGGCATTTGAGCTGAACTAGCTTGTTGCTTGGGTTGATCCGATATATTTTTTGCTGTGTACAGCAGACCACCTGAGATAGCAATCACTACTGCTACAGCAACCGCTGTCATTCGTTTTTTCATGATATTCACCTTTTATGCAAAGCTACATCACTCTGGATAGGTTTCTGTAGCAGTTGCACACATGCTAATGTTTCCAATAATTGGAAGGTCAATAGGGTGATCTGAATAGATTATACAAATGAACATATATTTATATGAATTATTAAAAAGTGAATTTCTATAAGTTTAATAGTCCGTTTTTTCAGCTTTATAAAACATACCTCCGTCTATGGAAATTAAATTCATGCAATATCCCTCCAGTATTAGACTGTCAAATTATTCATTTTATCCTAAGTAGAAATTTCTCTTAGAATAAGTAAAAACAGTATTACTTTAGAAAATTTGATTCCCTATTAGCTCAAAAATGGCACATGCCATTGATTATATTAAAATTAATAAATTAAATTTGACAATTTTTACATATGAACATATATTCATATGTAAAAATATATACATGTTAGGTTTTTATACATGAGTAATCAACGCGATCACAATCATAAATGTCATGATCATTCGCATGAAGGTCATGATCATTCGCATGAAGGTCATGATCATTCACATGTTCCTGATGTGAGTAACGGAAACGAAAGAAAAATTCTGATTTCGTTTTTTATCATTTTCGGGTTCATGCTTGTAGAAGCCACTGGAGGAATCATCTCTGGTTCACTCGCACTTCTGGCTGATGCAGGGCATATGCTTACAGATGCCGTTGCCTTAGGTTTAGCTTATGCTGCCTTTCGTTTCGGTCGCCGCATTGCAGATAATTCAAAAACATTTGGATACATGCGATTCGAAGTTATTGCTGGCTTAATGAATTCTCTTACATTATTCGCAATCGTTGGATGGATTATTTATGAGGCTATTGAACGCTTTCAATCACCTCAACCTGTCATGGCAGGACCGATGTTTATCGTTGCTATTATAGGTATGCTCGTTAACTTATTTGTTTTATGGTACTTAACAAGAGGCGATACAGAACATGTCAATGTTAAAGGAGCTATTCTCCATGTAATGGGCGATTTACTCGGCTCTGTTGGAGCAATTATTGCTGCCATAGTGATTTGGTACACAGGCTGGACTCCTATCGATCCAATTTTATCTGTTCTAGTTTCTTTACTTGTACTACGCAGCGCATGGTCTTTATTTAAACGTACTCTTCATATTTTACTTGAGGGTGCTCCTGAGAATGCTAATGCCCAAGAGATCACTGAATATCTTTTGAAAAATGTAAGTGGTATTGAAAAAATTACCCATATACATATTTGGATGATTACATCAGGTAGATCTATGGCAACGTTGCATGTCAAACCCAAAGATGGAGTTGACCTCGCGACATTAACTCTCAACATTGAGAATGAGCTAAAATCCAAATTTTCTATTGAACATCCAACTATAGCCATTGATTGGCAAGGCAATAGTACTTGTAGCTTAGAAAACCCAACTCAAATTGATCCACACGCTGGACATAATCACTAACCTTAAATCTTTATTGTTATTCACTGATGAGGAGACTTTAATGTCTGATAAATACTACAATTTAGGAGATTACCAGCGTCAAATAACTACGTCATCTCCTGATACTCAACTTTGGTTTGATCGTGGCTTATTATGGACATATTGTTTCAATCCGAGTGAAGCCATAAATTGTTTTAAGAAAGCTCTAGAACATGATGCAAAATGCGCAATGGCTTATTGGGGCATCGCCTTTGCATCTGGTCCAAATTACAATAAAGCTTGGCATTTATTTGATCCTTCAGACTTACAGAATACCATTCCATATATTAATGAAATTATGGAACAAGCAAAGTTAGCAGCGACTCATAATGCGACACAATTTGAGAAAGATTTAATTGATGCCCTTGCTCCACGCTTTCCAAAACACGTGACTATAGATGAACAAGACTTTCATGAGCTGAATTTTGCATATGCTCAAGCTATGAGATCATTTTATGAAAAATATTCTAATGATCTTGATGCAGCTGCAATGTTTGCAGATGCACTCATGTGCTTGAGCCCTCGTAAATTGTGGGATTTAGATACCGGTGAAGCCATAGGTTTAGGTACAGTTGAAGCTAGAAACGTGCTTGAAGTTGCTTTCACTAAACCTGGGGCAAATCGTCATCCTGTAATTAATCATCTCTATATACATTTAATGGAAATGTCACCTTATCCTGAAGTTGCATTGCCAGCTGCTGATAACCTTCGTAATTTATCACCTGATGGGTCACATTTAGCCCATATGTCCACACATATTGATAATGCATGCGGAGATTGGCGTCGAGTGGTTTATTCTAATCTTGATGCAATCGCAGCCGATGAAAGATATTTTTCTAGAGAAAAGAATCCAGGTGGTTGGAATATCTTGTATCGCGTTCATAATTTAATGGTAGGTGCTTATGGTGCAATGATGGCAGGTAAATCACAGGAAGCGTTATTTATGGCTCATCGTATCAATGACATTTTAACACCCGAAGTACTACATATCACTACACCGCCAATGGCTAATTTAACTGAAAGCCATTGCACAACACTACCACATGTTATGATTAGATTTGGCATGTGGGAAGATATTCTGAAACTTGAGCTACCTAAAGATAAAGGTCTATATAGTTCCACAACCGCAATGATTCACTACGCAAAAGGCATAGCATTTGCTTCATTAAGAAGAGTTAAAGAGGCCGAAAAAGAAAGAGAGTCTTTTATAAAAGCAGTAGCTAATGTATCAGAAGAGCGCTTTAACTCTATACCTGTTAAAGAGGTCGAAGCTTTAAAAATTGCTGCCAAAATGATTCATGGCGAAATTGAGTATCGTAAAGGTAATACGAAAGAAGCATTCGCAATCTTGCGAGAAGGCATTAAATTAGAAGATGCTCTTCCTTATTGTGATCCTCCAGCTTGGTTACAACCAGTTCGGCATGCATTCTGCGCACTTAATATGGAACAAGGAAACTTTGAAGTAGCAGCCCAAGAATATCGGATTGAACTGGGGCTAGAAGGTGACCTTGGACGTCGCCGAATTCGCCCTAACAATGTATGGAGTCTTCATGGACTTTATGAGTGTTTAGCAAAACTAGGTCTAGAGAAAGAAGCTCGAGATATTTCGCTGCAACGTGATATAGCACTTGCCTCGGCTGATATTAATATTGAAGCATCCTGTTTCTGCCGATTAAGTGCATTTGAAGATAACACTACAAGTTGCTGTTAAAAACAGATAGCACTTTCCTCAAATAGATATCAAGGCATATAGCTAGACATTTCTTAATTATATGCCCTTGATCTTAACTTTTTGTAGATGATACTGATAACTTAAATAAATGCATGATATATTTCTTGTTTAGAGTAATAAAAATAAAGAATTCCTATAACCCTCTTTCCCCTTAAAGTTATTTAATTTAGATATTTTTGCAATACATTACGTACTACTATAAATTAGTGCTCCTCACTAATATGACTTGCCATATCTAATAAAACCTGACTAACATGTAAATCATCAATCTCATAAAATACTTGTTTAGATTGTCTTTCGCCTTTGACTAAACGAGCTGAACGCAATAAACGAAGATTATGACTGACTAAAGATTGGGATAAATCAAGAGCATCACTGATTTCACCTACTGAACTAGGCCCCCGCATACAAAAAAGTAGAATTTTAAGTCGTGAAGCATCACCTAATAGCCGAAATGTTTCAGCTAAAGACATAATCTCATCTTGAGATAATGGTATCGGGTGATTATTAAAATTCATACTAATACTTAAATTCCTATTATTTAGAAAATATATATGTTTACATATTCTACCCTTGACCTTCCCATAATGGCAAGGTTTATGCTCTTAATAATTGGGTAAGCACTATAGGTATATCTTATGGGAAAGGCAACAGATAAGCTTTCTAATAATATGAAAGTTACATTAAAAATTGAAGGGATGACATGTGCCAGCTGTGTTGGGCGTGTTGAAACAGCACTCAAAAAAGTTGATGGTGTACAGTCTGCCTCGGTCAATCTAGCGACAGAACGTGCAGATATTGTACTTGATCAGCCTGTGGATCGTCAGGTACTGGTTCATGCCATTGAACAATCAGGTTATGACGTGCCCGCAAATAATATTGAATTATCAATTAAAGGCATGACCTGTGCTAGTTGTGTAGGTCGTGTCGAAAAAGCCCTTAAAGCCGTTGCAGGTGTAAAAGAGGCCAATGTCAATCTTGCGACTGAGCGTGCAACGGTCAGTGGTTCAGCAAATGTCGATGACTTGATTACCGCAATTGATAAAGCTGGTTACGATGCCACAGAAATTCAAGCTTCTATTCCTGACCAGACAGAGCTGCTTGAGAAAAAAGATCAAGAACGTGCTGAACTTAAGCGTGATTTGATTCTTGCAACCCTATTGGTTTTGCCTGTATTTATTTTGGAAATGGGATCTCACCTTATCCCTGGTGTTCATCAACTGATTGATCAAACTATTGGGATGCAGAATAGCTGGTATTTACAATTCATCCTGACCACGTTGGTTTTAGTTATTCCAGGACGAAGATTCTATCTAAAAGGTTTGCCTGCATTACTCCGTTTAGCACCTGATATGAACTCGCTGGTTGCGGTTGGTACATTAGCAGCTTACCTATTTTCTATTGTTGCCACATTCATACCCAACATCCTTCCCACAGGAACGGTAAATGTATATTACGAAGCTGCTGCGGTGATTGTGGCATTAATCTTACTGGGTCGTTTTCTTGAAGCAAAAGCCAAAGGGCGAACATCTGAAGCAATCCAGCGTTTAGTCAGCTTACAGGCCAAAACTGCCCATGTTTTACGCGATGGCCAAATGGTAGATATTGCACTAGACCAAGTGGTTGCAGATGACATTATCATTGTGAAACCAGGTGAAAGAATCCCTGTCGATGGTCAAGTCACTGATGGAAAAAGTTTTGTTGATGAATCCATGATTACGGGTGAACCAATCCCTGTTGAGAAAGGCATCGGCAGTGATGTGGTAGGCGGCACCATTAACCAGAATGGCACGTTGACCTTTACCGCTGTGGCGGTGGGTGGCGAAACTATGCTGGCTCAAATCATTCGTTTGGTTGAGCAAGCACAGGGTTCTAAAATGCCGATTCAAGCTGTGGTGGATAAAGTTACCTTATGGTTTGTCCCTGCGGTGATGATTGCCGCAGTACTTACATTCCTAGTCTGGCTTATTTTTGGTCCATCACCAGCCTTAACCTTTGCGTTGGTTAATGCTGTGGCAGTGCTGATCATTGCCTGCCCGTGTGCAATGGGATTAGCGACACCAACCTCAATTATGGTGGGTACAGGTCGTGGTGCAGAGTTAGGAGTGTTGTTCCGTAAAGGTGAAGCCTTACAACTATTAAAAGATGCTAAAGTTGTTGCAGTTGATAAAACAGGGACGTTGACAGAGGGTCATCCTGTGCTGACTGACTTTGAAGTAACCCAATTGTTTGAGCGTGATTATGTTCTAGGCATGGTTGCGGCTGTCGAATCCCGTTCTGAACATCCGATTGCTAAAGCAATTGTTGATGCGGCAAAAAGTGAAAACCTAGCTCTACCTAAAGTCGATACCTTTGATTCAGTCACTGGTATGGGTGTCTATGCAACCATCAATGGTAATGAAAAAATCAATATTGGTGCAGACCGTTATATGGTTCAACTTGGTATTGATGTTGCTCCATTTGCTGTTACAGCTCAGCGTCTTGGTGATGAGGGTAAATCCCCTCTTTATGTTGCTGTCGATGGCGAACTAGCAGGAATTATTGCAGTTGCCGACCCAATCAAATCCACAACGCCAGCAGCGATTAAGGCTCTACACCAATTAGGGCTTAAGGTGGCAATGGTTACTGGTGACAATGTTCGTACTGCTCAAGCGATTGCCAAACAATTGGGTATTGATGAAGTGATTGCTGAAGTTTTACCAGAGGGTAAAGTTAGTGCGGTTAAAGAGCTGAAAGCAAAATATGGCCATATCGCTTTTGTGGGTGATGGTATTAACGATGCGCCAGCTTTGGCTGAAGCTGATGTGGGACTTGCGATTGGTACAGGTACAGATGTTGCAATTGAATCTGCCGATGTCGTGTTAATGTCAGGGAACTTACAAGGTGTTGCCAATGCGATTGCCTTGTCCAAAGCAACGATTGGTAATATTCATCAGAACTTATTCTGGGCATTTGCCTATAACACCATGTTGATTCCTGTTGCTGCTGGTATATTGTACCCAGCCTATGGAATACTGATGTCCCCAATCTTTGCAGCAGGTGCAATGGCTTTGTCCAGTGTATTTGTACTCGGTAATGCATTACGTTTACGTCGATTCCAGTCACCATCCGTCAGTCAAGGCTAAGGAGGATATGATGAACATTGGTAAAGTCTCTAAAGCTTCAGGAGTTACCGCCAAGATGATTCGTTATTACGAGCAGATTGGCCTGATTCCCGCTGCTGGACGTAATAATGCAGGATATCGCTCTTACTCAGTAAATGATGTTGAACGTTTAAAGTTTATCAAACGAAGTCGTGAACTCGGTTTTTCAGTAGCGGAAATATCAGACCTACTCGATTTATGGAATAACCGCAGTAGACAGAGTGCTGATGTCAAACGCCTGGCTCAGGGTCATATTGAAAAGCTGGAAGAACGTATCAATGACCTACAGCAAATGGCGAATACTCTCAAGGACTTAATCGACTGCTGTGCTGGTGATAATAGACCTGATTGTCCGATTCTTGAAGGTTTGCAAGAGCCCCACAATGATATAAAGGACGTTCACCATCATAATGACCTGCTTTCCGTTTCACCTTTAACCCGAAAGAAATGACAAATAATGGGAGGTTATATCAATATAACCTCCTATGCCATACCTATAAAAATTCTTATAAATCAATATAGCTTATTGACTTCTAATATCAGTTCTTCAAAATCTAATTAATTAACTACATTTATGAATATATATGTCAAAAAGAACAAGAGATAATTTCACCCAAAGAACAATTGATGCACTACGTCGCAGAGTATCAAACTGTTGTTCAAACCCTGAATGCTATGTTCTAACAGTGGAGCCTCAAGCGACTGATCCAACAAAAGTAATTGATACAGGTGTAGCAGCACATATTTGTGCTGCATCTATCGGTGGTCCTCGCTATAAGGCAGAGATGACAACTGAAGAAAGAAAAGACATCAATAATGCAATTTGGCTTTGTGCACATTGCTCTATAAAAATAGATAGGGAACCAGAGGCTTATCCAGCCCCTTTATTGCACCATTGGAAGAAAGAAGCAGAACATAGAATAAAAATTAATTCAAACTCAAGGCTTTATACGCAGAATGAGGCAGACTACAAAGTTCATCGTACCTTATTACAAGGTATAGGAGTAAACCTATCTGATCGAATGCAGACTTCCATCTCAGAAGTAGCAAGAGCTGTAAAATCATATATTCATAAATTAGACCCACGGCTAGATGTGGAATACTCTTTTATCAATGGTTCTAACCACTTTGAGATCAATGTTAAAGAAGATACAGATGATCCTGTTATCATCAACTTTATTCCTATTGATCCATCTGAATATAATGAAAAATTTTCGGACTTAATAGATCATGGCCAAACTCTCTCATGTGATATTGCCAAGGTAACCACCAACTCATTAGGGCTAGACTCAATATTTCCCCAGAACCTAAAGGATGGCATCCTGATTATTGAGCCCAATAATAAAAGAACTGCCATTGTTGAGATACAGGATGAAGAGGGTGAAACGCTTATGAGTTTTGAAGATGAATTGATATTAGGAAAAGAAACCTTTTCCTTTTCCTCCATGAAATATAATCATCTTCTAAGTTTTAAAATCAATAAAATTCCATATTCTGGACAACCTATAAAGGATGGTTTTAATCTGGATTTAAACTTCCAGTTATGGGATAACAAAAACTTATCTAAATTACCTTACTTTGATCAAATTTTTAAATTTTATAAATCATTGTCAAATAGTAAAGAATTCAAAGCAATCATATATATAGATGGTTTAGAAGTATTCTCTTCAAGCACCTCAATTGGAAAAACTTATTTTTCCAGACTATTACCTTTACTATCATATACTTATTATTGCAGACTCATTTGTAATGTTCTTCATATCGAATTACCATTCAAAAGTGACATTACGTTTAGTATTGAAGAATACCGCGATGTTTTTGAAACTGCCAAAGCAATAAAAGCAGTTCAGATCAATAATAAATTTTCTTGTACTTTTACCTTGATTAGGGACTCTCTACTATCTATCAGCACCTTTATGGGAAGTAGTGAGATTATTATCCAACAGAATATAATTATAGAGCTCGACAATGTATTCAAAGAGAATATAAAGAAAGATGTTTTTATAAGACATACATTCACTAATCCAAATTTATCTGTAATTAATAATACTAAATCCAAGAAAAATTATACTTACAAAATCAAAGCAGATAACAAACACCATCTTGGTCGATATAAAAGGATGACCACATTAACTCCAATAACACCTGCAAATGAAAAAGAGGTTATGTCTATATGACCACATATATAACCAATAAAGTAAGAATATATAAGTCAATTACTTAAAGAGTTTTTTAATTAGTACCAAGATATTCTATACACCACTGCCAAATCTTGTTCACAGTAGTATTAGAGTGTGAGGATTTTTTCCGTACAAGATAATAACTTGGTTCAATGGTCATTATTTCCGAAACAACCTGTACCAGTTTTCCTGATTTAATCTCTTCATCTACAAAGGCTCGGCATGCTAACGCAATGCCTTGCCCTGACAAAGCAGCGTCTAATGCCAGAGTGGTTTGACTAAAAACAAGTCCAGATAACTTAACATTTGTATTTAGGAACTTGGGCCAGTTATCGTGAGCATCATGTAGAAGTGGCATTGATATTAATTGTTCAGGCTTTAAAGGAAGAGTTAAATCTTGGACAAGAAAAGGACTTGCCACAACAATCAGTTCCTGACGGAACAATAACTGCGCTTCCAAATTCTCTGGAAATGACTTTTTAGTAAGGCGTACAGCAATATCAACCTGATCCCGATCAAAATCTGATACAGCTTCAGTAGCTAATGTATGCAGCTTGATATCAGGCAATGATGTATGTAGTTTACCTAAAAGAGGGATCAACAACTTGGCAGCAATCGTCGGAGTTACACTAATGGTTACGCTATCAGGTTGATCCAAAATCGATTCCGTTTATTCTGTAAGAATATCAAAGGCATGAGTCATATTGACCAAGTAATTAGCTCCCTCTGGAGTCAAAGCCAGTCCTCTTGGAAGACGCTGAAATAGTGTAACCCCCAGATGTTCCTCCAATGCCCGGACCTGCTGAGCAATCGCACCTTGGGTAACTCCCAGTTCATCCGCAGCAGCACGGAAACTCAACTTCCGTCCTGCCGATTCAAAAGCACGCAAAGCATTTAAAGATGGGAGTTTCCGACGAGATAACATAGAACCAAATAGACAGTAGTTTTTCTACACTCTAATGCGTTTATTAATCGTGTGCAAGTCATTCAACTAGTTGAAATAATGTCCTAATAAAAGCAATTTTTATGCTGAGTCTTCCTTTAGAAAATAAAGTATAGGACTGGAAAATTATCCTGACTGAGGTGTCTGTTATGGCAAATGATCTTATTCAAATTAATACTTTGGCCTGGAAAGAACTTGAATTGGCAACTATCACCCCTGAATCAGGTTTCCGCTATATCAATCTATGCTCGGTAGATAAAGAGGATACGCCACAGGCCAGAATGGTCGTGCTAAGACATGTAAATCAATTAAAACGTATTCTTGAGATCCATACCGATATTCGCAGTCCAAAATGGAATGAACTCTTGGCAAACCCATCTACGACCATTCTGGGGTTTTGCTCAAAGACGCGTTTGCAGCTTCGCCTAAAAGGTATTGCCACACTTCATGCTTCTGGTACTGAAGTTGCTCAACAGGCATGGCAATCATTGAGTATATGGACACAGAGAACCTATACGGGTGGACCACCAGGAGATGAGTGTGCTTTTACCACTGGTTGCCACTCACTTCTAGAAACAGACAGTGATGAAAGACAAGATGGATATTCATGTTTTGGTGTTATTTCTGTCCAGATTGAGATTTTAGACTGGTTTCAATTGCAGCACCAAAACAACCAGCGTGCATATTTCACTTATGACAACGATGGAAATTTGATGAATAGCCATTGGATTAACCCCTAAACTGACTCAATAGGATACAGATAAGATGCTTCGCGCTTATGTCGCACTAGTTCTACTTGGAATCATTTGGGGAACAAATTTTATCTATATGAAATGGGCCACTATCCTTATTTCCCCCTCACAAACCGTATTCCTGCGAGTCCTATTTGGATTTCTTCCTCTTTTAGTGATTGCTATTTATACAAGGGCAATCAATCGCCAGCAATTACGTTATCTCCCTCATTTCACCGTGATGTCAGTATTGGCAACGACACTCTATTATTATGGGTTTGTCGCTGGAACAGCTCTTCTTCCCACCAGTATCGCTGGACTGCTTAGTGGCTCTATTCCCATTTTTACGTTCTTGGCTTCCATCATATTTCTTCGTGAGGAACAACCTACAAAGCGGATGACCCTTGGAATTATACTAGGATTCCTAGGCATCATCTTAAGTGCCAGACCATGGGAAAGCACACAGGAGATCCCTTTGATGGGTATCGTATGGATGATTGTTGGAACACTCAGTGTTGGATGTTCTTTTGTTTATGCCCGATATTTTCTTTCTCCCTTAAACTTACCTCCAGTGGCATTAGCAACATGGCAGTCAGGCATCGCAACACTTACATTGTTGCTTCTAACAGACTTTGACCATATTACTGCGATTACATCGGACATCCATACACTATGGGGGGTGATTATTGGCCTAGGGATGTTGGGAACGGGAGGTGCTTTCTTCATTTATTACTACATCATTCAAAAGCTTGGACCAGTAAAAGCTGCTGGGGCTACATATATTGCCCCAATTGTGGCTGTTATCATTGGCGCTATGATTGGAGAAAGTATAGGAGTAATTGAATTATTGGCATTAGTTTTGATTCTTGGAGGGGTGGTGTTAATTCAACTTCCCAAAAATACTTAAGTTTTAGCTTTTTATTGGAAATAAAAAGCGACTACTTTGAGTCGCTTTATTATTTTGTTCACTCTTAGCGAGGAGGAAAACCAGCCTCTGTTAAAGCCTCAACCACTTGTTGCTGAGTTGCAGTTGTTTCAACTTTCACACTGCGATTTGGAGGATCAGTAATTACCTTTGCATTAGCATCAACTGCTTGAATTGCTCTGGTGACACCACGGGCACAACCGCCACAGGTCATACCTTCAACATGAAATTCCATATTTATCTCCACTATTATTCAAGATTTATTTAATATAAACCTTGCCATAATTGTAAGGTCAAGTCTTACTAAAATTTAATTAAGTAAAAAGTAGTTATTTTGGCCATTTCTGGTGGTAATCATCAATTACATATTCATGAATATGGATTCCATTGACCAGATGTTGTTGCAAATGCTCATGTTCTGGTGGTAAATCATCATGATTATGAGCCAAATACATTTCGTCCTGAGCTGACCATACACGCATCGCAAGTATGAGTGAAATAACGGCAATTACTGCCATAGGTATAAAAGTCTGTAATGTTCCCACATTGGTACTCAACCACCCAACTAATGGATAAGTAATCAACCAGCACGCATGAGAAAACGCAAATTGTGCTGCAAATAAAGCTGTTCTATTTTCACTGGATGCTGATTTACGAATTAATCGCCCTGTTGGTGTTTGAGCCACTGAATAGCCCACACCTAAAATAAACCACAATGCCAATAACCAAGCATAGGAATGAATAAAATAGCCAGAGAACAAGCCAATGGTCAGTATGGTTGTACCTGTTAACATCACGGTTCTATCATTAAATTTATCAAGAACTTTAGGCAATATAAATGCTGAAAGCATAGAACCAAGACCAAATAGACCAAACGCCCAAGTTGTTGCATGTTCTGTCAGTTTAAAGGTTGATTGAACCAGTACCACTGTATTGACAATAACTACAGCACTTGCCGAAGCAATGGCTAGATTTAATGCAAGTAAGGCTTTCAATCGTGGAGTATTAAAATATATTTTTGCCCCCTGTTTGATTCGACTATATATACCTTTAAATTCAGGAATTTTTGCTACAGGTAGTTTTGCACTGACAACAAATAATGCTGAACCAATGAAGCCAATGACTGTACCTAAGAATAAATTGTTATAACTAATAACTGTCAATAACAGCCCTGCTAACATCGGGCTAATTATATTTTCTAAATCATAAGCTAGACGGGACAATGATAAGGCGTTGGTATAATCTTTTTCATCAGGCAATACATCTGGAATCGTTGCCTGAAATGTAGGGGTAAATGCTGCTGATGCGGATTGTAAAATAAAAATTAACAGGTAAATCTGCCAGATTTGGGTTACAAATGGTAAGCAAAGTGCTGTTAATGCCCGAATAATATCTAATCCAACCAAAACCTTTTTTCGGGGTAAACGTTCTGCAAAAGCTGAGGCAACAGGTGCGACGGCAATATAAGCAATCATTTTAATTGCCAGTGCAATACCGAGAACCTGTGCCGCTTTTTCGCCAGCCATATCATACGCAAGTAAAGCCAATGCAATCGTAATTAAGCCAGTACCAATTAATGCAATCACTTGTGCAAGAAATAGATGTCTATATGTTGTGTTTTTTAATACTGTAAACATTTTATCGGCTCTCCTAGTTCACCTGCTTTATCCATAGGACACTTAAGAGCATTGCCCTTAAATGTCCTTAAATAGATTAAAAAATCCGTTTTATTTCACTAAACTGTCCTTCAACTGTTAAAGTTACTGTGACAGATTCTTTGTTACGGTTTCGCCAGAACCAACCATGTTTACCGTCAAATGCAGCCGTTAAAGTCCCTGATTGCTGAGTTTCATTTCGACCTTTGCCATAACCATGATAAAAATCTTTCGGGGCATTCACTGGGTCTCCATGTGTATCAAAATTCAAACCACCACCTGATGTTTTCCAGTCGAAATTAACACTTGCACCTTTAGGCATTGCCAGTTTCACTTCTGTTGCCTGACCAGCCTTGAGGTCAATCGAAATAGATTCTTTGGTCACAGCAGGTATCATTTTGGCTGGTTCACTTTCATTTGAAACCTTTGTATTTGCTTCTGTTTGTCCTAGAGCTTGGGTTGCCTCTGAAACACTAGTATCTTGTCCAGAAATATCAAACTCTTCTGCAAAACCGCCAGTGTTTTCGCCCAATCCCTGTTCAGCTTCTTTGGCTAAAGACTGTTTAATTTCTCCCATCTCAACCAAACCAATGGCTTTTCCTATACCTGTTGGGTCGATACCATATTCAGCGGGCATCACACATGTCACTAATACAACTACCGCACTTATGGCTGCAATTACTGTTGATTTAATCAACTTTTTGGAAGATGGAAGTTGAATATTTTTTGGAATTTCAGTGTTGTACATAATTCAATCCTTATTGTGTGATAAAGCCAGTAAGCTGATAGCCGACCAATAAAAAACCAAGAAACATCAAAAAGACATTACTTTGATAAGCTGTTTTAAAGAAGTAAGGGGTTTTTCGCCACATGGTCATAAATAGCAAAATGATGCACAGTGCCATGAGCTGACCGAGTTCAACACCGACATTAAATGAAATTAAATTTGCCAATAGGCCATCTTTAGGGACTTCATATTCCTGAATTTTGACGGCTAAACCAAAACCATGTATCAGACCAAAAATTAAGGTTGCAATTTTGGTATTGGGTTGATACCCAAACCATCTTTGATAAGCACCCAAATTATCTAAGGCTTTATAAACAATAGAGAAACCAATGATTGCATCAATAATGTAGGCATTCATTGAGATGTTGTAGTACACACCAATCAGCATGGTGATTGAGTGACCAATGGCAAAAAGGCTGACATATAAGCCTATATCTTTTATTCGATATAGGAAGAAAATAATGCCAACGAGAAACAATAGGTGGTCGTATCCCGTGAGCATATGTTTCGCTCCCAAATAGATAAATGGGATGATATGGACACCGTAGATTTCCTGAATGTAACCTTTGTCACCTTCCGAAACACCATGCGCAAATAACATTGGGCTAAACAAGAATAGGCTTAATACTACTATCAGTTTTAAGCGGCTTCTTGATTTCACCCACTGCAAGAAAGAACTTGTCATATAAATTAAACTCCAAAAAATTAAATGATGAATTGATAATTCATTCATTTTTTGGCGGTTTAAAAATGCGACTCATCACTAAAAGGGTATAGTGTTTGATTCTGTCAATAATTTGAGAATTGAAAATCAGTACAATAAAACTAATATTTTGACCAACATCATAACCAACAAAATGTTCATGATAAGTATCTTGGTGGCTATGTATATGCGGTTGATTCACTTCATGTGGATGTGTTTCTGCATAAGGTGCGTTCTGAAATGAACTGATTTCAGTTACATGTGTATTAGAATGCAGGCACAATGCAAGACTAAGGATGCAGACAAGCCACATCATTGTTCCTTTAAACTTTTTATCTTGCACCATGCCTATCATTTCATTTCTTCCCTAAACCTGTTGCTCAGAGAAATTTTCTACTTCTGCTTTACGCTTGGCTCTTTGATTGAACCAGACATACAAGGTAGGCAGAATAATCAATGTAAGTAATGTGGAAGAAATAATCCCGCCAATAACTACAGTTGCGATTGGGCGTTGAACCTCTGAACCAATGCCGACATTTAACGCCATTGGAATAAATCCCAGAGAAGCAACCAGAGCCGTAATTAATACAGGTCTTAATCTTTCTAAAGCACCATGCTTTACCGCATCAACCAAACTTTGACCTTGAGCTTGCAAGCGTTGAATTGCGGTGACTAAGACCAATCCATTTAATACCGCCACACCTGAGAGGGCAATAAAGCCCACAGCAGCAGAGATTGAAAGTGGAATATCCCTTAATGCTAAAGCGATGACACCACCAGTTAATGCAAATGGCACACCAGTAAAGACCAATAAACTATTACGAATATTCCCTAATGCCATGTAAATCATGCTAAAGATTAATAACAATGCTACAGGTACAACCACCATCAAACGATTGGTAGCAGATTGCATCTGTTCAAATGTACCTCCCCAAGACATCCAGTAACCTTCTGGTAATTTGAATTGGGAATCGACTTTCGCTTGAGCTTCAGCAATATAACTACCTATATCTGTTCCACGCACATTCGCAGTGATAACAATTCGGCGTTTACCATTTTCACGAGAAATCTGGTTTGGCCCTTGAATGGTTTTTAGCTCAATCAAATCAGACAACAGTACATTTGAACCATCTGGCAACCGCATTGGAATTTGATAGAGTTTTTCCAGATTGCTCACCGAACTTTCCTCCATTCTGACGACAATGTCGAATTTTCTATCGCCTTCAAATACTTTGCCTGCGGTTTGTCCAGTGATCAAACTAGACACTTTATTTTGAACATCCTCCGCATCTAAACCATAATTAGCAATCATGTCCCTTTTAAGTTCAATCGAAACCATTGGCAAACCAGACATTTGCTCAACTTTTAAGTCGGCAGTTCCATTGACTGTTTCAAGAATATCTGCAACTTCATTGCCCAGCTCCAACAGTTGTTCCAAATCATCGCCTGAGATTTTTACAGCGACATCTGTACGAACACCAGAAATTAACTCATTAAAACGCATTTGAATTGGCTGAGTGAACTCGTAGTTATTGCCATAAACGCCTTTTGAAACTCGTTCAATTTCTGCCACGACATCAGCTTTTTCCTTATTTGGATTTGGCCATTCACTACGGGGTTTTAACATGACATAGTTATCTGCCACGTTTGGCGGTACAGGGTCAGTTGCTATCTCTGCCGTACCAATTTTGGCAAGAATGGTTTTGACCTCTGGAATCTTTTTAATCTCTCGTTCAAGTGCATATTGCATTTCGATTGCCTGAGTTAAAGACGTGCCAGGAATACGCAATGCGTGTAATGCCACATCCCCCTCATCCAGTGATGGAATAAACTCTGAACCAAGACGACTAGATAAGCTGGCACTAAAGACCAAGAAACCTGCGACAAAAGCAACCAGTACCATTCGATGATTAAGTGACCAGTTCAGAACAGGGTTATAAAACTTCTTAATGCCATGAATGATTTTAGATTCTTCATCTTTTACTTTGCCTGTAGTCACCAATGCAATCATGGCAGGAACAAAAGTAATCGAGAGAATCATTGCTGCAAGTAATGCCATCACCACTGTTGCTGCCATTGGCGTGAACATTTTTCCTTCAACACCTGTCAGTGTCATCACAGGTAGATAAACCAGAATAATAATGAGCTGACCATAAAGAATGGCTTTTCTGGATTCTTTGGTGGCATCAAATACTGTGGCAAATCGTTCCTGTCGAGTGAGTACTCTCCCTAACTCTTTCTGTTTTAAAGCAAGTTTTGCCAGAGATGCTTCTACAATCACCACAGCACCATCAACGATAATCCCGAAGTCCAATGCACCAAGACTCATGAGGTTGGCACTGATTTTCTGATTGACCATCCCTGTAATGGTCATCAACATGGATAATGGAATGACCATTGCAGTAATCAGTGCAGCACGGAAATGCCCCAGAAAGATAAATAGAACCACAATCACAAGGATTGCACCCTCTAACAGGTTCTTTTTAACTGTTTCAATCGTGGCATCAACCAGTGTAGTACGGTTATAAACCGCTTTTGCTTCAACACCTTCGGGTAGCGATTTTTGGACTTCCTGTAATTTTTGGTCTACAGCATGGGCAACATTACGGGAGTTCTCGCCAATCAACATGAATGCCGTACCCAGTACAATTTCCTGACCATTCTTGGTCGCTGCACCTGTACGCAATTCGTTTCCAATAGACACTTCTGCAACATCACTTAAACGCAGGATATAGCCGTTACTTGTGGTAATTGGAATATTTCTGATTTGCTCGATGGATGTAATTTGTGAATCCGAACGCAGAAGATATTGCTCACCATTTTTTTCAATATAACCAGAACCTTTGTTCATGCTATTTTTTGAAATGGCTTCAACAATCACCTGTTGGTCTAAGCCGATACTCCGCAGATAAGCATAATTAGGGCGTACCACAAATTGTTTTACATAGCCGCCAATGGTATTGATTTCATTGACGCCCTCAACATTTCGCAGTTGCGGCTTAATCACCCAGTCCTGCAATGTCCTTAAATCCGTAGCTGACATTGGATTTGGATTATTGGGTGCATTCTCAACAGTGTACATAAAGATTTCGCCAAGCCCTGTAGACACAGGTCCCATTGAAGTGGAAATACCACTTGGCAGACTTGGTACAACACCTTGAATCCTTTCATTCACCAATTGGCGGGCAAAATAAATATCTGTACCTTCTTTAAAGATAACAGTGACTTGTGATAATCCATATCTTGATACCGAACGCGTATAGTTAAGATTGGGGATACCTGCTAGGGCTGTTTCAATTGGAAAGGTCACCTGAGTTTCCATTTCCAGTGGCGAGAGTCCCTGAGCCTCGCTGTTAATTTGTACCTGAACATTGGTAATATCAGGGACTGCATCAATTGGCAGTTTGAAATAGTTATAGACACCAAATGCACCGATAAACAAAAATACAATCAATACCAACCAACGGTTCTTGATTGACAGTTTTACAATCTGGTCAAACATGTTCGCTACTCCTGCTTTTAATGGTCATGAGAAGCGCCAGATTTACCCAGCTCTGCTTTTATAAGATAAGAATTACCTGCTGCATATTTTTGTCCAACTTTTAAACCCGATTTGACTTCAACAAAGCCATTGAATTTTTCCCCCAATTCGAGTGGACGAACCTCAAAGTCATCACCAACACGAAGAAAAACTACATCCCAGTCACGATAGGTTTGTAGTGCATCTTCACGCACCACCATCGGTTTCATGGATTGACTTTCAAAGATTTGTGCTGAAATCAACTGACCTGAACGCCAGTTAAACTGATTGGGAATTTCAACAAAGGCTTGAGCGGTACGAGTTTTAGGGTCAATCACATCACTGATATATTTAATACGCCCCAGTGCTTCTTCTGAATCTGCTGTCTGTGACTTGATGGTGACTTTATTGCTTGCTTTCACCACATTCAATTGATCAGCAGGTATATTCACCACTGCCAAAAGCTGTGAGGTATTGGCAATTTTAAACATCGGGGTAGATGGATTAACATTTGTACCAATGGCACTGAGGATTTCCAACACTGTACCTGACATGCCAGCACGTACTTCAATCATTCCATTGCTAGAACCACCATATGAGCTAATCATGTTATTTAACTCATTGACACGGACCTGAGCATTATCAAATTCACGTTTGGCATTAATATAGTCAATTTCAGGGGAAACACGTTTTTGCCATAAAGCCCGTTCTTGCTCCATTTTTTTACGTGTAAATTGCAAGGTATCCTGAGCGATAGTACGTTCAGCATTTAGACGAATCACATCCTGACTTTGTACGGTTGCCAATAAGTCACCCTTACTGACCTTATCACCAATCGTACGATAGGTTTTAACCAGTGTGCCACTTGCTTTAGGGGTAATAAAACTCTCAAAATTGTCTGGAAATTTAAGTTCACCTTTAAGCTGTAAGCTATTTTCAAACATCATAGGCTGAACAGTTAATACTTCGAGTCCACTACTTTTTAGACTGGCATCAGGAATATTGGTACGACCCTCTTTGGTGTCCCACCTCCATGTATGCTTTTTACCTTGATATTCCACATTGATCATCATCAAAAATGAATGTGGTTCATAAATCACTTCATTTCCAATCAGATAGTCACTTTCAGGTACAAAGCTAATATTTTGTTCCGCATCAAGACGCTTGATGAAAATATTTGCAGTCAGTTCTTGAGGCTTTAAGGGCTTATCCTTGAAATAGCCATATACACGTAAATGAGGTTCAACACCTTCCTCAAAAATCTTAACTTCCGTAGAGAAATCGCCATCTCGATATAAACGTCCACCATGTTGGCCTTTTTCATCACCTGCAACTGCAACGCTTTCCTCTACCGTTTCACCTGAATTCGCCTTTGGTTTATTACCTGTCTTATACCAAGCAATCGCACACAGGATAATCAGTAATGCAACAACACCTGTTGCAATTAAAGTATTGGTGGTTTTATTCATGTTTGTGTTCCCCCTATTCCTGTTCTAAATTGGTGACGTAGTTTTTCTCAATCTCTGCAATTTGATTTTGCAAAGCCAACCACAGGTCATAACGGGCTAACTGTTTATCCAACCAAATTTGCTTATTACTATTAAATTCCAATAGGGAAGTCTTGCCTGCCTGATAGCCCAGTTCAGCAATACGTAAACTTTCATTGGCTGCGGGTAATACCGTGCTGTCATATTGCTTGATTGCATCAATCAGGTTTGAAATCTCAACCGATTTATTTTCCAATTCAATTTTAGCGTTACGATTTGCCCAGACAGATTGGGTTTCTGCATTGGCTTGGGTAGCTTGAGCAATGGCAATATTGCCTTTATTACGATTGAAGACAGCGAGGGGAATTGAGGTGGAAACTAAAAATACCTTGTCACTGGTTTCCTGATAATTTCGGACACCAACACCCAATGTAATATCAGGTACGGCCTCTCTTTTTGCCAATTCAAGTTGTGTTTTTGCCAACTGTGTTTTTAAGACACTTTCCTGTTCCAATAAACTGACACGATTGGAAAAGTTAATATCTAGAGGCACTTCAATGGCTTGATTTGGCAAATCAGGAAGATACTTAGAGCAGAGGTTTCTCTGATATTGAATCCTCTTTAACTCATTTTGATGACGTAAAGCTGATTCTGCTGACAATGCCGAACTTAACTGGACATCAGAGGGAATCACTCGACCGAATTTTAACTTTTCAGTGAGTACATTGACTTGTCGCTTATACAAACTACTTTCAGTTGAAAAAATTTCAGCACGCTGGGTTGCAACATACCAGTTTGACAGACAAGTCCTTAATTCTGATTTAAGTTCTGCCTGACGTTTTACAATCTCAAACTGATTATTGTTGCCCTGAAATCCTGCCAGTTGTTTACGTAACTGTAACTTATTATTTAAGGGAATATCTTGAGAAAGCCCAATCATGGTAGTAGGGCCATCAAGTTCTTTAAGCTTGGAATTTCCTAAATTATCCAGCTCCATATTAAAAGTTGGATTGTTCAATCGCCCAGCATATTGTTGATTGATATCATACGCAGACTGAGATTGTTGCAAACTCTTGAGAATTACATCATTTGCTAATACCTGTTGTTGTAGTCGGGCATAATCTTGCTCTGCAAAAGCAGGTGCTGCCATGACTACCAAACCACAGGTAAGAAATATCTGATAAATTTTAGACATGACTTTACCTATACAAAAAAAATGAAAAATTATTTTTTGTATAGAAAAATCAATTACGTAAAACGATTAAAGCTTTTGTATAAGTATAAGAGTTACTAATAAAAGATTGCCTTTTCCTAAATCCAAAAGACCTAATAGGTATTTCAAAAAAACTAAGAAAAAGTAGTATAAGAGGTAGGGCAAAGCTCAAGAAGAATACAGGATCAAGAGCAAAATGTTCTTGAATCGTAATAGGCTTAACTGAATGTTGTAAAGCAGATTGATCATAACTTTTCCAATTATGATTTTTTGTATCTTCCTGAGAAATTTGATTATCATGATGAACTAGAGTCCAGTGACTTATATCTCCAGACACAATAGAAATATTTAGATCATGGTGATGGTCTAAATTTTTAGCAATTACAGGCGCCCATGTATAAACACCCGTAGTTGTTATTGAAAACAAAAACAGGACAAATACAAGAATAAGTTTTATGAACTTATTATTTGACATACTGACCAGATTCACCTTTTATCTGTACCAAGAATACTTAATCAAGTTTCAAAAGTAAATGTCTTAAAAACAAACTAGAAACACTTATTCATGATGATCTGAAATATAGTTTACCGTGTATTTGGGGATTTCTACTTCCAAGTTTTCATCTTGGACTTTAACCTGACAAGATAGTCTTGATTCAGCCGTAAGCCCCCAAGCACGATCCAGTAAGTCAGCCTCTACATCATCCATTTCTTCCAGACTATCAAACCCTTTTTTCACGACAACATGACATGTTGTACATGCACCTGATAAATCGCAGGCATGTTCTATGGGAATGCCATGATCCAATAAACTTCGACATAAATTACTTCCACTTTCAATTTCAAGTTCCGCACCCTGTGGACAAATCTTTTCATGCGGAAGAACTATAATTTTTGGCATATAACATAATCCTCAATTCATCAAATTTATAGATAAAACAAGGGGCTTTAAAAAGCCCCTCATTTAAAAGAACATCGAATAGAGAAGTATCTACTTATGTTTACTTAACCATTCATTCATCATCTTGATTTCTGATTCCTGGGCAGAGATAACATCTTCAGCAAGCTGACGCACTTCTGGATCAGAACCGTATTGAAGAACTACTTTAGCCATATCAATTGCACCTTGATGATGGGGAATCATGCCTCTCATGAAATCAACATCAGCATTTCCTGTAAATGGAACCATCATATCTGCGTGCATTTCATCATTGACCTTAATGTATGCTTGAGTTGATGGGCTATCTTCATTTTTGCTGTCAGAATGATTTTTATTTTTTGCCAACCATTCATTCATCATCTTGATTTCTGACTCCTGGGCAGAGATAACATCTTCAGCAAGCTGACGCACTTTTGGATCAGAGCCGTATTGAAGAACTACTTTTGCCATATCAACCGCACCCTGATGGTGAGGAATCATACCCAACATAAAGTCAGTATCTGCATTTCCCGTGAAATCAATACCCATTCCGCTGTGCATACGAGTATTTACTTCCATATAGGCATTTGTAGATGGATTATCTGTTTTAGCTGAACCATTCATATCATGGTGCATTGAATGGCTTTCATGTTTATTCTCACTCATTGAATTATCCTTTGGAGCGTCAGAAGAGGAACACCCCGCACTAAATACAATCGCACCGATCATTAACATTGGAACAAAGCGTTTCATGGAGTTATCCTCTTACTACAATTATGAAAAAATAATGGGTAATAAGCTCGGAAGTTATTCTTTCCTATCAGGTACATCATTACCCTTGATGTAGTAACTCTATTCTTTCCAATTATGGTAAGGTCAACACCTAATCAAATAAAAATAATTAAAAAATAAAACAATTAAAAACAAATACTTAAATACAATTAACTCCGTAGTGAGTCACAATAATCAATAGAATTAAAAAAATCACCTCCAATCACAAATAATATTTTTATATAAATATAAATGTGATATGTGTTTTCATGGTTTCACAATTATTTATTTGATTATTGGATGCACTACAAAAGACTACAAACATTCTCAAACTTTATACTTAAAAATTATCTTACTTCTCATCTTAAATTTGAGCATTTATGACAATAAAACCTTATTTATTAAAACCTTAAAATAATTATTAAGGTATAATTATTTTAACCATAACTACTATTTTTTGAGTTTCACAATGTCTGAAATTGATTTTTATAAAAGATTGAACAGATTAGAGAAAAGACGAAAAGGTACTGACCTTACATACAATGCTTTTGATAGTGTAACAGCAGGCGTAACTTCATTTAATGAGTTTGATGAATTAAAACGTACAATAGAAAAATGGCAGATTGTATCAGACAAACCATCTATCCGTTATGCAGTAGGAGCAATGCAAGAAGTTAGTAAACGTTACACAGAAATCAGTATTGAAACTGCTAAAAGAATTGAAAAACAATTAGAGCCTAGGCTACTAAATAATCATAACATTGTCACAGAATACAGATTACAAGGGTCAGTTCCCCTAAATATTCATATCAAAGGTGTAAGTGATGTTGATTTACTTGTACTTAACAAATCACATTATCGTACAGAGGGTTATTTAGGTACTTTACGTCATGATGATATAAAAATATTAAGAGAACTCAGGAACGCGTGCACTTATGAATTAAGACAAGCATATCCTGCCGTAACAATTGATACTACTGGTGCTAAATCTATAACTTTAACAGGTGGATCACTTCCTCGGGATGTAGATGTTGTACCCTCTCATTGGGTAGAAACATATGAGTACCAACAACAAAAGCACCTTTATTTAAGAGGAGTCAATATTCTAGATAATAAAACTCCTACTACATTGATGAACTTACCTTTCAAGCATATTTTTTATATAGATTACAAATGTAAATACTATGCTGATGGAGGATTGAAAAAATCTATCCGCCTTTGTAAAACAATAAAAGCCGATTTAGTTGAAGAGGGCAAAGTAATTTACTTAAGTAGTTTTGATCTAGCCTCTATTATGTATCATTCCAATCTAGAAAATTTAAAGAAAGGTAGAACAAATGCTTTAGCAATAGTTCTTGAAACAAAAAGATTTTTTGATTATCTGTATCATAACCCAAACTATAGAAATAGCTTATATACACCTGATATGACCAGAAAAATATTTGATAGTTATCAGAAAGAAACCTCTCTCACAACAATGAGCATTGCCTTAGATAAACTCGTTACGGAAATACGTAAAGATTTGGGTTACCTATATGACGAAACCATTGGCTCTTATCCATTAGTTATCTAATTTTTCCCATAACATTGTTCCCATGGTTCTTCGACCAGTAACATTATAATATTTAGCACTGGCACTTTTATTGTCTTTATGAAGTGTCAGCTCTACAAATCCTCGATGGATACGTAACTCTTCATGATCTAAATCTTTTGGTTTGTTTTCATAACTATAAAGAACTTTGTATTCTTCAATTTCGTCATAAATAATTGCAGCAGAAATACTGTCAGATGTGGAAAATTCTGTTTCTAATCTGATTCTTACTTTATCCCAACTTTGTAAAATTGTTACTTTTCCAATCCACTCTCTATTGTGCTTAATCATTTCAGAATTTTCTTCTTGGTAATCAGAGATACCTTTACATGACCATTCTCCCGAAATATCAGGATATTTCAGAATCTTGAAAAATAAACCTGTTTTCCATATCCATTTATCAAATAGAAAATAAAAAGTAAGAAATAATAAAGCAGTGATAGCACTAGAAATGATGACATTCCAATAAGGAGACAATCCACCCAAGAACTTCAGTAAAAAGTAAATCAATATCCAAGATATAAACGTAGCAAGTGAATAAACATATTTCCCTGCATGAGACCTATTGAATCCATTATGAACACAATATTCATGACCTAATTGCCCCATACATACCCTCTGGAAGCCCAAAATTCAGTTTTAACTTTATGTAGCTACATTAGCGTTATATGGTCCAGTTATACAAGCAATTTAGGTATCCAATATTGCTGATCACCAAACCTCACTTCAAAGCCATCATTCAGCCCCCTATAATTAATACTATCCATTTGATTAAAAAAGGATTTATCCAAATTATGAAAATACATCAATCCTAACTTTATCCACTCTAGTTCATTAAAATTTTCCTCTGGGGCTTTCATGATGGCCAACAATTGTTTTTCCAGTTTCTTCATATTACTTTTTTCTGTTATTTTTTCATCTAGTACCCATGACGTATCAAGGTTCGTATCATAATTCTTGTTTAAAAAATTAAGAAAGCCAACAATAGCGCAAGCTTGTCCAGGGGACTTAAATAAGTAATATTTTACATGCCACATTGTTGGTAAATCTAATCGTGATTGACTTACCAACAGCATTAAAGCAGATGCTGGTTTCATGGCTAAACGGGCAGAACGTATACTCGTTTTCCCTAAATCCATTTTATTTATTAAAACCTGATAATAGTTCTGAAGAATTTGGGCTGAAAGCGATGAACCAGGACATGAGTTCGCCAGTTTTCTCAGTTGGTCAAATTCAGAACAGTGGCCTTTAGATTGGGTATCTATATGCAGGTGATGTACTGCAACCAACCACCGGATGGGCAGCTCATATTTGCGTAAACCACTTGTTCTTAGTCTATGTAATAAAGAGTCATTGTCTGGGATCTGATCTCCCCAAAGATCACTGGTCTTTTCAAAAAAATGAATATGTTTACGAATTAGTAATGCAGCCTTATGCGGTCCAACCTCATGATCAAGCCAATTCATATAATCTTTAAAGTAACCTTTGAGGCTTGGATTTACTAATGTATTAACCAGTTCCTTAATCCTATTCCCCAATATTCTTCGCCATGTACATAATTCACAGTATTTCCCATATCCAGCAGGAATCTGTTGCTGGCAAGTTAGACATTGAAGTGGTGGACAGGTCAAACATTTCTTACAAAGCATTTTGCCTGACACAACATCCTGTTCAATCAACCTATATCTTCTACAACTTTGGCATGTCTGGTAATCACGGGTTGCACACTTTGGGCAAACTCTTAAATTATCTCCAAAACGGCTGATACGAGATAAGCGTTGTGATGTCACACCACACCGTTCACAAGCTTGAAACTCTCTAAAATAAACTGAACAACTATTACAAACAGGGCCTTGCTCCGTTATTTTTCCTATAGGGTAATCAATACGCTGACATCTAATGCAAGGTCTATTGGTTTCACATTGTTGGCAAACGGCCAAGTTATCAGCTTTATATAATCTGGAACTTTTACCACACGACGGACAATCCTGTTTTTTAAAAACTCGTACATAGCACTTATGGCAATAGTTACGCTGTTTATAAAGTCGGTGTATCTTTTCAACCGCATCACCACATTCATCACACTGAGGCATGGTGTTGTCCCCCCAAAAGTTACCCTAGTTTTCTTTTTAATCTTAAAAACTTGCGTATTACAGTCTCCTTACTTTTAGGTTTAAAGGTAGCTACCAATGCTCTCTTTGGAGGGTAGTTCCGATAAATCGAGCCTAATTGTTCTTCAACAGGCCTTAATATGGCTGGCAACTGGTTTCTCTTATCCCAAAATGAAGACCTGTTCATATTTAAAGATTTTGCTGTTTCAATAAACTTTTCCTGGGGAATAATGAGTAATTGATAAATACAGGAAAATAGCCGTTCTCTCTCGGTAACTGGAAGTTGGTTAACAGCCAATCCATTCGATATAAGCTCAGGATGGGGCACCTGAATTCTGAGTTGTTCAAGAAAAGCCCATCCTTTTCCATTTACTGAGCCAGCTAAAGCTTTTCTAATAAATTGTGAAAATAACTTAATCACCGTTAACCAATCAGTTACTGAAATCAACTTGTCTTGATAGGTTGCACAGCCTTGTTCCAGGAATTGATCAAAGATTTTTTGGAATGCCAAGGCATGACAATCCACAAGGCTTTTATTAACCTCCAATAGACTTTTTTTACATATTGAACAGCAAGTCATAACCTGATCAGGGGCTTCAAGACGTCTAGGTTGAATAGCATTATGGCAATGAGGACATTGATCATGTAAATGCTGATTATGTTTTATACAACCTGTATGCCAGGCAAAACGCCAAGGCAGACGGAAATAGGCAACATTATCCTCAGATAGACACTCAGGACAATATTGCCAGCCACCTCGATGCTTACGGTTTCTTGTACCTAATACCAAGTACCATGCATCAAGAGTTTGATTATCCAGATTATATTTAATTAAAAAATTGCGAAGCGTAGCAGAATTAAATTGGCTTTCATCAATTTTTGTCGTATTGATCAATACCTGTACTTGCTCTGCACTTAAACCACGATCTACATCTACAGACCAGATTCGCCATTTGGGCCAAAGTACTCCAGTTAAACTTAATGGGTCACAACCACTGTCAAGTGCGGCACGTATCAACCAAGAAGATAATGCCTCATCTTGCTTTAAGTCCGTGGGAATAAACCATGAATGGATTTCTGTTGCACTTATCATACCTAGTCCTCCACATTGCTTATTTCACACTTTCTAGCAAGCTACGGTCGATAAACTCCTGACCAGAAACAACAGCTTTCTTTGCGGCGTCCCGTAAAATCGTTCGCAGATTACCTAAGTTTCCATCTGTAATATCATGCAGATATTTTACTGTTGCTGGTTCAGCCAGTTTTGAAGCCTGTTTGAGGGGAAGAACTTTCTCAAATTTATTTACCATAGCTTGAAAGTCTTTATCTAGTTTCCATAAGGGCAAATTAACCACACGAAAACGGCTGACATGCTGTGGATCAGTACGCAGAACACTAATTGCTTCTTCTGTACCAAACCCAACAATGGGTATCTGTGTTTCATTACACAAATACTTAATCGCATTCATTACTGTTCTTTGCTTAATCGGACTGCCACATAATAGAGAATTCATTTCGTCGATAATGAGGAGCTTTACCTCATAAAGTTTAAGGCAATGGACCACTTGGTAACGTAGCTTCGCAACGGGATCTCTTTCTCGAAAAGGAACCCAGAACTTATCAAGAATAGCCATATACAGAGCTTTTTCATCAGGGGAAACAGGTGCCTGTACAATGATTACAGGTTTTACTGCATTATTTTCTGCATTGACATAACCCTCCCCATACAGCTTAAAGAACTGGTTAATAATTGAGGTTTTACCATTATTTGGCTTACTCAATACCAGTAAGTTGGGCATACGGCTCCGCTTAGGAAGTGTCAGGAATCCTTTCAATTGGTCTAACAAGTCATTGGCTGCTGGATACCCAATCCATCGGTCCTCTTCCAGGAAGTAGAGTCTGTCCTCATTAGACTGTTCCACAATAGGGCGAAACTCTTGAAAAACATGTGAATAGTTACTCATGAAATATCCTCATCATTTTCCAGCTCATCGAGAGGCAATAAACCATATACGTTTTCAAGCTGTTGCTCCAAAATCGTACTCTCTTGTTGAGGTTTTTTGCCCTGAATTGAAGCAGGGTTAACACTCTGTTGATGTTGGGTACTGCGCTGATGTGATCTGCGAGCCCGTCGAGTTTTAGTACTTGCCTCCTGAACACGCTCCCGAAGTTTAGCTAGAGCCTGTCCAAGTTCATGATCTTTTAGATATTCGCCAGTTTCCTTTTTCAGTTCCTGAATCTTTTTGTGTTCCCAAATACTAAATGGTGGAATACTTTGATCCGCTAAAGGAACCTTAAAATAATTTTTGATTTCGGGATCAAAGAACCATATCTCACTAATATTTCTTGGATCACGCCTAAAGATAAATTTACGTTTTTCCTTTTGATTATCAGGGTCTACAGCATTAATCCAACCTCTTAGTACATCAGCATAATAAGCAAGACCATCAATTGTTACACCTGTTGTTTGAATCGTCCTTTCAAAACTTGGTAGAAAATCAAGAAAGAAATTATGATCATTTGCAGGCAATCTAGCAGCCCCAGAACCTAACGTGTTTTTATCACCAAAGATACCTAACTCAAAAGCATGTAGTGGAGAAGTACCTAAAGCAGAGTGTTTCCTTTTGTGGTAAACATTACAGATAAAATCAATCAGCCAGTCCTCAAATTCGGAGAATGTGAAAACTGCTTCCGCATCTGAGTTATAGCCTTTTCTTTCAAAAATATTTGAAAAAGTTGTTCCTGGAACTGCGTGAATATCGGTTGCAAATGTTCCCATCAAACGTTCAATGTGCCCGCCAAAACGTGGTTTTTTAACTGGTCGGTATTCCAGACGAATATCATGTGCCATACAAGCATTTCTGAAAGTTTCTGAGTGAAACTCAGGTCCATTATCGACATGAATGGTGTTCATAATTCCCCAGACAGGCCATTCAGCTTGAATCTTGCGCGAAGCTAGCCATTTCTCTTTGGGCAGTACAGCTTGAGAAACGCTCATTGCAATAGACATAACAGAGGGGGCATCTAATGATAAGTAATATCCCACAACTACCCTTGAACGCACATCAATTGCCAACGTAAGAAAAGGTCGTCCTATAGGACACCTGCTAAAATCATCAACCAGAATAAGATCAACAGGCGTATGGTCAATCTGTACGACGGCAAGTGGATAATCAGCATGAGGGAATTTCCCTGCGGCAGGTGTAAATTTGTTATCGGCCTTTTCCTTATGTCCCCTCTTACGAAGAGAGTCTCTCTGGCTAATCGCTGCAATACGATTTCTTACTGTATTGGCATGAGGCACCTCTAGGATATGGTATTCATGACATAAGCGTTTCACTTCAAGTACAACTTTTTGAACACTTATTCTTTGATTAGTTAGGTATAAATCCTTGATGGCTTTTTCAATGATTGCTTCAGCATGTTTATTAATTATCTTCTTGCCTTGTGGCAATCCCTCTTTTCTGGGCCGCAATCCATCAATAGTTCCATATGCCTTATAGATTTTTAACCATCTATAGATAGTGGCTGGATTAATATCATGTTCTTGGGCTCGTAACTCTACTTCCTTACGACCACTCACGCCTCCCTCAATGAAAGGACGGATGATGTTGAAACGTCTTTCAGCCTCAATCCAGTCTTTATCAGCGATGAGCTCTAGATCTTCATGCTGTTCCACAGCTATTGACGGCCTTAATTCACTGATAGCCGCAATATTTTTCCTACCTGTATTATTGTTTTCAACAAAAACTGATTTCAGGTCAATGACTTCAATAATCGTATGAGGAATCCCTTTTATCTGAACAGGTTCCCCAGCAGCTATTTTGATATTCACACGTCTATCATTCATGACAAACTCCCACTTACCCAGAGTTCAGTAGATGGCTGTAAAGGTGCACTTAAATCGCAAACCAGATAACCATGAGCAACTAAATACCAGATTTGACTAATTCCATTTGCTCGGTCCCATTTGCCAAGAAAATGTCTGGCTAATAGAGTCTCAAAAGTTACTACTTCTCGATCTCTCACATAATCCAATAAGTGCTTTGAATCAGCAGGGGGAAATTCCATCTTTCGGTACTTTTGTAAAAACATGGCATTCGACCATAACTGGTCCCGAATACGACCCTCATGTGCAATATGAAATTTCCAACCCTCTTCTTTGCATACCCTCATGGCAGCACGATATCTAGCTTTCCATAGATGTAAATTAAGTTGCAATTCATCTGTAGGTTTTACTTCAACCAGTTTAGGTGCAATAAATGGAAGAAAATCATCATGCTTATAAGTTACCAGGTAGTCAGGGGTGTAAACTCGTTTCTGCCCATTATCAAAATACTCAATCGTAAAGGGTTGAGATTCAACAGCAAGAACATTAGGGTCAACCTCTAATCGAATGAGAAAATCGCGTTCCAGTGTTGATTCAAAGGCCACTGCCGAATCTTTTTTAAAAGGGTATAAACCAGATACACTAATCCGTGTATTACCAATTTTTCTTCGAGCTGGTACGATGTTAACGGTGTCGCATGATTGATTGTTCATTCTGGGTTCCGTTGCATAGTTCTTTATAAAATTTGTCGCATAGTTATTTGTAAAAGGCAGTCTAAGTCATTGACCCTAGCTCATATTGTCGCATAGTTCTTTGGAAATGACAGCGGGTCACAACCCAAACCCGGTGAAATTACTTTGGCACATAAAGGCGTGCTGTTTTTAGATGAACTACCAGAGTTTGACCGCAAGGTTTTAGAGGTTTTAAGACAGCCGATTGAAGCCAAAGAGATTGTGATTTCGCGTGCTTCACGGCAGATCACCTTTCCAGCCAATTTCCAACTAATTGCCGCAATGAATCCGTGTCCCTGTGGTTATGCGTTTAATCAAGATAGCCGTTGTCAGTGCTCAGCCGAGGCGATTAAACGCTACCAAAACCGTATTTCCGGGCCTTTGCTGGATCGAATTGATTTACATATTGATGTACCACCCTTGCATGCGTCTGAATTACAAGACACACAAGTCGTAGAAGACTCGGCAACTGTACGTGAGCGCGTGATTCAAGCTTATCAATGGCAAATGCAGCGCCAAGCTTGTCTCAATATGGCTTTATCACCCAAACAACTCGAACAATTCGCACCGCTAGATGGACAAGCGGCTTTAATCTTTGAAAAAGCACAACAGCGTTTAAATTTGTCTGCTCGGGGTTATCACCGGATTTTAAGAGTGGCCAGAACCATTGCGGATTTGGCCCAGTCAGAGCACATTCAAACGGGACATTTGACTGAAGCTCTCTCCTACCGACAGCAAAATGCCTAAAAATCGCTAAATTCCACATAAAAAAACCCCTCTAGTCCTTAGGACTAGAGGGGTTTTGAAGATGCGAAAACTTAGAAAGTTTTAGTTAAGGTAAACACGGCACCTGTTTCTACACCACGTGCTGTCACATGATCCAGATTATCAGTATCAATATTGGTTCCTACTGCTGCCAATTCTGCTGTTGCACCAGGAATAGACTGGAATGCATAGGTCACACCCACTTTCCAATCGACATAATTGTCATCATCACCAAATGAATATTTATCTTCATCACTGACCACGGTATAACCCACATTCGCGACACCACCAAAGCCCGTTGAACCAAATGGAATTGCATAACCAGCATTGATGTTCCAGCTGTCTGTATCTGCTGCAACATAGTCATTGGTATAGTTTACATTGGTCAGTAGACTGTCTCCTTCAGTAAAGACACTCGCAAAGGTTAATTTGCCATAAAATTCTAACCAGTTCAGATCATCTGCACTTGGATAGTTGTAGTACACCATACCCACATCAAGCACTGGCTTGCTGGCAAAGCTTTCTAATGTTGTTGCAAACCCAATCGATGGATCGAGCTCTAAGCTCGGTGAACCTTCACCAAAGTCAACATTTGAACCCCAAAGACCCAAATACAAGCCTGAGTCATGTGCCAAAGTAAAACCCGCTTGTACCGCTGGATCATTTTGGGTTTGAGTTAAACCACGGAAACGATAGTCGGTTGTTACAGCAGCACTTCCGCTAAAAGAGAAACCAAACGGTAATGCTGGCTCGTCATCTGCGAAAGTGAATGTAGAAGCTGAAGCCACCACAGCTAAAGATAATGCTTTAAGTGCAAATTTCATTGTTTGATTCCCCCACATCGTATCCGACGTTTTTTGGTTATTTCGATAAACTCATGTAGGTATTAGCAATAGCTATGCCACATTCAATTCAACATCAGATACGCCTTTTACAAAATAATTATAAATTATTGTTTTTGTTAAAATTTTATAAAATATAAAAAATTGAGCTCACCCTCAGCTTGATCGTTAAACATCTTCGCGGTGAATTGAAGCCAAGCCCATCAAGCAAACATAATTGTTTACAATATGCGCTATTTTGAGACTCATCTTTGGAAGGTACGTTTTTAAGTGCATAAAAAAAGTGCATCCCCAACCGATCTGGATGCACTTTTCATATCTACAGAATTTAGAAGTTGTAAGTTAAACCCAGCACTAGATAGTCTTCTAAATCCTCGCCCATACGGTTATGTACACCATAAATATAATCCGCAGACATCTCGATCCCTGTCTCTGCAAAGGGCCTACTCAGGCCTAAGCGAACTTCATTAACAGTAAAGTTCTTCTCTGTAGTGAGTATGGCATCATCATGCTGCCGATAAATCGATGCACCAATTGAACTATTGAATTGAAAGTGTTGTGGAAGAGCATAATGATGTGCAAGGCTTAAATAAGTATCGCCCGCGTTGGCATAGCTCACATCCACTAAAGCCACCGTGACGCCTACATCAAAGTCTTTATAGCTCAGACTATTTACAAATTCCGCTCCAGTTGTACTTCGGCGTTCTGTGCGATCCTCACTATAGACCGAGCCGCCATCATTATATAAATAAGTCACAATATGCGAGCGGTAGCTTACATCTGGACTGAGTGTGCCTGCATAACCCATATAAAAGTCATGCTCAACACCGTGATCTTTGCTGATATCTGCTGCATCATAATTCAGTGTTGAAGCCCAATAACCAGCATATAGGCCAGATGCATGTTCATATTCAAGCCCTGCTTGCAAGGTAGGCTGATCATTTTCAATCCCCCCACGATAAATATACTGACTGAGCACAGCAAGGCTTCCACTGAGCACACCTTTTGAGCTTTGTTGCTGGGGCTCGCTTGCGTTGACCGACACACTGCCAGTGAAAAAAATTAAAAATAGTGCAGTTTTATGTGAATTTTTATGCATTTAAGCTCTCAAAATCTCTTTAGACATGAATCATTTACTGATTCCATACCCATAAATTTTAAAGCTATTTTTTAACAATAGGTCAATTTTATCTAGGCAACTGCTGTGTAATTCATCATTTTCCAATCTGGGTATAGGTTATTCTGAACCGATTCCAGACGACTAGAAATGACTGAACACTTTGATTCATAAGCTAAAATGACCTCACAGTCTATATATTATTTTCTGCAATACATAGCAAAAAACAGAATTAAGAGGAGAAAAATAATTCAATGTTTTATAAAGGTTTATTTTATCAAACCGAATATTTTAACCAAAATTAAAATATTTCAAACATATCACTTACAAAAAAATGCATTACTTTAGTTGAATATGTTAAATAAAAATGAAAATTTTTCAGCGATTACTTATACAATTGCTGTTCTCTTTCCATCCAATTTGTATAAGGTTCGCTCCCCAATGCAAAACACAAAAAAATTAGCATTAGCAGTTTTAGTACAAACTGCACTTATATCAACAGCTTTTGCGAGTGAGCAAAGTGAATCTAAAGGTTTCGTTGAAGGCGCTGAAGGATCAGTGCTATTCCGCACAGGCTTTTTAAATCGTGATAAAAAAGACGGTTTAACAAATGATACAAGCTCAACTGCTCAAACTGCCATTTTTGATCTTCAATCAGGCTTTACAAAGGGTATTGTTGGCTTTGGTGTTGGCGTAGTAGGTGATGCATCTTTCAAGCTTGGTGCGAATAATAATACGGGTAATCAAATGATTCCTGTAGATGATCGTGGATTTGCTTATGATCATTGGGCTCGTGGTGGTGCCAATGTGAAAGCACGTATTTCCAACACAACCGTGACTTATGGTACACAGGTGTCAACACTTCCTGTCATGGCAAGTAATCAAGCCCGTTTAGTGCCTGAGTATTACACAGGTGTTTTCATTGAAAGTAATGAAATTCCAAATCTAAATGTGGTTGCAGGTAAATTCACAAAAAACCAAATGTCAAACCAAATTAGTACCGATAAAGATGTGACAGGTCAAGGACTTGATCGTGCAGTAGTTTGGGGTGCTAAATATAAATTTAATGATCAACTCAATTCATCGTATTATGGCTTAGATGTTCAAGATAAGCTAGAACGTCATTATGCCAATGTAAACTTTACCCAAAGCTTAAAAGACAAGAGTACCTTAACACTTGATGCCATGGGTTATCATACAAAATGGGATAAAGATGCGCTCACTGATTCACATACCACAGATGATCTAGCAAACCGCAAAAACTCGATTTGGGCTGTTTCAGTGGGCTATGGCAAAGATGTACATAATGTCATGCTTTCTTATCAAGATAACACAGGTAATACTGGGTATGACTATGGCTATAATGCTGATGGTTTACAAAGTATCTATGTCCCTAATTCCTATTTAGGTGACTTTAATGGTAATGATGAAAAATCTGTCGGGCTACAATATAACTACAACTTCAAAAATCACGGTTTACCTGGTCTAAACTGGACAACTGCATTTGTTTATGGTTGGGATATTGATATCGCTAAAATAACAGATCGCTCAAAAATCATTGACCAAGCCGAAGAACATGAGTTCTTTAACCAAGTCAAATATACAGTTCAAACAGGTGCATTGAAAGATGCAAGCCTACGTGTTCGCTATTCTTACTTACGTTCAAGTGATACCTATAATAATGTTTCTGGTCAATATGTCAGCAATGTCATTGGCTCAACCAATGAATGGCGTTTATTCCTTGATATTCCTGTGAAACTGTTCTAATTCACTTTAGATCAATTCATAAAAAACCGCCATTCAATTGAATGGCGGTTTTTTTATGAGCCTGATTTTAGGGTAATAAAATCAGGCTTTATTTTTTCAAAATTATTTTTTAGCAGCTTCGATTGCTTTCAACACTTCTTGCTTAGCAACTTCAGAACCTTCCCAACCTGTTAATTTAACCCACTTCCCTGGCTCTAAGTCTTTATAGTGCGCGAAGAAGTGTTCAACTTGTTGAATCAGTAAAGGTGGAAGATCGGTATATTCTTTCACGTCTTTATAAATTGGCGTTAACTTGTCGTGTGGAACTGCGATTAATTTCGCATCGATACCACCGTCATCTTCCATGTTCAATTTACCCACAGGACGGCAACGAATCACTGAACCTGGTTCAACTGGATGCGGCGTTACAACAAGTACATCTAATGGGTCACCATCTTCAGACAAGGTGTTTGGTACATAACCATAGTTCGCTGGGTAGAACATTGCTGTACCCATGAAACGATCTACAAAAAGTGCATCCGAATCTTTATCAATTTCATATTTGATTGGTGCTGCATTTGCAGGAATTTCGATGATCACGTAGATATCGTTCGGTGCATCTTTACCCGCAGGGATATTGCTGTAGCTCATAACATCACTCTTTAACAAGTTAAATCTTTTAAAAAACCGCATCGATTATAACGGTTTTTGAGAAAAAAATATTTCTGCGATTATACATCCACTGGGTGAAAATATGTATGTTTCGCACTTAGCCCATCGTCAGTCGAATGACCAACAATAATAAACAAATAGGACAAAGCAGTGACAACAGCCAAACGATCGATCGAAGCGTCGACCAGTTGGCCAAATAGCAAATACCATACACCACACGAAAGACAAGATAGGCAATACCAAACGTCATGGTGACCACTTGCGGAATCACCATATATTCAGCCATTAAGATAGCGGCAATAAATAAGGGTAAACTCTCAAAGCTATTTTGCTGTGCCGCATTGGCACGTGCTGCCAGACCAGTCGTCTTGGCGAGAAATTCACGCGGATGCTGATTATCTTTGGCGCGAAATCCTGCTGTTTTTTTAGCAATGATTGTAAATACGTAAGGCAGTAAACAAGCAATTAAAATGAGATAAATAATCCCGCTAATGCTTTGCATTGGTTTTTTCTCATCAAGATCATTTCGACGGCTATCATAGCATGGCATTCCGAGGATAAATTTGGTTAAATTATAGTGTTTTTATAATTTCCCAATGAGACTCCTGCATGGCTAGCCCTGATCAAAAAGAAATGTTCGACGTGCTCGAAATTCAGCGCCAACATCAACGCCAAGTAGATCGTGTTTTAAAGATTGTGCTTCCTGTTACTGCATTTTTATTGGCGGTCATTTGTGCCAATATGAATATTGGTTCGACTCTTGGCACACTGGTCATGCTGATCATTGCATTTTGGATGGTTGGGATTAGACGCCAAACACTTTGGTATTGGCTGATTGCTGTCACTATCTATTGCTTCATCGACAATGTACTTAGCTATGGCACATTTGCATTCCCAGCCTTTAGTCGCCAGTGTGGCACCATGTTGACCTTTATCGGTATTTTGGGTATTGGCCGTCCCTATATCGACCGTTGGCTAATGAAAAACTAAAAATAGAAATAGAAAAAAAAGCGCCATTCGGCGCTTTTTTTAGGACTCAACTTATGCTGTTTTACGCAAATCTTTACGTAAGATTTTACCTACGTTTGATTTCGGTAACTCATCCAAGAATTCAACATAACGCGGACGTTTGTAACCCGTTAAGTTCTCTTTCGCGAATGCCAATACTTCTTCTGTGGTTAAAGATGGATCTTTCTTCACCACAAAGAGTTTTGGTACTTCACCTGATTTTTCATCAGGTACACCAATGGCAGCTACTTCCAATACTTTCGGATGCTTTGAAACCACTTCTTCGATTTCTGAAGGGTAAACGTTAAAGCCTGACACCAAAATCATGTCTTTCTTACGGTCTACAATTTTCACATAGCCGCGAGGGTCCATGACACCAATGTCACCCGTACGGAAGAAACCATCTTCAGTCATCACTTTAGCCGTTTCATCTGGACGGTTCCAATAGCCACGCATCACTTGTGGACCACGGATTGAAATCTCACCTTGTTCACCCAGTGCAACTTCCTTCCCATCATCATCCAAAATTGCAACTTCAGTTAATGGCAATGGAATACCAATTGTGCCGCTAAATTCTTCTGACGCTGGCGGATTTGCCGTTGCCACAGGTGAAGTTTCAGATAGACCATAACCTTCAATGATGTTGGTTCCAGTAATTCGCTTCCACGCTTCTGCTGTAGAAGGAAGGACAGCCATACCACCACCCATCGCCATTTTCAATTTGCTGTGGTCGAGTTGCTTAAACTCTTCATTGTTCACTAAAGCATTGAATAGTGTATTCACTGCTGGGAAAAATGATGGTTGGTATTTACGTAATTCTTTCATTACCCCTGGTAAGTCACGCGGGTTTGGAATCAAAACATTCGCTTGTCCTTTGTACATACCGTACATCGCACAAACCATAAACGCAAAAATGTGATAAAGCGGTAATGCGCAGAAAATGCGGTCATCGGGTTGGCCGTCTTGTGCACCAAATTTACTTTGGAAAATACCATCACACTGCAACATGTTCGCCACAAGGTTACGATGCGTCAGTTCGGCACCTTTAGACACACCTGTCGTACCACCTGTATACTGAAGAACCGCTGTGTCACTTAAAGTTAAATTTGGTCGCTTATAGTTGCTTGCACTAACTTTCGACATTGCCGCATTAAAGCGAATATGGCCAGGAATATTCCATGCTGGAATTTGCTTACGCACAGAACGTAATACAAAGTTCACCAGGGTGCCTTTTAATGCACCCAACATGTCACCTACAGAGGCAATCACAACATGTTTAACTGGCGTTTTACCATTAATCGCTTGATAAACAGAGGCAAAGTTTTCGATGATCACTAAAACTTCTGAACCCGAGTCATTTAACTGATGTTCAAGTTCACGCGCGGTATACAGTGGATTGACGTTAACCAGTACTAAACCTGCACGGAATACACCCAAAGCAACGATAGGATACTGCAGAACGTTCGGCATCATCACAGCGACACGTGAGCCTTTTGCTAGACCCAAACTTTGTAAATACGTTGCAAATTTACGGCTTGCTTCTTCTAACTCACTAAAAGTGAGTACTTTATCCATAAAGATAAAAGCATCACGAGAGCCAAATTTTTGGAAATTTCTTTCAAATACATCAACCAATGACGTATTTTCTGGTGGCAATTCTACAGTCTCTGGAATCCCCGTTTTTTGGTATTCTGCGAACCAAATCTTTTCCATATCGCCCGATTCTCCTATCAGTAATCCTTAAATTCTCAGCTGTTGTTCTCAATATTAAGCGCTCTTTATTTAACTTGTGTTGCTTAATATTGCATCCATTTCCCGCATACATACCATATATAACGTATTTTGATCAATGGATGCTAGTTTTATCTCTGAACTAACAGTTTATTTGCTTTTTGATAACCACGTGGTAATAACTGCCCTTTTGATGCTCTTTTGCCTATGTATTTTTGCAAGTCATCACCCTTCAATTTTAATTGCTGCTGTCCTGCAACGACTTGCAGTATTTCATCTAGCGTTAATCTTGTCATGAATACAATTTGATCTTTCTCTTCAAGTTGTATCAATTTATTACCTTTACCTTTATTTAAAACAGGCAACTCTGACAACTCTAAAATCAACAAACGACCCGTTGAGGTCAATAACGCCAAATGGGTGGCCTGATCAACACTGGTTAACGGCATAACTGTGGCTTTTTCAGGTAAAGTAAGGAAGGCTTTCCCTGCTTTTGCATTGGTATCTAACTGTTTTGCCTGTGTTTTAAAACCATACCCCTTGCTACTTAGCGCTATGACTTCGGCTTCATCATCAGCAATAAAGACTTGTTTAAAACCAATACCACTGGCTGGGGACAATTTTGAACTCAACGGTTCTCCCAAACCACGTGCGGACGGTAGGCTATTAATGGCTAGTGCATAACTACGCCCTGACTCATCCAGCACATACACGCGCTGATTAGATTTGCCTTGCGCATGACTAAGGTATTGATCGCCCGCACGGAAGTTCAGGTTTTCGGCATCAACTTCATGACCTTTGGCTGAGCGAATCCACCCCGCTTCAGACAAGACCACAGTCACAGGATCAGCAGGCATGAAGTCTTGCTCACTCATCGCCGTCGCTTCTGCACGATGCACGATTGGTGAACGACGGTCATCGCCGTATTTTTTCGCATCATCTTTGAGTTCATTGATGATCAAAGCTTTTAAAGACTCTGGATTAGCCAACTGTTCACGAATCAGTGCAGCTTTGGCCTCTAACTCTTCTTGCTCACGGCGCATTTCCATTTCTTCAAGTCGGGCCAAATGACGCAACTTGAGTTCTAAAATGGCTTCGGCCTGAATATCATCAATATTAAAACGTGACATCAACTCCGCTTTGGGCTGTTCTTCTTCACGAATAATACGAATCACTTCATCAATATTTAAATAGGCAATAATCAAACCGCCCAAAATATGTAAGCGTTTTTCAATTTTATTCAGGTGATATTGCAGACGACGGGTAACAGTTTCCTTTCGAATTTCAATCCACTCCAGCAAAATACGACGAATCGATTTCACTTGTGGACGGCCATCCGCACCAATCATGTTCATATTGACCCGATAGCTCGACTCAAGATCGGTGGTGGCAAAAAGGTGACTCATTACCGCTTCAGCATCAATCCGATTTGAGCGCAGTACGATGACCAAACGGGTTGGGTTTTGATGATCCGATTCATCTCGTACATCGCTCACCAAAGGCAGTTTTTTCGCCTGCATTTGATCTGCAATTTGCGAAATAACTTTCGAACCTGACACTTGATAAGGCAAGTCCGTGATCACAATTTCATTTTTTTCGATGCGATACACCGAACGCATACGGTAACTGCCCCGACCTGTGCTTTGTATTTTTAACAGCTCTTCAGGTGGCGTAATAATTTCTGCTTTGGTCGGCAAATCGGGGGCAGGAATATATTCTGCAACTTTTTCATCGCTTAAATTTGGATTGCGAATTAAGGCAATGGTCCCTTTTACGACTTCACGCAGGTTATGTGGTGGAATGTCCGTAGCCATACCAACCGCAATGCCCGTGGTACCATTTAACAAAATATTCGGAATACGTGCAGGTAAAGTCACTGGCTCTTTCATCGAACCATCAAAGTTATCCTGCCAGTCACAAGTCCCCTGTCCCAGTTCAGACAAAAGTACTTCACTATACTGAGATAATTTGGCTTCGGTATAACGCATCGCCGCGAATGATTTCGGATCATCGGGAGAACCCCAGTTACCTTGACCTTCAATAAATGGATAACGATAACTAAAAGGCTGCGCCATCAGCACCATCGCTTCATAGCAGGCCAAATCACCATGCGGGTGATACTTACCGAGCACATCGCCAACGGTACGCGCAGATTTTTTGGGTTTACCGCTGTGTTTCAGCCCCAATTCACTCATGGCATACACAATACGGCGTTGTACAGGTTTTAAACCATCGCTGATATGCGGTAAGGCACGATCCATGATCACGTACATGGCGTAGTTGAGATATGCTTGTTCAGTAAATTCTGCTACGGAACGGTTTTCTGTCGCTTGATGCGCAAGGTTCGTCATAACAACCTGTCATCCTAATTAATCGTTTTTTGTTTAAGTTCTTATGCTATGTCGCAGGCTCTGCCTATACAAGTGAAAGCGTACACCACTACGACAAATTGCGTCTTTAGATGTTCCTAGTGTCGTAAAATTATCCATTTTTTTTAAAATGAGCAACTAATTATTTTGAAGTTCAGTTCCTGTGTTCATCTCTGCTCGTCAATGAAAACAATGAAGCAACTTCAGCCCACTCAACTTGATCGATACGATCGACAAAAAAATCGGGTCATCCTCGCCCAAAATGCGACACAACCAATTGGGTAGATCACATCAATCAAGTCGCAGCTATTTTAAATAGCCTCATCATGTACGGGGCTGACTTTTATCAAAATGCAACGTTGATAGGCCACATTTCAGCCGAGTAGATTGAATTTTTTATTGCTGAGTTGGATCTGGTTATCGGCTATTTTTCAGATCCATCATCTAGATTTTATCTTGAGATTTACTGGAGACAGAGAGTCTCAACACATCTGACTCTCAATCTTCAGCAGGGACTAAATTACAGTCCAATTTCTTCCAATGTTTTGCCTTTGGTCTCTTCACCCAAAATCAAAATTACCGCTGCCACCGCAAGCAATACCACGGTAAACATCATGAAAATCGCACTAAATCCATTGCTCTGTACCATCATATGCGTCACCACCATCGGTGCAACAATACCGCCCATACGACCAATGGCCGATGCCCAGCCCGAACCAAAAGCCCGGATATTGGTTGGATATTGCTCTGGGGTATAGGTATACAACACGCCCCATGCACCGAGGTTAAAGAATGACATCAGGCAGCCCCAGAACATGATCATGCTCACAGTGTCAGCTTGACCAAAGAAATACGCTGAGACTGCACACATGCCAATAAAACCTGCCAAGGTTGCTTTACGCCCCAACTTTTCGACCAGCCATGCTGCGGCCACATAACCCGGAAGCTGTGCCAAAATCATCACCAGTACATATTCAAAAGACTGAACAATGCTATACCCCTGCTTCACCAGCAAACTGGGTAACCATGTAAAAATGCCATAATACGAATAAACAATGCCAAACCAAATCAGCCATAACATCAAGGTTCTACGTGCAAATGTACCCGACCAGAGCTGCGTAAAAGACACGGTCTTTTTTTCTGCCACTGGTTTAACGATGATATGTTCAATCACTTCCACACCGCATTGGCGTTCAATCTGCTGCACCAAGGCATGCGCTTCCACAATACGACCACGGTTAATGAGATAAGGAATTGACTCAGGCACTTTGAACCAAATCACAATGGCGTACAGTGCAGGAATTCCACCGATTAAGAAGGCCATATGCCAGTCAAATTTTGGAATCACAAAATACGCCACCAATGCAGCGCAAAGCCAACCTAGCCCCCAAAAACTTTCTAGCAGCACGATAAAACGCCCACGCACCTGCGCAGGAATGTATTCACTGACCAAGGTCACCGCTACTGGCAACTGTCCACCTAAGCCTAAACCCACAATAAAACGAAACACCAACAACCACGTTAAGTTCGGGGCAAAGGCACAGGCTGCCGTCGCTAAACTGTAAATCACTAGGGTCGCGGCAAAAACTGTTTTACGCCCAATACGATCGGCCAGACCACCTGAGCACACCGCACCAATCGCCATTCCGACAAAGCCAATGGAGACCACCCAACCTTTCTCGGTTGGGCTCATGTGCCAATCTTCGGCCATTTTTGCCAAAATAAAAGAAATCAGCCCCGTGTCCATGGCATCGAACATCCAGCCCAAGCCAATGACCCACAACAGGGTGTAGTGAAATTTACCGATCGGTAAGCGTTGTATGCGAGAAACTAAATCCATAGCTCGGCCTCTAAAGCGGGAAAAGATAGCGGGCTGCTTTCTCAACAGGCTTTATCATTATGTGCTTTTTTATACAAATAAGGCGGTCAAATCGCCGTTATTTTAGCTCGCATCTTTCGAGGAAGCCGATTGCTCATCATCATCTTGATAAATGAATTTCGGCATTTCTAAGCCGAAATAAATCGCGATTAAACGTAAACTAAAGCCAAAGATCAAAGTCGAAATCACAGTCAGCTCAAGTGATAAACCGAGCTGAATGCAGCCCCAATAGAAAATCACCGCGACAAAAGAAATACTGGCATACAGTTCACGGCGGAAGACCAAAGGGACGTCATTACACAAAATATCACGTAAGATACCGCCCGATACCCCTGTCAGAACTCCTGCGACCGCAGACACCACAAAACCATGTCCCATTTCTAAGGCAATTTGACAGCCAATGATGGTAAAACCGATCAGGCCCAGAGCATCGAGCACCAAGAAGATATTACGTAAATGGCGCATCCACTTGGCAATCAAAATCGTCATAAAAGCGGCAAAACAGGTCAGCATCAGATATTCAGGATGCTTGACCCAAGTCAACGGATAATGTCCCAACAACACATCGCGGACAGAACCGCCACCCAGTGCTGTGACACAGGCAATAATCACCACACCAAACCAATCCATACTACGCCGACCCGCCGACAGTGCACCTGTCATTGCCTCTGCTGTGATCGCTATAATATAAATAATAGTGAGTAACATCGCCTGGATTCCATATAGGCTAATTGATGCGCGCTATTCTAAGCCAAATTTGCTTAAAATTATAAAAATTGTGCACAACATTGTTTAAATTTTTTCCCTGAACCGCAGATGCACGCTTGTTTCATGGTGATTTGCATTTCAGTGGTTGGATCTAAAAAATACCATGCCTCGGCATGTTTCACAAAATGTGAAATTTCATGATGTATCTGTGGCGATTTGCCATCATGATAATGGGCTTTGAACTCGACCATGGCATGGTTTTTATCGAGTTTTTCATTGGCCTGCACGACGTCTAACTTCACCCATTGGTTGCGTCGACTCCACTCAGCAATTGCTGCAACATCTAGAGCCTGTTGCTGCCCCAACGCTGTGGTTTGCACAATGTAATCAATTTGCTGTTTGGCAAAAGCACTATAACGTGAGCGCATAAGTTGAGCAGCACTCTGCGCACGGCTTTGTCCCAAGTGCAAAGGCTGACAGCACTTTTCATATTCACCCTGCCCACACGGACACTCAACATTACTCATGATTTTTCCATAAAAAATAGCTCGACATTGCGAGCTATTTTAACCTGTTCAAAACAGATTAAGGTTTGTTTTAAGATGATTCCTTGTGCAGATCCGACTTTGGAATCACATGCACTTTTTCAATTTTGTGCCCATCCATCGTCACCACTTCAAAAATACAGCCATCTGCTTCAAGGCTAGAGCCATTTTCAGGTAAACGGCCTAAATGGAATAGGATATAGCCAGACAAGGTTGAGTACTGATCAGACTCATCGACCAAATCACGATCCAACAATAACGACACATGGCGAATATCAGTAGAGCCATCGAGCATCAGGCTACCATCTTCTAAGCTTTCAGCCACATTGTCTTCCGCATCTTCATCGGGGAACTCCCCTGCAATCGCTTCTAATACGTCAATCGGCGTGGCAATCCCTTCAATCGAGCCGTATTCGTTCAAGACCAAAGCCATTTGCAACGGTGCTTGACGCAATTGTTCCATCACCATCAGGACTTGTGCATTTTCATGCACAATCACAGGTTCACGTAAATGTTTATCAAAATCGAGTACACCGGTTTCGATATATTCGTTTAAAACTTTATGGGTCAGCACCACACCGGCGATGTTGTCTAACTCGCCCCGTGCCACAATTAAACGCGAATGCGTAATACTGAGTAGTTGTGATTTGATTGAGGCTTCTTCATCTTCTAAATCAATCCACTCCAACTCTGGACGGGGTGTCATCACGGACTTCACAGGACGCTCGGACAAACCCAGCACCCCTTGCACCAAGACACTATGATAGACCCCATTTTCAGGATCAAATACTTCATCCGCATAAGCGCGAGTTGCCAGGACATCTTCAGGCTCAGAGGCATGATCACTACTTTTACCGCCCAACATTCGCAGCACCGCAGATGCAGTTTTATAGCGAAGGTCTGTAGTGGTGACCATTTTTTCTTGATTACGGCGCATGGTTTGGTTGATGAATTCAACAATCACCGAGAAACCAATCGCGGCATATAAGTAACCTTTTGGAATATGGAAACCAAAGCCTTCGACAATCAATGAGAAACCGATCATCATCAAGAAGCCGAGACACAAAATCACCACGGTCGGATGTTTGTTGACAAATTCCATCAAGGCTTTCGATGCCCACAACATAATGCCCACGGCGATAATCACCGCAATCATCATTACAGACAGGTGTTTAACCATACCGACTGCTGTAATCACCGAGTCTAAGGAAAACACAGCATCCAAAACTACAATCTGAACGATCACCATCCAAAACACAGCATTGGCTGGACTTTCTTCTTTCTGAACCACTTTGGCGTCAATACGTTCATGCAGTTCCATGGTGCCTTTAAACAGTAAGAACACCCCACCAAACAGAAGAATCAAATCCCGTCCTGAGAAAGGATGATCGAAGATATGGAACAGCGGCTCGGTCAGTGTCACCACCCAAGCAATTGAGGCCAACAGCACCAAACGCATTAAGAGCGCAAGGATCAAACCAACAACACGGGCCGTATTGCGTTGTTCTGGTGGAAGTTTCTCCGCCAAAATCGCAATAAAAACCAAGTTATCAATCCCCAGCACAATTTCCAGCACCACTAGAGTGAGTAACCCTACCCACGCAGAAGGATCAGACATCCATTCAAATATCATGTGATCTGCTCCTGTCGAGGGGAAATATATGGTGCATAACGCAACTTAAGCGGATGAAAAGGAAGATTCAGCACCAATGGCTGTAATTTTTTTTCGGAAAACTGAAGATGTCTTGAGCGACAACTACCACTACCCATGTTCGTTCTTGTGTTGTAAAACAGGAAATAAGTATAGGCAAGATCTACATGAAATTCATCTTTTTTTCAAAAGCGCACTGTTTTAAAAGATTTAACAAATTATTACCCGATTGTTAGATTAAATACAGCTTGCCGTCACATTTCTTGCTTAAACTAAGAGAGAAAAAGTAGATAAAGCAAAAGGTAAAAACATACGCCATGAATAGTGAATTAAAAATATCCTCTCTCAACACTGAAGTAAATGTTCAAACCACTCAACCTCTGATCGCACTTTATTGCGGTTCTCGTTCAGGCAATAAACCGATTTATCAAGAAAAAGCGATTGCACTGGCACAAGGTTTAGCTAAACAGGGTTTTGGTCTGGTTTATGGGGGTGCCAGCATTGGTCTCATGGGACAAGTGGCCGATGCCATGATTAGCCACGGCGGTGAAGCAGTCGGCGTCATTCCAGAATTTATGCTGGATTATGAAATTGCGCATCACCAACTGACCGAATTACATGTTGTACAAACCATGCATGAGCGCAAAGCCTTAATGGCCGAACGTGCAAGCGCCTTTGTCGCACTACCCGGTGGTTTAGGCACTTTTGAAGAAATTTTAGAAGTGGCAACCTGGGGACAACTGAACCAACACCAAAAACCGATGATGATTTATAACGTCAATGGTTTTTATGACGCACTGATTACACAATTGGATCATGCAGTAGAAGAAGGTTTTCTACCGCCACAGCACCGCGCAAAAGTAATTGTATGCAACCATGCTGAACAGATTTATTCAGCCATTGCCAACCTCGGCAGTCCAGCACACTTTGCCATTTAAACCCTGTTCTTAATGCCATAAAAAAGCGAGCCTAGAGCTCGCTTTTTTAACATGTGCGTTTATTGCCCATAATGGGTGACAAAGTTATAGAACCACGGCAGTGTGGTCGCCAAAATCACGGACATGGCTAAACCAAACATCAATTTCATCGCATCTTTACTGACGTTACGCGAAGTGCGATGTTTGTTTACTTCATCAAAAATCATCGACATTGCAAACTCACGACCTGCAAGTAAACCTAAGAATACCCATGTGGTACTCATTGGAATATTGCTCCACTCTTTGAAGACCAACAAAATCAGGGCATACATAAAGTCAATAATAGTCGCTGCACGAATATCGGTGACACCTGTTTTGGTATCAACAATCTTCTGAATCGCACCACCACGTTGGTACAAAATCACCGCCAACAACACCACAAAGACCGTGATGGCAAACAGTAAAAATGAAAACGGCACTTGACGGGGTACATAGACGAAAATATTGGCCAAATCTTGAATCAGCCACTGACTCCACAGAAAAGCCGTAGAGACCCACTGTAGCCCAATCCAAATATGCGACGGTTCTTGATTACGGGTTTTCGCAAAATACTTCGCGACTTGGCGCATCACAAAACGATAGACAATAATCGCAACCACAAAGGCCACCGCATAGCCCATCATCGATTTCACCATCATCGAGCCTAAACTTGCAGGCGAGAAAATGGTTAAAACCAAGAAAGTAGTACTGACGGGGATTCCGTATTTGGTTAAAAATAACAGTAAAATCGGTGGCACAATATAGAGCCACGTGACCCCACCCTCAGGAAAAGGGATCGTTTCTAAACGGCCATATGATGCATCACCCACACCAGATGCATACCAACCATAAATCAAAACCACAACCAAAATACTGCTGATAAAGAGCCAAAGCACCCACCATGGACGGTGTGCATTGGATGAAATAAACGTACCTAATGTCTGTGGCACATCATTTCCGACGATAGAATAAGCCGCTAAACAGAAGCCTATCACCATCAAAATTTCGATTGTCATAAAACCAACCTTTTGAATAATTTATTCCAAGACAGTGCCCTTGGACGTTTGCCAAAGATTATGACGGTTTTATTTCATTTTCATGACATCCCTGTCATATATTTTATGTAGCGCCATAAAAAAAGAGCACCGTAGTGCTCTTTTTTCAAATTCAAAGTTCAGTTTTTTAATTGAGTTTGACTTCATAAACCGCTGTACTACCACTGACTTCATTTCCCACCACCAACAGCGGACGACCATTGGGTGAATTCTTCGCCGCGATGAAGATCAAACCTTCTGGGCCTAAGTCCCCTTGCTTCGTGACTTCTGTTTCCGTGGTGTTGCGATGGTTCAGGTACTGAACAAATTTAGCCTGATTCGGGTTGCTAATGTCATACACCATGATGCCACTGGCACGCTCAAGTCCAATAAAGGCAAAGGTCTTTGCACCAATTTTACCCAAAGTCACACCTTCAGGTTCAGGGCCTTTATTGTCACTACGGTCATCAAATTTAAATGCTTCATGATTGCTATTAAATTGCTCTGGGAACAGCTCCGCAATTTTTTGCTCAAACTCACTCCCCGAGTCCCATACAATCTGTTTGGTTTCAGGGTCGACAATACTCACCGAACGACCACCATAGGCGTATAATTTGTCATAAGTCAGACGACTATTTTCATCTAGCTCCGGCAGACCAGTCAGTGGATCTTTTTGATAACCTTGCGTCCAACTAATGGTCAAACGTCCAATTTGTGAATCTTTAATTAAATTGTCCGCACAGACTTCTGTTGCATCAGCCGTTTGACAAGGTTTAAACACCTCGGGGTTTAATTTTGCCCCTTTTACGCCCGGTGCAAGTTGACGTAAATGCGCGGCATAATCACCTTTGGCGTCAAAACCTGCTTTTTTAAACAAATGTTTGATGCGTATCTCTTCAGCATAACCAGCATTTAAGTCCCCGCCTTCAAAGTATTTGGCTTCATCCCTTAGCCATTCACGGGCATCCCCCTCATTGGCCGTGACCAAATAGGTTTTGCCGTTGGCTTGATATTGTGCAATGGCATCGGGCATATACATGCCATATAGCCCTGGCCAAGAACTAATATTAATCATGCCTGCATCTTTTGCACATTCTGTAATACTACGCCCCAAAGAGTCTTGGCCAATAGCACAGTCACGGTCACTTCCATCCAAGGCATTTTCAGGCAAACTATGGTCCTTGTAGCCCATCGGGAAAAGATCAACAAATTGATTTTTTTCTAGGTCTAAAACCCCAATCGCATTGTTTTCCTGCAAACTAACCCATGCTTTTTTACCATCAGCACTGACTGCGATGTACTCAGGCTCTAGGTCTTGTGCAACGGTGGTCGTTTGAATACCTACGTTAGCAACATTTGGGTATTGACTGATGTCTGGGCCAAAAATACGAATGCCTGCATCTAATAAGTCTTGTTTACGGTCATTCCATGCGTGGAAGCCCGCAATGCTTGCTGTTGGTTTTTGAATATCTGAAATATCAATAATGCTGACCGAACCTTCGGGATCGACTTGATACCCTTCATTCGGTTCCGCTTCATTCGCTACCAGTACTTTTCGACCATCAGGCGTAAAGGTCAACATATCTGGCAAAGCCCCCACGTTGACTTGGCTGATAAAAGAGAGATCCTGTGCTTTAAAGAAAGCCACAATACCAGTTTGGGTTTTATCCTCAGCCTGAACCGCCAGTGCCACGATGCCATTATGCACCGCGACACTATTCACTTCGGAATTGGCTAAATAAGTTTTGGCATCCAAAGATTGGATATATGTCGGTTGCGCTGGCTGGGAGAAATCTAAAACATCGACCATGCCCTTTTGTGCATTCACCACGAACAGACGCTTACTCGCAGCATCATAGGCGGGGATCTCCGCTGCACTCTGTCCAAATATCCCCGACTCATAACTTGCAAGATGAACCAGTTCAATACTATTCGGCGTGGCTTCCTCTACCACTGGTGGTGATGTGATGGTTTGCGCATCATCACTGTCATTACACCCCGCTAAGCCCCACCCCATGCATGCCAAAAAGACAGCACTATATGTTTTATTCATCATGATCTAAATATCGGTTCAAATTTAACCAATGTATGACGTACGCGTTGCAAACACATGACGTAGAGATGTCAATTTGATGGCATGTGATAAATGCACATTCGCAACAACAGTCCAACTTAAATTAAGCTAAACTGTTTAAAAATTTCACTTTGTTGTATCTATGAACCAAACGCCGACCCATCAAGCACTCGCTCCTGAGTACCGTCTTTTGGTACTTCTGGTTTCGATTGGCTTTTTTATGCAAGGCTTAGATACTACCATTGTGAATACTGCTCTACCGGCTATGGCAGTCAGTTTAAATGAAGACCCGCTGCAAATGCATAGCGTGGTGGTGGCCTATGTGCTTGCCGTTGCTGCCTGTATTCCCTTGAGTGGCTGGCTCGCCGACCGTTTTGGGGTGCGCAATACTTATTTCAGTGCCATTATCATTTTTACCCTTGCTTCACTGGGCTGTGGCTTTTCTGAAAGCGTAAATGAGTTGTTGTTCTATCGCGTGCTACAAGGCATCGGTGGTGCATTATTGCTCCCTGTTGGCCGCTTAGCCATGCTCAAAGTCATTCCGCGGACGCAGTTTTTATCAGCCATGAGTTTGATGAGTCTCGCGGGACTGATTGGCCCTCTGATTGGTCCAACACTCGGGGGCTGGTTGGTCGAAGTCAGTACATGGCATTGGATTTTCCTGATTAACCTCCCCATGGGGCTGTTAGGTGTCCTGATTAGCTTTAAAGCCATGCCGAATGTCACCGAGCAGAATGTACCGCGTTTTGACTTTTGGGGTTTTATCCTGTTGGTGATCACCATGGCAGGGCTATCTCTAGGGATTGAAAATTTTGCCAGTCCGCACCTGACTTTATGGTGGAGTATGGGGCTGATTGTACTGAGCTTGGTGACTGCGCTTTGGTATGCATATCATGCACATACCCATCAAAATGCGCTATTTCGCAGTAAACTGTTTCGTAACCGCATTTATGCCGTGGGTATTTTAGGTAACTTCTTTGCTCGCCTCGGTGGCAATGCTATGCCCTTTTTGATGCCACTCATGCTCCAAGTAGCTTTCGGTTTTGAACCTTTTGTGACAGGCCTCTTGATGATTCCAACAGTGCTAGGCTCACTGGCCTCAAAACCCATCATTCGTCACTTGATTCAGCGCTTCGGGTATCGCCACGTGCTTTTGGTTAACACCTTGTTGGTTGGTGCATGTATCGCCAGTTTTGCCCTCAATACCGCAGACACCCCAACTTGGCTGCGCGCGCTGCATTTCTTTATTTTTGGTATGCTGAACTCACTGCAATTTGTATCTATGAACACCCTCACGCTGAAAGATTTACCACAACAAGATGCCAGCAGTGGCAACAGTTTTTTGTCAATGATCATGATGGTTTCGATGAGTATTGGCGTGGCTCTGGCAGGTACTTTGGTCAATGTCTTTACGGCATATTGGGGCACAGATCACATCGTCATGGCATTCCATAACACCTTAATTGTTTTAGGATGTATTAACCTGATTACCGCAGCTATTTTCTGGCACATCCCCAAAGATACCGTGGATGAATAACAGATACAAAGTGCTGCCATTCACTGACCATAATCATCATGGTCAGTTCCGCAAATTCGAGCTATGATGATGAGCTAAAAACCAATACCTGCAAAAGCATGTCCGCAAGAAAGAAAGTTTCCACGCCGTCAAAAACCTCATATCCCTATTACATACTTGCCTGTGTAGTGATGCTATGTATCGGACTGGGGATCACCTATTTTTTCTTGCAGAACAATATCGCATCTGCCCAAGAGTATCCGATAAAAGGCTTTGATGTATCTCATCATCAGGGCGACATCCAATGGCAATCCATTTCTCCCCAAGAGTTTAAATTCGTTTATTTAAAAGCCACCGAAGGGGGCGATTTCAAAGACCGTAAATTTCAGGACAACTGGCTCAAAGCTCGTGAACAAGGCTTTTTGGTCGGGGCTTATCATTTTTATCGTTTATGCCGTGATGGCCAGATTCAGGCGCAGAACTTTATCGAAACTGTGCCGAAGAAAACCGATAGTTTGCCGCCTGTGATTGATTTGGAATATGACAGCAACTGTATCAACACCTATACCAGAGAACAGCTGCTCAAAGAAATTCAGGTCATGCACGACCAACTCTATCAACACTATGGTTTGCAACCCATTTTTTATACCTCTAAAGCATTTTATAATATTGTTTTGGTCGATAAATTTAAACAAACTCCCCTTTGGATTCGTGAATATCAAGGCCAGCCTGAGCTCAAAGGCAATCCGAAATGGACCTTTTGGCAACACACCAGCCAAGGTCAAATTAAAGGCATACCAACCTTGGTGGATCTCAATGTATTTCAAGGCTCAGAGCAAGATTGGATCAGCTTTTTAGAGCGCCAAGGGCTTTATCAACTGCCACAAAACTTACCGATCAAGTAGAGCAGTTCCAAGCTCAGCATTGAAGTTCAAATACAAAAAACACCAAGTCAAACTATGTCGCTTATGCCGCATACAGGACTACGCAATCGATCTGAATAGTGCAATACTGCCTTAGATTTCAATATTAAAATTCAGCATGCGAAAAATCATTCACATCGACATGGATGCCTTCTATGCCTCTGTGGAGTTACTTGATCGTCCCGACTTAAAGCATTTACCTGTGGTGATTTCTTCACACCATCCCCGTGCTGTCATTGCAGCTGCATCCTACCCTGCACGTCGCTACGGACTCCGCTCTGCCATGTCGATGACTCAAGCCAAAAAACGCTGCCCTGAAGTGATAGTAATTGAACCTAATTTCGCTAAATATCGTACGGTCTCAGAGCAAATTCATATAATTTTTAAGCGTTATACCACACTCATTGAACCGCTTTCCTTAGATGAAGCTTATTTAGATGTGACGGAAAATTTACAACAACTGGCCAGCGCCACAGAGGTTGCTGAACGTATCCGTGCTGATATTTTTCAGAGCACAGGACTGACCGCCTCTGCGGGTGTAGCACCGAATAAGTTTCTAGCCAAAGTTGCTTCGGACTGGAATAAACCCAATGGTATCTGCGTGATTAAACCCTCACAAGTTCAGCAGTTTATTCAGCACTTGCCGCTTAAACAAATCCCCGGAGTGGGTAAAGTTATGCAAGAAAAATTACATGCGCTCAAACTTGAAACTTTAGGTGATTTACAGCATGTAGATGAAAATATCCTGATTCATCATTTTGGCAAGTATGGAAAACAGCTCTATCTATATGCACAAGGGATTGATGAGCGTCCTGTACAAGCGGAACGAGAACGTCAGCAAATTTCAAAAGAAACCACTTTTGATGATGACTTAATCCTTGAACAATGTCTCCCATTTTGGCCCAAGTTGATTGCACAAGTCTGGCAAAGCTTAGAGAAAAAGCAACTGTATGCCCGCGGTGTCACCGTCAAACTGAAACTGAAAAACTTTCAAACCTTACAGCACAGTAAAAGCTTCAAAACGCCATTAAAGCATCAAACTGAACTACAAATGACCTTAGATATCTTACTCAAAGAAATGCAAATCACACCGGATCAACAATTTCGTCTTATCGGTGTTGGGGTCTATGCACTTTCGACTCAAGAGCCTCTACCCCAGCTCTCTTTATGGTCTGACTGATTGCTCAATCAGTCACTTTTTAACCAAAAGAACAAAAATAATGCAATTTAACATTCACAAACTGTGTTTTTAGAGTAATCTAATGACGCGCTGCATTTATCCATGTAACCGCTGAGATGCTAAAACTTACCTTTACTTTTAGCATACGTCCTGTGATTGGCGTGACGATCAAATCCGAAGATTACAGGACATCTCTGATATTTATATGGTATTCCTCCCTATATTGCAGAACAGTGCTCTACCATCAAAACAATTTACTCCTCCAAAAAATACTTTTATAAAGCCTGTAAAAGATTTCCCTATTGATCCTGTTCCTTCATCTTTTGTAATTCCCACGTCGATATATTGATATCAACTATCCATTTATCTCCCTCTGTTCACTTTACCTACAGAAATAGATTTGATCCTTCACGCTGTAAAATTCTGCATCTGATTGAAAGCCAACATCGTAGCCATCTGTCATACATGAGTTTGTGGTAGGCTATTGAACTACTTTTTATGTTCTATTTTTATACTCATCACACAGGATGCATACATTATGACGGTTCAACGTTTGCATGTCTCAAATCGTTTTTCTGAAGTTGCGATTGCTGGCAACCTCGTTCATTTGGCAGGTCAACTGGCGTCTGACTTTGATCTCGATATTAAAGGTCAAACCCAACAAACATTCGACATGATTGACCAATTTTTAGCTGATGCAGGCACAGATAAAAGTCATATTTTATCGGTGACGATTTATTTAAAAGACATTGAAAATGACTATGCAGCGTTCAATGAAGTTTGGGATGCTTGGGTTGCAGACATTGATGCCTTACCCCGTACCTGTGTTGAAGCTAAACTTTATGATCCACGAGTATTGGTAGAGTTAACCGTTGTTGCAGTGAAACCTGCATAAAAAATACATGCATCATAAAAACATGAGTTTTCATGTTTTTATGATGCGCGCTGAGATTCAGTTAGCCGATCAGACGTAATTTTCGAGTTTGTGCTGCATTATAGTAATCATATTTTTTGGTCGCATGCTTATCTTTAGTCAAACGCGATGAGGCATAGAGATCGCCATAAAAATCTTCACGTAACTGATGATAGTCAGGCACTTCTTCATAACGAATCACTTTATAGCCAGCCATATCGAGGATCGCATCCTGAAACTGTGCCTTTTGTGGACGTTTCAGTGAAAGCGGATCTTCTAAAGCAACCACTGCCAAAACTTGTTGTGCACTATCCACAATGACAAAATCAGCCACCAAATTGCGGTATTTATTTCGTGTACGCGAAAATTTTGTAGTGAGTAAGGCATCATAAGATACATGTGCCAGCACAGTATGATGCGGTAAAATTTCTTTCAAACGAGTATAAGTCAGTTGTTCATGCATACTAAAAATAGCACGTTGTCTTAATGCACTATCTTGCTGCTTGGTCTTAGGGATCAACGCTTTACTCGCTAAAATCATGACCAGTATCAACAACACGCTACCAATTACCATATAAGTTGTCATATTTGTATCCTTTTCATCTTTATTATAATTTTCGGTATCACACCGATTTTTATCCGATCAGTATAACCTATTTTATCCGATCAGTATAACCTACTGACCATTTACCCAAACCACGCAATAAAAAAACTAAAGCTAAAATCAAACAAACGCTGATAAAACTAAACAATTTTTTGCAATGTCATCCGTTGTAACACGTTTTGTTTTAATCCGAATGAAATTTTGGCTCTGTAGCCTATCTACACTGTAATAGAGTGATTCATTCACGTGCAATATGATTCTTCGGATTGACCCAATTTTCCCGACGGATGGCAGAAAAGCCAATCTCTAAGCTATTTTTCTAACGCAATAAAAAAGATTGATCCTAAAAAAGGATGCCGTAGCATCCTTTTTTATATTCAATTGCCATTAAGCACGTGACTTAGACTTCGGTTTTGACTTGGAATGTCCAAATGGCTTCTTGGCGTCACCTGTTTCGCGCGGTGGTAAACCTGTATGTTGCGTTAAAATCTGACCACGTTCAGGACGCTTCTTGGTATTTGATGGACGAGATTGATTTTTCGCTTGTTGGTTACGGCTATCACCATTACGTTTTTGCGAATCACCATCCACGGTTGAGTTTTTCTTACGAGCAGACTGATACTGACCTTCTGTGCCTTGCGGTTGATAGGTTGGAATCAAATGCTGTTTCGAGTTACCAATCAAGTCTTGGCGACCCATTTCTTTTAAAGCTTCTCGAAGTAATGGCCAGTTATTTGGATCATGGTAACGCAAGAACGCCTTATGCAGACGACGACGCTTCTCACCTTTCACAATATCAACATCTTCAGTATAACGTGCCACTTTTGCTAATGGATTTTTACCCGTGTGATACATGGTCGTTGCTGTGGCCATTGGCGATGGATAGAAAGTCTGCACCTGATCTGCACGGAAACCATTTTTCTTCAACCAAATCGCCAAATTCATCATGTCATATTCAGTCGTACCCGGATGTGCTGCAATAAAGTACGGAATTAAATACTGTTCTTTACCTGCTTCTTTACTGAAACGATCAAACATTTGCTTGAAACGATCATAAGTTCCGATTCCCGGTTTCATCATCTTAGACAATGGACCTTTTTCGGTATGCTCAGGTGCAATTTTTAAATAACCACCGACGTGATGCTGAACCAATTCCTTCACATATTCAGGGTTGAGTACCGCTAAGTCATAGCGTAAGCCTGAACCAATCAGAATCTTTTTGATGCCTTTGAGTTCACGTGCTTTACGATATAGCTGCGTTAAAGGTGCATGATCGGTATGTAGGTTTTGACAAACACCCGGATAAACACATGATGGTTTACGACAGTTCTTTTCAATTTCAGGGTCTTTACAGTGCAAACGATACATGTTTGCTGTAGGCCCACCCAAGTCAGAAATGATGCCGGTAAAACCCGGTGCAGTATCACGAATCTTTTCAACTTCACGTAAAATCGATTCTTCTGAACGGTTTTGAATGATGCGTCCTTCATGTTCTGTAATCGAACAGAAGGTACAGCCACCAAAACAGCCACGCATAATGTTGACAGAAAATTTGATCATATCAAATGCAGGGAAACGCGCATCAGCATAGACAGGATGCGGTAGACGTGCATAAGGTAAATCAAACACATAGTCCATTTCTTCCGTCGTTAACGGAATCGGTGGAGCATTTAACCAAACATCACGCTCGCCATGCTTTTGTACCAAAGCACGCGCATTTCCTGGATTGGTTTCAAGGTGTAAGATACGGTTGGCATGGGCATATAAAACGGGATCATCTGCCACTGCTTCAAATGCAGGCAAACGAATCACAGCCAGCTCACGCGGCGGTAATTTATGTTTAATTGCCTTTGAAGACGGCTGTAACTGCACAATTTGTGTATCAGGATCGAGTTTATCCCCTTCACGAACAATTTGATTCGTCACAATTTCTTTTTGGAAATTTTGGTATTGGGTTAAAGAGTTACCCTTATCTTTTTCAATTTCACAGCCATCTAAATCTTCAGTCATCACATAGGGATTGATGATCGGATCAACACGGCCAATGGTATCCACATCATTCGATGCGATTTCCACAAACTTGGCTTTAGATGGACGGTTTAATTTATTCACGATAAATGCCGTGCCGCGAACATCTGTAATTTCGTGAATTTTTTCGCCTTTGGCTAAGCGATGCATCACCTCAGTAATTGAACGCTCACCATTACCATACATCAAAAGATCGGCTTTTGAATCCATCAACACTGAACGACGAACTTTGTCTGACCAATAGTCATAATGTGCAATACGACGTAAAGACGCTTCAATTCCACCCAACAATACAGGTACATCTGGAAATGCTTCACGTACACGTTGGCAATATACGGTTGCTGCACGGTCTGGACGTTTATTGGGTAAATTATCTGGCGAATAGGCATCATCAGAACGGATTTTACGATCAGCCGTATAACGGTTGATCATCGAATCCATATTCCCAGCAGTCACACCCCAAGCGATATTTGGCTTACCCAAAACGCGAAATGCTTCAACATTCGTCCAATCAGGTTGTGCAATAATCCCGACACGGAAACCTTGTGCTTCTAACGTACGGCCAATAATGCCCGAACAAAATGATGGATGGTCGATATAGGCATCACCACAGACCAAAATAAAGTCACAACTATCCCAACCGAGTTGGTCCATTTCCTCGCGCGACATCGGCAAAAATGGCGCAGGTTCAAAACATGACGCCCAATATTTGTCGTAATCAAACAACGCTTTAGGCGCGGTCTGCATAGTATAAGCAGTAGACATGGCTAGCAATTCTCGGCTGGCAGATGAAAGATCTCAAATAAAGATCAAAGATGAAAGCCGATCATTTTACCATGAATTACATTCAGCTTGCTTGGTTAAAAAAGCATCATATACAGCACGTTATCATTTATTTTTTTATGCAAACGTAATTTCGAAGTTTTTATTTAAAAAGAAACAATTCGACAGTGAAGAGACAAAAGCTGGCCCTTCATTCCTTAAAGAATAAAGACTAAGGTCCAATCACTTGGGACAGCAAGCAATACATCGAGACCCAACAGATTCCGCTAAATTATCCAGCAAAGAATGAAAAAAGTAACATCAACTATAGCTCTGCCGATCTCTCAGAATATCCCTCACTTTATATAGTTTTTATTTAAGATCTCATCCATTTCCCTATAAGATTCTGATATTTAGATTAATGAAAGATGCTGCTAAAAATAAACACCATCTTTCATCATGTAAAAACTCAAATCAGTTCAGTTCTTTCATACCAACTTTATTATTTTTGAGCGGTCGATAAGTCCATAATCAACTTTGTCGCTAAATATAAACGCGGCACAATACTTTCGACTAGAATATATTCAGCATTATTCGAATGCGCACCATCACCAGATAAGCCCATGCCTTCTAAAATCGCTGCTTTCGAATTTAAGCCAGCAAATGCAGCATCTGTACCACCACCTGTTGCTTCAGCTAAGACCTTCATTGGTAAGTTAAAATCAGTTTTGTAAATAAGCTGTGCTTGTTCAGCCAATTTTTTTGCCTGTGGATTTGCCATTAAAGGTGGGCGACGCATTTCAAACTTTAACTTAACTTCACTGTCAGCTAACTTTTTACGTTTAATCCTTTCCTGTAATACACGTTCCACTTGCTGAAAATCTTTAACTTGCAAAGCACGAACATCTGCTTGTGCAGTTGCAAGGTCTGGAATCACGTTACGCACTTTACCTGCACTTGCCACAGTCCAGTTTAATTTCAACCCTGTTTTAGGATTCGATAAATCTTGTAACTGTAAGATTTGATCTGATAATTCTGTCAGTGCATTTATGCCTGCTTCAGGCTTAACCCCTGCATGTGCAGGTTTCCCGTGAACCTCTAAATATGCTGCACCAATCCCACTGGTGGCTAAACGTAAACTGCCGTCTTTACCACCACCTTCAAATGACAAAACTACATCTTGGTCTTGTGCAGTTTCAGTAATCAGTTTGCGTGAACCTGGCGAACTGATCTCCTCATCGGAGTTAAGTAAGATTGTGATCGTGCCATAATCTTGATAATTCAACTTTTTCAAAAGATCAAGCGTATGAATAATCGCAGCAACCCCCTGTTTATCATCTAAAATTCCGAGACCAAAAACTTTATCCCCTTCCATTTTAAAAGGTTGGTCTTTCAACATCCCTGTTAAATACACCGTATCCATATGAGCAATTAGCATAATTTTACTGCTGCCTTTACCCTTTAAAACAGCTTTTACCATTGGACCAGTCTGTTGAGGCGTATCATCCATACGATATATATCTTTGGCTTCTACAATACTGACCTCAGCACCTGTCGTTTTTAATTGTTCGGCGACATATTTAGCGATCTTATTCACGCCGGCAAGATCTTTACTCCCCGACTCAATATTGACTAAAGCCTCTAGAGTATTTAAATAATTCTTTTTTTCTGACTCAACCAGATGTTTGACCTGATCATTAGATACAGCATGTACTTGCCCAAAAGCTAAACAGCTCAACAACGCACATGAGATTAAAGGAAGTTTTTTCAGTTGATATTGAATTTTATTAGACATACTCATTATTCCATTTAAAGATATTGCTAACAAACAATGAACATTTGATCGACTATTCAATATTTTTAAAAATCTAAAAATAAAAAATGTTAGATAGATTAAATGTCATGATCGATAAATAAGTAAATCAGTATGTAGAAACCTATCCTAAACCTCAATTAGGCGATTGATTCGTTTATTTTTTATTATTTAATATATTCAGCATAAAAAAATCCCCCTCAGCCTTAAGCGGAGGGGGATTTAGAATTAATGAGCTGGCGATGACTTACTCTCACATGGATAACTCCACACTACCATCAGCGCTAAGAGGTTTCACTTCTGAGTTCGGGAAGGGATCAGGTGGTTCACTCTTGCTATTGTCGCCAGCACAACTGTTTATGACTATTCGTTGGGTCTAACCTCAGAGCAGTGCTCTTCGTGCCTAACTTTCATCAAATGAGTTATTAACAGGTATATTTGAGTTGGATATTTTATCTAGCTTTATAACTAAATCAAGTTGTTTGCAGTGATTTGAACCACAACACCAACTGTTTGGGTGTTGTATAGTCAAGCCTCACGAGCAATTAGTATTGGTCAGCTTCACATATCACTATGCTTCCACATCCAACCTATCAACGTCGTAGTCTTCAACGGCTCTTTAGAGGACATAAAGTCCTAGGGAAATCTTATCTTGAGGTAGGCTTCCCGCTTAGATGCTTTCAGCGGTTATCCCTTCCGAACATAGCTACCCGGCGATGCGACTGGCGTCACAACCGGTACACCAGAGGTTCGTCCACTCTGGTCCTCTCGTACTAGGAGCAGATCCTCTCAAATTTCCAACGCCCACGGTAGATAGGGACCGAACTGTCTCACGACGTTCTAAACCCAGCTCGCGTACCTCTTTAAATGGCGAACAGCCATACCCTTGGGACCTGCTTCAGCCCCAGGATGAGATGAGCCGACATCGAGGTGCCAAACACCGCCGTCGATATGAACTCTTGGGCGGTATCAGCCTGTTATCCCCAGAGTACCTTTTATCCGTTGAGCGATGGCCCTTCCATACAGAACCACCGGATCACTAAGACCTACTTTCGTACCTGCTCGACTTGTGGGTCTCGCAGTTAAGCGCGCTTTTGCCTTTATACTCTACGCGTGATTTCCGACCACGCTGAGCGCACCTTCGTACTCCTCCGTTACTCTTTAGGAGGAGACCGCCCCAGTCAAACTACCCACCAGACATGGTCCTCGTCCCGGATAACGGGACAGAGTTAGAACCTCAATATTACCAGGGTGGTATTTCAAGATTGGCTCCACCGAAACTAGCGTCTCGGTTTCAAAGCCTCCCACCTATCCTACACAAGTAAGATCAAAGTTCAATGTCAAGCTGCAGTAAAGGTTCACGGGGTCTTTCCGTCTAGCCGCGGGTACACCGCATCTTCACGGCGAATTCGATTTCACTGAGTCTCTGCTGGAGACAGCGCCCCCATCATTATGCCATTCGTGCAGGTCGGAACTTACCCGACAAGGAATTTCGCTACCTTAGGACCGTTATAGTTACGGCCGCCGTTTACTGGGGCTTCGATCAAGAGCTTCGCTTACGCTAACCCCATCAATTAACCTTCCAGCACCGGGCAGGCATCACACCCTATACGTCCACTTTCGTGTTTGCAGAGTGCTATGTTTTTAATAAACAGTTGCAGGGGCCTGGTTTCTGTGGCTGCCAATAGCTCAAGGAGTAAATCCTATCACCGTCGGCAGCGTACCTTCTCCCGAAGTTACGGTACCATTTTGCCTAGTTCCTTCAGCAGAGTTCTCTCAAGCGCTTTGGTCTACTCGACCTGACCACCTGTGTCGGTTTCGGGTACGATTCCTATGTAACTGAAGCTTAGAGACTTTTCCTGGAAGCATGGTATCAGCCACTTCACTGTACAAGTACAGCTTGCTATCAGTTCTCAGCATAGAGTACCCCGGATTTGCCTAAGATACATGCCTACAACCTTCCACCTGGACAACCAACGCCAGGCTGACTTAACCTTCTCCGTCCTCTCATCGCATTACATAGAAGTATTGGAATATTAACCAATTTCCCATCGACTACGCCTCTCGGCCTCGCCTTAGGGGTCGACTCACCCAGCCCCGATTAACGTTGGACTGGAACCCTTGGTCTTTCAGCGTGCGAGTTTTTCACTCGCATTGTCGTTACTCACGTCAGCATTCGCACTTCTGATACCTCCAGCATACTTCTCAATACACCTTCATCGGCTTACAGAACGCTCCCCTACCACTTGCAATAAATTGCAAATCCGCAGCTTCGGCATATAGTTTTAGCCCCGTTACATCTTCCGCGCAGGCCGACTCGACTAGTGAGCTATTACGCTTTCTTTAAAGGGTGGCTGCTTCTAAGCCAACCTCCTAGCTGTCTATGCCTTCCCACATCGTTTCCCACTTAACTATAATTTTGGGGCCTTAGCTGGCGGTCTGGATTGTTTTCCTCTTGACTACGGACGTTAGCACCCGCAGTCTGTCTCCCGGATAGTACTCATTGGTATTCGGAGTTTGCATCGGTTTGGTAAGTCGGGATGACCCCCTAGCCGAAACAGTGCTCTACCCCCAATGGTATTCGTCCGAGGCGCTACCTAAATAGCTTTCGGGGAGAACCAGCTATCACCGAGTTTGATTAGCCTTTCACCCCTATCCACAAGTCATCCCCTGGCTTTTCAACGACAGTGGGTTCGGTCCTCCAGTTAGTGTTACCCAACCTTCAACCTGCTCATGGATAGATCACCCGGTTTCGGGTCTACACCCAGCAACTAAACGCCCTATTAAGACTCGATTTCTCTACGGCTCCCCTATGCGGTTAACCTTGCTACTGAATGTAAGTCGCTGACCCATTATACAAAAGGTACGCAGTCACCGAACATGTCGGCTCCCACTGCTTGTATGCATGCGGTTTCAGGATCTATTTCACTCCCCTCACAGGGGTTCTTTTCGCCTTTCCCTCACGGTACTGGTTCACTATCGGTCAGTCAGGAGTATTTAGCCTTGGAGGATGGTCCCCCCATATTCAGACAAGGTTTCACGTGCCCCGCCCTACTCGACATCATCATATCAGCCCTTTCGTGTACAGGACTATCACCCACTATGGTTGCACTTCCCAGAGCATTCCACTAAAACTGATATGACTTAATGGGCTTTTCCCCGTTCGCTCGCCGCTACTGAGGGAATCTCAATTGATTTCTTTTCCTAAGGGTACTGAGATGTTTCACTTCCCCTCGTTCGCCTCGTATGACTATGTATTCATCATACGATACCTGCCTTATGACAGGTGGGTTTCCCCATTCAGAAATCTCCGGATCACAGGATATTTGCCGCCTCCCCGGAGCTTATCGCAGGCTATTACGTCTTTCATCGCCTCTGACTGCCAAGGCATCCACCACATGCACTTAATTACTTGACTATACAACCCCAAACAGTCGTTAATCCCTACAAGTAGGATTAAGACAGTCTATGATGATTTCTCATCACTTCCTTACAGTTTGTTGTTCTGTGTACTTAAACACTGTACAGCTTCAATTCAATTCACATACCAAAACGCTTGATTCAGTTAATTTCGCTAGTAACTCATTTCTTCAATCTTCATCAATCAGTAATAAATCACTGTTAATGTCGATCTTAAAAACGAGTATGAACAAATTATTTCAACTCAAATATATTCTGTTAATGATTTTTCCAGCCTTCGTCAGGTCAGGAAACTGTGATAAATCACAGAAGTTAATAAGTTATCTACTTACTAATTTCTGTAATCCAACCTATCTGCGCGAAGCATAGCTTCTTGCTTAAATTTCAAGGAAAAGCCTTAAAGCAGTGCTTTAAGTTTTCTTGTCTTGAAATTTGGTGGAGACTAGGAGAGTCGAACTCCTGACCTCCTGCGTGCAAAGCAGGCGCTCTACCAACTAAGCTAAGTCCCCAGCTTATCATTTTTGATTCGATGTATCAGATTATAGCCTGCGCACTCACTCACGTTCGTTTGCCTTGCGCTTCGCCTTAAAGCAGTGCTTTAAGTCTTGCTCATGGTGGGTCTGACAAGACTTGAACTTGTGACCCCACGCTTATCAAGCGTGTGCTCTAACCAACTGAGCTACAGACCCTCAGATACATCGTCATGAAGAACAACTTGTTGTGGATTCTTACCAATCGTCAATCTTTCGTTAAGGAGGTGATCCAGCCGCAGGTTCCCCTACGGCTACCTTGTTACGACTTCACCCCAGTCATCGGCCACACCGTGGTAAGCGTCCTCCTTGCGGTTAGACTACCTACTTCTGGTGCAACAAATTCCCATGGTGTGACGGGCGGTGTGTACAAGGCCCGGGAACGTATTCACCGCGGCATTCTGATCCGCGATTACTAGCGATTCCGACTTCATGGAGTCGAGTTGCAGACTCCAATCCGGACTACGATCGGCTTTTTGAGATTAGCATCCTATCGCTAGGTAGCAACCCTTTGTACCGACCATTGTAGCACGTGTGTAGCCCTGGTCGTAAGGGCCATGATGACTTGACGTCGTCCCCGCCTTCCTCCAGTTTGTCACTGGCAGTATCCTTAAAGTTCCCGACATTACTCGCTGGCAAATAAGGAAAAGGGTTGCGCTCGTTGCGGGACTTAACCCAACATCTCACGACACGAGCTGACGACAGCCATGCAGCACCTGTATGTAAGTTCCCGAAGGCACCAATCCATCTCTGGAAAGTTCTTACTATGTCAAGACCAGGTAAGGTTCTTCGCGTTGCATCGAATTAAACCACATGCTCCACCGCTTGTGCGGGCCCCCGTCAATTCATTTGAGTTTTAGTCTTGCGACCGTACTCCCCAGGCGGTCTACTTATCGCGTTAGCTGCGCCACTAAAGCCTCAAAGGCCCCAACGGCTAGTAGACATCGTTTACGGCATGGACTACCAGGGTATCTAATCCTGTTTGCTCCCCATGCTTTCGTACCTCAGCGTCAGTATTAGGCCAGATGGCTGCCTTCGCCATCGGTATTCCTCCAGATCTCTACGCATTTCACCGCTACACCTGGAATTCTACCATCCTCTCCCATACTCTAGCTTCCCAGTATCGAATGCAATTCCTAAGTTAAGCTCAGGGATTTCACATCCGACTTAAGAAGCCGCCTACGCACGCTTTACGCCCAGTAAATCCGATTAACGCTCGCACCCTCTGTATTACCGCGGCTGCTGGCACAGAGTTAGCCGGTGCTTATTCTGCGAGTAACGTCCACTATCCTAGAGTATTAATCCAAGTAGCCTCCTCCTCGCTTAAAGTGCTTTACAACCAAAAGGCCTTCTTCACACACGCGGCATGGCTGGATCAGGCTTCCGCCCATTGTCCAATATTCCCCACTGCTGCCTCCCGTAGGAGTCTGGGCCGTGTCTCAGTCCCAGTGTGGCGGATCATCCTCTCAGACCCGCTACAGATCGTCGCCTTGGTAGGCCTTTACCCCACCAACTAGCTAATCTGACTTAGGCTCATCTATTAGCGCAAGGTCCGAAGATCCCCTGCTTTCCCCCGTAGGGCGTATGCGGTATTAGCATTCCTTTCGGAATGTTGTCCCCCACTAATAGGCAGATTCCTAAGCATTACTCACCCGTCCGCCGCTAGGTTAGGTAGCAAGCTACCCTTCCCCGCTCGACTTGCATGTGTTAAGCCTGCCGCCAGCGTTCAATCTGAGCCATGATCAAACTCTTCAGTTAAAAATCATTAGTAGCTTATGGCTACAAATCTTGGCTCATCAATTTTCTGACAAATATTTCTCAAATAAACTTCGAGTAATTTTTACCATCAATCAATGAAATATTTTCGATCGATCAATCAGTAAAAATCCACACAAGTTGTTCTTCATAATCTCTTAATGATCTTCTTGCTGATTCGTCATCAGCAAGCTAGGTCGGCTATACTACTCTCTTTCAAGAAGAAGTCAACTGGTTTTGTTAATTATTTTCAAACTTATTCAAGACTTCCAGATTCTACCGTTTGGGCTAAATCCTTGTTTCTCAACAAGTTTTAATCAACATCACCGCCGATGGATGTGCATTCTACAGCATTTCCAAACCAACACAACCCCCTTTACTCAATAAATATTCTGCATGTTTATTTTTCAAACTCATAAAATTATAAGTATCTGTTATTTATATAAAATATTTTTTAATAAATTTATCTACTTCCTAGTTAGCGCCTTAAACCGCTCCATCACATTCGGACAAATTAAACTTAATACATTGTTTTAATTAATTTAAATAAAAATAAATCAAAATAATATTTAAATATTTTATCTAAATCGCTGTTTCTTTCTACTTTTTATGGTGAATATCCACTCACAATGCTGTTTTCTCAGTCAACTTCTATCTTAGAACCAAAAACAGCCATTCTATTTCTAAAATGGCTGTTTTCGATAATCACATATATTTAGAACTTCATACTGATACGCGCCCAATAATTACGTCCAATATTATTGAATTGTTCTGTTGCAGCATAACCAAAACCTGAACTTCCAAGTTTATTCAAATGCTCGGCATAGTTTTTATTCAGCACATTATCTATTCCGACTGAAAGGTCTAGATCTTTTTGGATATTATAAGTCCCATTTAAAGACAGAGTTCCAAAACCTTTACTGTCTTCTAAATCGTATCCAATGATATTACCTTCTCGATAGCTGGTACGATCTTGTGCTGCCACCACACGCCATAACAAACCGAGATTATACTTCTCTTGCACATAGCGTAGATTGAAACGTCCTTCTAATGGTGCAATTTGCGGTAAAGCGGTGTGATCCGTCGTATTTTCACCCCATGCATACATGGCACTGATGTCCGCTTGAATTTGATCCGTCAACTGGTAAGCCACACCTGCTTCAGCACCTGCAATGGTTGCATCGACATTTCGGCTTTTGGCTTCCAACCGCCCCATTGAGCCTGTCGGAGTATATGCCACTAATATATAGTCTTGAATCAAACCTGCATAAACTGAAGCCCAAGATTTAAATGCACCCTGTTCATATTGATAGCCTGCATCAAACTGCGCGGTTTTTTCATTCTCTAAATCAGCAAAGGTCGTACCTGTACTTTGATGGTATTTGGTACTAAATAATTCCCAATAATCAGGCACACGCTCTACATAACCCAAACCTGCGTAAGTTTTAACATGTTCCGCAAGTTCACTTTCAATTCGAACAAAACCACTTGGCAGGGTTTCTTTACGTTCTGTATCAGTAGCTAAGTTATCGATCTTCGCTTGATCGACGCGTGCACCTGTCACCAGTTTATGCTGATCATTGAATGCATAACTCAGTTCACCGAAAGCCCCATAAGACTCAAATTCCATATTGGTTTTAAAGGGAGAATTCATACTCGGCATTGCATACATAATCATATTGCCGCCATGCTTATTGCGCTGTGAGTCTATTCCTGTCATCAGGCTGACTTTGTCCCATTCAGAAGTCATTGCAGCACGCGCATTCAAAGTACGGCGCGTTACTTCCATTTCCATCTTATTCGGCACAGCTATCTGCATACCATGCATCGTCATGGTCATTGTCGGTGGCGTTCTTAAGCGAAAATTATCCATGACATGATCGTTATAGCTATAGTCCACTTGCGCTTCGACTTTTTTGATCACCTCACTAATGTTTTTCTTTTCAACATGTAAACCCAGACTTTCGCGAGCAAACTTAGAACCATCCATACTACGTCCAGCATAGACTGCCTCACCATCACTCTTCCCACCTTTCAGCTCTATCCATGTGTCCTCATTCGGAGTCCAACCCAACGCGAGATCTGCATTCCACTTTTCCCAATCGGACGGAACCGTATTGCCAGCTCCATCTTGATAGCTATCTGCAATCGAACGGTTGGCATTTAAACGTGCGTATTTCGTTTCATCACCAACGGCGGCTTCAACATTCTGATCCAAACCACCATAAGAACCAAGCATGACACTGGCTTGCCCACGATAAGGTTTCGCCGAAGTGAGCTGTTCAGGCTCACGTTCAAAAATAACGGTTGCGGCTGAACCCGTATGCGCATATTGAACAGTTTGTGGCCCTTTCACGACTGTGATTTTGTCATAGCTTTCAGGAGAAACATAAGAAGCAGGATTATCCATACGGCTTGGGCATGCGCCTAAATTTTCCGTACCATCTGTGAGGATTTTAATACGTGAGCCAAACATACCACGGAAGGTGACATCACCATTCGCCCCGCCATTTTTGATTTGGTTAAAACCCACAATACTTTGTAGGTAGGCTGCACCATCAACCGCAGGAATTGGCTGAGTGGGTTGCTTAGGGTCAGCATGTACAATCAGACCATGGGCATCATTACCCTGCTGAGCCGTCACCACGATAGGCGCTAAAATGTGTGCGCTGTCTGCTTCAGCGGCAAATACTACGCTTGAAAAACAAGCAAGAGAAATCGCAGCCGCAAGAGGCTGTAAAAAGAATGTAGGCTGAGCCATTTTTATTCTCACTGAATCTATAAATACAACTAGGCTAGAGTCCGTTAAGACCCGAAAAAAATATGTCTAGGTTTATGCAAACAGTGGAGGTGCTCGCCCTTGAGGCAGTAAGAAGAGTTGTTGCAGTGCAAACCAAACATGCGCAAAGGCTTTTTGGAATGCAATTAAACGGACTTGAATACGGTCAAGTACCGCTTTTAACTCTAAATCAGGCGGCAACACGAGATTGCCATATACCGTACAGTATTGGCATTGATGACTTGCATCATGATGATTATGTTCGGCAGGTTGTGAACTGAGTTCATGCTGAGCCTGCATTTCATGATGATGTGTGGAATGCTTTTCAGCATGAGAACTGAGATGTTCAACTGGTTTGAGTAAAAGCGCACGCGAAATGGTTTCACAGACCGGCGCAATTTGATATTGCGTCGGTAGTAAAGGCTGTAAAAAAACAGCAATCTGTAAAAACACGGCTACACAAGAGAGTAGCAACGCAGCTCTAAAAAACAATCCATTCCATCCGAATTGAGAACGCGGCCAGTATAACAAAGCCCAATCGAAATTGGGCTCACTTTAAAGATGATTTTTAAGCAAAAAAACTTAACCGCGTTTTACAGCCACTTTGTCTTTTTGGCGCTGACGGGTCAATTTTTCCACTTTTTCACGTGCACGTTGACGCTTCAGTGGTGACAAATAGTCGACGAACAATTTGCCATTTAAGTGATCCATTTCATGTTGAATGCAAACAGCGAGAAGTTCGTCAGCTTCGATCTCAAATGCTTGACCTTCAAGGTTAATTGCTTCGATCTTTACGCGTGACGGGCGCTCAACTTTGTCGTATATTTGGGGAACTGATAGGCAGCCTTCTTCATAGGGCTGCGTTTCTTCAGTCAATGGGGTAACTTTGGGGTTAATGAATACCAAAGGTTGATCTTTATGTTCAGATAAGTCCATGACAATCAACTGAATATGGCGATCAACTTGTGTCGCGGCAAGTCCAATGCCTGGCGCTTCATACATGGTTTCAAACATATCTGCAGCCAGCTGACGAATTTCATCAGTAACTTCTTCGACGGGTTCTGCAATGGTACGAAGACGGGGATCAGGAAAACTTAAAATAGGTAATAAGGCCATACTGCGTCCTCAATTATGCCATTGATCAAAAAACCAAATGAAGGGAATGCTTGATCAAAAAAATGTGTGTAATATCGTTATTATAACGCAACTACATACATAATTTTAGGAATTATGATAATGAAAAAGGTTTTTATGGGCATGCCATCTTTTAGTGCCTTGGGGTTTAAGCAACACATGTTAGCACTTGCGGTTTGCGTAAGTGTTGGCGCTGGCGTCACTTCAACAGCTCAAGCTGCACCTACACGAAATTACAATCCTCCTGCTTTAAAAGCCAATGCACCAAATGTTTACGTGGTGAAAAAAGGCGATACCCTTTGGGATATTTCTAAACGTTTCCTAAACAATCCTGTGCGTTGGCCTGAAATTTGGGCCAGCAATAGACACGTCAAAAATCCGCATTGGATTTTCCCAGGTGACCGTTTATTGATGTGTACTCATGAAGGCCGTCCAATTATTGGTAAAGATGAAGGTGATGGCTGTGAAGGGATTATTCGTCGTTATACAGGCGGCACTAAACTTCAACCTCAAGCACGCGTTGAGTCTTTAAACAATGCCATTCCTGTCATTCCACTGGAATACATTAAAAACTGGCTTGAACACAGCACTATTCTTTCAGAGGAATCTTTGGAAGGTACACCGTATATCGTTGGCGCTGCCGATCAGCGTGTCATTGCAGGTACAGGGCAAACCGTTTATGCACGTGGCCAAGGCATTGAAGTCGGTCAACGCTACGCGATTTACCGTGAAGGCGAACCGTACATTGTGACGGATGCAGAGGGCAAAAAACAAAATCTAGGTCTAGAATTGACTCAGGTTGGCTCAGCCATTGCCATTCGTGGTGAAAATGACATGTCCACTTTAGAAATCACAGATTCGTATAATTCTGAAGTACGTCGTGGTTATCGCGTACTGCCTGAATACGATGCCATGCTTCCAACCTTGTTCTACCCAACACATGCACAAGATGTGACTGGGGGTGGACAAGTGATTCGTGTTCAAGGTTCGATTGGTCTAGCTGCGAAGCATTCAGTTGTAACCATTGACCGTGGCACAGTGGATGGCGTTCAATCGGGTTATGTGTTCTCGGTTAGTCAAAAGGGTCAAGAAATTCGTGATCCAAAAACCAATGAAAAACTGACCCTTCCAACGGAGCGTATCGGTAATATCATGGTATTTAAAACCTTTGACCGTGTCAGCTATGCTTATGTGCTCGACAGCGAACTACCAATGAACTTGGGCGCGAAAATTTCTCCCTCTGTAGTGGATAAATAATCCGTTGCCTTAAGGTGTATATATGCTGAACTCTTTATCACATGAACAGATTGCAACAATCACCCTGTGGTATTTAGTTCAGCATTCTTTATCGAGCTTTCAAAAGCTACAGCAGCATTTTGGCACAAGCACAAAAGCTGTTGCTGCCTCCAATCTTCAGATCTGGCCAAATCTTGGCTTACACAAAAGCCATCTACAACGTGTCACAGAAATCCAAACACCTGCTGGCCAAATCAAATTACAAACTTTACTGCATGACGTCCAAGCCAATTGTGATTTTATTTTGCTTGATACTGAAAGTCATTATCCCTCGCAGTTGCTGCCCTATTCTGACCGGCCACCGATTTTATTTGGTCAGGGCAATCCACAAAGTTTACTCCAACCTCAAGTTGCTATCGTCGGCAGTCGAAAACCCAGTCCACACGGCAAACAAGTGGCTTATGACTTTGCCTATTACCTCGCCGAAAAGGGCTTTTATATTTGCAGTGGTTTGGCTGAAGGCATTGATGCAGCGGCACATCAGGGCGGCTTAAAATATCAACGTACCATTGCAGTGATGGGCACGGGCTTAGATCTCACTTATCCTTTCCAACATCAAACACTGCGTACGCAAATATTAGAAAATAATGGCTGTATCATTACTGAATTTTTACCACATACACCGCCTTTACAGCATAATTTTCCACGGCGAAACCGCATCGTCAGTGCATTGAGTTTAGGGGTTGTGGTTGCAGAAGCCGCACTCAAAAGTGGCTCTCTTGGCACAGCCAAATCTGCTGCTGAACAAGGGAAAACCATTTTTGCGATTCCCGGTCATATTTACAGTGAACACCATCAAGGCTGTCATCAACTGATCCGAGAAGGGGCGATTTTGGTCGATCATCCTGAGCAAATCATTGAAGACTTGGCACTCCCCACTCAATGGCATAGCCAATCCCAGTCACAAGAAACCACCCCAAGCGCTAGTATTGAGATCCCATCTAATTTACTCGAACTTTATAATCAACTGGATTGGGTGGGACAAAATATGGATCAACTTAATTTCAAACTTAACACCGATATTGCCACACTCACCAGCCAGTTAATGGAACTGGAAATTTTGGGGCTTGCACAACAACAAGCTGGCAATTATCTGCGTTGCCGTTCCAGCCAATAAGGTTCACAATAACCCTTTATGAATCAATAAAAGGTACAAAGTGTAATGATTACCACCTCTGTGACTGAAGCGGCGCAATGTTTAAAACAAGGTCAAGTTTTAGCATATCCAACAGAAGCAGTATGGGGTTTAGGCTGTGATCCGTATAACGAACAGGCCTTTCTAGATATTTTGCAGATTAAGCAACGCCCGATTGAAAAAGGGGTAATTTTACTGGCTGGGCAAATTGCTCAAGTTGAACCGCTTTTAGAACATTTAGATCCCCACATCCGTCAACAAGTGATCGACAGCTGGAGCGATCGCAGTCCATCAGAACGCGCAACCACGTGGTTGTTACCTGCAAATGAACACATTCCAACATGGATTAAAGGCAATCACCCTAAAGTTGCTGTACGGGTAACCACACATCCGATTTGTGTGGCGCTTTGCAATGCTTTTCAAGGCTTTATTGTCTCAACCAGTGCCAACCCCGCTGGATTGCCACCTGCTCGTTCACTACAAGATGCCAATCACTACTTTGCGCAACAAGTGAATTATCTGAATGGTGACCTAGGCTTGAGCCAAGAACCGAGTCGCATACTCGATGCCGAAACTGGAGCCGTGGTTCGTGCTTAAAAGCATGCTCTTTCTCAGGATTTTTACTGAAAAATAGACAAAAAAAAGCTCAGCCATATAGGGATGGCTGAGCATAAAAAAGGATGTGTAATCACATCCAGAGGGTCTGAAAACTGATGAGCAAACACTTAATACCCGTTTTGACATTGGCCTAAGTTTGCAGTGCGCGTATTATGTAGCAAATTGCATTTCTAAACAAATAGATTTTTTATATTAAAAACAGCGTTAAAACGCTGATTAATGGAGATAATTAAAATATAATTCAAATTATCTACCTATTTTTAATCAGCTTTTGCATACATTAAATACATTCATCATCTAAAATAGTATTAATAAATTAACTTATTAATGAATTATTCTATTAAAAAAATAATTTAAATGACTATTTTTTAATCAATATCAATCCATCGAGTTTGCTAAAGGTGGCGTTTTTAATGCTGTTTTACGCTGTGCAAGTAAAATACCACAGATAATGACCACACCACCGACTGTATGATAAAACGTCCACGCCTCTTTCAACCAGACATAGGCAATGACTGCGGTAAATACAGGCATCAAGTTCATGAAAATACTGGTTCGATTCGGCCCTAAATGGGTAATAGCCAACATCCATAGTAAAGGGGCAACTAAGGAAGGGAAAATGCTGGCATACATGACACTTGCCGCATTTTGACTATTGATTGAATCGAGACCGAAATAGGCAATAAAAGGTAAATGGTAAAGCAGTGCAAAAAAGATCTGTACATAGAGGCTCAACATCAAGGGAATTTGCAATTGCCACTTTTTTAAAAACACCCCATAAAAGGCATAGAAGAATACCGCAACCACCATCAGGACATCACCCAAATGCCCACCCGATTGAACTAAGCCTGCAAGATTGCCCTGCCCAATGATATACACCAAACCTGCAAAAGATAAAATACTACCAATCATCGCAAAACGATTTGGAATATCTTTTAAGATCAGCAGTGAAACAAAAATGGTAAAGATTGGAATAAAGGCATTAATCAGTCCCATATTGGTCGCGGTCGTATAGTGCGCTGCGGTGTAGGCTAAGCCCTGATACAACACCAGACCAAATGCACTTAGCACTGCCAACTGACCCAAATGCGCTCGGATTAATGCCCACTGCCGACATAAAGGTCGCACGACAAAAGGTGTTAACAGAATGAAGGCAAAGAACCACCGATAAAAACTAATACTGACTGGCGAAATGAAATCAGCTACATAACGCGTAACGACAATATTGATCGACCAAATGAGTACGGCAATGATAGGGAGACTCAAAGCCCAATACATACGTTGTGGTGTGGTACTCATTCTTTTTCCCGTTTAGCTTTTGTTTGCAAAATTTAAATGAATGGTAAAACATTTTTATGATTTATTCGAATATCATTTGGGTATCACACATAATTGATACATTTATCTTAAAATATAAAATTCATAAAAAACATAATATTAAGACAATATAAAACTATACATTTCAATAAATTGATGCATTTCAGCAGCTTCACTCTACAAAAACACCATAGAACAATGTCAACGATCTCTGCATCGTATTGATGCTGTTCTAGCGAACGTATTTTTTAATTGATTGGTCATTGCTCTTAGACTCTGGCCTCCAAAAACATATTTCCCGATAGAAGGATGTCGTTATGAAAAAGTTACTTTTAACCACAGTTTGTATGGCCACACTTACTTTGGCTGCGTGCGAAAAAAAAGGAACTGAGCCAGCCGTTGAACAAACGACGTCTGCATCTGAAGCGACCTCAACCGAAGCAACCACTATCGTTGCTAATCACAGCAATAACAATATTGCCGATATTCAAGCCGATTTGTTAGCCGTACAAACGCTATCGAATGCCAAAGCTCAAGAAGCCGCCGCGTTTCAAAAAGAAGTGAGTGCAACCTTAGAGAAAAAGGATCCTGCTCAAATTAAAGCCATGGTTGAAAAAACAGAAACCTATGTGAAGCAATTTAATGATGAATTAGATGCCTTAACCTTAAAAAGTGCTGAAGTAGATGCTTTACGTGAAAAAATGCAGGACGCCAATGATCTGGGTGTCGAGCTCACCAAAGAAAGTACAAAAACAACGCCAGATAGCGCCAAAATCACCGAACTACAAAACAAAGCAACTGAATTGCAGAAATCGATCATTGCTGACGTAACAGCTTTGGAAGCAAAAGTCAAAGCAGCGCCAGCGTCTTAATGACCTCCCTACCCTTTAAAGCAAGCCTTGGCTTGCTTTTTTGTTGCGATCAATCCGCAAATGGGCGTGACTTTGTCGAACGCTTCCAACACAATAAAATGCACATCGTATAAGGACACGCAAATGAGCACTTCGATTTATAATATTCCAGTCAAATCCATTCAGGGCGAAGACATCAACTTAAACCAATACCAAGGTAAAGTTCTCTTGGTGGTGAATGTGGCATCTAAATGTGGCCTCACACCGCAGTACGAAGGTTTAGAAAAACTCTATCAAGACAAAAAATCACAGGGTTTAGAGATTCTAGGTTTTCCTGCCAACAATTTCTTGGCACAAGAACCGGGTTCAGATGCTGAAATTCAAGAATTCTGCTCTTTAAACTATCAAGTGGATTTCCCGCTTTTTTCAAAAATCTCGGTTGCTGGGGATGATAAGCATCCGTTATATGAAACGCTCACCCAATCGGTGCCTGAACGCATTGGTGAAGGCCCTTGGTGGAAAGACTTGGTGGACTATGGTTTAACACCGAATGAACTACCTGAAGTGCTGTGGAACTTCGAGAAATTCTTAATCAATAAAAATGGCGAAGTGGTTGCGCGTTTTGCACCGGACATTACAGCCAATGATCCGCGTATTCTCGATGCTATCAATGCTGAATTGGCCAAATAAGCCTGAAGCTGTTTATAAGCAGTCAAATTTAACGGCTGCTTATATTTTATTTTTTAAATGAATAATGGCACTCGAATCGGTTCGATCTTCATGATTCCTTCGTTATTTTGATGATTTTACAACACTTCATTCACGATCAATCAAATACTTCACTCTATGATGCATCTATCCGCTCAAGACAACCAAAAGTGAAGCTCATGAATACCTTTATAAAAGCAGCTATTTTATCTATCTCAACCGCATTGATTGCCCTGCCTGCACTAGCAGCACCACAAGAACAACATCAGCAACATCAAACCGCTCAGTCACATGGACAAGCGCAAAAGCATACTTCAAATGGCCATCAACAACCAACCCAAGCCACTGTCAAAAAAGCCAAGCGTCCATCTCAAGACTGGAAAGCAGGTCAAAAACTCCCAAGCGCTTACCATAGCAATGCCTATAAAGTAGATCACCAAAAATACAAAAAACTCAGTAAACCAGGTAAAAACCAACAGTGGATTAAAGTGAATGGCGACTATGTACTGACAGACATTCGCAATCATTCCATTATTAAAATCATTGCTGGCTAAACTGCTGTAAATGAAGAGTGCTCAGGCACTCTTTTTATTTTAAAAAGTTTTGTTATGACTTTGAAACCCAGCATTTTATCTACACATTTTGCCCTTATATTAAAAAACACATAGCCTAATATTGATTTGATGATGAAAAAGCTTTTACAAAACTTGGTTCTTCCTTTTGCACTGTTTAGTTCAGGCATCCTACTCATTGGCTGTGAGCAAGCAACAGAGCCGAATCAGCAAGACATCCAGACTGAGTCATCTGAGCAACACCAATCAGCGAATACACAAAGTCCTGACAAAGCTGAACTGAAAAGTGGCAACATGCTCTATATCGTGCGTGATGTGGCAGATATGCAATTAAAAGCAGGCGAATACGTCACTCAGCTACAAGAAACCCAAAGTGACTTGCAAGCTGCAATTGAACAGCATGATCAGCAACAGTTGCAACACGCTGCGACAGCTTTACAACAACAGCTCACAGGTTTTAATAATGCCTTGAATGGCCTGAATCTTAAAACACAAGAAATCAATGATATCCGTGAAAAACTACTGTCTGCCAACCAACAAGTTTTAGCTTCGCCTTTTTTAAATGGACAAGTGGATTTCAGCCAAGTCGACTTTAAAAAGATGCAACAGCAAATGGGCGCTATTCAATCTGAAATGTTGAAACTCGCTTCAATGATGATTCCTCAGCAAGCTGAGAATGATAGCTCAAACACAAACCAATCTTAAAACATTTAAATAGTGGTGCTTTCAGCAATAGAGTAGGAGAAAATGACTACAACCGTTTTCTCCTACTTTGATTGAGGCACGATTTCACACATGCAGCTGATTATTTTTATGGGCATCCAAGCTTCGGGAAAATCGAGCTATTATCTGTTGAATTTGGCACATAGCCATTTGCGCATCAACCTCGATATGCTGAAAACACGGCATCGTGAAAAAATCATTTTTGAAGCAGGACTGGCCTCAAAAACCAAAATGGTGGTTGATAATACCAACCCTACGCCAGCCGATCGTGCGCGTTATATTGCCAGTGCTCAGGCCGCAGGCTTTGAAATTGTTGGCTATTTCTTTGAGACTGAGCTTAAAGGTGCACTGGAACGCAACCGCCTACGTGAAGGCAAAGCCCGCATTCCTGAAGTCGGAATCAGAGCCACCGCTCAAAAGTTTGAACCTCCACACTATGCTGAAGGCTTTGATACACTGTATAAAGTTCGTATTCTCGGGCAAGGTGAATTTTCAATTTCACCCATACAGATTTGAAGCTTTAATGAAAAAACATTAACTATTTCTCATTTTTAAGCTACCATGTACAAATAAGAAACACAGAAAAACATTTTTATAATGAAAAAAGTCATTCTTGTGATCGCCTGTTTAGCAATCATCGTCTTTGGCGGGATGCACTTTTTAATGCCTGAAAAAACCACGCCACACTTAACCCAGTTTTTTTCTAAAGAGCATAAAGAAGTTCAACGTATTCAGGACTGGCTCAAATACAAACAACAGCAGCAGTTACTTTTGGTCGATGTTGTAAGCCCTGTCAGCCCCAAACAACAAGGCGCTTATGCTGAATACATCAAACAAAAAATTGAGTTCAACCGGCAAAATATTCAGCGCCTGCAGCTCAGCCGCTATCAAAGCAAAGCGTTTAAAGAGCTACAACAGCTCGAAATTCATGCGCTAGAACAATGGAATACCTTATTCCAAACGCATATTGTAGATGCCTTCATTGAACAGCAACATTTCACTGAAATTCCAGCCGAAGAATACCAACAATTTGATGCTGAAGCGCGCTATGCCTTACAAAAGCAAGAAGTTTTGGTTCTCGAACACTTACAACAATTGCTGCAACACAACAGCCCATATCTGTCTGACATCGATCATAGCCTACTCAGCGATTGGCTTTATTACCAACTGATGCAACATGAAATTCGTTCAGTTATCTCTGAATGGTTGGAAGTCGAAACAGATATGCCTCGACGAAGCCGTCAAGATGCAATGCAAGACTTAAGAATTTATAAACGGTTTAACCCAAACACTGATGAATATAAGTACATCATGTCACTCGAAACACAGCTTTGGCATGCCGAACATCCATCTTCAAATTTGCTTGCACAACCATCCAATACCATGTCCAATTCGGATATCGAAATCGACCCAGAGATTGTGATTCCTGAAGATGAGCCTCAGGTTGAACAAATTAAAAAATTGATCGCGACGCAGCACGATACCGTTAGCCGCATGATGTTCAGCCAATTGCGTCAAAGCTTTTTGAAATAAATTTAAAACAATGCCTTAAGCTCATACCTCATCAAAATGAAGACTATTCCTGAGTTTTGCTCTGCGCTAACCAATCTCTAAAGGCCTTTTGCATAGCGTGACGCTCATATGGCTTGGCTAAACGTGCTTCCATCATTGAGAAATCACCTTTGTAAGCTGCTTCAATCATGGCTTTGGTCAGCTCCTGAATGCTCGCGCGACCCCGATGTTCATATTGTAATATTTCTTCTGAAGTCAGTACCAAGTCCCAACATGACACCACTGAGCTCATGTCGACTGCAATACTCAGATAATAATGCTCAAAATCTTGGTAAAGTTCCCAAAAGTGGGATTCATGCGCAATCAGGTTCATCTTCATCTTCGCTTACAGAGAAGTGTTTAAAATATAACTTCTGTTGAATAAAAGATATGCAACTTTAGATAGTCGTGCCCCTGCTAAACGAAATATATCAAGCATAGGAGCGCTGGTTCAGCTGAGTTTCAAAAATTGAGTATTCAAAGTATTCTACAAGCCAGCGTACAGTTAAAGGACGAAGCACTATCATGCAAAACAAAGATTGCATGTATGCAGCAGACCAATCCAGTCCATTTGAACAATGACAGCTAAGAAACCAACAAACTCATCATGAAATAAACAATTGACGCATTTTTATCAACAGACATAAAAAAAGCCACCTTTCGGTGGCTTTTTTTAATCTCAAACCGTCTCTTATTGAGCGCGGTTTTTGATTTTGCGGATGGTTTCCAACTGAGCAGCAGTTTCTGCAAGAGCAGCCAAAGCAGCAGCAGAGTCCAAGTCGCTCTTTTGATTTGCAAGCAATTGTTCAGCGTGTTTACGCGCTTCAAGAATTGCTGCTTCATCTAAGTTTTCTGCACGGACTGCAGTATCTGCAAGAACCGTAACAACATGCGGTTGAACTTCTAAAACACCACCAGATACATAGATTAACTCTTCTGTACCGTTTTCAAGCAGAACACGGATTGTACCCGGCTTGAGTAAAGTTACTAGTGGCGCGTGACCAGGCATAATACCCAATTCACCACCAGCACCTTTAGCAATTAGCATCGTTACAGTGCCAGAGTACAAAGACTCTTGGACACTTACAACATCACACTGCATAGTCGACATGAGAATCTCCTAAATTAGGTAACTAATTAAAGTTTCTCAGCTTTAGCAATTACTTCGTCAATACCACCAACCATATAGAACGCTTGTTCTGGAATGTGGTCATATTCACCAGCTAAAAGACCTTTAAAGCCACGAATCGTTTCTTTAAGCGGTACAAGTTTACCAGGAGCACCAGTAAACACTTCAGCTACGTGGAACGGTTGAGAGAAGAAACGTTGGATTTTACGCGCACGGTAAACAGTCAACTTATCTTCTTCTGCAAGCTCGTCCATACCAAGAATCGCGATGATGTCTTTCAATTCTTTATAACGTTGAAGAACGTTTTGAACTGAACGAGCAATCTCGTAATGCTCAGCACCCACTACTAGTGGATCTAACTGACGTGAAGTTGAGTCAAGTGGATCGATCGCTGGGTAAATACCAGAAGATGCGATGTCACGGCTCAATACTACAGTTGCATCTAAGTGAGCAAACGTAGTTGCAGGCGATGGATCTGTTAAGTCATCGGCAGGTACGTATACCGCTTGGATTGACGTAATCGAACCAGACTTAGTCGATGTAATACGTTCTTGAAGAACACCCATCTCTTCTGCAAGTGTCGGTTGGTAACCTACTGCAGATGGCATACGACCTAGAAGTGCTGATACTTCAGTACCTGCTAGTGTATAACGGTAGATGTTGTCGACGAACAATAATACGTCACGGCCTTTACCGTTTTCGTCTTTCTCGTCACGGAAGTACTCAGCCATAGTCAAACCAGTCAACGCTACGCGTAAACGGTTACCTGGTGGCTCGTTCATCTGACCGTAAACCATTGCTACCTTGTCAAGAACGTTTGAGTCTTTCATCTCGTGATAGAAGTCATTACCTTCACGAGTACGCTCACCAACACCAGCAAACACAGATAAACCTGAGTGAGCTTTCGCGATGTTGTTGATCAACTCCATCATGTTTACAGTTTTACCAACACCGGCACCACCGAACAGACCAACTTTACCACCTTTAGCGAACGGGCATAGTAAGTCGATGACTTTAATACCAGTTTCTAAAAGGTCAGTAGAAGCTGCTTGTTCAGCATAAGAAGGTGCTTGACGGTGAATCGGCAAACGCGCTTCCGTCGCAACTGGACCAGCTTCGTCGATTGGGCGACCAAGAACGTCCATGATACGACCCAAAGTCGCTGTACCCACTGGTACAGAGATTGGAGCGTTAGTATTCGTTACGTTCAAACCACGCTTAAGGCCTTCAGTAGAACCCATTGCAATAGTACGAACTACGCCATCACCAAGTTGTTGCTGAACTTCTAATGTAGTTTCAGTGCCATCAACGTGGAGAGCGTCATAGATCTTAGGAACGCTGTTACGTTCAAACTCGACGTCGATAACCGCGCCGATGATCTGAATGATACGACCGCTACTCATTGCTGTCTCCTCAATTCAAAATAATGTTAAACGGCAGCGGCACCACCAACGATCTCAGAAATTTCCTGAGTAATCGCGGCTTGACGCAGCTTGTTATAAATAAGTTGTAGGCTCTTGATCAAATCACCTGCGTTGTCCGTTGCAGCTTTCATTGCAACCATACGAGCTGACTGCTCACACGCGATGTTTTCGATCACGCCTTGATATACCACAGACTCGATATAACGAACCAATAAGCCATTTAAAAGCTCTTCAGCTTCAGGCTCATAGATATAATCCCAACCGTATTGACGGTTAAGAGTCTTGTTTTCTTCAGCAGTTGCTAAAGGAACAAGTTGTTCGATTTTTTGATTTTGAGTCATGGCATTGACAAAGCCGTTTGACACAAGATAAATACGATCTAACTCGCCTTTATCAAATGCGTCTAACATCACCTGTACAGAACCAGATAACTGTTCAAGGCTTGGTGTATCACCGACATTTGTCGTAGCACCCAGCACTTTACCGCCGTAGTTTTTAAAAAACGAAACCGCTTTTTGACCAATTAAAGCAAATTGAACTTCAATTGACTGCTCTTGTTGCTGTTGTACGTGTTTAACCACTTTTTTGAACAAGTTAATGTTCAAACCACCAGCAAGGCCACGATCTGAAGACACAATGATATAGCCAACGCGCTTCACAGGGCGTTCAACCATATAACGGTGTTTATATTCAGGATTCGCTTGAACCAAGTGAGCAATTACACGGTGCATATTTTCGGCATACGGACGGCCTTGAGCCATGCGCTCTTGCGCACGACGCATCTTAGAAGCTGCTACCATCTGCATCGCGCGAGTAATTTTCTGCGTGCTTTTGATACTAGCTACTTTGGCGCGAATTTCTTTTAAATTTGCCATACGCTTAACCTAGTATTCGAAGGCCCTTTCGAGCCCTCGAAGGTTGATCCGTGAACCAAACCAAAACTAAATCCAACTGAAGTTGAAATTAGTAAGTTTGAGTCGCTTTAAAGCTTTCAATACCTGCTTTGATTGCAGCTTCGATGTCTTTGTTGTAATCACCAGTTTCATCGATGTTTTGCATTAACGCAGCATTTTCTGAACGGAAGTAAGAGATTAACGCAGCATCAAAGTCTACGATTTTCTTCACTTCAACGTCAGCCATATAGCCTTCGTTAGATGCATAAATTGAAACAGCTTGGTCAGCAATTGAATATGGAGCATATTGTTTTTGCTTCATTAATTCAGTTACACGTTGACCATGTTCAAGTTGCTTACGAGTTGCTTCATCAAGGTCAGAAGCAAACTGAGCAAACGCTGCCAATTCACGGTATTGCGCCAAAGCAGTACGGATACCACCAGACAATTTTTTGATGATCTTAGTCTGCGCTGAACCACCAACACGAGATACAGAGATACCCGCGTTCACAGCAGGACGAATACCTGCGTTGAATAATGATGTTTCAAGGAAGATCTGACCGTCAGTGATCGAAATTACGTTCGTTGGTACGAATGCAGATACGTCACCCGCTTGAGTTTCAATAATCGGCAATGCTGTTAATGAACCAGTTTGGCCTTTAACTTCACCATTCGTGAATTTCTCAACATAGTCAGCAGAAACGCGCGAAGCACGCTCAAGAAGACGAGAGTGAAGATAGAATACGTCACCTGGATACGCTTCACGACCTGGTGGACGACGTAATAACAATGAAATTTGACGGTAAGCAACAGCTTGCTTAGACAAATCATCATAAATGATTAGTGCGTCTTCACCGCGGTCACGGAAGTATTCGCCCATTGTACAGCCAGAGTATGGAGCCAAGTACAACATTGCTGCTGGATCGGCTGCAGCTGCTGCTACAACAGTGGTATACGCCATAGCGCCAGTTTCTTCTAGCTTGCGCACAACGTTAGCAATAGTCGATTGTTTTTGACCAATAGCTACGTATACACATTTAATGCCAGAGTTTTTCTGAGCGATGATCGCATCGATCGCCATCGCTGTTTTACCAGTTTGACGGTCACCAATGATCAACTCACGCTGACCACGGCCTACAGGGATCATTGTATCTACTGATTTATAACCAGTTTGTACAGGTTGATCCACTGATTGACGCCAAATTACACCTGGTGCTACTTTTTCAACAGCATCAGTTAATTTTGCATCAATTGGGCCTTTACCATCAATTGGGTTACCCAAAGCATCTACTACACGGCCTAAAAGTTCTGGACCAACCGGAACTTCTAATACACGACCTGTGCAACGCGCTTTTTGACCTTCTTGAAGGCTTAAGTAGTTACCTAAAACAACGACGCCCACTGAATCCTGTTCTAGGTTCAGTGCCATACCGTATAAGCCGCCGTCGAATTCGATCATTTCACCGTACATTGCATCAGCAAGGCCGTGAATACGCACAATACCGTCGGAAACCATAACAATGGTCCCTTCGTTTTTAGCGGTCGCGCTGGTGTCCAGATCGCCGATACGCTGTTTAATGAGCGCACTGATCTCGGATGGATTCAGTTGTTGCATTGCGCTATACCTCAATCTTTTTAAAGTTCAGTCTTCATATGCAATTAAGCAAGAAGACGAGTCCGCATTTTTTCTAGCTTGTTAAGCGCAGAATCATCTATCACTTGGTCGCCTGCACGAATAACAACACCAGCAATAAGCTCTGGTTTAACTTCTACAGAAACATTTACCGCAGCTTCGAATTTTTTCTCTAAAGCATGTGCAAGTAATTGTTCTTGTACAGAAGTCAATGGGAATGCAGATTCAATCACTACATCCACAGTATTGTTATTCTGTGATTTGAGCTGCTCGTATTCAGCAGAAATTTCAGGAAGAAGCGCCAAACGGTTGTTTTCAGCAAGCAATGTCAAAAAGTTTGACACTGCTGCAGTTTGGTCTTCGCCTAATACTTTTGCAAAAAGACTTACCTGCTCAGCAGGAGTAAGCTCAGGGCGAGTTAAGAAAGCTGAAAATGCTTCGTCTTGCACCGCAGCACTGAGCAAGTTCAATGCAGATGACCAAGAGTCAGTTGCATTTTGCTCAGAAGCGTAAGCAAATGCTGCTTTAGCGTACGGGCGTGCCAACGTCAAGAGTTCAGCCATAATCCGCCTCTCTTAAAGTTTAGCAGCCAGCTGAGTCAGCATGGCATTGTGAGCTTCAGCATCAACTTTTTGGCTAAGAATTTTCTCAGCGCCTGTTACTGCAAGATCAGCAACTTGTTGACGTAATTCTTCACGAGCAGAATTGATTTCTGTATCAACAGCTTCTTTTGCTTGTTGACGAATACGCTCACCTTCAGCTGACGCTTGAGTACGAGCTTCTTCTACCAATTGTGCACCGCGACGGTTCGCTTGTTCGATCAATTGAGCCGCTTGCGCTTTCGCTGCATCTAATTCAGCTTTCACTTGAGCTTGCGCATCCGCAAGATCAGCTTTTGCTTTTTCAGCAGCGTTTAAGCCATCAGCGATTTTACGCTGACGCTCACTAATCGCATTGATTAGTGGTGGCCATACAAATTTCATGCAGAATGCGACAAACATCGCAAATGCAATCGCTTGGCCAATCAATGTGAGGTTGATATTCATTGCTATTCCTCAATAGTTTAATTTAGGAATTAAGCTGATTAACCTACAAATGGATTAGCAAAGATGAAGAACAAGCCAATACCAACACCGATCATAGGCACAGCATCAAGAAGACCCGCGATTAAGAACATACGAGTTTGAAGTTGTGGAGCCAATTCTGGTTGACGTGCAACAGCTTCAAGGAAGCGACCGCCTAAAAGACCAAAACCAATCGCAGTACCTAAAGCACCAAAAGCGATCAAGATAGCAGATGCAATTGCAACTAGACCTAAAGTGAGTTCCATGATAATTCCTCAGAGGTTAGGTTTATACCAAATTAAATTAAAAAATTGTGCGCCCAACCATCCAGTGATAGTTGGGCATTACCATTAATGCTTTTCGCTTGCCATGCTCAAGTATACGATAGTCAGCATCATAAAGATGAATGCTTGTAGCGTGATAACAAGAATGTGGAAGATCGCCCAAGGCACAGACAACGCCCATTGGATCCAGAACGGTAATAATGCGATAAGGATGAAGATTAACTCACCTGCATACATGTTACCGAAAAGTCGCAGAGCCAATGAAACTGGACGTGCAAGGAATGTTACTAATTCAAGAATTAAGTTCACTGGAATCAATAACGCTTTTGCAACTGGGTTACTTGGGTTAAATGGGTTAAGTGCTAATTCGCCAACGAAACCACCAATTCCCTTTTCGCGAATACTGTAGAACAAGATCAATACAAATACAGATAAAGACATACCTAGGGTAATGTTTGGATCTGTAGAAGGTACAACCTTGAAGTAAACGTGATGAGGATCCATACCAAATACACTTGCACCAATCAGTTGAGCTGTATACGGAATAAAGTCAACTGGGATTAAGTCCATTGCGTTCATGAGGAAAATCCACACGAAAATGGTCAATGCAAGTGGCGCAATTAAGCGTGATTTGCCATGGAAAGTGTCGCGAACACTTGAGTCCACAAACTCAATGATCATTTCAATTGCAGACTGGAACTTGGTTGGAACACCAGAGTTTGCAGCTTTCGCTACGCACCAGAACAACAAACAGAAAATCACACCAAGAGTGATAGACCAACCCATTGAATCCAAGTGAATAGCAGTGAACCCCATCTGTTGAGCTTCTTCAGCAGTCTCAGCCAACTTCCATGAACCGTCTGGCATTTTGCCATAAGTCATATTCGTCAAGTGATGCTTGATATACTCGGTCGAAGTAAGGGCATGTTCTTCAGCAGCCATAAATCACACCTGGTCAATGTCAAATACAAATAGAGAGAACGAACATCGCGTGCTGCTTGATATCTCGTCCATCTCCTAAAAAACTTTTCAATTTTTTGTAGTGCTTATTAAACTCGTTTTTGTTGACGCGACACCCAAAATGGAGCAACCCACGTCATGGTTTGAACGAGCATAAAACCACAAAACAACGCCACCGCTGACAACGGTTTGACATTGCTTAAAATTAAAATGAAACCAACAATCACAATTGCAAACTTACCCATCATGCCTTTATACATGTTCGCAAGAACTTGTTTAGAAGCGCGAGCTCCTGCTGCTCGAAACGACTGCCATGAAAAATAGCAAGTCGCAAGCCAACACACGAGCGCACCTAATGCTGCACTCAGGGCTGCGGTTGAGTCTTTCACGACCCAGCCGATCAAGGCTGAAACAGGAATCATACATGCTTGTAAGAGGACTAAAGCTTTCGCTAATCGTCGGTCAATCAAGCGACTAGTTCGGCTCATTATTTATTCACTCACAACAATCATGCTTGACAAGTTTAGCTGATGATTATTTTTAATCGCAGGCATTATAGAGTTACACCCCTGAACATGCAATCTTTTCCCGACCTAAGTCGAGTTTTTTTCTATGTTTAAATTGCTTTTAAACTAATCAATTATTGTTTATTTTTTGCGTTACTTTCGCGCATTTAGCACACATTTATGCACATGATCGGCCAATTGCTTCCATGCGCTGACAAAATCCCCTGCCCCAGTCATGCTTTCGTCAACGGCTTGGAAAACCAATGGGTTCAACTTTTGATATTGCGCTTGACTCGCATGCACTTCGGCCAAAAGGCACATCTTTGAATAAGGGCGGCTGTCATTTAAGTATTTGATTTGCGCAACCGTAGGTGCAATATGTGGGTCATCTGTCAAAGCACCTGCAAAGCGTAAGTTTAAAGGTCGCTCCAAGTATTGATAGGCATCATGAAAAGACCAATATGAGCGCGCTTGGGTACTTTGACTATATATAGCTGAAGCTTGCAACATTTTCTGAGCAAAGATTCTGGCATTGTTCCAGTAGCGCTCCTTATACTCAGGCATCTGCTGTGAACGCAGGCCTGCAATAAAGAAACCAATACGTACCGCATTGTTTGGGTCAAGCCAAACATGGGTATCGATGGTATTTTTTAAGGCATCACCACGGGTATTTCGTAGTGGTAAGGCATTGATAATGCCTGAATCTAAAATAGAAACTGCTTTATCATTGGGGGTCAGGAGTTTATCCAGCGGTGCTTCATGTGCTCGTCCCAACCAAATAACCAAACCTGCATCCTGAATGATTTTACGATGCATTGGGGTCAAACTCACATCATGTCCAGATTGATCGGCCAACAATAAGGTTGGTTTTTCAATGCCTTTTGTCACTTCCTGTGCAATCAAGTAAATCGGCTGTGTAGAAACAACCAAGTCTTGCGTCCAAGCAACACTACTAAACAGCGCAAACGCAAAAAAAGCCAAGAAACGGGACATGGGGAGCAATCACTAGAAATACAATTAGTGTTATAATATAACAAATCGACAAAAATACCTATGCCTAATCGAAACTCTCTGCGCTTCATGTTAAGATTTAATGTCGTTTTTCTTTTATAAATTTTGCACTTGAGGTTTGTTATGAGCGCTTGTTCTCACGAACACCACCATGCTTTACATGATGTGCATGGTCATCACAACGTTGAGACGCGTTTGGCTGAAGCAGAAGTCTTATGCGCAGCAACTGGTGCGCGCCTAACCCCCTTAAGAAAAGAAGTCTTGGCATTGATCCTGAATGCGACAGGCCCAATGGGTGCGTATGACTTATTGGCTAAAATTAAAAGCAATGCCGACCGCCCTGCTGCCCCACCAACGGTGTACCGCACCTTAGACTTTTTATTAGAAAAGGGCCTCATTCACCGACTCACCTCGATTAATGCCTATATTCCGTGTTGCCATCCCCGTGAAGGCCATCAAGCAGCCTTTCTCATTTGCACTGATTGCAAATCAGTGACAGAGGCCTCTGCACAAGGATTATTACAACAACTCGATGCACTTTCCGCAGCCGATGGTTTTACGGCACAACATAGCATTATCGAAATTTCAGGAATTTGTCAGCAGTGTCGCCACAAATAAGCCTCGATCCTGTTCTGGTCGAACTCTCCCAAATTAGTGTTCGTATCGATGAACGCGACATTTTAAAGCATGTCGATTTTGTCTTACATGAACGGGAAATTGTGACCCTGATTGGCCCAAATGGTGCGGGAAAATCCACGCTCATTAAAGTGCTGTTGGGTATTGTGCACCCTAATGCTGGCGACATTAAAACAACAAAGCCACTCAAGTTTTCTTATGTACCACAAAAATTTAATCCCTCACATAGCCTACCGCTTAGGGTGAAAGACCTTTTGGCTTTGGAAAAATGCGATCCTATAATCAAGCAAGAAATTATCCACGATACTGGGATCAGCAAACTTGAAAATTCTAAAGTACAGCAGCTTTCAGGTGGAGAGCGCCAGCGCGTTTTACTGGCACGTGCACTGTTACGTCAACCCGATATTTTGGTTCTCGACGAACCGATGCAGGGCTTAGACATTCAGTCTGAGGCTGAGCTGTACGACTATGTGCGCAGTTTACCCGCCAAATATGGTTGTGCTGTGCTCATGGTTTCACATGATTTACAGTGGGTCATGCAAGGAACTCATCGTGTGGTGTGTTTGAATAAACACATTTGTTGTAGTGGCCTGCCTGAAAGTGTGCAACAACACCCTGAGTATCAAGCCATTTTTGGTACTAACCGCGTGTTCTATCAACATCATCATGATCACTGCGCACATGGTGATAGTGCAACGCCTTGTCAGCATGACGCTCGCCCACACATTCACCCTGAACCGGAAGCTTAAGTCATGATGGAATGGTTACAACTGCTGTTGCCTGCATGGATTATGGGCACGCTTCTGGTCTTTTTAACTGCGCCACTAGGCTGTTTGATGCTATGGCGCCGCATGTCTTTCTTTGCCGACACCATGGCACATGGCACATTACTGGGTGTCGCGATTGCAGGAGCAATGGCGTTGCCCCTGTGGATGGGTGTGGCTTTTATTGCGGGCTTGTTGGTGGCGATCCTTTGGGTGTTGCATGATCCACGGTTACCGAATGACGCCTTACTCGCACTCTGTTCTGCGACCTTGCTCTGCTCGGGTCTGATGTTTATTCAACATATTCCAAGTTTAAGACCTGAGTTACTCAGCTATTTATTTGGTGATTTGCTCACGATCACATGGGCAGACCTGCCCGTTTTTGCCACTGTTATTGTTGTTGCGTTGGCAGTGCTTTATAAAAGTTGGCAAGCTCAAATTCAAATCGCAATCGATCCTGATATGGCCGTCAGTGAAGGCGTCAGTGCGAAATGGCAACGCTTGATTTTTATGTTGCTACTGGCTTTATTTACCATTTTAGCGCTTCGTGCAGTAGGTTCTTTACTGATGGGTGCCTTGCTTGTCATTCCAGCACTTACCGCTCGACTGCTTGCCCACTCTCCAAAACAAATGGTGATTTGGGCCTTTGTGATTGCGCAAATTGGGGTGACGGTTGGTTTATGGTCCAGTGCAGGGCTGAATACCTCTACAGGACTCAGCATTGTTTTAACCATGTCGATTTTGTTTGCGTTGATTTTTATCGCGCAGAAGTTCAAAAAACTGACATAAATAAATGAGCCATAAACGTTATTTTATCAGCGCATGTCTACTCGGACAAAAAGTCCGTTATGACGGCAAAGACTGCTTAGTCTCTCAGTTAGTTCAAGCTTTGCTCGATAAAGATTATGTCAGCTTATGTCCTGAAGTCAGTGCAGGACTTCCAACCCCGCGTCCCGCAGCAGAAATTCGCCACGGGTCAGGTGCTGATGTTTTATTAGGCCACGCACAGGTTTTTTCCTCAGATAGTCATCAGCTTAGCGATGTCTTTATTCAAGGTGCTTACAAAGCTTTAGCATTAGCGCGAGCCAATCATGTCACGCATGCCGTGCTCAAAGCCAATAGCCCATCCTGTGGCAGCGATGGTATTTATGATGGCTCATTTACTGGACAAAAAATTGCAGGGGAAGGAATCACTGCCGCCCTATTTCGTCAGCACGGTATACATGTGGTTACCGAACAACAATTTTTAGCAGAATTGACGCAGACTAAACTTACTGATGAACCAAACTAAGCAGTCCCGCCGCACAACTGAACAACACTGCGAAAGTACGATTGAGATATTTTTGCTGTCGCGGAGATTTTAAGAGTTTTAAAACTTTCGCTGCTAACCCCGTATATCCCGCCATCACAATCAAATCAATCGTGACCATCGTGACGGCCATCATCGCATATTGACTCCACTGTGGTTTAGACAAATCCAAAAATTGTGGTAAAACAGCCAATAAAAATACGATTGCTTTGGGATTGCTCATATTGATCAAAAAGCCATACATCACCAATTTAGAGCGCGATTTAGTCGGTTGTTCTTGTTGAATTTCAATCGATTGGATGGGTGCCATCCATTGTAAATAAGCCAAATACAATAAATAAGCCACACCAAACCACTTCACAGCCCCAAATGCCCAAGGCGTTGTGGCAAAGAGCACCCCTACCCCAGCCGCCACAATACCGATTTGTACCAACAAGGCGAGTTGTAAACCCAGCGCATTCCAATAACCATGCCGAAAACCATAGTTAAGGCCACTCGACATTGACGCAATGGCCCCTGCCCCTGGAGAAATACTAATGATCCAACATGCGAGTACAAAGCCAAGCCAAATTTGAAATGACATAGTGGTATTGAGAAAAAAATGACCTTTAGATTATATGATCTTTCATGCTTTTAGGGTTTATTATTCATCAATGAATTTATCACTTAAGGCTATGAAGCTGAAACTGCATAAGGCACAATAAGTACAGCCAATAGAAATAACAATTTTTTTAGGAGCCATGAATGACCGCCCAATCTGTAATTCTACCATTACCTTCAGATCATGCCCGTTTTATTGTTTTACGTTTAAAAGATTTAAGTATTGAAGAACTTAAAGAAAAATTAGAAGATTTATTTTCAACTCGTGATCGCCTTATTACCCAACATCCACATGCGCAGATTAAAACAGCTGTTGCTTTTGGCCCTGAACTTTGGGCACAACTTCATCCTACAGCGCCTGCAGGGTTTAAACAGCTAGAGCCCATTTATGGCTCTTTCAATATGCCTGTTTCACCTGCGGATGTTTTAATTCATATTGCGTCTCAGCGTACCGATATTTGTTTTGCCCTTAGCCAATCCTTCTTTGAAGGCATCCAAGAGAAAGTTGATGTTTTAGATGAACGAGTCTGTTTCCGCAATTTTGATGGTCGAGATTTGACTGGTTTTATTGATGGTACTGAAAACCCGCAGTTCCCCGATGATCGTGCTGCAACGACCTTATTAAGTGAAGATGCAGGAGTATTCGCCGATGGTTCTTTTATCTTTGCGCAGCGCTATTGCCATGATTTGGAAAAGTGGAAAAAATTAAAAGTTGATGCTCAAGAGCAAGTCTTTGGACGGACAAAACTTGAAAGTATTGAACTAGATGATGACGTTAAGCCTGAAAATTCTCACGTTGCACGTGTCGTGGTTGAAGATGATGAAGGCGAAGAAATGGAAATCCTACGTCACTCGCTTCCTTATGGCGATGGTAAAGGTGAGCAAGGTTTATTTTTTATTGCCTATACGAAAGATTTAAACATTATTGATGCGATGTTACTGCGTATGTTCGGCACCAGTGGTGATGGAATTCATGACCGTATGCTTCATTTTGTGACTCCTGTTGACGGTGCTTATTATTTTGCGCCGAGCGAAGAGTTGTTGGAAGCAGTGTTGGAAGGGTGAGTTTAAATTAGGAGTAACTATCATTTTTAGTTACTCCTAATTTAATCAATTAACAACAAACTCTCCATTATTATTCAGAGTAATTTTCAACAACTTCCCATTCTTTGTATAAAAGATTTCATAGTTTTCATTAATTGTTATATTGTTGGAAGCATCTATAGTAATTTTTTTAAATAGTCCCAATGCATTTACTGAGGTAAGATTAATTACAGCGCGACCAGAGTCAGAAGACGATGGAGATGCTATTAAGATCACACCATTTTTTGATTCAGGAAAGATAACTGAACTACCATAATTTTCATCAAGTTCGTTATAAACTTTCAATAAAGCAGAAACATCAATTAAATTTACTTTATCACAACCAGCCTTACTATTTTTCAAAATACAGTTGATGTGATCATCACTATTATAAGGTAATAAAGTTACAGAAAATCCATCATCATTTTTTTTATTAATTGCTTTTAAAACTCTACCATTATCTCTTCCAATTTCATTTAACCTGTTTATGTATTCCCCCCTATAACACTCTTCCTTTACCAATCCAACACCCTCCCCTAGAGTATAAGATTTTTTACTCTCACATCTATTCTCAATACCTTTTTTCCATAGGGTAAAATCTTTTCTTTCATTGTTTTTTAATTTCTTCAACTCTTTTTCAAGAAGAAAATTTTCTTTTCTAATACATTGAAATTTTTCCTCAACATTATTTGAATTGCAGCCATTTTTGCTAGTTTTTGCACATGCCACATTCAGAAAACCTAATCCTATAAAAAAAATTAAATAAAGAAAATTAAAATTAAACATGGTGTTAAATTCCTTTAAAATTATCTGGAAGTCTTAATTTAAATGGTTTTGGAATACTATCTTCTAATTCAGAAACTGTACCATGTGCATGAATTGCTTTTCCATGACCAAAAATTAGACCATCTCTAACAGCTTTATCATGAAAAACATTGACCCATGCTTTTCGATTATATTCATCAGAATAATATTTATTTGCATAATTCAAATGCCCCCCCACAATGGATGGGCGACCATTTGCTCTTTCAATCAAATAACTATTCACGAAATTTTTTATCCTTGAGCTAACAGCAGACATTGGCATATTTTGAACAGAACCATATGGCTCTAAACTTTTAGGTCCTGTTATTTTAGAGAACTGACGATGTGCATTGACAACATTTCTCACAGTACCTCCCCATACACCAGATTTCGTCCTATTTAATATAGTATCTACAACTCCAGCAGCTTGTTGTTTAAAATTATTTTCATTTTTAAATTTAATTACTTCAGTCTCCGTTACCTTCATAATATCAATAATATCTTGATTCGATAAAATCAACTCACTTTCTAAAATATTAGATTTAGGAGCTTCATTTTTAAAGATAATACCAGAACAACTGAGTAAAGATTGCTTATTTATTTCTTTTAGTAGAACAGAGAATAATTCTCCATTTAGATCTTTAACTGTTTTTTTAAAATAAATTTCATTTCTAGCAACCATTGAAAATTTTGTCACATCGTAATGTACCCATGTACTTGCTCCCGAAGAACCATCATTAAACTTTTCTGGCTCCATATAAATTTTATCATCTTGTCTTTGTTCTGAAGCATTCATCTTAGCTACTAATATTCTTTTACGTATTTTATTCATATCTTGAGGAGCTGTAGTTCTAACTCCATTTTTATTAAAATGTATATCTAAAGCTAGTCCCATATGGTTAACACTAGTTCTTTTCTTTTGTTTATTACTCTCGATACACCTATACCCGGACTCTATATATGCTACTTCAATATTTTCAGATTTAAAATCATTTTTTAGATAAAAACTTAATGCCTTCAACACCCATATTAAAGACCTATGTAAACCTGGATACTCATTTGCAGTATTTAATCCTGATTTCACCCCTCTAATATTATTACCATACCCTAAACACTCACCACACGGACAAGAAGCCTTCGCCATAAAACTTGCTATTGGATACTCATAGTAAAACTTATCCAAAGCGGATAAAACACTTCCACAAATTTTTCCAGTTTCAATCACCCCCATATAATCTCTCTGAAATTGCCTAATACAAGCAGCTGTTAAGTTAGTAAACTCATCTGTGGGTAATGCACCACCAAACCCAGCTAAACGAATATTAATTTCTCTAATTAATTCACTTTTACCTGATGAAATACATTGAGGATTGGTTTTACATAAATTTTCAGTATTCGTTTTGGGTGTTCCACTCTCTTGGCTACGGTCTTCAACTGTCGGGATTTTAGAGCCTAAATTGACAGTTTCATTGAGTATATTCTTACCCTCTTCATAAAGCTCATTCACCTTATTTAAGATTTCATTACCTAAATTTCCTGAAAAAAGCCCATCACCTTGCTTTTTTTGCGGGCTCGCCTGAGAAGGCTTTTTTGCTTTTTGCCTCTGAGATATTTTTGATGTTGTACTAGGGGACGATTGATTTTTGGGTTGTGTGGCTGATTTTGCTTTTTGTTGATGCACATGATTTCCTGCAGCTGGAATATTTACTTCCAACTTAATCACTTGACCAATATAAATCTTATTTGGATCATCTATCTTATTTAGGCGTTCTAATGCACGAACTGTCGTATTATTTTTCTGAGCGATATCAAATAAAGTTTCTCCTTTTTTCACAACATGTGTTTTTCTTTTATATTCTCCATTACTTCCCTGATTAGTAAATGTCGTTAAGTTTAAAAGAACTTTAGGGCTCGTAATCTTTACAATCATCCTATCTCTCGACATAACAAAGCTTTGGACTTTTAGCATTAAACCATCAAACATACTTTTGACATGAACATCTAATGCTGTACCTTTATCTCGGCTAATTTCAACAATGCACCCTTTAGAATTTGTTGCACCAGCTGCAATAACCTGTCCAGTCCTTTGGTTCGTCACTTTATATTGAACTTTAGGAATTGGGCTTCCAAATAAATCTAAAATTTGTATAGTAACCAATGATTTTTTATTCATTTCTAATCCTTATTATTTTCATTATGATTTATTTCTAAATTCTCACCATTTACATTTTTATCAATACTAAAATCATCTTCATCAAAACTTTCGACTCGTAAACCCCATTCACCATCAGACCCAACAAGTACTTGGACTTTTGTTGGGTCTGATGTGTTAATTTTTCCTGTACGGCCATGTTCATCTATTACCCCTGCAATAAATGCATTTGTCTCAGGAATAAAAGCTTTGTAACTGAGCTGATTAAAATCACTTGCCCAAAATAAATTATAAATATCTAGCCGATTGCTAAAAGTAGAAGAGCAAGGTAATTCAGGAACCTCATAAGATACTTTTGCACCACCCACAAAACTATGCTGACCCGCCTTACTTTCAAACTTTCCACCTGTTGTCGTAAAAATCCCATCCCCATTAATTTTGAGCTGTGAACCACCAGCAGTCAGTACAATTTCTTTCGGACTGGTTATTTCTATTTTATCTTCTGTTGAAATTAGCTTAATCACCTTACGCGCAATCGCCTCTATCGCATCATCTTGTGCCTGTAATTCGACTTTTCCTTTTGCTGCAAATGCTTTTAGCCCTTTTTGTGCAGCAAATAAGCTCACTTTATCCTGCGCATGCGCAATAATATTCTTCTGGGCACTTAAGTTAATGGACCCCTGTGCGCTTTCAGCAATGTCTTGAGAAGCTTGTAAAACAATATCTTCAGGCGTCGTTAAAGCAATACCATTGGGGGAAGCCAGCAGCATTAAAGCCTGACGAAAGATCTTCGCTTGAGCTTGATTCTGAGTATCCTGCGTTTGCTCTGCCTCTTGAGCATATGTCTCCATAAAACCTTGCATGGAGCCCAATGCCTGCATGGGATTAACATCCAATTTGCTGCCTTTATTAAAGCTTCCGCAAGCACTGGTCAGGTCAAAGTCTCTCATATCAACATTCGCAATCACTTTACCAACATCTTTTAAAGCGGTGAATGGATCCGCATTCAATTTGTCTTTCACGCCTTGCAACTGACTTTTTAAAGCATCTGTACCATGTTCTTCGAGGTTATCAATAAAGGCTTTTAAATTTTCTATTGAAGCCTCTGCATCCTGAAAATAATCTTTAAATTCATTGATCAAATTGTCTGTGTCTTGACCAAATTTTTGAATATCCTCAATAAAACCACCACACGTTTTTAATGCCGAAATCGGATCCTGACTGACTGCAGTTTTAAATAAACCAACAGTTGCTTGGAGGGCTTGATTGGCCCCTTTTAGCTCTACAGACTGAATCAATTTAGGCAGACGATTGATCACATTCAGTGCATCAGTCTGTTGTTTAACAGCCAAAGTACTCAGCATGTGCATACTGTCATGACCTTGCTGCAAGATGGACTGGGCTTCGGATGCAGCCAAATGATCTGCGACCGCTTGATCCTGTGCATAGGTACTAATCAAGAGGCCTTTGCCTGCACGCATGGCTCCCCATTGATCCGTTCTTAGCTCAAACCCCTCACCACGCCCATCACTGTTCTCAGTTTCTTTTGGATGACTGAGGTTACCGAGATTGAGCTGACTCGCTCCATGACTGCTGTGTAGCTGCACACTAATTTGCCCTGTCGTATCATCAAAACGCAGTTGGTTAAAGCCTTGCCCTGCAACCTCTTGTGAACGAATCCCGCTGAGTTTTTTCGTCGCAGGCAATGTCCCTTTCACATCAAACATGGTTTGGTGGCGCTCGGCCTCATGAATGCGTCCTACTACAAAGGGTCGATCGACATCCCCCTCAAAGAAGTCGATGACCACAATTTCTCCAACACGCGGATGAAAACGTGCGCCATACCCCTCACCCGCCCATGGGGTCAATACATCGACCCAAGCCGAGTCCGTGTCATTGTCATTTGCACCCGCGCCACCATCATGAGCATGGTCATCACTACGTGTAAACATGAAGCGAACTTTAATCCGTCCCCATGCATCCACATAAATTTCTTCCCCTTCAGGCCCGACGACTTTGGCGCGTAAAGGATGGGCTGCTGGACGGTGTATCCACGCTTGATATTCAGGAACAATTTTGACCTCACGGCGTACGACAAAGAGTTCATTGGCTTGTCGTTCCTCACTTAGACCTTGCCAGCGACTTTCTTTTAGTAATAAATTGATTTGCTGTAGCAACTCTTTGGGTAAATTATTTTGGTTATAAAAAACTTTGCCTAAAATGAGAAATTCACGCTCTGCGGACACATGTTGGTCTATTTCAGGATGATCCACCATTTCAAACCAATAGCCCACTTGCGCATCTCGAACGCTACTTTTTGCTGTGAAATATTTGGCCTGAAGCTCATGATATTGGCTCAGTTGTTGGTTGAGACGATCTAGTTGACTGCTATTAGCAGACGTGGCCTGATCCTCACCTTGTAGATCAGCCGTCCATGCTGGACTGACACACCAGACTTGTTCCAGACCCAAACTTTCATTGTCTTGTTGATCACTATGCTGATGTGCACTCAATACAGCCTGACTCTGATCTTGAGCTAAATGTTGCGCTTGCCAACGCTGCGTCTGTACCGTGGTGGATTGTAAGTGACGTTCAGCAATAAAACTGGTGATGCTATCAAAAGGCTCAGTGGCATGGCTGCGGTGGAAACGAATCTTTCGGCGGCCCAGTGCTGTAAAAGCTTGATTATCATCCATCAAACGAAGTTGCTGTGCCTGAATCAGTTCCGACGAACTGAGCACCGTCGGAGCTTGTTCATCGATCAACCAATTAATCCCTTCACTCCGCCATAGTCGAGTGAGAAACTCAGCGTCGGTTTCATTAGACTGCATGACAAAGGGTCGTACATCATAATCACGGCTCAAACCGTCTAAGTTCAGACTTAAGCTGGCTGCAAATAACGTACTGTGACTTTGCCATTCGCTAAACAGAGTTTCAGTGATTTCACGAACACTTTTACTCATAAACACGCGACTGTTTCTGCGCTTATGCCACAGTGCTGTTGCATCTTCAACGGTAAGTTTATAAACAGTTAGCGCACCATCACTTTGCCCCTGACTGGCACTGGTAATCACCCCCGTCAGACGAGAAAGCTGCCCCACATCCGTGACCTGATCAACCGCGACACGTCCACCAATAAACTGTTTTAAAGGCAGATAAGCATTGGTCGATAGACATAGAATTTCAGCTTTTAAGCCTTGATTGATTCTGTGCTCGCCCTCAATGCGCTGAATAAACACCTGTGTGTTCAAAGCCGAATTGGAAAAATGAATATGCAAAGCACGTTTTTGTGAGCCGAATCCAAAGGATTCCAGCATTTTATAAATAGAATTGAACATGATCATTGTTAAGTTATTGGTTTTTATACTTGTGCGCGGAGTGTACAAAATGTCTTTTTTTTAATCTAGTAAAATAATGTTAATGAAGACGCAGCTCTCAAAAAACAAAAAGGAGCATTACGCTCCTTTTTGTTCAATCTCATTTTCAGCTTTAGAAGGCAACACGTTTATAGTGACGATACTCTGGCTTCCAGAAGTTTTTCTCAATCGCGTGTTGCAATTGCTCATCACTAATAATCGGGGCTACACCTGCATCCATTGCTGCTTTGGCCACTTTAAAGGCTATCAGCTTAGAGACTTTCTGAATTTCATCAATCTCAGGCAATAAATCTGCTGTAGGGTTGGTCAACATCGGGGAACAATCTGCCAAAGCATTGCTCGATGCAATTAACATCGAATCGGTCACACGAGTTGCATTGGCCGCAATCACGCCCAACCCTATCCCTGGGAAGATATATGAGTTATTGCACTGCGAAATATTATAAATTTTGCCTTGATAATTGACAGGGGCAAAAGGACTGCCTGTCGCAATCAAAGCTTTGCCATCCGTCCAGTGAATAATATCTGCTGGCACGGCTTCAACACGCGACGTTGGATTAGACAGTGGCAGCACAATCGGACGATCACAGTTCGAAGCCAAAGTACGAATCACTTCTTCAGTGAATAAACCCGGCTGACCCGATACTCCAATCAACACAGTAGGTTTGGCATTTTTCACGACATCGAGCAGTGAAATCACTTCTTCAGCATTGCCCCATTGCGCTATCACGTCTGGTTTTTGCGCCAATTTACGTTGGAAATCGAGTAGATTCGGCTGATTTTCAGTGATTAAACCAAAACGATCGACCATATACACGCGTGCACGCGCTTCGGCATCAGTTAAACCTTCAACCTTCATCTGCGCAACAATTTGCTCAGCAATCCCACAGCCTGCTGAACCCGCACCTAAGAAGGCAACGGTTTGATCTTTGAGCTGTTTAGCTGCCGCACGTGATGCAGCAATCAAACTGCCCACAGAAACGGCTGCGGTACCTTGAATATCATCATTAAAACAACAGATTTCATCACGGTACTTATTCAATAACGGCATTGCATTATTTTGCGCGAAGTCTTCAAATTGAATCAACGCTTTCGGCCAACGACGCTTGATTGCAGCAATCACTTCATCGACAAAAGCATAGTACTCATCACCACTGATACGCGGTTGATTCCAGCCCATATAAATTGGGTCATTCAGTAACTGCTGATTATTGGTCCCGACATCGAGGGTAATTGGTAAGGTGTAAGCTGGGCTAATACCCCCACACGCGGTATACAGCGACAATTTTCCAATCGGAATACCCATCCCGCCAATACCTTGGTCGCCCAAGCCTAAAATACGCTCGCCGTCGGTAATCACAATAACTTTGACATTTTTCTTGTTGATGTTATGCAAGATATCATCAATATGCGCACGGTCTGGATAGGAAATAAATGTACCACGATGGCGACGATAAATATCCGAAAAACGCTGACAGGCCTCACCCACCGTTGGAGTATAGATAATTGGCATCATCTCACTTAAATGGTTTTCAATGAGGTGATAGAACAAGGTTTCGTTGGTGTCTTGAATATTACGCAAGTAAATGTGCTTATTGATCGCATCATTAAAAGCACAGTACTGTTGATAAGAACGCTGACTTTGTTCTTCAATGCTTTCTTCAACATGCGGAATTAAACCATGCAAGTTGAAGCGAGTGCGCTCTTCTTCCGTAAACGCCGATCCTTTATTTAACAGCGGCAACTCAAGTAAGGTATTGCCCGCATAAGGGATGTATAAGGGTTGTTTTGTCTTTAAATATTCTGTCGTCATTACCTATCTCGTTATACATAGATTTAGATGAACCTATGGGGAGAATCTATGCATCTAATTCGGCTACTAGCTTAGCGCCATTTGCGCATCTTTTGATATTTATAAGCGTGATGCAATTATCAAAGCGATTTAGTCTGAAAATAAAAATCAAACCGACTCAACGTAAAAATGACGTTTACGGCAGTCTTTTCGGTCAAATAGCGCATGGATAAAATTTGAACTTGAATAAAGCTCAAGCTAAGCTAGCGCTTTTATTTCTTCTTTATATTAAAAATGATCATCAAAAAATTGATGTTGTTAAGCCTCACGTGTCTTTACATCACGCAAATGACAGCATGCCAATCTATTTCTACGGCGCAAACTACAGTGAGTGATAAAATTACAGGACTATTTGGTCATAACGAAAAACTGCCTGAAATCGATCCCACAGGCATTGTCGATATCAGTAAAGCCACCATCGAGCAATATGAACAACTCAGTGCAAATTTACCCTTGAATCAATGGGTCTATTTGGAGAATGAAAAACAAGGGATTTATCAGCTACAAAACAAATCAACTGAAGGCTTTGTGCTCTCGCTACGTCTGAATTGTAAAATCAGCAGTCATCCGCCTACCTTTGAGCTTCAAGATGTGCAAGGCAAACGTATCTTATACGGCTATGATAAAGAAGCAGGACAGATTCAGTTTTTACTCGACAACAAAAACTATGGCAATCCCTTTGATCCATTTCAACGCCAAAGCCTGAGTCGTTTTCAACAACAGCTTGCCAGTGCCAAAGTAATTAAGCTCTTTCATGCCAGCAAACTGTATCGTTTTCAAAACCAAAATGCAGAACTCCTCAGTAAACCTGTCTCATGCCGTGAAAATAGCTAAAATGGGGCTTATTTGGGTGGGTTCAAATGTGACATATCAACAAACACACCGGTCAAACGGCGCACAATCGGTAGCACAATGAGCACTACAGGATAGGCCACCACCCAAGACATCATCCATGCGGACAGCCAAACCTGTAGGAAATTGTCCACCCAGCCCAAATTGCGCCAAAGATTGATCATCGAAATAATGCCACTCATAAAAAATGAGATAAAAAACGGCAAAATAAACATGGCATATTTTGCTGGTAACTTGGGAATATTCCCAATGATCATCGGCCGCTGTTCAGACACGTTTTATCCTTAAAAGTATGCGTTTTGGTTTTCATCATACTGCGCTTTTCATATTTATTGCAGCGCAATCGTTAGCAGTTTTTGAACATTTTTTATTCTATAAAAATGGATTCACCTAAAGACGCGGAAATTTGCTATATTTAGCGTTTTTCTGCGACATTAAATTTTCGACTGAATATGAACACGGCAATCCAAGCAGCTCTCGAGCACGCAGTACAAAACCTTCAAGCTGAAGGTATCCTTCCAGCAGACTGGAACAACAGCAGTACTTTGACGCGTACCAAAGACCGAAGCCACGGGGATTTCGCGTCCAATATCGCGATGATTGCCTCTAAAGCTGCGGGTATGAAGCCTCGTGATTTAGCCGAAAAAATTCTTGCTGCGCTGCCAGAAGTGGCGGACATTAGCAAAGCAGAAATCGCAGGTCCTGGCTTTATTAACTTCTTCTTAAATGCCGACCAACGTTTTGCCGTGCTCGATCAAATTCAAGCGCAAGGCAAGCAATTTGGCCGCACTCAAGCCAATGCTGCGAAAAAAATACAAGTAGAATTCGTTTCTGCCAATCCAACGTCTAGCTTGCACGTTGGTCATGGTCGTGGCGCTGCCTATGGGATGACGGTTGCAACCTTGCTTGAAGCAACAGGTGCAACAGTAGACCGTGAATATTATGTGAATGATGCAGGCCGTCAAATGGACATCCTTGCAACATCTACCTATTTGCGCTACCTCGAATTAACAGGCCAAGAACTGGTTTTCCCTAAAAATGCCTATCAAGGCGATTATGTTAAAGAAATCGCGCAAAGTATTATCGATGCTGATAGCGATGCTTACGTTCGCCCTGTAGCAGACGTCTATAAAGATGTTCCTGAAGATGTACAATATGCAGAAGAACTCGATGCTGAAGGCAATAAAGTTGTCCTTTTAGGCGACAAAGAAAAGCACATCGATGGTTTAATCCATAATTCACAAAGCTTAATCGGTGAAGCTTACCGCGTATTCCACCAAGCAGCGCTGAATGTGATCTTAGATGACATCAAAGATGACTTGGGCGAGTTTGGTGTAACCTTTAACCAATGGTTCAGTGAAGCTTCATTGACAGACAAAATTGATGAAGCTTTAGAAACTTTAGAACAACGTGGTTTCTTATATGAAAAAGACGGCAACATTTGGTTCAAATCGACTGAATTTGGCGATGAAAAAGACCGTGTTGTGAAGCGTCGTAATGGACAAACCACTTACTTTGCTTCTGACATTGCTTATCACCTGAACAAATTACAACGTGGCTATACCGATATCATTGATATCTGGGGCTCAGACCACCATGGCTATATTTCACGGGTCAAAGCAGCCATTGATGCCTTGGGGTATGACTCGAAAAAACTCACCGTTCTATTGGTTCAGTTCGTCAGCCTATGGCGTGGTGGTGAGATGGTACAAATGTCATCTCGTTCTGGTCAGTTCGTGACTTTACGTGACCTGCGTAAAGAAGTGGGCAATGATGCTGCGCGTTTCTACTACGTGATGCGTAAGTCTGAACAACACATTGACTTTGACTTAGACCTTGCAGTTTCACAAAGCAAAGACAATGCGGTGTACTACATCCAATATGCGCATGCACGTGTCAATCGTATGGTCGATGTGAAAGCACCTGAAAAAGGCATTCCTTTTGATCGTAGCAAAGCAGATGATTACGATGCGACCTTATTAACTCTTGATGCTGAAACTGAAATTCTTGCCAAACTTGCGGCCTATCCTGAAATTGTGCTTCGTGCTGCAAATAGCTATGAACCACACCAAGTGGGTAACTATTTGAAAGAACTCGCAGCGTTATTCCATGGTTGGTATAACTTGGATAATACAAGAATTATCGACGAACAGAATATTGCCCTTTCGCAAGCCCGTTTATTACTTTCAATAAACGTACAACAAGTTTTGCGTAATGGTTTAGAGTTACTAGGTGTGTCTGCACCTGAGACGATGTAACCAGCAAAGCAAAGCTTCAAGTATGGCTGCAAGACCGAAAGCTATGCTTGAGGTAATGATGTAAAAAGCAACGCTTTGCACATCGTCGCAAGACACAGGGCTATGCCCGAAGTAACCATATCAACCCTGATGTATTGCTCGCTTTGTGAAACTTGAATTTTGCAAAGCGATTCTTTATTTTACAATGACGCCTCTTTTATAATTGCTTGAGGCCAAGTACTAAAATAAAGCAAAGAATGGGCCAGTCCCTCATATTGATTAGAAGAAAAGAGGTTTCCACGTGTTTGGAAAAACGCAGCGCGGTGTATCTGAAAGACCGAACAAACCCAAAAAGCCACTGATTCCAGCTTGGCTCGGTACACTTGTGGTCATTTTAATCGTGCTCTGTTTTGCTGTAGCACTATTACTGTGGAAGCCTTGGGCACCAGTGAAGCCGAAAGGTCAAATCACTTCGGAACATTATCAAGAAGAAACCAATAAAGACTACCGTTTCTATGACCTGCTGCCACAACAGCAAGTGACGCCAATTCCTGATCAAGCCATTCCTGAAACCAAAGACAATCCAAGCACCGTCGTGATTGTTGAAGCACCTGCTGCCGAAGAAAGTACTCCTGCTGAACCGGGTTTAACCGAAGCAGCACCGACACCGCAAGCGCCAAGCTTTATATTACAAGTCCGCAGTTACCCCGACCCTGACAGTGCCGATGCACGTCGTGCAGAAATTATCTTAAATGGTCTCTCTGCCGATGTCGTCAAAACCGTTGAAGGCGGCCAAACATGGTATCGCGTGATTTCAGGGCCATATGACTCGCAAGAAGCCGCGGTGATTGCACAGCAAACCCTACAACATAGCGGGATTGATTCGATTGTGGTCAAACGCTAAAACAAAAAAAAGGATGCCTCGGCATCCTTTTTTATACTCTGAGTTTGGCGAGAAAATTTTGAATCAATCGCGCAACGTGCGCCGCATGCGCATACGCCAAATCATGTTGACCCTGTGACACGATGTGCAATTCAGCATGTGGTATTTGACGGTGTAAGGCCTGCCCCACCGCAACAGGACTAATCGGATCTGCATCGCCCCAAATCAGCAGAACAGGACAACGAATATGCTCCAAACTGTCCGTCAAATCAGACTGATGCTGAACAAACCAATCAGGAACAGTAAAGCTCTGTTGATAATCCTCTCTCCAATCCGCCACCTGAAAAGGACTTAAATCAATGCCGCCTGAGGTTGCCACGAGCACCAAGGCCTGCACCTGCTCAGCTTTTTGTAAGGCAGCTTGTACTGCAAAAATGCCGCCCATCGATTGTGCAACGACCACAGAAGACTGTTGAATTTGATTCAATACATAATCTTGTAAGTCCTCAAAATTCTGCACATCCACATCATCAGGATAGTCACCAAAGCTCGGATAAGCGACGACCATGCTTGAATCATCCTGAAGAAGGCGCTGTATGACAGGTTGCCAGAATGTCGTATTTCCCGATGCACCGGGCAAAAAAATCAGGTTCAAATCATCACCACCCACTAGAACCCACTGAGCTCTTTGGCTTTTTTAAATGCTGGGCGCTGCTGAATGCGCTGTGCATAAGCAACCATTTGAGGGTTATGGGCTTTTACCCGCTCTTGCATCGCCACCACAGGAAAGCTCATTTGAATATCAGCAAAGGAAAAATCACCTGCAAAATAGTCATGTTGAGACAAATAATTTTCCAAATATGCACTGTGCTCTTTCAAGCGTGGATTAATAAAACCGCCTTTCACCCCATCACAAATTTTATTGGCAAGCGGTTTAATTAGAAAGGGAACATGCTTCGGTACATTGGTCATCACCAAGGTCATAACCAAATATGGCATCAACGAGCCTTCGGCATAATGCATCCAGTAGTTGTATTGCATTAAGTCCTTTGAATTTTTCGGTTTAAACTTGTGTTCTGTATCGTAGGTGGCTTGCAAGTATTCTAAAATCACCGCAGATTCTGCTATGACCAAATCACCATCGGTCAAAACAGGGGCTTTGCCTAAGGGATGAATGTTTTTTAACTCAGGTGGTGCAGCATAGGTCGGTAGGCGTTTATAAAACTTCACTTCATACTCCAGCCCTAACTCTTCCAAAGCCCATAAAATGCGTAAAGACCGTGAATGTTCCAAATGGTGCAGGGTGATCATTGTTTTACCTTTTTTAATTGAAATCTAGCACCCACTTTACTCTAAAATTTGGATTTTGCACCTCTCGATACACATGAATATCCAGTCGCACAAAATCCTTTACCGCCTATAAAAAACCGTCAAGCGAGTTAAACAATTGAGGTTTCAATCTCGACGGAACGTAATAAAATTTTAGTGACTGGTGTTTTTTGACAGATGTCTAAGATTTTTTGGCGTGCTTCTTCTGTCAATGTTTGCTCAAACGACAAACGACGGCTGATCCATTCTCGACCTTCTTTATTGGCATTAAAATCTGCTTCGACACTAAAAGCCCCCACCCAATACCTTTGTGCTGTACATACATCCGTAGAGTAATCATGGTGCAGGAAATCAAACCTCTACAAATAAAGTCATAAGGTGCAGGGCCTTTGTCATGACCGCCAAAAGACGCTGGTTTATCGGTAATGAATTGATGTCACCCACTGCTTACTTTACCAGACCATGCTTCGACGCATGTTTTGACTTCCGCATTCGCAATGATTCCCATTTTTTTATTATCCTATTTTTCATTGATATTATTTTGAATAGGTTTCAAGTATTGAAACTGTCCACCTATTCTGTTGTTGAACGACTTGTCGCAGTATTCCCTTTATTTTGAAGCACGCATTTGGTCTGGAAATGCTGGAGCTTCCAAACGTGGACCTTCATAGTCAGGAATGGAACCAAAACGTTCATCTTGTGCAATCCACTGATCACGCGCAATTTTCAATTCTTCTTGAGTACGACCAACAAAGTTCCACCACAGTAAAATTGGACTTTCAAATGGCTCACCACCTAACAGTAACAAGCGGCTACCAGCATGGATTTCAATTTCAATCGCACTTACACCCTGCTCGAGTACCACCATATTGTCTTCTGTCAGTTCGTGCCCATTAACCGTGGCCGTTCCTTCTAAAGCCATAAAGCCATATTCAAAGTTTGGATTGAGTGTTAAACGGGTTTTGGTGCTTTCTGTTGCGCTTAAGTCCACTCCTAACAGCTCGGTATAAACACTCACAGGTGAGGTAGTATTTAAAAACTCTCCGACCAAAATGGTAAATGCTACCCCATCTTTTTCCACCACTGGCAGTTCTGGATAGTGATCGAAACGGGGTTCAACAGCAATTTTTGCATCGGGTAATGCAATCCACAATTGTGCTGCATGCATTTTGGTTTCTGTATCTGGTGCGACTTCCGTATGGGAAATCCCGTGTCCTGCGGTCATTAAATTGACCTGTTTTGGACGAATCAACTGTTTGCTACCCAAACTGTCGGTATGCATCATGGTGCCTTCTATCATCCATGTAAAGGTTTGCAAACCGATATGTGGATGTGGGCCAACATCTAAACCGTCCCCTTGTGGGAAAGTTACAGGGCCTGCATGATCTAAGAAACACCATGCGCCAATCATTCGTTTATGGCGACTTGGCAGCGCGCGTTTGATGACCGTCCCTTGGCCTATTTCCGCACTTCTCAGTGGAAACTCTTGAATGAATTGATTTACGTATTTTTCACAGTCATCCGAATGTGATAGTTCAGTATAGTTATTATTCGTCATGTGCTTACTCATTACAGATCCATATATCCCAGATCATAACAAGCAGATTCCCAACTGCACATCCCTAAAAATAGAATGCTGATTCTTAAACATGGGACAATACCTTGTGTTTTCAAAACCTAAGTTCAAGGCAATGAGTGGATGTAAAAATGTTGTTACATCTTTATAAGGTGTGTTTTTGCTCTGCAAAAGTATTTTAGAAGTGATGGAAAGCCATCGCTTAGGAAGAATCAAAAGTTTTCTTTATCGAAACAATGTAAGCTTATTATTTACTAATTTTTGACTATTTCATAAATCTGAGAAGACGTAATAATTTCTACCGCTTTAGGTTTTTCCAAATTGATAGATGAGAGGAACTCTATCATTTCATCAAATGAGATTTCATCCCCTAATACAATGTCATCAATTCCTAAAAGGTCTCCCTCTTTTAACTTTTTTTCTAATCTCATGGCTTCAGGTTTATCCATAGTAACTAAGTAACACCTAGCCTTACGGTGTACATATTTTAATGATACAGCTTCTAAATCGGCCTGCTTATATCTCTCTCTTAAGGATGTCTTAGCCGAAATTGATATTGGACCAAATTCTTTACTATAAACAATCAGATCAAAGTTAACATTTGGTACAAAAACAACATTTGCTTGAGAAAAAATTGGCCCGATTCCGCTCTCAAGCATTACTGTCGCAATAATTACCTCAAATACTTTACCATTAATATTGTTATTGTTTGGACAATTGTCTTTATATGCTTTCCATAGAACTTGTAGTTGTTCATGCGGTTTTAAATTTTGAATATCTAAACTCTTTTCAAGAACCAGTTTAAAAGCCTCATATACAGCCCCTTTCTTTACAATGTTATATTTATTTAATAAGTGTGAATTGTTCTGCACTTAGTTTTTCCTTAATTTTTTTATAGAATGCTTCTATGGCATCAACTGATACAGAATTTCCTAACTGTTTCATTGCCTCTATTTCAGATACAGGAAAAATGAAATCCGAAGGAAACCCTTGCATCAAAAGACCTTGTTTAGAAGTTAAACGTCGAATCTCACCATCAACTTTATAAAATTCCCAATTTCGTCGATCACCATAAACTGATCCACGCCCACCAACTCGTAGTGTAAAGCCAACTTCTTTTTCACAATTGCCTGAAAAAATATCACTCATTGTATATTTCAATGGAAGCTTTTCTGGTAGCTCTATTTTTGTTACACCATCTCGAAAACCAATCATAAAAAGACGAGGCCGATGCTGTGGTAAACCATAGTCGCTTGATTTTACAACAAAACTTTGAAAGCTATAACCAAGTGCCTCAAGTTTTTCTTGAATAACTGAAAAAGTACGCCCATTATCGTGCTTAAGCAATCCGCGTACATTTTCCAAAAAATAGGCTTCTGGTCTTTTTTCTTCTAAAATTTGCAAAATATTAAAAAATAAAGTTCCTCTGACATCATCGAAACCTTTTTTTTGTCCTGCTTGACTAAACGGCTGACATGGAAAGCCCGCACACAAGATCTCATGATCAGGAATCTGTTGTGGTTCAATTAATGTAATATCACCATGCCAAGCATCTTTATCCAAACTATGATTGGCTAAATATGTTTTCTTAGCCTTTTCATTAATTTCAGACGCAAAAACACATTGTGCACCTTGTCGCGCAAGGGCTAGATGGAAACCACCTATCCCTGCGAACAAGTCAATAAAGCGAATTTGTTGCATTTGATCGAAAAACTGCAACTGTTGCACTTGCTTTATTCCCACTCAATCGTTGCTGGTGGCTTAGATGACACATCATACACAACACGAGAAACATCTTTAATTTCATTCATGATACGAGTCGAAATTTTATCTACAAGATCATAAGGAAGATGTGCGAAACGCGCTGTCATAAAGTCAACCGTTTCAACAGCACGAAGTGCAATCACCCATGCATAACGACGACCATCACCGACGACACCAACAGATTTCACCGGTTGGAATACCGCAAATGCTTGCGCAGTTTTATCATACCAACCGCTTGCACGAAGCTCTTGCATAAAGATGTCATCTGCAAGACGTAAAATGTCTGCATACTCTTTCTTCACTTCACCCAAAATACGCACGCCCAAACCTGGGCCTGGGAATGGATGACGATATAGCATTTCATGCGGTAAGCCTAAAGTTGTACCTAAACGACGTACTTCATCTTTAAACAAATCACGGATTGGCTCAACCAATTCAAAAGCCAAGTCATCTGGTAAACCGCCCACATTGTGGTGAGATTTAATCACATGTGCTTTACCATTTTTAGTTGCCGCAGATTCGATCACGTCTGGGTAAATCGTCCCTTGAGCAAGGAAGTTTACGCCATCAAGCTTACGCGCTTCTTCAGCAAAAACTTCAATGAACTCACGACCAATGATTTTACGTTTTTTCTCAGGATCAACTTCACCCGCAAGTGCAGTCAAGAAACGCTCTTCCGCATCGGCACGAATCACACGGATACCCATGTTTTTCGCAAACATGTCCATCACTTGCTCACCTTCGTTCAAACGAAGCAGACCGTTGTCTACAAATACACAAGTCAATTGATCACCAATCGCACGGTGTAAAAGCGCAGCAACAACCGAAGAATCCACACCACCAGAAAGACCTAACAGAACTTTTTGATCGCCAATTTGTTGACGTAATTGTTCAACACGCAGGTCGATAATGTTTTCAGAGTTCCACAAGCTACGACAGCCACAAATGCTGTGTACAAAGTTCGATAATAACTCTGCACCTTTTGCAGTGTGTGTTACTTCTGGGTGGAACTGAATACCGTAGAAGCGACGTGTTTCATCAGAAACCATCGCCACTGGACAGCTTGGTGTGCTTGCAGTGATTTGGAAACCTTCAGGAATCGCTGTCACTTTGTCACCATGGCTCATCCAGACTTTAAGTTGGTCTTTGGTGTCTTCAAGATCACCAATCAACTTGTCACGAACTTGGATGTTTACTTCGGCATAACCGAACTCATGTACAGTACCCGGCTCAACTTTACCGCCAAGCTGTGCAGACATGGTTTGTAAGCCATAGCAAATACCCAAAACTGGTACACCTAAGTTGAACACAACTTCTGGCGCACGTGGGCTGCCTTCTTCGTGTACGCTCTCAGGACCACCTGATAAGATGATACCGTTTGGATTAAATGCACGAATGTCTTCTTCAGACATGTCATAGGCATACATTTCAGAATATACACCAGCTTCACGTACGCGGCGTGCAATAAGCTGGCTATATTGAGAACCGAAATCCAAAATAAGGATACGATCTTCAGTAATTTGAGTATTGGTAGTCATGACAAACAACTATGAAAGGCAAACGAATATAAGCGCCGTATTCTAGCATTTTTCCGCGCATAACGCACATAATTCGGACAAGCTTTATACAACGCTTAAAACCCAATGGTTTTTATATCAAAAAGCACGCTTTCGCGTGCCTGATGTTTATTTCAAAACTTTTTCTATTTTAACGACTTCAATATCAGTCGGTTTATAACGATGTGTATCCACCTCACCGACCACCTGTACTTTATCGCCTGCTTTAATATTGGATGCTTTCCATAAATGGTCATCAATATCCAGCAAAATAACCCCTGTACCATCGCTGAACTCGTAGTGGTCTTCATTGAGATGTTTCAGCAGCGTGCCTTTTAAGGTGACCGCAGTTTCATCTTTGAGCTTTGCAATGGCTGACACAGAGACATGGTTCTTTGCAGCTTCTTGTAAAATGATATGATCATCTTTGGCCCATGCGCCAGCGGCAAGACTTAAACTTGTAATACATAACCCTATTTTAAAAAGATTTTTTCATCTTATTTTCCTCATGTTTTATTGATCTTGATCAAAAAAAATAACGTCCACACCGTACTTTTTTGTAAATAAAAAAGCAGCATCCTGCATGCTGCTTTTCATTTTGAATTATTTTTCAATCAAATGATCTAGACTCATTTTTCCTGCACCATGCAGCATTAGAAACAATAGACCACCTGCCATGGCAAAATTTTTCATAAAATTAATGCTGGCTTGTGCGCCATCGTGAAAAATAAACGCGGTAATAACACTAAATAGGTCTAAGCCAAACGCAGGAAAGTGGGCTTGAAAACCAAATAACAGCGCTAAGCCACTACCAAACTCAACTAAAATGGTTAAAGGTAATAGCGCTCCAAGCCCCCATATACCCTAAAGTTACGCTATAAGCTGAAATTTTTCCCTAGCTTGCAACAAGAGAATATAAGCCATCAGTACACGGGGAATTAAAGCTAAAACTACATCTGTATTGGGTTGATTGACAATATTTTTGGCCACAACATTTCGATTAAATATTTTTACACCTTTAAATACGTTTTATTTGAAGTTGTAGCTATCTTAATGTTCTCTATTTTTAGAATAAATATCAATTTTCATCACACATCGTTTTAAGATAAGAACACTGATAGCTAAATTTATTTACGTTTTAATACTGACTTCTGATAACGAGACTGCTAGGATTTCCGCACTCTTTTGCTTATTTGTGCCCCATGGAACTGATTGATTTTATATTACATGTCGATGACCATCTGCTTGAGTTTATCACCAACTATGGGGTTTGGATTTATGCAATTTTGTTTCTCATCATCTTTGTGGAAACAGGTTTGGTGGTCATGCCGTTCCTACCCGGCGACAGCTTATTGTTTGCCGCAGGTGCCTTAGCAGCATCCACAGGTGCAATGAATCCGTGGACTCTTGGTGTTTTACTTTTTATCGCGGCCGTACTGGGCGATACGCTGAATTATCACATTGGTCGTTATATTGGACCGCGCGTTTTTGAAATCGAGTCACGTTTTATTAATAAACAACACCTGATAAATACACAAAAATTCTTTGAAAAACATGGTGGTAAAACTATTATTTTTGCGCGTTTTATTCCTTTTGCGCGGACTTTTGCACCTTTTGTAGCAGGTGCAGGAAAAATGGACTACAAATTTTTCCTGTCTTATAACTTGATTGGAGCATTCTGCTGGATTGGATCATTCATTACTTTAGGCTATATTTTTGGTAATGTGCCTGTGGTCAAAGACAATTTCACGCATCTGATTTTCGGCATTATTATTATTAGTGTCTTGCCGGGGATTATTGGTTTTATTCGTGCCAAATTAAAGAAAAAATCAACCACTGAAGCTTAAGCAAAAAAGCGTAGAATCACGGGAAACATACACACCACCAACAACATGGCCGATCCTTTATATAAGAGATCGGCTTTTATTTGTTTGGACTCACCCGATAAAATGGCACGGCCAAAAGACATCCAGAACAGTGCCGTTGGCAATAACACCAGACTAAACACCGCAAAGACCAAAAAGAAATTGGTTGGATTATCCCAGGCTTCATAGGGAAAAATACCCGCAGCAAATAAGACGGCTTTCGGATTTTTCAAAGTAGAAAAAAATAATTGTTTAGGTCGAATCGAGGTAAAACGTTGATTATGTTTTTCTAAGTGTGAGCTTTTCCACAAATGAAAAGCCAGCCAGAACACATAGACTGCACTGAGTGCATGTAAAAGGTCTATCAGATAAGGCCAAGTCGGGGTGCTAAGATGAATCAGGAGTGCCCATAAATTGATGGCATAGAAATACCCAAACAGTTCTGCGGGTACAAGTAAGCTGGTCTTCGCCAGACCTTGCTGATGTGCAGAGCTTGCGAGTAAAGCATTGGTTGGTCCCGGAATCATCAAGACAGCAATCATTGCCAATACAAACAGCCAACTCTCAATCATAGACATCCAACAACAGCATTAAAGATGCGCAATTTAGCCGAAAAAGAGCAGTTTCCTCAAGTCAAAGCCGAAAAAAACACTGAACCCATAGGGTAGAAAAGTGCATGGTAAAACGATAGTCCATTGTTTTATTAAAATTATTTTCGAAACATTTTGCTAAAATTTTAATGGCTGCTGAAAGGATGAACCCTTCAGCAGGATGAATAAATGCGGCATTAATTCGTCTTATTTTGCACGGTAATCGCACAGCCTTTAAATTTTGCAGCCTGTACAATCGCCTCTTGCTGACCCAAAAGTCGTGAAATTTCAGTTTTTTGGGTATTCGATGATTGTCCCATATTCACTGAAACGCTTGGACCAAAGCCCCAACCGCCACCATGACTCCATCCACCACCCAGACCTAGACCTACGCCAACACCCGTGCGTTTCGCAGTAGGTACACCTTCATCTAAATGTTGCTGAATCCGATTATATTCTGCTTGTAACTGTTGGCAGTTCAAAGCTTGATACTGTGTAGGAGAGACATAAGTCGGTTTAACCGTTGTGGCGCAGGCGCTCAATAACAGCGTACTGCCCACTAAAAAAGCAACTGTGATGTTTTTCATGCTGAATCTCGCAATTTATTATTCTCAATTTCATTGAACAATGATTGATAGGCCTGCGTCAATTTATGATCGTGTGCCAAATGAATCAAGGGTAAATTTTTGTGGTGCGATTCTTTCATCAGCACTGATGGAGGCAACATACTCTCTAATACAGGAAGACCTTCATCCTTCAGCTGTTGCACCACTTCACGCGGAAGTTTGGCTTGCGCTTGGAACTGATTCACCACAATGCCTTCAATTTCCAAATGATCATTATGATCGTCTTGAGTTTCGAGTACATTTTCGATCAAAGTTTGCAGTGCACGTTTAGAAAAGACATCGCAATCAAACGGAATCAGGACTTTATTGGCTGCAATCAGTGCCGACAAAGTAAAGAAGTTAAAGGCTGGCGGTGTATCGATATAGACACGATCATATTTTCCGGCAAGCTGTTGTAACGCATCACGCAGTTTATAAATTTTATGTTTTGACTCTAAAGCATAAGCCAATGCCCCGAGGCTTGGGCTGGCTGGAATCACATCCAAATTTTTAAAAGGGGATTGGTGTACATAACTTTCTAAGCCTTTAGCTCGTCCTTTGAGGATCGAACCAATGGCACTGCCCAATAGACTTTTATTTTGAGTCGTTCCAAGCACTTCTTCAAAATAGTTTTCAATATTGGGTTCTAAAGCTGGTTTGTCTGCCGAATACGTTGCGTCATCGCCCAGCACATACTGACTCGAATTCGCTTGCGGATCGAGATCAATCAGTAAGGTTTTTAAGCCTTGATGTGCACTAATTGCCGCCAAATTCACTGCAATACTGGATTTACCGACACCACCTTTTTGATTAAATACCACACGTGTATGCATGAAATCCCCTCCCTCTTGTTATTTTTCCGCTATAGATAGCAGTGTAGCGCAGAACAATCGCTGTGCCGATGATTATGTCTAACAATTAGCCAAAGTTTGGTTTAATCATGACTAAACCTAAAATGGATATCATCGCAACCACGGCCAAGAATAAACCCGCTCGGCGCTGTGCAAGTAAAATGCTGTCTTCTTTTTTATACGCTTTCGATAAAGAGGACAACATCACTAAAAATAAAACCACTTTGGCATAAAACCATGTTTGCACATCAAAGTTTTTCATCACTAAAAGGGCAATCCCGGTCAGTACAATCACCAGCATACTTAAGTGCTGAAGAGCAACAAAAGCCGTTCGACCCGCTGGATTGGGCTGATTGCCTTGGATGCCTTTAAATAGCGTCATGGCACGCGCCAAAATCACGACACATGCCAAGCTGACCGCACTCATATGCACGATCTTAATCAATAATTGCGTTTCCATGACTGAATCTCTGCTTAGCTTTTCGGGGCATGTGCGCAATTTGGACTAGAAGTGTCTTGTCCTTGCCATTCTGCGGGTAACAAGGCATGTATAGCTAAAGCATGAATTTTACCAGGACTGAGTAAGTCTCCTGCTACTGCATAAATTTTTTGATGACGCTGAACTAAACGTAATCCCGCAAAAATATCACTCACCACGATCACTTTAAAATGTGATTCTTTACCCGGGAAATAGCCGCCATGACCAGAAGATTCATTCACGACTTCTAAATGCGATGGGGAAAGCTGTTGTAAGCGTTCAATCAGTTGCTGCTCCAAGCTCATACCTGTCTCCAAAAAATGATGATTCGTTCAGAGTATACCTGTTCCTTCAGGATGTTGAATGGGTAAAACCCTTTCAGACAGCATGAGGTACAACTTTTCGCGAGTAAAAGTTAAAAAAATCTCAAGGCATCGTCTAAAACTGGCTTTATTTTATGCAATTAAACTCAGCTTTTTCATAAAGCTATTGACCCTGAACTTGCTTGCTGTATCATACAGCGCTATGCGGGAATAGCTCAGTTGGTAGAGCACAACCTTGCCAAGGTTGGGGTCGCGAGTTCGAGTCTCGTTTCCCGCTCCAAATTTTTTTCAGTGTAAGTTTTAGCAAAAACTGCTCAATACGCGGGAATAGCTCAGTTGGTAGAGCACAACCTTGCCAAGGTTGGGGTCGCGAGTTCGAGTCTCGTTTCCCGCTCCAAATTTTTTTCAGTGTAAGTTTTAGCAAAAACTGCTCAATACGCGGGAATAGCTCAGTTGGTAGAGCACAACCTTGCCAAGGTTGGGGTCGCGAGTTCGAGTCTCGTTTCCCGCTCCAAATTCAAAAAAGCCCTCATCGAAAGATGGGGGCTTTTTTATACATTTCTGAATATTACTCAAATTACCAATACTAACTCCGACAATCAAAAATACCAAATGGAGACATCAAACCAACAAGGGGTGTCTAAAAATAGAGCATCCCTCGTTGTAAGCATCCATCCTAATACTATTGCTGTGCAACGAACTTGGAATTAGATTGTTCTTATTTGGGAACTCATCTCACGCATTCAAACACATTAAAACTTCACCAAATCCCCTTTCAGTGCCACACCCGCCATAGCGGTACCTTTGGCGCATTGGTAAGTCGTCGTACTACGTGTTTCGTTCGACTTATAGAAACTCACTAGATTGGTCACAGCATTTGCGCCATTGGCTTTAGCTGTATTTTGAAATTGAATCAGTGCTGAACGAAGTACATGGTCACATGAACTTTCCGCAGATTTGGCAAAACCATTGGTCTTTTTATTGGTCACCAAACCCTTTTCAATCACCTTGCCACCCGACTTAGTGCCCGCCAAATAAAACTTCACTGAACCATCCAGTGCTCCATCTGCAACAGCACGGTTTACAGCTTCTTGAAATTTAAAATCATACATTTTGTCAGCCGCTTGAGCCGATGCAATCGCACCTAAAGACAACACAGCGACTGCACAGATTTTTTTGAATAACATAGTTCTACCCTTATTTTATTAGACACGTTTAAAAATCAGGGAGGTATTAATCCCCCCAAAAGCAAAATTGTTGCTCATCATCATTTGCGTTTCTGCTGAACGCATGTCTGAAACAATATAATCCAGATCACCACAAGCGCTGTCAATCTGATCTAAATTCAGCGTAGGTACCAACTGATTACGTCGCATCATTTCAATACTCAGCCATGCCTCAATGGCGCCGCACGCCCCCAGCGTATGCCCAAAATAACTTTTTAATGAGCTGATCGGTTTTTTACCCAAGATACGTGCAGTCGCTTGTGATTCAGCAATATCCCCCTGATCGGTCGAAGTACCATGCGCATTAACATAATCAATATCCGCGGCAGTAAGCTGTGCATCTTTCAATGCCAACTGCATACAACGTCCCATCATTTCGGAATCAGGTCGAGTCACATGCTGACCATCAGTATTGCTGCCATAACCGACAATCTCGGCATAAATGGTGGCACCACGCGCTTGCGCATGTTCATATTCTTCTAAAATTAAACAGCCTGCCCCTTCACCCACCACTAAACCATCACGCTTTGCATCAAACGGGCGTGGCGTTGTCTCAGGTCGATCATTTTGCACACTGGTCGCTAACAACACATCGAACACGGCTGAACCCGCGGCACTGAGTTCTTCTGCCCCACCTGCAATCATCACAGTTTGCTTGCCATATTTGATCGCTTCATAAGCCTGACCAATGGCCATGGAACCTGAAGTACAGGCACTTGAGGTCGGCAGCGTTAAACCTTTTAGACCGAAATACACCGTCATATTGACCGCACTGGTATGCGACATCATACGAATGTAGGTCGTGGCATTGAGTTGACTCATATTGTGCTCAATCAACATGGCACCAAACTCACGCACCGCATCCACACTGCCCGCAGAGGAACCAAAAGCCACGCCTGCATCGCCACTTTTTAAGATATCCGCATGCAGTAAACCTGCATCTTCCAATGCTTTTTCAGCACATACGGCAGACATTAAAGCAACGCGGCCCATGCCACGGGTCACCTTACGGTTAAAATGCTTCGGTACAGTAAAGGATTCCACAGGGCCCGCCAATTTACTGCGTAAATCAGAATAAATTTCCCAGTCCGGCATATAGCGAATGCCGCTTTTACCTTGTGCGAATTGCTCAAAAATTTGTTCTGCAGTTTCACCCAAAGAGGTAATCCCAGACATGCCTGTCACAACAACACGTTTCATTAGATCAAGCCTCCATTGACTGAAATCACTTGGCGGGTGATATAACTGGCATCATCACTACATAAAAACTTCACGGCTTTTGCGACTTCTTCTACCTGTCCCATGCGCTGCATTGGGATCATTTTCAAAGCATGTTCTTTAACTTCTTCGCTGACCATTTCAGTTTCAATCAAACCCGGAGCCACACAGTTCACCGTAATTTTGCGTTTGGCCAACTCCAGTGCCAATGCTTTGGTCGCACCAATTAAGCCTGCTTTGGCAGCACTATAGTTCACCTGACCACGATTCCCCATGATTCCTGACACTGAAGACAAGGTCACAATACGTCCGCCCTTTTTTAAGCGGATCATCGGCATCATCAAGGGTTTCAGCACATTATAAAAACCGTTCAGAGAGGTTGAAACCACTTCATCCCAATCTTCATCAGTCAGTGCGGGGAAAGCACCATCACGGGTCAGCCCTGCATTCAACACCGCACCATAAAAAGCGCCATGCTGTGCCATATCTTGCTCTAAAATGGCGGCAATCTTTTCACGCTCATTCACATCGAACATCAATACATGGCTCGCCTGCCCAAGCGCTTGAATCTCCTTCGCTACTGCTTCAGCCTCAGACTGTCTTGAACGGGCATGTACCGTGACATCAAAGCCTGCCTTTGCCAACTCCAAAGCAATCGCTTTACCTATTCCACGACTCGAACCCGTAACTAAAATTCTTCTGCTCACACTAATTTTCCAATGATTTCATTCATATTTTCAGGCTCAAATACGCTCAACATGGCGCTGAACCGATGTTCTTGATATTCAATTTCACAATTAAACTGCCCCAAACCTTCGTGCAGATAACTTTGTTCGACCCGAATCTGCACGGTTGTGCCCAAACTAAAATAGGCGCAAGGCAACTGCATTTTACGCGTTCCCAATAAAAAGCCAATTTTCGGTGGCAAACTCTTGGTTTGCCCTTTATAACCGGCATAAACACTAATGGTCTGCGCCATCAGCTCAATACTACTCCATGTCGGCAAGCCTTCTGGCTCACAAAACATCAAATCAGGTGTGATGTGAAGTTCTGCAATCGCAAACGTATCATTGGCTTCAATCAGATGACTCACGAAAACCATAGGTTTTTCATGCGGAATAAACTGTACTGCATCCATCATGGCAAAGCCGTCCCGAAAATTAAACTAATATTGCTGCCGCCAAAAGCAAAAGAATTACTCATCGCATAGCGAATCGGTGTATTCAAATGCGGTGTAAGCACATAATTTTGCCCAGCCAAAGCATCATCCAATTCATCTGCATGATGCAGCGGCAACCAAGATTGATTCAATAAAACCTGCTGGCAAATAAAGGCTTCAATTGCACCCGCTGCCCCTAGACAATGTCCCGTTTTATGTTTGGTGCTGCTCAAGGCCACAGCCGCATCTGAGAAAACGGTCTGTACCGCCCTAATTTCCATCGCATCATTTTGCGGTGTGGAAGTGCCATGCAAATTTAAATAATCAATATCGCTTGCTTGAAGCTGTGCAGCGTCTAATGCTTTTTGCATCGCCTCCGCAGCCCCCCGTCCTTCTGGATGCGGTGCTGAAATATGCCATGCATCCATTGACTCGCCACTCGACAGTAGCATCACAGCTGCAGGCGCTTTGGAGAGTAAAAACAGTCCTGCAGCTTCACCAATATTAATGCCATCACGCTTGGCACCACAGGGCTGACAAATTCCGTTCGATAAGCTTTCTAAACTATCAAAACCATTTAAGGTCAGCTTGCATAGGGTGTCGACTCCACCCACTAAGACTGCATCAGCCAAATCGGCATTCAGCAGACGTTGCCCCGCCGCCAGCGCTTTAGCTGCCGAGGAGCAAGCGGTAGAAATGGTATAGGCAGGCCCTTCCCAGCCCAAATACTGTTGTAAGGCTTTCGCTAAACTGCCCATTTCTTGTTTTTGGTGCTGTACAGACTGCGGTGCTGGCTGTTGAAACTGCACTTTTAAAGTAGGTTCAGTATCCGCGATGCCTGAGGTTGAAGTACCAATAATCACAGCAAGACGCTGTTTAGGAAACTGTGCAGTATAAGCATGAATTTCAGTTTCAATGTGTGCCAAAGCCGTCAGGGCAAAACGTAGATTTCGTGAGTCTGCACCGCTCAAGTTTTCAGGGACTGCTTGAATCAAGGCTTGATCAGATGCACCTACCCATACTGTACGCCCCGCGATCAGATCCTCTCGTTGCGATAAGGTATTTTCAGTGCTTGTTAAGGCATGTTGAAGCTCAGCGGCATTGTGTCCCAAAGCCGACAGCGCAGCACTGAACTGAATACCCACGGCTGAAACATGCTGTAGATTTTTAGTCATGATGGTCACCTTGATCATCTTCCAACGTATTGCTCACCGCGCTGATCACCATCTGATAAGGCACTTGCAGATTATCTAGCTCAATTGCCCCCTCATTTTGCTGAATTTTCAACACGGGTTGCTGCTGCATATAAATGGTATCGTCTTTCTGTACGACCGCATTTTGAGCAGCATGTAACCTAGCAAAATTTGGATAGGTCGCATACAAAATATCGCGCACCACATAATCAAATGGTAACAACTTCATGGACTCAATACGCTGTTCGACTTTAACCTTTTGACCATCAAAACTCAGCTTAAACAACTGCTGTCCGGTGAGGCTCAGTGCCAACATGTCAAGCGACTGTCCCCTCTGCTGTTGGTACAGTAAAAAGCTGAAACTCTGGGTTTTCCACTGTACTTCGATTTGGTCTTGACGTTGATAATTTTGCGCAGCCCACTGCGGAGTCGCGAGTCCCTGCGCCTTGGGGATCCAACTTTGGCAGGCACTACAAAGCAGAGCACTGGCTAAAACCCAACTGGCGGTCTTTAAACGCAGCTTAAGTTTCATCGGTCAGCGACTCTTTTTTAGGTTGTTCTTCTCGGCAATATTCGGCCAAAGTGCTCAAACGTTGCTTGGCATTACGATGAATCGGGTTGCTCGTATCCCATGCATAACCTGCCAGTAAAGATGCAATCATACGGCGAATTTTTTCATCCTGCTGAGTCGAAAATACCACATCCTGAAACTCACCTGAATACCATGATTCGACATAGGCACGGAACACTTGAATGCCTTTACGTAGCGGCTTTTCATATTGCTCCATCCAGTCTACCGTCTGACCTTGCAACACTTGCTCGACCAATGGCACTGCTAGACTGGAAGATTTTAAGGCAATGGTGACCCCTGAAGAAAAGACAGGATCGAGGAACTCACCCGCATTGCCCAGTAGTGCATAGTTTTCAGATGCCAAGTGTTTCACATCGGCAGAGTAGCCCACCAAAGTACGTACAGGAGTATCATGTTTGGCATGACGTAACACATACGACAAGCTGGCATCATCCGCCAAAATACGTTTCTGCAAAGCTTCTAAGTCATAATCCGCACTGCCGTCATAACCGTATTTTTCAAAGAAATCTTGCTCCGCCACGATACCAAATGAAGAGCGTCCATCAGCAAAGGGAATCAACCAATACCACGCACGATGGTCTTTTTCATGTACGGTAATTAAGATTTTCTCACGGTCAAACTCAGGATCATCCAACAACCCATCTTCAATATGGGTAAAGACTGCACGGCGCACTGGAAAGTCCGACGGGCTTTCTAAGTCGAGAAACTTTGGCAAAATTCGACCAAAACCACTGGCATCTAAGAGGAATTTGCCTTGAATTTGGTAGTTGTTGCCTTGCGCATCTTTCACCGTCAAAATCGGCTGTGTGGATGCGACATCGACCGCCAAGACTTCATGACCAAAACGGATATCTGCGCCCATTTTTTCAGCTTGCTGTGCCAAAAGCTGGTCAAAGTTGGCACGTCGTACCTGCCACGTGGTGCCTGGGCCTTCACTAAACTTTTGGGTAAAGTCATAAAAACTGCGCTGTGTGCCTCTTAAAAAAGCTGCGCCATTTTTAAACTGAAAGGCAGATGCATCAGCATGCGCACGCACCGTTTCCAATAAACCCGCTTCTTCTAAAAACACCATACACTGCGGCAATAAAGACTCACCGATGGAAAAACGCGGAAAAAACTGCTTTTCAATCACCGTGACTTGATGGCCTTTTTGGCGCAGCAAAGCTGCGGCCGAGCTACCTGATGGCCCCGCCCCAATAATTAAAACATCTGTCTGTTGCATGGTGCTCATTGCACTGTACCCTTTGTCTCAGCTCTTTGGCTGATATTGTTGAACCACCACATGTTTTGCATCGGAGGATGTAAAAAGTGTGGCATAAATAAATGAAAAAATAACGCCCAGCAACACTGTTAAGCCAAAACTGTGAATGGCATAAGTATGACTAAAAGACAGCAAACCAAAACTAAAAAACGTCGACATCATGCACAGGAACAAAGCCATACCCACCACCTGCGGGTGATCATGTCCGTGGCGGTAGAAAATCGCATAATCCACCCCAATCCCAATAATCAGGAAGGTGCCCATAATGCTGAATAAATTAATCTCGACACCGAGCCAGGTTTGAATCGCAAACGTGGTCATTAGAGCCATACTGACAGGCAACACCAAAGGCAGAATTGATTTTTTGCCATAAAGTGCCCCTAAGCCAATAGCTAAAATCACCAAAGCGCTGAGTAATAGCCACTGTGCCTGCTCACGGTGCTGTTTAAACAATTCAGACAGTTGATGAACGGGACGTAACAGCTGTACATCAGCATTCTCAAGCTGTTGCACAGCGTGTACATCATGCACATTTTGCAGCATCACCAAACGTTGTGTCGGGCTCATCTGCAGAAAATGTAGAGGATGATCTTTAAAGACTGCTTCGGTCAGCAATGGTTGGTCTTTTAATCGTGCTTGCCAGTTTAAAACATCGGCTGTATTGAGCTGTAACGCTTGCGCATATTCGACTAAAGCGGGCTGAGGAATCGCCTGTAACATCGCAATATTGTGTTTTTGCTGCTCAAGCGAGGGAATCCACTGCCCTAAAGCCTGCACAGTATCCAACTTGCCAGCCTGCTGCAAGGGCGTAAGCTCTGCCAACAGTTGCTGTTCATGCTGTTCTAACTCTGCTGGGGTTCTGCCCTGTACCACAAAATATTCGCTGCTTTGCTGTTGCATAAAACGCGAACGAATATATTGATCTTCCTGCTTTAAGGTGGCATCCATACTTTGCAAATTGCGGATGTCATCATTGCTTTTCAGAAGGACGAGACTACTACCCGTCACCAGTAGAATCAGTGTAATCATGCCATAACGTAGCGTGTTGTGGCTCTGCACATAACTACGTGCTTTGCCAATAAAGCCCAGTGCACGTATCGCAGGTTCCGCATTCAACGCAGGCAAACGTGGCAGCAGTAAAATACTGGTCACCCATGCGGCACTCAGTCCAACCATAGAAAAGACTGCAATCTGTTTAAAGCCCGGAAATGGGGTAAAACTCAGCACCACATAGGCCAACAGCGTGGTCATTAGCCCCACAAATAAACTCGGCAATAATGGTTTTAAAACAGTAAATCCATCGATCTGTCGGTGCTGAGACTGCATGGCCATGAAGTAAAATGAAAAATCGACACAGACCCCAATCAAACTGGCACCAAAAACCAGTGTCATCAGGTGAATTTCGCCGAAAACCCAATAGGTCACAGCAAAGGCCACTAAGCTGCCTGTGCCGACTGCAACCATTTCCGTCAACATCGGTCGTATTGAACGGAAGCCAAACCAGACCAAAAGCAAAATCCCGATGGTCGAACCCACGCCAATGGTGGAAATTTCCTCTTTGGCAGAGTTGGTTCCGAACTGTGCAAACAACAGCGTACCTGTCCAATGCGGCTTGACCTGCAACTGGTTGAGTTGCTGATTGATATTTTGGATAAACGCAGCGGTCTGCTCTTGGTAGGCAATATTATAAGGGCTGTTATTAAGCTGAAGCACCATCAGGCGCGAGATACCTTGCTCATCACGAATCGTAGCAAAGCCCTGCTCTAAATTGATATTGGCATTGCTTTGTAAAGTGCTTAAACCCACTGCATAACGCGGGAACAGCAGCAAGGGATCTTGCTTGAGCATTTCAGCCGTGATCGGCATGCCGGGACTCATCAGTTGTAATAAGCTTTGCTCTGTCAGTGCGGCATCATCCTGCTCCTGCACCATCTGCTGATCGGTCTTAGATAATAGCCCTGCTTTGTGTTGATACAGCGCTTGGGCAAATTGATCAGGATCAAACTGCGGCCGAACAGGTAAAAACAGCTGACTTTGGTCGGCCTGGGTTTTGAGTGCTTGCGTTGCCTGTTCGAGTTGCTGATCCGTTTTGGCATCCAATACCACAAAAACTTTGTCATTTAACTGCTGACTCACATATTGCTGTGCTTGTTCCAGATGAACATCCTGATGTGCCTCAGGCAGCAAAGCAAAAATATTGGTCTCAATCTTAATACCTTTATTCAGCCAAGCCACGCCCAGTGCCAAAGCAATGACACACAGCACTAACAGCCAAAGGGCGCTAAATTTATTTTGCCAATTGGAAAAGTGCATTTTCCGCAGCCGTTAAAGTTTGAGGTTGAGCCGTTTGCTGGCTAAAACGAATGATGGTGCGGTTATTGGCTTGTTCCAAAATCGTGATACGGTCCACATAACGCTGACCTTGCGCATCGACTTGAACAAAAAGCTTTTTAAATAGACTGCTTTTAGGCGTTAAGCTGACATTCCACTGCGTCGGACTGTAATTGGCAGACACCACATTAAAGTTTTTAGCGAGTGCCGCTTCGTTGCCCGACATTAACTGTAAAAACATCGTCGCTACAGAGCCATAGGGGGTCTTATCGACTTCGATTTGACTGGACGTTCGCTGCGTCTTTTGTACCAACTTACGCGGTGTCACCACCAAATCGGCTTTAACTGGACTTTGAATTTGCCACAGCACACCTTGGTTTTTGCTGAACAGCACCGTGCCTTTGGACACATAGGTTTTATTCAAAGCTGTCAGTTTTTTCTGCTGCTCAAATTGGGCACGCACCACAGGCGTTGCACCGAGCTGGGAAAACACCTGCTTCAATTCAGTATTTTGTGCATTCACTGCTGGAGCAAGCAAAGTCATCACAATGGCTGCACACGCAACGACAATCGGCTTAGAAAATTTGTATCGAATCATGCTTGCATTACTCCGCCTTAAACTCAGGCCATGCCTTTAAACAGTCCAACAACTCCTGTGGCGACTGGAAGCACATTTCACGTTTTTCAATGTGTACCGCCACTTGCGAGGTATAGCCCTTGGTCAGCTTTCTGCCCGAAACCGCATCGAAAATCAGATATTCAATTTTTAAGCGATTTTCCCATTCTTTTAAAATGGCGCGCACGCGAATTTTTTGCTCAAACTCAATGCCTTGTACATAGCGGACATGACTTTCAATCACCGGCCATGCATAACCCGAGTCGCGCATTTGGTTATAGTTATAGTGAAATTGATCCAGCAGTTTGCAGCGCGCAATTTCAAAATATTTTAAATAATGCCCGTGCCACACCACATTCATGGTGTCGACATCATGAAAGGGCACTTCAATGATTACATCAGCATGCATGCTCATTTCCTATGAATATTGAACAGCAATGCTGTCTAACAGTTCTAACTGCTCAAAGCGATTAACCAATGCTTGAAGCTCTTGTTGCAAAGGACGATCTTCCTCTACATAGGTGAAGCTCTGAAGCACCCAGTGTTGAAATGCTGTTAAAACAGGGCTGAGTTCTGTATCTACACCTTTGAGTTTAACCGCCTGAACTGCTGCACAGCTCAGTGCCGCAATCACTTGTTCGGTCAGAGTAATGACACGACTGGCATCACGCGCAGCAATGGTGCCCATGCTGACTTTGTCTTGATTATGACATTCGGTTGAACGTGAGAAAATCGACGCAGCGAGCGTCTGTTTTAAGGCTTCTGCCGTCCATGCCGAAACCCCGATTTGCACCGCTTTAAAGCCATGATTCAAGGGCAAGCGCTCAGGACTAGAACCCGTTAAATTGCGTGGTAAACCATTGTTCATTTTATAGTCCACCAACTGTGCCAACTGACGATCCATCAAGTCAGCAATATTCGCGATCATAATTTTCAGGCTGTCCATGGCTTGGGCAATATGTCCGCCATAAAAATGTCCACCATGCAGTACCCGCAGGTTCACAGGGTCAATCAATGGGTTGTCATTGCTTGAATTTAGCTCATTTTCAATAAACTGACGCAGCCACAGTTTAGAGTCCTCAAATACCCCAATCACATGCGGTGCACAGCGCAATGAATAACGGTCTTGCAGGCGTGAACTTTGGTGTTCAGTTTGTACTTCACTGTTTAACCAGTCACGTAATTGGGCTGCAATATGTTGCTGTCCCAGATGTGGTTTTTGCGCAAACAGCACTTCATCAAAATGGCTTGGATTCCCTTCTAAAGCCAATACATTCAGTGCGGTAATCAAAGTACTGGCAAAAGAAATCTGTTCGGCTTTTTTATAATTCAGGCAGGCAATCGCGGTCATAACCGCTGTACCATTCATCAGGGCCAAACCTTCTTTAGGACGCATCACCAACGGCTGCACACCTTTTTCAGCATACACTTGTGTAATCGGTACAATCTGGCCTTGATAGTACACATCACGCTCACCGACCAAAGCCCCAGCGATATAAGACAAAGGTGTCAAGTCACCACTGGCGCCCACCGAACCTTCTGAGGGAATCACAGGAATTACATCTTCATTCAGCATCCAGACCAAACGCTGTAACAAGGCATGTGAAACACCCGAATAACCACGCGCCAAAGAACATAAACGCACCACCACGACAGCACGTGCGGTAATTAAGTCTAAGTTTTGTCCCATACCGCAGCCATGAAAACGCGACAAATGTAATGGTAGCTCATGCACTTGATGGGCTGGAATTTCGACTAAGCACGAGTCTCCATAGCCCGTGGTCACGCCATAAATGACGCCTTCGTCTTGCAACAGCTGATCAAGGAAATCTGCGCCGCGTTGAATTAATGCTGTCCATTCAGCAGAGGTAGGCAATGCCACCTGTTTTTCTTTACGCGCTACAGCCACAACATCTTCAATACTGAGCGGAGTTTCCCCAACAATTAACACAAGACTTATCCTTTATTCCAAAAATTATAAAAATTAAACCATTGATAAGGCGCACGTATGCAATGCTGTTCCAACAGTTCAACGTACTGTCGTGTGGTTTGTTGCATGGCCTGTAAACGCTCTTTCCGTGGCCAATTTAACTGCTCCGCCACGGGGTGAATATGCACTTCAAAATGTGTATCGACTCGATAGCAAAACACCGCCAGCACAGGAGCTTTCAGCAAACTGGCCAAAATCCACGCACCTTGGGGCCACAGCGCTTGCTCGCCTAAAAAAGCAACTGATTGTACCCGATCCGACTGCACGGGTACGCGGTCTGCCGCTACAATCACCCATTCACCTTGATCCAACTTATCCTGTAAAATCAGTGCTGTTTCAATCCCCAACTCATCTACCGAAATTAAATTAACATCTGCCTGTTCATTCAATTTTTTTAAAAATTCATTGAACTTAGTCGCATGTTTTTGATAGACCAGTACATTAATTTTTTGTGGATGCTCTGATTTGATGGCACGAAGCAATTCAATATTGCCAAAGTGCGACACCACAATCACCGCACCTTTTTGATAGTGCGAACGAAAGTGTGCATGACCATGCAGCTTTACGTTCTGCTCAGGAATATGCCCAAGCCATCCCTCAATTTTATCTAAAATACATTCGCCAAAATGCATCAAATGCGTATAGCTGTACCACAGCTGCGGCTCAGCCTGAAACGGCGACTGCGCACCTGCAAAATGATGCAGTTTTTTTAAGTACAACAGCGAAGCCTGACGCGCGGTATTGGAAAAAAGCCAGTACCATAAAATTATAAAGTACAATATAACTCTGCATAACCAACGCCCACCCAAGCGGTAGAAACCGAGCATCAGCATCAGTGGTAACATCCCGCCCCGCTCTTTCACGGCGCTCCATTTCTGCATATGCTTCTCTGACCGCATTAGCCTTTCACTTTCTGATAAATCAGTTTGGGGAACCGCAGCAGCATGCCCCCCAACAAACGACTATGCGCACGCGCCATGCCCAAATTGTCCCGCCAAACATCAAAGTGTGAAATACCATCTTCAGGGTAAATCACATGCGTAGGCAGATTGATAAACGGAACATTGTCCCATTTCAAACGCACTAAAATTTCCGAGTCAAAACCCATCCGCGGTTGAAACTTGGCAGTGTTTAGAATGTTCACTGTCTGCGCTAGAGGATAGACACGAAAGCCACACATGCTGTCTTTAATCTCAAAAGACAGACTGTTAATCCACACCCAAATGTGCGTTGCATAACGGCCATAGAGACGTTTTTTTGGAACAGTCGCATCAAAAATCGGCTGACCAATAATCATGGCTTCAGGATGTTGGATAGAGGTGTCTAAAAAGCGTTGCACATCCTGCCAGTCATGTTGTCCATCGGCATCTAATTGCAAGGCATGGCTATAACCGCATTGATAAGCATGCTTTAGCCCAGTGGTCACTGCCTGCCCCTTCCCCTGATTGTGTGTATGTTCAACCAAATCGACTAATGGATGGTCATACGCGAGCTGATGTAACAGTGCGGTACAATCAGTATCACTGCCATCATTCACCATAATAATCGGTAACTCGAAAGCGCTTAAATGTGACAATAACGCAGCCAAATAATGCGGATGGTTATACACAGGAATCACAAAGCAGTGTTTCATTTTTCTCTCTCGGCTTAAGCGTCTGAAGGGACAGCAAGCAGCAAACGTCCTGATGCCAATATTTTGTCATGATTTTTCAGCTCAAAACTGACCTTATGCGCTTTACGGTTAAGCACCAGTTCCACCGTTTGATAAGGCTGGATCAGTCCTTGAAATTTTAACTGCTCAAAACCATTGCACCACAGTAAATCCGCCCAGTTTTGTTTGGCAAAATGCTGAATAAATCCTATTTGCCCTACGCCTGGATAAATCGGAAAGTTCGGGAAATGTCCTTTAAAGCACTCCAGCTCAGGAATAAATTCCAAAGCATAACTGATCTGCGTATCCTGAGATTGCTGCGTCAATACCACAGGCAAGGTCATCGGTTGAAAGAGTAATTTTAAATACTGTTGATTCAACTTCGATTGTGCATTTTGTGGCATTTGCGTTAAAAACCGCCACTGCCGCGGAATCGCGATACTTTCCAGCTTCTGTTGCAATTGTTTTTTCAGTTGTGCGGTAAAGGCAGCTTTGCCCTTTTCGCTGAGCAAGTTTCGGGCTTGATCCGTCAGCACCGCTACCACCGCCAAAATCTGACGATGTTCTTTTTCATGAATTAGAACATGGCACTGCTGTATTTCAGCTAACTCAGCGATTTTTGCTTCAATCGCATCGAGACTTAACCGCTTTTCTTCGAGTTTGACAATGCGGTCCAAACGCCCCAACAACTGAAACGAACTTTTGGGATTGTCTGCATCTACGACCTGCACTTTATCTCCGGTCAAAATCCAATCCGCGCTAAAGGCATGGTTGGTTTTGACGGCTAACTCTTGCTGATCGGCACAGTTAATTTCGACATTGGCAAAGGGTGTCCATAGCGCATCATCCGCCTGACGGTGGGCGATCCCGCCTGTTTCAGAACTGCCAAACACTTCGGTAATCGGGCGGTTCAGCAAGGGACGCACGCCGGCATCCAACTTTCCGCCAGAGGAATAGACCCGATGGCAGTCATTTAACACCACATCTGTGGTCCAGCGCTTCAGCAATGCAGGACTAGAAATCACATAATTGGGCAGTTGCAGATGGGCAATTTTCTTTTGAAGATCAACCACATCTTCAGGGAAAGCCAGTTGTTTTTGGTAGAAACTGCGCCCACTGGCTAAGGGCCACAACAACTTAAACAATAAACCATAAATATGCTGATGGCTCACCGTAGCAATCGCAACGGCCTGCTCAGGCAAATCAAAACTGGCTTCTAAACCGTAGACTTCATTGAACAACTGCTGTAAGGTGCGCGGAATCTTTTTCGGCTGCCCAGTTGAACCCGAAGTATAAAAATACAGCTGTGCCTGATTGAGAAAGACTGCATCAAATTGAAGCTCGAAGTTTGGCGTTACTGTTGACGACGGCAAACGTTTTAAAAAATAAATCTGCTGTTCAGCCAATTCTTTTTCTAAGTCGCTGACCCGATGCGGCGGCAACAGCACTTGCTTACCTGCTTGCAAGGCCGCAAACAACAATACTAAAAACTCATAACTGTCTTCTTGCCAAAGCGCCCATACAGGCTGTTCCAACGGCTGAATTTGCGCAGCCTGTTCAGCCACATCCAACCAAAAAGTGTGAAAGGAAACGAAACTTGAGTCCGCCTGAATACACAAGGGACGCGATGAATGGAGATGGTGTTGAAAATGACAAGACATATAATTTGTTTTTAAAACCGTATTTCTAATCGCTATAGTTCGAGACCACTGTTTTAAGTTAACCTGACGGAGATGCTGTTATTTCTGAACTTGATGCAGTCGCTGCTGACGTTTGCGCAAGATAAATTCACCCAGCAACAACCCACCCATCAAGACATAAGAGATCAAACCGTTATACAGCACCCAAATCTTCATTGGTGCGAAAAAAACGGTGATCAGGGCAATGACCGCATTGATGCAGAAAAACCCACACCAAACTTTGGTGACTTGACGGGTCCATTCTACCCCTTCTTCGGGCAAATTAGGCTCTGCCAAACGTGCAAAACGTTCAATCATCGAAGGCGGTCGAATCAAGGTGCTGGCAAAAATAAACAATGCCCCGAGGCTCATAAAGACAGGATAGAGTTTAAGCCACGCATGATCTTTTAAAATCAAACTCAGCCCGCCACATAAAATAGCAAAACCCGTCAATGGCCACAGTAAAGCATTACCCTTACTCAATAGACGTAGAAGACCCAGTGCAATGAGAACAGCACTGACCCAGACATACTGGCCATGCGCCAATGCATAAGCCACAAAAAAAGGATAGAGGATCAATCCGATCCCTGCTACCCCTTTTAAGATGTTGTTCATGCAACTGACATATTCTGAATGACGACCACCACATCTTCTACGGTGCGCACATTTTTAAAGTCTTCAGGGTTGACTTGTTTGCCTGTCAACTCTTTAATTTTTACCACCAAATCAATGGCATCAATACTGTCAACATCAAGGTCTGAAGCTAGGTTTGACTCTAATTGCACATCTTCAGGCGCAATTTCAAACAGCTCTTCCATCCATTCACGTAATTTTTCTAACACGGTTTCTTGTGCAAGCATAGCAACCTCTTATGCTGTTTTCTGTGCTTCAACCAAAGCCACTAAGCTTTGAATTGATTTAAAATGTTCTTTGGTTTCTGCAGACTCTGCATTCAAATGAATGCCATAACGTTTTTTCAATGCTAAGCCTAATTCAAGGGCATCAATCGAGTCCAAACCCAGACCATCGCCAAACAAAGGCGCGTCTGTATCAATGTCTTCAATACGGATGTCTTCAAGGGCGAGGACATCAATAATCATTTGCTTTAATTCATCAGCAAGATTGCTCATTTACGGATAACTCTTGGTTAAAAAACCATTGTAATTGTTGATTTAACTGACGCACATTTTTGGGATTGACCGTTACATCATCCAATACGTCTTCCACTCGGATCGCATCCAACACTTTCACATGGATATGAAAAGGCTGTTCTGGAATGTGATACCACTTTTCATTTTTAGTCAGGGTCGATGGCGTGCAGCTAATCAGCACGGGGCGAATCGGCACACCTGCACGCAGGGCAATATTGGCCGCACCACGCTGAAAGTCATTCAGTTGCTCACCTTTTGCTGTTCGCGTCCCTTCAGGAAAGATCAACAAGGACGCTGCATGATCCTGCTGTAATTTGTGTACACAGTCCTGAATAAACTGTTCAGAACCTGCATTTAAAATATAACCCGCACTTTGCACAGGGCCTTTGGTAAATGGATTCGACCACAGTGCCTGCTTGACCACGCAGTTTGCTTGTTCCATTAAACCAATTAAAACCACTACGTCAATCAGTGTCGGATGATTGGCAATCACCAACTCCTGCCGACTGTGCTGTAGTTTGTCTAAACCTTCAACCGTATAGGTCATAATGCCCAGTTTCACCATCATTTCGGTGAAACCTTTAAAACTGTGCTTAATCACCTTTTGAGTACGTTGCTTGCGAAGCTCAAGGTCTGCTGAACTGAGCTTGACCAGAGGTGCAATCAAACTACCAATCGCCACACCGCCTAAGCCAAAGCTCGCAAAGCTAAATCCTGTCGCTCCAACGCGCCAGACATAGTTGGCTTTTTGCTTGATTCGGTTTAAGTTCAGCATTTCGTCCACGCTTCAGATTCAGTTTGCTCAGGATTATTCCAAAACGTATTAAATGCTAAAGCCTGCTGATACGCTGGCGTTGCATCCGTATGCTTTGGCGTCAACATCAAATTTGCAGGCGCTAATGAAATCATCGCTGCCATCGCAAAAGCAGAAAATGGCTGATGCTCGATATACATTTCAGGCAAGGCTTCATCATAATACACCAGCAAAACCTGACGAGCTTCTGGCCTTGTTTTTAGCCACGCATAGGCTTCAATCAGCCCATCATTCCACGAACCCGCCAAACTGGTCGCAGGTGTCGCATCCTGACATAAAATAGAATATAAGCCCGAAATTGCATTATGTACCGAGGTTGAAAATTGAGTCGGTGAAGGGGTTTGCTCGCGTAACACATCTTCTAAAATATTCAGTGTTTTTGCTTCATCGCCATATTGCGACACCCAAACAATATAATCGACCTTGCGGGTGGCTAAAGTCTGCATTGCGCTATTCAAAGCCAGCTTTGCAAGACGCGATAAGCGTCGGCGTTGCATCGCAGGAATGTGCTCTATAGCTGATAATTCTTGATCAACCAAGCTCATATTCAAGCGGGATACGTGGAGTTGCATCATCATGATCAGTGTTTAAAAGTTGATAAATTATCAGGCGCGCAATTATAGCACTGAGCCACATTTTTCACAAAAAATAACAAGCGCTGACGGGTTCAAAAAAGGAGGATGCAGCAACACTGATCCTCCTCCTTAAAACAAGAGCAACTAGATATAATATTGCGTTCTTTTCTTGGCAAATTTATCCAGTTGTTTTAAAAAGCCTTCGAAATAATCCTTCTCTTTTTCCTCAGTACGATAGCCTGCATAAAGAGTACGACGCAAACCTTCAGGCGCTACGCAGTCCAAACGACGCGAAGTCACCCAACCCTTTTGTTCATATTCGTTCACCACCCAATCGGGTAATGCCCCAATACCACGCCCACTTGCCACCAGTTGAATCAACATTTGGGTTAAATCTGTGGTACGGATCTGCTTCGGCAGAATATTGGCTGGAATAAACAGACGCGACATAATGTCTAAACGGTGCTTATCCACTGGATAGGTCACCAAGGTTTCTTCTGCAAGTTCTTGCACGGTAATGTCTTTGGCACGAACCAAAGGGTGGGTATTGGATAGAACCAAACGCGATTCATACTCAAAAATCGGGAAATACTCCACCCCTTTTAACGCAATCGGGTCGGCCGTAATCAATAAATCAAATTCACCTGTCTGCAATAACTCATGCGGATTGGCCTCAAAACCTGAAGCGAAGTCCAGATCAACATCGGGATACTGTTGGCGATATTGATTTAACAACGGCATTAACCAATCGAAACAGCTATGACACTCTGAGGAAAAAGTAATGCGTCCAGTTTGACCATGCACAATACGGGTGATGTCGCTTTGCGCAATTTGTACCTGCGGCAATACTTCATCGGCCAGTTTTAACAAACGCTGGCCAACATTAGAAAAGCTAACGGGACGGCTACGACGGTTCACCACCTCTACCCCAAACCATTGGTCTAATTCACGCAACTGGTGTGATAAAGCTGAAGGCGTTAAGCATAGGTCTCCCGCAGCAGCCACCAATGAGCCATGCTCTCTTAAAGCGGTTAAGGTTTTTAAATGGCGGAGTTCTAACATCTGGCACAGCCCAATTTTTTAATCTTGATGAATACGGTATAGCTTAACCTATAAAAGCCACATTTAATTATTTTTTCTCATCTTAATTTAAAATTAATTAGTTTATTTCATTTCAATATCTATGATCTACAACGAAAATATTCGCCCCATTTACAGAGAATGAAAAAATTTAAGCATTCAAATTCATAATCTTCATGATCCATGCATCAGTACTAATCGAAGTAAGGCTTTGTTTTATAACTATAGGTGCCTTTCAAAGCTATCTCTTGGTCATGCCTAGATTGAAGCATAATTCCTTCAGTTTTTGAGATGCATAACGACCGAATCCAGCCCACCAACCGTACTACTTAATCGTGGCTATGCATCGAACTCTTGTGATATCTCTACTTTGATATAGCGAAATCATGTGAAAGCAAGCAGCATGCTCTTTTACCTGAGTTAAATTCAGCTCAAATATTGAGAACTGATGATTCTGATCTTCTATCCAAATTGAGCAGGCTAAAGCGCTGAAAAAGCATACCGTGCTGACAGCAGAACTTCTCACCACCCTAATCTTCGGGCTTTTTTATGTTCCACGTGAAGCATTATGTAAATATCGAGTCAAAGTCACTTGTCTCTCAAACTGGTCAGAAGCCAAATAGAACATGTAAAAACAAAAAAGCTTCCGACTAGGAAGCTTTTTTTAAATCTTAGATTTAACCATCAATCGTGAGCTTTAAAATCTCAGCTTTGGTATAACCCCGTTCTTTTAAAAGATGTTGAATGGCTTTTTTCTCATCTTGATCTTCAAGAAATTTACAGCGTTGGATCAAACGCATATCGGTCTCATACTGAAAATTATGACGACACTCCAATTCCTTATTGGAAGGCGTAGTAAAAAAATGAAGCACAGCTAGATACTCTCTTTCATGCTGTTGAAGTGGCCCGCCTTCAACGAATACCTATCTAACACAACTGTTAAACACCCTTTGTGTAAATGATGACGAATCTCGCTCCATTATGCAAGTTTGGGCCTCTCAAATGTTCTCTCTCTACTCATCTACAGCGCTCAATACAGGTCTTATTCATCGCCCAAAGTCGATTTTAATCATGAAAATTCATCAGCTCATCCTGAGAATTCTTCATCCAATCGTCGTTGATCCGCTCGTTAGACGTTTTAAACTGTCTGGTTTAAATAGATAAAAATCATTCAATATGTCGAAGCTCGAACGTCAGAAACTTAGCCTCCCCACAGGTCATGACAAACTGCTCTTGCATTCCTGCTGTGCGCCTTGCTCAGGTGAAGTCATGGAAACCCTGATTGAATCGGGTATCGATTTTTCTATCTTTTTCTACAACCCCAATATTCATCCTGTAAAGGAGTACTTGATTCGTAAAGAAGAAAATATTCGCTTCGCAGAAAAACATCATATTCCATTTATTGACTGTGATTACGACACAGACAACTGGTTTGCACGTGCTAAAGGTATGGAAAATGAGCCAGAGAAAGGGATCCGTTGCACCATGTGTTTTGATATGCGGTTTGAACGGACAGCCTTATATGCGGCAGAACATGGCTTTAGCCTGATCAGCAGCTCTCTCGGTATTTCCCGTTGGAAGAATATGCAGCAGATCAATGAGTGTGGCCACCGTTCTGCTTCACATTATGCAGGCATTCACTACTGGGACTACAACTGGCGCAAACATGGCGGTGCGGTACGCATGCTGGACATCAGCAAACGTGAAGAGTTTTATCAACAAGAGTATTGCGGCTGTGTGTATTCACTGCGGGATAGCAACCGCTGGCGCATGAGCCAAGGCCGTGAACGGATCAAACTCGGACAAAAGTTCTATTCCAATGCCATGGATCAGGACTGCTGATTTTAGCCAGCAGCCTCCACATACCAATTTTTCCAAGAGCTGGTTCCTCGCACCGCAATCGACACGGTCGGAATCAGTTTTTCTTTTAATATCTTGGTTTGTCCAACGGCTTTGGCTAAGCGTGCTTTGATGGAGTGAATACATTCACGGTCACCAAATTCACAGCGGTCTAAGCTGGTTCCACCACAGGGCCCATTGGCCAAGCCTTTGGGGCAAGTTTCAGGGCAAATATACAAGGTCTCGCCTAAACGGCATTGACCACAACTCTCACAGCCCACCACCGCATGCTTACTCAAATGTTCTGTTTTCAGTAATGCTTGTTTGGCACGCGAGCGATCCCATACATTGAAATTAAAAATAAACCGCCCCACCCCTTTGGCCAGTTTAGATTCAAATAAAGCATCATGCATCAAATGCAGATGTTGGTACTTAATAATCTGACTCGATGTCGCAGGCCGTGAATAATAAGCCAGCTTTGGATGAAACTCTGTACCAGTTTGCACCTGCCAAAGCGTATTCCAAAGTTGTTCACACTCAGCAAAACTCAAGTGCCGATATTCTTCAATATAGCTTTCCAACAACAGTTGCTCTCCAGGCTGATGGCAAGCCGATAAATGCACCCCCGCAAAACCCAAATGTCGACACATTAGAATCTGTAATGCGCAGCGCACATAAACACGATCACTTAAACCTTGTTCTTTTTCCTGTTGCAACACCTGCAACATATGTGGGGTGATCACTATACCAGCCACTTTATGTTTCAGCATAAACTTAGCCCGTGCCAAGGTCAGTGGCATGACACAGGCTAAAATTTTCTGAGCATACTGATGCCGCGCTAAAAATGCATGCGCATCCTGTAAAGCAGCCATGTCATAGCCCAATTGGGTAATCACATAATCGGCCCCTGCTTTCATTTTTTTATGCAGTTTTAAATATTGCGCCTCTTTTTCCGCTTCCGCATATTTAAATGGATTAAACGCTACACCGATATGAAAACCGCCTTGGCGTTTGGCTTCCATGACAGCATTCACCGACTCCAAATAACGTGTTCGGGGTTCTAGGTCATGGCTATAGCAGTGCTGTTTTAATTTATCACCCGTTAAGAGCAACAAGTTCTTTTGACCCTGTGTTTTTGCATCTTGCAAAAACTGCTCAAAGTCTTGTATATCGCGAGCCTTCCCCGAAAAGTGAATGACTTTTTCAATCTCTTGTGGATACTGTTTGGCGACTTGCAAAGGCGCTTCATCGTCATCCGCATGTACCCGATCGGCCAGCGTCATAGCCGCAGGAAAGCCTGCAAATTCAGTTTTGACAGACCACTGGGCTTGGTGTGCGCTTAAGTATTCAACCAATACGCAAAATTGTTGCTGTGCAAAATATTGAGCAAGTAAGGACATCACAGGAGAAATAATCCAGAGGATTAAAAAAAAGAATTATAGTACAAATCAAAAATAGATGACGAATCGTCTGATTATTCACTACGGCATATTCAATATTTTTTGACTCATCCTCCACCCGATGAGTGAACGCAAATATCCACCCCGGTCTGATTCATTAGTTGCAGTACCCTGCTAAAACTGAACCTGATGGTCAAATTCAAAAAAGAAGGTACTCCAACGCTCAACCACACGCCGCCCATAGCACAACATTTGTCTAGACCACCTATTCACTAAGCCGATTGATCTATTTTCGATAAGATTGTTCTTTTTCATGCTTTTCAATCGCTTAAAGACTAAGTACATTTCAGCTTTTTAAAATAAAGGCATCTTTTCAAGCTGGGGCTGACTGTGTATAACAATGGATGACTCAAGGAAATGATTCGCACATAGGCAAAAGCCTGAAAAAAGCTTAAACTATGTGCCAATGAAAACAAATGATATGTCGTCCATGGCGACAACGATGAAGGTGAAGGTTGATGCCGCTCAATACCGTTGAAGAGCTAGTTGCAGATATCCGTGCAGGTAAAATGGTCATCCTGATGGATGACGAAGATCGTGAAAATGAAGGTGATTTAGTTATCGCAGCGACCCATGTTCGCGCAGAAGACATCAACTTTATGATCACCCACGCACGTGGTTTGGTGTGTTTAACGCTCAGCCGTGATCGCTGTAAACAATTGAATCTTCCATTGATGGTCGATGCCAATGGCGCACAACATGGCACCAACTTCACGCTCTCCATTGAAGCGGCAGAAGGGATTTCTACAGGGATTTCACCTGCAGAACGTGCGCATACCATTCAAACGGCAGTAGCGGCACATGCCAAACCATCAGATATCGTTCAACCCGGACATATTTTCCCATTGATGGCACAGCCTGGCGGCGTTCTACACCGCGCAGGTCATACCGAAGCAGGTTGTGATTTATCTCGCCTAGCGGGTCTAGAGCCTGCATCGGTCATCTGTGAAATCATCAATGAAGATGGCACGATGGCGCGCCGTGCCGATCTTGAAATTTTTGCTGAAAAGCATGGTTTAAAAATTGGCACTATCGCGGATCTGATTCACTACCGTATGACCAATGAGCAAACGGTTGAACGAATTGATCAGCAAAGCATTGATACCGAATATGGGACTTTTGACTTATATCGTTACCGCGAATTGGGCAACCCAGATATTCACTTGGCTTTGGTGAAAGGTGAACCAAAAGAAGGGGTAACCACCGTTCGTGTTCATGGTTTCAACCCTGTTCGTGACTTGCTTAAGTTCAATAAAAAGGACGGCGAGCCAGCATGGAATCTCGACAAAGCGCTGCAAGAAATCGCAAGTAGCGATCGTGGTGTTTTGGTTTGGATTGGTCAACGTCATTTACAAGACTTAGGTCCAGCCCTAGACAGCCTTACAGCACCAAAACCAACCAAATCCAATGCTGCTTTATCTCAGCAGTACCAAACCATTGGGGTGGGCGCACAAATTTTACGTGATTTGGGCGTAGAAAAGATGAAGCTTTTGAGCTCACCTTTACGCTTTAATGCACTCTCTGGGTTTAATTTAGAAGTGGTGGAATATATCACCGCACATCAAACAACTTAAAAAATCATCGAGGTTGCTATGGCAATTCGCCGTATTGAAGGTATGTTACATCTCGCTAGCGAAGGCCGTTATGCGATTTTAGTGGGTCGTTTTAATAGTTTTGTTGTCGAACATCTATTAGAAGGTGCAATTGATACATTGAAACGTCATGGTGTATCAGAGGATAATATCACTGTTGTTCATGCACCAGGCGCGTGGGAACTTCCTGTCGTGGCTAAAAAATTAGTGGCGTCTGAACGCTTCGATGCCATCATTGCACTGGGTGCTGTGATTCGTGGTAGCACACCGCACTTCGACTTTGTTGCAGGTGAATGTGCCAAAGGCTTAGGCGTGGTTGGCCTAGAATCTGGTCTTCCAGTGATTAATGGTGTATTGACTACGGATAGTATTGAACAAGCGATTGAACGCTCGGGTACAAAAGCAGGTAATAAAGGCGGCGAAGCTGCTCTTACTGCAATTGAAATGGTTAACTTGTTAAAGGCTATTTAACGCTATGTCGCAAACATTGCAAGCAACTTATGCAGCAAAACGTAAAGCACGTCGCTTTGCTGTACAAGGAATTTACGAATGGCAAATGAGCCACAATCCAGTCCATGAGATTGAAGCACGTACGCGTGTGGAAAATGCCATGCACAAAGTGGATCTGAGCTATTATCATGAATTGTTAACCCAAGTGGTTGCCAATCATGAAGCATTGGATGCGCTCTTAATCCCTGTGCTTGATCGCGAAGTTTCTGCGCTTGATGGCGTTGAACTTGCGACCCTTCGTTTAGGCGCATATGAACTCAAGGAACACCTTGAAATTCCATATCGTGTGGTTTTAGATGAAGCGATCGAGCTTGCTAAACATTTTGGCGGTGCAGACAGCCATAAATACATCAATGGTGTATTAGATCGTTTAGCAACAACTTTACGTGCAGCAGAAAAGCAACAAGCGAACTCACAGTAGTAGATTTGTTGTATGGCTGAGTTTTCGATCATTGATAGCTATTTTAATCGTCAAAGTCCTCATTCTGTCGATTTAGGCGTCGGTGACGACTCAGCCTTGCTCACCCCTCCTCCACAGCAACAATTGGTCATTTGTGCCGATACTCTCGTTGCTGGACGTCACTTCCCGCTTGACACCAGTCCCCATGCGATTGGCTGGAAATCTGTCGCTGTCAATTTATCTGATATCGCCGCAATGGGCGCGAAACCTCAGAGTATTTTACTGGCCTTGAGCTTACCCCAAATTGATCATGACTGGCTTAAAGGTTTTAGTCAGGGTTTATATGATTGTTGCGATCAATTTGGCGTCAGTTTAATTGGTGGAGACACCACCCAAAGCCCACATCTCACTATTTCCGTGACTGCACTGGGCTGGGTCGATATCGGTCAAGCCGTCACCCGCTCCGCCGCTCAAGTGGGTGATTTAATTTGTGTTAGTGGTACGGTTGGTGATGCCGCCTTCGCACTGCAACACTTGGGCCACCCTCTGCAAAAACGTTTGGACTACCCTACCCCACGCTGTGAACTGGGCCAAGTACTCAAAGGCTTGGCACATAGTATGATTGATGTGTCCGATGGCTTAGCACAAGACTTAAGTCATATCTTAAAAGCATCCCATGTGGGCGCGACCCTACAACTTGATCAACTGCCCATCAACACCGCTCTACAAGATTTAACACGAGAACAACAATGGCAATATGCTTTGGCGGGTGGCGATGATTATGAATTATGCTTTACAATAAGTCCGCAGAATTATGAAAAACTTTTGCAACAACAAAACCATACTAAGATCAACGTGATTGGAAAAGTTGACGCTCAAAGCGGTCTACGTTTTCAACAAAATGGCTTAGACCATTCATTGCAATTTACTGGATATCAACACTTTGCATAAGCCTCCTATCCTCTTTCGTCAGATGTCTGGGTATGACCGTTTCATCGTGTTTTGCGGTGTAGGTTTTGGCTCAGGACTAGCACCCAAAGCACCAGGAACATTTGGTTCAGCCTTTGCACTGCTGTTCGTCCCAATCTGGCTTGCAATTGGCTTATCGAACACCATTATTGCCATCATCTTCATGTCTCTGATCGGCATTTATATCTGTGGGCATACCGCCAAAGTCATGGGCGTACATGATGATGGACGTATCGTATGGGATGAGTTTGCTGGCCAGTCCATCACCTTTTTGCCTGTCCTGTATTTAGGGCAAATGAATTGGCTGTGGCTGTTGCTGGGTTTTATTTTATTTCGTCTTTTTGATGTGTGGAAACCGTGGCCAATTCGTGTCATTGACCAAAAAGTCGAAGGTGGTTTTGGCATTATGCTCGACGACCTAATTGCAGGACTATGGGCTGCACTTTGTATTTGGATTTATTTTTATTTCACTGTGGCTTAGGCCATTTTTAGGATTAGAACATGTCAACGACTGTTATTATTCTTGCTGCAGGTAAAGGAACACGTATGCGTTCTTCTTTACCCAAAGTACTACAACCACTTGCAGGACGTCCTTTACTTGGTCATGTCATCGACACTGCAAAAAAATTAAATGCAGCCAATATTATTACCATTTATGGGCACGGCGGTGCACGAGTTCAAGAAACGTTTACTCATGAAAAGATTGAATGGGTGGAACAAGCTGAGCAACTCGGAACAGGTCATGCAGTGCAAATGACACTCCCAGTCCTTCCGCAGGAAGGCAGCTCACTGATTTTATCAGGTGATGTACCTTGCATCTCTCAAAACACGCTACAAAAATTACTCAATGCAACTGCCGAGACAGGCATTGGTCTAGTGACTTTAACTTTAGCCGATGCAACAGGTTATGGGCGTATAGTGCGTGAGAATGGTCAGATTCAGGCGATTGTTGAACATAAGGATGCGACCACAGAGCAGCACCAGATTAAAGAAATTAATACAGGTATTTACTGTGTCAGCAATGCCAAATTGCATGAGTGGTTACCTAAACTCAGCAATAATAATGCGCAAGGTGAATATTACCTGACTGATATTGTAGCAATGGCCTTAGCCGATGGGATGCAAGTCGCATCAGTTGAGCCTGAACAAGCCTTCGAAGTTGAAGGAGTGAATGATCGTGTTCAGCTCGCCGCATTAGAGCGTCAATTCCAAATAGATCAAGCCAAAAAGCTGATGCAGCAAGGTGTGCATTTAATTGATCCTAGTCGCTTTGACCTACGTGGCAATTTAAAAGTGGGGCAAGACGTCCGCATCGATATCAATGTGATTGTTGAAGGCGAATGTGAATTCGGCGACCATGTAGAAATTGGTGCAGGTTGTATCATCAAAAACACCAAGATCGCAGCAGGTACAAAAGTTCAGCCGTATAGCATCTTTGATAATGCTATGGTCGGTGAAGATGCGCAGATTGGTCCTTTTGCCCGTTTACGCCCAGGTGCCAAACTGGCTGCTGAAGTGCATATTGGTAACTTCGTTGAAGTCAAAAACACCAGTATTGGCTTCGGTTCAAAAGCCAACCACTTTACCTATTTAGGTGATGCTGAAATTGGTACAGGCTCGAACATTGGTGCTGGGACTATTACCTGTAATTATGATGGTGCAAATAAATTTAAAACCATCATTGGTGATGCTGCATTTATTGGTTCCAACAGCTCATTGGTTGCACCTGTCACCATTGGCAACGGCGCAACCGTCGGTGCAGGTTCAACCATTACCCGTGATGTTGCAGAGAATAGTTTAGCGGTAGAACGCTCTAAGCAAGTTGAAAAAGAAAACTATCAACGTCCACAAAAGATGAAGAAATAAGAGGATTAGATTATGTGCGGTATTGTCGGTGGCGTTGCAGAACGTAGTATTACCAATATTTTAATTGAAGGTTTAAAGCGCCTTGAATATCGCGGCTATGACTCTGCGGGTTTAGCGCTGGTCAATCAAGGCCAAGTTTTACGTGAAAGACGTGTCGGTAAAGTTTCCAATTTAGAAGAAGCCGTTAATCAATCGGGTATTCTCGGTTCTCTGGGTATTGCGCATACCCGCTGGGCAACCCATGGTAAACCCACTGAAGATAATGCACATCCGCACATTTCTGGCGATGTTGCTGTAGTCCATAACGGTATTATTGAAAACTATCAAGAACTTAAAGATGATCTTGAAGCTTTAGGCTATGTATTTACCTCACAGACCGATACCGAAGTGGTCGCTCACTTGATTAAGGATGCCTTAAAGTCTACCCCAAGCTTGCTGGAAGCTGTGCAACAAGTTGTGCCTCAGCTTAAAGGGGCTTACGCACTGGGTATCGTACATACCGACCATCCGGATGAACTGATTACCGTGCGTGAAGGTTCACCTTTGGTGATTGGGGTCGGTATTGGTGAAAACTTTATCAGTTCAGATCAATTGGCTTTATTGCCTATTACCAATCGTTTTATTTACCTTGAAGAAGGTGATATTGCTCGTTTAACCCGCAATAGCATTGAAGTTTTTGTCGCTGGTCAACGGGTCGAGCGTCCAATCAAAGAATTAGATGCTGCTGTCAGCAATGCATCTAAAGGTGAATATAAGCACTACATGCTCAAAGAAATTTATGAGCAACCTGAAGCAATTCAACAAACCATTTCTCAAGCCCTAGATGGCAATGCACTGCGTGAAGACTTTCTTGCCAATGCAGTTGCTGATTTCCAAAAAATTCAGCAAATCCAAATCATTGCCTGCGGGACCAGCTACCATGCAGGGATGATTGCCAAATATTGGTTTGAACAACTGATTGATCTACCGTGCCAAGTAGAAATTGCGAGCGAATTCCGCTATCGCAGTCCTGTCATTGTCAATCATACGCTTTATGTCTGCATTTCACAGTCTGGTGAAACCGCTGATACTTTAGCCGCACTGCGTGATACCCAAAAGCGTGCTGCAGCAAAAGCTGCTGACATTACCACCATGACCATTTGTAATGTGGCAACATCATCTATGGTGCGTGAGACCAATCATAGCTTGCTTACACTAGCAGGTCCTGAGATTGGTGTAGCATCAACCAAGGCATTTACCACACAGCTTGCAGCACTCATGTTATTGGTCCTAAAAATTGGTACGATCAAGAAGAGCATTTCTGTACAGCATGTGGCTGAGATTACCGCCGGACTTTGGCACTTACCTAAAGTCATTTTAGATACTTTACGGAACGACGCTGAAATTCTCCGCCTCTCTGAACTATTTGTAGAGAAACAGCATTGCTTGTTCCTTGGTCGTGGAACTCACTTCCCAATCGCACTCGAAGGTGCATTGAAACTAAAAGAAATTTCTTATATTCATGCAGAAGGCTATGCCGCAGGTGAACTTAAACATGGTCCGCTCGCTTTAGTCGACAATGACATGCCTGTGGTCATTCTCGCACCGAAAGATGACATGCTCGATAAACTCAAATCGAATATGGAAGAAGTCCAAGCCCGTGGTGGTGAACTCTTTGTCTTTGCCGATGAAAATAGCGGCATTAAAGCCAAAGACCGTCAGCATGTGGTTTATGTACCAAGCATTAGCCCAATACTGGCGCCTATTGTTTATAGCGTTCCCGTACAGCTCTTGTCCTATCATGTTGCTGTACTTCGAGGAACCGATGTCGATCAGCCTCGAAACTTAGCTAAATCTGTAACTGTTGAATAATAACGTTTAAAGGGCTGACTTCCAGCCCTTTCATTTTTAAATAGGGTAATAAAATGACTTTAACCTGCTTCAAAGCCTACGACATCCGTGGAAAGCTTGGCACAGAACTCAATGAAGATATTGCATATAAAATTGGTCGTGCTTATGGGCAAATTTATCAACCAAAAACAGTTGTGATTGGTGCCGATGTTCGTCTAACCAGTGAAAGCCTTAAACAAGCAACCATTCAGGGTTTAAATGATGCAGGCGTAAATGTTCTTGATCTGGGTATGACAGGTACAGAAGAAGTTTACTTTGGCGCATTCCATTTAGATGTCCAAGGTGGTATTGAAGTAACGGCCAGCCATAACCCTATGGATTACAATGGGATGAAACTGGTTCGCGAGAACTCACGACCAATTAGTGCGGATACAGGTTTAAAAGAGATTCAAGCCCTTGCTGAATCAGGCAACTTTATCGACGCTACTCAAAAGGGGCTTGTAGAAAAATACAATATCCTACCTGAATTTGTAGATCACCTCATGACCTACATTGACCCGACTAAGATTCGCCCAATGAAACTTGTCACCAATGCAGGTAATGGTGCAGCAGGGCATGTGATTGATGCGATAGAAGAAAAATTTAAAGCATTAAATATCCCAGTCGAGTTCATCAAAATCCACCATGAAGCTGATGGCAATTTCCCAAATGGAATCCCTAACCCTATTTTAATTGAAAACCGTGATAGCACCAGCCAAGCAGTACTTGAACATGGTGCAGATATGGGGATTGCTTGGGATGGGGACTTTGACCGTTGTTTCTTGTTTGATGAAAAAGGTCAATTCATTGAAGGTTATTATATTGTTGGTCTCTTAGCACAAGCCTTTCTACTCAAACAAGCAGGTGAAAAGATTGTGCATGACCCTCGTTTAACCTGGAATACATTAGATATTGTTGAGAAACATCAAGGGATCGCCGTCCAATCTAAATCAGGCCATGCATTCATTAAAGATGTAATGCGTGAGCACAATGCTGTATATGGTGGTGAAATGAGTGCCCACCATTACTTCCGTGATTTTGCTTACTGTGATAGTGGTATGATCCCGTGGTTATTGGCTGTTTCTGTACTCTCTGAAACAGGTCAATCTTTATCTTCATTGGTTGAGGATATGATTGCAAAATTCCCGTGCTCAGGTGAAATTAACTTCAAAGTTGCCGATACACAAGTCACCATTCAAAAGATCTTTGATCATTTTGCTGACCAAAATCCAGTGATTGATCAAACTGATGGCGTGAGTTTAGATTTCGGTATTTGGCGTCTAAATGTACGGGCTTCAAATACTGAACCACTATTACGCTTAAACATTGAAAGCCGTAAAGACCAAAATCCACAACCAATACAAGACTATGTGGATGAATTAACGCAGTTGATTCAAGGTTAAATTGTTCTGCATGCTAATAAAAAACCATTCAACTTATCATATAGGTTGAATGGTTTTTATTTTTAGCTGAATTCCCGATGGGTTCTCTAAAAACGGACAGCTTATTAAAATAATGAGCGATCCAATGGAATTTCAACCCCTAAAGACACGCCACTATCTCCACCATACACGTCAGAGTCACTGACCCAACCACTTAATTTCAACGGCGTATTCGGACGAAGATAATGTGTCCACGTTAAATCCAGAGCTTTGATTTCATCTTTTTGTGGAAAAGCATGATTGATTTCAAGTCCTGACTGATTCACTTTTGCCAACAAGATGCGACCATTTAAACGATTCATTTTATCGAAACGAATATCCCCACCTAAACTATACATCTGACCATCACCGCCCAGAGCGTGACCTAAAGGGAATCCATGTTGGTAGTAACCATCTGTATAATTATGATGATTATATGAATAACCCCAAACATCACCATTGGTACGTGTATCTGCCCATTCAGTATAAAGCTGGAACGGCATATTCTTCACTTGTGAGGAATAATCGAGTCCTGCCAAATACATTTTCCGAGATGGCAATAAACCTGATTCATCTTCACCGACAAACTGCCCATACAAACTCAATGGAACTTTAAACCATTGTTGTAGATTTAAACGCGCATCTAGGCCTGCAATTTGGTTTGAGGCATTCCCCTCTCCAGTACACCCACTATCATCACATTCGTTATCTTTACCAATAAAAGCATTCCAATAGGCTTTGAAACTATCAGGTTGACCTTGACCATCTATTTGGAATGTACGTGATGCACCCAATTCAAGATAAGGTAAAGGTTGGGCTGTTAAACGCATTCCCAAGAGATTTGTATTTGGCACGGCCTCATAATCATCTAAGCGGCCAGCAAAAACTTGATACTGCCAAGGGCCAATCCAAGACAACCATTTCGTTTCAAATGCCTTTTGCTCAGCGCGTTGCATTGTAAAACCGTATACTGGACGACTTGCATCCCCTCGAATTAGACTACCATCATGTCCAGGCCCCCAATAGGTCGGAATCTGCCCTGCAATCAACCATTGATTCCACAACTTTCCAGCTAAATATGACCCTTCAACATTCACATCATGCCCATTATCAATAATAGGGTCTTTTTCAGCATTAATACGCAGTCTTGCATCCCATTGCGCCCCACCAGCACTGAACTCAACAGCCGCTTGATATTGTGATTTTTGTTCATCTGCAAAATGTTGCGGTACATTTTGGGGATCAGATTCAGCATATAAACTGGCTTTGGCCGTTGTATTTTCCGCACTTAAAGCAGCTTGCACGGAGTCCAAGACTTGCTGCTGAACTTGATTATCAATCTTTGCATTAGATAAAGCACGTTGTATTTCATCACCACTTAAAGGCCATGTAGACGTGCTAATTTGAATCACACCTTGTTGATTTAACCAATTTAAATCAGTTCGTAAGTCTTCATTATTTAAAACAATTCCTTGTGCAATTGCTGGCAAAGAAAGTGCAGATAAAACCGCAAGTGACAAAAATCTAATACTTTGATATCTCATAAATATTCTTCATCTAAGTTCATTTTTAAAAAACATCATAGCGATGTTTTTTAAAATAAGGGAATAAATACATGATTGTTTGCATAATCAATACATGACAGAGTTTTAAAATATTGTATCAGTCCTGCATAAAACCATTTGGATTTTGCTTTTGCCAGTTCCAGCTATCAACCAGCATATCTTCTAACCCAAATTTTGGCTGCCAACCTAATTCAGCAACCGCCCGAGCATTATCAGCAAACGTTGTTGCAACATCCCCTGCCCGACGTGGCGCATACTCAAAAGGAATATGCACATTATTGACTTTCTCAAAGGTATCCTTGATTTGCTGTACAGAAATTCCATTGCCTGTACCAATATTCCAAACACGGCAGCCTGTATGATTCAGTCTGTTCTGAATCGCCAACACATGTGCACAAGCCAAATCAACAACATGAATATAATCCCGCACCCCTGTACCATCTGGGGTATCGTAATCATGACCAAATATTGACAACTTCTCACGTCGCCCTACGGCAACCTGAGTCACAAATGGCATTAAATTATTTGGAATTCCATGTGGATCCTCTCCAATTTGGCCACTTTTATGGGCGCCAACAGGATTAAAATAACGCAGCAAGGCAATGGACCAAGTAGCGTTTGACTCGGCAAGCTTTTGTAACATTTGCTCAACGATCAACTTGGTATAGCCATAATTATTGCTTGGCATTCCTGTTGGCATATCTTCACTTAACGGTGATATATTTTTTTCATCATAAACTGTTGCTGATGAACTAAAGACCAATTTAAACACTTTGGCACGAATCATCGCTTGAACAAGATTAATCGAACCTGCAACATTATGATCAAAGTAAGCATGTGGAATGACCTGACTTTCGCCAACTGCTTTTAAACCAGCAAAATGGATGACCGCATCAATCTGATGCTGTGCAAAGATCTGATCTAAAATCTGCGCATCGCGAATATCACCTTGGATAAAAGTTAAACTTTTATTTGCTAAAACTTGAACTCTCGATAATGACACTTCCGAGCTGTTTGATAAATTATCCAATACAACAACTTCATGTTGAGCATTCAATAATTCCAAACAAGTATGTGAACCAATATAACCAGCCCCACCAGTGACTAATATTTTTGCCATTTTATTTTCCAAGTAAAATATCTAATAGACCACGGGTAGAGCTATCAAAATCAACATAATCTTTTTCTGTACCAGTCAAAATTGGAAGTACTTGATTCGCAATTTGTTTACCTTTTTCAACACCCCATTGGTCAAAAGCATTGATATTCCACAAAACAGATTGCACAAATACTTTATGTTCATACAACGCAACCAACATACCTAAGGTATAAGGATTCAGTTCTTTAAGCAAAATAGTTGTACTTGGCTGATTACCCTCATATTTTTGATAATTCTCTAGACCCGCCACCTCTTCAGCATCAAGTGCCTGATTACCAAAGGCCAATAGTCGAGACTGAGCCAAACAGTTTGATAGCGCTAAATGGTGTTGATCAATCAATGCATTGGCATTTTTTACATAGGTAAATTGGTTCGCAGCATAGCGATTAACGGGTGCAATAAACTCACAGCTCACTTTATGCGCACCTTGGTGTAACAATTGATAAAAAGCATGCTGTGCATTTGGACCCACTTCACCCCAAACGATAGGACACGTCTCTAATTCAACTTTTTGACCATTACGCTGAATCGACTTACCATTTGACTCCATCTCAAGCTGTTGTAGATATGCCGAAAAATACTTTAAACGACCATCATAAGGTAAAATAGCCTGCGTCTGAATGCCTAAGAAGTTATGATTCCATATCCCTAAAATCCCCATAAGAACAGGAATATTCTGGCGTAAAGGGGCATTTTGGAAATGCTCATCAATTGCATGAGCACCTGCAAGTAAGCGCTTAAAACCATGTACACCGATATTTAATGCAATCGGCAAACCAATACACGACCACAAAGAGTAACGACCGCCGACCCAATCCCAGAGCAAAAACTGATTATGGCTGGCTATACCCCATTCCGTCATTTTCTCTGGCTTAGTTGATACGCCAATAAAATGATGCTGATCTACCGCTTCTGATTGGCCCAATTGCTTTTCAAGCCATTGGCGTGCAGTTTGCGCATTATAAAGTGTATCAATCGTTCCAAAAGACTTTGATGAAATAATAAATAATGTCGTTTCTGGGCGTAATTGATGCAATAAATCTGAAAGTTGGCTACCATCCATGGTAGATACGAAATGCATTTTCAGTGGTTTGACTGTATTGACTTTAAAATCAGACAGAGCGTGACTCACCATTAATGGCCCTAGATCAGACCCACCCACACCAATATTGACCACATCTTGTATAACTTCACCCGTTGCACCACGGTACTGACCCGCATGAATTTTCTCAACCAATGCATACATTCGCTCTAATTGCTCATGTACTTTGCCTGCTAATTTAGGATGCTGCTCATCATGTTTCGGTAAACGAAGCGCCCAATGCATAGCTGCACGCTGTTCTGTATAGTTAATTTCTTCTTCTGAAAATAAACGTTTCGTCCAAGTGGGAAGATCCCGAACTTGTAAAAAATCAATCAATGCACTGATTACAGACTCATCAACACGATGCTTACTAAAATCAAAAGTGATTTCATCATATTGAACAGAAAAATGCTTAAATCTTTGGTCATCTTCGGCAAAAAAAGTATTTAAGTGCTTCTGGCCAATGGTTTTACTTAAGTGTTGTAAATGTTCAAGTGTTGTTGCTAGCGTTTTTTTAGGAAAAATAGTTAAATTTATCATTATCTTCCTACTCCCATATATGCAAAACCCTGACTTTTAACATAATCAGGTTGATAAATATTACGTCCATCCAAAATCAAAGGATGGGCTAATTTAAGTTTTAATTGCGTATAATCAAGTGACCAATATTGCTTCCATGCAGTTAGAACACATAAACCGTGTGCCTGATTCACCGCGTCATACTGATCTTCACATAAAATTAAATTATCACGTTCACCATAAATTGTGTGTATTTCTTCTAAGGCCTGTGGATCATGCAAACGAACCGTCACACCTTGTGCCCACAGTGCAGCCAGCATCGGATGAATAGGTGAAAAACTGGTACTTGAGGTATGTTGCTTAAAAGCAGCCCCCCAAATCGCAATCGTTTTTCCAGCTAAATTTCCATGAAAATAATTCCACAACTTGCGAAAAAGAAACTCTTTTTGTTGCTCATTGATATCCCAAACTTGTCCCAACAGCTGACTTTTTGTTCCAGTATTACTGATGGTATTTGATAGAGTCAAAATATCATGTGAAAAGTTTTCACCACCAAAACCTGCACCTGAATATAAATACGATTCACCTATCCGACTGTCTGCTGCCATTCCATCTCGAACATGGGCAATATCAATACCCAACTTTTCAGCAACATCTGCCAAATCATTCATATAACTGATACGAGTCGCCAACATGCCTGAAATACTGAGTTTGGTAAATTCAGCATCTAAAACAGGCATAAATAAATATTGTTGCTGGCGTGGAAATAAAGGTCGCAACATTTCCTCTAAGTCACCCTGTGCTTGTTGGTCAGCACAGCCAATAATCACTTTAGAGGCACTCGTCACACTTTTAAAAGCTTGACCTTCCTGAATAATATCAGGGAAATAAACCCAATGATCTTTTGTTAATACGGCTTTTAATTTTTCTGTACCATTAAGACCAAAAGTAGAGGCATTAATCATCAATTTAGGATGAATAATCGTTCGCATTTTTAATTTCTGTACAACATCAAGTGCCTCAGCCTCTTGAGTTGGATTGAAACTAAAAAAATACGCATCAATGTCCAAGGGAAGAGCTGCAAAATTACAATAACTTAGAAAACCACTTTGATATTGTTTTTCTAAAGCACGAACAACATCTTGATCTCTAAGATTGAATAGCGCTGTATGGTCTTGTAAATCATTACAAATAAAGACCTGATGTCCACTCTCTGCAAGTAATGATGAGATAACACCCGCATACAGTGTTGTACCAAACATTGCGATTTTCATGGCCCATCCCTCTTTTTTTTATAACTCTAACTCTTTAATCAGTGCTTTAAACTCATCACCTAACTTGGGATGGTCAACACCATAATGTAAAACTGCTTTCAAATAGCCAATTTTGCTACCACAGTCGAACGTTCGTCCTTTCATGCGATATGCTTCAACAGGCTTTGATTGCTGTAGCATTGCAATCGCATCTGTCAATTGAATTTCATTCCCAGCACCTTTCGGTGTTTGTTCTAATAAAGTCATAATCTGTGCAGGCAATACATAACGCCCAACAACAGATAAATTTGATGGTGCAGTCCCAATAGCTGGTTTTTCTACAATCCCCTGCATAATGATGCTTTCACCCTCTGCAGGAGTTTCAGCAACATCGACTATACCATATTGATCAACCATACTCTCTGGAACGGATTCAACCATAATCTGTGCCGCTTTTGAAACATTGTAGCGCTCAATCATTATGTTCAAATCATTACGCTCATCAGTCTCTTTAACCAGAACATCAGGCAAGAGCACAGCAAAGTCATCATCACCAACAATAGACTTCGCACATAAAACAGCATGGCCAAGCCCTAAAGGTTGTGGTTGGCGTACACTAACAACACTGATATTTTCAGGTAAAATTTCGGTAATTTCTTTAAGTAAATCAAACTTCTTTTTTTGTTCTAATGTCGTTTCTAATTCAAAGTTACGATCAAAATAGTTTTCTATAGATGCTTTCGATGAATGTGTGACTAAAATGATTTGCTCAATCCCAGCAGCTACTGCTTCTTTGATAACATACTCAATTGCCGGGCGGTCTACCACCGTAACCATTTCTTTAGGAATCGCTTTACTTGCAGGCAAGAATCGGGTACCTAGTCCAGCCACAGGAAGAATCGCTTTTTTAATCATCGAAGATACACTTTTTTATCAAAAAATTATTTATTAACACTACACTATTTTTTATTTCAAAATGTTTAAAAATAGTGCAAACAACCCAAAGTTTCTATAAACGTATCAAATATTGAAAACACAAATATTTAATATGCAGCTTTATTAATGAAACCCTTAAACACCGTTAAAAATATAATTTTAATATCCAATAGAAGACTCCAAGTTCGGATGTATTCCAAGTCACATTCAACACGCTTTTCCATCTTATCCAGAGTATCTGTTTCCCCACGCCACCCACGAATCTGTGCTAAGCCCGTAATACCAGGTTTCACTTTATGTCTAAGCATGTAGCCCGTGATTAGTTTGCGATATTCTTCATTGTGCGCTGCTGCATGTGGACGCGGACCTACAACAGACATACTGCCTAATAAAACGTTAAAAAATTGCGGTAGTTCATCTAAAGATGTCCGTCTTAAAAAACCACCTATTGGGGTCAACCGAGGGTCATTTTTAATGGCCTGAGTTACTTTAGTTCCATTTTCCATGACATTCATACTTCTAAATTTGTAAACTAAAATCGGCTTTCCATTTAAACCATAACGCGTCTGCTTAAAGAAAACTGGACCTTTAGATGTTAATTTAATAGCAATTGAAATGCCAATTAAAATTGGAGAAATCAACAATAAAATAACCAGTGAAAAACAAATATCTTCAATGCGCTTCAATAAAGTATTAATACCTGTTAAACGAGTATCTATAATTGGAATAATCGGCGTACCATTAATATCCTCAACACGCGAGTATAAAAAGTCATGCGAGAACAACTCAGGAATAATAACTGTTGAACATGTAGTATCTGCTAAAGACTTGATAACTTGATCCGCTTGTTCAATATTATCTTGATTGATCACAACATAAACCTTATTAATTTTTTGTTTGTCAACAATCTCCATCGCATCATCAAGTCCACCAGAATAAACAAAGCGGTCATAGTCCTGTCTAAATGAGAACACACCTATTGGGTTAAAACCTGTCCATTCGGAGTCTTTTAAATCTTGAAAAAGCTTAAGTGCTTTATCAGAATCACCGAGGATAAGCACATCATTAGCGCGAATAAAATACTTAAAAAACAATGCATAAGATAAACGTATAGCAATACGCAGCACAGACATGATGAAAACCACACTCAAAAAGTAGGTGAATATCACTTGTGCATTCATCTTGCCTAAAAAGAGTAAAATAGGACCAATTAAAGCGACACTAAAAAAAACATTTTTCAAACAAAAAATAAGTTCATTAAATAGACTAACGCCACGCCATGAGCGATAAAAATCGGTTAAGCCACCAATGAGCTGAAATAAACTAACTACACTCAAAAACATTAAAAGCGTTCTATTATCTATAGGCATATTATTTATTTTAGAAATAAAATAAAAGCCCAAATAAATTGCTACAACATCACAAAAACGTTGTAATATTGACACATATGATGCGTGTAACCTTGAAGCCATTTTTTGCCTATTAAGAATTGTTATCAGACTTATTAAAAGCTAAATCTTTATAAAGAATAACTTTTTTGGATATTCTTCATCAATAAAAATATCCTAACCCTATAATTAAAATGGAATAAAATATATTATTATTGTAGCAATAATTCAAGTTTTATCTATAATTGTTTAATCTAAGTAAAAATTCATCACTATTTTGTTGTTTTTACAAAACAATATTCGATTTTTCTTAGAAAAACCATATAAATAGCACATGAAACACAAATAAGAGATTTTCAATGATACCTGTAATTTTATCTGGTGGTTCTGGTTCACGACTTTGGCCGTTGTCTCGCTCAAGCTATCCAAAACAATTTTTACCAATCACAAACGAAAGAACATTATTCGAACTTACTCTAGATCGTATTTCAAACCTAAATGCATCTTTAATTAACTTTCAAAATCCTATCATTGTAACCAATGAAAATCATCGCTTTATTGTTGCTGAACAACTTCGCCAACAAAAAATGACAGCTAAAATTGTGTTAGAGCCTGTTGCAAGGAACACAGCTCCCGCAATTGCAGCCGCTGCAGAATTTGCGCTGTCTTATGGTGAAGACCCCATTCTCCTCATTCTTGCCGCCGACCATGTTATTCAAGATCAAGAGGCATTTAATCAGGCCATTAAAGTTGGCTTAGCAACTGCCGAAGCTGGAAAAATGGTTACTTTTGGTATCGTGCCCAATTCACCAGAAACAGGTTATGGTTATATTAAAGTAGCAGATTCTATTCACACGGCGGGGAAACCTCAAGCTTTCAACATAGAAGGTTTCGTCGAAAAACCGAATTTAGTGACTGCACAACAGTATCTAGCTGATGGCTCTTTTCTCTGGAATAGTGGCATGTTTATGTTTAAAGCATCTGTTTATCTAAAAGAATTAGAAAAGTTCAATCCAGCTATTGCTAGCAATGCGAAAAAATCAGTGAATGAAAGCAAAATTGACCTCGATTTTGTCCGTTTAGGTCAAACAAGTTTTGAACAATGCCCTGAAGACTCCATAGATTACGCTGTTATGGAAAAAACAGATAAAGCTGTTGTCATTCCTTTAAATGCCAATTGGAATGATGTTGGAGCTTGGAAAAGCGTATGGGAGGTCAGCAAAAAAGATGCTTTAGGCAATGCATTACGCGGCGATACCATCATCCACGATACTCAAAATTCACTGGTATACGCTGAAAGTCGTTTAGTGGGTGTTTTAGGTCTAGAAGATATTGTCGTCATTGAAACATCTGATGCCGTACTTGTCGCACATAAAAATAAAGTTCAAGATATTAAGAAAATTGTAGAAATATTAAAAGCACAGCAAAGGACTGAGGTCGACTTACATAGAAAAGTATATCGACCATGGGGTAATTACGATTCCATAGACAGTGGTGACCGTTATCAAGTCAAATGTATTGTTGTTAACCCAGGGCAGAAACTTTCACTACAACAGCATCATCATCGTGCAGAACATTGGATTGTTGTCAATGGGACTGCAAAAATTCATAAAGGCAAGGAATCATTCCTTCTTACAGAAAATGAATCTGTATATATTCCTTTGGGAGAAATTCATGCACTGGAAAACCCAGGAAAAATTCCTCTCGAACTAATTGAAGTACAATCTGGTTCATATCTTGGAGAAGATGATATTGTCCGATTCGAAGACTTATATGGTAGATGTTAAATTTTATACGCCTAGCAACTGCTAGGCGTATTTTTATAAAGTGCTCATTTCCTCTTGCTTCATTTGCCATTTACTATGTACATAAATTTCTAGCTCTTGCTCAAATCGCTGATTTGAAAATTTCAAAGCATTAGTACGACAATTTTCTGGTAAATACAAATTCTCATTTTTTTCAAAATACTCAACCGCAGTAATTACGCTAGGGACATCTTGCTTTTGAAAAAAAGTTCCTGTCGGATGCAATCCAACCTCACAATTCACTGTTTCAAGTGCCCCACCTTTACCAAAAGCAATCACGGGTGTGCCGCATGCTTGAGACTCAACAGGTGTAATACCAAAATCTTCTTCCGCTGCAAATACAAAGGCTTTAGCGCGCTGCATATGATCTTGCATCACGCTGTTCGGTTGATACCCTAAAATTTCGATATTAGATGTCGCTTTAGACTTGATTTTTTGCATATCTGGGCCATCCCCAATCACGACCAATTTTTTATTGGGCATATGAGAAAAAGCTTCAACAATTAGATCAATTTTCTTATAAGGCACCATACGTGAAGCGGTAAAGTAAAAATCATCTTTGTTTTCACGTAGTGTAAAACGATCTGTATCTACAGGTGGATAAATCACATCTGCATCGCGGCCATATACCTTATGAATACGACGCGCAATAAATTTAGAGTTTGCAACAAAGTGATCTACCCCATTGGCGGTGCGGTAGTCCCACATCCGAATTTTGTGTAATAACCAACGTACAATAATGGCTTTTATGCCCTTGGTGAGCCCCAACTCACGTAAATACTGATGCTGTAAGTCCCATGCATAGCGTATAGGCGAGTGAACATAGCTAATGTGCAGTTGGTCGGGCCCCGTAAGCACACCTTTGGCTACTGCATGGCTACTCGATAAAATCACATCGTAGGCAGAGACATCTAACTGCTCAATGGCTAAAGGCATAAATGGAAGATAATTGCGGTATTTTGTTTCAGCTTTAGGAAATTTTTGAATAAATGTTGTTTGGGCGTGTTTACCTAAAAAATGCTGTCGACTTTCATCGCTTAAAAAATCAATCACAGCAAATAGATCTGATTTTGGGAAAACTTTTAATATTTCAGTCATTACGCGCTCAGCACCCGCATAGGTGACAAGCCAATCTGCAACTAAAGCTGTTTTTGGTTCTGTTATCATAGGAAGCTCTTACTCATCCATAATTTTGTAAAAAAATTGAATTTTTGAAGTTAGCAAGTATATACCATTTATATTCCGATAGGATTTCATTATAATTCGAGGTAATTAAAATCTCGTTTAATAAAATTGTATGTTAAATCAACAAAATAAAGTAATTTTCGATACACGTTGGTTTGGAGAGCATGGTATCGGGCGTTTTGCGACAGAAGTTTATGACGAAGATTTCTTTCAGCCAATAAAATTAAAAGGCAACCCTGTATCAATTTTTGATGTTATTAAGCTTACTATATATTTGTTTTTTAACAAAAACTTCTTTTTTTCACCTGGTTTTAATGCACCTTTTTTCTTTTTACATCGAACAGCAATTACTATCCATGATCTCAACCATATAGATGTAGATGCCAATACATCCTTTTTAAAGAAACTCTATTACAACATTGTTCTTAAGAGGGCATGTAGAAAAGCTGCACTGATATTTACCGTCTCTGAGTTTTCAAAAGGCAGAATTGTAGACTGGTCGGGTATCAATCCAGATAAGGTGAAAGTAGTGTATAACGGTGTATCGAGTGCTTTTCATCAAGATGTGCAGCCCTACCTACCGGGTTTTCCGTATATTTTCATAGTGGGTAATCGAAAGCTACATAAAAATGAAGACCGAGCTTTAAGAGCTTTTGCACAGGCAAATATAGATAAAAATATCTATGTTTTATTTTCGGGTAAACCTTCTGATCAATTAGCAAATACAGCGAAAGAGCTTCAAATTGAAGATCGAGTTAAGTTTCTCGGACGATTAAGTGAAGATGAACTAGCATCAACCTACAAAGGTGCGCTTTGCCTACTTTTTCCATCACTTTATGAAGGTTTTGGACTTCCTGCAATTGAAGCAATGGCATGTGGGACACCTGTAATTACATCGAATACAACAGCATTATTTGAAATAGGAAATAATGAGACACTCCAAGTTAATCCCGAAAATATTAAAGACATTTCAACAAATCTTGAAAAAATTATTGTCAATAAATTACTTAGAGAAGAATTGATAAGTAATGGACTTAAGATTGTACTTAAATATGACTGGTCAACTTCAAAGAAAAAACTTAGTTCAGAATTAAATCAAAGATCTTAGAAATTTTACTTTATGAAATATATTTATCCGATTTTGTTAATATCTATGATAGCTTTCCCGAAATCAGGGATAGCTATTGGAAAAATTCCATTAAACTCTATAACTATACTAATTATATCTTTATTTCCTATTTTATTATTAAAGTATGTAGTTAATATAGGAAAAACGAAATCATCTAACCTCCCAGAAATATATTTTTTACTAATACTTCCATTTTACTTTTTATTATTTATATTTAATATATTCAATGGAATAGAAAATTTATCATCTTATTTTGGATTCATATTTTCTGTAATAATTACCCCACTCTTTTTTCTAATGCTCTTTAGATTTATAAGTTATCAAAATATTAGAGAATATGATAATTTTTTTATAAATTGCGTTAGATTTGTTGCAATATATGGAATACTTTTATTCATATACAAAGTTTTAACTGGTAGTTTTTTTGAAGTTCCTGGACTAACAACAACTTATGGTGCAGCTATTGAACTTGAAGACAGAATGAACGACAGAGGCGGAATATTTAAATTATTTTCAACTTTTAATAATGGAAACTTATATGGCTTATCTATACTTATGCTTTTTCCTCTTTACACTTTTCTAGAAAAAAATAAGTTATTTGTTTTAATTGTTTCATTAAGTTTGATTTTAACTTTTTCTAGAACAATATGGGTTCTTTTATTTTTATATTTGCTATATACAGCCATAACAAATTCAAAATTCAATCCAATAAAAATAGTTTTTGGTGTAATATTAGTTTCTTTATTTATACTAATCATAAACATAGTTTTATCTTTCTTAGGATTTAATCTAAATTTTATCTTTGACTCATCTTTAGGTGGAAGAAGTGAAGCCTTCAGTAAAATTAGTTTTGACTTATATTCAAGCAATGCATTTGATATTATTTCAGAAATCCCATATGTCTCTTTGATCTATAGTTTAGGATTAATATCTTTACCATTCTTTCTACTTTATTTCTCAAATATCCTAATAAACTTTAAATATATAATTACTTCAAAAAATTCATTCAGAAAATCAGCAACATTGGGTAGTGTAATATACTTTTTGGCTTGCTTATCAGATGGTGCGATAATTTATATTCCTGTATTTATTGTATTTATATTTGTCACTTTTTTATCTTTAAAGAATGAAAGTAAAATAAGTTAAACTCTTCCTTTTCAAATTATATTCAATACAGTTATTATATTTTATTAATTAACTGGAAGCTTTAATTAGCAATTGAGATGAAATAAACAAGGTCTATTATCGCAAGTTAAGTTAACATACTAAATTTACAATTCTAGTCCTTATATTAGATTTTATAGCTCTATTATATCTGATTAATAACTCATCCAAATCTCAGACTATTTAAAGTAAATATCTTAAATATACTCAATTAATCAAAGGCATTTTGCTCACCAAAATACTTTTTCTCAGATTATCTTCGTTCCTATCTCCGGCAAATACGCTAAATTCAGCGATTTTAAAGTCTTGTATTGTTCATTATTCATTTTATTAGTTCAGATTTTTACTAATTATCAACGTCTCTTTCACTAAATAAACATGCATCAAATAGTACATCATTCTTTACATAAAATATTGATAAAATCAAAATTTAGCTCAAATTTATGGATCATTTTAATTATTTCAACTGTTTTGAAAAAACGTATCAAAAGTAATAAAGCTTCACAAGGGATAGCCAAATAAGGATAAAGCTCGATGGAATAGTTTTAATAATTGTAAAGTTCTATTAGCTATGAAAATGTTTGAATAAACTATACCACATCATTATTTATTAGATATTGAGATAATACATAAATTATTTGAAAGATTTAATACAAAGATATATATTCATTATATCAAAAATAACTCAAAATGGCATTATGATAGCAAGATATACTTTACTAGCTTATATTATTATGCTTATCCATTACTTCAAACAAATAATAAGCGAATTTTCACAATATTTAGTAAGTCACTTAAAAAATTAGTATTAAATATATAATATTGCTTTATATTTTAAGTAACGTATAATTCAAAATAAATTATCTTAGAATTAAATTCTGAAAAGCGATTCAATATGATCAAGAATATTCAAGTCTTAAGGGCTTTTGCTGCCATAGTTGTAGTAATGTATCATGCTGTAGGTTTAGTAGAAGACTACGGGTTCTCTTACTCAAGCTATAAATTTTTAACTTTTAACGTAGGTTACTGGGGGTCTTTTGGTGTAGATATATTTTTTATTATCTCTGGCTATATCATGTTTATGATTCAAGATAAGAAAAATAAATCTCCTTTTGAATTTGCAATTGATCGCATTAAAAGAATAGTTCCATTATATTGGTTATATTTACTTACAATATCCTTATTGTTTTATATTTTCCCCGACTTATTTCGAGCCTTAAATATAACACCAGAATATCTACTTACTTCGCTCTTTTTTATAAGTCATTATTTTAATTATAGCTATCCTGTAATATATGTAGGATGGACTTTAGAATTAGAGATGTTGTTTTATTTTATTTTTTTCATACTACTTTTTTTAAAAAGAATAGATGCAAAAATTAAGATACTTATTATGCTCTTAGTATTTATATCTTTATCATTTTATCAAAACACAAATCCGATTATCTTTGAATTTATTTTTGGTGGATTTATATATTTATTTCTATCAAACTTCAAAATTAGAAATAATAATTTTTTCTGGATTCCGATAATATTTTCAATTATATTTGTTAGTCTTTTAAACAAAGAGTTTGAAAATTTCAGATTGATATTTTGGGGTATACCAGCATTAATAATATTTTACTCAACCCTACATATAAAAGAAATTAATAATAAAATATTTCTTGAATTAGGCAATGCTTCATATTCGATATATCTTATTCAAGTTTTCACCTTACCTTTGGTAGGTAAGGTCTTAGCAAAATATGCAGCAAACACTCATGGAATTCTTGTTTTTATTATAATGGTCTTGTTTTCAATAATTATAGGTTATCTATCATACTTAATTATTGAGAAAAAATTAATAAGTTTATCTAATAAAATAGTAAAATAAATTCAGAAAAAATAATGCTTGACTAGTCAAGCATTATTTTTTATAAAAAGTTTAGATAAATAAAAACTTTAAATATCTTATTGCTCTTGAAAATTGAAATCTTCGAGCTCTATTAAGAGATACTAAAAAAATAGATAATTTCACAAAAATTAGTTTATTAGGATAAAACTTTCTTGTTATTAAAATTCTGTTTCTTACAGAGCAATAATCTGCAATCTGACTTTTACCTTTATTTGTTGAAGCACCATGGGCATGAAAAACTATACTCTGAGATGCTATACCAATTGAAAAATTATTTTCTCTAGCTCTATTACAATAATCAATTTCCTCGTAATATAAAAAATAATCTTCACATAATAGACCAACATTTTCTAAACAATCACGAGATATAAGCAATGATGCACCAATTACGTAGTCAATTTTTTCTTCAAATTCTTTTTCATTAATAGCATCATTAATCTTAAGATCACTACCAATTTCTTTCGTTGTACAAAGCCAGGGATTAATTATACCACCTACACCCTGTACATTACTTTTATTTTCCAACTCTACTAATCTTGAACCTACAACTCCATAATTATTATTTTCTAAAAACTTATGAAGCATAAATTTCAAACTATCACTTTGAACAACGGTATCATTGTTTAAAATCCAAACATATGACATTCTCTCAAACTTCAAAGCAAAATTAATACCGATATTATTTCCACCAGCATAACCATAATTTTTAAAATTTTTAATAAAGTAAAATTTCTTATCAATCTTATATGTTAAAGTTTCATCTTCATTTAATGAAATATAATCATTACCATAAAAATCACTTAAATAACTCTCTATTTGTTTAATAGAATCCACATCAGAGTCATTATCACAAACAATAATTCTGATATTATTAAAGTCATCTAAATTAACTAAACTTTTTAAACAAGCTATAGTTTCTTTAGCAGAATTCCAATTCAATACAACAATATATATCATTACCAACACTCAATTAATTTATTTATATGAATCAATAACTTTACTTGATAAATCATCATAAGTTGTAACAATGCTATCTCTAGGAGTTGCATTATTCTGCTCAATCATAATCTTTAGTTTTGCTAGTGTTGTAAAACGATAAACGCACATTAATAAAGATAAGACTAAACCATAGAAACCATCTTTATATCCACTTTTTAAAATAAATCTATAAACAAACTCTCTAATACAAGTATATATTACTATTAAAAATGATGACTGTTTTCTTTTATCAAATAATTGTTTAGCCTCAACTGTTGTATATTTATTTAATTTTTCTAAAAAATGTTCAATATCAATATAATTAAAATGCCATATACATGTTTCATTATTTTTTAAAGTTATTATTCTTGCTTGATCAGAAATATTTACAAAATTATGTATAGTACTTCCATATGTCATCATAATTTTTTTGAAAAATCTCATTTGAATATCATCGTGCATATTCCAGCCCGTATGTTTAATCTCATGACCAAACATAAAATTTTTTCTAGGAATCCAAATAGCATCAGCTTTATCTTCCTTTGCTATCGCTATCAACTCGTCTGACAAAGACTTTGGAATTACTTCGTCTGCATCTAAAACCACAACCCATTCATTCGATACTTGGCTTAAAGCGAATGCGCGTGCTGGTTCAGAATATCCAACTCGCTCAAAATAAAAAATTTTATCTGTATATTTTTTTGCTATTTCTACAGTTTTATCATCACTATACATATCTACTAAAATGATTTCATCTACCCAACTAAGTGATTGAAGACATTTTTCAATGTTTTTTTCCTCATTGAGTGTATTTATTAATGCTGAAATTTTCATTTTATAACCTTCAATTTTAACTCAGTAAATGCTTCGCGCCAGTACTTAAATGGACTATTTCCTGTTTTCAATATAATACAGAACATTGAGAAACAGATTATTAGCTCTACCAGAATATTTGCCAAAACAGCACCATAATTAGATAGAAATTTTACAAAAAAAACAAAAATAAAAACATTGACTACAGATGAATACATAATAATCTTACTGAATGCTTTTTCTAGACCAGCAGGAATCATAATTAAATTTGCAAATATTATAGCCAACATTACTAATATTGGTAATGGAGAAAATAACTTTAGCAAATACCCAGCTTCTTTAAATTCATAACCAAATAATAAATTTACAATAAAATCGGATAAAACAAAAATAATAAAACTTCCTGTAAAAAATAAGGCTAGTAGTATGTATATTATTTTCATTGTTGAAGCTAATGCATTAGCTTTATCTTCATGAAACATCCTAACTTGATTTGGAAAAAAAGCATTACTAATCGGAGAACATAGACTAATTGAAGCTCTTATAAGCTTTTCAGCTATATAATAATTTGCGACCAAAGAAGGAGGTAGCATTAAACCAAGAAAAAAAGTATTACAACTTAAATATAGATTTCCAAAAATATTTGGAATAAAAATAATCCAACTATATTTCAGCTGTTTTATAAAAAAATCTTTTTCAGATATTTTTTTTTCAGAAAATTTAAATATTTTTAGTAATTTAGGTATTAATATAAATCCAGCTAATAAACCACCTGCTGATTGAAGAAAAACTGCCCAATATATATCAGTTTCATTTTTAACACACAGTAACAACATAATAAATAACAATATTCTAGATAAAATCTGAATAAAACTTACATATTTTAATTGCTCTAAACCCTGAAACAACCATTGTGGATAAATGATATTTCCTATTACAGCCGTGCATGCTAACAAATATAAGATTAAATCATTTCCAATACGTTCAAAAAATAATCCTGACAAATATAATATAAAAACTAAAACGCTTGAGAGAATAATTTTTATAATTGTTACAGTGCCCCAGATTTCAAAAAGTTTATTATTGTCATTTCTATAAACTGCTACATCTTTAGCAGCACTCAAATTAAATCCAAAATCACTTAAAATCAGAAGTATTTGTGAAATAGCCATTGCAAATACTACTTTTCCTAAACTATCTGCACCTAAAACTCTTGCTAAGTAAGGTAAAGCCAATAACGGTAGTACTAAATTGATTAATTGTACCAATGTTAATGATATAGCATTTTCTGTTATCTTATTTAGTTTCATAACTTATTCGTCATTTTTTAACTCATGAAAGAAATTAGCTTTTTCATCTTTCTCAGTTAGCTTTATATTCACTCCTTCTTCAATAGGCCAATCAATCGCAAGATCTGGATCATTCCATACAATACTTCTTTCACACTCTTTAGAGTAATAATCTGTGGTTTTATATAAAAACTGAGTATTATCTTCGAGTGCAATAAAGCCATGTGCAAAACCAGCAGGAATCCAAAACTGTTTGTGATTATCGCCTGTAAGCTCAAGCCCTACCCATTCACCAAATGTTGGGGAGTTTTCACGGATATCTACTGCTACATCCCACGCTCGGCCCTGTACTACACGCACTAGCTTCCCTTGCGCATGCGGATTAAGCTGATAATGCAAACCGCGCAATACGCCTTTTTGTGAAAACGAGTGATTATCTTGTACAAATTGTGGCACATCTAAATCACGCTCGGTAAGCGCCTGCTCAAAGTTTTTTTGGTTAAAACTTTCCATAAACCAGCCACGGTCATCACCAAATACACGCGGCTCTAAAATGAGTAAACCATTGATTTTAGTTTCAATAATATTCATTACGACAATATCCAGTGTAGTCTATATGCAAGGCATCATGTTGATTTAGATAATGACTTGATTACATTTATTTTGAATGTTCTTGATGCAATTTTAACAAGTACTGACCATATCCAGTTTTCTTAAAAAATTCACCACGTGCTTTAAGTTGGTTTAAATCGATCCAGCCATTGTTAAAAGAAATCTCTTCTAAACTGGCAACTTTTAAACCCTGACGATGCTCAATGGTTTGTACAAACTGACTCGCTTCAATCAGTGAATCATGTGTACCTGTATCTAGCCATGCAAAACCTCGGCCAAGTACTTCTACATTTAGTGCTTGTTGCTGTAAATAAATATTATTTACGTCGGTAATTTCAAGCTCCCCGCGATGTGATGGTTTAATATTTTTGGCAATCTCAACCACCGAATTGTCGTAAAAATACAAACCCGTCACTGCATAATTCGATTTTGGCTGCTCTGGTTTTTCTTCAATACTTAAAGCTTTACCCGATGCATCAAAATCGACCACACCAAAACGCTCTGGATCACTCACATAGTAGCCAAATACTGTTGCACCCGTCTGTTGCTCGGCTGCACGCTTGAGCTGCTGCCCAAAACTTTGACCGTAAAAAATATTGTCACCCAAAATTAGGGTGACATTATCTTGACCAATAAACTCTTCGCCCAAAATAAATGCTTGAGCAAGCCCGTCAGGAGATGGTTGAACTTTGTAAGAGAGTTTGATTCCAAGCGCCTCACCTGTTCCTAAAAGTTTTTCAAAGTTTGGTAAGTCTTCTGGGGTAGATATAATTAAAATTTCACTAATCCCTGCCAGCATAAGTACAGACAGTGGATAATAAATCATGGGTTTGTCATAAATTGGGAGTAGCTGTTTTGATGTACCCATGGTAATTGGATACAAGCGTGTGCCAGAGCCGCCCGCTAAAATAATCCCTTTACGGTTTTGAGTCATGGAAGAAGTTCCTCTAATACTTGTGTTACACCTTGCTGCCAGTGAGGAAGATGCAATTTAAAATTTTGTTCTAGCTTGTTGGTGTTTAAACGTGAATTAAGCGGGCGTTTTGCCGGTGTTGGGTATGCCGATGTTTCAATTGGATTTACTTTATTTAAAGCTAAAACTTGCCCTGTATGTCGTGCATGTGCAAAAACAAATTGAGCGTAATCATGCCATGTGGTTTCACCTTTTGGCGCCAAATGATAATGACCATGCAGATTTTGTTTTTCAGTTTCAGATTGTAAGGTGTAATAGCGAATCGCTTGAGCCGTAACATCAGCAATCAGTGCTGCGCCTGTAGGCACCCCAACCTGATCATGAATGATACTCAGCTCTTCTTTGGCCTGAGCCAGTTTGAGCATGGTTTTTATAAAGTTATTGCCTCGTGCGGCATATACCCAGCAGGTACGAAAGTTTAAAAACCGAACAGTGCTCTGTTCAAGTGCTAACTCGCCTTCACGTTTGGTGAGGCCATAGTAATTCACTGGTGAGGTTTGATCATCTTCATTCCATGGAGTAATACCATCTCCACTAAAAACATAGTCAGTCGAGTAATGAATCAACAGTGCATGATGCTTTTTGCACTCACTAGCCAAATGCTTCACTGCTTGCGTATTGATAAGCTGTGCCTGTTGCTGATCAGATTCGGCTTTATCAACCGCAGTATATGCAGTGGCATTCACGACGATATCTGGATTAATTTTATCAAACACATCAGAAATGGCAGCGAAGTCTGCAACATTGCCACTGAAGCCCTCAGGTGACATATTACGATCAAGTGTAACCACTTCACCAAGCGGTTGGAGTGCGCGTTGCAACTCCCACCCAACTTGACCATTTTTTCCAAGCAACAGTATTTTCATAGTTTCACGCAACTTAATTCATTTTTTCGGTGGTTGTGTACTGTTGCTGAATCCAGTTTTGGTATTCACCACTTTGAATATGCTGTACCCACGCTTGGTTGTTTAGGTACCACTGCACTGTTTTTCTAAGGCCTGTCTCAAAGCTTTCTTGCGGCACCCAGCCTAAATCTTTTTGGATTTTACTTGCATCAATCGCATAGCGCAAATCATGTCCCGGACGATCTGTCACATAAGTGATGAGGTCTTCATAACGTGCTAAACCTTCAGGTTTGTTTGGAGCAAGCTCTTCTAAAAGTTCGCAAATTGCTTTTACCACATCAATATTTTTTTGCTCGTTGTGACCGCCAATGTTGTAAGTTTCACCCACTGCTGCTTCTGTGACTACTTTATAAAGTGCGCGGGCATGATCTTCTACATACAACCAGTCACGAATTTGTGTACCGTTTCCATATACAGGTAGTGGCTTACCCGCCAGTGCATTTAAAATTACCAGCGGAATGAGTTTTTCAGGGAAATGGAACGGCCCATAGTTGTTTGAACAATTGGTCAGTACAACTGGTAAGCCGTACGTGCGGTACCATGCTCTAACCAAGTGATCCGAACTGGCTTTGCTGGCAGAGTAAGGTGAACTTGGAGCATAAGGTGTTGTTTCTAAAAACAGATCTTCTGTACCTTCTAAATCGCCATACACTTCATCTGTTGAAATATGATGAAATCGAAATGCTTGTTTTTTATTTTGATCTAGTTGATTCCAGTAATGGCGTGCTGCCTCAAGTAGTTGGTAGGTACCAATAATATTGGTTTCAATAAACGCCGCAGGGCCAGTAATTGAACGGTCGACATGCGATTCAGCAGCTAAATGCATCACAGCATCGGGTTGGAAATTTTCAAATAATTCATCTAAAGCAGCACGATCACAGATGTCAGTTTGAGAAAATGTGTATCGCGGATTTTTAGCAATACGTGCTAAAGATTCTAAATTTCCTGCATAGGTGAGTTTGTCGACATTTAATACTTCGTTTTCTGTATTTTCAATAACATGACGAACAACGGCTGAACCAATAAAACCAGCACCGCCTGTTACCAATAATTTCATATTTTCCTGCTCTTAATTTAAATTGATTGATAGCAAAATAATTTTAGGTTATCTATAGATAAATAAGATGTTTCTTTTTTTCTAAAACTATTTCAGTATTTTATTCAAAATATGTGAATGAATTGTATAAATAGTTTAATTGAACACGTTAGGCTTTATCAAATGAACATCAATAAAATATATCAATTCTTGTGCAAATCTTTGGTTTTGTAACCCTCTACATAGGTTTGTAGGATATTTTTAATTTTTACCTGATTCTCTCCTTGTTCAGATAAATCAGATAACTGCAAAAATACGCTGTTAATTTGATCAAAAAGATAAAAATGCTCATACGATTTTAAAATTCGTTCATGGTCGGTTTTAGTCACATTTTCAGATTCGATGAGTAGCTCTTCATATAGTTTTTCACCTGGACGTAGGCCAGTAAACTGAATTGCGATATCCCCTAAGCCTTTTTCATCCATAGGTTTAAACCCACTTAGACGAATCATCTGTTTAGCCAAATCAACAATTTTAACGGGTTCACCCATATCCAGTAGAAAAACATCTCCGCCTGTTCCCATTGCCCCCGCCTGAATCACCAACTGCGCAGCCTCAGGAATAGTCATAAAATAACGAGTCACCTCAGGGTGAGTTACTGTAACAGGTCCACCTTTTTCAATCTGTTTTTTGAACAAAGGAACGACAGAACCTGATGAACCTAATACATTACCAAAACGAACTATACTGATTTGTGTTTGCGGTTTTGTGGCAGCTAAACCTTGGCAATACAATTCTGCCATCCGTTTCGATGCACCCATGACATTGGTTGGGCGTACAGCTTTGTCAGTAGAAATCAGGACAAAGGTTTCAACCCCTTGAGCCACAGCAGCGTCAACACTACGGGCCGTACCAATTGAAGTATTATAGATCCCTTCAAAGGGGTTGGCCTCAACCAAGGGAACATGCTTATAAGCTGCTGCATGGTAAACCGTTTGCACAGCATGGTTTTGCAATATACGTTCCAACTTTATTTGGTGAGTTACAGAACCTAGTATAGGCACTACTTCTACACCTGCGTTTTGTAATTCGCGATCAATGGAATACAGTGCAAATTCAGACATTTCAAATAAAACAAGGCATTTTGGTTGATGCTTCACGATCTGACGGGAAAGTTCTGAACCAATTGATCCACCTGCACCAGTTACCATCACCACTTTATTTTTAATATTTTTTTCTAAAAGGTCTAACTTGGGTGGTACTGGATCACGCCCCAGTAAGTCAATAATATCGACTTCTCGAATATCGGAGACTTGAACTCGCCCGCCCACCAGTTGGGTGACCCCTGGCAGTTCCATAATTTTGACATTAGACGGTTCAAAAGACTCAATAATTGCTTTTTTACGTGCACGACTTACAGATGGCATAGCCAGTAATATTTCTTCGATGTGAAACTTACGAAATGCGGTAAGCGCCCTTTTCGGTGAAAAGATTTTTAGTCCGCTTAAAGACTGCCCTTGTAACGAAGCTTTATCATCAATAAAACAGACGGGCAAATAGTCATCAGAGCGATATAATGCGGCCGCAATTTGCTGCCCCGCAAGCCCTGCACCATAAATCGCGACACGCTTACGGTTTTGCTTTTTCACAAAAGTACGCAGTGTGGCATAGCGAATTACAGCACGGCTCCACCACATCCAAGAAAACAGCACAAAGCCGTACATGAGTGGAATGCTCATGGGAATAAAAGCTAAACCGAGCTTCTTAACTGCATATAAACCAACAATTTGGATAAATGTCGCGATCGAGATCCGTAGCAAATAATCTTCATTGAAGGAGCGCACAATCGCACTATAAATACCGAGTAAGGCAAAAATTGCGACACCAATGACACCGACATACAGATACCAAAAATCTAAACCTTCCATCACCGGAACATTTGGTTTGGCTAGTCGAATGGCATAAACCAGCCACATCATCAAAGGCAGGACACAGATATCCATGACCACTAAAACAACTTGTTTTTGGCGGCGCGGTAATGATGCAATAACTCGGATAATGTCTTTCACGATGGACTCAACGGGCTAGATGAAGGCAAAAAATTGCATGGCAAATTATACGCTGTTTCACATGGAGATTTGTGAGATCACCTGTTGGATACTATCCACCGTTTTTTGCATGTTGCTGTCGGACAAAGTCGGATGTACCAAGAACATTAAACTGCTGTCCCCCAAGCTTTTGGCATTAACCAGTCGTTGCTCAGGTCGCCATGGTGTTCCATCAAAGGCTTTTTCTAAATACACTTCTGAACATGAACCACTAAAGCATGGCACACCCAGTGCATTAATTTCCGCCATAATGCGATCACGCGACCAACCTTCTGGCAATTGTGCTGTATTCACTTGGACATAAGCCTTATATGCCGCATGAACATAATTCTCAGGTGGCATTGCCACAGTAAAATAAGGGTTATTTTCAAAACTTGCTAAAACGCGACGCATATGCGCATTACGCACTTGCGTCCATTCTGGCATTTTTTGGAGTTGTAAACGTCCGATAACAGCCTGCATTTCCATCATGCGCCAGTTGGTGCCAAAGCTGTCATGTAACCAACGAAAGCCAGGCGGGTGCTGTTTGTTATAAATGCTGTCAAAGTTTTTACCGTGGTCTTTATATGACCACATTTTTTTCCATAAATTTTCATCATTGGTGGTAACCATACCGCCTTCACCACCTGTGGTCATGATCTTGTCTTGGCAAAATGACCATGCGCCAATATGCCCGATTGAACCTGCGGATTGACCTTTATAGAATGCACCATGGGCTTGGGCACAGTCTTCTATGACCCAAATCCCTTTTTCCTCAGCCAACTGCATGATCGGATCCATATCACACATCCAACCCGCCAAATGCACACAAATAATGGCTTTGGTATTCGACGTAATCACTGCTTCAATAGTACGTCGAGAAATATTCTGTGAATCCAGCTCTACATCGGCAAAAACAGGATTGGCACCAGCCGTCACAATTGAACTGGCAGATGCAAGAAATGTCCGTGAAGTGACGATCACATCATCGCCTGTGCCAATGCCAAGGGCTTTTAAGGCCAAATCCAGTGCGACTGTGCCATTGGCCACGGCAACTGCATGCTTGGTTCCTGCAAACTGTGCAAATTCTTTTTCAAACTCACGGCACTCTTGTCCTGTCCAATAATTGACTTTATTGGATAAAAGGACCTTTGACACCGCATCTGCTTCAGCTGAGGTGAAACTTGGCCACGGTTCAAATGCAGTGTTTAACATGAGTTTTTCCTAAATTTATCATTTACTGGTCAGTATACGGGCAGGATTTCCCACCACTGTTACGCCCGCAGGCACGCTTTTGGTCACCACAGCGCCCATACCCACCACAGCACCACGACCAATCACCAAAGGTTGCGCAGGTGTGCCTTGTTTAATCACGGCACCTGCACCAATATAAACATGGTCTTCTATATGAATATTACCGTTGCATTTTACGCCCGGTGCAAACGTGACGAAATCACCAATCACACAATCATGTTCAACATAACTGTATAAATTGGCATGAAAACACTTACCGATTCTGACATTTGAGCCAATGGTGACAAATGGACTTAAAGCAGAGCCTTCATCGAGCTCAAGCTGATCCATTAGAACGACATTGTCCGCGATGATCGACCAAAGCTGAATGCCATCCATCTTTAAACGCTGAGCGATCTTTTCTCGTACATGACTATTGGCAATCGTAATTTGTACGTATTTTTCTGAAGCCGTTTCATTTAAAAATGCGAGGTAATTCATGGCACGATGAGCGTTTACTTCTGCAACCGATTCCAAGGCATCGTCAATAAATACAATTTCTGAAGCATCGCTTTCACGTGCTAATTGCTGACGTGCAACAGGCATTAAACTGCGCCCACAGCCTGAAGCACCATAAATTGCATAGAGCTTAATCATCTTTAGGCTCCGAAGTACCCGTAAATTTACTCATGGTCGCTTCACCTTCGGCACTAATATCATCTTTCGCGAGCACTTTTTTTACCGTTTTCAGCATGATTTTAAAATCGAGCCATAATGAACGGTTTTCGACATACCATGTGTCTAGCTCAAATTTCTTTTCCCATGAAATGGCATTGCGGCCATTCACTTGAGCATACCCTGTGATGCCTGGACGCACGTTATGACGTTTGGCTTGATGCTCATTATAGAGGGGTAAATATTCCATCAGCAGTGGTCGTGGTCCGACAATACTCATCTCGCCTTTAAGCACATTCCACAGTTCAGGCATTTCATCCAAACTGCTGGAACGCAGCATTTGACCAAAGGGTGTTAAACGCTCACTGTCAGGCAAGGAATGACCTTGTGCATCAACCGCATCTTTCATACTGCGGAATTTGATCATTTCAAAAGGTTTGCCATTGAGCCCCGGACGCACCTGACGGAACAACACGGGTGAACCCAAATTTTTTCGCACCTTATATGCCACAAAAGCATATACAGGAGACAGCAGCACCAGCGCAGATGATGCAATCACAATATCCAATAAGCGCTTTAACATGGTTCACTCTTGAGGTTAGATAAAATGGCGGAGTCAATATTCATTTCTAGCAATGATTATACCCTGTCCAAAGCCATCAGATTTGTAAAATATTTCAACGGTCAAAAGGACTCAAGTATTCCCCATTCTAAAAGCTGCCAAACCATATAGCCGTTTAGAGATCTGTCCAACGACGATTAACTGCCTGACCCGGATTATTCATGCTGATCACCTTCGCATAGTTTCCCACCGCAGTTGCATTTTCAGGAATATCTTTGGTCACAACGCTTCCTGCACCTATAGTGGCATTATTGCCAATTTTGACATGCTCAATGATGCAGACATTGGGCCCAATATAAACATTATCGCCAATTTCTGCGGCTTGATGGCCGCCATTTGCACCAATGGTGGTAAATTGCGATAAATTCACATTATTGCCAATCACAGTTGTCGGATTAACGACCAACGGCCCGCCATGCCCAATAAACAAGCCGTAGCCAATTTGAGTCGTGGTATGAATATCAATGCCGTACTGCTTTTTTTTATAATAATAAATAGGATAAGCCAACTTTGCCCATACAGTTTTTGAACTGGCTAAACGCAGCCAAAATGAAAAATTAAAACCGCGATTGAAAAAATAAGTTTTAAAAAATGTTTTAAAACTGACATGACCGGTATAACGGTATAAATCACTTTTTATATATTTTAAGATCATCTGGATCGCCTCTTAAATTGGGTAAATCGCCTTTAATGAATATCCATTTCAGCCATCATGTGCTTATTCACTTGATGCACATCATATTTATTCAGCGCAATTTCTCGCGAACGCTGTCCCATATACTCAATCAGTTTTGGATCTTCAATAAAGTATTGCATGCATTGCACCAAATCATTGACTGATTTCACCGCAACCAAATAACCATTCACACCGTGCGATACCGTTTCACGACAACCTGGTGCATCAGTGGTAATAATCGCCCGTCCCATAGCCATTCCCTCTAATACGGTACGTGGCGTGCCTTCACGATAAGATGGCAACACATACACGGAACTTTCCGCAATTGCAGGACGGACATCACTGAGCTTGCCCCAATATTTGAGGCGACCATCTGCAATCCATGTATCGAGTTCGGCTTGAGAAATGGCTGATGGATTATCATCAATCCAACCGACCAAATGAAATTCCGCTTCAGGATGCTTTTCTTTGATGATACGTGCCGATTCAGCATATTCACGCACACCTTTATCACCCAAAAGCCGTGCAATGAGCAAGAATGAGGCTTTGACCACGCCTGCATCATCTTTCGGTAAAGGCATGACATCAAAGTCTTGTACATTTACCCCTGAACCATTCACCACCACAGTTGGTTTATTGGCATCAAGCAAATGCATGTCTTGGAAAAGCTTTAAATCATCAGGGTTTTGGAAAAAGACTTTGTCGCTACGTTTGAGCGCTTGCGCATATAAGCCATGCACCAGCTTTTGAAACAGACTACGCTTGCCAGATTCCACATTTTGAAAGGCATAACCTAGACCAGTAATTAAAGCAAAACGATGCGGTACTTTCGCCAGCCATGACGCGAGCGTGCCATAAATCACAGGTTTAATAGTATAGGACAGCACATACTCAGGCTGAATTTGACGAATTTGCCGATAGATATGTTTTAACAGTTTTAAATCCGCCAGCGGATTGGTGCCAGTGCGCTGCATGGGAATTTCATGCAGATGATAGCCAAGGGCTTGCAGTTTTTGCTGTTCTTCGGGGAATGATGCGAATTCAGGTGCCATGATGTGAATTTCATAGCCGTGCGCAGAAATCGCTTCTAATAACTTGCCACGAAAATTGAGTACAGATGGCAAAAAACTGCTGATCATTAAAAACTTCATGCCTTTTGGCTCCACACCTGCATATATTGACGGCTGACAGTTTCAATACTGAAATTCTGCTCAACCCGTTCACGCGTCGCTAGTTTTAAGCTTTGCTTTTCTGCTTCTGATTTTTGTGTATAAGCTAAAATGGCATCTACCACAGCTTGTGCATTACGTGGTGGAACGATATTTCCTAAATCCTGCACAATATATTTGGCATCGCCCACATCGGTGCTGATACAAGGCAAACCTGATGCCATGGCTTCGACCAACACATTCGGAAAACCTTCGGTAATTGACGTCATCAAAAATACATCGATCGATTGATAAAAAGCAGGCATATCTGAGATTTGATCAAGCAAATGAACTTTTTCGGCATCTAACTGATACTGCTCGAATAAAGCTTTCACTTCAGGATTTTCTAGGCTTGCACCACCACCTGCAATTTTAAAAATGATGTTTTCATTTTTCAGCAAGCCCATGGTTTCAAACAAATAGGGATAACCTTTGGCCGTATGATAACGCCCTGCAAAACCAATCACGGTTGGTTCATGCAATTGAGGATTGGGCTGAAATTTATCTAAAAACACGCCATTGGCAATCACTTGACTATTGGCATTTTTAAAGCCAAAGACCTGATGCTGCTGCATAGACGAATGCGCACAATAAATAATGGCACTGGCTTGTTGGGACAGTATTTTGCTTAAGCCTAAGGCAATTTTCGTGCTGATGGATTCATCTTTAGGAGAAGCAAGAGAATGATGAATGCCCCACACCACATTCGGTTTTTGAGCTAAACCAAGCATACTTAAACTTGTGAGCACATTGGCATGATACATCCAACATTGCACGGTTTTGGGTTGTAGTTGTTTCAGTAAACCACGCAGTTTTTGAATCGTACCCAACGTATTTAAACCATTCCACTGCAGTGCATAATATGACTGACAACAATCTAAAGTACGTTGATAAACCTCAGAGGTTTTCATCAATGCAATGATCACATGTTTATACTGCTGCTCTGTGCATTGGATCAGGCGTGCCAACATCATCTCAGCACCTCCCACGCCCGCAAAGTTGGTAATCACATGCACCATTAATGGTTTAGTCATGATGCAGACTCCATCATTCGCAAATATTGCTTGAGTACGGTTTGCTTATGAAACTGTTGAATATGTGATTCAAAATCAGCTTCTTGATATTGCACATAATCTGCAAAAATTGCCTGTTGCATAGCTTGGGTTAAACCTGCCTGATCATTGCATTCGACTAATAAACCAAACTTGGAATGTTCTAGAATTTCCATCGGGCCGCTTGGGCAGTTGGTACTGACCACTTTTACTTTTGAAGCCAACGCCTGAATGAGTACTCCAGGCAAACCTTCCCAATTGGAACTTAAAACAAACAGCGATGCATATTTAAAATAAGCGTATGGATTAGCATCAAAGCCCGGTAAATCCACCACATCGTTTAAACCCAACTCGGCTACTAGAGCCTCAAACTCAGTACGCAGTTCACCCTCACCTAAAATCAATAATCGGGTTTCAGGATGCTGATTATGCAAGGCTTTAAAGGAACGAATCAGAAAACCAAAGTTCTTTGCTTCAGTGAGACGCCCCACTGCCAAAATCACTTTATGGTCATTATTAAAAAAGCGATGTGTGACTGGCGCTTTGAGTTTTTCAAAATAGGCATCGTCCAATACTGGGTTATAAATGGTACTCAGATTATTATTTTTATAGGCATAATATTCACGAAAATCGGCTTCAACCCCTTTAGAAACACAGACCACTTGCTGTGCCATAGGATAAGTCCAATTCACCAAAGTTTTCAGCACAAATTTAGCAATGCCTTGCAACTTCATATTTTTTGACGGCGTAGATACTTCACGGAAGATCAAACGTGTTGCAACACCTGCAAGCTTTTTCGCAATGCCTGCCACAATATTGGTATGGGTTTGCGTTGCCACTAAGCAATCATATTGCTCAGCTTTCATTTTTTTTTTCAAGGGCGTAATGCTATTCATCACCCGACCGCAATTAAAATTGACCAATTCAATTTTTGAACTCACTTCGGGTAACAGCTTGGCTTTATCACCATTTAGGTCACATACACCCAAATGAATCTTAAGTCCTTGTTCGACCAAACTATTCGCCAGTTGAATGACTGTACGTTCTGCACCGCCACCGCCCAAGCTTGGCAAAAAGAACATGACTTTATTCAACATATGCAGACCTAAATTTTAAAATGGGAGAATATTAATGCGAGCTTTTTGAGGCTTGAGTCGCCATGGCACGTTCCACGCGCGCACGATAATCCGTAATACCAGCTAAGTCAGTATCACTGGCACAGGTGCTTTGAATTTTGGCTTGGAAGTCATCAAAACTGCTCACCACTTTGGCAGGTACACCAATCGCCACGCTATGGTCAGGAATATCTTTGGTCACCACCGAACCTGCACCAATCACGACATTTGAGCCAATGCTCACGCCCGGCATAATAATGCTATTCACACCTATAAACACATGCGAACCTACTTGAATCGGGGCAAAGCGTTGATAGCGTTTCCCTTGCTCATCTTTGACCAAGCAGGTACTGCCATCATGGGTAATAAATTTCACGCCTGAAGTCACCGTGACATGATCACCAATTGAGATTAAAAACGGTTCTGAGCCCCAATTTTTAATATAAATTCGGCAGTTTTCACCAACTTTCACACCTTTTTTACGTGCATAAGCCACACTGCCCTTCGCCATAAAATAAGCAAGATCAAACAGCTGTCGAAGAGCAGAAACCATAAATGCCATACGCATGACCTATGTCAGGATCAGAAAATCAAAAGGGAGAAAATTAAGCTGAATATTTTACGCTGAAAATATGTTTTACGATATGCATAGCACTTTACACAGATTTGATTTTTTTGGCCGGAATACCGACATACACCCCTGATTCAGAGAGAGGTTTTGACACTAAACTGCAGGCACCAATTACACTGTCATCGGCAATAGTTACACCATCAAGTACCGTAACCCGTGCACCAAGCCAGATATTTTGCCCTAAACTCACGCCCTGCTTGGTAATCGCATCTTTCACCAAAAGATCAGGCTCACCAAATTTATGGTTGCTGGCAATCAAAATACTTTGCGTACCAATACGGGTGTTATCGCCAATCGTGATACCACCACAGCCATTGATAAAAGACTTCGAGTTAATGCTGACGTCTTGACCAATCGACACCTTGCCACCAAAGCATTTGATATAACAGCTTTCCCCAATAAAGCTGTTATCTGCAATTTCTAAAATCGCACCTTGCTCGACAATTAAACTGACATGATCGCCAATATAGACATTCTTACCGATCTTGACTTGGCCATTAATCTCTAGGGTACACGCTTTGCCGAAGTAACGGAATTGTGTACCAAATGCCATGTTGTACATCACTTTACGGCACTGTGAAGCAAACCAATTCATGTATTTTAAGAATTTAAAAAACATCAGTTTTTGTTTCTCCACACCCCATATAAAATGGCAAAGTTATAGAAAATTAATGCCACAGGCACCGCAAGTAACATATACACTTTATCAGCAAAGACAGCATAGAAGCCTACAAATAAAGCGAACTTAATCATGAGTTCTACGATTTGCAACTTAAACAACACTTGGCTGTTGCGCTGAGCAATCAGAAAAGCTGAGCTTGGTGGATTACAGAAAATCGCCCAATAGCCCATAGCTAGAATTTGGAAATAGGTCGAGATCCCCACCCATTCACTGCCAAAAACCCATAAATATAAAGATTCAGGCAATACAAACATCAAGGCAAATAACGGCAGTGAAACTAAACTCAGTAACACACTGGCTTTTAATGCATTCTGGCTTGAATTTGTATCTTTAAATTTGCGAATAAAAAACTGACGTAGGGTTTGTGAAATAAGATTAATCGGAACACGCAAAGTCCGTTCGACAATGGCATAAAAACCCATTGCCTGCACCCCAACAAAATGCGACACCACATAATAGGGTAAATTATGCGAAAAACTATTCAGCAACGCATGTGGTGTATTGGCATAAATAAAATCTTTGTAATGTTTAAATGCCTGCCAACTGACTTGATAGAGCTGGTGTTTCAGCAGATAAAGTAATACTGCCACAATCATAATGATCGAGCTGATGTTATAACTGTTCACCAAGCTAATTTGCATAACAAACGGTAAGGACAGTTGAACCGCCACCACGATGGCACTACGGAAAATATTTAAACCTGCACAAAAATATTCTTTATGTGCGGAAAATTGATAATTATACAGACTCTGAATCAGGGTATTGGCAAGCACACCTGTAGCAACTGCACCTGCCATTTCAACATTTAAAATTGCACTGATGACGATGCCACTAATGACAGCAATCGCAGTTGAGAATACAGCCCCTTCAAAAATCAGACTCTTTTTATCTTGCTCGTCCGCGACTAACAATGCTTGATCAAGACGTAAATTAGCAACCGTGGATAAAATACTGACAATCGCCAATGCAATCCCGTAAGCACCAAAATCAGCAACAGAATATAGGCGTGTTAAAACAGGAAGTGCGATAAATGTCATTGTCGCACCTGCCAGTAAACTTAAGGTAATCAGCCCAATCGACTGATATTTTGCGAACAGTTTCGCAATCATCTATTCAAGATCATTTTAAGTTGTTTACGTACCAACGCATGGCCAGTTGAATGCCCTCGGCAATTTTAAACTCAGGCGCATAACCCAAGTGTTGCTGAATCTTGGCAATGCTGGCTTGTGAATGACGTACATCACCCGCACGAAACTCACGGTAAACAGGATCACGCTCAAAGTTCACATCATTTGTCGCAAGCGCGACTTGAATAGCACGATATAACTCATTCAAAGTTGTGCGGCCACCTAGTGCAACATTATAGACCTGATTTTTTGCTTCATCGCTTTGCGTTGTCGCAGCTAAAATATTCGCTTGCACAACATTTTGAATAAAACAGAAATCTCGACTGGTTTCACCATCACCGTTAATAAACACATCTTCACCAGCAATCATTGATGATGTCCATTTCGGGATCACTGCTGCGTAAGCGCCTTTCGGATCTTGGCGTTGACCAAACACGTTAAAGTAACGTAAGCCAATTGTTTTAAACCCATAAGTTTTCGCAAATACGTCTGCATATAACTCATTGACGTACTTAGTCACTGCATAGGGTGAAAGTGGTTTACCAATATTTTCTTCTACTTTTGGCAATGCGGGATGATCACCATAAGTCGAACTGCTGGCTGCATAAGTAAAGCTTGCAACACCTGCATCACGTGCTGCAGTGAGCATATTTAAGAAACCACTGATATTGGTTTCATTAGTGGTGATGGGGTCAGCAATTGAACGCGGTACAGAACCGAGCGCTGCTTCATGCAAGACATAATCCACACCTACACATGCTTTTTGGCAATCTGCAAACTGACGTATGTCACCTTCAATAAAGCTGAATTTTGCCCATTGCTCCGCAGTCACTAAGCTTTGTACTTCGTCCAAATTATGCTGATGCCCTGTGGCGAAGTTATCTAAACCCACCACAGTTTGATTGAGCTTGAGTAAAGTTTCTAAAAGATTCGAGCCTATAAAGCCCGCAACACCCGTCACCAACCAAGTTTTGGGTGTAGCTTGTAGGTTTGCACATACCTGTTGATATTGATTCATAGTGGTATGTCCTCTTATAGACGAAGGTCAGATTCGGCTTGAGATAACACATATTTCAAGTCATATAACACATGCTCAGATTTACCTAAGGCACGGATGGCTTGCACGCCCATATCTTTAAACTGGTGATGGGCAACAGCCAAAATTACAGCATCATATTTGCCATTTTCCAGCGCCTGTACTGGGCTAATGCCGTACTCATGTTCAGCTTCAGCTGCATCTACCCAAGGGTCATAAACATCAATTTGAGTGTGATATTCCTTGAGTTCATTGACGATATCAATGATGCGTGTATTACGAATATCTGGGCAGTTTTCTTTAAAGCTTAAGCCTAAAATGAGGACCTTGGCATCTTCAACTTGAATGCGTTTTTTCAACATGGCTTTAACCAGTTGAGTCACCACATAAGCACCCATACCATCATTCAAACGGCGGCCTGCCAAAATAATTTCAGGATGATAACCCATCGACTGTGCTTTATGGGTTAAGTAATACGGGTCAACCCCGATACAGTGCCCACCCACTAAACCTGGGCGGAACGGTAAAAAGTTCCACTTTGTCCCCGCAGCTGCGAGTACATCTTCTGTATCAATACCCATTTTATTGAAGATCAAAGCAAGTTCATTAATTAACGCAATATTCACATCACGTTGCGTGTTTTCAATCACTTTTGCTGCTTCTGCGACTTTGATACTTGGCGCTTTGTGCGTCCCTACCTCAATAATAAGATTATAAACTTCATCGACAAAATCAGCGACTTCGGGTGTAGAACCTGAGGTGATTTTTAGAATATTGGTGACACGATGCAATTTATCGCCTGGATTAATACGCTCTGGGCTATAACCTGCATAAAAATCCTGATTGAATTTTAATCCTGAATTTTTTTCTAAAACAGGAATACAAACTTCTTCAGTTGCACCTGGATAAACCGTTGATTCATAGACAACCACATCGCCTTTTTTCAGTACTTTAGCAATACTTTCGGATGCTTTAACCAAGGGAGTCAGGTCGGGTTGCTTAAATTCATCGATCGGGGTTGGCACTGTCACAATAAAGAAATTACAGTCTGCTAACTGCTGTAAGTTTGTGGTGTAGCTTAAATGCGTTGCTTGCTTTAATTCTTCTGGTGAAACTTCTAAAGTATGATCTTGTCCGCTCTGTAGCTCATCAATACGCTTCTGGTGAATATCAAAGCCCACCACAGGAACTTTTTTTCCAAACTCAACAGCTAGCGGTAAACCGACATAACCTAATCCGATGATGGCAATTTTTAATTCGGAGAGTTGTAACATACTGAAGCCTATGTCATCGATGAATCATCAATCATCGTTATGTTGTAAATAGCGTTAAATTATATCAGAAAATCAAATTTCGATTGTGTAATGATGTTCTAAACATACATAAAAAGCCATACTTTCCGACTCACACAGATCATATCTATGGTCTTTTTTTTCTATATGCTATTTTGTTAGGATCAAAGTCTCAGGTACATTTTTTATATTTTATAAAAAACCTAATGGAATTACGTTTTAAAACATCAATAACTATATTAAATAGCACGAATAGTATAGAATTTTGCAGTCTGAAACGTACAATTAGGGTTCATTGGCCCGTTCAAAAACATTCAAATTTATAAATAGGATTTATATTCGAGTGAATTACTATCGTTATAGCGTTATGCTGGTTTTGAGTTTAGGAATTACAGGATGCGCAATGACCCCTGGACTTCAGACATATGATTTACCACAACAAGGTTCCTATAAAACAGATCAAGGTGCTGAATTAAATGTTGTACCTTTGACACAAAATAATATTCCTGCTATTTCTCAAGCGAATTCGCAAAATTTAGCTCAAATTCAAACGTTATTTCAGCATCAGCAATCCATATATAAATTAAGTGCAGGTGATGTTTTATCGATCCAACTTTGGGCTTATCCTGAAATTACACCACCAATTCAAGATGCAACTAATGTAAAAGCTGTTGGTTATCCCATTGATCCTAACGGTAATGTACAGCTTCCTTTAGTCGGGTCAGTTAAAATTGCTGGGAAAACGCTTGCTCAAGCGAATACATATTTGCGTAGTCAATTTAGTAAATATTTAAAACACCCTGATGTTGTCGTTAGAGTGTTATCTTACGAAGGCAAAAGATACTTCGTAAATGGTCAAGTACTTAAAAGTGGACAATACACTTTAAATGATCAACCAATCAGCCTCTATACCGCACTAGGTCAAGCCGGTGGTATTGATACCAAAACTGGCGACACCACTAATATTCAACTCATTCGTAATGGCGCTACGTATAATTTAAATACCATTCAACTCGAAAAAAATGGTTTATCACTACATAATTTATTAATTCGCCCGAATGACACAATTTTTGTAAATACAAAACAAGATCAAAAACTTTATGTCATGGGTGAATCAAGTAAAAGCCAAGCGATTAACTTACGCGATCAAGGCATGTCTTTAAGTGATGTATTGGGTGAAAGTGAAGGGATTAACCCTTACTCAGCTAGTGCAGCTAGAATTTATGTCATGCGTACAGATTTAGATCAGAAGCAGTCAACTATCTATCACTTAAATTTGAGTAGTATTGGTAATCTAGCATTAGCCAATCAATTTTCCATGAAAAAGAATGACATTGTATACATTGATGCAACTGGTTTGACTCGTTGGCAGCGTGTAGTCAATCAGATCATTCCATTCTCGAGCGCACTTTATAGTTTTGATCAGCTTGGGAAATAATTATGGCGTTTAAAAATATACTCGTTGTCTGTGTCGGAAATATTTGCCGTAGCCCGATGGCAGAATATTTCCTAAAGACGAATTGCCCAAAACAACACATTGAATCTGCAGGATTGTCCGCAATGGTAGGACATCATGCAGATGAAAAAGCAATTCATTGTATGGACCAATTTAATATTGATATGCGTCCACATATTGCAAAACAGATCAATGCATCTTTAATTAAGCAAGCAGACTTAATTCTAGTAATGAGTACGAATCAGGCTCAGCATATAGAAAAACAATGGCCGTTTGCAAAAGGTAAGGTCTTTAGATTAGGCCACTGGCAAGGAAAAAATGTCCCTGACCCTTATCAACACGATCAAGACTTTTTTAATGAGTCCTGTAAAAACATAAGCAATTATGTTCAGGATTGGATGCCACATTTTTAATATAAATTATTGAATAATCAGTTGTTAAATTATGACTCAAAACTCAAAAACTGAAGATGATACTATTGATTTAAAAGAGCTCTTTTTTTCTCTGGTTGCTCAATGGAAAACTATCGCTCTTTGCATCATATTAAGTTTAATCTGTGCCTTACTCTATATTCGCACCACACCTTCCATATATTCTACGGATGCTTTAGTTCAAGTCGAAGATGGCAAAAGTGCTGCGTCTGCTGCATTATTAGGCGAACTCAAAGAAGTCTCTGGTGGTCTTGGTCAAAAATCGCCTGCCGATGCAGAGATTGAGATCTTAAATTCTCGAATGGTGTTAGGCAAAGTGATTGATGACCTCAATCTGAACATCAGTATTCAAGATCAAAATAATAGCTTCTTTAAAAAACTTCTCTCTTCAGAAAAAGGCCAATTGAAATTTGATGGCCAAGGCGTTAGTTATAGCACCAAGCAAAATAGTTTTTTAGTTAAAGAGTTCGATGTCCCAAATTATTATTTAGATAAAAAACTGACTTTAGATTTCAAAGCAGACTCTAAATTTACCCTAAGTCATAAAGATAAAGTGATCTTTGAAGGTCGTTTAAATCAACTCAATCAATTTGTTGACGGCTATGGAGCTTGGAAAATTAATATTTCAAGTACACAGCCATTTGAACACGCTTTTATATTATCTAAACTCTCACTGCCTTCAGCTGTCAAAAACTTAAAATTAAATTATGGTGTAGCAGAAAAAGGGAAAATGACAGGTGTCATTGGTTTAAATTATGCTGGAGAAGATAAACAGCATATTACTAATGTGCTGAATCATATTTTAGAAATTTATCACCAACAAAATATTGAGCGTAAATCGTTAGAATCAAAACAAACCCTCAATTTCTTAGATCAACAATTACCTGAATTAAAGCAACAACTTGAACAATCTGAAATTAAATTTAATGAGTTTCGTGAAAAATACAATACGGTAGATGTCACTCAAGAAGCTGAACTCATGCTCAAGCAAAATATTGAACTTGAGAAAATGCGTATTGAGTTAAAACAGAAACAAGCCGAATTGTCTGCTAAATATACACTTGATCATCCGTTGATGGCTGAAATTAATGCACAGGTAAATTCTTTAAATCAAAAGACTCAAGAATTAAACAAGTCTATTAAACAACTTCCAGAAACACAGCGCCTGTACTTACAACTTTATCGTGATGTCAAAGTAAATACTGAGCTTTATACATCACTTCTTAACAGCTACCAACAGCTCAAAATTGCAAATGCTGGGGAAATTGGTAATGTCCGTATCATCGACACAGCTGTTGAACCTGAACGACCAATCAAGCCTAAAAAATTAATCATTTTGATTTTATCATTATTTGTAGGTGGTTTTATTGGTGTATTAATTGCACTTATTCGTAACATGCTGCGTTCGGGTATCAAAGATTCGACTGAAATTGAAAACAACCTTGATCTACCTGTATATGCAACGGTGCCGCGTTCTCCTGTTCAAGAAAGCCGTATTAACATTCTGAAAAAGAAAAAGAATATTCCTATTTTGGCTGTTAAAAACAGTGATGATATTGCGATTGAAAGCTTACGTAGTATGCGTACCGCCATTCATTTTGCTTTAAGTTCTGCAAAAAATAACCTGATTATGATTTCAGGCCCAGCACCAGAAGTCGGGAAATCTTTTATTTCGACCAACTTAGCCACAATTTTGGCGCAAAGCGATAAACGTGTTTTGATTGTAGATGCTGACTTACGTCGTGGATATTTACATAAGTACTTTAACTACGACACTCAACCAGGTCTCACTGAATTACTCAATGGCCAACACAGCTTAGAGACAGTGATTCGAAATACTGAAGTACCTGGCTTAAGCGTCATCTCCAAAGGTAAAAGTCCAACCAATCCATCTGAACTCTTAAGCTCGGCTCAGTTTAAGAACGTCTTGGAACAACTGTCTGAGAAGTTCGATCATGTGATCATCGACACACCACCAGTACTAGCTGTAACCGATGGGATTATTATTTCTCAATATACAGGCGTTAATTTAGTGATTGCGCGTTATGCGAAAACACAAATGAAAGAGCTTGAGTTAACCATCAATCGCTTTGAACAAGCAGGTGTTAAAGTCAATGGTTTCATTCTAAATGACATTCAACGTACAGCTGGTTCAGGTTATGGCTACAATTATGCTTATGCTTATAAAGCCAATAAAGAATCAGACTAAAGACAGCTATTAGCCGATAAAAAGCCAGAACTTGATTTCTGGCTTTTTATTTTGTATGACAAACGTTTATATATTCAAATCCTTATAGTTTTTTTAAGGACTTCGGCATATATTAATTTGAAAATGTACTGGTGGTACAAAACACGTCATTCATGAAGTCTGCTAAGATGCTAAAAAACTTTTTGAATGTAATAGAATTAGGAAAAATTTCACATGAGTAAAGCCTTACCCATTGCTGTAGCTGTTATTCTAGGCGGTGCTGCACTTGTTCCCGTTTATTATGCATCTCAACACCCAGCTTCAGCCGAAGCCCAAGTTTCAAAAAATGCATCTGCCGTAGAAAAAATTAGCTATGCACTGGGTTATGAGGTTGCTCATCAAACCCCACCAGAACTCGATATTAACAGTTTTGTAACCGGTGTCCGTGCTGGTCATGCCCGTAGCCAACCCGCCTATAGCGAAGAAGAATTAAAACAAGCCTATGAGCAGTTCCAACAAGAAATGCAGCAAAAGCAGGCCAATGATGCGAAGCAAGCACAAACAACCAGTGACAGCTTCTTAACTGAAAATGCGAAAAAACCTGGGGTGAAAACCACAGCGTCAGGCTTACAGTACAAAATTACGCAAGAAGGCACAGGCAAGCAACCCACTGCCAGCTCTGTCGTGACCGTGCATTACAAAGGCCAACTGGTCGACGGTAAAGTCTTCGATAGTTCGCTTGAACGTGGCGAACCGATTGAGTTTCCTTTAAACCAAGTGATTCCGGGTTGGACTGAAGGTCTACAACTCATGAAAGAAGGTGGGAAAGCGACACTTTACATCCCTTCTAACTTAGGCTACGGTCCACAAGGTGTACCCAGTATGATCCCAGCCAACAGCACGCTTATTTTTGATGTTGAACTGATCAAAGTAAAATAAGACAAGTCAATCAAAGGAGAGCTTTTGCTCTCCTCTTTTTATTGAGAATACAATATGAAAATTCAAACAACATTACTCTGTGGCTTGTTACTTTCTACACCTGTTTTTGCTGCACCGATTAATAATAAAAGCAGCATCAATCAACAAGTCGGTTATAGCTTTGGCTATATCATGGGTCGGAGCAATGCCGAGTCTATTCAAGATTTAGATCTCGATGCTTTTGTACAAGGGTTACGTGAAGCATCTAAAGGCCAAGCTGCGTCATTAAGCGATGAAGAAATGGCGCGTGTACTCACCCAATATAAACGCCAAGCCGAGGCAAAACAGTTATTAGAAGTTAAACAACTGGCTGATAAAAATGCCAAAATTGGTGCAGCCTTTTTAGCTGAAAATGCGAAAAAACCCGAGGTAAAAACCACGGCTTCAGGCCTGCAATATATGGTTTTACAACAAGGCCAAGGCAAGTCACCTAAGGCCAACAGTAAAGTCAAAGTCCATTATGAAGGGCGTTTGATTGATCAGACCGTTTTTGACAGCTCGATTGCACGTCAACAGCCTGCGGAGTTTCAAGTCAGCCAAGTGATTCAAGGTTGGACTGAAGGCTTACAGCTAATGAAAGAAGGCGCAAAATATCGCTTCTTTATTCCCGCTAAACTGGGCTATGGCCAAATTGGTTCAGGCGATGTGATTGAACCGAACAGCACCTTGATTTTTGATGTGGAACTGATTGAAGTGTTGCCAAAATAAGGCAGCAATGCAAAGGCAATGCTATATACAAAATAAAAAGCCTGATCTTCGTGATCAGGCTTTTTATTAATTTCAATCTATTCTTCAATCAAGCCGTGCTTTTTTTAAGCTACGCACTTTGCTTGCAATATAAAAAAAGTACTGCTTTGTTTTATGCTTCATGTTTGAGATGACGTGGTCTAAACCCAGTAAAGAGCAAACCAATCGCATAAGCCACGACACCCACCACACACAATCCGAGCACTTCTGCAACACGGATCCATTGTGAAACATCACCATTATACCAAGTCAATGCATACCACAATGCCGCAATCATCATGGCGTTAGCAATACCAAACTGGATAAATAGTTTTTTCCAGTGTGCGCCAAAACGGAAAATATCGCGCTTGTGTAGATAGAAATACAACATCCCCGCATTCACGAGTGCAGAGCCCGAAGAAGCTAAAGCTAAAGCCATATGCTCTGCCTGCCAGTCAATCAGTTTAAAGAAGCCAATAAACACCACGTTTAAAATCGCATTTGCGGCAACGGCCATTAAACCGACACGGACTGGCGTTTTGGTGTCTTGCTGCGCATAAAACCCAGGTGCAAAGACCTTAATCAACATAAATGAAATCACCCCAGCACTCATACATTGCAGCGCCAAAGCCGTCATTTGCGTATCTTCAATGGTGAATTGACCGCGTTGGAACAGGGCCTGAATAATGGGGGTCGATAACATAAACAGCGCGATACTCGCTGGCACCCCCACTAAAACAATGACCTTCGCAGCCCAATCCATCATGCCACGGAACTTCGACATATCTTGCTCTGCATGACGGGTCGACAATGCGGGTAAAATCACCGTACCAATCGCTACCCCAATCAAGCCCAAAGGTAATTCAGTCATACGTTCCGCACTGTACAACCATGACACTGAACCGTCTTGCATAAACGAAGCCCAAATGGTGTTCAGGAGTAAGTTGATTTGCGTGACGGAAACACCAAATAGCGCTGGCAGCATCAATTTCATGATGCGATCCACCCCTTCATGTTTAAAATCGACTTTCGGTGGAATCAGTAACTTTTTATGCCAAAGTTCAGGAATTTGGATCGCCAGTTGCAATACACCCGCAGCAATCACCGCCCAACCCAGTGCCATAATCGGTTCTGCCATATACGGCGTCAGCCACCATGCCCCCGCAATCATCGCAACATTCAGTAATACTGGTGAAAAGGCGGGCGAAGCAAAGGAACCATAACTGTTTAAAATACTGCTGGCAAATGCCGTCAACGACATAAACAATAAGTAAGGAATGGTGAGGCGGAACATTGAAACCGCGAGGTCGAACTTCTCTGGATCGGCATGGAAGCCTGGTGCATAGATATAAAGCACCGCTGGAGCTGCGACCATAGCAATGAAGGTTAAAGCCGTCATAACGGTCATCAAACAACCAAAGACTCGACTAATCAGAATTTGAACTTCCGCATGGGTACGCCCAGTTTTATATTCGGTCAGTACTGGAATAAACGCCTGTGAAAATGCTCCCTCAGCAAATAACCGACGGAAGAAGTTCGGGATACGAAAGGCCACAACAAAGGTATCGAAATCTTTCCCTGCACCAAAGACATTTAGTAAGACAATGTCTCGTACCAAACCCAAGACCCGAGAAAGCATGGTCATTGCACTTACAATTACGGTTGACCGCCACAGCGCCATCGTATCCACCTAGTTTTTCATTTGCCGCTATTGTAATGAAACTTCAGCGAATATTTGATTGTTTAATGTTGTTGTTGACTCTCAATTCATTGACTTTTTAACTGCTGCAAACGATTTCGATAGCCTAACCAATCAAAAAATGCGCCTGGATCGGTCTTACGTCCTGGCGCAATATCGGAATGTCCTGCCAAATGCTGTTGAATTTGAGGATAGGTCTGTTGTAAACAGGCCGTCACGTGTACCAATGTTTCATATTGGGCATCTTCAAAAGGCAAGTCATCACTGCCCTCAAGCTCAATGCCAATCGAATAATCATTGCACTCTTTCTTGGCCAAATAGCTTGAGCGTCCTGCATGCCATGCACGGTCGTTAAAATTGACAAATTGTAAGACTTCGCCACTTCTTAAAATCAGTAAATGCGCTGAGACTTGCATGCCTTGAATAGTTTGAAAATATGGATGTACTGACCAATCCAATTGATTTTGAAAAAATTGTTCAATATAGCCGCCGCCAAACTGTGACGGAGGCAAGCTGATATTATGGATGACAATCAGTTGAATCTCAGTATCAGCAGGACGTGCGTTAAAATTAGGCGATGGAATTTGTCTTGCTCCCAGCAGTTGCCCTGCTTGCACTTGAAACGACGGAATGACCTGCATATTTTTATTCCTCAAACCCATTGCGCCCTTCGGGCAATCTTTTTTAATGTCTCTCATGCTAAATCTTTCCCCGTTATTTCTCAAATTGCTCAGCGTTTGATTCTTAAATTTTCACGCCTTTTTCAGGAAAAATGCTAATATATTGCGCAATTTTCATGGCTTCTATAAAGATACGGACAATCGGATGAGCATATCGCAGCAACTGCTTGAACAATCTATTCAACTGAATATTCAACAGGCATTACAAGAAGACATCGGTGATGGTGACATTACGGCACTTTTGACACCTGAAGATGAACAAGCGACTGCGACCATTATTAGCCGTGAAGACATGATTCTTGCAGGTCAACCTTGGGTCAATGCATTAATTGCAGCGTTTGATCCAAGTGTACAAATCATCTGGCTAAAAAACGATGGCGATCTGGTTTTTGCCAATGAAACCATTTTTAAACTGGCAGGTTCAGCACGCAGCTTACTTACGGTTGAACGCCCTGCACTCAACTTTGTACAAACACTATCTGCTGTAGCCAGCAAAACAGCGGAATATGTCAAACAACTGGATGGCTTAAACACCAAGTTGCTCGATACCCGTAAAACCCTACCGGGTCTGCGTATTGCCCAGAAATATGCTGTCGCAGTCGGCGGCGGTCAAAACCATCGCTTAGGCTTATTCGATGCTTTTTTAATTAAAGAAAATCACATCATGGCGGCAGGCGGCATCGCCCAAGCCATTGCCAAAGCGCATCAAATTGCCCCAGGCAAACCTGTCGAAGTCGAAGTTGAAACCTGGGCGGAATTAGAGCAAGCATTGGAAGCCCAAGCTGATATCGTGATGTTAGACAACTTTAGCCAGCAACAAATGATTGATGCGGTCAAGCATGTTGCAGGACGTTGTAAATTGGAAGCATCAGGGAATATCACCATTGCCAATTTACGTGAAGTCGCAAGCACAGGCGTGGATTATATTTCGATGGGTGTATTGACCAAAGATGTCAAAGCAGTCGACCTTTCTATGCGTTTTAATGCTTAATTCTAGTAGTTCGCATTCAATCCACACCCAATAAAAAACGCACTCTCAAGTGCGTTTTTTATTGGGTTAAAACTTACCAGCCCAGTGCTTGCTGCTGTTTTTTCACCAATTCTTGAATGCCCTTTTCCGCCATTTCTAACATGGCATTGCACTGTACACGGGTAAAGGGTTTATCTTCTGCCGTGCCTTGAATTTCAATAAACTCGCCAGCTTGGGTCATGACCACGTTTAAATCCGTTTGGCAGTTTGAGTCTTCTTCATAGCACAAGTCTAAAAGTACTTCGTCTTGGAAAATACCGACTGAAATTGCAGCCACTAAGCCTTTTAATGGATCTTGCTTAATTTTCTTTTTCTCAAGCAATGTGTTCATCGCATCAATGAGGGCCACCGCAGCACCGGTGATCGCAGCAGTACGTGTACCACCATCCGCCTGAATCACATCACAGTCGATGGTAATGGTATTTTCACCGAGTTTTTTTAAATCCACCATGGCGCGTAGACTACGACCAATCAAACGTTGGATTTCTTGAGTACGACCACTTTGCTTACCACGCGCAGCCTCACGGTCACTACGGGTATGCGTCGAACGCGGCAACATGCCATATTCAGCGGTTACCCAGCCCTGACCCTTGCCTTTTAAAAAGCGTGGTACTGAGTTATCAATACTTGCCGTACAAAGAACTTTGGTATGACCAAACTCAACCAATACCGAACCTTCCGCATAACGTGTGTAGTTACGAGTAATGGTGACATCACGTAATTGATCTAATGTTCGTTGGTCGATACGCATAATACGCCCTTCATCTGACTTAATAGGTTGGCGCATAGTATAGCAGAAGCAGACCCAAAGCATTTGTCTGACTGCATTGCATTTGTAATTGATCACCTGCTTCCCTACCCATCCATATTCTTTGTTAAACTGAAGCTTAAAAGAGGCTGAGGCAATCATCTATGTCGATTCGAGAAGAACGTAAACAACAAAGCCGCCAAGCTTTGTTGAATGCTGCATTACAACTCAGCACCTCTGGACGTTCCTTTGCTCGCATTAGTCTCCGTGAAGTCACTCGCCAAGTGGGTTTAGTGCCGACCGCTTTTTATCGCCACTTTGATGACTTGGATGAGTTAGGACTTGAACTGGTTGACCAAGCTGCGCTCCACATCAAAAGCATGTTAACCCAATTGGGGCAAAGCTATGTTTATGGTCCACATGCTACGATTGAGCACAGTTTAGATCTATTTTTTCATGCTGTAGAGCAACATCCTGAACAGTGGATTTTCTTGATTGGAGAACGTTGGGGTGGTTCTGCCTTGATCCGTGCTGCCGTTGAGCGAGAAATTGCCTTTTTAATCGATGACTTCGCCCATGAATTAACCCATATTGAAAGCATGCAACATATTCATGACAGCGAAGACCTCAAAGTATTGGCCAATATTTTAATGGATGCCTCCTTTAACTGGGCCATGCGCTGGATTGGTTTGAGTCGAGATGTGGCTCCCGAGAAACTACGGCAGCAGCAGGCTGCATTTAAACTGCAAACCATCGTGCAGATTCAACTCATGTTCCGCGGAATATCCAATTGGCAACGACCATCTGCTCAAACTAAACAAGCCAATCCGACCTTGCATTAAGACGCTCGCAGACGTAATTTTTGCTGTATTACAAAATTTTTAATGTGCTTTGCTCAAACTCGGATGCTTTTTCACTATCATAGAGCCAGTTTTTTCATCTGTAGCTCCTATGCGTTTTTTTCTTTTTTTAGCGGCGAGTGTCTGTATTTCCTTGGCATGGCTATTGCCCATTCATTATCGACCTTGGGTCACCTATACAGGTGAATTGTTTGCATTTTTATCACTATTTGCACTCTCTGCCTTATTTTTAAAAGAAAAACTCTTGCTCCCGAAAGTGAGTCTACCGCTATTGCTGTTGAGCCTCGTGCCCTTCATTCAGTATGGTTTTGGCGAGCTGTTCTTTTTCAGCAAAGCCCTGATGTGTGGCTTATATATCTTTGCATTCTGGTTGAGTATAGTTTTAGGTTTTAACCTGAGCCAAAAACCCTTGGAACGTGAGCAATTATTTAGTGGTCTGTGTAGTGTATTTTGGTCGGTCGGTCTGGTAACAGCGCTCATCGCCACTTGCCAATGGCTCAATATTGAACAGTACATTCCCGGCATGACTGCCTTAAAAGGCGATCGTCCTTATGCCAACTTTGCTCAGCCGAACAATATGGCGAGCTTTCTGATTCTGTCCTTACTCGGCACACTGTACCTATTTGAAAAGAAAAAATTCAACTCGATTCTGCTGTGCGTAAGTGCCGCATTAATGCTATTTGCAGTGGCACTGAGCCAGTCCCGCACATCATGGGTCGCAAGCATTTGTGTACTGCTGTATTTGTTCTATCAACAGTACAAAGGTGTGGTTGAACTGAAGTGGTATAGTGCCCTCGCATGGTTTGCGTTGTTCATTGCATTTACTGCGTTTATTCCGCAGCTCAATCATCTATTGGCTCAGCTGTCTAATGTCGAAGTGACCCAAACTCGGGATGCGGTTGCGCGAGCAACGGGTGATATGTCACGTCTTGCCATTTGGCAACAGATGCTGCATGCCATTGCTGAGCGACCTTGGTTTGGCTATGGTTGGCATCAAACCAGTGTGGCTTACACCCTAATCAGTGATCAGTTCCAAGGCCCCGTTTGGGTGAAAAGTGCGCACAACTTCATTCTCGACTTTATTGTGTGGAATGGATTGGTGATTGCGATTCCATTTTTTGCCTATCTCAGCTATTGGGGCTATCAACTGCAAAAGCATGCGACATCGCTCGAATCTGTGATTGGACTTCTGATGGTCGGCGCTTTACTGATTCACGGTATGCTCGAATTTCCATTGTTCTACGCTTATTTCTTGCTGCCACTCGGATTGATTCTAGGCATTATTCAATCTCAGCAAAAAGTGAAAATATGGACTTTACCGAGCTTTGCCATGCCGATCACATTTACTGTCTGTGTGGTCTTGGTCGCACTGATTATTCGTGACTATGAGTTGATGGTACCAAAGCTGAATCAAGCTTCTCGTTATGAACACACCCCTGAAAAGTTCACCAATCAAGATCACATTTTACTGCTGTCGGAGTTTAACCGTCGCATTGAATGGATTCAATTAAATCCATACAGCAAAGTCAGCCCTGAGCAAATTCGTGACTATGAGGAAATGGTGCTGAACTACCCGATCCCCTATGATTCGACTAAATTTGCCAAACTCTTGGCCTTTAACGGCTATGAAGCCGAAGCCCGTCATCAACTGTGGCGCTTAAAAACCTTAAGAAAAATTGAGCTACGTTATGAGGATTTATTGCAGCCAGCATCAGCCGTGCAATAAACATCCTTAACCCATAAAAAAGCCTGCTGATGCAGGCTTTTTTATGGGTTAAGGACTTAAAACAGATTCAGCTTATTTTGCAGTACGTTCTTTTTCAATCAAGTAATCCACGACTTGAGTCACTTTAGCATCTTCACCTTGCACAATATATTTACCATTCACCGTCACAGCAGGAACACCACTGAGTTGATAGCGCTTGGCTAAGTCTTGTGCTTGTGCAATTTTTGAAGTGATCGCAAATGATTTATAAGTGCTGTTAAATTTCGCTTCAGGAATACCAAACTGAGTATAGAACTTGGCTAAAGCAGGTTGCTCTAGAATCGGTTGATTTTGATCATGAATGGCATGGAATAAAGTCAAGTGGGTCTTTTTACGTACACCCAAGGCCTCAGACACATAATAAGCTCGCGCCGCTTGTTCCCACACTGGATTCATGGCTGCTGGGGTACGCACGAAACGCACATCTTTCGGTAATTTTTTCAACCAAGTCTGCATATGCGGTTCAAGTTTAAAACAGTGACCACAGCCATACCAAAAGAATTCGCGGACTTCAATTTTTCCTGGCACTTCCACCTGTACAGGTGTTGGTACGACGATATAGTCCTGACCTGCCACAAAATTTGCAGCCATTGCACTGCCCGAAATTGCGAAAACAGCGGTTGCTAAGCCACTCAAAAGGAGTTTTTTCATTGAACTTATTGTCCTCAAAATCATTATGATAAGTTTATGCAAATACTATAAATCAAATATGCCAAATTCGTTTTCATTCTGTGAACTTTTTTCAGGCTTTTATCGCTTTTTCTAGAATAAACGCTACACTAAGCCCTAGTGAACGTTTTAAATATCATGACTTAAATTGAGGTGCCGACGATGTCGCAACTGAATGTTGATCCACAAGAAATTGCCAAATTTGAAGCATTTGCTGCCATATGGTGGGATCAGCACTCGGAGTTCCGCCCTTTACATATGATCAACCCACTGCGCTTAAACTGGATTGATGAACATGCAGGTGGACTCAGTGGAAAAAAAGTTCTTGATGTCGGCTGTGGTGGCGGAATTTTAGCTGAAAGTATGGCACGTCGTGGTGCAGATGTGCTCGGCATTGATATGGGCGAAGCCCCCCTGAATGTGGCACGTTTACATGCAGAACAAGAAGGTGTTGAGCATATCGAATATCGCCAAATTCCAGTGGAGCAGCTCGCAGAAGAACAAGCAGGACAATACGATATTGTGACCTGCATGGAAATGTTGGAACACGTGCCCAATCCAGCCTCAATCATTGAAGCCTGCCATAAACTGGTGAAACCAGGTGGTCATGTATTCTTCTCCACCATTAACCGTAATCCCAAAGCCTACCTGTTTGCCATTATTGGCGCTGAATATGTCCTGCGCATGTTAGCCAAAGGCACCCACGATTATCAAAAATTCATTAAGCCCTCAGAACTGGCACATGATATTCGCGGCGCAGGGCTCAAACTGAAAGACATGACGGGTTTACATTACAATCCCTTGACCAAACGCTATTGGTTAGCGCCAAATGTCGATGTCAATTACATGGTTTATACCGTCAAAGAAGGTGCTGCATGAAAGCCGTCTTATTCGACCTTGACGGCACACTGATCGACACTGCCGCCGACTTTATTCGCATTATTCAAGACATGTGCCGTGAAAAAGGCGTCGCTGTGGTCGATGCAGACCTGATCCGTAGCCAAGTCTCTGAAGGTGCACGGGCGATGGTGAAATTGGTTTATCCAGAACTGGAAGTCGAAGACCCGGTTTTTCTGGCACATCGTCAGCGTTTTTTAGATATCTACGGTGCCGATATCGCAGTAGATACTGACCTGTTTTCGGGCATGTATCCGCTACTTGAAAAACTTGAAAACCAAGAGATTCCTTGGGGTATCGTCACCAATAAACCGCGCTGGCTCAGTGAAGCATTATTAGATGCACTGAATTTGACAGAGCGCTGTGCGGTTTTAGTCTGCCCAGAGGATGTCTCACAGACCAAGCCTGATCCTGAGCCGATGTATTTGGCTGCCAAGCACATCGCGATTGCACCTCAAGACTGTATCTATGTCGGCGATCATCCACGTGACATCGATGCGGGTCGTAACGCGCAGATGTATACCATTTTGGCGGCTTATGGTTATTTACCATTCGCGCACAAAGATGACTTAACAGCGTGGCAAGCAGATTGTATAGTGAAGACTGTGGCTGAATTGGACGATGTTATTCAGTCTCTTGTGAGTCAAACTACACCGTCCAACTCACTGACTTGATCACAATTAAAAAATCAAAATAACGAGGAGGTAATGATGAAATATTCAGAATATCAACCTCGCCCCGATCTGCTCAAAGATCGCATCATCTTAATTACAGGTGCGGGCGATGGTATTGGTCGTGCTGCTGCATTAAGTTATGCCCTACACGGCGCAACTGTGGTGCTGCATGGACGTACCTTAAATAAGCTCGAAGTCATTTATGATGAAATTGAAGGCTTAGGTGCGCCGCAACCTGCAATTTTACCCTTGCAGCTGTCGAGCGCCTCTCCTCGTGATTATGAATTACTGGTCGACACCTTAGAACGCCAATTTGGGCGCCTAGATGGCATTTTGCATAATGCGGGCATTTTAGGTGAGCGCACTGAACTGGAAAATTATCCTGTCGATGTCTGGGATGATGTCATGGCCGTCAACTTGCGTGCGCCATTCGTTATGACTCAAGAGTTAATGCCGCTCCTGAAAAAATCTGAGCATGCCTCCGTGGTTTTTGCCAGCTCAGGTGTCGGACGTGAAACGCGTGAACGTTGGGGCGCATATTCCGTGTCTAAGATCGCGATTGAAGCGGTCAGCCAACTATTTGCCAAAGAAAATACCTCACCGAATATCCGCTTTAACTGTATCAATCCAGGGGCTACGCGCACTGCAATGCGTGCAAAAGCCTATCCCGATGAAGATCCAAAAACATTGCCAACGCCTGAAAATATCATGCCTGCCTATCTGTACTTGATGGGCGATGATAGTTTACATATGAATGGTCAAAGTATTGATGCACAAGACTAAAAGCATTCACTCAAAAGGAAGCTTCGGCTTCCTTTTTTATGTGTCAAACTGAAGCTTAGTCATCTGCAACATGATCTCAAGTTCAGAAAAGGTTGTCTTTTTTCAATTTTTGCGGATACTGATGCCCAACTCCATTTTTGAAGCATATGCCATGACGGACTTGAGCAACATCACTGTACAACCCACTGAAGATGGTATGGTTAGCCTGTTGATTGACCAACAGCCGATTTCAGAAAAATATGGGATGAAGTTTGAAGCCAGTATTGTGGAGGAACTTCAAGCATTGGAAAATGGCGCCACACTGAAACTTTTCGACCAGTTTGTTTTTGCCCATACCGACTTAAACTTTGAACATAGCTATCATTACGTCACGGTCATTGCTAAGAATGATGAACAATACAGAGCCAAGAAAAGCTTTGTTTATCGTATCAAAATTGAAGGTCAGCCCGACATTGAGCATGCCATCAGCAAAAATGGTGAACCGATGACCGCAGCAGATGTACGTGAATTTATCCAAGCGCATATACAGAAATCATTGAGTGATTATACCGACCTCAACTACGCTTATTAAGCCGAATCAGCCAAGTTGAAAACTCAGCTTGGCTAGCTAGATATTTTAAATCGTATTTTTAAATTACTTTAATAAAAATATTCGGTTTTTCAGCTTAAGATTTCCTATTTATCATTCTGATTGATCAAGAATTGAAAATAAGGATGCAGCATGGCTGATTTACAACGTAAACATGACACCATTCGTGATATCCATCATTTACAACTCCCCGAAAGCCTGATTTGTGCTTTGGAAGATGCCAGCCAAGCTGAAGCAGTGGTTCATTCAATCCATTCATTGCAACATCTGGCGCAGCAATGGAATTAAATAATGCACTATGCATTCTTTGACAAAGGGGGATCTGAGCCCTCAAAATGAGTCAAAAATCAGAAGATACAAACTGTTTGCTTTGGACTTTGGCGCAATTGATGATTTAATTCAGGCTTAGAATTGGGCATAATCTTCTTAATATCTCTGCATTTGTTAATAAATACCCAATTCATCTTCACAGTTTCTCTGCATTTTTTTCGTACATTATAGGAAAGAATGAAATTACCTTAATGAGGATTCAACATGAAAAAGATTTTGACAGTATTGGCAATCTCTTTCAGTGCTTTGATGGCAAGCAGTCTCAGTACTGCTGCCCCTCAGTTTGACCACGATCATCCACGCTATGGCAATGAGCCACGCGGACGTGACTTTCGCGATTCAGGTAATGACGATCAGCAAGATCGTCGACGTATACGCGAAGAGCGCGGTGTCAAACGTTTACAACAGCATAAATGGCAACAAGGTTATGTCATGCCACAGCATTACCGTGGTAACGGTTATAAAGTCGAATATAAAGACCATAATCTTCCAAAGCCAAACAGAAACCAGCAGTGGTACAAAATCAACAATGACTACATCTTAGTCGACGCAGACAGCAACAATATTCTGCGGATTATGGGGCTTTAATCTGCGCTTCATTTTGTACAACTCCTCGACATTATTCTTGAGACCTGAATCAACACCCTTTCACCCGCTTTAGTACGACTGCATACTCCTCTTAAGAGACCACAGTCAGGCACAGCATGGAAGGCGTTGTTTCAGGTTTTTTATGTGCCAAAGCTTTTGTTTGCAAGCATTGCAGAAAAACAACAATCTCCTCAGTCTCTTCATATATTTCACAATTCACCTAAATAGCCCTCACGCTTTCTCTAGAGTTATTCGCTAATTTTGAATGATCGAAACAAGACTCATACTGGATGAAAGCAATGAAAAAAATTCTGACTGCAATCACTCTCTCTTTAGGCGCGCTCATGGCCACATCTGCAATGGCAGCACCACAATACTATGACCGCGCGCATGCTCATGACTCGCGCTGGGATCATCGCGATGACCGTCGTTGGGACAATGACAACCGCTACCAAAACAAACGTGTTAACCCAAGCCGAGACTGGCGCTCAGGTCAAACTTTGCCACGCGGCTATGACTCATCGCGTTATCATGTCAGTGACCGAGAAGCACGTCGCCTACCCAACACTGGACGCTATCAACAGTGGTATAAGGTCAATGGTGACTATGTTTTAGTCAATGAACGCAATAACCGTATCCTGCGTATTATCGGTTAATTCTGGCTGGTGGCGCAAAACCGATGAAACACCTGAACGTTGCTTCAGGTGTTTTTCTATTTAAGACTTCCTCTTCTGCATTTTTTGATTAAAATCATGCTAAGTAGTTCATTTTGAGACAGGCATGCAAACGAATTCGATCGAAACACATCACAGTACAACTTTGCAATATGTGCATTGGTTTCGACATTCTGCGCCTTATATCAATGCTCACCGTAATAAAACTTTTGTGATTATGTTCGATGGTGAAGCCGTTCAGCATGATAACTTTCAACATATTATTCACGACATTGCCCTGCTGCATTCGCTCGGGATTCGCCTGATCTTGGTGCATGGAGCGCGTCCGCAAATCAACCACAACTTAAAACAAAGCCAACTACAAACGCCATTTCATCAGTATCGTCGCGTCACCACCCGAGAATCGTTGGGCTGTGTGATGAATGCAGTGGGGTCAATTCGTTTGCAAATTGAAGCCTTACTCTCAATGGGGCTGGCCAACTCACCGATGTATGGCGCACGCATTGATGTGGTTTCAGGGAATTTTGTTACAGCCAAGCCCTATGGCATTCGCGATGGGGTCGATTTTCAGTTAACCGGCGAAGTTCGTACGGTCGATACCGACGCCATTCAACGCCATTTGGATAATCACAATATTGTGCTGCTCGGGCCAACTGGCTATTCCACCACAGGCGAAGTGTTCAACCTACTGGCAGAAGAAGTAGCGACCCGCACGGCGATTCATCTTAAAGCAGACAAACTGATTTTCTTGGGCAAACAACATGGTCTGCTCAATGAACATGGGCAGTTGCAACGCGAAATTTCACCACACAAGCTCGATGCACAAATTGAGAAGTACCAAGATTCGAATCCAGACATTGCGGTACATTTACGCGGTGCCAAAAAAGCCTCGACGCACGGCGTACATCGCGTACATCTAATTTCCTATGCTTATGATGGTGCCTTGGTTGAGGAGCTCTTCACTCGTGATGGTTCGGGCACCATGATTACCGACGCCCATTATGAAGAAGTCCGTATGGCCAACATTCAAGATGTCGGCGGGCTGATTAACCTATTACGTCCACTTGAAGAAGAAGGCATTTTGGTTTATCGCTCACGTGAACGTCTCGAAAATGAAATTGGCCAATTTGCGGTGATTGAACGTGATGGCATGATCTTGGCCTGTGCTGCCCTCTACCCACTGCCAGCGGCAGAGGGTGAAATCCGCAGTGCCGAAATTGCCTGTGTCGCAGTCGATCCTAGCTATCGCAAATCTAATCGCGGCAGCCAAATTTTGCATTATCTCGAAGGTAAAGCCCGCAGTATGGGCATTCAACAGTTATTTGTACTGACCACACGTACTGCACATTGGTTCTTAGAACATGGCTTTGAAACGGCCAATGTCGATGAACTTCCCAATGCACGCCAAGCCTTATACAACTATCAGCGCAACTCGCTCGTCTTTAAAAAGCCACTTTAAGTGGCTTTTGCAGGATTATGGATATCTTTATTTCTCATATCTTTATCTAGAAAACACCGCAAAAATCGCTCAAATCTATATTGCGTGAAACACTAAGCTTATTCCAAAAACAAAAATACCTTTTAAATAATAAATATCAATAATTTAACCTCAATAAATTTTATATTTTATGTTTTTTATATTGCTGTTTTTTGCATAAGTTTTGCACTTTTGTTTTTATCTTTTTTTTTCATGTCTAAAGCCCGATTTCTTATTTTTTCTGAAAAGAAATGCCTATTAGCGTATGTGTTCACCAACTCACTCACCTTATTTATTTGGAGTTATGAAACACATGAGCACTTCTCGAGCACAGTTCTGGATCAAAACAAGCGTTCTTTCTGCAGCAGTCGTGGGTGTCATGATGTTATCTGGATGTGGGAAAAAAGAAGCTGAAACCGTCACACTCAATATTGGCTTTCAAAAATATGGCATTTTGCCCATCGTTAAAGAGCGTGGCACTTTAGAAACGGCGCTTAAAGCACAAAATGTCCAAGTGAAATGGGTCGAGTTTCCTGCAGGTCCACAGCTCCTCGAAGGCTTAAATGTCGGCAGTGTGGTCTTTGGTGAAGCAGGTGAAGCCCCTCCGATTTTCGCACAAGCTGCAAATTCGAACTTGGTTTACATTGCCAACCAACCTGCTGCACCTAAAGCAGAAGCACTGATCGTACAAAAAGACTCAAAGATTCAAAGCATCCAAGATTTAAAAGGCAAACGGATTGCACTCAACAAAGGTTCAAATGTGCATTACCTGCTACTCAAAGTGTTAGAAGCAAATAACCTGAAACTTTCTGATATTGAAGCGGTGTATCTTCCGCCATCGGATGCACGTGCCGCATTTGAACGTGGCGCAGTCGACGCTTGGGTCATTTGGGATCCCTTCTTTGCTGCCGCTGAACACCAAATCTCAGCACGTGTGATTGCTACCGGAGAAAACTTAGTCAGTAATCATCAGTTTTATTTGGCAGATCGTAAGTTTGCCGAAACCCATCCAGAAGTTTTAAAAACGGTCGTGAATGAACTCAACACCACCACACAGTGGGTCGAACAAAATCAACAACAAGCAGCCAAATTGTTAGAAAAACCGACAGGCTTGTCTTTAGACATTTTACAAAGCTCGATTGGTCGTATGGGCTTTGGCGTTCAACCCATTTCAGCCGAAGTCGCAAAAAAACAGCAGTACGTTGCCGATGCTTTCTATCAACAAAAACTCATTCCAAACAAGCTGAATATTGACGCTGCCATTATTAAATAAAAATATAGAGATCATTATGAAAACACTGAAAACAGTTTCCAGTATTGGCATCGTTAGCTTGAGTCTTGGACTCGGGGCATGCCAAAAGCAAGACACAGCAGCACCGAACACGCCAGAAAAACAGGCAACAGCTCCAGTTAAAACCCTGTCAATTGGCTACCAAAAGTCGTCTTTGAACCTATTGGTCGCGCGTGAGCAAAAATTATTTGAGCAACAATTTCCTCAAGCCAAAATTGAATGGAAAGAGTTCCCCGCTGGCCCACAAATGTTAGAAGCATTATCCGTTGGTGCTGTCGATTTTGGTGCAGTGGGCAATACCCCACCGATCTTTGCCCAAGCTGCTGACAAAGAACTCAGTTATGTCGGCTATGAACAAGTACCCGCTAACTCTCAAGGCCTGTTAATTCCTAAAAATAGTAGCATTGGTTCAATTCAAGCCCTAAAAGGCAAACGCATTGCCGTTCAGCGTGGCTCAAGCGCGCATGAGTTGTTAGCGAAAGTCTTACAAAAAGCAGGACTCAGTTGGCAGGACATTCAACCAATTTGGCTGCCCCCTGCGGATGCGCGTGCCGCGTTTGATAAACAATCCATAGATGCATGGGCCATTTGGGAACCCTACCTCAGTGCAGCAGAGCAGGATGCACATGCCAAAGTCTTGATTGATGGCACAGCATTTCCGCAAACCTATTCTTTTTATATTGGCAACCCCAAGTTCATTCAGACTTATCCTGAGGCCACCGCTCAGTTCATTCACGGGCTGAATCAGGCCGATCAATGGGTGCTAAAAAACCAACCGCAAGCACTTTACGTCTATACCCAAAGTACAGGTTTACAGCCCTCTATTGCCCAACGCGTCATCGACAAACGTCTGAAGCCTTCACCAATTCAAACCCTGAAGCCTGAAGTGGTGCAAGCCCAACAACAAATTGCGGATTTGTTCCAACAAGTCCAGCTCATTCCGAAACACATTCAAGTTCAAAATACCGTTTGGGTTGCACCGAGCAAACCTTAAACGACTCTATCTAAGGATTTTTTAAAATGAAAATTTTCTGGTTTATCCCAACTCACGGTGACAGTCGCTACTTAGGTACCAGCAAAGGTGCTCGTCAAGTGGACCATGCCTATATGAAACAGATTGCGGTTGCCGTGGATAATTTGGGTTATGAAGGTGTGCTGATTCCAACAGGTCGTTCATGTGAAGACCCTTGGTTGACCGCAGCCAGCCTGATTGATGCCACAAAAAAATTAAAATTCCTAGTTGCACTGCGTCCAGGCGTGACCACTCCAGCACTGGCTGCACGGATGGCAGCCACCTTTGACCGTCTCTCCAATGGTCGGGTTTTATTGAACTTGGTGACAGGTGGCGATGAAAAAGAACTGCAAGGCGATGGACTTTATGAAGACCATTCCACTCGCTATAAAACTGCCAATGAATACGTCAAAATTTGGCGTGAGATTTTAACCCGCTCCCATACAGGTGAAAGCTTTACCTTTCACGGCGAACGTCTAAACGTAGATGATGCCAAACTGCTATATCCACCTGTGCAACAACCCTACCCTCCACTTTGGTTTGGCGGCTCATCGGATGACGCCATCGAATTAGCGACGGATCAGGTCGATACTTATCTGACATGGGGCGAACCCCCTGCTGCAGTTAAAGACAAAATTGACACTGTCCGTGCCAAAGCTGAAGCCAAAGGTCGTACGCTCAACTATGGTATTCGTCTGCATGTGATTGTGCGTGAAACCAATGAAAAAGCATGGCAAGCGGCGGAAGAGCTCATTCAATATGTCGATGATGCCACCATTGCTGCAGCACAAGCCAAATTTAAGAGCATGGACTCGGTCGGTCAACGTCGCATGGCTGAACTACACAATGGTGACCGCAGCAAACTTGAAGTATCCCCGAACCTTTGGGCAGGCGTAGGTCTGGTTCGTGGGGGTGCAGGTACGGCATTGGTCGGTGACCCTGAAACGGTTGCAGCCCGTATTCAAGAATATGCCGACTTGGGCATCAGCACCTTTATTTTCTCAGGCTATCCACATCTTGAAGAGTCGATTCGTTTTGCCGAGTTGGTGTTCCCACTCCTGCCGCTTGAAACTCAAGCAAAGTTAGCACAACCAAATTTAACAGGCCCCTTTGGTGAGATTGTGGCAAACAACTACACACCCGATGAAAACAAAAAAACAAAAGTGATTCAGGAGCCTGCCTAATGTCCAAAATCGTTTCAGTGCAAACCCTCCAGCAAGAAAAGGTTTCACGTGGAACTCAGTTGGGGCAGCTATTGCTGCCTTGGCTCTTTCCTATCGGCTTGATTGTGCTTTGGCAAATTGCCTCCAGCACGGGACTTTTAGAAAGTCGGATTTTACCTGCACCAACGGCAGTAGTTACTGCTTTCTGGAACCTGCTACTGAGTGGGGAACTATGGAAGCATGTGCAAGTCAGTGCAGGCCGTGCCTTACTCGGCCTATTGGTGGGTGGGGGTCTAGGTCTATTTCTGGGTTTGTTAAATGGTTCATCGAAAACGGTGTCCACCCTGCTCGACACCACTCTACAGATGATCCGAAATATTCCTGCACTGGCACTTATTCCGTTGGTGATCTTATGGTTCGGGATTGATGAAACCGCCAAGCTGTTTTTGGTTGCGGTCGGGGTGTTTTTCCCCATTTACATCAACACCTATCACGGCATACGTTCGGTAGATCCACAACTGATTGAAATGGGGAAAAGCTATGGTTTGACCCGTTGGCAACTGTATAAAGAAATTATTTTACCGGGTGCGATGCCTTCTATTTTAGTCGGTCTACGCTTTTCACTGGGTTTGGTATGGGTCCTGCTGATCGTTGCCGAAACCATTTCAGCCCAAGCGGGCATCGGTTATATGACCATGAATGCACGTGAATTTTTACAGACCGACATCGTCTTGGTGGGGATTTTACTGTATGCCCTACTTGGAAAATTGGCTGATGTACTGGCCGTCACATTAGAAAAATACCTGCTGCGCTGGCATGCAGGATACCAAAAATAAGGAGTTTGAGATGACTGATTTAAGCCTTGGTCGCCATGCCAATATTCCGTCGCCGCCAAATCACAATCAAGACATTAACCCTCAAGCTGTGCTTGGGGCCGAAATTATTATCGAACAACTACATAAGTTTTATGGCTCAGTTAAAGTCCTCGAAGACTTAGATCTGCATATTCAACCGGGTGAGTTTTTAGCCATTGTCGGACGCAGTGGTTGTGGTAAAAGTACCCTGCTGCGCCTGATTGCCAACTTAGAACAACAAAGCTACGGCGAAATTAAGTTTAAGTCCGCACGACACCTCCGCGAAGGGATTACCGCAGACGATATAAGGGTCATGTTCCAAGATCCACGACTGTTACCATGGCGCTCCATTGAACAAAACGTACAACTGGGGTTGCCGAAACAACAACATGCCACTGCCTCGGGTCTGCTAGAAAAAGTCGGACTCAAAGAAAAAGCGGGTCTTTGGCCTTCGCAGCTCTCTGGGGGACAGCGTCAACGGACCGCTTTGGCACGCGCTTTATCGCATAAACCACGGATTTTATTGCTCGATGAACCTTTGGGAGCACTCGATGCCTTAACCCGCTTAGATATGCAGAATTTGATTGAAAAATTATGGACGGAACAAGGCTTTACCGCCATTTTAGTCACCCATGATGTTAGTGAGGCTGTTCAACTGGCCGATCGGATTATTTTGCTAGACCGTGGCCATATTGCCAAAGAGTTTCAAGTCGACCTGCCCCGCCCTCGCGTCAAAGATATGCAGTTCAATACCCTTGAACAGCAGGTGTTAAATGCAGTTTTAGCCACATAAGTAGACTAAAAAATCCTTAGCTTGGGGGGGCTAAGGATTTTTTATGCTAAATTTTAGTAAAAAAAGCAGAAGACTGTCATATGACTTAAGCATACTTTATTTTAAATAATGTAATAAATTTCACGTTATTTTTATCCAAACATACCACTTCACATTGAATCATTTCATATAGTTTAGACAAAATAGTTTTTATATAATTATATTTTATTGGACAACTTTTAGAATTTATCGCAATTTAAGAGCCAATCTACAGAATAAATGATCATTATTCAAAAAATTAAATTTCCACTTTGTGCACAAATCTGATGATTTGCCGTACAATTTGTCCTTCCCCCTTTTTATTGTTTTTTAAATTAGAGAATGGAACAGAAAAAGAGTACTCAAAAACGCCACCAGCTGCTGAATGCTGCACTAGATGTCTTCTCGCTCTATGGATTTAATGGAGCAAGCTTAGATGAAATCGCACAGATTGCTGAAATGCACAAATCGAATATTTTCTATTACTATGAAAATAAAGAAGCTTTGTACGTTGAAGTTTTAACGACGGTTCTACAAAAATGGTTAGCCCCATTACAGATGTTAGAAGCTGACTTAGAGCCGGAAGAAGCGATCACCAACTACTTATTGCAAAAGATTGATGTTTCTCGGACTCAACCGAAAGCGTCTCGCTTATTTGCTTTAGAAGTGATCCAAGGGGCGCCGCATATTTTGGAAATCCTCAAAGGGCCGTTAAAGAAGTTGGTCAAACGTAAAGCCAAAGTCATTAGCAATTGGCAAGAGCAAGGTAAAATTTCAACTGAAATAGACCCTGAGCTGTTAATCCTCAACATTTGGGCATTAACACAAAACTATGCTGATTTTGCCACGCAAATGGAAATGGTAACAGGTAAAACCCTACGTAACCGCAGTATGCAACAACGAGTCATTCAACATACCGTGCATATGATGCTGTATGGCGTGATCCCGCGAACACCGTCTGAATTATTCAAAGCTGAGTAATTTTGGCATACGACCATAGCACTCTATGGTCGCCGAATTGAAAAAGACAGAATCAAAGCCTCAGATACTTTCAAATAATGCTAATAATTTCTGAGCTCCCAATAACAAATTGTCTTCCCAGTCCAAATGCGCGGTGTCGTTGGCACCATCTGAAATATATTTGACCGAAATCAGACGGACACCCTGTTTTTTACAGACCTTTGCCAGCGCATATCCTTCCATATCAACCAAATGACACGGTACTTTGGGTTCACCCGTTTCAAAGCTATCCCCTGTTCCACAGATGCCGGTGCGGAGGTGTTGGAAAAACGGTTCTAAATGAATTTCCGCAGGATGCATGGTGTCAAATGGGGTAAAACCGACAGCGAAACCCAGTGGAGAGACATCCATGTCGCGTTGTACAAATTGAGAGACTTCAACCAATTCGTGCTTATCAAAATAAGTACTGCCTGCTGTACCTAAATTAATCAGGGTTTTACAGCCTGTTTTTTGAATCACTTCAAATGCTTTATAGGCCGCGTTGACTTTACCAATACCGCTGTAATGAACTTCAATCCCTGCTTGCTCAAACAATCCTTTAGACTCATTCGGCAAAGCCATGATCAATGCAACATCTGACATAAAATACTCAATTAACAGACTTCATACGTTCCATTAGAAAACAAATCGATCCGAAAGAAAAGTGCCTCTGGTCTCGGCTCAAACAACCTACATAAGATCAGATAACGCTTTAAACTGAAAGGATTGTAGACCTCATTTATACTGCTGTTCTAAATAGGTTTTTAAGCACGGTGAAAAGAACAAATGACCTTGATAAAAACCGTGTGCCGTTTTGGTTGCGACCAAACTCCATAACAACATCAGTATCGCTGCAAAAGCATAGCCAACGGCATACAGGAAAGCCAAATTGAGTTGTTGGGCTAGAGTTAAGATTGCCAGTGTATATACGCCCAATGGGAAAGTCAGTCCCCACCAACCCAAATTAAACGGTAATTCCTGTTTGGCATGGTGCAAAGTCGTCAGCACCGCAATTCCCAACCACCACAGTCCAAAACCCAGCAGAATTAAACTGGCCAAAATCCCCGCCTGCTGAAATAACTGACCCAGTTGTGCTAAGCCCAAACTCGCCATCAGCGTCGGTGCCTGATGCCCCAAAACCAGTAATGCCAAAGCAGCAGTGCCTATTGGTCCCAAAGCCAACCAACTGCTGACCGCCAACTCTTTTTCAGGCAGTTTATGTAAGACCAATCGCAACATTAAAATCGTTAAAATAGCAAAGGCGGGTAATACTGAAACACCCCACAACACATAACTACCCAATAAAATCGCAACGGCATGAGTATCAGCTGCCAAATGCCCCAGTAATAAACCACCACTGCAGGCTGCAACTTCACAAGCCACGATTGGCAATAACCACACCGCGGTCATCTGCTGTAAAGCATGCTCCTGATGTCGATACATGGCAAAAGGAACTGCCCACGCCACCAAGAGCGCCAAGACCACATCGGCATACCAGAGCGTTTGCGCAATCTGTACAGCTGTGTCGCCATAAATAGGCTGACCATACTTTAAAAAGCCATTGAGGATGGTGGCCAGCGCCATCGGAATCGTACCTAAAAATAGGCTCATGCTTGGATGTTGAAAAATCTGTTTGGCTTCGTGCGGATAAAATGCCCAACGTAAGCCATATAGCGCACTAAAAAGTACGAACAATAAAATATTGAAATACCACAGCCCTGTGCCGATTTGCCATGTGAGTGCCTTGAACATCGGAAACTCTGATACAATTAACGCCACAACACCTGTTCCCATACTGACAGTGAACCAGTTAGGGGTGAACTGACGAATGATATTTTGCCGCTGTCCAAGTTGTGTAAATGGTTTTTGCATGAGTTCGGCCTCATTTAAAATCTACATTTATACTAATTAAATTCATAAATAAGAAAAATTGATTAATTTATATTAAATAAATCAATAAAACCAATATAAATATACTTTGCACTAAATTTTGCGTTGTCAAAAAACAACCACAAGACGAATGCCCAAGAATATGGCAATATATAAGCCGTTCTTAATTCCAAGCACTTGATTTGCCCATGAAGCTGCTCCGTCTAAATGCTTTGCCTTCACATACCCAATTAGAAAAAACCGCTGTCACTATCGGTAATTTTGACGGGGTGCATTTGGGTCATCAAGCCATGATTCATCAGCTCAAAGCCGTTGCAAAACAACAAAATCTAAAAACAGTGGTGATGATTTTTGAGCCTCAACCACTTGAATTTTTTAAAGGTTATGATGCTCCACCGCGTATTTCATCATTGCGTGAAAAAGTCGAATATTTAACTGAGCTGGGTGTGGACTATATTGCGGTCGCGAAATTTGACAACAGCTTCCGCAGTTTAAGTGCAGAACAATTTGCCGATATTTTAAAAGAAAAACTCAATGCCCAAAGTTTGGTTTTAGGCGATGACTTTCACTTTGGTAAAAACCGCCAAGGCAACAGCGAATTTCTAGAAAACTATGGTTTTCAAGTACACAATCTAGAAACCATCCTCTCAGCAGGTGAACGCGTCAGTTCAACTCGGATTCGCCAAACACTGGCTGCAGGGGACTTGGCGCTGGCTGCTCAGTTATTAGGGCGCCCTTATAGCATTACGGGTCGGGTACAATATGGCGACCAAATTGGCCGAACCCTTGATTTTCCAACCATTAATGTACGTTTAAACCGACATAAACCCTGTTTAAACGGCATTTATGGTGTAGATGTGATGTGTGAAACCACGTCTTTACGCGACAAAGTGAAAGCAGACCATCCTGATCGATTAGGGGTTGCAGGATATGACCATTCAGCGCTTTTTGGTGCGGGTCATGTCGGAACACGTCCAGCCATTCAACAAGCACAGCCAGAATGGCGATTAGAAGTACATTTCCCTGATGTTTCTGCTAATCTGTATGGCTTGTTAATGCGGGTCACTTTCTTGAACTACTTACATGGTGAAAAGAACTACCCTTCGCTGGAAGCACTAAAAGCGGGAATTGATGATGATGTGGTGAAACTGCTTGAGTTCCGCCAAAACACCCCCACATTTCCCTTTTAAATACCAATCAATTTTATGTAAAACGCGTCAGCCGAGCCGCTGATTAAATTGGAAGACATCTTGCATGAGCGATAAGCAAACTACTGAAAATGCAGTGGATTATAAAGCCACACTCAACCTCCCAGGTACCGAATTTGCCATGAAAGCAAACCTTGCGGTACGTGAAGCAAAATGGTTAGAAGAGTGGTATGCCGACAACATTTATCAGCAGATTCGTGCGTCGCGTATTGGCAAGAAAAAATATGTCCTGCATGACGGCCCTCCGTATGCAAATGGCCAAATTCACTTGGGTCATGCGGTCAATAAAGTTTTAAAAGATATCATTATTAAAAGTCGTATTCTCGACGGCTTCGATGCCCCTTATGTACCAGGTTGGGACTGTCACGGCCTTCCGATTGAACTGAAAGTAGAAGAGAAAGTCGGTAAAGTAGGCGTGAAGGTGGATGCTTCTACTTTCCGTAAAGCCTGCCGTGAATATGCTTACACCCAAGTTGAACTGCAAAAGAAAGACTTTGTGCGTATGGGCGTGTTTGGTGACTGGGATAATCCTTACCTGACCATGAACTTTAAGCAGGAAGCAGACATTGTGCGCTCTGTTGGCGCAATTGCGAAAGCAGGCCATATCGAACCAGGTCTTAAACCTGTGAACTGGTGTTTAGACTGTGGTTCAGCTTTGGCTGAAGCTGAAGTGGAATATGAAGATAAAAAATCTGACGCGATTGACGTTGGTTTTACGGTTGTCGACTTAAAAGACTTAAGCGCACGTTTAAATATCAAAGTAGAAGCCGCAACAGATATCGTAATTTGGACCACCACACCTTGGACTTTGCCTGCAAACCAAGCAGTTGCCGTCCATGCTGAAATTGACTATCAACTAGTTCAAGTTAGCACCGACCGTGGCGTGCAAAACTTTATTTTAGCTAAAGACTTAGTTGAGTCGGCAGTTGAGCGTTATAAGCTTGAAAACCCTGTGGTTCTCGCTGATTTTAACGGCTCAGTAATCGAAAACCTATTATTACAACACCCGTTACTGACCGATCGCCAAGTGCCTGTGATTTTAGGTGAACATGTCATTGCAACCAGCGGTACAGGGGCTGTACATACGGCACCTGGCCATGGTGTAGACGACTATAAAGTTGGCTTACAGTACAACTTAAAAGTTGAAAACCCAGTGGGTGGTAATGGTGTGTATTTACCAACTTCACCGATTTTTGCAGGCGAGCACATCTACAAAGCCAATCCAAAAATCATTGAAGCTTTGGATGCCGTCGGTCGCTTATGGGCACATCAACCGATCAAACATAGCTACCCACACTGCTGGCGCCATAAAACACCGATTATCTTCCGTGCGACCCCACAGTGGTTTATCAGCATGGATGCACAAGGTCTGCGTCAAAACGCTTTAAATGCGATTGAAAACGAGATCAGCTTTGTGCCTGATTGGGGTAAAAATCGTATTCAAGCCATGATCGAAGGTCGTCCAGACTGGTGTATTTCACGTCAACGTACGTGGGGCGTGCCAATCCCATTCTTCGTGCATAAAGACACCAACGAACTCCATCCGCGCACAGCAGAGTTGATCGAAGAAGTCGCGAAGTTGATCGAACAAGAAGGAATTGACGCTTGGTATAACCGTGAGGCGAAAGATTTTATCGGGGATGAAGCGGAACAGTACAACTGTGTTCGTGACACTTTAGACGTGTGGTTCGACTCAGGCACAACGCACTATGCCGTACTGCGTGAACGCGAAGAACTCACCGATCCTGCTGATTTATACCTTGAAGGTTCAGACCAACACCGTGGTTGGTTCCAGTCTTCATTGCTCACCTCGATTGCGATCAATGAACGTGCGCCGTACAAAGGCTTACTGACTCATGGCTTCGTGGTGGATGAAAAAGGCCGTAAGATGTCAAAATCTTTGGGCAACATCATCACTCCGCAAGACATCATTAAAGACATGGGTGCAGACGGCTTACGTTTCTGGATTGCATCGGCCGATTACCGTTATGAAATGACTGCTGGTAAAGAAATCTTTAACCGTGCATCAGATGGCTACCGCCGTATTCGTAATACCTTGCGTTTCTTATTGGCAAACTTAAATGGTTTCAAACCATCGACGGATGCACTGCCTGTAGATCAATTGATCGCACTTGATCAATACATCTTGCAACGTGCAGCGGACGTGCAGAAAACCATTCAACAAGCCTATGAAGATATGAACTTCCATATCGTGGCAAATGCACTAACCAACTTCTGTATCAATGACTTGGGTGGTTTCTACCTCGACATCATCAAAGACCGTCAGTACACCACCAAAGCCGATTCACAAGCGCGCCATTCGGCTCAAACTGCACTGTATCATTTGGTTCAAGCCTTTGTACGTTGGATGTCACCAATTTTGAGCTTTACTGCTCAAGAAGCATGGCCACTCATTCCAGAGCAAACTGAGAAATACGTGTTCACTGCGGAATGGTATGACATTCCTGTGGCTTCAAAAGCAAACTTGTTGTCTGAAGCCGATTGGCAAACGCTGATTGCGGTGAAGTCTGCGGTGAACAAGTTCATCGAAACTGCACGTACCGCGAAAATCGTGGGTTCAAATCTCTCTGCCAAAGTTGAACTGTGGGCAGATGCAGAACTCAAAGACGTACTGGATCGTTTAGATGATGAACTTCGCTTTGTTATGATCACTTCACAAGTCTTGGTCAATGCATTCGATGCAACTCAAGGTGAAGCCTCTGATCTGGTAGGTCTGAATGTGCAAGTCTCGGCGGCTGATGGTGAAAAATGTGTACGCTGCTGGCATGTGCTGCCAGATGTGAATACACATGTTACACATCCAGGTCTATGTGGTCGTTGTATTATCAACCTTCCTACAGGCCAAGGCGAAGAGAGAAAGTATGCCTAACCCTCAACAGAAAAAGGGCTTATTCCAATTCTATCCGCACAATTTGGTGTGGGTAGGTTTGGCTATTCTAGCCATTGTCTTAGATCAATGGACCAAATGGATTGCCAGTACCCATCTGAATTATGCAGATCCAGTACCAGTCCTGCCCTTTTTAAATTGGACTTTATTGCATAACTATGGCGCAGCCTTTAGTTTCTTATCCGATGCGGGCGGCTGGCAACGTTATTTTTTTACCTCTCTTGCAGGTATTGTGTCTGTCATTTTCCTGTTTTGGCTGATGCGTATGCCCAAAACCGTGAAAGTGCTGCCCATCGCGATTGCCCTTATTTTAGGTGGTGCTATAGGGAATTTAATTGACCGTGTAACATTAGGCTATGTGGTTGATTTTATTCATGTGTATTATCAAAACAGCCACTTCCCTGCGTTTAATATTGCAGATAGTGCGATTACACTAGGAACGATCCTTTTGTTGATCGATACCTTTTTTCTCGAAAAAAACCGTATCCAACGTGCCGAAGTAAACCATGACTGATTTTATTAATCCCAATGAAGAAACTCGCGTAAGCGAAGGTTCAAAAGTAGAGTTACATTTTTCTGTGTGCATTGAAAATGGCGTAGAAATTGATAACACACGTAGCCGTGAAGAGCCTGTAAGCCTTGTAATGGGTGATGGCAGCTTACTGCCTGGTTTTGAAAAAGCACTGTTTGGTTTACGTGCTGGCGACCGTCGTACAGTGAGCCTACCACCAGAAGATGCTTTTGGCCCGTGGAATCCTGAAAACGTACAACATTTTGATACGGTCAAATTTGAACAGCGTCCTATTGAAGGGCACATGATCGAGTTTGAAGACAAAGCCAAACAAAGCCTGTATGGCGTAGTGAAAACTGTAGGTGATGACATCACCGAAGTCGACTTTAACCATCCATTGGCAGGTAAAGATATTACCTTTGAAGTTGAAATTTTCAAAGTGACGCCTGCAGGCCAACAAGGCATTAAAATTATTTAAAAACACAGATCGACTGTCTGTGTGTCAGCCAAAGCCCCTTCGGGGGCTTTTTTAATGCCTCAAACATTTGTCGATCAGATACATATTCAATCTATGCAAAGCCTAATTTTCATACTAACGTAACGTAATCACATTTATTTTCCCAAGGATTTTTGATGAAAATTCAGGTCATTATAGGCAGTGTGCGCGAAGGTCGGACAGCCATTAAAGTTGCACGTTGGGTACAAAAAAGCTTTGAAAAACTTGGGCTCAATACGGTCCAACTCGAATTAGTCGACTTAAAAGAGTGGGATTTACCGATTTTTTCAGGTGCAAATCCCCCAATGACAGGGATTTATGATCAACCCAAACAACAAGCATGGGCTGACCACATTGCCCAAGGCGATGCCTTTATTTTCATTAGCCCCGAATACAATCATGGTTATAGCCCTGCACTTAAAAATGCCTTGGATTACTTAGGCAAAGAATGGCAAGGTAAACCTGCGGCCTATATCAGTTATGGTGGTACCAATGGCTCACGCTCCATCGACCAAATTCGCCAAGTCGGTACTCAGCTCGGTCTGGTCGATACCAATGCGGTGGTTGAAATTCGAGATATTTTTTCTCGCAATAAAACCGAAGACTTTGAACCAAATCCTTTTGATGAGAAGAATCTAAAAGCAGGAATTGATAAACTCATTAAATATGTCAGCGCATAAGCATGAGATTTTTCTGTACGCTATTGCTTACAGTAACTTAAGTATTTGTCGGCTTTTCAATAATAAACATCAACGCTATAGTTAAACCACACAGAGACAGGATGTCTCAGATGAAAAACAAAAATAACAACATACACGGCAGGATGCTGATCGGTAGGACAGGAGTTATACCGCTTGAAAGAATTTAAAAAGCCCTCGACAGGATGTCGAGGGCTTTTCAATTGTAGTGATTATTAGCTCAATATTTCTCTAACAGCCCAAATCACTATCAGATATTAACGAACCTCTTATATGCTTCAATACTTTAGAAGAAGCTCGTGAATACAAACTAAACTGGTCTACTTGGATGTCTATCTCAATTAAAAATTCATAAAATAATCATATAAAACAAATATAAATGCATGTGAAATTTAAAAAATGATCACTTGCGTCCAACGTACATATTTAAGCGCTAGTTCATAAAGTAAATCCATCAAATATAGTCCGCACGCCAAAAAACCAATACAATACCGATATGAGTTATCCAATACATTTTAGAAAGAAAATATTAGCCAAGCTTGAAGAAGGTCAATCTATCCGAGCGGTTGCTCAGCACTTCGAAATTAATAAAAATACAATTGTCGAATGGAAAAAGCGAATCGAAATAAAAAGAACTCGACCAAGAAAACCATCTAAAGTTGATGATGATGCCTTACGTGCAGATGTTGAGCAATATCCCGATGATTATCAATATGAACGCGCTGCTCGTTTTGGTTGTGCTACTTCTACAATTGGAGATGCGCTCAAGCGTCTAAATATTACAGTTAAAAAAAGACCTTACGGCACCCGAAAGCAAAAACAGAACTCAGAGAGCAGTATTTAAAAGATTTAAACCGATTAAGGTATCAACACCCGATCATCTATCTTGATGAAAGTGGATTTAAATCTCATGAACATAGACCTCATGGTTATTCAAAACAGGGAACTCCTTGTTATGGAACATATAATTGGCAATTAAAAAATCAAACCAATGCAATAGGAGCAATCCATGAGGGTAAGTTATTTGCAGTGGGTTTATTTGATAGCAAAGTAAATTCGGATGTATTTTATTTTTGGGTAGATCAGTTTTTATTACCAGAACTACCCTCGAATAGTGTAATTGTCATGGACAATGCAGCCTTCCATAAACGACCAGATATACAAGATCTATTAAGCCAACATGGGCATCAAATACTTTGGTTACCACCTTATAGTCCTGACCTTAATCCTATTGAAAAAATGTGGGCATGGGTGAAAGCAAAAAGGAAAAAATGGTTGGTTAACTCAATAGATAAGCTTTTTAGTCGTTTCTTTAACGAGTGTATGGGTAATTAAGCGGTTTGACTATATTAAGGCTTTCAACATTTGTCGGTATGTTCTTCTGCACCACAAAATATTACATCTTATGCCTGAACTACACTTATACTCTCCCCCACTGAACATTTGCTGATTCAGCCAAAAGGCTTCAGTCCAATACAATAAATTAAAAAAATAACTATAGAGACCATTCCATGCAACTAAACACCACACTTTTAAATAATTATTGCAAAATTTATGTCACAGACCCCGAATATACAGATGTAGACGTTCTAGCCGCCTATGTTAGAGTCCATCGCACAGAACTTATGCAAGAGTTGCATCAGTACGGCATCTTATTATTTCGTGGCTTTAAATTACAACGTCACTATGAATTTCATGAGTTGATCGAACATCATTTTCAGCTTGAACCTTGGCATCCATTTACGCCTAAAAAATCAGGTTGGTTTGCCTCTTTCATTCGTAAATATAGCGAAAATCGTGCAGGTGATGATAGACCTTATCTCAACCACAATACGGTACAATTAGGCGCTGTTGAAAACTCAATTCAAGGTCCACATGTCGAAGGTGGCCTACATTCGACTCGCTCACGTTTATTGCCTTGTTTTGCCAAGAACCTGCGAACCATGTGCTCGAAACAGGGTTTAATAACCTCGAAAAAATTTGGGCCCATTTTCCAGTCAGCGTACAACAAAAATACTTAGGCGCATGGAATCATTTTTCTTATATTTCAACACGTAAACTCAATCTATTTGATCGCTTGCTATTAAACAAAAGGCCCTTTCATTTCAACAAACAACCAAATAAAGAAACCAAACTTACTTTAAAACACTCACCTTTCGTTGCCATACACCCGAACACTCAAAAGTTGATGATCCAGCCGTGGGCTTTTGCAAACAATACCAATTCTTTTGCCCACCAAGCTGCACAAAAAAGCTTTAAGAAGCGAGGAAAGCTTCAACTAGACCCCACGGCTAATTGCATGCAACTGTCATGGGAACTTTTCACCCATGAAGGTGAAAAAATTGAATGGACCGATCAGGAAAAACAACACTTCTTTGAAGCCTTATATCACGATGCACTCTTGCTCCAGTGGCAAAAAGGGGATGTCGCCTTGATCGATAATATTAAAATTGCCCATTGGCGGATGAATGGTAAACAAGGACAACGAAAACTGATGCAGATCCAAGCCAATGTCTTCAATGCTGATCGACATGCTGCGCTTTAAGACTGTCTTTCCTCGCAATACTCTGTTTAGGTGATTAATGTGAAAGCAGCTGAATTAAATCTGCATGTTTCCCATCCTCAATTACCCAAATACTGCCATCTTTCGCTTGTTGTAAACCACGGATACGTTCTTTCATATCTATCCGTTGGAGTTCTTTTACTGGCTGTACTGTGGTGTCTACAATAATTAATGCTTTAGATGAAAGCCCACCAATGATGGCTTTATCCTGCCACTTTGGAAACATCTTTCCCGTATAAAAAATCAAACTCGATGGAGAAATTACGGGTGTCCAGTCTAATTTTGGCGCTTCAAAATCAGGCTGCGTGGCGTGATCAGGGATATTCAAACCACTATAATGATCACCATTCGAAACGATTGGATAACCATAGTTTTTAGCCTTTTGAATTAAATTGAGCTCATCCCCACCTTTGGGGCCCATTTCAACCACCCAAAGTTGTTTTTTTGCATCCAAAGCCATTCCTAAAGGATTACGATGCCCCAAACTCCATATTTGTTTTGCGATATCCCTCTGCTTCTGAAATGGATTATCTGAAGCAACCGAACCATCATCATTCAAGCGAATCATTTTTCCAAGGTTCGATGTTAAATCTTGTGCAGGCTCAAACTTTTGCCGTTCTCCTGAACTAATCCATAGTTTTCCTGCGCCATCAAATAACATCCGATGTGCATAATGTCCCTGCCCACGCACCTTCGGTACTTGTTTCCATATTGTTTTAAGATTGTCTAATTGTGGCTGTGCCTGATCTAAATTCAAATCAGCACGAATCACAACCGCACCATAACCTCCTTGCCCTGCCTCTGCATAGCTAAGATAAATTTGATGGTTTTGTGCAAACTCAGGATGTAAAACAATATCGCCCAATCCACCCTGGCCACCATAAGCCACTTTAGGTGTATTCCTAATGAGAGTCTTTGTCTGATCGACAGGACTAAATAAAATCAACTGTCCTGATCTTTCAGTAATTAATAATCGCCCATCAGGCAATACCGCTAATGCCCATGGCTCATTAAATTCAGCAATACGTTTGAGGTGTATAGATGTGCCTAAAGAAGAAGAACTGGCCTGTTGTTCCTGTGCTGCTGACTCCGCTGGTCTTTGTGCATGACATGCTATTAAGCCAAAAACTGCACTCACTGACATCAACAAACAAAACGCTTTTTTGCTCAGCATTGCCTTATCCATTCAAACGCACGATTACCAATCATTGTAGAGAAATCATAAGTACAACGTTATCCACTTTGGTAACAAGATGAATCTGTGTAAGTCAAAGCTTACAAATACTGAGGAAAGCGACCACTAGCCTTAAAACAGTTTACGACATATATTAAACAAATCAGGAAACAGGACGTTTCCCAAACTTAAAACAACAATAATCAGTTTGAGCATCAGGATGTGAGATATGACAGGAGTTGTATCTATGCACTAAAATACAAAGAAACCTCGACAGGATGTCGGGGTTTCTTTTTTATTGAACATATTAGAACCTGTTTTGACATATTTTGTATAATCACGAGTTAAATATAGTCATTCTTTTGTCCAATGAATATTGATGGAATAGCTATTCGAATTACTCAAAATATATTCGCAGACTTAGTTATGATCTCTTTTAGTGAGTGATAAATAATCAAATTTAAGTGAAAAACGAAGCCTATTAAATTTTAAAAACCATTTTTTAGCCAATCTTTTATTATCTAACATTACTTAATCTTTTCATCATAAAAAAATCCCCCTCAGCCTTAAGCGGAGGGGGATTTAGAATTAATGAGCTGGCGATGACTTACTCTCACATGGATAACTCCACACTACCATCAGCGCTAAGAGGTTTCACTTCTGAGTTCGGGAAGGGATCAGGTGGTTCACTCTTGCTATTGTCGCCAGCACAACTGTTTATGACTATTCGTTGGGTCTAACCTCAGAGCAGTGCTCTTCGTGCCTAACTTTCATCAAATGAGTTATTAACAGGTATATTTGAGTTGGATATTTTATCTAGCTTTATAACTAAATCAAGTTGTTTGCAGTGATTTGAACCACAACACCAACTGTTTGGGTGTTGTATAGTCAAGCCTCACGAGCAATTAGTATTGGTCAGCTTCACATATCACTATGCTTCCACATCCAACCTATCAACGTCGTAGTCTTCAACGGCTCTTTAGAGGACATAAAGTCCTAGGGAAATCTTATCTTGAGGTAGGCTTCCCGCTTAGATGCTTTCAGCGGTTATCCCTTCCGAACATAGCTACCCGGCGATGCGACTGGCGTCACAACCGGTACACCAGAGGTTCGTCCACTCTGGTCCTCTCGTACTAGGAGCAGATCCTCTCAAATTTCCAACGCCCACGGTAGATAGGGACCGAACTGTCTCACGACGTTCTAAACCCAGCTCGCGTACCTCTTTAAATGGCGAACAGCCATACCCTTGGGACCTGCTTCAGCCCCAGGATGAGATGAGCCGACATCGAGGTGCCAAACACCGCCGTCGATATGAACTCTTGGGCGGTATCAGCCTGTTATCCCCAGAGTACCTTTTATCCGTTGAGCGATGGCCCTTCCATACAGAACCACCGGATCACTAAGACCTACTTTCGTACCTGCTCGACTTGTGGGTCTCGCAGTTAAGCGCGCTTTTGCCTTTATACTCTACGCGTGATTTCCGACCACGCTGAGCGCACCTTCGTACTCCTCCGTTACTCTTTAGGAGGAGACCGCCCCAGTCAAACTACCCACCAGACATGGTCCTCGTCCCGGATAACGGGACAGAGTTAGAACCTCAATATTACCAGGGTGGTATTTCAAGATTGGCTCCACCGAAACTAGCGTCTCGGTTTCAAAGCCTCCCACCTATCCTACACAAGTAAGATCAAAGTTCAATGTCAAGCTGCAGTAAAGGTTCACGGGGTCTTTCCGTCTAGCCGCGGGTACACCGCATCTTCACGGCGAATTCGATTTCACTGAGTCTCTGCTGGAGACAGCGCCCCCATCATTATGCCATTCGTGCAGGTCGGAACTTACCCGACAAGGAATTTCGCTACCTTAGGACCGTTATAGTTACGGCCGCCGTTTACTGGGGCTTCGATCAAGAGCTTCGCTTACGCTAACCCCATCAATTAACCTTCCAGCACCGGGCAGGCATCACACCCTATACGTCCACTTTCGTGTTTGCAGAGTGCTATGTTTTTAATAAACAGTTGCAGGGGCCTGGTTTCTGTGGCTGCCAATAGCTCAAGGAGTAAATCCTATCACCGTCGGCAGCGTACCTTCTCCCGAAGTTACGGTACCATTTTGCCTAGTTCCTTCAGCAGAGTTCTCTCAAGCGCTTTGGTCTACTCGACCTGACCACCTGTGTCGGTTTCGGGTACGATTCCTATGTAACTGAAGCTTAGAGACTTTTCCTGGAAGCATGGTATCAGCCACTTCACTGTACAAGTACAGCTTGCTATCAGTTCTCAGCATAGAGTACCCCGGATTTGCCTAAGATACATGCCTACAACCTTCCACCTGGACAACCAACGCCAGGCTGACTTAACCTTCTCCGTCCTCTCATCGCATTACATAGAAGTATTGGAATATTAACCAATTTCCCATCGACTACGCCTCTCGGCCTCGCCTTAGGGGTCGACTCACCCAGCCCCGATTAACGTTGGACTGGAACCCTTGGTCTTTCAGCGTGCGAGTTTTTCACTCGCATTGTCGTTACTCACGTCAGCATTCGCACTTCTGATACCTCCAGCATACTTCTCAATACACCTTCATCGGCTTACAGAACGCTCCCCTACCACTTGCAATAAATTGCAAATCCGCAGCTTCGGCATATAGTTTTAGCCCCGTTACATCTTCCGCGCAGGCCGACTCGACTAGTGAGCTATTACGCTTTCTTTAAAGGGTGGCTGCTTCTAAGCCAACCTCCTAGCTGTCTATGCCTTCCCACATCGTTTCCCACTTAACTATAATTTTGGGGCCTTAGCTGGCGGTCTGGATTGTTTTCCTCTTGACTACGGACGTTAGCACCCGCAGTCTGTCTCCCGGATAGTACTCATTGGTATTCGGAGTTTGCATCGGTTTGGTAAGTCGGGATGACCCCCTAGCCGAAACAGTGCTCTACCCCCAATGGTATTCGTCCGAGGCGCTACCTAAATAGCTTTCGGGGAGAACCAGCTATCACCGAGTTTGATTAGCCTTTCACCCCTATCCACAAGTCATCCCCTGGCTTTTCAACGACAGTGGGTTCGGTCCTCCAGTTAGTGTTACCCAACCTTCAACCTGCTCATGGATAGATCACCCGGTTTCGGGTCTACACCCAGCAACTAAACGCCCTATTAAGACTCGATTTCTCTACGGCTCCCCTATGCGGTTAACCTTGCTACTGAATGTAAGTCGCTGACCCATTATACAAAAGGTACGCAGTCACCGAACAAGTCGGCTCCCACTGCTTGTATGCATGCGGTTTCAGGATCTATTTCACTCCCCTCACAGGGGTTCTTTTCGCCTTTCCCTCACGGTACTGGTTCACTATCGGTCAGTCAGGAGTATTTAGCCTTGGAGGATGGTCCCCCCATATTCAGACAAGGTTTCACGTGCCCCGCCCTACTCGACATCATCATATAAGCCCTTTCGTGTACAGGACTATCACCCACTATGGTTGCACTTCCCAGAGCATTCCACTAGAAACTTATATGACTTAATGGGCTTTTCCCCGTTCGCTCGCCGCTACTGAGGGAATCTCAATTGATTTCTTTTCCTAAGGGTACTGAGATGTTTCACTTCCCCTCGTTCGCCTCGTATGACTATGTATTCATCATACGATACCTGCCTTATGACAGGTGGGTTTCCCCATTCAGAAATCTCCGGATCACAGGATATTTGCCGCCTCCCCGGAGCTTATCGCAGGCTATTACGTCTTTCATCGCCTCTGACTGCCAAGGCATCCACCACATGCACTTAATTACTTGACTATACAACCCCAAACAGTCGTTAATCCCTACAAGTAGGATTAAGACAGTCTATGATGATTTCTCATCACTTCCTTACAGTTTGTTGTTCTGTGTACTTAAACACTGTACAGCTTCAATTCAATTCACATACCAAAACGCTTGATTCAGTTAATTTCGCTAGTAACTCATTTCTTTAATCTTCATCAATCAGTAATAAATCACTGTTAATGTCGATCTTAAAAACGAGTATGAACAAATTATTTCAACTCAAATATATTCTGTTAATGATTTTTCCAGCCTTCGTCAGGTCAGGAAACTGCGATAAATCACAGAAGTTAATAAGTTATCTACTTACTAATTTCTGTAATCCAACTTCTTAGATTAAGCTTCGTTCTATGTGTGCCTGCGCACAGCATAGCTGTTTGCTTAAATTCTCGGACAAAGCGCTGCTTTGTTTTTCCTCGAATTTGGTGGAGACTAGGAGAGTCGAACTCCTGACCTCCTGCGTGCAAAGCAGGCGCTCTACCAACTAAGCTAAGTCCCCAGCTTATCAATAAGTCAATGTCTCTGTTTTTCTGTATTCAGCATTTAACAATGCTTGTTAGTCAGATTTGGTGGGTCTGACAAGACTTGAACTTGTGACCCCACGCTTATCAAGCGTGTGCTCTAACCAACTGAGCTACAGACCCTCAGATACATCGTCATGAAGAACAACTTGTTGTGGATTCTTACCAATCGTCAATCTTTCGTTAAGGAGGTGATCCAGCCGCAGGTTCCCCTACGGCTACCTTGTTACGACTTCACCCCAGTCATCGGCCACACCGTGGTAAGCGTCCTCCTTGCGGTTAGACTACCTACTTCTGGTGCAACAAATTCCCATGGTGTGACGGGCGGTGTGTACAAGGCCCGGGAACGTATTCACCGCGGCATTCTGATCCGCGATTACTAGCGATTCCGACTTCATGGAGTCGAGTTGCAGACTCCAATCCGGACTACGATCGGCTTTTTGAGATTAGCATCCTATCGCTAGGTAGCAACCCTTTGTACCGACCATTGTAGCACGTGTGTAGCCCTGGTCGTAAGGGCCATGATGACTTGACGTCGTCCCCGCCTTCCTCCAGTTTGTCACTGGCAGTATCCTTAAAGTTCCCGACATTACTCGCTGGCAAATAAGGAAAAGGGTTGCGCTCGTTGCGGGACTTAACCCAACATCTCACGACACGAGCTGACGACAGCCATGCAGCACCTGTATGTAAGTTCCCGAAGGCACCAATCCATCTCTGGAAAGTTCTTACTATGTCAAGACCAGGTAAGGTTCTTCGCGTTGCATCGAATTAAACCACATGCTCCACCGCTTGTGCGGGCCCCCGTCAATTCATTTGAGTTTTAGTCTTGCGACCGTACTCCCCAGGCGGTCTACTTATCGCGTTAGCTGCGCCACTAAAGCCTCAAAGGCCCCAACGGCTAGTAGACATCGTTTACGGCATGGACTACCAGGGTATCTAATCCTGTTTGCTCCCCATGCTTTCGTACCTCAGCGTCAGTATTAGGCCAGATGGCTGCCTTCGCCATCGGTATTCCTCCAGATCTCTACGCATTTCACCGCTACACCTGGAATTCTACCATCCTCTCCCATACTCTAGCTTCCCAGTATCGAATGCAATTCCTAAGTTAAGCTCAGGGATTTCACATCCGACTTAAGAAGCCGCCTACGCACGCTTTACGCCCAGTAAATCCGATTAACGCTCGCACCCTCTGTATTACCGCGGCTGCTGGCACAGAGTTAGCCGGTGCTTATTCTGCGAGTAACGTCCACTATCCTAGAGTATTAATCCAAGTAGCCTCCTCCTCGCTTAAAGTGCTTTACAACCAAAAGGCCTTCTTCACACACGCGGCATGGCTGGATCAGGCTTTCGCCCATTGTCCAATATTCCCCACTGCTGCCTCCCGTAGGAGTCTGGGCCGTGTCTCAGTCCCAGTGTGGCGGATCATCCTCTCAGACCCGCTACAGATCGTCGCCTTGGTAGGCCTTTACCCCACCAACTAGCTAATCTGACTTAGGCTCATCTATTAGCGCAAGGTCCGAAGATCCCCTGCTTTCCCCCGTAGGGCGTATGCGGTATTAGCATTCCTTTCGGAATGTTGTCCCCCACTAATAGGCAGATTCCTAAGCATTACTCACCCGTCCGCCGCTAGGTTAGGTAGCAAGCTACCCTTCCCCGCTCGACTTGCATGTGTTAAGCCTGCCGCCAGCGTTCAATCTGAGCCATGATCAAACTCTTCAGTTAAAAATCATTAGTAGCTTATGGCTACAAATCTTGGCTCATCAATTTTCTGACAAATATTTCTCAAATAAACTTCGAGTAATTTTTACCTTCAATCAATGAAATATTTTCGATCGATCAATCAGTAAAAATCCACACAAGTTGTTCTTCATAATCTCTTAATGATCTTTCTAACACCTCGTCAGTGCTAGAAGCTGGACTCAATATACTTAACAACTCAGCACTTCGTGCTTCGTTCGTTTCCGTCTATCTCGTCGGTATGGGGTGCATTCTAGAGGATTTCTAAAGCTTTGCAAGTGCTTTTAACTGGTTGTTTTATCGGGTGTTGTATTTTTATGCACTAAAAAGGTTCAAAAACATACAACCTTACGCCTAACTCAATAATTTTAAAGCAGAAATATAGATTTAATATTTCTGCTCTCTTTTTTCATTACTTTTGCACTGCTGCTGCTTTAATATTCACACTGAGAATTTTAACAGGTTGTTTCGGTACATCTTGATGTGGCCCTGCACGTCCTGTCGGTACTTTAGTGATTTTATCTACCACATCCATACCTTTAGTGACCTGACCAAAAACCGCATAACCTGCGTTATTGGTACTTCTATCTAGAAAGTTATTATCCACCACATTAATAAAGAACTGACTGGTTGCAGAATGCGGTAGGTTGGTTCGTGCCATCGCCAAAGTGCCACGTTTATTCGATAAACCATTACTTGATTCATTTTGAATGGCTGGTCGGGTTGGCTTTTCCACAAGGTCAGCAGTCATGCCCCCACCTTGCACCATGAAACCCTGAATGACGCGATGAAAGATCGTGCCGTTATAAAACTTAGCTTTCGTATAGTCTTCAAAGTTTTTTGCTGAGATTGGTGCTTTATCATTAAACAGTTCAATTTCGATGTTGCCCATTGATGTTTTCATTTCAACAATCGTGTTATTTGCCATGACCGCCATACTCATACATGTAACCGCCACTGCAACTAAACTCTTCTTTAACATTTCGTTACTCACAGCATTCAGATGTTATTAGATTTCGGTATATTAATCGTTCAGTATAAATAAAACACTACTTCTTCTAAGAAAACGAGAATAACGATGAATGAAGCTTTAGCCCTGTCTCAATTGAGTCAATTTCCGCCTTGGCATTTACAAGGTGAAGCTTTTATTTTGAATTATTGGATCAGTCCGCAATTTATCCGGCAATATAAAACGTTTCGTATCGCTCCTTCCCCGATTGGTCGTGTGGTTCAAGTCATGTTGGTGCGTTATCATCAATCTCCTGTTGGACCTTATGATGAACTGCTTTTGCTTGACCATCCTTTACTGAGCAAACGGCGTTTAAGCTCGATTCCTAAAATTTATGTATCTACACAGATTTCAGTTGAACATGGTCAACAGCTTTGGGGTATTCCGAAAGAGTTCGCTCAGTTTGACTGGCATACGCAGCACGAAACAACACAATGTCAAGTCAGCACTCAAGACCAAACCTTGTGTTTAACACTCACCCAATGTAAAAAAGCACGTCCGTTTTATATTAATAGTCATCACATTCCACGTTCCATGCTCAAAATACAGCAAGCGTGGCAAGGTCAACGTTATGAGTTTTCTCCACAGTTTCGCGCGAAGCTAATGAAACTGAAAAAATTTGAATGGCAAAACCATACCACCCTCTTTCCAGACTTTGGACAGGCCAAGGCTCTACAAAGTTTTTATGTCCCAAGCTTTCAGCTTGTTTTTCCAGAAGCCAAAATCCGCTCTAAATAAAAAAAGAATGTTCCACGTGAAACATTCTTTTGAAAATTCATGCATCTTTATTTGGCATTCTTATCCCAAAATTTTCTAAAATTCTTTGCCATTTCTATGGTGATTTTTTTTGCCCGACGAGAAATGATGGTGAAGTTCACAAAGCCATGGGGTTGATCTAGATAATTCTGATAATAAACCTTATTGCCCTGCTGCTTTAATTTGATGGCATAAATTTCACCTTCATCATGCAATAAATCATGACCTGCGGTGATGACAAAAGCGGGTGCGACACTTTTTAATACGCCATAAGTCGGCGAAACAATAGGATCATCCAGAGCTACCTGATGTTGTTCAGCATACAACGAGGTCACTCTATCGACATCTTGCCCCGTTAAGGTCAGTCCATCTTTATAAGCAAAGAACGATGGATGGCGACTTTTGAAATCGACCACGGGGTAAATTAACAATTGTGCACTTGGCGCATAAGCTTTTGCAGCAGTTCGCTGCGCCACCACGGCACTGATATTGCCACCTGCACTATCGCCTGCCACCGCAATTCGGTTTTTCAAAATTTTGAACTGACGACGGTTTTGATAGACCCAAGCCAAAGCATCTTCACAAGATTGAATCAATAAATGCGGGCCAACTTCTGGTGCCAAAGGATAATCAATACTGAGCACCTGTACTTTGGCATGGATCGCCAGTAAGCGACAGACTTCATCATGACTGTCGAGACTGCCAACCACAAAGCCGCCGCCATGATAAAACACCAACATCGGAAGTTTCTTATTCGGTGCAGGATGATAATGCCGCGCAAATACAGTTCCACTTTGTAAAGGTAGACGTAAATCTTCCACTTGTTTTACCGCGCTGGGTTTCGCGGTCAACATTTGAATTTGATGATCAAACAATTTACGAGAACGATGATAGTCTTCAAAAATAAAGCCCGATTTGCCTTGCTTATATTGAGCTGCCATTAAGCATTTGATAAAGGGATCTAATTGTTCAAACTGGTGAGGATAACCCAGCGCTTTAACCAAGCCTTCTTGTGCTACTGTCGGCAAGCGATCAATCACTCGTGCCGCACTGCCTTGGCCTTGTTCCACCCATTGTTGTAAAGTTTGATTCAACACGCCCATGTCAATAATATCCTTTTATCGTTCTTCATATTCTCTACATGATCAGCACTTACGTGACCATTCTCTTATATAAGTCTTCACATCAAGATACATAGCAATACGTCCTATACGCTAATCTTCTTTTAAGAGCTTGTCATTGACAATTTTTATGCCGATTTAGGAGTGTTTTGCTACTCCGTTTTTATGAAGGAGACCTGCCATGACTAAAAAAATAATATTCCTCTCACTCATCAGCACCTTGTTTGTTGGTTGTGTGGCTTTTCCTGAGGATGGCTATTATGACGGACGCTACGACCACCGCTATGATTATGATGATCGACGCTACGACCAGCATGATCGCTATGAACGTGAACGAGACCGCCAACGCTGGGAATACCAACAACGACAAAACCGCATTGAACGCGAACGTCGCGAGGCAGACCGAAACCGCCAAAGACATGCTGAATGGGAACGCCAAAACCGCGAACAAGAACGGCAACGTATTGAAGCTGAGCGCAAACGGATCGCTAATCAACGTCATCAAGACTGGCAACAGAAAAAGCGTGATCAAGAGCGATTAAACCAAGAACGCAAACGTTATGATACTGAACGTCAGCAACGACAAAATGCCGAACGCCAACGTCGTGAGCAAGAGCGTCAACGAACTGAAGATCGACGCAAACAATCCCATAACGATCGTAAGCAACGTCCCGATGATCAACACCACAATCAAAACAGAGGTTGGGATAACTCACGTCAAGAGCGATAAAATCGTCATCGCACATCAGACTGATGAAATAAGACGGCTGAACAGCTTGAGTTATTTACTCCCTAAAAAAGACCTTCACGGCATCCTGTGAAGGTCTTTAACAAAGCGAATGTAAGAGAAGTTCTCTTTTAAGTTTTATTGTTGTGTTGTCGCAGGTGTAGATTGGATGGGTTCAATCTGAGCCGCAGGATCTGCTTGAACCTCGACTCCAGCACTTCCCTCAACGGTTGCAGTTGCATCTGGTGCAGTGGTCACTTGAGCGGACTCAGGTGCAGTACTGGTTTCACTTGAGCTACAGCCCACGATGGCAAATGCTGAACCTAAAAGCGCTAGAGACACTAATGCAGTTTTCTTATTTAACATTCTTTCATTTCCTTTTACATCATACAAAAATAGCAAAGCCAAACTTTGCCCTGCCTATCTTTGTCAAATCCGAAAACTTTTACACACGTTCTGAGTTGTAGTTTTTGCAGACTCGAGTACAACTTGTGCAATTTTTTATTAATTGGGTACAAATACCGCCTTAGCACTACATCTCCACAGCAGCTCAAGTTAATATGCTGATTCTGCATTATTTCTTTCTTCGGTGAGCAGCATAAATAGGAACTCTATGCTTAGACCATCAACTCTTCAGTATTGCAGAACTCTTGTATGCTGATACACGATTAAATAATGTTATTTTTAAAGTTTAAGCAAAAAAAAGCTTAACCCAAAGCGGATTAAGCTCGAGAAAGCATACAAAAATAAAGAAACCACAGCCTTAAAAATCGAATTTTGAGTGCAAAGCTCGAATCACTCTGACAGCATTATACCTTTGCACCGAATAGAGTACTTTTGGGAGACGTACTATTCAAAAACCTAAATCTCTAAATTAAGAGGGTTTCCCCAAGCTATGCAAATAGGTCGCAGTCACCATACTTTGCTCTCTCCACAAAGTATGATCACCGCTGATGAACTCATTATGTGGTCAAGCGAAAAATTAGTAAAACAGATAAATTTAATTAAAATAATTCAATGTAACGATTAGCCTTTTTCAACATAAAAAAACTCAAGCAGAATTGGAAATGGACCTTCGGATAGAATAAGCACCTAGAAAGCCTGATTTCAGCAATTTTTTACCAAAAATACATGAATTAATCACTGAAGCCGCTTGAATTTTTGGCTGTTGCCCCGATCTTTTGTAGTAATCCTGAATTCAATAACGCATGGCAGTTCAGATTAACCCAGTTAACACTGATGCCTGAAGGACTGTACATGTTTAAAAACCCATTTAAACGGAGTAAATCAATGGCGACTGAGCACAATCAAGAAGCTCAAGATCTAGGGCAAGAGCAAGCGGATTCACAAACAGCGCAAACTCAAGCTGAAGCGGAGCAAGCTGAAGTTTCAGTTGAGGATTTACAAGCTCAAATTACCAATCTTGAAGAAAGCTTAAAGCTTGAAAAAGCCCGCACTGCAAATGCTGTATACGAAGCACAAAAAAGTGTAGAGCGTATTCAACGTGAATCAGAGAAGCATAAAGACACCGTTCTCGAAAAATTCGCAAAAGAGTTACTGGACTCAGTGGATAATTTAGAACGTGCCCTTAGCGCATCGGGTGAGGAAAAAACACCAATGTTTGAAGGTGTGGAACTGACGTTGAAATCGTTACTGACTGCACTGGAAAAATTTGGTGTGGTCGCAGTTGATACAGCAAATGGTTTCAATGCGGACTTGCATCAAGCAGTCGGGATTGATCCAAATGCGAAAGCCAACGAGATCGGAACGGTATTACAAAAAGGTTATACCTTAAATGGTCGTTTGCTTCGTCCAGCAATGGTCATGGTTGGCGCATAAACTCTATAAATTCGAGAGTTTGTAAAATTTTTTCTTGATTATCACTTGAAAAAAATTGAACGGCTCTCATATCGAATAACAAGCAAAAACATTGCAAAAATTTTTGAGGAATCATCCAAATGGCTAAAATCATTGGTATTGACTTAGGTACAACAAACTCTTGCGTCGCTGTACTTGAAGGCGACAAAGTTAAAGTGATCGACAACGCTGAAGGTGCACGTACAACACCATCGATTATTGCGTATAAAGATGGCGAAATCTTGGTGGGTCAGTCTGCAAAACGTCAAGCAGTGACTAACCCTAAAAACACATTATTCGCAATCAAACGCTTGATCGGTCGTAAGTATCAAGACCAAGCGGTTCAAAAGGACATCGGTCTTGTCCCTTACAAAATCATCAAAGCTGACAATGGTGATGCTTGGGTTGAAGTAAACGACAAGAAACTTGCACCACAACAAATCTCTGCTGAAATCTTGAAAAAGATGAAGAAAACTGCAGAAGATTACTTAGGTGAGACAGTAACTGAAGCGGTGATTACCGTTCCTGCTTACTTTAACGATGCACAGCGTCAAGCAACTAAAGATGCGGGTAAAATCGCAGGTTTAGAAGTTAAACGTATCATCAACGAACCAACGGCTGCTGCACTTGCGTTCGGTATGGACAAAAAAGAAGGCGACCGTAAAGTTGCAGTTTATGACTTAGGTGGTGGTACTTTTGACGTATCTATCATTGAAATCGCTGATCTTGATGGCGACCAACAAATCGAAGTGTTATCAACTAACGGTGATACCTTCCTTGGCGGTGAAGACTTCGATAACGCTTTAATCGAGTTCTTGGTTGAAGAGTTCAAGAAAGAACAAAACTTCAACTTGAAACAAGATCCACTTGCATTACAACGTTTGAAAGAAGCAGCTGAAAAAGCAAAAATCGAGCTTTCTTCGTCAAATGCAACTGAAATTAACCTTCCGTACATCACGGCTGATGCGACTGGTCCTAAACATTTAGTGATTAACGTAACACGTGCAAAACTTGAAGGTTTAGTGGCTGATTTAGTTGAACGTACAATCGAACCTTGCCGCATTGCGCTTAAAGATGCTGGTCTTTCAACAAGCGACATCTCTGACGTAATCTTGGTGGGTGGTCAATCTCGTATGCCACTTGTACAACAAAAAGTACAAGAGTTCTTCGGCCGTGAACCACGTAAAGACGTGAACCCTGACGAAGCGGTAGCAATGGGTGCTGCAATTCAAGGTGCGGTATTGTCTGGTGACAAAACTGACGTACTTCTTCTTGACGTTACTCCGTTGACACTTGGTATCGAAACCATGGGTGGCGTGTTAACAGCAATTATTGAGAAAAACACCACGATTCCTGCTAAGAAATCTCAAGTGTTCTCAACTGCTGCGGACAACCAACCTGCTGTAGACATTTCTGTGTTCCAAGGTGAACGTAAAATGGCACAGCAAAACAAATTGTTGGGTAACTTCCAATTGGGCGACATTCCACCTGCTCCGCGTGGTGTGCCACAAATTGAAGTATCGTTCGACATTAACGCTGACGGTATATTAAAAGTATCGGCGAAAGATAAGAGCACTGGTAAAGAGCAATCCATCCAGATTAAAGCAAACTCAGGTTTGTCTGATGCTGAAATCGAAGCAATGATCAAAGATGCTGAAGCGAATGCTGAAGAAGACCGTAAGTTCGAAGAACTTGCGAAAGCACGTAACGAAGCGGATGCATTGGTATCTTCTGCTCAAAAAGCAGTAAAAGATCTAGGCGAGCAAGTAACAAGCGATGAAAAAACTGCCATTGAAACTGCTGTTGCTGAGCTTGAAACTTCGACTAAAGAAAATGATGTAGAAGATATCAAAGCGAAAACTGAAGCACTTCAAAACATCATCATGCCGATCACGCAACGTGCTTATGAAGCTACGCAAGGTCAAGGCGGTGCTGAAGGTTTCGACCCGAATGCATTCGGTGGTGACGCTGGTCAACAACAGAAAGCGGACGATGGCGTTGTAGATGCTGAGTTCACTGAAGTAAAAGATGACAAAAAATAATTTGTCTCTTTAATAAAAAACCGCGCGAAAGCGCGGTTTTTTATTACCTAAATATTGTTGTTTCACTTTCTACTTTTAGATTAGGCTGATAAAAAATTTAGATCTTAGCCACCATGAAAACTTTACAATTTGGACTCATCGCCCTCATTACAACCTTCGGTTCTGCATGTACCACAATAAGCCCCTCAGTAGAAACAGCTAAAAATCACCAGCAACAAAGCGCGCAGCAGCAGATCCAACAGGCCTTCGATCAACTCCAAACCACTGGGGTGATTGTCATTAAGGATAAGCATGGCTTACGCAGCTACGGCAATGACTTGAGCCGTGCTCAGACAGCCTATGTACCCGCCTCTACCTTTAAAATGCTGAATGCCTTAATCGGACTAGAACATGGTAAAGCAACCAGCACTGAGGTGTTTAAATGGGATGGTCAAAAGCGTAGTTTCCCTGCCTGGGAAAAAGACATGACTTTAGGGCAAGCCATGCAAGCATCTGCTGTTCCCGTTTATCAGGAGCTTGCACGGCGCATTGGTCTAGACCTGATGCAAAAAGAAGTACAGCGCATTGGATATGGCAATCAACAGATTGGCACCGTTGTCGATAATTTTTGGTTAGTCGGTCCACTGCAAATTACGCCTGTGCAAGAAGTCCTTTTTGTAGAGAAGCTGGCCAATACGCAACTCGCTTTTAAGCCAGATGTGCAACATACCGTACAAGACATGCTGCTGATTGAACAAAAACCGAATTATAAACTCTACGCCAAATCTGGTTGGGGCATGGACCTAGAACCGCAAGTGGGCTGGTGGACAGGCTGGGTCGAAACAGCAACAGGTGAAAAAGTGTATTTTGCTTTGAATATGCATATGAAAACAGGAATTTCAGCCAGCGTGCGTGAGCAACTGGTCAAACAAAGTCTGACAGCACTGGGAATAATTTAAGCCCATAGAGAAGACGTATTTTTTATGTTGCAAAGGTATTTTTTACGCTAAAGTAGCTAAAAATAAAGATATATGAATGAAATATGCGTCAAAGTCTTTTGTTTGCTTTGCTGGGCTTTTTAGGTTTGATTCTGTATCAAAATATGCAACAGCCTCAGCTGCGTCTCAATCCCCTGCTGGATCGACTCACCCATCCTTTCGATCAGCGTATTCGCTATCGCATTGCGGAAGTCGATCCGCGTTTTGGTCTTAATGAACATGAGTTAAAGCAGATTAGCCAGCAAGCCACGGATATTTGGAAACAGGGTTTGGGCCAAGATTACTTTGTATATGACCCCAATGCTCGGCTCAGTATTCGACTCATTTATGACCAACGTCAAGATGAGTCGGTACAACGCCGCGATCAACTGTCTAAACTGACACAAAATGAACAAGGGCTGAGTCAAAAAAATACTGAACTCAAAGCCATGCAACAAAATCTGGCACGTCACTCAGGGGCCCTAGATGTGCAAAAACAGAGTCTACAGGAACTTAGCCAAAACTATAATGCCATGATCCGTCAGTATAACCAGCACGGCGGAGTCCCTGCTTCGCAGCAAGCGGCCGTACAACAGAGTTTGGTACAGCTGCGTCAACAGCAACACGTTTTAGACCAACAAATTGCCAGCTTTAACCTGCAAGTAAATGCCTACAATCAAAAGGTGGATGAACTGAATCGTTTAGATCAAGGCCATAATCTGGCCATCGACCAGTTCAACCAACGCTTTCAACCTCGATTATTCGATAAAGGACTGTTCAATGGGCGTGAAATTCATATTTATGAGTTTGAGTCCAAAGAAGACTTACGTCTGACTTTAGCGCATGAATTTGGCCATGCCCTCGGCATGAAACATCATAATGATCCGAAAGCCCTGATGTACCCAATGCTAGAAGAGCAAGATATGCAGCATTTTAGTTTACAAAGTGCCGATATTGCATTGTTTAATGCCCGTTGAAATGATGAATTGCTAAAAAAATCCCCTAATTTTAATATGTGTATGAAATACAATCACAGCACATCTTGACTCGGGTTCGTGTTATTGTAAATAATTGAATATCCACTAGAAGCTTTGGAGACGAATGTGAGTTACTACCATATCTTAATCGAAGTAAATGACCACATCAGTACGATTGAAGAAACTCGTGATATCGAAATCTTTGATATTGTTGAGATTCAACCTTATCTCCATTCTATTCTATTGCCCTATTTCAATGAGCAACTGTTAGAACTTGAAGATGAAAATTTAGAGTTTAAGGATGTTTTACATCTGGAAGTGAAACAGACGCTTTTACCAATCAATGACTTGATTGAAGAAGAACAGAAACTGTTACCGAGTGACACTGATGTCACCATTACTGCCTATGAAGTTTTTAATAACCGTGACTTAAGCCAAGATGTCACCACGATTATTTTTGACTTACTCGATGCGATTAAACTCGATTGAAAGCGAATGATTGCACATAAAAAAAGCCCTCATCATGAGGGCTTTTTTAATCAGATCAGGTTTAGATCGAGAAAGATGAACCACAACCACAGGTCGTTGTTGCATTTGGGTTTTGCACGATGAAACGTGAACCTTCTAAACCTTCAATATAATCCACCACTGAACCGACCAAATATTGATAACTCAATGAGTCAACCAACATTTTCACATCACCATTGATAAATTCTGCGTCGTCTTCATTTTGGTTTTCAGCAAAGTTAAAACCATAAGAAAAACCTGAACAACCGCCGCCCGTGACATATACACGAAGCATTAAATCTTGATTACCTTCACTGTCACGTAATTGACGTACTTTATTTGCGGCATTGTCGCTTAGTTCAAGTGCTTGGGCATTCATCTTAGATTCCTCAGTTCGGTTCAGCTGTCTTTCAAATCAAAAAGACCATATTTCAAGTATAGCATACTCAATATATGGTCCCTATTTGAATATTTAAAGTCAAATCAGACTAATTTTCTCAAGATTGTTTGTAATTTTCATCCTGTAGTCCACATTCAAAGTTTTTCGCCGCTTGCTTACAACGGAATTGCCATAACAGTTTCATCATTCGCTTATCGTAAATACCGCGGTTGGTGAGATCAATTCGTGCTTCCCGCATCATCTTTTGATAACCGGGTTGATCTGCAGCAGGCACCTGCATCCAATATTTTTGCGGAATTTCAGCTTTCATTTTACCTAAGATACCGAATGCACGCGGCAGCTGGCCTTTGACCCATTCTCGTGATTTTTGTCCATAACCTGCAGGAAATTTATCTGGACGAATAATGATATTGCCTGTGACCTGTAAAATCGGATAATTTACAATCGCCCCTTTCGTCCCCAAGCCTTTATGTAACTCTAAGGGCTTAAAAACCGCTGCAGGTGCACCAATAATATCGACTTGACCGTTATTGAACTTTGCACCAAAGTTCGTGACATCAGCACTCACAGCTTGTGCACCAATTTGTTGAACCATGACTTTTTGCGCTTGGTCATAGTCTAAAACCGCAATTTTCTTGCCTGCGGCTTTCGCCACGGTATTAATGCTACGGTCATTCACCAATAAAAAGGCATCCCCCACAGGAATCACACCTGCGACCTCGTACTTACCATTGACCATATGTTTAGCAAAAGTTGGGCTGGCCAAGCCTTGCATCACTTTAACCGCTAAATTGAGATCGGGAATCGCACCAATTGCGTCGAGTGAGCCTGTAAACGAATTAAATTGACGCCCGCGCATGCCTGTAACACTAATGGCATCGCATTTTCCTGCTTTAAAATCCTCAGCAATCACCGCTTCGTTTTGTCCGACCCGCAGTTCAATATCCGCACCCCAGTTTTTAGCCGCCAACTGATAATCTTTCATCAGGCTATACACATCACCATTTTTACCGACCAAGTCGAATACACAAACCACTTGTTTGGCTTGCGCCATCGCTGTTGCAGAAATGACTAATGTCCCGACACTGAGGCTTTTCATCCACTGTTTCATACATCTTCCTTTTGACTTATTGTTGTTTATTGTGATGAGCCATTCACTTGTGCTCTTTGTTATTTTTTAATGCCCCGAATGACACTTCATTCGGTTCAAAACCACTCATTTCCTACGCGCTATACAAATTGGCCGCTTCAAGGCCATTTAAATCGGTCGATTAAAAGCAAAAAAGAAAGCTCAATTTAAACTGAGCTTTCTTTGATTACACTCGGCAAATTACTCACCGCCCAGTGAGCATTCAAAGTTGGCTTTATCCACCGAGCAACGGGCTTTTTTCAAGACCGACATCATTGCTGGATCATAGATGCCTCGTTTGGTCATATCCATCCGGCCATCGCGCAGCATTTTTTGATATTTGGTTTTGTCTTCTGCTGTAAGATTCATTTTGTATTTTGCAGGAATGCCTGCTTCTAAACGACCAATCATCGCGATGCTTTTCGGTAGGTTTTTCACAAACCAATCTCGCGATTTTTGTCCAAAGCCTGCTGGAAATTGATCTGGGCGAATCACAAAGTCAGCTGTCACTTGTAGTACAGGAAAGTTAAACATAGCGCCGTTCGTGCCTAAACCTTTATAAATTTCTAAAGGTTTATAAGCATAAGCCGGTGCGCCGACCATATCAACTTGACCATTATTAAACTTCGCCACAAAGTTAGACACATCGGAAATCACCGCTTGCGCACCGACGCGTTGTACCATGATTTTTTGGGCATCGTCATAGCCCAAGACTGCAAACTTTTTACCTGCCGCTTTTTCAATGGAATTAATACTTTTATCTCGTACAAAAATAAAAGCTGAACCTAAAGGTGCAATCCCTGCCACTTCATATTTTTTACCGCTAAGATTGGTCACCATTTTGGCAGCATTACGCTGATCCAATGCAAAAGTAATCGCACGTTGTGCAATGGCATTGCTTGGAGCACCACCCAATGCATCAATAGAACCGACAAATTTATTGTACTGGCGCGCACGCATAGCGGTCATAAACACGCCATCACACTTGCCTGCTTTAAAGTCATTGTCGGCAACTGCTTCATCTTGACGAGGGATCAAATTAATTTCAGCCCCCCAGCCTTTTGCCGCCAAAGCCCATTCTTGCGCCATTTGATACGACTCACCGGATTTGCCAAGCAAGTCAAATACACAGATGTCCACTTTAGCCGCTTGTGCTGTTGACGCCATACCAAAAGCAGAAAAAGCAGCGAGTGCGAGGGTTAATTTTTTCATTCTTGTGTCCTTGTTCGTTTTGTTGTTTGACAGGTGTCCATACACATGCAAAATATTAAGCAAGTTAAAATTAAAAAAATAGAGCATTTACTCAAAAATCACTGTCAATTGGGCAAATTTTTTTCTTTTCTCTCATTTTTATTTTCACAGGATTAGTAAAAGTATTTGAAATTCATCCTATTAAAATAAAAAGCCTGCATCATCCGTTTTACATGAATGATGCTTAATATTACAAAGAAATACAGATTTTCGCCTTATTCACCGCCTAATGAACATTCAAAATTGGTGCGTTCAACCGTACAACGGGCTTTTTTCAACACGCGCATCATGCCTGAGTCATAGACTCCTTGTTTGGTTAAATCAATGCGCCCTTCGCGTAGCATACGCTGATATTTTTCTTTATCTTCTTTACTCAGTTGCATTTTGATTTTGCTTTGAATGGCCGCTTCTAGTCGATGCACCATGGCAAAGGATTGCGGGATTTTTTGTAAAAACCATTGTCGCGATTGCACGCCAAATTGAGCAGGAAAACGCTCGGGTCTGACAATTAAATCTGCAGTGACATTGACTACGGGAAAGTTAAGCATAGCCCCTTTAGAGCCTAGACCTTTTTCAATTTCTAAGGGTTTATAGGCATATGCAGGTGCAGCAACCACATCGACTTCGCCTGTATTAAACTTTTTTATAAAATTGGAAATATCCGACATCACAGGTACAGCGCCCACTCGCTCTACCATCACCCGTTGGGCCCGGTCCTAATGCAGGATGGCAAATTTTTTACCTTGTGCTTTCTCAATAGTATTCAAATTTCGGTCTTTGACAAAAATATAAGCTGAACCAATTAAGCCAATGCCTGCAACTTCATAGTTTTCACCTTGTAATGTGGTGGTCATGCGCTTGGTATTACGAGGATCGAGTACATATTCCACGGCCTTTTGTGCAATTTTATTGCTTGGCACTCCGCCTAAGGCATCAATCGAACCAGCGAACTTGTTATACGTACGCGCGCGCATCGAGGTCATATACACCGCATCGCATTTATCATTTTGAAAGGCTTTATCGGCCAAGTCTTCGTCCTGAAACGAAATCAACTGTACCTGTGCGCCCCATTTTTTACTGACCAAAGCCCATTCTTCTAAAAATTTATTAAACTCCCCTGCTTTACCCAGTACGTCGAAGACACACACCTGCCGCTTCGCTTGCACCATACTTTAGAAAGCGCACAGTGCTAGCGTCGATAAAATAAAAAATCCTTTTCTTTTCATTATTATCCCTTCATATTTTTTGTTTTACTGGGGAAATATATCTGTGTGCTATTCCTCAATATAGGTCAAAAAAGGTCAACTTTTGGCTTTCCGACCAAAGGTCAAATGGTTTCATCCTCCCCTTATAAAGAAACGCTTAGAGATTTCAGTTCAGATAAATTTTGAATGTTTAGTCTTTTGCTGACGCATCCATTAGAATAGGCGCACCTTTTTCTGATATTTGATAGTTCCATGATTCAGCTTGATCAAGTTTCATTGCGCCGTGGTGGACGAGTGTTATTTCAAAAAGCCTCCATGCAAATCCATCCGGGTTGGAAAGTTGGTCTCACCGGTGTCAACGGTGCTGGAAAATCAACCCTGTTTGCTGCGCTCTTAGGCTCAATCGGTCCTGATGATGGCACCCTAAGCCGCCCTGCCGTATGGACGGTGGCGCACATGGCACAGGAAGTAAAAGCCTTAGATATGGCTGCAATTGATTTCGTCCTGACCGGTGATGAAGAATATTGGAACATTCAACAACAGCTCAACCATCCTGAACAGTTAACTGACACTGAACTGGCTGATTTACATGGCCGATTCGACGAAATTAACGGTTATTCCGCACCCGCTAAAGCCGCTCAGCTTATGGCGGGTCTGGGTTTTATGGAACATCAAAACCAACTCTTAGTTTCGAGTTTCTCTGGTGGATGGCGAATGCGTTTAAACTTAGCGCGTACTTTGATGAGCCGTTCGGATCTATTATTACTGGATGAACCAACCAACCACTTAGATCTCGATGCTATTTTATGGTTAGAAGATTGGTTAAATGCCTATACGGGCACCCTAATTTTAATTTCGCATGACCGCGATTTCTTAGATGCGATTACCAACCGTATTTTGCATATCGAAAATCAAGAACTCACCCTCTATAGCGGTAACTATTCTACCTTTGAAACCACTCGTGCAGAACGCTTAGCACAACAACAACAAGCCTATGAAAAGCAGCTCGAAACACGGGCACATATTCAAAAATATATTGACCGTTTTAAAGCCCAAGCCACTAAAGCACGTCAGGCACAAAGCCGAATTAAACAATTGGAACGGATGCAGCTGCTTGCGCCTGCACATGTCGATACCCCTTTTACCTTTAGCTTCCGTGAACCCACTAAAATGAGTTCACCACTGCTGACTCTAGAACAGGCTGATATTGGTTATGGTGAAAAACTGATTGCCACCAATATCAACATACAAATCACCCCGACGAGCCGGATTGGCTTATTGGGGATGAATGGTGCAGGTAAATCGACTTTAATCAAATCTTTGGTCGGTGATTTACCTTTATTGGCAGGACAACGTAAAGCCTCAGAACTGCTAAATATTGGCTATTTTGCGCAGCATCAAATGGATTCACTGGATGAGTCGGCCAGCCCAATGCTGCAATTGGCACGCATTGCGGATAAAAAAATCAGTGAAGCGACCTTACGTGCCTTTTTAGGCAGTTTCGGCTTTAGTGGCGAACGGATGGATACCCCTTGCGAGAGTTTCTCTGGTGGCGAACGTGCACGTTTGGCACTGGCTTTAATCGTGTGGTTACGTCCCAATGTCTTGATTCTAGATGAACCGACCAACCATTTAGACTTAGATATGCGCCATGCCCTGACCATGGCTTTACAAGACTATGAAGGTGCTGTGGTCTTGGTTTCGCATGAACGCCAACTGATTGCCAGCGTGTGTGATGACCTCATTTTAGTCCATGCTGGAAAATCGACCGAATTTGAAGGTGATCTACACGATTATGCCAACTGGTTACGCCAAGCGCGCCTAGAAATGATTAAACAAGGTGGAATCGTAGCGCCGATCGTGTCTAAAGTCAGCACTCAAAAAACCATCGTTTCTAAAGTTGATAAAGAAGCGCAGCGTAAATTAGCTGCACAGCGCCGTGAACAAACGCGCCCGATTCGTAAAAATATCGAAAAATGTGAAAGCCTGCTGGCAAAACACCAGCCACGTTTACTCGACATTGAAAGTTTACTCGGTGATGCTGGCCTATATGACGCTGCACGCAAAGATGAACTCATGAAACTGATGAATGAGCAAACCGAACTTAAAAACCAAGTCAGTGAAGCTGAAGAACAAATGCTAGAGCTGATGATGGAGCTTGAGGAGCTCGAAAGCTCATTCGAAAACGAATAATCTTTCCTCATACACCCTGCCCGCTCTGTTTATGCATGGCGGGCATTTTTATGTCTTAACCATTTTGATTGATTTACTTTGCTGCAACACCAATCGATCTCGAAAAACGTGCCTTTTCGGTCTATGCATATAACTCAATAGGAAATGCACCCAAATAGTCTGAGCATTTTAAGAAATCATAAGTGATTGAAATTAAAATTATTTCTTAATAAATAAAGCGATAAATTGATTGATTTTTATTGTTTAGATATTCTTAAAAAGCAAAAAATTTGATTGTTTAATTTAGCTTAATTAATTGAATATTCAATTATATACAGTCCTATTTCCATGCATTTCACAGCTTAAAGCCAAATACAACCTTCACAACAGACAGCGAATATCCATCATGTTCAGACATGCACCTTTCAACACAATAAGTTTTGAATTTAAAAAGAGGGAATAAATTTAAAAGATCCGATTTAAATTTAAAAAATAACGTATGGTTTTAAATTTAAAAAATAACGTATGGTTTTAAATTTAAAAACCATACTTAAAGCAACTGTGGATAAAATTATACGTATTTTAGCAACTGATATAAAGTGCTATTTTTATTTATCCACAGGCTAATGTTGTTTATTTATTCAGTTGTTTTAGGCAAATCCATCCTCTTTTTTGCGCTCTTTTTCCTTAATTTAATACGGCTCTTTGCGCCTTTAAAAACCGTAATTCTTGTATTTTCCATCCCTGATCGAAGACCCATGTTTCTTGGATTTGTTGGCGATTTTCAACCAAACCGATCAAGACCTGACAGCGTGTTTGGTCACGGTTAAACTCAAATTCTTCAAATTCGACATCGGGTTTTTGAGGTTTCCAAACCCCATTTTTCACAGCATGTGCGATCTTTTCATAGCGCGTATAGTTACTCTCCACACGATCAGCTTGCTCATAGACCACCTTAAAATGCTCATCTTCATATTGAGCTAAAACTTCATAATTGCCCGTAAAAAATGCATTCACCCAAATGTCGCGTACTTGTTCTAGTTGATTATCCATCATAATGACCTCACATTTTGCACTGTGCAAAAGACTTGATACTCACATCATGACATCGCTATAAGTCAGTTTAATAACAGTGTGCATTGCTTATATTTTATTCAAAATCATAAGAAATGCTGTAAAAAAAAGCACCCCGTAGGGTGCTTTTTTGGCTTATTTTGTAAAGCGCTTAGGCATCAATATCCGCATTCAATGCATTTTCTTCAATGAATGCACGACGTGGTTCCACATCGTCACCCATCAAACAAGAGAACATACGATCGGCTTCAATCGCATCCTGAATGGTAACTTGCAACATGTTGCGGTTTTCAGGATCCATAGTCGTTTCCCAAAGCTGGTCCGCATTCATCTCACCCAAGCCTTTATAGCGTTGAATCATCATGCCACGACGGGAATCAGATAAAATATGCTGCCATACCTGATGGAAGTTAGTAACTGCAATCTTGCGATCACCTTTTTGTAGGTATGCGCCATCTTCCAACAACGTGAACCAACTCTTGGAGTTTTTCAACAAACGGGCATATTCACCAGAACCCAATAAGCCTGCATCTAATAAGTAGCTGTGCGGCAGATTGTGTACATAGATGGTGATACGAGGTAAGTAAGTCTCGATCTTTTGACCCTCTGCCAGTTCTTTTTCAAACGTTTCTAAGCTTAACTCAGGACGCAAGCTCGGTTGAATCTCTGCCACAGCACTGCGCACTTGTTCAGCCCACTGCTCAACATAAGCTCGGTCATGGTTTTGATCAAGCTTAAAGCCTTCAACCGAAATCAACGCATCTAAGACACTGGCAGGATAACGTACAGTTAAACGCTGTAGGCTCTTCTGAGATGTTTGATAGTCTGCAATCACATTCGCTAAAGCTTCACCACGGATTGCTGGTGCAGCGTCACTGATATGCAATTCAAGCTCATCAATCGCGTTTGAAATTAAATAGGTTTCAAGCGCATCATTATCTTTAAGATACTGCTCTTGCTTGCCTTTTTTCAGCTTATACAGTGGTGGCTGAGCGATATAGATATAACCACGTTCCACCAGTTCAGGCATTTGACGGAAGAAGAAGGTCAACAATAGGGTACGAATGTGCGAACCATCCACGTCAGCATCGGTCATGATGATGATTTTGTGATAACGTAATTTGTCCGGATTGTACTCTTCACGACCAATACCACAACCCAATGCCGTGATCAGGGTGCCGACTTCTTGAGATGAAATCATCTTGTCAAAACGCGCACGTTCCACGTTTAGGATTTTACCTTTCAACGGTAAAATCGCTTGCATCTTACGGTTACGGCCTTGTTTAGCTGAACCGCCCGCAGAATCACCCTCGACCAGATACAATTCAGACAATGCTGGATCTTTTTCTTGGCAATCCGCCAGCTTACCTGGTAAGCCTGCAATATCTAACGCACTTTTACGACGCGTCATTTCACGCGCTTTACGTGCCGCATCGCGGGCACGTGCCGCATCAATGATTTTGCCTGCAATTGATTTTGCAGCTTGCGGGTTTTCAAGCAAATATTCAGAGAATGATTTATTCATTGCCTGTTCAACCGCAGGTTTCACCTCACTTGAAACCAACTTTTCTTTGGTTTGTGAAGAGAATTTTGGATCAGGCACTTTCACTGAAACAATCGCGGTTAAACCTTCACGGGCATCATCACCAGAAACGGCTACTTTCTCTTTTTTGAGTAAGTTTTCGTTTTCCATGTAGCTGTTTAGACCACGCGTTAATGCCGCACGGAAACCCGCTAAATGCGTTCCACCATCTTTTTGTGGAATGTTGTTGGTAAAGCAACGTACATTTTCTTGATAGGTATCATTCCACTGCAACGCCACTTCAACACCAATGCCATTTTCAGCCTGTACGGTGAAATGGAAAATGTGGTTCAGATGGGTTTTGCCTTGGTTAATATATTTCACAAACTCAGACAGACCGCCTTCGTAGTCAAACACATGTTCTGCATGAATACGCTCGTCACGCAAAACAATGCGCACGCCCGCGTTTAAGAAAGACAATTCACGTAAACGACGCGCCAAAATATCAACATTGAAAATGGTTTGGCTAAAAGTTTCAGCACTTGGCCAAAAACGGACAGTTGTTCCTGTCGTATCCGTATCTCCCACAACAGTCAGTGGGTAAACAGGATCACCGTGTTTATATTCTTGTTGATGAATATGACCTGCACGATGAATGGTCAATTCCAACTTACGTGACAAGGCATTCACAACTGATACGCCTACACCATGTAGACCACCTGAAACCTTGTAGCTATTGTCATCAAACTTACCACCCGCGTGCAGAATGGTCAAAATCACTTCTGCGGCAGAAACCCCTTCTTCAGGGTGAATATCGGTCGGAATACCGCGCCCATTGTCCGATACACTTACAGATTCATCTTCGTGAATCGTCACCAAAATTTCATCACAGTGACCTGCAAGCGCCTCATCGATCGCATTATCCACCACCTCAAACACCATATGGTGTAAGCCTGAACCATCATCCGTATCACCAATATACATACCCGGACGTTTACGTACTGCGTCCAATCCACGTAATACTTTGATACTAGAGGAATCATAAGCTTTTTCTGTGGTTTGTTCCGTTTGAGAAGCAGCTTGTTGATCTTCTGAACTCATGGTTTCTCCCTAGCGAAAAATAGGTCTATCCCGTGATGGGTAAAATCTAAAATCATTGTGCGACAACTTGAACTTGACCGTTTTCAACACAGAATAATTGATAAGAAATAGATAAATCATGTAAGTGATTTTTGACTGATTCATACTCTAAAGTGGTAATAAAAACTTGACTACCCAGTTGGCTCAATCGCTCAATTAAACGTTGTTGTGCTGTTAAATCTAATTCTGCTGTCAGATCATCTAATAATACCACAGTTTCCTTATTACAAGCATGTAGCATTGCAATCTGTGACAGTTTTAAGGCTATGATTAACAGCTTTTTTTGTCCTCGTGACAGCACTACATCGGCATCGCCAAGGCTTGTTTTTAAACGTAAATCTGCCTTGTGTGGACCATACTCGGTATAGCGCCGTTCAAGGTCTTTTTGATGGTGACTTTGCAGGTCATTCAGTAACCCTAACTCGGTATGAAAGCCAGGGCTATATTCTAACTGAACCTCGATATCTGGTAGCAGGTGTTTTAAATCTTGCTCAAAAAAGCCCTTCCACTGCTCTACAATGCTGACGCGCTGCGAATGCAACATTTCCCCATAATCACTGAGCATTTTGTTCCACGGCTCCAAATCTGCCAGACTTAGATTCCGTCGTGTTTTAAGTAAACTATTACGCTGTTTTAATGCCCGTGAATAATATTGCCATGCATGATAAAACTCAGGTTCCACGTGGAACATCAGCCAATCTAATAGTTGCCGTCTAGGCTTGGCACCATGATCAATAATATCGGTACTTTGCGGATCAATCAGTTGCAAAGGAAGAATTTTAGCCAATTGACCTTGAGTGGCAATGTTGTCGCCATTGACCTTGATGAGCTGTTCACCAGACAACAGCTTTTGCATCCCTATTTTTTCAGAACTGGATTGGGCAAAGACAATCGCGTCTTGGGTGTCGGTTTGAATATAGTGTTTCGGAATATGGGTCCGAAAGGAACGCCCAGTCGCCAGCAGATGAATGGCTTCTAAAATAGAGGTTTTACCTGAACCATTTTGTCCATAAAAAACATTAAACGGTTGCAATCCATGGAGAGCAACCGTTCTGAGATTTCGAACACGTTCGATGTTTAAACGCGTGATTTGCATGCCTGAACCTAGGGCTTAAACACGCATTGGCATGACCACATAGGTCTGATCTTGGTGGGCTGGGTCTTGCAATAGAACCGATTGATTTGCTTCAGTCATCGTCATTGACACATCATCACCATCCAATGCACCTAAGACTTCCAAGATATATTGGGCATTAAAAGACATTTCCATTGGCGCATTATTGTATTGAATCGCCAAATCTTCTACGGCTTCGTCTTGCTCTGGATTATTGGCACGCAGCTGCAAAGTGTCTGCGGCAAAGTTTAAGAACACACCACGTAGTTTTTCATTACTTAAAATCGAAACACGTTGTAAAGATTGCTTAAAGACATCATGTGCAATTAACACATTTTTATCCCCACCACGTGGAATCACACGGCGATAATCAGGGAACTTACCGTCAATCAGTTTTGTGGTGAAACGAACCGTGGTATTCCCTTGTTCTTTGTCACGACTGGCAATAGAAATGGTCACATTCAATAGTTCACGACCGATTAACAACGCCAATTGTTCATCTTCAATGCTCAATAAACGTTGTAATTCGCCCACTGCTTTACGTGGAACAATCGCTTGAATCAATTGAGTCGCATTTGAGCTAGCAACAGTTTCACACAGAGCTAAACGGTGGCCGTCTGTGGTCACTGTACGCAGTTGATTATTATCAATTTCAAGTAAGGTTCCCGTGAGATAAAAACGCACATCCTGCACCGCCATAGCAAATGCAGTTTTTTCAAATAGGCGCTTTAATTCGCGCTGTGTCACTGCAACTTGCGTGCCTTGCGTGTTCTCTGTGGTCAATAACGGGTAATCTTCAGCCGGTAAAGTCCCCAACACAAAACGGCTATTACCAGACTTTAAAATACAACGTTGATCTTCAGTAATTTGTAAGTCTATCAGTGCTGCAGTCGGTAAAGATTTGCAAATATCCATCAGCTTACGTGCAGGAACGGTCGTTTCACCCGCTTGTAAACATGCCCCTTCCGCAAGCGTGGTACTTGCAACCAATTCAACTTCTAAGTCTGAACCTGTGATCGTCAACGATGCTTGGCTCACTTGCACTTTAACATTTGAAAGAATGTTTAAAGTATGGCGACGTTCAACCGCTCCTACGACATGTGATAGAACATTAAGTAAGCTTTCTTTCGCGATTTTTAAACGCACGATACATTCCTCGAAAAACTGAAGATAAAATAATAAATAAATGTGTTTTTAGCAGTGTACTATGCGGCAGAACATGCCGCATTGCAAGAATAGAATTTGAGCAATTTTGCTTAACTTTGCAGCAAGCGTTGCAAGTTTTTATAGTCCTCATTGAAGATCGGATCTTCATCGCGCAGACTTAAAACTTTTTCACAAGCATGCATGACGGTACTGTGATCTCGGCCGCCAAAAGCCATACCAATTTCAGGGAAACTATCTCCCGTTAGCTCACGTGCCAAACCCATTGCCAATTGGCGCGGACGAGCATAAATACGGGTACGTTTAGGCCCAACCAACTCTTTGAGTGGGATTCTAAAGTACTCACTCACCACACGTTGAATATTTTCAGTACTGATGGTTCGTGCACGAATGGCCAAGACGTCTTTTAATGACTCACGCACAACATCCAAATCAATAGCTGTACCCTTAAAACGTGAAATGGCCACCACTTTATTCAGTGCACCTTCCAATTCACGTACGTTTGCAACCACTTGTTGCGCAATAAATAACGCACAGTTTCTCGGTAATTCCACATCATTGCTTTCTGCTTTTTTCAGCAAAATTTCAATACGGGTTTCAATATCAGGTGGCTCAACCCCAACCGACAAGCCCCACGAAAAACGTGAAACCAAACGTGGATCTAATTCCGTTAATTCTTTTGGATAGCGATCTGAAGTCAGAATAATTTGCTTAGATTCATCCAAAAGTGCGTTAAAAGTATAGAAAAACTCTACTAAACTCGCCTCTTTACCCGCCAACAAATGAATATCATCGACCAACAATAGATCTAAAGATCGGCAATTTTTTTTAAATTCTTCCACTTTGCCTTGTTGTAAAGAACTAACAAAATCTTGAACAAAGCTTTCTGCCGTCATATACATGACACGTGCATTCGGTTTGGCTTGCAACAAGGCATTGCCCACTGCTTGCATTAAGTGTGTTTTACCTAAACCAGTCGGGCCATATAAAAATAAGGGATTGTGCTGAGAAGCACCTAACTGGGTTAAAACCTTACGACACGTTTCAGCAGCCATTTGGTTTGAACGACCTTCCACAAAAAGTGAGAAGGAAAATAAAGGATTTAACTGGCGTTTACGGCTGTTTTTAGAATTCCCTTCTTCTTTTTCTTTTTTCGGACGCACAACAGGTGCTGGAGCAGACTCTAAAGCTGCAGTCGTCGTTGCAGGTTGCTCACTCGCAGATAAAATTGCACCCGGGCGTGAATCGACTAAAATTTCAACTTTACGTACACGCCCTTCAGAGAGCTGCTCCACTAAAATTGTAATCAATTCTAGGTGATGTTCTTGAATGTAACGTGTCCAATAGGGATTGGGAGCATAAAGACGTAGTGTGTCATTTAACTCTTCTGCAACTAAAGGGCGTATCCACATTGTAAAGACATTCCCAGAGAGCTCTTGTCGCAAGCGAGTTAAGCAGTCCGTCCAAAGCAT